>NZ_CP062974.1:0-3811075 GCF_017355605.1 Pontibacillus sp. ALD_SL1
TTGGAAAATATCAACGAGCTTTGGGATAATACGCTCACGAAAATAGAGGAAAAAATAAGTAAACCCAGCTTTGAGACGTGGCTGAAAAGTACAAAAGCAGACTCTCTTAAAGATGATACGCTCATAATCGTAGCTCCCAATGAATTTGCTAGAGATTGGCTCGAAAGCCGCTATTCTAAGTTAATATCTGATGCTTTATTCGAAGTAACAGGGGCTCAACTGCAAACGAAATTTATTATTCCGGAGGCGAAAGACGTTACTCCTGATGACGTAAAACCTGCAATGAAACAAGTACAAAATATGCAGCAAAATGAGCAAGAGGAATCTCCTCAAAGTATGCTCAATTCTAAATATACATTTGATACTTTCGTTATTGGTTCAGGAAATCGCTTCGCCCATGCAGCCTCACTAGCTGTTGCAGAAGCGCCAGCTAAAGCATATAATCCGCTGTTTATTTATGGGGGTGTGGGGTTAGGGAAGACTCACTTAATGCATGCTATCGGACATTATGTACTTGATCATAACCCTTCCGCCAAAGTCGTTTATCTATCTTCAGAGAAATTTACAAATGAATTTATTAATTCTATTAGAGACAATAAAGCAGTTAACTTTCGCAACAAATATCGTAATGTAGACGTGCTACTAATTGATGATATTCAATTCCTAGCTGGAAAAGAACAAACGCAAGAGGAATTCTTCCACACTTTTAATACACTTCACGAAGAAAACAAACAAATTGTCATTTCTAGTGACCGACCACCTAAAGAGATTCCAACTTTAGAGGACCGCTTACGTTCTCGATTTGAATGGGGACTCATAACTGATATTACTCCGCCAGATTTAGAAACGCGTATAGCTATTTTACGAAAGAAGGCCAAAGCAGAAGGTCTAGATATCCCAAATGAGGTAATGCTTTATATTGCTAACCAAATTGATACAAATATTCGAGAATTAGAAGGAGCTCTCATACGTGTTGTGGCGTATTCTTCTCTAATTAATCGTGATATTGATGCATCTTTAGCAGCTGAAGCTTTGAAAGACATTATTCCAAGCTCAAAGCCAAAAGTCATTACAATCCAGGCTATTCAGGAAGTTGTAGCTGAAAAGTACAGTATTAAGCTTGATGACTTTGCAGCTAAAAAGCGAACCAAAACAATAGCTTATCCAAGACAAATTGCCATGTATCTATCAAGAGAAATGACAGATTATTCACTGCCGAAAATAGGAGAAGAGTTTGGAGGGCGTGATCATACGACGGTAATCCATGCTCATGAGAAAATTTCAAAGATGCTAAGTCAGGATCAGCAATTACAAAAAGACTTAGAGGAATTAAAAGAAACACTAAAATCGTAAAATGAGCTGTGGATAGCCATATGAGTTGTCCTTAAAGTTACACACACTCTATCCACATGTGAATATCCTTGCTGTCATAGGGTCACCACTACTTATACACATATTCACAGCCCTTACGACTACTACGACCTTTTTTTATAATATAAATATAACTAATGGAATTCCATTTAGGAGGATTTGATTCATGAGATTTACAATACAACGCGATCAATTAATGAATAGCGTCCAAGATGTTATGAAAGCCATCTCTTCTAGAACTACGATTCCTATTCTTACAGGAATGAAAGTTGAAGCGACAGAGTACGGAGTAAAACTGACAGGAAGCGACTCTGATGTAACAATTGAGTCATTCATTCCAGTAGAGGAAGATGGAATCGTACTAGTTGAAAACATCGAACCTGGTAGCATTGTTCTACAAGCTAAGTATTTTCCTGATATCGTTAAGAAGTTACCTCAACAAACAGTTGAAATAGAAGTAGATGATCATTTCAACGTGAATATTCGATCAGGTAGTGCAGAGTTTCACTTAAATGGTCAAGACGCAGAAGAATACCCGCATTTACCGCAAATTCAAACGAACCAAAGTTTTGAAGTGCCTATTGATTTACTGAAAGACTTAATTCGACAAACTGTCTTCGCGGTGTCCACCTCAGAAACACGCCCTATCTTGACAGGTGTAAACATGAAGGTGGAAAGTGATGACCTGTACTTTATTGCTACAGATAGCCATCGTCTTGCATCAAGAAAAATCCCAATGGGTGAAAATGTTCAGCCGTTATCATTTGAGAATGTTGTGATCCCTGGAAAGAGTTTGACAGAACTGAATAAAATTCTTGATGATTCTCAGGAAACCATAGAAATCAGCGTCACAGAGAATCAAATTTTATTCCGTACTAAGCATCTATATTTCCTTTCACGCTTATTAGATGGCAATTATCCTGAAACGTCTCGTTTAATTCCAGATGAAGTAAAAACAACGGTTTACATTGATACCAAAGAGCTGCTTCAATCCATTGACCGTGCTTCACTATTAGCTAAGGAAAATCGTAATAGTGTTGTTAAACTTACAACAAAAGAAAATAATCGAGTGGAAATTACAAGTAATTCTCCTGAGGTAGGTAACGTTGTAGAAGAAGTAACAGCTGAATCTTTAGAAGGAGAAGATCTTAAGATTTCCTTTAGTGCAAAGTATATGATGGATGCATTGAAAGTGGTTGATTGTGAAAAAGTAAATATTCAATTCACTGGAGCCATGCGCCCATTCTTAATCCGTCCTAATGAAAATGATCAAATATTGCAATTGATTTTACCTGTTAGAACGTACTAATTGTTATGATTCTAGAAATAAAAAGCAAGGGATGTCATCCCTTGCTTTTCTTATGGACAAATCTTTAGTAAAATAGGTAGAAGGTCAAGTCTGGAATTAGGGTGAAAAATACATGTATGAAAATATTGAAATAGAAACTGATATGATTCCTTTAGGTAAATTTTTGCAGATCGCAAACGTCATTGAAACCGGTGGAATGGCAAAATGGTTCTTGTCTGAGTACCCAGTTTTTGTTAATGGGGAAAGGGAAGATCGTCGTGGTAAAAAATTATCTTTTGGAGATCTTGTAGAAGTTGAAGGTGTAGGTACCTTTAAGGTTGTATCAGAATCTTAATTTCCCAATTAAGTTGAAGGGGACTCCCTATGCATTTAGAACAACTAACTTTAAAACACTACCGTAACTACGAGCATTTAGATATAACATTCGATGATAAGGTTAACGTTATTATTGGTGAGAATGCTCAAGGTAAAACAAATCTTATGGAAGCTATATATGTTTTGGCTTTTGCGAAATCCCATAGAACCCCTCGGGATAAAGAACTTATCATGTGGGACCAAGAATATGCTAAAATTAAGGGGAGTGTGTTTAAGCGAAAGCGCCACTTTCCTTTGGAAATTGTAACGTCCACAAAAGGGAAAAAGGCAAAGCTTAACCATCTTGAGCAAAAACGTTTAAGCGATTATATAGGCGCATTAAATATTGTCATGTTTGCACCTGAAGATCTAAACCTTGTAAAAGGAAATCCTCAGGTTCGTCGTCGTTTTATAGACATGGAAATTGGACAGATTCAGCCTGCTTATATTTATCACTTGGGACAGTATCAAAAGATTTTAAAGCAACGAAATCATTTATTGAAGGAATACCAGCGCAAACAAAAACCTGATTTAACAATGCTGCGAATCTTAACTGACCAACTCATAGAGCACGCTGCAACGATTGTTCAAAGACGATTTAAGTTTTTAGGTCTCCTCAGAGATTGGGCCATGCCAATACATGAAGGAATTAGTCGACAGCTAGAAAAGCTTGAAATTGAGTATAATCCTACAGCTGAAGTATCAAAAGATATGGATTTGTCTATGCTTGTAAGGGTATTCCAAGATAAATTTCAAGAAATTGAAAAGCGGGAACTAGAGCGAGGTACTACTTTAATTGGCCCGCATCGTGATGATTTAATTTTCTATGTAAATGGTAAAGACGTCCAAACATATGGTTCTCAAGGGCAGCAACGTACAACAGCTCTTTCTTTAAAACTGGCTGAAATTGAGTTGATCCATAGTGAAGTTGGAGAATATCCCATTTTGCTGTTAGATGATGTATTAAGTGAATTAGATGATTATAGACAATCCCATCTATTGCATACCATTCAAGGAAAAGTCCAAACGTTTGTATCAACAACGAGCGTGGATGGCATTGAGCACGAAACTTTACGAAAAGCGGACGTTTTTTACGTTCAAGAAGGTAGCGTTACTAGGCCGAATTGAGGTGGAACTTTGTTTATTCATATTGGTGAAGATCATGTCATTGAATCAGGAGACGTTATATCCATTATTGACTATGAGCTGCTTACTTCGTCTTCAATTGTTGAAGAAATGATTCAAAATCAGCGACTCAACCAGAGAGTGTTTGAATCTCCAAATGCAGAGGCAAAGTCAATTGTCATAACTAAAGACTATATTTACTTTAGTCCACTTTCTGTATTTACTCTCAAGAAACGTGCCAACATGACTTCAACATTGAACAAAATCGAAGACTTTGCAGAATGATTCATGGGAACGAAAGAATATAACCTAGGGAAAGAAATGTAGGTGAATGACTGATGATGGAAGAAAATCTACCAAACCAACAAGCGTATGATGAGAGTCAGATTCAGGTGCTTGAAGGATTAGAAGCGGTTCGTAAGCGTCCAGGAATGTATATTGGTTCAACGAATGAAAAAGGACTTCATCACCTTGTTTGGGAAATTGTTGATAACAGTATTGATGAAGCGCTAGCTGGGTATTGCGATCACATCACTGTTACAATTGAGAAAGATAATAGTATTACCGTAACTGATAATGGACGTGGAATTCCTGTTGGTATGCATAAAAAAGCCAATCGTCCAGCAGTAGAGGTAATTTTAACGGTACTGCACGCAGGAGGTAAATTCGGCGGTGGCGGTTATAAAGTTTCAGGTGGTCTCCATGGTGTTGGTGCATCTGTAGTAAATGCCTTGTCTAGCAGTCTGGAAGTATATGTGCACTTAGATGGCAAGGTTCACTACCAACAGTATCGTCGTGGTGTGCCACAAGAAGATCTTAAAGTCATTGGTGAAACAGATGTAACAGGTACACGTATTCATTTTATGCCTGACGACGAGATTTTCACTGAAACGAAAGAATATAACTTTGATACGTTAGCTAACCGTCTTCGTGAGTTAGCGTTTTTAAATAAAGGGATTCGCATTACAATTGATGATAAACGTGATGAAGAACAAGAGGCGAAAGATTTTCTTTACGAAGGTGGAATTGTTTCATATGTGGAGCATTTAAACCGTACACGTGAAGGTCTGCACGAGCCTTTCTATGTTGAGAATGAAAGTGAAGACATTAGTGTAGAAGTAGCCTTACAGTACAACGATGGCTTTGTAAGTAATATTTATTCCTTTGCTAATAACATCAACACCTATGAAGGTGGTACGCATGAATCTGGTTTTAAAACGGCGCTTACAAGGGCTATAAACGACTATGCTCGTCGAAACCAAATGTTTAAAGAGAATGATCCAAACCTGACAGGTGATGATGTTCGCGAAGGTCTTACAGCTATTATTTCCATTAAACATCCAGATCCTCAATTTGAGGGACAAACAAAGACAAAGTTAGGAAATAGCGAAGCTCGTACCGTGACGGATAATATCTTCAATGAGTACTTCTCTAAGTTTTTATTTGAAAACCCTGACTCAGCGAAGATGATTGTTGAAAAGGGATTGATGGCTTCAAGAGCACGTTCTGCTGCCAAGAAGGCGCGTGAATTAACAAGACGTAAAAGTGCATTAGAAGTATCTAACTTACCTGGTAAATTAGCTGACTGTTCTTCTAAAGATGCAAAGATTAGTGAGTTGTATGTGGTAGAGGGTGACTCAGCAGGAGGATCTGCTAAGCAAGGACGAGATCGACATTACCAAGCCATTCTTCCTCTACGAGGTAAAATTATTAACGTTGAAAAAGCTCGGTTAGATAAAATCTTATCTAACAATGAGGTTCGTTCCATTATTACAGCGCTAGGCACTGGTATTGGAGAAGAGTTCGATATTTCTAAAGCAAGATACCATAAAATTGTCATTATGACAGATGCAGATGTTGATGGTGCTCACATCCGAACCCTGCTCCTGACATTCTTCTATCGTTACATGCGTCCATTGCTCGAATACGGTTATATTTATATCGCTCAACCACCTTTATATAAAATTCAGCAAGGGAAAGCTATTCATTATGCGTTTAATGATAAAGAAATGGAAGCCACATTGTCTCAGTTATCTAAGCAGCCCAAGCCTAGCTTACAACGCTACAAGGGTCTGGGTGAGATGAACTCTGAACAATTGTGGGAGACGACAATGGATCCTGAAACGCGTACAATGCTTCAGGTTAGCTTGCAGGATGCAATGGAAGCTGATGAAGTATTTGAGATTTTAATGGGAGATAAAGTAGAACCTCGTCGTAACTTTATTCAAGATAATGCCCAGTACGTGAAGAATTTAGACGTTTAAAATAAATAGCAGCTCAGAGAACACATACAAGCCGAACCCTTTTTATGGTGGTTCGGCTTGTAAGCTTAAGTATGAAATGTGAGAACAAGTTGAATCAACTCCAAGAGATATTAAAGATCTCTTTTTCCTCATTGAATAGGAGGTATCACGATGGCGGATCAACAACGCCCGAACGTAAAAGAAATCAATATTAGCCAAGAGATGCGTACATCCTTTATGGATTATGCAATGAGTGTTATTGTATCCCGTGCTTTACCAGACGTAAGAGATGGATTAAAGCCTGTACACCGACGAATCCTATATGCAATGCATGACTTAGGTATGCATGCTGATAAAGCGTATAAGAAGTCTGCACGTATTGTAGGGGATGTTATTGGTAAGTACCACCCACATGGTGACTCTGCCGTTTATGACTCTATGGTACGTATGGCGCAAGATTTTAACTACCGTGCTATGTTAGTAGATGGCCATGGTAACTTTGGTTCTGTTGATGGAGACGCAGCTGCAGCAATGCGTTATACAGAAGCAAGAATGTCAAAGATCTCAATGGAGCTTTTGAGAGATATTAATAAAGATACCATTGATTATGCTGATAACTATGACGGTACTGAAAGAGAGCCTATTGTGCTACCTGCTCGTTTCCCTAACCTGCTCGTTAATGGTGCAAGTGGTATTGCTGTTGGGATGGCTACAAATATCCCTCCTCACCACTTAGGTGAAGTGATTGATGGTGTATTAGCAGTGAGTTACAATAGCGAAATTACTATTGATGAGCTTATGACAGAGCATATTTACGGACCTGACTTTCCTACTTCTGGTCAAATTTTAGGAAGAAGTGGGATTAGAAAAGCTTATGAAACAGGGAAAGGTTCTATAACCATCCGAGCGAAAGTAGACATCGAAGAAATGAAAAACGGGAAATCCCGTCTTCTGGTTTCAGAGATTCCTTTCCAGGTCAATAAAGCTAAGCTAGTGGAAAAAGTAGCCGAATTAGTACGAGACAAAAAAATTGATGGAATTACAGATCTACGAGATGAATCTGACCGTGAAGGTATGCGTGTTGTGATCGAACTTCGTAAAGATGTAAATCCAAACGTGGTTTTAAATAACTTATATAAACAAACAGCCCTTCAAACATCCTTTGGAATCAATATGCTTGCATTAGTAGATGGACAACCTAAAGTATTAAATCTAAAGCAATGCCTTGAGCATTACTTAGAACATCAAAAGGTCGTCATCCGTCGCCGAACAGAATATGAGTTGCGTAAAGCGGAAGCACGTGCTCATATTTTAGAGGGGCTTCGCATTGCACTTGATCATATTGATGAAATTATTGCGTTAATTCGAGAATCTCAAACAACTGATATTGCGCGTGAAAATCTAATGACGAACTTTGAGCTTTCTGAAAAGCAGGCTCAGGCGATCTTAGACATGCGTTTGCAACGCTTAACTGGATTAGAGCGCGATAAGATTGAAAAAGAATATGACGAACTTGTGCAGCTAATTACTGAGCTGAAAGCCATCTTAGCTGATAATGAAAAGGTTCTTGAGATTATACGAGAAGAATTAACGGAAGTAAAAGAACGCTTTACTGATGAACGCCGGACTGAGATTGTTGCAGGAGGAACAGACTTTATTGAAGATGAGGACCTGATTCCTGAAGAAACAGTCATTGTTACATTGACTCATCAAGGGTATATCAAGCGCCTACCTGCCACAACATACCGTTCTCAAAGACGTGGCGGACGTGGAGTTCAAAGTATGGGGACAAACGAAAATGATTTCGTTGAGCACCTTCTTTCAACTTCAACGCATAATACGCTTCTGTTCTTCTCAAATAAAGGGAAAGTATACCGTGCCAAAGGGTATGAAGTTCCTGAATTTAGTCGGACAGCTAAAGGGATTCCAATTATCAACATGCTAGAAATTGAAAAAGATGAGTGGATTAATGCTGTTATATCCGTCGAAGATTTTGCGGACGATTGGTATTTATTCTTCACAACCAAACAAGGAATATCTAAGCGTACCACTCTATCTGCTTTTGCTAATATTCGTCGTGGTGGACTAATTGCCTTGAATTTAAGAGAAGATGACGAGCTCATTTCAGTTCGTATGACTGATGGCGATAAACACATTATGATTGGTACCAAAGGCGGTTACCTCATTCGCTTCCCAGAGGAAGATGTTCGTACTATGGGACGTACAGCAGCCGGAGTTAAGGGTATTTCCTTACGAGAAGACGATGAAGTTGTTTCAATGGAAATCATTGAAGACGGTCTTCAAGTCCTCAACGTAACGACTAAAGGTTTCGGAAAACGAACACCGGCCGACGAGTATCGTATTACAGGACGCGGTGGTAAAGGTATTCGTACTTGTAATATTACAGAGAAAAATGGAGAAGTTGTAGCTGTTAAAGCTGTGACGGGAGAAGAAGACGTTATGATTATCACAGAAGCAGGTGTGTTAATTAGAATGGCTGTAGAAAGTATCTCCCAAACAGGTCGTAACACTCAAGGTGTACGTCTAATTCGCCTTCAAGAGGGTGAAGAGGTAGCAACAGTAGCACGTATCCAAACTGAAGCACATGAAGAAGATACACTTGAAGAACCTGGTGAACAAGCCGAAGATCATGAGGAATTACCTACTGAGCAAGAAGAAATCATCGAAGAAAATCCAACATCAGAAGAAGAGTAGTAAAAGAAAAGGAGATGTACAAACATCTCCTTTTTCTTACATTAAACACTTTAAATGTCCAAATTGGAGGGGAAGAAGCATGCGTGTACACCCTGGACAGCTAATTCCTGGTTGTATTGTGATGAGTGATGTGATGGGAAAAACAAATAGCCCAATTGTATCGAAGAATACTGTTGTGAAGCCTATTCACATTACAATCTTACATAAGTTTTTAATTGAAGAAGTCGAGGTGGGGCAGAAACTGTCAAACGGAAGCCCATTCTTACCTCAAAAGATTAAGGAAGAGCCTGAAGGAAATGAGACTGTTCAAGAACTAGAACAAACTGACTTTAGAGATCAGTACTTGTATGCAGTGCAATCCTATAAAAAAATGTTTCACCAATGGCAAGCAGGGATCGGAATTGATATAAGTGCTGTTCGGCGAGTCATCGTACCTCTTATTGAACAAGTTTCCCAGCATAAAAACGAAGTTTATTCCTTACATCATTATACGAGCAAGGATGACTATTTTTATCACCACGGTGTAGCTGTAGCCTTATTATCAGCGCTAATTGCTGAGCAGCTTCAATACTCAAAAGGGGAACAAATTCAAGTTGGAATAGCTGGTTTTTTAAGTGACTGTGGGATGTCTAAAATTGATGAGAAGATAACACTAAAAAAAGGGCCATTAACTTCTTATGAATACAATGAAGTAAAAAAGCACCCAACATACTCGTATAGATTAGTCGAAAAGGTACCTGCTTTAAAAAATGAGGTTAGGCTTGGTGTCTTGCAACATCATGAACGATTAGATGGAAGCGGGTACCCTTTGGGGATTTCAAGTAATAAGTTACATACATTCGGTAAAATTATTGCTGTATCAGATCTCTACCATGCGATGACATCCGAAAGAGTTTATCGATCCAAGCAATCTCCTTTCAAGGTTTTAGAAGAATTGTTACAACAACAGTTTGGAAAATTTGATCCCACTGTCATTCAAACGCTTGTACAAAGTATGACAAGTTTATCTTCAGGGATGAAGGTGCGATTATCTAATAATCAAATTGCTGAGATTGTTTTTATAGAATCCAAACACCCAACAAGACCTATGATTCGCTTACATCATAGCGATGAGATTATTCACTTGAAATACCACCGAGATCTTTATATCGAAGAGATTATATCATAGGTAAACGTCACCCAACCTTTTGTGTTGGGTGACGTTAGTTTTTAGTGACATGAGAAGCAAGGAAATCAGCTATTAACCAGGGTATTTTAGTCTTACTAATCTCTAAGAAAGTACGGATGTAAACGAGATCTTCACTTGTGTATGAATGAAGAATATCCCCCCACCATTCTGTTTCATAGCGAGAAAGCATACTCAGGTTATATAGAATTAAGTAATGAGATAACAGTTCAGGCAATGGGTATTGTAATGATCGTTGATTTGGAATAAATAATTGCTCATCCTCATGGTTAACGTATAGATAAGGATGGTGAATAGTAGATATAGGAGAAGTTAAAAAGACCTTGATAGAATTTTGTTCTACTTTTATTTCTTCACATTCTGGGAGAATTGAATGGATATGCTGTTTGAAATAATTCTCACTCCAATGATAATCATCAAGGATCTTGATAGGTATTGTGAGTACTTTATCTCCTCTTTTCCCTATTGTATACCCATTAGAGGGAGTATCTAGAAAACCATAGATCTCCTTCATTTCTGGAATTCTTTTAAGTAGCTCATCCATAGTAAATTTTTCTTTAGGAAAATGTTCCATGTGAAACATATGCTCTGAAACGTATGAAAAAAGACCTTTGTTCTGTATTTTTACTTCGTCTTTTAGAAATGAATAATTTTGCTTTTTTCTCTTTCTACTTGTAACGCCATGAGCTAGTACACTTGTTGATTCAGGATAATCAGGACGCTTTGTTAAAATTGCTGCTTTAATAAACTGTGACATCCCATAAAAGTAAAGAATAGGTTGGACCGACAACGGGGACTGTTCCGCCTGTTTATAAAAGGTTTGCCCATGTTCTAAGTAATAGATGAGCCGATACGTATTATCATAGCTCTTACGCTCAGCGTCCACATCGAGGCTTTCATAACATTTATGTAAGTATTGCTGTGAAAGCGGAGAGGATTGAAGTTTTGTGTAAATGGACAGAATATTTCGTATATTCATATTGAAGGCCTCACTTTCTTAAAAACAGTTGAAAATCCCCTTTTAATAACGTAGTGTAATCTACAATATAATAACTTATAGATTTTAGTTTGTCCTAATGAGCAGAAAACATGAATACTTGTCAGGAGGGTAATCAATGCGTGAAGATAAGTTTGCTAAAGAAAGTTTGACGTTTGATGATGTGCTATTAATTCCAGGGAGATCTGATGTTCTTCCGAGGAATGTTGAAGTGAAAACGGAATTGTCCTCTACTTTGAAGCTTAACATACCACTCATGAGTGCAGGTATGGATACAGTGACAGAAGCAGAAATGGCAATTGCGATGGCCCGCCAAGGTGGTATTGGGGTTATTCACAAAAATATGTCCATTGAAGAACAAGCTGAACAGGTTGATCGTGTAAAGCGAAGTGAAAGTGGCGTTATTTCAAACCCCTTCTTTCTAACACCAGAACACCAGGTTTATGATGCCGAGCACTTAATGGGGAAATATCGTATATCAGGTGTTCCAATTGTGAATAACGAACGTGATCAACAGTTAACAGGAATTATTACAAACAGAGATCTCCGATTTATCCAAGATTACTCTATCCAAATCTCCGAAGTTATGACAAGTGATAATCTTGTTACAGCTCCAGTCGGTACAACTTTAGATGAAGCAGAAAAGATTCTTCAAACTTATAAAATAGAAAAACTTCCTTTAGTAGATGAAAACCATGTTTTAAAGGGATTAATTACAATTAAAGACATTGAAAAGGTCATCGAGTTTCCAAACTCAGCTAAAGATGAATATGGTCGGTTACTAGCTGGTGCTGCAGTGGGAGTAACTGCAGATGGAGACACGCGTATTCAGAAACTTGTTGATGCCGGAGTTGATATGATTGTAATTGATACAGCGCACGGCCACTCTCAAGGCGTTATTGATCAAGTATCTTCTGTTCGTAAACTTTATCCTAACTTAAATATTGTTGCAGGAAATGTAGGGACTCCAGAAGCCACTCGTGATTTAATTGAAGCAGGAGCAAATATTATTAAAGTAGGCATTGGGCCTGGTTCTATTTGTACAACACGTGTCGTTGCTGGTGTAGGTGTTCCGCAGATCTCAGCTGTATATGAATGTGCATTAGAAGCTAAACAGTATGGCGTGCCTGTCATTGCAGATGGAGGTATTAAGTACTCTGGTGATATAGCTAAAGCTCTTGCTGCTGGTGCACATGCTGTTATGATTGGAAGTATGTTTGCTGGGGTATCAGAGAGCCCTGGAGAAACAGTAATCTTCCAAGGACGTCAATTTAAAGTTTATCGTGGTATGGGCTCAGTAGATGCAATGAAGTCAGGGTCTAAAGACCGCTACTTCCAAGAATCCTCAGAGGCCAACAAATTAGTACCAGAAGGCATAGAAGGTCGAGTACCATATAAGGGGCCATTGGCTGACACAGTTCACCAATTAATCGGTGGTTTACGCTCTAGCATGGGTTACTGTGGAACGGCTGATTTAACAGCATTCCGCCAAAATTCACGCTTTACTCGAATTACGAATGCAGGGTTACGTGAAAGCCACCCTCATGATGTACAGATCACAAAAGAAGCTCCAAATTACTCTGTCTGATAAAGTCTTAGAAAATAATAATAAAGAGCATGTACTCAATGAAGCTCAGATTATAATAATCTGAGCTTCATTCTTTTAATAAGAATTAGTTTAGTAAATGTATTGAAGAATATTCATTAAAATAATAAATATAGAACGAGCCAGCTTAGAGCTTATCATTCTCATCGTAATGTACTATGTGATTTGATGAGGTTTGTCAAACATATGGCGTATAGTAGATAGGTTCCGCCATAACGGGCGGAAAGTCTGTTTCTCTATTAAGTCGTCCTATGATAAAATAGCGTCATATGTATACTATCTTTTTGGAGGTTGAAGGACGTTGAAAACTAGATTAAAAGTACCCTTTATCATGCTAATAATGGTACTTGTATCATTTACTTCCATGCTAACGAAACCGATTACAACTTCGGCAGCGGTAGATGTGCAAGCTAAAACAGCCATTCTAGTAGACGCGGAAACTGGGAAAATACTATTTGAGAAAGATGCAGATGTAGCATTGCCACCCGCTAGTATGACAAAAATGATGACCGAATACTTAGTATTAGAAGCAATTAAAGAAGGAAAGATTAGCTGGGATACTACGACTCAGATTACAGATTATCCATACAGCATTTCAGCTGACCCGGCTTTCTCTGGTGTTGGGTTGAAACAGAATAAGGATTATACAGTCAGAGAGCTCTATGAAGCTATGGCGATTAATTCTGATAATGCAACGACCATTGCGTTAGCCGAACTTGTAGCAGGTTCAGAAGGTGACTTTGTTAAAATGATGAATGATAAGGCAGACGAACTGGGACTGCCGGACGCAACGTTTGTTAACTCAACTGGGCTGTCAAACACAGACCTAGGAGAAAATGTTCCAAAAGGTACGGAGCCAAATGCGGATAACCTAATGTCTGCGCGTTCTGCAGCACTGTTAGCCTATCGTTTAATTAACGATCACCCAGATGCTCTTGAAGTCTCTAGTATGACGACTACCGAGTTCGAAGGAGACAGAATTGAGAACTTAAACTGGATGCTTCCGGAAATGCCTGGATACTTATCACAATATGGATATGAAGGTATGGATGGGCTAAAGACAGGTTGGACGGATTTAGCAGGGTACTGCTTTACAGGAACTGCTGAAAGAGACGACCAGCGTCTAATTTCTGTAGTCATGAAAACCGATAGTAAAGAAGCCCGTTTTGAAGAAACGAGAAAATTATTAGATTATGGTTTTAACCAATTTGAAAAGAAAGAATTATATCCTGAAGGGTTTCAAATTGAAGATAAAAAGACAGTCCCTGTAACAAAAGGAAAAGAAGACACTGTTGAGATTGCTTCAAATGGTCCGCTGACAACAATGATTGAAAAAGGTACAGAGGATCAATATAGCGTAGAGTACTCACTTGATCAATCATCTTTAAACGATAAGGGTGAATTAACAGCACCTATTAAAAAAGGACAACAAGTTGGTTCAGTTACGTTGGTGAATAGTAAAAAGAATTATGGGTATATTACTGCCGATGGTGAACAGAACGAAAGTGTTGAACTTGTAACACAAGAAAAAGTTGAGAAATCAAATTGGTTTATGCTCATGATTGGGGCCATTACAGGTTTCTTTGCTGATATCTTTACGAGCGTTGTAGATACTGTAAAAGGTTGGTTCTAAACCTAGTAAATTTGTAGGCTTTTAGAGTGGTTTGTTATACAATATTTTTAAGAGAGTTTAGTTCTATTAATCACTAAATCACTATGATGCACATTCGGAGTAGGAGGAATATTCATGTCAAAAACAGGTACAGATCGTGTTAAAAGAGGTATGGCAGAAATGCAAAAAGGCGGCGTCATTATGGACGTTGTAAATGCAGAGCAAGCTAAAATTGCTGAAGAGGCTGGGGCTGTCGCAGTTATGGCACTCGAGCGCGTTCCGGCAGATATCCGTGCAGCAGGTGGAGTTGCTCGGATGGCTGATCCAACCATTGTTGAAGAAGTAATGAACGCTGTATCTATACCGGTAATGGCAAAGGCTCGTATTGGGCATGTGGTAGAAGCTCGCGTATTAGAGTCTATGGGCGTGGACTATATTGATGAGAGTGAAGTACTAACACCTGCAGATGAAGTATTTCATATTAAGAAGAATGATTATACTGTTCCATTTGTTTGTGGTTGTCGTAATCTTGGTGAAGCAACACGTCGTATTGGCGAAGGTGCATCTATGCTACGCACTAAAGGCGAACCTGGAACAGGAAATATTGTAGAAGCGGTTCGTCACATGCGCGAAGTTCAATCACAGATCCGCCAAGTAATAAGCATGAATGAAGATGAGCTAATGACTTATGCTAAAAACATTGGAGCACCTTATGAACTTCTTCTTCAGATTAAAGAAGAAGGTCGTCTACCTGTTGTAAACTTCGCTGCAGGAGGGATTGCAACACCTGCTGACGCAGCCTTGATGATGCAATTAGGTGCAGATGGTGTGTTTGTTGGTTCTGGAATCTTTAAATCCAATAATCCTGAGAAATTTGCTCGTGCTATTGTAGAAGCAACAACTCACTATGATGATTATAAACTAATCGGAGAACTTTCTAAGGGTCTTGGAACTGCTATGAAAGGTATGGAGATGTCTACACTTCAACCTTCCGATCGTATGCAAGATCGCAGCATGTAATTGATAAAAGGGGAATGCATCATGACTGTAATTGGTGTCTTAGGTTTACAAGGGGCTGTGCGTGAGCACGTACGCTCTATAGAAGCGAGCGGAGCTCAAGCCGTAGTTGTAAAGCGTACATCTCAACTGGATGATATTGACGGTTTGATATTACCGGGTGGTGAGAGTACAACAATGCGCCGTTTAATCGATAAATATGGCTTTTTTGAGCCTTTACAACAGTTCGGACAAAGTGGTAAACCAATCTTTGGAACATGTGCTGGCTTAATCTTATTAGCCGGAAGAATTCAAGGGCAAGATCAACCACACCTTGGTTTAATGAACATGATCGTCGAACGAAATGCGTTCGGGCGTCAAAGAGATAGTTTTGAAGCCTTCTTAGACATTAAAGGTATTGCTAAGGAGTATGAAGCTGTTTTTATCCGGGCACCATACATTGTAGAAGTCGGTGAGGGTGCCGAAGTACTAGCCAAGCAAAATGATAAAATCATTGCGGCTCAGGACGGCCATTACCTCGCATGTGCTTTTCACCCGGAGTTAACAGATGACCATCGTTTAACCGAACATTTTGTAAAAATGGTTGAAGAATCGAAGAAAACACTTGCATCTTAGCAAGAAATTCGCTATTCTTCTTCATAACAACAAATATACGAAACGTGATGATAGGAAGTAGTAACAACGTGTCCTTCTACAGAGAACTGGTGGGTGGTGCAAACCAGTGAAGGAGCGTTGCCAATCCATCCTTGAGCAGATATGCCGAAAGGACAAGTAAGCATATCCGGTGCTGACGCATCGTTACTGAAAAGTAAGCCGGAAGGTGATTTATACCTTCAATAAGGGTGGCATCGCGGGAATATACAAACTCTCGTCCCTAATCAATTGATTAAGGGGCGGGAGTTTTTTGTATGTAGTATACATCTATAAGGAGGAAGTAACATGTTAGATTTGAAATACTTACGTAATAATTTTGATGAAGTGAAAAATAAGCTTCAAAATCGAGGTGAAGACCTGTCAGACTTAGATACATTCGGGGAACTTGATGAGCGTCGTCGCGAGTTAATTCGTGAAACAGAAGAACTTAAGGCAAAACGCAATGAGGTATCTAAAGATATTTCTGCATTAAAAAAGGAAAAGAAAGATGCTGATCATTTAATTACAGAAATGCGTGAAGTAGGGGACCGCATTAAAGAATTAGATACAGAACTTAAAGAAGTAGAGGAACGTCTAGAAACACTTCTTCTTTCTATCCCAAATATTCCTCATGAAAGCGTACCGGTTGGTAGCGATGAGGAGGATAACCAAGTTGCCCGCGAGTGGGGAGAAATTCCTGAATTTTCGTTTGAACCTAAAGCCCACTGGGATGTGGCTGACCACTTAGACATTTTAGATTTTGAAAGAGCATCTAAAGTCACGGGGAGTCGCTTTACATTCTATAAAAAGTTAGGTGCCCGCTTAGAGCGCGCTCTAATGAGCTTTATGATGGACTTACATGCAGAAGAGCATGATTATGAGGAAATGCTACCTCCTTACATGATTAATCGCACAAGCATGACTGGTACTGGTCAACTTCCTAAATTTGAAGAGGACGCTTTTAAAGTAGAAGAGTGGGATTATTTCTTAGCACCTACAGCAGAGGTTCCTGTTACGAACTATCATCGTGAGGAAATTCTGTCCATTGATGACCTACCGCGTAAATATGTAGCATTCAGTGCTTGCTTCCGTTCTGAAGCAGGGTCTGCTGGTCGTGACACGCGTGGTTTAATCCGTCAGCACCAATTCAATAAAGTAGAGCTTGTGCAATTTGTGAAACCTGAAGAGTCTTATGATGCGCTTGAACAGCTTACAGGTCATGCTGAGAAAGTACTGCAGTTATTGAATCTACCTTATCGTGTCATGGACATGTGTACAGGAGACCTTGGCTTTACTGCAGCAAAGAAATATGACATCGAGGTTTGGTTACCTAGTTATAATACGTATCGTGAGATCTCATCTTGCTCGAATTTTGGAGATTTCCAGGCACGTCGTGCAGGTATTCGCTTCCGTCGTGATCAGAAAGGAAAGCCTGAATTTGTTCATACATTAAACGGCTCTGGGCTAGCTCTAGGACGCACAGTAGCAGCCATATTGGAGAACTATCAGCAAGAAGATGGTACTGTAAAAGTTCCAGAAGTCCTTCGACCATATATGGGTGGTAAGGAAGTTATTCAATAAACAGAGTATAATGTCGTAAAAAACTTATACTTGTTATTAAAGAGAAAGGACTTATAAAGAAGTCCTTTCTCTTTTTTAATATTGGGAAGCTAAAGGTGATAACCACACTTCTATTAAAAATTTTAATAAAACCCTTGTATTATACGTGAAGTTCAGGTACAATGGTTTTTGTTGAGTTTTTGAGCATATTTAAATGCGCTCGACATCATTCAACATTTCATAAAAAAATTGTTGAAAATTGTTGACTTTAATAATGTACAATGTTATATTATTAATTGTCGCCAACACGGAGGAGTACCCAAGTTCGGCTGAAGGGAGCGGTCTTGAAAACCGCCAGGGGGTTAACGCCCCGCGGGGGTTCGAATCCCTCCTCCTCCGCCATTTTTTATGCGCGTAAAAATTGGAGATTGAAAAATCACAAACGATATAGACAACCTCAGTGAGTAATCACTGAGGTTTTTTTGATGGTCTTTTTTAATAGGATTGGTCAAGAATAAGGAAGCAACCTTTAAGCCTCTAAGCTTGAGAGAATGTTTCCGTCTGCTTTTGTTTAGAAAACCGTGATCCTCTAGCCAGACCAAGCACTTCTAAAGTAACGGATCTGCAAATTTCAGAGATTATAAAAAAGTGTGAGCTTTTCCTTTAGATAGGAAAGCTCACACTTTTTTACGTTAGTTGACGAGAGCGCCATTTACGGGATTGTTGGATGAAATGACCGATCTTTTCTAAGATAGGTTCAATGGAATTCTCATCATTTACAACGTCATAATCAGCAATATTAAGACGTAGTACAGGGCATGCATTGAAGTTATCGATCCAGTTCTCATAACGGCCGAACATTTCTTCCCAGTATTCGACAGGGGTTTGTTGCTCCATAGGACGCCCGCGTTCTTTAATACGGCCTACCACATCATCAAATGAACCTTCTAGGTATATGAGAAGGTCCGGATGTGGGAAGTAAGGTGTCATGACCATAGCATCAAACAGGTTCGTATAAGTGTTATAATCTACTTCGTTCATTGTGCCTTTTTCATAATGCATTTTTGCGAAGATGCCTGTATCTTCATAAATAGAACGGTCTTGTATGAAGCCACCGCCGTACTCGAAAATTTTCTTCTGTTCTTTAAACCGTTCAGCTAAGAAATATATTTGTAGATGAAAACTCCAACGTTCAAAGTCATTATAAAACTTATCCAAATATGGATTTGTGTCTACTTTCTCAAATGACGTTCGAAAATTTAAGGCACTGGCTAGAGCGTTTGTCATCGTTGACTTTCCAACGCCGACTGTGCCCGCAATTGTAATGACGGCGTCATGTGGAATGCCATATTGGTTGCGTGCATTCATTATATAACTTCCCCTTTTTTAAAGTGATTCTCTATTGTTTGAATCATATAATCTAAATCATCCTGATGTTTAACAAAATCGAGATTATCTCCGTTGAAGCGGATCACTGGAATATCTGGATGTTCACGTTCGAATTTCTCCATAAATAACTCGTAATCTCGAAGTAATTGTTCTAAATAACTCGCTTGAATATTTTGTTCCACTTCACGCCCTCGCATTCTAATACGTTCAAGAAGCTTATCAAGGCTAGCGTGTAAATAAATAATCATATTTGGGCGAGGCATATCCTTAGTAAGAATATCGTATATTTGGACATACTTTTTATATTGTGCTTCTTTTAACGTTCTTTCAGCAAAGATTAAGTTCTTAGAAATATGGTAATCAGAAATAACAGGTTTGTTCTGATTCAAATAGTACGTTTCAATATCCTCTAGTTGTTTAAATCGATTACACAGGAAGAACATTTCTGTTTGAAAACTCCACTCTTCAATGTTGTCATAGAATTTACCTAAGAATGGATTCTCTTCTACGATTTCTTTCAACAGTGTATATTCAAATTGGGAAGCCAATTTTTGAGCTAATGATGTTTTACCTACCCCAATTGGTCCTTCTACTGCAATAAAGGGAGTATTCCCCATCTCTCCTCCTCCTTCGCCAACAGTATTACTCTATACGTTCAGACAGACAAACTACATTTTATCATAATCAACCGGCGTAAGTAACGGTCATAACCTCTAAAATTCATTCCATATGTAGGTTGTGCGAATTCCTTGTATACCATGTATTGAGCTAAGAACTGAAACTTTTCAAAAGCATAACTTTTCTATATAATAGAAAATATATTCTCAAGGCTCCGTAGCTCAGGGGATAGAGCATAGGTTTCCTAAACCTTGTGTCGCAGGTTCGAATCCTGCCGGGGTCATCTCATAAGAAAAAAGCTGTCCATATTGGGCAGCTTTTTTCTTTATATTTCCTATTTTAGGATAGTGTTCCTAGTTTAATATCTTCTTTGAAAAGGAATCCAACCCACATGACTACTTTTACCGCAGAGGAGGGCAATCAGTATGTTTGGGTTGTACGATATTTTGTATCTTATGGTTTCAATATTTATTATACTGCCCATCGTGTCCATGATCCATGAGATCGGACACTTGTTCTTTGCGGTGCTTTTTAAAGCGAGAAATCAAACGTTAGATATAGGTTGCGGTAAACCTATACTGCAGATTGGACGACTATGTTTTCGGAAGTATTACTTTTTTTATAGCTGGTGTCAGTTTGAACGCCTTGAAAAGAACTCTCGTATTCACTATATCCTCGTATACGCTGGCCCTATGATTTTTAACATAATGGTAGCAATAGGCGTCAATGCTCTTATTTTTTATGACCTTATTGAAGGACAGAAGTTCTGGAATCTCTTTGTTTATTATTCCATTTATTTTGTTATGTTTGACGCTATTCCTATGCGTTATCCGGATGGACAACCAAGCAATGGTTTAGTTGTATTTGAGATGTTGAAAGATGGGAAGAGGGCAACCTTCCAGAAGGAGCAGTGGACAGAAGAGGATTTAAACTGTTAATTATTCTTCTGGTTCAATGAAGATTGTTCTCATGGGTACATCTGCTGCTTCTATGTATGCGTATATCTTATTTCTATAGTCAAAGAAGTCTCTGTCATTTTGCACGGTAAAATGTGAACCATCTTTTCCAATGAACTCATGTTCTTTTAATATGACTGTGTTGTTTTCGCGGGTAGTAATCTTAATAACTTCTTTCATATTTGACCATTCCATATCCGTCCGTTCTAAGGTGAAGGCTTCATTAAAATGTAGACCTTTAGAATCAAAATAGAAGTAACTGTTTATTCCTAGAGTGCAAGTAAGTATAACCACGGGGATTCCCAAGAAAAACATCCAGGGCCTATGCTTTAAATTCTTGTTTTCTCTTCTTGAATTATACAGTAAATCTAAAAGGAGCGTACCGGCCATTAACATAGAGCCTGCAAAGAATAGTACATAAGCAGATAGCAATGGTTGGAAGTAGATATGATCTCTAGAAAAGAAAAAGATGTCTTGGAAGAAGATCACCAGGAATAATGGAAAGAAAAAGCTCCCAATAACGAATATAACGATTATACCAACCTTAATGGGCTTACTATCTTGCCCGATCATAGCTTTCAATTAATCTCCCCCTCTTGCAATCTCTCTCTATTAATCGTTTTATAATACAAAAACTTTAACATATTTTTACTGATGCTTAAAACGATTAAGCATCTTTTTTATTTTGGAAAGTATAACAGTATTTTCTAGAGGAATACTGATGACAAAACATTTAAGGGAGGTCTACACATGAGCGAGCAAGAGAAATATAGTCGCCGGGACTTTTTAAAGAAAAGTGGTTATGCAGCAGGTGGTGTAGTCGGTGGAGGGTTATTAGCTAGTTTCATTACGATGCAGGTTATGGAAGATGATCCGAAAACCAAAAATCAGTCTAACGGTGGAAGTGAAGATCAATATAATGATGCCTTTATGTTTTTCACGAATCGTGATGACTTCCGGGTGCTAGCTTCTAGCTGCGAGAGAGTTTTCCCTGAGGATGAGAATGGTCCAGGAGCTATTAAGCTAGGGGTTCCGTTCTTTATTGATCATCAACTCGCAGGTCCATGGGGCAATAATACCAAGGAATATATGCAGGGTCCTTTCTATAAGGGTGAACCCACACAAGGATATCAGTCACGGATGAATCGTGGCGAGATCTTCCGTATGGGAATTAAGAAGTTAAAAGAAAAGAGTCAATCTGATTACCAGAAGAGTTTTCAAGAGTTAAGTGCAGAAGAACAGGACAAGATTTTAACAGCTTTTGAAAATGATGAAGTGAAGATGACTGGAACGACTTCTGCTGAGTTCTTTGAACTTATGCGAGCGGCTACGATTGAAGGTGTATATGCAGATCCAATGTACAGTGGTAATCGCAACATGGATGGTTGGAAGATGAAACAGTTCCCAGGCGCCCAAATGTCTTATATCGGTAAAATTGAGAGCGATAAATTCGTAGATATAGAGCCGCAAAGTTTGCATTCTATGTTGAATAAATAGAAAGGCGGAGATCATATGGCAAAGACATTGCCAAAAGTTGATGTGGTCACAGTAGGAGTAGGTTGGACAGGCGGTATTTTAGCAGCTGAGCTAGCTAAGGATGGTATGAAAGTAGTGGGGCTTGAACGAGGAAAAGAACGGTCAACAGAAGATTATTTGCATGGGCACGATGAGTTACGTTATGCACTCCGCTATGAATTAATGCAAGACACTTCAAAAGAAACTATTACGTTTCGAAATAATCGTAAACAACGTGCTCTCCCTATGCGTCAACTAGGTTCCTTTCTTCTAGGAGAAAACCTAGGTGGAGCGGGTGTGCACTGGAATGGTCAAACGTACCGCTTTTTCCCTTATGATTTCGAAATTAAATCAATGACAGAGAAAAAGTATGGGAAAGGAAAAATTAAAGATGGCTACCTTGTTCAGGATTGGGGCATTACATACGACGAGTTAGAGCCCTATTATGACCAGTTTGAGAAAGCCTGCGGAATATCAGGTGAAGAGAATCCTATGGCAGGTAAACGGAGTAATCCTTATCCAACACCACCAATGAAGAGTACTCGTTCACTTGATAAGTTTGCAGAAGCTACGAAGGAATTAGGGTACAAGCCTTATAGAATTCCGTCAGCTAACCTTTCTGAACCGTATAAAAATCAGTATGGTATGCAGATCAACGCATGTCAGTACTGCGCATTTTGTGAGCGATTCGGGTGTGAATATGGAGCAAAGTCGGATCCGGTGATTTCGGTTATTCCAGCTGCCAGGGAATCTGGAAACTATGAAATTCGATACCATTCTAATGTAACTGAAGTTATTTATGATGGAAGCAAGGCAACGGGCGTAAAGTATGTAGACGTACAAAGTGGCGAGGAATTTATTCAACCTGCTGAGGTCGTTGCGCTTACCTCATATGTAATGAATAATGTGAAATTCTTATTGATGTCAGACATCGGTCAAAAATATGATCCCAAATCAGGCCAAGGTGTTGTAGGTCGTAGTTATTGCTATCAAATTCTTCCTGGAGCTACAGGCTTTTATGAGGAAGAGCAGTTCAACACCTTTATGGGAGCCGGTGCGCTTGGTACTTCTATCAATGATTTCTATGGTGATAACTTTGATCATTCTGACCTGGATTTCATTCATGGAGGCGTTATTTCCATTACCCAAACAGGGAAACGTCCAATTGCTAACAACCCAACTCCTCCGGAAACACCAAGGTGGGGGAAAGAATTTAAAAGCAACTCGATTAAATACTATACACGTACATTAACGATCGGATCACAAGGTGCGTCTCTACCTTATAAAGAGAATTTCTTAGATCTTGATCCAACATATAAAGATGCATATGGACTACCGTTATTACGTATGACTTACAACTTTACAGATCAGGATAAGAAACTTCAAAAGTATATTACTCAAAAAACAGCAGAAATCTCAGAAAAAATGGGGGCTTCTAAAACAGTTCCAAACCCAGAATTAACAGATTACAGTATTGTACCTTATCAAACTACACATAATACAGGTGGAGCCATAATGGGCGCAGATCCGAATACCTCTGTTGTGAATAGCTATTTGCAGCATTGGAATGCTGAGAACTTATTTGTAGTAGGAGCTTCAGCCTTTGCCCATAATGGTGGTGTGAACCCAACGGATACAGTAGGCGCACTTGCTTATCGTGCTGCTGAGGGTATTAAAAAGTATCGTAAAAATGGTGGTTCTCTCGTTTAATTTTTAAACAGAAGGAGTGAAGCCTTATGCTTCCTCAAATCGGAATCCCTGGTTTAGTGTTGATTTTGATTCTATCTCTCCTATTATTTGGCCCGAAGAAGCTGCCTGAGATCGGTGCAGCATTTGGGAAAACCTTAGCTGAGTTTAAGCAATCTACGAGGGAATTATTAGATGATGATGAAGAGCCTAAAGAACTGAAAGAGGCGAAAAAAGAGTAGTAAAAAGCCAAGTACTTATTTGTACTTGGCTTTTTGGTGTCTAGCTCCGGCTCCACACGATGTGGGGTCGCTCGACGTTGGCTATTGACGTGGCGGTTTTAGTCGAGCTTCCGATTTAACCTTGTCACCCCGCCTGCGCTTTTCTAGTGTCTAGCTCCGGGGGGCTAGGGGCTAGCGAGATAAGTAAACTACCTGCAGTGGCTAATCGCCACTTCCGGCAGTTTACTTATCCGTACGCCCCTGGGCAAGCCCCCTGCGCTTTTCATGGTGTCTAGCTCCGGCGGGCTAGGGGCTAGCGAGATAAGTAAACTACCTGCAGCGGCTAATCGCCACTTCCGGCAGTTTACTTATCCGTACGCCCCTGGGCAAGCCGCCTGCGCTTTTCATGGTGTCTAGCTCCGGCGGGGAGGGCCTAGCGCGATAAGCAATCTACTTCCAGTCTGCTGCGCAGACTTGCAGCAGCTTGCTTATCCGGCCCCACACGATGTGGGGTCGCTCGACGTTGCCACAGGACGTGGCGGTTTTAGTCGAGCTTCCTCTTTACCTTGGTCAGTCGCCTATGCTTTTCTAGTGTCTAGCTCCGGCTCCTAGCCCCTAGCGTCATAAGCAATCTAACTCCAGTGGCCTTCTGCCACTTCCGTTAGCTTGCTTATGCGTACGGGGCTGAACAGTCGCCTGCGCTTTTCTACCTATTATCTATAGTTTCTGGATACATATCATGATTCATCAGGCGGTGTTCGGCCATTTTTTCGTATTTGGTGTTGGGTTTTCCGTAGTTGCAGTATGGGTCGATGGATATGCCGCCTCTTGGGGTGAATTTGCCCCATACTTCAATATAGCGAGGGTCCATGAGTTTGATTAGGTCGTTCATTATGATGTTCATGCTGTCTTCATGGAAGTCTCCGTGGTTACGGAAGCTGAAAAGGTATAGTTTTAAGGATTTGCTTTCTACCATCTTTTCACCTGGGATATAGCTTATATAGATCGTTGCAAAGTCAGGTTGTCCTGTTTTAGGGCACAGTGTTGTGAATTCAGGGCAATTGAATTTAACGAAATAATCGCGCTTAGGATGCTTGTTATCAAATGATTCTAAGACTTCTGGATCGTAGTCAAAAGAGTAATTTGTTCCTTGGTTGCCAAGTAACGTAACTCCTTCTAGTTCTTCATCTTTTCTTCCTGCCATTGTTCGTCACCACTTTCTCAAAGAACAAAAAAAGAGGATGTCTTCATTGAGCGAAGATCCACCTCTTGTTCTTTAGTTTTTTATAGAGGGTTTAGCTAGAACCTCTCCCGAATCGGAATGTTCTATACTTTTAATAACTTTAGTATATAAGTGGCGGAGAAAGGTGTCAACGAACGCCTTTAGAACCTATTAGATAGTTTTGGTTTTTAGGTAATGAGGTAAATTCCTGGAGAACACTCATTTAAGGAGGATTTTCATGCAAACCCATAAATTATACATTAACGGCGAATATGTTAATTCCACAGGTAGTGAGTATATTGATATTATAAATCCGTCAACTGAAGAACTGATTTCAAGAACGCCTAAGGGGACAGAAGAAGATGTAAACAAAGCTGTTGAAGCAGCATTTAATGCCCAAAAGGAGTGGGAGTTAACTCCAGCTATTAAGCGAGGAGAAGCGGTCCGTGAAATGGGTGATAAAATCGCTGAAAAACGTGACACCTTTATTCAGTTATTGCAAGAAGAGCAAGGGAAAGCTTATGAACTAGCAAGTGGAGAAGTGGATCTTGCAATAGATTACTTCCGTTACATGTCAGAATGGGCACGTAGAATTGAAGGTGAAATTGTACCAAGTGATCGCCCAAATGAAAATATTATGGTCTATAAAAAACCTATTGGTGTCGTTGCTGGTATTGTTCCTTGGAACTTCCCTGTATTCATATTAGCTCGAAAAGTTGCTACGGCCCTTGTAACGGGTTGTTCTATTGTACTGAAACCAAGTCAACAAACACCAAATACAGCAGCAGAATTCACAAAAATTATCGATGGAATGGATCTGCCAAAAGGAATTTACAACTTTATTACCGGCACGGGTGGAACACTAGGTAATGCAATGGCTACTCATGAAAAGGTTCATATGATCTCTATGACTGGTAGTGTTGGAGCTGGTACGAAGGTGATGGAAGCTGCTGCTCAAAATATCACTAAAGTAAACCTTGAATTAGGTGGTAAAGCACCGGCCATTGTAACAGCTAATGCTGATCTAGACGTAGCAGTTGAAAACGTTACGCAATCTCGTTTAATTAACAATGGACAGGCTTGTACAAATGCCGAAAGAGTATATGTACATGAGAGTGTTGCAGAAGAATTCATAAATCGCCTTCATAAATCATTCGAAGAACAAAAGTTAGGTAACCCACTTCAGGACAAAGGTGCTGATGTAGGCCCGTTAATTAGTGAAGACCGTATACAGGAAGTTGAGAAGATGGTAGAAAGTGCGGTAAATGAAGGTGCACGTATTGTGACAGGAGGAAAACGTGGGGAACAGGAAAAAGGATTTTTCTATGAACCAACTATTTTAGCTGATGTTACACATGATATGACTGTTATAGAAGAAGAGATCTTTGGACCTGTCATTCCGGTTTCTACTTTCTCTACAATAGATGAAGCAATTGAAAAAGGGAATGATACTGATTATGGCCTTTCCTCTTCCGTTTATACAGAAGACTTAAGTGAAGCAATGCGTATTGTAAATGAACTTAAATTTGGTGAAACGTATGTAAACCGTGAGAATATGGAAGCTGTTCAAGGCTATCACCAAGGACTTCGTAAATCCGGTATAGGTGGTGCTGATGGTAAGCACGGTTTAGAGGACTTCCTTGTGACCCAGGTTGTATATATGGATTATAACTCAAAGAAGAAATAAAAAAATTATGATGTTGACAGTCCTGTAAGGTACTCCTTGCAGGACTTTTTTTCTGATTCCAATAGGTTATTCCAATTATTGTGAGGGTTATGGCTTTAAATTTACAATTGAATCACATACAATAGAGATAATTAACGGAATTTTTAAATAGTTTAAACATCAAACGATTATCTCTTTTTTTATGGAGGTCTGTAATCGTTTACAAAAATGGGGACGAGGTGATTGGATGAACATGCAACGTATTGAGACCAAAAGTGGAAATTTCAACATGAATAACTATGAGGAAACGTATCAGAAATTTAATTGGGATGAAGCTAAATCCAATTTTAGCTGGCATACGACAGGGAAAGTAAATATTGCGTATGAAGCCATTGATCGTCATGCTGAAAACCCAGATAAAGCGGATCAAATTGCACTTATTTATTCTGCCCCTGATCGAGAAGAGAAGCTAACTTTTACTGATTTAAAACAATCAAGCAACCAATTTGCGAATGTACTGAAAAAACATGGGGTGGAGAAAGAAGATCGAGTCTTTTTGTTCATGCCTCGTAGTCCGGAGTTTTATGCGTCATTTCTCGGAATTCTAAAAGTCGGGGCCATTGCTGGACCTCTCTTTGAAGCATTTATGGAACAAGCGGTTCGTGACCGTTTAGAAGATAGTGAAGCTTCTATGTTAGTTACCACACCCGAATTATTAGAGCGTGTGCCTTTTAGTGATTTACCTCATCTAAAAAAAGTTGTCTTAGTAGGTGAATCAGATCAAAAAGGGGAGGCTTACATTGACTATCATGCTGAGATGAAGGAGGCTTCTAAAAGCTTTGATGTAGAATGGGTCGATTTAGAAGATGGAATGCTTCTCCATTATACTTCGGGCTCAACAGGGAAGCCAAAAGGGGTTTATCACGTTCACAATGCAATGCTTCAGCATTATCAAACAGGTAAATGGGTGCTGGATCTGAAAGAAGATGATATCTACTGGTGTACAGCTGATCCAGGTTGGGTAACTGGTACGAGTTACGGGATCTTTGCTCCTTGGCTAAATGGTGTGACAAACCTCGTCCGTGGTGGGCGCTTTAGCCCTGAACAGTGGTACGAGACGCTGCAAGAAAAAGAAGTCACCGTTTGGTATTCAGCTCCTACAGCTTTTCGTAAGTTGATGAGTGCCGGGGAAGATATTGTGAAGGAGTATAATCTAACACACCTCCGTCATGTTCTAAGTGTTGGTGAACCTTTAAATCCAGAAGTTATTGCCTGGGGAATGAGTGCGCTAGAGCTTCGCATCCATGATACGTGGTGGATGACTGAAACTGGGGGGCAATTAATTTGTAACTTCCCTGCTCTTGATATGAAACCAGGTTCCATGGGCAAACCATTCCCAGGTATTGTGGCTTCTATTATTGATAATGAAGGAAACGAACTTCCTCCAAACCAGATGGGGAACCTAGCCATTAAGGCACCTTGGCCGTCCATGATGCGCGCGATTTGGAAGCGACCTGAGAAATATGAGAGCTATTTCTTAAATGGCTGGTATATATCAGGAGATAGCGCGTACAAGGATGAAGAAGGGTACTTTTGGTTCCAGGGTCGATTAGATGATGTCATTAATACTTCTGGAGAACGAGTGGGTCCATTTGAAGTAGAAAGTAAATTGATTGAACACCCTGCAGTATCAGAGGCTGGAGTTATTGGTAAACCAGACCCTGAGCGAGGAGAAATCATTAAAGCGTTTATTACTTTGAATGATGGATACTCTGAATCGGAAGAGCTACTTGAGGAGATTCGACAGTTTGTCAAGAAAGGGTTAAGTGCTCATGCTGCGCCTCGTGAATTAGAAGTGAAAGATACAATTCCTAAGACAAGAAGTGGTAAGATTATGAGAAGACTATTAAAATCGTGGGAGCTAGGCCTTCCTACGGGAGATGTTTCAACTCTAGAAGAATAAATATAAAAAGCTGTTCCAAGTGGAACAGCTTTTTATATTTAGACTAAGGTTGTATGGATGCTCCCCTCTATAATGACACTTGTTAACTTTATATCTTTAAGTCATCTTCATTATCATGATCCCTTCCTTGAACCTACCATAATGATAAAACAATAGAGGTAACCCTTATAATTATCATTACCCCACTTCTGCTTAGTAGGGGGATTTGTAGTTGTGAGTAAAATATCTGTTTTATAGTATATTTAATTTAATATAATAATTTTACACTATAATTGTAGTTTGAGAGCATTTTAAGATAAACTTAATACATTTAATAGAATGTTAATAAATCCCGTCATTATTGGTATATCAGTATTTAGAATGAAATACATCAAAAAAATCTCTTCTTTACTGTTCGTTTGTACTTATATTTTTTGCTATAATAATATAATAAAAACAGACGGCGGAAAAGGAGCAGAATGCATGCGTCTAAAAAAGTACACGGATTACTCTTTAAGGGTTCTTGTTTATGTAGGTTCCAAAGAACAAGATCACCTATCTTCGATTAAAGAAATTTCTCAAGCATTTGATATCTCTCAAAACCACTTAAGCAAAGTGGTCTTTCATCTTGGAAAGTTAGAATTAATTCAAACCATTAGAGGGAGGTCAGGTGGGATTAAGCTATTAGAACGACCTGAAAATATTAATTTAGGAGACGTCATTCGTAAAATGGAGAGTGATTTTGTCCTAATTGATTATGTTCAGTCTGATTCTAAAGAGGAAGCTCTTAAACCATCTGGTCAATTAAAGTATGCTTTAGAAGAGGCCTTACAGTCTTTTTTCTATGTTTTAAATCAATACACATTAAAGGATCTTCTTCATGAAACTGAAGAGGTAAATAAAATACTTCATTACGAAACATAACTATATAGACACTCACTATATAAAGAATATTTTCTGGTTCTGGCAGGTTATATGGACTGTAGAGAATGATAGCCAACCGTACTCATTCTTCTTTTAATTGATGAATCTATATCTAAAAGAGTAACCTCTAACATATAGAGGTTACTCTTTTTGTTTTATTTTCCTGATATTGAGGGAAAATGAAGAAGACTCTCTACTAAAGGTGGATTAAGAATGTCTAATCAATTATATGATGTAATCGGTGTTGGGGTAGGACCCTTTAATTTAGGATTGGCGGCACTATTAGACCCAGTGGAAGATTTAAATGGGGTTTTCTTTGAACAAACAAACCAATTGGAATGGCATCCTGGTATGTTGATTAAAGGGACAAATTTGCAAGTACCATTTCTGGCGGATTTAGTAACATTTGCAGACCCAACGAGCCGCTTTTCTTTCGTGAATTATTTACATAAGCAAAATCGCTTGTACCCATTTTTCTTTTTCCAAGAACTTCAGGCTCCAAGGGAAGAATACAATGAGTATTTACAATGGGTAGCAGGTCAGCTTGAACACTTGCATTTCAGTAAAAGGGTTGTGGATGTTGAGGAAGATCAAAGTAATGGGTCCCATTTTTATAAAGTAACGGTAGAAGATATGAATACAGGTGAAAGAGAGTGTTATAACGCAAAGCATATTGTGATGGGGACAGGTAGTACTCCTCTAATCCTAGATGGAATGGAAGGGTTGCCTGAAGAGGATGTTGTGCATACGAGTCGCTATTTATATAAAAAAGAAGAAATAGTGAAAGGAGATAAAGTTACTGTAATAGGGTCAGGACAAAGTGCTGCTGAGATTGTTGAAGATCTTTTGGCGGAACAGGGGCATTATGGCTACGAGATAACATGGCTAACACGTTCACCAGGACTCTTTCAGTTAGATACAGCTAAGTTACCACAAGAATTCTTTTCTCCAGATTATGTAACTTATTTCAATTCCTTAACGTACGAACAAAGAAAGAACACTCTGTCTGATCTAGATTCTTTACAAAATGGAGTCGACCCTTCTACTCTTAGTAATATTTATAATTGGCTTTACCATCGTTCTATCGGTTCAAATCAAAACGACGTTACGATTCAGCCTGTAACGGAAGTGAGTTCTATTGAGAAAATTGAAGAAAGCTACAAGCTGCATTGTCATCAATGGCAAGCAGATGACACCTTCACTTATAATACGGACAAAGTTGTTTTAGCTACGGGGTATAAGCCTAACATTCCCGATTGGTTTAACAATCGCTTCGCTGAAGGAGTTGTCTATGAGGATGAGAACCTATTTAAGGTTGGTCGTAATTGTGAAATCGTATTTAAACAGAATCGTAATCATAAGATATTTGTTACTACAAATATTAGCCACTCCCATGGCACGGGGGCAAATAACTTAGGTCTTTCTGTCAGTAGAAATATAAAGATGATTAATACTATTGCTGGTAGGGTGGTGTACCCAGAAGGTGAAGGGGCTATTTTTCAGCAGTTTCGAATGAGTGATAGACAATAACTTGTTCAATGGTTTAAAGAATTCTTGTAAGGGAAATATAGGAAATGTACTCAAAGCAAAGGAGAGGAGATCATCATGAGTAAAATTGCATGTGTCGTAACAGAACTTTTTGAAGACGTAGAATACACAGATCCAGTTAAGGCATTTAAAGAAGCTGGTCATGAAGTTGTAACTATTGAGAAACAGAAAGGGAAAACGGTTACTGGTAAGCAAGGAAATGAATCGGTAACAATCGACCAAGGCATTGACGATGTGAAACCTGAAGACTTTGATGCTTTACTTATCCCAGGAGGCTTTTCCCCTGACCAATTGCGTGCGGATGAACGCTTCGTGAAGTTTGCTAAGCATTTCATGGATGAGAAAAAGCCCGTATTTGCCATTTGTCATGGTCCTCAGTTGCTTATTACAGCTAAATCACTAGAAGGACGTACAGCTACAGGCTTTACATCTATTTCTGTAGATATGGAATATGCAGGTGTTCATTACAAAGATGAAGAGGTTGTAGTATGCGGTAACCAGCTTGTTACAAGTCGCCAACCTGATGATATTCCTGCATTTAACCGAGAATCGCTTAAACTATTGGCGTAAAGGTAAGAGTAACTGAATAGAGATATTAAAATCCTGCAACTAAATAGGTTGCAGGATTTTATCTAGTTAAGGAAGAGGGATGAATATGATCGTTGTAAGAGAACCTAATCATATACTATTATTTCAACAGCACCACCACGCTCTTGTGTCAGGGATCATGGCTAAGAAATGGATGGGGAATGAATTCGTGGGTGGAGAACCTAGGAGTGATGTAGAGTATGCAGTCGCCTACCATGATCGTGCTTGGATTCCTTTAGATCAGAAACCTCGTTGGAATAATCATAAACAGCAACCGTATTCTTTCATTGATTTCCCTGAAGAAGAAAAGGTGATTGCGTATCAACGAGGGATTGATGAGGTTGAAGAACACTCTTCTTATGCAGCGGTAATGTGTAGCATGCATTATGCTTCCTTTTACTCGAAAGCTGATACGTTATCAGAATCGGTAAGAGAATTTTTACATAATGAAGAAAGGAGAAGAGAACGCCTCCTTTCCTTTCTTTCAGAAGAAGCTGATAACCTAAAGGAGCATTTAGACTTTCTTCAATTTTGCGATGACCTTTCCTTGTATTGTTGTATGAATCCACCTGGAGTGAAGAAGGAGGACGAGTTATCGTGGTTTCGGGATGGATTCCCCCAGACTTTTTCAATTGCTCCAAACGGCTTAGAGGCAGCATGGGTGGATGGAAAACATATTGCGGTTAAGCCCTTTCCATTTGAGGGCCCTTTTACAGTGTCTATTCCATATAAAAGAGTAAGTGACTCCATTACGGCTGAGTTATGGGAGGACGCCTATACATCAGCCGAATGTCAGGTGAGAACCATTACTTTTATAGAGGGATGAAAATTATTTTAGTTTTGGATCTGAGTGAAGTCTTTTATTCGTCATCTCTTTAAAAATATCGCTATTTGATTGGGGAGATGGGTTTGGCACTTGTTTAAGCATAGAAGGATGTATAAGTCGCTTAAATTCCCCAATGGTTAATGGCTTCTCTTCCTCTTTTAATTCGTATCCTAACTGCCCATTAGGTTCAATTGTTGCTGTTTGTATAGAAGCCAGCTGCGTAATGCCTTGCTGTCGTACGAGCATCTCTAACTGATCGACTGATAAACGGAGTTTTTTTAACTCTTTCATTTGAAGCTGGCCATTTTGAATTACAACCCGGGACTTTCCGGTCACTAACTTCTCCAAGGAGTTAAATTTCAGTTGCAGGTATTCAAGAATAATGAGAAATAGTACAAAAACAGAGGCTGCTACTATAGTTCGCCAAACACTTGTTTCAATTATGGGTTGAATGATGATCGATCCAATTGAAATCATAATAACTGTTTGTGCTAAAGACATTTGAGAAATAGACTTTCTTCCTGCGAACCTCAGTAAACATACCCCAGCTGTTATCATAAGGATAGATTTTAAAATGACAGACATTCAATACCGCTCCTTTCGTACAATGATAGCTTGTGGTAAAGGAGCGGTTTTTAGTACAAGAAGAAAAATAAAAGCAACTGTTTGTTAATGACGCAACTTACGAGTTGAGGCTAAAGATAGGTGATTTTTAGAGTGCAATCAAAAGAGGGGGCGCAAATATAGCGCCCCCTCTCTTCTTAAATTACTTTATTAGGTACAGATACTTTATCGTTTAACCACATCAAATTGACTTTCGATTAACTGCCAGTTTTGAGGGAAAGGAAGGCCTAACTTCCAGTAACTCACGCCCTTTAACCCCAGCTCCTTTACGAGGTCAAACTTCGCTTGAATCGAGCGCGCATCCTCAAACCACACTTCGTGCTTGTTTCCGTTAGCGTCCTTATACGTATAAAATGGAGCTTTAGCTTCTTCATCAAATTGAATTTCTACATTATTTTCTCTAGCCCTTCGGATAGCTTTTTGAGGCGATAGAGCTTCAGCAGGTTCATTCCCTTTCTTATAAGGAAGCGTCCAGTCATATCCGTAGAGATTCTGACCGAGGAAGATTTTTTCTGCTGGCATAACGCTTAAAGCATACTCAACTACGTTTCGTACTGGATCGATTGGAGATACTGGCATAGGTGGACCACCGCTATATCCCCACTCATACGTCATAAGCACGACGAAATCTGCAATTTCGCCATGGGTTTTATAATCATGAGCGCCATACCATGCTCCTGTTTGTTCAGCACTTTTTTTAGGAGCTAATGCTGTTGACATTTGTAATCCTTCTGCAGAGAGACGCTTCTTCGCTTTTCGAAGGAAGTTATTGTAGTCTTCCTTTGTCTCTGGTGGGAGAAACTCAAAATCAAAATGAACGTCCCCAAACCCTTTATCTTTAGCTGTTTGTATAAGATTGCTGAGTAATGTATCTTGTAGTTCTGCATCTGTTACAATGAGGCGTCCTAGTTCTTTGCTGAAACCACCTTCTTCAATATTGTTTACAACAAGCATCATTTCCACATTGTTTTCTTTGGCTATGGAAAAGTAATCATTAAGTGGAGGTTCTATGAGTGAGCCGTCACGGTTAATCTCATAACTAAAAGGTGCTAAGTACGTAAGGGATTTAGCGTGCTCCCTCACATATTCCTCTAATTCAGGTGATACTTTTTCCCCATATGTTTCTGCATAGCCATTAAAGGCGGCTTCTACTTTTGGTTGCGGTGGAATATATAGACGTAAATTTAGAGGGAGAGGTTTATCGACAGGGATATTGTTGATATTGGCTAGTTCCTGGGCTGTTAATCCATACTGTTTCGCAATAGAGAATAGTGAATCCCCTTTTTTTACGAAATAGTAATCGCCTTGAACGGGAATGACCAAAGCTTGCCCAACGACTAAATTATTTGGTGCATCTAGCTCATTTGCTGTTACGATCTCCTCCATTGGAACGCTATACTGATTCGCTATACTATATAGACTTTCGCCTGAAGACACGACATGAATCTGCACACCATTGCCCCCCTTTTTAAATGCTTAACTAATTAAGACTTATGTAAGAAGAGGGGGAAGTATGAGTAGATCATTTCTTGTGAATAGGTGAAATGTCCGCTTTTAAAACATTTTTCATCATTTTTAAAGCGTAGATGTTATCTTCTACGGCATTAGAGGCAATGCAATCAGACGGAACGTGTAGGGTGTATTCTCGCATATAGGCATCATTTGCAGTGAATAAGACGCAAATATTCCCCGCAATACCACTTATAATGAGGTGATTTACATTTAATTCAACCAGAAGAGCTTGCAGAGCTGTTTGATGAAAAGCAGAGTGCTTCGGTTTAATAAGGAAGTAATCAGATTCACTTGGAGCAATTTGTTTAAGAAAAGATTTGTTTTGTTCATTTGTACATTTATCTATAATTCGGTTCAAATCTGCTTGCCACAGTTTGTAATGATCATTTATGTAGATAATAGGAAGGTTGTGCTTGTTGGCGTAAGTTTTTAATCGTAAAATATTTGGTAGCATAGTGTAACACTCTTTTAAAAGCAATGATCCGTGTTGAAAGTCAAAATCATTAATGAAATCAATAAAGAGAATGGCAGTCTTTTTGGTCATATTAGATGAACCTCCCTTTAACTGTTATTCTTTCTAGAGTTTTGAGAATTAAACAAGTAAAGTGAAGTGATAACATGAACGATGTGGCATTTATGGAAATAGCTATAGAAGAAGCCAAGAAAGCAGAACGAAAAGGTGAGGTACCAATTGGTGCTGTAATTGTTAAGGATGGAGAAGTGATTGCTAGAGGGCACAACGTACGAGAAACAGAACAATTAGCTTCTTCCCATGCTGAGTTTATTGCAATTGAAAGAGCTAACCAAGTTGTGGGGAGCTGGCGACTAGAGGAATGCACATTATACGTCACTCTAGAGCCTTGCCCTATGTGTGCAGGAGCCATATTGCAATCTAGAATACCTCGTGTTATCTTTGGGGCATATGATCAAAAAGCAGGTTGTGTAGGTTCACTTATGAACTTGTTGCAAGATGACCGTTTCAATCATACATGTGAAGTGGTATCTGAAGTGCTTCAACCAGAATGCGGTCGCCTTCTGACTGATTTTTTTCGTGAACTGAGAGCGAAGAAGAAACGTTTGAAAAAAGACTTACAATAACTTACAGAACACAAACGGCATTTTTGTTTGCATTTTAAATAAAAAATAGATATACTAATTATTGCGCACTTAAAGAAGAGCGCACGAACAAATTGATAACAAGTTTGCCGTGCTAAGCGGGAAGGTAGCGGTGTCCTGTACTCGCAATCCGCTATAGCGAGGCCGAATTCCCACCCAAGGTGGGGCGGTTTCAAGGTCTGCCTTGAGGGATTGGTGTTGACACCCGGGTCCCGCACAATGGGAACCCGTAAACCCTGTCAGGTCCGGAAGGAAGCAGCAGTAAGCGGTCATTCCCGTGTGTTGCGGGACAGCCCGGGTCGAGCCATGAACTCAAGTAACGCTTGGGGCCGCCTCATCGACGGTGGGTGCACGGCGCCAATACATAAACTCAACTCACCTTTTAATAGGGTGAGTTTTTTATTATAGAAAATTAATAGTAAAGATATAGGTTGGAGGGGGAAATAACTTTTGAAATGCCCCTCTTCATTTAGGTATAATGAGGAAGAAACCATAAAGGAGATTGGGAACAATGAGTTATCAGGCTTTATACCGGGTATGGCGTCCGAAAAACTTTTCTGATGTCGTTGGACAAACACATATTACACGCACATTGCAAAATGCGACTGTCCAGAATAAGTTTTCCCACGCTTATTTGTTCTCAGGACCTCGAGGGACAGGGAAAACCAGTGCAGCTAAAATCTTCGCTAAAACGATAAACTGTGAACGTTCTCCCGTTAAAGAGCCATGCAATGAGTGTTCAGCGTGTTTAGGTATTATGGATGGATCCATATCAGATGTTATTGAAATTGATGCGGCCTCTAATAACGGAGTAGAACAAATACGGGATATACGCGATAAGGTGAAATATGCACCAAGTTCTGTTCCTTATAAAGTTTACATTGTAGATGAGGTACACATGCTCTCTATTGGAGCATTTAATGCCTTGTTAAAAACGTTAGAAGAGCCACCTAAACATGTCATCTTTATACTAGCAACTACAGAACCTCATAAAATCCCTCTCACCATCATATCCAGGTGTCAACGTTTTGATTTCAAACGTATCTCACAGGGAGCCCTTGTGGAGCGGATGGAACACATTGTGAACCAGGAACAAATTGATGTGACGAGAGAAGCATTGGAAGCCGTAGCTCTTTCTGCAGAGGGTGGTATGCGCGATGCGTTAAGCTTACTAGATCAGGCCATCTCATACAGTGAAGCGCAAGTAGGTATAGATGATGTACTGGCCGTAACAGGATCCGTTTCTCAGCAAAAGTTAGCTACTATTGTAGAAACCTTGCAACAGAATGATGTGAAGGAAACTTTACAGCAGGTAGATTCGCTCATCCAAGAGGGGAAAGACCCGGGGCGTTTTATATTTGACCTTATCTACTACTTAAGAGACCTCCTTCTTTATCAAAGTGCACCAGGACTTGAAGATATTCTTGAACGCGCTATACCAGATGAGTCGTTTAAGCAGTTAAGTGGGTCTATTACTTCTGACTGGATTCAACAAACAATATCTGTCCTAAATCAGTGCCAACAAGAGATGAAATGGACAAACAGCCCGAAGGTTTTCATTGAGATCGCTATGTTGAATATTTGTGATATTCAGGGTGTAGCAAAACCAGTAGCTCAACCTCAGTCTTCAATAGAACCAGAATCTGTTCAAAAGCTTCAACAACAAGTTGAGGCATTGGAAAAGCGGTTAGCCAATGTTCAACAGCAACCGACAGCATCCCCTTCTCCTGCGGAACCAAAGCGTCCGCAGCAAAAGGCCAATAGAAAGAATGCTTATAAGATTCCTTTCGAACGAATTCGACACGTTATGAATGAGGCTTCTAAACAAGATTTACAAACGATTAAAAACCAGTGGGCTAACTTCATGGATTCGCTTAGACAGACGAGTCCGCCAGCTCATGCAAGGTTAATGAATAGTACACCAAGAGCTGCATCCGACAATGCAATTGTCTTGTCTTTCAAATATGAAATTCACTGCTCACTTGCACTTGAAAACCAAGCCATTATCCAGCAGCAGTTGCTTGAGTTTATGGGGAAAGAAATTACCATTATTCCAATCCCTGAAACGAATTGGCAAGAGATGCGTGAGGAGTATGTCCAGAAGCAACGTCAACAAGATCAACCAGAAGAGGAATCTCAACAGGATGATCCACTTATAGCTGAAGCGCGTAAGTTAGTTGGCGATGATTTATTAGATATTCAAGAAGACTAAAGGAGGTATTGCCATGAAAGGTAATATGAATAATATGATGAAGCAAATGCAGAAAATGCAAAAGAAAATGATGAAAGCTCAAGAGGAACTACACGAGATGAGCTTCGAAGCTACAGCTGGTGGCGGTGTTGTTAAAGTAGTAGCTAATGGTAAGAAAGAGATTACTGATGTAGAAATCCAAGAAGATGTTGTAGACCCTGATGATGTTGATATGCTACAAGATCTAATCCTTGCAGCTACAAATGATGTATTAAAGCAAGTAGATGATAAAACGAACGATACAATGGGGCAATTTACTAAAGGAATGAATATGCCTGGAATGTTCTAGGAGGAATTAAGATGTACTATCCGGAACCCATCTCCAAATTGATCGATAGTTTTACGAAATTGCCAGGGATTGGGCCCAAGACGGCTGCGCGCCTGGCTTTTTTCGTATTAGAAATGCAAGAAGATGATGTTTTAGACTTTGCTAAAGCATTAGTGAGTGCCAAAAGAGAACTAACTCACTGTTCTACATGTGGTCACATTACCGATCAGGATCCTTGTGCCATTTGTCAAGATGAACAACGCGATTCAAGTGTGATCTGTGTAGTACAAGACCCTAAAGATGTAATTGCTATGGAAAAAATGAAAGAGTTCAGTGGCAGGTATCATGTATTGAATGGGGCGATCTCTCCTATGGATGGAATTGGACCAGAGGATATTAATATCTCGAGTCTAATTAACCGCCTTCAGGATGAAGGAGTCCAAGAACTCATCATTGCTACAAACCCTAATATAGAGGGAGAAGCTACAGCAATGTATATTTCACGCCTAGTAAAACCAGCAGGTATCCGCACTACAAGAATTGCTCACGGATTACCTGTGGGAGGCGATCTTGAATATGCGGATGAAGTCACATTATCTAAGGCATTAGAAGGAAGAAGAGAATTGTAAAAGAGGAGACATCATGTTTAGACGTAAAAGGATCAAGAAAAAAGAATGCGATCAACAGCTTCTGGATCAAATCCAACGTCTCAAGCAAGAATGGGAATCTCTTGAGCGAATAATGGAGCATAGTATTGATGCAAGTGAGAAAGGTATAATGGATTTACATTTAGTAGAAGCGAAGTACTTCTACTTATTAAAAGAAGCAAGGAAAAGAGAAATAAGAGCCATGAATCAATGATTTTGTCATTTCCCCCTGGGTTTGTTCATACATTTAATGTAGGACAGGCAAAGGGGGATTTATTTTGGATACTACAGTCATTATTATAAGCGTAGTTATGATGATCGGTGTCTTGCTGTTAGCGGGTGCTCCTTTAAAACCATTGCGTTTTATAGGAAGTGGAGCAATTAAGGTCGTTATCGGTGTTTTATTCTTATTCTTTTTCAATGTATTTGGTGCTTCTCTGGGAATCCACATTCCTATAAACGTATTCACAGCTTTCGTGTCAGGGTTTCTAGGACTTCCTGGTCTAGCCTCACTTGCTGCAATTCAAATGTTTGTCGTTTAATAGAAAATACTACTAACAAAAGAAAAACCCGCTACGAGCGGGTTTTTCTTGTTTTTATGTACTTTTTTAATAAAAAAACCAAAAAAATATAGAAAAACCATTGCGCTATAAATTACAGCGTGGTATATTTATTTATGTCGCATTGAGAGCGGCAAAACAAAACGATTTCGAAACGCGCAAGTTTCTTATTATACTAGAAACAATCGCCAACTTCTATAAGAAGTTAGAAATCAGGTTAAAAAAGAGAATATAACTTTTTTAAAAAAGTTATTGACTCAAAATTAACCACATGTTAAGATGATTAAGTCGCTGTTAAACGGCGGACAAGTTATACTAACAATTTAAAAGAAACATTTGATCTTTGAAAACTGAACGAAACAACATGTAACGTCAATGTCTTTAAAATATTTTTAAAGCCAGTAATCATTTATTTGATGCTAGGCAAACTCTAACTTTATGGAGAGTTTGATCTTGGCTCAGGACGAACGCTGGCGGCGTGCCTAATACATGCAAGTCGAGCGCGTGAAACAACATGATCCCTTCGGGGTGATTGTTGTGGATCGAGCGGCGGACGGGTGAGTAACACGTGGGCAACCTACCCATGAGATCGGGATAACTCCGGGAAACCGGAGCTAATACCGAATAACCCAGTGAACTGCATGGTTCACTGGTAAAAGGCGGTTTCGGCCGTCACTCATGGATGGGCCCGCGGCGCATTAGCTAGTTGGTAAGGTAACGGCTTACCAAGGCGACGATGCGTAGCCGACCTGAGAGGGTGATCGGCCACACTGGGACTGAGACACGGCCCAGACTCCTACGGGAGGCAGCAGTAGGGAATCTTCCGCAATGGACGAAAGTCTGACGGAGCAACGCCGCGTGAACGATGAAGGTCTTCGGATCGTAAAGTTCTGTTGTTAGGGAAGAACAAGTACCAGAGGAAATGCTGGTACCTTGACGGTACCTAACCAGAAAGCCACGGCTAACTACGTGCCAGCAGCCGCGGTAATACGTAGGTGGCAAGCGTTGTCCGGAATTATTGGGCGTAAAGCGCGCGCAGGCGGTTTCTTAAGTCTGATGTGAAAGCCCACAGCTCAACTGTGGAGGGCCATTGGAAACTGGGGAACTTGAGTACAGAAGAGGAGAGTGGAATTCCACGTGTAGCGGTGAAATGCGTAGATATGTGGAGGAACACCAGTGGCGAAGGCGACTCTCTGGTCTGTAACTGACGCTGAGGCGCGAAAGCGTGGGTAGCAAACAGGATTAGATACCCTGGTAGTCCACGCCGTAAACGTTGAGTGCTAGGTGTTAGGGGGTTTCCGCCCCTTAGTGCTGAAGTTAACGCATTAAGCACTCCGCCTGGGGAGTACGGCCGCAAGGCTGAAACTCAAAAGAATTGACGGGGGCCCGCACAAGCGGTGGAGCATGTGGTTTAATTCGAAGCAACGCGAAGAACCTTACCAGGTCTTGACATCTTCCGCTATCCCTAGAGATAGGGAGTTCCCTTCGGGGACGGAATGACAGGTGGTGCATGGTTGTCGTCAGCTCGTGTCGTGAGATGTTGGGTTAAGTCCCGCAACGAGCGCAACCCCTAATCTTAGTTGCCAGCATTCAGTTGGGCACTCTAAGGTGACTGCCGGTGACAAACCGGAGGAAGGCGGGGATGACGTCAAATCATCATGCCCCTTATGACCTGGGCTACACACGTGCTACAATGGATGGTACAGAGGGCTGCGAGATCGCGAGGTCAAGCAAATCTCAAAAAACCATTCTCAGTTCGGATTGCAGGCTGCAACTCGCCTGTATGAAGCCGGAATCGCTAGTAATCGCAGGTCAGCATACTGCGGTGAATACGTTCCCGGGCCTTGTACACACCGCCCGTCACACCACGAGAGTTGGCAACACCCGAAGTCGGTGAGGTAACCTTTTTGGAGCCAGCCGCCGAAGGTGGGGCCAATGATTGGGGTGAAGTCGTAACAAGGTAGCCGTATCGGAAGGTGCGGCTGGATCACCTCCTTTCTAAGGATATTACGGAACTAGCGAGTCCTTCGGGACTTGCTAGCAGGCACATACTGTGCCATTAAACCATTGACCATGTTTGTTTCGTTCGGTTTTGGAAGCTCAAATGCTTTCAAACAGTACCTTGAAAACTAGATAAGAATTAGACATCAAACCAACGTTAGATTTAACGTAAGCATCATTATGATGCGTCTTTTCACATTGATTTTAGATAGTTAAGTGAATAAGGGCGCACGGTGGATGCCTTGGCACTAGGAGCCGATGAAGGACGGGACTAACACCGATATGCTTCGGGGAGCCGTAAGTAGGCTATGATCCGGAGATTTCCGAATGGGGAAACCCACTACCCGTAATGGGGTAGGATCCTTAACTGAATACATAGGTTAAGGAAGGTAGACTCGGGGAACTGAAACATCTCAGTACCCGAAGGAAGAGAAAGCAAACGCGATTTCCTGAGTAGCGGCGAGCGAAACGGAATTAGCCCAAACCAGAGAGCTTGCTCTCTGGGGTTGTAGGACACTCCATTGGAGTTACAAAGAAACAAGATAGATGAATGATCTGGAACGGTCAGCCGAAGAAGGTAACGGCCCTGTAGTCAAAATCTTGTTTCCTCCGGAGTGGATCCTGAGTACGGCGGAACACGAGGAATTCCGTCGGAATCCGGGAGGACCATCTCCCAAGGCTAAATACTCCCTAGTGACCGATAGTGAACCAGTACCGTGAGGGAAAGGTGAAAAGCACCCCGGGAGGGGAGTGAAATAGAACCTGAAACCGTGTGCCTACAAGTAGTTGGAGCCCGTTAATGGGTGACAGCGTACCTTTTGTAGAATGGACCGGCGAGTTACGATCCCATGCAAGGTTAAGATGAAAAATCGGAGCCGCAGCGAAAGCGAGTCTGAATAGGGCGAAATAGTATGTGGTCGTAGACCCGAAACCGTGTGATCTACCCATGTCCAGGGTGAAGGCCAGGTAACACTGGCTGGAGGCCCGAACCCACGCACGTTGAAAAGTGCGGGGATGAGGTGTGGGTAGCGGTGAAATGCCAATCGAACACGGAGATAGCTGGTTCTCTCCGAAATAGCTTTAGGGCTAGCCTCAAGGTAAGAGTCTTGGAGGTAGAGCACTGATTGGACTAGGGGCCCTCATCGGGTTACCGAATTCAGTCAAACTCCGAATGCCAACGACTCATCCTTGGGAGTCAGACTGCGAGTGATAAGGTCCGTAGTCGAGAGGGGAACAGCCCAGACCACCAGCTAAGGTCCCTAAGTTTATGTTAAGTGGAAAAGGATGTGGAGTTGCTCAGACAACCAGGATGTTGGCTTAGAAGCAGCCATCATTTAAAGAGTGCGTAATAGCTCACTGGTCGAGTGACTCTGCGCCGAAAATGTACCGGGGCTAAACATAACACCGAAGCTGTGGATTGTTCTTACGAACAATGGTAGGAGAGCGTTCTAAGTGCTGTGAAGTCAGACCGTAAGGACTGGTGGAGCGCTTAGAAGTGAGAATGCCGGTATGAGTAGCGAAAGAAGAGTGAGAATCTCTTCCACCGTAAGTCTAAGGTTTCCTGAGGAAGGCTCGTCCGCTCAGGGTTAGTCGGGACCTAAGCCGAGGCCGAAAGGCGTAGGCGATGGATAACAGGTTGATATTCCTGTACCACCTCCTTTCCGTTTGAATGACGGGGGGACGCAGTAGGATAGGGAATCCGCTCCACTGGATGTGAGCGGCCAAGCAGTGAGTGAGATGCATAGGCAAATCCGTGCATCAATCACAAGCTGTGATGGGGAGGGAACTATAGTACCGAAGTTCCTGATTTCACACTGCCAAGAAAAGCCTCTAATGAGGAAAGAGGTGCCCGTACCGCAAACCGACACAGGTAGACGAGGAGAGTATCCTAAGGTGATCGGGAGAACTCTTGTTAAGGAACTCGGCAAAATGACCCCGTAACTTCGGGAGAAGGGGTGCTCCTTCATAGGAGGAGCCGCAGTGAAAAGGCCCAATCGACTGTTTAGCAAAAACACAGGTCTCTGCGAAACCGAAAGGTGAAGTATAGGGGCTGACACCTGCCCGGTGCTGGAAGGTTAAGGGGATGAGTTAGCTTATGCGAAGCTTTGAACCGAAGCCCCAGTAAACGGCGGCCGTAACTATAACGGTCCTAAGGTAGCGAAATTCCTTGTCGGGTAAGTTCCGACCCGCACGAAAGGTGCAACGAATTGGGCACTGTCTCAACAAGAGACCCGGTGAAATTATACTATGCGTGAAGATGCGCATTACCCGCGACAGGACGGAAAGACCCCGTGGAGCTTTACTGTAGCCTGATATTGAATGTTGGTACAGCTTGTACAGGATAGGTGGGAGCCGTCGATACCGGAGCGCTAGCTTCGGTGGAGGCATCCGTGGGATACCACCCTGGCTGTATTGACATTCTAACCCAGGACCGTGATCCGGTCCGGAGACAGTGTCAGGTGGGCAGTTTGACTGGGGCGGTCGCCTCCCAAAAAGTAACGGAGGCGCCCAAAGGTTCCCTCAGAATGGTTGGAAATCATTCGCAGAGTGCAAAGGCACAAGGGAGCTTGACTGCGAGACCTACAAGTCGAGCAGGGACGAAAGTCGGGCTTAGTGATCCGGCGGTGCCGCATGGAAGGGCCGTCGCTCAACGGATAAAAGCTACCCCGGGGATAACAGGCTTATCTCCCCCAAGAGTCCACATCGACGGGGAGGTTTGGCACCTCGATGTCGGCTCATCGCATCCTGGGGCTGTAGTCGGTCCCAAGGGTTGGGCTGTTCGCCCATTAAAGCGGTACGCGAGCTGGGTTCAGAACGTCGTGAGACAGTTCGGTCCCTATCCGTCGTGGGCGTTGGAAATTTGAGGAGAGCTGTCCTTAGTACGAGAGGACCGGGATGGACGCACCGCTGGTGCACCAGTTGTTCCGCCAGGAGCACAGCTGGGTAGCTACGTGCGGAAGGGATAAGTGCTGAAAGCATCTAAGCATGAAGCCCACTTCAAGATGAGATTTCCCATCACTTCGAGTGAGTAAGATTCCTTGTAGACGACAAGGTTGATAGGTCGGAGGTGGAAGCGTGGTGACACGTGCAGCTGACCGATACTAATAAATCGAGGGCTTATCTATCTAAAGCGCAAACGACCGCTTAGACCCGTACGGATAAGACAGCTTCTTGGAAAAGGCGATTAGCCTTTGGAAAGAAGATGACTTATACGCTAGGGTCTGGGAGTTGGAGCTGGAAGTCAGCTCAAGCGCATACACGTGATCAGGCACGATGTCTTAATTCTTATCTAGTTTTGAAGGTACTCCTTCAACAAAAACAATAGTATGGCGGTTTTGGCGAAGAGGTCACACCTGTTCCCATGCCGAACACAGAAGTTAAGCTCTTCAGCGCCGATGGTAGTCGGGGTTTCACCCCCGCAAGAGTAGGACGCCGCCATGCAACGTAACCTCAAAGGATCATATCCTTTGAGGTTTTTTGTGCAGAGAAATAGTAAACGTACAAACACGAAACACCCTCTTCTGTCGTACATTATCAAACACATAGATTTATTTACGCTTTGTATAAAAAAAGCTACATGGGAAACAATACTAGTACGGAGGTGGAGAATGTGAGGAAAGAACAATCAATCTATGAAACTTGTGGAGTGTGTGATTGCAAAAGAGAGCATGGGATCCACTTATACAACCTATTTATATGTAGGGATTGTGAAAAGGAAATCATCCAAACGGCACCGGAAGATCAGCAGTATCATTATTTCTTAAAGAAACTAAAGAATATAACCCAAACGAAGCAATATTCATAGTATAGTGATAAAAGGTGTGTAAAAGGGAACGTTTTTCCTTTTTAGCACCTTTTTTTATACATATAACAGGAGGATTATTATGTCGCAATCACAAACCCCTTTGTATTCAGCATTAATCGAAATGACTATAGCACCTCATTTTTCTATGCATGTTCCGGGTCATAAGAGTGGAACTGTATTTCCACAAATCGGTAAGCAATTATTTAAGGACATATTATCGATTGATATGACAGAAATTACAGGCCTGGATGATCTCCATCAACCAGAGGGGATCATTGAGGAAGCACAACTATTAGCTGCTGAGTGGTTTAAGACTAGAGCTTCATACTTTTTAGTTGGGGGCAGTACTTCAGGAAACCTCGCTATGATTCTAGCAACTCAAAAGAAAGGGAGACCTTTTCTTGTGCAACGTAACAGTCATAAATCCATTATACATGCATTAGAACTGTCAGGATCTAAACCTGTTTTTCTTTCCCCTCACTATGAAGAGAAATATGAACGCTTTACAGGTGTTCATAAAGACGATATAAAGAAGGCGCTTAAAATGCACCCTAGTATTTCTGGGATTATCTTAACGTACCCTGATTATTATGGACGTACGACTCCCTTGAAAGAAATTATTGATCTTGCTCACTCTTACAACGTACCCGTTTTAGTTGATGAGGCTCATGGTGTACACTTTTCATTAAATTATCCTTTATTACCTAAGTCTGCTCTGTCTTTGGGGGCTGACGTAGTGGTGCAATCCGCTCATAAAATGGCGCCGGCTATGACAATGGGAGCATATCTTCATATAAATTCCGATCGGGTAGATCCGAGGCAAATTACTCACTATTTACAGGTTTTTCAATCAAGTAGTCCGTCGTATCCAATATTAGCTTCATTAGATTTAGCTAGACACTTTTTGGCAAACTATTCTAAAGAGGATCTTCAAACAAGTATAGACTGGATTACTAAACTGCGTTCATCTTTGTCTAATGGTTTGTTATGGACACTTGTGCCTTTAGAAGAGGGAGTAGATGATCCGTTTAAGCTAACCCTCCGTATTGTAGACCATATCGACTCACAGATCGTCGCTTCTTATTTAGAGAAGGAGGGTCTTTATCCTGAACTAGTAGATAATCAACACATTTTATTTACGCTAGCACTAACTCCTAATTATTCAATATATCAACTAAAGAGTATATTTGAAAAAGTAGAGTCTAAATTAAAAACCAAGTCAGAATTTAACCGTGCTACAATGGAGGAAGATACTTCTCCCGTTTTTAATACGGTTCAGCCGAACCCTTATTCATACTATGAATTAGATAGCATGAATCGAGAGTTTGTGTACTGGCAAGAGAGCATTGGACGAGTAGCAAGCGCTTCTGTTACTCCATATCCCCCTGGGATTCCATTAATTATGAAGGGAGAGCGCATTCAAAGAGAACACATAGATCGGATTGTGGAGTTACTGAAGAAAGACAAACATATTCAAACGAAAGAACCTTTTTATGAGAAAGGGATGCACGTTTATATAGAAAGAGAATAAAGGAGAATGAATGTGGAAGGAACATTTATTACATTTGAAGGTGGAGAGGGAGCTGGCAAATCAACAGTATTGAAAGCCGTAGGTGAACGCCTCCTTAATGAAGGACATGACGTTGTGATGACCAGAGAACCAGGAGGAATTGATATTGCTGAAAAAATTCGCCAAGTCATACTCAATCCGACACACACCTCGATGGATGGACGAACAGAAGCTTTATTATATGCAGCTGCTAGAAGACAGCATCTTGTAGAAAAGGTTATACCAGCCTTGGAAGAAGGCAAGATCGTACTTTGTGATCGTTTTATTGATAGCAGCCTAGCTTACCAAGGCCATGCAAGAGGGTTAGGGATGGAAGAAGTGCTACGTATCAATGAATTTGCTATCGAGGGGTACATGCCTCATTTGACGTTATTTTTTGATATTTCACCTGAAAGAGGATTAGAGCGGATTGATCAGAATAAAGGTAGAGAACAAAACCGTTTAGATTTAGAACACATCAAATTCCATCATACGGTCTATGAAGCTTACCAGTGGCTAATTCATAAGTTTCCGAATCGAATTCAAACTATAGATGCAGACCATACGTTAGAGGTCGTTATAGAAGATGCATTTCGAAAAGTTTCTTCCGCTATTTAACAGATGGTCTTCGTAACTTGATAAATTCTTGTTATAATAAGGTACAAATGGGTTTTAATAAGGAGGATATCGTCATGAAAATGATTGTGGCGGTTATACAAGATAAAGATAGCAATCGGTTAACGAACGCATTAGCTGATCATCAGTATAAAACGACCAAATTATCCACTACGGGTGGCTTTCTAAAAGAAGGCAATACAACTTTAATGATTGGCTGCGAGGATCATCATGTTGATGGTGTACTAGATATTATTCGTGATAATTGTAGTCAACGTGAACAAATGGTTGCACCTATTTCCCCTATGGGGGGGAATGCAGATTCCTATATACCGAAGCCTGTTAAGGTGGAAGTAGGCGGAGCTACTGTTTTCGTGCTGCCTGTGGAATCTTTCTTTCAATTTTAGCATAGGGGGATGATGGTATGAAGATCGGTCAAGACTTAAGGTCACAGCTTGATTCAGCTCAAAAAAATATAAGGCCGAATTCTACTGGCCCCCAAGGTTTTGGTCAGATGGTACAATCTGAATCACAAAAGATGCGTCAGCAGGAATTGCATCGCCTTATGGGAGATATTACGAAACAAGGAGAGAAAGTTGCTCGCTTTCGTTCTTTCAAAGATTTAGCCAAGTATAAGCGACTTGTAAAATCATTTGTACAAGAATCTGTTCAGTATGGGATGGACTTAAAACAATCCCATAGTTGGAGTATGGACGGTCAGAGCCGAAAACTCACAATTGTGCAGTCTGTAGATGATAAGTTAGCGGAATTAACCGATGAAGTCATGAATCAAGAAAAGAAATCCATTGATGTATTAGGCATTATTGGAGAAATAAAAGGACTATTAGTGAACTTATATATGTAAGGTAGTGACAGTAATGAACAAGTGGGCCGATATGATCGAAATTCAGCCTATGGTTACAAAAATGTTAACCAATAGTATTCAAAAAGATCGCATCTCTCACGCTTATTTATTTCAAGGCTCAAAGGGGACGGGGAAGCTAGCAATGAGTTTATTATTTGCAAAAAGCTTCTTCTGTCGCTTTCGGGAAGGCGTGGAACCTTGCCAGACCTGTAAAGATTGTATCCGAATTGACTCTGGTAATCATCCTGATGTACACGTTATTCAGCCAGAAGGACAATCAATAAAGAAAGAACAAATTCTTCATTTACAAAAAGAGTTCACCTATACTGGATTAGAGTCAAATCAAAAGGTATACATTGTAGAAGATGCAGATAAAATGACAGCTAATGCCTCTAATAGATTATTGAAGTTTCTAGAAGAACCAAATCGTCAAACGGTAGCAATGCTCTTAACAGAGAACGGGCAAGCACTTCTAGACACAATTCGCTCTAGGTGTCAGATTATGGCGTTTCAGCCGCTCAATACAGAAAATGTGACAAAGCGCTTGATTGAAGAGGGTGTTTCGGAGTCTTCAGCTCGTTTATTAAGTGCCTTAACGAATAATATAGATGGTGCGCTTGAGATGAATCGTGATGACTGGTTTGCGAACGCGAGAAAGTTAGTGATACAATTAATTGAAGTCCTTCAGGAAAAACCCAGTGAGGCTTTATTATTCGTGAACAATCAATGGATGCCTCATTTTAAAGACCGAGATGCTTTGAACCAAGGTTTAGATCTTCTTTCCTTATGGTTTAAGGATTTAGTGTACGAACATGTCGGTATGGAGTCATCTATTGTTTTTATTACAGAAAGGGAGCGCATTCGTACAAGCTCCTATACATGGTCCAAGCAATTTGCAACAAATGCTCTGACCCATATTTTAGAGGCAAAACGTAAGCTAATCTCAAATGTTCACCCAACCCTGGTGATGGAACAACTCACGCTTCAAATACAGAGGTGATTGAATGGTTGAAGTAGTTGGTGTACGTTTCAAACAGGCGGGAAAGATTTATTATTTCGATCCGGATACTTACCAAATTACAGACGACGATTATGTAATAGTTGAAACCGTACGAGGCATTGAGTTCGGTAAAGTTGTGATTTCGAGTAAACAAGTGGATGAAGAAGATATTGTCTTACCGCTTAAGAAAGTCATCCGAATTGCGGATGAAAAAGATAAGTTAGTTGTAACAGAGAACAAACAGAATGCGAAAGAAGCATTTAACGTTTGTGCTGATAAGATTATACAACATAAGCTAGATATGAAGCTTGTTGATGTGGAATATACATTTGATCGAAATAAAGTAATCTTCTATTTTACGGCTGACGGTCGTGTAGACTTCCGTAATCTTGTTAAAGATCTGGCATCTGTGTTTAAAACACGGATTGAGTTGCGTCAAATCGGCGTACGTGACGAGGCGAAAATGTTAGGTGGCATAGGTCCATGTGGCCGAATGTTGTGTTGTTCTACCTTTTTGGGGGATTTTGAACCGGTTTCCATAAAGATGGCTAAAGATCAAAATCTATCGCTTAATCCTGCGAAAATTTCAGGCTTATGTGGTCGCCTTATGTGCTGTTTGAAATATGAGAACGATGATTATGAAACAGCCAAAAAAGAACTTCCGGATATTGGAGAAGATATCAGGACACCACAAGGCCCCGGCAAGGTCGTTGGCTTAAACATCCTTGAACGTGTCATTCAAATAGAAATCCCTGATCAAGAACGAGTTATTGAATATACACTAGAAGAACTCATTCAAGAAGGTGCAGTACCAACGCAAGCCACAGAATAATGGGGTGGATGTAAGCGTGAATAAAAAAGAAATTTTTGAACAAGTATCACATATGGAAGAGCAAATCGGACAACTCTATCAACAATTAGGGGATCTTAAAAAGCAACTGGTGGAGCTGTTGGAAGAGAATCAACATCTATCCGTAGAGAACCACCACCTAAGGCAACGTCTTGAGCAAGATCATGAACATTCTGAACAAAGCGAGTCAAAACAATCCGAAGCAAAGGGAGCTTTGGTTGGTGAAGGATATGATAATCTCGCTCGTTTGTACGAAGAGGGATTCCATATCTGCAACCTCCATTTTGGGAGTCCCAGGGATGAAGATTGCTTATTTTGCCTATCATTTTTAAATAAAAAGAAGTAATGTTAGAGGCTGTTCCATATGGACAGCCTCTCTATTTATCTTTACGGATGAATGAGGGAGTGAATGATCCATGGTAGAATTACATGGAGACGAGAGAATCGACTATTTATTAGCAGAAGAAAACCTACGTATAATTCAAAGCACTAGTGTTTTCGCCTTTTCATTGGATGCTGTTTTACTGGCTAAATTTACGTACGTTCCTATTAAAAGAGGAAATATATTGGACTTATGTACAGGCAATGGGGTTATCCCATTCTTTCTAAGTAATCGTTCAAGGGCTAGTATTACAGGTGTGGAATTACAAGAGCGTTTATATGACATGGCGCTGCGAAATACGAAACTGAATGAGTTAGAAGATCAAGTTCAATTCATTCATGGCGATCTAAAAGACATGCCGAAGACATTAGGAAACGGGAAATTCGATTTAGTTACTTGCAACCCTCCTTATTTCCCTACCCCAAAAGAGGATTATAAGAATGAAAATGAACACTTAGCGATTGCTCGCCATGAGATTTATTGTACATTAGAGGATGTCGTATGGTCTTGCAGCCGCTTAACGAAATCAGGAGGAAAGGTCTCAATGGTCCATCGCCCGGGTCGTCTCCCAGACCTTATCACTCTTTTCCGAAAATATCAGGTAGAACCTAAGCGCATGCAGCTTGTGTACCCTAAGCCTGGGAAAGAGGCGAATATGGTTTTGATTGAAGGTACACGAGATGGGAAACCAGATCTCAAAGTCCTCCCTCCTCTTTATATTTATCAAGAAAATGGGCTTTATTCTGACGAGATGAGGAACCTTCTCTATGGAAACTGATGAACACGTGGTGTACATGCTTCGATGTAAGGATGCTACAATCTACACAGGGTACACGAATGACTTAGTGAAACGCTTGAGTATGCATGAATCTGGGAAAGGGGCGAAATATACAAGAGGTAGAGGCCCGTTTACTCTCGTTTATTGTGCTCATTACTCAACCAAGCGTGAAGCAATGCAAGAAGAATATCGAATTAAACGACTAACGCGTTCCCAAAAGGAGCGTCTTATTCATTCAGGTCAGAAAGGTATGGCAAATCATGAAGATTCAAAAAAGCTTCCAAACTCGTGAAGATCATCTGGGCGAATTGTACATTGTCCCAACACCAATTGGAAATTTAGAAGACATTACCTACAGGGCTTTACGTATTTTAAGTGAAGTGGATGAAATAGCAGCTGAAGATACAAGGCAGACGAAGAAGTTATTAACGCACTTTGATTTGCATACGCCTTTAACTAGTTATCATGAACATAATAAACATAACCGGGAAGATTACTTATTACATGCTTTACAAAGCGGAAAAAAAATAGCCGTTGTAAGTGATGCAGGCATGCCCGGGGTATCTGATCCTGGTTTTGAGATTGTAAAGCGTGCAATTGAAGAAGAAATATCAGTCGTTGTGCTACCCGGTGCTAATGCTGCGCTCTGTGCCCTGGTAGGTTCTGGGTTAGACACGACACGATTTTCTTTTCATGGTTTTTTGCCTCGTAAGAAGAAGGAGCGTAAAGAAGAACTTGAGAGGTTAAGTAAAGATTCAGGTACATTGGTATTTTACGAATCACCTCATCGGTTAAAGGAAATGCTAAAGGCTTTACATGATGGGTTCGGTAATCGCCAAGTTGTATTAGCTCGTGAACTGACTAAGAAATATGAGGAATATATCAGGGGAACAGCTTCTGAGGTCTTAGAATGGGCACATACAGAGCAAGTGCGTGGAGAATTTTGTATCATTGTAGAAGGCAGGCAGAGTCAAGAAGAAGAGAGTGAGTCGAACTGGTGGGATGAGCTATCTCTTGTAGAGCATGTAGAGCATTATATTGAACGAGGCCAATCGTCAAAAGATGCAATTAAACAAGTTTCTGTTGATCGAAAGATATCTAAAAGAGAGGTTTACCAAGCCTATCATACGTAATAAAAAAACCCCCGCTTAATGCGGGGGTTTGTCGTCTCTTTTTTTATCTCTTTATTAGTCTACTTTGTTATTTAAGCTATTTTGAATTTCGCCCATTAATTCTTTTGCACCTTCTGGGCTAAGAACTAATTTGCCATTCGCAAGGCTCATGTTGTTCTCAGAAACCTCACCTGTAACATGACAAGTCATGTTTGGCTTATATTTCTTTAGTACGATGCGGTCGTCATCTACATAGATTTCAAGAGCATCTTTTTCATTGATTCCAAGAGTACGGCGTAATTCGATTGGAATTACTACGCGTCCCAGTTCGTCTACCTTACGTACAATACCAGTTGATTTCATGTGTATTGCTCCTCTCACTCAAAAATATTTTCTTTATCTTCGTCATGTTTCGACATTCTATACCTCATATAGTACCAGTGTTTCCCATGGATGTCAATTCTTTTATTTGTCAAATCCAACAAGAAATTAACAAATATAAAGCAGGTGAATTACGGTTCAGGAGAAAATTCCTAAAGCTGTTATTGTCTCTTAACTTTTTCAATTAAAAGGAAATGCTTTCGCATACAGCTATTACATTTTTTCGACATTATCCGACTTTTTAGGGGGGGTGAAATCAAAAAGATGTAACTAAAAATTCACCTCCTTTAAGTAGGGTAGAAGAATGAACTTATAGTAACTATACCCAGCTAAATTTCTCTCAACCGAAATGTTCTTGTATTTAAATAAAAATTTTATAAGTGAGAGCGCGGTAAATAAGTGCATTACTTACCTGAAGCCTTTGATTAAAGTTCATCTCTTGATTTAATAAGCATTGATTTTGTATAGTTTTTTGTTAGGAATGGAAATAATGCTTATGAACCGATAAAATAGAGGGGATGCATGAACTAGATACTAAAAGTGATTACTCTCGTTAGTTAGAGAGTTGTATTACATATATTTAATAGGAGGGAATTCCATGACGGAAGAAAATAAGACCTTTTATATCACCACACCGATCTACTATCCTAGTGGGAATCTGCATATCGGTCACGCCTACACTACAGTAGCTGGTGATGCGATTGCGCGTTATAAACGATTACAAGGTTACGATGTTATGTACTTAACCGGTACTGACGAACATGGGCAAAAAATTCAACGAAAAGCTGATGAACAAGGAGTGACTCCACAAGCTTACGTAGACGATATTGTAAGCGGGATTCAGAGTTTGTGGGATAAGATGGATATCTCTATTGATGATTTTATTCGAACAACGGAGAAACGCCACACAGATGTGGTTGAAAAGATTTTCAACCGCCTTCTTGAGAAGGGGGATATCTACCTTGATGAATATGAAGGCTGGTATTGTACATCTTGTGAATCATTCTTTACGGAGCGTCAGTTAGATGATGGCCATTGTCCTGATTGCGGGAATAAAGTAGAGAAAGTAAAAGAAGAATCCTATTTCTTCAAAATGAGTAAATACGTTGATGACTTATTAAAATTTTACGAAGATAACCCTCATTTCATTCAGCCTGAGAGCAGAAAGAATGAAATGATTAATAACTTTATTAAGCCAGGTCTTGAAGATTTAGCGATTTCTCGTACAACCTTCGACTGGGGGGTTAAAGTACCAGGAGATCCAAAGCACGTCATCTATGTTTGGATTGATGCTCTAAGCAACTATATTACTGCATTAGGCTACGGAACAGACAATGATCAACGCTATCAAAAATACTGGCCAGCTAATGTCCACTTAATGAGTAAGGAAATTGTTCGTTTCCACACCATTTACTGGCCAATTATGTTAATGGCTCTTGATCTGCCGTTACCAAAGCAGGTATTCGCTCACGGTTGGATCCTTATGAAGGATGGGAAGATGTCTAAGTCAAAAGGGAACGTAGTAGACCCTGTTGATTTAATCGATCGTTATGGTTTAGATTCCCTACGTTACTACTTGCTTCGTGAAGTGCCATTTGGTTCAGATGGAGTCTTTACACCAGAAGGGTTTGTAGAACGTACAAACTATGATCTAGCAAATGACCTTGGTAACCTTCTGAACCGTACAGTTGCTATGATTAGTAAATACTTTGATGGGGAAATTCCAGCGTTCCGTACTAGCGAAGAAGATGTTGACGTTGAGTTAGAGACTTTCGCTAAGGAAACAAGGGAGAAAGTTGAGCATGCGATGGATCATATGGAATTCTCTGTTGCCCTTTCAAACCTATGGGCGTTTGTCAGCCGTACGAATAAGTACATTGATGAGACAACACCTTGGGTCCTTGCGAAAGATGAGGCTAAGAAAGATCGTTTAGGTAACGTGATGGCTCATTTAGCCGAATCTCTGCGCCACATTGCAGTTATGCTGCAACCGTTCATGACGAGAACACCTAAGCTTATGTTAGAGCAATTAGGTATTGAAGATGATCGCTTTGCAGAATGGGGAAGCCTAGATAACCTTGGCATGATTCCAGCAGGAACGAAAGTGCAAAAAGGTCAGCCAATCTTCCCTCGTCTTGAGACAGAAGAAGAAACGCAAATCATTAAGAATATGATGAAAGGCGGCACTCCTGCTCCTGAAGAGGAAGTGAAAGAGGAATCAGAAGAAGGAGCCGAAGAAATTGGCATCGATGATTTCTTAAAAGTTGATTTACGAGTCGCTGAAGTTGTAGAGGCGGATAAGCATCCTAAAGCAGACAAACTACTTCGTTTACAGCTTGATCTAGGGAAAGAGCAACGCCAGGTGGTTTCTGGAATAGCAAAGCATTATGCTCCTGAAGATTTAATTGGAAGAAAGGTGATCTGTGTAACGAACCTTAAACCTGTGAAGTTACGTGGAGAACTATCCCAAGGCATGGTGTTAGCTGGAGAAGACGAAGAAGGAACACTATCTCTTGCATCAGTTGATCAAAACCTTCCGAACGGAACACAAGTTAAATAAAATGAAGGGTACTCTATGGTATAGAGTACCCTTTTCTATTAATTAGGCTCTGTTAATGCGGTTCCAGATAAGCCTCCTTACACTCAACTAGCGAAACGGAAACATTACCATAGTGAAGTGGGATAATTTTGAACACATATGGACTGGTGTTACAATACAACTAAAAGAACGAAATAAAGGAGTCAGTGACATGCTGTTTGATACACACGTGCATTTGAATGCTAGACAATTTGATGAAGATCGAGAAGAAGTCATTAAACGAGCCCAAGAAGCTGGTGTTGACTATATGGTTGTTGTAGGCTTTGACCGGGAAACGATCCCATTAGCTATTGAGATTGCTGAATCTCATGACAACATTTATGCTGCTGTTGGTTGGCATCCTGTAGATGCAATTGATATGGAAGAGTCAGATTTAGGTTGGATTGAAGAACTTTCTGCTCACCCAAAAGTAGTCGCGATTGGTGAGATGGGATTAGATTATCATTGGGACAAATCTCCGGCGGAAGTACAAAAAGAAGTGTTCCGTAAACAAATTGAACTTGCGAAAAAAGTTCAAATGCCTATTATTATTCACAATCGTGAAGCGACACAAGATATCGTTGATATTCTAAAGGAAGAGAATGCAGAAGAAGTTGGGGGCATCATGCATTGTTACAGCGGCTCTGTTGAGATTGCCAGGGAGTGTATAGAAATGAATTTCTACATCTCTTTAGGTGGCCCTGTTACTTTTAAAAATGCTAAGAAACCAAAGGAAGTAGCAGAAGCTATTGACCTTGATTACCTATTAGTAGAAACAGATTGTCCGTTTCTTGCCCCGCATCCAAACCGTGGAACTCGTAATGAACCAGCTTACGTTAAACTTGTTGCGGAGCAAGTGGCTGAATTAAAAGGAATTTCGCTCGAAGAAGTTGGACAAACAACGACAAGAAATGCCTTTAAACTATTTAAACTTGACCAATAAAATGGGAAAGCATAAAATAACGGAAAAATCGTGGCAGGTTTTGTACACATCTGTCGCGATTTTTCCGTTTCTTTTTGAAAAAGGAGCAGGTATAGTAAAGAGAGCCAAGGGGGTTATGTGGGTCCTTTTTCCATTTCTGCTGCTAATGATTTGACAGATGTTGGTGCGGTGGATATAATACACTGCGTAGAAAAAAGGAGGCAGAAGCGTGAAAAAATTAATCGCGTTGGTCGCAAGTGCCGTTATGTTTTTTGCCTTACTTGGGAGCTTAGGGTTTGAATCCACAAAGGCGGAAGTACAATTGAGCACAGAAAAAGAAACGAAGTCCGTGCGTACTCATGCCAGTACAGTGGAGGATCTCTTAAATGACCAAGGAATTAAAGTGGAACCACATGATGAATTATCACACAACCTTGACGATACAATTACAACAGGAATGCAAATAGACTATCAATCTGCTAAACAAGTTACTGTGAAAGTGGATGATAACACCGAGCAATATTACACAACAGCCGATACCGTACAACAACTATTCAAAGCAGAAGGCATCTCCATTAAAGAACGAGATGAAGTGTCTCATGAACAAGCATTCTCCATTCAAGATGGTATGGAGATTCAGGTTCAAAAGGCGTTTCAAGTCGCTTTAAATGATGGTGGTGAAACTTCTGAGATCTGGACGACAGCAACCTCCGTAAGTGATTTCTTAAAACAGCAAAAGATTTCTCTTAATGAACTTGATCGGTTAAAACAGAAAGATACGGCTTCATTGTCAAAAGAGCAAAATGAAGTCACGATCACTCGAGTAGAGAAGGTTACAGATGTTATCGAAGAAAAGGTGGATTATGCAGTCGTCAAACGAAACGACAAATCCTTGGCTAAGGGGAAAGAAAAGGTCGTTCAAGACGGTGAAGAGGGCCAAGTTGTAAAGCACTACGAAGTCACGTTAGAAAATGGCGAAGAAGTAGAACGGAAATTAATAAAAGAAGAGAATAAAAAAGATAGCAAAGATAAAATTGTTGCAATTGGGACTAAAGTACAGCAAGTTCAAAAGGCACAACCTTCGCAACAATCACAATCTCAACCACAAGTTTCCCGTAGTAACAGCTCATCGGGAGTACAGAAAACGTTATACATGCAAGCAACAGCGTATACAGCTTACTGCACAGGGTGTAGTGGTGTAACATCAACAGGAATTAACCTTCGTGCTAACCCAAATCAAAAGGTTATTGCCGTTGACCCTAATGTAATTCCGTTAGGATCAAAGGTATGGGTTGAAGGGTATGGATATGCAATAGCGGGAGACCAAGGGTCAGCAATCAAGGGAAATCGCATTGATCTATTTATATCTGATAAGGGTGCTGCCTTAAATTATGGTCGCCGAAGTGTGCAAGTTAAAGTATATGGTAAGTAAAGCAGAGGATTATACCTCTGCTTTTTTTATTGAAATGCTTGGTATGTACGTATCCATATTATATGCTGATTATTGCTATTCTCTCCTTTTGTCGAACGAAAAAATTTAAAGTATTCTAAAAATTGTTTCACGTGAATCATTTTGTCTAAACATGGGAGAGGACAAACAGATTGTGTTTTATTTTAATGCATGGACGTGTTATAACTAAAAAAGATACCGTAGTCGGGAGGATACAATGAGAATAAAAGAAGTAATTGTGGTTGAAGGAAGAGATGATACTGTCAACATAAAAAGAGCAGTAGAAGCGGATACCATTGAAACCAATGGTTCTGCTGTTAACGAAGATACGATTACAAAGATTCGCCATGCCCAGGAAAAACGGGGAGTTATTATCTTCACAGATCCAGATTCCCCTGGAGAGCGGATTCGGACAATTGTTTCTCAGTCTGTACCGGGATGTAAACATGCTTTCTTACCTAAAGAACAAGCATTAGCTAAACATAGCAAAGGGGTTGGTGTGGAGCATGCCACACCTGAAGATATTCGAGAAGCCTTAAAGAATGTTTATAGTGTAACGGATACCTATGAGACGACCATAGAACAAGCGGATTTGGTTCGTTATGGTCTCCTTGGAGGTAAGGGTGCTAAAGCGAGACGCGAACAGTTAGGAATAAAGCTAAAGATTGGTTACACAAATGGAAAGCAGTTGTATAAACGTCTTGTGATGTTTCAGATTACAAGAGAAGAATTTATTGCAGCAATGGAAGTTATTATTCAGGAGGAAGAAGAATGAGTGATTATAAAGCAATAGCAACACCCGTCCGAACGAAGGCTATTTTAGAGAAGTATGGATTTTCTTTTAAAAAGAGCCTGGGTCAGAACTTTTTAATTGATGCGAATACGTTAGAAAACATCGTTAACCATGCAGGAGTCACAAACGATAGTGGTGCTATTGAAATTGGACCAGGAATTGGTGCTTTAACAGAACAGCTCGCTCGTAAAGCGGATAAGGTACTAGCGTTTGAAATTGATCAACGCCTTTTACCGATTTTAGAAGACACCTTACACGATTACGATAATGTTTCTGTCATCCATCAAGATGTTTTGCAGGCTAATGTAAAAGAAACAATTCGAGAATATTTCAAGGAAGATCAGCCTGTTCATGTGGTAGCCAATTTACCTTATTACATTACGACACCAATATTAATGAACTTATTAATGGAACGCTTACCGATTGAGAGTATAACGGTTATGATTCAAAAGGAAGTAGCTGATCGCATGGCAGCCTCTCCAAATAGTAAGGCTTATGGTTCTTTATCTATTGCTGTTCAATATTACACGGAAGCTAAAGTTGTTATGGATGTTCCAAGAACGGTATTCATGCCTCAACCAAATGTGGGATCGGCTGTTCTACGTTTAGCAATGAGAGATGAACCACCTGTGGTAGTAGACAATGAGCCATTCTTCTTTGATCTTGTTCGGGCTTCGTTTGGCCAACGCCGCAAAACGATCATGAACAACTTAAGTCGTCACTTTAAAGATCGATTCAGTAAAGATGATATTAGAGATGTCTTAGAGAAAAGTGATATTGAAGAAAGACGTAGAGGAGAATCCCTTTCTATAGAAGAGTTCGCTCGTTTAGCGAATACATTTTATAGAGCTTTGTAATCGGGCACATTTCCTTCTTTTCCACATAGGCTATTTTAGAATGGTTTGTGTGAGGAGGCAGGAAGATGATAAATAGGGGAGATTTAGTTACACGAACCTCCTACAAACACGATGTTTTATTTCGCGTTCAGGATATTCAAGAGAATAGAGTTCTTTTGTACGGGGAAGAAATTCGTCTTGAAGCTGATGCTCCACTGTCTGATTTAGTAAAAGTGAAATCAGATGACCTAAAGCGTCGTAAAAAGGAAGCAAAAGAAAAGGAAGACTATTCCTATCGTTTATTTCGGCAAGATTATCAATTAATGCGCCAGAAGCGTGACTATGAAGCCTCTGGTGGATACAAGCACCAAAATGCGTATTTTCAACTTCCTTCGCGCGTTCTTCACTTAGATGGAGATCGTCTCTATTTAAAGAAATGCATCGATTTGTACCAGCAGCTCGGCTTACAGGTTCACGGGGTTCATTTAAGTGAGAAAGATATGCCACATGAGATTGGGGATTTAATTGATAAAATAAATCCAGATGTTGTCGTCATTACCGGGCATGATTCTTATTCGAAAAGTAAAGGGAACAAGCATGATTTACGTGCTTATAGAAACTCGAAGTATTATGCGGAGGCAGTGAGAGAGGCAAGAAGGAAGGTGCCTCATCTTGATCAACTGGTGATATTTGCAGGCGCGTGTCAGTCTCACTTTGAATCTTTAATAAGGGCAGGAGCAAACTTTGCTAGTTCCCCTTCACGTATTAATATTCACGCCCTCGACCCTGTCTATATAGTGGCTAAGATCAGTTACACCTCATTCATGGATAAGGTAAATGTATGGGATGTCATCCGTAACACCTTAACCGGGGAAAAAGGTCTTGGAGGAGTCGATACACGAGGACTCATGAGAACGGGAATGCCTTATGAATCTGAAGATGAGGAAGAACAAGATAATCCTTTTCAACACCCATTATCATAATGGGTGTTTTTTAAATTTATTAATTCTTTGAATTATTTTACGGTGGATTGGAATAGCATGAGAAAAGGCATGAGCAGAGAGAATCGAGTCGAATCTTGCCATTTTCATACATAATTTTGTCAGATCAAAGAAACACTACAAATAGATAAAAAGAAAAGGTCGTATTTCATTGACATTAAAAATAACATACTGCTATAATATAAAGTTTTATTGACTGAAAAGACAAGCGTGTGTTATAGTATAATTAGTGAGGTGGAGTGTAGTGGCAAAAACGTTAGCAGAAATCAAACAGTCTCTCGATGGGCAAATTGGGAAACGGTTAACATTGAAAGCTAATGGTGGTAGACGTAAAACCATCGAACGAAGTGGTGTATTAGCTGAAACATATCCTTCTGTTTTTATTGTAGAACTTGACCAAGAAGAGAACGCTTATGAACGTGTCTCTTATAGCTATGCTGATGTACTTACTGAAACAGTAGAGCTAAACTTTGGCGAGGATCTAAGCAGAATGATGTTAGGGGAGCAGTAAACCTTGGTTTACTGCTTTTTACTTGTCCTTAAAGTAAACGTAACATAACCTTCTTCTTATTTGGTGGGGAAGACGATAGCAAAGATTGCTTTGATTGCCATTATTCATCTAGACTACACCATCGGAATATACATATGCTAAGCGTGTCGTACAAGCATAATGAAGGGAGCTGTTTTCCTTGGGTAAACGTCGAGGCTACATGTCTGACAGGCTTAAAGAGGAAATCGCAAGGGAGTTAGGTTTTTACGACACGATTGAAAAGGAAGGCTGGGGTGGAATTACAGCACGAGATGCTGGAAACATCACCAAACGCGCCATCCAAAAAGCACAAGAACAAATGATGAGGGACAAGACCTAACAACAGGGGCTTGTCCCCCTTTTGTTTTTGAGAGCTTGAGGTGCCTTATTTACCGTTAGCTGACTTATATAGGGATTGAGATTGATCTGTGACTTTTTAAACTTTTTGTATGCAAAAGGGTCACAGATACGGAAGCTGAAGTGCCCCCTGTCAAGTAGACAGTGGAAATAATATAAAGACTTAAGCGGCTTTAGCTCTATATTCCATAGGGCTAAGGCCGTTTAATTTTTCTTGGTATCTTTCATGATTGTAAAAGTATATGTATTCCTCAATGGCTGAAGATAATTCTTCGTACGTATCGTACTTATGTAAATAATACTTCTCACATTTAAGTGTTCCCCAGAAGGATTCCATTGGTCCATTATCTATACACCTACCCACTCGAGACATGCTTTGGTAGATTCCTGCTTGATCTATCTTTCGTTTAAACCCATGTGAAGTATATTGAAACCCACGATCACTATGGATTAGGGGGGACTCGTCGTTTAAACTTGTGATCGCATTATCTAACGTTTCAAACACGAGATCATTATTATTGGAATGCCCAAAAACATAACTTATAATAGATCCATCATAAAGGTCACGGATCGCACTCAAATAAGCTTTTTTGGAGTGACCATACTTAAACTCTGTGACATCCGTTACCCATTTTTCATTTGGTTGTTCAGCCTCGAACTCTCTATTCAGAACGTTTTCTGCTACATGGTCTGGTGATGAACGTTTATAGACTTTCTTTTTCACTCGTGTGACAGAACGCATTTTAAACAGCTTCATTAAACGGTAAATTCTCTTGTGATTAAGTGTCTCTTCAAATTTTCGATTCATTTGAAGGGTCATTTGACGATAGCCAAAGATTCCATCTACCTTCTCTTGAAGGTTCTTCATTTCCTTAAGAATTTCCTCATTCTGAAGTTCTCGCGGAGTAGGAACTCGATCTTTCCATTTATAATAAGCTGCTCGTGAAATACCAGCGGTGTCACAAAGTAATTGGATACTCATGTTCTCTTGTTCGTGAAGCTCTTGGATAGCGACATACTTATCCTGAAAACGAATTTGGTTTAATTTCGCCCCCTTTCGATCTGCTCTAACTTTTTTAAGAATAAGTTTTCAGCACGTAACCGTTCATTTTCACGTTCGAGTTGCTTCTTCTCTAACTTGAATTTTTCTTCAGGTGTTAACTCGGTTTTACTCTTCTTTTTACCTCGTTGATCTTGAAGAGCTTCATCGCCTCCACTTTCATATTTCTTCACCCATTGATAAACCTGTTGATAAGAGACAGAGTAGTCCTCAGCTGCGCTCTGATAGTCTTTCCCATTCTTAATGCAGTTCTGTACAATTTCAATTCGCTCTTCCCAATTCGTCTTACGCCCTTTAGTCATAGAGTTCTGCCTTCTTTCTCCTTTGGATTTCCATACTCTATGACCATTATAATCATTCACCCAGTTTCTTAAAGAGGAATAACTGGAAACCCCATATTTCCTTGCCACCTCACGCATCGAGTACCTTCCTGATAAATACGCTTTGACCGCATTCAGCTTAAACTCTTTTGAGTAGGATGTGTTTGATTTTGCTTCTTCAAGTCCAGCTTCTCCAAGAGTTTCAAACTTGTGTATCCAGGATCGAATCGTAGCCCAACACACGTTATACTTAGAAGCAACTTCATTGATGGGATAATGTTCGTTACGAATAAGATTAATAATAGTAAGCTTCTCCACAGGAGAAAAAGAACTTCTCGACATACAAAAACCCCCTAAGATAAACAGTTTTATTTTTATACTGTCTACCATAGGGGGAGCATCTCAAGCTCTGTGACCTTTTTAAGAGATTTTTTCAGCGAAAGGTAACAGATTAAGGGGATCACTTGACCTTTTAGTGGTATTTATCAAGTGAACCGTCACAGAGCAATTCTGCAGCCGCCTGCGCTTTTCATAGTGTCTAGCTCCGGCGGGTAGGGCCTAGCGCGATAAGCAATCTACTTCCAGTCTGCTAGGCAGACTTGCAGCAGCTTGCTTATCCGGCCCCACACGAGGTGGGGTCGTTCGACGTTGTCACAGGACGTGACGGTCTTAGTCGAACTTCCTCTTTACCTGCCCGACCCGCCTGCGCTTTTCATGATCTAGCTCCGGCTCCTAGCCCCTAGCGAGATAAGCCATCTTTTCTCCAAAGGCTAACCGTCTTTTCCGAAAAGCTGTCTTATCCGTACGGGGCTGAACAGTCGCCTGCGCTTTTCTGGATCTAGCTCCGGCTCCTAGCCCCTAGCGAGATAAGCCATCTTTTCTCCAAAGGCTAACCGCCTTTTCCGAAAAGCTGTCTTATCCGTACGGGGCTGAACAGTCGCCTGCGCTTTTCTGGATCTAGCTCCGGCTCCTAGCCCCTAGCGAGATAAGCCATCTTTTCTCCAAAGGCTAACCGCCTTTTCCGAAAAGCTGTCTTATCCGTACGGGGCTGAACAGTCGCCTGCGCTTTTCTGGATCTAGCTCCGGCTCCTAGCCCCTAGCGAGATAAGCCATCTTTTCTCCAAAGGCTAACCGCCTTTTCCGAAAAGCTGTCTTATCCGTACGGGGCTGAACAGTCGCCTGCGCTTTTCTGGATCTAGCTCCGGCTCCTAGCCCCTAGCGAGATAAGCCATCTTTTCTCCAAAGGCTAACCGCCTTTTCCGAAAAGCTGTCTTATCCGTACGGGGCTGAACAGTCGCCTGCGCTTTTCGTTTAATTATGATACAATTTATCCATAATTAATGCGAAGAAGCAGGTGATGGTATGCGTTTTTTGGAGAAGGCGCCGGCTAAGATTAATTTAGCGTTGGACGTTTTGTATAAGCGTCCGGATCAGTATCATGAAGTGGATATGATTATGACGACGATTGATTTGTCTGATCGCATTGAGTTAAGTCCTTTGAGAACTGATGAGATTCTGATTGTTTCGGAAAATCGGTTTGTTCCGAGTGATCATCGTAATCTTGCTTTTCAGGCTGCTCAAGTATTGAAAGATAGGTTTGGCATCAGGGAAGGTGTTGAAATTTATATTGAAAAACAGATTCCTGTAGCTGCTGGTCTTGCGGGTGGTAGTAGTGATGCTGCGGCAGTTCTGAGAGGGCTGAATCGGTTGTGGGAGTTGGATTTAAGTCTTGAGGAATTAGCGGATATTGGCGCTCGTATAGGTTCTGATGTATCGTTTTGTGTTCATGGTGGGACAGCAAGGGCGACAGGGAGAGGTGAAAAGATTGAGAAGTTACCTGCTCCTCCGGCTTGCTGGGTTGTGTTGGCAAAACCCACGATTGGTGTTTCCACTCAAGCCATTTACGAAAATTTAAACTTAGACGAAGCGAGTCATCCTGATATACCTGCAATGATAGAGGCACTCAAGCGGGAAGATTATCAGGGGATCTGTAGTCGAGTCAGTAATGTGTTAGAACCTGTTACGGTCCAATTACACAGTGATGTTCAGCAGATTAAGGAGCATATGCATGAGTTTGGGGCAGATGCCGTGCTTATGAGCGGAAGTGGACCGACGGTGTTTGGATTGGTTCAACATGAATCTCGTGCTCAGCGTATTTACAATGGTTTGCGAGGGTTCTGTGACGAAGTGTATGTTGTTCGTATGCTAGGAGGCCGAGTTCCCCTTGATTAAACCCGTATAAAACTGTTATATTAAATGAAAATATTCGGTTTTTGAGGTGTAGATATGAAAAGAAGTGAACGACTGGTCGGAATGACATATTACTTATTGGAACATCCCCAACAACTTGTTTCTTTGCCCTTTTTTACAGAGGCTTATGATGCAGCAAAATCCTCTGTAAGTGAGGATCTGGGAATTATTAATCAAATGTTTCAAAAGCAAGGCATTGGAGAGTTGCAGACTGTAGCTGGTGCTGCGGGTGGTGTGAAATTCATTCCGTTTAACTCTCAGGAAAATAGTGAGAACTTTGCGGATCTACTGGCCAAGCAACTAGAAGACCCTGAGCGTTTATTACCAGGTGGGTACTTATTTATGAGCGATCTCTTAGGGGATCCGGAAACGATTCGAAATATCGGTCGCTTGTTTGCTACGCATTTCTCCAGTCAAAATGTAGACGTTGTTATGACGGTTGCGACCAAAGGAATTCCGTTAGCTTATGCTGTTGCATCCTTCCTAAATGTTCCTGTGGTTATTGTGCGACGTGATCCGAAAGTTACAGAAGGATCAACAGTGAGTATTAATTATGTATCAGGCTCATCAAGAAAGATTCAAACGATGGTTTTACCTAAGCGTAGCCTTCAAAAAGGTGCTAATGTCTTAATTATTGATGACTTTATGAAAGCTGGAGGCACAATAGACGGTATGAAGAGCTTATTGGCGGAATTTGAAGCCAACGTAGCGGGAATTGGCGTTCTAGCTGAAGCAGAAGATGAAGACGAAGAACGAGTCGTGCAAGATTATGTTTCTTTACTTCAAATAAATAACGTAGATATTAAAGAGAAGAAAATCGAAGTTCACAGAGGGACCATGTTCCAATCGTAATAAAAAGAAGAATGCACATCGTGCATTCTTCTTTTTATATAATAGAGCGATTCCGGTTAAATAAGGACAAAAAGAGCTTAATGATCATACAAAGGAATTAATATTTTGGATATTGTTAGAAAAACTTATTTTTTTTTATATTTAAGAAGGAATTCGAGTAGTTTTGTTGAATATTGGTAAATAAGTTCCTATGGAAAAAGGTGGTGACAAATAATGGAAGTAACTGACGTGAGACTACGACGCGTTAATACTGAAGGAAGAATGCGAGCAATTGCTTCTATTACGTTGGATGGTGAATTTGTTGTTCACGACATTCGAGTAATTGATGGCAACAATGGTTTGTTTGTAGCGATGCCGAGCAAACGTACTCCAGATGGAGAATTTCGTGATATTGCCCATCCAATTAACTCTGGCACACGTGGAAAGATTCAAGATGCTGTGTTAGAAGAGTATCATCGAGCGGGACAAGTTGAAGAAGAAGTGGAGTATGAAGAAGCTGGAGCTTCCTAATGCTTTTCAAGAAACACCAGGAGTCTAATCACAGATTAGGCTTCTTTTTTTATGGTAGAATATATTTGTGGGAATTTATTACATATATGTGGTGGATATAGGAGGGTGGTTGTGTTGATCCCTCTAAAAGTCCTGCATAATAAGCTGTGAAGCCGTTCTCATAATCTTTTCTTTGTTGAAAATAGTACGGTTTTAAGATATATTCGTAATGGATAAAAAGGATGGAGGTTTCTTCATGAATAATCGCTATGCTATTGTATTGGCAGCCGGGCAAGGGACACGTATGAAATCGTCTCTAACGAAAGTATTGCATCCTGTATGCGGTAAGCCTATGGTGCAACATGTAATTGATCAATTATCGTCACTTCAACTAGATGAAATTATAACAGTAGTTGGGCGTAGTGCTGATGAGGTTCGAAATCAAATCGGTACAAAAAGCCAATTCGTTGTTCAAGAGGAGCAACTAGGAACAGGACATGCGGTTCAACAAGCTGAGCCTATCCTTGGAACTAACAAAGGTACAACACTTGTTGTAGCAGCTGACACCCCATTACTCACGTCTGAAACACTTGAGTCGGTGTTCCAATATCATGAACAAGAGCAAGCTAAAGTAACCGTTCTAACAGCTCATGCTGAAGATCCAAATGGATACGGACGAGTGATCCGCGATGAACAAGGTGATGTTGCTCGTATCGTTGAACATAAAGATGCTTCTCCAAAAGAGCAAGAGGTCCAAGAGATTAATACAGCAATCTATTGCTTTGATAACGAGGCTCTATTTGAATCTCTTCAAAACGTTTCGAATGACAATGCCCAGGGAGAGTACTACCTGCCAGATGTTATTGAAATCTTAAAGAACAATGGTGAAAAGATTGCGGCCTATCAATCGAAGAACTTCGATGAAACATTAGGTGTCAATGACCGTGTTGCTTTATCGCGTGCTGAGAAAGCTATGCGACGTCGTATTAACGAGAGTCATATGCGTAATGGTGTTACTCTGATTGATCCTGATCAAACGTATATTGGGCTAGATGTAAAAATTGAACAAGATGCTATTCTCTATCCTGGTAGTGTACTTGAAGGTAATACCTATATAGCTACAGGAGCTGAGATTGGTCCTCATACTGAAATTAATAATTGTACAGTTGGACAAGATACAACTATTAAGCAAAGTGTGGCTCACGAAAGTCAAATTGGCAATCGTGTAAAAATTGGCCCATACGCTCACATTCGTCCAGCGTCGACCCTTTCTGATGATGTGAAAGTTGGGAACTTTGTAGAGTTAAAGAAAGTTTCCTTTGGTGAAGGTAGTAAAGCTTCACACTTGAGTTATATCGGGGATGCCGAGGTTGGTAATGGTGTGAATATTGGCTGTGGCACGATTACTGTAAATTATGATGGTCAGAATAAACATTTAACAACAATCCAAGATGACGCATTTATTGGGTGTAATTCTAATTTGGTAGCACCTGTTACGGTGGGGAACGGTGCTTATGTAGCAGCGGGTTCCACAATTACAGATGATGTACCGGACCGTGCTTTATCTATTGCTCGCTCTCGTCAGACGAACAAGGATGGCTACGCAGACAAAATAAATCAAGCGAAAAAAGATTAATGGAGGTTTTTAGCGATGGCTACTTCTCAATATAAGGATCCAGCTTTAAAGGTTTTTTCTCTTAATTCAAACCCAACTCTTGCTCAAGAAATTGCGGAAAACATCGGTACAGAATTAGGAAAGTGTACAGTAACAAGTTTTAGTGATGGAGAAGTACAAATTAATATTGAAGAAAGTGTACGTGGGTGTGACGTATATGTTATTCAATCAACTTCAGAGCCAGTAAACCAACATATTATGGAGTTACTCATTATGATTGATGCATTGAAGCGTGCCTCTGCCCGCTCAATCAACATCGTAATGCCATACTATGGTTATGCGCGTCAGGATCGTAAAGCACGCTCTCGTGAGCCAATTACATCCAAGCTAGTCGCGAACCTTCTTCAAACTGCTGGAGCTAGCCGTGTAATTATGCTAGACTTACACGCTCCTCAGATCCAAGGTTTCTTCGATGTTCCAATTGATCATCTAGTAGGTGTGCCACTCCTTTCTGACTACTTTGAAGAGAAGAACTTTGACGATGTTGTCATTGTTTCCCCTGACCACGGTGGTGTGACGCGTGCGCGTAAGATGGCAGACCGTTTGAAAGCTCCAATTGCGATTATTGATAAGCGACGCCCTCGTCCAAACGTTTCTGAGGTCATGAACATTGTTGGTAATATTGAAGGAAAAACAGCGATTTTAATTGATGATATTATTGATACAGCAGGTACGATTACGCTAGCAGCAAACGCTCTTATCGAAAATGGAGCAAAAGAAGTATATGCTTGTTGTACACACCCTGTTCTATCAGGACCGGCAATTGAGCGAATCGACAACTCTAAAATTAAAGAGCTTGTTGTAACCAATACGATTCCTCTAAAAGATGAAAAACGAATTGATAAGATTACTGAACTTTCTGTAGGCGAGCTTATCAGTGAAGCGATCACTCGCGTTCACGAGCGTAAATCAATCAGTGTATTATTTGATTAATTTACCTTTTTTCTAAAAATAAGGTTTATGCCTTCTTGAAAAGGGAATTATAAATCATTAGAAGCTTTATAATTCTTTGGAGGGTGATAAACGTGGCAGTAACAGTTAAAGCGAATACGAGAAATGATTTCAAACGTTCGACTAAAAATGAGCTTCGTAAGTCCGGACTGGTTCCAGCAGTTGTTTATGGAAAAGACAAAGAACCAATTGCGGTATCGGTGAACAGCTTAGAATTATTAATGACAGTACGTGATGAAGGGAAAAACGCTATTATTTCCCTTGATATAGAAGGTAAAAAGCCAGTAGACGTAATGTTACATGATTATCAGATTGAGCCGATTCGTAATGAGCTATATCATGCTGATTTCTATATGGTTGATATGAGTCAGGAAATTGATGTAGAGGTAGCGATTCATTTAGAAGGGGATGCACAGGGCGTGAAAGACGGTGGGATTCTATCTCAACCACTTCATGAACTTGCAATTCGCGCTAAGCCGAATAATATTCCTGAAGCGATTACTTTAGATGTATCAAACCTAGAAGTTGGGGACAGTCTTCTTGTAAGTGATGTGAAAGCTGGTAATAACTATGAAATCACACAAGATGAGACCACAACGGTTGTTACCATCTTACCTCCACAAACTGAGGAAGTTGTCGAGCCAGGCGAAACTCAAGATGGAGATGTTGAACCAGAAGTCATTAATCAAAAAGATGATGACGAAGAAGAAGAAGAGAGCAAAGAATCCTAACATTCTTCGGTTAGATATGAGGCGTAACCCAAAAGGTTACGTCTCTTTTTACACGTAAAGAAGGATTCTATGAGAGAATTGAAGAAGTAAAAGAGCAATGCTTTAGACTCTTCTTTTTCGCTTATAATAAGATATAAGAAGAACGAATCAAGATGTACAAAAGAAGAGAGTGATTAGATGAAATGTATTATTGGACTTGGGAATCCAGGGCCTAAATTTGAAGACACGCGTCATAATATTGGTTTTATGGTTATTGATGAACTGTTAAGACGACATAATTGGAAGTTAGATAAAGAAAAGTATAAAGGGCAGCATACAGTCGAACGCCTTGGTGGTGAGAAGGTTATGCTTCTTAAACCCCTTACTTACATGAATCTTTCTGGAGAGGCTATTCGCCCTTTAATGGAGTATTATGATTTGAACCCAGAAGATATAGTGGTCATCTATGATGATCTAGACTTACCACCTGGTAAGGTTCGTTTACGTCAAAAAGGTGGTCATGGAGGCCATAATGGCATTCGATCTACCATTGACCAATTAGATACAAAAGAGTTCCCTCGGATAAGAATTGGCGTTGGACGTCCTAGTGGACCGATGCCAGTACCTGATTATGTTTTGGGGAAATTCCAAGGGGAAGATAAAGCTTCGGCTGAAGAGAGTATCCAAAAAGCTGCTGATGCGTGTGAAGCTTGGATGGAGAAGAGTTTCTTAGAAGTTATGAATGAGTTTAATAAATAAACTATAACGACAGTGCTTGTGTGAACTCGTATATGGCCTTTATATTTCGGACAAACTAGTGACAAATAGCTAGTTTTAGGAGGATATAAATGGCCGTTAAATACCAATGTCGTCATTGTAAGAAGGAATTAGGAGAGCTGTCACAAGACGTGCTTGATTCCGTTGAACTTGGGCTTAATTCTCTAAATGAGGAGGAGCTTTTAGATATGGTGAGCTATCACGAGAACGGTGATGTGATGGTACGCACTATATGTGAAGATTGCCAAGAATCGTTAGAAGAAAATCCTCACTATCATGAACTTGATTTCTTTATTCATTAAGTTTACATGTTCGCTTTGGTAAATGAGCCAAAGCATTTTTGTATGGAGTGTGAGGATTAAGGGGGGTACAGATTGCAAGGACTTAAGCAATTTCTAACACAACAAGATGATATCCACTCCATTATATCGGGGTTTTCATCAGGTATGAAAGAACAGTTTGTTTCGGGGCTGTCAGGTTCTTCAAGAGGAGTGTTAATTTCACTCCTTGAAGAATCTGCTAAGCGCCCTGTTTTAGTTGTTACTCATCAGCTAATGCAAGCTCAGCAGTTATACGAAGATCTACTGGGCTTAACGGAGGCTGATCAAGTTCACTTATATCCAGTGAATGAATTAATTGCCTCAGAAATCGCAGTGGCTAGTCCTGAGCTTAGAAGTGAACGAATAGAGGCGTTAAATCATTGGTCACAAAGTAAATCAGAAATTCTAATTGCCCCTGTTGCAGCACTTAAACGAATTTTGCCGCCAACATCTTATTGGGAGAACTACCAACTCCCGTTTAAAGTAGGCGAAGTCATTGAAATAGATCATTATATGAAGCAATTGATCGACATGGGTTATGAGCGTGCTGATATGGTATCTGCTCCAGGAGAGTTTAGTATGCGTGGTGGCATTATGGATATTTATCCATTAACTCAACCTAACCCATTACGGATTGAATTCTTCGATGATGAAGTAGATTCCATACGATATTTCGATTCTGAGAGTCAGCGCTCTTTAGAAAAGGTGAATAATGTAACGATTGGACCAGCTAGTGAACTCTTGTTAACAGATGAAGATTTGGCAAGAGCTGCCGAGAACCTTGAAAAAGCTTTTGCGGATTCCCTTAAGAATCTTAAATCACCTGAACTTAAAGAAACTTTATCTGAGAATATTGAGAGAGATATCGAAAGACTGAAGCAACGCGAGCGTTTCCAGGAGATGTATAAGTATATTTCTCTCTACTATGAGAAGTCTGCTAGTTTACTAGATTATTTACCTGATAATGGGTTAATGGTCTTTGATGAAATGAGTCGAATCCAAGAAACCGCTACACGTTTAGATGAAGAAGAGGCTGAATGGTATAGCAGTCTGTTGGAATCAGGGCAAATGGTTAGAGATTTATCGATCTCTTACAATTGGTCTGATGTTTGGCATTCCATTCACCATCCGCGTCTATATATGTCTGTATTCTTACGGCATATCCCTAATACCCAACCAGAGAATATCGTGAACATTTCCTGTAGAGCCATGCAACAATTCCATGGACAAATGAATTTGTTGCAAACAGAGATGGAACGATGGCAAAAAGGGGACTATTCTGTTTTAGTAGTAGCGCCAAATGAAAGTCGAGCTGAGAAAATTCAAGCTGTTTTAGAAGACTATGATATGGAATCTGTTGTTTCTGAAAGAGAACCGTCTTTACCTTTGACACATGCAACCATTGTAGTGGGTCACCTTACTACAGGATTTGAACTGCCGATGCATAAAGTAGCCGTATTGACAGAAAATGAACTATTTAAAAAGCGTTCTACACGGCCTAAGAGAAAGAAAAAGATTTCAAATGCTGAACGCATTAAGAGTTATCAAGACTTAAAAGTTGGCGACTATGTTGTTCATGCTCACCACGGTATAGGGAAGTACTTAGGAATCGAGACGCTTGAGTTAAACGGGCTACATAAAGACTATATGCTCGTAAAGTACTCGGGGGATGACAAGCTCTATGTCCCTATTGACCAAATCGACCTAGTGCAGAAATACGTAGGTTCAGAAAGTAAAGAACCTAAGCTCTATAAACTAGGTGGAAGCGAGTGGAAAAAGGTAAAGAGTCGTGTTCAATCATCTGTTGAAGATATCGCAGATGACTTAATTAAGCTGTATGCAGAACGAGAAGCGACTAAAGGATATGCTTTTGGGGAAGACACAGAGATGCAGCGAGAGTTTGAAGCAGCGTTCCCTTATCAGGAAACAGAAGACCAAATCCGCTGTATTGAAGAAATCAAAACCGACATGGAAAAGGTACGCCCTATGGATCGTCTTCTATGTGGAGATGTTGGGTACGGAAAAACAGAGGTAGCTATTCGTGCAGCTTTCAAGGCCATTGCAGATGGTAAGCAAGTCGTTATACTAGTTCCGACAACGATATTAGCCCAACAGCACTATGAAACGATTCGCGAACGATTTCAAGAGTTCCCAATTGAAATTGGTTTGTTAAGTCGATTCAGGACCCGTAAACAGCAAAAAGAAACAACAGAAGGCTTAGAAAATGGCACTGTTGATCTTGTGGTCGGAACCCACCGTATTTTATCTAAAGATATTAAGGTGAAAGAATTAGGGTTATTGATTGTCGATGAAGAACAGCGCTTTGGAGTAAAGCATAAAGAGAAAATTAAGCAAATGAAGACCAATGTGGATGTCTTAACACTTACAGCCACTCCGATTCCAAGAACGCTTCATATGTCGATGTTAGGCGTTCGTGATTTATCGGTTATTGAAACGCCTCCTGAGAACCGCTTCCCAATTCAGACGTATGTGCTTGAGTTCAATCATGTCTTTATACGGGAAGCCATTGAACGGGAATTAGCCCGAGGAGGACAAGTCTTCTTCTTGTACAACCGTGTAGAAAATATTGAGCGGATGGCAGAAGAAATATCAGCGTTAGTTGATGAAGCACGTGTGACGTATGCCCATGGCCAAATGAATGAATCAGAACTTGAAAATGTAATGTTCAGCTTCCTTGAAGGTGAGTCAGATGTGCTCGTATCTACCACTATTATTGAAACCGGAGTAGACATTCCGAACACAAACACGCTAATCGTGTACGATGCAGATCGTATGGGGCTTAGCCAGCTTTATCAATTGAGAGGGCGTGTGGGTCGTTCGAATCGCGTTGCCTATGCCTATTTTACCTACCAAAAAGATAAAGTCTTGTCAGAAGTGGCAGAAAAGCGACTTCAGGCAATCAAGGAATTCACAGAGCTTGGTTCAGGCTTTAAGATTGCGATGCGGGACTTATCAATACGTGGAGCAGGAAATCTACTTGGATCACAGCAGCACGGATTTATTGATTCCGTCGGATTTGATATGTACTCTCAAATGTTAAATGATGCGATAGAAGCAAAACAGCAAGGGAAAGAAGTGGAGGAAACCAAACCATTCGAACCTGAGCTTACTCTTAATTTAGATGCTTATATTCCAGACTCTTATATTTCAGATGAGAAACAAAAGATTGATATGTACAAACGATTCCAGTCCATTGAATCACAAGAAGACCTCCATGATTTACGGGAAGAGATGATTGATCGCTTCAGTGATTACCCTGAACAAGTCGAGAATTTATTCCAAGTGGCTGTCTTAAAGCTTGCAGCTAAAAAGGAACGTGTGGAATCGATTAGTGAGAAGAAGCAAAAAATTGAACTGCTTATGGAAGCTGAATCGAGTCAACGGATTGATGGTGCTAAATTATTTGAGTTGGCCAATCAATATGGACGTATGATTCAACTTGGCACAGAAGGTCAGCAATTAAAAGTGACCTTTAAATGGGATCGTAATACAGCGCATCAACGTTATAAGACGATCGAAGAATTCCTGCAACAATTGCCAGAAGCCAAGGGTTCTGCTTGATAAAAATGTAAAACAATATACGTAACTTTACTGTACAAAATGAGCCTCACTTTGAAGATTTTGATGTTTTCTACTACAAATATGAAGGAAAAATGTATAGTTCTGACTTTGAGAAAAATACTATACCCATCAAATGGTGATTTTTGTTCTTTACAGGAAGCGATAACACATCACCAAGAGAATAATCATCAGATGAAAGTGAGGCTTCATGGAATGAAAGCAACTGGTATCGTAAGACGTATTGATGATTTAGGTCGGGTAGTAATCCCGAAAGAAATTCGTAGAACCCTGCGTATTAGAGAAGGGGATCCTTTAGAAATCTTTGTTGATCGTGAAGGAGAAGTTATTTTAAAGAAGTATTCACCCATTAGCGAGCTTGGAGATTTTGCAAAGGAATATGCTGATGCACTATTTGACTCACTTGGTCATCCTGTCCTTATTTGTGATCGTGACGAATTTATTGCCGTTTCAGGTGGGTCTAGAAAAGAGTATCTGAATAAAAGCATAGGGCAAAAAGTTGAACAAGCCATTCAAGATCGCGTCGTCTTAACAGAATCAAATGAATCAACCATTGAAATTGCGGATGGTATTGATGAGACGATTTCCTCGTATGTAATAGGTCCTATTATCTCTGGTGGAGATCCAATTGGATGCGTAATGATTCTTTCGAAAGAAGGAGAAGCGTTAACCAATGTTGAACAAAAAGCTGTAGAAACAGCCGCAAGCTTTTTGGCAAAACAAATGGAATAGAATGAAAGCGAGGAGCCTCATTTGCGTAGGCTCCTTTTTTCATACATACTTATATAATGAGAATGGAAAGGTTTAGAAAGGATACATTCATGGCAGTACATAGTAAGCAACAACGATTGATGAGAGGGGCACTTTTACTAACTTTAGCTGGATTATTTGGAAAGGTGTTAAGTGCTGGTTATCGTGTCCCCCTTCAAAATATAGCGGGGGATATAGGTTTTTATATTTACCAACAAGTGTATCCGATATTAGGGATGGCTTGGATGATTTCAATATATGGGTTTCCAATGGCAATATCCTCCCTTGTAGCAAGGGCTCAGGCTCGAGGGGATTCCCTTTCAGTTCGGCGCTTCTATGCGCCAGTTTTTATGATTATGATTGGGGTCAGTATTGTACTCTTTTCGATTTTTTACTTTGGGGCCTCAGCTATTGCTTCATTTATGGGGGATCAAAGGCTGCGCATGCCCTTACGTGTGACGGCTACGGTATTTTTACTACTTCCGTTTACTTCAATAGGAAGAGGTGTTTTTCAAGGGATAGATGAAATGACTCCGACAGCTGTGTCCCAGATGATAGAACAGGTAGTAAGAGTTCTTGTCATTATTTCAGCTACTTTGTTCTTCGTAGGCAATGGATATAACTACTATTATGTAGGATCTGGTGCAGCTTTTGGTTCCATTTTAGGAGGGCTTGCGGCGTGTCTGGTGTTATCTTTCTATATCACAAAGCATAGATCCATGCTCCTTAAACCTTCTGCCACTTTTATTCCAATTGGCGACATCTTACGAGTGATGGTCCTATCAGGCTTGTTTCTTTGCGTGAATTACATGCTGTTGTTACTGATGCAATTTGCTGATGCGTTCACCATGATCTCTTCCTTGAAGATATATGGACTTTCATTGGAGGAAGCACAAGAAATGAAGGGAGTCTTTGATCGGGGATATCCGCTGTTGCAGTTAGGGACCGTTCTTGCTTCGTCGCTAGCCCTTGCCATTGTTCCTTCTGTTACAAAGAAGCGCTTAGAGAACAAAACAACGGAGGTGCAGGAGAATGCCGGGCAGGCAATGAAGCTTTCTTTTTTGATCTCTATTGCAGCTTCAGTCGGTTTGTTTATACTCCTGCCTGAAGTAAATGTGTTGCTCTTTACAAGCAATGAAGGAGTTTTTGCTTTAAGGGTATTGTCGGTTGTCATTGTTTTCGCATCTATGACTTTGACTCTATCTTCATTATTGCAAGGGTTTGGGATTGTCTTCTTGCCAGCGTTTGCTGTGGCAATCGGAGTTATTGTGAAAGTCATTTTAAACATTGTATTTACTCCCGCTCTTGGTATTACCGGGAGTGGTCTTGCAACGTTAGTCAGTATTTGCGTCGTATTTGTATGTAATATAATCGTCTTTAAGAAACGAATCCCTTTCTCTTTAAGAGCATACATACCTTGGAGGGCCACCATTTTCTCTTTAGGGGTAATGACGGTGACTATAGTCGTTACAGGAGGAGCATATAGTCAATTTATAGACATGCAAAACAGACAGGATTATGTAGGATATTGCTTCCTTACAATTGCGTTAGGTGCCGTAAGTTATGGTGTGAGTTTACTTAAAACAGGCGCTTTTACTGATAAAGAATTAGATTACTTTCCAAAGTCAACGAAATTAAAACGACTCACTAAAAGGAGGGCATGATGATGACAAATCATATTAAAGTTATGGGTCTTGGTGCGGCCGACCTTGAGCAGTTGCCGTTAGGAGTATACAGAACCCTTGTAAAAGGTGAGGGGGTCCGATATGCGCGCACGTTGGATCATCCGGTCATTAAGGCATTAGAAGGCGAGGGTGTTACGTTCGAATCGTTTGATCATGTATATGAAGAACAGGAGCAATTTGGTGATATATATGAAACGATTGTGGAACAGCTTATTAAGGAAGCGGAAGGTCGAGATATTATATATGTGGTTCCTGGTCACCCGATGCTTGCTGAGAAAACCGTACAGCTTTTATTATTAGCTGAAAAAAATAAACGAGTATCAGTATCAATTCAGGGTGGGCAAAGCTACTTAGATGATTTATTCACAAGTCTACAAATTGATCCTATTGAAGGTTTTCAATTTATTGATGCAACAGGTTTTAGAAGAAGCATGGTAGAACATCGTCAGCACACAGTCTTTTGTCAGGTATATGATGAAATGATTGCTTCAGAGGTGAAGGTATCGTTGCTCGAAGATTTACCTCCTGAGTTTCCTGTCTATATTGTAGATGCTGTAGGTAGTAAACAAGAGCGAATAGAACAAGTGCCTCTATTTGAACTTGATCATCAAGTAGAGCTGAGCAATTTAACAAGCGTATATGTGCCGCCCGTTTCAGAAGATCAGCTTGCTCATCAGTTTTTCCGGGTTCGTGACGTAATAGCAGCACTGCGTGCACCAGATGGATGTCCTTGGGATCGTAAGCAAACGCATGAAAGCTTACGGCCTTATTTAATAGAGGAAGCGTATGAGCTTATCCAAGCCATTGACGACCAAGATGATGAAGGGATCATAGAAGAACTGGGAGATGTGCTTTTACAGGTCCTCCTACACAGTCAAATTGGCGAGGATGAAGGATTTTTCACGATCGATGACGTAATTCTATCTTTAACGGAGAAAATGATCCGTCGTCATCCGCATGTTTTCTCAGATCGACAGGCTGATGATGTTGATCAGGTTATGAGGAACTGGGACGAGATCAAGAAAGATGAAAAAGGTATGGAAAGACCCTCGGTATTAGACGGTGTCGTAGAGGCGTTGCCTGGACTTATGAGAGCTCAGGAATTACAGAAGAAGGCGAAGAAGGTAGGATTCGATTGGGACGATCCGCAACCAATGTGGGAGAAAGTGAAAGAAGAAATGGATGAGTTCGAAGAGAGCCTGCGGTCTGAGGCATTTTCTGATCAAGAATTGGAGTATGGAGACGTCTTGTTTGCGTTTGTAAATCTTGCCCGTTACTATAAAATAAATCCAGAGCTTGCGCTTCAACGAACCAGCGATAAATTTGAACGACGCTTTAAAGAGATGGAAGCGGTGATTACTTCCGAGGGTCAAGCTATGCAAGATATGACGTTAGAACAGTTGGACTATTACTGGGTTCAAGCGAAGAATAGAGAGAAGGGGGAGCAATAACGTGAGACTAGATAAATTTCTTAAGATATCTCGTTTGATTAAACGACGGACATTAGCGAAAGAAGTAGCGGATCAAGGTCGTATCCAATTGAATGGTAATACGGCGAAGGCATCTACAGATGTGTCTGTTGGAGACGAGCTTTCAATCCGTTTTGGACAAAAGCAATTAACGCTAGAGGTCACATCTTTACGCGAAAATGTAAAGAAAGATGAAGCATCATCTCTATATAAAATCATTAGTGAACAAGAAGTGTAGTCATGTAATTTGAAATGAAAAGGAAAAGAGGCGCTTTGACTCCTGTAGAGGAGTGAAGTGTCTTTTTTATGTATAACGTTTATGCCTTTCCTTACGGGGGCTTTTTTATGGGAGGGGTAGCTATTACTCAGAAAAGGAAGTAGGATAGGCTTTTTCTCCGCAAATATTCTGTTCTGAATTTTTTATAAGGGATTGTACATATTTGAAATCTCTCACTCATAGATTGGTAACGATAAGGGGAGGGGTGGATATATGGAGTATTATGAAAAAGACGTACAAGGAACGGGGACTCGTGGGCAAGGTGATCATCATGTGAAGATGAATAATAGACGCAACTTAGAAATTACCGGGGTGAAAGAGGTAGATAGTTTCGATGCTGAGGAATTTTTATTACAAACAAATATGGGATATTTAGTAGTACGAGGACAGAATCTTCAAATGAAGAATTTAGATGTGGAGCAAGGGATTGTATCGATAAAAGGAAAGGTGTATGAACTCTCCTATTTAGACGAACAGCAACAGGAGAAAGCTAAAGGATTCTTTAGCAAAATGTTTAAATGAGTTTAGATACACAGTTTTTAACAATGGTTATTATGTTTAGTAGTGGCGTATATCTGGGTATGGTTATGGATACATTTAAAAGATTTGAGCCCTTATGGAAATCTAATCTAATCATGAGGTATTCCTTCGAGATTTTATTTTGGATTCTACAAGGGTTGGTTTTGTTTTATTTTCTATTCTTAGCGAATCAGGGAGAATTACGTCTTTATATTGTACTGGCTGTGGTGTGTGGTTATGCTGCATACCAAGCCTTGTTTAGGGAAACTTATAAAAAAGTATTAGAGAGGTTAATTAAGATCATCTCAGGACTCATTCGCTTTATTACGCGGGTCGTGACGGTGTTTATTGTGCGTCCCGTTCGTTTTATTGTAATTACAATAATGAAGCTAATTCTCCTTTTGTGGACAACCTTACTAGCCATTATTCTTTTCCTGTTTAAAATTTTACTATATCCATTTCAGTTGATCGGGCGCATAACGTGGAAGTTGATGCCGAAAAATGTGAAAAAATACTTACTAGACGTAGCAGGGTTTTATAGTAAAATGAAGAATATAATACTAAAATGGTGGGGAATTATCCAGCAAAAAAGGAGGTAGCTTATCATCGTGCAGGATCAACGTGATTCGGTTGCAAAGATAGATTCAGGATATGTGAAGCAGTACGATGCATACGTAGAGCGTCAACATAAGAAGAAGAAGCGGCTCATTCGCCGATTAGCTTTGTTTACAATCGCATCCCTTCTTTTATTGGGCGGATTACTGACTTACCATATTCAACAACGGACACTTTATGCTGAGAAGCAAGCCAAGTATGAAGAATTGCAGGAGCAAATGAATCTTTTAGAGAAGCAGGAAAAAGATTTTAAAGAAGAAATTAAGCTCTTAAATGATGAAGAATACGTCTTGCAGATAGCCAGGACCAATTATTTCTTCTCAAAAGAAGGCGAAATTATCTTTAAAATCCCTGATAACGGTCCGTCATATTGACACTCTTTTTAAGGCTTATATATAATATATAAGAATGATACTTTTTGAAATTCATAAGGAGGAGCAATTTTTTTATGTCAATTGAAGTAGGCAGCAAGTTGCAGGGCAAGGTAACAGGTATCACTAATTTCGGAGCATTCGTTGAATTACCTAACGGTTCAACAGGTTTGGTTCACATTAGTGAGGTTGCTGATAATTATGTAAAAGACATTAATGATCACTTAAGTGAAGGCGACCAAGTAGAAGTAAAAGTGATTAATGTGGAGAAAGACGGTAAGATCGGTTTGTCTATTAAGAAAGCTAAAGACAACTACAAAGGTGACCGTGAGCGTCGCAACAATAACCATAACAAAGGCGGCGGAAAAGGCAAAGGCAACAAAGGTAACCAGCGCCCTGAGAATTTTGATTCTTTAATGAATCGTTTCCTTAAAGATAGCGATGAAAAGCTTGCATCTTTAAAAAAACACACGGAATCAAAACGTGGAGGTCGAGGTGCTAAACGCGGCTAACTTGCTGTCTATGAGCAACCATTATGAATTGAACGTTCTTATATAAAGGAAGTGACCAGCTCATTAGAGCTGGTCACTTTTTATTATCTATCCCCCGCTCGTTCAAGAATAAGACAGTAGTTTTGTAGACGTGAGACTGCGGAATTTTATTGGGTGGGGTCCGTTACGTTTGTAAGTGCAAGGGCAGGCTTGGGGACTACTCGCTTTCCTGCGGGGATCTGGGAAGCCTCCTCGTTCGCTTTCGCTCTCTGTGGGGTCTCCCCTAGGATCCTTATCCCGCGGGAGTCTCGCAGTCCCCAAGCCTGCCCTGGTGTTAATGGTGAACGGACCGCTTACCAAATTGCTCTCAAGCCCACTACCTCCCAAGTATGGCATGTTTCCGTCTCTCCCTTTTTGGCAAAGGTGGGCCTGGAAATTGCGAGACTCCTGCGGGAGAAAGAGGTAGACGAGACCCCGCAGGGTGGTTTTCCCGAGGAGGCTCGACAGCTCGCCCGCGGAAAGCGAGTGATTTCCAGGCCTACCTTACACTCCATTAAGGCTGACGGAAACATTTCTCTATTCAGCTTCAAGTCCTCCGTATAAGGGGCTTATATGGAAAGAGAATGTTTATTTGGTTCCTAATGTAAAGTTTTGATACTATTAAGATACATAAAACAATGAGAGTGAGGTTTTACAGGTGGAAGACATAGTAGAAGGCCATATATTCAACAAGCTGTTAGAAAACGCTGTTGATCATACACGTGTCGGTGTTACCATCACAGACCCTGGACAGCCCGATAATCCTATTATTTATGCTAATAAAGGCTTTGAACATATAACTGGTTATCATAGAAGTGAGATCTTAGGGCGTAACTGCAGATTTCTTCAGGGAGAGAGGACGCAGGAAGAACAGGTTAATCAATTAAGACAAGCCATTTCTAATGAAGAGTCTGTTGCTGTTACTGTATTAAACCATAAGAAAAACGGAGAAGCTTTTTGGAATGAGCTACATATAGACCCGATTTATGTAGAAGAGAAAGGTAGATATTACTTTATAGGGATTCAAAAAGATGTCTCTGATAAGAAAAAAGCAGAAGAAGACCTAACGACATCAATGAATGAGGTTATAGCGCTCTCTACGCCTATTGTGCCTCTTACAGATGATATATCCGTTTTACCCCTTATAGGGAATATGGATCGAGATCGAATTGCCTTAATTTCTAACCATATAGCTGAAAAGATGACGGCGTTAAAGCACAAGAAGTTAATCGTGGAGTTGTCTGGACTCATAGATTTTGATGAAGAAGTCATTCGTGGGATTTACAGACTAAACGATTTACTGCAACTACTCGGAACAGAACTTATTATTGCTGGAATTTCACCTGAGTTTGCTATGAAGTCCGCTCGTATGGGGGTTAACTTAGATTCCATTAAATCCTTTTCATCCGTGAAGGATGCTCTAGAGAAAGTTCAGCAAAAACCATAAAAAAAGCTGCTTCTTAAAGAAGAAGCAGCTTTTTTCTGTCATCCTATTTTCACATAAATGTAAAAAAATCCACACCGCTGTGTGGTAGGACAAGAATTCGGATGATGACCCGTACGGGATTCGAACCCGTGTTACCGCCGTGAAAGGGCGGTGTCTTAACCACTTGACCAACGGGCCGTTGGTTTATACAGTAAAAAGATATGGTAGCGGCGGAGGGGATCGAACCCCCGACCTCACGGGTATGAACCGTACGCTCTCGCCAGCTGAGCTACACCGCCATGTTTTTACCTCGTTCTTTCGAGATGTTTATCCCGAAGTCACAAGCAATATATTACACGACCATTGTCGAAGTGTCAACGGATTTTATTAATGTCATTATTTTTTGAAAATTTACCACTTCATTTTGAAGTAAGATAAGGGAATCCGACAGGGTTATAAGAAGGGCTGTGAGAAAGGGTTAAACAATTTGCCGAAACAAGCCCGCCTGTATAGAAAGCCGTCGAAACTTTTATTAACTTCTTTCTGAAGTTTTGACAAAAAAAGCTAGTCCTGTGTGATTAAATATATCACTAAGGGGGAGTGTTTAAATGGAGATCTTAACAAAACGGGCAGTTAAGGAAATGAGTGGGATGGGGATAGCCACTTTAGAAAATTGGAAGCGGAGGATGGGGGAGCAGGCGAAAATTTTCATGATTGAGCGCGGCTGGCTTTTATGGATTGTTGGCTTCTTATTGGGACGAGCAATTGTTCTTTCGTCAGTATCGCCTTTTGCCCTTTCTTTTCTCGCTTCTGTGTGGCTAATGAGAAAAGATAAGTCATTAAAAGTTATGACCGCTGTTCTATGCGGATCGTTAACCTATCATTGGCAACACAGTCTGTACGTATTTGCTGCTATGCTCAGTTTCTTTTTGTTAGCTTTTGTGCTTCAGCGAATGAAGAAACAACAAGAGTTTCTACCATTTGTTGTATTTATGGCGAGTCTAGCTCCAAGAGTTGGAGCGTACACCCTTATTCAACCGGCTGAACCTTATGATTGGATGCTAGCAATCGTAGAAGCAAGTCTGAGTGCAATCTTAGTACTTATCTTTATGCAAAGCATTCCACTGTTATCACCAAAACGGTATAAACAATCGTTAAAAAACGAAGAAATTGTTTGCATGATTATTTTATTAGCTTCCGTACTTACGGGAACGATTGGTTGGCAAATATATAATATTTCACTTGAGCAGACGTTGTCTAGATACTTGGTGCTTTGGTTAGCGTATATCGGGGGAGCTGCGATTGGTTCCACGGTCGGTGTAGTAACTGGTTTGATCTTAAGTCTTGCAAATGTAGCAAGTTTATATCAAATGAGTTTGTTGGCTTTTTCAGGTTTATTAGGTGGCTTGTTAAAAGACGGGAAAAAAATCGGAGTAGGGGTCGGCTTATTTGTTGGTACGATGCTTATCGGTATATATGGAGAGGGATTGGGGTCCTTGGCTCCATCGATGCTTGAATCCTCTGTAGCTGTTCTCCTCTTTTTTGTAACACCTGAAAAATGGATTCGTAATTTAGCTAGGTATATCCCTGGCACTAATGAACATTCGCAAGAACAGGAGCAATACTTACAGAAGATCCGTAACGTAACGGCTAATCGAGTAGAGCAATTCTCGAGTGTATTTCAGGCGCTTTCGAAGAGCTTTGCGCAAGTCCAGCACCATATGGATGAAGAACAAGAGAGTAAAGAAACCGATTATTTCCTGAGCAATGTTACCGAGAAAACGTGCCAATCATGTTTCAAAAAGGACAAATGCTGGGCTCAGCAGTTTGATCAGACTTATGGTTATATGAAGGAGATGATGACAGAATTAGATGCGGGAACTTTCCAACACAAACGGAAACTTCAAGCCGATTTTGAGAAGCATTGTGTGAAGTCTAAAAAGGTTATCGAAACGATGAACCATGAATTATCATTCTTTCAAGCCAATCAGCGTTTGAAAAAACAAGTATTAGAAAGTAGAAGATTTGTTGCAGATCAGCTTAATGGTGTCTCGGAAGTAATGGGAGATTTCGCAAAAGAAATATTGAAAGAACGAGAAAATCATGAATTACAAGAAGAAGAGATTGTCCAAGCTTTAAAAGGAATGGGGTTTGAGATTGAACAGCTTGAGATCTATAGCTTGGAGGCGGGGAATATTGATATTGATATGACCCTTTCTTTCTATGATTACAAAGGTGAAGGGGCGAAGATTATAGCCCCAGTGCTATCCGAGATTTTAAATGAAACCATAATGGTTAAGCATGAGGAGATCTCACCTTTCCCTAATGGATATGGATCATTTTCTTTTGGTTCAACCAAGAAATTCGTCATTGATACAGGGGTGGCTCATGCTGCCAAAGACGGTGGGTTAGTTTCCGGTGATAGTTACTCAACTATGGAACTGGGAGCGGGTAAGTATGCCGTTGCGATAAGTGATGGAATGGGGAACGGAGAAAGAGCTCATGTAGAAAGTATGGAAACGCTACGATTACTTCAGCAAATTTTACAGTCTGGAATTGAGGAAAAGGTAGCGATTAAATCTATTAATTCAATACTTTCACTCCGAACAACGGATGAAATTTTCTCTACTCTAGATCTAGCGGTTATTGATCTTCAAGATGCTGCTGTAAAGTTTCTGAAGATCGGTTCTACCCCTAGTTTTATTAAGAGGGGAGATCAGTTGAGCAAAATAGAAGCAAGTAATTTACCTATGGGGATTATCCAAGAATTCGATGTCGAGGTTGTCAGTGACCAACTGAAGCCAGGAGATTTACTCATTATGATGAGTGATGGAATTTTTGAAGGGCCTAAGCACGTAGAGAATATCGATATGTGGTTAAAACGAAAAATTAGGGATATGGAAACCGAAGATCCTCAGGATGTAGCTGACCTTCTACTAGAGGAAGTAGTCAGAACGCGTTCAGGTGCTATTGAGGACGATATGACAGTCGTCGTTGCGAAAATAAATCACAATGTCCCTCAATGGGCTAACATTCCTATAATAGGGCGGGCGCAATAAATGAAAAAGAGTACCTTTGGTAAGGTACTCTTTTTTGCTAGATACCCAAAACGCTCCTCGAGATGTAAGTCAATCTGCTGCATTGGGACCCCGCTTCTCTATGAGATGTTGGGGATTTCACTTTTGTAACTTACTAGTATAAAAGCAATGAATCTAGTCGAAGATGGTAGTAATTTATGGAGGAGGAGATATCTCATGAATAAAGGAACATTGAAGCAAATTCTTTTGATAACTGATGGGTGTTCGAATCAAGGCGAAGATCCTGCTGCTGTGGCAACTTTGGCTTATCAGCAAGGGGTGACAGTGAATGTGATTGGAATTCTAGAGGATCAGCAGTCTGAGCAACCTGAAGGACTAGAAGAGGTTGAGGAAATAGCCATGAGCGGAGGAGGCGTAAGCCAAATTGTATATGCTAAATCTTTGTCTCAGACAGTTCAAATGGTAACCAAACAAGCAATGACTCAGACTCTTCAAGGGGTCGTCAATCAAGAATTGCAACAAATCCTAGGGGCAAATCAAGAGATTGAAGACCTTCCTCCTGAAAAGCGCGGAGAAATCATGGAAGTTGTAGAGGATTTAGGTGAAACATGTGATTTAGAAGTGTTGGTGTTGGTTGATACAAGTGCGAGTATGCATAATAAACTGCCGACAGTTCGAGATTCATTGTTTGATCTATCGCTTAGCCTAAACGCTAGGATGGGGAAGAATCGTTTCTCAATCTATACCTTCCCTGGTAAACGTAAAGAGATGGATAAGATTATGGATTGGACGCCTAAGCTTGATTCTATATCCTCTGTCTTTCCAAAACTGACGAGCGGGGGGATTACACCAACCGGTCCGGCCTTAAGAGAAGCGATGCAACAATTCACGAAGAAGCGAAGCTTACGTAACTTAATAGGTCGTGAAGACACCGATGTGGAAGAGTCAGGGTATTAACTTATCCCCTGGAACTGTAGTTAAGGGAAAATGGCATTACCGCTCTTATACCATTGTAAAGAAATTAGGTTCCGGGGCTATGGGTACTGTTTATTTAGCTACTGAGCATGGGCAATCGGTAGCGATAAAATTCGGGCACAATAGTTCTTCTATTACGACCGAAGTCAATGTATTACGTACGTTACAAAAGGTCCAGGACCATAAACTTGGACCTTCTTTGTTAGATGTAGATGACTGGGTTTTAAAAGATGGATCTCAGGTATCCTTTTATGCCATGGAATACCTTAAGGGTAAAGAACTAAATCGTTTTGTTCAGGAACACGGGTTTGAGTGGGTAGGTATTCTTGCTGTTCAACTTTTAGAAGACTTAGAGCACCTCCATCAATTTGGGTGGGTGTTTGGGGACCTTAAAGCCGATAATTTACTTGTCACGTTTCCGCCTGCACGGTTGCGCTGGTTAGATGTTGGCGGCACAACTCAAGTAGGGAGAGCGATTAAAGAGTATACCGAATTTTATGACCGAGGGTATTGGGGGATGGGATCTAGGAAAGCTGACCCTCAATATGATTTATTCGCATTTGCCATGGTTATTCTACAAATTGAGTATCCTTCTCGTTTTGAAAGAGGATCCGATCCTGAAAGAACCTTATTTATGAAATTAAAGCAGGCAAATAATATAGCACCATATCAGGATATCTTGAGGAAAGCACTACGTTCTGAGTACAACTCTGCTGCAGAAATGAAAGGTGCGGTAACAGATTTGTTATTAGCATCTCCTACTCAGAGCAAACGAGATACAAGAGCTGCTCGAAAACAAGCTTCTTCTGTTCAACCGTCCCGGAAGAAACCATCGGCAACCGTTCCTTCCCCTAGTGCTTCTAAATCAGCGCAGAAGTGGGAAATAGTCGGAATCGTCATGACGGTTTGTTTATTTTATATGATGTATGTAGTGATGCAGTGGATTTAAAAGAATGAATCTTACGTTTTGCAGTGTTTGAATTATAAATGGTAGGATAGAAATGGCATATAAAGAATAAATAGAACGGAGTTGGGGCAATTGTTTAGCCATAAGGTCGATCAATTTGTCCAAAGGCATCAGCTTTTTTCATTGAATTCTACCGTATTAGTAGCTGTATCTGGAGGGCCTGATTCCATGGCTCTTCTGCATTATTTAAAAAGCAGAATGGATCGCTTTGGGTTTCATATTGTTGTTTTAACGATTGATCATTCTTTGAGAGGGGTAGACTCGAAGGAGGATGTTCATTATGTAACTTCAATCTGTAAGAAGTGGAATATCAAATGTGAGACAGCAACGTTAGATGTGCCGGCTTATAAGGAGAAATACGGGGTTGGAACACAGGAAGCGGCAAGGAAGCTGAGATATCAGTATTTTGAAGATCAAATGACAAAGCATAATGCTTCGTATCTTGCAATGGGGCACCATGGAGACGATCAAGTAGAGACACTTCTGATGGAAATGACACGGGGAGCGGAGCCAAGCAGCATAAGCGGAATCCCTGTTTACCGACCGTTTAGCGAAGGTCATATTGTTCGCCCACTCTTGTGTGTGACGAAACAGGAAATTGAATCTTACTGTGAGAAAAACGGAATTATACCTCGTATAGATGAGTCGAATAAAACGACAGCTTATACAAGGAACTCATTTCGGGCACATGTATTGCCTATACTAAAGTCTCACAACCCCAAGGTTCATGAACATATGCAGTATTTTCAAGAATATCAGAGTGATGATGAGGCTTATTTGATGGAGGAAGCTAAAAAGATTTTTGATTCATCTCTTCTTCATAAAAAAAATCAGGAGATCAGGTTTAATCGAAGTGATTTTTTAAACGTTCCTTCACCTTTACAAAGGAGAACCTTTCACTTAATATTAAACTATCTGTATCAAGAACCCTCTTTTGATGTAACTTATCATCATTGGGAGCAATACATACGAATAGTTAAAGATGAGACCCCACAAGCAATGATGCATTTGCCGAGAGGTCTGTCTGTTGTTCGTTCTTATGAGAATATCGCTTTTACATTTAAGAAGCAGGAAGCGGTCCCTTTTCATTATTTGCTAAACGTGCCAGGGGAATTGGTTTTGCCTGATGGAGCTTATATTTATGCCGATTATAACGATCGTAACAGGGGTCAAGAAAGCCATCATTTTGCTTGTGATATAAGTAACGTAACCTTACCTCTCATCGTTCGGACGAGAAAGCCGGGCGATAAATTTATTCCTAAAGGAATGAAAGGGCGTAAAAAGGTGAAAGACTTATTTATTGATGAAAAGATCCCTCATGAACAACGCAGTAAATGGCCAATTGTTACAGATGCGAATGGTCAAATTCTGTGGGTCGTTTCATTAAAAGAAGCAAACATTCCAGTTAATCAACAACACCCGATCTGGTTACATCTTACTTATGAGAATCACAAGAACTTCTAGGAGGATGGAAAATGCATAATGATATCGAAAAAGTCTTAATTTCCGAGGAGGAGCTACAATCAAAAGTTAAAGAACTCGCAGCACAACTGTCTGAAGATTATGAAGGCAAGTTCCCTCTAGCAATTGGTGTTCTAAAAGGTGCCATGCCATTTATGTCTGATCTATTAAAGCGTATGGACACATACTTGGAAATGGACTTTATGGATGTATCTAGTTATAACGGTACAATGCAGTCATCAGGTGAAGTGAAAATTGTTAAAGATTTAGACACGCAAGTAGAAGGAAGGGACCTTCTTATTATCGAAGATATTATCGATAGTGGCTTGACTTTAAGCTACCTTGTTGATCTGTTTAAATACCGTAAAGCCAAGTCCATCAAGATTGTAACCCTTCTTGATAAACCATCAGGGCGTAAAGGGGACGTTAAAGCAGATCTTGCAGGATTTGAGGTGCCTGATGAATTTGTAGTAGGTTATGGGTTAGACTACCAAGAGAGATATCGTAACCTGCCATACATCGGTGTCTTAAAACCAGCCGTTTACGGTGGAGATCAGTAAGAATAAACCCTTGTTTTATTCATATAATGCACCAAACTGGGTTGTCCCTTTATTAAAGGATGACAATCTGTTGACAACGTTTACTCGAGCAAGGGTAATTAGTTGTGTAAGTTCTTTCACATATGGTACTATTTACTATAGTTTTCTCGCCTGGGAGGAGGTAGGCAATGAACCGAATATTTCGTAATACCATCTTCTATGCGCTAATCTTTTTAGTGGTAATAGGAGTTGTTGGTCTATTCAGAGGAGATACTTCTCAAGATGAACAATTTAAATACAGTCAATTTGTTCAGCAGCTTAACGATGGTCAAATAGAGACCATGAACATTCAATATACGAACCATGCTTACAAGGTAACTGGTGACTTGGTTTCGTCTGGCGAAGAGGAAAAGCAAAGCTATACAGCTACAATTCCGGATAACGAACAAATCGTTAACCGAATTACAGATGCTGCACAGCAACAGGGAATTGAAACAGTTGATTTTGAGAAAGCGGAAGAGCCTAGTGGATGGGTGACATTCTTCACTTCCATTATTCCGTTTGTAATTATCTTCATTTTATTCTTCTTCTTACTGAACCAAGCTCAAGGTGGCGGAAGCAAGGTCATGAACTTTGGTAAAAGTAAGGCTAAATTATTCAATGAAGAGAAGAAGAAAGTACGTTTTAAAGATGTAGCCGGAGCAGATGAGGAGAAACAAGAACTTGTTGAAGTTGTTGATTTCTTAAAAGACCCTCGTAAATTTGCCTCCATTGGTGCGCGTATTCCAAAAGGTGTTCTACTTGTTGGGCCACCAGGAACAGGTAAAACGTTACTAGCACGCGCTGTAGCCGGGGAAGCGGGCGTACCGTTCTTCTCGATCAGTGGTTCAGACTTCGTAGAAATGTTCGTTGGTGTTGGTGCTTCTCGTGTACGTGATCTTTTTGAAAACGCGAAGAAGAACGCACCATGTATTATCTTTATCGATGAAATTGATGCTGTGGGTCGTCAGCGTGGAGCAGGCTTAGGCGGAGGTCACGATGAACGTGAACAAACGCTTAACCAACTACTCGTTGAGATGGATGGTTTCGGCGCTAATGAAGGAATCATTATCATTTCTGCGACAAACAGACCTGATATCCTTGACCCAGCCTTACTCCGTCCAGGACGTTTCGACCGTCAAATTACCGTAAACCGTCCGGACTTAAAAGGACGCGAAGAAGTGCTTCAAGTACATGCTCGCAATAAGCCGCTTGATGAAGATTCAATTGACCTTCATACAATCGCTATGCGCACACCAGGTTTCTCAGGTGCAGACCTTGAGAACTTGTTAAATGAGGCTGCACTAGTTGCTGCTCGTGCGGACAAAGAAAAGATCGATATGGTTTCAGTAGATGAAGCGATTGATCGTGTCATTGCAGGTCCTGCTAAGAAGAGTCGCGTTGTTTCTCAGAAAGAACGTAATATCGTCGCTCACCACGAAAGTGGACACACCATTATTGGTATGGTGTTAGATGAGGCTGATATGGTACACAAAGTAACGATTGTGCCTCGCGGTCAAGCTGGTGGTTATGCAGTTATGCTTCCTAAGGAAGATCGCTTCATGATGACTCAACCTGAGCTTCTCGATAAGATCGCAGGTCTACTTGGCGGACGTGTTGCAGAGGAAATTATGTTTGGCGAAGTAAGTACTGGTGCCTCAAATGACTTCCAACGTGCGACAAGTATTGCACGCAAAATGGTTACTGAATATGGTATGAGCTCTAAGCTTGGACCGCTTCAATTCGGAGGAGGCGGCGGAGGACAAGTGTTCTTAGGTCGTGACATCCAGAATGAGCAGAATTACAGTGACAAGATTGCGTATGAAATTGATCAAGAAGTTCAACGTATTATTAAAGAACAATATGACCGTGCTAAAGGCATCTTAACGGAACACAAGGAGCAGCTTGATGTAATTGCTAAGACGCTTCTTGAAGTTGAAACATTAGATGCAGCACAAATTCGTTCTCTATTTGATAAAGGCGTTTTACCAGAAGGTTATGATGATCCAGCTTATTCTTCTAAATCAGAGTCTGGAGAAGACGTAAAAGTCAACATTCAGTCTAAAGAAGAGGAAGAGCCTAAAGCGGATCTAAACAAGAAAGAACCAACTGACTTAAGTAAATCTGAGCCATCTGAAACAGATGGGGAAGAAGACGATAAGAAAAACGACTAATCACTTATAAGCTGCTTCAGCCTACCATGGCTGAAGCAGCTTTTGTGTGTGGTGGAGTAAATGGCGGGCAAGATTCGCTATAAGTGACTAAGTTCTTTCCCTTCGTTTACAATAGTAGTGAGTACGTTTGTTGAAATAAATCACCAATATCGTTTATTTTAAATAAATAATGATAAACCCTTTATAGAGTGATACGTACATATCTGTTTCGGGTATGTGGAATTACTGCACAAAGCAGGATTATGAAAATAAAAAGGAGAATGAAATAATATGAGTGATTATTTAATTCGAGCAACTGCCTATAATGGTATGGTTCGTGCATATGGAATACAATCAACGGAAACAGTAGGTGAAGCGGTACGTCGTCAAGATACGTATGCAACAGCTTCAGCTGCACTTGGGCGCACCTTAACGATATCAGCAATGATGGGTTCTATGATGAAAGGTGACGACAAGCTTACGATTAAAGTAGAAGGTGGAGGACCAATCGGCGCAATTATTGCTGATGCTACAGCTCATGGTGACGTACGTGGGTATGTGTCCAACCCTCATGTAGATTTTGATTTAAATAATAGTGGGAAGCTAGATGTTCGAAGTGCGGTAGGTACAACAGGAACATTAAGTGTTGTAAAAGATTTGGGTCTAAAAAATAACTTTACAGGGGAAGTACCGATTGTATCTGGGGAGATTGGGGAAGACTTTACGTATTACTTCGCTAACTCTGAACAGGTTCCATCAGCAGTAGGGGCTGGTGTATTAGTAAACCCGGATCAAACAATAAAAGCTTCGGGCGGTTTCATTATTCAAATCATGCCAGGGGCTGATGATGATACTATTTCAAACATTGAGAAACACATTAATGAACTGCCTCAAGTTTCACGCTTAATAGATGAAGGTCATACACCTGAAGAGATGCTTGAAAAACTACTGGCCGGTGGCGATATGAAGATATTAAGCAAATCACCTGTTCAATTTAAGTGTCAATGTTCGCGTGAACGATTAGAGCAGGCTCTTCAAGGACTAGGCAATGATGAGCTTCAAGCTATGATAGAAGAAGATCATGGAGCGGAAGCACATTGTCATTTCTGTAATGAAGCTTATCATTTCACAGAAGATCAACTCCGCGCACTTATAACTCAATAGGTAGACACCTAGGGAAAGGTGGTTGGGATGACGAGAAAGCTTTTGTGGGGAATTATTGTAGTTCTATTTATCACAAATTTAACATCACTGTTGGTTTGGGTTAGCACTAAGGAACAAACTTCCACAAGCTCCACGAGTAAGATGACTCCGGTTGTGGAGGCAACAGAAGAACCGGTAGCTCTTGTAGGGGAGGAAAAGCTTCATCATGAAGAGTGGATGGCTACTCTTCAAGAGCAACATGGAAAAGACATATTGATGGATATGATCGATAAACAAGTGGTTTTTAATCTTGCCAGTGAGTATGATATAGAGATAACAAGTAAGCTCATCCAACGTGAGCTTGCATTAATGGAGACGATGCTTCCTGTAATGGAAGAGAAAGAAATAGAAGAAAAGCGAAAACAATGGGAAGATGATGTTCGCTATCGCTATTATTTAGAAGAACTCTTAACGAAAGACATTGGTATTAGCGAAAAGGAAATCAAAACGTTTTATGAAGATCATAAGGATCAATACGAATTTCGTCACACATATCAGCTCTCCCATATTGTTGTTCCCTCGGAGGAAACGGCAATGAAAGTAAAGGAAGAGCTTGATGGTGGAGCGAAATTTAGCATGTTAGCCCGTGAGTATACAGAAGATGAGTTTACCAAAGGTAAGGGAGGGTATCTTGGCTACTTTTCAGATGAGAGCCAGTACTTACCTTCTTTGTATTATGATCAGGCGGAAAGTTTATCCCCTGGATCTTTTAGTGAACCTTTCCGTACAGACCAGGGTTATGTTTTGTTGCAAATGCACCGAACGCTCCCTTCAATCACCTTCACCTACGAAGAAATAAAAAAACAGATAAAGAGAGAAATTGCTCTTGATTACGTGAGTGATTCGTTATCGGCGCGTCCCCTCTGGAAAGAAGTTGGAGTGGATTGGATTTATGGCGATTAACGAATCGCTTCTTTTTTTAAGGAATACCGATATACTTTATAGAGGTTCTTTTTATTGACTTTTCAAACAATTATTTTTAAATTAATTGTAAGCCTATAATATTACTAGGGATTGGGAGTGTTGATTATGAGAATAGGAAATTCGGTAGCCGACCTTATCGGAAAAACGCCTATCGTAAAGCTGAATCGTACCTCGGATGAAGAAAGTGCGGATATCTATGTAAAGTTGGAATACATGAATCCCGGGAGTTCTGTGAAAGACCGTATCGCTCTTGCGATGATTGAAGCGGCAGAGCAGGAGGGGGGCTTAAGTGAAGGTGATACCATCATTGAGCCTACTAGCGGTAATACTGGTATCGGTCTTGCTATGGTAGCGGCTGCTAAGGGATATCGATCCGTTCTTGTGATGCCTGATACGATGAGTGAAGAGCGAAGAAACCTTTTGCGTGCCTATGGTGCAGAATTAGTTTTAACACCAGGAAGTGAAGGTATGAAGGGTGCTATTCAGAAGGCTGAAGAATTACAGAAAGAGTACGGCTACTTTATGCCTCAGCAGTTTAACAATGAAGCTAATCCTAAAGTGCATGAAAAGACAACAGGTCCTGAAATTGTAGAACAAATGGGGGAGCAGTTAGATGCCTTCATTGCAGGGATTGGAACAGGTGGTACGATCACAGGAGCTGGAAAGGTATTGAAGGATGCCTATAAAGATATTCAAATATATGCTGTTGAACCAGATAGCTCGCCTGTATTATCAGGGGGATCACCGGGTCCTCATAAAATCCAAGGAATTGGGGCTGGTTTTGTCCCTAAGGTGTTAAATACAGACGTATACGATCATATTATTCAGGTAACAAACGACCAAGCCTATGAAACAGCTAGAGAAGTAGCTAAAACAGAAGGAGTTCTCGGTGGTGTTTCCACCGGAGCGGCCATCTACGCAGCGAAAGAAGTAGCTAAAAAACTAGGAAAAGGCAAGAAAGTGCTCGCTATTGTTCCGAGTAACGGAGAACGCTATTTGTCGACTCCTTTATATCAATTTGATCAATCTTAATATTAATTTACTATTAATCCCCTTTCCTTTTGTAGGAGGGGGATTTTTATATGGGTAAACTTTATCAGTATGATTATCTTGCTTAGATTGTGTACAATAGAATAGGAATCTAGAACGGCAGTAAAAGGAGCTATGTAAAGTGACCATTCTTCGCACTAAAGAGAAGACGTATGATATGACGAAAGAAACGCTTGTAATGGGAATCTTAAATGCTACCCCTGACTCTTTTTCAGATGGTGGGCAGTATGATGAAGTGGAGGCTGCCGTGCAGCAAGCCAAACAAATGCAAGCAGATGGAGCTCACATCATAGATATTGGCGGTGAATCTACGAGGCCTGGTCATGAGCCAGTAACTGAAAGTGAAGAACTAAGAAGGGTTATCCCCATTATTCAAGCGTTACAGAAAGAAGTTACGATTCCAATATCGGTTGATACGTATAAAGCAGAAGTAGCTAGGCAAGCGTTAGAAGCAGGGGCTTCTATCATTAATGATGTGTGGGGGGCTAAGGAGGATCCGCAAATGGCTCAAGTTGCCGCTGCTTATCAAGTCCCCATTATTCTTATGCACAACCGGAAGGATCGAAACTATACAAATTTAATAGAAGATATGAAAATAGATCTGAAAGAAAGCGTTGAGTTAGTTAAGGAAGCAGGGGTTAAGAAGGAGAACATTCTTTTAGACCCAGGTGTGGGATTTGCAAAGACCCCTGATCAGAACCTATTTGTCATGAACCACTTATGGGAAATCACCTCACTTGGATACCCTGTTTTACTTGGGACTTCGAGAAAATCCTTTATTGGTCAAGTGCTTGATCTACCTGTTGAGGAACGCATGGAAGGTACAGGGGCTACGGTTTGTTATGGTATGACCCAAGGCATTAAACTTGTTAGAGTTCACGATGTGAAATCAATTGCTAGAATGACAAAAATGATGGATAAAATGCTTGAGAAGGGGAGAAGCGATGATGGATAAGATACTTATGAAGCAGATGGCATTTTACGGCTACCACGGTTTATTTCCTGAAGAGAATAAATTGGGGCAGCGCTTTAAAGTGGATCTTGCTTTGGAGTTAGATTTAAAGGAAGCGGGTCAAACGGATAATATGGAAAAGAGTATTAATTATGGCCGCATTTATGAGGTGACAAAAGATGTGGTTGAAGGAGAAGCCAAGCAATTAGTAGAAACTGTGGCTGAAACAATTGCATCAGAATTACTTGCACGTTTTGATAAGCTTCAAGCTTGTACGGTGACGGTAATTAAACCGGACCCACCCATACCGGGTCACTACGAATCTGTGGCAATCGAAATTTATAGGGAGCGAACAACTAGATGAAGGAAGCATATATTGCGCTTGGATCCAACATATCCCCTAAAGCCGATTACCTTGAAAAATCCCTGAACAGATTGGAAGAGCAAGAGGATATTGAAGTTTTACAGGCTTCTCCTATTTATGAAACAGTCCCTGTGGGTTATACTGAACAAAGTGATTTTCTAAATATGGTAGCTCATATTCAAACTTCATTATCTGCTTTTAAACTATTGGAAGTATGCCAGGAGATTGAACAGGACCTTGGTCGTGAACGAACGATTAAATGGGGGCCTCGTACAATCGACCTTGACATTTTATTATATAATCAAGAAAATATTGAAACAGAACAATTAGTTATACCACATCCTAGATTACATGAACGAGCTTTTGTACTCGTGCCATTGGCAGAGCTTGATCCAAACTTAATCGTTCCTGTCATCCATAAATCTGTTTCAGATTTACTAGCTGCATTAGCAGATGAGGAGAAAGAAGGAATTGCAAAATGGAAGCCGAAAAATGGGGTAAACGAATAAGGGCCTATAGGAAGCTGAAAGGTTATACTCAAGCTGGCTTTGCTAAGACATTGGGGATATCGGTATCTGTTTTAGGCGAGATCGAAAGAGGGGCTCGATTACCAAACGAAAGAGTCATTAACAAAATTTCGATTGAACTGAAGATCCCTCTACAAGAATTAGCCCCAAGGGAATAAATAGAAATGAAGACCTAACATGAAAGGGAAGGTTCATAAACGTAGAATAGATGAAACTACTTCCCGCTAACAGCTTTTTGCTACCCTTAACAAATATGTAGAAGATCTAAAAGAGCACGAATGATGGATTCGTAATGTTACAAATAAGAAGTTTGCCATCCATGACCCTATTCTATATTTGAAGCTTATGGATACTTATACTTTTTGTTTAGACAAGCTATAAATTGGAGTGATAAACATGACAGAAGAATTGAATGACCATATGCGCGTACGTCGCGAAAAACTAGCGTCATATGCTGAACAAGGTATTGACCCTTTCGGTGATAAATATGAACGTACGCACTCATCGGAAGACTTAAAAGAATCGTACGATCAGTTTTCTAAAGAGGAACTTGAAGATAAAGCGATTGAAGTAACCATAGCTGGCCGTATTATGACTAAACGTGGAAAAGGGAAAGCTGGATTCGCTCACTTGCAAGATCTGAAAGGACAGATTCAAATTTATGTTCGAAAAGATACAGTAGGCGAAGAACCATATGAACTTTTCGGTACAGCAGACATGGGAGATATTGTAGGGGTTACTGGTAAGATGTTTAAGACAAAAGTAGGTGAACTTTCTGTTAAAGCAACAGAATTTCACATGCTGACGAAATCTCTGCGTCCGTTACCTGAGAAATTCCATGGACTTAAGGATGTAGAACAACGATATCGTCAACGTTATTTAGACTTGATTACAAACCCAACAAGCCGTGATACGTTTGTTACTCGCAGTAAAATAATTCAGTCTATGCGTCGTTACTTCGATGACCTAGGTTTCTTAGAAGTAGAGACACCAACAATGCATGCTATTCCAGGGGGAGCATCTGCCCGTCCATTTATTACACATCACAACGCATTAGACATGCCGTTATATATGCGCATTGCTATTGAATTGCACCTGAAGCGTCTAATCGTTGGTGGTATGGAGAAGGTTTATGAGATCGGTCGCGTTTTCCGTAATGAAGGTGTATCTACAAGGCACAATCCAGAGTTCACAATGCTAGAGCTTTATGAAGCGTATGCAGACTTCCATGATGTGATGGCTCTGACGGAAGAAGTTATTGCTCATATAGCTAAGGATGTATTAGGTACAACAACTGTACAATATGGAGATTATGAAATAAATCTTGAGCCAAGATGGACCCGTCTTCATATGGTAGATGCTATTAAAGATTATACGGGTGTAGACTTCTGGCAGGAGATGTCTGATGAAGAAGCAAAAGCTCTTGCTAAAGAAAATGGGATTGATATTGAAGACAACATGACTTACGGGCACATCGTGAATGAATTCTTTGAACAGCGAGTGGAAGATAAGTTAATTCAACCAACGTTTGTGTATGGACATCCGCTTGAGATCTCTCCTTTAGCGAAGAAGAATAAAGATGACGGCCGTTTCACGGATCGTTTCGAATTGTTTATAGTAGGTCGCGAACATGCTAACGCATTTTCTGAGCTTAATGATCCTATTGATCAACGCCAGCGCTTTGAAGCGCAAGTTAAAGAAAGAGAAGAAGGTAATGATGAAGCTCATCTTATGGATGAAGACTTCTTAGAAGCTCTTGAGTACGGGTTGCCGCCAACAGGTGGATTGGGGATTGGTATTGATCGCCTTGTAATGCTCCTCACGAACTCACCGTCTATTCGTGATGTACTGCTATTCCCGCAGATGAGAAGCCGCGACTAATAACATAAAACTCCCCTCTGCACATGCAGAGGGGAGTTTTTAATAAGTACAAAGTCAACAGTGTCTGGTCAATAAGTTAGCAAAAAAACTGTCATGCCAGTAGATAATGTAGTTATCAGATTCATTTGAATTAACTTAAAACTAAAAAGTTGTTAAAATGCCTTGCATAACTAAAGCATACCATGGTACATTATTAAACGTTGCGTTAACAACAACGCAAACAACAAAACGATCTTGAGGCAGTGTTCATCAAACACATCGCCTTCCTTATTAAATGGAAAGAGATCAGGTTGAAAACAGAGATCAAAAAAACTTCAAAAAAGTTATTGACTCAAAATCAACCGCATGATAAGATGTTTAAGTCGCTGTTAAACGACATGAACAACAAAACGATCCTGAGGCAGTGTTCAACGAACACATCGCCCTCCTAATTAAATGAGAAGAGATCGGGTTGAAAACAGAGATCAAAAAAACTTCAAAAAAGTTATTGACTCAAAATCAACCACATGATAAGATGTTTAAGTCGCTGTTAAACAGCGGGCAACACACAAAGAAACATTTGATCTTTGAAAACTGAACGAAACAACATGTAACGTCAATGTCTTTAAATTATTTTTAAAGCCAGTAATCATTTATTTGATGCTAGGCAAACTCTAACTTTATGGAGAGTTTGATCTTGGCTCAGGACGAACGCTGGCGGCGTGCCTAATACATGCAAGTCGAGCGCGTGAAGCAACATGATCCCTTCGGGGTGATTGTTGTGGATCGAGCGGCGGACGGGTGAGTAACACGTGGGCAACCTACCCATGAGATCGGGATAACTCCGGGAAACCGGAGCTAATACCGAATAACCCAGTGAACTGCATGGTTCACTGGTAAAAGGCGGTTTCGGCCGTCACTCATGGATGGGCCCGCGGCGCATTAGCTAGTTGGTAAGGTAACGGCTTACCAAGGCGACGATGCGTAGCCGACCTGAGAGGGTGATCGGCCACACTGGGACTGAGACACGGCCCAGACTCCTACGGGAGGCAGCAGTAGGGAATCTTCCGCAATGGACGAAAGTCTGACGGAGCAACGCCGCGTGAACGATGAAGGTCTTCGGATCGTAAAGTTCTGTTGTTAGGGAAGAACAAGTACCAGAGGAAATGCTGGTACCTTGACGGTACCTAACCAGAAAGCCACGGCTAACTACGTGCCAGCAGCCGCGGTAATACGTAGGTGGCAAGCGTTGTCCGGAATTATTGGGCGTAAAGCGCGCGCAGGCGGTTTCTTAAGTCTGATGTGAAAGCCCACAGCTCAACTGTGGAGGGCCATTGGAAACTGGGGAACTTGAGTACAGAAGAGGAGAGTGGAATTCCACGTGTAGCGGTGAAATGCGTAGATATGTGGAGGAACACCAGTGGCGAAGGCGACTCTCTGGTCTGTAACTGACGCTGAGGCGCGAAAGCGTGGGTAGCAAACAGGATTAGATACCCTGGTAGTCCACGCCGTAAACGTTGAGTGCTAGGTGTTAGGGGGTTTCCGCCCCTTAGTGCTGAAGTTAACGCATTAAGCACTCCGCCTGGGGAGTACGGCCGCAAGGCTGAAACTCAAAAGAATTGACGGGGGCCCGCACAAGCGGTGGAGCATGTGGTTTAATTCGAAGCAACGCGAAGAACCTTACCAGGTCTTGACATCTTCCGCTATCCCTAGAGATAGGGAGTTCCCTTCGGGGACGGAATGACAGGTGGTGCATGGTTGTCGTCAGCTCGTGTCGTGAGATGTTGGGTTAAGTCCCGCAACGAGCGCAACCCCTAATCTTAGTTGCCAGCATTCAGTTGGGCACTCTAAGGTGACTGCCGGTGACAAACCGGAGGAAGGCGGGGATGACGTCAAATCATCATGCCCCTTATGACCTGGGCTACACACGTGCTACAATGGATGGTACAGAGGGCTGCGAGATCGCGAGGTCAAGCAAATCTCAAAAAACCATTCTCAGTTCGGATTGCAGGCTGCAACTCGCCTGTATGAAGCCGGAATCGCTAGTAATCGCAGGTCAGCATACTGCGGTGAATACGTTCCCGGGCCTTGTACACACCGCCCGTCACACCACGAGAGTTGGCAACACCCGAAGTCGGTGAGGTAACCTTTTTGGAGCCAGCCGCCGAAGGTGGGGCCAATGATTGGGGTGAAGTCGTAACAAGGTAGCCGTATCGGAAGGTGCGGCTGGATCACCTCCTTTCTAAGGATATTACGGAACTAGCGAGTCCTTCGGGACTTGCTAGCAGGCACATACTGTGCCATTAAACCATTGACCATGTTTGTTTCGTTCGGTTTTGGAAGCTCAAATGCTTTCAAACAGTACCTTGAAAACTAGATAAGAATTAGACATCAAACCAACGTTAGATTTAACGTAAGCATCATTATGATGCGTCTTTTCACATTGATTTTAGATAGTTAAGTGAATAAGGGCGCACGGTGGATGCCTTGGCACTAGGAGCCGATGAAGGACGGGACTAACACCGATATGCTTCGGGGAGCCGTAAGTAGGCTATGATCCGGAGATTTCCGAATGGGGAAACCCACTACCCGTAATGGGGTAGGATCCTTAACTGAATACATAGGTTAAGGAAGGTAGACTCGGGGAACTGAAACATCTCAGTACCCGAAGGAAGAGAAAGCAAACGCGATTTCCTGAGTAGCGGCGAGCGAAACGGAATTAGCCCAAACCAGAGAGCTTGCTCTCTGGGGTTGTAGGACACTCCATTGGAGTTACAAAGAAACAAGATAGATGAATGATCTGGAACGGTCAGCCGAAGAAGGTAACGGCCCTGTAGTCAAAATCTTGTTTCCTCCGGAGTGGATCCTGAGTACGGCGGAACACGAGGAATTCCGTCGGAATCCGGGAGGACCATCTCCCAAGGCTAAATACTCCCTAGTGACCGATAGTGAACCAGTACCGTGAGGGAAAGGTGAAAAGCACCCCGGGAGGGGAGTGAAATAGAACCTGAAACCGTGTGCCTACAAGTAGTTGGAGCCCGTTAATGGGTGACAGCGTACCTTTTGTAGAATGGACCGGCGAGTTACGATCCCATGCAAGGTTAAGATGAAAAATCGGAGCCGCAGCGAAAGCGAGTCTGAATAGGGCGAAATAGTATGTGGTCGTAGACCCGAAACCGTGTGATCTACCCATGTCCAGGGTGAAGGCCAGGTAACACTGGCTGGAGGCCCGAACCCACGCACGTTGAAAAGTGCGGGGATGAGGTGTGGGTAGCGGTGAAATGCCAATCGAACACGGAGATAGCTGGTTCTCTCCGAAATAGCTTTAGGGCTAGCCTCAAGGTAAGAGTCTTGGAGGTAGAGCACTGATTGGACTAGGGGCCCTCATCGGGTTACCGAATTCAGTCAAACTCCGAATGCCAACGACTCATCCTTGGGAGTCAGACTGCGAGTGATAAGGTCCGTAGTCGAGAGGGGAACAGCCCAGACCACCAGCTAAGGTCCCTAAGTTTATGTTAAGTGGAAAAGGATGTGGAGTTGCTCAGACAACCAGGATGTTGGCTTAGAAGCAGCCATCATTTAAAGAGTGCGTAATAGCTCACTGGTCGAGTGACTCTGCGCCGAAAATGTACCGGGGCTAAACATAACACCGAAGCTGTGGATTGTTCTTACGAACAATGGTAGGAGAGCGTTCTAAGTGCTGTGAAGTCAGACCGTAAGGACTGGTGGAGCGCTTAGAAGTGAGAATGCCGGTATGAGTAGCGAAAGAAGAGTGAGAATCTCTTCCACCGTAAGTCTAAGGTTTCCTGAGGAAGGCTCGTCCGCTCAGGGTTAGTCGGGACCTAAGCCGAGGCCGAAAGGCGTAGGCGATGGATAACAGGTTGATATTCCTGTACCACCTCCTTTCCGTTTGAATGACGGGGGGACGCAGTAGGATAGGGAATCCGCTCCACTGGATGTGAGCGGCCAAGCAGTGAGTGAGATGCATAGGCAAATCCGTGCATCAATCACAAGCTGTGATGGGGAGGGAACTATAGTACCGAAGTTCCTGATTTCACACTGCCAAGAAAAGCCTCTAATGAGGAAAGAGGTGCCCGTACCGCAAACCGACACAGGTAGACGAGGAGAGTATCCTAAGGTGATCGGGAGAACTCTTGTTAAGGAACTCGGCAAAATGACCCCGTAACTTCGGGAGAAGGGGTGCTCCTTCATAGGAGGAGCCGCAGTGAAAAGGCCCAATCGACTGTTTAGCAAAAACACAGGTCTCTGCGAAACCGAAAGGTGAAGTATAGGGGCTGACACCTGCCCGGTGCTGGAAGGTTAAGGGGATGAGTTAGCTTATGCGAAGCTTTGAACCGAAGCCCCAGTAAACGGCGGCCGTAACTATAACGGTCCTAAGGTAGCGAAATTCCTTGTCGGGTAAGTTCCGACCCGCACGAAAGGTGCAACGAATTGGGCACTGTCTCAACAAGAGACCCGGTGAAATTATACTATGCGTGAAGATGCGCATTACCCGCGACAGGACGGAAAGACCCCGTGGAGCTTTACTGTAGCCTGATATTGAATGTTGGTACAGCTTGTACAGGATAGGTGGGAGCCGTCGATACCGGAGCGCTAGCTTCGGTGGAGGCATCCGTGGGATACCACCCTGGCTGTATTGACATTCTAACCCAGGACCGTGATCCGGTCCGGAGACAGTGTCAGGTGGGCAGTTTGACTGGGGCGGTCGCCTCCCAAAAAGTAACGGAGGCGCCCAAAGGTTCCCTCAGAATGGTTGGAAATCATTCGCAGAGTGCAAAGGCACAAGGGAGCTTGACTGCGAGACCTACAAGTCGAGCAGGGACGAAAGTCGGGCTTAGTGATCCGGCGGTGCCGCATGGAAGGGCCGTCGCTCAACGGATAAAAGCTACCCCGGGGATAACAGGCTTATCTCCCCCAAGAGTCCACATCGACGGGGAGGTTTGGCACCTCGATGTCGGCTCATCGCATCCTGGGGCTGTAGTCGGTCCCAAGGGTTGGGCTGTTCGCCCATTAAAGCGGTACGCGAGCTGGGTTCAGAACGTCGTGAGACAGTTCGGTCCCTATCCGTCGTGGGCGTTGGAAATTTGAGGAGAGCTGTCCTTAGTACGAGAGGACCGGGATGGACGCACCGCTGGTGCACCAGTTGTTCCGCCAGGAGCACAGCTGGGTAGCTACGTGCGGAAGGGATAAGTGCTGAAAGCATCTAAGCATGAAGCCCACTTCAAGATGAGATTTCCCATCACTTCGAGTGAGTAAGATTCCTTGTAGACGACAAGGTTGATAGGTCGGAGGTGGAAGCGTGGTGACACGTGCAGCTGACCGATACTAATAAATCGAGGGCTTATCTAACTAAAGTGAAAAAACGGTTATGTCATAATTCTTATCTAGTTTTGAAGGTACTTAGAAAATTCTAAAATACCTGTTGACTTTACTCGATAGATAAAGTACAATATATCTTGTCCTTGCAAAAAGGATCAATAAGGTCTGGCGGTTTTGGCGAAGAGGTCACACCTGTTCCCATGCCGAACACAGAAGTTAAGCTCTTCAGCGCCGATGGTAGTTGGGGTTTCACCCCCGCGAGAGTAGGACGCCGCCAGGCTTTATAAATATGGAGGATTAGCTCAGCTGGGAGAGCACCTGCCTTACAAGCAGGGGGTCGGTGGTTCGAGCCCGCCATCCTCCACCATTTCTTTCTAAAACTAAAGATCGTAAGCCGACCTAGCTCAATCTGGCAGAGCAACTGACTTGTAATCAGTAGGTTGGGGGTTCGAGTCCCTCGGTCGGCACCATTTCGATTTTAATACGTCTGATATAGATTAGTAAGAGCCATTAGCTCAGTTGGTAGAGCATCTGACTTTTAATCAGAGGGTCGGAGGTTCGAATCCTCCATGGCTCACCATTGTTTTTCACACCGTGCGGGTGTGGCGGAATTGGCAGACGCGCTAGACTTAGGATCTAGTGTCTCTCGACGTGGGGGTTCAAGTCCCTCCACCCGCACCATAACTTAATAAGCGGAAGTAGTTCAGTGGTAGAACACCACCTTGCCAAGGTGGGGGTCGCGGGTTCGAATCCCGTCTTCCGCTCCATTATAAAAGTCCTGCCGGGGTGGCGGAATTGGCAGACGCACAGGACTTAAAATCCTGCGGTAGGTAACTACCGTGCCGGTTCGAGTCCGGCCCTCGGTACCATTGCAAATACTAAGCGCCCGTAGCTCAATTGGATAGAGCGTTTGACTACGGATCAAGAGGTTAGGGGTTCGACTCCTCTCGGGCGCGCCATTTTCTATTACGGGAAGTAGCTCAGCTTGGTAGAGCACATGGTTTGGGACCATGGGGTCGCAGGTTCGAATCCTGTCTTCCCGACCATTTTCCTTAAATATGGGGCCTTAGCTCAGATGGGAGAGCGCCTGCTTTGCACGCAGGAGGTCAGCGGTTCGATCCCGCTAGGCTCCACCATTAAAACATTTGATCTTTGAAAACTGAACGAAACAACATGTAACGTCAATGTCTTTGAATTATTTTTAAAGCCAGTAATCATTTATTTGATGCTAGGCAAACTCTAACTTTATGGAGAGTTTGATCTTGGCTCAGGACGAACGCTGGCGGCGTGCCTAATACATGCAAGTCGAGCGCGTGAAGCAACATGATCCCTTCGGGGTGATTGTTGTGGATCGAGCGGCGGACGGGTGAGTAACACGTGGGCAACCTACCCATGAGATCGGGATAACTCCGGGAAACCGGAGCTAATACCGAATAACCCAGTGAACTGCATGGTTCACTGGTAAAAGGCGGTTTCGGCCGTCACTCATGGATGGGCCCGCGGCGCATTAGCTAGTTGGTAAGGTAACGGCTTACCAAGGCGACGATGCGTAGCCGACCTGAGAGGGTGATCGGCCACACTGGGACTGAGACACGGCCCAGACTCCTACGGGAGGCAGCAGTAGGGAATCTTCCGCAATGGACGAAAGTCTGACGGAGCAACGCCGCGTGAACGATGAAGGTCTTCGGATCGTAAAGTTCTGTTGTTAGGGAAGAACAAGTACCAGAGGAAATGCTGGTACCTTGACGGTACCTAACCAGAAAGCCACGGCTAACTACGTGCCAGCAGCCGCGGTAATACGTAGGTGGCAAGCGTTGTCCGGAATTATTGGGCGTAAAGCGCGCGCAGGCGGTTTCTTAAGTCTGATGTGAAAGCCCACAGCTCAACTGTGGAGGGCCATTGGAAACTGGGGAACTTGAGTACAGAAGAGGAGAGTGGAATTCCACGTGTAGCGGTGAAATGCGTAGATATGTGGAGGAACACCAGTGGCGAAGGCGACTCTCTGGTCTGTAACTGACGCTGAGGCGCGAAAGCGTGGGTAGCAAACAGGATTAGATACCCTGGTAGTCCACGCCGTAAACGTTGAGTGCTAGGTGTTAGGGGGTTTCCGCCCCTTAGTGCTGAAGTTAACGCATTAAGCACTCCGCCTGGGGAGTACGGCCGCAAGGCTGAAACTCAAAAGAATTGACGGGGGCCCGCACAAGCGGTGGAGCATGTGGTTTAATTCGAAGCAACGCGAAGAACCTTACCAGGTCTTGACATCTTCCGCTATCCCTAGAGATAGGGAGTTCCCTTCGGGGACGGAATGACAGGTGGTGCATGGTTGTCGTCAGCTCGTGTCGTGAGATGTTGGGTTAAGTCCCGCAACGAGCGCAACCCCTAATCTTAGTTGCCAGCATTCAGTTGGGCACTCTAAGGTGACTGCCGGTGACAAACCGGAGGAAGGCGGGGATGACGTCAAATCATCATGCCCCTTATGACCTGGGCTACACACGTGCTACAATGGATGGTACAGAGGGCTGCGAGATCGCGAGGTCAAGCAAATCTCAAAAAACCATTCTCAGTTCGGATTGCAGGCTGCAACTCGCCTGTATGAAGCCGGAATCGCTAGTAATCGCAGGTCAGCATACTGCGGTGAATACGTTCCCGGGCCTTGTACACACCGCCCGTCACACCACGAGAGTTGGCAACACCCGAAGTCGGTGAGGTAACCTTTTTGGAGCCAGCCGCCGAAGGTGGGGCCAATGATTGGGGTGAAGTCGTAACAAGGTAGCCGTATCGGAAGGTGCGGCTGGATCACCTCCTTTCTAAGGATATTACGGAACTAGCGAGTCCTTCGGGACTTGCTAGCAGGCACATACTGTGCCATTAAACCATTGACCATGTTTGTTTCGTTCGGTTTTGGAAGCTCAAATGCTTTCAAACAGTACCTTGAAAACTAGATAAGAATTAGACATCAAACCAACGTTAGATTTAACGTAAGCATCATTATGATGCGTCTTTTCACATTGATTTTAGATAGTTAAGTGAATAAGGGCGCACGGTGGATGCCTTGGCACTAGGAGCCGATGAAGGACGGGACTAACACCGATATGCTTCGGGGAGCCGTAAGTAGGCTATGATCCGGAGATTTCCGAATGGGGAAACCCACTACCCGTAATGGGGTAGGATCCTTAACTGAATACATAGGTTAAGGAAGGTAGACTCGGGGAACTGAAACATCTCAGTACCCGAAGGAAGAGAAAGCAAACGCGATTTCCTGAGTAGCGGCGAGCGAAACGGAATTAGCCCAAACCAGAGAGCTTGCTCTCTGGGGTTGTAGGACACTCCATTGGAGTTACAAAGAAACAAGATAGATGAATGATCTGGAACGGTCAGCCGAAGAAGGTAACGGCCCTGTAGTCAAAATCTTGTTTCCTCCGGAGTGGATCCTGAGTACGGCGGAACACGAGGAATTCCGTCGGAATCCGGGAGGACCATCTCCCAAGGCTAAATACTCCCTAGTGACCGATAGTGAACCAGTACCGTGAGGGAAAGGTGAAAAGCACCCCGGGAGGGGAGTGAAATAGAACCTGAAACCGTGTGCCTACAAGTAGTTGGAGCCCGTTAATGGGTGACAGCGTACCTTTTGTAGAATGGACCGGCGAGTTACGATCCCATGCAAGGTTAAGATGAAAAATCGGAGCCGCAGCGAAAGCGAGTCTGAATAGGGCGAAATAGTATGTGGTCGTAGACCCGAAACCGTGTGATCTACCCATGTCCAGGGTGAAGGCCAGGTAACACTGGCTGGAGGCCCGAACCCACGCACGTTGAAAAGTGCGGGGATGAGGTGTGGGTAGCGGTGAAATGCCAATCGAACACGGAGATAGCTGGTTCTCTCCGAAATAGCTTTAGGGCTAGCCTCAAGGTAAGAGTCTTGGAGGTAGAGCACTGATTGGACTAGGGGCCCTCATCGGGTTACCGAATTCAGTCAAACTCCGAATGCCAACGACTCATCCTTGGGAGTCAGACTGCGAGTGATAAGGTCCGTAGTCGAGAGGGGAACAGCCCAGACCACCAGCTAAGGTCCCTAAGTTTATGTTAAGTGGAAAAGGATGTGGAGTTGCTCAGACAACCAGGATGTTGGCTTAGAAGCAGCCATCATTTAAAGAGTGCGTAATAGCTCACTGGTCGAGTGACTCTGCGCCGAAAATGTACCGGGGCTAAACATAACACCGAAGCTGTGGATTGTTCTTACGAACAATGGTAGGAGAGCGTTCTAAGTGCTGTGAAGTCAGACCGTAAGGACTGGTGGAGCGCTTAGAAGTGAGAATGCCGGTATGAGTAGCGAAAGAAGAGTGAGAATCTCTTCCACCGTAAGTCTAAGGTTTCCTGAGGAAGGCTCGTCCGCTCAGGGTTAGTCGGGACCTAAGCCGAGGCCGAAAGGCGTAGGCGATGGATAACAGGTTGATATTCCTGTACCACCTCCTTTCCGTTTGAATGACGGGGGGACGCAGTAGGATAGGGAATCCGCTCCACTGGATGTGAGCGGCCAAGCAGTGAGTGAGATGCATAGGCAAATCCGTGCATCAATCACAAGCTGTGATGGGGAGGGAACTATAGTACCGAAGTTCCTGATTTCACACTGCCAAGAAAAGCCTCTAATGAGGAAAGAGGTGCCCGTACCGCAAACCGACACAGGTAGACGAGGAGAGTATCCTAAGGTGATCGGGAGAACTCTTGTTAAGGAACTCGGCAAAATGACCCCGTAACTTCGGGAGAAGGGGTGCTCCTTCATAGGAGGAGCCGCAGTGAAAAGGCCCAATCGACTGTTTAGCAAAAACACAGGTCTCTGCGAAACCGAAAGGTGAAGTATAGGGGCTGACACCTGCCCGGTGCTGGAAGGTTAAGGGGATGAGTTAGCTTATGCGAAGCTTTGAACCGAAGCCCCAGTAAACGGCGGCCGTAACTATAACGGTCCTAAGGTAGCGAAATTCCTTGTCGGGTAAGTTCCGACCCGCACGAAAGGTGCAACGAATTGGGCACTGTCTCAACAAGAGACCCGGTGAAATTATACTATGCGTGAAGATGCGCATTACCCGCGACAGGACGGAAAGACCCCGTGGAGCTTTACTGTAGCCTGATATTGAATGTTGGTACAGCTTGTACAGGATAGGTGGGAGCCGTCGATACCGGAGCGCTAGCTTCGGTGGAGGCATCCGTGGGATACCACCCTGGCTGTATTGACATTCTAACCCAGGACCGTGATCCGGTCCGGAGACAGTGTCAGGTGGGCAGTTTGACTGGGGCGGTCGCCTCCCAAAAAGTAACGGAGGCGCCCAAAGGTTCCCTCAGAATGGTTGGAAATCATTCGCAGAGTGCAAAGGCACAAGGGAGCTTGACTGCGAGACCTACAAGTCGAGCAGGGACGAAAGTCGGGCTTAGTGATCCGGCGGTGCCGCATGGAAGGGCCGTCGCTCAACGGATAAAAGCTACCCCGGGGATAACAGGCTTATCTCCCCCAAGAGTCCACATCGACGGGGAGGTTTGGCACCTCGATGTCGGCTCATCGCATCCTGGGGCTGTAGTCGGTCCCAAGGGTTGGGCTGTTCGCCCATTAAAGCGGTACGCGAGCTGGGTTCAGAACGTCGTGAGACAGTTCGGTCCCTATCCGTCGTGGGCGTTGGAAATTTGAGGAGAGCTGTCCTTAGTACGAGAGGACCGGGATGGACGCACCGCTGGTGCACCAGTTGTTCCGCCAGGAGCACAGCTGGGTAGCTACGTGCGGAAGGGATAAGTGCTGAAAGCATCTAAGCATGAAGCCCACTTCAAGATGAGATTTCCCATCACTTCGAGTGAGTAAGATTCCTTGTAGACGACAAGGTTGATAGGTCGGAGGTGGAAGCGTGGTGACACGTGCAGCTGACCGATACTAATAAATCGAGGGCTTATCTATCTAAAGCGCAAACGACCGCTTAGACCCGTACGGATAAGACAGCTTCTTGGAAAAGGCGATTAGCCTTTGGAAAGAAGATGACTTATACGCTAGGGTCTGGGAGTTGGAGCTGGAAGCCAGTTCAAGCGCAAAAACGTAAAAGGCACGATGTCTTAATTCTTATCTAGTTTTGAAGGTACTCCTTCAAACAAAACAATAGTATGGCGGTTTTGGCGAAGAGGTCACACCTGTTCCCATGCCGAACACAGAAGTTAAGCTCTTCAGCGCCGATGGTAGTCGGGGTTTCACCCCCGCAAGAGTAGGACGCCGCCATGCAACGTAACCTCAAAGGATATGATCCTTTGAGGTTTTTTGTGTTTTATTTGTACTAAATTCTCCTCCACATATTTGATTAATCCATAGTGAAAAAGGGTAAATGATAAAGATCCTCCTCTCGACTTAATATAATTTAGCTGTGGTTTATTCATAACCTAGAAGCACAACTACGTATATTAGTTATAAGAACATCGGAGGGATTTGATGTCGATGGAGACCTTCTTTAATGATTACTTATTGTTAATGACAGTTCGGCTTGTGACCGCCGTTGTACTATGTGGTTTAATCGGGTTTGAAAGAGAGATTAAAAACCATTCAGCAGGCTTTCGGACTCATATTCTAGTAGGTGTTGGGGCATGCGTGATGATGTTGCTATCCTTATACGGATTTGACCCTTACTTAAATAAGCATGACGGAATTCGTTTTGATCCCGCTCGTATTCCTTCATATGTGATTAGTGGTATCGGCTTTCTTGGTGCAGGTACAATCATGGTACATGGTGTGACGATTCGAGGTTTGACTACTGCTGCATCTATATGGGTCGTAGCAGGGCTTGGACTCGTTATTGGAGCTGGTATGTATGGGCCTGCTATCCTCACAACTGTAGTGGTGTTACTAAGCTTAATTGTACTTAATAATACAGAACGAATCTTTAAGCGGAAAAGTAAACATCATATTCAGATCGTGGTGTTTGAAGGGTTAGAAATGTCAAAGCTAATGGAAGCTTTCGAACACTTCGAGTTGGATATTAACCATGTTCAAATCGAAAATGAGATGAATGGTCAACGGAATATCTTAATTGAACTCGCTCATAATGCTCATTTTAAAGAAATAGAGCTTTTTGATCGCCTATCTACTGTCCCACATGTGAAGTGTGTATATCAGCGTAAGTAAACTCAGAAAATGTAGAAGTTTGTATGTCATAAAGTTGTGTGGATCTGGCAACAATGTTTATAGTGCATTTTAGTTGCAAACCATATTTAAATTTGTATAATGTAAGTATAGTCAAAGATAGTCAAAGTCAAAAAAGATTATTGAGGAGGGGGGCTATGCGGAATATATCCGATATCATTGAAGCACATTTGAAAGAGATCATTGAGAGTAGTAATCACAATGTTATCGAGATTAAGCGTAGTGAAATAGCAGAATCATTTCAATGTGTTCCCTCGCAGATTAATTACGTGATTAAAACACGGTTTACAGTGGAAAAAGGTTATATAGTAGAGAGTAAACGTGGTGGTGGCGGCTACATCAGAATAAGTCGTGTACAGCACCACGATAAAATGAAGTTATTAAACGAGCTAATTTTACTTATTCAACCACGTGTCACACAACAAGGAGCCATTGATGTTATAGAACGTTTGTTAGAAGAAGAATTAATTTCCGAACGTGAGGCTAGACTGATGGTAAGTGCTATCGCAAAAGATGTATTAGCTGTTCCGATTACTCTTCGTGATGAACTTAGATCAAGGATACTATCTTCTATGATATCGATCGTTAAGTACAAAGATTAAAAGGAGGGGACGGAAAATGGAGTGCCAAGAGTGCCATGAGCGTCCTGCATCTTTACATTTTACTCAAGTGGTAAATGGGCATAAAACAGAAGTTTATGTTTGTGAGAAATGCGCTTATGATAAGGGTTATATGTCGCAAGAGCAAGACTCACTTTCTTTGCATAACTTATTATCTGGATTATTTAACTTTGATTCCTTTCAGCTATCTGATTCAAAATCACATTCAGCCTCACACAGAGAGCCTCAAACATTAAAGTGTGATCATTGTGGTTTGACTTACGATGAATTTAAACGCGTTGGTAAGTTTGGATGTGCAAATTGTTACAAGACTTTTGATGAGAGATTAAATCCTATTTTCAGAAGGGTCCATAGCGGTAACACCATTCACAATGGCAAAGTTCCAAAACGTAAAGGTGGGCAATTGCATGTCCAAAGGGAAATGGATCAAAAGCGTTCCGAACTTCAAGCTTTAATTCACCAAGAAGAATTTGAAGAAGCAGCTAAGGTTCGCGACCAAATTCGCACCCTCGAAAGACAGTTGCATTCAGAACAAAGGGAGGGTGATCAGTAATGTCCCTCGAGCAGTTTATGAATGAAGCAATTAGTCCTTGGTTGAAAGAAGAAGGTCCTGATAGTGATATCGTCATGAGTAGTCGGATTCGATTGGCCAGAAACTTCGATCATATCCCATTTCCGATAGTTGCTGATCAGGAAGAATTAGAGCAAGTAGTTGAATTTTTTAAAGAAGAATATGAGGATCAATCTTTTGGTCCATATAAAGACTTTGAATTTATTCATATGAGTAAACTGAATCCTACTGAGAAGAGAGTGTTGGTGGAGAAACACTTAATTAGTCCTCACTTGTCTGACTATGCTAAGAATGGTGCAACTTTAATCTCTCAGAATGAGCAAGTATCTGTCATGGTTAATGAGGAAGATCATATCCGTGTGCAGCTTTATTTTCCTGGATTTCAGTTAGAGAAGGCTTTAGAGCAAGCATCTGATTTCGATGATTGGCTAGAAGAAAAGATTAACTTTGCATTTGACGAAAAGCGTGGCTATTTAACTAGTTGTCCAACAAATGTAGGTACAGGATTAAGAGCCTCCGTCATGATGCACCTCCCTGCGTTAACGATGACTCAACAAATGAGTCGGTTAATCCCAGCTATAAATCAATTAGGTTTAGTAGTTAGAGGAATTTATGGGGAAGGTAGCGAAGCAATAGGAAATATCTTTCAAATATCGAATCAGATTACGTTAGGTAAATCTGAGAGAGATATAGTAGATGATCTAAAAAGTGTTGTTGAACAATTAATTGAGCAAGAAAGAAATGCTCGCCAACAAATTATTCAACAAAACGGCATACAATTAGAAGATAAGATCTTTCGTTCATATGGAGTACTGGCTAACAGTCGTATTATAGAGTCTAAAGAAGCAGCAAAATGTCTCTCTGATGTGCGATTAGGAATAGACCTAGGATATATAAATAGCTTATCAAAAACCATCCTGAATGAATTAATGATCTTAACTCAGCCTGGATTTTTACAACAGTATGCACAGCAAAATCTATCTCCTGATGAAAGGGATGTTCGAAGAGCAGCCTTAATTCGGGAAAGACTAAACTTAGAAATATAATTAGACTAGGAGGGGTGCCCGATGATGTTTGGGCGTTTTACTGAAAGAGCACAGAAAGTATTAGCATTAGCTCAAGAAGAAGCCGTACGACTTGGTCATAATAATATTGGAACAGAACATATTCTTCTTGGTTTAGTTCGTGAGGGAGAAGGAATTGCAGCAAAAGCGCTAGGAGCTTTAGGTCTGGCAGCCGATAAAATCCAAGAAGAAGTGGAACAGTTAATTGGAACAGGAGATAAGGTATCGCAAACGATTCACTATACTCCTAGGGCTAAAAAGGTTATAGAATTATCAATGGATGAAGCACGAAAATTAGGTCATTCATACGTAGGTACTGAACACATTCTACTTGGTCTAATTAGAGAAGGAGAAGGCGTTGCTGCACGTGTACTAAACAACTTAGGTGTTAGTCTTAACAAAGCACGTCAGCAAGTTCTGCAGTTGCTTGGAAGCAATGAATCTACTTCTAATGGTCAGGGTGGTAGCCGACAGTCTGCTAGTGCTAATACTCCGACCCTTGATTCACTTGCACGAGACTTAACAACCGTGGCGAAAGAAGGAAACATTGACCCGGTAATTGGTCGTGGCAAAGAAATTGAGCGTGTCATTCAAGTACTGAGCCGACGTACAAAAAACAACCCTGTTCTTATTGGTGAACCAGGTGTAGGTAAGACTGCAATTGCAGAGGGGTTAGCTCAGCAAATCATCAACAATGAAGTTCCGGAAATCTTACGTGATAAGCGAGTTATGACACTTGATATGGGAACGGTAGTTGCAGGAACAAAATACCGCGGTGAATTTGAAGATCGCCTGAAAAAAGTAATGGAAGAGATTCGCCAAGCAGGCAATATTATTCTATTTATTGATGAACTTCATACACTAATCGGAGCTGGTGGTGCAGAAGGCGCGATCGACGCTTCTAATATCTTGAAACCATCTCTAGCTCGAGGAGACTTGCAGTGTATCGGTGCGACAACTTTAGAAGAGTATCGTAAGTACATCGAAAAAGATGCCGCGTTAGAGCGACGTTTCCAACCAATTCAAGTTGATGAACCAAATTTAGAAGAATCTGAGCAGATCCTAGAAGGACTTCGTGATCGATATGAAGCTCACCACCGCGTGACGATCACTGACGAAGCGATTAAAGCAGCTGTTAAGTTCTCAGATCGTTATATTCAGGATCGTTTCTTACCGGATAAAGCGATTGATCTTATTGATGAAGCAGCTTCGAAAGTACGCTTACGTTCTTACACAGCTCCACCAAACTTGAAAGAACTTGAGCAAAAATTAGAAGAAGTTCGTAAAGAGAAAGACGCAGCCGTACAAAGTCAAGAATTCGAGAAAGCCGCTTCTTTACGTGATAATGAACAGAAACTGCGAGAAGAGTTAGATAAGACTAAAGATGAGTGGAAAGAAAAGCAAGGACAAGAAAACTCTGAGGTAACAGTTGAGGACATTGCATCTGTTGTATCTATCTGGACCGGAGTGCCTGTTTCAAAGCTTGCTAAAGACGAGACTGAGCGTCTTCTAAACATGGAAGATGTCTTGCATAACCGGGTTATCGGCCAGTCAGAAGCTGTTAAGTCTATTTCCAAAGCCATTCGACGTGCTCGCGCAGGGTTGAAGGATCCAAAACGTCCAATTGGTTCATTTATCTTCTTAGGGCCAACTGGTGTTGGTAAAACAGAATTAGCTCGAGCAGTAGCTGAGTCTATGTTTGGTGAAGAAGATGCTATGATTCGTATCGATATGTCTGAATACATGGAGAAACACTCTACTTCTCGTCTAGTTGGTTCACCTCCTGGGTATGTAGGGTACGAAGAGGGTGGACAATTAACGGAAAAAGTTCGCCAAAAGCCTTATTCTGTTATCCTGTTAGATGAGATTGAGAAAGCTCATCCAGATGTCTTCAACACCCTTTTACAGGTTCTTGAAGACGGACGGTTAACGGACTCTAAAGGCCGTACAGTAGACTTCCGTAATACAGTTATCATTATGACTTCAAACGTTGGAGCAACTGAACTGAAGACGAACAAATATGCAGGCTTTACAATGGGAGATGCAAGTCAGGATTATAAAGATATGAAATCCAAGGTTATGGAAGAAATGAAACGTGCTTTCAGACCTGAGTTCTTAAACCGTATAGATGAGATCGTTGTCTTCCATTCTCTTGAGAAGGAACACATGAAGGAAATTGTTACTCTAATGGTAGATCAGCTCCAGAAACGTCTTACTGAATTAGATGTAGATTTCACCCTTACAGATAAGGCTCTTGATAAAATCGCGGATGAAGGATTCGATCCTGAATATGGTGCCCGTCCATTACGCCGCTCTCTTCAGAAGAACGTTGAAGATCTTCTATCAGAAGAGCTATTAAGAGAGAACATTGCGACAGGACAGAATGTTATTATCGATGTCGATCATAACGGCGAATTTACTGTTTCGACACAATCGTAATTCAAAACGATAGATCATAAATAAATAATCATTTAAAATCGGAAGGTGAGAGCCTTCCGATTTTTTTAGTATATGGTTTTGAACCTGACGGATATGATGAATGTTGATTTTTTGGATAAAGAAGAAAGTTAGTGAAGAATAATATATATAAGTAAGGGTATTAGGTAAAATACGTAATCGTATTGTAAAAACATTGTAACTGATAATTTAATAAAACGTATGAGATAATAAGGAGAGTACTATACTCTTCTTTGATATAAGGGAGAGATCTGTTTGGCGAAACAAAAGTCAAAGTTTGTATGTCAGGAATGTGGGTATGAAACCGCTAAGTGGATGGGGAAATGTCCAAGTTGCCATCAATGGAATACACTTGTTGAGGAACGAGTGGCATCGAAATCTACTGGAAGGCATACATTTGTAACAAGTGATGCACAAACTAGCAAGAAACCAGAAAAAATAACAGCAATCGAAACAAAAGAAGAGCCTCGAATAAAAACAGGTATGCCAGAAGTGAATCGGGTGTTAGGTGGTGGCATTGTGCCAGGCTCCCTCGTCTTAATTGGCGGTGATCCTGGAATAGGGAAATCAACCTTGTTGTTACAGGTGTCGTCTCAACTTGCCCATACAAAGGATGTAAGTGTACTTTATATATCAGGTGAGGAATCGACAAGACAAACGAAATTAAGAGCTGACCGTCTAGGTGTACTTTCTGATGATCTTTATGTTCTAGCTGAAACGAATATGATGGATGTTGCTCATCATATTGATCAGATTCAACCTTCCTTCGTTGTTATTGATTCCATACAAACAATTTATAAAGAAGAAGTGAATTCAGCGCCTGGCAGTGTTTCGCAAGTTCGTGAATGTACTAGTGAGCTAATGCGCATTGCTAAGAACAAAGGGATTCCAATCTTTATCGTTGGACACGTCACGAAAGAAGGGTCAATTGCAGGTCCAAGGTTATTAGAACATATGGTTGATGCTGTACTTTATTTTGAAGGGGAGCGACACCATACATTCCGGATTCTTCGAAGCGTGAAGAACCGATTTGGAAGTACACATGAAATGGGTATTTTCGAGATGAAGGAAGAAGGGCTAAGGGAAGTAGCGAACCCTTCTGAAATATTCTTAGAAGAACGGTCTCAAGGAGCAGCTGGGTCTACAGTTGTTGCTTCTATGGAGGGGACTCGCCCTGTATTGGTTGAGATTCAGTCACTCATATCTCCGACGAGTTATGGAAATCCGAGAAGGATGGCTACAGGTTTAGATCATAATCGAGTGCCACTACTAATGGCTGTTTTAGAGAAGCGTGTAGGCTTACTATTACAGAATCAAGATGCATATGTGAAAGTAGCAGGTGGAGTGAAACTTGATGAACCAGCTATTGACCTTGCGGTGGCTGTAAGCATTGCCTCAAGCTTTCAAGATCGTCCATCTAAGCCTGATGATGTCTTGGTTGGAGAAGTAGGGCTGACAGGAGAGATTCGACGTGTTGCCCGTATTGAACAACGTGTACAAGAAGCGGCTAAGTTAGGGTTTAAACGCGCAATCGTTCCAAAGAAAAATCTAAGCGGTTGGACTCTCCCTGACGACATCGAGATTATTGGAGTTAACTCAGTTCAAGAAGCTTTAAAAGCTACGTTGGGAGGCGCTTAGATGGAATGGGTTGAAGGAAGAGAATCCATGATTGGAGACATATTAAAATTTGTAGCCCCAGGTACGCCCTTGCGGGAAGGAATAGATAATGTTCTTCGTGCCAACACAGGGGGGCTTATTGTTCTGGGGTATAATGATAAAGTGCAACAACTTGTAGATGGCGGCTTTCATATTCAGTCATCGTTTACGCCTGCACATCTGTATGAACTGGCGAAAATGGATGGAGCACTTATCTTAAATGAGAAGGCTTCAGAAATACTCTTTGCTAATGCGCAGTTAATTCCTGACCCATCCATATCTTCTACAGAAACAGGAATGCGACATAGAACTGCAGAACGTGTTGCTAAACAAACAGGCGAGCTTGTGATTGCTATCTCTCAAAGGCGAAATGTCATTACGCTATATAAAAGTAATTTAAAGTACTCCTTAAAAGATATAGGAGTTATTCTCACAAAGGCAAACCAAGCTATGCAAACTTTGGAGAAATACAAAAATGTTTTGGATCAGGGCGTGACGAACCTAGGTGCTTTGGAATTTGAAGAAATGGTTACATTTTCAGAGGTATTGCAAGTGATTCACCGCATAGAAATGGTTCTGCGCATAAAAAACGAAATTCTGGGATATGTAAATGAATTAGGTACCGAAGGGCGCTTGATTCAGTTACAGCTAACAGAACTTGTATCTAATATTGAGAATGAAGCACGTCTGTTGCTAAAGGATTATAGTAAGTACGGAGATTATGAACCCCATTATATTTTAAAGAAACTTCAAGAAGTTACCAACACAGAACTAATGGAAGATGCGAAGATTTTGAAACTGCTTGGATATCCTTCCAATACAAAGGTAGATGATCCAGTGACCCCTAGAGGATATAGGATTTTGGATAAAATACCTCGTTTACCTTTCTTAATTGTCGAATCGATGGTAGAGGAGTTTGGAACGTTAAACGATGTCGTGAAGGCTTCCGCAAAGGAACTAGTTAAAGTAGATGGTATCGGTGAGGTTAGGGCTGGCAAGATCAAAGAAGGGCTAAATCGCATCCAAGAGCAATTGTTTATAGATCGACATATTTAATCACACAATTGACACGTTTGGTTATGTCTGCTAAGATGTAACGTTCATTTAATTGACTATATTTGTAAGGTGTGATACGGTTTCGACTATATGAGTGGATTTTATTCTTTTATTATATTTTTTAGAAAACTTGGTAATACTGCATGTTAGGAGGTGACCGTGGTGCTTAAGAAAGTGGTCCAATTATTTATTGTTATCGCAGGTGGTACCATAGGATTTTTGTTTATACCGGACCTGATTGTCGGTCTGTCAGATGTGCCGCAAGAATCCTGGATGGCCAATGAGTACATCGGGATGGTGCTAGGAGCCATAATATTATATTTATTAACATTTTGGTTTGTCGATTATATCGTCAATTTCTTCATGTGGGTGGAAGAAACGCTTGTCAAAGTTCCTGTGGCAGATCTGTTGTTTGGAAGTTTAGGTCTTATTGTAGGGTTAATCGTAGCATTCTTGGTTAACATTCCTCTTCAGGATAACCCTATATTAGTAGTATCGCAGGTGTTGCCGATTTTCCTAACGGTTATTTTAGGTTATTTAGGGTTCCAAGTAGGTTTTAAACGACGCGACGAATTCATTAATCTACTTTCATTAGCCAACAAGAAGGAAAAAGAAAAAGACCGCAAGAAAGAAAATGGTCAGTATGATGATGAAGAGTCAGATTTTGCTCCTAAGACAAAGATCTTAGACACAAGTGTTATTATCGATGGCCGAATCGCTGATATTTGCCAAACTCATTTTCTTGAGGGGACGATTTTAATTCCACAGTTCGTCTTAGAAGAATTACAGCATATTGCGGATTCATCAGATGTGCTGAAGCGGAATAGAGGGCGCCGAGGCTTGGATGTTCTTAACCGAATGCAGAAGGAACTTCCGGTAAATGTGGAAATATACGAAGGCGATATTGAAGATGTTCAGGAAGTGGATAGTAAACTCGTTAAGCTAGCGAAACTCATTAACGGAATAGTCGTTACCAACGACTTTAACTTAAATAAAGTTTGCGAGTTTCAAAATGTTCAAGTTCTGAATATCAATGACTTAGCTAATGCCGTTAAGCCAGTTGTGTTACCTGGTGAAGAACTTACGGTTCAAGTTATTAAGGACGGAAAAGAACAGAATCAAGGTGTTGCGTACCTTGATGACGGAACAATGATTGTAGTGGAAGAAGGTAAAGATTATATTGGTCGTACTATTGAAGTTCTTGTTACAAGTGTACTCCAGACTTCTGCAGGACGAATGATTTTTGCCAAGCCTAAACTACTTGAAAAAGCCTTGTAAGTAGAGTATAAACAAAATAGGGTTTCTCAAAAGTGATAACAGCGATGTTATCGCTTTTGTTTTGTTTAAAACATTTATTATTACACATTTAGGATGGGATCTATGAGTTCGTATCAAGTTATAATACTAGCTGCTGGCCAGGGAAAGCGAATGAAGGCGGGGCTAAATAAACAGTTTTTATCTATAGACGAAAAACCGCTTCTCATTCATACAATTGAAGCTTTTATGCAAGATGATTCATGCGAACAACGAATTGTAGTTATTAACCCAGATGAACGTACACAGATAGAAAGTTTATTAGAAAGGTTTGGCTATTCAAATCAAATTACACTAATTGATGGAGGACAAGAGCGCCAAGATAGTGTGTACGCGGGTCTGCAGGCTATTAATAGCGACTCTATCGTTCTCATCCATGATGGAGCGAGACCTTTTGTTACGAGGAAATCGATACGTGAGTTGGTAGAAGAGGCCAGTGAGCACGGGGCGGCTCTCTTGGCTGTACCGGTAACAGATACGATTAAACAATATCAATCTGGTAGCCTCAAAACGTTAAAACGAGATGAGCTCTGGGCGGCTCAAACCCCCCAAGCTTTTCGTTATAACACAATTCTGGAAGCTCATGAGCATGCAAAAGATGATCATTACCTTGGGACAGATGATGCCTCTCTAGTTGAAAGGCTAGGGGGAAACGTAGGAGTTGTCCAAGGCAGCTATGATAACATTAAGCTTACGACGCCTGAAGATATAGAAAAGGCTGAAACGATTATTGATAAGCGTTCTGCCGAATTAGAAGCGAAGGAGGAAAAAGAAATGTTTCGTGTGGGGCAAGGATTTGATGTTCACCAATTAGTAGAAGGTAGACCTTGTATAATTGGGGGGATTGAGGTCCCTTATGAAAAAGGTCTGCTCGGCCATTCAGACGCCGATGTTTTACTTCATACGGTAGCAGATGCCTGTTTAGGAGCTATTGGAGAAGGTGATATTGGGAAGCACTTTCCGGATACAGATCCTGAATTTAAGGATGCTGATTCCGTGAAGTTGCTTGAACATGTATGGAGTATTGTTAAAGATAATGGATTTGAACTTGGGAATATAGATTGTACCATCATCGCACAGGCGCCAAAAATGTCACCTTATACCACAGCTATGCAATCCAACATTGCGCGCATACTAGATGCAGAAACGTCACAAGTTAACGTAAAAGCAACAACTACGGAAAAACTAGGTTTTCCTGGTCGTAAAGAAGGGGTAGCTGCACAAGCAACAGTTTTACTTACACGCTCAAAATCGCTATAATGAGCAAAGTAAATATCAAAATTCGTTTATCAAGCACGTGCTTGAGATGATAAAATGAAAGTAGACTATCATTCGGTAGAAAGAAGGGAATTAACCATGACAAATGAAATTCGCGTGCGTTATGCGCCTAGTCCGACAGGTCATTTACATATCGGTAATGCGCGTACAGCACTTTTCAATTATTTATATGCACGCCACCTTGGTGGTAAATTTATTATTCGTATTGAGGATACGGATGAGAAGCGTAACGTTGCTGGTGGAGAACAGAGCCAGATGGAATACTTGAAATGGTTAGGAATTGACTGGGATGAGAGCGTTGATGTCGGTGGAGACTACGGGCCTTATCGACAAATGGAACGTTTAGACTTATACCAGAAATACATTGATGAACTATTGGACAAGGACCTTGCATATAAATGTTATGTGACAGAAGAAGAATTAGAAGCAGAGCGTGAAGCACAGCGCGCTCGTGGCGAGGTACCGAAGTATTCAGGTGCGCATCGTGACCTGACAGAAGAGCAGATCAAACAGTTTGAAGCTGAAGGTCGTCAGCCGAGTATTCGTATTAGAGTTCCAGAAGGGGTCACTTATAAATTCAATGACCTTGTTCGTGGAGAGATTACGTTTGAATCAAGCGACTTTGGTGATTGGGTTATTGCGAAGAAAAATGGAACGCCAACGTATAATTTTGCAGTGGCTGTGGATGATTATCTTATGAAGATTACGGATGTCTTACGTGGTGAAGAGCATATTTCCAATACGCCAAAACAAATGATGGTTTATGATGCTCTTGGTTGGGAAGCACCTCGCTTTGGTCACATGGCTCTAATCTTAAATGAACAACGCAAGAAGCTAAGTAAACGTGATGAGCATATTCTTCAGTTTATTGGTCAGTATGAGAAATTAGGCTACCTACCTGAAGCTTTATTCAATTTCATTACATTACTTGGTTGGTCTCCGGTAGGGGAAGAAGAGATCTTTACTGATGAACAACTTATAGAAATCTTTGATCCTTCTCGTTTATCGTCTTCACCAGCAGTATTCGATCCACAGAAGTTAAAATGGATTAACAACCAATACATTAAAGCATCAAGTTTAGACCGTATTGTAGACCTTGCACTTCCTCACCTTGTTGAAGCGGGACGTCTTTCTAAAGACATGAGTGAAGATCAACGTGCCTGGGCACGCGAGCTAGTTTCCTTATATCAAGAACAGTTAAACTATGCAGCTGAGATTGTGGAGCTGACAGAACTATTCTTCAAAGAGGAAATTGATTATGATGAAGAAGCTATGGCTGTCTTAAAAGAAGAGCAAGTGCCAGAAGTACTTGAAACCTATAGTGCCAAACTTGATGAATTAGAAGCTTTTGAGCCAGATGCTATTAAAAAGGCAGTTAAAGCTGTTCAAAAAGAAACGGGTCATAAAGGGAAGAAGCTCTTCATGCCAATTCGTGTGGCGACAACTGGTCAGACTCATGGACCTGAGCTACCGAACGCCATCCACTTACTTGGGAAAGAGACAGTTCAGAAGCGTTTAAAAAATGCTGTAGAGCAGCTTCAAGCATAGAAGTTCACATTTTCCCTGAAATATAATATATTAGCATTAATAACCTAGAACGTTGAAGAGGAGAAGTAAAGGGATCGCTCCTTTCTTGCAGAGACAATCACCTAGGCTGAAAGTGGTTGAAGGAGCTCTTTTGAAATGCACCTCTGAGTCTCTTGTTGAATTGTAGTAAACAAGAGCGGTACTCTCCCGTTATGAGAGGCGAGTTGGAGATAAGTACGTTTTATCTCAAACAGAGTGGAACCGCGCATGAAGCGTCTCTGTGTTTTATAAGCACAGAGGCGCTTTTTTTCTGTCTCGCATAAGGGTTTACCGCCTACTCACCTTTTTCTCAAGATGATGTAATGGAGGGATAAGAATGGGGCTTTTCCAAATGCTCAAGGAAGATGTTGATGTTGTATTTGATCAAGACCCGGCTGCTAGAAGTCGGTTTGAAGTAATCTTAACCTACTCGGGTTTACATGCGATATGGGGGCATCGCCTTGCACATGCCTGCTATATAAAAAAGTTTTTCTTTTTAGCAAGAGTCATCTCGCAACTAAGTCGGTTTTTCACAGGGATTGAAATCCATCCGGGTGCTACCATTGGTCGTCGGTTCTTTATTGATCACGGCATGGGTGTTGTCATTGGGGAAACGTGTGAAATCGGTGATAATGTGACCATATTCCAAGGCGTTACGTTAGGTGGAACGGGTAAAGAGAAGGGTAAACGTCACCCGACGCTCAAGGATCATGCCCTTGTAGCCACAGGAGCGAAAGTACTTGGATCCATTACGATTGGTGAGAACTCTAAAGTAGGGGCGGGATCTGTTGTGCTTAACGATGTACCTGATCACTCAACTGTCGTAGGAATCCCAGGAACCATTGTTATACGTAATGGGAAGAAAGTACGTAAAGACTTAGATCATCATAAAATGCCTGACCCAGTCGCTGATCGATTTAAAAAGATGGATGAAGAAATTACTCGCTTACAGAAACAAATAGAAGATATGAAACAAGGAGTGAACAATAATGGGGATTCAGATTTATAATACCCTTACACGTCAAAAAGAAGCGTTCAAACCAATTGAAGAAGGAAAGGTACGAATGTATGTTTGCGGTCCCACGGTTTACAACTACATTCATATAGGAAATGCTCGACCTGCTATTGTATTTGATACGGTTCGTAAGTACTTCCAGTATCAGAATTACGACGTACATTACGTTTTAAACTTTACAGATGTAGATGACAAGTTAATTAAAGCAGCTAACGAACTAGGTTCTGAAGTGCCGGAAATTGCAGAGCGTTTTATTGAAGCTTATAAAGAGGATGTAGGAGCATTTGGTGTGGAAGAAGCAGTAGATCATCCTCGTGTAACTGAAAACATGTCTGAAATCATTGAATTTATCAATACGTTAGTGGAGAAAGGTCATGCCTATGAATCAGGTGGAGATGTTTACTTCCGAACTAGATCATTTGACTCTTACGGTAAACTATCTCAGCAATCCATTGATGAGCTCAGAACAGGAGCACGTATTGAAGTAGGTGAGAAGAAAGAAGATCCGCTTGATTTCACTCTATGGAAAACAACGAAGGATGGCGAAATTGCTTGGGAAAGCCCTTGGGGAGAAGGGCGACCAGGTTGGCATATAGAGTGTTCTGCTATGGCAAAGAAATACTTGGGAGATACGATTGACATCCACGCAGGGGGGCAAGACTTAACATTCCCTCACCACGAAAATGAAATTGCTCAATCTGAGGCATTGAACGAAAAACAATTTGCAAACTACTGGATGCACAACGGATATATCAAGATTGAGAACGAGAAAATGTCTAAATCTCTAGGTAACTTTGTGCTTGTGCATGATATCATTAAGCACCACGATCCTCAGGTTATTCGTTTCTTTATGCTAAGTGTTCATTACCGTCATCCAATCAACTTTAGTGAAGCATTACTTGAAGGAGCTAAGAACAGCTTAGACCGTATAAAGAATGCTTATGAGAATTTAGAGCATCGTAAACAATCTACTACTAATCAAACAGAAGATGATGAACAGTGGATCCAAAAAGTAGAAGCGTACAAGAACACATTCATTGAAGAAATGGATGATGATTTCAATACAGCTAACGCAATTTCTGTACTATTTGATCTTACGAAAGATGCAAACGTATATTTACAGTCCCCTCACACATCCGAGCATGTTATATCTTCATTCCAACAAACATTGTCTGAACTAGCTGAAGTGTTAGGAATTCGTGTAGCTGGAGAAGATGAGTTGCTTGATGAAGAAATTGACGCGCTAATTCAAGAGCGTATTGATGCAAGAAAGAATCGTAATTTCCAAAGAGCTGATGAAATAAGGGATGACTTAAAAGAACGCGGCATCATTTTAGAGGATACACCTCAAGGTACACGCTGGAAGAGAGGTTAATATGAATCATCAAGAAATCGACGTCAGGCAAATGAAGAGTCTAACCCTCGCGTACATGGGTGATGTTGTATATGAGCAATTTGTCAGAGAGCATTTAATTCGGAGCGGAAGTGTGAAGCCGCAGCAATTGCACCAAGCTGCGGTACGCTTTGTCTCCGCTAAATCACAGGCAGCTGTCATTCGTTATTGGCTGGAAGAACAGCTGTTAACAGAAGCGGAAGAAGGAATTGCGAGAAGGGGACGGAACGCTAAGAGTGGTTCAACTCCTAAGAACACAGATGTACAAACCTACCGTTACAGTACAGCTTTTGAAGCCCTTTTAGGTTATCTGTACTTCATGCAACAAAGGGACCGACTATTCGAGTTGGTTGACCTTGCCATACAATACGTAGAAGAAAGGAGCGCGACATCATGAAAGAAGAATGGATTATAGGGAAAAATGCCGTATCAGAAGCATTAAAATCAGGGCGTTCGATCAATAAAGTAATGGTCTCTGATCAGCTTCAGCATAAAGCGACTCAAACCCTCCAAAAGATCGCTAAAGAAAACGGAGTTCAAGTTCAAAAGGTACCTAAGAAAAAAATTGATCAATTAGTAGATGGTAGCCATCAGGGTGTTATAGCTTCAGTAGCGGCATATAGCTACAGTGAGATAGACGATTTGTTTGATCATGCGCACCGAAAAGGGGAGGCCCCTTTCTTCTTAATTCTAGATGAAATAGAGGACCCTCATAATTTAGGGTCTATCCTTCGAACAGCAGACGCTGCGGGTGTACATGGAATCATCATTCCAAAGAGACGTTCCGTAGGATTAACAGCTACTGTAGCAAAAACATCTACAGGAGCAATTGAATACATTCCGGTCGTACGAGTGACGAATTTAGCACGCACAATTGAAGATTTGAAGAAAGAACACGTATGGGTGGTAGGAACAGATGCTAAAGGAGAAGAGGACTACCGACAACTAAAAGGGGACATGCCGATTGCACTTGTCATCGGTAGTGAAGGAAAAGGGATTAGCCGTTTAGTAAAAGAAAAATGCGACTGGTCTGTTCGATTACCAATGGTTGGACAGGTCACATCTCTTAATGCTTCCGTTTCGGCTAGTTTGCTTATGTATGAAATACACAGAAAGCGCCACCCATTGGGTGAGTAGTAATGGTAGTTCTCATTGTAGATGGATACAACATTATAGGGGCTTGGCCAGAGCTTCAATCTTTAAAAGATCATGACCTTGGCCAAGCCCGTGATCTATTAATCGAAAAGATGGCCGAATATCGAGCCTTCTCCAAATACAGAGTCATCGTGGTCTTTGATGCATACTATGTGCAAGGTATAGAGAAAAAGCGAAAAAATTATGACGTTGAAATTGTCTTTACGAGAGAAAATGAAACAGCAGATGAGCGAATAGAAAAGCTAGTTCAGGAAGTTAAAAACATTAGGACGCAAGTATATGTTGCAACTTCGGACTACACAGAACAACGAACGATATTTGCTCAAGGCGCTTTACGCTTATCAGCAAGAGAACTTCATATCGAGATGAAAAATATAGAAAAAGAGATTCAAAACGAAGTAAAGTCTTATAATCAGGTTCAAAACAAGTCTAAAATACCGATAAAAAAAGAAGTGTTAGATGTGTTTGAAAAGTGGAGAAGAGGCGAAAAGTAATGCCAGCTTGTGTTGACGCTTCTGAAACGCTTACTGTATAATATTTCTATATATCGAGTGTAGTACGGTCGGGGGGAATCCTTACGTGATCATCGGACAAGTGGAGAAGGACATCAAGGATTTGGATTTTGAGCAAATGTCAGACGAAGATGTCGTTGTTTATGTGCATAAAGGAGATAGTCGAGCTTTAGAACATTTGATTAATAAGTATAAAAATTTTGTACGTGCTAAAGCCCGCACATATTTTCTAATTGGCGCAGACCGAGAAGATATTGTGCAGGAAGGAATGATCGGATTGTATAAAGCAATTCGAGATTATCAAGAGGACAAGCTTTCCTCGTTTAAAGCCTTCGCAGAACTTTGTGTAACTCGCCAAATTATAACTGCCATTAAAACCGCCACTAGACAGAAACATATACCGCTTAATTCTTATGTTTCTTTAGACAAACCCATCTATGATGAAGAGTCCGATCGAACATTGTTGGACGTAATAGCCGGTGCAAAAGCCTTAGATCCCGAGGAATTGATTATAAACCAGGAACGGTTTGGTGACATGGAATATAAAATGTCAGAATTGTTAAGTGATTTAGAAAGAAAGGTTCTGAGTTTATATTTAGATGGCAGATCCTATCAGGAGATCTCGGTGGATTTAGACCGCCATGTTAAGTCCATCGATAATGCATTACAACGGGTGAAGAGGAAGCTTGAGCGATACCTTGAAATCAGTGAAATTACGCTCTGACACTACGTTGACAGCCTTATAATCCCATGGTACATTAATGGAAGTGACTAAAACCCTGGAATGGGGCGGAGAAATATGCGAAAAAAGGTAGTCTTAGCGTGTGTTGAATGTGCAAGTCGTAACTACTCAACAAATAAGAACTCGAGCATCAATCCTGAGCGACTTGAAGCACGAAAGTATTGTAAGAATTGCGGCAAACACACCCTGCACCGGGAGACAAAATAACGAGGAAGCCTTACGGGTGAAAGTTTGGGGGTACTAGCATGTTCAAGTTTTTCAAAAACGTTTCTCGAGAAATGCAAAAAGTCAGTTGGCCTAAAGGGAAAGAACTTTCTAAATACACTGTAACGGTTATTTCAACCGTGGCTTTTGTTGCTGTCTTCTTTGCAGTAGTAGACTTAGGGATTTCGTGGATTCTTGAATTGATTACCGAATAAAGCACTTATGTTTATGTTATAATGTTATTAATACGTTTCTTGCTCAAAAAACCCGTTTAACGGGTTTTTTCATGTTGATCAAAAAACGAAACTTAACTATGAGGGAGGGAAGGGCAAACCGTTTGTCCTGAAACTATGGAAAAAAGATGGTATGTTGTACACACTTATTCTGGTTACGAGAATAAAGTGAAAACAAATTTAGAGAAACGTGTGGATTCTATGGGAATGGAAGATAAAATCTTCCGTGTAATTGTCCCTGAAGATGAAGAAACGGAAATTAAAAACGGTAAACGTAAGACCGTTAAAAAGAAGACTTTCCCCGGCTATGTGTTGGCGGAAATGGTAATGACGGATGATTCTTGGTATGTTGTACGCAATACACCAGGAGTAACAGGTTTCGTTGGATCTACTGGTTCAGGTTCGAAGCCTACCCCTCTCTTGGAAGAAGAAATGGAAACAGTTCTTAAGCGAATGGGAATGGATGAGCCACTCCAAGATATTGGCTTTGAAGTGAAAGAAAGTGTCCGTGTAACAGAAGGACCTTTCGCAAACTTTACTGGTTCTATTGAATCCATTGACTTAGACAAGCAAAAGGTTAAAGTACACGTTAATATGTTCGGGCGCGAAACCCCAGTTGAGCTTGAGTTTTCTCAAATTGAAAAATTATAATGGGGACCCCCTTGCATTCTTTCTGGAAAAATGCTAGAATTTTTATGTTCTTAATGCCTCGAGAAAGAGGATTTATGTGTATATGATTGAGTGGGAGGGGAATATCCCCTGTAACCACATCACGGACTTAAGGAGGTGTGTCTCGTGGCTAAAAAAGTTATTAAAGTTGTAAAACTACAGATTCCTGCAGGTAAAGCCAACCCGGCTCCACCAGTTGGACCAGCACTAGGTCAAGCAGGTGTTAACATCATGGGTTTCTGTAAGGAATTTAACGCACGTACAGCAGATCAAGCTGGTATGATCATTCCGGTTGAAATTACGGTGTTTGAAGACCGTTCATTTACATTCGTCACTAAAACTCCGCCTGCTGCCGTTCTTCTTAAAGATGCGGCTGGCATTAAATCCGGATCAGGCGAACCGAACCGCAATAAAGTTGCAACAATTAAGCGCGACAAAGTACGCGAAATTGCTGAAACAAAAATGCCTGACCTAAATGCTGCTGACGTGGATGCAGCTATGCGCATGGTTGAAGGTACAGCGCGTAGCATGGGACTTGTTATCGAGGACTAATCCCACAGCGGCTCTGGATTGAGTAAGGTTGCGAGGTGGGGGATTTCCGCATTTCGCAACCTTTATTCGTGGGAGGTAAAACCGTTAAAACCACAACGAGGAGGAAAATGAAATGGCTAAAAGAAGCAAAAGATACCAAGAAGCTTTAAAATTAGTAGATAAATCAAAAGCTTACGACTCTCAAGAAGCAGTCAAGCTAGTTAAAGAAACATCGAAAGCAAACTTTGATGAAACAGTTGAAGCTGCTTTCCGTCTAGGGGTAGACCCTAAGAAAGCGGACCAACAAATCCGTGGCGCTATGGTACTACCACACGGAACTGGTAAATCCCAACGTGTTCTAGTTTTCGCTAAAGGTGATAAAGCGAAAGAAGCAGAAGCAGCGGGTGCAGACTTCGTAGGTGAGCAAGACCTAATCAACCAAATCAACCAAGGTTGGTTTGAATTTGATGTAGTTGTAGCAACTCCAGACATGATGGCTGAAGTTGGTAAACTAGGTCGCGTACTTGGACCAAAAGGTCTAATGCCTAACCCTAAAACAGGAACTGTAACATTCGATGTTGAAAAAGCTGTTAACGAAATCAAAGCAGGTAAAGTTGAATACCGCGTTGATAAAGCAGGAAACATCCATGTACCAATTGGTAAAGTTTCCTTTGAAAATGACAAATTAGTTGAGAACTTCACAGCGATCACTGAAACGCTAATGAAGGCGAAGCCTCAGGCTGCTAAAGGAACTTACATGCGTAACGCATCAGTAGCTTCCACAATGGGACCTGGTGTACGCGTAGACATTTCTTCTTTCAAAAGCTAATTTGGCATTGACTTTTCAATAGCGCTTAGCTATAATATTCAATGTTGCAAATATGAATACGTTATACCGTAGACAGTAGGTGCGCTTGTCGCTTAATTTCCTACCGAGGTGTGTTGATATACGTGATAGTTGTTCGCTGATAGCTATCATCAACTCATGTGCCTTCTTGTCTACCTTGAAGGCACATTTTTTATGACTTATATCGCGAGCCTTTTATGAACCTTGGCACCCTAACGGTATGATGAAAAGTCAATAGGAGGTGGAACGATGAGCAGAATTATTGAACACAAGAAACAGCTTGTTTCTGAAATTGCTGATAAACTTCAGAACAGTAAATCTACAGTACTTGTAGATTACCGCGGGCTAGACGTTGATACGGTAACGAATCTTCGTCAACAACTTCGTGAAGCTGGCGTAGACTTCAAAGTGTACAAAAACACAATGACTCGCCGTGCGACAGCAGAAGCAAACTTAACTGAGCTTGATGATGTATTAGTTGGACCAACAGCACTTGCATTCAGCGAGGACGACGCTGTATCCCCTGCTAAAATTATCAACAGCTTCGTTAAAGAAAACGACGCTCTTGAAATCAAAGGTGGCGTTATCGAAGGTAGTGTTGCAAGCGTTGAGCAAATCAAAGAACTTGCAGAACTTCCGGACGCAAACGGACTTGTATCTATGCTACTTTCTGTACTACAAGCTCCAATGCGCAACTTCGCACTTGCAACAAAAGCTGTTGCAGACCAAAAAGAAGAACAAGGCGCTTAATAGCCTAATAGGCACGTCTAATAATTATATTTATTACAAGGAGGATATATCATGACTAAAGAACAAATTATCGACGCGATCAAAGAAATGAACGTTCTTGAACTTAATGATTTAGTAAAAGCAATTGAAGAAGAATTTGGAGTAACTGCTGCAGCACCTGTAGCTGTAGGTGGCGGCGCTGAAGAAGCTGCTGAAGAGCAAACTGAATTTGACGTTGTTCTTGAAGACGCTGGTTCTTCTAAGATCAAAGTAGTTAAAGCAGTTCGCGAAATCACTGGACTTGGACTTAAAGATGCTAAAGACTTAGTAGACAACGCTCCAAAACCAGTTAAAGAGGGCATTGCTAAAGAAGAAGCTGAAGAAATGAAAACTAAGCTTGAAGAAGCAGGCGCTAAGATCGAACTTAAGTAAGATAAAGCACAAAAAGCTCGCTGGATAACGGCGAGCTTTGCTTTTGTTATACATTAGGTTTTTTTAGCATTATACTCAAAATCTTATGTAAAACATATTGCAAGATGGGTAGGTGTTATGGATGGCAGAACACTATTATTCAAAAAATCCTGAATCTAAGAGTGCTCCAAAGTCATGGACGTTCAACTTACGAGGAAGAACGCTTAACTTTAGCACAGATCAAGGAGTATTTTCTAAAGACGAAGTAGATTTTGGGTCTAGAACCTTAATAGAAACGTTTGCTGAACCAGAGATCAATGGAGAATTTCTTGATCTGGGCTGTGGATATGGCCCCATAGGTCTTTCCCTCGCTCTGGATTTCCCAGATCGTAAAGTTGTTATGGTAGATGTTAACGAGCGAGCGACTCAATTAGCTCAAGACAACGCAGCAAAGAACAACGTAAAGAATGCAGATATATTACAAAGTGATCAGTTTTCTGCTATAAAACATCAGAGCTTTGCGGCAATCGTAACGAATCCACCTATTAGAGCAGGAAAGAAAGTTGTTCATTCCATGTTCGATCAAAGTCACCGGGCTCTTCTCCCAGGAGGCGAATTGTGGGTTGTCATTCAAAAGAAACAAGGTGCTCCATCTGCTAAGCAACATTTAGAAGAATTATTCGACCAGGTAACGATTGAAAAGAAGGCGAAGGGTTACTTTATTCTTAAGGCGAAAAAGTTTGACTCCGAAATTTAGTTGTGATAGTATTGAAAAATGCCAATATATAAGTTTCTATGTCAAGAGTTTTTTTAAAACTTTTTACGTATAAATGCCTTCCGTTAGGCAAGACTGGTAAAATCGAATAAACAAATCGTATATTGTGGTTTTCTTATAGAAACCCTTTTTTCTTTTGTCTAACGTTAAGGAAAACGGAAATTTTCAATTACACTCGTCATGTACGAGTGTAACTATAGATTAACCTGGTGCAGGAGAGATCTTTCTGTGCTAGCTAGTTCGGCATGCCATTTTTGCCGGACAATTTTTTCTTTATTAAAATGCTTGATTTGAGGGGTGAATCAGTTGACAGGTCAACTAGTTCAGTATGGACGACACCGCCAGCGCAGAAGTTATGCGCGTATCAGCGAAGTACTCGAGTTACCAAATTTAATTGAAATTCAAACTGCTTCTTATGATTGGTTCTTAGAAGAAGGTTTGAGGGAGATGTTCCAAGACATTTCACCAATTGAGGACTTTACAGGTAATCTTTCTTTAGAGTTTGTAGATTACACACTCGGAGAGCCAAAGTATCCTGTAGACGAATCAAAAGATCGAGATGTCACATATTCAGCTCCTCTTCGCGTTAAAGTACGCTTGCTCAATAAAGAAACTGGCGAAGTTAAAGAGCAGGAAGTGTTTATGGGTGATTTCCCACTGATGACTGGTACAGGTACTTTCGTCATTAATGGTGCAGAGCGTGTAATCGTATCTCAGTTAGTTCGTTCTCCAAGTGTCTACTTTAATCCTAAAGTTGATAAGAACGGTAAGAGAGGGTATACAGCTACTGTAATCCCTAACCGTGGTGCTTGGTTAGAATTCGAAACAGATGCAAAAGACGTAGTTCACGTACGTATTGATCGTACCCGTAAACTTCCGATTACAGTCTTATTGCGTGCTCTAGGCTTTGGTACAGACCAAGAGATTATTGATCTAATTGGTGAGAACCAATACCTTAAGAATACGCTTGAGAAAGATAATACGGAAAATAGTGAGAAAGCTCTTTTAGAAATTTATGAGCGACTTCGCCCTGGTGAACCACCAACAGTAGAAAATGCGAAGAGTTTACTTGTTTCACGCTTCTTTGATCCTAAGAGATATGACCTTGCACACGTTGGTCGTTACAAGATTAATAAGAAGTTGCACATCAAGAATCGCCTATTTAACCAAGTGTTAGCTGAGACATTGGCTGATCCGGAAACAGGTGAAATCCTTGCAAACAAAGGGGATAAACTAGATCGCCGCTTATTAGACAAGATCCTACCATATCTAGAAGGTTCTGAAGAGAATCTTGGAGATGAATTCGTAGAACCTCATGATGGTGTACTAGATGATCCTATGAAGATTCAAAACATTAAGATCGTAGACCCTACAGACCCTGAAGGGGAGAAAACTCTTAATGTAATCAGTAATGCAAATGTTGATGACAGTACTAAGAACATCACACCTTCTGACATTCTTTCTGCAGTAAGTTACTTCTTTAACTTACTTCATAATGTAGGTGGCACGGACGATATTGACCACTTAGGTAACCGTCGTCTTCGTTCAGTTGGTGAGCTTCTGCAGAACCAATTCCGTATTGGTCTATCTCGTATGGAGCGTGTAGTACGTGAGCGTATGTCGATTCAAGATACTGCTTCTATTACACCACAACAGCTGATCAACATTCGCCCAGTTATTGCTTCTATTAAAGAGTTCTTTGGTAGTTCTCAGTTATCCCAGTTCATGGACCAAACGAATCCACTGGCAGAATTAACGCACAAACGCCGTCTTTCTGCATTAGGACCTGGTGGTTTAACTCGTGAGCGTGCAGGTTTTGAAGTACGTGACGTTCACTATTCCCACTATGGACGTATGTGTCCGATTGAAACGCCAGAGGGACCAAACATTGGTCTTATTAACTCTCTTTCTTCTTATGCAAAAGTAAATAAATTTGGCTTTATCGAAACACCATATCGTCGTGTTGACCCTGAAACAGGGAAAGTAACAGCCCGAATAGATTACTTGACTGCTGACGAAGAGGACAACTATGTAGTTGCTCAGGCAAACGCAAAGCTAGAAGAAGATGGATCATTCCAAGACGAGGAAGTAATCGCTCGTTTCCGTGGTGAGAACACTGCAGTTAAACGTGAGCGCATTGACTACATGGACGTATCGCCTAAGCAGGTTGTTTCTGCAGCGACAGCGTGTATTCCTTTCTTAGAAAACGATGACTCCAACCGTTCCTTAATGGGTGCGAACATGCAACGTCAAGCTGTACCTTTAATGGAACCTGAATCTCCACTAGTGGGTACTGGTATGGAATATGTATCAGGTAAAGACTCAGGTGCTGCTGTTGTAGCGCATCATGAAGGAATTGTAGAACGTGTAGACGCTAAGGAAGTTCTTGTTCGTCGTATCTCAGTAGTAGACGGAAAAGAAGTAGAAGGCGATCTAGATCGCTATCGCTTCCAGAAATTTATCCGTTCAAACCAAGGTACTTGTTATAACCAGAAACCAATCGTTAGCGCTGGTGATCGTGTTGAAAAAGGAGAAATCCTTGCTGATGGTCCTTCCATGGAAAAAGGTGAGCTTGCACTAGGTAAAAACCCTCTTGTTGCCTTTATGACATGGGATGGTTATAACTATGAGGATGCGATTATCATGAGTGAACGTCTTGTAAAAGATGACGTTTACACTTCTATTCATATTGAAGAGTATGAATCAGAAGCTCGTGATACGAAATTAGGGCCAGAAGAAATCACGCGTGATATCCCTAACGTGGGTGAAGATGCACTTAAGGACCTTGACGATCGCGGAATCATCCGTGTAGGTGCTGAAGTAAGTGACAGCGATCTGTTAGTTGGTAAAGTAACGCCTAAGGGTGTGACTGAATTATCAGCAGAAGAACGTCTGTTACACGCAATCTTTGGTGAGAAAGCACGTGAAGTACGTGATACATCTCTTCGTGTTCCACACGGCGCTGGTGGTATTGTACTTGATGTTAAGATCTTTAATCGTGAAGATGGAGACGAACTACCACCTGGTGTAAATCAGTTGGTGCGCGTTTACATCGTTCAAAAGCGTAAGATCTCTGAGGGTGACAAAATGGCTGGTCGTCACGGTAACAAAGGTGTAATCTCGAAGATTCTTCCAGAAGAAGATATGCCTTACCTGCCAGACGGAACACCAGTTGATGTCATGTTAAACCCACTAGGTGTACCATCACGTATGAACATTGGTCAGGTACTAGAGTTACACTTAGGTATGGCTTCACGCCTACTAGGTGTGCGTATGGCTACGCCAGTATTTGATGGTGCTCGTGAGGAAGACGTATGGGAAACACTACAAGAAGCTGGTATGGCAAGAGATGCGAAAACAATTCTTTATGATGGACGTACTGGTGAACCGTTTGACAACCGTGTATCTGTGGGTGTCATGTACATGATTAAACTTGCACACATGGTTGATGACAAACTTCACGCGCGTTCTACTGGACCTTACTCTCTTGTTACGCAACAACCATTGGGTGGTAAAGCTCAATTTGGTGGACAGCGTTTCGGTGAGATGGAGGTATGGGCACTTGAGGCATACGGTGCTGCATATACACTTCAAGAGATCTTAACTGTTAAGTCTGATGACGTTGTTGGCCGTGTTAAAACGTATGAATCAATTGTTAAAGGCTCTAATGTACCTGAACCTGGCGTACCAGAATCATTTAAAGTATTGATTAAAGAGCTACAAAGTTTAGGTATGGACGTTAAGATGCTAACAGCAGATGAATCTGAAATTGATTTACGCGATATTGAAGAAGAAGAAGCGCAATCAGCAGAAAAGCTAAACGTTGAAGGCGATCCTAAAGACGAAATAGAGTAAGAGCTTATGACACTGGACTCTAAGCTTAGGGTAAAACCTGGAGATTATAAGGGAGGTAGGCCCCTTGCTAGATGTAAACAACTTTGAATATATGAAGATAGGTTTAGCTTCGCCTGATAAGATTCGTTCTTGGTCATTTGGTGAAGTGAAGAAACCAGAAACCATTAACTATCGTACGTTAAAGCCGGAGAAAGACGGTTTGTTCTGTGAACGTATTTTCGGTCCTACAAAAGACTGGGAATGTCATTGTGGTAAGTACAAGCGTGTTCGTTACAAAGGAATCGTTTGTGATCGCTGTGGCGTAGAAGTAACCAAAGCGAAAGTACGTCGTGAGCGTATGGGGCACTTAGAATTAGCTGCCCCTGTCTCTCACATTTGGTACTTTAAAGGAATTCCTAGTCGTATGGGACTTGTTCTTGATATGTCACCTCGTGCTTTAGAAGAAGTAATCTACTTCGCGGCATATGTGGTAACAGATCAAGGTGATACGGCTCTTGAGAGAAAGCAGCTACTTTCTGAGAAAGAATACCGTACGTATCGTGAGAAATACGGTAAGTCCTTCCAGGCTCTAATGGGTGCGGAAGCGATTCGTAAATTGCTTCAAGATATCGATCTAGAGAAGGAAGTAGAAACTCTTAAAGAAGAATTGAAAACTGCTCAGGGTCAGCGTCGTACTCGCGCCATTAAGCGTTTAGAAGTGCTTGAGGCTTTCCGTGGATCAGGTAACGACCCATCTTGGATGATCTTAGACGTTCTTCCTGTAATTCCACCGGAAATTCGCCCGATGGTACAACTTGACGGTGGACGTTTTGCGACATCTGATTTAAACGACCTATATCGTCGTGTAATTAACCGTAATAACCGTTTGAAGCGTCTTTTAGATCTTGGAGCTCCTACGATTATCGTTCAAAACGAAAAACGTATGCTACAAGAAGCTGTAGACGCCTTGATTGATAACGGCCGACGTGGCCGTCCGGTTACTGGACCAGGAAACCGTCCTCTTAAGTCCCTTTCCCATATGCTGAAAGGTAAACAAGGTCGTTTCCGTCAGAACTTGCTTGGTAAACGTGTAGACTACTCTGGTCGTTCTGTAATCGTCGTTGGACCTAGTCTGAAGATGTATCAGTGTGGTTTACCGAAAGAAATGGCTCTAGAACTATTTAAACCATTCGTAATGCGCGAATTAGTCGATCGTGGACTTGCTCACAACATCAAGTCTGCTAAACGTAAAATAGAACGCATTCACCCAGAAGTTTGGGATGTTCTAGAAGAAGTGATTAAAGAGCACCCGGTTCTTCTAAACCGTGCCCCTACACTTCACCGTCTTGGTATTCAAGCGTTCGAACCAACACTTGTAGAAGGACGTGCAATTCGCCTCCACCCATTAGTATGTACAGCATATAACGCTGACTTTGATGGTGACCAAATGGCTGTTCACGTACCACTATCTGCGGAAGCACAAGCGGAAGCTCGTATCTTAATGCTTGCTGCGCAAAACATCCTGAATCCTAAGGATGGAAAGCCGGTAGTTACACCTTCCCAGGACATGGTTTTAGGTAACTATTATTTAACACTAGAGCGCGAAGACGCTATTGGTGAAGGTAAAGTATTTAAGGATACTGACGAAGCTTTAATTGCTTATCAGAATGGATATGTCCACCTACACACACGTGTAGCTGTTCATGCTCGTTCATTAAATAATGGAACATTCACTGAAGAACAAAACAGCCAGCTGTTATTAACAACTGTTGGTAAGTTAATCTTCAACGAAATTCTACCTGAATCTTTCCCTTACATTAATGAACCGACTCAAAGTAACCTTGAAGGCAAAACGCCTGAGATGTACTTCATTGAGAAGGGTACAGATGTTAAAGAGGAAATCAAAAAACGTGAATTAGTTTCTCCTTTCAAGAAGAAGATTCTTGGGAACATTATCGCAGAAGTCTTTAAACGCTTTAAGATTAGTGAAACGTCTAAAATGCTTGACCGCATGAAGGACCTAGGTTTCGCTTATTCAACTAAAGCTGGTATCACTGTTGGTGTATCTGACATCGTGGTACTTCCAGAGAAACAAACCATCCTTGAAGAAGCTCAAGGTAAAGTAGACAAAGTTATGAAGCAGTTCCGTCGTGGTTTGATTACAGATGATGAGCGTTATGATCGCGTTATTGCTATTTGGTCAGCGGCCAAAGACGATATTCAAGATCGATTAATGCATACACTTGATCCTGCCAACCCAATCTTCATGATGAGTGATTCCGGAGCTCGTGGTAACGCATCTAACTTCACACAGTTAGCTGGTATGCGTGGTCTTATGGCCAACCCGGCTGGTAAGATCATCGAACTTCCGATCAAATCAAGTTTCCGTGAAGGTCTGACGGTTCTAGAGTACTTCATCTCTACACACGGTGCTCGTAAAGGTCTTGCCGATACAGCACTAAAAACAGCCGACTCGGGTTACCTTACTCGTCGTCTAGTTGACGTAGCACAAGATGTTATCGTCCGTGAAGATGACTGTGGCACTGACCGAGGCTTAGAAGTGGCTTCCCTTACTGAAGGTACAGAAATGATTGAACCGCTGATTGACCGTCTAATTGGACGTACGGCATTCAAGACAGTTCTCAATCCAGAAACAGGCGAAGTAATGGCCACTCGTGATCAGATCATTACAGAAGACATGGCACGTTCTATTGTGGATGCTGGCGTTGAAAAAGTAACGATCCGTTCTGCATTTACATGTAATACTCGTCATGGTGTTTGTAAGAAATGTTACGGCCGTAACTTAGCAACTGGATCTGAAGTTGAAGTAGGAGAAGCAGTTGGAATCATCGCCGCGCAATCAATCGGTGAGCCAGGTACACAGCTTACAATGCGTACCTTCCACACAGGTGGTGTAGCCGGAGATGATATCACGCAAGGTCTTCCTCGTATCCAAGAGCTATTTGAAGCTCGTAACCCTAAAGGTCAAGCTGTAATCAGTGAGATACATGGTACGGTTGAGGAAGTTAATGAAGTTAAAGAAAAGCTCGAAATCACTGTGCAAGGCGAAGTAGAAAAACGTAGTTACACAGCTCCATATGGTGCTCGTATGAAAGTAACTGTTGGTGATTCTGTCAAAGCTGGTGAAGAGCTAACTGAAGGTTCTGTTGATCCGAAAGAATTACTGAAGATCCAAGGTGTAGAAGGCGTTGAAATGTATCTTCTACGTGAAGTTCAAAAAGTTTACCGTATGCAAGGTGTAGAAATCGGTGATAAACACGTTGAAGTAATGGTTCGCCAGATGCTTCGTAAGGTGCGTGTTCTTGATGCCGGTGATACGGATGTACTTCCTGGCTCACTACTTGAGATCCACCAATTCCGAGAAGCAAACCGTGACGCACTTGTAGAAGGCAGCCAACCAGCAGTTGGTCGTCCGGTTCTACTAGGAATCACGAAAGCGTCTCTAGAAACGGATTCATTCTTGTCCGCCGCATCCTTCCAGGAGACAACTCGTGTCCTAACTGATGCTGCTATCAAAGGAAAACGTGACGAATTGCTAGGACTTAAAGAAAATGTTATTATTGGTAAGTTGGTTCCGGCCGGTACAGGTATGCCTCGCTACCGTTCAGTTCAACCAGCATCCGATGAATTAACAGAAGATATGATTAAAGCTGAAGAGCCTGAAGAGATCCCACAGTCTTAATTTTGTAATAGTAAGCTGATGAAGCAAGTGATAATCTAGGAGGCATCTAGAAAAAATATTCTAACCACGTTGACATTATGTGATGCGGGTGATACTATATTCTAGGTGCTTCCATTTATCCTTGTTACTTTGGAGGATATAGTTAAATGTCTTATGAAAAAGTAGCACAGGCTAAGTCGAATGTAGTAATTGGAACAAAGCAAACCATGAAAGCTATAAAGCATGGTCAAGTTCAAGAAGTTATTGTTGCTGATGATGCTGATCAGCATGTAACGGCTAAAGTACTGCGACTCGCAGAAGAGTTTGAAACTCCATTCGCACGAGTAGATTCAATGGACAAATTGGGTAAAGCTTGTGGGATTGATGTGGGAGCAGCTGTAGTAGCGATAAAGCAATAAAGTTTTGGCGGAAAGGCAAACTTTCGCGAAAGCTTTGTTTTTTGCTTATTTATGAACCACCTGGATGTGTGGTATTACAAACCTTAGTTTGAAGGGAGGAAAATTAAATGCCTACTATTAACCAATTAGTACGTAAAGGTCGCGTTTCTAAAAAGAAAATGTCAGACTCTCCAGCGCTTAACAAAGGCTATAACAGCTACAAGAAGAAGTTCACAGATCTTTCTTCTCCACAAAAGCGTGGTGTTTGTACACGTGTTGGTACGCTAACGCCAAAGAAACCGAACTCTGCACTTCGTAAATATGCTCGTGTTCGTTTAACGAACAGCATCGAAGTAACAGCGTATATCCCTGGTATCGGCCACAACCTACAAGAGCACAGTGTTGTTCTTATCCGTGGTGGACGTGTTAAAGACTTACCGGGTGTACGTTACCACATTGTACGTGGTGCTCTTGACACTGCTGGTGTTGAAGGCCGCATGCAAGGTCGTTCTAAGTACGGAACGAAAAAACCTAAAAAATAAGGCAATTTAACTTGCACTTAATAAAACTTCAGTAAGATTGAAAGGAGGGGACCGTATGCCACGTAAAGGACCAGTACCAAAGCGTGATGTATTGCCAGACCCAATGTACAACTCAAAGCTTGTAACTCGCCTGATCAACCAAATCATGGTGGATGGTAAACGCGGTAAAGCACAAAAAATTCTTTATAAAGCATTCGAACTAGTACAAGAGCGTAGTGGAAACGACGCAATGGAAACTTTCGAACAAGCTCTTAAGAACGTAATGCCAGTACTAGAGGTTAGAGCACGTCGTGTAGGTGGATCTAACTATCAAGTACCTGTTGAAGTACGTCCAGAGCGCCGTCAAGCACTTGGACTTCGTTGGGTTGTTAACTATTCTCGTCTACGCGGTGAGAAAACAATGGAAGAACGTCTAGCTAACGAAATCCTAGATGCAGCAAATAACACTGGTGCTTCTGTTAAGAAGCGCGAAGATGTTCACAAAATGGCTGAAGCAAACAAAGCATTTGCTCACTACCGTTGGTAATAACGAACGTCAAACTATATCACCCAATAGGGAGGAGAAGAACGCATGCCTAGAGAGTTCTCCTTGGAAAAGACACGTAATATCGGTATCATGGCTCACATCGATGCTGGTAAAACCACTGCTACAGAACGTATCTTGTTCTATACAGGTCGTATCCACAAGCTAGGTGAAACGCACGAAGGTGCGTCTCAAATGGACTGGATGGAGCAGGAACAAGACCGTGGTATCACAATCACTTCTGCAGCAACAACTGCTCAGTGGAAAGACCACCGCATCAATATCATTGATACACCTGGACACGTAGACTTCACAGTAGAAGTTGAACGTTCCCTACGTGTACTTGATGGTTCTGTGGCTGTACTAGACGCTCAGTCTGGTGTAGAACCACAAACAGAAACAGTATGGCGTCAGGCTACTACCTACGGTGTTCCGCGTATTGTTTTCATTAACAAGATGGACAAAGTAGGAGCTGACTTCCTATACTCTACTGGTACACTTCAGGATCGCCTTGGCGCGAACGCTCATCCAATCCAATTACCAATTGGTGCAGAAGATGAGTTTGAAGGAATTATCGATCTAATCGGTATGCAAGCTTATTTCTACGAAGATGACTTAGGTACACGTCTTGAAGCACGTGAAATCCCTGACGAATACAAGGAACAAGCTGAAGAATACCGTGGCAAGCTAATTGAAGCTGTTGCGGAATCTGATGAAGAATTAATGATGAGATACCTTGAGGGCGAAGAATTCACAAACGAAGAGCTTATGACTGCAATTCGTCAAGCTACTTTAAACGTTGATTTCTACCCAGTTCTATGTGGTTCTGCCTTTAAGAACAAAGGTGTTCAATTATTAATCGATGCTGTACTTGACTACCTTCCATCTCCACTGGACGTACCTCCAATCGAAGGTTTCGTTCCACGTACTGAGGAACAAGTAGTTCGTAAAGCAGACGACAAAGAGCCATTCTCAGCTCTTGCCTTTAAGGTAATGACAGACCCATACGTTGGTAAGTTAACATTCTTCCGCGTGTACTCTGGTGTATTATCTTCTGGTTCATACGTTAAGAACTCTACAAAAGATAAGCGTGAGCGCGTAGGACGTATTCTACAGATGCACGCTAACTCTCGTGAAGAGATCTCTGAAGTATACACAGGAGATATCGCAGCTGGTGTTGGTCTTAAAGATACAGCTACAGGTGACACTCTATGTGATGAAAAGAACCTTGTAATCTTAGAATCCATGGAATTCCCTGAGCCAGTAATCTCTGTTGCGATCGAACCGAAGTCTAAAGCTGACCAAGATAAGATGTCAATCGCTCTTGGTAAGTTGGCTGAAGAAGATCCAACATTCAAGACGGAAACAAACGTTGAGACTGGTCAAACGATCATCTCTGGTATGGGTGAACTTCACCTAGACATCATCGTTGACCGTCTTCGTCGCGAGTTCAAAGTAGAGGCTAACATCGGTAACCCACAGGTTGCTTACCGTGAAACGTTCCGCGGATCTGCAAACGTTGAAGGTAAGTTCGTACGTCAGTCTGGTGGTCGTGGACAATACGGTCACGTATGGATGACATTCGAGCCAAACGAAGAAGGCGCTGGCTTTGAATTCCAAAACAAAATTGTTGGTGGTGTAATTCCTCGTGAATACATCGCATCAGTACAACAAGGTGTCGAAGAAGCTATGGAAAACGGTGTTGTTGCCGGTTATCCACTAATCGACATTAAAGCAACGCTATTCGATGGTTCTTACCACGATGTAGACTCCAACGAAATGGCTTATAAAGTTGCTGCTTCAATGGCACTTAAAGAAGCGAAAAATAAATGTAAACCAGTTCTTCTTGAACCAATGATGAAAGTTGAGATTGTAATCCCAGAAGAATACATGGGAGACATCATGGGTGACGTAACTTCCCGTCGTGGACGTGTAGAAGGTATGGATACTCGTGGTACTGCTCAACTTGTTAAAGCATTCGTACCTCTTTCTGAAATGTTCGGTTATGCAACAAGTCTTCGTTCTAACACGCAAGGTCGCGGAACGTATACTATGCACTTCTCTCATTATGAAGAAGTACCGAAGAGCATTTCTGAAGAGATTATCAAGAAAAATTCTGGTCAGTAATTGATTTTTTCGTAAATCTCAAGTATAACTTGTATTGTACGTATAGGAGCTAGTTGTCATTTGGCAGTTAGCTCTTGTACAACAAATATATTAACAATAACATTTTTTTATATTTAAAGGAGGAAGTTTTAGAATGGGTAAAGAGAAATTTGACCGTTCCAAGTCCCACGTTAACATTGGGACTATTGGACACGTTGACCATGGTAAAACTACATTAACTGCAGCAATCACTACTTGCTTACACCAGCGCTCTGGTTCTGGTACAGCAATGGCGTACGACCAAATTGACGGTGCTCCAGAAGAGCGCGAGCGCGGTATTACAATCGCAACAGCTCACGTTGAGTACGAAACTGAAACTCGTCACTATGCACACGTTGACTGCCCAGGTCACGCTGACTACGTTAAGAACATGATCACTGGTGCAGCACAAATGGACGGCGCGATCCTAGTTGTATCTGCAGCTGACGGTCCAATGCCACAAACTCGTGAGCACATCCTACTTTCTCGTCAGGTTGGTGTACCTGCGATCGTAGTATTCCTTAACAAGTGCGACATGGTAGACGACGAAGAGCTACTTGAACTAGTAGAAATGGAAGTACGTGACCTTCTTGGCGAATACGACTTCCCTGGTGACGATGTACCAGTAGTTAAAGGTTCTGCTCTTAAAGCTCTTGAAGGCGAAGAGCAATACGTTAACGCAATTTTCGAACTTATGGACGCTGTTGACGAGTACATCCCAACTCCAGAACGTGACAACGACAAGCCATTCATGATGCCAGTTGAGGACGTATTCTCAATCACTGGTCGTGGTACAGTAGCAACTGGCCGTGTTGAGCGTGGTTCTGTTAAAGTTGGCGATGAAATTGAAATCATCGGTATGGCAGAGGAAGCATTCAAGACTACAGTAACTGGTGTTGAAATGTTCCGTAAGCTTCTTGACTATGCTGAAGCTGGTGACAACATCGGTGCACTACTTCGTGGTGTTAACCGTGACGACATCAACCGCGGTCAAGTACTAGCTAAGCCTGGTACAATTACACCTCACCATAAGTACAAAGCAGAAGTTTATGTACTTTCTAAAGAAGAAGGTGGACGTCATACTCCATTCTTCAACAACTACCGCCCACAGTTCTACTTCCGTACTACGGACGTAACTGGTGTTATCCAACTTCCTGAAGGCGTAGAAATGGTTATGCCTGGGGACAACGTAGAAATGGAAGTTGAACTTATTTCTAAAATCGCTATCGAAGATGGAACTAAGTTCTCTATCCGTGAAGGTGGCCGTACAGTAGGCGCTGGCGTTGTATCTACAATCATTGAATAGTCTTATTTAATGAATAAAGCAGTGAGCTATAAAGCTCGCTGCTTTTTTTGTTTCATAACTTTCAAAAGATCGAGTTTCTACTATATATATATGTGTTTTAAAAACAAACATGATGTATTTTATGCTTTAACTTGTTTTATGGAAGGTAAATTACAAAGAAACCTAATAAATAAGGTATGCCCCCTTGAAAACAAGGAAATACCTTTGTATAATAATAAAAGTGCAATCACATACGGAAAAATTAATTTGTTATTGCATTTGTGCCCATTATTTATTATAATAAGTAATGTTGGTCATAAAAGGCGATGAAGCGAAAGGTTGCTGAAACACCCGGCCCCTTTGCCATGGCGGGTCATTCAGGTTAAATTTTCGTGGAGAATGTCTGTTACTAAAATAGGCGAAAAAGGAGGGAAAATAATGGCAAAAGAGAAGATTCGTATTCGTTTAAAGGCGTATGATCACCGTATTTTAGATCAATCCGCTGAAAAGATCGTGGACACTGCGAAGCGTTCAGGAGCTAATGTTTCTGGTCCAATCCCGCTTCCGACAGAGCGTTCAATCTACACAGTGCTTCGTGCGGTACACAAATACAAAGATGCTCGTGAGCAATTTGAAATGCGTACACACAAACGTCTAATCGATATCGTAAATCCAACACCACAAACGGTTGACTCGCTAATGCGTTTAGATTTACCATCTGGTGTGGACATCGAAATTAAACTATAAACTATATGAATAAATAGGAGGTGTGACGGATGACGAAAGGAATCTTAGGTCGTAAAGTCGGTATGACACAGCTTTTTGATGAAACTGGCGAATTAGTACCAGTAACAGTTGTTCAAGCTGATCAAAACGTTGTACTACAGAAGAAAACTTCTGAAAATGACGGTTATGAAGCTGTTCAGATCGGTTTTGCGGACAAACGAGATAAATTAGCTAACAAAGCTGAGAAAGGCCATGCTGGTAAAGCTGAGGCTGCTCCTAAGCGCTTCGTTCGTGAATTCCGTGATGCAAACCTTGAAGACTTCGATTTAGGTCAAGAGGTTTCTGTAAACGTATTTGCAGCTGGTGATGTAATCAACGTTACTGGTATTTCGAAGGGTAAAGGTTTCCAAGGTGCGATTAAGCGCCACAATCAAGGTCGCGGACCTGAAACTCACGGTTCTCGTTACCACCGTCGTCCAGGTTCTATGGGACAAATGGACCCAGGACACGTTTTCAAGGGTATGAACCTTCCAGGTCAAATGGGTGGCGAACAAGTCACAATCCAAAACCTTGAAGTAGTTAAAGTTGATGAAGAGCGTAACCTTCTTCTTATCAAAGGTAACGTACCTGGTGCTAAGAAGTCTTACGTGAAAATCACAAGTGCAAATAAGGCTAACTAATACAATACGAAGGGAGGATATGTCATGCCTAAAGTAGCACTATTTAACCAAAGCGGTTCTCAAGTAGGCGATCTAGAGTTGAATGAGTCCGTTTTCGGTATTGAGCCAAACACACATGTAATGAACGAAGCAGTATTAATGCAGCGTGCTTCATTACGTCAAGGTACTCATTTAGTTAAAAATCGCTCTGAAGTAAGTGGCGGAGGACGCAAACCATGGCGTCAAAAAGGAACTGGACGTGCGCGTCAAGGTTCAATTCGTTCACCACAATGGGTAGGCGGAGGAACTGTATTTGGTCCAACTCCACGTAGCTACAGCTACAAACTACCTAAAAAAGTTCGTCGTTTAGCTTTAAAATCTGCTCTTTCCCAAAAAGCTGCTGACAACGATCTAATCGTTCTAGAGAGCCTTTCCTTTGAAGCTCCTAAAACAAAAGAAGTTGTTAACATGCTTAAAGGTCTAGATGCTAAAGAAGCAATCATTGTTACTGCTAACGTCGAAGAAAACGTAGTACTATCAGCTAATAACATCCAAGATGTTAAAGTACTAACTGTTGAACAAGTTAACGTTCTTGACTTGTTAACGCATGACAAGCTGATCTTAACTAAAGAAGCAGCTGAAAAAGCAGGGGAGGTGCTTGCATAATGAAGAACCCACGTGATATTATAAAGCGCCCTGTAATTACAGAAAGATCTGCGGATCTAATGGCTGAGAAAAAATACACGTTTGAAGTTAGCCCTAAAGCTAATAAAACTGAAATCAAAGAAGCTATCGAAGTAATCTTTGGTGTTAAAGTTGAAAAAGTAAACACAATGAACCTTAATGGTAAATTTAAGCGTATGGGACGTTATGGAGGTTACCGTGCCGACCGCAAAAAAGCAGTCGTTAAGTTAACTCCAGACAGCCAAGACCTTGAATTCTTCGAAGGTGCATAAATAAAAAATTGATAAATAAAGGAGGGAAATAAAGATGGCGATTAAAAAGTTTAGACCAACTACAAACGGTCGTCGCAGCATGTCAGGTTCTGATTTCGCTGAGATCACTACTGATCAACCAGAAAAATCCTTGCTAACTCCACTACACGGAAAAGGTGGACGTAACAACCAAGGTCGGTTAACAGTTCGTCATCAAGGCGGCGGTCATAAGCGTCAATACCGTATGATCGACTTCAAACGCGACAAAGATGGAATACCAGGACGCGTTGCTACAGTTGAGTACGATCCTAACCGTTCCGCTAATATTGCTCTAATCAACTATGTGGATGGTGAAAAACGTTACATCCTAGCTCCTAAAGGTCTTAAAGTAGGAACTGAAATTATTTCTGGTTCTGAAGCTGACATCAAGGTAGGTAACGCGTTAACACTTCAAGATATCCCAGTTGGTACAACAGTTCACAACATTGAACTTAAACCAGGACGCGGTGGACAAATCGCTCGTTCAGCTGGTGCATCAGCACAAATTCTTGGACGTGAAGGTAAGTACACTCTAGTTCGTCTTAAATCTGGTGAAGTTCGCCTAGTTCTAGGTACTTGCCGCGCTACAGTAGGTCAAGTAGGTAACCTTGAGCATGAACTTATCAACGTAGGTAAAGCCGGTCGTTCTCGTTGGAAAGGTATCCGCCCAACAGTTCGTGGTTCTGTTATGAACCCAGTAGATCACCCACACGGTGGTGGTGAAGGACGCGCGCCAATCGGGCTTCCATCTCCAATGTCACCATGGGGCAAACCTACACTTGGAAAGAAAACACGCAAACGCAACAAGTCGTCTGATAAATATATCGTACGTCGTCGTAAAAAATAATCGGGATAGACGTCGGGTGAGTTAACTCGACTGTCAATCACGAAGGGAGGTTTATGCATGGGTCGTAGCCTAAAAAAGGGACCTTTCGTTGATGATCATTTAATGAAAAAAGTTGAAGGTTTGAATGAGAGCGGACAACATCAGGTTATTAAAACTTGGTCTCGTCGTTCTACAATCTTCCCTAACTTTGTGGGTCATACTATCGCAATTTATGATGGACGCAAACATGTACCTGTATATGTTACAGAAGACATGGTAGGCCACAAACTTGGTGAGTTCGCACCAACACGTACGTTCAAAGGCCACAGTGGCGATGATAAGAAAACAAAACGCTAAATGAGAGGAGGCACACAAGATGCAAGCCAAAGCCGTTGCGAAATCCGTTCGTATTGCTCCTCGTAAAGCTCGTTTGGTTATTGATTTAATTCGAGGAAAAAAGGTTGGGGAAGCAATTGCAATTCTGCGTCACACAGAGCGTGGAGCTTCACCAGAGATTGAAAAAGTACTAAACTCTGCTATTGCAAATGCGGAGCATAACTATGAAATGGACCCGGATAGTCTAGTAGTATCTGAAGCTTTTGTTAACGAAGGCGTAACTCTTAAACGTTTCCGTCCACGTGCGATGGGACGCGCAAGTCAGATTAACAAACGTACTAGTCATATCACGGTCGTTGTATCAGAAAAGAAGGAGGGATAATCAGTGGGTCAAAAAGTTAATCCAGTAGGTCTGCGTATTGGTGTCATTCGTGACTGGGAGTCAAAATGGTACGCTGGCAAAGACTATGCAGATTTACTTCATGAAGACATTAAGATTCGTGAATATGTAGAACAGCGTCTACAAGATGCTTCTGTATCTACTATTGAAATCGAACGTGCTGCGAACCGCGTTAACGTTACTATCCACACTGCGAAGCCAGGTATGGTAATTGGTAAAGGTGGTTCTGAGGTTGAAGCACTTCGTAAATCTCTAAATGATCTATCTGGCAAACGTGTTCACATCAACATCGTTGAAGTGAAAAAAGCTGATTTAGACGCAGCATTAGTTGCTGAGAATATTGCACGTCAACTAGAAAACCGTGTATCATTCCGTCGCGCTCAGAAACAAACTATCCAACGTGCTATGCGTGGAGGAGCGAAAGGAATTCGTACTCAGGTATCTGGTCGTCTAGGCGGAGCTGACATTGCTCGCGCAGAATCTTACAGTGAAGGTACTGTACCACTACACACACTTCGCGCAGACATCGATTACGGTACTGCAGAAGCTGACACTACTTACGGTAAACTTGGTGTCAAAGTGTGGATCTACCGTGGAGAAGTCCTTCCATCAAAACGAAACTAAGGAAGGGGGAAAAGCATAATGTTAATGCCAAAACGCGTAAAATATCGTAAGCAACACCGTGATAGTTTAGCAGGCCGTGCGAAAGGCGGTACTACAGTAGCTTTCGGTGAATTCGGACTACAGGCTGTTGAACCAGCACGTATTACAAGCCGTCAAATCGAGGCAGCTCGTATTGCTATGACTCGTTCTATGAAACGTGGCGGTAAAGTATGGATTAAAATCTTCCCAGACAAGCCTTACACAGCGAAGCCCCTAGAAGTACGTATGGGTTCCGGTAAAGGTGCACCTGAAGGTTGGGTAGCAGTTACGAAACCAGGCAAGATCATGTTTGAAGTTGCTGGAGTTTCTGAAGAAGTAGCACGTGAAGCATTACGTCTTGCTTCTCACAAACTGCCGATCAAAACGAAGTTTGTAAAACGTGAAGAAATTGGTGGTGAGATCAATGAAGGCTAATGAAATCAGAGAACTAACCACTGCCGAAATTGAACAAAAAGTTACGTCTCTTAAAGAAGAGCTATTTAACCTACGCTTCCAGCTAGCAACTGGTCAACTTGAAAACACTGCTCGCATCCGTCAAGTACGTAAGTCAATCGCGAGTATGAAAACCGTTGTTCGCGAAAGAGAGCTAGGCGCTAAATAATCGATAAACCGAGAGGAGGTTAGCCTCAAATGAGTGAACGCAATAATCGTAAGGTTTACACTGGCCGTGTTGTTTCAGATAAAATGGACAAAACGATTACTGTACTAGTTGAAACGTATAAGTTCCACCAACTATATGGTAAGCGTGTTAAATATTCTAAGAAATTCAAAACTCACGACGAGCAAAATGCTGCAAAACTTGGCGATGTCGTTAAAATTATGGAAACTCGTCCGCTATCCGCTAGCAAACGTTTCCGTTTAGTTGAAATCGTTGAAGAATCAGTTATTATCTAATATTGTTCGTAGGGGATGAAACCCGAAGGGAGGTAACAACCGTATGATTCAACAGGAAACTTCTTTAAAAGTTGCAGACAACTCTGGTGCTCGTGAAGTTCAAACCATCAAAGTACTAGGTGGATCTGGCCGTAAGACTGCCAATATTGGTGATATTATTGTTTGTTCAGTGAAACAAGCAACACCAGGAGGCGTTGTCAAAAAAGGTGAAGTAGTACGCGCGGTTATCGTACGTACAAAGAGCGGTGTTCGCCGTAAAGATGGATCTTATATCCGTTTCGATGAAAATGCTGCAGTAATCATCCGTGACGACAAAGGCCCACGTGGTACTCGTATTTTCGGACCTGTTGCACGTGAACTTCGTGATAAGAAATTCATGAAGATTGTATCACTTGCGCCAGAAGTATTATAAATACTCGAACTATTGCCTTGTAAGGAGGTGCCACAACAATGCATGTAAAAAAAGGTGACAAAGTCATGGTGATCACTGGTAAGGATAAAGGCAAGCAGGGAACGATCCTAGAAGCTTACCCGAAAAAAGAGCGTGTCCTTGTTGAAGGCGTAAATGTTGTTAAAAAACATGCGAAGCCATCACAAGACAACCCTCAGGGCGGTATCCTAAGCCAAGAAGCACCGATTCATGTGTCGAACGTTTTACCAGTTGACCCTAAATCAGGGGATGCTACACGCGTCGGTTATGAAGTGCGTGATGGAAAGAAAGTTCGTATCGCTAAAAAATCAGGTGAATCTTTAGATAAATAAATAGCGATGAAAGGAGGGCTACGTGATGAATCAACTTAAACAACAATATCAAGATGAGATCGTATCAAGCTTGATGAATAAATTCGAATATGACTCTGTGATGGAAGTACCTAAGGTCGAAAAGATCATCATCAACATGGGTGTTGGTGACGCAGTACAAAACGCAAAAGCGTTAGACAACGCTGTTGAAGAGTTAGAATTAATCTCTGGTCAAAAACCACTAATCACAAAAGCGAAGAAGTCAATTGCTGGTTTCCGTCTACGTGAAGGAATGCCGATCGGCGCGAAAGTAACCCTTCGTGGTGAGCGTATGTATCAATTCCTACAAAAATTAATCGCTGTTTCTTTACCACGTGTACGTGACTTCCGCGGTATCTCAAACAAAGCGTTTGACGGTCGCGGTAACTACACTCTAGGTGTTAAAGAGCAATTAATTTTCCCAGAGATCAATTATGATAAAGTAAGCAAAGTACGCGGAATGGACATTGTTATTGTTACAACTGCTAACAATGACGAAGAAGCGAGCGAATTATTAACTCAATTCGGTATGCCTTTCCAGAAATAAGCTACTCAAGCTTTAATAAGGAGGGAAAATTGTGGCTAAAAAATCAATGATCGCGAAACAACAGCGTAAACAAAAGTTTAAAGTACAAGAGTACACACGTTGCGAACGTTGTGGTCGCCCACATTCTGTACTACGTAAGTTTAAGCTTTGCCGTATTTGTTTCCGTGAACTTGCATACAAAGGTCAAATTCCTGGTGTCAAAAAAGCAAGCTGGTAATCCCCAATTAGGGAAGGAGGTAATCACAAATGGTCATGACAGATCCAATTGCAGATATGCTAACTCGCATTCGTAATGCGAACATGGTACGTCACGAAAAGCTTGAAGTACCTGCTTCTAAGCTTAAAAAAGAAGTTGCGGACATTCTTAAACGTGAAGGCTTCGTTCGCGATTACGAAATGGTTGAAGATGATAAACAAGGAATCTTACGTATTTTCCTTAAATACGGTGCTAACAACGAGCGTGTTATCACTGGATTAAAACGAATCAGTAAACCTGGTCTTCGTGTGTACGCAAAAGCTGATGAGCTTCCACGCGTATTAAACGGTCTTGGAGTAGCAGTCGTATCTACTTCAAATGGTGTTTTAACGGACAAGGAAGCACGCCAACAAGCTATTGGCGGCGAAGTGCTTGCTTACGTTTGGTAATAAACAATTGAATGACAGGAGGTGCACAGTATGTCCCGCGTAGGTTTAAAACAACTACAAATCCCTGAGGGTGTTGAAATCAACATGAATGGGGACGAAATTACAGTTAAGGGTCCTAAAGGTGAATTAACTCGTACTTTCCATCCAGACATGACGATCAATATTGAAGACAACATTTTAACCGTTGCTCGCCCAAGCGATAATAAAGAACACCGTTCTTTACACGGTACTACCCGTAGTCTTATCGGAAACATGGTTGAAGGTGTTTCTAAAGGTTTCGAGAAAAGCCTTGAGATCCAAGGTGTAGGTTACCGTGCGCAAAAGCAAGGTGAAAAGATCATCATTAACGCTGGTTACTCTCACCCAGTTGAGGTAGAACAGCGTGAAGGTATCGAAATCGAAGTACCATCTAACGCGAAATTAACTATTAGAGGTATTGATAAAGAACTAGTTGGCGCTGTTGCAGCGAATATCCGCGCAATCCGCCCACCAGAGCCTTACAAAGGTAAAGGTATTCGTTACGAAGGCGAACATGTTCGTCGTAAAGAAGGTAAAACTGCTAAATAAGTCTCGTTAGGGAAGAGAAAGGAGTGACCTGAATGATCACAAAAGCTGACAAAAATGCTGTGCGTAAGAGAAGACATGCACGCGTGCGTAAAAAAGTAGCTGGTACTCCGGAACGTCCACGTTTAAACGTTTATCGTTCAAACAAACACATTTACGCTCAAATCATTGACGATGTAAATGGTGTTACACTAGCTAGCGCTTCTACAGTAGATAACGAGTTTAACCTTGATACTACTGGAAACGTTGAAGCTGCAACAAAAGTTGGTCAGATGGTAGCTGATCGTGCGAAGAATAATGGCGTTTCTGCTATTGTATTCGACCGCGGAGGTTATTTATATCACGGACGTGTGAAAGCTCTAGCTGACGCTGCTCGCGAAGCAGGACTAGAATTTTAATAGAAAAAGGAGGGACAGAAATGAGTACAAACGTAGTAGATCCTAACAAATTAGATCTAGAAGAACGCGTTGTTACTGTCAACCGTGTTGCAAAGGTTGTTAAAGGTGGACGCCGCTTCCGTTTTGCTGCATTGGTTGTAGTAGGAGACAAAAATGGTCATGTTGGATTCGGTACTGGTAAAGCCCAAGAGGTTCCAGAAGCGATTCGTAAAGCAATTGAAGATGCGAAGAAAAATCTAATCACTGTACCAACAGTTGGTACTACAATTCCACACGAAATCATCGGACGTTTCGGTGCTGGAAACATCCTTATGAAACCTGCTGCAGAAGGTACTGGAGTTATCGCAGGTGGTCCCGTACGTGCGGTACTAGAACTTGCAGGTGTAGGTGACATCCTATCTAAATCATTAGGTTCAAACACACCAATTAACATGGTACGTGCTACACTAAGCGGACTTAGCGAACTTAAGCGTGCGGAAGACGTTGCGAAACTTCGTGGAAAGTCTGTAGAAGAACTGTTAGGATAAGGAGGGAAATAGTATGTCTAAAAAATTAGAAATTACCCTCACTCGCAGTGTGATTGGCAGACCAGAACCACAGCGTGCTACTGTTAAGGCGCTTGGTCTTAAGAAAATTCGCCAAACCGTAGTTCACGAAGATACTCCAGCTGTACGTGGTATGGCGAACAAAGTATCTCACCTAGTGACGGTAAAAGAAGTATAACGATCGAATAACGTAAAAGAGGAGGTGCTACAATGAAACTTCATGAACTTAAGTCAACAGAAGGTACTCGTAAAACACGTAATCGTGTAGGCCGTGGTATGGCTACTGGTAACGGTAAAACTTCTGGACGTGGTCATAAAGGACAAAAAGCTCGTTCCGGTGGCGGTGTACGCCCAGGTTTCGAGGGAGGTCAAATGCCTCTATTCCAACGCCTACCAAAGCGTGGTTTCACAAACATTCACCGCAAAGAGTTTGCAGTTGTAAACCTTGACGCGTTGAATCGTTTCGAAGAAGGAACAGAAGTCACTCCTGAGCTTTTGCTTGAAACAGGCGTGGTTAGCAAACTTAATTCTGGCATCAAGGTACTTGGTAAAGGTAACATTGAGAAGAAACTAACTGTAAAAGCTCATAAGTTCTCTGCTTCCGCGAAAGAAGCTATCGAAGCAGCGGGCGGTCAAACTGAGGTGATTTAATGTTCCGGACAATCTCCAATTTTATGCGCGTGAGTGATATACGACAAAAGATCATCTTCACTCTTTTAATGTTAGTCGTATTCCGACTTGGAACATTTATACCTGTTCCATTTACTGATAAGAACGCCATTAACTTTATGAATGAAAATAATGTTTTTGGCTTCTTAAATACGTTTGGGGGCGGAGCCCTTCAACAGTTCTCCATCTTTGCAATGGGAATCATGCCGTACATTACGGCTAGCATCATCATGCAGCTCTTGCAGATGGATGTTGTTCCTAAGTTTACTGAGTGGAAGAAACAAGGTGAAGTTGGCCGTCGTAAATTAGCTCAGTTTACCCGCTATGGAACGGTCGTTCTTGCTTTTATTCAAGCAATTGGTATGTCAGTCGGCTTTAATGCTATGACTGGCGGACAATTAATCTTAGATCCGGGTGCTATGAAGTTCCTTGTAATTGCACTCGTACTAACAAGTGGAACAACGTTTTTAATGTGGTTAGGTGAACAAATCACGGCACATGGCGTAGGTAACGGAATTTCCATCTTAATCTTTGCAGGTATTGCTGCTGGTATTCCAGGTGGAGTGAACCAGCTTTTTGAGAAATATATCTCCGGAGCAGGTGATCAACTATTTCTCAATCTCGTGATCGTTGCATTGATTGCACTTGTAACAGTTGGAATTGTCGTTGGAGTTATATTCATTCAACAAGCGTTGCGTAAAATACCTATCCAATATGCGAAACGATTAGTCAATCGTTCACCAGTGGGTGGTCATTCTACGCACCTTCCGATAAAAGTAAATGCTGCAGGGGTTATCCCAGTAATCTTCGCAATTTCATTTATCGTTGCACCGCGTACTGTCGCAGGATTCTTCGGTGATAGTGAAGTGGCTTCCACGATCCAGTATATATTTGACTATCAAAACTGGACTGGAATGATTATCTATGTAGCTTTAATTATTGCTTTCACGTATTTCTACACATTTGTTCAGGTTAATCCAGAGCAAATGGCGGAGAATTTGAAGAAGCAAGGTGGGTATATCCCAGGGATTCGTCCTGGTAAAAACACCGAAACTTATTTGACTCGTGTACTTTACCGTTTAACATTTGTGGGTTCTATCTTCCTAGCTGTAATTGCTGTATTGCCAATTATCCTAGGGAACTTTGCTGGACTACCACAAAGTGTTCAAATTGGTGGTACTAGTCTACTCATCGTAGTTGGTGTTGCACTAGAAACGATGAAACAATTAGAAAGTCAGTTAGTGAAACGTCACTACAAAGGCTTCATTAAATAAAAGGATTAGGTGCTAATCCACCAAATGAGAGCGAGGGGAACATTTTGAACTTAATCTTAATGGGTTTACCAGGTGCTGGTAAAGGTACCCAGGCAGAGAAGATCGTTGAAAAATACCAAATCCCTCATATCTCAACAGGAGATATGTTTCGTGCTGCGATCAAGGAAGGAACTGATCTAGGAAAAGAAGCTAAATCCTATATGGATCAAGGTGCACTAGTACCAGATGAAGTAACCATCGGTATAGTTCGCGAGCGTCTTGGTAAAGAAGACGCTACAGAAGGCTTTCTTTTAGACGGTTTCCCGAGAACAATCGCACAAGCAGAAGCGCTTGAAACAGTTCTATCTGATTTAGGCTCTACATTAGATTATGTTCTTCATATCGATGTAGACCAAGATCAGCTTGTCGAGCGTTTGACTGGACGTAGAATTTGTCCAACATGTGGCGCTACGTACCATGTCACATTCAACCCTCCTAAAGTAGAAGGGAAATGCGACAATGATGGTAGCGAACTCATTCAACGTGATGACGACAAACCAGAAACCGTGCGCAAGCGTGTTGAAGTAAACCTTGAAAACACTAAACCACTATTAGACTTCTATGAAGGTAAAGGATATTTAGTTTCGATCAATGGAGATCAAGAAATTGATCAAGTTTTCCATGATATCGACCAAAAGCTCGGAGGCTTATCTAAATGATTATTACAAAGACGCCACGCGAATTAGATATTATGCGTGAAGCTGGCAGAATCGTCGCACTCACGCACCAGGAACTAGCAAAGCATATTGAACCTGGTATCACTACCAATAAACTTAATGAGATTGCGGAAGAATTCATCCTCAGTATGGATGCAATTCCTTCTTTCAAAGGTTATAATGGATTCCGTGGCAGTATTTGTGTATCTGTCAATGAAGAGCTGGTACATGGAATTCCAGGTGATCGCCAATTGAATAACGGAGATATTATCTCTATAGATATTGGCGCTAAATATAAAGGCTATCATGGAGATTCTGCCTGGACTTACCCAGTAGGGGAAATCGATGAAGCAACACAGGAACTACTTGATGTAACGGAAGAGTCCTTGTTTAAAGGCCTGGAAGAAGCAAAGCCGGGCGTTCGCTTATCAAATATTTCTCATGCTATTCAATCATTCGTAGAACCTAAAGGTTTTTCTATTGTTAGAGAATATGTAGGCCACGGAGTTGGGCAAGAACTTCATGAAGATCCACAAATTCCTCACTACGGTCCTCCGAATAAAGGACCACGACTTAGACCAGGAATGGTTTTAGCCGTTGAACCAATGGTCAACGCTGGTGAACGTTATGTACGTACGCTAGCTGATAATTGGACAGTAGTTACGGAAGATGGTAAGATGTGTGCCCACTTCGAGCATACTATTGCAATAACGGATGAAGGTTTTGAGATTTTAACTAAAGCCTAAGTGAAGGTGATCGTTTTTGAACGAAGCGGATTCGAGTCCACGAATAGGTCAGGTTGTTCGTGTTTTGCAAGGACGTGAGGTAGAACAATATATGATTATCATCGGATTTGTTGATGATCGTTTTGTGATGCTCGCAGACGGAGAAAAACGAAAGTACGACAGGCCGAAGAAGAAAAATATTCAACACATTGAATGTACTGAGTATGTTTCTCCTGAGGTCGAAAATAGCCTTCTAGAAACTGGTCGCGTAACGAATGGCAAACTTCGTTTTGCCTTATCAAAATTTGTAGATGAAGCAGTGACTGATTTGAAGAAGGGAGATCAACTCGATGGCGAAAGAAGATGTAATTGAAGTAGAAGGAACAATCGTTGACACATTGCCTAATGCAATGTTTAAAGTTGAGTTAGAGAACGGGCATACCGTACTTGCTCACGTCTCCGGAAAGATTCGTATGCATTTCATTCGTATTCTTCCAGGAGATAAAGTAACGGTTGAACTTTCACCATATGATTTAAGTAGAGGACGTATTACCTACCGCTACAAATAATAATGCGGGAATGCTCCGATCTAAGAGGAGGTATGGATGATGAAGGTAAGACCATCTGTAAAACCAATTTGCGAAAAATGCAAAGTTATCCGCCGTAAAGGTAAAGTAATGGTAATTTGCGATAATCCTAAGCATAAACAAAAACAAGGATAAGTACTAAAGGAGGTGCACTGCTGAATGGCACGTATTGCTGGTATTGACATTCCACGTGACAAACGTATTGTCATTTCATTAACGTATGTATACGGCATTGGACACACAACTGCTAAATCAGTTTTAGCGGATGCAGGCGTATCTGAGGATACTCGTGTTCGTGACCTAACAGAAGATGAATTAGCTAAGATTCGTACAGCTCTTGAGAACTACACTGTTGAAGGTGATCTTCGTCGTGAGAACTCTCTTAACGTGAAGCGCCTGATCGAGATCGGTTCCTACCGTGGAATCCGTCACCGTCGTAGTCTTCCACTTCGCGGTCAGAAAACGAAAAACAACTCTCGTACGCGTAAAGGTCCACGTCGTACAGTTGCAAACAAGAAAAAATAAGGTATAAAGGAGGTAAGCTAACCCTATGGCTCGTAAAACAAACACTCGTAAGCGCCGTGTGAAAAAGAATATTGACACGGGTGTAGCACACATCCGTTCTACGTTTAACAACACTATCGTTACGATTACTGACGTTCAAGGTAACGCAGTATCTTGGAGTAGTGCTGGTGCACTTGGTTTCAAAGGTTCTCGTAAATCTACTCCATTCGCTGCACAAATGTGCTCTGAAGCAGCTGCAAAAGCTGGTATGGAACACGGACTTAAATCCGTAGAAGTAACGGTTAAAGGCCCAGGTGCTGGCCGTGAAGCTGCGATTCGCGCACTTCAAGCAGCAGGACTAGAAGTTACAGCCATTGTTGATGTAACTCCAGTACCTCACAATGGTTGCCGCCCACCAAAACGTCGTCGTGTGTAATTTACCTGTATAGAATTTGTCACCCTGTCTATAATGGGTTATGATAGCTAAAAAAGCAGTATAAAAGCATTTTAGCTTATGAACGAATAAACTATGTATAAACGGGGACTGCCTACCTGAGGAATTTCGGTTAGACTTTGTCTAACCGGGGTTTCGACGTTTTGAAGGAGGGTTTTAATTAATGATCGAAATTGAAAAGCCAAAAATTGAACTGGTTGAGATCAGCGATGATGCAACGTTTGGTAAGTTGGTCGTCGAACCGCTTGAACGTGGATATGGTACAACACTAGGGAACTCCTTACGTCGTATTCTATTATCCTCACTACCGGGCTCTGCTGTAACCTCTGTCCAGATTGAAGGCGCACTTCATGAATTTTCAACAGTTGATGGAGTAGTCGAAGATGTAACAACGATCGTCCTAAATCTTAAGCAACTAGCTCTTAAGATTTACTCTGAAGAGACTAAAACTTTAGAGATTGATGTTTCTGGACAAGGAGCAGTAACAGCTGCAGACATCACGCATGATTCTGATGTGGAGATCTTAAACCCTGAGATCCACATTGCTACGTTACAATCCAATGCAAATCTGCGTATGAAAATTACGGCAGAAAAAGGACGCGGCTATCGTCCTGCAGAAGCGAACAAATTTGATGAACAGCCTATCGGCGTCATCCCAGTTGATTCTATCTTCACTCCAATTTCACGTGTTACCTACCAAGTGGAAAACACTCGTGTAGGCCAGGTGACAAATTTTGATAAGCTTACGTTAGACATTTGGACTGACGGAAGCATTCGACCAGAAGAAGCAGTTTCATTAGGTGCTAAAATCTATATGGAACACTTAAACATTTTCGTTGGACTCACTGATGAGGCGCAAAACGCTGAAATCATGGTTGAGAAAGAAGAAGACCAGAAAGAAAAAGTCCTTGAAATGACAATCGAAGAACTTGATTTATCCGTGCGTTCTTACAACTGCCTCAAGCGTGCAGGTATCAACACGGTACAAGAACTTGCGCAAAAATCGGAAGAGGATATGATGAAAGTTCGTAACCTTGGACGTAAATCCCTTGAGGAAGTTAAGCATAAGCTCGAAGAACTTGGCTTAGGCTTACGTAAAGACGATTAATCATTCGTCGATAGAGAGAAACTCTGCAAAGGAGGGGAACTGACATGGCTAGAAAACTAGGTCGTACAACTGACGTACGTATGGCATTGCTACGCAACTTAGCAACTGACCTAATTATTCATGAACGTATCGAAACTACTGAAGCGAAAGCGAAAGAGCTTCGTTCTGTTGTGGAGAAAATGATTACACTTGGTAAGCGTGGAGATCTTCATGCTCGTCGCCAAGCTGAATCTTTCCTATACAAAGCACAAGCTGATGATGAGAGCGGTCAAACTGCACTTCAGAAGCTATTCACAGACATCGGTCCACGTTACGAAGACCGTCAAGGCGGTTACACTCGCATCATGAAACTTGGTGCCCGTAAAGGTGACGGTGCAAAAACTGCGATTATCGAATTAGTATAATCCCACTTGGAAAAAGGGCAGGACAGAATCTCTTTAGAGGTTATCCCAGCCCTTTTTTTATACGTTTAAAACAAAATCCGGAGACAATCTAATTCGACCTTTTATATAAAGATGTTGTGTTAATTTGTCGTATTTCCGGGGAAATATGAGAGTAGAGCAGAGGAGGTAAGAGATGGAGCAGAGTTTCTTAGAATTTCAAAACGTCTCTTTCCAGTATCGAGAAGATAGCCCTATTGTGTTGGATGATGTCTCTATTCAAGTGAACCAAAATGAATGGGTAGCTGTCATAGGCCATAATGGTTCGGGTAAATCCACCATGGCCAAACTTATGAACGGATTGCTATTTCCAAACGATGGCTCCGTATATGTGGATGGCTTAGAGCTTTCTGAACAGAATATATGGGAGATTCGTCGTAAAGTCGGTATGGTATTCCAAAATCCAGATAACCAGTTTGTGGGGACAACGGTTAAAGATGATGTGGCGTTTGGACTTGAAAACCACGGGATACCTCGCGAAGAGATGATAAAAAGGATTGCCCATAGTTTAAAAGCTGTCGGAATGGAAGAGTATGAAGATCATGAGCCGCACCGCCTTTCAGGTGGTCAGAAACAACGTGTCGCCATTGCAAGTGTTTTGGCCGTGGCTCCATCAATGATTATTCTTGACGAAGCGACAGCTATGTTAGACCCCAAGGGAAGAAAAGAGATTATGCATACGGTGAACCAGGTTCGACAGGAACGTGATGTTTCGGTTGTAACGATCACACATGACTTAAATGAGGTAACGCTCGCTGATCGGGTTATTGTAATGAATAAGGGGAACGTTTGGTTTGAGGGCACTCCGAGAGAGCTGTTTGAGCAAAAAGGAGATCTTCAATCTATTGGACTAGATATTCCACTCGTGTCAAAGTTCGCCCATGAGTTAAAAGGGCTCGGCCTTGATGTAAAGAAACAACCCTTAAATCATGAAGAATTGATGGATGAATTATGGACATTACATTCGACAATGTAAGTTATATCTATCAACCGAATAGTCCGTTTGAACATCGAGCTCTCGAAAATCTCTCTTTTCAAATCCCATCTGGATCCTTTGTGGCTGTGATTGGACATACAGGATCAGGGAAGTCTACACTCATTCAACACCTAAATGGCTTGCTAGCTCCTACCCACGGGAGTGTGACAGTTGGTGATGTTACGTTACAAGCTGGGTCTAAACCGAAAAATCTAAAAGCACTTAGAAAAGAAGTCGGTGTCGTTTTTCAGTACCCAGAACACCAATTATTCGAAGAAACAATTGAAAAAGATATCTCATTTGGACCTCTGAATTTTGGGGTTCAAAAAGAAGAAATTCAACAAAGAGTACAAGAAACAATTGAAGCAGTAGGGTTGTCATCAGATATGTTAGAGCGTTCTCCATTCGATTTGAGTGGTGGACAAATGCGCCGTGTTGCTATTGCGGGAGTGCTTGCTATGAATCCTCGAGTGCTAGTATTAGATGAACCAACCGCTGGCTTAGACCCTAAAGGACAACGTGAGATTATGGACATGTTTTATAAACTTCATCATGAGAAGAATCTCACAACGGTTCATGTTACGCACAGTATGGAGGATGCTCTTGCCTATGCTGATTACGTGATTGTGATGCACAATGGCCATATGTATATGCAGGGGAAACCACTAGAAGTGTTTAGAGAGAAGGAAGCTTTGAATAAAGTGGGATTAGATGTTCCCGAAATTATTGAATTGACCACTAAGATGAATAAGCGCTTTGGTCTAAGTCTGGAATACAAGAAGCAATCTATTGAAGAATTGGCTGCAGAAGCTGCTCAGAAGTTAAAGGGGGCCTCTGTATGAACAGTTCCATGGTAATCGGGCAATATGTACCCGGAGACTCCCTTGTGCACCGTATGGACCCGAGAGCAAAGATTACAATCATCTTCTTTTTTGTCATTGTGGTCTTTTTCGCTAACTCTGTAGCGAGTTATGGGTCTCTCGCGTTATTTGCTTTAATAAGCGTTGGGATTACGAAGATTCCTCCTCGTTTTATTGCAAAAGGGTTAAAGCCTGTTTGGTTTTTGATTATATTTACGTTCATTTTACACCTGGTCGTTACGAAAGAAGGAAACGTGCTTTTTTCGGTACTAGGTTTTGATGTATATTCAGGAGCCCTTATTCAAGGTGTGGCTATATCTTTAAGGTTCTTTTTGTTAATTCTTATTACATCTTTGCTTACATTGACAACCACACCTATTGCGATTACTGATGCCATCGAGAGTCTTCTTCATCCCTTAAAAAAGATCAAGTTTCCTGTACATGAGCTAGCGTTGATGATGTCGATCTCTCTACGCTTTATTCCTACGCTTATGCAAGAGACAGAGAAGATCTCAAAGGCTCAGGCCTCACGAGGTGTTGACTTCAGAACAGGTCCTATCAAAGAACGATTAAAAGCCATTGTACCCTTGTTGGTTCCTCTCTTTGTGAGTGCGTTTAAGCGTGCTGAAGAGCTGGCTATGGCTATGGAAGCTAGAGGCTATCAAGGTGGCGAAGGACGGACCAAGCTCCGTGAGCTTGTGTTACGCAAGATTGACTATACGGTTCTTGTTCTGTTCACCTTTGTGATTATTGCTGTATTTTTAACTAGAGCATAGAGGTGTCTATACTATGGTTCGTATTGCTTGTGTGGTAAGCTACGATGGTACTCATTTTTCTGGGTTTCAAGTTCAACCAAATGGAAGAACTGTTCAGGAAGAGATTGAGAAAGCGTTGAGGAAAATTCATAAAGGGAAAGAAATACGTTTACACCCGTCTGGACGAACTGACGCGGGTGTTCACGCACGTGGACAAGTTCTTCATTTCGATTCTGATTTAGATAATCCGAAAATGGATTGGAGAAAGGCCCTGCAATCTTTAATGCCAGATGACGTGGTCATACAACGTGCTGAACCCGTTTCTGATGATTTCCATTCACGCTATAGTCCAAAGAAGAAAGAATATCGGTACCGTGTCTTAAACTGTGATATTCCCGATGTTTTCCGGAGAGGCGTAACCTTTCACTATCCTTATAAATTAAATATAGAGGCCATACAAGAGGCGTGTGCTCTAGTAGAGGGCACTCATGACTTCACGTCCTTTTGTTCCAAGAAAACGACGATGAAAGGCGATTATGTCCGTACTCTATATTCTGTCCGCTGCGACGTAGTAGATGATGAATTGGTATTTACGTTTATCGGGAGCGGTTTTCTTTATAATATGGTTCGTATTTTAATCGGAACGTTCCTTGAGATTGGTTCTGGAAGAAAAGACGTATCAGACTTAAAAGAAATTTTGGCAGCTAAAGATCGAGACCAGGCTGGCAAAACGGCGCCACCACAAGGGTTGTTTCTGTGGAATGTAGATTATTTGTAAAAACAACGTCCCCAGGTGTAACATACCCTTGACATTAAATAGTAAAGTATTATAATATGATCTATGGCATTTTATTTCTATACCACGATTGGCCCCGGAATCTAATTGTGTTGAGAATAAAATATACGTTAACGAGATAACGAAAATCAGGAGGGAACTGACCATGCGCACAACTTTTATGGCAAACGAAAACAACGTTGAACGCAAATGGTATGTTGTTGATGCTGAAGGCCAAACACTAGGTCGTTTGGCTAGTGAAGTTGCAGCAATCCTTCGCGGTAAGCATAAAGCAACTTACACTCCTCACGTTGATACTGGCGATCATGTCATTATCGTAAACGCTGAGAAGATCCAACTTACAGGTAAAAAACTGACGGACAAGATGTACTACCGTCACACAAATTATGTTGGTGGACTTAAAGAACGTAACGCTCTAGAAATGCGTACGAACTATCCACAACAAATGCTCGAGCTAGCCGTTAAAGGTATGCTACCAAACGGAAGCCTAGGACGCAAAATGGGCAAAAAGCTACATGTTTATGCAGGTCCTGAACACAAGCACCAAGCACAAAAACCAGAAGCATACGAGCTTCGCGGTTAATTAATAAGGAGGTTGACTACAGATGGCACAAGTACAATACAACGGTACCGGACGTCGTAAAACTTCTGTAGCGCGTGTACGTTTAGTTCCAGGTACAGGCCGTATCGTTATTAACAAACGTGACTCAGAAGATTATTTCCCATATGAAACGCTACGTGTGATCACTAAACAACCTTTAGCTGTGACTGAAAACGAAGGCAACTACGACGTTTATGTAAACGTTGATGGTGGTGGCTTCACAGGTCAAGCTGGTGCAATCCGTCACGGAATTGCACGCGCGTTGTTAGAAGCAGATCCAGAATACCGTACGACTCTTAAGCGTGCAGGTCTACTTACACGTGACCCTCGTAAGAAAGAGCGTAAGAAATACGGTCTTAAAGCTGCTCGTCGTGCTCCACAATTCTCAAAACGTTAATTTTATATTTTCGTTTTCAAAACCCCTGGTCATTTGGACCGGGGGTTTTTTGTCGTTCAATAAATCATAAATTGCTTTTTCCGTAGAATAACTTAACTTTAAATCGCTCCGTGATATTTAATCAGTGCCCACAGCTCTCAAGTTGGTGGGCACTTTTATGTGTGCGTATTTCTTCCAGTCGAGGGAAGTGTTATAGCTCAGAATGATTGAGCTTCATACCGAATACACTAATAAGCAATATGGAGGTGATTCGGTATGTCGGTTGTATCTATAGATCGGCTCCGTTTAAATAAACAGTTAGCTTTTGAGCGAAATTTATTACGTGAGTTAACATTTACAGAAGTTCAAAACGATGTGTCTAAGAGGTTTCAGCGTTTCTTTCACTCGTTTCAAGTATATGAGTCCGCTATTAAAGAAGAAGCAGTTGAGCAAGCGATGGAAGCTTATTTATTAGGGGCAGAAGCTAGTCAATTCATACTAATGGGAGAGCGCATAGAGGAAATTCAAAAAAGGTATGAAGCTGAGCTTGGTACGATTGCACTTGATTTCTTTGATTACCTGGAGTACTGGCAGCAAGCGTCAGGTATAAATGGATGGTTTGTAGTCAAGGCAGAAAAAAGCTGTGAGGACTTTATAGACACGTGGTGGAAGATTGGTATAGAACGAGGTGAACGACGCAGGCGGCTAAGGCTTGATTGATACGCATAATCTCTTTCCTTGTCCCATATATTGAGAAGTAGCTAGGATGAGGAGGAGACAAGGATGGGGAAAGCTTTTAAAATTTCAAGTTGGTTTATTGGTTTAGTGGTCCTAATTGTACTTATACGTTATCCAATCGAAACAAATGATTCGTGGCAAACATGGTCCCTTCCCCTTGCTGGTAAGGTTATTGTCATTGACCCAGGCCATGGAGGGGTCGATGGAGGAGCGGTAGGGAGCGATGAAACGCTAGAGAAGGAAATAACACTTGAGGTCTCTAAAAAGCTTCGGGATTACTTACAACAAGCAGGGGCGTTAGTTTATATGACGAGGGAAAAAGATGTTGATTTGGCTGATGAGGATGAAAAAAGCATTTCAAAGCGAAAATCCCAGGATTTAAAGAGGCGAGTGGAATTCATCAATGATAAAGAAGCAGATTTCTATGTAAGTGTTCATCTAAATGCCATTCCTTCGCCAAAATGGCACGGGGCCCAATCTTTTTATAATGCATCTTCGCCAGAAAGTGAACAGCTTGCGAAGCTTATTCAAAGTGAAATTAAGCGGAACTTAGAAAATACGAATCGTAGTGCATTAGCTATTAGTAACATGTACTTGCTTCGCAGTACGGATTCTCCTGGAGCGCTTGTGGAAATTGGTTTCTTATCTAATGCACATGAGCGCGAGTTGCTGAAAACGGAGGAGTATCAAAACAAAGTTGCTGCCTCGGTATATGAAGGGATGTTACGCTACGTTACAGAGGATGAGATTCCAGAGTGACTTACTGAAAATTTGTAATAATCAAGCACTGTCATCCAAGCTATCTGACTTTTTATGTTATACTACAACATAGACACTATAGAAGGTTGGTGACAGAATATGATTACAAAAGAACAAGTGGTGGATCTGCTACATCCCTTGCAAGATCCTCATTTACATAGAACGTTAGAAGAAACAGACGGAATAGAAGAGATTAAAATTAAAGAAGAGAAGAATCATGTAAGTGTAAAGATTGCTATAGCACAACCAAACACAGCTGAACAAATGCAATTTCAACAAGAAATTGTAAACGTTTTAAAAGGTGCTGGTGTTACTACAGTAGGGTTGAGATTTAACCAGTTATCCGATGAGATTCTACAGCAGTATGCTGGTGCTAGTGATGAAAGTGAATCATTATTAGAAGGAAATACAGGAACAACATTTATTGGGATCGCAAGCGGGAAAGGGGGCGTAGGTAAATCTACTGTGACGGTTAACCTCGCAACTTCTTTAGCTCGCTTAGGTAAAAAAGTAGGGATTATTGATGCTGATATATACGGGTTTAGTGTACCAGATATGATGGGGATTGAAGAAAGACCGGTTGTACGTGGTGAACAGATTATTCCTGTTGAACGATTTGGTGTGAAAGTTATTTCTATGGGCTTTTTCGTTGAGGATAATTCCCCAATCATCTGGAGAGGTCCAATGTTAGGTAAAATGCTAACAAGCTTCTTTAAAGAAGTGGAGTGGGGAGACTTGGATTATTTACTTATTGATCTGCCACCAGGTACAGGTGACGTAGCGCTAGACCTTCATTCCATGCTTCCATCTTGTAAAGAAGTAATCGTCACTACACCTCATCCAACAGCAGCATTTGTAGCGGCCCGTGCTGGCCAAATGGCTATTAAGACGGAGCATGAAATATTAGGTGTAATCGAAAACATGGCGTATTTCCAAAGTGCGTTAACTGGTCAAAAAGAATTTGTATTTGGCCAAGGGGGAGGTCCGAAGTTAGCTGAACAACTTCAGACAGAAGTTCTTGGACAACTCCCACTTCAACAACCTTACGAAGAAGAGGATATCTTTGCTCCTGGTGTGTATCAAGCCGATCACCCAACAGGAAAGATCTTTTTATCCATTGCGAACAAAATGATAAAAAAGATGAGTTAAAACGAATGAAAAGGGTGCCTCGTAAAAGGCACCCTTTTTATTATTCACTTCCGCCACCAGACGATTGTTGATCTTGTTTAGAACCACTGCTGCCACCGGAGCTCTTTTCACCCTGTGAACCGCCGCCACCCTCTGACTGAGATTGTCCTGTTTTCATCTCTTCAGCAGCTTTTAGAACGATTTCGCTCATTTTAGCTTTAAACATAGGCGTTTCCATGGTTTCTTGTATGGTCTTTTCCAGGTTTTCACGGAATTGCTGACTTTTCATGACCGTAAGCATTTGTTTTTCCATTTCAGGGTTTTGTAAAAGCTCTAACATGCTTTTTTGGTACTGAGAATCTTTCATAAGAGACTTCATAATTTTCTTCTGTTCTTCGGATAGTGATTCAGCGAATTTTTTAGAGAACTGAGGATTTTGGAATAACTCTTCCCAAAATTTCTTCCCTTTGTCAGACGTAATGGTTTCTTCAATGCTTGTTTTTACTACATCTGATTCTAAAACAACTTGCTGTTTCATTTCCTTATCGGATAAAACTTCTGTAATCGCCTTTTTTCCATCATCAGTTTTCAATATATCTACAACCATTTTCTTGGTTTTATCATAATCGGCTTGTTCTCCGCCAGATGAGGAGTTACCAGAACAAGCTGTCAATACTGTAATTAGTACGAGTAGGATTGCCAAACCCTTCATCCTATTCATGAGAACGCTCCTTTCAATCACCTTACATATACTTAATATGAGATAATTGAAAGAAAATATACACAGGTTTTGGAGTGAAAACGCTTGTTTTTATGGTAAAATACCATAGGATTGATTTACGGCAATGAAAGTAGGGGGATCCAACGTGACAAGTCGCAAATGGGTAAAATTGTTTCTGACGACTTTATTATGGGGAGGGGTTATTACCCTTTTCGTTAGTTTTTTTGTACAGAATGAACATTATGTAACAGCTTTTAATCCTTTTAGTATATGGGAAGTCATTATTTTAATGCTCATGTATTTGGGATTAGGTTTTATTTTTAGTGTAATTAGTCAGATGGCGTTCTTTGCTTATTTAACGGTTCACCAATTTGGTTTAGGGATATTTAGGAAGTTATGGGCACCCATCCAGATTGTTCTGATTCTGTTTACTTTGTTTGATTTGGTGTACTTCCGCTATAAGTCTGTATCTGAAGAAGCGGACGTTGCTCCATTTTTTGTCTTACCCGCAGCACTTCTTCTCTTTGGCTGGGCTGTAGCATATTTGAAGGCTAAAGAAACAAATTCTAAAGCTTTCATACCGGCCCTGTTCTTTATGATCGTTATAACTTCAGTAGAGCTCGTTCCAGCTTTTCAAGCCGACGATTCTGATTGGGTCATGCTTATGTTACCTGCAGTTCTTTTCTGTAATACGTATCAGTTATTAGTACTTCATCGCCTGAATGATGGGGGAACGAAAACGGAAGCGGTGCAATCATCTAATACGTCCAAAAAAGCCCAGAAGAAAAAGAAGAACAGAAAGAAAAAGAGCAAACGATAATCCGTTTGCTCTTTTCTTATTTCACAGCAGATGACTTTGCCTCTGTCTTTGAGATCATCTCAGATATGGAGACAAATTCGTACCCTTTTTGTTTTAATCCTGGAAGAACAGTTTTTAATGCTTCGTTTGTTTGTTTTACAGAGTCAGAAGCATGTAAAACGATAATATCTCCGCCTGAAGTTTCTTTCATGATTTCATCTACAATGGTTTGCGTACCAGGGTTCCTATAGTCCTCAGGGTTTATGCTCCATTGGACTACCTTAAATCCGAGATCTTCTGCAAGCGTTAAGACTTCTTTATTGAAATGTCCATGTGGTGGTCTTAAAAGGTCCATTTCTTCATACCCTAGTTTTTTAAAGACTTCTCTGGCGTACAAAAGGTCTTTCTTTACTTGGGCAATGTCTTGTTTGGCATAACTTTTATAACGATACCCCATCATTCCTAAATCATGTTTGCTTTCAGTAATCTCTTTTAAAATATTCGGATGCTTTTCAGCCCATTCTCCGCTTACGAAGAATGTAGCCTTTACATTATTTTTCTTTAATGATTCAAGAATAGGAAAGACTTCTTCTTGTCCCCAGCTAATATTAAATGTAATGGCTACATCCTTGCTCTTAGTGTTGCTACTAATGAGTGCCCTTGGACCTTTGTCGGTTGAAAAGACAGAGAAGGCATTGTCTCTTTCCACCCACAAAAAGATTGAGCAGAATAGAGCGGCAATTACAACCAGTCCCCACTTCTTTATTCGATTTCCACTCCATGCATAAAAGTGTTGCATCATACACCTCTCCTTATCGATTCAGAAATCCCTGCTTAGTACAACTTATGAACGGAGTGGACAATTATGAACAAGCATATGATTCATTTCATAAATTGGATATAAATGGACATGATAAAAGGGAACAATTATAAAGAGGTGAGTACATGCTAGGACTTTTATTAAAAGATATGGAACAAAAAGAAATCGAATATCTATTGAAGCGGGAGATGGACGAACTTTTAATGGACTTAGAAGACCACCGGATTGATCACGTTGTAAAAAGAGCTATGGAAGAACGCTATAAAATTCTGTACCAACTGTTCAAGAGATTAGCAAGTAAACATGATTGTATTCGATATGTACTGCCAAAGCGTAAACATCAATAGTTAGACATCTCCTATGTATGATATAGTGTATATATGAAATCGCTTTTACATAGGGGTGGAGAAGTAATGAGGGAAATAGGAGCAATTATATTTGATTTAGATGGTGTGATTACGGATACCGCTGAATATCATTATTTAGCCTGGAAACAACTAGCTGAAGAATTGGGAGTACATTTCGACCGTGCGTTTAACGAACGTTTAAAAGGTGTTAGTCGAATGGACTCCTTACATATGATTTTAAATCATGGAGGCATAGTGCTTTCTGAACATGAAATGAATGAATTAGCTCATAAAAAGAATGAACATTATAAAACCTTTATACAGCAAATTACCCCAGATGATCTTCTGCCAGGTATTGTACCATTCTTGAACGAGATAAAAGCTGCAGAGATTCCAACAGCGTTAGCTTCCGCTAGTAAGAATGCTCGCCCAGTGATTCGACAGCTTAAAATTGAATCCTATTTAGATACAATAGTAGACGCAGCTACCGTTAAAAATGGTAAACCTGATCCTGAGATCTTTCTAAAGGCTGCAAATCAATTAGCTGTTAATCCTGAGGAATGTGTAGGAGTAGAAGATGCTGAAGCCGGAGTAGAATCCATTAAGGCTGCAGGAATGTATGCAGTAGGATTGGGGAGTAAAAAAGCTATGGCCAAAGCAGATTGGATTATAGATCACCCTTCACAACTGACGCTGAAGGCGCTAAGAGGACATATAGGTTAGACTTCAACGATCCCTCTAAAAGATTTTTAGAGGGAATTTTAATTTTTTTATGCAAAACTATTGCAAAAGTGAATCATACCGTGGTAAGATATTTTTTGTTGTCAGCGAGACAAGCACTTCAAAATAAAAGGTTAAACAATAACGAATTAACTTTTTCAAAAAAGTGATTGACGAAATTAAGATAAAATGTTATATTAATTTCTGTCGCTGAAACACAGCGAAACAATTTGATCTTTGAAAACTGAACGAAACAACATGTAACGTCAATGTCTTTAAATTATTTTTAAAGCCAGTAATCATTTATTTGATGCTAGGCAAACTCTAACTTTATGGAGAGTTTGATCTTGGCTCAGGACGAACGCTGGCGGCGTGCCTAATACATGCAAGTCGAGCGCGTGAAACAACATGATCCCTTCGGGGTGATTGTTGTGGATCGAGCGGCGGACGGGTGAGTAACACGTGGGCAACCTACCCATGAGATCGGGATAACTCCGGGAAACCGGAGCTAATACCGAATAACCCAGTGAACTGCATGGTTCACTGGTAAAAGGCGGTTTCGGCCGTCACTCATGGATGGGCCCGCGGCGCATTAGCTAGTTGGTAAGGTAACGGCTTACCAAGGCGACGATGCGTAGCCGACCTGAGAGGGTGATCGGCCACACTGGGACTGAGACACGGCCCAGACTCCTACGGGAGGCAGCAGTAGGGAATCTTCCGCAATGGACGAAAGTCTGACGGAGCAACGCCGCGTGAACGATGAAGGTCTTCGGATCGTAAAGTTCTGTTGTTAGGGAAGAACAAGTACCAGAGGAAATGCTGGTACCTTGACGGTACCTAACCAGAAAGCCACGGCTAACTACGTGCCAGCAGCCGCGGTAATACGTAGGTGGCAAGCGTTGTCCGGAATTATTGGGCGTAAAGCGCGCGCAGGCGGTTTCTTAAGTCTGATGTGAAAGCCCACAGCTCAACTGTGGAGGGCCATTGGAAACTGGGGAACTTGAGTACAGAAGAGGAGAGTGGAATTCCACGTGTAGCGGTGAAATGCGTAGATATGTGGAGGAACACCAGTGGCGAAGGCGACTCTCTGGTCTGTAACTGACGCTGAGGCGCGAAAGCGTGGGTAGCAAACAGGATTAGATACCCTGGTAGTCCACGCCGTAAACGTTGAGTGCTAGGTGTTAGGGGGTTTCCGCCCCTTAGTGCTGAAGTTAACGCATTAAGCACTCCGCCTGGGGAGTACGGCCGCAAGGCTGAAACTCAAAAGAATTGACGGGGGCCCGCACAAGCGGTGGAGCATGTGGTTTAATTCGAAGCAACGCGAAGAACCTTACCAGGTCTTGACATCTTCCGCTATCCCTAGAGATAGGGAGTTCCCTTCGGGGACGGAATGACAGGTGGTGCATGGTTGTCGTCAGCTCGTGTCGTGAGATGTTGGGTTAAGTCCCGCAACGAGCGCAACCCCTAATCTTAGTTGCCAGCATTCAGTTGGGCACTCTAAGGTGACTGCCGGTGACAAACCGGAGGAAGGCGGGGATGACGTCAAATCATCATGCCCCTTATGACCTGGGCTACACACGTGCTACAATGGATGGTACAGAGGGCTGCGAGATCGCGAGGTCAAGCAAATCTCAAAAAACCATTCTCAGTTCGGATTGCAGGCTGCAACTCGCCTGTATGAAGCCGGAATCGCTAGTAATCGCAGGTCAGCATACTGCGGTGAATACGTTCCCGGGCCTTGTACACACCGCCCGTCACACCACGAGAGTTGGCAACACCCGAAGTCGGTGAGGTAACCTTTTTGGAGCCAGCCGCCGAAGGTGGGGCCAATGATTGGGGTGAAGTCGTAACAAGGTAGCCGTATCGGAAGGTGCGGCTGGATCACCTCCTTTCTAAGGATTATACGGAAAGCGCAGGCGGCTTGAACAGAGCCGCCGGAGCTAGACACTAATATCGCGTTCATGTTTGTTTCGTTCGGTTTTGAAAGATTGATTTTTCAATTTTATAAGGAATGGGCCTGTAGCTCAGCTGGTTAGAGCGCACGCCTGATAAGCGTGAGGTCGGTGGTTCAAGTCCACTCAGGCCCACCATTCCTATTTAAAAAAATAAAATGGGGCCTTAGCTCAGATGGGAGAGCGCCTGCTTTGCACGCAGGAGGTCAGCGGTTCGATCCCGCTAGGCTCCACCAATTTCTATTAGTACCTTGAAAACTAGATAAGAATTAGACATCAAACCAACGTTAGATTTAACGTAAGCATCATTATGATGCGTCTTTTCACATTGATTTTAGATAGTTAAGTGAATAAGGGCGCACGGTGGATGCCTTGGCACTAGGAGCCGATGAAGGACGGGACTAACACCGATATGCTTCGGGGAGCCGTAAGTAGGCTATGATCCGGAGATTTCCGAATGGGGAAACCCACTACCCGTAATGGGGTAGGATCCTTAACTGAATACATAGGTTAAGGAAGGTAGACTCGGGGAACTGAAACATCTCAGTACCCGAAGGAAGAGAAAGCAAACGCGATTTCCTGAGTAGCGGCGAGCGAAACGGAATTAGCCCAAACCAGAGAGCTTGCTCTCTGGGGTTGTAGGACACTCCATTGGAGTTACAAAGAAACAAGATAGATGAATGATCTGGAACGGTCAGCCGAAGAAGGTAACGGCCCTGTAGTCAAAATCTTGTTTCCTCCGGAGTGGATCCTGAGTACGGCGGAACACGAGGAATTCCGTCGGAATCCGGGAGGACCATCTCCCAAGGCTAAATACTCCCTAGTGACCGATAGTGAACCAGTACCGTGAGGGAAAGGTGAAAAGCACCCCGGGAGGGGAGTGAAATAGAACCTGAAACCGTGTGCCTACAAGTAGTTGGAGCCCGTTAATGGGTGACAGCGTACCTTTTGTAGAATGGACCGGCGAGTTACGATCCCATGCAAGGTTAAGATGAAAAATCGGAGCCGCAGCGAAAGCGAGTCTGAATAGGGCGAAATAGTATGTGGTCGTAGACCCGAAACCGTGTGATCTACCCATGTCCAGGGTGAAGGCCAGGTAACACTGGCTGGAGGCCCGAACCCACGCACGTTGAAAAGTGCGGGGATGAGGTGTGGGTAGCGGTGAAATGCCAATCGAACACGGAGATAGCTGGTTCTCTCCGAAATAGCTTTAGGGCTAGCCTCAAGGTAAGAGTCTTGGAGGTAGAGCACTGATTGGACTAGGGGCCCTCATCGGGTTACCGAATTCAGTCAAACTCCGAATGCCAACGACTCATCCTTGGGAGTCAGACTGCGAGTGATAAGGTCCGTAGTCGAGAGGGGAACAGCCCAGACCACCAGCTAAGGTCCCTAAGTTTATGTTAAGTGGAAAAGGATGTGGAGTTGCTCAGACAACCAGGATGTTGGCTTAGAAGCAGCCATCATTTAAAGAGTGCGTAATAGCTCACTGGTCGAGTGACTCTGCGCCGAAAATGTACCGGGGCTAAACATAACACCGAAGCTGTGGATTGTTCTTACGAACAATGGTAGGAGAGCGTTCTAAGTGCTGTGAAGTCAGACCGTAAGGACTGGTGGAGCGCTTAGAAGTGAGAATGCCGGTATGAGTAGCGAAAGAAGAGTGAGAATCTCTTCCACCGTAAGTCTAAGGTTTCCTGAGGAAGGCTCGTCCGCTCAGGGTTAGTCGGGACCTAAGCCGAGGCCGAAAGGCGTAGGCGATGGATAACAGGTTGATATTCCTGTACCACCTCCTTTCCGTTTGAATGACGGGGGGACGCAGTAGGATAGGGAATCCGCTCCACTGGATGTGAGCGGCCAAGCAGTGAGTGAGATGCATAGGCAAATCCGTGCATCAATCACAAGCTGTGATGGGGAGGGAACTATAGTACCGAAGTTCCTGATTTCACACTGCCAAGAAAAGCCTCTAATGAGGAAAGAGGTGCCCGTACCGCAAACCGACACAGGTAGACGAGGAGAGTATCCTAAGGTGATCGGGAGAACTCTTGTTAAGGAACTCGGCAAAATGACCCCGTAACTTCGGGAGAAGGGGTGCTCCTTCATAGGAGGAGCCGCAGTGAAAAGGCCCAATCGACTGTTTAGCAAAAACACAGGTCTCTGCGAAACCGAAAGGTGAAGTATAGGGGCTGACACCTGCCCGGTGCTGGAAGGTTAAGGGGATGAGTTAGCTTATGCGAAGCTTTGAACCGAAGCCCCAGTAAACGGCGGCCGTAACTATAACGGTCCTAAGGTAGCGAAATTCCTTGTCGGGTAAGTTCCGACCCGCACGAAAGGTGCAACGAATTGGGCACTGTCTCAACAAGAGACCCGGTGAAATTATACTATGCGTGAAGATGCGCATTACCCGCGACAGGACGGAAAGACCCCGTGGAGCTTTACTGTAGCCTGATATTGAATGTTGGTACAGCTTGTACAGGATAGGTGGGAGCCGTCGATACCGGAGCGCTAGCTTCGGTGGAGGCATCCGTGGGATACCACCCTGGCTGTATTGACATTCTAACCCAGGACCGTGATCCGGTCCGGAGACAGTGTCAGGTGGGCAGTTTGACTGGGGCGGTCGCCTCCCAAAAAGTAACGGAGGCGCCCAAAGGTTCCCTCAGAATGGTTGGAAATCATTCGCAGAGTGCAAAGGCACAAGGGAGCTTGACTGCGAGACCTACAAGTCGAGCAGGGACGAAAGTCGGGCTTAGTGATCCGGCGGTGCCGCATGGAAGGGCCGTCGCTCAACGGATAAAAGCTACCCCGGGGATAACAGGCTTATCTCCCCCAAGAGTCCACATCGACGGGGAGGTTTGGCACCTCGATGTCGGCTCATCGCATCCTGGGGCTGTAGTCGGTCCCAAGGGTTGGGCTGTTCGCCCATTAAAGCGGTACGCGAGCTGGGTTCAGAACGTCGTGAGACAGTTCGGTCCCTATCCGTCGTGGGCGTTGGAAATTTGAGGAGAGCTGTCCTTAGTACGAGAGGACCGGGATGGACGCACCGCTGGTGCACCAGTTGTTCCGCCAGGAGCACAGCTGGGTAGCTACGTGCGGAAGGGATAAGTGCTGAAAGCATCTAAGCATGAAGCCCACTTCAAGATGAGATTTCCCATCACTTCGAGTGAGTAAGATTCCTTGTAGACGACAAGGTTGATAGGTCGGAGGTGGAAGCGTGGTGACACGTGCAGCTGACCGATACTAATAAATCGAGGGCTTATCTATCTAAAGCGCAAACGACCGCTTAGACCCGTACGGATAAGACAGCTTCTTGGAAAAGGCGATTAGCCTTTGGAAAGAAGATGACTTATACGCTAGGGTCTGGGAGTTGGAGCTGGAAGTCAGCTCAAGCGCATACACGTGATCAGGCACGATGTCTTAATTCTTATCTAGTTTTGAAGGTACTCCTTCAACAAAAACAATAGTATGGCGGTTTTGGCGAAGAGGTCACACCTGTTCCCATGCCGAACACAGAAGTTAAGCTCTTCAGCGCCGATGGTAGTCGGGGTTTCACCCCCGCAAGAGTAGGACGCCGCCATGCTTTGTTATCTTATAAAAGCTATCCAAGAGACTTCTTCTAGGACAGATGGATTTGACAATATTCCAACGTAGCTCAGTGGTAGAGCTATCGGCTGTTAACCGATCGGTCGCAGGTTCGAATCCTGCCGTTGGAGCCAATTTGCTTCCATAGCTCAGTCGGTAGAGCACTTCCATGGTAAGGAAGAGGTCGCCGGTTCAAGTCCGGCTGGAAGCTCTCTGTAAGAAAATATATTTGGCCCGTTGGTCAAGTGGTTAAGACACCGCCCTTTCACGGCGGTAACACGGGTTCGAATCCCGTACGGGTCACCACTTATTTATAAACATGGAGGATTAGCTCAGCTGGGAGAGCACCTGCCTTACAAGCAGGGGGTCGGTGGTTCGAGCCCGCCATCCTCCACCATTTTATTTATTTATCTGCCGACCTAGCTCAATCTGGCAGAGCAACTGACTTGTAATCAGTAGGTTGGGGGTTCGAGTCCCTCGGTCGGCACCAGCAAGTTATGTTCAGTTAAATAAATCCTTGCTTAATAAAGTGCAAGCATGGTATACTATTATTTGTGTTTGGAGGGGTAGCGAAGTTGGCCAAACGCGGCGGACTGTAAATCCGCTCCCTCTGGGTTCGCAGGTTCGAGTCCTGCCCCCTCCACCATTTTTGGCCCATAGCCAAGCGGTAAGGCAACGGTTTTTGGTACCGTCATGCGCTGGTTCGAATCCAGCTGGGCCAGCCATTTTATAACGAGCCATTAGCTCAGTTGGTAGAGCATCTGACTTTTAATCAGAGGGTCGGAGGTTCGAATCCTCCATGGCTCATCACTTTTCACATTAACTTAGTTGATGTGTTTTTAGTTTGCGGAAGTAGTTCAGCGGTAGAACACCACCTTGCCAAGGTGGGGGTCGCGGGTTCGAATCCCGTCTTCCGCTCCATATATACGGGGCCTTAGCTCAGCTGGGAGAGCGCCTGCTTTGCACGCAGGAGGTCAGCGGTTCGATCCCGCTAGGCTCCATCCAAAACCTTAAGTCTAAGTAGACTTAAGGTTTTTTGTATTCGTTAAATGTTTGATGGTGGCTATTTATGAGAAAATTCTTTCAATACCCCTTGTTTTCCGCATATATATACAAATTTCTGTCCAGTTGAGTCATTGTCCCAACTGTGTCTACAATAGGTGTAGAGTTAAAGGAGGATGATGGGACAATGAATCGTAAACTTTCAATTATTGGAGCCCCTATGGATTTAGGGCAGAATCGTAGAGGTGTAGATATGGGGCCAAGTGCTCTTCGTTATGCAGGGGTAATTGAGCGATTAGAACGTTTAGAATATGATATAGAGGACCTTGGAGATGTTCATATTCCTCGTCCAAATAGAAAAGAAGAACAAGAGAGCCACTTGAGAAATTTAAAAGAAGTTGCAGAAGGAAATGAAAACTTAGCAGAGACTGTTGATCAGGTTGTATCATCAGGAAGATTCCCTCTAATTATTGGAGGCGATCATAGTATTGCGATTGGATCTCTTGCTGGAATTGCCAAATATTATGACAATCTTGGTGTAATTTGGTATGATGCTCATGGGGATTTAAATACAGGAGATTCTTCCCCCTCCGGAAATATCCATGGAATGCCTTTAGCTGTAAGCTTAGGTATTGGTCATGAACGTTTGACGAGCATCCATGGTTTTGAGCCAAAAATTAAACCAGAAAACATCGTTATCATTGGAGCACGCTCTCTTGATGAGGGTGAGAAGCAATTAATTAAAGAAAAAGGAATTCGGGTATATACAATGCATGAGATTGATCGCATGGGAATGCCAGAAGTTATTAAAGAGTCTGTAGAGTATTTGAAGGATCGAACGGATGGGGTGCATCTGAGCTTAGATTTGGACGGTTTGGACCCTAATGAGGCACCTGGAGTTGGAACACCTGTTATGGGTGGAATGAGCTATAGGGAAAGTCACTTAGCGATGGAAATGTTTGCAGAAGCTAATTTCATTACTTCGGCTGAATTTGTTGAGGTTAATCCGATATTGGATGAGAAGAATAAAACAGCTACGGTAGCGGTTGGGTTAATGGGATCGTTATTTGGGGAGAATTTAAAATAATAGATTTATAGAGAAAAATGGGCGAAACAGCAGCTTATTCACATAAGTTGCTGTTTCCGTTATTTATTTTTTCTTTCCTCATATTCATTTAGTAATCCATCTAATTTTGAACTAGCCTCAATGACCTCTTGAGATGATAAAGGTAAGCTAGAGCTAAGCTGAATCATTTCATTTCTACACATTTCAATTTCGTTCAAAAGTTCTTTACACATTCTATTTCCTCCCTACTAAAACCTTAGTACTATACTATAGTTGTATATATCCTTTCTACTTAAAGTTAAACCTCTTTATTTAAAGAAATCAAATGTATAACTTTTGTACATACAAAAAATTCTTTTTTATTTTTTTAATTGATTTTGAAACCTGATCGCAGGTGTATTCGTATGTAGAATGACCGCAGATCTAGCGGAGGTATAGTGCATGGAAATATTTATAAAACAAAAGATTAAAAAAGTTAAAAAAGGTGATCACTCGGCCTTTGAAGATGTAGTGACGTTTTACCAAAACAAGGTGTACCAAATATGCTATCGTATGCTTGGTAATGCACATGAAGCAGAAGATATTGCTCAAGAAGCATTTATTCGAGCTTACACTAATATTCACTCTTATGATGAGAATCGCAAATTTTCTACTTGGTTATATAGAATTGCCACCAATCTATCAATTGATCGCATTCGAAAAAAGAAACCAGATTACTTTTTAGATGCTGAAGTAAGAGGTACAGAGGGCTTAACGATGTACTCGCAAATTTCTGCAGATGAAGATTTACCTGAAGAAGAAGTGGAAAGCTTAGAACTGCAGGAATATATTCATCAAGAGATTCTCAAGCTCCCGGCCAAGTATCGATCTGTTATCGTACTGCGATATATAGATGAGCTCTCATTACAAGAGATTAGTGACATATTGGACATACCGGTTGGAACGGTTAAGACAAGGGTCCACCGGGGACGCGAAGCGCTTCGTAAGAAACTTCGTCACGTGTAAAGGAGTGATGGGAAATGAAGTGTGCAAATGAAGCCATTCAGTTAATGCATAAACATTTAGACGACGGGTTAAACGAAGAAGAGAGAAAACAATTAAAGCAACATCTTCAACAATGTGATGATTGCCAGAACCATTTTCATGAACTTAAGAGGGCTGTAGCAATGGTCCAAAGTACCAGTGCGGTCCAAGCTCCTTCTGACTTTACTGCGAAGGTAATGGGGAGCCTGCCTAAAGAAAAGAAACGATCAGGTTATAAGAGGTGGTTTAAGGCCCATCCTGTGGTAACGGCAGCTGCTATATTCTTTATTATGATGTTTAGTGGTATCTTTTCTACTTGGAGCCAAGATCAACAGTTAAGCGTATCTAAACAAAAAGATATTATCATTCAGGAAAACACGGTCATTGTTCCTGAAGGAAAGACTGTAGAAGGCGATTTAGTTGTGAAAAATGGGAACTTAAAGGTTGAAGGTAAAGTCAATGGTGACGTTGTATTAATAAATGGTGATCACCTAAAAGCCTCTGCCGGTGAAGTGACAGGTGATCTGAATCAAGTAGACCAAGTCTTTGGTTGGATGTGGTACAATATTAAAAAAACAGCGACAGATATTTTCTCATTCACCCAATAAAGGGTTCAAAAGTCACTTTTACAGTGGCTTTTTTTATTTTGTTTAATTGGAGCGTTTTAGTGTTATTTTTACTATAGAGAAGTATGCTATAATAAAACTATTGTGAATTTGATACATAAGATTAATTCGATAGTTGAATTCAAGGATAAAAGGAAGTGTACACATGCTTGATGGGGGATTGAATGTTCAATTAGATGGATTAAAGTACATTCGAATTATTATTGATGTTGCCCTTGTCTGGTTTGTTTTGTATAAATTAATCATGTTAATCCGTGGTACAAAAGCGGTTCAGTTGTTGAAAGGAATTTTTGTAGTACTTGGAATATGGCTTGTTAGCTACTTCCTTCAACTTAGTACGTTAATGTGGTTAATGTCCAAAGCGATGACATGGGGTTTTCTAGGCGTAATTATCTTATTCCAACCTGAGCTCAGAAGAGCGTTAGAGCAGCTAGGGAGAGGTAGTTTCTTTGCCAGAAATTCGAGTAGTGAAGAAGATTCGATGAAACAAACAGTAGAGGCGATTATAAAGTCATGTAATTATATGGCCAAACGTCGGATTGGCGCTCTTATTACGATTGAACGAGAGACAGGCATGGGAGATTATGTTGAAACCGGCATTCCAATTAGAGGAATGTTATCGAGTGAACTGTTAACAAATATCTTCATCCCTAATACCCCTCTTCATGATGGAGCGGTTATTATTAAGCAAGATGAGGTTATGGCTGCTGCATGTTACCTGCCTCTATCTGAAAGCCCATTTATATCAAAAGAATTAGGGACGAGGCACCGTGCTGCTATGGGAATCAGTGAAGTCACAGATGCCCTTACAATCGTAGTCTCCGAAGAAACAGGAGGAATTTCCTGTACGCGGAATGGAGAATTGCATCGGGGATTAGATGAACAAGCTCTTCGAGATATTTTAGAAAGAGAATTAGAACGAGCGACGAAAGCTCCTAGCTCAAAGAATTGGGATTGGAGGGGGAAAAAAGATGGATAAGTGGTTAAGAAGTCCGTGGTTCATTCGAGCGATTTCTTTAATATTAGCACTCCTCTTGTATGCCTCAATAAACCTTGATGACGGGCAAACGAGTTCGGATTCTATCTTTCTTGAAGGCAATGATAAAATTGCAGCAATGAATAATATCCCTTTACAAGTAAAAATGAATGAGGAAAAATATGTAGTGAAAGAAGTGCCATCGAGCGTCACTGTTACCGTAGAGGGACCGAATTCTATAGTGACTAGAACTGTTATGCAAAAGACGTTCGAAGCTTTTATCGATTTAGAAGGGCTTGAACTTGGCTCTCAAACGGTTCCTATACAAACTCAAGGTATCTCTAATCAGTTATCTGTTTCTGTAGATCCTCAGGAAGTTACTGTGGTTTTAGAGAAGCGATCTTCAAAAGAGTTCCAGGTTGGCGCGGATTACATACACCGTGACACAATGAAAGAGGGCTACCAACTAGGCACACCAGAAGTGACGCCTAATCAGGTAGATGTCATAGGCTCAGAAACAGAAGTTTCAAAAGTATCTCTAGTGAAAGCCATTGTTGATGTGCAGAATGCTGAGAGTGATATTACAAAGAAAGAGTCACCTGTGAAGGTTTATGATGAACAAGGTAATGAACTAAATGTCGTCGTAGAACCAAGTACGGTCAGAGTAACTGTACCTATATTGCCTCCAAGTAAAGAAGTCCCCGTTGCGTTAAAGGCTGAAGGGGACCTTGCCGAAGGGTATCGGCTGGTATCAATTGAACCCTTACCAGATCAAGTAGCTGTATATGGTTCACAAGATGCCTTAAAAGGGGTTAGTGCTTTTGCCGATATAGAAGTGGATATAACGGATCTTAAAGAGGACACCACAATTGAGGTAGACCTTCCTTTGCCAGAGGGAATCGAAACAATCAAGCCAAAAACGATTGAAGCAAAAGTCAATGTAGAGCAAATAACAGAAAAAACGATTAGCAATGTAGAGATTAATGTAGAAAACCTGGATGCAGGTAAAGACCTAACTTTTATTACACCAGAACAGCAGGTCATCGACTTGACGTTAATAGGTACAAAGCGAGAATTAGAGAATATTACGAAGGAAGATTTCGAAGTATTTATCGACGTTGAACAGCTCGTCAATGGCGAAGCAAATGTACCCGTTCAAGTAAATGGACCTGAAAGTATTGAATGGCAAACAAGTAATGATGAAGCTCTAATTCGTATAGAGTAGTAACTACCTCATTTGCCTAGAATGAAGGAGCGATTGATAATGGGAAAATATTTTGGTACAGATGGTGTGCGTGGCGTAGCCAATCAGGAATTAACACCAGAGCTAGCATTTAAAGTAGGAAGATACGGAGGCTATGTGTTAACGAAAGACACACCAAAGCCAAAAATATTAGTAGGCCGTGATCCACGGATTTCTGGTCAACTACTTGAGAACGCTTTAACAGCAGGATTAATGTCAATCGGTGCAGAGGTTATGCGACTTGGAGTTCTTCCAACTCCAGGTGTAGCCTATTTAACAAAATCCATGGGAGCTGAAGCGGGAGTTATGATCTCTGCTTCTCATAACCCTGTTGAAGATAATGGTATTAAATTCTTTGGTCCTGATGGATTTAAATTAACAGATGAACAAGAGAATGAAATAGAAGCACTAATGGACCAAGAAACAGATGAACTCCCAAGACCTAGTGGAGCTGATGTAGGTGTTGTGAACGACTACTTCGAAGGTGGTCAAAAATACATGCAATATTTGAAGCAAACCATTGATTACGATTTTGATGGGGTACACGTTGCTTTAGATTGCGCACATGGTGCAACATCCTCTGTTGCCCCGCATATCTTTGCGGATTTAGAAGCAGAACTTTCAACAATGGGATCATCTCCAGATGGCTTGAATATTAACGATGATGTTGGCTCTACAAGCCCAGAAGCACTACAATCCTTTGTGAAAGAAAAGGGAGCTCACATTGGATTAGCGTTTGACGGCGATGGAGATCGTTTAATTGCCGTGGATGAGAAAGGTGAAATCGTTGATGGCGATCAAATCATGTTCATCTGCGCTAAGTATTTAAATGAGCAAGGTCGCCTTCGTCACAATACTGTTGTTTCAACTGTTATGAGTAATATTGGCTTCTATAAGGCTGTAGAAGCGAATGGTATGAAGAGTGATAAGACAAATGTAGGCGATCGCTATGTGTTAGAAGAAATGCGTCGTGGCGATTACAGTCTTGGCGGAGAACAGTCTGGACATATTATCTTCTTGGATTACAACACAACAGGAGATGGGTTGCTCTCAGCGTTACAATTAGTAAATGTATTGAAAGAAACTGGAAAATCGTTATCAGAATTAGCTGCTGAAATGCAGAAATACCCGCAAGTGTTAAAGAACGTACGTGTTATTGATAAGAAGAAAGTAATGACTAACCCTCGCATTACTTCAGAAATTGAAGCGGTTGAAGAAGCTATGGGAGATGAAGGTCGTGTTCTTGTCCGTCCTTCTGGAACAGAGCCGCTTGTCCGTGTCATGGTTGAGGCACCGACTGAAGAAGATTGTGAGAAATACGTAAATCAAGTGGTCCAAGTCGTTCAAGCTGAACTAGGTATGAAGGAAGCCTAAAGAAAATGCGCAGGTGGCACACTATGTGTCACTGCGCATATTTTATATGGAACAGATTAACTATTGTAACAAACATGTAATGCATCAGATGTTGACCTTATAAGAAGAAATAGAGTAGAATGAAATTTGTTCCGCGTAAATTCACATTCCATGTTTAAAGCGTATTCATAAAGGATACTACCATTAAGTATGCTTTCATACATTAAGGCATGTTTGTGAAACGTAAGAAGTTGAGTTATATTTTCGTATGACTAAAGCGCCTGGACTATCTTCCGTTCGGAAAGAAGGTAGTTGACGAGGAGGAGGTTCATCGAGTATCGGCGGATGCCTCCCGGTTGGATTCACCACAATCGTAAGCTTTTATTCTAAAACAAAGGGGTGACCCTTTGCACAAAGAATCGAAGCAAGGTGATTGTAAGATAAAATTCATGAGGAAGGGGCAGATCAAGCCCCGAACCATCGGAACGTTGATTTGCCCCTTATTTTAAGGAGGAAACAACGATATGTGTGGAATTGTAGGATATATTGGAACACAAGATACAACAGAAATTTTATTACAAGGCTTAGAAAAACTTGAATACCGTGGTTATGACTCAGCTGGTATTGCAGAGTTAAATGACGAAGGTGTTCATGTTACGAAAGTAAAGGGACGTATTGCTGCTCTTCGTTCAGAAGTTGAGAAGAAAGATATCGAAGCAACAATGGGGATTGGTCATACCCGCTGGGCAACTCATGGCGCGCCAAGCTTTGAGAACGCTCACCCACACCAAAGCGCGTCTGGCCGCTTCACTATTGTTCATAACGGTGTAATCGAAAACTACGAAGATGTTCAGCGCGAATACTTGGCTGATGTAGAGATGAACAGCGAAACGGACACGGAGATTATCGTGCAACTTGTTGAGAACCTTTATAATGAAATGGGCGATGTTCAAGAGGCGTTCCGCAAAGCGATTTCTTTATTAAAAGGTTCATATGCTGTTGGTATTATTGATGCTGAGAATCCTGACGTCATTTACGTGGCTAAGAATAAGAGTCCTCTTCTTGTAGGTTTAGGAGAAGGCTTTAATGTTGTATCAAGTGACTCATTAGCAATGTTGAAGGTAACCGATCAATTTGTTGAATTAGAAGACAAAGAAATCGTACTTGTACGTCGTAATGAAGTAGAGATTCAGAAATTAGATGGTACACAAGTGAACCGTGAACCATTTACAGCTGAACTCGACGCAAGTGATATTGAAAAGGGTACCTACCCACACTTCATGCTAAAAGAGATTGATGAACAACCATTTGTGATTCGTAAAATTATCCAAGAATATCAAAATGAAAATGATGAAATTAAATTAGACCCAGACGTTCGTCAGGCTATGATGGACTGTGACCGTGTGTACATTATTGCTTGTGGAACAAGTTATCATGCTGGCTTAATCGGAAAGCAGTTCATTGAGAAACTAGCAAAAGTGCCAGTAGAGGTTCACGTAGCTAGTGAATTCTCCTATAACATGCCTCTTCTTTCTGAGAAGCCGCTATTTGTCTACATCTCTCAAAGTGGAGAGACAGCTGACAGTCGTGCGGTTCTTGTTGAAACGAAGGCAAAAGGACATCCGGCCCTTACGATTACGAATGTACCTGGTTCTACCCTTTCTCGTGAAGCGGATTACACGCTACACTTACATGCAGGACCTGAGATTGCTGTAGCTTCTACGAAAGCTTACACAGCTCAGATGGCTGTCCTAGCGATTCTAGCTGTTGATACAGCCAAAGCAAAAGGAATTGAGCTAGAGTTTAACCCTATGAAAGAATTAGGTATTGCAGCGAACGCAATGGAAGCTCTTTGTGACCAAAAAGAAGAGCTTGAACAAATTGCTGCTGATTATTTATCAACAACAAGAAACTGCTTCTTTATCGGACGTAGCCAAGACTACTATGTTGGTTTAGAAGGCGCATTAAAACTAAAAGAAATATCTTATATTCAAGCGGAAGGATTCGCAGGCGGCGAACTGAAGCACGGCACAATAGCCCTTATTGAAGAAGGAACACCGGTTGTGGCGCTCGCAACACAAGAGAATGTAAACTATTCCATTAGAGGTAACGTGAAAGAAGTAGCTGCCCGTGGTGCGAAGCCTTGCGTTATTAGTATGAAGGGGTTAGACCAAGAGAACGACGCATTTGTCATTCCACAGGTGCACGAACTCTTAACACCTCTAGTATCAGTTGTTCCAATGCAGTTGATTTCATACTACGCAGCCCTTCACCGTGACTGTGACGTGGATAAGCCGCGTAACCTAGCGAAGAGTGTAACCGTTGAATAAATAACGATAACGCATGTGGTCTCAGATTGAGGCTGCATGCGTTTTTTAATATGTATATTCAAGAATGGGGATTAATATGGAAGACTCGAAGTTGAGGGAATGTTTCCGTTTGCTTTATTTGAGTGTAAGGTGGGCCTGGAAACCACTCGCTTCCCAGCTCCCCGCAGGAAAGCGAGTTGTCCCCGAGCAATCCCAACCACTCATCAAACATAACGGCCCCCTTCAGCTTATATACCTCAACTTCGACTCTTCCATATAGTGAGGCTTATATGGAAGAGTCTGAATCAAATGGAGAACAAATAGAAAAAGAGCTTGAATCACCATTCAAGCTCTTTTTTAGTACCATTATTTTGTTGTGACGGAAACTTCAACAACACTAGAGTCCCCTTTTTGATAAACAGGGCCTACATATTCGTTAAGAGGGAAGCCTTCTTTTACTGCTGCTGTGATAAAGGCTTTCGCGGATTTGATGGCTTCTAATACTTCTTTGCCGTTTGCAAGTTCAGCGGTAATTGCTGCTGCGTAGGAACAACCTGCGCCGTGTACGTTTCCTGTATCAAACTGATCGGTTTGGATGTAGTGGAAGTCTTGTCCATCATATAAAAGATCGGTTGCTTTTGTTTCGTCTACAAGCGTTCCGGCTTTGATTAAAACGTTTTGTGCACCTAGTTCGTGAATAGTTTTCGCTGCACCTTCTAGTTCTTCTACTGTTTCAATTCGACGAAGTCCTGCAAGTTTGGCAGCTTCAAAGAGGTTAGGTGTTGTTACTTTGGCACGAGGAACAAGAGATTCACGAAGGCTTGTGAGATTCTCTGGATGGAGGACATCATCTGTACCTTTGCAAACCATAACAGGGTCAATAACAACATCAGTGATTCCGTTTTGCTCTACAACCTCTGCTGCATGTTCAATGATACCAGGTGAACCTAGCATACCAGTTTTTACTGCATCTATTCCTAAAGACGTTGCGGTCTTTAACTGTTCTTTCACTGTATTAAGCTCCATTGGAAATACGTTATGAGCCCATCCATTCTCCGGGTCCATTGCCACAATAGTTGTTAAAGAAGAGATGCCGTATACCCCGTGCTGGTGAAATGTCTTCAAATCAGCCTGGATTCCAGCTCCTCCGCTACTATCTGATCCTGCAATTGTAAGAACTTTTTTTCTCATCTGTTTATTCCCCTTCCACTCTTAGGTGTTTTCTTTATTTTAACGGTAATTGATGTGTTTTTAAATCATTTCGTTTTTTTAATGTGGTACTTTCTTTATTCTTCCTTAACAAATATCTCCTAGCTGACGAAATATAAGATAGACATGTATATATAATGTGGCTTTTATGTTACAGGGGGAGAAGAATATTTATGCCATTACTTAGTTTATTGACTAAAGGGAAAAAGCGTCAAAAGGAGGAAAATAACCTAGAGAGTTTGGAAGTTCATCTTGAGGTTCCAGAGGAAATAAAGAAACAGCTTGAGGTCATTGGTTTAACCGAGAGAGACTTAAAGGTTATGAGGTCTTTAGAGCCAACCATTCGCGAGCATATTGATGAGATTACAGAACAGTTTTATGCCAATATTACCAAACAGCCCAACTTGATGGAGATTATTGAAGATCATAGTACGCTAGGACGTTTGAAAACAACATTAAAGAAACATATAGAAGAGCTGTTTGATGGTCGAATAGATCAAGGTTTTCTTGAGAAGCGTTATCGTATTGCTTATGCTCATGTACGGGTTGGGTTAGAAACAAAGTGGTATGTTGGTGCGTTTCAAAGTTTGTTAAATTCATTATTTGATATCTTACGTGTAAAAATCCAGCAACCTTCACATTTCACTGAAGCGATTCAAACTTTGACGAAGATGTTGAATTTTGAACAACAACTAGTCATTGAGGCTTATGAACAAGAGCATAAGCGGATCCGACACGAGCAGCAAGCTCAAGCGGACGAACTGCATCGTAAAGTCCGAGATGTAGCACTGGAACTAGCAGGTACTTCACAGGAAACAAGCTCGTCGATTACAGAGCTAACGTCTCAATCACAAAATGTTAAAGAGATGGCGAACCAGGGCACTGAATTGGCCAAAAAATCTGAGCATGCCTCTGAAGAAGGTAAGCGCCAGGTAGAATATCAGAATGAAAATATGGATAGTATGGAACAAGGGATGGAACGAATTACAGAGAATGCCCAAGGGTTAAGGGAAGTTTCTAAGCGGATTACTGAAGTCATTGATATTGTGAGCGGGATTGCTGAACAAACGAATCTACTTGCTTTGAATGCATCGATTGAATCAGCTCGTGCAGGAGAATATGGAAAAGGATTTGCGGTAGTAGCGGAAGAAATTCGTAAACTCTCAGAACAGACGAAGCAATCAACATCAACCGTAGCAGATCTTATTAAAGATGTGAATCAGCAGAGCTCTCATGTTACAGAGTCGATTGACTCTATTCGTTCTTTTGTTGAATTGGGGAAAGGAAGTATGAAAGAAACGACAGACTCCTTCGTAACAATTCTTACGTATATGAGGGAGACTGTTCAACATAACGAACGTATTAATCAGGAGACGAAGCACTTGCTCGAAAATATTAAAGAAATGGATCAAGCTTCCGCAACAGTAGCGGCTTCAGCAGATCGATTAACTCATATGACAGAGAAAATGTAAGGATAAGACTTGTCCCAGGGAATAGGGACAAGTCTTTTTTATACTTCTACTTTGTCAGTGTTTCGTTTGACCATATCACTCCAGTCGATGGTATAGAGGTTTAAAAGGTTCTCAAGCTTATGAACTAAACCAAGTGTGAGGAATCCATTTCCTTGAGCTTGTGGTGAACTTCCGATTGGAGCGGTACGCTTGATTAGTTGAGCATAAACTTCCGCTTCTGAAAGCTTTCGATTTAATTGCTTTTCAGCGAGGTGAATGAGCAGCGCCAAAGCACCTGATACGTGCGGAGTAGCCATGGAAGTACCTGATAAGCGAGCATAACGACCTTCTGTATAAGTGGAAAGGATGTTAACGCCAGGAGCTACAAGATCTATTTCATCATTTGTATTGGTAAAGTCAGCGATATTTCGATTGAAATCCGAGGCACCTACTTGTATGACCTCATTATAAGCTCCCGGGTAGGCATATTCATTCGTATCCTCCCGACCATCACCTTCATTTCCTGCCGCACAAACGACAGAAATTCCTGCTTCGACAGCTGTTTTAATTGCTTCATGTAGCTCTGGTACATCTGTTGGGCCTCCAAGCGACATGGACATGACTCGGACACGTTCACCGTCTGGACCTTCCCAGTTTGTTGCAAAGTTAATGGCGTCGATTATCCAGTCATAATTCCCACGTCCTGATCCGGTCAAGACTTTTAGAACAAGGAGTTGGCTAGCGGGAGCGACACCTACTACTCCCGTGGTCGTTTCAGAAGCGGCAATTGTGCCCGCCACGTGGGTCCCATGGCCATTATTATCAGCGTAGTTGGTTTCATCACCTTCGTAATCTGTTGTGAAGTTACGTCCGCCAATAATTTGCCCTTGTAGATTAGGATGATCAAGCTGACACCCTGTATCTATAACGGCCACAACGCTACCTTTTCCTTTGGATGTTTGCTCCCAGATAGCAGGTGCTTCAATCATGCGTACGCCTTCTGGGATCATTGATGTGCTTTCAAATACATCTTCCGTTTGGTAAGGAATCAGATACATGTTCTCCATGACAACCCCTCCTCAATATGGTTACTTGAATCGTACACGAAAGAGGGAAGGAAATAAATTATAATATTCTAACTTTTGTAAAAATAACCATTTTGACCTAGGTTAGATGGGACTATGGAAAGGGGATATTTTGTAGAAAAATGGCGGTTATTTTTAAGCAAAAAGAAAAAGGTTTGCTACCTATGGAAGCAAACCTTTAACGTCTGGATTTTCGATATCCTGCTGCTTCTGCTTCTGAAGGGGTTTCAAAAACTTCAATAGCCTTCACGCGGCTGTAATACTGTCCGCCAGGCATGTGATAGATTTTTTCCCCTTTGGCATTTTGATTGCCTTTAATGGGTTGCGGGTTAAGGGAGCGTCCAATATCGCTCATCTCAACTACCGATCTCATCTCATCTCTAATGCTTTCTCTCGTCTCTTCGAACGGATCTCTCTGTTCTGAACTTGCCTCTACTAACTCATCTTTCTCTTCTAAGCTCTTAAACTCTTCTTCCTCTGCAAACTCAACTAACTCTGTCTCTTTGTGACTTGGTTCTGTTTGAATTGTAGGGGCTTGAACAGTGTGAGGTGTAGAACGAATGCGCGCTTTGCGCTGAGACGGAGTGAAGAATAGTAAAGCAAACATCATTCCGCTTGCAAATACGGCTAAATAAACTAGAACAACACCGAATTTCCTCATCATCCTCTCCTCCTTACACCTATTGTAGCCCCTCGACTCCCCATCGTCCAACCCACAACCCGCCAGACCTCAAATTCTTTAATCTATTACAGCAAGACAGGGTGTCAGACACCATTTAGCGCTTTACTGCACCAGAGGGTGTCAGATACACTTCTTACCTCTAAAGTGTTGAAGAACTAGAGGTAACTCCTTAACGCTTAAACGCTTTTAAGTGTTAAAGTTTTTAGGGATAAAAAAACCTGCTAGCTTATATGCCAGCAGGGACGAACGAATTCATTCGCGGTACCACCCTGATTATAATCTCTATTCGTAAGAGATTATCTCTTCATCGTTGATAACGGAACAGACCCGTTGATGCGGTGCACATCACATCAAAGCTAAGGAAACGTAATTCGTAACGTCTTTATGTACTGGTTCGCAGCGACCACCAGTTCTCTGAAACAGGGAAAGAGTTACTACTTCAAATCCATCGAAGCTTTTATACTTCATTCGTACGGTTGCTTGCTTTATATCTTAAACGCTTAAAAGTGCTAAAGTCAACTATTTTTTCTTAGTAATAAACTTTCTTTAGTGAAGTAAAGGGTGTCTGACACCCTTTACTTCACTAAAGTGGGCTAGTCGTTTAAGAGTTGTTTCAGGTGCTCGAAATCCTGATAGATCGTGTCTTTTAATGAGCCATTATAGAGAACAGCTGCTGGATGATACATGGGAAAAATTGTGTAGGTTTCTTCTGTGAGCTCATAGGATTCATCTTCTTCACCTGACCATTTATAAATCGGTTGATTTAAAACTTTTCCATGCACGTCAGAGATTTTGTAGTCTTTCCCGATTAAGCGTCTTAAAGCAATATTTCCGAGTGTGACGAGAATTTTTGGTTTCATTTCATCGATTTGATAATCGAGAAGAGGTGCGTGAGCGAGTATTTCTTTTTGATTGGGGGTCCTGTTCGGCGTCTTGGTTATGGGATTCCCTTTTCGATCTGTCGTTTCTACAACCTTGTAAGGGCGACTCCTCACTACGCTTGTGATATATAACTCGTCTCGGTCTACCCCAATATGTTCAAAGAACTCAGTGAGTTTCTCGCCAGCCTGGCCAATAAAAGGGACACCTTCTTTGACTTCATTTCTTCCGGGTGCTTCTCCGATTACCATAATATCTGGATACTTAGGACCTTTGCCGGGAACGAACCCCTCTGTTTGATAAGGTTCAATGCGCTTGTTACCAAGTTCTCGTAAATATTCTGGGAACATTGTGATCGCCTCCTGGAGTCATTTATGTATCTTTACATTTCCCTGCTTTTATTCATTTGAAAAATCCTCTATACTTTTAGTAATTTCATACTTATAAAATATCGAGGTGATTGGATGGAAAGGATTGCTGTGTTTTGTGGATCAAGTGAAGGCGCCTCTGCTGCATATAAAGAGGATGCAGTACGTTTGGGGAGTCTCCTTGCCCAACAAGGTATTACCCTTGTTTACGGAGGTTCAAGCGTCGGTCTAATGGGTGCTGTTGCGGACACAGTGCTTGCTGAAGGTGGCGAAGCGATCGGTGTGATTCCAAAGAAACTAGTAGAGCGAGAAATTGCCCACGCCAGTCTTACAGAACTGTACGTTGTGGATTCCATGCACGAAAGGAAGGCGAAGATGGCGGAGTTATCTGATGCGTTTATCACCTTGCCAGGTGGAGCTGGGACTCTTGAGGAGTTTTTTGAGGTATACACTTGGGCTCAAATTGGAATTCACCAGAAGCCATTTGGGATTTTGAACACGAACCAATATTACACACCTTTGATTTCCTTGTTCGATCATATGGTCGAACAGAAATTCTTAAAGAAAGACAACCGTGACATGGTTATGGTCGAAGAGAGTGCCGATACTCTTCTCACAAACTTCCGATCCTTTATCTCTGCACAGAACTAAATGGTGCCAGACACCCTTTACTTAGTTAAAGGATGTCTGGTGCTTTTTTTGTTTGAATAGAGATGATGCTTTATAAAATAAGCAAAGAGTCATGCTTTGATGGTGTACAGTCAATCAAGTAAGATACAAGGTAGATGAGAAAGGAGTTCTGATCGTGAAGTCAATTTTAAAAATGATTGGCCTTATCCTATTTAGTTTGTTTTTTATCGTTGCGGGGGTTGTGCACTTTACTCAAGTTGAAGGATTCGCGGCTATGATTCCGGACATCATTCCTTATCGAAATATGATTATTTATGCTACAGGTGTTGTTGAATGGATTTTGGCCATTCTATTACTTATCCCTTCGACTCGTAGACAAGCTGGAATTTGGACAGCCATTTACTTGGTGCTTATTTTTCCGGCAAATATTTATGCTGCCATCGCTGGTATTCCAGCACCAGGTTCAGATGAAGCAAATAGCACGCTTCTCTTTGTTCGCCTCTTGTTCCAACCATTACTGATTTGGTGGGTGCTTGCTGTTTCGAAGCCCAATGGAGAGCGTTCATGATAATGGAAAATGAATGTTAAAGGTCAGTCCCCTATCTGTAATAGGGGACTGGCTTTTTTAGTTCCATTCATGAAATGTACAGATTTCGGGATACTAATAATAGCATAAGCATTTGTAAGTCAGGAGGTATGGGGTATGGCATCCCAATCATGGATTGATTTAATTAAAAAAGGGAATAAATCGGCAGCATACGCGGCCACAGGCAACTTTATTATTGCAATAGCAAAAGCGATAGGGGCTTTTGTGAGTGGAAGTGGAGCAATGCTTGCGTCTACTCTCCATTCTACTGCAGACTCTGTGAACCAGGGGTTTGTATTTGCAGGGAGCGTGTTAGCTAAGAAAGAGCCGACCTCTCGTTTTCCAACGGGCTTTGGTAGGGTTATTAATATCTTTGTAATGATTGCTGTTATTATCGTTACGATATTAGGCTATGAGTCGGTAAAAGAAGGGTGGCACTTAATTCAGCACCCGAAAGAATCAGGAAGCTTCTGGCTGAATGCAGGGATTCTTCTTTTGAACATTGCGATTGATGGCTGGATTTTGATTAAAGCGATGAAGGAAATCAACAAAGAGGCGAAAGAAGAAGCTTCAGGTTGGAAGATCCCATCACAAGCGGTTCAAAATCTTCCTCAAGCCTCACCGCCCACTCGACTCGTCTTTTTTGAAGACATAGTTGCTGTAACAGGCGCCTTGCTTGCTCTAATTGCGGTTACCATTACGACGTTTACAAACTTTGCGATTCTTGATGGAGTAGTGACCCTTCTAATCGGACTATTGATGTTTGCTGTAGCATTTCGTGTTGGGTATGAGAACATGATCGGTTTAATAGGGGTGGCTGCGCCTCGCGATGTTGAGCGTGATGTAGCGGATTCTATATTACAACATAAACAAGTAGTTGATATAAGAAGGATGCGTATTGTGAAAGAAGGCAGGACGTATCACGTGGAAGCCATGCTTGAATTAGAGAAGGGGCTATCGTTAGCAGAAGCGGATGATATTAAATTTAAAGTTTGGGATCGTCTGCTTAATAATGATGATATATCTGATGTATCCTTAGGGATTGTTGAAACAAATGAAGAAGAGGACTGGGATCCGAAGAAGAACGAACGAAACAGCTCCTGGTCCCACCCTGAAGACTCAGAAGAAGAATAACCCGCGTTACTCCTTTATAGAAGTGAAGGGTGCCAGACACCCTATGACGCTTTAGAGTAGTGCAGGGTGCCTGGCACCCTGCTTTGCGTTAATGTGGTAAAGTCATTGATTAGAAAAAAGCTGCCCGTTATTCATATTGGGCAGCTTTTTGTTGGTTTTTATAAGGGTCTGCTGTTGGTTGATCTGCTTCAATGATTTGTTCACGAATGCTTTCGTATTTTTCTTTATGACCAGTGGTTTCACTTAAATCTTTAAGGGTTTCTAGAAGGTAGTGCTGGTCTAGTTCATAAATGTGAAGAGATTGGAAACCGTAAACGGTGTTACAGGCAAACTCCCACAAGGTTGTGTGGTGTTCACTGTCAACGGATTTAGCTAATAAATTCATCACACGTAGAATCTCAGTGATAATTTGGATATTCCCTTCGGCATAGTGGCGAATGTAACCATACCCTTTATATAAATAAAACTCAAAGCTCTCGCCTGGTATAATCAACCTCAGTTGTTTCTCGTTGTCGACGAGGTACGTAGGGATGTTCATCATTCTTGAAATGGTTAGAAGTAACTCACCTAATTGATGAATCACATTGCTTACTGTCTTTGGATCGTTATTGCCAAGAGCTTTAATGGCAATTTCCGATAACTTGTTAAGCCCGTGCTCCACATCTTGTATTTCAGTTTGTTTTTGTCCTACCTCTAACATGCCTAAGTATAAATCTTGATTAATGTCTATAGGTTCCCCATTTCCACTCCAGTAAGACAAGATTGGATTTCCTTCTAATAAAAATGTACCAACACTTGCTTCTAACTGAACGACAATCCCATCTTTCTGTGCTTGATCAATAATTTGATCGAAGTTGATAAGCTGGATGTACCCAGACTGTTTCGTGTAGATTTTCTCTGGATGATCAGGTTTTTTCTTAGCCTCTTGTTCATGATACAGCGTATCGGTACTTCGGTAGGGGGACATTTCTTGTTTAATCGACTGATTGAGGATTTGTTTAGAGATCGATTGCATATTGAAAGAAATGTTGTGAACTTGCATCCACGTTGTAGCGTGATTAATAAAATAAATAAAGGTGACTGCAGCAAATAATGCAACAATGGTTGTCACTAAAGGGATAGCCACGAATGTTTGATCTTCATAATTCGTAATAAAAATAAACAGCGTCAATACATAAACAAAACACCCATTGAAGATTCCAAGGACATGCTGGGTACGTTTATCTGAGACGAAGTTAAGTAACATCCTTGGTGAGAATTGCCCGCTAAATGTTGTTAAGACAACAAGTATGGAGTTTAACGTGTAGGCGCTTAGGGTTAAAATGCCTCCAATTAACGTTGTAATTAGCATTCTTGAAACAGAAGCTTTTGATTGTAAGAATTTAGGCACCCAATTACCTAATTGAACGTTTAAATCGATTAATAAGATGACTGCTGCAAAGAAAAATGAGCCTAAGATGTAAATAGCAGGGGTGAACCATAAAGTGAGTTTTAGCTCATGTTTTCTTAATCTCTGTGACATTTCTAAATATTTTCGGATTCCTGGTGGGATGATTTTCATGAGTCGATCGGTCCTCCTTCTAAGTACCCTCTTTCCCCTTGCTGTACCCCCATAAAACTATTTCACTAACAATTCATTCTTTTTTAGACTAAAGCTATTCCTTATAATAAAATAAACGGTTTCGAGGGGGATTTCTTGCATGGAGTGGAAGCTAAAATCGTATGAAGAGCTAAGCAAAAGGGAATTGCACGATATATTCAAGGAGCGGGTTCAAGTATTTGTAGTAGAACAAAACTGTCCCTATCCGGAGGTAGATGGAGATGATGATCAAGCAGAGCATCTGTGGCTTGAGGACGGTGGAGAGATTGTAGCCTATTGTCGACTATTTCCTTCTGGTATTAAGTATAAAGAAGCATCGATTGGACGAATTTTCGTAAAAGAATCAAGAAGAGGCGAAGGACATGCTCAATTATTGCTAGAAAAAGCGTTACATACCATTATTCAAGTGTGGGGAGAACCAGCCATCAAAATTCAAGCCCAACACTACTTAAATGACTTCTACACATCACTTGGCTTCAACAATATTAGTCAGGTCTACCTTGAAGACGGCATACCGCATGTGGATATGCTCTTAAATACTTCACAGTGACAAAGCGTGCCAGACACCCATCGCTCTTGTAGTGGATCACCGTATTAAAGGGTGTCTGACACCCTTTAATCGGGTGAAGGATGAGTATTTTTAGGGTTTCGGTGCATTCTAAGGGGTGGAAGGGGCGATGAATATGGCAGTGAAAAAGAGTAATGAGAAAAGCATTACGTTGCTATGGAAGGTGATTTTTCTCATATTGGCTTTAATTATTCTGACGGCCATTTTTATTTTTATAGCTTATGCCAACTTTAATGATGAGGAAACGAGCTATAACGTCATTACAAGCACAACATTATATGCTAATAGTTTATATTCGAATGCATGCTGATGAACCAGGCATGCATTTTTTCTTTTGAAAAGTGATACATAAGAGCGTATAGCGGGTAAAGTTATACTAGGAGCCTAATAATATTATGAATGAAATGTGGGTGAAGGTATGCGTAAGATTTGGAGAAGATTACGCTTTCTGTTTAATGTTCGTAAATCTGTTCCATTCTTGTGGGAGTTCTTTACGACCCGGCAAGTCCCCATTCAGAAAAAAGTTCTGTCTGTGGGCTTTTTAATCTTATATATTGTCATTCCTTTTGACATTATCCCTGATTTCCTTGTATTTTTCGGGGTTCTTGACGATGTCACGATTTTCACCTTTGTTCTTCAACAGATTGTAAAGATGGCACCACCGTCTTTACAAGACAAGTATGACCTGGACGGTGAGGCAAGAACGTAAAGATCTCGGAGTTATGATCCCCGAGATCTTTTTTTGTTTAACCCCTCGAGCACATTCAATGAAAGAGGAATTCAACTGGTGCGTTTCGAATGTATAAGGGAAAGGAAAACCTTTTACATATTCTGATTATCATTTAAAGGAGGCGCTTATATGCGCATATTAATTCTAGGTGGCACGGTTTTTGTTGGTCGCCATCTAACAGAAGCTGCATTAGAACACGGTCATGAGGTGACGTTGTTTAATCGCGGTCGTACGAATCAGGATTTATTCCCCGATGTTGAAAAGCTAAAAGGGGACCGTTCGGATGATTTAGAGGCATTAAAGGACCGGGAATGGGATGTAGTCATTGATGCTTCAGGATACACACCAAGTCAGGCCACGGCAGCTGCTGAATTACTGAAAGATTCGGTAAAGCGGTACATTTTTATTTCATCGATCTCAGCGTACAGAGATTTCCACGAGAAATACGTAGACGAAACCTATCCCGTTGGACAACTAGAGGATGAAACAACTGAAGAAGTGAATGCCAAAACCTATGGTCCGTTGAAAGCTTTAGCCGAGAAGAAGCTTGAAGAGGTTATGCCGGGTAGGGTTCTTAACATACGACCTGGTATCATCGTAGGCCCTCATGATCCGACCGATCGTTTTACGTATTGGGTTATGCGTTTTGGTCGCGGAGGAGAAGTGCTCGTTCCAGGTAAGCAAGATCGTCCTATACAGTGGATTGATGCACGTGATCTTTCAAAATGGATCATCCAAATGGCTGAACAGGAGGAAACCGGCACATACAATGCGGTTGGATATGATGAAGAATTAACAATGAAGAAATTTGTAGATGCTCTAATTAAGCAAAATCCTAATGCAGAAGATCAGTGGATTAGTGATCAGTGCCTATTAGATAACGATGCTAAACCCTCCTCTGACTTGCCACTGTGGATCCCGGTCTCAGAAGATCATCCTCACGGGTTTATTCTTGCTTCGAACAAGAAGGCTAGAGAAAAGGGACTCACGTTCCGAAAGCTAGAAGAAACCATAGAAGATACGAGGAAATGGTTTGAGGAAAGAGAAGACACAGACATGCGTGTTGGTATAGAACCGGATAAAGAAGCGACGATTGTAAGGCGATGTAAGTAAATCAAGACCCATACTTCTTTCTAGAAGTATGGGTCTGTTGATGGTGATGATCAAGCAGCAAAAATTTACGGTACTTTTGAAAGCAGCGCTTGGGCCTTTGTCCTCGTAGCTGCTTTTTTATTTGAGAACGTTAATTCCTATACGTTGACGGTCTTTTATAAAACCATATAAAATGAATTCGACAATAAAATTTGCGTATGCGCAAAAAACGACAGGAAATAGTAATAAAAAGAGGTGACAAAGACATGATTACAGCATTTGAAACTATATATGAAGGATTTAAATCAATGGCCCCTGTAATGCAAGCCTTAATTGCTACATTATTCACGTGGGGGATGACAGCGGCCGGCGCGGCCCTTGTTTTCTTCTCAAAAGGCACGAATCAGAAATTTATGGACAGTATGCTTGCCTTTGCCGGAGGTGTTATGATTGCAGCCAGTTATTGGTCTTTACTTGCACCGGCAATAGAGATGGCATCAGACCAGCCAGTTCCCCAGTGGTTACCTGCAGTTGTTGGATTCCTGCTAGGTGGATTCTTCTTACTATTAGTAGATAAATTGTTGCCAATGTTTAAGAATAATCCATACTTGCATGATATCGATACGAATGACACTAAACGACGAACGACCTTACTAGTCTTTTCGATGACGCTTCACAATATTCCCGAAGGGTTAGCAGTTGGTGTGGCCTTTGGTGCACTAGCTTCTTCCTTCTCAGAAGCTGCTCTAGCTGGAGCTATTGCGCTTGGTATTGGGATTGGAATTCAGAATTTTCCAGAGGGCGTTGCCGTATCTATGCCGCTACGCCGGGAAGGGATGTCACGTAAGAAGAGCTTTTTCTTTGGCCAATTCTCTGGTATGGTTGAACCAATAAGCGCTTTAATTGGTGCAACGGCGGTTATTTACATTGAACCCCTTCTTCCATATGCATTAAGCTTTGCGGCCGGAGCGATGATTTTTGTTGTTGCAAAAGAGATTATTCCAGGCTCGCAGGAAAAAGGGAATACTGAGATCGCTTCTATTAGTCTTCTGATCGGCTTTGCCGTTATGATGACCTTAGATGTTGCATTAGGATAAATTTATGTCCCCCTGTTCAAAGATAGATACAGGGGGATTTTTTTAGGGCTCCAGTTCCATATATTCTAGGTAATAGAAAGGGGTTTACATATGAGAAATACAGCGTGGTGGTTACGTATACGAAATAGTTATTGGTTCCTCCCAAGTGTGTACAGTATATTGTCGATTATAGCAGTTGGGGTAACAGCGTTAGCTGACCTGTTTTTCGTTGAGGATTTTGCCAAAGTTATTCCATCTATATTTCTAACCAATCGAAGTGTAGCGATGTCCCTCTATACAGCTCTTATTACATCCATCTTAACGATGACGACCATTAGCTTCTCTTCCATCATGGTTGTATTAACGACGTACTCACAGCAGTTCTCTCCAAGAACGTTACAAGATTTTATGAGTGACAGGACAACACAGCACGTATTAGGTGTTTATGTGTTTGGTTTTATTTATACGCTATGCAACTTACTCCTCCTCACAAAAGATAAAGAACGTCTTCTGGCTAGTCCGTTCCTTACCGTTCTAGTGGCCATTACGACACTTGGGTTCTTTGTTGTATTTATTCATCACTCGACTCGCTGGGTGCAGGTGAATAATTTAATAGGTAAAATCCAACATGAAACATATGATGTAATTGGGAGGACTTTCTCTGAGAAGCAGTATGATGTTTTTCAGGAGTGGGACCAAAAAGAAGTAGAACAAGTTCAATCTAACCTTAATCGAGTGGTTTATGTTGAGCGTTCTGGCTATTTGCAGCATATTGAGTTTAAAGCATTTATACAATGGGCAAAGCAAAACAACATAACGGCTTGGATGCATGTACAGGTTGGCGATTACGTAGAGAAGGGAATCCCTTTATTTTCTTATCGGACAAACGAAAAAGCGGACATAAATGAAAGTGCTGGTTTGAATTGTATGATTGTAGGGAAGGAACGAACGAGTCTACAGGATATTGAGTTTTCGATACAAAAATTAGTGGAGATTGCTCTTAGAGCTATATCTCCTGGAATAAATGACCCTCATACGGCCATTAATTGCATTAACCGAATCGGGTCTTTACTAGCTGAATTAGGACATAAATACAAACCATTTCGTTATTATACAGATAATGAGGAAAATTTAAGAATTGTACTCAAGCCTAAGCCTTATAGTGAATATCTTTATAAGAGCTTTTACCAAATTCGTTTATATGGGAAAAATGATGTTTCTGTCATGAACGGAGTGTTAGAAGCATTATATAAAACAGCTCTTGTAAATGAAGGTGAAATTATTGAGGATATTTGGAAGTTTGCTGTTTATATAATTGATGGAATTAAAGATGAGGGGTATCATGAAGTAGACCTTAACGTAATACGAGACATTGCTTCTGAATTGGCCAAGCATTGTCAAAAGGAACCTGTGATTTAAAGGAGATAGAGATTTATGGAGTGGAGAAACATTTATAGAGGAATGTTGATGGGAGCAAGCGACGTGGTCCCAGGTGTAAGTGGGGGAACGATTGCTGTCCTATTGGGGATTTACGACCGATTGATTGAGGCGATTTCGGGTGTCTTTAGTAAAGATTGGAAGAAGTATATAGGTTTCCTCATCCCCTTGGGTATTGGGGTGGGGATCTCGATTGTTTCGCTGAGTAAATTGATCGAGTACTTGTTTGAACACCACGAACAAGCGACGCTTTACTTTTTTCTTGGACTAATTATCGGAGTTATTCCTTTCCTATTACATCAAGCTAATTATAAAGAAAACTTTAAAGGGAGTCACATGGTGTTCCTGCTTGTTTTTGCTGCGCTCGTCGCGTCTATGGCATTTCTTGAGACAGGAGAGCCAGAAGCATGGGAAGGGAGCTTGTCCACCGGGCAAATGATCGCGTTATTCTTCTCAGGGTGGATGGCAAGTATGGCTATGATTTTACCAGGTATCAGTGGATCTTTCCTTTTACTTTTAGTGGGAGTTTATGAAACGGCTATACAAGCTATATCTCAGCTTCAAATCGGACGCATCGCTCTAATTGGAGCCGGTGTAGCGGTAGGTCTTCTAATAAGTAGTAAGGCAATCCGTTATTTGTTTAAACGTTTCCCATCTCATACGTACGCAACCGTAATCGGGCTTGTGATTGGATCTGTTTTTGTTGTCTTTCCGGGTATGCCGGGTGATCTAATTCTTTGCTTGATTACGTTTATTGGTGGCTTGTTGGTGGCTTATTTATTAGGGAAAGTTGAGTATTAGGGTTATATAGATAAGAGGTCATCCTTTTGGGGATGACCTCTTATTTTTGTAGTTGTTTCTTTTTAAATCTAGTAGCTTGCTTATGCGGGCCCCACGCGACGTGGGGTTGTTCGACGTTGGCTATTGACGTAGCGATCTTAGTCGAACTTCCTCTTTTCACAGGGCAAGCCCCCCTGCGCTTTTCATTGAATCTAGCTCCGGGGGCTAGGGCCTAGCGTGATAAGCAATCTACTTCCAGTCTGCTATGCAGACCTCCAGTAGATTGCTTATCCGGCCCCACACGACGTGGGGTCGTTCGACGTTGGCTATTGACGTGGCGGTCTTAGTCGAACTTCCTCCTTTTACAGGGCAAGCCCCCTGCGCTTTTCTTAGATCCAGCTCCAGCTCCTAGCCCCTAGCGTCATAAGCAATCTGACTACAGTTCGCTGCGCGAACTTCCGCCAGCTTGCTTATGCGTACGGGGCTGAACAGTCGCCTGCGCTTTTCATTTGATCCAGCTCCGGCGGGGAGGGCCTAGCGCGATAAGCAATCTACTTTCAGTCTGCTGCGCAGACTTACAGTAGCTTGCTTATCCGTACGGCCCTGACCACCCCGCCTGCGCTTTTCATTGGATCTAGCTCCGGGGGCTAAAGGCTAGCGCGATAAGCAATCTACCTCCAGTCTGCTGCGCAGACTTACAGTAGCTTACTTATCCGTACGCCTTTGACCAAGCCCCCTGCGCTTTTCTTAATACCTAAATGCTGTTGCGCCTACGATGATTAGTAGGATGAATAGTACAACGATAAGTGTGAATGTTCCTCCGTAGCCACCGCCGTAGCCGCCACCGTAACAACAACCGTATCCACCATAACCGTACATAACATCTTCCTCCTTTGTGATCTTAAGAGATTCATTCATTCTTCATTAGACTTAGTAACCGTAGCCACCGTGTCCTCCAAATTGCGATGCTCCTACGATGATCAGTAGGATGAAAAGAACCACGACGAGCGCGAATCCTGTGCCGTATCCTTCACTCATTTGAATCCCTCCTTCAAGATCTGACTTCTCTACTACAATATGCAGATGACCCATAATTGGTTGGGTTCTTCCGCTAATTCATTAAAAATGGACGTTTGCCTAGAGAAGGTGGAAGGGTGATGATTTCATACAAAAAAAGCCGCCTTAAAAAGGCGGCTTCCTGAGTTATTTTAGGCTTTTTCCCATTTAGGTGTTAGTTCAACGCCAGCGGCTTCTAAGGTCGTGTAAACCGGGCAGCGTTTATCCGTAATACGTTGAAGTTCATTGATTCGTTCTTGAGTTTCGCTAGTGTGAACCAATGCATGAACGGTAACCGTTTGGAAATAAGGTCTAACGTTTTCATCTCCCATTAATCCGCGGGGATCAAGAGAGCCATCAATATTAAATTCAATGCTTTCTAAATCGAAGTTGATTTCTTTCGCAACCATGTTTGCCACAACAGTTTCGCAACCTGCTAAGGAGCCAAGAAGGGTTGAAAGAGGATCAGCTCCTTCATTTGTACCTCCCATTTTTGGGGGTTCGTCTATAACAAACGTGTGCTCATCTGCTTTAATTTCAGTTTTCATACCTTTGGAGTTTGTGGTTACATGAAATTTTTGTTCTGCCATGATTCAGTTCCTCCTTTATTGTGATCTTTTCGCAAGGTAATACGAGTAACAAGGTGTAAGAACATTACACTCTTTTCGATAAATTCCCTTTTACAAATGGTTTAAACGATATAGAAAACATCAAAAGAGCTGCTCGATGTGTAACCATCTGCAGCTCTTCTTATTTATCTGAACCACTTAATATACTTCTCGGTAATGGATGGGACTACTCCACTAAACAATTTGCTTCTCCAGTATTCGTTGCTGGATCTTTCAATGGCTGCTGTGTGATTTGGATAAGGATAAATCATACTTGAAAGTTCTCCGATTTTCATCCCTTTTTCAACAGCCAGAATAGCAACTTGCATCCAGTCACCAGCACCTTTTCCTATTGCGTGTGCTCCTAAAATATGCCCTTTTGTATCCGTAATAATTTTTATAAATCCTTCTGTTTTATGATCCGCAACGAAGCGGTCAACATCAGCTAAGTCTGTATGGTAGAGAAGGACTCCATCATGTTTTTCTTGTGCTTCTTTTTGGGTTAAGCCAAGGTGGAACACTTCAGGTGTAATGTATGTGTTCCATGGGATTAAATCATACGAAGCTTTCCGGCTCAGGCCGAAAATAGCATTTTGCACAACAGTTTTTCCTTCGTATCCCGCAACATGAGTGAATGGTGGTGTGCCGTTCACGTCTCCAATAGCAAAGATGTGACCAACATTTGTGCGAAGGGTTTCATCGACATTCACAAATCCACGCTCATTCATTTCAACACCAGCTTGCTCCAGTTTTAGAGAGTCTGTATTTGGTTTACGTCCTGTCGCAAGGAAGATTTGATCCGCCTCGAGCTTGTGTTCTTCGTTGTTAACCGAATAGTGAACGTAATTCTGCTCACCCGATCGAGATGTTTTCTCTACATTTGCATTAGTGATAATCGTTAGTTCTCGCTCCAGAATCTCTTGAGCTTTCTGTTGAATATCTTGGTCTTCCTTGCCGAGTACACCTGGTCCGGCTTCGAGAACTGTCACTTCAGAGCCTAAGCGGGCATAAGCTTGTGCAATCTCAAGACCGATCGGACCTCCGCCGATAAAGACCATTTTCTTCGGTAAATGTTCTAGGTCAAAGACGGTTTCATTTGTCAGGTATCCTGTGTCTTTCAACCCTTCAATGGGAGGGACGTTAGGCCTTGAGCCTGTTGCGATTACGATGCGCTTTCCAAAGATGGGATCGTCATGGTTCTCGATTTCGACTTCATGATCATTTCGAAACGATGCTCCCCCGATGTAGACATCGATGCCTAATTCTTCGAAGCGTTCGATACTGTCGTGCTCTTGTATATGAGAAATGGATTCCTTAACGCGTTGATTGATGGCCTTTAAATCTACTTCACCTGATGCGTGTAAGCCGTATTTGGAAACACTCCGTGCGTGATGAATTTCGTTTGCGGCTTCAATGAGAGATTTAGAAGGAACGCATCCGAAGTGAAGGCAGTCGCCTCCTAAGTCTTCTCGTTTTTCGATTAATGCTACTTCTGCACCTAAAGAAGCGGCTCCTGAAGCGACGGTAAGGCCGCCTGCCCCGCCACCTATTATGATTAAGTCGTACTGTTTCATCATTACATTTCCCCTTTCTATGACAAGATTCGTTTGGCTTCTAAAAAGCGTTGCATAGCTGTGAAGACTTCAACAGCGAAGAAAGCGAGTGTTGTCCACATCAGGATTGAAGGGAATAGCATCATCACGCTGAAGAAAATGAAACCTTCTGTACGCTCTGCCACTCCCGCTTGGTAGTAAAAAGATTTAATTCCTTGTTTCTCAGACACAGCCCCTACAGTAAGAAAGATTGTCATCGAGAAGATAATCGAGACACTTAAGAGAAGGAGGGGCCACATGACTTCAGGGTGAAGGTAGGCTACACCTAAAATAATGCTGATTTCAACGATTCGGTCAAATGTGATATCCATTACTGTTCCGAATGAAGAAGGCTTTGTCATTCTGGCCATCGTACCGTCTACAGCATCTAAAAAGCCAGAAAGCCAAAGTGCAATAACAGCAAGTATAGGGAAACCAAGGGCGTAGATCCCGCCTGAGGCAATACCAATGATAAACGCGATTGTAGTGACTTGATTGGCAGTTAAACCTAATTTGGTTAACCACTTCGATGTGTGCTCAATTGAAGGTTGAACATATTTTCTAGCATGTGTGTCAAGCATGTTTACACCTCCTGCGCTCTCTATCCTGTGAAGCCAAGCCACCTTTTAATCCGTTCCCGAAATAGAAAGGTGATGGCCATTAGCGCAAGAAGAAGAGAGATAGCTAACATAATTTGTTTTATATTTCCGGTACCAAGACTTGCTCCTAAATAGCTGTAAAGAAGCGTTCCTGGAAACATCCCGATCATGGATGCCAGAATGAAGGATCGGAATTTAACCCGGGTAATTCCTGCTACATAACTTAAGAGATCGAATCCAACGATTGGAGTAAGGCGAAGAATGAGAACGTATAGAAATCCGTTTTGATCGATTTTTGCAAATAACTCTTCAGACCATGAGAAGTTTTGTACTTTGACGAGTGAATCCCCAAAGAAACGCCCCATCACGTATCCGGTCGCTGCAGCCCCGGTTGCTCCTAATAGAATATAGAGAAAGCCAGGCCACACTCCGTACACGAACCCTGCCACTAACGATAGAATCGATGTAGGGAAGAAGACGATGGGGCCGAGCGCATAAATGAGGAAGAATATAAAAGGTGACCACCATCCGAAAGACTTTACAAAGGCACTTATTTCATCTTTCCCTAAATTGAACTCAAATCGAACAATATAAGCGGCTATACCAAATAGGATGAGTACAATTGCCGGTTTCATCCATTTTTTTAGTTGTGTCATATTACCCATTCCTTTGCTGTCGATTTGTAAACGTTTGAACGGAATCAGGGTGTGCTAATACGTATATCTCTTCGTCGGTATTGAGTCTTATTGAGCTTGAAACGGTAACGTGTTGATTTAAGTCTGCTATGAAAATTTGATAAAGACTGTGACCGTGAACATGTAACTTGCTCTTCATGATGCCTTTCCATACTGACCCAACTTGTTTTGTTTTCGACCTTGATAAGAAAAGCGACTGAACAGGGATGAAGGTTTCGTGGTCCACTATTAAATGGTCCCCAAAAAAATCAGCAACGAAGGCATTATCAGGGGAGTGATAGACATGTTCTGGCTCCCCAATTTGCTGGAACTTTCCACTTTCAAAGACGCCTACATAATCTCCCATTTGCATCGCTTCTTCCTTATCATGGGTTACAAAGATTGCCGTAATCTCCTGGTCTTTCAACAGTTGTCTTACCCAGGTTCGCATTTCATTTCTAAGTCGAACATCTAAGCTACTGAAAGGCTCGTCGAGTAAGAGCAGATTTGGTGAGATGGCTAAAGATCGAGCTAAGGATACGCGCTGTTGCTGGCCACCTGATAATTCATAGGGGAAACTCTTTTCATATCCGATAAGCCCAACTTGGTTGATCAACTCTTGTGCATGACGTAGCCTTTCTTTTTTCTTTCTTCTTTGAAAGGTTAAACCGTAAGCTACGTTCTCTTGAATGGTCATGTGCGGAAACAATAACGGCTGTTGGAATACTAAGCTTACCGGCCGTTTATTCGCTTCTAAAGCTGTTACGTTTTTGCCATTGATCAGAAATTTACCAGTCGAGAAGGTCTCAAGTCCCGCTAAACAACGAAGAAGTGTTGTCTTACCGCTTCCAGAAGGCCCTACTATACTTAAGATGTCTCCCTTATTTAATGTGAAAGATAGATTCGAGAAAATCGCTTCTTTATTAAATGATTTAGATGTATGATCTACTGTAATAAACGATGGTGTCATAAACGAGTCCTCCAAGGGTTTTGATACGGAAGGAGCGATAAAAGAAGCTCCACTGAAAGGTAGAATAAGATTGGAAGCAAAGCGAACCAGGCTGAGAACGCTGCAAGTACTGTACTTTCTGCTGAATCTAAGAAAGGAAAGTAAATCATGGCGAGCGTGACGACATTCCCGCCTCCAATAATGGCTGTAATGACATACTGACTAAGGCTAATCACAAAGATGAGAAAAACCGTGCTTCTAATTGATGGCATAAGGAGAGGTAATTCAACACTAAAGAAGCGGTGCCACCTATTCGTACCGAGTACCTGAGCTTGTTGCAGAATACCAGTACCTATCGAAGCATAGCCACTTTGCAACATTTTGATGCTGTATGGAATAGTAGGCACGAGGTGAATAAGTACAACTCCTATCCAAGTATCTGAAAGTCCAATACGGATCATGGCGACGTGAATCCCCATCGCAATAGCCAATAAAGGAACAATTAAAGGGAGAAGGAAGAGTGCCTCAATTAGCGCTTTCCCTTTAAAAGAATAGAAAGCGAGCGCTTTTCCGGCTAAGAGACCAACGCCCAAGTTCAGAAAAACGACAAGAGCCCCGATGCCTAAGGAAACAAGGGTTGCTTGAATTAACTGACTCTCGGAAAATAGTGCTTCCCATCCTCTTAAAGAAAAATCAATGCCTGAACTATGGCCAAAACCAAAGTTCAACACGACGCTTTTTAAAAATAAAAATACGACAGGAAGGATGAAGAAGAGCAATGTGAGCGCCCAAAACTGTATTTTTTTCTGTTTGCTAAGGCGATCCATACTAATCCTGTCCTTTCGTAAGAAGCATCCGTTTTCGATTCATAGCCGAAAAGGCGATAAAGCTTATGATTCCGATTAAAACACTAGTTATGATCATCGCAGCAAAAGCTAGAGGTCGTTCATTCCAATCTCCTGAATAAAACCAATCGTAGGTTAAAACGGAGATCATCTCTGGGAACGTAGCTCCGAGTAGAAACGGAACCTCGTAAGCACTTAAAATAAAGGCGAATAAGATAATGCCTGCTTCAAGCAGTACCGGTGCTACCCATGGCCATTCTGCATCTTTAAATGCCGCCCACTTCCCTCCGCCTAAAGTATGGACGAGATCTTTGTATCCAACTTGCTGCTTGGCGTAGATCGGAAGCAGCATTAAGACGACAAAAGGTGTCTCCTTTCCTACATAGGTAAGAATAATTCCGATTCCATTTTGGTCATTCGTCATAATAGGAAAAGATGATGTGCTGCTCATCAACCCCATTTCAACAAGTAAATGGGAGATGAGACCGCTTTGCTCAAAAAGGAGAAGAACGATATAGCCCCATACAAAATGAGGAAACAACATAGGAAGCCAAATGCTAAGCTTTCCTTTTGTACTCTGAATGATAGGGGTGAAGGTTCTCGTGAGCAGTAGCCCAAGTAATAAAGAGATCGATGTTGCGATTAAGGTAATGCGGACACTATATCCAACAGACTCCCAAAACGTCTCTTGTTGGAAGATTGTTCTGTAATGTTTGATTGTGAATGAACCACTTTCATGCAAGCTGGTCGATATGGCTGAAAATAAACCATAGGCTGGTAAACTGAGAAAAAGTAAGGCTGGAGTTAAGAGAACCCAAGCCTTATTTGTCTCTGATAACTTCATCTTTCCAATTCTCCTTTATCCACTCTACATATTGGGCATCGGCCTCTGGAAGGAAGCTCTTATTTAATACTTCGTTTGATAGGACGCTCTCTCCACGGTCTAATGAATCAAAAGCTTCGCGGTCCTCTTCTGGTAGTTTATCTAAAGTGATCGGTGTGTTATCGCCCCAATAGGTAGGCTTCAGTTTTGCAACTTGAGCTTCTGGGGATAACAAGAAGTTGATTGCTGTCATGGCGCCTGCTTTATTTGGGCTATTGTAAGGGATCGCTAGAAAGTGAGTGTTTCCAATTGAACCTGATTCTAATACGAAACTACGAGTCGATTCAGGAAACACTCCATCTTCGATCATATGTTCAGCGCGCGCTTCATTATATCCCATCGTCATTGACACTTCTCCTTTACTGTATAGTCGATCTAATTCAGCCAAAGAAGCGGGGTAGTGCTTACCATCTCTCCATAAATCAGATTGGATCTCGTTCAAGTAAGACCACATGTATGAGCCGGCTTCACTTGCTAACTCCTTAGAAAACGGCTCTTCAATAAGTGTATCGGTATCTTCTGCCCCTTTATAGAGAAGGTGTCTTAAGAAAGCATTGCCAGAGAAGTCATCTGGATTGGGGTAGGTAAATTCACCGGGGTTCTTGCTAATCCACGTCTTAAGCTCCTCGAACGTTTCAGGTGGTTGTTCGATCTTTTCTTGATCATATAAGAAAACGAACTGGACTTTCCCCCAGGGTGCTTCATAGCCTTCCGTTGGTGTCCCAAAGTCGTAATCAAAAGCAAGGTTTTCTTGTTCGTAGTAGTCTTTAAAGTTGGGCAATTGATTACGGAAAGGCCCATAGAGCAGTTCGTTCTCTTTCGCATTTTTAAAATTTTCTCCGTTTACCCAAATGACATCAATCGTGCCATCTTGTTTGCTTGCCTGCTTCTCAGAGTAAAGTTTCTGCAGGATGTTGCCTGTGTCCATAGGAGTACGTTCTAAGTTGATGTTGTATTGGTCTTGTAAACGAGGGGCAACCCATTCGTCTATATATTCGTTAATCCCTTCATCGCCTCCCCACATATGTATGCGTACAGTGGTTTCTGAAGCTTGAGCCTCGATCTCTTCCCAAGAGGTGTCATGTAAGGATTGGGTGTTGCTATTACTCTCTCCGTCTGCATTGCTGCAAGCTGTTAGAAGAAGTGTTAATAGAAAAAAGCCTATAAATTTTTTCAAGTGTAATCCCCCTTGTTTGTTAGATAATATTTTTGTATGTAATTGAGCTTTGCGGTTCGACGTTGTTATAGGACGTGAGGGTTTTAGTCGAGCTTCCTCTTTCCCGTGGGCACCCCGCCTGTGCTTTTCTCTGGAGTCTAGCTCCGGCTCCTAGCCCCTAGCGAGATAAGCAAACTACCTCCAGTCTGCTCTGCAGACTTACAGTAGCTTGCTTATCCGTACGGGGCTGAACAGTCGCCTGTGCTTTTCTTGGTGTCCAGCTCCGGCGGGGAGGGCCTAGCGCGATAAGTCATCTTTTCTCCAAAGGCTAATCGCCTTTTCCGAAAAGCTGTCTTATCCGTACGGCCCTGGGCACCCCGCCTGTGCTTTTCTATTGTCTAGCTCCGGGGGCTAGGGGCTAGCGAGATAAGCAAACTACCTGCAGTGGCTAACGCCACTTCCGGCATTTTGCTTATCCGTACGCCCCTGGGCGAGCCCCCTGTGCTTTTCTTCTGTCTAGCTCCGGCTCCTAGCCCCTAGCGTCATAAACAATCTACCTGCAGTCTGCTACGCAGACTTACGGTAGCTTGCTTATGCGTATGGGGCTGACCAGTCGCCTGTGCTTTTCTTTATTCCATTATACATTTATTATAAAAGTATTAACTCTAATCCAACTTACATGAATGTGCTCATGTGTTTCGATTCTGGTTGGGATATGTTTAAATAGGGTGAGAGTATTTCAAGGAGGTTGTTTTAGTGGAGTTTATTCGTGAGATGAAGACATTTCAAGATCTTATAAATGGGGAAGAGCCGGTTATTATTAAGTTCTCTGCGAATTGGTGTCCGGATTGTAAGCGTATGGATATGTTTATTGGTGAAATTGTGGAAGAGTACAATGCTTATAAATGGTTCGAGATCAACAATGATGAGTTACCTGAGGTTGCAAAGGAGTATGAAGTTATGGGGATTCCTAGTATTCTAGTATTCCAAAACGGTCAGAAAATCGCTCATCTTCATAGTGCAGATGCGAAGACGCCTGAGGAAGTGCAAGGTTTCTTAGCTAGCACGTTTAAATAACCGAATTGCTTAGTTTTCAAACACGCAAATGTGGAGTAAAATGGAAAAAACTCCGCGTTTGTGTGTTTTTTTATGTGTAATTGTAAGGGGGGATAAGGTGCTAGGGATTTTGCAAAAGTATAATAAATGGGTGGTTGCCTCGGTCTTATTAGGGATTGGAGCATTGATGGCAGCTGTTTCGTTTCTGTCACTATCATTCTATATGTTGTACATAGGTATTCTCTTGTTAGCTCTTCTTCAGTTAGTAACGGATGCTTCAGTAGAAGCGTCTCTTTCATCTTCAAACGAGGGTGTGATGAAGCGGTTTGGATGGAAGGTTGTGAAAGGATTTCCAGTCGCTTTTGTTTTTATGCTGATCATCATAAATGAAAGGCCGGCTGAAGTGCCGGGGGGAGAATCACAGAAGTTCTTTCTGTTAGGTACCATCTTTGTGAGTGGTGTATTTGCTCGACTGCGTAAAGATCCTAATAAGTATCAAGATCCTGATCCTTTGCGAGAGAATCAGGTCAGGTTGGCGGCTTTATTATTAGCGATTGCCCTTGTATTCTTCGCTACCCTTTTCTGGGTGGGGAGCATGTTCGAATAACACGATTAAGAACATAGGGAATAAAAACGAGCCGGATACCTTTTAGAAGGTTTCCGGCTCGTTTTTTCTTTAGTCATCTTTTAATATCTTTACAAGACGTAGCAGGTCTAAGAATAGATTAATAAAATCTAAATACAAGTTCAGTGCAAGAAGTGGAACGTCTTTCTCGTTAAAGTGACCGTTCTTAATCTTGTTAATGTCGTAGATAATAAACCCTGAAAAGATAACAACACTAATCAATGTAATCACAAGAATAGCTGCGCTGCCTAAGTTAAAGAAGATGTGGATCAGCCATACAAGAATGAGGGCAAGTAGCGCACTCATGAGCATTCCGCCAAGAAAGCTTAAATCTCGTTTTGTCTTCCACGCATAAAGGGACAATACGATGAAGATTACGGTTGTAACGCCAAGTACCATAAGGACCGTAGTAGCTCCAATGGAACTAATGTAATACGAAATGGCTGGATACAACGTTAATCCTGATATAAATGTAAACAGAAACAGAAAGCTGTACCCAATTTTCTTCGCTTTACGGAGGAAGAAAACAGAGATTAGTAAAATAAATTCTAAGATTACGAGTGGGAGAAACAATGCGGGTGGTACCCATTGCCCCATATACAAACCGACCGTTGCGACAAGTAGAGATAGCGCAAAGGTTCGGAGTACTTTGCTGAGTAGTTCATGTTTTTTCAAAAGTGTTCCCTCCAATAGGTGTAGGTGCGGTGTTTAGTATAATCGCAACTTGAGCAAGCGTCTACCCGTCTTGTTTGTTCCCCTTGTATGCTATCGGTAACCATCTTGCTAAGTGTCTATATAGTTTACGAGATGTATTGGTATTTGGTTTCAACCCGTGCTGTAATTTCTAACTGCCCTGGTTCTACGGGAGTACTTGTTGCCCCCGTAGCTTGAGCTTTAACCATTGTTTGTGGTGTAGGTTGAGAAGGTGGTAACTGTTCATCAATTGAGATCGGTGTCATGTCAATTTGGAGATTCATCGTCTGTGCGATCGTTTGGGCTTTCGTGTTGGCATTCTTTAAAGCAGAGGCTAGTGCTTCTTGGTAATAAGACTGAGGGTCCTGAATGGTAAAAGAAATGTTCGAGACTCGGTTTGCTCCGTTAGCAACAGCCGTATCAATTACTTCACCTGTCTGATCTAGATTTTCAATGGTCACGTTAATGAGATGAGTGACTTCATAGCCCCTGAACTGCTGTTTCCCATCAATATAATCATATTGCGGGAAAATGAAGTAGTCGACGGTTTGAATATTTTCTTTTGGAATACCAATTTGAATGAGAGAATCAATCACTTGATCAAGCGTTTGGGCATTCGTTTGTTGAGCCGTTGTTAGCTCTTCATCTTGCGTTTCTACACCTAACTTAATATTGGCGACATTTGGTTCAGCCTTGACTGAACCAATACCTGTAACTGTTAGGAAGCGGTTAGCGTTGCGTCGCCCGTCGCGATTAAGCGGTTGTGGTGATGGATAATACATAATGATTCCACCTTCCGTCTAAAATTAACCCTACTACTTAATTCATGAAAGGAGAGGGTCAAATATGCCATTTTGACCTGCTAAAGTGGAGAAAAGTTGTTAAAGATGTATGGAAATGGGGGAATGGAAAGAAAGGATTTCTAAAAAAGGAGCGAACAACTATGGGATTTTTATTCTCTCAGTTTTCAAAACCCTCAGGATTTGTTGGAAAAGTAGTGGGCTGGATGATGTACAAGCAAAATGCCGATATCAATAAATGGGCTATGTCTTTCTTGGATATTCAATCGACGGATTGTGTGTTAGAGATTGGTTTTGGGCCAGGATATTGTGTGAAAGAACTTTGTGAAACGTATGAGGGAGTATGTGTGATTGGCTTGGACCCTTCTGAAACGATGGTTGAAGAGGCAAAGAGACGTAATCAAAAAGGGGTAGAACAGGGGCAAGTGAAGCTAGTAAAAGGCTATGCAGAAGAAGTGACTGAGGTTCATGATACAATAGATAAAGTGCTGGCTATTAATAACATAACGTATTGGGAAGATCCGGTTGGGACTTTGACGACTCTGAGAAAACGGATGAGCGAGAAGGGCAGGATTTCTGTAGCTCTCCAGCCTCATGAGAAAGGGGCAAATGACCAGACGACGGTCATCATAGGGGATCAGATTCGCTCATTCCTAGAGCAAGCAGGCTTTAAGCAAGTGCTTGTCCATCATAAGCCCGGTAACCCAACGAAAACAACGTGTGTCGTTGGGTCAGTATCGTCTGTTCCACTGATAGCCAATGATTCTTGAAGGGAGCGAAGACAATGAAGCCATCATTAAAAAAAGAAGAACGTGAACAAATACTATCTAAGATTCAAGGGTACTTTGAAGTGGAAAGAGGAGAGGAGATCGGAACAATTGCAGCTGATCAAGTCTTTCAGTTTATTGAGAAAGAAATTGCTCCACATTTCTACAACGAGGGAGTGCGAGACGCAAAGAGAATGCTAGAAGAGAAAATGATGAACCTCGACGAAGATATCACCTCTCTTGAAAAACCCACTTCCCCCACAAGAAGATAAACAAAAACGTGCCAGACACCCTTTAGTGTGCTAAAGGGTGTCTGGCACGCGTTCTTTCTGTGAAGTGTTAAAGTATATTAGTGTTTGAATTGGTTGAGTTGTTCTTCTAGCTGGTTGATCATTGTTTGTAGTTGAACAGATTGTTGTTGTACGTTGTCGAAGGTGCGTTGTTGTTCTTCAGTGGAAGCAGAGATCTCCTCAGTTCCTGCAGCGGTTTCTTCTGTAATGGCGCTTACGCTTTGCATGCTAGATGATACTTGCTCACTCCGGTTGAGGGAGGCGTCCATATTCTGTACGAGTTGGTGTAATTCCGTGTGAATCATCGTCACATGCTCATGGATGGAAGAGAACGCCGTTTTAGACTCATTCATGGTTTCTTCTTGCTTCGTGGAAATAGATGTTGATCGGCTTGTATCCTCTTCTATCATTTGAATACCTTTTTGAATTTGCTCAACCATGCTGAAGATCTGTTCCGTTGCGTTTCTAGATTGATCGGCGAGTTTTCGAACTTCTTCTGCGACAACTGCAAAACCTTTACCATGTTCTCCAGCTCGAGCAGCTTCAATCGCCGCATTAAGAGCAAGAAGGTTCGTTTGTTCAGATAAATCATTAACGAGCTGGGACGTCTGATGAATTTCATTTGTATATTGGACAAAGGATTGAACTGATTGTTCAATCGACCTTGTGGCTACAATGCCCTTATTTAGAAGGTCTTGTTGGTTTTCAATGGATCGTTGCCCGACTTCAACGCTTTGGAGCGCGCTTTCACTTTGTGCGCTTGCATTTCGGCTAGCTTCCACATTTTGTTGAAATCCGATATGCATTTCCTCCATTAAGTATGATGCATCTTGGACATCTGTTGAAATCGACTGACTGCCTTGTGCAAGCTCATCTGTAGACGTTGCAACTTGTATAGAGCTTTCTGATAGAGTATCGATGTTGCTTTTTAATCCCAAACTAAACTCTTGTACTTCTTTCCCCATCGTTTCAATAGATTGGATCGTTTCCTTTAAGTGTTCAACCATTTCTTTAAAGGAAGAGGCTAATTGTCCAATTTCATCCTTTCGCTTTGTCATAGCAACGTGCACAGTTAAATCTCCGCTTGCAATCGTTTGGGCTTTTTTAGCCAAGTCTCGAATAGGATTTGCTGTTTGAACAGACAACCTCCATGAAGACAATACGGACAGGAGAATTAATGCTCCGCTTGCAATTAGAGTGATAAGAATGAGTTGTTCAATTTGATTTTTTCGGCTTTGGATTTGACTTTCGTGCCACTGGTTGGCTGTGTAATTAATCATAAACGCATCATTTAGAATTCCGCCTGCTCTAGCAGCTTGTCGACTGATCTCATTTGTATCATTGGAGGCCAGGTATTGTTCTGATTTGCTTTTTAACGAAGCATATTTCGCTTCAAGCTGGTTGAACCATTTCTTTTGCTCAGCATTCTTTAACTGGTCTTTTAATGCAATAACCTCGCTGTTTACTGATTCTAGTAAATCTCTAGACTCCTGTCTGCTAGCTTCCGATGGGTTGTTAGCGAAGTTATTTAATGATTGCTGAAGCGTCACAACACTTCCATTCAGATGTTCAGCATCGAGGAGAAGTTCAACTTCTTGAGAAGACGACTCTTGTACTTGTATCATCTGAGTAATGACATAACCAATAAGGACTAAACTTAATATTAGAGGGATGGAGGATAGTAATAAAATCCGTTTGCGTAGAGACATTTTATTCGTCGCCCCCTTTATTCATGGCATCTTCTAAGGTTTCCCGTTGTGGGTTGGTCAGTTTTATAATGCGGATGGGAGCTAAGCCAACTGCTTCTTCTTTTAATCCTAGTTGAAGATGCTTCCCTTGTTCGAAGGAACTTTCTTTAAGCTGCTTAGCAATATCAAATAAAGCAACATCAATGCGTTTCATCATTGAAGTGACGATCGATTCTTCAGCTAAAAAGTATTGATCACTATCAACGCCAAATGAGTAAATGCCTTGCTCTTGAGATTCTTTCAAAGCACCAACACCTGCATACCCTGCTACAGGGAATATGTGGTCAGCTCCGTCAGCGATTTGCTTCTCTGCAAGTTCAGCTGCTTTATCGTCATTGTCAAAATCACCTATGTAATCAACGGAAATAGTAGCGTCTGGATTTGCGTTTTGAACGCCTTCTTTGAACCCTTTTTCAAAATTCTTTACAACAGGAATGTCCATCCCGCCAATAAACCCAACGTGGTTGGACTCGGTACGCATACCAGCGATAAGACCGATTAAGTAACTTCCCTCATCTTCTTTAAATGTGAGGGATGTAACGTTTGGTTGAGAGGATACAGCATCAATAAGTAGGAACTTCTGATCCGGATATTTCTTAGCCATCTTTTCAACAGCTTCCTGCGATTCAAATCCTAACCCTACAATTAGGTCGTGTCCTTCTTTGACGAGATCTTCTAAATAACCAACGTAATTCCCGGTGAGCGGTTCTTTATAATTGAAAAAAACCCCGAGCTCGTCACGTGCCCGTTCTAGCCCTTGAAGAGCCGAGTCGCTAAATGAGTTATCTCCAAGTCCGCTATCTGTGACCAAGAGTCCAATTGTTTTCTTGTCTTCTGCTTTACTGGATTGGCTCACTTGTGTACAAGCGCTTAACAAGAGCGACAACCCAATCATCCATAAAAGAAATGTTTTCTTCTGCATGACATAACCCCTTTATTCCGTAATTTCACACATAGTTTATATATCGGTTTACATAGGGCTTGATTTAATACTCATGAGGGGATTAAATAGTAAGAAACAAGAAATAAAGGGGAAATGACACCGTGATTCGAAAAGCAACAAGAGAAGATTTAGAGCGCATTATGGAAATTGTAGAAGCTTCAAAGCTATTAATGGGAGCAACAGGTAGCGATCAATGGGATTCAGCTTATCCTCTTTACTCAGATTATGAAAATGACTTTGAACATGGACGTTTATTCGTCTATGAAGAGGGAGAGAGCGTCTATGGAGTTGCATGTTTTAATGAACAAGAACCTGAGCATTATTCGCTCTTACCGTGGTCGAAGCCTAAAGGAGAGAAGGTATTGCTAACGCAAAGGCTTGCTGTTGATCCAGAAGTGAGAGGGAAGGGGATTGCTGAATCTTTCTATCACTATGTTGAACAATTAGCAGGTGACAGAGGAATTCAATATTTGAAGACAGATACGTATTCCTTAAACCCGGCTGCGCAACGTGTGTTTCAAAAGGCTAGCTATAGCTATATAGGGGAGTGGAGCACTCCAGAGCGCAAGGCGCCGTTTTACTTTTATGAGAAAAATATAAAAGAGGGGTAATAAAAAAATTCCCCTTCACCAAAAGAGAAGGGGAAAAATTACTGGTTGAAGGCCTTCCGGAGCAGTTCATAAGAGCGAAGTCGTTCTTCAAATGGATTGATAATGGTATTCACAATGATTTCGTTCACATTATAGGCGTGAGCAAGGTGTTCGATTCTTTCTTTTACTTGTTCAGGATTTCCAACAATCATGCGCTGCCTGTTTTCGCGGACACGCTCTTTCTCAAAGATAGAATAAGAGTACTGACTAGCCTCTTCTGGAGAAGGGAAACCATCGCGTTTCGCTCCTTGCTCGATTTTTAAAATGGATAGATCTAAAGATGAAGCCAGATACTCCGCCCTTTCCTCCGTTTCAGCACAAACAACAAAAACAGATACGTTTCCTTTTGGCTCCCCTTGTTGGATAGAAGGTGTGAAGTGATTGGAATAGCGATCCATTGCCCGTGTACCACCAAAGCCGTTAATGAAATGGGCAAATGAATAAGAAGCACCAAGATCTGCAGCTAGTCTGGCACTCGTTCCGCTTGAACCAAGCATCCAGATTGGTGGAGTGGTTTCTGTTTGTGGCGTTGCGCGCACGTCCAGGCTATAAGGGTCATGACCTTGTACATAAGCCATTAATTCTTTCACTTGTTCAGGGTACTTCTCGACATTCGGATACGAACCGTCGTTTAAAGCGTAATTGACGTTAGGCATTCCACCTGGCGCGCGCCCAATCCCTAAATCAATTCGACCTGGGTACAATGTTTCGAGTACCCGGAACGCTTCAGCTACTTTATAGGAACTGTAGTGGGGAAGAAGAACCCCTCCTGTACCAACTCTAATGTTCTGGGTGTTTGCTGCAAGGTGGGCTACTAATACTTCGGGAGCAGAACCTGCTAAGCTTTGGGTGCTATGATGTTCTGATACCCAGTAGCGATGATACCCCAACTGGTCGACATGTTTCGCGAGTTCTGTTGTTTGTTGAAAGGCGTCTGCTGGAGTTTGCCCAATTAAGACAGGTGACTGATCCAGCACGCTTAGTTTTATCGTCAAAGTGCACCATCCTCATATTTGTTCATCGTCTATATTTATTATCAGAGAAAACCATCACCCCATGCAAAAATATTGCTTTACCATAAAATTTTTACCGCACATTCTTTTACATACTCGTCGAACGCTTTGTCTATATTTTGACAAAATATCACAAACCTATATGGTAAACTGAATGAAAAGGTAGTAATAGTAACGGGGGGAGCATGTGTCTTCAATTCCTATTATCCAAACACAATTAAGGCCACCGGTGGTCCAGGATCGTTTTGTTCGAAGAGCATCTTTGCAAAGGAAGATAGCTTCTATCACAAGGTATCCTTTGATCTGCATGCATGCTGGAGCGGGGTACGGCAAGAGCACGGCTTTAACACTTTTTGTACAAGATAGCGGTTTAAATATTGCCTGGTATAGCGTTTCATCAAACGATGACGATCTTATACCGTTTCTAACAAAATGGATTTATTCTCTTCGAGTTCAGGAGCCATCATTCGGTGACCGCATGCTGAACGAATTGAATAGCTTCCATCAAGATCAACAACATGAAATAGCCAGGCTGGTATCTCTACTTATTAACGAGTTGAACCAGATTCATCATCCAATCTACTCCATCATCGATGACTTTCACCATCTCAATCATTCAACGAATATAAAAGAATGGATTGAACTCTTCTTTGAACATCTACCACCACATGTACATATCATCTTGTCTAGTCGTGCAAGGGTTCGCTTGAATATACTAACCTCTCTAAAAGTAAAAGGAAATCTCATGGAACTGACTCAAGAGGACCTTCTGCTATCAGAAGAGGAGATGGGGCACATACTTGAGGATTTATACGAGGTTCAAGTAAAATCGGACGACCTACACGCTATTCATCGTATTACAGAAGGGTGGGCCATTGCATTTGAAATGATTTTACAACAGCTTCAAGCTGGGGTGCCCACGAAGAAAATCCTTCAAAATCGATCCACATCATTACAAGACCTATTTGATTACTTAGCTCAGGAAGTACTAGCGAAGCAGTCCCTCATGATTCAGCAATTTCTAGAACAAACCGCAATTCTTGATGTGTTATCAGCCGAAGTATGTGATGCTGTTTTAGGCATTTCTGGTTCAGAGAATATACTTGACCAACTGGCATCTCAACAATTGTTCCTCCAACGTATAGACGAAACTCATTACCGCTACCATGCGCTCATAAAGATCTTCCTTCAGAACCGTATGAAACATAAGGATATTCGCTCTTATCGCCAACTACATTTCGCAGCTACGACCTTTTATGAGTCTAAGAGGGATATGGAAACGGCACTTTCTCATGCAAATCAATTAGAAGATGATGAACGAGTATCTAACATACTAGAAAAATGCGGAGAGGTTATGATTGCATCAGGAAAGCTCCAAAGTCTCTATGATTCTCTTCAAGTGTTATCAGAAGCTGTAAAAGAGAGGCGTCCAATGCTTTGGTTTTATGAAGGCGAGGTGTTGCGCTATCGTTCATTATATGAGCAATCAAAAGCGTGCTACAAGAAAATTTATGAGATTGGACAGAGTCGATCGGAAGCATATATTACGAGCCTGGCTCTAGAGGGAATGGCCAGGATTTATCTTGATACGATTCAACCAGAACAGGCAGAACGATTTTTGCAACAAGCCATTGAATATAGGGAGAAAGCGGACGTAGACAAAGAAGAAATGGCACGCCTTTATCACCTTTTAGCTGAGAACCTATTAAATGCCGGACAGGCGCGTAAAGCAGAAAGCTGGTTTAACCGAGCGAAAGACCTCAATTTACCCCTACAAGATGATAATTTCGAAGCGCGTCTTTACTTGCGCACGGGGCGACTGGAACAGGCTGAGAAGGTCCTGCTAACGAGGAAGAAAGAACAGCCTCTTGATGGAATTCAGCTTTTGCCTCGTTCGCATCGGGAAACCGATATCCTATTATCGATTATAGCTGCATTTATGGGCAAGGGAGACGTAAGCAAGAAGCATGCCGAGGAAGGAATAAAGCAAGGTATTCAAGTACAGTCCCCTTTCGTGGAAGCATGTGGTTGGATGCGAATCGGTCATGCTGTTCAGTTGCTTAATCGCTATGAGCCAGACCTTGCAGAACGCTGCTATCAAACTTCCCTCGAAATGATGGAATCGCTTAATGTTTCAAGAGGGAAAGCAGAGCCATATATGGGACTTTGTGTACTATATGGTGTGCAGGGTAACTATGAGAAAGCAATAGAAGCAGGGGAAAACGGGCTGTATGAAACAGAACTTGTCCGCGATGTGTGGCTCTCTACATTAATTAAATTATGTATGGCAATAGCAGCAGTCTATAATCGCAAATATGAGAGGGCGAAAGAAGACCTCCAAATAATCGAAAAGCAGTTTCATCAGTGCGGAGACCGATATGGACTGATGCTTTCTTCATATTGGAAAGCTTATATAAGTTGGGAATTGGGGGATGAAGAATCATTTCAAAGGGAAATGAGAATATTTCTTCAGCGCGTTCAAACAGGTCGGTATGAGTTTTTCCTATCTGAACGGACGACATTTGGCCCCATTGATCTGCAAAACACGGTCCCCCTCTTATTTGAAGCAAGAAGCCTGCACATTCATGAATCGTTTGTCTCGACGGTCATATCTAATCTAGGCTACGGACAACGTGATAACCACCCTGGATTCACCCTACGTATCGAAACGTTAGGCCCTTTAAAGCTTCATATGGGTACTGATGTTATCCAAGAAGAAGACTGGCAACGAGGGAAAGCGAGAGAGCTATTTGAACTGCTTATTACGAAGCGGAAGCAGCTAGTAAGGAAAGAAGAGATTTTAGCAGCTTTATGGCCTGACCAGGATGAAGAGAGCGCCAATCGTGGTTTTAAAGTAGCATTAAATGCGTTATTAAAAACAATAGAACCAAACCGCAAAGCTAGAGGGGCCTCTTTTTTTATTAAGAAAGAAGGAAGCGCTTACGGAATACACCCTGAATCAGGTTACGAACTGGACAGTGCATTGTTTGAAGAATGGGTTGAAGCCGGCTTAAAAGAAAGTGAACCTTCTCAGGTGAAAGATATGTTAGAACGAGGGTTATCTATGTACAAGAATGATTACTTGCCAGAAAGGCGTCTAACAGATTGGTGTTTACATGAACGAGAACGACTCCAAGTATTATTCCTTAGAGGAGCTGAAAGGTTAGCACAGTACTGTGTACGAATAGAAGAATATGATACGTGTATTCAATGGTGTGAAAGGATACTAAGGGTGGATGCGACATGGGAAGAGGCTTATAGATTAATGATGTTTAGCTACTATCGGCGCCACAATCGCCCTCAAGCGATTAAATGGTACCAGAAATGTTGCCGTGTACTTGAGGAAGAACTAAGTGTTCTCCCAATGGAATCCACACAAGATATGTACCAATTAATTCAAAATGAAAAGCACGTCCAAAGTTACATTTAAGGATAAGTGAAGCATGAAATTGCCAAACAATTTCATGCTTTTTTTGTGGAAAGGAATTCGTAATGATTTTGGTTTGTAACTATCTTGTAACTCTCGTCTTCTAACATGAAGCTATCAGTACAAATTATTTAAATGAGTTAAAGGGGGAAGGTTTAAATGATGTTGAAACGTGGATTTTTGATGTTGGTATTTTTATTGTTACTTGTATTTGTAGCGGCTTGTAGCAGTGATGATGCTTCTTCTGAAAGTACTGAAGAAGATGTAGAGACAGAAGAAACAACAGATAATAATGAAGAAGAGGCTACCTCAGGTGAACCGATTAAGATTGGAGTATTGGCTTCCTTATCAGGCGCTCTTGAATCATATGGAAAACAAACGAAGCAAGGATTTGATTTAGGCATTGAGTATGCAACAGAGGGGACAAATGAGATTGCTGGTCGCCCGATCGAAGTCGTGTATGCAGATACAGAAACAGATCCCAAAGTGGCACGTCAAAAAGCCATTGGGCTATTAGAGGATGACAAAGTTGATTTCCTTGTTGGATCTTCTAGTTCAGGAGATACACTAGCTGTTCTGCCACTGGCAGAAGAATATCAGAAGATTATGGTCGTAGAGCCGGCTGTTGCGGATAGTATCACCGGTAAAGACTGGAATAAATACGTGTTCCGTACAGCACGTAACTCTTCTCAGGATGCAGTGGCTGGAGCTGCAGCAATTGCGAAAGAAGGGGTTAAAATCGCCACGCTTGCTCCTGACTACTCATTCGGACGTGATGGGGTAGCTGCATTTACGAAAGCAGCTAAAGATTTAGGAGCTGAAATTGTTCACGAAGAATACGCCGATCCAACAGCGACAGATTTTACAGCTAACATTCAAAAGATCATTCAATCTGAACCTGACTACTTGTTTGTCATTTGGGCGGGAGCAAATTCCCCTTGGAACCAAATTTCTGACATGAAGCTTCAAGAAAAAGGGATTAAGATTTCTACTGGAGCTCCGGATATTGCAGCGCTCAGTACAATGAAGGAACTTGTTGGTATGGAAGGATTCACCGTGTATTATCATACTCTTCCTGATAATGAAGTCAACGACTGGTTAGTAGAGAAGCATCAGGAGAAATTCGGTTCTGTTCCTGATCTGTTTACACCAGGAGGCATGAGTGCAGCTTTATCGATTACAGAAGCTCTAAAACAAACGAATGGTGAAGTGAACGCAGATGAATTGATTACAACAATGGAAGGAATGAGCTTTGAAACACCGAAAGGAACGATGACGTTTAGAGCTGAAGACCACCAGGCCCTTCAATCGCTTTATAAGATTACACTAGAAGAACAAGAAGGTGTGGATCACCCGGTTCCGGTGCTAGAACGCGTGCTGACGCCTGAAGAAACGGCTCCGCCAGTACAAAACTAAATCATATAAACGAGGACTTCGGTGAGAATCACGTGCCGGAGTTCTTGTTTCATGAACATGAGGAGGGGACTTATGAGTTCTATATTGGAAACAAAAGATCTGACTATTGCTTTTGGAGGACATGTGGCTGTGGATCATATATCCGTGCAAATTCCTGAGAAACAGTTCACCTCTGTAATTGGACCAAATGGGGCGGGCAAAACGACTTTCTTTAATCTATTGAGTGGTCAACTTCAGCCAACAGAGGGAGAGATCTTTCTAAGAGGAGAGTCAATTACGAAGCTTCGTCCGACAAAACGAACCCGTAAAGGAATTGGTCGTTCGTTTCAAATAACGAATGTTTTTCCGAACCTGACCGTTTTGGAAAACGTTCGGTTAGCAGTCCAAGCGCGTAATCGTGTCCGCTTTCAAATGCTTCGCCACTTCACCGCTTATAAAGATTTCGAAATAGAAGCTCATGAATTGTTGGAGCAAGTTCTTCTTCAGGATAAAGCACAATCCCTAGCCAATAATTTAGCGCATGGGGAGAAACGAAAGCTCGAGATTGCAATGCTTTTGGCGTTAGAAACAGAAATCCTCCTTCTTGATGAACCGACAGCAGGCATGTCGATTGAAGAAGTGCCAGCCATTTTAGATGTGGTTCGATCGATTAAAGAGAGAGGCAATCGTACAATTGTCTTAATCGAGCACAAAATGGATATGATCTTAGACTTATCCGACCAAGTCCTAGTCCTTTTTCACGGTGAGCTGTTAGCACAAGGGTCTCCTGAAGAGATTATGAAAAATTCAACCGTTCAGTCTGCATACTTAGGAGGGTTATATAATGGAGACTCTGCTTAACGTAAATAGGGTTGAAACGAATATTGACCAGTTTCATATTCTTCATGACATTGGATTTGAGGTACCTAAAGGAGAGGTCACCGTTTTACTGGGGCGAAATGGAGCAGGGAAAACAACGACGCTACGAACGATTATGGGACTGAACCCGGCTAACAAGGGTGATATTTTATTTAAAGGAGAAGACATAACGAAGCTTCCTCCTTATCAAATTGCGAGAAAAGGTATCGGATATGTTCCTGAGGACCAGGGGATTTTTGCCGGTTTAACTATCGAGGAGAACATGAAAGTATCAATGCAAAAAGAGGATGCTGCAACTCTTGAAAGGACGGAATGGATCCTTGAGTTATTTCCGGATTTGAAAAAGTTTTGGAAGAAGCCAGGAGGCCAGTTGAGCGGTGGTCAAAAACAAATGCTTTCCATAGCTAGAGCTTATGTGAATGAAAATGAGCTCCTATTGATTGATGAACCGAGTAAAGGTTTGGCTCCTATTATCGTCGAGAAGGTCATGGAGTCAATTCAACAAATGAAAGAGAAAACAACAATCGTCCTTGTTGAGCAAAACTTTATGATGGCCAGTCAAATTGGGGATCGCTATTATATCTTAGATGATGGTCAAACCGTACATCAGGGGCTTATGAGTGAACTGAGCGAAAACGAGGGACTAAGAAAGAAATACTTAGGAATTGCTTAGAGGGGAGGGGAAGGTATGGATCTGCTACTCAGCTTAACCGTAAACGGTCTTGCTACAGGGATGTTGATTTTTCTTTTAGCGGCAGGGCTTACACTTATTTTTGGGTTAATGGACGTCTTAAATTTCGCTCACGGAGGCTTGTTTGCCTGGGGGGCCTATAGCGGGGTATGGGTGTATGATATAACAGGCAATTTCTTTGTCGCCATTATAGGAGCGATCGTAACGGGTCTGTTGCTCGGTGTGCTAACAGAGTACCTCATTATTCGACCGGTGTATGGGAACCACGTTCAGCAAATCCTTATTACCCTTGGTTTTATGATTGTGTTATCAGAAATGCTTAAGGTTGTATTTGGGCCTGATCAGAAAGCAGCTCAACCACCAGCTTTTATGGATGGTTCCTTTATGGTTGGGGATGTCATTCTTATTAAGTACCGTTTATTTATCATTCTTGTAGGTGCATTGGTTTATGCGATTATGTTTTATATTTTACAGAAAACAAAGATCGGCTTAATCGTCAGAGCCGGCGTTATGGATAAAGAAATGGTGCAGTCTCTAGGGATTAACATTCGTCTCGTATTCATGCTCGTTTTTATGGTTGGATCAGCTCTTGCTGCCCTTGGAGGAGTGTTACTCGCTCCTTACTCTGGCGTAATTTATGCTGAAATGGGCATGGAATTTGCTATTCTCGCCTTTATCGTCGTTGTCATTGGGGGGATGGGAAGCTTTACAGGTTCTCTCTTAGCAGCTTTGTTAGTAGGGTTGGCCCAGTCGTTTATGGCTTACTATTATTCGGATCTTTCGCTTGCTGTTAACATGCTTCTCATGGTAGCGGTTCTTGTCTTCCGTCCACAAGGTTTATTTACAGGAAAGGGGTGAGGAAATATGAGGGTACTAAAAGTTGAACGAAGCACAGGAATCTATTTATTGCTGTTTACCTTTCTCTTACTCGTCCCGTTTTTCTACGATAACAGAACCATTTTGTTTCTTATGACGCAAATCTTTATCTTTGGCATATTCGCGATGAGCTATGATTTACTGCTCGGATTTACCGGAATTGTGTCATTTGGTCATGCCATGTTCTTTGGAATCGGGGCGTATAGTGTGTCTGTCATGATTGACCGAAATGAGCCTACGATTGCGTATCTTCTGCTTGGAACTATGGTGGGGATTGTAATCGCTGGTGTGGTCAGCCTTCTAGCAGGGCTTCTTACACTAAGGTTAAAAAGTCATTTCTATGCGATGCTGACTCTTGCGTTAGCTGGGCTGTTTCTCGTGTTGGCTGAGAAATGGAGGGGGCTAACTGGTGGTAATGACGGTTTCACGATGCAAATACCAGAATTCTTTAAAGACCGGGGGCACCTATACTTAACATGTCTTGTCTCTCTCATCATTCTATTTTTTCTTGTTCGCAGATTTACTCAGTCTCCAGCAGGACGTGTGGTGATGGCAATCCGTGAAAATGAAAAAAGGGTAGAGTCGATTGGGTTTTCGATTATGTTTTATAAAGTAGCGGTAAGTGTCATCTCTGGTATTGTAGCTAGTGTTGCGGGGGTGCTTTATATCCTATCTCTTCGATTTGTGGATACGAGTGTTTTTGCAACAGATGTTACGTTAGATGCGCTGTTAATGACCATTATCGGTGGAGTGGGTACACTGATAGGTCCGTTAATTGGAGCTGGACTTATTGAGGTGGCTCACCACTATTTATCTGAACTGGCAAGCGTTCACTGGATCTTCGAAAGATGGCTTATTTTATTCGGTATTGTGTACATTTTAGCCGTAATATTCTTCCCTAGAGGGATCGTTGGGAGTTTACAGTACATGTGGGTGAAGCGGAAAGCAAAGAAGAAATCATCTTCAAAAGGGGAAGATGTAGCAAGCTAAAGGAGGGGGAGGAGATGAGCCAACCGGTCTCATCGTTTATTATTCGGTTTCATACAGCTAATGTAGATCCAAATACATTGGAGAAAATGTATCGGATTAAAGTTACACATGTACAAACAGAGCACGAATGCACATTTAACTATCTTGAAGAAGCATTCCGTTATATGAAGGTATCCGTTGATCGGGAAGGGAAGCGGGAGGGGGTGTAAGGAATGAGTGCGATAGGCATCATCAGTACGGGGGTTTATCTTCCATCTACAAGAATAGAAGGGTCAGAGATTGCGAGTGAGGCAGGATTACCCGTTGAAGTTGTCGAACAAAAGTTAGGTATTAAGCAAAAAACCATTCCTGGACCAAATGACCATACGTGTGAAATGGGGGTTCGTGCAGCCAAAGAAGCGCTCCGGAAAGAAGACATTGATGCGAAGGATCTTGATCTGGTCATTTATATCGGAGAAGAGTATAAAGAATACCCATTATGGACGGCGGGAATTAAGCTTCAAGAAGAGGTTGGGGCTACCAATGCATGGGCTTTTGATGTGGCAATGAGGTGTGGAACGACGATTATGGCGATAAAAGTAGCGAAAAGTATGATGCTTGGCGACTCATCTATACAAACGGTTCTGTTAGCTGGTGGGTATCGCAATGGTGACTTTATTCGTTATACCAACCCAAGAACAAGGTTCATGTATAACCTGGGGGCCGGAGGCGGAGCGCTTGTCTTAAAGAAAGGCGTTTCAAAGAACATCGTTCTTGAAACATCTATAGTAAGTGATGGATCGTTCTCTGAGGATGTTGTTGTAGTAGCTGGAGGGACGAAGCATCCGTTAACGGCTGAGAATCTTACAGACTATCAGCTGGACGTTTTAGACCCTGAAGGTATGAAGAAACGCTTAGAAGAGAAATCCATGGACAACTTTCTTTACGTCATCCGCGATGCCTTAAAAAAGAGCGGGTATAAGGAGGCAGACATTGCTTACGTAGCGATGCTTCATATGAAGCGGTCTGCGCACGAATACGTATTGAATGCATTAGGCCTGACACTTGATCAATCCATTTATTTGGAGGATTACGGACATATTGGTCAGATGGATCAAATTCTTTCACTGGAGTTAGCTGAAGCTCAGGGGAAATTGAAACACGGGGATCTAATCGTTCTTGTTAGTGCTGGGATTGGATACGCTTGGGGAGCAACGGTCATAAAATGGGGAAACCATAAGGAGGCGTAATGGTAGTGAATGTTCATATGAAAAAAGTTCAACTTCAAAATGGTGAATCGTTAGGGTATCGAGAACGAGTTGGAGGCGATGAAGTTGTATTGCTTCTTCACGGAAATATGACCTCTTCTAAACACTGGGATCTTGTATTAGAGAAGATCGATGAAAAGTATAAAGTGTACGCTCTTGACCTAAGAGGATTTGGTACGTCCACATACTTGAACCCTATTGGTACAATTGGTGACTTCGCTGAAGATGTGAAGTTATTCGTAGATGCATTAGGGCTAAGTGATTTCGCATGCGTTGGATGGTCCACAGGTGGAGCCGTTGCGATGGAATTTTGTGCTCGTTATCCACACTATTGTAATCGCTTACTACTGCTTGCTTCAGCCTCAACACGAGGGTACCCGTTTTTTGCAACAGGTGAAAATGGGTTGCCGGACCCTTCTAAACGACTAGGAACGATAGAGGAAATAAGGAGGGACCCAGGGAAGACCATCCCAATTCAACAAGCATATGATGAAGAGAACGTGCCGCTTTTGCGAGCCATATGGAAATCTCTTATTTATACCCACAATCAACCGAATGAGGAACTGTATCAAGCCTATACGGAAGACATGATGACACAAAGAAATTTAGCTGAAGTCTATCAATCTTTAAATCTCTTCAATATTAGTCATCACCATAACGGACTTGTAGAAGGGAACGGAAGCGTTGATCAAATCGATATCCCAGTACTCGTTATGCGAGGGGAACGTGATCTTGTCATTACCGAAAGAATGAATGAGGAGCTGCTAGAAGACTTGGGAGACCGCGCTACATATGTACCGCTTCCTGATTGCGGGCACTCACCTATAATCGATAACTTAGATTTGTTGGTGCAGACCATGGAACAATTTCTTGAGGAAAAGGAGAGACAACGTCAATGAGATTAGATGGGAAAGTAGCTATTATTACAGGGGCGGCTAACGGAATAGGACTAGAAGCGGCCAGGAAATTTACGAAAGAGGGGGCAAGGGTTATTCTTGCTGATTACGATGAAGAAACAGGTGCGAAACGAGAGGGGGAATTAAGGGACGAAGGCGCTGAAGTTTTATTTGTTAAGGTCAATGTGGCGGACCGTACAAGCGTAGACGCTTTAATGGAAAAGGCCGTACAAACGTATGGGAGAATTGATATTCTTGTAAATAATGCAGGCATTACAAGAGATGCGATGCTGTCGAAAATGACACCAGAGCAGTTTCAACAGGTAATCGATGTCAACCTGACAGGCGTATTCCATTGTGCGCAATCCGCGATGCCCCATATGGTCAAACAAGGAAAAGGGAAAATTATTAACACATCTTCTGTCACGGGCACGTACGGGAATGTCGGACAGTCCAACTATGCTGCAGCTAAAGCAGGCTTAATTGGTTTAACAAAGACGTGGGCCAAAGAGCTAGGGAGAAAAGGGATTAACGTCAATGCAGTAGCTCCGGGCTTCACCGAAACGGCGATGGTGGAGCAAGTTCCTGAAAAAGTAATCGACCAGATGAAGACAATGGTTCCGATGGGGCGTTTAGGGAAACCTGAAGATATCGCCAATGCCTATTTGTACCTCGCCTCTGATGAGTCGGACTATGTAAATGGACATACGCTTCATGTAGACGGTGGAATTATGATGTGATGTGTCTCAAAAAAGCCCCTTTGTAGGGCTTTTTATTTTTGGCACTGTTAATGTGAAATGTTTCCCCATATAACCCCCCCCCCCCCGTTATATGGAAGACTCGAAGCTGAGAGAATTCTCGACAGCTCGCCCGTGGAAAGTGAGTCGTTCCCCAGCCCCCAGCTCTCAACATCATAACGCTCCCATCCACATTAACATGTCTCAGATTCGCCATTTGGGATCGGATTCTTTTTGTAACTAGACTGTAACTCCTTCCTTCTACACTAAGACTATGAATTTATATTTGAACGAGGTGATTGTGTTGTGAGGTGTGGATTGGATTGGATTAAAAGTCGGGCATGTTTGTTTCCTAGAGATCGGGCCGTTGTAGATGCCGCTACAGGGAGAGAATGGACGTTTGAGGATGTAAATAGTCGTGCAGAGAAACTAGCGGCTTACTTTCATCAACATGGGATTAAAAAGGGGGACAGAGTTGCTCTGTTGTCTCCGAATGATATTAGTTATTTTGACTTTTTATTCGCTTGTATGAAAAGTGGAGCCATTTTTGTTCCGGTGAATTGGAGGTTGTCGGGGGAAGAGGTACTTTATATTCTGCAAGATGCATCACCTTCCTTAATTGGAGTTCATCATAGCCAGACGTTATCAAGGCGAGAGAGTAAAGGCTGTTTGGTCTTGCCAATCCCAAATGATCAATATGTTGAAGAATTGAATGTACCTGTACAGTCTACGAGTCAGGAGCTTTCAGAAGACTCTCCAGTGGCCATGATTTATACAGGCGGTACCACTGGAAAGCCAAAAGGAGCCGTTCTTACTTATGATTCTATTCGTTGGAACGGACTAAATACAATCGTTAGTTGGAACTTATGCAAGGAAGACACCACACTTACTTGTTTACCTATGTTTCATACAGGAGGGTTAAATGCGCTCAGCATTCCTGTATTAATGGCTGGTGGAACGGTAGTACTATCTCCTTCATTTGAAGCAGAACAAGCGGTGAACGATTTGATACGGTATCACTGTACGATTGCGCTATTTGTACCTACGATGTACCACATGGTCATTCGGACCAAAACGTTTCAAAAGGCTACGTTTGAATCTATGAAGGTGTTTCTTTCGGGTGGCGCTCCATGCCCTTTAAGTATTTATCAAGCTTTTCATCAAAAAGGGCTGAACTTTAAAGAAGGTTACGGGTTAACAGAAGCGGGACCGAATAACTTTTTTATTCATCCCGATGAGGCTGTGAAAAAGCCCGGTTCCGTTGGGCGAGCGATGGTTTTTAATGATGTTAAGATTGTTAAAGAAAACGGCGAAGAGTCTTCTGAAGGTGAAGTAGGAGAATTGCTATTACGGGGGCAACATGTTTTCAGTTTCTATTGGAACAATCCTCAAGCTACACAAGAGTCCCTTCAAGACGGATGGCTTCATACGGGTGACCTAGCACGCCAGGATCAAGAAGGGTATGTCTATATAGTAGGCCGCAAGAAAGAAATGATTATCACAGGAGGGGAGAATGTATATCCACTGGAAGTCGAGCATTGGATTGCTTCCCTAGAAGGAGTGAACGAAGTAGCGATAGTGGGGGTGCCAGATGAGAAGTGGGGAGAAGTCGTAACAGCTTTCGTGTCACTCCAACCGAGAAGTATGCTGACTGAAATAGACCTAAGGAACCACTGCGCTTTAAAGTTATCACGTTATAAAACCCCCAAAACATTTCAAATCATAGAAGATTTGCCGAAAACCCACGTAGGGAAGATTGATAAAAAAGCTTTGCGAGATCATTATGCTTCCAACAATTTATAATGTTTATGTTCACACCTCCCAGGGGTATCGATAATTACGAATTGACTTTCAAGAGGTGATGAATGTGCTAGCAACAATTTCATGGATTGCTTTAATAATCGGACTGCTATCTTCCCTTATTATTATCGTAGACGTCATTCGTCACCCGCAAATGATGGCTATTATGAACGTGGTATGGCCGATTAATGGATGGTTTCTCGGGCCATTTGCGGTTTGGTCTTATTATAAATGGGGACGTTTAAAGGCTAAAGATTTAAACCGAGAAGATAACCGCGGTATAGGAGCTCAAGTGTTCATGTCAACGAGTCACTGTTCGAGTGGGTGTACATTGGGAGATGCCGTAGGTGTGCCAATCGTATTCTTTACAAGTCTTACAGTGGCAGGCTCAACATTGTTAGCTCACTATACGGTTGAGTTTATAGCAGCTTACTTATTCGGAATCCTGTTTCAGTTATTTGCCATTTATCCAATGAATCAAGAGGCGGGTATATTAGGGAATTTAAAGGATGCGATTAAGGCAGACACGTTATCCTTAATTGCATTCGAGATAGGGATGTTCGGTTGGATGGCTATTGTTCACTTTGTTTTATTCCAAACCCCGCCAAAACCAGACCAATCGACGTATTGGTTTATGATGCAGATCGCTATGATCTTAGGTTTTCTAACGAGCTACCCTGCGAACTGGTGGCTTGTGAAAAAAGGCATTAAAGAAGCGATGTAATCAGAGCACTCTCTTTTATAGAGAGTGCTTTTTTAGTCGGAATCTCATTTATTTCCAAATACTGATATAATAAAGCTAACTATGTAAGGAGAGGTTGTATGAGTGAAATGTTGCAGAAAAAGCCGATTGCCTGGTTTCGACTTTTGTTTCTTATAGGGCTGCTGTTACTACCGAATCTTCTTGTTCAGAAATATGAGCTAGTCGGTACAGTAACACGTGGGGCTGTATGGGGGACGGCATTGGATTTATTAGTTGTTTTTCCGATTGCATGCTATTTTTTTGTGTTACGCAGGCGTCCTTCGCTACTTGCTTTAGTCCCGCTGATGTTTGCTGGGCTTCTTGCTTTGAATTGGATGGTACCTGAATATGCAAAAGAGCACTTATGGGTCATCAATCGCTCTGTCATCTTTCTTGAAGCCTCTATTGTTCTAATCGAATTCCTATTGTTCTTATGGGTTATAAAACAATGGCCTATAATAAGATGGTCAATTCGAAAAGAGCGCTCCGCCTATTATCATCTATCCATGAGTGCCTATAAAGGAATAGAGAACGCATTTTCTGGTATGACAGGGAAGAAGAAATCGACTCAGAAGGTATTAGGTTTTCTAATTACGGATTTATCAGCTTTCTATTATGCGTTTGCAGGAAAGCGGGAGAACGTTCTTCGTTACACAAATGCACCTGTGTTTTCCTATCATAAGAAGAGCGATTATCAGGGGATCTTTATCATGTTAGTTCATGCTCTTCTGATCGAAATCATTGGTCTACATTTCCTGGTTTGGCAATGGAGTCATACCGCTGCTTGGGTCGTAACTATTCTAGATATCTACGCCTTGTTATTCGTCATAGCGGATTACCAGGCTATGCGCAAATCTCCAATTGTTCTTGATCAAAAAGGAATCCATATTCAGAAAGGATTGCGATTCTTCACCTATCTACCTTATAAAACGATTCAACACATTGAGAAAGCAACCGTTACAGCGAAAGAGTGCCAGAAGGATAAGAAGTCTGTTGCTGTGACATTACCCTCATTTGAATCTCAGTCCCCTCAATGGACGATCCATCTTGAGGAATCGGTAGACGTTCACCTTGTCTTTGGTCGATCGAAGAAGGTAGAAAGAATCTACCTCACCGTAGATGACCCAGGTTATTTTATAGATGTCATAAAAGAAAAGGTTCCTCATCAGGTTGAAACGAAAGAAGAGTAGCATAATTTCCACCGTAGTCTATTACTGTCCTCGCGGGTTTCGTTAGACGTAGAAAAGGAAATGATATGTATAGAACTATTGCAAATGATAGGGGGAAGAAAAATGATTCAGTACGACAAGGGGCTCTTCTTGTACAACGGGGATGCTGGACCCAATCAAATGAACCAAAAGCTATCAGTAGCGCTTCCGGTCTTATCTCAGAACGTTGAAGAGCTACGCGTTATACAGACGAAGAGCCCGGATGATTTGAAGCGAAAATGTAAGGAGTACGGGGAAGAAGTCGATGTCATCTATATACTAGGTGGAGATGGAACCGTTCATGATAGTGTGAACGCCCTTGCTCAATTAGAGAATCGTCCAGTTATAGGTGTACTACCAGGCGGGACGTGCAACGATTTCACCAGAATGCTTGGTATGCCTCAAAATATAAAAGCAGCAGCACAAGCTCTTGTAGATGGCCGTGTTGCGCCTGTTGACGTTGGTCATATTCAAGACGGAGGATACTTCTTAAATTTCTGGGGCGTTGGACTTGTGACCGATACATCTCTAAATATTGACCCAGACCAGAAAGATAGGTTTGGGGTATTGAGTTATTTCATTAGTGCGGTGAAAACGATGACTGCTTCAGAACCTTCACATTATAAAATTACCATTGATCAAGAAGAGGTATATGAAGAAGAAGGAGTCATGGCACTTGTTATGAATGGCCAGTATATCGGAACACGTTACATTCCTGTTCCTTCATTACATGTGAATGATGGAAAGCTTGATGTTTTAATCGTGAAGAACTCGAACTTATCCACCTTTAAGGAATTAATTAATATGGATCAGCCGGGAAAGAGCACAGACGATTTACAAGGAATTTTCCATAAACAAGCCTCTGAAGTGAAAATCGAAACAGAGAAGGAACAAGATGTGGATACGGACGGAGAGATTTATTTAAAAACACCAGGAGACATTAAGGTACTCCCCAACCACCTCCGTATGATCTTTCACCAGTCACAACAATAAGGAGAAAGAGAGAGAAAGTTGATGAGAACTACATTACACATAAGTGGCTTTCTGCTTCTTCTGGTTTTCTTAGTAGCTTGTGGGTCAGGCGAGGAAGAATCAGAAGCGACCTCAGAGAATCCAATTCAAGCCCGAGTTCTTACCGTTCCAGAAGAGTTAACGACAGAGCAGATCACCACACTCCAAGTAAAAGTAACACAAGGAGATCAGAAAGTAGATGAAGCTAAGAAAGTAACCTTTGCATGGGGAAGAAAAGGGGAGGAACCCTCCAATCACAAACCCTCTCAAAAGCAAGGGAACGGACTTTATTCCATTCAACATACATTTGATGAAGCTGGTAGGTATGTGATTGTAGCTACCGTTGAGGCGAATGGCCAGAAGAAAGAAGTAAAGAAAGAGATTAAGGTAGAGGAACCGAATGATTAACGAAGAAGTCGTTCATCTTAGTAAAGTACTCCTATTTCTAAACAGCATCAAATGACTACTCATTCAATACTTCTGTTTTCAATAGGAGTACTGCACACTACTTGCTTATCTTGCTTTCTTACATACAGCAATACCAAGGGGGTAATGGACTTCTTCCCGAGGTGGTTCAACGAGTACACCTTTTTGATAATAGAATTGTACTTCCTCGTAGTTTGTGAACAGTTGACGAAACTCTTCTGGTGTAATCTGGTGGACGTGAAACGGTGAGTAACAATCTACTCCGCGCCCTTCGCCAAAAGGTGTAGAGACAATAAGAGTACCACCAGGGTTAAGTAAACGTTCATAGTTTTGCAGAAGTTTCTCCTCTTCTTCTATATGTTCATATGTTTCAAAGCTTACAATCGTATCAAAAGTACCAAGTCTTTCGGGTAATTTCGGATCTGTGGCGTCCGCTACTTGGAAGTTAGACTTTGGATGGTGGTAAGCTCCTTTTGCATATTGAATAATATCAGAATCTATATCCACACCGATCATTTCGGATACTTCATGTTTTCTATCTTTAATCATCATGTGCGTACCGTAACCAGATCCGCATGATAAATCCAACACACGACCTTTTACATATGGTAATGCAAATTGATAGCGTGCCATATGCTCAAGCAACATCCCATTTGATGGTTTCATATATTCTGGGATAACGCGTTCTCCCGTATCTTCTACCATTTTTTTATACACCGCTTTCTAAGAGTGTGATATAGTGCTACTAGCTTCATTCTTTCATTATGCCACAGATTTGATGAGAGTAAAAAGAACAAGAGAACCTACATAAGAAGGATTGACAATAAATTGAAATGGTCGCTATACTTTATACTAATGCACCATTAATAGAAAGGCTGAGTAAAATGGATCAATCACAGAACTATCAAGAGAAAAAAGAAGATCCATCGCTGAAATTGTTTGTTGTGCTCTCCAAAGCGGCTCGAGCGATTTCAGATCGAGTGAAAGAAGACATCCAAACTCATGGCTTAAACCCGACAGAGTTTGGTGTATTAGAGTTGCTTTACCATCAAGGAGATCAACCTCTACAAAAGATCGGTGACAAAATCTTATTAGCAAGCGGTAGCATCACCTATGTGGTCGATAAATTGCAACAAAAAGGACTACTAGAAAGAAAACCTTGTCCAAAAGACCGCAGAATAACATATGCCGTGATTACAGAAGAAGGTCGCCAATTATTAAATGACATCTTCCCAAGCCACTGGAAACAAATCGAGAACATTACAGGTGGCCTAACTGACGACGAGAAGAAGCAACTGATCCCTATGCTGAAACAATTAGGGAAATATGCTGATGAATTATAATGAATATGTTTATGAAAAGCCTGTCTCCTGTGGGGGATGGGCTTTTTTTTGTGTTTAGGTGAGGGCTTATGTGTGGGAGCGGGGCTGACCGGCTTAAGTTCAGAGCGGGCGGCTCAAGCTGGGAGAGGGCGGCTTAACTTAGGCAAGAAACGGCTCGATTTGGGGGGAGGACCGAGGCCGAATGGCTCAAGTTGAGGGAGAACGGCTCAAGAGAAGGCGCAACGGCTTAAGTTGAGACGAAAACGGCTCAAGACTCCAAAATAACAGCTCAAGTCAGCCCAGCACGGCTCAAGTCCAAAGCGGCCGGCTCAAGTTGGGAGCGCACTGACTCAAGTTAGGCAAAAACCGGCTCGAGTTGAGAGCGGGCCGAGGCCGAGTGGCTCAAGTTGAGGGAGAAAGGCTCAAAAGGAGGCTGAACCGGCTCAAGCTGAGACGAGAACGGCTCAAGACTCCAAAATACCGGCTCAAGTCAGCCCAGCACGGCTCAAGTCCAAAGCGGCCGGCTCAAGTTAGGAGCGAACTGGCTCAAGTTAGGCAAAAACCGGCTCAAGTTAGGCAAAAACCGGCTCAAGTTGAGAGCGGGCCCTAGCGAGTGGCTCAAGTCCAGGGAGCACAGCCCCTGACCAAAGAACCAACCGGCCTACACTAAATCCCCCAGAATCCCGAAAGCATCACCCTGTTTAGGTTTCGAAAAGCATGGGAATTATGAGTAAAGACTTTGCACAAGGAGGATGATCTTTAATGAAAGTACTTGTAATTGGAGCAAATGGTCAGGTTGGTAAACATGTCGTTGATAAATTGAATTACTATAACCATGAACCGGTTGCGATGGTTCGTGACAAAGATCAAGTTCCTTATTTTGAAGAGCGCAATGTCCAAACGGTGCTAGGGGACTTAGAGAAAGATTTCTCTCATGCCTACGACGAAGTGGATGCTGTGATCTTTGCAGCAGGGTCAGGCCCGAACACGGGAGCTGATAAGACGATTATGATTGATCAGGAAGGTGCCATTAAGGCTATGAACCTTGCTGAACGTAAGGACGTTTCCAGATTTGTCATGTTGAGTTCTATAGCAGCGGACCGACCTGAAGTGGGTCCTGAAGAATTGAAGCACTACTTGTATGCGAAGGGCCGAGCGGATGAGTACCTACGTACAACTTCCTTGAATTATACAATTGTACGTCCAGGCGGTCTGACAAACGAACAAGGAACAGGAAAAGTTCAGATGAGCGAACATTTAGATATGGGAACCATTCCTCGTGAAGATGTAGGGAACGTATTAGCCTATGTCCTAACAGAGGATAGCGTCATCGGAAAGAGCTTTGATTTACTAAGTGGGGAAACCGACATTAAACAATTATTTGCGTAGAGGTGCACACATTTTAAGATAAAGTAGCCTGTCTCTTAGAAAGATAGGCTACTTCTTTTATATATGGGTACATAGAACCTGTGCATTTCTAATTTGAAATTAGAATTTAATAATTTCGACATAAAATTGCAAAAAAGATGTTTATTTTCATTTTATCAGGGTAAATTCAAGTAGAATCTAACGGACGCTAAGTTTTTGGAAATATATGTTGTCTTTAAGGGACTAACGACAGGGGGCTCATCGTGGCGAATCAACAAGTGGTAGTATATACAAGTAACGGATGCCATCATTGCGAAAATGTGAAAAGTTTTATGGAAGAATGGAATATTCCGTATACGGAGAAGAATATTTCAGCTGATAAAGAACATTACAAACAAATGAGAGCGAAACGTGTATATGGAACACCAGCTACATATGTGGGCGATGAATTGGTTTTAGGGTACCAAAAGCGTAAGCTAAAGAAATTACTGAACATTGATGAGGTTGCTTCTTATTTTAGGCAAGGGGCTGTAGGCCTTAATGATTAGAAGAATTGATGAAGGAGAAGAGGGAGGCCTCTTCTTTTTTTATGTAGAAAAAAGAGTCCATTTCATTTCACATTTTCCTTCTTTTAACATAGGCTATGAGTGGATAAAGAAGAAAGTATAGGAGGTGTGCAGTCATGAGGCGAAGACATCCTAATGATCAAAGGTTCCCAAACACTCCACTTGGTCCTTTTCCAATGGAAATGCCGTGGGAGGAGCAGTATTATCCAGGTCAGCCTCCTGTCTCACAAGGAGCTCCGTATCATGCACCCCAAGGCTACCAAAATCCATATGAACAATTTGCTAAGCCTCCTCAACCTAACCAGTGGGATCCTTATTACTCTCTGCAGCAACAATCTTCGTTATATGGACAGCAACAGAAACCGCCTGGTATGATGCAGTATTTTCAAGATAAGAACGGACAGCTTGATTTAGATAAGATGCTGTCAACAATGGGGCAAATGGCAAATACGGCGAATCAGTTTAGCCCACTTATGAAAGGGATCGGTTCGTTCATTAAAGGGTTTAAAGTGTAAAAAAGCCCCCAAGCCCAAGCGGGGGCTTTTTTGTGTTGTTCTGCAGGAGTTATGTTTTGCATTACTTTATGGAAACACCTACCATTAGGAGAGATATAATTGATTAAGGATGGAAGGGTGAGGCATCATGAGTGCACAAAATCAGACAGGACATGCACCTGTAAAAACCCCGTTTTATTATGGGTGGGTGATTGTATTTATTGCAGGATTAAGTGTCTTCTTTTCTGGTCCAGGACAGACCTATTCGGTTTCTATATTTATTGAAAGTTACATAGCTGATTTTGATTACACTCGTTCATTTGTTTCTGCGCTTTATTCTACTGCTACGTTGATCGCCGGGTTAACCCTCTTTATGGTAGGGAGACTTGTGGACCGGGTAGGGCAACGAATTATGATGGCTGTGGTTGGTATTCTCTTGGCGATCGCTTGTTTGTGGAACAGTGTGATGGTGGGGGCCATTATGATGTTTGTTGGCTTCTTTATGCTCCGTTTGTTTGGACAAGGTTCCATGACACTTATTCCAAATACACTTGTGCCTCAGTGGTTTATTGGAAAAAGGGGACGTGCGTTAAGCGTCATGGCTATTGGCGGATTCTTAAGTTCTGCCTTACTCCCACCCCTGAATACATGGCTTATCAATGACTTTGGGTGGCGTACAACTTGGATGATTTGGGGAGTAGCCTTAGCGGTGATTTTCGTGCCTCTTGCGATTTTCTTAGTTAGGAATCAACCGAAGGAGATCGGTGAGATTCCTGATGGTACACCAAAGCACAACGACCTTCAGCAAAACCCGAACGTTGAGGTGAATGAGGAGAACTGGACTCTTAAAGAGGCGATGAAAACAAGGGCTTTCTGGCTCATATTGTTCTGTGTGAGTGTCCCGGCGCTTGTGAATACGGGCGTTACGTTTCATTTAGTTTCAATTGTTCAGGGAAAAGGATTATCCGATGAGATTGCTGCGATCGTCCTTACATTGATGGCTGTTATTGGCTTCCCGGTTACGTTTATGGTTGGTTACCTTGTAGACAGAGTTTCCGTGCACTATGTGTTAGCGATCACGTTTGCTGGACATATCGTTGCTTTGTTTATATTATTGCAGGTCAGTTCTACAACAGGTGTCATTCTTTACGGAATTATATGGGGATTTGTGAACGGATTTGAACGCATTGTATTAAGTATTGTATGGCCTAACTACTTTGGGCGAGAGCATTTAGGTAGTATAAAAGGTCTAGCTCAAACGATTATGGTTTTAGGTTCTGCTTTTGGCCCTCTTCCATTTGGACTTTATTTTGATTGGTTCGGGGGTTATGAAGGAATCTTGTGGATTATGATTCTGTTTCCATTGATCGCGATGATCTTCTCTTTGCTTTCTCCAAAACCAAGTTACCAGGCTTACCATGGGTAAGTAGTTCGTAATATACAAAAGGCGCAGAGCTATACGCTCTGCGCCTTTTTATGGAGATAGCGGTTTTTTTAAAGCTCTGGCTTACTCCATTAAGGTTAATGATCGTTCGTTCAATCTTTAAAGAAAGAGATCACAAAGCCGCCTTCACCAGCATGGGTCGCAATAAGAGGGCCCATTTCTACAAGCACGGATTCTTTAAAGGGATAGCGATCCATCATTTCTTGTAGGAGGTTCTTAGCTTTGTCCTCTGCGGTGCTGTAAGACATGGCGATAACCTTGTTCTCAAAGTCCTTGGAGTATTCGCCGATTTGTTCAACAAAACGACGGACTGCTTTCTTATTCCCTCTAACTTTTTCGGTAACTTCAATCGTGCCTTCAGGACTGCCGTGCATTAAGATCTTAATATTAAGGGTTTTTGCAATCGCACCTTTAAAACGACTTAGACGACCGCTCTTCATCAAGTTCTCAACCGTGCGAAGTAGGATGAGCGTTGCTAACTTACTCACGCGTTCGTTCATGTGATCGGTTAATTCCTCGATTGTATAGCCTTCCTCAATACGCTTCCCGGCTTCATCGACTAAAAGCGTCATGCCTGATGTAGCTGAACGTGAGTTGATCACTTCAATTTTTCTCTCAGGCTCTTCTTCTAAAAGCATCTCTTTCGCTAATAGGGCATTCTCATACGTCGTGCTTAGTTCTTTAGATAAAGCAATCATAAGAATTGGCTTTTCTGGGTCCACAGTTTTGTAGGCTTCATAAAAAGCATATGGACTTGGTGCTGATGTACGAGGGAGCTCCTCAGCTTGTCTCATTTTGTCGTAAAAGGTAGGAGAGTCGATGTCTACCCCGCCTAAGAACTGCTCGTCTCCAAAATGGATGTTAAGAGGGATAAAATGAACGTTATAACGATCCAGTAAATCTTTTGGAAGATCTGCTCCTCCATCTGTCATGAGTTGAATATTCATGCGTTCACCTGCTTTTAAAAATTTTTCTGATGGGATTATATATACTATATATTTATTTATATGTCTTCCTTAATGGAAATCTGTTTGGATTTCTTGGAGGTACTATATATAAATAAGCTTAATCCAACGATAACGATTACGCCTCCTAGCCATTGTGACCATGATAGGGTTTCCCCGAGGATGACGTAAGCTAAAAGAGAGGCACCTACGGGTTCAAATACGATACTCATTGAAATGGTTGATGTGCTTAGCCATTTTAGTGACCAGTTAAATAAAGTATGGCCTAAAAATGTGGGGATGATAGCTAAGGCTAAGAAAATCATCCAATATTGACTTGGATACCCGTAGAACGGATTCTGTAAAATGATGTTATAAATAAATAATGTAATGGTACTGATTCCATAGACCACAAATGTGTAGGTCACTAGGGGAAGCCGTTTTCTTACAGTCTGTCCAAGTAAGAAGTATCCTGTAACCATCATGGCTCCAAGTAGTGCTAAGATATCACCTAATAAGGCTAACCCACTTATTTGAAAGTCTCCCCAACTGATGACAACGCTACCTGTGATTGCAATTAGCATACTAAGGATAGCACCGACTGTAAACCTTTCTTTAAAGAAGAGAAAGGTTCCAATGAAAGCAAATATTGGCTGTAGTGTCACTAATACCACAGAACTTGCAACAGAGGTATAGTTTAAAGATTCGAACCATAGGATAAAATGAAAAGCAAGGAAGACGCCAGCTGCTATAGATAAGATCCAGTCTTTGTTAGTGATGGATTTAAATTCTTTGCGATGCTTGGTTAACACAAAGGGAGCCATAAGAAGTACGGCGAACAGTAAGCGATATAGAGCGATTATAGACGCTGGAGCTGTCGCGGCCAATTTAACAAAGACGGCGGCAGTAGATACGGAGAGGACTCCGATGACGATGGCGATATAGGGGTTAAATGGTGGTTTATTCAATGTACCCACCTCCATCCGAGTTCGTTAGCGTTTATCTTATTTTACCATTGATCTTAAGGTAAGGATACTTTAAACTTGCATGAATTGCCGGATTGAAAACAGTGTGGTAGAATAAAGTATAAATCAACTCGTACCGAAAGCCCTCTTCCAGCTGTGAGGATGGCTTTTTTTACGTGCTTCTCTTTGGCATAACTAGAGAGAACAAAAAAGGAGTAGAAAAACGAAGTGACAAATTTTTATTCATTAGGTTTATCCAAATCAGTTTTAAAATCCGTTCAAGAGATGGGTTTTGAGGAAGCTACACCAGTCCAAGAGCAGACAATTCCTCTTGCGATGGATGGAAGAGACGTGATCGGTCAAGCGCAAACAGGTACAGGTAAGACTGCAGCCTTCGGTATTCCAATGATCGAGAAGATCGACGAGAATATGAAGAAGATTCAAGGTCTAGTTATTGCGCCTACTCGCGAGCTAGCTATGCAGGTAGCGACAGAGTTAAATAAGTACGGACAATATAAAGGTGTGAAAGTACTGCCTGTTTACGGTGGTACAGATATGGGACGTCAGATTCGTTCCCTTAAACAACAACCTCAAATTGTTGTAGCAACACCAGGTCGTCTATTAGACCACATTCGTCGTAAAACAATTCAGCTATCCAATATTCACACAGCTGTTTTAGACGAAGCAGATGAAATGCTTAACATGGGCTTCATTGAAGATATTAAAGATATTCTTAAAGCTGTTCCAATGCAGCGCCAAACATTACTGTTCTCAGCCACAATGCCAAAAGAGATTCATGAAATTGCTACGAGCATGATGAAGAAGCCTGAAACAGTTAAGCTTAAAGCGAAACAAATGACGGTTGAGAAAATCGATCAGTATTTCATCGAAGTAAACGACGGTAAGAAATTCGATACGTTAACACGTCTTCTTGATATTCACACGCCTGACTTAGCGATTGTATTCGCTCGTACGAAGAAGCGTGTTGATGAAATTACAGAAGGATTAAGCGCCCGCGGTTTCCGTGCTGAAGGAATTCATGGTGACCTGACACAAGGTAAGCGTATGAGCGTTCTGAAGAAATTCAAACGTGGTGGGGTTGAAGTACTAGTAGCAACAGACGTTGCAGCTCGTGGCCTGGATATCTCAGGTGTTACACACGTATACAACTTCGATATCCCTCAAGATCCTGAAAGCTATGTACACCGTATTGGTCGTACAGGTCGTGCTGGTAAGGAAGGGTACGCAGTTTCCTTCATCACACCAAGAGAAATGGCTCACCTTAACCTAATTGAGAAGACTACAGGGCGTAAGATTGATCGACTTCCGATTCCATCAAATGATCAAGCTCTTAAAGGTCAACAGAACATCGCGATTGAGAAACTTGTTCAATCCATTGAATCTGATAACCTTGAGTCTTATGAGAGCACAGCAGCTGAATTACTAGAACAGCATGATTCTGTATCTGTAATTGCAGCAGCGCTTAAAATGCTAACGAAAGAGCGTAAAGACGTACCTGTACAACTAAGCTACCTTGCGCCAGTTAGTACAAAGCAAGCTCACAAAGATAAACAAAAACGCGGTGGTGGCGGCAAACGCTATAACCGTAATGGTAATGGCGGTCCTAAAGGTAAAGGCGGCTACAACCGTAATGGCAAATCTGGCGGTGGTTACAACAAATCCCGTTCACAAGGCCAGAACAAAGGCAACCGTAACCGTAAATACCAAAACTCAAACCGCAATAATTCCTAAGACCTCGAAAATCCCTGCTCAACTGAGCAGGGATTTTTTTCGTTTCTTTAGTGAACGAAAGCGTGTCTGGCACGCACCAGTGCTCTAAAGGATTGCAGGGTGTCAGACACGCGTCAGTGCTCTAAAGGGGTGCAGGGGCTTCTTTGTTTGGTGATTGGGTAATTTTGTTATAGTATAGTTATGAGAATTTTCATATTGTTCAGGGAGAGTGTTATTGTGGTGGGGAAAAGGAAGGTCGATGTTGCGATCGATGAAATTGGTCGAGTCATATATGGTAAACGTGAAGTTGTTGAGTTGTTGCTGATCGGTATGATTGCGCGAGGGCATGTTCTTCTAGAAAGTGTGCCGGGTTCTGGTAAAACCAAACTTGCTAAGAGTTTCGCTAAAGTGATTGATGGAACATTTAGCCGGATTCAGTTTACGCCAGACGTCCTGCCTTCAGACGTAACGGGGATTCAATTCTTTAACCCTAAGACGCAAGAGTTTGAGTTACGCAAAGGGCCAGTTATGACGAATGTATTGTTAGCGGATGAAATTAACAGGGCTACGCCCAAAACCCAGTCCAGTTTACTAGAGGTTATGGAAGAGCACCAAACAACCATTGATGGAGAAACATTCTCGATTCAAAGCCCCTTTATTGTCATTGCAACCCAGAACCCAGTTGAAAGCAATCACGGAACCTTTCCGTTGCCAGAAGCACAGCTCGATCGATTCTTATTTAAAGTGGATATGGGGTATCCGAGTGAAGAGGAAGAAAGAGACATCATGAGGGCGTATTTGACTGAAGAGCCTCTAGATGCGCTCCAATCAACCTTAACACCTGAGGATTTAGTCAGTATGCAAGAAGAAGTGAAGGAAGTACATATTGCAGATGTGGTGAATGATTATTTGCTTCGTTTGGTACGGGTATCCAGAGAACACACTGATATTGAATTAGGCATTAGTACAAGGGGGGCGCTTGCTTTAATGAGGGCAACCCAGGCACGAGCTTATCTTCGCGGCCGGTCGTATGTCAGTCCTGAAGATGTGAAGAGTTTAGTTCCATACGTATTCGAACACCGACTCATCTTATCTATGCAAGCCTCTATTCAAAAGACCCCAACAGAAGTGGTGAATGATCTATTAAACTCGGTTGAAGTGCCGGTTGAATCAGGAGCACGTACATAATGCAGTGGAGGAAAGAACTCGGATCTAGTTTAACGCAAAGTTATGATAAAGTTCTCGCCTTTAGCCTCATCCTCTTATTTACGAGCTTGGTATTTAATCGCTCAGCGGCCTTTATCATGATTGGGGCTGTTGTGGCTTTCGTTTCATTTAGTTTGATCTATGACCGTCTGATAGGAAAAGGGTTAACGTTTCAAAATGAGAAGCAAGCTTATAAGATGTTTCCTGGTGATCGCATAGAAATTCCTTTATCATTTGAAAACCAATCACGCTTGCCTATTATAAATGGTCGCTTTCAATTTAAAGTCGGCTCTGAAGTTCAAGGTGAGAAGTACGTTGTAAGTCAGGGAGATGAATGGACGAGGTACGAGGTTCCTCTTACCGTTGTAGAAAGAGGCAAAACGGAATGGTATGTGCCTTTTGAGGCCAAGCGTCGAGGAGTAACCATTATTCGTGACATCCATTATAGCTTTCCGCATCTCTTAAACTTCCATGAAATCTTCCTTTATTACCTGCCCTTTCATCGGCTTGAGCTCATTGTTTATCCAAAACCTTTGCCCGTTTATGGGATTGAGGAGCGTAATCACATGACTCTTGGTTCTCAACAGGCGCGGCTATCTCCATTTGAAGACCCGGTTAGCCCTATGGGGACTAGAGATTATACAAGCTCGGATCCTTTTCACCGGATTCATTGGAAAGCATCAGCAAGGAAACAAACGTTACAGACAAAAGTTCTTGAGAAGAATTGGGACCATACGTGGAGTATCGTTATTAATCTAACTGATCCTTCCCTTGGTGGGCATTTGAATGTGGCATCTAACATTGAAGCGGTCCTTTCCTATGCAGCTTATATGTGTCAGTTAGCCACTAAGAAAGGTTATCCTTTTGAACTCTATATAAATGCTCGTAAAATAGGAAATCCTCCTTTTTATTACTTACCCGAGGGTAGTGGCAAGGAACATTTACAAAAGGCGCTGGAATTGATTGCGCGTATTAAAACAAGAGAGCTAGGGATCTCGTTCTCTGTTGTTCTTCACCGGTTTGATCACCAATTATATAAGCCGAAGACCATATTTTTATTAGGAGAGCAAACCGAAGAAGTGAAGCGATATGCGCATAAATGGAATAGGCAAAAGTTTCGTGTCTATACGGTTCAGGACCAGGGAGACTTCGCAACGCTTCGGGACCCGCTAGAGAAGGAGGATGTCTATGGATAATCGTAGAACCTCTGTTGCAAAAACCTACTTGTGGATTGGCGAAGCGATGATGTTTTATCTATTGTTAGGACCCATTTACTTCCTGTTCTACCCTGGTGAACCACTACCGTTTTGGAGCTTCTTGCTCGTTGTTGTGGTGTCAAAACTGCTGTTATCTCTTGGTGTGAAGATCACCACGAGTTATATTATCATTATTCTCTACGTTCCGTTGACTGCACTTGTAACATCCTACTTCAGTCCATTTAATCTCATCATTTCCATTCTGTTGAGTTGTTACTTGGCATGGCGTTTTATCGTTCATGAGCGAGACCCTGAGCTAAGCAATGAACAAGTTTTACTTATGGTGTCGCTCCTTTTCCTTATTTTAAACGTTCTCTTCTTCAATCAGACGTCTGTTTATTTTATGGCAGCCCTCCAATTAGTGGTTCTTGTCTTCGGATATTTATTGAGTCATGTCTTGAGTGTTGATGCTCAAGCTAATAAGAATTCGGTATACATTAGAACCACGTCTGTAATGGGGCTGTTTGTCGGTGTAACCATTGGGGTCTTTCTCATCTATGACCTTTTTCGAGCCGGTTTTACCGGTGGGGGTGCTCTGATTGCGCAAGTATTTGGCTTAATTGTAAGGGGTATATTGTTCTTGTTTAGCTGGGCTGGATTAGGAGACGAATGGAACGAAAAGATCAATGAAATAGAACCCGCTGATATGGAACTAGAGGAAAATGGGGTAGGGGAAGAGCAACCTGATCCTGGTGTCGCTCCTGATCTATCTGAACTGATGTATTGGGGAGCCCTCTTCATTATCCTTGTAATTGGTATTGCTGTGGCTATTCGATCGAGGAATAAAAAGATTGAGCCCACCGTAGACACTTTTAAAGAGGAGCATTCCGTTACCTATTCAAACCTATCGTCTGAAAGAAAGCCCCTGCGGCATTCGTCGTTCAAGCGTTTATTCCAAAGCGCCCCGAATGATAAAGCAAGGAAACTTTTCTTTAACTTCGAAGCCTTCGCTGCCAAAACCGGATATGGACGTGCGCCATCTGAAACAATTGAGGAATGGTTTGAACGACTTGGCGTGCGAGACGGTAACGCTGATCTTTATCAGAAAGTTCGTTATGGAGATCAGCCGCTTACAACAAGAGAACTTGAGACCTTTAAAGATACGATGGAGTCTCTAAGAAACGCCATTCGAAAAAAATAATGAAAAATCACTTGATATCAACAGAAGTTTTCATAACTCAGGACGTAGCGCCACCAAAAAAGGCTCAGAGTCTTATTCAATAAGCTCTGAGCCTTTTGTATACTATTCTTAAATAAAGCGTCCAAGTAAGCCGGCGATAATGAGGATCACAAGCATCCCCCATAATAATTTAGGTAGATATTTTCGCCAGGGAATTCGTCTTTTATTCCACCGATTTGGATCGAATCCGATATCGGAGTCCGATCCTCTTCGTCTGGAGCGAGAAAAATTCATCGTAAACGTCTGAGCCCCAGAAGTTACAATTGGTCCGAGCGCTAACCCTCCAATCAATCCGAAGATATGCCCGTAAATGTTAATGTTTGGGCGAATGAATGTCATCACAAGCCCTATTACCGTAATGGTTAAAACAATCTGAGCATTGGCCTGATCGATGAGGTGCTTTTTAGCATAAATCATATAAAGGTAGACGCCAAAAAGTCCAAATATGGCTCCTGATGCTCCCACATGAAGATAATAATCCGGTCCGAGTAAAAAGGTGCCAATATTTCCGGCAAAGCCAGCCCCAAGATAGGCTAACAAGAACTTCCCTTTCCCAAGCATCTGTTCAAGGGCAGGACCGAATAAGACGAGAGAGAATGAATTAAATATCATGTGCGCTAGTCCGGCATGGAAGAAAATCGGTGTAATCAGTCTCCAATATTCCCCGTCGGCAGTGGCTAGATTATTTCCGTTTCCTAAGCGTTCTAATTGAACGAAATAGGAGATTTGCAGAAGATCTCCGGTCAGCCAGAGGAAGATATGAATACCGATTAAGGTAGCTACAATTGGATAGAAGCGAATAAAGTCTTGAAAGGATTCTGTCCGAAAAAACATAATCAGTTCTCCTTACTGTAAAATAAGTTGATATCAGCTTATTTCATTATACAATGAAACCAGTACATTCATGTTACAAACTGCATGATCAAACCAGAAAAGGTTATCATGAATACATATAGGAAAGTGGTGGTATGGATGATTAAAGGAATTGGTGTTGATTTGGTAGAGATTGAACGTATAGAACAAAGTCTTGAGTCTAATCAACGCTTTCTACAACGAATATTAACAGAAAACGAACAAGATTTGCTAAAAAATATAACCGCATCGAAAAGACAAGCTGAATTTGTAGCAGGACGATTTGCAGCTAAAGAAGCTTTTGCTAAAGCGATGGGAACAGGGATTGGGAAGGAGTACTCCTTTTTAGATATCACGGTTTCACGAACGGATCAAGGTGCCCCTTTAATTGATGTGAAGAATTTTCCCTTCAAGATTTGGCTATCCATTGCACATAGCAAAAGCCATGCTATTGCTCAGGTTGTCATTGAAGAATAAAAAAGCTTGTCAGGCTAGTCTGCATAATCGCATACTTTGTCTCATATGATTTTAGTGCGGGTAGGAGGGAACGATTTGCACATTGTCACCGCAAAAGAAATGTACGATACGGACCGTTACGCTATGGAAGAAATGGGGCTTCAAGGTCACATGTTAATGGAGAATGCTGGCCGAGCTGTAGCTACAGAGATTGAAAAGTATGTGTCTTCAAAAGACCAGATACTCATTCTTGTTGGAAAAGGCAATAACGGGGGGGATGGGTTCGTTATTGCTCGTACATTGCTACAAAGAGGGTACAGCGTAGAGGTTTTGCAGATTCCGAATGATGAAGACATTCAGGGGGATGCGTTAACCCATCGGGAGATCTATGAAGCATTTGGGTATGGCTATCATACGTTTGAAGATCTGAATTCATTGATGACCTTTAGTTCCGGGAAGAACGTCATCATCGATGCCATGCTTGGGATCGGCGTAAAGGGGCCGCTTCGTTCCCCGTATGACGAGATTGTGCCGTATGTGAATCAGCTGGACGCGAAAGTCATTTCAGTTGACCTCCCAAGTGGAATTCCTGCGGATGAAGGAATATCATTTGAAGGAGCGATTCAATCGAATTATACGATCGTTATTCAGTATCCAAAAGTCTCAGCCTTTTTACAACACATGGCTCCTTTTTATGGAGAATGGAAAGCTGTTGATATAGGTCTTCCTGATCACCTTCTGCGAGGCAAGCCCGAATCATGTGGCGTATGGACAAAAGAGGATGTAGTAGCTAGTTTACCAGAAAGGGAGCCTTTCTCTCATAAGGGCTCGCATGGTAGGGGCCTAGTAATCGGTGGGGCTCTTCAAATGCCTGGGTCTGTCACAATGACTTCAAGGGCAGCACTTCGAGCGGGGGCGGGGCTTCTGACAGTAGCGACTGTAAAAGATGTTATTTCTATCCTTGCATCGTCTGTAACGGAAGCTACATTTATTGCACTGGAAGAACAAGCTGGGAAAATCAACTCTGTAGATGGAATCGAATACGCCTACGACGGAGTCGCCATTGGAATGGGGATGGGACGGCATCAAAAAGGGGGAGAGCTTTTAGAAGAAGTCCTTGAACAGGCGGAATCACCTGTTCTCATCGATGCAGATGGATTGTATGCTTTAAAAGCCCATTTACCTCATATGAAATCCCGTCCTTACCCAACCATTCTAACTCCTCACCCAGGAGAGATGGCTCACTTACTAGGTGTTGAGGTTCCTGAATTACTACAGAAGCCTTTTCAGTATTCCAGACAGTTTGCATCTCGTTACGGTGTTTTCGTTGTATTGAAAGGGGCTTTCACCCTTGTTACCACTCCAGAAGGAAATCAGTGGATTCATACAGCAGGAAACGTTGGGTTAGCAAAAGGCGGGAGCGGAGATGTCCTTGCTGGCATGCTGCTCGCAATGATGATGCAACCGCAATCGATCGAAGAAGCGCTGAATAACGGAGTCTGGCTACATGGATCCACGGCTGACCAATTAACAGAAGACACCCATTCAACGTATGACTTGTTAGCTACTGATCTTATTGACGGTCTTTCGAAAACGTATCGTACACTTCTTTCTGAGTAAGGTGAGTGCGTTCCCTTTGTCCATTCAAATGAGACAAAGGAGTTGTAATTATGAAGAAAAGATATTGGCTCTGGATCGTCGCCTCACTTATGCTCGTACTATCAGCTTGTGGGGAGAAGTCAAAAGAAGACGTTGTCCAGTCCTTACAGAAGAAGTTAGAAGAAATGAGTGGCTATAAAACGGAAGCGACGATGACATTGAAGACAGGTGAAGAAGAGCAAAAGTATAAAATTGATGTATGGCATAAGAAAAAGGACTATTACCGTGTACTGCTAAATAACGAACAAGACGAGAAAAACAGTCAAATCATTTTGAAAAATGAAGACGGCGTGTACGTATTAACACCTGCGCTGAATAAGAGCTTTAAGTTCCAGAGTGATTGGCCAAACAACAGCAGCCAGCCTTACTTGTATAACTCGCTCGTAGCTGATGTAGTGAAGGATCAGGATGCTAGCTTTGAGACAACAGAAACGTATTACGTATTTGAAACGAAGACAAACTATCAAAATAGCAAAAATCTACCTTATCAAGAAATCTATTTTGATAAGAAGAGCTTAACGCCTGTGATGGTGAAAGTGCTAGACAAAGACCGCAAGCCGCTCGTAGAAGTTGAATTCTCCTCTTTCGAATTGAATCCAAAATTCAGTGATGATGCTTTCACGACAGAGAAGAATATGACAAGCGGAGCTCTTGGAATTCCAGTAATGGCTGATGGAGTAGAGAACGATCCAACACCATTTACGGTTCTGTACCCAGAAGCAAGCGTAGGGAATGCAGAGCTTGATGAGCAAAAAGAGGTTGATATGGAAAATGGCAAACGAGTTATCCTAAGCTTTAAAGGAGATAAATCGTATACGCTGATTCAAGAATCATGGACATCCTATCCAGCTAGTGCCACTGTCCCTGTCGAAGTTTCCGGTGAAATTGTAGACTTAGGCTTCACCATGGGGGCTCTTTCTGGATCAACATTAGAGTGGAGTCACGAAGGGATGAACTTCTACCTCGCTAGTGAAGATCTGACGAAAGAAGAAATGATTCAGGTTGCCCAATCTGTTCAAGGAAAAGTAGTGAAATAATGTCTCTATATCCAGCAGCAGACTCAGATGCTCCATTATATGAGTCTGCTTTTGGTTTGTTAGGAGGTTTAGTCACAAGATCCCCCAATTTGACACGGGTAAATGAACATTCAATAATAAGGATTAAACAATTGCGAGAGGGGCTTTCTTTGTGGCGCAGTATTATAGAGATTCCTGGATAGAGGTTCAGCTTGATGCCATTCAAGGGAATATCGAGAATTTAAAACAACAATTGCCGAAAAAAACCGAGGTATATGCTGTGGTAAAAGCAAATGCATATGGGCATGGAGACGTCCAAGTAGCCAAAGCGGCTTTGGAAGGGGGCGCTAGTGGTTTAGCGGTTGCTTTATTAGATGAAGCGATTCGTTTAAGGGAGACTGGCATCTCAGCACCTATCCTAGTAATGGGATGGACCAGGCCTGAAGATGTCTCTGTCGCAGCTCGCTATGACATAACGCTTACAGTCTTCCAGGCAGACTGGTTACGTGAAATAAAAAATATGAACCTAGATCAAGTCTTATCTTTTCATATTAAGCTCGATACAGGAATGGGGCGTATTGGTATTCGAGAGCCTCAAGAGTTAGAGGAAGTCCTGAAGGAATGTAATGAAGATGGCCTCTTATTAAAAGGTGTATTTACTCACTTTGCAACCGCAGATGAGGAAGAAACCGATTATATAGAAGAGCAACAGTGCCGTTTCGATGCCTTAATGAGGACATTTACATCTCTTTGGGATGATCCTGTTGAAGTTCATACTGGTAATAGTGCGTTAAGTATGCGATTCCCAGAAAAGATGAATCACATCGTCCGTTTTGGCATAAGTATGTATGGGTTATACCCCTCCAAAGAAGTTAGAGCCATAAGGCCAATTGAGCTGTCCTCATCTTTTTCTCTTCATAGCAAGTTGGTGCATACCAAGAAAGTGCCTCCAGGCGAGTCAATCAGTTACGGAGCGACCTATACCACATCTGAGGAGGAGTGGATTGGAACAATTCCTATTGGATATGCTGACGGATGGATTCGAAAGCTCCAAGGTATAGAAGTGCTTATAAATGGGAAGCGTATGCCTATTATAGGGCGTATTTGTATGGATCAATGCATGGTGAAGATGGATCAAGCTTATCCGGTGGGGACTCAGGTGACGCTAATCGGAAAGCAAGGGAAAGAAGAAATTGAGGTTGATGAAATAGCCGATTATCTAGAAACCATTAATTATGAAGTTCCGTGTATGATTAGTGAACGTGTTCCAAGAGTCTTTCTAAAAGGTGAAGAAATGATAGATGTTTATAATGGGATAACGTTTTCAAATGAAAAAAGGGATGGATCTGTGTAAAGTCGACGCAGATGTGTGAAATTTGACAGAAAAAAGCGTAAATTAGGTGAAAATCGTCAATGAGCCTTTGCAATGCTTACAGTCTGGTGGTATGATTGAGAAAGAAATGAACCGATTAAGGTGCTTAGTTGATGGTGGAGGTGCATTTTAGTGTCCGATAGTTCACAAGAAATTGTAGTGAAATTACCACAGCATTTATTAAAAGAGCTAGATGGTATGGTACAACTCGAAAATGGTGATCGGAGCGATTTTATTTACCAGGCAACGAAAATGTATTTGCGGGAGCGTAAAAAACGTCATATTCGTGAGTCGATGCGTCAGGGCTACATGGAAATGGCAAAGATCAATCTAAACATTGCTTCAGAAGCTTTTCAAGCTGAAGAGGAGGCAGAAACTACCTGCGAACGCTTAGTGAGCGGGGTGTAAAGATTTGATCGTAAAAAGAGGCGACGTTTACTTTGCTGACCTTTCCCCGGTCGTTGGCTCAGAACAGGGAGGCGTCCGCCCAGTCCTCATTCTCCAAAATGATATTGGTAATCGCTTCAGCCCCACTGTTATTGTGGCGGCTATTACTGCGCAAATACAAAAAGCAAAATTACCCACACACGTAGAAATTGATGCTGAACGATATGGATTTGAGCGGGATTCAGTCATATTGTTAGAGCAAATTCGAACAATTGATAAGCAAAGACTTACAGACAAAATAACCCATTTAGATGAAGCTATGATGAGCAGGGTTGATGAAGCATTACAAATCAGTTTAGGGCTCATTGACTTTTAAAATAAGCTACTCGATTCCGAGTAGCTTATTTTATTATCTGTGAAAAATCTTAATGAAGAGAGAGTGTTCAGAGTAGCCGTATTCAACCGTTGGTGTTACAGTAAAATGGATAAACGCTTTTTGAAAATAATGATGAACGACCAAGTATAGTTGTTTGCATAGCTTATACAAAAGTGTGACAATGGATGTAATTCTGACTTAAATGGAACAGGAATCATAGGGGGTCCCGAGATGGAAGCGAATTTGAAGGAAATAGTACTTAACAATAGTAATGACATTGTTAAAATGTGGCTTGGAGAGGTAGAGAAGCATCGTAAACACGACTACACATCCTCGATCTCAGATGAATTGTTTGAGAGTACGAATCGAGAGTTTGTAAACGTTATCTTTACAAGCCTTGAGAAACAAGGTGCAACGAACGATATTGAAGGATTTGCAGAGCGGCTCATTAATCTAGGATGGCCGTTAAGTTATTTAACTGATGGAATGCAAGCCTTTAGGCGTGTAACCATTAACTATATTTTAGGACAATCCACTAAAGTTGATACACAGTACTTCTCTGAGGTATTGGGCAAAGTGGATGAGTGGGTCGACCCCGTTATTAACCAACTAGTTAACGAATACTCTGGTAGTTGGGAAAACATCGTCTCCCTACAAAAAGTTGCTCTTCAAGAATTATCAGCTCCGCTAATCCCCGTTATGGAAAATATCACAGTCATGCCTCTAATCGGGACGATCGATACTGAACGAGCTAAGTTAATTATGGAAAACTTATTAGACGGTGTCATTAAACACCATGCGGACGTCGTTTTGATTGATATTACAGGTGTTCCTGTTGTGGATACAATGGTTGCGCATCATATTATACAAGCGGCTGAAGCTGTTCGTTTAATTGGATCTACATGTATATTAGTAGGTATTCGTCCTGAGATTGCTCAAACGATCGTGAATTTGGGAATCGACCTGAGCAAATTCCCGACAAAGAGCTCTCTGAAAAAAGGGTTTGAATCAGCATTAGAGTTAACAAATAGACGAATTGAAGATATCCAAAGTAAGAATAATGAAATAGAAGAGTTAGTAGACTCTTTGGATAGGGAGTGATGAACATGAGAATACCCATCTTAAAACTTCACAATTATTTACTAATTTCTATCCAGATCGATTTAGATGATCAAACAGCTATACAGTTTCAAGAGGATCTTCTTAGTAAGATTCATGAAAGTGGTTCAACAGGGGTCGTCATTGATCTGACGTCTGTGGACATTATTGACTCGTTCATTGCAAAAGTATTGGGCGATGTTGTATCAATGTCTGATTTAATGGGTGCAAAAGTTGTTCTGACAGGTATACAGCCTGCAGTCGCAATGACTCTAATTGACTTAGGGATACACTTGCAAGACGTCCCAACTGCTTTAGATCTTGAACAAGGGTTGATCAAACTTCGACAGGAATTGGAGGAGTGAGTGAATGGACTTTCAATCCTGTGTGAACATTAAAAAGGAATGGGACATTGTAGGCGCCCGGCAACTTGGGCGTGATATTGCCAAGAAGATTGGCTTTGGTACAGTGGATCAGGCTCGTATAGCAACCGCTATCTCCGAGCTTGCCCGTAACATTTATTTATATGCTGGAACAGGTAAGGTTTGTTTTGAAGCAATTGAAGATATTAATGAACGTGGTTTACGAATTGTAGCCATGGATGAAGGCCCTGGGATTCGTGATGTAAGCCAGGTTATGGAAGATGGTTTCTCTACTTCCGGCGGACTTGGTGCAGGATTACCAGGCGTCAAACGTTTAATGGATGATTTTGATGTAATATCAAGGCAGGGGGAAGGGACTGAAGTGAGAGTTGTGAAATGGCTCCGCTAAAGGAGGAAGTCGATATGAGTACCTTAAAAATGGATCTTAGTAGCTATAAGGACTTGCTGAAGCAATATATTGAGACTCAAAATGAGCAAGCTCTTTATCGTGCTGAACAATTCAGTAAGCACTCAATCCAACAGAATATATCACCTGATGAAATTGTAGATGTGCACGTACAAGCCTTGTCGGAGCTATACCCTGATATCCCTGAAAACATTATGAACTCAATGAATTTCCTTTTAGAAACGATGATTTCTTATGGACTGGCTTATCAGGAGTATCAAGCATTGCGGGAGAAGCAGTTTGAACTGCAATCTGAGATTTCAGTCGCTGCCAACATGCAAGATACTTTATTATCTACTACGAAGCCAAACGTAGAGGGATTGGATATTGGTGTAACAAGTCAACCTGCGAGACAAATGAGCGGGGATTATTACCACTTCGTTCAGGATCAAAAAGGATCAGTGGGGATTGCTGTAGCTGATGTAATCGGGAAAGGGATCCCAGCAGCATTATGCATGTCCATGATTAAGTACTCAATGGATAGTTTTCCTGATGAACAGATGTACCCAAGCTCCATATTAGAAGGTATGAACCGGGTTGTTGAACGAAATGTGGACCCGAGTATGTTTATCACAATGTTTTATGGCTTATATGATCAAGCCTCTAATCATTTTTATTACTCATCCGCAGGCCATGAACCCGGTTTTTACTATTCAGCCAAGAATGATGAATTCTCGGAGATAGAAGCAAAGGGTCTTGTATTAGGCGTGGATCGTAGTGCAACTTACAAGCAATACGAAACACTTGTAGAACCAGGAGATATGATTGTTCTGTTAACAGATGGCGTGACTGAGTGTCGGGCTGGTGAACGTTTCATCGAAAGGGAAGAGATTTCAGATGTTATTCATCAGTACAAGCACTTACCCGCTCAAGAGATCACGGAGCAAGTCTATCAACATTTTGAAAGACTGCAGGATTTCCAGTTAAGGGACGACTTTACAATGGTAATCATAAGACGTGATGTTTAGTTCAAAATAAGAACGGGTAAATTTTTATAGCGTGATATAGAAAATAAGAAACGGAGGCTTAGGAAATATGAATCTTAATATTAATGTAGATGATAATGAAAAATTAAAAACCGTAACTCTAAGCGGTGAAATTGATGCATATACAGCACCAAAATTAAAAGAAACATTGCTTCCTTTAACGCAAGAAGACCAGGCTGTCGTAAAGGTTGACCTTGAAGGGGTTTCCTACATGGATAGTACGGGACTAGGAGTATTCATCAGTGCTCTAAAATCAACAAAAGAGTATGATAGCCAGTTAACGTTGGTGAAAATGAATGATCGTGTATACCGTCTATTTGAAATTACAGGGTTAACAGAGATTATTGATATTGAAACAGATTCTACGGTACGAGGTGGAATGTAATGACAGAGACATTTGACTTTATTGAAATCAAGATACCTGCCAAAGCAGAATATGTTGGTGTTGTAAGACTAAGTATTTCAGGCATCGCCAATCGTATGGGATTTGCTTATGACGATATAGAAGATCTTAAAGTAGGGATCTCTGAAGCGATCACGAACGCAGTGAAGCATGCCTATAACGAAACGGGCGAAGGTGAAATTACACTTGGTTTTGGAGTGTATGAGGACCGATTAGAAGTTATGGTAGCTGATCATGGTGGTAGCTTTGATCTGAAGAAGGTTAAAGAAGATACAGGCCCTTACCAGGAAGAAGACTCAATTGAAGAATTGAGAGAAGGCGGTTTTGGACTCTTCTTAATCGATGCACTAATGGATAAAGTTGAAATTAATAATAAATACGGAGTTATCGTTCTAATGACGAAATATCTTCATGAAAATGAGGTGGGGTTTAATGACGACCAAATCTCAACCACACAATAAACGTGATGGTGAGGTTTACGAATGGATCAAACACTTACAGGAAACCCCTGAAGATGAAGTTGTACAAGAAAAGATTGTACTTCAATATGAGGATCTCGTTCAATCCATCGCGAAAAAGTACTCTAAAAACAGTTCCATTCACGAAGATCTAGTTCAAGTCGGAATGTTAGGGCTACTAGCTGCTATCCGCAGGTATGATCCTTCGTTTGGGAAATCATTCGAATCATTCGCCATCCCAACTATTATTGGCGAAATCAAGCGATTCATCAGAGACAAAACGTGGAGTGTGCACGTCCCGCGCCGTATTAAAGAACTTGGTCCTAAAATTAAAAAAGCAGCAGAAGAACTTACAACAGATCTCCAACGTTCTCCCTCTGTAATTGAAATTGCTGATTATATTGGCGTTTCAGAAGAGGAAGTATTAGAAACAATGGAGATGGGTAAAAGCTACAAGGCGCTATCTGTGGATCGAAAAATTGAAGCAGATTCAGATGGAAGTACGGTCACAATATTAGACTTAATTGGGAACTCTGAAAAAGGCTTTGACCAGATTGACCAACAAATGCTACTTGAAAAAGTACTTCCAATATTGACGGAAAGAGAACAAGAAATCCTAAGGTGTACCTACTTTGATAACATGAGTCAAAAAGACACAGGAGAGCAGTTAGGGATTTCACAAATGCACGTATCCAGACTGCAGCGACGCGCTCTTCGTAAGTTGAAAGAAGCCTTACAGACAGATGAGTCGGAGTCTTACTATTGACGGAAAAACCGAAAGTTGATCTGAAAGTATTTCAGCAGCCTAAAAAAGGGAATTATTATTGCGGTGATAGTTACTTCTATCAGCAAACAGAGGATGGGTTCATTTGTGCATTAGCAGATGGACTCGGTAGCGGTGAGTATGCTCGCGAATCATCTAAAGCTGTTATGGAAGTCATCGAAGAAAATGTGGATGGGTCTATTGATACCATCATCAACAAGGCTAATGATACTTTAAGAGATAAACGTGGTGCTGTGCTAGGTATACTAAGAATGGATTTCTCTGAAGGAACTTATTCCTTTACCTCAATTGGAAATATAGGTATTGTTGTTGTCCCTGCGCATGGGAAGAAGCAACGTAATATACCTGTAGCAGGGTATTTGTCAGGCTATCCCAGGCCTTATAACGTTAAGCGAGACTCGTTACATACGGGAATGCTTTTCTTTATGTTTTCTGATGGAGTAAATGAACGGACTTTATCCTCGAACACATTCGTATCCAAAAACCTAGAACTAATTATGGAATCATTCAAGCAACAACAACCAGTAAAATACGATGATGATACAACTTTTATTGCGATGAAATATGGTTAAAAACCTTGTCCTTACAAACTGTAAGAGGGCAAGGTTTTTTTGTGTATAGAAAGCTCTTTCAGGGTGAAATAGGAAATAGTGATGGAGTTTGGTAAAATAGATGAATAGGGTCAAAAGGAATAGGAGGAACTCATATGAACGATGAAGCTCAAATTATACAGTGGGTGGCACAAGAAACTTCAATAAAATCGTCTTTAATTCAGGAAGTTATCTCGCTGCTCAATGAAGGAAACACGGTCCCTTTCATTGCCAGGTATCGAAAAGAGCAAACGAACGGACTGGATGAAGTACAGATCAATACCATTCAAGAAAAGTGGGAATATGGACAGAACCTATCGAAAAGGAAAGAAGAGGTTGTTCGCTTAATTGAAGAGCAAGGGAAATTGACAGAGGAGCTACGTTCAGAAATCCTTCAAGCTCAACAGTTACAGAAGGTGGAAGACCTTTATAGACCATATAAGCAAAAGCGTCGAACAAAAGCGACTGTTGCAAAAGAAAAAGGGTTAGAGCCTTTGGCGCTTGCGATTTGGAACCATGAGACGGTTCGTTTATCACATGAGGCAGAGCAATATCTTTCAGAGGAACACGAATTACATACAATTGATGATGTGCTTGCAGGAGTGAATGATATTATTGCTGAATGGATTTCGGATGAGCCTTCTTATAGGGACTACATCAGAACCAAGACTTTTGAAAAAGGTGCAATTGAATCTGCGGATAAGAATAAAGTGTTAGATGAGAAGAGTATCTTTGAAATGTACTATGATTATTCAGAACCTGTCCGATCCATTGCATCCCACCGGGTCCTTGCACTTAACCGTGGTGAGAAAGAGGGAATACTCAAAGTGGGGATCGCTCCGCCTGTGGAATTAGTCGTGGATTACTTACACAAGAAGCTCGTTCCAAAGCAAGCGGGTGAGACCAACCAATTATGGAAGGAAGCAATAGAAGATTCCTATAAAAGATTAATTCAACCTTCTGTAGAAAGAGAAGTACGCACATCTCTTTCTGAAAGGGCAGAAGAACAGGCGATTGATGTCTTTTCAAAGAACTTAAAGAACTTATTGCTCCAGCCTCCATTAAAGGGGCGTGCTGTGCTCGGAGTTGATCCGGCTTACCGAACAGGTTGTAAACTATCGGTTGTAGATGAAACAGGGAAAGTACAAGCAATCAAGGTAGTCTACCCGACACCTCCTAAAAATGATAAAAAAGGCGCGGAGAAAGTTATTCTTCAACTCATGAAGGAATACCCAATTGAGCTGGTTGCTATTGGGAATGGGACAGCTTCTAGAGAAACGGAACAATTTATCGCTGATATGATTCAGAACAACCATTTAGATATTGCCTACATGATTGTGAATGAAGCGGGAGCAAGTGTGTACTCTGCTTCGAAGTTAGCGCGTGAAGAGTTCCCTGATTTACAAGTAGAAGAGCGGAGTGCTGTATCTATTGCCCGCCGGGTGCAAGACCCACTGGCTGAACTAGTGAAGATTGATCCTAAGTCTATAGGTGTTGGGCAGTACCAACATGACGTTACTCAGAAGAAATTAAATCAATCTTTAACGTTCGTTGTGGAGACAACGGTGAACCAGGTTGGTGTGAATGCCAATACGGCTTCCCCTTCTCTACTTCAATATGTATCAGGCCTTAGCAAAACAGTTGCGAATAATATTGTGAAGGCAAGAGAAGAGCAAGGAAAGTTTACAAATCGAAATCAATTAAAGAAAATCCCTCGCCTTGGAGCTAAAACATATGAACAAAGTATTGGTTTCTTAAGGTTACCTGACGGTGATGAGCCGTTAGATCGTACACCCATCCACCCTGAGAGTTATAAAGGAACGAAAGAATTGCTGAAGACGATGGGATGTTCTGTAGAAGATCTTGGAACAGATAAACTAAATGACCAGGTTAAGAACCTAAATGTAACAGAGGCTGCTAGCCAACTAGGTATTGGTGTTCCTACACTCCAAGATATATTAGAAGCTCTTGTTCAGCCTGGCCGTGACCCTCGTGATGACTTACCAACTCCTTTATTGAAGAAGGACGTTCTTTCAATGGAAGATCTAAGACAGGGTATGGAGTTACAAGGTACAGTGCGCAATGTTGTAGACTTTGGCGTATTTGTAGACATTGGGGTGAAGCAAGATGGTTTAGTTCATATATCTAAACTAGCTAAGCGCTTTGTGAAACATCCATTAGATGTTGTGGCGGTTGGAGATGTAGTAACCGTATGGGTCGAAGATGTAGATAAGAAAAAAGAGCGGATTGCCTTATCGATGCTAGGACCTGCTGAATAATAGAAGAAAGCACTGCTTACGAGCAGTGTTTTTTTCTATAGAAATACCAACACTGATTAAGCATCTTGATTTGATAAGAATTCTTTTCCTGGTATGCTTTCATCAGTTGTCGCTGTAACCAACCAGGCATAAAGGACACCACCTTTCTATTAATATGTAAAACGTCATGTTGCGATTGAGAAAGGTAATAGCGTTACTTTTATGTTATGCATATAAACGCCTATATGTGATAAAGGAGGGGAAACTATGGAAAATAAAGCGTTATGGAGCTGGGTAGATAAGATATCAAGAGAATGGTTTGGGAAGCCATATCCGGATGAGGTAATAATGAACAACCGTCTACGTACAACAGGAGGACGCTACTTGCCGGCTCAAAGAAGAATTGAACTGAATCCTAAATACCTTTCAGAGTTAGGTGAAGAGGAATTTGAAGGGATAATCAAACATGAGTTATGTCATTATCATCTTCATATAGAGGGGAAAGGGTACCAACATCGTGACCCAGAGTTCAGAGCTTTATTAAAGAAAACCGGATCTCCGCGATTCTGTAAGGCGCTGCCTTCCCGGTATAGAGAGCCTAATCATATCTATCAATGCGAGGACTGTGGGCACATCTATAAACGGATGAAGAGAGTGAATACATCGAAATATCGATGCGGAAAATGCAAAGGGAAGTTAAAAAAGATAGAATAATGTATTGACCTTGGACGACCCACGTGTTAAATTATTATAGCCGTCATCGATACGGCACTTTAACCGATTTTATGAATTTCATTTTTTTCGTTAGAGGAATTGACAGTGCAACTAAAGTGTTGTAACATATTAAAAGTCGCTAAGGAAAACAAAAAAAGAAACGAAACAAACCAGTTAAATTTCTTTAAAAAATTCCTTGCAAACAAAAACAATATCTGATAAAGTATTTAATTGTCGGCGAAACAAAATAAGCCGAAAACAAATGCTTCATTAATTCTTATTCCAACGTAGCTCAGTGGTAGAGCTATCGGCTGTTAACCGATCGGTCGCAGGTTCGAATCCTGCCGTTGGAGCCAGTGGAGAAGTACTCAAGTGGCTGAAGAGGCGCCCCTGCTAAGGGTGTAGGTCGCGTAAGCGGCGCGAGGGTTCAAATCCCTCCTTCTCCGCCATTTCTTAACTGGCCCGTTGGTCAAGTGGTTAAGACACCGCCCTTTCACGGCGGTAACACGGGTTCGAATCCCGTACGGGTCACCATTTATTTTTTTGGTCCGGTAGTTCAGTTGGTTAGAATGCCTGCCTGTCACGCAGGAGGTCGCGGGTTCGAGTCCCGTCCGGACCGCCACTATTTTGGCCCATAGCCAAGCGGTAAGGCAACGGTTTTTGGTACCGTCATGCGCTGGTTCGAATCCAGCTGGGCCAGCCACTATTATGAAGAGCCATTAGCTCAGTTGGTAGAGCATCTGACTTTTAATCAGAGGGTCGGAGGTTCGAATCCTCCATGGCTCACCATTTATACACACCGTGCGGGTGTGGCGGAATTGGCAGACGCGCTAGACTTAGGATCTAGTGTCTCTCGACGTGGGGGTTCAAGTCCCTCCACCCGCACCATTATTACAGTAAGCGATCTTCGCTAACAAGCGTTAAAAGCTCATTTATGATGAGCGGTCGTGGCGGAATGGCAGACGCGCTAGGTTGAGGGCCTAGTGGGGGTTCACCCCGTGGAGGTTCAAATCCTCTCGACCGCACCATTGAAGTCACAAAGAAAAAATAAAAAAGTGCTTGCATTGATAAAACAGACATGATACAATAAATCTTGTCGCTTCAAAAAACATGCGCCCGTAGCTCAATTGGATAGAGCGTTTGACTACGGATCAAGAGGTTAGGGGTTCGACTCCTCTCGGGCGCGCCATTTCTTTTCCGGGAAGTAGCTCAGCTTGGTAGAGCACATGGTTTGGGACCATGGGGTCGCAGGTTCGAATCCTGTCTTCCCGACCATCGGAAAACTTTATATGCGGGTGTAGTTTAGTGGTAAAACCTCAGCCTTCCAAGCTGATGTCGTGGGTTCGATTCCCATCACCCGCTCCATTATAAATATGGGCCTGTAGCTCAGTTGGTTAGAGCGCACGCCTGATAAGCGTGAGGTCGGTGGTTCAAGTCCACTCAGGCCCACCAGAAGAAACATTTGATCTTTGAAAACTGAACGAAACAACATGTAACGTCAATGTCTTTAAATTATTTTTTAAAGCCAGTAATCATTTATTTGATGCTAGGCAAACTCTAACTTTATGGAGAGTTTGATCTTGGCTCAGGACGAACGCTGGCGGCGTGCCTAATACATGCAAGTCGAGCGCGTGAAACAACATGATCCCTTCGGGGTGATTGTTGTGGATCGAGCGGCGGACGGGTGAGTAACACGTGGGCAACCTACCCATGAGATCGGGATAACTCCGGGAAACCGGAGCTAATACCGAATAACCCAGTGAACTGCATGGTTCACTGGTAAAAGGCGGTTTCGGCCGTCACTCATGGATGGGCCCGCGGCGCATTAGCTAGTTGGTAAGGTAACGGCTTACCAAGGCGACGATGCGTAGCCGACCTGAGAGGGTGATCGGCCACACTGGGACTGAGACACGGCCCAGACTCCTACGGGAGGCAGCAGTAGGGAATCTTCCGCAATGGACGAAAGTCTGACGGAGCAACGCCGCGTGAACGATGAAGGTCTTCGGATCGTAAAGTTCTGTTGTTAGGGAAGAACAAGTACCAGAGGAAATGCTGGTACCTTGACGGTACCTAACCAGAAAGCCACGGCTAACTACGTGCCAGCAGCCGCGGTAATACGTAGGTGGCAAGCGTTGTCCGGAATTATTGGGCGTAAAGCGCGCGCAGGCGGTTTCTTAAGTCTGATGTGAAAGCCCACAGCTCAACTGTGGAGGGCCATTGGAAACTGGGGAACTTGAGTACAGAAGAGGAGAGTGGAATTCCACGTGTAGCGGTGAAATGCGTAGATATGTGGAGGAACACCAGTGGCGAAGGCGACTCTCTGGTCTGTAACTGACGCTGAGGCGCGAAAGCGTGGGTAGCAAACAGGATTAGATACCCTGGTAGTCCACGCCGTAAACGTTGAGTGCTAGGTGTTAGGGGGTTTCCGCCCCTTAGTGCTGAAGTTAACGCATTAAGCACTCCGCCTGGGGAGTACGGCCGCAAGGCTGAAACTCAAAAGAATTGACGGGGGCCCGCACAAGCGGTGGAGCATGTGGTTTAATTCGAAGCAACGCGAAGAACCTTACCAGGTCTTGACATCTTCCGCTATCCCTAGAGATAGGGAGTTCCCTTCGGGGACGGAATGACAGGTGGTGCATGGTTGTCGTCAGCTCGTGTCGTGAGATGTTGGGTTAAGTCCCGCAACGAGCGCAACCCCTAATCTTAGTTGCCAGCATTCAGTTGGGCACTCTAAGGTGACTGCCGGTGACAAACCGGAGGAAGGCGGGGATGACGTCAAATCATCATGCCCCTTATGACCTGGGCTACACACGTGCTACAATGGATGGTACAGAGGGCTGCGAGATCGCGAGGTCAAGCAAATCTCAAAAAACCATTCTCAGTTCGGATTGCAGGCTGCAACTCGCCTGTATGAAGCCGGAATCGCTAGTAATCGCAGGTCAGCATACTGCGGTGAATACGTTCCCGGGCCTTGTACACACCGCCCGTCACACCACGAGAGTTGGCAACACCCGAAGTCGGTGAGGTAACCTTTTTGGAGCCAGCCGCCGAAGGTGGGGCCAATGATTGGGGTGAAGTCGTAACAAGGTAGCCGTATCGGAAGGTGCGGCTGGATCACCTCCTTTCTAAGGATATTACGGAACTAGCGAGTCCTTCGGGACTTGCTAGCAGGCACATACTGTGCCATTAAACCATTGACCATGTTTGTTTCGTTCGGTTTTGGAAGCTCAAATGCTTTCAAACAGTACCTTGAAAACTAGATAAGAATTAGACATCAAACCAACGTTAGATTTAACGTAAGCATCATTATGATGCGTCTTTTCACATTGATTTTAGATAGTTAAGTGAATAAGGGCGCACGGTGGATGCCTTGGCACTAGGAGCCGATGAAGGACGGGACTAACACCGATATGCTTCGGGGAGCCGTAAGTAGGCTATGATCCGGAGATTTCCGAATGGGGAAACCCACTACCCGTAATGGGGTAGGATCCTTAACTGAATACATAGGTTAAGGAAGGTAGACTCGGGGAACTGAAACATCTCAGTACCCGAAGGAAGAGAAAGCAAACGCGATTTCCTGAGTAGCGGCGAGCGAAACGGAATTAGCCCAAACCAGAGAGCTTGCTCTCTGGGGTTGTAGGACACTCCATTGGAGTTACAAAGAAACAAGATAGATGAATGATCTGGAACGGTCAGCCGAAGAAGGTAACGGCCCTGTAGTCAAAATCTTGTTTCCTCCGGAGTGGATCCTGAGTACGGCGGAACACGAGGAATTCCGTCGGAATCCGGGAGGACCATCTCCCAAGGCTAAATACTCCCTAGTGACCGATAGTGAACCAGTACCGTGAGGGAAAGGTGAAAAGCACCCCGGGAGGGGAGTGAAATAGAACCTGAAACCGTGTGCCTACAAGTAGTTGGAGCCCGTTAATGGGTGACAGCGTACCTTTTGTAGAATGGACCGGCGAGTTACGATCCCATGCAAGGTTAAGATGAAAAATCGGAGCCGCAGCGAAAGCGAGTCTGAATAGGGCGAAATAGTATGTGGTCGTAGACCCGAAACCGTGTGATCTACCCATGTCCAGGGTGAAGGCCAGGTAACACTGGCTGGAGGCCCGAACCCACGCACGTTGAAAAGTGCGGGGATGAGGTGTGGGTAGCGGTGAAATGCCAATCGAACACGGAGATAGCTGGTTCTCTCCGAAATAGCTTTAGGGCTAGCCTCAAGGTAAGAGTCTTGGAGGTAGAGCACTGATTGGACTAGGGGCCCTCATCGGGTTACCGAATTCAGTCAAACTCCGAATGCCAACGACTCATCCTTGGGAGTCAGACTGCGAGTGATAAGGTCCGTAGTCGAGAGGGGAACAGCCCAGACCACCAGCTAAGGTCCCTAAGTTTATGTTAAGTGGAAAAGGATGTGGAGTTGCTCAGACAACCAGGATGTTGGCTTAGAAGCAGCCATCATTTAAAGAGTGCGTAATAGCTCACTGGTCGAGTGACTCTGCGCCGAAAATGTACCGGGGCTAAACATAACACCGAAGCTGTGGATTGTTCTTACGAACAATGGTAGGAGAGCGTTCTAAGTGCTGTGAAGTCAGACCGTAAGGACTGGTGGAGCGCTTAGAAGTGAGAATGCCGGTATGAGTAGCGAAAGAAGAGTGAGAATCTCTTCCACCGTAAGTCTAAGGTTTCCTGAGGAAGGCTCGTCCGCTCAGGGTTAGTCGGGACCTAAGCCGAGGCCGAAAGGCGTAGGCGATGGATAACAGGTTGATATTCCTGTACCACCTCCTTTCCGTTTGAATGACGGGGGGACGCAGTAGGATAGGGAATCCGCTCCACTGGATGTGAGCGGCCAAGCAGTGAGTGAGATGCATAGGCAAATCCGTGCATCAATCACAAGCTGTGATGGGGAGGGAACTATAGTACCGAAGTTCCTGATTTCACACTGCCAAGAAAAGCCTCTAATGAGGAAAGAGGTGCCCGTACCGCAAACCGACACAGGTAGACGAGGAGAGTATCCTAAGGTGATCGGGAGAACTCTTGTTAAGGAACTCGGCAAAATGACCCCGTAACTTCGGGAGAAGGGGTGCTCCTTCATAGGAGGAGCCGCAGTGAAAAGGCCCAATCGACTGTTTAGCAAAAACACAGGTCTCTGCGAAACCGAAAGGTGAAGTATAGGGGCTGACACCTGCCCGGTGCTGGAAGGTTAAGGGGATGAGTTAGCTTATGCGAAGCTTTGAACCGAAGCCCCAGTAAACGGCGGCCGTAACTATAACGGTCCTAAGGTAGCGAAATTCCTTGTCGGGTAAGTTCCGACCCGCACGAAAGGTGCAACGAATTGGGCACTGTCTCAACAAGAGACCCGGTGAAATTATACTATGCGTGAAGATGCGCATTACCCGCGACAGGACGGAAAGACCCCGTGGAGCTTTACTGTAGCCTGATATTGAATGTTGGTACAGCTTGTACAGGATAGGTGGGAGCCGTCGATACCGGAGCGCTAGCTTCGGTGGAGGCATCCGTGGGATACCACCCTGGCTGTATTGACATTCTAACCCAGGACCGTGATCCGGTCCGGAGACAGTGTCAGGTGGGCAGTTTGACTGGGGCGGTCGCCTCCCAAAAAGTAACGGAGGCGCCCAAAGGTTCCCTCAGAATGGTTGGAAATCATTCGCAGAGTGCAAAGGCACAAGGGAGCTTGACTGCGAGACCTACAAGTCGAGCAGGGACGAAAGTCGGGCTTAGTGATCCGGCGGTGCCGCATGGAAGGGCCGTCGCTCAACGGATAAAAGCTACCCCGGGGATAACAGGCTTATCTCCCCCAAGAGTCCACATCGACGGGGAGGTTTGGCACCTCGATGTCGGCTCATCGCATCCTGGGGCTGTAGTCGGTCCCAAGGGTTGGGCTGTTCGCCCATTAAAGCGGTACGCGAGCTGGGTTCAGAACGTCGTGAGACAGTTCGGTCCCTATCCGTCGTGGGCGTTGGAAATTTGAGGAGAGCTGTCCTTAGTACGAGAGGACCGGGATGGACGCACCGCTGGTGCACCAGTTGTTCCGCCAGGAGCACAGCTGGGTAGCTACGTGCGGAAGGGATAAGTGCTGAAAGCATCTAAGCATGAAGCCCACTTCAAGATGAGATTTCCCATCACTTCGAGTGAGTAAGATTCCTTGTAGACGACAAGGTTGATAGGTCGGAGGTGGAAGCGTGGTGACACGTGCAGCTGACCGATACTAATAAATCGAGGGCTTATCTAACTGAAGCGCAAACGACCGCTTAGACCCGTACGGATAAGACAGATTTTCGGAAAAGGCGTTAGCCTTTGTAGAAAAGATGACTTATACGCTAGGGTCTGGGAGTTGGAGCTGGATGTCAGCTCGTGCGCAAGACGTACCAATGTGCGATGTCTTAATTCTTATCTAGTTTTGAAGGTACTCCTTCAAACAAAACAATAGTATGGCGGTTTTGGCGAAGAGGTCACACCTGTTCCCATGCCGAACACAGAAGTTAAGCTCTTCAGCGCCGATGGTAGTCGGGGTTTCACCCCCGCAAGAGTAGGACGCCGCCATGCTTTGTTTATATTATTATCGTCGCGGGGTGGAGCAACGAGCATCACTTCACTGAAACAACTTCGAGTTGTCCCGACACATTCACTTCCTTGAATGATCTTGCAGAGGAAGGGACAGTCTTTCTGAGACTTGGAGCATGCTCAACATTATGAATATTTTTTATCGTCGCGGGGTGGAGCAGTCTGGTAGCTCGTCGGGCTCATAACCCGAAGGTCGCAGGTTCAAATCCTGTCCCCGCAACCAAATTAAATTTGTACAACGTTGATTTTACTTCATCGAATTACAAATGATTGTGTACCTTTAGGTGCAACCAAATTAAATTTGTGCAACGTTGATTTAACATCTTCGAGTTACAAATAATCGTTGTATTTAGATTAATCAAATTAGAAAATGGTCCGGTAGTTCAGTTGGTTAGAATGCCTGCCTGTCACGCAGGAGGTCGCGGGTTCGAGTCCCGTCCGGACCGCCATTTTTGTTTTTGATTACATATGATTGTTTATACAAGCCTTAGGAAAACCTCCTAAGGCTTTTCTAATGCATTTTTTTAGGAGATCTGAGAGGTTGCTCTCACTCTGATCTTCTACTCTTTACTGATATAGATAGGTTTTTTTCTTTTTGCCCCCTTTTTTGCTATGATGGGAATTAGATAAGAATCGATTCGTTAGACTGGAATAGGAAGTAGGTGTTTCGCATGAATGAAAGCTATACCATTCATACCCGCTCTGCTGAAGAGACGAAAGAAGTAGCTGAACGTTTAGGTGCTCTTTTAGAACCGAATGATCTTCTTACACTTGAAGGAGATCTTGGAGCAGGTAAGACAACTTTTACAAAAGGGCTGGGCGTTGGACTTGGTGTTACAAGAACCATTAGCAGTCCCACATTTACGATTGTTAAAGAATATGAAGGTCGTATGCCTCTTTACCACTTAGATGTCTATCGTCTTGAAGATAGTGATGAAGATATTGGATTTGATGAGTATTTCGAAGGTGAAGGCGTGTGTGTTGTGGAGTGGGCCCAATACATTGAAGACTATCTTCCGAAAGAACGGTTAGATATTCATCTTTTCTATAATGGGGAAGACCACCGTACGATACAATTAACCCCTCGTGGGGAACGATATGAACGATTATGTAAGGAGTTAGTCAAATGATTGTATTAGCTATCGATACGTCGAATCAACCGATGACGATCGCCTTAATGAAAGAAGAGCAGCTCTTAGCTGAATATACAACGGATATAAAGAAAAACCATTCGGTACAACTTATGCCTGCCATTAACCAACTGTTAGCAGATTGTAAGATGACGCCACAAGATCTAGATTTGATTGCCGTTGGCCATGGCCCAGGATCGTTTACCGGCGTTCGAATTGGACTCACGACAGCTAAGACATTGGCTTGGTCATTATCCATTCCTATTGTGGCCGTATCAAGCTTAGAGGTGCTGTCTTACAATGGGGTATTCTTTAATGGTCTTGTTTGCCCATTCTTTGATGCAAGAAGAGGACAAGTTTATACAGGGCTGTACCAAGCTGAAGGGTTCGAGAAAATGGTTCCTGTTAAAGATGAAGTTAACGTGCTTATGTCAGATTGGCTAGAAGTGCTACGCGCTACAGAGGAATCTGTATTATTTATTAGTTCTCAAGCTTCTATTCATAAAGAAAAGATCGAAGAAGTATTAGGTGAGAAAGCTGTTTTCTCTTCCTTACCGGTTCATTTGCCAAGTGCAGGAATGCTTGCGAGTATTGCTCTTACGAAGGAGCCAACCTCTCTTCATGAACTAACGCCAAACTATCTTCGCCTTGCTGAGGCTGAGGCCAAATGGCTGGAGAGCCAAAAGGGGCATCAGCAAAGTGAGTAAAGCGATCGTTCGCCAAATGACAGAAGAGGATATAGATCGGGTTCTTCAATTAGAAGAGGCATGCTTTGCCACTCCATGGACCCGAGATGCGTTTGAACACGAGCTTCAGGATAACCCCTATGCGGTTTATTACGTTCTTGAATTTGAAGGCGTATTAGTAGGGTATTGTGGGTTATGGGTTATTATTGATGAAGCTCATATTACAAATATCGCGATTCTACCTGAGTACCGAGGCATGAAGCTTGGTCAAGCCTTGTTTGAAGTGGTGATGGAAAAGGCACGTTTGGTGGGAGCCATCCAACTATCTCTAGAAGTAAGGGTATCGAATATCGTAGCCCAGCGTCTGTACCGTAAGTATGGTCTGCTACCAGGTGGAGTACGTAAAAATTATTATACAGATAACCAAGAGGATGCTGTAGTTATGTGGGTGAAATTATAATGGATCAATATATTCTAGGAATTGAAACGAGCTGTGATGAAACAGCTGTTGCGATTGTGAAAAATGGGACAGAACTTATAGCGAATGTCGTTGCTTCTCAAATTGAAAGCCATAAGCGCTTTGGTGGCGTTGTCCCTGAAATTGCTTCACGTCATCATGTGGAACAGGTGACACTCGTTCTAGAAGAGGCATTAGAACAAGCAGATATGAATATGGAAGAGATCGATGCCATTGCGGTTACAGAAGGCCCTGGCTTAGTCGGAGCCTTATTAGTAGGGGTTAATGCGGCTAAGGCATTAGCTTTTGCTTATCAGAAGCCTCTGGTGGGCGTACAGCATATAGCGGGGCACATCTATGCGAATCGTCTGATGAAAGAGTTTCAGTTTCCATTGCTATCTCTAGTTGTTTCAGGAGGACATACAGAGCTTATTCTTATGAAAGAACATGGCTCATTTGAAGTGATTGGAGAAACGAGAGACGATGCAGCCGGTGAAGCCTATGATAAAGTGGCGAGAACGCTAAAACTTCCTTATCCAGGTGGTCCTCATATTGATCGACTGGCTCATGAGGGAGAAGTGACGATTGATTTCCCTAGAGCTTGGCTTGAGAATGATTCCTTTGACTTTAGTTTTAGTGGATTAAAGTCTTCGGTTATTAACACGCTCCACAATGCTAAGCAAAAAGGGATTGAATTGAAGCAGGAGGATATTGCGGCGAGCTTTCAGGAAAGTGTTGTTGACGTATTATCCACAAAAGCGTATAAAGCGGCGAAACAGTATGGTGTGAAGCAAGTTATTGTAGCAGGTGGTGTAGCTGCTAATAAAGGATTACGAGCTCGTCTTGAAGAAAAGTTTGGTTCAGATGAAGAACTTGAGCTATTAATTCCGCCACTACACTTATGCACAGATAACGCAGCGATGATTGCTGCAGCAGGAACCGTTGCTTTTAATCAGGGTCACCGTGCTGGTTGGGACCTGAACGGAAATCCGTCTTTATCGTTAGAGCGATATGCGAAGCGTTCTGTAACAAAATAGTACACAGGGATAAAGCGAAATCATTTATTGGTTTCGCTTTTTGATGTGGAAAACACGTCTGAATGTTTCAATTAGTGTGTACATATACAGTCTTTTCCACAGCCAGAAATTAAGATGTGCATAAATATTGTAGAATGCTGTCACAGTAAACGATCGTTTGTGAATAAAAATTGTGGATAACCTAATGTAATTCTGTGGATTATGTGTATAAATATGTGAAAAACTGTATTTGTAAGGAAAATTGGTGTGGATATCATTGGGGATAGTTACACAGTTCGACAAAACCTATGAAAGCGTTAAAAAAAGAGGGGATATCTTGTGGATATCCCCTCTTTTTTAGTTTTCTTCATGGAGTTGTTCCCATTCTTCCATTAGTGATTCGATTTTTGATTGAGATTGTTCATTTGTTTCTGTGAGTTCTAAGGACTTCTCATGATCCTGATAAACCTCTGGTTCACAGAGTAAGGCATCATTTTTTTCAATGACTTCCTCTAATTCTACGATTTCTTGTTCAATTTCTTCAATGCGACGCTTTCGCTTTCTGGCTTCGCGTTGTTCCGCTTTATTTTGTTCAAATTGATTCTTAGAATCCTTAGTCTCTTTTTGAACAGTAGGGTTTTGCTGCGCTTCGTACTCAGCAATTTCCTTCGCTTCTTGCTTTTTCTCTAAATAGTAGTCGTAATCACCGAGATAAAGGTGTGTGTCTGTTCCATCTAACTCCAAGATTTGGGTGGCAATCCGGTTAATAAAGTAACGGTCGTGGGAGACAAATAAAATGGTACCCGGATAATCCATTAAGGCGGACTCTAGTACTTCTTTGCTATCTAGGTCTAGGTGGTTGGTAGGCTCGTCCAATACAAGGAAATTGGATTTCTCAAGCATTAATTTCGCCAGGGCGATTCTTGCTTTCTCACCACCGCTTAGAGAGTTCACACTCTTTAAGACATCATCTCCGGTAAATAGGAAGTTACCCAGTACAGTTCGAACATCTTTCTCATCCATAAACGGGTATTCATCCCATAGTTCGTGAAGAACAGTTTTGGAAGAATTTAATTGAGCCTGTTCCTGGTCGTAATACCCGATTTGAAGGTTCGTTCCATATTGAATCGTGCCTCCGCTAGGGGAGAGTTTATCAATAATGTTTTTGAGAAGGGTGGTTTTCCCGACGCCATTAGGTCCAACGAGTGCTAAGCGTTCTGTTCGATTTACATCAAAGGAGACGTTTTCGAATACTGGTTTTTTACTGTCTTCGTATTGGAAAGAAAGATCACGCGCTTTTAGCACATCGTTTCCGCTTCTTCTGTTGATATCAAATGTGAATTTAGCGGACTTTTGATCTCCTTTAGGCTTATCAACCTTTTCCATCTTCTCAAGTTGTTTTTGTTTACTTTGAGCTCGTTTACTAGTAGAAGCTCGAGCCATATTTTTTTGAATGAAGTCTTCCATTCGTTTCATTTCTGATTGTTGTTTCTCAAATTGCTTCAAATCGCGTTCGTAATTGGCGGCTTTTTGATCTAGATATTTGCTATAGTTTCCGTGGAATTTCTCAGAAGAGCGATAAGAGATTTCGTAAACGACATTTACGACTTTATCAAGGAAGTAGCGGTCGTGAGAGACGATAACGACAGCTCCTGGGTAGCCTTGCAAATATTGCTCTAACCAATTAAGCGTATCGATGTCTAAGTGGTTGGTCGGCTCATCAAGGACTAAGATATCTGGTTTAGAAAGTAAGAGCTTACCGAGTGCTAGTCTTGTCTTTTGGCCACCACTAAGAGTAGCGATTGGCGTGGTTAAATCGAAATCCCCGAAGTTTAACCCGTTTAATACAGCTTTAACGTCAGCTTCATAACGATATCCGCCGTCATTCTTGAAACGCAATTGCAATTCATCGTAGTCTTTTAAAAGTTTCTGGTATTGTTCCTCTTTAGCTATAAGGTCAGGATCCGCCATTTTTTCTTCCATTTGACGGAGTTGTTTCTCCATAGCTTTTAAATGGTCAAATACGGCGATCATTTCATCCCAGATGCTTTTATCTGATTCGAGTCCGGTGTGCTGCTCTAAATACCCTAATGTAGCTTCTTTGGGTTTGTGGAGCTCACCTTCCTCATACGAAAGCTCACCGGCCATAATTTTGAGCAAGGTCGATTTTCCTGCTCCATTACGTCCAACAATGGCAATTCGGTCATTGGTGTGTACTTCTAATTTAATATTCGATAGAATAAGATCAGCGCCGAAGCGTTTTGTAATATTATTCATTTGCATAAGAATCATGGTCGTTCACCTCAATGAGTTAAGTGTATCTTAAGAAATGCGTGTGAAGCAAGGTTCACACGTTGAAGTGAACTCGGGCTTCTTATCCATGGTCGAGATGTTTGTGAAATTAGAAACATTTCTTTACAATTATGCTGTAAGGACAATCCATCATATAGAACAACAAATAGAAACATAGAATTTCATTCATAACAGAACGAGGATGATCTTTATGATCTTCCTGAATTCGTGGTTATAGAAATTGGAAGCGTTAACGGTATCAGCGAAAGGTCCTTTAAGGACTCGATTAGTGTACTGTTACGGTATGAAGTGAGGGGGATAAGAGATGGAGCTAGATCAGGCAAAAATACCACAAGCGACAGCCAAGCGACTGCCCTTATATTATCGTTTTATAAATAATCTGCATAGCCAAGGTAAGCAACGTGTCTCATCAAAAGAATTGAGTGAGGCGGTGAAGGTCGATTCAGCCACAATTCGTAGGGACTTTTCTTACTTTGGTGCCCTTGGTAAGAAGGGATACGGTTATAATGTGAATTATTTACTTACCTTTTTCCGTAAAACTCTTGATCAAGATGAAGTTACGCGGGTTGCTTTAATAGGAGTAGGAAATCTCGGAACTGCTTTCTTACACTATAACTTTACAAAGAATAACAACACGAAGATTGAGATGGCTTTTGATGCGCAGGAAGAGAAAGTCGGTAGTCATATAGGCGGTGTGCCTGTTTATCATATTGATAAATTAGAGGAGTACTTATCAGAAGAGATTTCCGTTGCGATTCTAACGGTACCAGCTAATGAAGCGCAAAGAATAGCTGATCGGTTAGTAGAGGCAGGAATTCTTGGTGTATTAAACTTCACACCAGCTCGGATATCTGTCCCAGAAGGTATACGGGTGCATCATATCGATCTAGCAGTAGAGCTGCAAGCACTGGCATACTTTTTAAAACATTATCCTCTCGAACATGAAGAGGGCAACGAAGAAGAACCAAAAGAGGCTGACTAAGCCTCTTTTTTGTGTGTAGGAATTGGTTTTGGCTAGTGGATTATGTGATATAGTAGAAAACGATTCGTAAAACGAAATAATTAGAAACGAAAGAAGGGACGCAGCTTGAGCAAATTATCAAGTAAGTGGCTTGTCGTTGTATCCGTCTTATTTGGTACATTTACAGTGATATTAAATAACAGCATGTTAAACCCGACGCTTCCGCGCTTTATGGAAATCTTCGATGCTGATGCTGTAAGTGTAGGCTGGATGCTGACGATCTTTATGGTGGCAATGGGGATGACAATGCCGTTAACAGGCTTTCTCGGAGATCGTTTCGGGAAGAAGAAAGTGTATGTGACGGGGCTTATCATCTTTTTAGTTGGCTCTGTGTCAGGCTCCATTTCTCCTACCTTGAGCCTTGTTATTCTCTCTAGGGCCGTGCAGGGGATTGCGGGTGGTTTGCTGATGCCGATTGCGATGGCGTTAATCTTTAACGCTTTCCCGAAGCACGAGCGTGGTCTAGCTGTAGGTGTATACGGGGTCGCTGCCATGGTAGCACCTGCGATTGGACCGACAATCGGCGGGGTAATCATTCAGTTCTTTGATTGGCCTTTTCTGTTTTTATTTAATATTCCATTTGGACTGATTGGAATTATCCTATCTACTAAATATTTAGTCGAAACGGAAAAAAATCCTTCTCTTAAATTCGACACCATTGGCTTTATTCTTGTGACGATTGGTGTCGGAGGAATCTTATTTGCCCTTGGACGAGGGAAGGAACTTGAGACCCTTCTTACAGCCAGTAACATAAGTCTGATTGTTGTTGGTATCTTGTCGATCGTGGCCTTTGTCTTTGTGGAAAATCGGAAGACGCAGCCTTTATTGAACTTATCTGTCTTTAAAGTTCCGACGTATGCCGTATCTGTTGTCGTAACAGGCGCGGCATCGATTGGTCTTTTCTCAGGAATCTTCTTGCTGCCACTCTTGATTCAGAATGTATATGGTCTGAATGAGGTTATGACAGGACTTCTTTTCTTACCGGCAGCGGCATTAAGCGGTGTATCGATGTCCATTGGGGGGAGGATTTTGGACAAGAAAGGTCCGAAAGCGGTTATCCCTATTGGATTGTTCGTAATGGCTGCTGCCACAACAGCCCTTGGTTTTCTGGAGTTGTCCACTCCATACTGGGTGATCCTCGCGTTAAACGCAGTACGGGGTGCTGGAATGGGGCTTAGTAATATGCCAGCCACAACAGCTGGAATGAACGCCATATCGGATGAGCTGGTCGCTCAAGGATCGGCGATGAATAATGTCCTTAGACAAATGACCTCATCATTCGGCATTGTCTTCTTCTCGATCTATTATGAAACAAGGCGAGCAGTGATTGCAGCCGGAGAGGCAAATATGACAGAGGCGACGCTTCAAACGTTAAATGAAGCCTTTCTAGTCTCGGCTGTCGTTATTGTCTTAGCGATCCCGTTTTCCTTTATTATGAAAGGAGCAGGGAGCTCTTCTGAGGAGGAAGAAGGGACGTAATTGCTATAAAAAAAGGCCATCAAGAGGATGGCCTTTTTTTGTCGTATGTGGGTGATTCTAGTTATACGAATATAGTGGTTGCTTCCAGTTCCGAATAAGCAAGTAAAGGCTTAGTAGTGTAAGGAAACTTAGGTGCAAAATAGGAGTCATTTGCAAAAAGGCAACGGATGCCCTGTGATCGAATAGGGGTGTCTGAAAAACTGAAAGATTGAATAATAAAGCTAGCATGATGAAGCCTGCTGCTATGACGCGTCCTAAATTGCTTCTTACAGCTAGTATGCCAAAACTTATGAAAGTAGTAGCGATAAAAAATAACATCTGGGCGACGAGGGCTTCCGAAGTGGAAAAGGAAACTGGAATATCAGATAGTATTAACATTTTATACGCGAATGCAAGGATGCCTGTAATGAATCCAAGCCCTATAAGTAAAGAGCTCACGGTGCTGCGTAATAGATTTTTCATATCATCACCACCTTTTTACAAATTATACCTTACCATATAATAGCAGATAATAGACGATCTGAACATGGTGGCATAAAAATAAGCGGCTATCCCCGTAGTGGGGAAGCCGCTTATTTTTTGTTGCTTTTGTTCATTTTTAGGAACAGCATAAAAAGTCGAATCGCGACGGCGAAATTTACTGTCGCAACGAAAGAGCAAACGAGCGTAATCAAGTTCCAAATTGTCTCTTCTACACTAAGTATGGCGATATACGTAAATAAAATCCCCATAATAAAATAGAGGAATGCCATAAAGAATGGCGAAGTTTTCATAATAGGATTAACCTCCAAACAGGATTGTCTGTACGTTTTGCTCCAGTTGTTCTACATCTATTGTCATCTGGGCAATAATGACGAGGGAATTCATAGTTGCGTGCGTGATGATCGGTACGATAATGCGCTTTGTTTTCTCATATAAGTAGGCAAAGACTAAGCCCATCATGGCATATTTCAGTAAGTGCTCTGGTTCGCCGTGCACGATCCCGAAGATACTGCCTGATACGAGTGCAGATATGAGGAAGTTCGTATATTTACGTAATGTTCCGAATAGAATCTTTCGGAATATGATCTCCTCTAAGATCGGTGCCACAATGGCAATGATGAGAATGAAGATCGGTGTTGCTTTCGCAAGAGCCGATAAGTTTTGCGTGTTCTCTGATATAGGATCAACGCCAAAGACAAGAGACTCAATGACAGTAGCGGCGTACTGACTTAGGAAAGCAAGTAAGATTCCAAGCAGTCCCCACTTGATGTAAGACCCGATACCCATATCGTAATCCTGACGCAGGTCCTTCTGTATATCTGGCTTTAAGAGCCATGTAATAATAAGAAGGCCAGCAATAAAGGATGAGATCGTCCAGGTGATCAGCCAGGTTTGAGGATTCTCAAGGTCCAGTGAAAGAATGAACTGACCTACCAACCCACCTGATAATTGGACAAGCGTATATGTTAAGATGACATACCAATAGCGCCTTGGCATTCGGCAACGACTCCTTTTGAGAATTTATACCTTTATCTTACGTATTGTAACACATTTAAAGAAGTGGAAAGAAACGTTTAAATCGGAAAAGATGAGTCATAATCGGCTGGGGGAGTGAGCGAGTTTCTGTGAGGAAATTTTTATGAAGAAATTAAATGTTTTCGCTTGCAAAATACCTGGAGATTCATTATTATAATAATTGTGTTAGCACTCAAGTTAAGAGAGTGCTAATAAATCAAAACAAGAATAGTTTTTAACCATTTGAGGAGGGTGTCTGATTTGTTAAAGCCATTAGGTGATCGTATTGTAATTGAGGTAGTACAACAAGAAGAAAAGACCGCGAGCGGTATTGTTCTTCCTGACTCTGCGAAGGAGAAGCCTCAAGAAGGTAAAGTTGTTGCGGTAGGTTCTGGTCGTGTGACGGATAATGGTGAAAAGGTTGCACTAGAGGTAGCCACTAGCGACCACATCATCTTCTCAAAATTTGCTGGTACTGAAGTGAAGTACGAAGGTAAGGAATACTTAATTTTACGTGAGAGTGACATTTTAGCAGTCGTTAACTAATACAATTAATGTTGGACAATCATAAACGCTTACAAGAATCTTTTAGGAGGGTATTTATTCATGGCTAAAGATATTAAGTTTAGTGAAGACGCACGTCGTTCGATGCTTCGCGGTGTAGACCGCCTTGCTGATGCAGTTAAAGTAACTCTTGGACCAAAAGGACGTAACGTGGTTCTTGAGAAAAAGTTCGGTTCTCCACTTATTACAAATGACGGTGTAACAATCGCGAAAGAAATTGAATTAGAAGATCACTTCGAGAATATGGGCGCGCAGCTTGTATCTGAAGTAGCTTCTAAAACAAACGAAATCGCTGGTGACGGTACAACAACGGCAACGGTTCTAGCACAAGCGATGATCCGTGAAGGTCTTAAAAACGTAGCTTCTGGTGCGAATCCAGTTGGCGTTCGTCGCGGTATCGAGAAAGCGACAGAATTAGCCGTTAAAGAACTTCAACAAATCTCTAAACCAATTGAAGGTAAAGATTCCATCGCACAAGTAGCGGCGATTTCTTCAGCGGATGAAGAAGTAGGTCAACTAATCGCAGAAGCTATGGAGCGCGTTGGTAACGATGGTGTTATCACAATTGAAGAATCTAAAGGCTTCAACACAGAGATGGAAGTTGTTGAAGGTATGCAGTTCGACCGTGGATATGCATCTCCTTACATGGTCTCTGACCAAGACAAGATGGAAGCGGTTCTTGAGAATCCTTACATTCTAATCACAGATAAGAAGATCACAAACATTCAGGAAGTTCTTCCTGTCCTTGAGCAAGTGGTCCAGCAAAGCCGTCCACTTCTAATGATCTCTGAAGACGTTGAAGGCGAAGCACTTGCAACACTTGTTGTGAACAAACTTCGTGGTACATTCAACGCTGTATCTGTTAAAGCACCTGGATTCGGTGATCGCCGTAAAGCGATGCTTGAAGACATCGCAACCATCACAGGCGGACAGGTTATCACAGAAGACCTAGGCCTAGAGCTTAAGAACACAACAATCGATCAATTAGGTCGTGCGAACAAAGTTGTGGTTACGAAAGAGAACACAACAATCGTTGAAGGTGCTGGCAACCCTGAACAAATCTCAGGCCGCGTAAGCCAAATCCGTTCTCAATTAGAAGAAACAACTTCTGAATTCGATAAAGAGAAACTTCAAGAGCGCCTTGCGAAACTAGCTGGCGGTGTAGCAGTCATCAAAGTTGGTGCAGCTACAGAAACAGAGCTTAAGGAGCGTAAACTTCGCATCGAAGACGCCCTGAACTCTACGCGCGCAGCAGTAGAAGAAGGCATCGTAGCCGGTGGTGGTACAGCACTTGTGAACATCTACAAGAAAGTAGAAGCACTTGACCTTACGGGCGACGAAGAAACAGGTGCGAAGATCTTACTTCGTGCACTTGAAGAACCAGTTCGCCAAATCGCTCACAACGCAGGTCTTGAAGGCTCTGTTATTATCGAGCGTCTTAAAGGCGAAGCGGTTGGCGTTGGTTTTAACGCAGCAACAGGCGAGTGGGTAAACATGGTCGACACAGGTATCGTGGACCCAACAAAAGTAACACGCTCCGCACTACAAAACGCAGCATCTGTAGCGGCAATGTTCCTAACTACAGAAGCGGTTGTAGCCGATCACCCTGAAGAAGATAATGCTGGTGGCGGTATGCCAGATATGGGTGGCATGGGTGGAATGGGCGGCATGATGTGATGACCGCTCAAACCCTTGGTATATGAGGGTTTTGAAGGATTTTGCTAACGAAATGCTAACATCGTGAAATATAAGTGAGGCTTCTCATTAGTTGAAAAACTATCGAGAAGCCTCTTTTTGTGTTTAATCATCTTTATTTTTACCTAGGTAAAATAATCAAGAATCTACCTCTTTTTCAAGGTGGAGGTATAATGAGAGGTTTTGTTCACCTGTCTTTAGTATTAAAGAAATTTTCTCCTATTTATATTAATTAAGATTTAATCAAATATTTTCTTGAGTATCCCTCTTTAGTAATTACATCCCATTTACATTTAACTAATTCATTTACCCTAAAATCACATAAATAAACTAGTCTTTTTTTCTTAAAATCGTGACAGACGTTGTGTAATACCAGGAAACAATTTACTCTGTATTACTGAGTGTTACAAAAATGTAATCTGGAGGTAATATTTTTGAAAATCGATAAAGCGATAGCCCTGCTGCTATCTGTATTATTGTTAGCAAACCCAATGTTGGTACAAGCATCCTCATTGGATGATCCACCTAAAAGGGAGAATCTCCCTACCCATGCTAAAGATGCAGTTGAGGGTGGTGGCCAGCAGGTCTCTAACCATGAGACAGAATTAGAAGATTATAGAACGAAATATTCGAAACGCTACCTTAAAGAAGATGGTACTTATAGAGAGAAAATATACAAAAATCCAATTCACTTCAAAGAAAATGGAAATTGGAAAAAGATTAATGAGAAGCTAGTCTCAGAAAATAATGATACTTTGACAAATAAAAGTAACTCATTTGATATTTCTTTAAAAAAGACGTTATCTAAAGGATACATTTCAATAGGTAAAGGGAAAGAAAAAATTCAATTCCGACCTTTGTTCTTACAGCAACCTACAAAAGCTACTGTTGAGGATGATGTGTTAACATATCCAAATGTAGCAAAAGAAACGGACCTTCAATATGTTTCAACTTCAACTGGTTTAAAAGAAATTCTTATTTTGAAGGGGAAAGAAGCGCCGACGACTTTTGAATTTGATTTTAAAGTAAAAGAATATAAGTACGAGTTGACGGATGATGGAGAGTTAATCTTTTTCAAAGAAGATAATAAAGAAGAACCAATCTTCACCCTCGATAAACCTGTAATTATAGATGAGGTTGCTGAAGATAATGTCGTTTCCTATTCAATCTCTGAAAAAAGTAAAAACAAATTTACTTTTAAAATGACAGTAGACGAGGATTGGATTAATAGTGAAGATAGAGAGTTTCCTATCTATTTGGATCCTACTATAAATGAAACCAAGCAGGAGGAAACGATAGATACATTTATTGCTGAAATGTACCCTCAATCTGATTATAATCATTGGTCACATTATTACGTTGGTGAAGGGGATGACTTTGGGAAAACAAGGGCTTTAATCAGCTTTGTACTCCCTAACCTACCAACCGGTTCTAAAATTGATTCTGCTGATTTGGTGATGGATAACACAACTGTCTACTCTCAATACCAAGAACCTGTTTTACAGGCATCAAGAATTACATCGGACTGGTATAACGGTGGAGTGAGTTGGTCGAATCAGCCTACTACAGGTTCAGTTAATCACGAAAAAAAGTTAACTTCTAAAACTTCAGGAACTTTAAATATGCCTGTCACAAATATTGTGAAGGACTGGTATAACGGTAAAGATAATTATGGCTTACAACTCAAGTATAAAAATGAGGGTAACTTAATTAGAGAATTCCTGTCCTCTAATTCAACAGCAAATTCTGATGGAGTTCCCTATATAGACATTACATACTCTATTGATGGCTTAGGTAAGCAGCCGTTTTGGACCTACGATGGGCCAGTGAACATGGCAAATCGTAACTTAATGCTTTCTTTCACAGATGCCCAGTTCCCAGGTAAAGGTGTCTCATTAAATGTTCAGCGTACATTTAATAGTCGATCTGAAGATGTTGGGTTGTTTGGATATGGATGGAGTTCACCTTTTGACATGGAGCTTCGCATAGGAGAGTATGGGCCTGCCCAACTAGTTGATGGTACTGGAACAAGCATATACTTTAAATACAATAATGATGGAACGTATGACTCTCCGGAAGGATTGTATTGGGACTTATATCGTACCTCTGAAACAGAAGCAGAAATCGTTACAACATCAAATATTGTTTATACCTTTGACCTAACTACAAGTAAAATTACAAAAATTAAAGATGCTAAGGGAAGTTCACTGAACTTCAATTACAGTAGCGGTCAATTAGATTCTATTGATGACGGTAAAGGGCATGCTATTACTTTTAATGTTAGTAATGGTTTAATAGATTCAGCAGAAGACCCTGCGGGGCGTGTATGGAATTATGAGTACAGTGGCAATTTGCTCACAGGACTAACAACACCTGATGGGGAAAGCATGAGTTATAGCTATAACGATGAGAATAATTTAGTCTATCAAATGTCTCCAGCGGGTAGCACTTCCTATTATAGCTATTCAGCCAATGACCGCTTAACAGCGATCAATCCTACTAATGCTATTTCTAATGCGAATTTTGAGACTGATGCTGACGGGGATAGTTTATCTGATCACTTTACCTTCGGAAGCGGGGTAGATCTACCACTTCAGATAGATGGATCAGTTAGCTATTTTAACGACTTCTCCGTTTCTCTATCAGCAGATTCATCAGATTATAATGATTACACCTATTATTTAAGCGATCCTATATATTTAGATACTTCTAAGACATATACACTAAGTGGATACACAAAATTAGTAGAAAACAGTGGTGACTTTGGTTCCGTAATATCTATTTTAGCTTACGATGACAACGATAATTACTTAGGGGAAGTCGGGCGTATTGATCACTCAGGAACTACTGGTTGGGATAGAGGTAGTTCTACTATTAATTCCTTCCCAAGTGGAACTGATAGGGTTTATGTCAAGATAGGTGCCTCCGCAAAATCAGGTTCAGGCAAGGTTTGGTTTGATGGTTTGCAACTCGAGCAAGGTAATTTGAGTTCATTCATCAACGGAGACCAATATACAGCTTCATTAAGTTTAAAGAAATCTGCTATATATGATGGTGAAGGTAGGAAAACACTCTATTCATATAATGAGCATCAGAACGTTACAAAGATCCAAGCGGATCCTAATGGAGCTAATGTTACGACAACATATGACTGGGATCGGGACATTAAACATTATTTAACATCTGTAACGGATCCTGAAAGCAATGTTTGGGGCTATGAGCTTGACCAAGACTCCGGAAATATTATTAAAGTTACTAATCCTAATGGGGATAGCACGGGTTATTCTTACGATGGAGAGTCAAACTTAACGGAGTTCCGTGATTTAAACAATGAAAAATATAAGATGACTTATGATAAAGAAGGCCAACAATGGACTTCACGTGATCCTTATTATCGAACAAATGCTGTAAGGTATGAGGATGATAATCTAAGCTTGAGTTCTCCTACTCTAGGACTTGCAGACAATTTAGTCATAAATAGTAATTTCGAAAGTTCATTTGATAATAACGGACTACCTGATGGATGGAATTATGACGGAGGGCAGACCGGATATGTTGAGCGGGTCAAAGAGTCTGTCTATGGTTCAAATTCACTTTCATTCACCAATTCAAACTCATATAGTCTTCCGCACACAATTGTTAGCTCAGATGAGACTGATGTAGATGTTTCTGAAGACTATGTAGTATCGGGGTATATAAAAGTTAATGAGGATTCTGGTGAACAGCTTGGCATTATATCCGTTTTAGCCAACCTGGATGATGGTAGTACAGTAGAATTGGGCCGTACAGAAGTTACTGGTACCCAGGGATGGCAACAACTCAAAACAGTCTTACAAGCTGTAGAAATTCCAGATAACGCTACGTCAATTAGACTCAAATTAGGAGGAAGTAACAATACGGGAACTGGACAAGTATATTTCGATGGTGTTCAACTCCAAAAGTATGCGGTAGATACTAATTTGAATCTTGTAAACAACCCAAGCTTTGAAAGAGATGACGACTCTGATGGGTGGCCTGATGGATGGACAAAACCTACTGGTGTGTACTCTGTTACCACGGTTGGAGAGGAAACATTTACAGGGTCTAACGCTGTTAAAGTCCAAAACCCTACTGAATCACGGGCCGTCCGTCCAACAAACTTTATTCCTTATGACAACTCTAATGGGGAATCGTATCATTTCACGGCATTTGTCAAAACTGAAAATTATGAACTAGACCGTAACCATATTAAGTTCGAAATGTATGACTCAGATAAAAACATAATTGAGCGTGTTGTATCTGAGAAGATAGGCGGAGATACACCGTGGAGAAAGCTTACTATTGAAGTCGATCCACAAGATATTCCAACTAATACAGCATATATTAGGCCGGGATTAATGCCGGGTATGAGTAAAGGAACGGTCTACTTTGATAACGTAAGGCTTCAATTAGGAAAGTGGAATACCCATTATAACTTCGATTCAAGCAATACATGGCTAAAAGAAATCAAGGATCCAATGGGGAACACCAAAACGTTCACTTATACTACAAGCAATCACCCAGAAAATATAGGTGAACCTCGAATTATTAAAGATGAGAATGGAAACGTTCAAGACATTGAATATAAAGATGGAACAGACCTTGAAGAAAAAGTGACCACCAATGACAAACTGGTACTAGATTATGATTATAATAAAGATGGAGATCTGACTGCATTACGCTCAGTAGACAACGGTGTTACAAAGGCAGAGACGAAGTATGCGTACACCAAGGATGGAAACATGAAATCCTATACCGATGTCATTGGATCTGATGATGAGGATACCTCAGAAACAAATGATCGTGTGACATCATTTAGTTACACTCCTTCTGGCCTAACAGACACTGTAACAAGGGCTAACCAGGACACGATATCTTATCAATACAATGATTTAGGTCAAGTTACTACTTTATCAACAAATCAAACCACCAAGTTCACATACGACTACGATGTGAATGGAAATGTAGAACAAGTTGATGCTCCTAGGTACAATAGAACTTGGGACATGAGTTATAATAACTTGAATTTGATGACAAGTTATACGGATAATAGCGCTAACCTCACATATGAGCGAAATAACGAGGGCCAGATTACAAAACAGACCTTCCAGCTCGGTCAAGATACTAAAAGTGAAACGACAACCTATAATCGCGTAGGACAACCTAGCACATTCCGTAATTCGATAGGAGAAACATCTGAAATCTTATACGATGAGCATGGGAAGCTTTCATGGTTACGTAACGGTACGAAGGCAGAAACGGCAATTAGCTATGCATCAAATGGAAGAATTGATACCTTTACATCTAGAGAGTTTCGTGGTGATCTATTCATACAAGATGAGTATGAATACGATGGTGATACCCAAAAGCTAATCACTCAAATCACAAATAAAGATGGAGAACAGTTAAACTACGATTACGACCAGTATGGTCAATTAAAAAAAGAAACCTTGCCTTCTGGTGGATCTTATGAATATAACTATACACTTGAAGGAATGAGAAGTCAGAAGGTTGTTAAAGACGCAAGTGGTTCAATTGTTGATACGAAAGATTATCAATTTGGAGAAGCCCATCAACTGCAGAGCGTAGGCAATACAGATATTGAACATACAAAGAACGGTCAAATTTCAAACGATGGAACTTATAGTTATAAGTGGGATGCTGAAGGGAATCTTATAGAAGTATGGGATTCAAGTAACACCAATCAGCTTGCAGCATATCGTTATGATGATCAAGGAAGAAGGATATACCAAGACATTGGTGGAGAAGTTACGCAGTTTGTCTACAATGGAAAGAACAATGAAGTCGTAGCTGAACTTGATGAGAACGATAACCTGCAGAAATATTATACATGGAGTCCGACGGGTCATTTACTCAATATAGAAGTAGATGGACAAACGTATTATCCAATATTTAATGGCCATGGAGATATCACGAAAATTATTGACAGTAATCAAGAGGTAGTGGCAACGTATACTTACGATTCTTTTGGTAATATCATTGATTCTTCAGGCCAGACAGAAATTAGTCCTTATCGTTACGCGGGGTACCGCTATGATGAAGTAACTGGATTATACTATTTAAATGATCGTCACTACCATTCAGAGTTCGGTCAATTCCTAAGTGCAGATCCTCAGGGCGAATTACCGGATTATACGTATGCAAATAACAATCCATTAACCTTCGTCGATCCATCAGGAAACTTTATTTTAGATGTTATCTCTACAGTGGTAGATGCAGTTACGTTTGCGAAAGACCCTTCTGTAGAAAACGGATTAATGTTAGCTTCCAATGCTGTTTCGCTCTTTATCCCTGGGAACATATCCATGGCAGCTAAAGCAGCAAAAGGCTTGAGGAATACATCCAAATCGGCGGATGCCGGTAGGGTAATTGGTAGGATTGATCCATTATCAAGTGGAGGTAAAGACATTTCGGCCTCCACTCCTAAGACGAAGAATCCGGCGAGTAAGAAGAAAGATGTTTCTAGTGGCAGTCCTAGTGTTAAAGGTACTAGTAATGCTGATGTAGAGGTAACTACACCTTCTAATAGATACCCAGAAACAAGTAAGCATATACAAGAAGCACAAAAAGCTGGTCACTTAGACACATTAACCATCGACCGTTCAGGTGCAAAGTCACGAAGAAGAGATAGCTTAAGAGGTCGAGAAAAAGTCCCCGGGAAGGATTTAGATGAATACCCCCCAGCAATGTTTAAAGAGGGCGGTAAGGGTGCAAGTGTGAGACCTGTTAGTCCATCTGATAACAGAGGTGCCGGTGCTTATTTAGGAAATAAGTTAAGAAATTATCCAGATGGAACTAAAGTAAGACTTAAATAATGGAGGATTATATAATGAGTGAGTTTTCTTTTGAGACTGAAATACTTTATAACCAGATTGCATTGTTTCAATATGGAATTATTAACCCCTTTAATGATTGGAGTGAAACTCATGTAAATCAAGGGTTTTCGTGGAGGAGTGGTTCAGTTTCCTTTGGAACGCTTTCTAGTGATAGTGATTGTAAGATTACTGTAAAGCTGACTAATAAAATGGAAATTGATATTGATGAAGATATAATAAGAGCGATAATTGTTCCGTTCAAAGTTGAAAAGGATGGCATAGAGATAGGTTCTGTAATAGAAACAGTAGCAATTGATATACCTGAAGGTACTTATGAAGTCTTGTTTACAGCAAAATATCTAGATGGTACCGAGCACTATACATTTTCATTTATAGAGAGTGAAAATCCCAATGCAAAAGTATTAAAAGCGGACGATGAATTAAAATTACCTGATAGTTTATTAATGGAAGCAAATCCAGCTATATAAAATTTATTGCACGACTAATATTAGTATTAGTTGTTCATTTTAGTACGTGAAGTGACGAATTGAAGTGTCGTAGGGGCGGGTACTCTGATACATCGTTTATGAATTTTTGGAAAAACGATCATTGAAGTTCACTGGCAGTGTAGAGGTCATCGGTTGGAATTGTATTTTTGTTTACTAACTCTAAAAATTTCAGGTGAGAACAGAAATGTATTTTAGGCGGAGCATTCTGAATTCTAGGTCAAAAAAGTTGATTTTCCTTTCTCTCTAACTAATTCCATTAAATATTTAGATAATTTGCTACTATTATTTTATAATGAATAATGCTAACGCAATCCAGTGAAAAACGATAAAACCCCGTTAAAGATGTTACAGACAGCATTCAGAAAAACCTTGATTTAACGCACTTTGCGCATACAACGTGTAAGATATTACACACTCTCACCATAGGGGCGGCATGATGTAATAACCGCTCAACGCCTTGGTAGATAAGGGTTATGAATTTCTTTGCAAAAAGTGCTAACATTGGGTATATCAAGGGGCTTCCCATTAGTTGAACAAACTAGTGAGAGGCCTCTTTTTTTGTACCTTAAATCTTGGTTTCTCTCTATATAGCGGTAAGTAATTATGCAAGAGTTCAAGTGTTTTTCATTTGAAAAAATTGTAATATTGTGAAGGATTCATAGATTTAGTGAAGAATATTGAAATATACGGGACTGAGTACATCAGTAAAAATGAGTTCTTCATTTTTTCAAAGTTTAGCAACTATTTAAGTAGTAATATAAACACAATCAAGAGATCAGGAACTTAGAAGATAACAAGTACTGAGTTAAGTGGTTGTTAACTCCGAAACTTGGATGATTTGTCAGTTGGTTATATGGAACGTGTTATTTAGGGGGAGAGTACTAATGTATTTGAAGAGTGTTCGTCTGGAAAATTTCAGGAAATTTAGTAATGGCAATAATGTTATAGAATTTGTTGATTCTCGAGGTTTCAAGGAACGGGAAGATGGTGTAGTTGAACTAAATGTAGCTAAAACTACTACGTTGATTGTTGGTAAAAATAATACAGGAAAGACTACAGTAATTAAGGCATTAGAGCTTTTACTCGACAAAAGTGTGGGACTTAGTTTTACAGATATAAATATGAATTATTTGAAGGAACTATTCAGTGAGTATATTGATTCACTGAGTACAGGAGATGTAGTCGCGCCCATACCTAAAATAAAATTTGAAGTAGTTATTGGATTAGAAGATGATAGTTCAGATCTTATAAGTAATCTTGCCCCTTTTATGACTATTGCTAATGCTCAAGATTCTGAGTTGATTATTAAGGTGAAATATGAACCTGAAAACATTGAGGAGTTTGCAGAAAAGTTACATGAAGTAGTTGAAGATGATGAACATGGTTATGGAAACTTTATTAAGTTAGTACAAGCTACACCGTTTAAAGTTCGCTACTTTAGTGCAGATGATGAGCCGGTAAATAACTTTACATTAAAGCAGTTAATTGAACTTCGTTCTATCAAAGCTAATAATGTTACAAGTGAAAATTGTCTCTCGAATGCATTCAATAAGATTGTGAAATATCGATCTTCTAAATTGGAACAGCAGAGTAATGTTGAGGATATAATAGAGTCTTTTAATACATCTGTTACTAATCAATTAAAATCCGAGCATACTGATAGCATTAATGAATCAGTTGGTAAAATAGAAACCTCTGACCATATAAGCGTTCGGCTTAGTTCAAATATCTCATTTGATGATTTGCTTAATAAACTTGTGAAATATGAGTATGTGGAGAATGGTCTTTATATACCTGAAAACCAATTCGGTTTGGGGTACACAAATCTTATGATGATAATAGCAGACCTTATTGAGTATATGGAGAGATATCCAGAAGACTCATTTAATAGTAGGATAAATCTTATATCTATTGAAGAACCTGAAACGTTTATGCACCCTCAGATGCAGGAAAATTTTATAAAGAGCATAAATGAGGCTATTACAACACTTCTTGAAGGGAAAAACAAAAATGTTAATAGTCAGTTGATTATTACTACACATTCCTCACATATACTCAACAGTAAGATACATAGTGGTGGTTCATTTGACTATATAAATTATATAAGCTCTAATAATAATGAATCTGAAGTGGTGTGCCTAAAGGATGGTCTAGTAGCTCCGAGTGGCCTAAGGGAAGAAAATGAGGATAAAAATAAAAAAGATTTTGAGTTTCTTAAAAAACATATAAAATATAGGGTTTCAGAACTTTTTTTCTCCGATGCAGTTATTTTTGTTGAAGGAACAACAGAAGAAGTATTAATAAACTATCATTTAGATAATGATGAAACGTTGAATAAGTACTATATCTCAGTATTTAATATAGATGGTGCTCACGGTCTTGTATATCACAATTTAATCCAAACACTGAGAGTACCAACATTAATAATAACAGACTTGGATATAAAGCGTGAGAAAGCTGAGAAAGACGAATATTTAAAAATGACGACGTTAGATGGGAGAGTTACAACAAATCAAACTCTAATTAAATACAATGAATACGGAGAATCAATCGAAACTATTAATTTGAGTGTACCTATAGAAAATATGAAGATCGTATATCAGGATTTGAAAGAAGGCGTTTACCCAACAAGTTTTGAAGAGGCTTTCATTCTAGCAAATCATAATAATGATACTTTAAATGAAGTATTAAAAGAAGTGAAGAGAAACACATATATTAAAATAGTAAATGAAGAAGGTGGGTTAAAAGAACAATCATATAAACTTCAAAGAAAACTATCGAGCAATAAAAGTGATTTTGCAAACAGCTTATTGTATAGATATCTTCAAGAGGAAACGTCAGAAAGTATTCCGTCATTACCACAATACATAGTTGATGGACTTTCTTGGTTAAAAGTTAAATTGGGTGAAGGTGAATAATATGTCTTTCAAAGTGATTACTGATGAAAATCTTCAAAGAGAGAAGCAGATACAAGAAGAGATTAACGAGAAAATTGATACTAATGAAAGCATGGTATTTGATTCTGGTGCCGGAGCTGGAAAAACTTATGCATTAACAGAAAGTCTTAGGCACGTGATAAAAAGGTACGGTAAACGTTTAAGTCTTCAAGGACAACAGATTATTTGTATTACTTATACAAATATAGCAACAGAGGAGCTCAAAGAGCGTTTAGGTTACTCCGATCTAGTACTGGTTTCTACTATACATGAAAGAATATGGGGATTGATAGAAAAGTATCAAGATGAATTAGTTGAGATTCATGTGTGCAAACTCAAAGAAAATACAAATGAAATCGAAAGCGAAATAAATTCAAATAAATTCAAAAAGTATAACGAATTAGAAGATAGAGAAAAAGAGAAGTTTATTAATTTAATGCATCAACTAAAGTCAGAGTTTTATAGATGTTATGATATGAAAAGTGCAGAATATAAGCAAGAGTTTGGTCCTCAAATGAGTGAATTTGATAGTTTACTACACAATGTAAGCACATTTAGAAAACTAGTATTATCAATCTATAAGGTTGAGAAATACAAGAAAGCTATAAAAAAGATTGAGGAAGGTAATCCTAGATACAAAAAAGTTCAATATACACCAAGAGTTAATAGTGATAAATTAGATGAAATGCAAATAAGTCATGATACATTGCTTGAATATGGAAACAAAATGTTTGAGCGTTATTTCATGTTAAGAAGACTTATTATTGATAAGTACCCATATATCTTTATTGATGAGTATCAAGATACTAATCCTTTAATTGTAGATATAATGAATAGGATTTTCCAAACTGCAAATGAAATTGAACGCCCAATTTTTATTGGTTATTACGGAGATTCAGCTCAGAATATTTATGAAGATGGTGTAGGGAATGCTTTGCTGGAAATTCATCCGGGACTAACGCGTATTGTAAAAGAGTTTAATAGAAGGTCCTCAACTGAAGTAATTGATGTAATAAATAACATTAGATTAGATGGGATTTTTCAGAGGTCTATATATGAAGATGGTAATTGTGGAAGTGTAGAGTTATATCAGGGTTCTAGAGATAATATCTCAGTGATGATAGACAAGTGCAAAGTAGACTGGGCTATTAATGAGGAGAATAATCTGCATTGTCTTGTACTAACTAACCGAATGGTTGCAGAACAAACTGGGTTGTGGAACTTTTATAATGCTGTTAGTAAAATGCCTCGTTATTCTGTTGGCAAAGGTTATGAACAGCTTAACACTGAACTTCTTAGTAGTGATTTATCTAAGTTAGGTTATGCGCAAAGAGCAATTTATGAATTGGTTGATAATTGCGTGAATATTAACAATCAACAGTCACTTATTTCTGATTTATTTCCACTAAAAGTATTATGTGAGGTTAATATCTCTCAACTTAGAGAAATTCTCTCCATTATGCGGAGTATTGAGGCGGAGACGTTTGGCGAATACATAGATGAATTGGTAAAAATTCATGATGGTTTTGGTTTTGAAAAAGATTTATTCAGAAAGGTTATTTCCAACTTGTTTCCTGACGGCAAGGTATCGAAAGAATCTTTCCTAGATGTATTTAGAAATAGTTGGTCTAAGAAGAAATCGGATGAAGAAATAGAACAGATGCGCTTATTGCTGGATGAATTATTAAATGTTCCCATGAAAGAATTAAAAAACTGGCATAAGTTGATAGGTAATAACCTAAATAGTGAAGTTAACTATTACACTTATCATGGAACAAAAGGACTTGAATTTGATAATGTATTAATTGTTATGGAGAATAAATTTGGAAGAGATCCTAATTTTTTCGGCAAGTTTTTTGAGCAATATCAGCAAAGGCAAAATCTTGAAGGAGAAGATAAGATTAAATATGAAAGTGTAAGAAATTTGCTTTATGTATCCTGTTCTAGGGCTATAAAGAATCTTAGAATTTACGTTGTAGACGATTTAGCTTCATATGGTGATGTTTTTCGAGAGTTATTTGGGGACATCAATCATATTACTGATTAAAATATAAGTTTCAGTGACTTACATCGGAGAAGCGTGGGAACGGTTCCCGTGCTTCCTCTAAAGTTCTAACAATATGAGTAATAAAAGAGAGTTCTCAATAGTTGGATAAACTATTGAGAACTCTCTTTTTCTTTACTATTAGACTTATGTTGCTTATGTTGGATTTTTTAGTTACAAGTTGGAGTGCTTTTGTAAATAGGAAGCACTCGAACCGTCCCCGCGCTTCATTTTCTACTAAAGATTACTTTCTGAATGATAGAAAAGCCCAGGGGTAGACTTCGAGAATGAATGAAGTTAAACTCATAGTTCAACAACCAGAAGAAGAAGGTGTTCATCATTTTACATAATCCAACAGGGAAAGAAAGAATAGGGCTAGCGTTTTTACTAGGAATGCTTGGAATACTAGGGCCACTCAACATCGATATGTATCTCCCCAGCTTTCCGGGGATTGCATCTGATTTAGAAACGAGTGCGTCACTCGTGCAGCTCAGCTTAACGACCTGTCTGATCGGACTAGCTGTCGGTCAAATTGTCGTTGGACCCATCAGTGATTCGCAAGGGAGAAAGAAACCGTTAATCATCTTCCTATCCCTCTTCGCGGTGGCGTCCTTTGCTTGTGCGCTTGCGCCGAATATCTATGTACTCGTCATCGCCCGTTTTATCCAAGGGTTTACGGCTTCTGCTGGTGTCGTCCTTTCCAAGGCGGTCGTACGAGACGTATTTACAGGAAGGGAATTGACGAAGTTCTTCGCCTTACTGATGGTGATCAATGCGACGGCTCCGATGATTGCGCCGATCACAGGTGGGGCGATTTTGCTGTTACCGTTCGCCACATGGGAGACGATCTTCCTCTTCCTAAGTATCGTAGGGTTCGCCATCGTGTTCACCGTAGCAGGCAAGTTACCTGAGACGCTTCCGGTAGAAAACAGGATCCCGAGCTCAGTGAAGGAATCGGTTCGGACCATTGGCCGTCTGTTGAAGGACCGATCTTTCATCGGATACGCCTTAACGATCGGGTTTGTCCACGGCGGGAGTTTCGCTTATGTTTCTGGAACGCCATTTGTTTATCAGGGAATCTATGACGTATCTCCTCAGGCGTTCAGTTTCTTGTTTGGAGTGAACGGCCTGGCGATCATTACGGGTAGTTTTCTAGTCGGCCGTCTTGGCGGCATTTTTCACGAGAGAAGCTTGCTGAGAAGTGCTGTACTGATCGCGGTTAGTGCTACGGGTTTTCTATTAGTGATGACGCTTCTCGAAGGACCACTGTATTCTATTGTCGTGCCGATCTTCATCTATATGACAGCGATGGGGATGGTGTTGACCAGTACGTTCACATTAGCGATGGAGCATCAAGGCCACCGAGCAGGGAGTGCCAGTGCTGTGCTCGGCATGCTGCCGCTATTGTTTGGCGCGGTTGTTTCGCCACTGGTCGGTCTTGATGAGACGACGGCTGTCCCAATGGGAGCTATTCTATTTACGACGGCATCGATCGGTGCTACGTTGTTCTTCACGTTGACGAAGAAAGACGCAAGAAAAGCATACGCGGGATAACATGAAAGCTCTGCTCGTCCGGTTGGATGAAGCGGGGCTTTTATAATGGATGGAAGCACGGGGGCGATTCCTGTGCTTCCTTTTTACTTAGAGTAGGGAGCATACATGAAAGAAGTCCCTTTCTAGACAAAGTGGTGCCTCTATTAGAAGCACCAGAATCGTACCCAAGCTTCTAAACAAATAAGAGAAATAAAACTATAACTATCGAATCTATCCGCAAAGATGACCCCTGGTTTATAATAGAATCAATTCACGAAATTTTTGGTGATTGATCGAAATCGAATAGCATTGAAGGGGGATTGGGTAATATGGATTCGAAACTATTAGATTTATTAGCGCAACGATATGATAGTGAGGAAGAAATCGTCACAGCGATTACGAACCGGGAAGCGATTTTACATCTACCAAAGGGGACAGAGCATTTTGTTAGTGACTTGCACGGGGAATATCACGCCTTTCAGCATGTGTTACGAAATGGGGCAGGGAAAGTTAAAGAAAAGATAAGAGATATGTTCGGGGATGAGTTATCGGATCAAGAAATGAATGAATTTGCTTCATTAGTCTATTATCCGGAAGATAAAGTGAAGTTAATCAAGGTTCGTATGAACAATGCACAAGAGTTAAATCAATGGTACACCGAAATCATCGACTATATGATTCGACTGCTCCCTTACGTTTCCTCTAAGTACACACGTACGAAATTACATAATGCATTGCCAAAACAATTTGCTTTTATCATTGAAGAGCTATTGTATAAAACGGGGGATCATTTCAATAAGGAACAGTATTATACGAAAATGGTCCAACAGATTATTTCTCTTGGACAAGCGGAGAAGTTAATCGTTGGCCTTGCGTATACGGTTCAAAGACTCGTTGTTGACCACCTGCATGTAGTAGGGGATATCTATGATCGCGGTCCTGAGCCGGATAAAATTATGGATACACTCATCGATAATCATTCCGTTGATATTCAATGGGGAAACCACGATGTACTGTGGATTGGTGCTTTTGCGGGGTCGAAGGTGTGCCTTGCTAACATCATCCGTATTTGTGCACGATACGCTAACTTGGATATTATTGAGGGCGCTTACGGCATCAATCTTAGACCCCTTGTGAATCTTGCAGAGAAATATTACGAAGATAATCCGGCTTTTAGACCTAAACTGCAAAATGATGAAGAAATGTCTGATTTTGAACAAATCCAAATTACAAAAATCCATCAAGCCATTGCGATCATTCAATTTAAACTAGAAAGCCCTATTATTAAGAGGCGACCCGATTTTCAAATGGAAAACAGGCTTTTGCTTGAGAAGGTTGATTATGATTCCGATGAGATTACGCTCCGTGGCCAAACGTATCCTCTCGAGAATACGTGTTTTGCAACCGTTGATCCAAAACAGCCTGCAGCGTTGTTAGAGGAAGAGATAGAAGTGATCGATAAGCTACTGTTTTCTGTCCAGCATTCAGAAAAGTTGGCAAGACATATGAACTTCCTCATGAAAAAAGGCAGTCTGTATTTGAAGTATAACGGCAATTTACTCATTCATGGCTGCATTCCGTTAGATGAAGAAGGGAATATGGCTGAAATGACAATAGGGGATCAAACCTATGCGGGTCGAGAGTTATTAGATGTCTTTGAGAAGTATGTCAGGCATGCGTTCGCCCATGTTAAAGAAACAGATGATCTGGCAACCGATATCATATGGTATTTGTGGGCTGGGAAATACTCTTCACTCTTCGGGAAAAAAGAAATGACCACCTTTGAAAGATATTTTATTAAGGACAAGCAAACCCATAAAGAGATCAAAAACCCTTACTATTATTTGCGTGAGAAGCAAGAAGTTTGCCGCGACATTTTAACAGACTTTGGATTAGACCCTGAGCAGGGACATATCATTAATGGACATACCCCTGTTAAGGAAATTGAAGGGGAAAATCCTGTGAAGGCAGATGGGAAAATGATTGTCATTGATGGTGGGTTCTCAAAGGCTTATCAGTCCACAACAGGAATCGCCGGTTACACCTTGCTTTTCAATTCATACGGCATGCAGATAGTCGCTCATAAACAATTCACCTCCAAAGAGGATGTCTTAGAAAATGGGACAGATGTATTGTCTGTAAGAAGGTTAGTTGATAAAGAACTAGAGCGGAAGAAGGTACTCGAAACAAATGTTGGGGAAGAATTAAAGCAGGAAATTTCGATTTTAAAAAGTCTTTTGGAGCATCGGTATACGAATTAATATTGTTAAGTTTTGCATGATCCAGATAAGTTTGAATCATTTAAAGAATCCTGTCAGAGAGAAATTAATGAGAATTCCGAGGCGAGCCATAAGCTGAATGAGCTAAAGGAAATAGCCTCTGATAGTAGGGTCGTTTTACTGTTCGGTGCTAAAGATAAAGAGCATAGTCACGCAGTAGTTTTGAAAGAAATGATAGAGAAGTAAGGGGAACTATTTAAAAATGAGGTAGCGTACGGTTCCTATTCTTCTATTAAACTTCGAAAACTATAAATCAAAGGAGAGGTTTCTCAATAGTGGAACAAACTGTTGAGAAATCTCTTTTTTGTTCTTTTTGAGCCTCGACGTTCCCCGGGCCAACTTATTCATAATTCAAGTAAACGGAAACATTCTCTCATCCTCAAGTCTTCTGTAATGTAAAAATATTCTTAGAGTGTGAGTGGCGTTTTCATGGTAAAATTCCCTTTTGGAATATGTTATGAAGGAATACCTAATGGAATGGTTAAGTCAAACTATTCACGCTAGCCTGCTGGGTAGTCATGGCTTCGATGGTCTTAGCCAGGCATTTGGGGTTTCTTTAACGAAGAAGGTAGGAGGAATCGCAATTGCCATCCTTGCGACGCTTGGTTTAGAAGCCCATTTCCTACAATAGATAAAAGTTCTTAATAAAAGGGGATTTTATGAGTAAATTTAAACGGTTTGGAGTATTTGTCATTCTTTTTGTCCTTTCCAGTGCTCTAGTGTCAAGGATTACAGGGTACTACGATGACAGCTTAAACGATCTTGCTGAGAGTGTAATCCGCACTGTTCAAGCTTTAGTCTGCTTATATGTATCACAAAAACTTGTAGGGAACAGCAGCACACAGGAGGAAGGCAGTAACTCTAAATAAAATGCCACGGGGACGGGTACCTTGACTCATCGTTTAAGGGATCCGGTAAACCGGTTAAACAATAGAGCATTTTATAAATTGAGTAATAGTAGAGGCATCTCATTAGTGAAAAAACTAATAAGATGCTTCTTTTTTATCCTCTTTAGTTCATAACCTTTTGCGTTAGAAGGCATCCCAAGACTTCTAGACTCACACTTAAAGACACCTCAAAATGTGCATGCAAACTACAAAATAAAACTTATCACAATGCGGCTCAGATTATCTCATGTATAATAAATACATAACGTAGGAAAAGTGAACCAGTACTTAACTCCAAGGGGGACAAAGAATGAGAAGGATCATCTTATCAACCGAAAGTGGTGCCGACTTACCAGGGGATTTAGCTGAAACGTACAATGTTCAAGTCGTTCCCATGCACATCATAATGGATGGCAACGATTATTTAGACGGTCATCTGCCGGTCCAGGATATTTATGACTATTACGAACGCACGAAGAAGATCCCCTCTACGACCTCAACAAATGCTCACGAATACCAAGAGTTCTTTAACCGTATAAGAGAGGAATATCCGGATTGCATCATTGTGCATGTTGGTTATACATCAAAAGCGTCTTCCTCTTTTCAAAATGCGGTCATAGCTGCGGAGGAATTTGAAGACATTTATCTCATTGATGCTCTGAACGTTACGGGAGGTTTAGCTGCGATTGTGATGTATGCGGCTAACGTTTTAGAGAAAGAACCTGACATTGAAGCAGAACAGTTAGTTGAAAGAATAGAGACCATCGTTCCTAAATCAAGGCTCGCTTTCATACCAGGCAGTCTTGAGTTTCTTAAAGCGGGAGGACGAGTCAGTAATATGGCTTCTTTGATTGGAACCCTTTTGAAGATAAAGCCATGCATAGAGTTGAAGGATGGAAAGCTTATGTCTACAAAGAAGTACCGTGGGAAGATGAGTGGAGCTACTGAAAAACTCTTAAGGGATTATTTAAAGGAATTCAACATCGATCGAGAGCAGCTTTATTTTATCTACTCTATAGGACTTGATGAAAAGATCAAGCAACGAATGGATGAGGTTGCTAAAGAAAACGGCTTCCAGAATATAAGATGGATCCAAGCCGGCGGTATGATTTCGACTCATTCAGGACCCGGTGGATTTGGAGTAGCAGGGTTAGAGAAATAGTATGGGGGGGACGTCATAAACACGACGGTGTATATACCAAGAAGAGAAGATCCTCTTTTTAAATGCTTGGGGGAGTTGTGATGAAGCTGGTCGTAGGTGTGATTCTCATTATGATGAGTATGGTTCATGTCATTTATGGCGAAAAAATGCAGGTGGATGAATTAAAGACATTAAAGGCTAGCCCTCTGTTAATAGGATCTTTTAGAGTCATGTCCTTACAAGGTGGGATGATTTTATTGGCAGTGGGTGTAGTAGAAGTTTTAACTTTTTACAATCTAGTTGTTTTAACGGGTGTTGCAGCCTTTATACCATTAGGAATTCTTTGTTTGAATGTACTATCAGTTTTTATTGTTTCTTTCATTAAACACCAAGAATTAATCAAAGCTGTAATTCCTCAACTTCTCATTTTTCTAACCATAATAATTATTGAATTATTGACTGTGATATAAATCTCATAAAAGAGTAAGGTTATATCATTCAGCAATACGATAAAGCACCACGCGGAAGGTCACCTTGTGCAAAATAAACTCTCACTTTTGATGGAAGGATTTCCTTACACATCCTTCTAACTTACTATGAAAATCAATAGTCTTTTTTGTGAATATAAAGTATTACAAGAGTTCCTATAGTGTCTTTATATCCAGAATGAGCGTCAATAGTTCCTCCTGGTACTAATGCTTTGAAACACAAAAGTAAAAATCTATAAATAATTTTTGTAATTTTCAGATAATTACTCGTTTCACTGAATGAAGTAAGTTATAATCAAAGAAAAAAGGAGGTGCGAGATGAGGATTGGAAATAAAGCACTAATCAAAGAATTGAATCAATCTCATGTTTTTACCACCATTCGTTCTCATCAATCAATTAGTCGTACTCAGATTTCCAAAGTATTAAATTTAGGTTTATCAACGGTAACTTATATTACGGAAGAGCTTGTTGAAGCTGGTTTAGTAGTTGAAAATGGAACGGCTCATTCAACAGGTGGGAGAAAAGCGACATTGCTAACCTTCAACGAGGAGTATGGGTATGCTTTTGGTGTAAAAATTGAGGAAGATCAAGTCATTGTAGCTTGCACAAACCTAAACGCAAAGATCCTTCGTAAAGAGACCTTTACTTATGAGAAAGAAACCGAGCCAAGTAAATTGCTCGAGAGGGTTATTTTGCAAATAAAACAGATAATCCAAGAAATGAATCTTCCTGAAAAGAAACTGATAGGGATAGGGATGGCGTCATCAGGGTTAATTAATCACAAACAAGGAATCATTATCCGTTCCACCCTATTAGGATGGTCTAACGAGAATGTTCGTGAACAAATGAGCGAAGCGTTTAATGTTCCTATTTTTATCGACAATAATGTAAACGCTTACACAAAAGCTGAACGTCAATTTGGTTATGGCCAAGGGTTAAATGATTTCTTATGCATATCTATTGGAGCTGGAGTGGGTGCATCATTATTTACAAACGGTGAAGTGAATGCCGGTCATCATGGTGGAGCCGGTGAAGTGGGCCATATGGTAATCAAACAGAATGGTTACCCTTGTCACTGTGGTCAGAAGGGATGTCTAGAGATGCATGCTTCTGAACGATTTCTTGAGGAAGAAGGGAGACAAACTAAACACCTTTACCCTGACAGTCCCCTCCATCACAAAGGTTTCACGTTTGAACAAGTGGCTTCAGCTGCACAATCAGGAGATGCATTGGCCATAGGGTTGTTTGAAGAACTTGGGAAAAATCTCGGAATTGGAGTTTTGAACTGTATTAATTTACTAAATCCTTCTGCTGTCATTTTTATTGGAGAGGGCTTAGTCGCTCAGGAATTTTTTATGACGTACACCATTGATAAAGCTTCGGATAACTTCTTTTCAAAAGCTGGATGTGATGTGGGCTTTCAAGTCTCAAAGTTAGGAGAAGATGCTTGGGTACAAGGGGCAGCTTTGCAGGCAATCGATCACTGGCTTGAGCATCCTATAAATGAAGAGAGTCGGTTACTTCTCTCTTAAAGGAGGAACTTTGATGAACTCAAGTAGATGGAAGTATTGTTGGTGTGTTTGCTCGTTTTTCCTCTTTATGGTCCTTACAAACAATCACGTGGAGGCACGGGAGAGTCCTTCAACGGCGAAAGGTTCAGGTCCTCTTTATTGGATTTCGTATGAACATCAATTTACAAATAATACTTATTTACCTGAGGATCGATGGAAGCAAAATATTGACTGGATGGCTGAAAACTTTCTGCCCTATGGGTATGACATGATGAGTACAGATGGGTGGATTGAGGGTTCGACGAAGCATACAGAGAATGGCTACATCATTTCTCATAACGATTCCTGGGAGCATGGATGGAAATACTGGGCTGATTATCTTGAGAGCAAAGGAATGAACCTCGGAGTCTATTACAACCCTTTATGGGTGACGCCTGCCGCTGTGAATAACGAAAATGCGACGGTCATCGGAAGACCGGATATTAAGATTAAAGACATTATCACTGAAGGGGATCGTTTTAACGGTGGTCAAGATACTTCTCTATATTGGGTGGATGTTACGAAAGATGGGGCGAAGGAATTTGTGCAAGGGTATGTGAATTTCTTTAAAGATCAAGGCGCAGAGTTTTTACGCGTCGACTTTCTTTCATGGTATGAAACAGGTACAGACCAAAGCATTGGAGATGTCGGAATAGCTCATGGTCGCGAAAACTATGAAACTGCCCTTAAGTGGATGGAAGAAGCAGCAGGGGATGACATGACACTAAGTTTAGTTATGCCTCACTTGAAAAATCATGCTGAGTTGGAACTGAAATATGGAGATATGATTCGTATTGACGAAGATGTGTTCCATGGAGGATGGGACCATATAAGTGGGAGGCGTCAGGAGTGGACGGAAAATTGGTCCCAATGGGCTAATCCCTTCCAAGGCTTCACAGGATTTTCGGATGTATCTGGTCGTAATTCCATGATACTTGATGGAGATTTTCTTCGCTTAAATACATTTTCAGGCGACTACAAAGAGGAAGAGAAGAAAACGGCTGTTTCCCTTTTTACAATGGCCGGATCCCCAATCGCTATAGCTGATCAATATGACACCATTGGAGAAGATGCTCACTTCTATCAAAATTCAGAGCTTATTGAACTGAATCGGGAGGGGTTAGTAGGAAAGCCCATTTACTATAATAATAAACATTACAAGTTCAACAGTCGTGATAGTGAACGCTGGCTTGGTCAACTATCCGATGGATCTTGGGTTGTTGGCTTGTTCAACCGTTCCGATGTAAAAAAAGAGCTTTCCGTAGATTTTTCTAAGGAATTGGGTCTCGACACAGAAGCACATGTGAGAGAATTGTGGGCTCATGAAGATATAGGTTATCGTTACAATCATAAAGCCGATCTAACGCCTCACGATACTAGTATGGTCAAGGTCGTACCTCGATCTGTGAATAAAAAGTACGAAACTGAGGTAGCTTCCTATCAACATGGTGCGTTCTTTAATAATGAGCAACAGGGTTTTAATAGTTTTGGATATATTGAGAACATGGATCAACCCGATGCTTCTGTAACCGTGGCTATTACGGTTCCTAGTACTGGTGATTACACATTGAACTTTCGCTACGCCAATGGATCAGATACTCCATCTGTTAAGACTTTGGCTGTAAACGAACAAAGCCAGCCAGTAACGTTTGGCTCTACAAACGACTGGGGTACTTGGAAAGGTAAACAGGTCAGTGTTCAGTTAGAAGAAGGGGAAAACTTGATTAGCCTTAAGAATAGTGAAGGGGATGAAGGTGAGTTGCAACTTGATTATATCGAACTCATTCATCCAGAAGTATTCCTGACTAATGGGGATTTTGAAAAGGGAGACCATACAGGTTGGGAAGTATGGAATCCTGACAATGCTTGGGTAGGCGTGAATACTGAAGACGCCCTGAGCGGGTCTAAGCATTATTTCTATAAGTCAGAACCTTACCAGGCTAGCATCCATCAGAAGCTGAAGGGGATTGAGAATGGCGAATATAAAGTAAGTGCATGGGTGAAGTTGCAACCCTATAACGACCCTACATTTGAAGGCGTGGGCAACATAGCTAGAATGGAAGTATCTGAGCATGGTAGTGAGCAAATTAATGTAGATATAAAACCAGAACAACCTGATTTCGAGTGGAAAGAAATCTCTCAGACTTTTGAGGTGACAAGCGGGGAACTAGATATAGGTTTTTATACTGTAGCCCCCGGTAATACGTCCTTTCAAATTGATGATGTGAAGGTAGAAAAGGTTGGTGAAACATCAAGTGTAGCCTATCTCCCTAATTCTACTTTCGAACACGGTTTGAACCATTGGACGACAGATTCATTACCACAAACCTCAGTCAAAACAGAGAACAATTCTTCTTATTCTCATATAAAAACAAACGCTAGTGTCTGGCAGTATGTCACGCTCCCTGAAGGAAACTACAAAGTTAAAGCTAAAGCTAGAAAGAGTGGTGGGACCAACAAAGCAGAAATCTATGTTTCTTATGGAGGCGGAAACGAGTCTAAACAAATTGACACGGAAAATTGGAGCGCCATAGAGACGGTTCCTATTTCTGTAGAAGCAAATGAAGTCGTTAAAGTAGGAGTCGTTATTGACGGAGAAGAAGGAAGTTATGTCGATTTGGATGAGCTCGATATCGTTAAGGCAGAATTGACAACGCCTAATGTTAGTCATTTATCTGGGTTACAATCTTATAATGAACAAGATAACGAGATTATCTTTCATACGGAAGATCAAGCAGCGGTGAAGTTATCTTTCTTAAATGAAGGAATTGCTCGTGTTTGGTTTGAGCCTACAGGAACATTCTCTAAGAAAAAGTCTTATGTGGTGGATGACGAAGCATCAAGAGATGTGTATCATCTAACCGATGAAAAAGATTATTTTAAAATCACAACAAAAGAGATGACGATAAGGGCTTATAAGAGCCCTTTTCGTCTAGCTTATTATGACCGTCAAAATAAGGTCTTGCTTACAAAAGATACATCCCATGGAGGCCTTGGGTACGATCAATACAAAGGGGTCTACCAATCGTTTGAGCTTGGAGAAGATGAGCATATTTATGGACTTGGGATGGATCGTCATACCAGGGAACTAGATAAACGAGGAACGAAGATAACAATGAATAATAACATGGTGGGCGGACATGGAGGAAATACTTCAGATATCTCTGGCACTTTTCTTGCTTCCACAAAGGGGTATGGAGTGTATTTTGATAATACCTATCAGAATGCCCAATTTGATTTAGGTCAGAAAGATACCTCGACTTATTCTTTCTATGCTCCGGGTGGAGAACTGGTTTATTACTTTATGCCTGGACCTGATTTTTCACAAGTAATGACCTCCTATGGCGAATTGACAGGAGAACCACCTTTACCTCCTAAATGGACACTAGGCTACATCCAATCAAAATACGGATATAAAAGCTGGGATGAAGTGAATCAAATTACAAATACCTTTAGAGAGAAAGGTATTCCTATGGATGGATTAATCTTAGATGTTTATTGGGCGAAAGAAGATCAATACTTTGACTTTATGTGGTCAGACACTTTCTCGAATCCTGAATCTCACCTTAAGCAGTTAGCTGACAAAGGTGTGAAAGTGACTCCCATTGTAGACCCATACATCGAGATGACGGCCAGTAATTTCAGTGAGGCTGATGATAACGGATACTTCGTGAAGGACAAATCAGACAGAACGGTCATCTATCCAGCTTGGTACGGGGAAAGTGGTCTACTTGACTTTACAAATGAAGACGCAGCCCGGTGGTTTACTCAGCAAGCGAAAACGCTACATGACGTTGGAACAAAGGGATGGTGGATTGATTTAAATGAGCCAGAACAGAAAACAGACCCTATTCGTGACCACTTCCAAGAAGGAAGGGCGGATGAAATTCGTAACGTTTATGCGCTATTAGAATCCAAAGCCTTTTATGAAGGGCAAAGATCTTATACAGATGATAGGGTTTGGTCGCTTGCGAGGTCAGGATTTTCTGGGATTGGTGAATATGGTACGACAGTGTGGACTGGTGATGTCGATGCATCATGGGAAGCATTGACACATAACTTGCAGCTTGGTCTTACAGCAGCAATGTCTGGCATGCCTTACTTTACTACAGATGCGGGAGGTTTTTCGGGAGTACCTACTGCTGAATTGTATACAAGGTGGATGCAGGCAGCTGCATTTATGCCGATTTTCCGCTCTCATGGTGCTGATGGAGAACGGGAGCCTTGGGCTTTTGGAGAACAATCTGAAACCATTGTAACTGATGCTATAAGACAGCGTTACCGTTTGCTGCCTTATATCTACTCGGCTGTTCACACTACGACAGAAGAGAATATTCCATTGATGAGGCCGCTAGTTTTTGATTATCAGGACGATTCCAATGTGTTCAACATAAAAGATCAATGGATGTTTGGGCCATCGTTGCTTGTTGCTCCTGTTCATAAGGAAGGAAGTTCAAAGCGAGACGTTTATCTTCCTGAAGGAAATTGGTATGAATGGAATGGGCAAGATGTGTATGAAGGCGGCCAGACTATTAACTATGGTGCACCATTAGCGAAGATTCCTGTGTTTGTTAAAGAAGGCTCAATAATACCATTGGGAGAAGATATTCAGTATGTTGGGGAAAGACCAGATGATCAGACTACTTTAAGAATTTATCCTTATCAGTCTGGTGATTTGTCCACATACACTTTATATGAAGATGATGGGAGTACTTATAAGTATGAAGAGGGGACATTTGCCACCACAGAAATCACAGCAAAGAAGCAGGGAGGTAACACGGTAATCAGTATTGGCAAGAGACAAGGCTCCTATGAAGGAATGCCTGAAAACCGAACCTATACCATTGAATTACCCGTTCAAGGGTCTCCGGATCAAATTGAAGTGAACGGGAAGAAGCTTGAATCAGAGGGGGTAGGTAAGAGCAATTCTTTTGTATATGACGAAGATCAAAAGACCATTCGGATCCAAACGAAAGTTAAGCATAAAGATGGTGAAGTAACGATCAAAGTGAAACATAAGGGTAAATAAGAGAAAAGGTCCGCGGATTATACTCGCGGACCTTTTTCATTAGTGCTTAATGTTTTTTCTCTCCTTTTGCTTTTTTAGTTTTTTGTCATTGTTCAAAGAGCCCTGCTCCGTGGCAAAATATATACATTTTCTGGTAGGATAAAAGAGAGCGGTTTAAATATAGGAGGGGATTAGAATGAAAATCGATGAGCATGGAGGAGTCACTTCCGTGTTAGGGGAAGTGAGCTTTGGAGGCTTTGCCATGTCTGTTTATATTTTTTATGTTGATGGGATGTTGGTCGACACGGGTGCCCCGCGGATGCTTGAAGATTTCAAGCCGTTCTATAAGGAAACCCCAATTGAATTTGTTAGCTTGACCCACCCTCATGAAGACCACACCGGAACAGCCAAATGGCTTCAAGATGAATTGGATCTCCCTGTATACATAAAAAAAGAAGCGATACCTGAATGTGAGGTGGAAGCGAATTTACCTTTATATAGGGAGAGGATATGGGGGAGCCGCAAGCCTTTCTCGCCTTTACCATTTGATACAACAATTGAGTCCAATCACCATTCCTATCAGCTCATACACACACCTGGACATGAGAGGAATCATATAGTTTTATACGATGAAGAACGTGGGAGGTTGTTTTCTGGGGATTTGTTCGTCCATCCTAAGCCAAAGGTTATGATGGAAGATGAGTCGATTCCAGTTATGATGCGGTCGATTAGGAGAGTGCTTCAACTCGATTTTCAAGAAATGTTTTGCCAACATGCCGGTTTCATCCCAAATGGAAAAGAAGCGATGAGGGAGAAGCTTAACTACTTAGAAGAACTAAGTGGACAAGTACACGACTTATATAATAAAGGGCATAACATTGAAGAAATAAATGCCCAATTGTTTTCTAAAGTACCGAAGATTGTGTACCATTCAAGCAATGAATATGATTCAAAAAATATGATCCGCACCATATTGGAAGAGGTTGAGATTTAGTAGAGCGACTTTGCTTTCTGCCTCCTCCTTATAAGGATGGATTCTGTTTTTACATAAAAAAGCCTGTATAAACAGGCTTTTTAATTCTTTACGTCAATTAAATCTTATCCTCATCAAACTGCTCTTCCTCCGTAGACCCCTTCAACGCAATAGTGGAAGACGTCCCTCCAGAAATCACCTGAGCCACTTCATCAAAATACCCTGTTCCTACTTCTCGCTGGTGGCGCGTTGCGGAGTAGCCGTCTTTCTCGCTAGCGAATTCAGCCTCCTGCAATTCAGAGTAAGCTTCCATGCCTCTATCTTTGTATTGTCTTGATAGCTCGAACATGCTGTGATTGAGGGCGTGGAACCCAGCTAGTGTGACAAATTGGAACTTGTAGCCCATCTTGCTTAGCTCCTGCTGGAACTTAGCAATCGTTTCATCACTTAATTTCTTCTTCCAGTTGAAAGAGGGGGAGCAGTTGTAAGCGAGTAATTTACCAGGATACTTCTCATGAATGGCTTCTGCGAATTGCTTCGCTTCATCCAGGTTTGGTTCAGAGGTTTCACACCATACTAAATCAGCATAAGGGGCATAGGAAAGCCCTCGTGCAATGGCTTGATCGAGGCCTGCACGTGTCTTATAAAAACCCTCTGCTGTTCGTTCGCCGGTAAGGAAAGGAGCATCCGTTGAATCAATATCGCTTGTTATTAAGTCCGCGGCATTAGCGTCTGTCCGGGCGATAATGACCGTCGGAACGCCCATCACGTCTGCAGCAAAGCGGGCAGAGATTAAATTTCGTACGGCTGTTTGGGTAGGGAGCAATACTTTCCCGCCAAGGTGCCCGCACTTCTTCTCAGAAGAAAGCTGATCTTCGAAATGAACGGCTGAGGCACCGGCTTCAATCATGCCTTTCATTAGTTCAAATACATTGAGCTGTCCTCCGAAACCAGCTTCTGCATCGGCAACAATCGGAGCAAACCAGTCGATATCGTTGTTCCCTTCCATATGATGGATTTGATCCGCTCGTTGGAGCGCTTGGTTAATGCGTTTCACCACTTGAGGCACGCTGTTTGCGGGATAAAGGCTCTGATCCGGGTACATATGGCCGGATAGATTCGCATCCGCTGCGACTTGCCAACCGCTCAGATAAATGGCTTTTAGACCAGCTTTCACTTGCTGCATTGCCTGATTACCAGTCAGGGCACCAAGTGCATGAACGTATTTCTCTTCCTGTAATAAACGCCAAAGCTTCTTCGCTCCTTGTTCAGCTAGCGTGTACTCGATATCCATCGATCCTCTTAACTTAATTACGTCCTCTGCTTCATATGGACGTGTCACATGTCCATAGCGGCTTTCATCTTTCCAATCTTTCAATAGTTTTGCTATACGTTCGTTTGTCATCTCCGGAATCCCCCTTAAGGTAAGTGTTTATAAGCTTGAAGTGTTAAAAACTCAGCAAAATCATCATCACGTATAAATTTCTCAAATAAGGTTTCGGCCAGCTTATATGACCCCTTCTTAAAAGCTTCTGATCCAACCTCTTGTTGAATAGCTAGTAATTCCTCCTGCTTCCATTGCTCAACTAATTCAAACGTGACCTTTCTGCCATCGTCTAAAATTCCTTTAGGATGACGAATCCACTGCCACACCTGAGCACGGGAAATCTCTGCAGTTGCAGCGTCTTCCATTAGGTTATGGATTGGAGCCGCGCCTCGGCCGTCTAGCCAAGATGCCAAGTATTGAATACCGACGTTGATATTCGTGCGAACGCCTGCTTCTGTTATCGTTCCTTCAGGTATTTCGAGTAAGTCAGCTTCTGTAATCACGAGATCTGTAATTAATCGGTTGATTTGATTCGGTGTTCGCATGTGCTCGTTAAAGACATCCATAGCGGTTTGCACCATCGTGGGGTGAGCTACCCATGTACCGTCATGGCCGTCCGTTACTTCTCTTTGTTTATCAGCTTTCACTTTTTCAAAAGCTTCCTTGTTTAGCTCGTCGTCGTTCTTAACGGGGATTTGCGCTGCCATTCCTCCAATCGCTGGCGCACCTCTTCTGTGGCAGATCTGGATTGTTAGAAGAGAATAGGCTCTCATAAACGGACTTGTCATGGTTACTTCAGAACGATCAGGAAGGATAACCGCTGGATCATTTCGAAATTTCTTTAGGTAACTGAAGATGTAGTCCCATCTTCCACAGTTCAAACCAGCTGAATGCTCTTTCAGTTCATACAGAATTTCATCCATTTCAAAGGCGGCCAGGATCGTCTCTAATAAGACTGTTGCCTTAATGGTTCCGGTCGGAATATTTAATGCTTTTTGCGAAAATAAGAAGACATCATTCCAAAGTCTTGCTTCTAAATGGTTCTCAAGTTTCGGCAAGTAAAAGTAAGGCCCTGAGCCTTTTTCAATAAGCTGCTTCGCATTATGAAAGAAATAAAGTCCAAAATCGATTAAGCTAGCCGAAGCGGCCTCACCATTTAAGGTCATATTCTTCTCTTCAAGATGCCAGCCTCTCGGGCGAACCATTAGAGTGGCGGTGTCTTCTTTTAATTCATAGACTTTGCCTTTGTCATTTTGGAAAGAGATCGTTCCTCGAATGGCATCCCTTAAATTAATTTGTCCTTGAATTGTATTGGCCCATGTTGGCGAATTGGCATCTTCAAAATCCGCCATAAAGACCTTGGCACCGGAATTAAGTCCGTTAATGACCATTTTTCGATCAACTGGTCCTGTTATTTCAACTCGACGATCCTGCAAATCATGAGGGAGGGGAGCAATGCGCCACTCTGATTCTCTGATGGAGGCAGCATCTTTAGAGAAATATGGTTTCATTCCAGTGTCTAATTGATTCTGAATTTCTTTCCGCTTTGCTAATAGCTCTAATCTTCTAGCGTTAAAACGATGATGAAGCTGTTCTAAGAAAGCCAAAGCATCAGGGGTCAAAATTTCAGCGAAGGAAGGAGAAACGTCTCCCTCCACCACCCAGTTATTTGTTTTCATTTCCACATAAACGCCACCTTTTTTATAAGATAAAGAATAGCTTTATCACTGATGTATAACAGGTGCTGTAGCCTGCTACTCATCTTTCTTAGATAGACAACGATCGCATTCCATCATGTACGTATATACCTGTGATTTAACTTCTGTTCCACACTGGGGGCACGATACTGTACTTTTTTGATCTGACTTTTTCATGAATGATTCGCTCCTTTTATATAACAAAATTAAATTTTGTTAACTGTTATGGTACAGATTACGCAAGAGGGCTTGGTTGTGTAACTGTTATTTTCATTTCTTCTAAATGTGTCTAGTCCTTTTTCCAGGAGTTGTATTTGTTCACAAATTTGTGAAATGTTTCACAAACTGTAAGCGCTGCCAGGTGATATGATGTACTCAACCAAAGAAAACAAGGAGTGATAACCATGATCCTCTGCAAATGGCAAGACTTCACCACTGATACAGAGACCTATACGCTTGAATTGTTTGAACAAATTTTAGGCGATGAGTTTAAAGCAATGATGTTGGAGGATGGGCAAGACATACCATCATTTATCTGGACCACGAATCATGTTGTGATGATTAAACAAAACGCACGTATGTATAAAGATATTTCTTTCGTTAAAATTCCGCGTAACCCAGTTTGTGCTTAATGAAATGGCCAAGCTTTTTTTAAATAATCATGTGAAATATTTCGCAAAGTTATGGGAGGGTTTATAATGGCAGTTGAAGAAAAGCAATTAAAACTCGAAAAGGCTTCAAAAATGGTTGATGCATTAGTGGCGAATGGGAAAAAGGCTTTAGTGGGAATGAAGGAATTGAATCAAGAACAGATTGATTTTATTGTGAAGGAAATGGCTCTTGCTGGATTGGATCAGCATATGCCTCTTGCTAAGTTAGCGGTCGAAGAAACAAAGCGAGGGGTTTATGAAGATAAAATCATTAAGAACTTGTTCTCAACGGAATATATCTATCACAACATTAAATACGATAAAACGGTTGGCGTTATCAATGATCTAAGCGAAGAAGGTATGGTGGAAATTGCAGAACCAGTTGGAGTTATCGCGGGGGTCACGCCTGTTACTAATCCAACATCGACCACGATGTTTAAAGCGATTACGTCGATTAAAACAGGTAACCCGATTATCTTCGCTTTCCACCCTTCTGCTCAGAAATGTAGTACAGAAGCAGCTAGAGTGGTGAGGGATGCAGCGGTTCGCGCGGGGGCGCCGGAACACTGCGTGCAATGGATTGAGACTCCTTCTTTAGAGGCAACTCAGAAACTGATGACCCACGATGGAATCTCTCTTATTCTAGCAACAGGTGGAGCAGGTATGGTGAAGTCAGCCTATAGCTCAGGGAAGCCAGCTCTTGGAGTGGGTCCTGGTAACGTTCCTTGTTACATTGAAAAGACAGCGAATCTAAAACGGTCTGTGAACGATTTAATCTTATCTAAAACGTTTGATAATGGAATGATTTGTGCATCTGAGCAAGCGGTGATTATTGATAAAGAAATCTATGAAGACGTTAAACAGGAAATGATTGATAACAAATGCTACTTCTTAAACCCAGAAGAACGAGCAAAAGTCGAAAAGCTTGTGATCAATGAGCATTCTTGTGCCGTTAACGCAGATATTGTAGGGAAGCCAGCCTTTGAAATCGCTCAAATGGCGGGGATCACCGTCCCGAAAGACACTAAAATTCTAGTAGCCGAATTAAAAGGGGTCGGCCCTAATGATCCGCTATCCAGAGAAAAGCTGAGCCCAGTCCTTGCTTGCTATAGAGTGAACTCTACGGAAGAAGGGTTCAAACGAGCAGAAGAAATGCTTGAGTTTGGCGGATTAGGTCACTCTGCTGTTATCCATACAGAAGATCAGCAGGTCATTGATGCCTTTGGTCTACGCATGAAGGCAGGCCGTCTCATTGTGAATGCGCCATCTTCTCAAGGTGCTATTGGAGATATCTATAATGCCTATATGCCATCACTGACACTAGGATGCGGAACATATGGAGGGAACTCAGTGTCTACAAACGTAGGATCCGTTCACTTAATCAACGTTAAGAAAATGGCAAAACGAACAAATAACATGCAGTGGTTTAAAATTCCGCCGAAAATCTATTTTGAGAAGAACTCCATTCAGTATTTAGCGAAAATGCCTAAGATTTCAAAAGCCTTTATCGTTACCGATGAGGGCATGGTGAAATTAGGTTATGTGGATAAAATCTTGCACTACTTACGGAAACGTCCTGATTATGTACACTGTGAAATCTTCTCTGACGTAGAACCGGATCCATCCAGTGAAACCGTGATGCGCGGAGCAGAAATGATGAAGCAGTTCCAGCCAGACGTGATTATCGCGTTAGGCGGAGGATCAGCAATGGATGCTGCCAAAGGAATGTGGCTATTCTACGAACGACCTGATACAGATTTCAACGGATTGAAACAGAAATTCTTAGACATTCGTAAACGTGTGTTCAAATACCCTGAACTTGGATTACAAGCTCAATTTGTAGCCATTCCTACGACATCTGGAACAGGTTCAGAGGTGACATCCTTCTCAGTTATTACAGATAAAGAAGAAAACGTAAAATATCCATTAGCCGATTATGAGTTAACACCAGACGTAGCGATTATTGACCCACAGTTTGTCATGACCGTACCCAAAGTCGTTACAGCCGATACAGGTATGGATGTCCTGACTCATGCCATTGAAGCTTACGTGTCTAATATGGCCAATGATTATACAGACGGGCTTGCGATGAAAGCGATCCAATTGGTGTTTGAGTATCTGCCAAGAGCTTATCGCAACGGGGATAAGGATGAAGAAGCTCGTGAGAAAATGCATAACGCGTCAACGATTGCCGGTATGGCTTTTGCCAATGCATTCCTAGGTATTAACCACAGTTTGGCACATAAATTAGGAGCAGAGTTCCACATTGCTCACGGTCGTTCAAATGCCATTCTTATGCCGCACGTCATCCGTTACAATGCAACAAAACCAACTAAATTCACAGCATTTCCAAAGTATGAGCATTTTAAAGCAGATGTCCGTTATGCCGAAATTGCTCGCATGCTAGGGTTACCAGCACGCACAACAGAAGAAGGTGTTGAGAGTTTAGTTCAAGCCATTATTCGTTTGGCACAGGAATTAAATATTCCAATGAGCATAGCTGAGAATGGTGTAGATGCCAAAGAATTTGAAGCGAAGCTCGATCTATTAGCAGACCGTGCATTTGAAGATCAATGTACAACGGCGAATCCTAAATTGCCGCTTGTGACAGAATTAGCTGAGGTTTATCGTAAGGCGTACAAAGGTGTATAGCTAGTAAATTTGATAAATCTATTGAAAAAGAACCTTAAGGTGTTTAACCTTGAGGTTCTTTGCTTTCCTATCTAAATCAAGCGATGTCTTGCTTTTGAAATCTATAAAAACCGATTACGGCTAATAGGAGAGAGTAAACGGCAATGATTGTAAGAGAAAACAAAAGTCCTTCTCCTCCGCCCATTACCATGGCCTGATTGCTAATGATTTCATTGTCGCTGTAAATCTCAAGCGTTAGGTTCGGGTGAATAAAGTAGCTTGCATTCCAATCTAGTAATTGGAGGAGACCTGTCACCATGCTACCCGCTGTATCGATCACAAAGAACAAGACAACCGCCACAGTTGTACTTTTAAACAAGGTACCGATAATGACGGATAGACAGAGGTAAAACACGTAAACAGGAATCTTGTATAAACAAGCTAAAGCAGCTGTTACTAAGAGGTTCTCAGAAGCAGATGATGCATCAAAGAGAAGTACAGACACAAGGTAAATGATAATGTTAAAGACTACCATTAGCATAAGGGTAGCCAGAAAGCCACTCACTAGTTTGGATCCAAGGATAGCCAGCCGTGAGATAGGCCGGATCGCCAGTTGCTTAATTGTCCCTTTATGAAATTCGCTCGTAATAGACGAGGTTGTTATAATGACTCCGTAAAACAGCAAAAATGTTCCATTTATAACCATCTGAGAAGTAATCAGGAACGACTCAGCTGTTGGAAGCGCCCCTTCGTTCAAAAAGATGCGGAGGGAAATCGATACAATAAGGTATAATCCCAACACAATGATAAGAAACCATTTGACGCCATTTCGATACCAGGTCTTTAACAGTTCGTTATACATTAAAGAACTCATGCTTTTTCGCCTCCTGTCAGTTCTAGGAATTGGTCTTCAAGGGTATCTTTTAGGATGACTTCGTACAATAGGATTCCTTGGTCTGAAGCTTCTTTAATAATGGTCGGAATTTGATCTTGTTCAATTTCTGAAAGAGTTATGTACTTCTTTTCTTCTTCTACTGTACCGTATTTCTCGAGCACAGGGATGAGGTCCTTGTTGGAAGTAGCACGGAATAAAGCCTTTACTCTTTGTTCTTCTGATTCAGTCTTTTCATTCATAGAGAATTGTTTTACGAATTTCCCGTCTTGGATGATCAACACTTCATCACACATCATTTCCGCTTCTGACAAAAGGTGAGTGGACACAAGTACGGTTACCCCGTCTTCATCTGCCAAGGTTCTTAGATAACTTCGCAACTCTCGAATGCCTTTTGGATCTAACCCATTTGTTGGCTCATCAAGAATAAGGATGGATGGTTTATGAAGCAGGGCCTGTGCAATCCCGAGCCTTTGCTTCATACCCAGTGAATATGTCTTCACTTTATCATCAATAGCTCCTGACAACTCTACAAAATCTACGAGCTCGTTAATCCTGTCTTGTGAAATCTTTGGCGTGTGCATACGGCTGAAATGTTGCATGTTCTGTGTTCCTGACATTAGGTTATACATCTCTGGATTTTCAACTACAGCTCCAATACTTGAGAGAGCTTTGCTCCGCTCTGTTTTTAAGTTATGACCATTAACGATAATTTCTCCTTTGTCAGCGTGAAGAAGACTTACAAGCATACGAATTGTCGTTGTTTTTCCGGCACCGTTTGGTCCGAGGAATCCATAAATTTTTCCTTTATCAAGTTCGAAGGAAAGGTCATCAATAATCGTTTTTTTCTTAAACGATTTTGATAGATTTTTAACTACAAGTGGTTTAGATGACAAACAATCAGCTCCTTTGTTAGATACTGTATTCCTTTACGTTTATGGTAAATAAAAGGTTTCATTCCATTTATAGGAACGCAGCACTTACCGTACCATAATCTTACATTATATGGAATAGGAAATGGTGGATGAAAAGAAAATACTGGCGTGGTAGGGCAACCATTCCCAAAGGGGAGAGTTTTACTAGTTTTACTGTTCACACTCTGTAGTATATAATGGAGTGTCAAAGAAGAAGAAAAGTTGGGAAGTGCCTATGAATAAACGAAAGAATAACGGATATAAGAAGTCTGGGAATAAAACCAGAAATAAACCCAATAGTTCTGAGAAACCGTACGGAAAGAAACAAGCAACGCGCGGTAATCGTGGAGACAGTAAATCAAAAGGCAAGCGTAATGCCTCTGATAAACGTCAGCGTGGTGGCGGTAAAGCCATAACGGCTGAAGTGACATGTTCTGGCCTGACTTCAGAGGGCAAAGGTATTGCTCAGTGGGAAGGGAAAGAGCTTGAAGTTCCGCACCTTTTACCTGGTGAGAAGGCTGAAGTCCTTGTTACAAGACAGGGTCCCTATGTAAATGCGGAAGTAAAGCGGGTCATCAGCGCGGCGAAAGAACGCGTGGAGCCACCATGCCCGTATTACTATCAGTGCGGAGGCTGTCAGCTCCAACATATGACGAATAACGCTCAAGATCGCTTTAAACAGAAGACAATTGATAAACTGATGAAGCCATTTGGCAAGCCTCTCCCGATTATGACGATGGATCACCCGTATGATTACCGAAACAAAAGCCATACAACATTTGGTCTTAATCATAATCGACAGGTCATTGGCGGCCTTTATGCTCAGAATAGCCATGAGATTATTCCAATGGATCGTTGTCTGATTCATGATCCGAAAGCGGACGAGATTGTGAATACGATTAAAGACTATCTCAAGAATTCGAAAATGCAGCCTTATAATGAAGACACGGGACAAGGCTTTTTGCGTCACGTGCTTATAAAGGTCGGCAAGGTCAGCGGTGAGATTATGGTAGTACTCGTTACCGCCTCATCTGAATTCAAGGGAAAGAATAACTTCGTAACAGCTTTACGAAAAGCTCATCCTGAAATTACAACCCTTCTTATGAACGTGAACAACAAGAAAACGTCTATGGTTCTTGGTGATCAGGAGAAGGTCCTGTTTGGTAAAGGAACGATTACGGATACACTTGGTGGAATGGAGTTCGAGATCTCGGCTAAATCGTTCTATCAAATCAACCCGGTTCAAACGGAGAAATTGTATGGGAAAGCCATAGAAATGGCAGAGCTTAAAGGAAATGAAACTGTAATCGACGCCTACTGCGGAATTGGTACAATCGGCCTTATTGCCAGTCAGAAAGCTGGAAACGTTATTGGCGTTGAGCTGAATAAAGATGCCGTTCGCGACGCCATTCGTAACTCTAAACGTAACGGCGTGAAGAATGCCCGTTTCTATCAAGGAGATGCCGGTGAGTTTATGGTCAACATGGCTTCAAAGGGTGAGAAAGCAGACGTCGTTATTATGGACCCGCCACGAAGCGGTAGTGACGAAGCGTTCTTATCAAGTGTTGCGAAGCTTAAACCGAAGCGTGTTGTGTATGTATCGTGTAATCCGGAGACGCAGGCTCGTGATTTGAAGTACTTGGTGAAGAACGGGTATCAGGTTGATGGCATTCAGCCAGTTGATATGTTTCCACAAACTTACCATGTGGAATCTGTAGTGAAGTTAGTGAGGAAAGACATAGCTGGGAACCGATAATGTCTTCAATTTTTAGGTAAGCTATAATATGGGAACATTAATTATAAGAAAACTACCTCCTTATTTCGAAAGGAGGTAGTTTTTTCGTTTATAGAATTTAGAAGCTATAAAATTGGAGAAAGGTCAATTGGTGAGAGGCCTTATTGGATTAGATCAATAAAGCATAAATCACATTTTTGGGGTGATTTATGCTTTATCATGCTTCTGATCAGGTATTTGATCTTTCTTTTGAGCTTTTGGTGCTTGCTCTTTTCTTTGCTTGCTTCCGTTGATTTTATTCTTTTTAGAACATTTGCTGCACTTTCTCTTTGGTAATTTCCTTCTTTTAACCACTATATAATTCTCCTTTTCTTCGTTAAGTCAGTTTTCATTTGTATATGCTTCTTATTAAGTTCTTTCTTAATGATGCAGCCCATTTAATGGAATAATCCCTTTTTTTCCTAACTTTAGGTTGTTGGCTCAAACCATTTCCTTTCCATTTGAATAGGTTATAGAGAATTCAAAAAGAAAGGATGATAGTAGTGAGTGAAGAAAAAGTAACAAAAGAGGTTAAAGATATGGAGGTTAAGTCCAACAGTGTAACCCCTCTTACCGATCCATGTAACTGTAGCATGGAAGTTGATGCATGCTGTGTACAACAGGTACCATCATTCTTTAACAATGATTTCAGCACTAATGATCCGCGCATTAACTATGATCCAACATGTTTATGTTGTGTCGTCGAACAATGTGAAGTTGTACTCTCTTGTAGTGGTACGGAGCGAACTATTGTAACGCCTGCTCTAGTTATAAAAGGTTGTATGCCTTATCAAATCGAAACACGATTTAACGATCCGGCTGTATGTTCTGAAAATACAGGGACTGGCAATAATTCCACAGCAATTGTATGTAATGACACCGTATGCTTCGACAACGCCGTCTACTTTGACCCAAACAATGATGTCGATCGCTTGCAAGAAATTTGTGACTGTTTAAACGAGTTGTTTAACGGTGGTACTGTAATGAGTAAAGATGTTTGTGACCTAATCAGAGTAAAGGGTGGAAGTGAAAAAGCGACTCTTCACAAATGTAAGAACTTCGAAAAGATTACTACTTTCAGCTTAGATGAAGGCCGTTGTAAAGACAGATTTGTGCGCTTTAAAGCTACTTTCGAAATCAATGATTCAGTAATTCAAAAATGCATCCCTGCACGTTAAGAATTTAAAAAACGATCCCATAGCTCTTATAGAACTATGGGATCCGTACATAAATTATTATGGCTTTTACTAGATTACATGTTTCCTCTATAAATTTTCTGGTGTAGAGGGAGTTGCCTGGTGGCTTTTTTTTGCTCTCTTTTTTGATTGGATTCGGTTAGAATCTCAATTAGTTGCTGTGATTGTTCTTTTATTGCTTCTTTCATTTCCAGAAAGGTTTCGTTATGCTTTTTTAACTCATTACCTGCAAGCATAATCTCTTTATACAAATCTTCTATGTTCATATTACTTTCTTCATATTTGGTTGATGCTATTTCTAAATTTTCTTTTTTCTGAGTAGTACTTTGTACGAGCACTTGACTGTCTCTCGATTGTTCTTCCACTCTGGCTGTTAATTGTTCGAGAGCTGTTATCATAAATTGAGCCATATTCTCGCTTTCTTGCTTAATAACATTAATTAATGAAGTTCCTAAGCGTTCTATTTGATTCCTAATTTCGCCCTGTTGTTGAAGGGTGCTTTCTAGAATGGAGGTTTCGTCATTTATTCCTAATGTATCATTTATTGCGCCTATTTGCTTTTCAATTGAATCGACGATGTTCCTCATATTGCTAATAGCGTCTGTGAGATGATCTTGTTGTCCACCTAATTCATCTAATTGTTGTTCGTAGTAAAAGGCGATTTGCTGAAAGACAAGCGCATCTTCCGAAAGGTTCAATCCATTTGAGAGAGCGTTATTCGTGTCTAATATGTCTTTGGAACATCCATTTGTCCCAGTTTGCTCATGTATAGGTATTTCTTCATACGGCATGTTCGCATCTTCTAGGTTTTGATTCATTCTGAGATCCCCCTTCCTCTCACTTCAAGCACTAGCCTATACTCTCTAACACCATCTTATGTATATAGATTTAATTTGTTACGGTAGTATTCATTGTCATTGAAGTGAACAATTGGGGAATGTTTCTTTATAAATCGACAAAGGGGAGATGTTAGGGATCTCCAAAATCTCTAAATTTAAAAAAAGTGGTTTTCTGGCGAAACTCTCTTCCGAATGGAAAAGGTTTTTTTTATTTTTAATGGCTGGAACAATCGGAGGCGTTATCAGGGATGGTTTGGGGTTTCTGGAATATATACAAAAAAGTAAAGCTCCGAAGAATGAAGAGCATAATGTATTTATATCCTAAACTATAGAAAGGTGAGGCGAAGATGTGGTGGGTTTTCTTACTATATGGAGGAACGATGTTAGCTGTGGGACTAGTTTTGTTTCTGTGTTTTATTGGACCTGGTTGGAAAGATCGGAATAACTGTGTGTTATGCGGCGAGGAAATTGAGAAGGGTGAGCAAAAAGTATACAAGGTGTTATTTAATGCCGCTATGGAAGAAGAAACTAAATGTAAGAATTGTGACATTCATCAAAGAAGATAAGAGGGGTTCCAAAGAGGGAGTCTATTTACATATACATAGTAGAAAAGCGCCATTGATTGGAATGACGCTTTTTCTATGCTCTGAAAACAAGAGTCAGTCGGACGTAGTGGCAAATTTGTTCATAATCAGTGCCATTGGAGACATAAAGAATGTCGAACGGGGAAGAGGGAGTACAACAATTTCCGGGCAAATATTACCGAAATAGACGTAATGTGAGGCAAGGCAATAGTGTTGAACAACGATCTTCCCCTATATACAAAATAATGTACAAAATAAATGGTGTTAAATCGACATTTTAATAAGAATCAGGATACATGGATTGATTTTCAGTATGGTTCGTCAGGAAGGTTCGATAGACATCATGTTGCATATTCCCAATCGCTTCTACAAGCACAATGATTTTTCCATTCTTTATATACGTTTCGTACTCTTGAGCTTCTTCTTTAGGTATGCCAGCTTTATGGAGGGAATGTGTCACGCCTTCTCCTCCCGTATCTGATTCTTCGCCAGAATTGAATGCAATCGGGCCAGCTGACGTTAATGTTCCTTTACCAGGTACAGGCACCAGTCCTACATTGGTAAGCAGTCCACCGATTCCACCTAATGACCTTCCGGAAATAGCTCCTAATTCAGTTACGCTTCCGGTGCCATCGGCTATTTCATTATGACTTGAGGAGGGTGAATTTTTCTCCTCTTCCAACCTCTTCACACTTTCCTTTTCTTTTGCGAAAACAGAAATGTCGTTTGCATCATATCCAAGATGTTGCAACTCTGATATGGCGTTCTCGGCATGGTTTAGTTCTGAGAAAACGCCGCCTATAATCTTAGTATCCATACGAGATCATCCTCCTAGTTTGTCTTCTGATAATCTTCTATACCCGAAAAATTGGTAGATCACCCCTTAAATGAGCAAATTAAAACATACAGGTAAACATAAAATAGATTCGATATATAGAGAGAGGGGAGAGCGGAAAGAACATTCATTCGTTTCCTTTCTAATCGTTTCGGTTATATAAAAGTGTGAGCCAATTGAAGCAATTAGGGTATAAATAAAAGAGTTAGTCAAGAAAGGATGAAACATAGTGAAAGTGCTAGTAGTTGGTGCAAATGGACAAGTTGGGAAACATCTTGTAAAAAAGATTCAAGATACAGAAGGTCTTCAAGCAAAGGCTATGATTCGAAAAGAAGAGCAAGCATCTTACTTTAAAGATTTAGGAGCTGAACCGGTTGTTGTCGATTTAGAAGGAAAACCTGAAGAAATTACGAAAGCAACTGAAGGCGTGGACGCAGTTGTGTTCACTGCTGGTTCTGGTCCCAATACAGGACCTGATAAAACGATGCTGATTGACTTAGACGGTGCTGTGAAAACAATTGAAGCGGCTAAATCAGCAGGAGTGAAGCGTTACGTGATGATTAGCTCATTCGATACAACGCGTGAGGCGATCCAGGAAGCTCCATCTTCTTTCTCTCCTTATGTAGCCGCGAAGCACTATGCGGATGATTGGTTAAGAAGAACGGATCTTGATTATACAATTATCCACCCGGGCATGCTGACAAATGATGAAGGAACTGGACAAATTGAAGCTGCTGAGAAAGTGGAAAGAGGCGAGATTCCACGTGAAGACGTAGCGAGCGTTATTTTGGCGAGTCTTCAACAGGAGTCCACGATCGGCAAGGAATTTCAAATTGTCGGTGGACCTAAGTCAGTTCATGATGCAGTGAAGGATCTGTAATAACCTTTTATTGGGCAAAATGTTTAAGTGTAAAACAAATGAAGAGATCCCTTTATAAACCTTTCAAGGTCGATTCCTTGAGAGGTTTATTTTTTTGACCTACTTCAATTGGTCATCCGTTCTAGGGCTTTTCAATAAGTTTTTGAGTCTTGATTAAACGTTTGATCAAGAAGAGTTCTCACCACCAGCATCAATGGTTGGTGAGGCTTTTTTGTTTCTTCATTCGTTCGATTGTTATGAAACCTTTTATTTTTTATTACATTTTTAGTTGTAATAAAACGCGTTTATATGTAATAATAATTCATAACAAATGAAAGCCCTTACTAAAAACAGAACGGGAGCGGTGGTTATGGTTGTGAGCTCTTTATCTCGCATCGAACAGAAGAACAGTACAGGAACGGAGTATCCAAGACCACAATTTAAGAGGGATAAATGGTACGACTTAAATGGAGAGTGGGAATTTGCATTTGATGCTTGGGAAGTTGGAGAAATGGAAGGATGGGAAGGTTCCGCACAGCCGTTCTCTCAACAGATTCAAGTGCCTTATGCTTATCAAAGTAAAAAGTCTGGTATCCATTCGAAGGAACCTTATGAAGTAGTGTGGTACAAACGCACATTTCATTGGGAGAAGGATCATCAAAATGAGCTGCTTCTCCACTTTGAGGCAGTGGACTACTATACGAAAGTATGGGTGAACGGTCAGTTTGTAGGCGAGCATACAGGAGGGCACACTCCTTTTAGCTTTTCTATTGGTTCAGCTGTTCAATCCGGTGAAAATACAATTGCAGTTCGGGTAGAAGATCGTAACAGCGTGGAGCAGGTACTTGGGAAACAGTCCTGGAAAACAACGAACTTCTTATGCTGGTATACACGCACAACGGGCATCTGGCAACCGGTATGGATGGAGGAAGTTTCTCCGCTTTATATCCAAGACCTAAACATGACGCCAGATCTAACACATTCCAGTCTTCAATTGGGGGTAAAGCTTCCCCGCCATAGAAAGGTCGCTTACTTGGAAGCGAACGTGTATTTCAAAGGAGAATGGATCAATACAGCAGGAGCATGGGTGAAGCCAAATCAACAGAACATCAGCATGACCGTTAATGTTGAATCAGATGAAGCAGACTTTCGCGTATTTTATTGGAGTCCGAGCAATCCGCAGTTGTATGATATTACATTTACACTTAAGAGTGATGAGCATGTCTTAGATGTAGTTAACAGCTATTTTGGTATGCGTAGTATTGAAGCTAAGGGAGATGCCATTCTGTTAAATGATGAGGCGTTTTATCAGAAACTCATTTTAGATCAGGGATACTACAAAGATTCTTTGATGACCGCTAGTTACGAAGATATGAAAGCGGATTTAACGAAAGTAAAAGAAATGGGATTTAACGGAGTGAGGCGACATCAAACGATTGGGGACAGGCGATACATGTATTTATGTGATCAACTGGGGCTAGTCGTGTGGGCTGAGATGCCAAGCTTCTTTAAATTTACCGATCGTTCCATGGAAGCGATGATGAACGAAACTCGAGAAATGGTGATGAAACATCGTAATCATCCTTCAGTTATCGTCTATACCGTAATGAATGAGTCATGGGGAGTAAATGAAATCTATCACCGTAAGGATCAGCAATCTTTTGTAAACGCTCTCTATTATCAGACGAAAGCGTTAGACTCTTCACGACTTGTTGTCGGAAATGATGGGTGGGAGCATACGCTGACGGATATCTTAACGATTCACGACTACAACTCAAATGCAGAAGACTTAGCTTTGGCTTATCGTAACAAAGAGGATTACGTAAATGGAAGCCCTTCTAAAACAAGTCGAAAACAAAACTTTGCTAATGGATATGAATATAGTGGACAACCCATTGTGATGAGTGAGTTCGGAGGGATTGCATATGGTTCTGGAGCTGAAGACGATTGGGGTTATGGTACAAGACCACAGAACGAGGAAGAAGCACTAGACCGCTTTGAACAGTTAATGAAATCAATTATGGATTCACCATCAATCCAAGGCTTTTGTTATACACAACTTACGGATGTTGAACAAGAGGTCAATGGTTTGTTAGATCATAATCATGAAGAGAAATTCGATAGAAAACGCATTTATCATATCGTAGCTGGCATGAAAGCGGATGGGTTTATCTTTGAATAACTAAGGGGGAGTAGAAAGTGGAGAGTGTTAAAGAGCAACATGTAGAACCGACGGATGGGGAATTGAAAGAAGATATTCGTACCAAGGAGATCGCTTCTTATTTTGGGTACGGATTTGCTCAGTGTATAAGCTTTGGATTAATTGGTACGTACATTCTGTTCTTCTATACAGATATTTTAGGGATCTCAGCAGCAGCAGCGAGTGTCATCTTTCTAATCGCAAGAACATGGGACGCCATTAATGACCCGATGATGGCTTCCCTTATGGATACGCTAAAATCAAAGCACGGGAAATTTAGACCGTATCTAAAATACATGCCTTATTTAATCGTTCTATCTACCATTGCTTGTTTCTTGCCATTAGATGGCTTAAGTATGACAGCTAAGCTGATTTACGCTGGAGGTACGTATATTTTGTGGGGGATGGTGTATACAGCATCTGACGTACCATTTTGGTCACTGTCCTCGGTAATGAGTCAGGATACGCAGCAGCGTACTAAATTAATTACGTTTGCCAATATGGGAGTATTTACAGGGATTGCTTTATCACCAACAATCTTCATTCCTCTTACAAAATGGCTCGGTGGAGGCGATACAGGTCAGGGTTACCTTCTGGCTACGATTGCTTTAATGGCCATTGCGTTACCTATTATGTTAAATGGTTTCAAGAATACAAAAGAACGTGTGGAGCCGCCTAAGTCGAAAGTGAAATTCTCGGATGGGTTGCGTGCGCTAAAAGCGAATAAACCGATGTTTGCGATCTTAGTTGTGTTCTTCTGCAATGTGTTTATGAATATCACGCAAGCTTTAAATATTTACTTTTTCACGTACAATCTTGGAAGCGCTTCACTTATGACGATGTTTGGTATTATTAGTTTCGCCAGCTGTATCGGGTTCTTCATTATCCCTAAGCTAACAAAACAATATAAGAAAAAGCACATTTTAATGGCGATTGTAGCAGCCGATATCCTTGTTCGAATTGTTTGGTTCTCTGTTGGATATGGCAGTGTTGTTGTATCACTCATCTTCATAGGGGTTACGATGCTTCTGTATACAAGTACTGGACCACTCATCTCTGGGATGCTAGCTGAAACGATTGAGTATACGGAGTATAAGACAGGAAAAAGAAACGAAGCGGTTGTCTTCTCGGGCCAGACATTTACCGGGAAGTTGTCAGTTGCGGTATCTGGTGGTGCTACAGGTTTGATCTTAACAGCAATAAATTATCAGTCGAATCAGGCTCAGAGCGAATTTACAATGGACATGCTATTCTTCGTCATTGCCCTGCTTCCTGCTCTTGGTTCACTTATTCGCTTGATCATTATGTACTTCTATTCTTACACAGAAACAGAGTACAAAGATATTGTTGAGAAATTACGTGTTCGAAAGAAATACCCTCAAGTCTACCCACAGAAGTAATCAAGGTGTAGCCTAAAGAAAATAATAGGGAGCATTTATTTTGAGAAGAAAGATTTTGTTATACTAAGGGAAACTATGGATACACGGAGGCTTCTTTCATGAAGAAACTACCATTAAACTTTGAAAATATGCTCCCTATTAATAAGGCATTATCCAATCCTACACGAGTGAAGATATTAAATTTATTAAGTGAAAAGCCACATAATGTGAACGAGTTAGCCGAGAAGCTTGATCTTCCTTTCTCTACGACGGCTTCTCACGTCAATAAATTAGAAGAAGTGGAACTGATTATTACCGAGCTCGTACCTGGAAGAGGTACACAAAAAGTAAGTGCCATGAACTATGATCGAATTGTTATTGACTTATTTAATAAAGAAGGGCAATTCAATGAGCATGAAATTACACTGGATATGAATATAGGGGATTATTTGGACTGCTATGCCCAGCCACACTGCGGAGTAGTGGGTGAGAAGGATTACATTGGGGTTCAAGATGATCCTCGTTCTTTCTATGAACCTGAGCGTAAACATGCACAGTTACTTTATTTTAAAGATGGTTACGTGGAATATAGGCTTCCGAACCGAATTCCACATGGTTATACAGCTAAGGAAATCGTGTTTAGTGCAGAGCTCTGTTCAGAAGCGCCGAATTTCAAATTGGATTGGCCATCGGATATTACAGCTTCAGTCAATCATAAAGAAATTGGGACGTGGACTTCGCCTGGTGATTTTGGTGGTGAGAGAGGGAAACTCACCCCGCAATGGTGGCGTACGAATTTAACACAATATGGCTTACTGAAACAGTGGAAAGTCAATGAAGAAGGAAGTTTTATCGATAACGAAAAAGTCTCAGATATTAACATTCATGATTTAGAACTGAGTGATCTTCCTTACATTGCTTTCAAGCTAGGCATTAAAGAAGATGCAGTTAATAAAGGCGGCATGAATCTATTCGGAGAGAAATTCGGTCATTATGAGCAGGGGATTAAGATGAATATTAAATACGCCTAACGAGGACAAGGATTTGGAGGTGTTCATAAATGAACATTACAGAACATTTGACAGTAAACGATTGGAAAGAGGTTACGTTGACGAACGACGCTGGTATGTCGGTCAGCTTTCTAAACTATGGGGGAACGATTACAGGAATCAACGTCCCTGATCAAAATGGGCATGTAGAAAATGTAGTTCTGGCTTATGAGAATTATGAAGATTATATCCATGACCCAAACTTTCTTGGGGCTTTAATAGGCAGAATAGCAGGACGAGTAGATGGAGCATCGTTTTCTATAAATGGTGAAGATTATCATTTACATGAGAATGAAGGAAAGAATTCATTACATGGAGGCGAACAAGGCTTTCATACGAAACTATGGGAGCTATCTCCGTTCCAAGAAGAGGATAAGGTAGGGGTAATTCTTACTCATGACAGTCCTCATTTAGAAGGTGGCTATCCTGGAAACCTTTCTGTTGAAGTAACCTATCAATTAAACAATGAGAACCAGTTCACCATTTCATACAGGGCAAAGAGTGATCAAGACACGGCTCTTACACTAACGAATCATAGCTATTTTAATGTAAGTGGGGATACTAAACGAACGATTCATGATCAAAAGATCCAATTCGATAGTAATCAGTTTGTCGAATTAGATTCAAACTTGATCCCAACAGGAAAGATCCAATCGGTTCAAGGAACTCCTTTTGATTTAAGAGAGGAGACTCTATTACGAGATAGGCTTGGTTCCAATCATCCGCAAATGGCCTTGGCGAACTCTGGATTTGACCATTCATTTCTCTTTAATCACGATAAGGAAGAGAATGTCGTCGTTAAAGATGAAGAGAGCGGAAGAGTTATGAAGCTTATGACGAATCAGCCAGCTATCGTGTTTTACACAGGGAATAATCTGATGGAAGATCATAAATTAGCAAGCGGCCCTGCTAAGAAGCATGATGCAATGTGTTTAGAAACACAAGCTTCACCAGCCTCTCTTCATCACGAAGGCTTCCCAGACGTTCGACTAAAAGCTGGTGAGCTTTATGAGAAGTACACCACGTTTTCCTTTGGGACTGTATGAGTTAGAGATTATTGATCAAACGTTTGATCAATGAATATACCTCTCATCATATAGGAGGTTTCGAGCTGAGCCATTTTCAGGTAGAGGGGGCCGTTATGTTTTTTGAGTGGTTGGGGTGTCTTGGGAACGGCTCGCTTTCCGCGACCCCACGTCGTGTGGGGCCGCGGAAAGCGAGTGATTTCCCGAACCACCTTACGCTCTCATAAGGTAAACGGAAACATTCTCTCAATCACGAGTATGAAAAATCCTGAAACACACGAAAGCCTCCCATTAATGGGAGGCTTTTGGTTTAGTTATTTCTTGTTTACAGAAGCATCATAAATGACGTCTACAGCGTGCTGTAGTGACTTGTTGAATTCTTCGTCAGATTGATTGGCATTCAAGTCAGCGATCAAGGCACGAGAGAAGCTTGCGATTAGGTTTTCATTTTCTTTCAACTTCTCATTTGCTTCGTCACGTGAATAGCCGCCTGATAAGGCAACGACACGTACGACACGTGGGTGCTCTGCTAGCTCCTTGTACGTGTTCGCTTTCGTTGGAATAGAAAGCTTAAGCATCACGTTTTCGTCTTCTGTGAGGTCGTTTAAGTTCTTCAGGATTTCATCACGTAGAATTTCTTCGGATTTTTCTTTATCCTCACTGTGAATGTTTACTTCTGGTTCTATAATTGGCACAAGGCCTTCTGCGATAATTTGCTTACCAGCTTCAAATTGCTGGTCAACGACAGCTTTGATACCTGATGGGTTTGGCTCATGGATTACAGAGCGCATCTTAGTACCGAAGATGTTTCGTTCATTGGCACGGCGTAATGTTTCTTCTAAGTCGTGAATTGGTTTCATAAGCTGTACGCCATTTTCTTTGTCAGCTAATCCTTTGTCCACTTTGAGGAACGGAACAATGTCGTTGTCAGCCAGGTAGTCAGCTGTATATTTGCCTTCGATTTCACGGTCCATCGTTTGTTCGAAAAGAATCGTGCCTAGGATCTTATCTGAATCAAAAGCAGGAGACGTTATGATGCGTGTACGCATTTGGTGAACCCGGTCAAACATCTCGTCTTCACCAGAATAAGCATCTTCAGGTACGCCGTAGTCTGCTAGTGCTTTCGGCGTACTTCCGCCACTTTGGTCAAGTGCGGCAATAAATCCTTTACCGTTTTTGATTTTATCGAATTGTTTGTTGTTCATGGTTCCCACTCCTTTTTTGAAAAGTCCACTAGTATCCTTCCCCTTTATGTCGGATCCCTAACATTGGATATAGAAAAAATGACAGTTTAATTGTCCTTATAAGTTAGATGAATAAATAAATGGTCTAGTTGATTACGATCGAACATATTTTCAACATCAATAGTAAGACCCTTTAACTGTCAGGAGCCCTTTCAATATGATAAAATTGGAAATAAATAGAGGGGGCGAAAGGGGATTAGACTTGAATTTCTTTCAAGGAATTTGGGGTATTGTGTTAGGGTTGTGTTTTCTGTTTTTCTTTGTGTTAGGGGCTGTTGGGATGACGGTCTTGCTGAAGCGAGCGTTTCTTGAGCGGAGTAAAGTGAAGTATGGTCTGTGTATCTATCTCACTGCAATGCTCGTCTACGCCGTGACAAAACTCTACACCGTATCACCTCTTTTGACTTTGGTGGGTTTAGGAGCCTTTGTCATAGTGGGAGTCATTACGTATAAAAAGTTTACTATCGAAGTTTCATCATAAAGAATGCAAGATCAGTAGGGTGAAATAATTCCAATATCCCGCTATAATCATCAACTACAAATAAAGAAGAAGGCTCCCACCAGGGAACCTCCTTTTTAATAATTATTTATTTTCTACGACATCTTGGTCGGTTACAATGCGTACATACGTTGCCGTTTCGATCTACTTCACATTCACAAACGACATCTTTATGGCGTTTGCCATGACCACCATGGCCTCCACGTCCACAGCCACCGTACATTCCATCATCAGACATGCCGTTGTTCATCATGTCTTCTTCCATTTCCATGTCTTCATCCATGTCATTTCCGTAACCTCTACGACCGCCTCCGCAATTTCCATCACGCTCACAACGTGGTGTGAAAGGGGCGCTTTCTGTAGATGATTCCATTACGAGTCCTTGAGCTAATTCGTTTACGATTTGTGTTTCTGTTCCATTAATAGATAGTTGCAACGTAGGCGCTAACGTTCCGCCGAAGCGGTTAAAGACGAATTGATCCGGTAGTGATGGCAATTGATCCAAGCTAACACCTTCAAGGTTGTAGTAGTTAATAAAGCTTAGCGTAGACAAGTCTGGTAGTACGATCCAAGAATAAGCTTGGAATGGTTCTTCAGGTGGGTTCGCTACAACGAGTCCGCCTTCGCCTAATGGAACATAGTTACCGCGGAAGTCGTTCGCTACGAAACCATACAGACCATCTGGACCATCAAGTCCTGGGGCAAACGTAAATTGGTGACTTACAATAAACAGGTGGTACCGTCCGCCTACATATACAATGTGTGGTCGCTCAAGCTGTTGGTTCACACAGTCTGCTTCAAGGATTGGAGGAAGGAGTTCCCACTCGCGATAATCGCTACTGCGAAGAAGGGCCACCCCTACGTTTCCATTAAAGTTAGCTGAGCCGTTCGGTACGTCATTCCCGCTTCGATAGTCTCCGTCCCCGATGTTCTCAGGATTACACTCTCGGTCGACTGGCTGTTGAGGTGTTGCGGTGTTTCCTTCAAAAATAATATATTCACAGCCGCTTTCCGGATCAATCCAATACCAAGGATCACGGAACGAGTAAATAATCCCACCGCTTGATTGTTCCTGAGTTTGATAGAACTCGCCATCTGGAACTAGGATGATGGAGTGCTCTTCCCAGTTATTGAATAAAACACCATTTAAGTCAGAGAAAACTTCTCCTTTTGCGAAAGCCATGCGTTGTTCGTACGTGACTTGTGCTTCATTGCGACGACCGGTAGCTGTGTAGAAGAAGAATATTTCACCGTTTTCTACAAAAGCTGATCCAGCCCACTGACGAGAGCCTAACGCGTCCCCTTCAGGGAAAACTACGCCTCCTGGAATCCAGTCTTGGCCATCGCGAGCATAGAAGTAACGGATCGTTGCAATATCGTGACGTTTACCAGGTAGCACGCTTCTTGGAGCTGTTAAAGAGAAAATGACACGCCATCCTCCAGGAAGGACTGCGATTGAACCATCTTTCTCACGAAGAGGCCACGTATCCCAAACCCATAGGTCTGGAGCCGTATCTTCAAATGGTTCTTCAATGATTGGTGCAGCGTTTTCTGAAGTGATTCGAATTTGATCAGCTTGTTGTCTGGTCCAAGCAGATGGGGAAGCGCCTCGGTTCTCCTCTAAGCAACATTCGAATTTTCTACAGAACTTTTTACATTTGCGACAGCGACCATCCTTATCATGATAATGTCCGCTGTCGTGCTTGCACTGACAGTTGTTATGATGATGCATTCTACCAATTCCTTTCCAACACATAAATTTGCTTCTATTTTTAGAAGCTTGCTATACACTATGCGAGAAGATGAGATTGGTATAGACAAACTGTCCGGTGAAAATGCTTATTTTAGTAAATGCAGGCGGTTGTAGGGGGAGGAGGGATTTATTTCCGATATATTTCCTGCGCATTCTACTGCACATAGCCTAGTAGGATGTAGTATAGTTGGAATAGACAAAAAATTCTAATAGATATTAGGAGATTATTTCATAGGAGGAATCGAATAACATGCCTCAGCAAACTTACTTAGCTCATGGAAAAGTACATGATCTATTCGCGAATATACAGAGTGTCATGATCGGAAAAGAACAAGTGACAACATTAAGCATTGTAGCTTTACTCGCGAAGGGTCATGTTCTCTTAGAAGATGTTCCGGGTGTAGGGAAAACAATGCTTGTTCGAACACTATCCAAGTCAGTTGACTGTGAATTTAGACGTATTCAATTCACACCAGACCTATTACCTTCTGATGTGACAGGTGTTTCGATTTATAATCCGAAAACTCTTGAATTTGAATTTCGTCCTGGCCCGCTCTTAGGGAATATTGTGCTTGCAGATGAAATCAATCGTACCTCGCCGAAAACGCAGTCTTCTTTATTAGAAGGAATGGAAGAAAGTCATGTAACGGTTGATGGGAATACGATTGAACTTAAACGTCCATTCTTCGTTATGGCTACTCAAAATCCAATTGAATATGAAGGGACATACCCGCTACCAGAAGCTCAGTTGGATCGTTTCTTATTGAAATTAAATATGGGGTATCCTTCTGCAGCTGAAGAGATGCAGATGCTTGACTTAATATCTAATGACCACCCAATAAACCGGGTTCAGGCTGTTATGACGAAGGAAGAGCTGATTGAATTACAGAATCGAGCTGCAGAGGTGTATGTTGATCCAAATATTCAACGCTATATCGTAAATGTCGTTTCGGAGACAAGACGCCATCCGTCCGCTTACCTTGGTGTAAGTCCCCGTGGATCGATCGCGCTCATGAAAGCAGCAAAAGCGTATGCCTTTATCCAAGACAGAGACTTTGTTCTTCCGGATGATGTGAAATATTTAGCACCTTTCGTGTTATCTCATCGTCTCATTCTGAATTCAGAAGCGAAATTTGAGGGGATGACCTCAGAAGATTTAGTGAACGACATACTGCAAAAAGTCTCAATCCCTGTGCGTAAGGAAAAATAACGGATGAAGCAAACAGTCAATGTCGTAGCGAAATTTGTGTTTACGATTCTTCTTTTCGTCATTTTATACGCTTATGCTATGTTTCAGGGTGGCTTTGTTAGTTGGTTTCTGTTTTACGGGATGCTTCCGTTTCTTCTATATATGCTAGGAGTATTAATCTATCCGATCTCCAATTGGGATATAGATCGGACGTTGTCTAAATATATGTTTCAATCTGGAGATACGTTAGCTGTTGACGTTCATATAGAGAGGAAATTGCCGTTTCCGCTTTATTATTGTGTCATCGAGGAATATGTTCCTGAAACGCTAAACAGAATCGGGACGAAATCAGAAGGCTATCAATATATGGGTAATCCTGATGAACTTAGAAAGGCAAAACGGATTAAACGTGTAGCATTTCCTTGGTTTAAGCGTTCCATCCACTTTCATTATGAATTTCCCTATCTACCACGGGGGGAGCACCATTTTCATAGTATACGAGTGAAGACAGGCGACTTCTTTGGGTTTGTATCAAAGCAAGCTTATTACACCGTGCCTGGCCGAGTGCTTGTATATCCTCACAGAAGGGGGATAGGAATGACTAAGCGGGTGAACAGCTTTGACGAGGGTGCAGCTCCTTCCTATTCTCAAACGAAGCGGGATACCACTGTCGTGACGGGGGTAAGGGAATATGCACCAGGAGACAGATTCTCTTGGATTGACTGGAAAACATCAGCTAAGAAGAATGCTATGATGACGAAGGAATTCGAGCAACAGAAGAGTTCGGATGTGTTGCTTGTACTTGATGCTACTGAAGGTATTGGAGAGAAAAGATTAGCGTTTGAAGGAAGTGTGGAGTTGACGGCATCCATCATTGAGAGCTATAAGAGAAGGGAGTCTCAGCTTGCGTTCTTGGTTTTGGGGAGTGAGCATAAATTCTTTCCTTTCACGAAAGACCGTACTCAGTATGATGGGATGAATCAATATTTATCAAAGGTTGAACCAGTTGGGAAGACAACGTTTGCTGAATCGTTATTGAAGCAGCAACAAGGATTGCCGAATCACTTAATCGTTATGGTTGTGACGAGAACTCTCACTCCTTCATTAAAAACATCCGTTATTCGGTTGAAACAAAAACATGCGCGAGTTGTTTTCTTTTATATAGAAGCAAAAGAACATATAACGAGTGAACAACGGCAGTTACTTCGTGAGTTAGGTGTGAATGGCGTTGTTGTTAATGTCTTGTCAGAATCAGAAATGACACAAGCGAAATTTGAGGTGAGTACATAATGGCGAACGACCCAATCGAGCGTAATCAATCTTTGTTTAGAGGGATCGTTTATCTTTGTGGATTCTTACTGTTCTGGGAATGGCTCAGACCTTTAGATCAAATTACGGATACGGCTAACATGGCTGCCTTTGTTGTATATGCTGCATTTTGCTTTTTCTTATCGTATATTCACTTACCGTGGTTTTTCACCATTCCGATGAAACTTATAGGCTTAGCGTTTGTGATAGATGGGTTGTTTATTGGACAACGGTTTCTCAGTGGAGAATGGTTCCGATTTGTGTATGACCATATTCAGTATAATTTCGATGTGATGGTAGCGAATCAGTGGTGGCAGATGACCCCATTATTTCGTAGCATGCTTTTCTTGCTTTTGCTGTGGTTAATGAGTTACTTGCTTTATTACTGGTTTGTCATAGCTAAGAGAACGAGTTTCTTTGTCATATTGACGATTGTATATGTGACGGTCTTGGATACGTTCACGGTATATGAAGGGAAGGGAGCGATTATTCGAACGTTCCTGATCTCGTTGATTGTAATGGGCTTGTCCAGTTTCACTAAAGAAATGGAGAAAGAATCAATTGCGATAAGGGGGAGGCGTGTCTATCGGGCGTGGATTATTCCGCTAATGGTCGTAGTCTTATTTGCTAGTTTGATTGGCTATGCGGCTCCGAAGAAAGCCCCTCAATGGCCCGACCCCGTTCCTTTTATCCAAGGAGCGGTGAACGGCGTAGGAGGTTCAGGTGGCAATGCGATTCAAAAGGTTGGATATGGTACGAACGACGAACAATTAGGTGGCTCCTTTGTCCAAGATAATACTCCTGTCTTTCAAGCGGTAGCCGATCGTGAACATTATTGGCGTATCGAGACAAAAGATGTTTATACGGGGAAAGGCTGGATTCGATCCAGTGAGGGGAATCCAATCGAGCAGCCGGTAGCGAATGATATTAACTTAGGTTACTTTACTGATGCTGTTGAGCGTGAAGACAAGGTGGCAACGATCGCTATGAATGATAATGCCACGTTTTCAAAGCTTGTCTATCCATATGGTATTGAAAAAGTGTCGAACAGCGAAGCAGACACCTTAGTGATTAACCCAACTACAGGGGAGATTATTCCTCAAAAGAACGGAGAATCATTTCAGCTAAATGGGTATGAGATTGGGTATGCTCAGCCTAGTTTCTCTTTCTCGCAGCTTGCGGAGAGTGGAATGGATGATCCGCCACAAATTGATCAGGCATATACGCAATTGCCAGAGAGCTTACCAGAACAGGTTAGAGATTTAGCGGAAGAGATTGTCGCTGAGAGTAGCAACCGATATGAGAAAGCGCGGGCGGTTGAAGAATACTTCCAACAGAACGGGTTCGAATATAGTACGAAGAATATTCCTGTTCCAGATGAAGGAGAGGATTATACCTCGCAGTTCTTGCTTGACACTCAAGTCGGCTACTGTGATAACTTCTCTACTTCAATGGTCGTTCTCCTGCGAAGTGTTGGGGTTCCTGCCAGGTGGGCTAAAGGTTTCACGGGCGGTGAACAAATTGACACAATAGAAGTGGATGGCGAACTTAAGAACGTCTATCAGGTAACGAGCGCTAACGCTCACTCTTGGGTAGAAGTCTATTTCCCTGATGTAGGTTGGGTAGCTTTTGAGCCGACAAAAGGGTTTGGAAACCATACAGACTTTTATATAGAAGATACTGAGGGAGATGACGAAGAGTCTTCGGAGGTTGACGAGAATTTACAAGAACAGCTAGAACAAAACCAAGAACAAACACCTGAAATGGACGAGCAAGACATGGCGGGTAAGACAGACGAATCCAATGATGGTGGAGGAAGTTTTACTGTTCCTACATGGTTATGGATTGTACTGGTTCTTGTTGTCCTTGCATCTCTCGGACTGGCGTATAAATATCGCTATCATTTGCTGGCCATGTATTATAGGAGAAAGTATATTCAGAACCCAGGTCAGCATAATTATGAAACAGCTTATGAATTCCTCTTAAAAGTTTTAGATAAGAAAGAAGATTTGAATCGATCAAGTGGACAGACCTTACAAGAGTTCGCTCATTCTGTCGATGATCATTATAGAACCCAAGAGATGGGGCAATTAACCTATCATTACGAGCGACTTGTTTACCAAAAAGATTCAACCCAACATCCTTGGGGGAAAATGCGCGAATTGTGGGAAAATTTAATTAAAAAGACGTTGTCTTGACCGGGATTCGTTAGATTGATAGAATGATTGCAACTTAATCGTTCCCTTCATATATCCTCGATAATATGGTTCGAGAGTCTCTACCGGAGCACCGATAATGCTCTGACTATGAAGGTGGGAGTCGTGTATCATTCTCTGGAAATATGAGGAGACTTCTGCCTTTCTATAGTCATAGAGGCAGAAGTCTCTTTTTTTATGGACCAAAACAAGAGAGGATAGTAAAGGGTCACGCAAATACAAAGGAGTGAGACGCATCATGATCGAAGTTCATGACAAGATTTTAGTATTAGACTTCGGAAGTCAATATAACCAGTTAATCACTAGGCGGATCCGTGAGTTCGGGGTATATAGCGAACTCCATTCTCATCGACTAACAGCAGAGGAAATTAAAGAAATGAATCCGACTGGGATTATACTGTCCGGTGGGCCAAACAGCGTTTATGCTGAAGATAGCTTCCGCTGTGACCCGGCAATATTCGAACTTGATATTCCTGTGCTTGGTATTTGCTACGGAATGCAGCTTATGACGCATCACTACGGCGGGAAGGTAGAACGAGCGCTCCAAAGAGAATATGGAAAAGCTAACTTGCAAGTAGAAGAAGAACCTTCTTTATTTAAAGATCTTCCTAAAGAGCAAGTGGTATGGATGAGTCACAGTGACAAAGTTGTTGAAGCTCCGGCTGGGTTCTCTGTGGACGCAACGAGTCCATCTTGCCCTGTATCTGCTATTAGCCATGAAGAGAAGAAGATGTACGGAGTGCAGTTCCACCCAGAGGTCCGTCACTCTGAGTATGGAAATGAAGTACTAAAGCGTTTTGTCTTTGATATTTGCGATGAAAAAGGCGACTGGACAATGGAGAACTTTATTGAACTTGAAGTGGAGAAAATTCGTGAACAAGTAGGCGATCAAAAAGTTCTTTGTGCTCTAAGCGGTGGCGTTGATTCATCTGTTGTAGCAGCACTAATTCACCGTGCTATTGGAGATCAACTTACGTGTATCTTTGTCGATCATGGCTTGCTCCGTAAAGATGAAGCAGATACGGTGATGGATACATTTAGTGAAGGATTTAACATGAACGTTATAAAAGTGGATGCACAAGAGCGATTTATGTCTAAGCTAAGAGGTGTTTCAGATCCTGAACAGAAGCGTAAGATTATCGGGAATGAATTTATTTATGTCTTTGATGAACAGGCGGATGAGTTAAAGGATATAGATTACCTTGCGCAAGGAACGCTTTACACAGACATTATTGAAAGTGGAACGGAAACAGCTCAGACAATCAAGTCCCACCATAATGTGGGTGGCCTTCCGGAAGATATGCAATTTAAGCTTATCGAACCACTGAATGCGTTATTTAAAGATGAAGTTCGTGCCTTAGGTACAGAGTTAGGGGTTCCAGACCATATCGTATGGCGCCAGCCTTTCCCAGGACCCGGTCTTGCGATTCGTGTATTAGGTGAAATTACAGATGAAAAGCTAACAATCGTTCGTGAATCAGATGCAATCTTGCGTGAAGAGGTAAAGAATGCAGGGTTAGAACGTGACATCTGGCAGTATTTCACGGTGTTACCTGACATCCGAAGTGTTGGTGTCATGGGTGATGCTCGCACATATGATTATACAGTTGGTATTCGCGCTGTCACTTCTATTGATGGGATGACATCAGATTGGGCGCGCATACCTTATGATGTTCTAGAGCTGATTTCAACTAGAATTGTGAATGAAGTAGACCACGTGAATAGAATCGTGTATGACGTGACGAGCAAGCCACCTAGTACAATCGAGTGGGAATAACGAACGATCAATTAGTTTTAGTCTCAAACATTCGTATTTAGCATTGACTCTTCTCGTTGTTGCTAGTATGATAGAACTAGATAAAATAAAACACGAACCGTCGTATAATATTGGGAATAGGGCCCAAGAGTTTCTACCGAGTTACCGTAAATGACTCGACTACGATGGAGAATATGATTCAAGTGGATTCTAGTAATCTCTCTTAATCATGAACTCTGTCTTTGGACCAGAAACTCTTGGCGCTTAACGCTAAGAGTTTCTTTTTTTATATCGACTGGTTTCGGGGAGGGTCTTACATGAAAAAATTCTTTCAATTTGAAGAGCTAGGGACAAACTTTCGTACAGAGTTTATAGCTGGTTTAACAACGTTTCTAGCCATGGCTTATATTCTTGTCGTCAACCCGATTACATTAGCACTTGTGGGTGTAGAGGAATTACCTGAGGGTGTTACAAGGATTGATCAAGGTGCTGTGTTTACAGCTACCGCAATTGCCGCAGCCGTTGGTTCATTAATTATGGGGGTTCTGGCAAGATACCCAATAGCATTAGCTCCGGGTATGGGTCTGAATGCCTTTTTCTCCTTTACCGTTATGTTGCAGTTCGCCATTCCATGGCAAGAGGCATTGGCAGGAGTGCTTGTATCAGGACTTATCTTTATTGTTTTAACCGTTACAGGACTTAGAGAGAAGATTATAAATGCCATCCCAAGCAATTTAAAGCTAGCAGTAGGAGCAGGAATTGGACTGTTCATCGCGTTCATTGGCTTTCAAAATGCCGGGATTATAACAGGGGATCCAAATACACTTGTGGCTCTAGGGGATTTAACGCAGCCAGCTACGCTTCTTGCGATCTTTGGGTTAGTAATTTCCGTTCTTCTGATGTCTCTTAACATAAAAGGTGGGATCTTTTACGGAATCGTTATTACCACAATTGGCGGGATCATCGTTGGTTTAATTGATGCGCCATCAGCCGTAGTTAGCACACCACCAAGTGTTACTCCGACATTCGGGGCTGCTATTGAGAATTTACCTTCTGTACTTGTTTCAGGAGAGATGTGGATCGTCATCTTAACATTCTTATTTGTAGATTTCTTTGATACTGCCGGAACACTTGTCGCTGTTGCAACGCAAGCTGGTATTATAAAAGAAAACAAGTTACCTCGTGCTGGTCGTGCTTTATTTGCAGACTCTGCGGCTACCGTTGTAGGTTCAGTAGTAGGGACTTCAACCACTACCTCCTATATTGAATCTACAGCAGGTGTGGCAGCTGGAGGTCGATCAGGATTCACCTCAGTTGTGACGGCAGGCTTCTTCCTTCTATCGCTTCTGTTCTCTCCATTGTTAAGTGTGGTTACAGCAGAAGTAACAGCGCCTGCTCTAATCATCGTTGGTGTATTGATGTGTAGTTCGTTGAAGAATATAGATTGGGACCAATTCGAAATTGCTGTCCCAGCTTTTCTTACCGTCATTGCGATGCCACTAACGTATAGTATTGCTACAGGGATTGCGATTGGCTTTATCTTTTATCCATTAACTATGGTCTTAAAAGGAAGAGGGAAAGAGATCCATCCAATCATGTATTTCTTATTTGTTGTCTTCCTAGCCTATTTTATTTTCTTAATTTAATGTTTTATAAAATACCGACGAGGAGCGCCATGACAGTGGTTGCTCCTCTTTTTTTTGTAGGGTTATAAAAGAGGGAATAAAAAAATTCATAAAAAACTATTGCAGATCCCATCGACCCCGTGGTACATTATTAAACGTTGCGTTAACAACAACGCAAACAACAAAACGATCTTGAGGCAGTGGTTAACAATCACATTGGCCTTCCTATTAATATAGAAGAGATCAGGTTGGGAAGAGATTAAATAAACTTTTGAAAAAAAGTTATTGACTCAAAAACAGCCGCATGATAAGATGTTTAAGTCGCTGTTAAAACGACGCAAACAACGAAATGATCTTGAAGGTAGTCATTAACTAACATGACTTCCGATTTGATAGAGAGATCGGGTTGAAAAGAAGAGATCAAAAAAACTTAAAAAAGTTATTGACTCAAAATCAACCACATGATAAACTAATTAAGTCGCTGTTAAACAGTGGACAAACAAAAGAAACATTTTGAAGAAACATTTGATCTTTGAAAACTGAACGAAACAACATGTAACGTCAATGTCTTTAAATTATTTTTAAAGCCAGTAATCATTTATTTGATGCTAGGCAAACTCTAACTTTATGGAGAGTTTGATCTTGGCTCAGGACGAACGCTGGCGGCGTGCCTAATACATGCAAGTCGAGCGCGTGAAACAACATGATCCCTTCGGGGTGATTGTTGTGGATCGAGCGGCGGACGGGTGAGTAACACGTGGGCAACCTACCCATGAGATCGGGATAACTCCGGGAAACCGGAGCTAATACCGAATAACCCAGTGAACTGCATGGTTCACTGGTAAAAGGCGGTTTCGGCCGTCACTCATGGATGGGCCCGCGGCGCATTAGCTAGTTGGTAAGGTAACGGCTTACCAAGGCGACGATGCGTAGCCGACCTGAGAGGGTGATCGGCCACACTGGGACTGAGACACGGCCCAGACTCCTACGGGAGGCAGCAGTAGGGAATCTTCCGCAATGGACGAAAGTCTGACGGAGCAACGCCGCGTGAACGATGAAGGTCTTCGGATCGTAAAGTTCTGTTGTTAGGGAAGAACAAGTACCAGAGGAAATGCTGGTACCTTGACGGTACCTAACCAGAAAGCCACGGCTAACTACGTGCCAGCAGCCGCGGTAATACGTAGGTGGCAAGCGTTGTCCGGAATTATTGGGCGTAAAGCGCGCGCAGGCGGTTTCTTAAGTCTGATGTGAAAGCCCACAGCTCAACTGTGGAGGGCCATTGGAAACTGGGGAACTTGAGTACAGAAGAGGAGAGTGGAATTCCACGTGTAGCGGTGAAATGCGTAGATATGTGGAGGAACACCAGTGGCGAAGGCGACTCTCTGGTCTGTAACTGACGCTGAGGCGCGAAAGCGTGGGTAGCAAACAGGATTAGATACCCTGGTAGTCCACGCCGTAAACGTTGAGTGCTAGGTGTTAGGGGGTTTCCGCCCCTTAGTGCTGAAGTTAACGCATTAAGCACTCCGCCTGGGGAGTACGGCCGCAAGGCTGAAACTCAAAAGAATTGACGGGGGCCCGCACAAGCGGTGGAGCATGTGGTTTAATTCGAAGCAACGCGAAGAACCTTACCAGGTCTTGACATCTTCCGCTATCCCTAGAGATAGGGAGTTCCCTTCGGGGACGGAATGACAGGTGGTGCATGGTTGTCGTCAGCTCGTGTCGTGAGATGTTGGGTTAAGTCCCGCAACGAGCGCAACCCCTAATCTTAGTTGCCAGCATTCAGTTGGGCACTCTAAGGTGACTGCCGGTGACAAACCGGAGGAAGGCGGGGATGACGTCAAATCATCATGCCCCTTATGACCTGGGCTACACACGTGCTACAATGGATGGTACAGAGGGCTGCGAGATCGCGAGGTCAAGCAAATCTCAAAAAACCATTCTCAGTTCGGATTGCAGGCTGCAACTCGCCTGTATGAAGCCGGAATCGCTAGTAATCGCAGGTCAGCATACTGCGGTGAATACGTTCCCGGGCCTTGTACACACCGCCCGTCACACCACGAGAGTTGGCAACACCCGAAGTCGGTGAGGTAACCTTTTTGGAGCCAGCCGCCGAAGGTGGGGCCAATGATTGGGGTGAAGTCGTAACAAGGTAGCCGTATCGGAAGGTGCGGCTGGATCACCTCCTTTCTAAGGATTATACGGAAAGCGCAGGCGGCTTGAACAGAGGCGTACGGATAAGCGAGCAAGCGGAAGTGGCGTTCAGCCACTGTAGCTTGATTGCTTATCTCGCTAGCCTCTAGCCGCCGGAGCTAGACACTAATATCGCGTTCATGTTTGTTTCGTTCGGTTTTGAAAGATCGATTCTTCAAAAAGTATAAGGAATGGGCCTGTAGCTCAGCTGGTTAGAGCGCACGCCTGATAAGCGTGAGGTCGGTGGTTCAAGTCCACTCAGGCCCACCATTTCTGTTTCTAAATTTAATTATGGGGCCTTAGCTCAGATGGGAGAGCGCCTGCTTTGCACGCAGGAGGTCAGCGGTTCGATCCCGCTAGGCTCCACCAATTTCTATTAGTACCTTGAAAACTAGATAAGAATTAGACATCAAACCAACGTTAGATTTAACGTAAGCATCATTATGATGCGTCTTTTCACATTGATTTTAGATAGTTAAGTGAATAAGGGCGCACGGTGGATGCCTTGGCACTAGGAGCCGATGAAGGACGGGACTAACACCGATATGCTTCGGGGAGCCGTAAGTAGGCTATGATCCGGAGATTTCCGAATGGGGAAACCCACTACCCGTAATGGGGTAGGATCCTTAACTGAATACATAGGTTAAGGAAGGTAGACTCGGGGAACTGAAACATCTCAGTACCCGAAGGAAGAGAAAGCAAACGCGATTTCCTGAGTAGCGGCGAGCGAAACGGAATTAGCCCAAACCAGAGAGCTTGCTCTCTGGGGTTGTAGGACACTCCATTGGAGTTACAAAGAAACAAGATAGATGAATGATCTGGAACGGTCAGCCGAAGAAGGTAACGGCCCTGTAGTCAAAATCTTGTTTCCTCCGGAGTGGATCCTGAGTACGGCGGAACACGAGGAATTCCGTCGGAATCCGGGAGGACCATCTCCCAAGGCTAAATACTCCCTAGTGACCGATAGTGAACCAGTACCGTGAGGGAAAGGTGAAAAGCACCCCGGGAGGGGAGTGAAATAGAACCTGAAACCGTGTGCCTACAAGTAGTTGGAGCCCGTTAATGGGTGACAGCGTACCTTTTGTAGAATGGACCGGCGAGTTACGATCCCATGCAAGGTTAAGATGAAAAATCGGAGCCGCAGCGAAAGCGAGTCTGAATAGGGCGAAATAGTATGTGGTCGTAGACCCGAAACCGTGTGATCTACCCATGTCCAGGGTGAAGGCCAGGTAACACTGGCTGGAGGCCCGAACCCACGCACGTTGAAAAGTGCGGGGATGAGGTGTGGGTAGCGGTGAAATGCCAATCGAACACGGAGATAGCTGGTTCTCTCCGAAATAGCTTTAGGGCTAGCCTCAAGGTAAGAGTCTTGGAGGTAGAGCACTGATTGGACTAGGGGCCCTCATCGGGTTACCGAATTCAGTCAAACTCCGAATGCCAACGACTCATCCTTGGGAGTCAGACTGCGAGTGATAAGGTCCGTAGTCGAGAGGGGAACAGCCCAGACCACCAGCTAAGGTCCCTAAGTTTATGTTAAGTGGAAAAGGATGTGGAGTTGCTCAGACAACCAGGATGTTGGCTTAGAAGCAGCCATCATTTAAAGAGTGCGTAATAGCTCACTGGTCGAGTGACTCTGCGCCGAAAATGTACCGGGGCTAAACATAACACCGAAGCTGTGGATTGTTCTTACGAACAATGGTAGGAGAGCGTTCTAAGTGCTGTGAAGTCAGACCGTAAGGACTGGTGGAGCGCTTAGAAGTGAGAATGCCGGTATGAGTAGCGAAAGAAGAGTGAGAATCTCTTCCACCGTAAGTCTAAGGTTTCCTGAGGAAGGCTCGTCCGCTCAGGGTTAGTCGGGACCTAAGCCGAGGCCGAAAGGCGTAGGCGATGGATAACAGGTTGATATTCCTGTACCACCTCCTTTCCGTTTGAATGACGGGGGGACGCAGTAGGATAGGGAATCCGCTCCACTGGATGTGAGCGGCCAAGCAGTGAGTGAGATGCATAGGCAAATCCGTGCATCAATCACAAGCTGTGATGGGGAGGGAACTATAGTACCGAAGTTCCTGATTTCACACTGCCAAGAAAAGCCTCTAATGAGGAAAGAGGTGCCCGTACCGCAAACCGACACAGGTAGACGAGGAGAGTATCCTAAGGTGATCGGGAGAACTCTTGTTAAGGAACTCGGCAAAATGACCCCGTAACTTCGGGAGAAGGGGTGCTCCTTCATAGGAGGAGCCGCAGTGAAAAGGCCCAATCGACTGTTTAGCAAAAACACAGGTCTCTGCGAAACCGAAAGGTGAAGTATAGGGGCTGACACCTGCCCGGTGCTGGAAGGTTAAGGGGATGAGTTAGCTTATGCGAAGCTTTGAACCGAAGCCCCAGTAAACGGCGGCCGTAACTATAACGGTCCTAAGGTAGCGAAATTCCTTGTCGGGTAAGTTCCGACCCGCACGAAAGGTGCAACGAATTGGGCACTGTCTCAACAAGAGACCCGGTGAAATTATACTATGCGTGAAGATGCGCATTACCCGCGACAGGACGGAAAGACCCCGTGGAGCTTTACTGTAGCCTGATATTGAATGTTGGTACAGCTTGTACAGGATAGGTGGGAGCCGTCGATACCGGAGCGCTAGCTTCGGTGGAGGCATCCGTGGGATACCACCCTGGCTGTATTGACATTCTAACCCAGGACCGTGATCCGGTCCGGAGACAGTGTCAGGTGGGCAGTTTGACTGGGGCGGTCGCCTCCCAAAAAGTAACGGAGGCGCCCAAAGGTTCCCTCAGAATGGTTGGAAATCATTCGCAGAGTGCAAAGGCACAAGGGAGCTTGACTGCGAGACCTACAAGTCGAGCAGGGACGAAAGTCGGGCTTAGTGATCCGGCGGTGCCGCATGGAAGGGCCGTCGCTCAACGGATAAAAGCTACCCCGGGGATAACAGGCTTATCTCCCCCAAGAGTCCACATCGACGGGGAGGTTTGGCACCTCGATGTCGGCTCATCGCATCCTGGGGCTGTAGTCGGTCCCAAGGGTTGGGCTGTTCGCCCATTAAAGCGGTACGCGAGCTGGGTTCAGAACGTCGTGAGACAGTTCGGTCCCTATCCGTCGTGGGCGTTGGAAATTTGAGGAGAGCTGTCCTTAGTACGAGAGGACCGGGATGGACGCACCGCTGGTGCACCAGTTGTTCCGCCAGGAGCACAGCTGGGTAGCTACGTGCGGAAGGGATAAGTGCTGAAAGCATCTAAGCATGAAGCCCACTTCAAGATGAGATTTCCCATCACTTCGAGTGAGTAAGATTCCTTGTAGACGACAAGGTTGATAGGTCGGAGGTGGAAGCGTGGTGACACGTGCAGCTGACCGATACTAATAAATCGAGGGCTTATCTAACTAAAGTGAAAAGCGGTTATGTCTTAATTCTTATCTAGTTTTGAAGGTACTCCTTCAAAAAACAATAGTATGGCGGTTTTGGCGAAGAGGTCACACCTGTTCCCATGCCGAACACAGAAGTTAAGCTCTTCAGCGCCGATGGTAGTCGGGGTTTCACCCCCGCAAGAGTAGGACGCCGCCATGCATTTTAAAAATAAACCCAGAAGATTAAATCTTCTGGGTTTATTTTTCGTCTAAAGACTTTATTTTAATTTTGTTACGTTTTCCTTCTTCTTGAATCATACGATGAAGTTGGATAACGACAATCCCATTGCGGTAGGTCGCCTGCATGCGATCGCCTCGTACAGGATAAGGAAGTTCTACTTTACGCTCAAACGTACCCTGTAGGATTTCTTCTTGTATGCACTGTTTTTGAGATGATTGAAGAGAAATGATGCCCCTGATTTCTAATATAGAGTAATCTACAAAGATATCTAAATCATCAAGGTTTTCTAATCCGGGGACGTTGACGAGTAGTAAGAGTTCATTATCCGATTTGTAAATATTGATTTGAGGGATGGTAGGTTTCAGGATTCCCTCAAACTCTCCCCAAAAATCTTCACCAAAAAATCGGTCCATGTTCTGACGCCAGTTATTCATGTTTTGGAAAGGGTCCACCTTCACTCACTCCTTATGTTTATACTGATGATTAAAGTGTCTTCGTTTCCTTCTCTACTCCATTTATGACAAAAAAGAATGTAGAAATTAATTGAGAATTATTAATGGATTGCGCTATAGTGTATGCATAAGATGTAAAGTGGGTGAATGTCCCGTTTTTGGGGAATAAACAAGTATTATGTTCGACGGAGAGGAGTCGGTGTATTTATGGAAAATCTGTTAGAGAATAGCTGGGCGATGGTATTGATCATTTTAGTGGTTAATATCGTCTATGTTTCGTTTTTAACCATTCGAACGATCTTTACCCTGAAAGGTCAGCGTTACTGGGCAGCATTTATTAGCGTATTTGAAATTACAGTTTATATTGTAGGACTTGGTCTAGTGCTTGATAACCTTGATCAAATCCAGAATGTCGTCGCCTATGCATTAGGCTTTGGTTTAGGGGTTATAGTAGGAATGAAGATTGAAGAAAAACTTGCTCTGGGCTATATTACGGTAAATGTAATTTCATCCAATCCAGATATTGAGTTTACTAAACAATTAAGAGACAAAGGATATGGTGTGACGAGTTGGTTTGCCTATGGCATGGAAGGTGATCGCCTGGCTATGCAGATCCTTACACCTCGTAAGTATGAGCTATCTTTATATGAAACCATTAAGAATATAGACTCTAAAGCTTTTATAGTGGCTTACGAACCGAAGCAAATTCGGGGCGGTTTCTGGGTGAAGCAAGTAAGGAAAGGAAAGTTGGACAAAGATGGGTAAACAAAAGAAGAGATTTACAGTTGAAGAAGGAGATTCCATCGATTCTGTTCTTAATATGATGAAAGAAGAAGGCTATATGCCAGTTCGTCGTGTAGAGGAGCCGATCTTCCAAGAGCGAATTGAAAATGGTGAGAAAAAGGTAGAGCCGATTGGTAGTAAAATCGTGTTCGACGCTGTAAAGCAAGATTGATACGAACGATATTATAATAATTGAATATAACGTTCGGGAAAAGTTGCTTTTTTTCCTGGCTATTGATACTATACCAGTAGACAGTCATGGTTTGTCCGAAGGTGGGACAAGCTACGAACGTGACAAGTGAGCCTATTATCTTTTTATCTATAGATAATAGGCGCTTTTATTTTATGGGAGGATGATGATTGTGATCGAACGTTATACAAGACCTGAAATGGGTGCTATTTGGACAGATGAGAACAAGTATAAAGCATGGTTAGAAGTAGAAATCTTAGCATGTGAGGCTTGGAGTGAACTAGGATACATACCATCAGAAGATGTTCGAAAGCTTAGGGAACATGCTTCCTTTGATACTAACCGTATACTAGAAATTGAGCAGGAAACTCGTCATGATGTTGTGGCCTTCACACGTGCTGTTTCCGAGACTCTTGGGGAAGAGCGTAAGTGGGTTCACTATGGTCTAACTTCGACGGATGTTGTTGATACTGCCTTATCCTATTTGTTAAAGCAGGCAAATGATATCATACGTCATGACCTGCAGACGTTTATTGATATCTTAGCTGATAAAGCTAAGGAACATAAGTATAGCGTAATGATGGGACGTACTCATGGGGTTCATGCAGAGCCGACTACGTTTGGCTTAAAGCTTGCTCTGTGGTACGAAGAAATGAAGCGTAACTTAGAGCGCTTTGAAATGGCAGCTCATAATATTGAATTTGGGAAGCTGTCAGGCGCTGTTGGTACCTATGCGAATATTGATCCATTTGTTGAAGAATACGTTTGTAAGAAGCTTGGATTGACGCCTGCTCCTGTCTCGACTCAAACGCTTCAGCGTGATCGTCATGCTCACTATCTTTCTACGCTTTCCTTAGTTGCGACATCTATTGAGAAATTTGCTGTTGAAGTCCGTGGTTTACAAAAGTCCGAAACCCGAGAAGTTGAAGAATTCTTTGCTAAAGGACAGAAAGGTTCTTCTGCAATGCCTCACAAGCGAAATCCAATCGGTTCTGAGAACATGACGGGCCTTGCGAGGGTTGTAAGAGGACATATGCTTACGGCGTATGAGAACGTTCCTCTATGGCATGAAAGAGATATCTCTCATTCATCAGCTGAGCGCATCATCCTACCTGATTCTACGATTGCTCTTAACTATATGTTGAATCGCTTCAGTAAAATCGTGAAGAACCTGACCGTTTACGAAGACAATATGAAGAAGAACATGGATAAGACATACGGGTTAATCTTCTCTCAACGCGTCTTGTTATCTCTTATTGATACAGGAATGTCTAGAGAAGAGGCGTACGATCTTGTGCAGCCAAAAGCTATGGATGCGTGGGAAAGAGGTGTGCAGTTCCGTCAACTTGTTGAGGGGGATGAACAGATTACTAGCGCTTTAAGTGAAGAGAAGTTGGATGAGTGTTTTGATGCAACGTATCATTTGAAGAATGTTGACCATGTATTTGAGCGAATTGGATTGAGCTAAACCTTTATACTTGAACGTTGGAGTAGAAATTAAGGCGAGCATATAAAAAAGCTATGGCATGTGCCATAGCTTTTTTTAGTGTCTATTTTTTCTTTATATTGGCTGCTTTTGCATCCTGATTTAAGGCGATCAGTAAGGACCAGCACATAAACAGGAGTATAAAGGCGAACGGGAAGGCGGAAACAATGGCGGCTGTTTGTAGCGCACCGAGGCCTCCTGCTCCTAGTAGTACTGCTGCAGTAGCTGCTTGGATAACACCCCAGCTTAACTTCACAACGTTTGGTGGGTTTAAGCTACCGTTTGTCGTTTGCATTCCTAGAACGAATGTTGCTGAGTCAGCAGAAGTGATGAAGAATGTGCTGATTAAAAGAATAGCAACGACTGTCAGGATAATTCCCATTGGCATTGTTTCAAAAGTTCCAAATAGTGCTTGTTCAGCACTTAGATCAGTTAAACCAGTGTTCTGACCGCTTAGTTCTTGCTTAAGGCTTGTACCACCAAATACTGCGAACCAGAAGGCACTGAAAATACTTGGTCCAAGTAAAACACCCATGATAAATTCACGGATTGTACGTCCTTTTGATACACGAGCAATGAATGTACCTACGAATGGGGACCAGGAGATAAACCATGCCCAGTAGAATACGGTCCAGCCTTGAATCCACTCATTCTGATCCGTGCTAAGTGGTGCCATTTGGAAAGTCATCATTGGTAAGTTCTGAACGTAAGAACCTAATGTTGTTGTAAATGTATTCATGATAAAGACAGTAGGTCCTAAAACAAGCGTCATTGCAATTAAACCAATTGCTAGAACGATGTTCGTATTACTTAAATACTTAATACCTTTACTCAAGCCACTCCATGCGGAAATCATGAAGAGTACCGTTACAATTGCAATAATAACAAACTGAGTCATTTTATTATTCTCAATTGGTGTGATGAAAGCAAGTCCACCAGCGATTTGTGTCGCTCCAAGTCCAAGAGATGTCGCAACACCGAAGATCGTTGCAAATACAGCGATGACATCAATGACTGTACCAAGAGCTCCTTTTGTCGCTTTCTCCCCTAATAAAGGTTCGAAGGTAGCACTGATGACACCTGGTGCTTTACGACGGAATTTGAAGTAACCAATCGCAAGAGCAATTACCGTGTAGATGGCCCATACGTGGAAGCCCCAGTGGAAGAATGCGTAGCGAAGAGCTTTCTTAGCTGCTTCTGCTGTTTCAGCATCTCCTGTAGGCGGTGTTGCATAGTGTGCTAATGGTTCAGCTGATCCCCAGAATACAAGACCAATCCCCATACCAGCACTAAATAACATAGCAAACCATGTAATGGTTTTATATTCTGGCTTGTCGTTCGGTTGTCCTAGTTTTAGTTTCCCGTAAGGGCTAACTACTAAGTAAATTGAGAAAATGAGAAATATAGCTACAGTTAGTAAGTAGAACCAACCGAATTTGTCGGTAAGAAATCCTTGGATCTCTCCAGAAACAGCTTGTAAGTTACTTGGCGAAATCGTTCCCCAAAGAACAAAGACGGCTGAAATAGCGAGTGATATCCAAAAAACAGGAGTTACCTTATTCATCGAATCCCCTTCCTGATACAAATGTAATTATTTGTTTAGTTTAAACTGTACATTTGGTATAAACGTTTTGTTCCGAATATAAGTGTAACATTTTTTTAAGAATCGTCAATAAATAATTACTTTGCTGGTAGTCTACTATTAAAAATTGAAAGAATTGGAAGTTGCCTTTGTGGGTCAGGGGTGTCTGTATGATAAACATACCCCGCGCCATAGAATGTAAACCCCCGCTATTAATATTATTAAATGTTACGCTCAACTAAATCTCACGGATTGCAGTGTCTCAGTCTTGAGCATTAAAACCTACCATATATTTAACGACAATATAATGAGATAACTAAATAAAGGAAGGATGTAATGAAAGCGAACGAAAAGGTATGATTTAATTTAAATGTTCGTGTATTGTTGATTTATTTGAGGAGTATTGTTAGAGTATAAGTATAAATGAAAAGAACGACGTACCTCATATAATCTCGGGGATAAGGCCCGTAAGTTTCTACCTGACTACCTTAAATGGTCGGACTATGAGGGAAGATTGGACACAAGTGTACCTATTACATATAGATGTGATTGGACCCATTCGTGCGCCTATTATCTTCTCTCAAGTTGAGATGAGATAATAGGCGCTTTTTTTATAGGTAGAAACTAGAGAGCAGAAGAAACAGTTACTTTTATATAGGAAAGGAAGATTAGAGATGGCTGATGTAGGCGTAGTGATGGGCAGTTTATCAGACTGGGAAACGATGAAACATACTTGCTTCATGTTAGAACATCTTGGTGTGTCGTACGAGAAAGGAATTCTGTCAGCTCACCGTACTCCAGAAGATATGTTTGAATACGCAGAAGGGGCGCGGAGTAAGGGACTAAAGGTTATTATTGCTGGGGCTGGGGGAGCGGCTCATTTGCCAGGTATGGTTGCTTCTAAAACGACCCTCCCAGTTATTGGAGTGCCTGTTCAATCGAAGTTAGATGGTTGGGACTCGTTGTTGTCGATTGTTCAAATGCCAGGAGGAATCCCTGTAGCTACCGTGGCTGTAGGTACGGCTGGAGCAAAAAATGCAGGCATTCTGGCCGCTGAAATATTAGCGGTATTTGACCATGAACTAGCGAACCGTTTGAAAGCTTATCGGGATGAATTAAAAGAAAACGTTGAAGAGATGAGGGGGCAACTCTATGAATCAAGCAATCTTACCTAGCGCTACTATTGGCATACTTGGAGGAGGACAGCTTGGCCGTATGATGGCTGTGGCTGCAAAGCAAATGGGATATAGAATTGCCGTGCAAGATCCTGCGGAGGATGGCCCGTGCGCTCAGGTTGCAGATATCCATATTCCTTATGCTTTGGATAGTCTTGAAGGAGCAAAGAAGCTTGCTGAAGTGAGTGAGGTCATAACGTATGAATTTGAGAACGTAGACCTTTCCTTAGCCAAGTATTTAGTTGAGCAGGGGAAGCTCCCTCAAGGTGTTGAGGCACTAGAAGTTACACAGAACCGTGGGAGGGAGAAGAAGCGCCTTGAACAAGCGGGTGTTCCTGTAGCTCCGTATCGACTGCTTGATGAAACCGATGATCTCCAAGAAGCGGTCGATACCATTGGTGTTCCATGTGTGATTAAAACGGTTGAAGGTGGTTACGACGGCAAGGGGCAGTTTCGTATAAGTAGCAAGGAAGACGTGAGTGAAGCACAACGATTCCTTGAAGATCATGGGAGTTGCATATTGGAAAGCTGGTTACCGTTCGATACAGAAGTTTCTATCATTATGACAAGAGGGATTGACGGTGGTATTGCCGTATTCCCTATGCCAGCTAATCTTCATGAACATCATATGCTACGGGAAAGTGTAGTACCTGCACCCGTATCAAGTGAAGTGTTGGATAAAGCAAAGACGTACGCGGTGCGTATAGCTACCTACTTAGGCGTAGTCGGAACGTTTGCAGTCGAAATGTTTGTAGTGGGAGAGGAGGTTTACGTTAATGAGATGGCCCCTCGCCCTCACAACTCTGGGCACTTTACGATAGAAGCCTGTAACGTTTCCCAGTTTGAACAACATATTCGGGCCGTTTGCGGATTGCCTCTTCTAAACATAGACACACCTTATGCGGCAGTGATGAGAAATATTATCGGGACAGAGGCAGAAGGTTATGGGATGGACACTCATCTCTTTTTAGATTGTCACGTTCATTTGTATGGGAAAGACCAGGTTAAACCCTTGCGCAAGATGGGCCACGTGACAGCGATCGGTAAAACGGTAGAAGAAGCGAAAGAAAAATTAGACCAAGACCAGGTTGTTCCTGGAACCAGGGGGTAGCGAAATGAAAGGTTCATTGCTATACGAGGGAAAAGCGAAGAAAGTGTATTCCTTAATCGGAGAAGAGTATGAATTGATTCTGGAGTATAAAGATGAAGCAACGGCATTTAATGGGAAGAAACATCAGACATTTCGAGGAAAAGGTCGTCTCAACAATTTAATTTCAGCCCATGTATTTTCCTATTTAAAGTTAGCTGGAATTCCAACACATTTTATCCAAACGCTATCGGATACAGAACAGCTTGTGAAGCAGTCGCAAATTATTCCGCTAGAGGTCGTGGTCAGAAATGTTGCAGCCGGTAGCATGACGCGTCGCCTTGGTTTAGAAGAGGGGACGGAACTCCCTAAGCCGATTGTGGAATTCTATTATAAGAGTGATGAACTCGATGATCCATTTATAAATGATGAACATGCACGCTTGTTAGCGAAAGTAGACCAAAGCGACTTGGACCATATCAAAGCAGCTGCCCACAAGATTAACAAGCATTTACAAGTTATGTTCAGTGAGATTGAGCTTCGATTAATTGACTTTAAATTGGAGTTTGGCCGCCTGCATGACGGTTCCATTGTGTTATCTGATGAAATTTCGCCTGACACGTGCCGCCTATGGGATCAGGATACGAACCGAAAAATGGATAAAGATGTGTTCCGCAATGATATAGAGGATCTTGTTGAAATCTATGAAATTATTTTAAAGCGTCTGGAGGCGATCGTTCATGTATAAAGTATATGTCTACGTAACGTTGAAAGAGGGAGTTCTTGATCCGCAGGGGAAAGCGATTCGGGAGTCGATGCATTCATTAGCTTATGATGAGGTTGAGAGCGTTCGAGTTGGGAAGTATTTTGAGCTAACTGTAAAGGATACAGGTGAAATCGACAAACGTGTAAATGAGCTATGTGATCGATTGCTTGCCAATCCTGTCATTGAAGAATACCGCTATACCTTAGAGGAGGTCGTTCCCAATTGAAGTTCGCCGTAATCGTATTTCCGGGCTCAAACTGTGACCGAGATATGTTTGATGCAATACGGACTCATTTAAAAGAAGATGTAGAGATGGTCTCCTCTGCTGCGACTGACTTGTCCGCCTACGACGCCATCCTTCTACCAGGTGGGTTCTCTCATGGAGATTACTTACGCTCAGGCGCGATGGCGAGTGTTGCTCCTGTAGTTCGTGCGATTAAAGCAGAAGCGGATAAAGGGACGTTTATTCTAGGCGTATGTAACGGATTTCAGATCCTTTTAGAAGCTGGACTACTTCCTGGAGCCATGCTTCCAAATCGTGACCTAGCTTTCATCTGTAAAACAGACCTTGTTCGTGTAGCGAACAACAATACCGTATTCACGAACCTTTATGAAGAAGGAGCGGCTCTGAAACTACCGATTGCTCACGGGGAAGGCAACTATTATTGCGATGAAGCTACTTACCGTCGTCTCGTAGATCATCATCAAATTCTATTTACTTATGAAAACAATCCAAATGGCTCCGCCTATGATATAGCCGGTATTTGCAATGAAAGAGGAAACGTTCTTGGTATGATGCCACACCCTGAACGTGCGGTTGAAGCACTTCTTGGTTCAGAAGATGGTTTGAAGTTATTTCAATCAATGGTAGCGAATTGGAGGGGATCCCATGTACAACACACTTGATTTGAGTCCATCACGAATTGAAGAAGAACAGCTCTATAAGGAAATGGGACTGAGTGATTCTGAGTTTACCCTGATGAAAAACGTGCTTGGGCGTGTACCAAACTACACTGAAACAGGTCTTTTCTCTGTGATGTGGTCCGAACACTGCAGTTACAAAAACTCTAAGCCATTGTTGAAGCACTTTCCAACGAAAGGTCCACATGTTTTACAAGGACCTGGTGAAGGAGCCGGCGTCGTTGATATCGGTGATCATCAGGCTGTTGTATTTAAAATGGAAAGCCACAATCACCCTTCCGCTATTGAACCATATCAGGGTGCCGCAACAGGTGTAGGTGGTATCTTACGTGATGTGTTCTCCATGGGAGCTCGTCCGATTGCCTTACTGAATTCTCTTCGGTTTGGAGAGCTAACAACAGAGCGAATGAAGTACTTATTTAAGGAAGTCGTGCACGGTATAGCTGGGTATGGAAACTGTGTTGGGGTTCCGACTGTTGGTGGAGAAGTTCAGTTTGATCGCTGTTACGAAGGCAACCCCCTTGTAAATGCGATGTGTGTTGGATTAATTGATCAACAAGACGTTCAGAAAGGGATTGCGGCAGGAGTTGGAAATACGGTGATGTACGCCGGTGCACCTACAGGTCGTGATGGTATTCACGGAGCAACGTTTGCTTCAGAGGAATTATCGGATGCTTCAGCTAGTAAACGCCCATCTGTTCAGGTCGGTGACCCTTTTATGGAAAAGTTACTCATTGAAGCATGCTTAGACGTCATCCACTGTGATGCTCTTGTCGGCATACAGGATATGGGCGCAGCTGGGTTAACGTCTTCTGCGAGTGAGATGGCGAGTAAAGCTGGTACTGGAATCCGAATGAATTTAGATGACGTTCCACAACGCGAGGAGAATATGACCGCTTATGAAATGATGCTTTCAGAATCTCAGGAAAGAATGCTTCTCGTTGTCGAGAAGGGTCGTGAAGAAGAAATTGCAGAGATCTTTGAACGGTACGGATTACATGCGGTTTCAATTGGCGAAGTCATTGAGGAGCGGGTGTTACGACTAGAACATGAAGGTAGAGTCGTAGCGGATGTTCCTGTAGACGCGCTAGCTGAGGAAGCACCTGTTTATGTGCAAGAAGAGATAGAGCCTGCTTATATTGAAGAATACAGAAATATCATATACCTCCCTGAAGTAGAAGATATGGGCGAAACGCTAATGACACTACTCAAGCAGCCTACGATTGCAAGTAAGGAATGGGTGTATGAGCAGTATGACCATATGGTTCAAACGAATACGGTTGTCGCGCCAGGTTCTGATGCAGCAGTGGTTCGTGTGAAAGGGACACGGAAGGCGTTAGCGATGACAACGGACTGTAATTCTCGCTATATTCATTTAGATCCGCACCTTGGGGGACAAATTGCAGTGGCTGAAGCGGCCCGAAACATCATTTGCTCCGGCGCCCGTCCGTTGGCACTAACAGATTGCTTGAATTTCGGAAGTCCAGAGGTTCCGGAAACGTACTGGAAGATGAAGCAATCCGTGCTGGGTATGAGCGAGGCGTGTACGACGCTCTCTACACCTGTCATTAGCGGGAACGTATCCTTGTACAACGAATCAAAGGGCGTATCTGTTTACCCTACACCTGTTGTTGGAATGGTTGGATTAATTGAAGATCTCTCGCATATTACGCGTCAAGGTTTTCAAGAGCGTGGAGATCTGATCTACGTAATTGGCGAGGCAAGACCTGAATTTAGCGGAAGCGAACTGCAAAAAGTGTTAGAAGACGATTACTTTGGACCTTGTCCAAAGCTTGATTTAGAAGTGGAGAAGAGAAGGCAAGAAGAAGTGCTATCTGCTATTCAACAAGGACTCGTTCGTTCTGCTCATGATGTTGCTGAAGGGGGGCTTGGCGTGGCACTTGCTGAATCATTGTTTGAACACGACCTTGGTTGTGACGTCTCAATAAATGGAGAACCGCTTACGGAACTCTTTAGTGAAACGCAATCTCGTTACGTCGTATCTGTACCCGGAGAACATCAGAAGGCGTTTGAATCAGTAGTTAGCGATGCAGACTATCTCGGTGTCGTAACGGATCATCAACATTACTGTGTGAAACATGAGGGAGAAGACGTGATCTCTTTATTTACGCCTGATCTTAAGAAAGCCTGGAAGGAGGCTATTCCGTGCCAACTGAAATCAAAGGATTAAACGAAGAGTGTGGTGTATTTGGTGTATGGGGCCACGAAGATGCTGCGCACTTGACTTATTACGGCCTGCACAGTCTTCAACATCGTGGACAGGAAGGTGCCGGTATTATCGCTACGGATGGTGAGCAAATGCGTCTCGAGAAAGGGCTTGGTTTAATCACTGAGGTGTTTGAAGAGAAGCAATTCGATCGCCTTGAAGGTCATGGCGCCATTGGCCACGTGCGTTACGCGACACAAGGGGGCGGTGGATATGAAAATGTCCAGCCTCTTGTTTTCCGCTCTCAGACAGGGAGCCTTGCTTTGGCTCATAATGGAAATCTTGTTAATGCACACGCCTTAAAGCACCAGTTAGAAGCTCAAGGGAGTATTCTTCAAACGACATCTGATACAGAAGTCGTTGCCCACCTTATTAAGAGAAGCGGTCATTTACCATTAAAAGAGCGCATCATGCAAGCTCTTGCCATGTTAAAAGGTGCCTATGCGTTCGTAATGATGACGGAAGAGAAGCTATTTGTGGCCCTCGATCCAAAGGGATTGCGGCCTTTATCAATAGGCAAACTAGGAGATGCTTATGTTGTGTCTTCTGAAACGTGTGCTCTTGATGTGGTCGGAGCTGAGTATATAAGAGAAGTCGATCCTGGTGAATTGATTACGATTGATCAAGAAGGACTTCATTCCGATCGTTTCTCAGAGCCACTTCAGCGGACGCTTTGTTCAATGGAATACGTCTACTTCTCTCGTCCTGATAGCAATTTAGATGGAGTGAATGTACACTCTGCAAGAAAGAGGATGGGAAAAGAACTTGCGAAAGAAGCGCCCATTGAGGCTGATGTTGTAACAGGTGTGCCTGATTCTAGTATCTCTGCAGCGATTGGGTTCGCTGAACAGTCAGGAATCCCGTATGAACTCGGACTCATCAAGAATCGCTACGTAGGCCGCACATTTATTCAGCCGTCACAAGAACTAAGAGAACAAGGTGTAAAGATGAAGTTATCCCCGGTGAGAGGGATTGTAGAAGGAAAGCGTGTCGTGATGGTGGATGATTCGATTGTGAGAGGAACAACAAGCCGTCGCATTATTCAAATGTTAAAAGACGCAGGAGCGAAAGAGGTCCACGTGCGTATCGGTGCTCCTCCACTTAAGAATCCGTGCTATTACGGCATTGATACGTCAACGAAAGCAGAGCTTATTGCAGGAAACCATAGTGTCGAAGAGATCCGTGAGATGATTGGTGCTGATAGCCTTGCTTTTTTATCGATAGAGGGGCTTCAAGAAGCGATAGGATCGCCTCAAGATTCTCTACGCCACGGACAGTGTCAGGCTTGCTTTACCGGAAGTTATCCGACTGAAATCTTTCCAAATACGGTTCATCCATATGAGAAAGTATAACGAGGTGATGATATGAGAGAGTTATACAAAGAAGCGGGCGTTAATGTGGAAGCGGGATATGAGGCCGTAGAAGGGATGAAACAACATGTCGCCAGAACAAAACGTGCTGGTGTAATGGGAGGCGTTGGCGGATTTGGTGGTCTGTTTGATTTAGCCAAGACGTCTTATCAGAATCCTGTTCTCGTCTCAGGCACAGACGGAGTGGGAACAAAGTTAAAACTAGCGATAGATTTAAATCGACATGATACGATAGGGATAGACGCGGTGGCCATGTGTGTGAATGACATTATCGTGCAAGGTGCTGAACCATTATTTTTCTTGGATTATATCGCTTGTGGCAGAAACGTTCCTGAGCGGATTGAGGCCATTGTAAAAGGTATAGCAGATGGGTGCGAACAAGCTGGATGTGCACTAATCGGTGGTGAAACAGCTGAAATGCCAGGCATGTATAAAGAAGAGGATTATGATGTGGCTGGATTTGTTGTAGGGGCGGTAGAGAAAGAAGAACTTATTACAGGTGAAGCGATTCAAGAGGGTGACCGGATCATAGGTCTTGCTTCGAGTGGGATTCATTCGAACGGTTACTCCCTCATAAGAAAGTGGATAGAGAAGCATGACTTAGACCTTTTCGATCACTATGGGCTTTTTCCAGTGTCCCTTGGGGAAACGCTACTTACTCCGACAAAAATCTATGCTAAAGCCATCAATTCTTTAAATACTGAGATCGATGTTAAAGGAATGGCCCATATTACAGGTGGAGGCTTTGAAGAGAACATACCAAGAATGCTTCCTGAAGGGTTTGGTGTATCTATTCAAAGAGGATCATGGACGCCTCCGTTGATTTTTGATTTTCTAATGGATAAGACCTCTGTATCGTCTGTCGAAATGTACAGTGTGTTTAATATGGGAATCGGGATGGCTGTTGTAGTAGGTGAGGGTGATGTTGAGACGGCTCTTGCGCAATTAGAGGAAGCCGGAGAAGAAGCTTGGGTGATTGGGAGCGTGACTAAGGAAGAAGGAGTGGCTTACAGATGATGAGCAAACCAGTTTCAATAGCCGTTTTCGCTTCTGGAAGCGGCTCGAACTTTGAAGCTCTCGTCAAGCGTGCAGGGGATGACCCGACCTACAATGTAAGTCTCTTGGTCTGTGATCAACCTGAAGCAGCCGTTATCGAGAAAGCAAGACGATTCGGCATAGACGTCTTCTCTTTTCGTTCCAAAGATTATCCTAATAAAGCTACATTGGAATCGGCGATCTTGCAGAAGCTGAGGGATCAATCGATTGAATGGTGTGTGTTAGCTGGATATATGAGATTAATCGGGCCTACTCTCCTGAGAGCATACGAAGGGAAGATTCTCAACATCCATCCATCACTGCTTCCGGCATTCCCGGGGAAAGATGCGATTGGGCAAGCCCTTGATGCAAAGGTGAAAGTAACCGGTGTTACTGTGCACTTTGTCGATGAAGGGATGGACACGGGCCCAGTTATTGAGCAGGTTCCTGTTCGAATCGAAGGAGATCGAACCAGGCTTCAACATGATATTCAGCGCGTTGAGCACGACTTGTACCCAACCGTCGTCAAACAATGTATTAAAGGGGAGAAAGCAACATGACAGAGAAAAAGCGTGCATTATTAAGTGTATCGAACAAAAAGGGCATCGTAGAATTCGCAAATCAACTTGCAACTATTGGGTATGAACTTGTATCGACAGGAGGCACGAAGCGTACGTTAGAAGAAGCGGGGCTGTCTGTTCGTTCTATATCAGAAATTACTGATTTCCCTGAAATTATGGATGGAAGAGTGAAAACCCTTCATCCAAATGTCCATGCTGGTCTGTTAGCGAAACGGAACCAACGAGAGCACCTCGAACAGCTGGATGATTTACATATTGATTTAATTGATCTTGTCGTTGTGAACCTTTATCCCTTTAAAGAAACGATTTCGAAAGAAGGGATAACAGAAGAAGAGGCAATCGAAAATATTGATATTGGCGGGCCAACTATGCTTCGTGCTGCCGCGAAGAATTTCGAAGGTGTTACTGTACTTGTTAACCCGGACGATTATGTTGAAGTACTTCCTTATTTAAAAGAGGGCGAAGTTCCATACCATGTTCGTAAAAATCTAGCTGCCAAGGTGTTTAACCATACGGCAAGTTACGATACGTACATCGCGAACTATTTCAATGAAATGTTAGAAGATGAAACGCCAGCTCAACAAACGAATACGTATGAACTTGTTCAATCACTTCGATACGGAGAGAACCCACACCAGAGTGCCTCCTTCTATAGAGATCCTCTTTATAAAGGTGCATCCATTGCTAACGCCGAACAGCTGAATGGAAAAGAACTCTCCTACAACAACATACAAGATGCCAACGCTGCATTATCTATGGTCCTCGATTTTACACAACCGGCCGCTATTGCAGTAAAGCATATGAATCCTTGTGGAGTTGGTGAAGGGGACACGATTTATTCTGCGTTTGAGCGTGCTTATGAAGCGGACCCGATTTCCATATTCGGTGGGATTATCGCGGTTAACCGTGGAGTTGATCGGGATACAGCTCTACGAATGAAAGAAATTTTCCTCGAGATTATTATCGCGCCTTCTTTCTCAGACGAAGCATTAGAGGTTCTAAAAGAGAAGAAAAACTTGCGCTTGTTGAAACTTGATCTTAATCAGGAAAGTGGAGCATCTAAACTTGTCACAAGCGTTCGTGGTGGTGTGCTCGTACAAGATACGGATGAAGGTACTCTTAACGATGTATCCATCTCAATCCCAACGGATCGCCGCCCAACCAACCAAGAATGGGAAGACTTGCAGCTTGCATGGAAAGTTGTGAAACACGTGAAGTCAAATGCGATTGTTCTAGCCAAAAACCATCGTACCGTAGGTGTTGGAGCGGGTCAGATGAATAGAGTTGGAGCAGCGAATATAGCGATTGAACAAGCTGGGGAGCACTGTCACGGTGCAGCACTCGGGAGTGATGCATTCTTCCCGATGCCCGATACGGTCGAAGCTGCGGCTAAAGCTGGCGTAACAGCGATTATTCAGCCTGGAGGATCTAAGCGAGACCAGGATTCAATCGATGCCTGTAATGAACATGGCATTACGATGGTCTTAACAGGCATGCGCCATTTCAAACACTAAATAGGGGTGAGGTCATGAATGTATTGGTTATTGGGCGTGGTGGTAGAGAACATAGTATTGTTCGGAAGTTAGCGGAGAGTGAACGAGTGGGAACAATCTTTGCAGCCCCTGGAAATGCTGGGATGACAGAAGCTGTGCCCGTAGCGATCTCTGAACAAGACAGCGCAGCTCTGATTACTTTCGCTAAACAGCAGGAGGTCGCTTGGACGATCGTGGGCCCTGAAGTTCCTTTACTAGAGGGTATTGTTAATGCTTTTAGGGAAGAAGGGTTAAACATTTTCGGCCCGACTAAAGAGGCGGCTCTTATTGAGGGAAGTAAGGCATTCGCAAAAGAAGTTATGGCGAGTAGCGGTACACCGACTGGAGACTATCGAACGTTCTCTGATGAAGAGGAAGCCATTTCATATCTTGAGTCAGTAGATTTTCCAATTGTGATTAAAGCCAATGGACTTGCTGCTGGTAAGGGAGTCGTCATTGCAGAAGATGAACAAGAGGCTCATCAAGCGATTCGAGGGATGCTTGGAGGAGAGCAGTTCGGTGAAGCTGGGAAAACGGTCGTTATTGAGGAATTTCTAGTAGGCGAAGAGTTTTCACTCATGGCTTTTGTGGATGGGCGAGATGTGTATCCGATGATTCCTGCTCAAGATTATAAGCGGGCTTTTGACGATGACCAAGGGCCTAACACAGGTGGAATGGGAGCTTATGCCCCTTCTGAGAATATCCCAGCGAGTGAGGTAGAACGTGCAGTTAGATCCATTCTCAAACCTGTAGCTGAAGCTCTTGTTGACCTGGGTCGTTCATTTACAGGGATCCTCTATGCAGGTTGTATCCTGACGGAGGAAGGTGCGAAAGTCATTGAATTTAACGCCAGATTCGGCGATCCTGAAACCCAAGTCGTTCTGCCGTTATTAGAAAATGACTTGATGCAGGTGATTGAGGATGTAGCGGCTGGGCGTGATCCAAAGGTTCGATGGAAGCAAGCAACTTGTGCGGGAGTTGTCGTAGCCTCTTCTGGATATCCGGGTTCCTATGAAAAAGGGTATCCTCTGCCGGAACTTGATGAGGACCCGGCTTGTTTCTCCATTTATGCAGGGGTAAAAGAAGATCAAGGTAACCTCATATCTGATGGGGGTCGTGTCATGTTGATCGGTTCTGTTCAACCTAACTTGGAGGAAGCGACGGCAAATGTATACAAAACTCTCCTCCCCGTCACAAGTCCGTATTTCTTTTACCGAACAGATATCGCGCGTCATAAGACTATGTCTTCTTCTTCTGAATATAAATAAAGAGGATGGCAACAATACTTCCGATAATTGTGGCGATTACAAACGTCATATCGGTTAGGTATTCCATAATATTCATGACCACATCATTCCTTTCAATAGTGGATATTGGTTAGCCCAGGCGTTTTTTGCGCCTGGGCTTTTCATGAGATCTAGCTCCGGGGGCTAGGGCCTAGCGAGATAAGCAATCAAACTGCAGTCCGCTGCGCGAACTTCCGTTTGCTTGCTTATCCGTACGGCCCTGGGCAAGCCCCCTGCGCTTTTCTATGAGATCCAGCTCCGGCTCCTAGCCCCTAGCGTCATAAGCAATCTGACTACAGTTCGCTGCGCGAACCTCCGTCAGCTTGCTTATGCGGGCCTGCAGGATGCAGGTCAGTTCGGTGTTGGCACAGGACGTGCCGGTTTTAACCGAACTTCCTCTTCTGCTGAACAGTCGCCTGCGCTTTTCATGGGATCTAGCTCCGGCGGGTAAGGGCTAGCGAGATAAGCAATCTACCTCCAGTCTGCTAAGCAGACTTACAGTAGCTTGCTTATCCGTACGCCCTTGACCAACCCGCCTACGCTTTTCATGACGGATTGAAAGTACTTTCCTCATCTTCTTTATCCTGCTGGTTGTTCTTTGTTTCTTCCATCATGGCTACGACTGGGCAGTAGCGGACGATGCCTTCGGCTACTTTCATGGAGGCTAGCATGATCATCATCCAGTTGCCGTCTCTCCATGGTTTTCTTACCATTTTTGCAGTGGAAAAGCAGAGTAGTGTTAATCCGAATGTGATGCGAATCATTGCGTTGATAATTCCGATGTTTGGACGTACCATTTTTTTACTCATTCCCTTCAAAACGTTAATGCAGTAAATGTTTGCGTGTGTTACGATGGTAAAAAGATGACAAGCTTTGACATTCAATATAGATGGAGTGATGGACGATGAATGAACACCGTTACCGATGGCGCAATCGACAACTCCGTGAACATGTAGCAGTAGTAGATGGTGCACATGCTCCGTCGATCGTGTTAGCCAATGCGACGTATTTAAACGTTTACTTAAAACAATGGATAGAAGCGAATATATGGATTTACGACGATCGCATTGTCTATGTGGGTGATGCACTTCCTGAGTCTAATAAGGCTACTGAAGTCGTGGACTGCACTGGACAGTATATCGTTCCGGGCTACATCGAACCGCATGCCCATCCTTTTCAGTTATATAATCCCCACCGTTTAGCTCAATATGCATTACAAACTGGAACAACCACGTTAATCAACGATAACTTAGTGTTGCTTTTTTTATTACACAAAAAGAAAGCGTTTTCTTTATTAGGGGAATTGAATGATGTGCCGGCTTCTATGTACTGGTGGAGTCGTTTTGATTCCCAGTCAGCTCTTCAACGAGAGGATCATTTTCTGAGTGACGAGGATGTTCAGGATTGGCTTGAGCATGATGCTGTTATACAGGGTGGTGAACTGACAGGGTGGCCGAGTGTATTAAAAGATGATGATCGTGTATTACATTGGATGCAAGAGACCAAGCGTAAACGAAAGCCTATAGAGGGTCATTTCCCTGGAGCATCGGAGAAGACGCTGACGAAGATGAAGCTCCTTGGAACCGATTCCGATCATGAATCTATGACAGGGGAAGAGGTATGGAATCGAATCCGGCTTGGGTATATGACAGCTCTTCGCTATTCCTCCATTCGACCTGACCTTCCGCAGTTGTTAAAGGAGATGAAAGACTGGAATATCCGTGTGTATGACCGTCTTATGATGACAACAGATGGTGCGACACCATCCTTTTACGAACAAGGAATCATGGATCGCTGTATCGAAATTGCATTAGAAAACGATGTGCCTGATTATGAAGCGTATAGTATGGCTTCTTATAATGCTGCTAAACACTTTGGGATAGATCATCGTGTTGGAAGCATCTCCCCAGGGTGTGTGGCTCACATTAATATTCTTAGCGATAAACATAAGCCAACTCCAACCTCCGTTATAGCGAAAGGAGAATGGGTGAAAAGGGATGGGCAAACGGTTGAACAGTCTCATTCTTTCAAATGGGATGAGCATGATTTAAGCCCTCTGCAAATTGATTGGGATTTAACAGAACGAGATTTGCAATTCTCTATTCCTCTTGGTTTAGAGATGGTAAACGAAGTAATTCTAAAGCCGTACGCCGTGCAGTCTGAACTTTCAGGAGACCAAGCAGGGACGGAAGATGAAGCATTCTTAATGCTAATGGACAGGGAAGGTAAGTGGAAGGTGAATTCGATGATTAAAGGATTTACGAAGACACTTGGCGGACTTGTAAGTTCTTACTCAAATACGGGGGACTTCATTTTTATTGGAAAGAACAAGTCGGATATGGAGATGGCTTTTAACCGTATGAAAGAGATCGGGGGAGGCATCGTGCTAGCTCACGAAGGTGAAGTTATATATGAGCTTCCTTTACCTGTTGCCGGGATGATGTCTGATGAAGAAATGGGAACGATTATCTCGCACGAGAAACAAGTAAAGCGGATTTTAGGAGAGCATGGATATCCGTTTCAAGACCCTATCTATACACTATTGTTTCTCTCATCTATGCATCTTCCTTTCATACGAATTACACCTAAAGGAATTATGGACGTTAAGAAGAAAGAGGTACTCTTTCCTGCAATAATGCGTTAAAATGTAACTAGGGTAAAGTAGTGAAGTAGTTTAAGGAAAAGGTGTGTATGAACATGCGTAAGTCGTTAGGCTGGGTGTTTTTACTCATGCTCTTTGTCGTGACGGCTTGTTCCGTCGATCAACTGGCGAATAAAGCAAGCGCAGAAAAGCCTGCAGAAGGCGACGTCAAAGAGCACTCAAAGAAAGAAATGGAACAAACCATCGAAGAGACACCTGTATTGGAACAAGAGCCGGAATTTAAGAATGTGTATCCGTTAACAGGTGAGAGAACGAATGACAATGTCAGTCATCGTATCATGGCCGTTATGGTCAATAATCATTCCTACGCTAGACCACAATCAGGTTTACACGATGCAGATCTCGTTTACGAAGTATTGGCTGAAGGAAGCATCACAAGGTTTTTAGCCTTTTATCATAGTAACCAACCTGAAGTGGTCGGTCCTGTCAGAAGTGCCCGCGAGTACTACTTTACTATTGCAAAAGGGTACGATGCGATTTACTTGTATCACGGGGCAGCTGAGTATATTGAGAATCAGCTAAAAGCAGGCGCAATTGATCATTTGAACGGTATGTACTATGATAATGATCGGAATTTATTTAAACGAGAAAGTTTCCGTAATGCTCCACATAACTCGTATATTCTTCTTGATGCTGTCTATGATGTAGCTAAACAAAAAGGTTACGATGTAACGAAGGATCATGCCCCCCTTCCGTTTTTGACGGAGGAAGAGATTCAGTCCCTTAATGGGCAGCAAGCATCGAACGTTACGATTACGTATTCAAACACACCACAAGAAATAGTCACGTTCAAATATAATCTTAAAGAAGAGAATTACGCACGGTTCAACGACGGAGAAGCAACCGTAGATTATCATTCAAAAGAAGCCACTACGGTCGATAATATTTTTATAGTAGAAACAGGTCATCGTGTAATTGATAGTAAGTTACGCAGGGCCATAGATTTAAATTCTGGTGGGGACGGGTACTTGATTCAAAAAGGGCAAGTACAAAAAGTGACTTGGAAGAATGAAGATGGCAGAATCTATCCTTTCAAAGATGGTAAAAAGGTAGGATTCGTTCCGGGTAAGACGTGGGTCAACATCGTACCTGAACAACCAGGCATCAGCCAGTCCGTTTCAATCACCTCGCAATAATAAAAGGAGTGTCGCACATGCAAATTGATAAACTAAGGGGTAAAGAATTAGATCAGCTATTTAAAGCGATCCTTACAATGGAATCAGTAGAAGAATGCTACAAACTATTTGATGACCTGGCAACAATGAACGAGGTTCAATCCCTTGCCCAGCGTTTAGAAGTAGCCCGCATGCTTCGTGAAGGATTCACGTATCACAAAATCGAAAACGACACAGGCGCATCAACAGCAACAATCTCTCGCGTAAAACGTAGCCTAAACTACGGAAACGACGCCTATGCAATGGCTCTAGATCGCATTCAGGAATCTGAAAAAGAAGACTAAGACTAGTGAGAAGGCTGCCCCTTATGGGGTGGTCTTTTTTTTATGAGATTTTTAGGGGCGGTCAGGTTGAAACGCAAAACCACTACCTATTGATTATTCGTGGGGGAGGGGCTCGAGCCAGTCTGGGCGAACTTGAGTCAGAAAGTGGTGACCCGTTCGTTCACATGTAGGAGGAACTTGAGTCAGTATTTCTGAAACTTGAGTCAGAACCTCCTGACTCGAGCCGGAATGCCTAAACTTGAGCCGCTCTCCCTTGGACTTGAGCCGTAAATTTGGTCGCTTGAGCCAGTAAAAGGAAAACTAGAGTCACTTCAACTAAGGCTTGAGTCGCTTTTTTCTAACTTGAGCCAGTCTCGGCGAACTTGAGCCGCCCGCCAAGCACTCGAGCCAGAAAGTCGAGATCCCTTCAAAGCCTGGAGGGGACTTGAGTCAGTATTTCTGAAACTTGAGTCAGAACCTCCTGACTCGAGCCGGAATGCCTAAACTTGAGCCGCTCTCCCTTGGACTTGAGCCGTAAATTTGGTCGCTTGAGCCAGTAAAAGGAAAACTAGAGTCACTTCAGCTAAGGCTTGAGTCGCTTTTTTCTAACTTGAGTCAATCTCGGCGAACTTGAGCCGCCCGCCAAGCACTTGAGCCAGAAAGTCGAGATCCCTTCAAAGCCTGGATGGGGCTTGAGTCAGTATTTCTGAAACTTGAGTCAAAACCTCGCGACTCGAGCCGGAATGCCTATACTTGAGCCGCTCTCCCTAGAACTTGAGCTGTAATTTTGGCCGCTTGAGCCAGTAAAAGGAAAACTAGAGTCACTTCAGCTAAGGCTTGAGTCGCTTTTTTCTAACTTGAGCCAGTCTCGGCGAACTTGAGCCGCTCGCCAAGCACTCGAGCCACTTGTAAAATTCCTTCCAAGCTAATCCCTCCCCGCTCTGGAAATTGTTTCACGTGTAACTTTTTTAACATTCAAATAATCAATGAGAACAAGTAACCAAGATCATGATGACAAAAATAGTTAATAAACGATCCCTTTCGATTATCTAAACAAAAGAAACCCACATGTCGACTGAAATCGTCAGCATGTGGGTTTCTGAATGCACCTTAGTATTTTAATTGATCTTCAATGAAGCTGCGTAGGTCGCTAATGTTTAGGCGAGTCTGTTCCATTGTGTCACGGTTTCGTACGGTAACTTGACCGTCTTCTTTGGAATCGAAGTCGTATGTGATACAGAATGGTGTACCGATCTCGTCGTGACGGCGGTAACGTTTACCGATCGAACCAGCGTCGTCATAGTCGACCATGAAGTGCTTGGATAATTCAGCAAATACTTCTTTCGCTTCGTCGCCTAGCTTCTTCGAAAGTGGGAAGATCGCTGCTTTGTATGGAGCAACGGAAGGATGGAACTTCATCACAGTACGGGAAGATCCGTCTTCTAATTCTTCCTCTTCGTATGCGTCAGCTAGGAATGCTAGAGCTAAGCGGTCTGCACCAAGGGCAGGCTCGATTACATAAGGAATGTAGCGCTCGTTTGTTTCTTGATCGATGTACTTAAAGTCTTCGCCAGAATGCTCAGCGTGTTGAGTCAGGTCGAAGTCTGTACGGGAAGCAATGCCCCAAAGTTCGCCCCAGCCCATTGGGAACTGATATTCAATGTCTGTTGTTGCGTTACTGTAGTGAGACAATTCATCTTCACCGTGCTCGCGCAGGCGTAGGTTGTCGCCATCAATGCCAAGAGACATTAACCAGTTGTGACAGAAGTTCTTCCAGTAATCGTACCATTCTAGTTCTTCGCCAGGCTTACAGAAGAATTCCATTTCCATTTGTTCGAATTCACGTGTACGGAAGATGAAGTTACCAGGTGTGATTTCGTTACGGAAACTCTTACCGATTTGTCCGATTCCGAATGGAAGCTTCTTACGCATAGAGCGTTGAACGTTTTTGAAGTTCACGAAGATTCCTTGTGCGGTTTCAGGGCGAAGGTAGATATCGTCTGTTGCGCCTTCTGTAACACCTTGTTGCGTTTGGAACATAAGGTTGAACTGGCGAATACCTGTGAAGTTCTTCTCGCCACAAGTTGGGCAAGCGATGTCGTGTGTTTCGATTAGCTTTTCCATTTCTTCAAATGGAAGGCCATCAACGACTAGTTCATTTCCTTCAGCTTCTAGCTTGTTCTCGATTAGTTTGTCTGCGCGGTGGCGTGACTTACATTCTTTACAGTCGATCATCGGGTCGTTGAAGTTGCCTAAGTGACCAGATGCTTCCCATGTTTTCGGGTTCATTAAGATCGCTGCGTCAAGACCAACGTTAAGCGGGTTTTCTTGGATGAATTTTTGCCACCATGCGCGCTTTAAGTTGTTCTTTAACTCAACGCCAAGTGGGCCGTAATCCCATGTGTTCGCAAGGCCGCCGTAGATTTCAGAACCTTGGAAGATAAAGCCGCGATGCTTTGAGTGTGATACTAATTGATCCATTGTTGCTTTCTTAGACATGTGTATGTCCTCCTTTATCACTTGAACTTTACTAAACAGATTGTGAAGCTGTCCCAAAAGCCATAAAAAAATCTCGCCACTGGGACTATGCCCAGGGACGAGATTATAACCCGCGGTTCCACCCTGATTGATGACTTGCTCGGTTAGCAAGCATCCACTTTATGCGTGCATACTCAGGAACGCCGTTTCTTTAAACCATTCTCTGAGCTCGCACCATCCTCAGATCGCTAGGGGGAAGGGGGTTTAAATACTATTTTTCCGTCATCATATGATATAAACTTTTTGTTTTCTAATAGTAGCATAGCTTGTTTCTGTTCACAAGTCTACACGGAAAAAGCCGAACTCCCTTTCGATTTGAGGGGGGTTTTTTGCTATAATGGATAAATGGAATATGGTAAACGGAGGCTAGTGCCATGTACGATATAAAAAAGTGGGAGCACGTGTTTAAGCTCGATCCCAACAAAGAGATTTCAGATGAAGATTTAGAACGAATATGTGAATCGGGAACAGATGCTGTCATTGTAGGTGGGACGGATGATGTGACGTTAGACCAAGTCCTCTCACTGCTTGCGAGCATTCGCCGTTATTCGGTTCCTTGTATTTTAGAGATATCCAACTTAGAAGCCATTACACCTGGGTATGATTATTATTTTATTCCGATGGTGTTAAATAGTTCTGAAAAACGCTGGATGATGGATGTTCATCATGAAGCTGTGAAAGAATATGGAGATATTACAGATTGGGATGAGATGCTTGCTGAGGGGTATTGTATCTTAAACCCTGAGTCGAAGGCGTTTCAGGCTACCAATAGTGTCATGCCTGATGAGGAAGATGTGATTGCTTATGCCAGAATGGCTGAGCACTTGTTCCGACTGCCGATCTTTTACCTTGAATATAGCGGTATATATGGTGATCCGGAGTTAGTTAAGAAAGTTGATCAAACGCTTGATCAAACCTTGTTATTCTACGGAGGCGGTATTGAGACGCCCGAACAAGCGAAGGAAATGAAAGCTTTTGCAGATGTCCTTGTGGTAGGGAATGTCATTTACGATAATATGAAACAAGCTTTAAAAACGGTAGCAGCCGTAAAAGAACGAGAATAAAGGAGTGTCGCTCTCTTGAGCCCGTTAACAAACGACTTGCTAAAAGGATTGAACGAACAACAACGTGAAGCTGTAGTGAAGACAGATGGCCCCTTGCTTCTAATGGCCGGAGCAGGTAGTGGGAAGACGCGTGTGTTAACCCATCGTATTGCTTACTTATTAGGAGAGAAAGAGATTGCACCGCGTAACGTATTAGCGATTACGTTTACGAATAAAGCAGCGCGCGAGATGAAGGATCGTGTAGGTGACCTAGTGGGGCCAGAAGCACGCGATATGTGGATCTCCACGTTCCACTCCATGTGTGTACGCATTTTGCGTCGTGATATTGATCGCATTGGGATTAACCGTAACTTCTCCATTTTAGATACGACGGACCAGCTTTCTGTCATTAAGCAGGTACTGAAGGACTTGAACTTAGATCCGAAGAAGTTTGACCCTCGTGCCATGCTTGGAGCCATTAGCACAGCGAAGAACGAACTGAAAACGCCTGAAGATTTTAGTAAAACAACAGGCAACTACTATGAGCAACAAACAGCGGGTGTGTATGAGAAATACCAGAAGACGCTTCGTAAGAACCAGTCACTAGATTTCGATGACTTAATTATGCAGACACTAACGCTGTTTGATCGTCTTCCTGAGGTGTTGGAGTATTACCAGCGCCGTTTCCAGTACATTCACGTAGATGAGTATCAGGATACGAACCATGCGCAGTATCAGCTTGTTAAAATGCTTGCGAATCGTTTTGAAAACTTATGCGTAGTTGGAGACTCTGACCAGTCGATCTATCGTTGGCGCGGAGCGGATATTGCCAATATTATGTCGTTTGAGAAAGACTACCCAACAGCTAAAGTGATTATGCTTGAACAAAACTATCGTTCCACGAAGCGTATTCTAGACGCGGCGAACGAGGTAATTCAGAATAACTCTGGTCGTAAGCCGAAGAACTTATGGACGGACAATGATGATGGCGAGTCAATTTTCTATTACCAGGCGCCGACTGAACGCGATGAAGGACTCTTTGTAACGAACAAGATTGAAGACATGGTGCGTGCAACGAAGTTTAAATATAAAGACTGCGCTGTGCTTTATCGTACAAATGCTCAATCCCGTACAATTGAGGAAACGTTTGTGAAAGCGAATATTCCGTACCAAATTGTCGGAGGCACGAAGTTCTACGACCGCAAAGAAATTAAAGACATGCTTGCGTACTTGCGCCTTATTGCGAATCCGGATGACGATATTAGCTTTGGCCGAATTGTAAACGAACCGAAGCGAGGCGTTGGCCGTACGTCCCTTGATAATATACAAATGTATGCCGCTCGCCATGATCTTTCTTTATATGAAGCAGCTGGTGAAGTCGAGCAGGTTGGACTCAGTAAGCGTGCAACGAATGCGATTCGTGATTTCCACAAAATGATTCGAAACTGGACGCAGCAACAAGATTTCTTATCTGCAACAGATCTTGTAGAAGATGTGCTTAAGATCACTGGATATGAGGATATGTTAAAGAACGAGAACAGCTTAGAAGCGCAAAGTCGCCTTGAGAACATTAATGAATTCTTATCTGTTACGAAGAACTTTGAAGAGCAAAATGAAGACAAGAGTTTGATTGCTTTCCTAACGGATCTTGCACTTGTAGCGGATATTAACTCGGCTGATGAGGATCCGTTCGCTGATGACAAGGTTACTCTGATGACGCTTCACTCAGCTAAGGGACTTGAATTCCCGGTTGTATTCCTAATTGGGATGGAAGAGAGTGTCTTCCCTCACAGTCGTTCCCTTCAGGATGAAGAAGAAATGGAAGAGGAGCGTCGCCTCGCTTATGTAGGAATTACTCGTGCTGAACAGCAGTTATTCTTAACAAACGCGAAGATGCGCACCCTATTTGGCCGTACGAATATGAATCCTGAGAGTCGATTTATTTCAGAGATCCCAGCTGAATTGATTGAAGGACGAGGGAACCAAGGTGGTGGATCTCCGTTTGGCGGTGGATTCCAGGACCCTGCGCCTTCTGGATTCAATACAGGGCAACCAAAACAACCACAACCGAAGCGTAAAGCGACAACGATGAAGCAAAAAGCAGCATCTGGGGACGGAGATGATTTTGCTGTAGGAGATAAGGTGTCCCATAAGAAGTGGGGCGAAGGAACGGTCGTGAAAGTTCAAGGTGAAGGGGACTCTAAAGAGCTAGACATCGCATTCCCTGCACCAAATGGAATCAAGCGCGTGCTGGCCAAATTTGCTCCCATTACTAAGCAATAGCTTTGAGGTGAACGTATGAATAAGGAAGAAGCAAAGAAAAGAATTGAAGAACTCCGTCGTGAGTTAGAGCAGTACAACTATGAGTACCATACGCTCGATCAGCCATCTGTATCTGACTATGAATATGATAAGAAGACGCGTGAGCTCATTGATTTAGAAGAAGAGCATCCTGATCTTGTCACTCCGGATTCCCCGTCACAGCGTGTAGGCGGGGCACCTCTTGATGCTTTCCAAAAGGTGCAGCATGAGATTCCGATGCTGAGCTTAGGTAATGCTTTTGACGAGCAGGAGCTTCGAGATTTCGATCGTCGTGTGCGCGAAGGCGTTGACGGTGAAGATGTGGACTATGTGTGTGAGTTGAAGATTGACGGACTAGCGATTTCTTTGAAATATGAAGATGGACTACTCGTTCGCGGTGCAACGCGTGGTGACGGGCAAACAGGTGAGGACATTACGCAGAACCTGAAGACCATTAAGAGTATTCCTCTTCGTATTGAGCAGCAGGAGCCGATTGAAGTGCGCGGAGAAGCCTTTATGCCGCATCGTTCTTTCCTAACTATGAACGAAAAGCGTGAAGCGAACGGGGAAGAGCCTTTTGCTAACCCACGTAATGCGGCTGCAGGTTCTCTTCGCCAGCTTGATCCGAAGATCGCAGCGAAGCGTAATTTAGATATATTCTTATACGGCGTTGGGCAATGGGAAGCTGGAGAGCTTGAGTCTCATAGCGAGCGACTTGAATATATGAAGTCACTTGGATTTAAAACAAACCCGGAGTGGAAAAAGTGTAACGATATTGAGGAAGTCATCGACTATGTTACAAAGTGGACAGAAGAGCGTCCTAATTTGAACTATGAAATTGATGGGATTGTTATTAAAGTAGACAGTCTAGAGCAGCAAGAAACGCTTGGTTTCACAGCAAAAAGCCCTCGCTGGGCGACGGCCTTTAAGTTCCCGGCAGAGGAAGCAATTACGAAACTAACGGATATCGAATTAAGCGTTGGTCGTACAGGTGCCGTAACCCCAACAGCGATTTTGAACCCTGTTCAAGTAGCCGGTACAACGGTAGGACGCGCTTCTCTCCATAATGAGGACCTGATTCGTGAGAAAGATATCCGCATCGGGGATACTGTTGTGATTAAGAAAGCGGGAGATATTATCCCGGAAGTGGTTCGCGTTGTGACGGATGAGCGCTCAGGAGATGAAGAACCTTTTTATATGCCTGACGTATGTCCGGAATGTGGAAGTGATTTGGAGCGTTTAGAGGAAGAAGTGGCGCTTCGCTGTATTAATCCGAACTGCCCGGCTCAGCTTCGCGAAGGCCTTATCCACTTTGTTTCTAGAAATGCGATGAACATTGATGGACTTGGTGAGAAAGTGATTGCTCAACTTTTCCGAGAGAATTTGGTTCATACGATTGCTGACCTGTATAAGTTGGATAAAGATGAACTATTGCAACTTGAGCGTATGGGTGAAAAGTCAGCAGATAATCTTCTCTCATCTATTAACGTCTCGAAAGAAAACTCATTAGAGCGCTTGTTATTTGGACTTGGCATTCGTTTTGTCGGGTCAAAAGGAGCCAGGACGCTTGCTGAAGAGTTTGAAACGATGGAGCGTTTAATGAATGTGACCTATGACGAGTTGGTGGCTATCCATGACATTGGGGAAAAGATGGCAGATTCAATCGTTCGTTACTTCGAGAAAGAACCGGTTGTTGAATTAATTGAGGAATTAAGAGGCCTCGGTCTGAATATGGAGTATAAAGGGCAGAAGAGAAGCGAGCAGCCTGAAGATTCTCCGTTCGCAGGAAAGACCATCGTGATTACAGGAAAAATGGAAAACTATAGCCGAGGCGACGTGAAAACACATGTTGAAGCGTTAGGTGGTAAAGTGACAGGAAGCGTGAGTAAGAACACCGATATGCTAATTGCAGGGGAAGATGCTGGCTCGAAATATGAGAAAGCAGAGAAGCTAGGCATTGAGATCTGGGATGAGGCGCGCTTCCAATCTGCGTTACAAGAATAGGGAGAGTGGAGACGGATGAAACGGATCGCATGGATAGTAGGCCTTGCCATTCTATTGGCAGGGTGCGCTCCGGCCTATGATAAGCAGGAAGAAGAATTAACGAAAGAAACGCAGGAGAATAGTCAGAAAGAGAAGGCCATTGTGCCGAAGCATAGCATCTCTGATGAGTATTATCGTCCTCTTGTGAATAAGCAGGATAAGTATGAACCGAGTAAAGCGCGAGGCATCATTGTGCGCCAAGTTGATAATCGCTTGGATATTGAAGAGATGGAAATGGGGTTAAGACGTCATTCGAAGGAGGTTTATGACCCTGAGGAATACTTCTTTCAAGACGGTCAGTACTTAACAGATGATATTCTCAATGATTGGCTCGATCGAAAAGTGAATGAAGAGGGATCAGATGGAACACCAAATGGTCTAAATCCATCTCTGCCTTTAGGTGCATCTCAGCAGCAATATAGAGATAACCCTGTTTATCTTTCTCATATTCTCGAGCAGAACTTCTTTAAGAAGACGGATGGGAACTCTGTCGAATTAAGCGGTATCTCTATAAGTCTTGCGATGAAATCACAATATGAATTCCAAGTAGAGAAGTGGGGAGCTTCTTACTATGAAGAGATTAGTCGGGATGAAATGCTTACACAAGGAAAGAAAATGGCACAAACAGTATTAGAGCGTCTCCGTGGCATGGAGGAGCTTGAGGATATTCCGATTATGATTACGATCTATCAGCAAGAAGCAAAGTCTTCTGTAGTGCCGGGTAATTACTTAGCGAAAACGACCGTTGAGGAAAAAAATGATCAGATTAGTGAATGGGAAACAATTGATGAGAAATACATCTTATTCCCTTCAGACGAAGCGGAAGAAAACTATAAGAAAGAGTCTGAAGACATGGTGGACTTCCAGAACGATGTTGCCAATTACTTCCCGAACTACATTGGGGTTGTTGGGAAAGGGTTCTACAAAGATGATGAATTAGTCAATATGGAAGTTACCATTCCTGTTGAATTCAAAGGTAAAGCCGAGATCGTCTCGTTAACCCAGTATGTCTACTCGCTCATCATGGAAAACTTCCCGAACTACTTCGGGATTGAAGTGAAAATTGAATCGCATGAAGGACAAGAAAGTCTCATCGTCCGAAAACCAGGCGAAGACAAACCATACGTACACATCTACGACAAATAAAGGAAGGGACAGCGCTAACTGCGCTGTCCCTTTCTTTTGTGCTGTAGAAGAAGAAAGCGTGCCAGACCCCCTTCAGTGCTGTGCAGTACCGCAGGGTGCCAGGCACCCTTTGATGCTGTGCTGTAACAGAGGGTGTCTGGCACGCTTTACTTCTTTTATTTGGCAAATTGTAAATTGGGTGTATGCCCATTTACTTTACTTACACGAATGTGTTAGAATTTTTTATACAACTAAACCTGAGTAAACTTATAAGGATTATATAAATTAACACCACGAGGTGAAGGGTATGGGAAGAGAGTTTATTGATTTATTTGATGGTTGGGCCTCGTCTTATGATCAGACCGTGTCTGGTGAGGACGTTGAATATAAAGAAGTATTCGCGCATTATGATGAGATCTTAAACGCTGTAGTTGATCATACAAAGGGACCAAACGTCATTGAATTTGGTGTTGGAACAGGGAATTTAACGAAGAAGTTAATTAACCGAGGACATTCCGTTATTGGTGTTGAGCCTTCGGCAGAAATGCTGAAGATTGCTCAGATTAAAGTGCCAGATGCCAAAGTGTATGATGGAGATTTTATTGAATTTCCAAAGCCACAGGTACCGGTTCAATCGATTGTGAGCAGTTACGCATTTCATCACCTTACAGATGAGGAAAAGGATCTGGCGATTGGCCAATATAGTAGGATCTTAGAAAAAGGAGGCCGGATTGTTTTCGCTGATACCGTTTTTGAAACACATGCTTCAAAGAGGAAAGCGATTGAAACAGCTATTGCCTCGCACTATAACAATTTAGCTGATGATTTATCAGTAGAATACTACTCCGACATTCCAACCCTGCAAGCAATCTGTAAGAAATATAACTTTGAAGTACTGTTTGAGCAGAAGAATAAATATGTTTGGGTAATGGTAGCAGAGAAAAAATAATTTCAAAAAAAAAGGGAGAGGTTTATCCATGCCAATGAACGTAGAAAGCTTTAACTTAGATCACACAAAAGTCGCAGCACCTTATGTACGACTGGTTGGAATTACAGAAGGTTCAAAAGGAGATAAAGTTTACAAATACGACCTTCGTATTAAACAACCAAATAAGGATCACATGAACATGCCTGCTCTTCACTCGTTAGAGCACATGTTGGCAGAATTTAGCCGCAATCATCACGACCATATCTTAGACATTGGCCCAATGGGCTGCCAGACCGGTTTCTACATTGCCGTATTAAATGATGATAGTTACGAAAACATCCTAACTGTTATTGAAAATGCGCTGAAAGATGTCTTAGAAGCGACGGAAGTACCAGCTTGCAATGAAGTGCAGTGTGGCTTCGCAGCTAGTCACAGCTTAGAAGGGGCAAAGCAGCTGGCTCAAGAACTATTAGACAAACGAGACGAATGGACAGAGGTTTTCGCTGAACAACAATAAGGAGCGAACGATATGCAGTACGTGACTAACATTCAGCAACTGATTGGCCACACCCCTCTAATGGAACTCCAGAATGTTGGAGTTCCTGAGGGCGTGCGCCTCTTTGCTAAATTAGAATATTTTAACCCAGGAGGCAGCATTAAAGATCGTCTTGGGCAGAAGCTTCTTGACGACGCAATTCAGTCTGGACAATTGAACCCTGGAGGAACAATTGTCGAGCCCACTGCTGGGAATACAGGAATTGGATTAGCTCTCGCCGCTATAGGTCGAGGGTTTCGAGTGATGTTCGTTGTACCTCAAAAATTCAGCATGGAGAAACAGACGCTTATGAAAGCGCTCGGTGCTGAAATTATCAACACCCCCACAGAAGAAGGCATGCAGGGAGCCATTGACAAAGCGACTGACCTTGCCAAAGAGTTAAACGCTTTTTGTCCCCAACAATTTGATAACCACGCCAATCCGCAGACCTATTATGAAACGCTTGGCCCTGAAATCTATGATTCTTTAGAAGGCAGTGTGGATGTGTTCGTAGCAGGTGGCGGAACAGGTGGTACATTCATGGGAACCGCACGCTATCTGAAAGAAAAGAATCCCTCTATTAAAACCGTCATTGTCGAGCCAGAGGGGTCGATTTTAAACGGGGGTCCAGCAGGCCCTCATAAAACAGAAGGAATTGGGATGGAATTTTTGCCGAAGTATATGGATACGGATTATTTCGATGGCATTCATACCATTTCAGACCAAGATGCGTTCAGAGCGGTAAAGCTTTTAGCGGAGAAAGAAGGACTGCTTGTCGCTAGTTCCTCAGGAGCTGCGTTTGTGGCAGCACTGAAAGAAGCGAAGCAGGCTGAGCCTGGAACAAACATTGTTACAATCTTCCCAGATAGTAGTGAACGATATTTAAGCCAAGGAATCTACGAGGAGTGAGAATATGAGAAGGAAAACACAACTAATACACGGTGGCATCACAGGTGATGAACAAACTGGAGCGGTTTCTGTCCCGATCTATCAAGTCAGTACGTATAAACAAGATGGAGTTGGCAAGCACAAAGGCTATGAATACTCAAGAACAGGCAATCCAACTCGTCATGCGTTAGAAGAATTGATTAAAGATTTAGAAGGCGGCTATGCTGGCTTTGCCTTTGGATCGGGGATGGCTGCAATTACGTCCATTCTTATGATGTATAAGAGTGGTGATCATCTTATTATTACGGATGATGTGTACGGAGGCACATACCGCCTTCTTTCTGGTGTGCTTAGTCGCTTTAACCTTGATGTAACGTTTGTGGATACGTCTAATGTTGATAACATTGAAGAGGCGATTCGACCAAATACGAAGGCTGTTTATGTTGAAACACCTACTAATCCTTTGCTAAAGATAACAGATCTTGAGGCCGTAGCTCGTCTAACGAAGGAAAAAGGGTTTACGTTTATTGTCGATAATACGTTCAGTACCCCTTATTGGCAAAATCCAATTGAGCAAGGTGCTGACATCGTGCTTCATAGCGCGACGAAGTATTTAGGTGGGCATAGTGATGTGGTAGCAGGCCTGGTTGTGGTGAATTCACAAAGCTTAGCAGAAGAACTCCATTATGTTCAAAATTCAGCAGGGGCTGTATTAGGACCGCAGGATTCTTGGCTTCTAATGAGAGGGATTAAGACACTTGGGATCCGTATGGAAGAAATCGAATCAAATACTCATGCGTTTGTTTCATTCCTTCAGGAGCATCCGGAAGTGACAACGATCTATTACCCTGGCTTAAACGATCACACTGGTCATGATATCCATGCTTTACAGGCTAGGGGAGCAGGCGGCATGATTTCTTTTGACGTCGGAAGTGATGAAAATGCAGAGAAATTATTGAAGAACCTAAAGTACTTTACGTTAGCCGAGAGTTTAGGAGCTGTAGAGAGTCTAATTTCAGTTCCGGCAAAAATGACTCATGCCTCAATTCCGAGTGACCGAAGAGCGGAATTAGGGATTACCGATGGACTTGTTCGAGTATCAATCGGACTTGAAGACATAGAAGATCTGAAAGAAGACTTCGTTCAGGCGCTAAAAGGAGAATAAGTGAAGAGGGGGCTCAGAGATTTTCTGGGCTTCTTTTTTATAAGAAAAGATGGCTGATTTATTTAGAAAGAAGTTTAGTTTTGTGTGAAATGGGTAATAAAAATAGTTGTGAGAAATACACATTCTAGTATTAGAGTTTTTTTCTAAAAAAAGATAAAAATGACAAAAGTTCTAGATTTAATTTTATAAATTATGATGAATACATATAGGCGATTCTATTTATATTATTACAAATACAAGAATTTGATGTATAATAATACAAAATAATACGAAGGAATTAAAATACGCAATGTTCTGACAATTTCTTTATGTTATAGTACTTGTTGTATATCAATTGCAATTCATTGATGCATACCATACATGACTTGTCAGAATTATAAGAAAAATGTATGGTATTGTATATATAATGCATTGAAAAGGAGGGGGCGTCGAATGTTAACAACTGCAACATGGATGTGGCTCTTTATTCCCATGCCATTATTAATTATCCTATCAACCATCACTTTATTTACTGGAAGGAGAGAGTAGAACTTAATGAGTATAGCTACGTTAATTACGTTTATAGTTTATTTACTTGGAATGCTTTTAATTGGTGTTATTGCTTCAAGAATGACAAATGACTTATCAGATTATGTGTTAGGTGGTCGACGCTTAGGGCCAGGTGTTGCTGCGTTAAGTGCAGGGGCTTCTGATATGAGTGGTTGGCTATTACTTGGTTTACCAGGTGCTGTTTATGCTTCAGGTCTGTCTGCAGCATGGATTGGAATCGGGCTAGCGGTAGGTGCCTATTTAAACTGGCAGTTTGTAGCACGTCGTCTTCGTGTTTACACAGAGGTTGCGAATGATTCCATTACAGTACCGGACTTCTTAGAAAATCGCTTCCATGATACATCACATATCTTACGTGTGATCTCCGCACTTGTAATTTTATTCTTCTTCACCTTCTACACATCCTCAGGTATGGTAGGTGGAGCTAAATTATTCTCAGCATCCTTCGATATGGGGTATAACCAAGCCCTTTGGATTGGTGCAATTGTTATTATTTCTTATACATTCCTAGGTGGTTTCCTTGCAGTAAGCTGGACGGACTTCTTCCAAGGAATTCTGATGTTTGTTGCTTTACTGGCTGTACCAATCGTTGCGATCAGCGAACTTGGTGGCTGGAATGAAGTAGTTAGCATGATTAGTGAGATCGACGCAACTCGTCTTGATATGGTTAAAGGTGTTGGGGTCTTAAGTGTTGTATCTTCCCTTGCCTGGGGACTTGGTTACTTTGGACAGCCGCATATCTTAACTCGTTTTATGGCGCTTCGTTCTCCTAAAGATGTACCGAAAGCTCGTTTCATTGGTATGACTTGGATGATTCTGGGTCTATATGGAGCGATCTTTACAGGTCTTGTTGGTATCGCTTATGTAGCTAACGGTGGTACGGCAGGAGAACTTGCTGATTTAGGTGTGAAAATCGTTCAGCAAGGTGGATACAATGTGATTCCGGATTCCACAGAAGCTGAGAAGATCTTCATTGCCTTCTCACAAATCTTGTTCCACCCTGTAATTGCCGGGATCTTACTAGCAGCAATTCTATCTGCGATTATGAGTACAATTGACTCTCAGCTACTTGTATCATCTTCTGCAGTAGCGGAGGACTTCTACAAAGCCATCCTACGTAAGAACGCTTCTGAGCGTGAACTTGTATGGGTTGGTCGTTTCTCAGTAGCAGCGATTGCTTTACTAGCGATTGCACTTGCATACGGTGCACAAAGCTCTGTACTTGAACTTGTTAGTTACGCTTGGGCAGGATTTGGTGCCGCATTTGGACCAATTATCATCTTGAGTCTATTCTGGAAACGCCTTACTCGTAATGGTGCAGTAGCAGGGATTCTTGTAGGTGCTATTACAGTCGTCATTTGGGGCGATCTGTTAAATCCTACAGAAGGTCAAGATTGGACGAATATCTTCGGTTTATATGAAATCGTACCAGGCTTTATCCTTTGTACAATTGCAGCAGTTGTTGTAAGTATGATTGGCAATGGCCCGTCTAAAGAAATTCAAGCTGAATTTGATAAAGCGAATAGCTAAGATTGTTGAGAGCCTCTTCTTTTTTTAGAAGGGGCTCTTTTGTATAGCTCTTTCCGTTATGGTGGGGATGTATACATTTTGGCCTATAATGACGTCGGGCGTTTGGTGTTGGCTATTTAAGTGGCGGTGTAGTCGAACTTCCTCTTTTACTTGACCAACCCGCCTTAGCTTTTATGAGATCTAGCTCCGGCGGGGAGGGCCCTAGCGCGATAAGCAAACTACCTGCAGTGGCTAAACGCCACTTGCGGCAGTTTGCTTATCCGTACGGCCCTGGGCACCCCGCCTGCGCTTTTCTTGTCTAGCTCCGGCGGGGAGGGCCTGGCGCGATAAGCAATCTACCTCCAGTCTGCTACGCAGACTTACAGTAGCTTTCTTATCCGTACGGCCCTGGGCACCCCGCCTGCGCTTTTCTTAGTCCCGAGATTGATAAAGTACCTTGTTTTTTGGTATTATCATTATTATGTGATGTTCGATACGAATGGAGGTTAAAGGATGTCTAGAATTAGTGAAGAGCAAGTGAAGCATGTGGCTCATTTGGCGCGTTTGCACGTGTCTGATGAAGAAGCAGAGCGTTTTACGAAACAATTGGATGATATTATCTCGTTTGCGGAGCAGTTGAACGAGTTGGATACAGAGGGTGTTGAGCCTACGACACACGTTCAGGATCTTAAGAATGTGATGCGTAAGGACGAACCGAAGAAGTGGATTACACAAGAAGATGCGCTTAAGAATGCGCCGGAAACGCAAGATGGTCAAATCCGTGTACCATCTATTTTGGAATAGGAGGGTGACGAATGTCTCTTTTTGATTATAAATTATCAGATCTTCAAGAAATGCTACATAAGAAAGAGATCAGCGTAAATGATCTTTTAGATGAAGCATATAATCGAATCAGCGAAGTAGACGGAGACGTGAAAGCCTTCATTACATTAAATGAAGAAACTGCTCGTGCTCGTGCGAAAGAATTAGATGAACTACGAGGTACGCCTGAAGGACGCGGCCTGTTATTCGGTATGCCAATTGGTGTGAAGGATAACATCGTAACAAAAGGCCTTCGTACAACGGCTGCCAGCCAAATTTTAGATAACCTAACAGATCCATTATATGATGCAACGGTTGTGCAGAAGCTTGATGCAGCTGAAGCGATTAACGTTGGTAAGTTAAATATGGACGAGTTCGCAATGGGTTCTTCGAACGAGAATTCAAGCTATTATGCAACACGTAATCCATGGAACACAGACTATGTACCAGGTGGTTCTAGTGGTGGTTCAGCAGCAGCAGTTGCAGCAGGCGAAGTACCGTTCTCATTAGGTTCTGACACAGGTGGTTCCATCCGCCAGCCAGCAGCTTATTGTGGTGTTGTTGGACTAAAACCTACTTATGGCCGTGTATCTCGTTTCGGTCTGATTGCCTTTGCGTCTTCTTTAGATCAAATTGGCCCATTAACGCGTACGGTTGAAGATAATGCGTACATCTTAGAGACAATCGCAGGTCTTGATAAGATGGATTCTACATCTGCTGACATTGAAGTACCAAAATACACAGCAGCTCTTACAGGTGATGTGAAAGGCCTTAAGATTGCTGTGCCGAAAGAGTACCTTGCTGAAGGTGTATCTGATGAAGTAAAAGAAGCCGTTAAAAAGGCTCTTAAAGTATACGAAGATATGGGCGCGACGTGGGATGAAGTAACGCTTCCTCACTCGAAATACGCACTATCAACGTATTATCTACTATCTTCTTCTGAAGCGTCTGCTAACCTAGCACGCTTCGACGGTGTACGCTATGGTCGTCGTTCTCCAAATGCTGAGAATATGCTAGACATGTTCAAACTATCTCGTAGTGAAGGCTTTGGTGACGAAGTGAAGCGTCGTATTATGCTTGGAACATTTGCGTTAAGCTCTGGTTACTACGATGCGTATTATAAGAAAGCGCAGCAAGCTCGTACGCTAATCAAGAAGGATTTTGATGATGTACTAGCAGATTACGATGTGATTATCGGACCAACAACACCAACTCCTGCCTTTAAAGTAGGCGAGAAGACAGAAGATCCACTAACGATGTATGCGAACGATATCCTGACAATCCCTGTAAACCTAGCGGGCGTACCAGGAATCTCTGTGCCATGTGGATTCTCAGGAGAAGGGCTTCCAATTGGTCTACAGATCATTGGTAAGCACTTTGATGAAGCAACGGTTTACCGTGCAGCACATGCTTACGAACAGGCGACTGATTTCCATACACAAAAGCCAAGCCTGGGAGGTGCGAAGTAATGAACTTTGAAACAGTTATTGGTATTGAGGTACACGTTGAGCTAAAGACAGCGTCTAAAATCTTCAGCCCAAGTCCGAACATGTTCGGTGACCAGCCGAATACAAACGTGAACCCAATCGATTTAGGGTACCCAGGAGTACTACCTGTCCTAAACGAAGAGGTTGTCAATTACGCTATGAAAGCTGCGATGGCACTAAACTGTGACATCGCTACACATACAAAGTTTGACCGTAAGAACTACTTCTACCCGGACAACCCGAAAGCATATCAAATCTCTCAATTTGACCAGCCAATCGGTGAGAATGGGTATATCGACATTGAAGTAGACGGCAAGACGAAGCGCATTGGAATCACTCGTCTTCACATCGAGGAAGATGCGGGTAAATTAACGCACAGTGACGACGGCTATTCTCTAGTCGACTACAACCGTCAAGGTACGCCGCTGGTTGAGATCGTTTCTGAGCCAGATATCGCTTCTCCTGAAGAAGCATACAAATATCTTGAGAAACTGAAGAACATCATTCAGTACACAGGCGTATCCGATTGTAAGATGGAAGAGGGTTCTCTTCGTGCTGATGCGAACATCTCCATCCGTCCAATCGGTCAGGAAGAATTCGGTACGAAAACGGAGCTTAAGAACTTAAACTCCTTCTCATTCGTTCAAAAAGGACTAGAGTTTGAAGAAAAGCGCCAGCAAAAAGTACTAGAAGCCGGTGGCGAGATCCTTCAGGAAACGCGTCGTTTCGATGAAGCTACGAAAGAAACGATCCTTATGCGTGTTAAAGAAGGTTCTGATGACTATCGTTACTTCCCGGAGCCAGATCTTGTACCACTATACGTGAGTGAAGACTGGAAAGAGCGCGTACGTGCTGAGATTCCAGAGCTTCCAGATGCTCGTAAAGCTCGTTACATTAACGACCTAGGTTTACCTGAGTACGATGCGATGGTTCTTACAAATAACAAAGAGCTATCTGACTTCTTCCAAGAAACAATCGATGCAGGTGCTGACGTGAAGCAAGCATCAAACTGGATGATGGGTGAAGTATCGGCTTACTTGAACAAGCAACAAAAGGAACTAACAGACGTTGCGTTAACTCCTGCTAATCTTGCAAAAGTAATCAAACTTATTGAAGACGGTACAATTTCTTCTAAGATCGCGAAGAAAGTATTCGCTGAAACAGTTGAGAATGGTACAGAGCCAGAACAATACGTGAAAGATCAAGGCATGGGTCAGATCTCTGACGAAGGACAGCTTCGTGAGATTATTACTGGCATCCTTGATCAGAACCAGCAATCAATTGAAGACTACAAGAACGGGAAAGACCGTGCACTAGGCTTCCTTGTTGGTCAAACGATGAAAGCTACTAAAGGACAAGCGAACCCACCAATGGTAAACAAGATTATCGTTGAAGAAATGGATAAGCGCTAAAGAGTATGAATCTTGCATGAAAGCACGCTGCTACAGCGTGCTTTTGTGTGGGTTATAAAATGGAAAAAGAGCCTAATAGGAAAAACTTTTCAAATGGATGAAAAAGGTTTATGATGATGTAAGGAAAAATAGGCTTGGATGGGGGAAGGACCTATGAAACGTGCTCGAATTATTTACAATCCCACGTCAGGCAGGGAGGCTGTAAGGAAAGAGCTCCCTGATATCATGCAACGCTTTGAACAAGCAGGATATGAAACATCTACACACGCAACGACGTGCGCTGGAGATGCAACCAATGCAGCCAAAATCGCCGTAGAGCGGAAGTTTGATGTAGTGGTTGCAGCAGGTGGAGACGGGACGATTAATGAAGTCATTAATGGTCTCGCCGAACATGAATATCGCCCTAAACTGGGGATTATTCCAGTTGGAACGACGAATGATTTCGCTAGAGCGCTTTGTGTGCCGCGGAATGTGAAGAAAGCTGTTGATGTGATTCTGGACGGATTTTCAAAAGAGCTTGATATTGGCCGGGTGAACGACCAGTACTTTATGAATATCGCCGGTGGCGGTAAATTAACGGAACTGACGTATGAAGTTCCGAGTAAATTAAAAACGATGCTGGGGCAGCTCGCTTATTACCTGAAGGGCGTTGAAATGATCCCTTCCATCCGTCCAACGACTGTTGAAATCGAGTATGACGGAAAGTATTTCGAAGGCGAAGTGATGGTGTTTCTCGTGTCGAACACGAACTCTGTCGGCGGTTTAGAGAAGCTAGCACCAGACGCTGAGATGGATGATGGTATGTTTGATTTGCTTATTATTAAGCGCGTCAACCTTGCTGAACTCATTCGTCTCGCTTCACTCGCGATGAAAGGGAATCACATCAGTGACCCGAACGTCATTTATACAAAAGCAAACCGCATTAAGGTTCATACGAACGAGAAGATGCAGTTAAATATTGACGGGGAATATGGCGGATTATTGCCCGGGGAATTTGTCAATTTATATCGCCATCTGGAATTCTTTCTCCCTAGAGAACGATGGGAAGAGAAATAAGGAATGAAAACGGCTCGGATTTTGTCACAGCGGCAAGATTCAGAGTCGTTTGTTATTCTGTTCAGGAAATGGCAACACTAATCAAAAGAGCTGATTCCATTCAGCAATCTGAACGGCAAAGGAAGATGTGAATGTCTAAGCCAGCACCACCGGTACAGAAGAATGACACAATTGAAGTGACATTTGAAGACTTAACGCACGAAGGGAACGGCGTCGGCAAAGTCGATGGGTACCCGCTCTTCGTACCTTATGCTCTACCAGGTGAAACAGGAAAAGTGAAAGTCATTAAAGTGAAGAAGAACTTCGGATTTGGGAAGTTACTAGATGTTACAGAAGCAAGCCAGGACCGTGTAGACCCGCCATGTCCTGTTTACGTGCAATGCGGTGGCTGTCAGCTTCAACATATGAGCTACCAAATGCAGCTAGATATGAAACAGAATCAAGTGAAAAACGCTATGCATAAGATCGCACACTTAAGCGACGTGCCTGTACATCCAACCATCGGCATGGAAGACCCGTGGTACTACCGTAATAAAGTTCAGATCCCAGTCGGGCAAGACGGTGATCGCCTGAAGGCTGGATTCTACCGCAAGCGCAGCCACGACATAATTGAGATGGACACATGCATGATTCAAGACGAACACAACAACCGCATGGTCGAAGCTGTTCGCCGCATTGCTGAGAAGTACGGCATTGAAGCTTACAACGAAGAAAAACACCGCGGCGTCCTTCGTCACATTATGGTTCGCACCGGCCAAACAACTGGCGATGTTATGGTTGTCATGGTAACCCGTACAAAGCAGTTGCCATACGCAGAACAAATTGTCGAAGAGATTCGAGAGACGTATCCGAATGTGAAGTCAATCGTTCACAACGTTAACTCAAAGAAAACAAACGTCATCTTAGGTGACAAAACTACCGTTCTATACGGAGACGACTACATCGTCGACCGCATTGGCGATATCGAGTTCAAGATCTCACCAAAATCGTTCTACCAGGTCAATCCTGTTCAGACGAAGAAGCTATACGATCAAGCTCTAGCTTATGCAGACCTAAAAGGTCACGAAACGGTAATCGACGCTTACAGCGGCATCGGCACAATCTCCCTCTTCTTAGCCCAACAAGCGAAAAAGGTATATGGCGTTGAAATCGTTGCCCCAGCCGTAACGGACGCTAAGAAAAACGCAAAACTAAACGGCATGGACAACGCTGAGTTCTTCGTCGGAGAAGCCGAGAAAGTCTTCCCATGGTGGAAGAGCCAGGGCCTTGATCCTGATGTGATCGTAGTTGACCCTCCACGTAAAGGGTGCGACGAAGAGCTACTAAAGGCGATGATCGAGATGCAGCCAGAGAAAATTGTGTATGTATCCTGCAGCCCATCAACACTAGCCCGCGACCTTCGCATTCTAGAAGATGGTGGATTTGAGACCCAGGAAGTACAGCCAGTGGACATGTTCCCACAAACCGGCCACATTGAGAATGTAGCTTGGTTAAAAAGAAAATAATACAAAAGACAAGAGTCCCGAGAGTTTGTCCTAATTCTCGGGGCTTTGCTTTATAAACGAAGGTGGTCCAGATAAATGATAAATAACGATCGATTAATCCGATTGCGATATGCGCTTGATTTAAAGAATGACGAAATGGTCGAGATCTTTGAACTAGGCGGCATGAAGGTAACAAAAGAAGAAGTAGGCGAAATGCTTACTAAGCCAAATGACAGTTACAGCGAGGACCTAGAGGAAGCGGAAGAGACGGTCGATGATGAAACGGTAGAGCGCTTCTTAAATGGATTGATTATTCATAAAAGAGGTAAGCAAGAGCCGAAGCCAGGACAGCCTGAGCGCCCAGCATTGTCTCGCGATGAGTGGATTAATAATGTCCTGTTGAAGAAGTTGAGGATTGCTCTTAAGTTGACGAGTGAGGATATGCTTGAGGTTTTCGATCAGGCGGGAGTTCATGTGACGAAAGGTCAGTTGAGTGCTTTGCTTAGGAAGAAGGGGCATAAGCATTATAAGGATTGTGGGGATAAGTTTGCGAGGAGTTTTTTGAAGGGGTTGACTGTGAGGTATAGGGGTAAAAGCATTTGATGTTGAGAAGCAGAAACTCTTTGAGGGTTTCTGTTTTTTTGTAGAGAGTGTTGAGTAGGCTTCTATAATATAACTCGATGTAAATTGATGGTAAAATGAAACTGATTAAAACTTATTACAATATAAGGGTTTCTTAAATACAGAATGAAAAAAGATTAATAATCTTAGAAGAGTAAGTATATAGAAGCCTTGAGATAAACGCACTTAAATATCCAGTTAGAGGGGACGGATCATACATATGATTATCTATAATGAAACGTCATCAAGTTTTGTTAACCATATAAAAGAGAATAAAATTGGATACGTCTTAAAGGAAAACGTCTTAAACAAAATGAATAAAGTGGTGTCATCTAGTGAAATTAGATCCTGGGAAAATTCCTTGCCCCAAATGGCTAAAGTGATAAGAGATTCAGGTGTGGATAAAGATGCCCATATCTTATTAGAGTATAAGCTTCCGTCTACAGAGAAGAGAATTGACTTCATCATAGCAGGCCGTGATAAGGAGAATAAAAAGAACGCTATGATTATTGAGTTAAAACAATGGCAAAAGGCTAATCTCGCAGATGGTAATGGTATTGTCACAACATTTCTAGGAGGGCGTGATCGAGAAACGGTTCATCCCTCTTATCAAGCATCTTCTTACAAAAAGTTTTTACTTAATTTTAATGAATCACTCTACACAGATGATTCAATCCAGTTGTCTTCTTGCGCGTACTTACATAATTATATCCAAAATCCAGACAAAGAACCTTTGTTGGACCCGCGCTATAAAGGATATTTAGATGAATCTCCTTTGTTTTTTCAATTTAGTGACCGTGACCTAGCGAAGAGGATTAATCATACTGTTTCTGAAGGTGGGGGAGGCGAGATAGCTGAGGCCATCGAACATGGAAAAATAAAACCTTCTAAGAAACTAGTAGAAACAGTAGAATCCTTAATAGATGGTAATGAGGAGTTTGTGTTGTTAGACGAACAAAAGGTCGCTTTTGAGAAAGTGTTAAGTATATATAATCGAATCAGCCCAGAAACGGATCAAAAGCATTCGATCCTTATTAAAGGTGGACCCGGAACTGGTAAGTCTGTTATAGGATTGAACCTTATGAGTCAGTTATTAAAGCAAAACGCATATGCCGAGTATATTACTCCCAATCAGGCATTCAGAGAAATCCTCCGTAAAAAACTAATTGGTTCAACTAGTCATGTAGAAGTGCGAGATTTATTCAAAGGCTCGGCTTCTTACGTTCATACACCGGTAGATTATTTTGATGTGTTAATTTGCGATGAGGCTCACCGTTTAAAAGAACAAGGCCATATGAAGAAAAAGATTGAAGGGGAGAATCAGGCTACCCAAATTATTCGGTCTTCTAAAGTGAGTGTCTTTTTTGTAGATGACGAGCAAGTTATCTCTAAAAAGGATATTGGAAGTGAAAAGGTCATCAGAGAAGAAGCCGCTAAACAAGGAGCTACCATGCATACCGTTGAACTAGATTCACAGTATCGGTGTTCAGGTTCAGGTAATTTCATTGAATGGCTGAATAGTGTATTAGGTTATACCGATGAAGAGGTTGAGCTAGAAGGTGATTTTGACTTTAAAGTGGTTTCGAATCCCCATGAACTTACAGAAGAGATCGTCAATAAACGTTCAGGAAGGTTATTGGCAGGATATGCTTGGGATTGGGACAAGAACTCAAAAGGGGGAGAACTTCCGCTTGATGTAACAATACCAAAACACAACTTTGCTCTTCCTTGGAACGACCCAAATCGAATCGATTGGGCAATTCACCCTGACTGTTCGGAGCAGGTTGGGTGTATTCATACAGTCCAGGGATTAGAGATGGATTATGTAGGTGTCATTATTGGAAAGGACCTAGGATATGACACAGAAACGGACTCCCTTATTGTGCGAAGGGAAGAATTTAAAGATAAAGGCGCTAGACCTCGGAAGCCTAAAAAAGGAGAAGAGGATCCCTTGTTTGATTTGGTGCGGAATACGTATAAGACGCTTATGACTCGGGGCATGAAAGGGTGTTATGTTTATTGTTGTGATGAAGAATTGGGGGGATATCTTAAGAAAAAGTCTTGAGTGAACATTAGACACAAATTACATCAATGAAAAAGAAGCAGCTTTTTTTAAGTAGTTCAGTTCTGAGGTAGAAAAACGAAAATAACAGGTTAATTTTAAGGCGAATTCGCATATGAATTCGCCTTTTAGTATATACTGATATTATAAGCTTTCTTACGTTTCAACACACAAATTAGCATTAGTTTTAACACTTGTTTTAGCAAGTGGACAATAGCTGTTGGTCAATGTTTAAAAGCGTGCTAAAAACAATGTTAGTTTGTATGTTATTTAGACCACCATTTTCAATAGAAGGAGTCGAATTGGAGTATGAAGTTCATTGAACCCAAAAATAAGAATTCTACTAAAGTGGATTGGGACATCTCAGTACGTATTAGAGCAATTGTGAAATACTACGCGGAATACACCGAATACAGTGAAAGTGAAGTTGTCGATATGTTCTTGGTGAACATTTTAAATGATGAACAATTCTTAGAATGGATCGCTTCTAAGCGAAATAATAAGCGGATTTTAAAGCAATTGGAAATCGAAGAAAAAGACTTGGAGGATTTGCATATTGGCTAAATTAAAGCGACTTGCAACAAGTGAGGACACAATTGTTGAGGTAGCAGTTCCTGTTTCGAATGAGGAAATAAAAGATCGCCAAAAGCAATACGATTTATTAAAACCTAAGAAGTTTGCAACTAGATACAATGACATGCTTTATAAACCTGTATCTTTTAATTGGAATGGTCTAAACCATACCATTCAATATAACCACTGTAACGAACCTTTTTGTAAGTGGCTTGGAGAAGATCAACACAAATACGAAACTGTTAAAGGCAAACCAAGTAGATACCGACTTTTTGGAAGTTCAAAAAGTAGAAGCAAAACCATTCGTTGCAACCCCGACCCAATAAATCCCACTAAAGGACTGCCAACGCTTGATTGTAGTACCGTCCCCCTATCAAACTGGGCTATTGCAGAAGAAATTAGGCGGATAGTAACGATGGAAACTGTGCAAGACATTGACCCTGATTATAACTTTCATAAGGATGGGTGTCCTAACACTGGCTCTTCTCCCTTCGAATTTAAAAAGTTGTTTTATAAGCAAGGGAAAAGCTCCGCTGGTTCTCAAAGATGGCAATGTAAGACCTGCAAGAAAATCACCAATGTTCTGCCAACCAGAAAACAATCAACAACCTACAATCAAAAAAGAAATGATATCCTTCCTATGTTTGCTAAACTGCTTGTCAATAAAGTCCCTATTAATCGCGCTTGCGATATTCTGGAGATCGGTTCAGGAACGTATTATGGCAAGTTAGAATGGCTATATCGTAGGTGTTTAGAGTTTCTTGAACGCCACGAAAAACCAGCTTTTGAAGTAAATGAATTTAAAGAGATTTGGCTCAATACTGACAAAATGCACTACTACCTCAACAATGTTCGGAAGAAAGGGCAAGGTTCAGCGAAATATAGAGGATTAGAAGATCTGTTGCTGCCCACTTATATTGTTGTGACAGGCGATGTTCATTCTCGTTATATAATCCGTTCAGATATTGCCTACGATTGGGAGAAATCATTTGATGAATTAAACGTTGATACCCGAAAATTCAAAGAGGATCACCTCAATGATTTCTGTAAGAAGAATGCTCGATTAGACTTCCAACACTATCCTCAAGAACCCTCTAAAAACGATACGGAATCGAAGTTTGATTTCGATAAAAAACTGCGTGAAATTAAGCAAAGACAACAGTATGTAAATGGATTGCACGTTAATTCAACCTACACAACCGTCGCACATTACTGGCTCATTAAACAGCTTGTGAAAGCTTCTCAGTGGCGCATGGTAAGTGATAAGGATAACTCTATAATGACCGCTTTCTACCGTGTATTTGCAAAGGAAATCAAGCGTTCTGATGCTCACCATTTCTTGTTTTTAACCGATAGAAACAAATCTAAGAAAGAGGCGTTGAGGGAGTTTGAAAATGCCAAAGAAGATTTATTAGATTGGGGAGCCCACAGAGGATACGACACAAAAAATATTATGAATTTGGCAAAGCATAAGTTAACCGAACACTTCAAAACGCACTCATTTCACGAAACTACGACGACAGCATCAGGATATTCTTATAGGGAGTGGGCTAACTCGCCTATTGAACATCCGATAGCATCTAAAGACAAAGGGTTTAATGAGGTGGACTGTACTACGGACTTATCTGCATACGAGCCAAAGGAAATTGCAGAGCTGCTGCTAAACGTAAATGACAATGCGATTAGTTCTTTTTTACAACAAATTCGTCGACGTTTAAGTATCTTAGAAAGACCTATTGTGACTGCTCGAAAGGATGGAAAGAGTTATATCTATTCAAATTTCAATCCGAAGTACGCACAAATGGCAATTACGATTATAAGAACGCATTACAACTTCTGCTTGAGTTTTAACACAAAAGAAAATGGAGGAATTGTAACTGCAACTCCCGCCCAGAGACTAGGAATTACTGATAAAGCGTTCGATTGGAACGACATTATCTATTTAAGATAAACCAAGTGTGTTGAGCTTGGTTTTTTTTATCCAAATACATGGAGGGTTTTGGGATTTAATGTTAAAATGAATGTAGAGTTTGTGAAGAAATGTACTTAAACTACCATGAAAATTAACTTACCCAAAATCAGTAAAAAGGCAAAACTAAAGAAGACGCAGCACATTGTTTTTTAAAAAGGGAGTGCGCTTAAGTTCGAATATCTATTAAAGTTGACTGAATCAGTTTATTATGCTTCTGGTTCTACAATTGAAACAGTGTAACCGAGACTTTCTAGTCTTCGTAGTGAATGCCGAATAATAGATTGTTGTTTTTGCTTATCAAAATAATCTTCTCCTAAATCTACATACATTTCTTTACGGGTTAATAGATAGTAAGAGATACGCAATATTGCATGAGCGACTACAATTCCTGCTCGTTTTTTACCTTTTCGTGAAGCAGTACGACGATAAAGTGCGCCAAGATAGTTCTTTGATCCTCGGACAGAATGAGCTGCTTCAATTAATGCTGATTTTAAGTATTTGTTTCCATTCTTAGTTTTAGAGGATTTTCTTTTTCCTGCACTTTCGTTATTTCCAGGTACTAATCCTGCCCAAGAACACATTTGGGATGCACTTGGAAATTGATTCTTTACATCTGTTCCGAGTTCAGCAAGCATTTGTTCAGCCATTCTTGTTGCGATACCTGGAATTGAATCTAAACGCTCTACATCTTCATGATAGATACTCACCCTAGCTGATACCTCTTGATCTAACATATTAATTTGTTCGGTCAGGAAATCAATATGATTTAAAATAGTCTTTATCATGAGACGTTGATGATCACTAATATAACCTTTAAGCGCAAGCTTAAGTTCGTCTTTTTTCTTTTTCATTGTTCGTCTTGCAAAGTTAGCTAGTGTTTCTGGGTCGTCTTCGCCTTCGGCGATTGCACGAAGCATATCACGAGCTGATACGCCCATAACATCGGAAACAACAGAACCAAGTTTGATATTAGCTCCTTCTAAAACTTTTTGAATCCGATTATGTTGTCTAGCACGCTCTTCAATGATGCTTCGACGATAACGAACAAGTTCACGCAACTCTCGTTGAATTCGGTCTGGAATGAAACTAGCTCTGAGTAAGCCGTGGCTTAATAGTTTAGCAATCCATTCAGCATCTTTTACATCTGTTTTACGTCCAGGGACAGACTTAATATGTTGGGCATTCACAACTAGAAACTCAATATCTTCTGCTTCTAGTAAATTGACAATAGGTTTCCAGTAGACACTTGTACTTTCCATTGCCACGTGGGTACACCTATGTTCCTTGATCCAGTCAATCATTTGAATCAAGAATACCGTTTTAGTTGAAAATGTTCTAATCTCCTTTCCTTCTGGAGTGATGATACATGCAGTAATGTTGTCTTTGTGGACATCCATACCACAGGCTCTTTCAATGATGACATCCATTGAAACCATCCTTTCTACGGCAAAAAATTATTGGAGGCTGGTGCAACAACCAGAAAAAGGATTAATCTACCATGAGTGCTTCCCGTAAGGGAGCGACAGTCTGTGATGCACCGTGGTCGAAGGAGTCAGACTAACGGAAGGGCTCTAACGCACCAAAGTTTATCGACCTTCCTCATCCAGCCGTAGAATCAGTATATCCAGATCATATCCATTTTCATTCTCTGTGGTGTAGCGCTGGTCTTGCGCTACATGAATGACTAACGGGGCAGTTTAGTGAAAGAAGAGTTGTTCTTTTACTTACGGTATAATGGTTTTATTATTTATTAAAATGATGAGGTCAATGAGTGAGATAACCTTTGAAAGTGATATTTTCTATTCCCAATTAGCTGTATTTCAGTATGGTTTAGAAACCCCCTTTAATGACTGGAATGACATTCATATAAATCAAGGTTTTGCTTGGAGAAAAGGTTCTGTATCTTTTGGTACTCTTTCCGATGATGAAGAGGGCAAAATTACTGTAAGAGTTACGGAAAAAAAAGAAGTGGATACTGATGTTATTAGGGCAATAGTTGTACCTTTTCAAATCGGTGATAAAGGAATTGAAATTGGTTCTGTCATGGAAACAACAGCTATCGATATCGAAGAAGGGATGTACGAGTTACTTTTTACCGTAAAGCGATTAGAAAATGGTTTAGGTCATTATTCATTCAATTTCATAAAAAATAATAATCCAAAGGCAAATATTATCAAAGCAGATGAAGAACCAAACCCACCATCAGCGTTATTGATGAAAGCTGAACCAGCAATATAAAGAGAAAGTCTAATTAAACAAACGGGTGCGATAGTGAAATAGGAGTTGTCGATGCGGCAGCTCCTATTGTGTTAAAGAGGCAGTAATGTTTAACAAGAATTAAGGTTTGGTATGGGTAATCTAAATGAACGAAATTGTGGAGGGATCTTGTTGGCTATATATGATGTTGTTGCATTAGGTTCAATACTATTAGTTATATACATAGTTATTGATGTGATTAAAAATAGAACAAAAAATCTATTAAGAAGAATTATTTTTTATAGTTTCATTTTTTATCTTTTGAATGTCATTCAATTAACAACGGGTGGAATTGTGCTTCCCCCTCAAAAAGATGTTGATCCAAGAATACAGGTCGTTCCACTCCATTTTGTTGGTGACTTGTACGGCATGTATCATAACAATGGTCTGGATTGGTTTTTTTGGAACTCTGTTAAATTAAGTGTTTATAATTTGATTATGTTAATGCCATTAGGAATTTATTTATCTGTTTTATTTAGATTAAAACGTTTTTCAAAATCCTTTTTTGTTGTTCTTATGGTAAGTCTGACTATTGAAATTTCCCAGCTAATATTTGGGTTTTTAGGGTTTATTAGAGGAAGAACATTTAATGTAGATGATTTAATTTTAAATACTTTGGGTGGTCTTTTAGGATTTGTAGTTGTTGAACTAATTAAAAGAATTATCATATTTGCAAAAAATAAAAAAGATCAAGGTGTTGGGGCTTGATTTGTTAAGCGATTTACTTCAACTAACGGGTGCGATTGTTCAATAATGGATGATCGCTTTTTACTAATAGGGCAGTTTAGTGGAAGAACGATTTTTTGAATATAGAGATGTATGTTACGACTTTTCCAGAGGAGGAATTCAAATGTCTTACTTATTCATGACGGCTATCATTACCGTTAGTTTAATAGGCATTTCTTTGATATTACAAAAGAATGACTCCAAATTCTACTATGTCTTTTCACCACTATTCATGTTGGTAAGTATTGTTTTATTACTGATCAGTTTCCTTGTGGGAGGTTGGGAAGGAATAGGGATAGGGGCTATAAGCTTTTCGATTTTGATTGCCTCCGTCATCTCTTCTATCGTTATGTGGACCTCAGCTTTATTGAAAAGAATTAAGTAACCGCTTAAAAAAGCGGTCCAGTCAGGGCACTTTAACAACGTTCCCTATTAAGCTAACGGGTGCTTTAGTTGAAAAACAAGTCAATAAAACATTAAAAACGCAGAGGGACATATACCTCTGCGTTTTCTTGTGCGATTTTGCTGTCCAAAGTTATGCGATTTACCTTGTTATTTCGCTTGTGAATTGGTGTTTTCTACTTCACAACTGAACTACTTAAGCTTTTTTGCTGCTTCTTTTTTCATTGTATAGCTCTACTGTTATTGGTGTCGAACCAAAGACAGTGGAGGTCGAAAGGATTGCTAGGAATGGGCAAGATAATTATATGAAAACTTTAAGACCTCATGAAGATGTTTCAATAAATGAAATCGCAAACCGAGCAAAAGTTAATTTGCGAACAGTCAGAAAATATGCAGATGAAGAACATGAGTAGATTTAGATATCCGCGTTTTTTTTCGGATGTTTTCTTTATTAGTTTCTATTGCTTCCTCGCTACTGGTCCCTTTAAAGTCTTCAAGTAGTTCAGCTACTTCAATAGAATTAACAAAGTTTTAGGATAGTGATATGGTCTCTAATTACGCTCGACTTGGAATGTATTTATTTTATTAATTAACTGTGGAATATCGCTCAAGCTTATCTTATTCTTTCTAAATGTAGTAGGTGTCTTCTTAATATAGGGTCTGTAGCATAAATATATAAACCGTGAATTCCTCTTTTCATTAAAACGTTAATGGAATTGAGAATGATTTCTTCCTTAATTTCTCGGTTCTTCTCTGTTGATAAGTCAGATCGTGAAGCGAATGCCCCTTTATCCTTATATTTTGAGGGATCAATAACTAGTTTTTCTTCATCTTCATTATAGCTAATGGATGGACCTAGAACTACTCCAACGTAGTTAAGGTCAAAGCCTTGAACAGTATAAATAGAGCCTACTTCTCTAATTGATTCCGGATTCTCAGCCCATGCCACATTATTCATAGTGTTATTCCAAGGCATGTTAATCCCTTCTTTATCGACAAAATACAATTCTTTGTCTTTCTTATGTAAGTAGTCAAAGGTTGAAACAATACGAGATAGTCCAATGTCAGTATTCTTAATTTCTATAGCTTTTTTAAACGACTCAGCATCTTTAAAAATCTTTAGCTCAAATGAGGAGTCTTTTTCTACAGGGAGAGGAAGAACGTCCTTGGCGACAAAGTGATCAATCCAATTTATTGTTTCAGGATTGGCATTCATTCTCATTTGGTCTGTTAACTTTATGGTTTTGGCGGAATAGTTTTTGGTAATTTCCTTAAGCAAACTGTCGTTCCAATAGCTTTTAATTTTTAATACTTGCTTAGGATCAAAGATAACAATAGTAATCTTGCTAAGTTTAATAATTTCATCTAATTGATTCTTAGAGTAGAAATTGTTATAGCTATCTTCCTTTGTTAATAGTAGATGAGCCTCATCAATGAGAACAATATCAGCTGAATCTCCTGCCTTCTTTTTCTCATTAATGAATGATGTTGGTTTCATTAGATTTTTTTTCTTAATATTCGGCAAACTGTTAGCGATATTTTTATAGGTCTTTAGCATCTCGCCATTATTTACTAGCATGTAATTATCGGTTCCTTGTAGAAGAGAGCTACTATCTTTAGATAAATCTTGAATAGTATTAAACAAAGAACTTAAGAGGACACTTTTACCTGTCCCAGCATCTCCTTCAACTGTAATCACATGGTTTTCTTTTAAATTAATATGTTCCTTACAGAAATTAAGAATTTCATCTTTAATATCTAGCTGCAGAGGTGACAATTCCTTGTAAGGTGATAGTTTGTAAATATCTTTGTTCCTAAGATTTTCAAGGGTATCATTCACAATTTTATCTTCCCGAAGCTTCTCCCAAATTTCTTGAAAAAGCTCTTCATTATAGAATGATTTCTGAAAGTAATTGTGCGTTTCCCTTGAGCTGGTCTGACTTACATTTTGCAATTGAAAGTGGTTATCGGCAATAAAAAAATTAATTAAGTTCGACTCGATGTTATACGTAGCAGACTGATTAAACTTCATGTGTCCAATTAAAATAGACCGGTTCAAGTTCTTTCGCCTTTTATCCTCTAAATGATTCTTTAACCTTCTTGTAGCCTGAACGGTTTGTCCGATATAAGCTGATGGTCTTTTTTTCTCGTTATAAAGAATATAGACGATAGGATAATTATTTAGATGAACCTGCTTAACGGTATGCTCATAATCCCATGTAAAATCTCTGTTTTCAAATACTAATTCACTCATATTTTTGGCCTCATTTTTCTTTTTAGATAATAGGCTTTAATAAAAGAAGTACTTTTTCACTTGAACAGGAAGGTTTCCATGCTTCTTTTTTAGATGAAATTATTGTTGGAAAGAGCAATAGACACGCTTCGGCGCTACAGTGGACTTCTACAAAATTTTTAAACTTCAAAAGAATTTACTACTTCAAGAAATTTATCTTTCTCTTCTTCCCATCTATTTTCCGAAATTGATGTATTAAAGTCATGTGTTATTTTATCTCTGAGCTGATTTAACATCACTTTACTGGTTAAATTAGATCCTTTAACATTTTTATCAATAACACCTTCAATCCCCTGATGGAAGTTAGGAAGAAGATAAATGGAGAAATCATTCTGGTTTATCCAAGCTGCTCCCATTTCATTTAGACAATAAACGCTATTATAATAGTTATCTGACAACATATAAAATACGTTGAAATTTTCAACTATACTGTCTTTTAAGTATTCAAAAATATCTTTTCCTGCAGGTATGCCAAATCGTTCGGAGCTTGAGTATAATATATTTTCTTCAGGCACACCTAAAACTTCTAGCAGGTTCACGAAGGCGGTACAAATCCTTTCATCTTTACTAGAGTGACTTATAAATATGCGGTTACCTAAAATTGTTTCTTTTGGGTGAGTAGTATTATTCACATCAAAATTTTCAATACCTAACTCATTTCTATTAGAAAGCTCTTTTAATGTATGAAAGTAATTAGTAATCTGAACTGCTGCTTCAAAGTGGCTATCGTAATTATTAACAAATTCATTATTCTCAATTTTTTGAAGATTTGATGTATACCAGTTTAATATTTTTTCTAAAAAAAACATCGTACCTTCATAATCCTTACTCTCTAAGCAAGTAATTAAATTATCAAAAGTTTTATTTATATAAGGATCATCAATGTAATCTTTAACTAATTTTTTATATGTTTGCGCATCAAACTTAAGACTTTTTAATGTATCCAATTATTCCACCTCTTTCATTTTGCTGTATTCCCTAAAACTTTAACATAAAATGTATTTTTTGGAGGGGGAATTCAATGTTTTTTATATTAAAGTTCTCCATATATAAATCTTGCATCCTGTTAACTGATGGGTTTAAGCCAGGGGACAAGGTACCTGTTCCCTTGCCCTGAATTAATTTCCGTAATATACTACTTTTGTTAATATAAGGTTGGGTAATTAGATTAAAACTTGAGGAGGAGATAGCGATGAAATGGAAAACGTGGTTGATGGCACTCGTGTTCATGTTAGCTGTAGTCACTCCTATTCATGCAGAGACATTCGGTTCTGAAACGGATGTACCGGTGGATAAGGATTGGACAGTAGAGTTCAATACATCCATTGATGGGGATCAGTTGGATGATGTTTATGTTCAAAAAGGAGACAATGGACTTGTCCTAACACAAAACATCTATTTGTCTGATGAACATACTCTAAAAATTGAAGCTCCTGATAATGGTTACGATACTGGTGCTGAGTACACCTTACATATTAGTGGGGTTCATTCTTCGCAAGGGCTAGAAATGAATGGGGAAACGACTTTTAACTTCACTATTAATGAAAAACAAACGGCTACTGTAACTCGCGTGATTGATGGTGATACGATTGAGGTTGCCTATAATGGTAAAACAGAAGAGGTTAGGCTACTGTTAGTAGATACACCAGAAACGAAACATCCATCCTTGCCAGTGCAACCTTATGGCCCGGAAGCGAGTGAATTTACTAAAGAAACTTTGAGTGGTAAAGAAGTTACACTTGAGTTTGATGGCCCAAAGAGAGACAAGTATAACCGTTTACTCGCCTATGTTTGGGTTGATGGTGCTAACTTTAACAAAATGCTTCTAGAAGAAGGGTTGGCTCGCTATGCTTATGTTTACGACCCACCATATACTTATTCTGAATCGTTCATAAAAGCTCAGACGAAAGCAGTGAACAAAAACCTGAATATATGGAGTATTGAAGGTTATGTAACAGAAGATGGCTTTAATTCAGATGTTGCAGAAGATCCGAATAACGATAAGGAGTATGAAGGTCCGTATGATCCATTTGGTGAAGATAAGAATTGCAGTGATTTTGATACTCACGAAGAAGCTCAGAGTTTCTTTGAGGCTGCAGGTGGGCCTGAAGAAGATCCACATGGTTTAGATAGAGATGGTAATGGTGTGGCATGTGAGAGTTTACCTTAAGGAGGCGCTGTCATAGGAATAGGTGTGTTTAGCGCTCGTGAAACAAAGTGTTTGGCCCTCAGTTCTGAGGGCCAAACACTTTTTTTATGTTACGCATATTTCATAGTTTGATAAAGCTACGACGGGCGCTTTTCCTTAATCCTTATACAGTAATACTTTATTACTATTAAACTAGTTTCTAATATCTGAATTGCCTCCCAGTCCAAAAATTCTATTTAACACATGGGAGGATTTGGTTATAATTAACTATAGTACAAAAGATAGAATTAACCCAGATTCACCACATAATTAAATACGGGGGAGAAAGTATTGAAAATTTTATATAGTGGTATTACTATTTTGACGATTGTAGCTGTGATGTTTGTCTTTCAGAATCATAAAACTACTAAAGCAAAAGAAGTTGTTGTCTATCAAGCGTCGTCACATAGCAGCAAACCTACTATTTCTTCAAGTCCTCTAACACCAAAACTAGAATCACAAGTACTCGTAAATGCCCCTCATATTCAACAATTACCAGAGTTACCAAGGGGATGTGAAATGACATCTCTCGCGATGTTGCTGCAATATGCAGATGTTGATGTAGATAAAATGAAGCTAGCTGAAGAGATCCCGAAGGTACCTTATTTAGCAAATGGGTTATACGGGAATCCGAATGACGGGTTTGTGGGTGATATGTATGATTACTCAAATCCTGGTCTTTCTGTCTTTGCGGAGCCTGTTGTGAGTTTGGCTGAAACGTATTTGCCAGGTGAGATTCACAATCTAACGGGTGGCTCATTTTATCAAATTCAGATGGCGCTCGATAATCAGAAGCCAGTATGGGTCATTGTAGCGAGTACATTTGGAGACATTGATCCCGAACACTGGGAAACATGGATCACTAATGAAGGAGAGCTACGTATTACGAAGAAGATTCATTCTGTTCTCATTACGGGCTATGATGAAGACCACGTCTATATAAACGATCCACTTTATGAGGAAAAGGATCGTAAATTACCGTTATCAGATTTCGTAGCTGCTTGGGATACATTTGGTAGACAAGCTATTACATTAAACTAATCTCATCACTTATAGATGGGGGCACAGGAGTCTGTCTGTGACCTTTTATAGATTGGGAGCTCCAAAAGGTAAGAGAAGAACCTGTTCTATGACCTTTTCCTAGCAAAAAGCAATCAAAATGTCAGAGACCCACTTGCCCCTGCCACCCTTTATAAAAAATTGATCAAACGTTTGATCAAGACGACCCATCCTTTGATTGCAGACGCCGTGCCATTCCGTTATAGTCAAACTAAAGAATCACGAAACATTTCTTACTCTCATTCGTATAGTTAGGTATAGAGAAAAAGGAGGCGTTGGTTTGGACAACGAGACGAGTAATGTCAGAGGATTTCCCTCTGGAGGAAATAAAAAGATGAAAAAGTTTGGAGGATGGTTTGGGAAGATAGGGTTTGTTGTCATTGCCTTGTTGGTTCTCACTCTTTTGTCCTTAAACTGGATTACAGACTACATATGGATGGGGACAGTAGGGTACCAGGATTCCTATATGACGATTCTGACGAGCAAGTTTATGCTTGGGATTGTTGGCTTTATCCTCTTCGCGGTTTGTACCTACGTTACGTTTAGTTGGGTACGGAAATCTTATTTAAGACACTTTAATGAAGGGCAGTTACCAACGCTCGTTACGAGTAAGAAGTGGAGTCGATCATTGGTACTTCTTTTGGCCCTATTTATTGGACTGATCGGAAGTACAATTGTTCAAGGAGTAGGCTGGGAGCCGTGGCTTAAGTTCTTGAATTATGAGCCTTTCGGTGTAAGTGATCCACACTTTGATCGTGATGTATCCTTCTATATGTTCGTGCTGCCATTTATAGAGTTCGCTCTATCGACTGTTTTAGGTCTTGCGATTTTCTTCTTGTTTGTGGAAATTGGATTGTATTCTGTTTTCACGATGTATCGCACAAGTCGTACAGCGCAATTGCATCTTGGTACGACACTAGCGATTATTGGCGTGTTACTAGCAGCGCAACATGTACTTGAGCCGTTTTATTCACTACTTACCAATCAGGTCAATGTGGCGCAACAAAGTGTTGTGCATGGCTTGAGTTATACGGACGATGTGATTAATAACCCAGCTTCATATGTTCTGGCTGGTGCCGCTTTACTCGGTACAATCTGGGTGATCATTTCTTTATTCCGTGGCAATTGGAAGAGCATGATTCTGCCGATTATTCTTTATATTGTCGTGGGGATTGTGGCACAAGGTGCATCCATGATTGTACAAAATTTCGTTGTGTCGCCGAATGAATTTTCTAAAGAAAGCCCTTATTTGGAAGAGAACCTCTCTATGACAAGAACTGCCTATGAGCTTGAGGATATGACGGAGGCTCAGCATCCGGGAGCGGATACGCTTGATCGTGAGATGGTGGAACGAAACCAGGATACGATTAATAATGTACGCATTAACGATAGTCGACCAATCCTTGATGTGTACAATCAGCTACAAACGTTCCGTACGTATTATGAATTTAATGATATTGATATCGATCGTTACAACATTGATGGTGAATACCAACAAGTCTTCTTGGGAGCTCGTGAATTGAATACGTCAGACTTGCCATCGCAAGCGCAGACGTGGGTGAACCAGAACCTTCGTTATACGCACGGTTACGGGCTCGCAATGAGTAACGTTCATGAGATTACACCGCAAGGACAACCAGAATATATGGTTCAGAACTTGCCTCCTCAAGGAGAGCTGGAGATCACACGACCGCAAGTTTACTTCGGTGAGGAGCAGTATGACACGGTTGTTGTAAATAGTGGGGTCGACGAGTTTGATTATCCTTCTGGGGATGAGAACAAGTCGAACCGTTTTGAAGCGGATACCGGCATTCCGCTATCTGGCATTAACCGAGCACTTTTTGCCCTTGATGAAGGGTCGTTCCGATTATTTGTTTCGGATCAGGTAACGGGGGATAGCCAAATGCTTCAGACACGAAACATTATGGATCGTGTGGAGCGTATTGCTCCGTTCCTTTCGTATGACGAAGATCCATATATTTTCGTCAGAGATGATGGGACAATGGCCTGGATGATTGATGCATATGTAACAGAGAGTAATTATCCCTACTCTGAGGCCTATGAAGGAAGTAAAAACTATATCCGTAACTCGGTGAAAGTAACCGTAGATGCGTATACAGGAGAAACCACGTTTTATGTGGTAGACCCTGAAGAGCCATTGCTTGGGACGTACCGCAATATCTTCCCAGACCTGTTCACAGAAGAAGTGCCTGAAGATGTTCGCAGTCACTTCCGTTATCCGATCGATCTGTTCAAGGTCCAGTCGAATCTTTACCAGACCTATCATATGACGAATCTTGAAGTCTTCTATAATCGTGAGGACTACTGGGAGATTCCAACGGAAAAATACTTTAACGATGATGTAACGATGGAACCCTATTATGTGACGATGCGTCTGCCTGAAGCAGAGGAAGAAGAATTCGTCCTCATGACTCCATTCACTCCGCGTAATCGTCAAAATATGATTGCTTGGATGGGTGTTCGAAACGATGGGGATAACTACGGGGAGATGATGGTGTACGAATTCCCTAAACAGGAAAACGTCTACGGTCCGCAACAAATCGAGAACAGAATTAACCAGGACAGCGACATTTCTCAGCAGTTGAACCTGTGGTCTCAAGGTGGATCTGAGGTCATCCGCGGGAACTTACTTGTCCTGCCGATTGAGGATACGATCCTTTACGCGGAACCAATCTATATAAAATCGTCTAATGAAACATCTTTACCAGAAGTCAAACAGGTCATCGTTGCCTATCAGAACCAGATTGTGATGGAGCCGACCTTTGACCGTGCTTTAGAAGTCTTGCTATCCCGCATTGATCCTGATGGCGAAGCGCCAGATGGAGAAGGAGAGCAAGGCGAGACACCTGATACAGGAGAGATGCTTGAATCAAGTCAAGTACTTCAAGAAGTATCCGATCTATTTGATCAGTATCAGGAACAAACGTCAGAAGGCAACTATCAAGAAGCCGGACGTATTATGGAGGAGATTCAGTCCTTGTTGGAAGAAGCTCAACAAGAACAACAACCTTCCCAGCCGGAACTTGATGGGGAAGAGGAGTCTGAGGATTCCTCTTCTGATACAGAAGGATAAATGATAATCTGCCCGCCCTTAATTGTGGCGGGCATTTTTATTTGTGGGAAGTGGGGACAGGTACCTTGTCCCACTTTTTGGATAGGGGGAGTATAGGTGATTGGATCTGTGACGTTATGAGGTGGATGAAATGAAAAAAGATCACTGATTCAATAGATCAGTGATCTTTTAATAGGTTTTTGTAATCAATCAAAAGGTAGTAGATCCTACATAGGGACAAGGAACCTGTCCCCCTGGCCCACTAAATGCTCCACAAATCTTCCGTGCCCCATTCATAAGGAGTCTCCTGATAAACGCAGTAATTCAGCCAATTCGAAAACAGCAGATAGGCTTGTGATCGCCACCGATTGAGAGGTTTCTGGTCAGGATCATCATCTGGATAGTAGCCGGATGGAACTTTGACATCGAGCCCTTTCGCGACATCCCGCTCATATTCTTCTGCGAGCGTCGTTGATTCATACTCAATATGACCTGTAATCATCACATGCTTCTCATCGTTAGACATCATCAATAGTGCGCCAGCTTCCTTTGATGAGGCGAGTAACGTTAATCGGTCGTTCGCTAGAATCTCTTCTTCTGATACATCAGTGTAGCGTGAATGAGGAGCAAGGAACGCGTCATCCATTCCTCGGACTAGTTTGTTCGTTTCATTCATGATGCGGTGTTGAAAAACTCCGGAGATTTTCTCTGGTAGTTCATACTTATCAATCCCATAATGGTGATAGAGAGCAGCCTGTGCACCCCAACAAATGTGCAGAACAGATGTAACGTTTGTTTTCGTCCATTCCAAAATTTCCGTTAGCTCTTCCCAGTAAGCAACTTCTTCAAAAGGTAGCTGCTCGACAGGGGCACCCGTAATAATCATCCCATCATAATTTTTTTCTTTAATTTCATTATACGTTTTGTAGAACTGACTTAAGTGAGATTTGCTAATATTTTTCGATTCGTATGTAGATGTGTGGATGAATTCTACGTTGACTTGTAATGGTGAATTACTAAGTAAACGAAGCAATTGGCGTTCGGTTTTCTCTTTTTCTGGCATTAGGTTTAAGATGAGGATATTCAAAGGACGAATATCCTGTTTATTAGCGCGTGGATCCTCCATGAGGAAGATGTTTTCTTTCTCTAATATATCTTTAGCCGGTAGTTTCTCAGGTATATTAATAGGCATTCGCATTCACCCCTCTTTTAAACTTTTTCAATATTTTATCTATTATAACAAAATTTAATGTATTCACCATCCCGAAAAATTTTAAATTCATGAAGGAAAAGGGGGAATGGGTGAAGAGGGATTGATCAAACGTTTGATCAATAAAACAGAAAGCTCTATTAACATATCCAATAAAAAAACAAGGGTCTGAAACCCTTGTTCCTTATAAACTCTCACAAGCTAGCCCGTCTCCATCTGAGCCATCTAATCGATGGGGATCTCGTTCCGGACCTCCTGCAGCTTCAAAGAATGCCTGGGCTGTTTCATGAGAGTCGAAATCGCCACAGTCACGGTCAGGTCCATTTGGATCATACGGTAAACTAGTTGTTCCGTTTTGATCTCTAGTTGTTTCTTGTTGTTGCGTCTCTTCTTCGGCACTTTCTGTAACTAGAACTTCCTGGTGGAATCCATCATCTTGTACGTAATTGCCTTCTACGCTCCAAATGCCAAGGTCTTGAGATTTGGCCTGATTCTGTGCTTTCATGAACGTTTCGTAATGGGTATAGGGAGGATCGTACCTGTAGGCTAATCGGGCATATCCATTTTCGAGTAACGCTTTATTAAAGTTTTGTCCATCTACCCAAATATAAGCAAGAAGTCGGTCGTATTTATCACGTTTTGGACCGTCAAATTCGAGTCCAACTTTTGTTCCTGGTGTTAACATCTTCTTTGCATATGCCGATGCTTCTGGCCCGAATTCTTGAACAGGCTTTGATGGGTGTTTCACTTCAGGTGTATCTACCAGTAACAAGCGCACGTCTTCGGTTTTCCCGTTATACGTAACTTCAATTGTGTCGCCATCTACTACTCTTGAAACAGTCGCTTGTTCATATGGAGAGTCTTTACTTATTGATTGATTTGACTCATCTTCTTCCTTGCTCTTGTTGGCAGTGTTGTTATTTTCTGTTTCAACTGAGTTGTGCTTCTCTTTATTCTCTACCTCATCAGTCTTATTTTCACTAGTTTGAGGGTCATCTTTTTGTTCCTTTGTATCTTCCGCTGGCTTACTTTCTTCAACAGTCTCCGATTCGCTAGATACAGTAGTTTTCTCTTCCATTTCTTCAAGGGAAGGAGATGTAATACCAAACAGAATGAAGCTGGCTACTAAAATTGCCGGATAGATCTTTAACACTTTCTTGCGACTCGCCTTGTTGCGATTCCAGAAGATTGCGAGTTTAGGAGCTATTAAACCTGCAATCAATCCAAGGAATGACAGAAGCACGAGTATCATAAATACATTATTCAAAAAAAGTCCTCCAAACGTTTTTCAATCAGCGTTCATTATAAAACATATAGTAACTACAGATCAAAATTATTCCACATTATCAGTAAAGCAAAGAAAAAAGACTGCTACAGTAGCAGTCTTTTTATCGTTAGATTTGTTGCTCTTTCTTTGAAACGATCAGCAGGTAAAGGCCGACCAATAAGAAGGGTAAGATGCTGTTGACGATTAACTTTGTGTCCCCTTCAATACTCGTCATATCAATGAGCACCTTTGGCAGGAACAAGAGAAGAGGAATAATGATCGTTACCCACGACTTACTCCATACAGCGATTCCGATAAAGACCGAAATGGAAACAACGACCGCCGACGCGACTCCAAAGGTTCCTAACTGAAACGCAGGTGTTTCAATAAAACGATCTAAGTAATAAATACCGACAAATAATGCAGTAGGGACCATTCCAACAATGGATAGGATGAGCCATTGTTTGGTTGCAGATAATTTAGTGCTAGCTAAATATTTAAAAGCGGCGCCGATAAGAAAGAGATTGATTAGGAGACCCGATGGGTAACCGATGATCTCTAGTAATGAGTATTCTAAGTTACCTCGAATCGCGTCCTCCATCAGGATAAACGAAAAGCCCCCAAGTATAATAATAGGAATATACTTTAATACGCTTGTGAGATCAAGTGGCATTTCATCTGCTAACTGATTCATGTACTCTTTTGGAGACTGACCGATGATTTCATCCACGTCTTTTCCATTCTTCTCAGCTTCATGTAAATGATCTTCTAACTCTTCAACAATATCATTAATTTCTTGTTCGTTCTTACCGCTAGACAATAAGTACACCCTTAGATTCTTCAAAAATTCCTGACTTTCCCTAGATATCTGCATGTATTTAACCATCCTTTCCTAACAAAGTTTCAACGCTTCCTGAAATAGCACTCCATCTCTTCTTGAACTCCTCTAGTTCTTCTTCCCCTTTTGAGGTTAAAGAATAATATTTACGTTTTGGTCCACCTGAGGGCACCTTCTTTTGAGTCGTTGCTACAAGCCCATCCTTTTTCATACGGAGTAATAGGGGATAAATGCTCCCTTCTTTAACCATAGTAAACCCGGAGGCATGTAGCTTTTCTATCATTTCATAGCCATAGGTTTCTCCCTTACCAATAATCGAGAGAAGACACCCTTCTAGAATGCCTTTTAGTATTTGACTTGAAGACAATCATGTACCTCCTTTTAACAGTTCGTTGTCGTTAACTAACTTGTAATGCAATATAGTTAACCAAAAAAAATAACCAGAAACCTCAACTACTTTGTAATACAATATAGTTTAAAGGTAATATACATTAGATGGAAATTCAAGTCTTTTGTTAATTTATGGGGCAAGGAACCTGTCCCCAAGTCCCTTAGTGCCTTGAATGTTACAATGTGTATAATGGTATTAGAAAAGAGAGGAGGTGACCTGCTTGAAATCAACTGTGATCTATATAAGGTCTTTTACAATGGAGGATATAGAAAGCTTGCTTCATCTACAGCAAGACAACCGAGCTTTTTTTGAATCCACCTCGATGGCGAGAGAACCTGATTTCTATACATATGATAATCAACGTGACAGGATTCAGAAGTTTATAGAATACCAAAAGCAGGATCAAAGTTATAAGTTTGGCATTTTCTTACGGGAAAATGATGAGTTAATTGGAGAGGTGAGCTTATTTGATGTGAAGCGGGGCGCCTTACAAAGCGCCATGATCGGTTATTCTTTGGCGCTTGATTATAACGGCAAGGGATATGCTACAGAAGCAGTGAAGTTAGTTGTTGCGTACGCGTTTACTGTTTTGGGGTTACATCGTATTGAAGCTGGTGTTATGCCAAAGAACAAAGCCTCTTGTCGTGTGTTAGAGAAAGCAGGTTTTCATAAAGAGGGACTGGCAATTAAAAATGTGAAGATTAATGGAATCTGGGAAGATCATCAGGTGTTTGCGGTTATTAATCCAAATGATTTATGATTGAGGTGAGTTTTTTTTAGGCGATCACCATAATGATCAATGACATTTTATCAAAGTTAAAGAAAAAAAAGATCAGTGACCTTTCCTTAGTATAATGAGTGAAAAGTTGACAGCTTTACCCAAAGCGGGACAAGGAACCTGTCTCATGGTCCCTGGAGGTGACATAATGGAAGCAAACAAAAAGTGGTTATCGATCCCAAAAGATAGTAGGGAGAAGTTAATTCAAAATGTGTTTTGTTCAAATTGCCTGGATGCTGTGACTATAGTGGATTTTATCATCTTAGATCATCCTGAGGGCGTTCTCTTAGAAGGAAAATGCAAAAACTGCGGAGAGTCTGTTGCAAGAGTTGTGGAATTGGAATAATTGCTATAGGTGAATATGCTAGTAGCGAAACAAGCGTTGATCAAACGTTTGATCAAGATAAAAAGAGATCCCGAAGAACTAATCTTAGTTCTTCGGGATCTCTTTTACAATCGTATGAGCGATGCTTCATCTTGTTTTTCAATGCCTTTGCAAAGGTTCGTTATTTATAAGTGAAGTGCTCTTTCAACAGAAACTCCTCAGCCACTTGTGCGACACCATGGTTCACATTCGTATCGGTCACAAAATCAGCAACGTGTTTAATATCCTCAGGGGCATTTCCCATCGCAACGCCCAGACCTGCGAATTCAATCATTTCCTGGTCATTGTAACTGTCGCCCATGGCAATTACTTCTTCACGCTTTACACCAAGTTCTTGTATTAATTTCTCAATGCTTGTTCCTTTTGTAATGCCTTTATCGGTGAATTCGAGGAAGAATGGCTTCGAGCGCATGACGCTAAATTCGTCCCCTAGTTCTTCTTGAAGTTTCTTTTCAACAACTTTAAGGTGCTCAGGTTCTCCAACCATAAGTATTTTCACAACGGGTTCAGTCACACCATCCATAAATGAATCCACCACTTTAATCGGAAGACCTGTCAGATCTGATTCGATTGACGTATAAGGGTTTTCTTCCGCTGTAACGATTTCATCTCCAACATAGGTGTGGATCTGAACGCCTTCTCGCTGGCTAATTTCGTTTAGTCGACGAACGGCTTCTACACTTAACGTCTGACTAAAGAATTCTTCATTTGTTTGGCAGTTTATAATCTTTCCACCATTAAAGGAAAGAATGAAGCTTCCGTATTCAGCAAGGGAAAGCTCTTTAGCGAAAGGTACCATGCCATACGTTGGTCGACCTGAGGCAAGTACCACTTTACCCCCTTGTTCTTGAACTTTCATTAGAGCCTGTTTATTGCGATCTGAGATCTTGTGGTCATTTCCTAACAATGTATCGTCTAAGTCTAGAATAATCATTTTGTAAGACATGCCTGCATAATCCTCTCTTTATCTAGCTTCATTTCGTATCTACTATCATTTTACTAGAATTCTTAAGACATGGGGAAGGGTCTTTCATATGAAACAAAGGGAGATAAAGGATAATCGCTTATATAGTGGGGATGAGATCCTGATAAAATATTGCGATGAGCATGGATTATTAAACTGTGTCAAAGTACTTATAGTAGCTTCGAAGTCATTAAAAAAGCAAGGAATTCTCCATAAAGGGGGAGAATTCCTTGCTTTTATTTTTATAAGTGAAAGAGAACTAATTATCTTTATCCTATTGTTCAGCCATCATCTTATAATATTTATAAAGCGCATGGGTCCCGTCATTATCCCCACCAGCTTCACTCAAACGGTCATATAGATCTTTAGCCAGCTTTAAGCCTGGGACTGGTAACTCCATTTTATCAGCTGACTCGATGGCGAGGTTCATATCTTTAATAAAATGTTTCACATAGAAGCCGGGTTCAAAGTTTCCATCGATCATACGAGGGGCTAGATTGGATAGGGAGAAGCTGCCTGCTGCTCCGTACTGAATGCTTTCAAGAACGGTCTTTGGATCGAGTCCTGCTTTCTCTGCATACGTAATGGCTTCAACAACGCCCATCATCGTAGAGGCAATAGCGATCTGGTTACACATTTTCGTATGTTGGCCTGATCCTGCTGGTCCTTGAAGGACAACATTTTGGCCCATGGCCTCAAAAGCTGGGAGAACGTCATTGAAGTACTCCTTGTCTCCACCAACCATAATCGTTAACTTCCCTTGCTCTGCGTAAATGTCACTACCTGAAACAGGAGCGTCGAACGCGTGAAGGTTATGTTCTTTTGCTGTGTCGAAGATTTGTTGAGCCAGTTGTGGCGAGGAGGTAGTCATGTCAATGAGGTAAGAACCGGATTTGGCATGTTGGATAATCCCATTGTCTCCAAGATACACTTCTTCCACATCACTTGGGTATCCCACTATCGTTATGATAATGTCTGAGCTTGCAGCGAGCTCTGTCACATTGTCTTTCCACGAAGCCCCCTCAGCAATTAGGTCTTCTGCTTTTACTTTCGTTCTAGTATATACATTGACCGAGAATCCAGCTTTCATTAGGTTCCGCGCCATACTTTTCCCCATAACTCCTGTTCCGATAAAGCCAATTGTCTTATTCATATGTACTCACCATCCTACTCTTTATTTATGTACAGTATAGCAGGAGAGTGGTAGCGATTACAGGAATTGCATCTATTTTGGGTTTTAAATAACGGGAATTCGATTCCTGCCTATTTTTTATGTCTACTGTAAATTGTTATACACCAACTAGAACAATTCTGTTATAATAGTAGTAGAACAGAATGGAGGTGGGAGGATGTATATTCAAATTGAGCCAGACTCGGATATACCGATCTATTCCCAGGTGAGCACCCAGGTGATGGAAGGGATTATTCGCGGGGAGCTAGCAGTTGGCGATGTGTTACCTTCTGTGCGTGGTCTTGCGTCGGACCTTGGTGTGAACATGCATACGATTAATAAGAGCTATCATGACTTGGAGGCCAAAGGGGTTATAACAATCGTTCCGAAATCAGGAGCTGTTATAAGCGTGGACCCATTGAAAGGTGCCTCTAAAGAGCAAACGAATCTATTGTCTGAAAAGCTAAGGCCGACTGTTGTTGAAGCTATGGTTTCAGGGATGAACGATGAAGAGGTTCACGCGCTTGTAGATTCAATTATGAGAAATGTAAGGGAGATGAAATAAATGGAAGGGATCATTTTATTCTTATCGACGCTGATCGTGAGTGTCATTCAAGTTTCCATTCCTTTCTTAGTTAAACGGACTGTTGTGTTTGGTGTGACGGTACCGATGGAACATACGAATAACGCGGTGATTAAGCGATCGAAAAAATTATATTCTCTTATTACCGGGGTATTGGCACTTGGTGTTCTCATAACTTTCTTAGTCTGGAGCATGAGCACCACACCAACAGATGTCCAACTGGCACTTATGGGAACGATGCAGCCGATGCTTGTTATTGTTACTTCACTTGTTCTTTACTTCTATTTTCATGTGAAGATCTCTAAGTTGAAGAAGGAACAGCGCTGGTTTGAGGGTAAAAAGCAAGTGAAAATCTCTGATCTAAACATCAGGGCTAAAGATGAAATGCTGCCCTGGTATGTCGTGTCCCTGCCAATTCTTTTAACAATCGGATTAATGGCTTTTACAGCAGCCAACTATAATCAGTTTCCTGATCAGATTCCTGTTCATTGGGGAGCAGATGGGCAACCTGATGCTTATACAGATAAGAGTGTTCTATCTGTTTTCTCCCTTCCGATTATCTTGATGGTTCTCCAAGGGATGTTTCTTGGCATCATTGAACTAACGAAACGCTCAGGTATAAAAATTCGTCCAACGAACAAACAGGCGTCTAAAAAGAGGCAAATAAACTTACGTAAATACACAAGCTGGTTACTGCTGTTAGTCTCTTTGTTACTGACCATGCTATTCTCGTTTTTACAAGCTATGACTCTATACGGAAACATGTTTGATGACATGATGATTATGCTGGTGCCTCTGATCTTTATGTTTCTTACATTAGCCGGGGCCGTAGTGTTTGCTATTAAAGTTGGGAAAGTGGATTCTGATTTAGATGAAGTTGTGGTGACGGATCAAGATGGTAAAGTAGAGGAGTATGATGAAGACAGGTACTGGATCGGTGGCATGATCTACTTTAATAAACAAGATCCTTCTGTCTTGGTAGAGAAGCGGTTTGGGATAGGAATGACGGTTAACTTTGCTCGTCCGATGGCTTACATTGTGTTAGTGGTTCCGATTTTGCTGATTTTATTACTATCTTTCCTTTAGAGAGTATCTCATCAATACTCTCTAAACCCCTTTGATATCGAAGGTGATGGGCTATTGATCAAACGTTTGATCAATAAAATATAGCTAAAAAATAAGACAGGGGCCTAGAGCCCTGTCTTATTTTTGTATATTTAAACTCTTCATTAGATGTCGCATCCTTCATCCGTACATACTTCTGTGTCTTTACCGCCGATCGATTCGAAAGCAGGTGCTTGTTTCTCTTCTTCGTGAGCTTTTTGCAAGCCTTGTAAGAAGACTTCTTTCGGCTGGGCGCCTGATATAGCAAATTTGCGGTTGAATACGAAGAATGGAACGCCTTGAACACCGATTTGTCCGGCCTCTTGTTCATCGCTTCTTACAGCTGTTGCATATTTCTCATCAGTAAAGGCAGCTTTTACGTCTTCTTCTGATAGACCAGCTTCAAGGGCGATTTCTTTCAAGATGGAACGGTCGCCGACGTGTTTGCCTGCTTCAAAGTAAGCTTGGAATAAGTGCTCAGATACTTTGTTGCCGTTTCCTTTTTCAGAAGCACGTTGGAAGAGGCGATGAGCATCGAACGTGTTTGTTGGAATCGTACGATCAAAGTCAAAGTCAAGACCAACTGCTGCAGCTTGCTCAGTCATATTTGCTGTCATTTGTTTGGCTTCTTCTAAGGTCTTGCCGTATTTTTCAGCGAGTTTTTCATTGGTGGTTTGATTGCTGTTCACTGGAGCATTTGGGTCTAATTCAAAGCTTTTAAACTGTATATCAATCTCTACTTGATCGGCTTGTTCAAATTCTTTAAGAGCCGCTTCTAGACGACGTTTCCCGATATAGCAAAACGGGCAGACTACATCTGACCATACTTCAATTCTCATGATACATACCTCCATGTCTCTTACGTGCCTCTATTATAACATCGGAGAGGTTTGTGGGCATGTTAGGTGCTTTAGGGCTGTTCTGTGCAAAGTAAGGTTTGTTACAGTAGAGCCGAAAAGGGCGTTGAAATTATAAAAAACTATGATTTATGGAGGAAAGGACTGAACGTAATGAAAGTAAACCTTCAAACTATTGCTGAGAACGCAGAAATGAACGATGGCGATTGGAATATATACCTGGACAAAGAAACAGGACAGATCATCACAATCACTCATGATGAGATCCGTGATGCAGAAGACGAGAAGCCAATTGATCATTTACCGGATTGGCAGCAAGAAAATCGTAAATGGGCCGATCTTTTTGTCGCGGATGAGAATGGTCGCTTCGTAGAACTGCCAACACCACGTGACTTGGACGAGTATAGAGTGATGGAATCCTTCGCTCATTCGCTAGAAGATGAAGAGAAGGGGAATAAGTTACTTCGGGCGATTCGCGGCCGAGGAGCTTTCCGCCGTTTTAAAGATATGGTGGGAGACTTAGGCCTCGCAGAAGATTGGTATGCTTATCGGGAAGCTCAATTTCTTAAAGTCGCCGAGAGATGGTGCGAGGATGAAGAAATTCCTTACGAATCATAAATTGATCAAACGTTTGATCAAGGAAAAGAGGGAGACAGTTAACTGTCTCCTTCTTCTTCTTTTTCTTCTGCTTTTGTGGCACCGCCAAAGGCTTCTGGCAACATCTTAAAGCCTTCAATCTCCGCATCTTCTTCTAGTTCGATCATTAGATAACGTCTTCCGTCGAAATTGACTTGTTTGACGTGTTCTAAGTCTTGCGGACTAATGGAGATATTGGCGAGCTTCGTATTGATCTTGATTGATTTTGACTTGTATTTCGGTACGATACTGCTGGCTTTTAATTCATAATTATCGTCTTCTGTGTACCTCTTAAAGGATTCTTTGATTTTCTCAGAATCAATCTTCTCCTGCTCTACACCGCTCATGGTCAGAACGCGCTCAACGTCTCTATAATCAAGTTTCGGTGGCTCTTCGCCTTCTTCATGGTCTTCAACAACTTGATTGACCTCACGATAGACGTTCCCGAGCGTAGAGGGATTAAGTTGATCACCCACGACATCGCGAATCACTTCTTCAAATACTGCCTTATCCTCCATAGCCGTCATTGGTTCTTCACCGTTTAGCACTTCTTCTACAAAATGAAGGTCTGGCTCATGAGCTTTTCCAGAAGCGTACAGAATGTGGTTCACATCCGCTGAGTGATTGGTAAACGTAGGGAAGAGGAAGCCGCCCATTGGTGTATTCAGGTCAACGACGGGGTCGACTTCAATGTTGTACTTAAACTCTTTCTGCACATAGTCGAATTGATATTCCTTCTTCGGATCTTCTGTTTTGTTCACGCTGCAAAGGATGAAGGGATGGGAGTATACAGTGTCCCGGTCACTCTCTTCTGATTCTGAATTCCCTCTACGCGTTGGTTTCAAATATTCTGCCCGGACGAATGTAATGACTACATCGTGTTCGTAAGGGCGTTCTGCGATCATCTTCTCCGTCATATAGAGCATTTCTTGCATCCAGTCCTGAACATTATTGGTTAACAGGCCTTTATGTAAAATAAGCTGCGTATGATTCTCGGCTTCTCGTTGAAACTTTAGTTCAAACAACTTTTCATCGAGCTTTCCTGTTAGCAACTTTTTGAAATTGTTCATAAACAGTTCTTGCTGTTCCCGCTCTAGTAGTTCAAATGGCTGGCTCTGATGGTGGTAGATTTCTGTTGTTTCTTTCATGATATAGACGTTAAAGATGTTCTGGATCTTGAGTAGATCGTTATCAACTTTCAGCTGCCGGCGAATTCCGGCGATATCCTTCTTATCCATCGGTCGTTCACTCCTACGTGGTTCTGCTTATAATAGTTTATTTTAACATAGCTTACCACCTTAAAAGAGGTAGAATCTCATAGAGATAGAAGATATAATACAAGTAGGACATAGACCGAGTCATGTCGTGTGAGGAGAATAGATGGAAGAGGGATGCTGTGCCTTCTTCCATCTATTTTTGTTCTGTGTATAGATAAGGAAAGGGAGAGGCTTTAATGGATTTCTTTACGAGAATGAAGGAGGCAACAGGGGTTGCTTTAAATGAGGTGCAGCAACAAGCTGTGATGCATACGGATGGGCCGCTTCTGTTGCTAGCTTCACCTGGATCTGGGAAGACGACAACTCTTAATATGAAGATTGGGTACTTGTTGTTAGAGAAGAAGGTTAGTCCAGAGCGTATTATGGCGATCACGTTTAGTAAGCAGTCGGCTCAGGATATGTCAGAACGCTTTGATGAATTCTTCTCTAGCTTAACAGATGATAAGGTTCATTTCTCAACCATTCACAGCTTTGCCTTTAAGGTCGTTCGGGAGGCTTTAAGGAAAGAAGGACAAGACTTTCAGCTCATCGAAGGACAGATTAATGAGGACGAGTGGAGGAAAGGATTCCACGGGGACCATGTGCCTCTTCACAAGAAGTTTATCTTAAAGAAGCTCTTTGAAGATGAGAACGGGACCCAAATCTCTGATGATGAGATGGACGAGCTGATGACGTATATCAGTTTCGTGAAAAACCGGATGCTTAGTGGGAAAGAGCTTTATAAAGTAAAGGCGAATGTCAAGAATGCAGCGTCGATCTATCAGGCTTATGAACGTTTTAAGAAAGAGTACACAAGTTCTTTACTGCTCGATTTTGACGATATGTTGACGTATTGTCATCAAAGCTTGTTGGATGATCCGCAGATCCTGAGCAGGTATCAGCAACAGTTTGAATATATTCTAACAGATGAGAGCCAGGATAATTCAGTTGTTCAGCATGAGATTGTCGAGCTGCTTGCGAAGCCTCAAAATAACTTATGTGTTGTGGCCGATGATGACCAGTCAATCTTTATGTGGCGCGGCTCTGATGTGACGAAGCTTCTTCAGTTTGAGAAGACGTACCCGGATGCGACTGTGCTCACAATGTCGCAGAATTACCGCTCTTCTACTGAGATTGTTGAAGTTTCGAACCAGTTTATTAAGCGGAATCAGAACCGATTTCATAAGGAAATGTTCACCGAAAATCCCTCAGCCAATCCGATTGCCATTAAAGCAATGCGAAGCTATGAGGATCAGCTAAAGTACGTGACGGAGCAAGTGAAACAAAGCGGTCCAGACGAAGAAGTCGCGGTATTGTACCGAAATAACGCTTCTGCAGTACCCCTTGCGGATAAGCTTAGTAAAGCAGGGATCGACTTCTATATGAAAGATATTGATGCGAAGTTCTTCAAACACTGGATTGTTGAGGACATCCTCAACTTTATGAGATTCACTTACAATGATCGACGCGTGGATATACTAGAGAGAATTCATACGAAGTTTAATGCGTATATCACAAAGAGGCAGATAGCGTTTCTCAGAAGTCACAACGCTCAGGAATCAGTCTTTGATCTTCTTCTTGAAACTGAGCTCCCTTCTTATCAGAAGAAAAACGTGACGCAGGCAAAGAAGCTGTTCGCTGAGATGAACAAGATGGAACCCGCGAGAGCCATCCGTGTCATTCGCGATCGGCTTGGTTACGACAAAGCCATTCAGAAGATGGTAGAGAAATTCGGCTTTAACGGCGAGCATTTGTTCACGATTTTAAATACACTAGAAGAGATTGCAGAAGGACTCGGGTCTTTAAAAGGTTTTGCAGACCGGCTGAAGGAGCTTGAACAATTGGTCCAAACGTCTAAATATAATAAAGAGTCGTGTTCCCTTACCCTGACTACCTTCCACAGTGCTAAAGGACTTGAGTATGACAAGGTTTATATGATTGATTTAATCAATGGCGTTGTACCTTCGAAGGAAGATATGGACAGCTATCGGAAGAAAGAATATGGCCCGATGGAAGAAGCGGTTCGTCTTTTCTACGTTGGTATGACGCGTGCACGTACTCACTTGGAGCTGTTGACTTATGGGTATAAAGGGGACGAGCGTGTATCTGAGTCGCAGTTTTTGACCAATGTACGCAGAATTGCCAAGTTCCCTGATGAGAAGAGAGCTGTAACACGACGTACACGCCCCGCTCCCGATTTATCTGATAAGAGTTTGCTCGGATGGGATGAGATTGAGGTAGGGAAAGAAGTGGAGCATCAAAAATTTGGCGTTGGTGTTATTAAAGAGTACGGCGGCGATGCCATTTCCATTCAATTTAAAGAAGTAGGTTATAAAGAATTTAATGCGGAGATTTGTATTGATAATGGAATATTGCGTAAGAAAGAGTAGGACTTCCTGTAATGAGGAAGTCCTTTTTTTAGTTTTGTTCAGGATTCTTCGATTTGCGTGCGCGTTTAGCTGATTCTTTGTGCGCTTTGTTCGCTGCGGCACTTCCGAATTCGCCCGTAACTTCTTGTCCAAATTCAACGTCCATCTTCTTCGGATCAAATCCTTTTTTGTGCTTTTGCTCTGCATCGTTTTTCTTTGTTTTCTTTGCCATGTGAATCCCTCCTTTTGTCTAGTTTAGTATGTTTCTTGGGAGAACATTTATACCGTGGATGCACTGTTCAACATTCACACAATTGAGTCAAAAGTTTCTCGATGGTCTTCATCTACAGTTTGAAACACATAGCTTTTACACACATCACCTGCTTAAATTGACCCATTTCGGGGTATGGAGTTACTAGAAGTTCATGACTGGAATGAAGATGATGTTACGGAGGGTGAACAGATGAAGAAAATGAATCGAGGAATTCTAACAGCTTTATCATCAATAGGGATCGCTCAAGGGCTAAAAATTTTAACCCATAAGAAACTTTCAGGTAATTGGGACTGGAAGCAGGTAGCGACGACAGGAGGAATGCCAAGTTCTCACTCGGCTGGGGTTTGTGCCTTAGCTACGTACTTAGCTTCTCATAAGGGAGCGCGTCATACAGAAACGGCGCTAGCCACGGTTTTTGGAGCGATTGTTATGTATGATGCTCAAGGAATAAGACGACATACTGGTGAGATCGCACGACTTGTAAATGAGTTAGAGGACAGCTTTGCCTCTTTAGCTGGGGATTTCCCAAGCTTTGAATTTGTAGAGCGAGAGAAAGAATTGAAAGAACTACTTGGTCACCAACCTGTGGAAGTATTAGGTGGAGCGATTTTTGGTTGTGCCCTAGGCTTTGCTTCAGCGAAGCTCGAGAATAACTAAGGAATATGTAGTCTTAAAAACCTCTCTTTGTAAAGGGAGGTTTCTTTTAATGGCAAGAACCTTATTCCATTATATTGTCAACTTAAAGTTGAAACGAAAACGTTACTATTTTCTATATATTACAAATTAGTGATAAAGGTTGCCATTCTTAAAAGACAGGCATAAGATTAAATGTGAAGTGATTCACATAACGGGTGGGGGTGATTTTTATGGAGGAGCACACAATACACCAGGTAGTGCAAAAGGCTATCGGGAAGAAGAAAATGGTGGAGGAGAGCCCAGGTCATTACTTAATCCGAGCTGCGTTAGCAGGGGTTTATATTGGATTTGCTGTTATTTTATCTTTTACACTTGCTCAGCCTTTTTACGAACAACATGTAGCATCAACCTATCTCTTGAATGCGTTGTTTTTTGGAGTTGCTTTTTGTTTAATTATCTATGGCGGTTCAGAACTCTTTACGTCAAACACGATGTACTTGACTGTATCCTCTTTAAAGAAAGAGACGACTTGGTGGGATACGATAAAAGTATGGAGTTATTGCTATGCAGGGAATGTTATAGGGATCTTATTTTTGGCGGGGATGATCTATTTTACAGGTCTTCTTCAAACCATTATTCCTGAAGAATCTTTTCTAATCGCTGCAGCTGAGAAGAAGATGAACGTACCAACCTCCCAACTATTTTTCCGTGCCATTTTAGCCAACTGGCTCGTATGTTTGGCTGTTTGGGTTCCTATGCAAGTGAAGGAGGATATCTCGAAGATTATGCTAATGATGCTTCTTGTGTTCACATTCTTCATTTCAGGTTATGAACATAGTATTGCAAACGTCGCTCTGTTTTCACTAGCATTATCCTCTCCTCACACAGCTTTAGTGAGTCTTGGAGGTTTCATGCATAACATCGTTCCTGTTACACTTGGCAATATTATCGGCGGAGGCTTCTTTGTAGGAGCTGTCTACGTATACTTAAACCAGAAAAAACAACACGTACCTGTGTCTGTGAAAGGACTAAAACCATTGAAAGGTCAATCCTCTAAGACCTCTCAAGTATAAACATAACTTTTTGATTTCGGACCATCTACCTCTAACCAGAAGCAACGGAAACATTTAACATTATTATTTAAAAATAATGGTAGAAGCGTTATAATAGCCACGGGAGAGATGAATAAACTTTTCTCCTACAATAAGAAACCACAATTACTGTCTACCTAAGCCATAGAAGGTTAGCCTTCTTTGGCTTTTTTGAACGCTTCTTCTACGATTTGTTTAGCTTGTTTTCTTAAGAGGTAAAGTATCTATCAGACGATAGTAGAAACTGCGAAAGAAAAGGGTTGAGAGATATGGAAGAGAAGTCCGTTCAAGCTGAATTAGCGAGTTATACAGGAAAGCTTTTACGAGAGCACTATGGCAAAGGACCAGCTTCTGTCTATGTGTCGATTAAGCATCCGTTTATTACATTTTATCTTCGTGATTTCCTCACCCCGACAGAGCGTGTCCTTCGTAGCCAAGGTCACGATCGGAAGGTGGAAGAGACACGGGACCTTTTAATGAAAGAAGTTTTACATGAACTGAAGGCCACGTTAACGGTTGTGGCGGACCTTCAAGTTGATAACTTATACTATGACTGGTCGTTAGAAAACCGTACGGGTATTATTCTCGGCGTCCTGTCAGAAGATCAAGCAAACAAGGATGAACACTTTTATGAATATCCGGCCAAAGATAAGCTGCATGAAGAGATTAACCGTGTAAGCCGACAGGTTGAGAAAGAGCCGGAAAAAACGAATTCACTTTATTTGAATGATCGAACACTCGTTATTCAGCGTAAAGGAATCCTAGTTGATATTGAGAAAGAACTGATTCGCTCAGGGTATGAGCAGCCGCTTCGCTTAAGTAAGCGGAGGTTAGAGAAAGACATGCTCGACCGTCGACTCTATGAATCTATATTAGGTGTTTCAATTACCGATCTTTTTGTAGACTGGGATTTTCAGTTGGATCAGAGTTTTATAGTATTAATTATTCAAAAGAATAAACCGATGTAGGTGGAAATGGGCTAGACTATAGAGCTAGACATAAGCCGAAAAGACGTCATGTGACGTCTTTTCGGCTTTTTTTGTGGATAAAAGCGAAATGAAAGAAAAGGAGTAAGAAAACATGTTTGGATTTGCAGGTGTAATTAAACTTATTCTATCAGCATTTATTATATTGCCCGTTGTATCCATTATTAGGGAAGGGGGCTATTTAATTGCGAGTTATTTATTGGGGGCCAGCAGTTCTAAGGTAACGGTAGGGTGCGGTCCGAAGCTATTTAATTTAGGAGTTTTTGAAGTGCGACGCTATTATTTTATGTATAGCTGGTGTAGCTATGATTCTTTAAAATTTGATAAGAAATGGGCTCATATCGTCATTTATTCTGCGCCCATATTAAGTAACGTAGTGGTAGCAATTGGAGTCAATGCGCTACTTGCCATAGATGGAATTCCTATGGAGTCGTTCTGGACTCAGTTTATCTTCTATGCGTTTTACTTTGTCTTATTCGATTTTCTTCCTGTGTATTACCCTGATGGTCAACCGAGCAACGGAAGGGTGATCTATGACCTTATTCGTCATAATAAATTTCCGGATTTCGAAAAAGAAGGAGAGTAAGGCATTTTTTCAAGTGGACGACCTCTAATCCTTCCTTCTTGGGCATATCATGTATAGATCAGCTTAGATAGGAGGGACATCAATGTGGAATCAGAATGGATATCATATGTATCCTTATTATCCTTTTCAAACTCCTTATTACCATGATGCCCGATATGCTGGACAGGGAGGCTATGGAGCCGAGCAGCAACCTGTTTACTATGATCCGGCCCAAGTTCCACTTTCATATGCCGATCAACTCATAGTACAAGATGGATTTGATCCAGCCTATCGTGCCAGTTGGAAGTCATGGGAAGACCTTGGCTCTCCTCCAAGGGGAATGAAAGGAGCACCGGCAGTGGCCTCCTGGCAGGCCAATAGGCTGGATTGTTTCGTACGTGGGGACGATAACGCTATGTGGCATAAATGGTGGGATGGTTCCCGGTGGAGAGAGTGGGAGAATCTTGGTGCACCACGAGGAGGTCTAAGAAGCTATCCGGCTGCTGTGTCATGGGGGCAAAACCGTATTGACTGTTTTGTTCGTGGACGCAACGAACGAATGTGGCACAAGTGGTGGGACGGCTCTCGTTGGAACGAGTGGGAAGACCTTGGCACGCCTCCTGGAGGCATGAAAGGTGCTCCAGCTGTGGCATCATGGCAAGCAAACCGATTAGATTGTTTTGTTCAAGGTGAAGACAACAACATGTGGCATAAGTGGTGGGATGGTTTCAGGTGGAACGAGTGGGAGAACTTAGGATCGCCTAAAGGTGGGCTACGTGATGGTCCTGGCGCTGTGTCATGGGGACCTAATCGAATTGATTGTTTCGTGCGCGGTCGTACTGATCAGCTATGGCATAAATGGTGGGATGGTTCTAGATGGAGCAATTGGGAGAACCTTGGTGCTCCGCGTGGTGGATTTGAAAATGCACCGGCAGCTTCATCGTGGTCTTCGGACAGAATCGACTGCTTCGTTCGAGGTGATAACAATAGTTTATGGAAGAAAACATGGAAAGGGACGAAGTGGAGTAATTGGAAAGACCTTGGTTCTCCACAAGGTGGTGTCCGCTCAAGCCCGGCGGCAGTCTCATGGGCAAGGAAGCGAGTGGACTGTTTTGTAAGAGGAAGAAACGATAATATGTGGCATAAGTGGTATTCGTAGAAAAAGCCTGCATCTCCTATAGGAGGTGCAGGCTTTTCGTTGTTGTAATTATGGATGATTAGCCTTCATGTATAGGAATGATCTGGCCTCTGATTTCACCTGCTAGGTTTTGTTCAGTATGGACATTCACATACGTTAATTCTTTCTTCATACAATCGAGAAGTTCAGAAATGGAGTGAATCCCGACGTCGTTCTTCACAATGTCTTCATCCCTTAGAATGCCTGTTACTACACCTTTATGAGTGGAGATGCCGTTTTGGTTTGGCAGCGTATCAAGATCTGCCCCGAACAAAAAAGCTACAACAGGCCCATTCTGATCACGATCGCCCAAATGGATATGTGCTTGAACAAAGTTCTCGATATCTTCTACTTTTAAAACGAATTTAATTTTAGTGTCATACTTATTTGCGACGAATTTCGCAAACCCAGATGCTTCAGATTCAACTGGTGGAACTTCGTTTCTTCCTTTTAAGCGTGCTTTAAAAAATTTATCCATATCATCGCCTCCTGTAGTGAACGCTCTTATCTTATTCACTGGGCTCTGAATGGTGTTTGTATATTTAAGTGGATCTGAGAGTTAGTGTGAAGGGGCCGTTACCATATGGGGTTTAGGGCTTGCTCGGGGACAACTCGCTTTCCTGCGGGGGAGCTCTGGGAAGCCTCCTCGTTCGCTTTCGCTCTCTTGCGGATTCTCCCCTAGGCTCCTTTCCCCGTGGGAGTCTCGCAGTCCCCGAGCAAGCCCTGCGTTTATGTAGTGATAGGCCCGCCTTATGCCCAACCTAAAATAAAGAAATCTCGACATCTCGCCAGTGGAAAGTGAATCGTCCCCTATACACCTTAACTACTCAACATATGTAACGACTCCTTTCATAAAAAAAGTCTACTAACTTCGTCTCTTCTTAATAGTAAGATCTTTTTGAGTTTATATACTCTGTAAAAGTAGATCCACTTCCTCACGAACGGCGGCCCATGCTTCTGTTTTTGTGTCGATCAGCATAAAGTGTTCGGCTTCTGTAAGTTCTACAAACTTCACAAATTCAGCCAGTTCTTCAGCGATGCGCTGATATCGTGAGCTGATTCCAATAGGGACATGTATATCTAGTGCCCCGTGAATAAGGACGTGCGGAACGTTAAAAGGAAGCAGTTCAAGCGGTGAGGCGGCTTTTAGTCGTTCAGATACTTCTTTAGGGCTGCCCTTTAATAAATCGGCAACAGGGTTGTTTGGTTCTGCTCCCATAGAAGTGTCTCTGAAATGGTGAACATTGTACATTGTCTCAAGATCAACCACACCTGCGAGGCTTACGACTCCTGCCACCGAATGAGGGTTCTCTACATAAAGATCACTTATGGGAGAGATCTTATGACGACCTGCGAGCCACATGGCTAGATGTCCGCCAGCTGAATGGCCAATAGTAATGGTCTTACTCGTATCTAAGTTATATTCATGAGCAAGTTTAAGTACGTAATCAAAGGCTTGTCCCGCATCTAAAAGAGTGTTTGGCCAAGCACCATCATCCTGCCCGACACGTCGGTACTCAATATTCCAAGTAGCAAAGCCTTGGGTGGTTAAATCTTCTGCAACCTTGTCCATGAGATTTAAATTGAATGGCTCTCTCCAGAAACCACCGTGGATGACAACTGCAACTGGGTGAGGTCCGTCTCCTTCTGGGAGTCTTAGTTCCCCAAATTGGTCTGTGTGGTCTCCGTAAAATATTTTCTTCATCGTAACACCTCTTCATTCTTTTATATAAGGCATTATCTCACAGATGACTGATGGAAATGAAAGTTCCGTGCAGTTTAAAAGACTTAATTTTCTGATTAATTGTTGACTTTCCTTTTCTTTCAAGATAAGTTAGTAAGTAGATGATATAACGATAAATACAAATCCGATATATTAGTGCAATACGTTTTGGTTCTGTCTGCCTGGTTTTAGGAATGATTCTAAGCGAAAATGGGGGAAGATACATGATTTTGCACAAAAATGAAAGCGCTTCAAAAAGTGATATGGAACAAGTGCAGCTAGATGGTCTTAAGACTACTGTTCAACGTGTTTACGAGAATGTTCCTTTTTACAGGGAACAATTTGATGCACTAGGTCTGAAGCCTAGTGATATTCAAACAGTTAAGGATGTTCAAAAGCTTCCTTTTTTGCAGAAAAAGGACCTTCGTGCACATTATCCATTTGGGTTATTCGCCGTAGATCGTAGTGAACTTGTGCGTCTGCATGCTTCTTCTGGGACAAGCGGAAAGCCGACTGTTGTCGGATATACAAAAAAGGATGTACAGATGTGGTCCGATCTTGTTGCTCGTGCGATCTCTTTAGCAGGTGGGAAGAAGGGGGAAATTCTGCACAATGCTTATGGCTATGGTTTATTTACGGGTGGGCTTGGTCTGCACTTTGGAAGTGAAGAGTTAGGGATGGCCACCGTTCCTGTCTCAGGGGGGAATACCGAACGTCAGATTACACTGATTGAGGATTTCAAACCCACGGTAATCTGTGGTACTCCTTCGTATATGTTGAATATTGCAGAGCGCATGGAGCTTATGGGTAAAGATCCACGTGCTACTTCCGTAAAGTATGGTATCTTTGGAGCAGAGCCATGGTCTGAAGAGATGAGACGAACTCTTGAGGAGAAATTTGATATTAAAGCGTGTGATATTTACGGTCTAAGTGAAGTGTTGGGGCCTGGTGTGGCTATGGAATGTCATGAAGCCCAAGAAGGCCTTCATGTTGCTGAGGACCATTTCCTTATTGAGGTCATTGATCCTGAAACGATGCAGCCAGTGCCTGATGGTGAAGACGGAGAGCTTGTTTTTACCAGCTTAACGAAAGAGGCCTTTCCTGTTATCCGTTACCGTACAGGTGACATCGCTTCGATTACACGTGAACCTTGTGCTTGTGGGCGTACGACAACGCGCATGTCGAGAGTCAAAGGTCGAATCGATGACATGCTTATTATAAGGGGAGTAAACGTATTTCCTTCTGAGATTGAACATTTTCTATTACAGGTAAAAGGAATTGTTCCTCATTATCAGCTTCATTTAATGCGTAAAGGAAGTATGCAACAAGTGGAGTTACAGGTCGAAGTTGATGAAGCGTTCTATGGGAGTATCGGAGAGAATCTGAATCATGAGAAATGCGTGACCTTATCAAAACAAATCAGGACAATCATGAAAAATAACTGTCTTGTCTCTGTCGATGTACGTGTGAACAAACCGAATTCCATTCCTCGTTCTGAGGGGAAAGCGGTTCGGGTTGTAGAGCAGATGATGAGTTAGTAGTAGAGTCTACTAAAAAGCCTAAATCGTTTCTTACGATTTAGGCTTTTTAGATTTTATAAAATTTTACTTAAGAAGGATTGGGTTCTAGGGTTTTGAGGGTCATCAAAAATTTGTGAAGGAGATCCTTCTTCCATAATAATCCCTTCGTCCATAAAGAGTACACGGTCACCTACTTCGCGAGCGAAGCCCATTTCGTGGGTAACAACGACCATAGTCATACCTTCAACGGCAAGGTCTTTCATAACTTGAAGAACGTCCCCGACTAGCTCTGGATCAAGAGCAGAGGTTGGCTCATCAAAGAGCATGACTTTAGGGTTCATGGCAAGAGAACGTGCAATGGCGACACGCTGTTTCTGTCCGCCTGATAAACTCTCAGGGTAGACATTTGCTTTGTCACCAAGCCCGACTTTATCAAGAAGAGCTTGCCCTTCTTTATCCGCTTCACTTTTAGATAATCCCTTTACTTTAATAGGAGCTAATGAGATGTTCTCTAAGACCGTTTTGTGGGGGAATAGATTGAAGTGCTGAAACACCATTCCAACCTGGGAACGTACAGCATTAATATCCACTTTCGGGTCTGTTAAGACATCTCCATCAATGATAATCTCACCAGAGGTGACCTCTTCTAAAAGGTTGAGGCACCTTAGGAACGTACTCTTGCCTGAACCTGAGGGACCGATTACACAGACTACTTCTTTTTCCTCAACTTTAGCGTCAATTCCTTTTAAGACTTCTGTTTTACCAAACGATTTGTGTAGATCTTTTACGGTAATCATTTATACGTCCAGCTTCCTTTCTAATCTTCTTAAGAAAAATGAGGCAGGGATTGTGATACATAAGTATAAGAAACAGACAACAATTAGCGTCTGAAATGGAGAATACGTTATGTTGTAATACTGTTTTCCGAGATATAAAAGCTCACCAATGGCGATAACGGAAAATAAAGAGGTATCTTTCAAACTGATAACAAATTGGTTTCCAAGAGGAGGAATCATTCGTTTGAAAGCCTGTGGCCATACGATAAGGCGCATTGTCTCCCGCTCACTTAACCCAAGTGCACGTCCTGCTTCACGTTGTCCTTTATCAATAGAGTGTACCGTACCACGGACGATTTCAGCAATATAAGCGCCGGCATTTATAGCGATTGCAATTATAGCGGTTGGAAGTGCTCCGATATTAAAACCGATAATATCTTCTGTGAGTCCTGAATAGATAAAAAGAATTTGTGCAAGCATCGGAGTACCACGAACAATCTCTACAAACCAAAGAGACGGTAAGTTGATGATCTTTTTCTTTGATAAACGCCCTAGGCCTACGATGGCTCCAATGATAAAGCCAAAAAATAAACCAGCTAATGTAATCCCTATGGTGAGTATGAGTCCTTCAGGGAAGATCGCTTGAAAACTTCGAATGTAATGAGAATCCATAATAGCATCAAACATTGATTAATCGCTCCTTAATTAAGTACGAAATAGAAAAGCGCAACAAGTTCATAACTTGTCGCGCTTTCTGTTGTGCCTTCTAAGGTGTTATGAACCTAAGTGACTTCTATTACTCTGGTTTTTTCCCGAAATATTCTTCATAAATTTCGTCGTAAGTTCCGTTTTCCTTCAGTGTAGCAAGCGCTTCGTTAACAGGTTCTACAAGGTCTGAGCCTTTCTCCATTGCAATACCGTAAGACTCACCTTGAAGGGTTTCACCAACCGTCTTCAACTCACCCTCGCCACTTTCTTTAATGTAGAATTCGACGTTCGGCTTATCATATAAAGATGCATCAACGCGACCGTTTCGAACGTCCATATAAGCGTTGATAATCTGAGGGAAAGCTTTTATCTTAGCATCTGTGTTTTCTTTTAAGTATGCCTCACTTGTTGTTCCTGTCTTAACGCCGACTTCTTTTCCATCGACATCATCAATCGATTTAATCTCATCGTTATCGCTATTAACCATTAAAATTAAGCCAGAATCATAGTAAGGGTCTGAGAAATCAATACTTTCCTTACGTTCTTCTGTAATAGAGATCCCAGCAATGGCAAGTGGATAGCGCCCGGACTGCATTCCAGTAATAAGTCCGTCAAACTGCATGGATTTAAATTCAACGTTAAAACCAGCTTCATCAGCAATAGCTTTCATTAAATCAATATCAAAGCCTTTCATTTCTCCAGTATCCGGATCTTTATATTCAAAAGGCTTAAAGTTTGCATCTGTGGCAACCGTGTATGTCTCTTTCTCTCCAGAGTCACCGCTGTCTCCACTATCTCCATTTGTTGCATCCCCACTAGAGTCCGATGAGGAACCACATGCTGCTAGTACAGCAATTGATAGAATTGTGATAAAAAGTGCAAATAAACGTTTCACCTAATGGACATCCCCTTCCAATTTTATGAATCTGTGTAATAGTATCTCATAATAGTCAGAAAATTTAAATATCGGTAAGGGCTAGTAATTAACAGAAAAGTATGAAAATTAAAGCTGTACTGTATATATTGCCGCTTTACTTACAATAGCTTGTATTTGGTCGTGATTGCTCGTAATTATTCATGATTTGTAAGTTTATGTTGGCTTTGAGAGAGTTGTATCGGCTTCTTTTTGAGGGATGTTGTAGAACTTTCATAGAAATTCACTATTAAATACTTAGAAGAATAATAGAAAAAGCAGCTCTCTGATAGAGGCTGCTTTTTCTATTAGCTATGCGGGCCTGCAGGATGCAGGTCAGTTCGGTGTTGGCTATTGACGTGCCGGTCTTAACCGAACTTCCTTTTCTGCTGACCAGTCGCCTGCGCTTTTCGTTCTAGATCCAGCTCCGGGGGCTAGAGGCTAGCGCGATAAGCAATCTACCTGCAGTGACTAGCGTCACTTCCGGCAGCTTGCTTATCCGTACGGCCCTGAGCACCCCGCCTGCGCTTTTCTTTATACCCACGTATAGTCCTCACCCCAACTCTCTTTCGCTAGTTGTTTGACTTGGTTGATGAGGTGGGGTTCTACTGCGTAGGCGTCGCCTTGTTCGTATGGGTTGTAGTGGAAGGCGTATAGGCGTGATGTGAATTCGTGAAAGGGTAGGGAGCATTCGCCTTCTTGTTCGCCGTTGCCCATGACACTTGGTTCAATGTTTTGTCCCCAGTTCTGGGAGCTGTCGTTATTTGGATTGTAGAAATAAACCCGGTACTGATCACTTGAATCTCTGGCGATTCTAATGATGGAGACCGCATGGAACCCGAGCAATTTACCTCTTACATTGGTAATGAAAATCCCAACTGGGTTTGGATAGATTAGTTCATAGTCATCGTTATAATCAGGGTGGTGGGTGGCATAAAACAGGCGGACGAAGCCAGAGAAGTCGTTGATAAACCCTGTAAGTGGATCGATTACGGTACTGAAGCCTTTAGACACCCAATCCCCATAGAAAGCCGGATTTACCCAGCGGTGGCCGTCTTCTCCACGAAGGGCGACTTTCGTCATCATTTCACTATAGATCCGGTCAAGGTGAGGGACGAGAACGAGTGATACTGGATCAAGTTCTGTGTGCAACTCAGGTGCTAGCCCTCCTTTTAAATCTTTCGAATGAATTGGGAGACCTTCAAATGTGAAATCGATATCTCCATCACGTGCTGCGCGTGGGATTAGCTCAAGTAGCACACCAGGTGCATGCTGTGCCCATAGACTAATGCCTCGAGCCGCTTGGCATGTTGGGTTGAATCCCTGGCCCACTCCTAGTGGCTGGCCTAGAACGCTGATAACACCAGCAACTAGGATGCTGTTTGCTGTCATTCCCTCTCCGTTTCGAACCGTTTTCAACAGAGCTGTTCGGACATCAGGGAGAATATCCAATTCTATTAATCTTCTTAAGCCAGGCATAACCGGAGAAGAAGATAGAACGCCTCGTTCGAGCATCAGAGCTAAGCCATAAATGGACTGGCAGGTTGCGGGAAAGACCGCGACCTTAATTAATTGTGTAACCATGTCCTGATGTTCTTCGAGGTTTGCCTTTCCTTTTCCGTTCAGTTGAAGTGCATATGGTATAAGAGTAGGAACCTTCTTTGAGAGTACCCTTAAAAGAGTCGCATGGTGCGGACAAGTTAAGCCGGTTTTCCGCATCGATGTGGCCATAGCAACGCACTCAGAACGTAACTCTTGTTGGGATAACTCTCGCAGTCGATTTCTGTATATGCTTAAGTCTCTGTACTGCTTGCTGAGAGGGGAAGGGCCTTCAATGGCTTCTATATAAGTAAGAAGCGATTCTCTCTCATCATATTCCAATTCTGACTTTAGCATTTCTTTCCCCATTCGAATCATAGAAACGACACGCCTGATCATAATAGGGCGCTGAGCCGTAATTCTCGTAATCTCAGAGACGAGGGTTTTGGTTAAAGCATTGGTAGATAAGTAGCTTGCGATAAATTGAAACACTTCGCTTGTTAAATCATCGTTTTCGTGTTTTTCAATGCGAGCACTTTCACTAGCATCAGGGAAGAGGAGGTTTAAATTTAAAGCTAATACTTCGTTCAAAAACTCCTCTGCCATTTCAGCCGATATTTTTGGATGAGTATAGGCATCTTTAGCGATCGCAAGCATCCGTAATTCGCTTAAGATTTCGATAATCATCGGTACTCCTTTAGCCTTTAAGGAGCCTGAAACAAGAGGCGGCTGTAAATTTTCAGCCTTTTCCCAAGGACCATCTTGGAAGACACCTATTTCTTCGAACTGGTGAGCAAAGTGAAACAGTTGTTCAAGTCCATCTTCTGTTCGAAGGAGGCGGTTGGCTTCTTGATACACGTCCGTTTGGTATCTTGATTTTGCGAAAGGTGCAGCTTTTTCTAATGCTTGTAAAGCATGTGTAAAACGTTCGACTAGATCTTCAGTACGTTGAGCCATATCTACTCTCCCTTTACATTTAGAAACTTAACGGTAGAAATTATATTCTTCGTACAACTGTAGTAATCGACGCATTTCTTCGCTGTCATCTCCGTGGAAGAAAATCGTTCCATAGTGATTGCCAAAGCCGATTCGCTCTGCTACTTTCCCTTGAGGAGGAGTAAAAAGATCGTGCTTTTCAAAAAACGGATGTTCCTCAAGCTCTTCTGGAATGTTTAACTCTTCTACGTAATCTGTTTGAGGATGAACCATCAAACATCCTGCATAACCGTCAAAATCAGTTGGATTAGGGAAGAAGAGTTCTAGTTCTTCATCAGTTGTATTTGGATCGCTGCATAGAATTTGCGCTTCGTACGCACTAAATCCATAAGCTTTTTCAATCAAGTCAAAGATATGTCCACCAGGAACCCGTGCAGCAACTTCCCCGAAGTGAAGTGTTCCATCAGGCGTTATAAAGTATTCTGGATGAATGACGCCATACTCAATTTCGAACGCATCCACGAGCTGTTGAACAGCTTTTTCAATGAGAGGACGCTTTGCCTCTAAAGAAGGAGAGGCGGGAACGAAATTGGAATAGCCTAAGCGAATATATTCCGTAATGTTTAAGAAGCGGACTTTGCCTTTATGAACAAAAGCTTCACAAGAAAACTCTTGACCGTCTAAGTGACTTTCCATAAGTAATGGGAAGTCTTGATCCTGAAGCTTTTCAACATCCTCTTCTGTATTGATGGCTAGGTGGCCGACAGATCCTGCTTTATCAAGAGGCTTAACGTGAATTGGATCTAATACATCCCCGTCAATCTTAAGTAGGGCTTCATTCACTCGTTTTAGGAACCATTTTACATCTTCGATTGAGCGCGCTTCTTCAAATACACCAACTTTAATACCAGCTATTTGAGCTTTTCGCTTCATCATTCCTTTGTCACGTAGTAACAGGGATCTGTTGAAGATACGTGGTTCTTCTCTAAAACGAGCATTTAGTGCGCCTGCCCATTCTACACACTCTTCGTAAAGAGGAACGGCTAGCTCAGCACCTAGTGCTTTTAACTTCTTATACAATAAGTCAGAACCCTCATTTAGCTTGTGAAAGTCCCACCCAACAAAGGCTATATCATGTTTTTCCGCATAAGATTCAAAATCTGGAGGTCCAACTACAACAAATGGTCGGTTTAGCCGAGCTGCTGCTTCAATGGCAGGTAAACTCCAACCGATTAAAGCAGTTAAATAAGGTTTTGTTTGTTCCTTTAAATCTGTTTCTTGTGTAGATGATTCTCTTTCTAATTGATCAAGTTCCATATAAATCGCTCCTTTTAATCAATAAGTGATGAAACGTCTGTGGAGAAGCATGATGATTGCCAGTTTAAATTTGGATGGAGTGCAGTGTTAGTTTAAACGTATCATAACTCGTAGAAAGAGTAAGCGCTTTATAGTCGATTCGACAAAACTAGTGTCGATTCTACAAGGATTTTATGAAGATTTAACGAACAATTGTGTTTTCATGCTAGATTTGGTAATTTGAACGTACAACACTGAAGTGTAGAAGGTGAACGCATGTATTTATCAATACAGGAAACAGCAGAGTACTTAGAATTACCTGCAGAATATATTGAAAAGCTTGTAAGAGTGGGGAGAATTCGTTCTATATTTGATGGTGAACGCTATTTGATTAATCAAAATCAGTTTACAACTCATTTTGAACAAGTGGAGAAGTATCGCCAATATATACAAGACTACTTAAATGAACCAATCCCAGAAGATCCAGACATTAAGGATGAGGATTAATGTGGGAGAGGCCCATCTAGAAAGGGAGCTTTGCATTGAAAGAAATCTATAGTGAAGTGCTGCAATATCGAGGGACGCATTATGACTTTGGCTATAAACAAGGTGAACTCTTAAAGGATTCATTAACCGTCCGAAACAGAGAGAAGCAGTGGAAGATTCGAAAACCGCGGTTTACGGTTGAGGAGGAGGAAGTTAAGAATGCTATTAAGCGGTTTGCCCCTGGTATTTGGGATGAATTATTAGGACTTAGAGATGCTCTCGGCTGGTCGATGGAGCGGGTGATGATGGAGTTTGGTGGATATCGCGTCGAGTATGTAAAATCGGGCTGTTCCATCTTAACAGGCGATGGCTACATGATTCGTAACTACGACTACCAGCCCAAAACGTACGAAGGTCGTTATGTTTTCTATCAGCCAACAGATGGGGGCTACGCGATGGCTGGACCTTCTCAGCGTGTAACAGGCAGAATGGATGGCATTAATGAGAAAGGTTTGGCAATAGGGTATAACTTTATGCACCGCAAGAAGCCGGGTAATGGATTTATTTGTTGCATGATTGGTCGCTTAATTCTTGAATCGTGTGCAAATGTGGACGAAGCGGTGGCGATGCTTAAAGACATTCCTCATCGTCATTCCTTCAGTTATATCGTTTATGATGGCAAAGGCGAGACCTATGTTGTAGAAACATCTCCAAGAGGTGTCGAGGTGCGCCAATCGAACGTATGCACGAACCATTTCGAGATTATGAAACATGAGAACCGGAACTACTTAAAAGACTCTGAGCGTCGAATGGATGTCATTAATCATGAAAAGGATCAACTCACAAGCGGATATGAAGCTTTTCGATTGATGAACGATTCTGACCGAGGTGTATTCTCGAAGCAATATCGGAACTGGGCAGGAACGATTCACACCACCGCCTATTTCCCAAAGAGCCTTACAGCCTGGATGGCCCTTGGAGGCAACAGAGAGCCAGTAGAATTTGACTTTGCTCACTGGTTGCAAGGAAATGACCTGGACATCTCCCGCATCTATGGCGAAGTCGACACAGACCTACCATTTGTCCACATGGACGAAAACGCACGCTAACAAAGAAGGGCCACCTAAAAAGGTGGCCCTTCTTTGTTGCTGTAGGTTGTTTCCGTTCGCTTTAGTAGAGTGTAAGGTGGTTCGGGAAATTACTCGCTTTCCGCGGCGAGCTGGGGAGCCTCCTCAATCGCTACGCTCATTCCGGGGTCTCCCCTAGGCTCCTACTGCCGCAGGAAAGCGAGTTGTCCTCCAGCCAGCCCAAGCTCTTTTACCGTAACGGACCTTCTCTGCCTATAGTTACCTTGGAATGCTTACGCGTCTGAGCGGTGGGCGACTACTTCTACTTCGACTTTAACATCTTTCGGCAGACGACTTACTTCAATGGCTGCTCGTGCTGGGTAAGGTTCTTGAAGGAAGCTGGCATAGATTTCATTAACTGTTTGGAAGTCTTCCATAGAAGCAAGATAAATATTCGCCTTAGCGATATGCGCATAGTTAAGGCCCGCTTCTTCTAAAATCGCTCCAACGTTCTTCATCACCTGTGTCGTTTGCTCGCTCACATCATCTGAAACAATTTCCATCGTGCTTGGGTTTAGTGGGATTTGTCCGGATACGAATACAATTTGACCAAGGTCAATTGCTTGAGAATAAGGGCCGATTGCTTCTGGTGCGTTGTTTGTTGAAATTGCTTTAACCATTTTGAAAAACTCCTTTATTATTTAATGGGACGGTATGTGAGGGAGTCCACCCCTATAAATGAAGGCCTCATTATTCATAAAAAAAGTCTAATGGACACGCATAAATGCGATGAACTTTTTATATAATGAGGATACAAAAGTTGATGAAAGCTTGCGTGGCAAGTACGCCTATCATACCATATATTATCAGAAAATTTTAACGATCGAAATTTTTAGGCGCTTACCACTTTACTTCGCTAATGGGATCATGTATGATTTGGGTTAACTTAAAATTTTAAATAGCGATAAACTTCTTATCCAGAGAGGCGGAGGGACTGGCCCTTTGATGCCCGGCAACCATCGAGTCGATGAATACAATCGACAAGAACGGTGCCAATTCCTGCAGGAACAATATGTTCTTGGAAGATGAGAGGATCGTACGGATATACACTTACGAGCCCTTTCTTGGATAAAAAGAGAGGGCTCTTCTATATGTAAGAGGCCGCGATCGTACTCTCGAAGAAAGAAGTGTCGTTTTAAGAAAGGGAGAGATTAGAATGGCAACAGCAGTATTTGCAGCAGGATGTTTTTGGGGAGTAGAGGCTTATTTTGAACGAATTGAAGGCGTGAAAGCGACACGCGTCGGATTTATGGGAGGCACTGTTACAAACCCTTCATACCAACAGGTGAAAGCAGGGGGAACCGGTCATGCGGAAGCAACGAAAGTTGAATATGATCCAAGCCTGATTTCCTATAGCGAACTTGTAGATCACTTCTTTGAATGCCACAACCCTACACAGCGTAATCGTCAGGGCGAAGACGTAGGTTCTCAGTATCGATCTGTTATCTTCGCTACAGAAGAACAACAAGCGATTGCTTCTGCCAAGATTACTGAATGGAACAACAAAGGTATATTCAAGAGCGAGATTGTTACGGAAGTTAATGAAGTTACAGAGTTTTACGACGCTGAAGAGTATCATCAGAAGTATCTTCAGAAGAATGGCTCCGTTTCTTGCGGAATTGGCTAAGGCAGCCTGACTTGTGTTTCTTCAGAACATATGATATTTTAATTTCAATGCCACCTCGTAATCGATACGACTGCGGGAACTTAACCATCCGTTTGAGGTGGCAGGTTACATAATGATTCATTCTAAAGGCGATACGAACCGTTATTCATAACGGTTCGTATCGCCTTTTTCTCTTTCTAGTTTTATCTGAATTAAAGCTAAAACAATAAAGCATGTAGCTGCAACTACATAACAAAACAGCGTAAACCATGTGGCAATATCATTAAAATAACCAATAATCGCAAATATAAATCCCACTATAAAGAGGAGAATAGTCTTCATAGGCTTACCCTTTGTCCTTTATCTTGTTTCTTAGATAGAAAAAAGATACAACTATTTAATAAACTCATATGATCTACCTCCTAAAAGATTTCCTTACCGTTTACTCATATACGATCTTATCTATGTTTAGGTTTCCTTTTTGTTCTCGGTATATATAAATAGGTGTCGTGATATTCCAAGAACTGACTTGAACCGAAGAATAGGGGGTGACCCCTGGTAAGGAAAAGGTATTGGAAATGACAACCCCTCTATAAGTAGACAGTGTGATGGAAAGCTCTCTCATGGCTCTAGTGAATAAGTAACAATAAATGAGGTCAAATTGTTCGGGTGAAGCGGTAAAGAAATCTTTTCTAATAACAACTATATTGCGGTAACCTCTTAAGCGAATCATCCCTTTCATATAGAGGAATGGGATTAAGGAGGTTTCATAGGCGTACACCGTTGCGGTAGGAAATTCCTTAGAGAAAGCAATGGCCATTGTTCCCCAACCAGCGCCAAAGTCGGCGATTGTAGAAGGATTGTAAGCTTCTGCAACCCTTATTACTTCTTGCTTAACCTTAAGACTTGTAGGTGTTGGCGTGATTCCATTTGTAAATGAACGTAATACAATAGAGACAAGAATAAATGTGATGGTTGCAAGAAGTATGACTGTCATTGCATTTGTAATCATAAAAAAAGAATTTCCTTTCCGATTGATAATTGTGAGATATAATTCTTTGAATTCTACAAAATATGCCATTTTCACTTGAATGTAAACTCTGAGAAGTCGATAAAAAGAAAAAAGATGACTTCTGGAGGTAGCTGATTATGAATGTTAAGGACATGCGTTTGCAAGATGTGAAAAAGAAAAACGTGTTAATGACTGCTACATATAGTATTACTATGTTGTCAGGGCTAACCCTCGCTTTACAACAGGAGGCTGTTTTTCGAGCGTCGATCTATGGAATAGAGTTAATCATGTTCTGGATATTGCTCTATGTATTACAAAGGCTGTTACAAAAACCAAAAGTGTTTGCTTACATCGCTGTGCTTATGCCATTCGGTGGATATGGCTGGATAGTCTATTTAGAAGGCGGAACCCTAACTGGGGATTTAATTCTTTTATTCCTAGCTGTATTCTCGGCCATCCATTTAGACCGTAGGAACTTTGCGATAGGGTATGTCCTTGGGCTTGCTACTTTAATTGCCAGTCATACTTGGCCTGACCCAGATCAAGTAGAATTGATGAACACGATTTTCCCTGCTATAACGTTTATCTATTTGTTAATGGGAGTCATGTTAGGTGTAATGGTTTATTTGGCGGAACAAACGTTTAAGAAACTTGAGACGATTCTTTACACCACTGAACAGGAGCGAGAGATTCAAGCCAAGCAGAAGGAAAAGCTTGAAAAAGAGGCTACACTCATTGCGGAGAACATTACCCGTGTTAACGATCAGGTTCAGATAAACGTTCACGCACAAGGGGAAATGAAAACAGCCGTTCAAGAGGTGTCAGCTGGTGCCCAAAGTCAAAGTGAGCAAATTACAGATATTTCGGAACACGCTCAAAGTACGATGACAACCATTTCTCAAATGAAAGAGTCGCTAACCGTTCTTCAGTCAGAAACGAATCAAGCGTCTAAAGAGATTAATGGAGGCCAACAACGTATTTACCATCTTGAATCTGAAATGAATGAGCTACGAAAAGTGATTCGCATGCTCAATGATACATTTAATATCTTAACAGGCAAAATTAAAGAAACGAATCAATTTACTGAAGATATTCAGCAAATTACAGAACAGACGAACCTTCTTGCTCTTAATGCTTCGATTGAAGCAGCAAGAGCCGGAGAAGCAGGGAAAGGCTTTTCAGTGGTAGCTGATGAAATTCGTAAGTTGGCAGAGGTAACGGGTCAGTCAGCTAAGAAGATTACCACAAATCTTGGAGAATTAAATGATAGCAATGCAAAAGCGTTAAATCAGATGAAAACAGGTAGTGAAAAGCTCGATGAAAGTGTAGAAACCATGAACGAAGTTGTTTCTTCGTTTGAACGTATCCAGTCATCATTACGTCATGTCGAGGAACGTACAGATGAGTGTAACGCCATAAGCGGAGATGTCGAAAATCGATCTCGTCAAGTAGAAGCAGCTACGAGCGAACTAGCTGCTATTATTGAACAAGCTTCTGCAAGTATGGAAGAGATGAGCGCGACGATTGAGAGCCTTAATGAAGATAGTGAGAAAATTGGAGCTTATATAGATGAAACCTCTACAAGCGCAAGGCAGCTTATATCCCTTTAAGGTATATACCCCTATGAGCATATATGGAGTATCATTCCTTCTCCTGTGGTACACTACGAGTAATCGATTATATGTTAGGTGGTGTACCTATGCAACACGCTCAAACAATGGAAGAGATTCGTTCAACAATTGAACAAGATGGATTAAACCTCTTATATATTTCAAGGCCAGGATGCTCAGTGTGCCATGCCCTTTTACCTCAAATTGATGAAGTATTAGAGCAGTACCCTGCCGTTCAAGCTGTGCACGCGGATGCAGATGAAATCCCTGAAATAGCAGGGGAATTTTCTATCTTTACTGTACCTGTAATAATGGTTTTTGCGGATGGGAAAGAGCAATTTCGTAAAGCTCGTTTCGTACCTGTGGATGAATTCGAAGAGCAACTTGCAAAGTTAAATCGTCTTATTAATGAGTAATTGAAGAGCCTCGTTCATTCCTTATGAGAATGGACGAGTTTTTTATAGATGGTAGATTAGATATCCGCTTTTGTGCTCTCGCACTAGAGCCGCTTTTTGCTCAACTTAAGCCACCATTACGTAAGTGGAGCCATGTCTCCTGATCTTGCGCTATAAAAGTCAGATTTAAGCTGTTATTTTTATAGCTTGAACCTGCGCAAACTGACTTGAGTCATGTATCACTAACTTAAGCCGAGCTCGCAGTATTTGAGCCGTAATCCTCAACCAGTGAAGAGTCAATTACTGAGTAATGAGCTTTCTGTTATCCTTACTTTTTCATTACATATACATGATAGAATACTAATAAAGCAGATGCTCTGTGAAAACGATGTAAACTCTTGGAGTAAAGAGGAAATACTAGAAGGTGTCACGAAGATAATGAAGAGAGGATTGATCCAGCATGATTTACGTGCTTTTTGCGGTTGTAGCCCTTTTCTTAGCGTATATGATTATTCGTACGGATCGTAAGAGAGAAGAGGTTGAGGAAGTAGGACAAATGTCCATCATTAGCAATTATATCGTTATGGAAATAGAAGATGAAGAGCAATTTGAGCAATCGTTTCAACCATTGAAAGAGCTTTCTGAACAGTATTCGTGGTTTGAGCCTGGTCATATACTTTGTAGAGTTGACCTTTATGGGGACCAATATGAGGATACGTGGGACGGGCTTCTCGCAAACACTAGCTATAACAAGGAACAAGAGCCGTACTTCTTGTTTTTCGAACATAAGATTCATACGGTAACTCAATCTGATTTACCGTGGGAAGCGTTGGTTTTCGAGACGGCTAGTCTTGAGGAAGCGAAGCAGTTCGTGAGTGGTTACGGTCGTTTGAAATAGGTTTACATTCGCACGTAATGCGGTAATTTGTAAGAAAAAGGTTACCGGAGGTGGGCGATATGCCTTGGGATACAAATGATTATCCAAGCTCATTAAAGAATTTAGACACACCTATAAGAAAGAAAGCAATCGATATTGCGAATGCAATGTTAGATGATGGCTATGACGAAGACCGGGCTATTCCAATTGCGACAGAACAAGCGAAAGAATGGTATGACAATGCAAGTGAAAAAGAAGTCAATCAGGTGAAACAGATGAGTGATCAGGATTTAAAGAGTCGTGATGATCAAGACAATCAGTCTGATCCTCGACCTGAACTTCTTGAAAAAGGAGAACACGTTGTAGCTCATGAAGATGGGTGGGCCGTTCAAACAGAGCAGGCGAAAAAGCCTTCAGACGTGTTTGAAAAGAAGCAAGATGCTATTGACCGTGCCAAAGAGATCGCTCAAAACAAAGGAACGAAAGTCATTATCCATAAAAAAGATGGCAGTATCCAGGAACAAACATCATACGATTCATAATTACCAAAGCTGTCTCATACAACAAAGGTGGGACAGCTTTATTTTAAATCTGGCAAAGTGTCTTGAGTTTGAGTTTATACTTAATAGAGGAGAGGTCGACTTATGAAACATAACTATTCCATTGATGAGTTTATTCGGCAGACAAAGCAGGATGAATCGGAGAATGATTACTTTGAGTTAGAAACCCCTCGTATGCTTGAGGTTAATTTAAATGGTGATGTGTGGGCTAAGATGGGGTCCATGATTTCTTATAATGGATCCATTCGATTTGAGCGCGAAGGAATCCTTGAACATGGAATTGGAAAGATGTTTAAGAAAGCTTTCTCAGGAGAAGGTGCTTCTCTCATGAAGGCAGATGGTAATGGAAAGCTTTATTTAGCAGATCAGGGGAAGAAGATTACCATCCTTCATCTGAATAATGAAGCAATTACGGTAAATGGCAATGACCTTCTTGCTTTTGAACCTGGCATCGACTGGGACATTAAGTTGATGAAAAAGGTAGCTGGCATGATGTCTGGAGGGCTTTTTAATATTCGATTAGAAGGCCGCGGACTTGTAGCCATAACCTCTCACTACGAGCCTTTAACCCTTTTGGTTACACCGGATCAACCTGTTATGACGGATCCTAACGCTACTGTGGCTTGGTCTGGACATTTGCAGCCTGAGTTTAAAACCGATGTTACGTTGAAGAGCTTCTTTGGACGGGGGAGTGGAGAGTCTGTTCAAATGAAATTCTCTGGTGAAGGCTTCGTAATCGTTCAACCTTTTGAAGAAGTCTACTATTCTCAATCTAACCAGTAAGTGAACTAGCACTGCTCCTTCAAGTATGTTTCCGACTGCATTCGTTCATACTGATAGAAAAAAGGCAAGGAGTGGCAGGATTGAAGCATCAACTGAAACGGATTGAGCGTAGTGGCAATAGAAGAGCTGAACATAAGCTCGTTGGCGTAAGTGTTGGGGAACGTGAGGAATGGCTATGGACGGCTTTTGTAAAGAAAGGGAACGTTGGCTGGGTATTTGTATCGAGCCGCCCGAAAATGATGAATAGCAGAGAAGTAGAATGGAAGAGTCAACAAACTGTTCCGCCAGATGTGAACCGATTCATATCGGAACTGGCACAAAAAGTCGATGCTTTGTTTAAAGTAAATGAAGTCTCTTAATCAAAGCGACCTTTCTTGTACAAGAAAGGTCGCTTTTTATGCGCAATATATGATTTCTATATAGCTGAACCTTATTCGCTAGCACGGGATTCGTCTTTAAATACGCCTTTATGTGCTCCGTCACAGAAGGGTTTGTTACTAGATCGTCCACATCTGCACAGGGAGCATCCTTTCTTTGTGGTAAATTCTTTGCCTGTAGCATCTTTAAGTGTGAAGTCTCCCGTTACAAACAAAGGCCCGTTGTCTCTTACTTTTATATCTGCGATCTCGATCTCCTCCTTTTTGTCACTATATGTTGGTTAGCTAACTTTTACGACAGTCTAAGCACATTATGCAAATGGGCGAATAAACTAATGTAAACGTGTTCAGTTAGGGGGGGCGGTTTCTATGTCTATCAAGCGATTTCCGGTATTGGTTCAAATGGATGACGGGGAAAGATGGGGATATATTGATCGTAAAGGCGACATTAAAATAACACCTAAGTATTCATATGCACGGGATTTTCAGAATAATGGGTTAGCAGTAGTGGAAGGGGATCAGCGAAATGGAGTTATTAATATAAAAGGCGATTATGTTGTTGAACCTATATATGAATCCATTACTGAATTCAGTGAAGGGCGAGCAGTCGTTTATAGAAATAATGAGTTTCAGGTTATTAATGAGAAAGGGGCTATTCTTACGCCCAAATCCTATTCATACATTGGAACGTACCAAAATGGTTTAGCCTTATTTAGTGAAGAGAAAGAGGGGACGACGTATTACGGTTATTTAAATAATCAAGGTCAAGAAGCAATTCCTGCTCAATATTTGTCTGGTGATCCATTTAAGGATGCGAGGGCAGTTGTGCAGGTCAAGGAGAATCAATATGCTTTAATTAACCGAGATGGAAATCCTTTTTATACCTATAATTACCCGTATGTTGGCAATTATGGCGAAGGGATGCTCGCCTTTCAACAAGATAAGGGTGGGAAATACGGTTATATTAACGAAAGAGGTCGAGTGGTCATAGAACCTTCTTACGATTACGTGCAGGCTTTTAAAGAAGGTCGTGCTGTTGTTACCGTGGCTGAAGATTATATCTTTCGGTATGGACTGATTGACCCAAAAGGCAACCAAATCTTACAGCCTGTTCATGATGATATCAATCGGTTGGGGGAGAAGAGGATAGCGATAGGTAAGGCCATTGTCCCTGACCAACCGTACCTTGGGAGTAAGTATGCCATAGCGGATTTAAATGGAGACCTTTTATCTCCATTTCGTTATCAGAATGTATTGGATTATGAGAAAGGATTGGCATCCGCTCATGATGATGAAAATACATTTTTCCTCAATCGAAAAGGTAATATCGCGCAAAACAAACCAGTCTTGCCAGGTCAAGGTAACCTCTCGTTAGAAGGTCCTCTTATTAAAGCCATAATTGACTATGAACTTCTCTATTTAACACAAGAAGGGGAAGTGATATGGAGGCCAAAGAGGACAATACGTCTGAATAACCAGTTTCGAATTTTGAAGATGAAGTACAAACCAAATATCGATTATCTCGTCTACTACCCAGTCGTAAGAGGAATGGATGAAACGGATATTCAAAAAGAAGTCAACGAAACTTTAAAAGAGATGTCACAGGTTAAGGAGATCCCAAAAGAAAAGAAGCTCGATTACAGCTATTTTGGTGATTTCGCGATTGATTATTTCCATAAAGATCTTGTCGTTATTGAATTAAACGGCTCCCAATATTACTTTGGAGCTGCTCATCCAATGCCAACGAAACTGCATGCTAATCTGAATCTAGTTGATGGTACATTTTATCAACTATCGAATCTCTTCAAAGAGGGAAGCCCTTATACTGAAGTGTTAACAAAGTTAGTTAATGAGCAAATAAAAGAACAAGCTGACTCTTATTATTTTGACGATGTAGATGTGAAAGTGGATGCGGATCAGCCATTCTATGTGAACGATACATCTTTGTTCGTATATTATGCCCCTTATGAAATCGCTCCTTATGTAGCAGGCTTCCCAACATTTGAAATTCCTTTTGAGCAAATCAGCGAACTTATTGATTATAAGGGGTCCTTCTGGAGGTCCTTCCATAGTAATATGACCAACTAGGGTTTTTACCTTCGTTGGTCTTTTTTTGCTCTGCGTTCAAGAATGGGGAATTAATCTTGAAGACTTGAAGCTGAGAGAATGTTCCCGTATGCGTTATTGGAGCGTGAGGCGGTTCGGGAAATCACTCGCTTTCCGCGGCGAGCTGGGGAGCCTCCTCAGTCGCATTCGCTCCCTCTGGGGTCTCCCCAGCTCCCCGCAGGAAAGCGAGTTGTCCCCGAGCAAGCCCAAGCACTCATAAACGTAACGGGCCTTTTCAGCTCTTTTTTGAGGTTTTTGTCGAATGGTGGCGAATAACCGAAAATACCCTCGAATCTATACAAACTTTTACTTATTTAGTATATGATGAGAGTACTATTATACGTGTACTTGATTAGAAAGAACTACGCGATCAAGGAAAAGAGAGGGATGTGTGTGGTTCAAACTGAAAAGGTGGAAGAGTACTTTCTCATAGACGAGTGCTTGGAAATGTTTAATGTAGCGGGGAATTGGCTGTGTTTATTAAATGAAGAGAAAGGTGAGGTCCGCGTTAATGAACAATTCATGAAGTTGTTCAAGTTAGATCACCCAGTGATCAATCGTGATGAGTGGGTATCTATGTTTAACGAAAGAGGACAAAGTGTGCTCAAGAATGATGATGCTATGACTTCTGTAGATATTTTTATGACGAGTCCTGAGGGGATTAGATTAGAAGGGGTCATGAAGAGACTATCTCCTAGCAGAGTTATGGTTACGGGCCATCATTCATTGACGAGTCAAGGCAAAGGGAGTTATCAAATTGATAGTCAATTAGGGACGATTCCGGCTTCGCAATCGGTCGATCATTTTATGACTTGGCTTTCTTTGATAGATGAGCAACTGAATAATCAACCCCTAAGCTCTAAGAGTTTAGAACGGTTTCTTGAAGCGCCAGGTGGAAGTTCGGTTGTCTATAATCGTTTGAAAGAAGTTGTTGAGCACATTCCTCATGGTTTTGCGGTGATCAGTCGGGATTGGGAGATTTTGTACGTAAATCCTACGCTTGAAGAAATACTCGACCGTTCTTCAGAAACGTTGTGTAATCGCAATCTTTGGGAGGTTTTTCCTGGCGAGGTCTATCAAAACTACTACCTGCATTACAAGCGAGCTTTTGAGCTCAATCAGGTTGTAAAGTTCCAAGATTATATTTATGGGACTGGAAGGGTGGTAGACGTAACTGCATATCCTTCTAATGATGAACTTACTGTTTTTGTTCAGGATATTACAGAAGTAAACACCTACATTCATGCCTTGCAGGAAACAGAAGAACGGTTTTCTTTACTGGCTGACAACATTAACGAAGCTTTTTGGGTTTTGTCATCCAACTTCCAAACATGGGAGTACATGAGTCCAACGTTTGAATCAATCTTTGGTCTCTCTATACCAGTTGTTGAGAGGGATTATAATACTTGGTTAGACTGTATCCATGTAAGGGACAGGGATCGTGTAATAAGAGCGTTCCGTCAAATGGGCTCGCAGAAGACGGCTTGTGAATACCGATTTGAATATGAGCCTGGTGTGTGGAAGTGGATTCGCACGAAAGGCTACCCTTTAGAGAAAGCGGAAAAGGTCATGATTGTTGGGGTTCATGAAGATATCACGGATATTAAAGAGAAAGACGAACTTATTGCTCGGTCTGAACAGTTCGAGACAATTACACGTGTTGCTGCCGGAATTGCTCACGAAATTAAGAATCCGCTCACGTCTATTAAAGGTTTCTTACAACTGATGATGTCTGGCGAATCGAGTAACGGCCAATATGGGGATATCGTCTTCTCAGAACTATCTCGTATTGAGTCGATTGTAAATGAATTTATGTTGTTAGCTAAACCGGAACAAGAAGTTGAGCTTGAAGATACAAATCTTATTGATATTATTCATTATGTTCTTGCTCTGTTTCGGGCCCAATGTCGTCAAGGTGGCATTAAAGTGACCACAGACTTTGATGCAACTATACCAGACCTCCCATCAGATCCGAAGCGGTTAAAACAAATCTTTATTAACGTTATAAAAAATGCCATTGAGGCTATAGATGGCCCTGGTGATCTTACAGTAGTTGGGATGTATAAAGTTGATATGGATGTTGTTGTTATTAACATATCGGATAGCGGAAAAGGGATTGAGCCAGAAAAAATCAAAAGGATCGGTGAACCCTTCTTCACGACAAAAGAAAAGGGAACAGGTCTTGGCATGATGGTCACAACTAAATTCGTTGAGAGCTTAGGGGGAACTGTCAAATATAAAAGTGAAATTGGTGATGGTACAACAGTTACGATTACATTACCTGTTATACATTCAGATTAAAGATCGGAGCACCTTTAAGGGGTTCCGATTTTTTTGCCGTAGGCAAAGATCCCCCAAGCATTAGATTCATAAATGCTTGGGGGAATTATACCTCTTTATTACAAGGATTGACTTTTTAAAAAAGTAACGCCTGCATCGGTGATCGCTGTTCCTGATCGTCCTTTTCCAACTTGAATGTAACCTTTTTCTTGTAGCTTCTGAAGTCTCAATCGAACTTGTTGCTCGGATAGGGGGGTCCTTTGGGTGATTTTGCTTCGACTTGCTCTGCCTTGATGTTGGTTGAGATCATAGATGACTTGAAGGAGCTCTACTTGGTCTTGTTTCTCTACAATATCTACAGCATTGGTGGATTGTGTAGTTCCGGGTTGATAAGAAACGGGATTTGGTAGATCCTCACGCTTTAATTCGTTGGATTCACGGACAGCAAGCATATAGGATATCGTATTTTTTAGTTCTCGAATATTTCCGTTCCATGGATTCATCTTTAATTGATTCATAACTGGAGTGGAGACGTGAATTTCTTCATGAGTTTGCTCCCTTATGAACATGGCTGCGAGTCCAGGGATATCTCCAGCTCGTTCTCGTAAAGCTGGCAACGATAAAGTTAACACTTTTAGGCGATGATAGAGGTCTTCTCTAAAAGCCCCTTGTTCAATGAGTTTGAGTAGGTCTTTGTTTGTTGCAGCAACGATGCGGACATCGATCGGGATATTTTTATTTCCTCCTATACGGCGGATTTCCATCTCTTGAATGACACGCAAAAGTCTTGCTTGCATCTTCACGCTTACATCGCCTATCTCATCGAGGAAAATTGTCCCTCCATCGGCTTGTTCGAATAATCCCCTCTTTCCCCCTTTTTTAGCCCCTGTGAAAGCTCCTTCTTCGTATCCAAATAATTCACTCTCTAGTAAGTCTTCAGGTAAAGCGCTAAAGTTAACAGCTAGAAATGGTTGATATTTTCTCGATGAAACGTTGTGGATCGCATTTGCATAAAGTTCCTTTCCTGTTCCGCTTTCTCCTTGGATTAGAACAGGGAGTTCAGTTTGGGCGAGGCGGTTGGCGATTTGCTTTGTTTTTAGAACGGCCGGACTGTTACCGATGATATCGTCAAACGTATGTTTAGCGATATAACCTTTTTGGAGAAGGTCATGACGGGCTGCTTTTTGCATAGAAATGGTTTCGTCTGTATTCTTGAAAATAATCACAGTCGTATCTTCTTCATTTAAATGGAAGCGATAAACCATCAAGTTCAATCCGTTAATTGTAAAGTAACGACTTGTTTCATCGTTTTGAAAAATAAACGAGAGAAGGGAGTCTTGCTTAAAAATATGTTGAATGTGTTTCCCGATTGCATGAACGGAAGAAACGCGGATATACTGTTCAGCCACTTGATTAAAAACGGTAATCTTCCCTCTTGAATCAAACGCAACAACCCCGTCATTCACTCCATCAACCACATGTTTTAAATGCTGGTTTAGTAAAGTAGTCTGCTGGTTTACGAGAGATAGATGGTGACTTAGTTCGATGATTTTTCTAGTATAACGATCGGAAATCTCTCCACCTAAAGCTTCTTTAAGATTAAAGTGCTCTAAAATCTCCATAAGAGTCGTAATGTCAATTAGACGAACCCCGATGTTAATCTTCTGTGTAACGGAGTCAGGAATTAAATGCACTTCGCCTGGTGTAATGGCTGTTTTGATGGTTTGCTGATCGGGAGTAAGTGTTTTGCCGGGGTAATATGGGACGTAATGGATGTGATGAATTCCGATTTTCTGAAGCGTCTCGATCGATTCTTCTGCTGTTTGGGGGAAGTCATTAACGTATAATACTCTCTCTCCTTGTGGGAGTTCAAAGAGTTGGTCGATATATTCATAGTTTGTGGTACGTCGAGCTACGATGACTTTACACCCTTGTCCTACTACGTGTTGAACTTCTTTATCTATGATAGCGGATGAATAGATAACGAGTTGATCTGTCAGAGTATCTGGTAGCCAATCTTCGGAGGCGTAGCTATGAATGGTGATAAATTCTCCGAGGATATCGTTTAGCTGTTCTTGAAGTGTATGTTGCGTTTCAGTTGTTCCAGCTAATAAGACAAGCTCTTGTGTTCTCATTGAATTCTCCTTTTAGGTTGTTAATGGTTTAATTATAACACCCTAAAACAACGATATGAGAGATTACGAACCAATTGACACCAGAAAATTCAGATTATTAAGTTGGCATGATTTTTGCATCTAAGTACATAAGACCATTACAGGGAGGAATTAAAATGGAGAAAGACCAAAGAGAACCAAAGAAAGGGATAACGGTGCCTCATACGTACGTTATTATCTTTTTTGTGGTTGTATTGGCAGCTGTTCTGACATATGTGGTTCCGGCTGGGGTATTCGAGACGAAAGAGGTAACGTATGAGAAAGGTGGAGAGACGCAAACCGAAACGGTCCTGGTTCCGGATAGCTTCAGTTATGTTGAAGGAGAGCAGGAAGGAACTAGTTTATTTGAACCTGGAGGAGGCGCTGGTTTCTTAAACTACGTTTTTGAAGGGTTGGTTTCAGGAAGTAAATGGGGATCTGCTGTTGGAGTAATCGCCTTTATCATCATTGTTGGTGGTGCTTTTGGAATTATCATTCGCACCCGTGCGATTGAAGAGGGGATTCTTTCAGTTATTGATAAAACGAAAGGGAAAGAGGGACTTATTATTCCGATCTTATTCTTTCTCTTTTCTCTAGGTGGAGCAGTATTTGGTATGGGGGAAGAAGCAATTGCTTTTGCTATGATCCTCGTTCCTTTAGTTGTTGCACTTGGTTATGATGCAATCACGGGAGTCATGATTACGTATGTAGCAACTCAAATTGGATTTGCAACTTCTTGGATGAACCCTTTTGGAGTAGCTATTGCTCAAGGGGTCGCCGGAGTTCCGGTATTCTCTGGTGCGCCTTTCCGAATTGCGATGTGGGCATTCTTCACGCTGTTAGGAATTGCTTATACATGGTGGTATGCAAATAAGATTCGAAAGCAGCCAACTCGCTCGCTATCGTATCAATCTGACGAGTACTTTAGGGAAGACTTCAAATCAAAGGATCTGGATGTTCATTTTAAAACAGGTCACATTCTCGTCCTATTAACCGTGTTAGCCGGTATTGCATGGATTATTTGGGGCGTTGTTGAGCATGCTTACTATATTCCTGAGATCGCAAGTCAGTTCTTCACGATGGGACTTGTGGCAGGTATTATTGGAGTGATCTTTAAATTAAATAACATGCGGGTTAACGATATTGCCGATGCTTTTGCTAGTGGGGCGAAAGATTTACTGCCAGCAGCATTAGTTGTAGGGATGGCGCAAGGGATTGTAATTATCTTAGGTGGAGACAACCCGGCTGAACCTTCAATTTTAAATACTGTATTGTATGGAGCGGGGCAGCTCTTTGATGGTGTAGCTCCGGCTATATCAGCCTGGTTTATGTATGTGTTCCAAACGGTATTTAATTTCTTTGTTGTATCTGGTTCTGGGCAGGCTGCTTTAACGATGCCGCTTATGGCTCCGCTTGCTGAACTTGCAGGTGTGACAAAGCAAGTTGCTGTACTAGCTTTCCAACTAGGAGATGGCTTTGCGAATATTATTGTTCCAACATCTGCAGCTCTTATGGGGTCATTAGGAGCAGCGAGATTAGAGTGGGGGACTTGGTTTAAGTTTGTTATTAAGTTCTTCGTCGTGTTATTTATCGGAGGATCCTTGTTTGTTATCGGAGCTTCTTTACTTAACTTTGTGTAGACAGCAGGAAAGGTGTGAGAATCTATGCTAACTCTTATTCAGAATGGTGATGTATATGCGCCGCAATATATAGGAAGAAAAGACATTTTACTCGTAGATCAAAAAATTGGAGCGATTGCAGATTCGATCCCGGTTCCGGAGAACTTTGTGGATGTTAATGTCATTGATGCAACTGGGAAAAAAATCGTTCCTGGCTTTATTGATTCCCATGTACACATTACAGGAGGTGGTGGCGAGGGTAGTTATAAGACTCGGACGCCAGAACTTCAGTTAACAGACGCTACGCTTGGTGGAATTACGACCCTAGTAGGCGTATTAGGGACAGATGGAACAACCCGAACAATGACGAACCTTGTTGCAAAAGCCAGAGCATTACGAGAGGAAGGGATCAGTTGCTTTGCTCATACTGGTTCCTATCAAGTACCTGTGAAGACGCTGACGGGTAAGATCGAGGATGACCTCATTTTAATTGACTTAATTATTGGGGCAGGTGAAATTGCGATAGCAGACCATCGCTCTTCCCAACCAACTATTGAGGAATTGGCGAAGATTGCATCACAGGCCCGTATCGGCGGTATTCTTTCGGGCAAGTCCGGTATTGTAAATGTACACGTCGGTGATAGTAAAGACGGGGTCTCGATCCTAGAAGAGATTGCAGATGGAACGGATATCCCGATAAAACAATTTTACCCCACCCATATGAACCGGAATCCGCATTTATTTGAAGCGGGTATTCAATACGCGCTAAAGGGTGGCTATGTTGATTTTACAACAAGTACCATCCCAAAGTTCCTCGAAGAAGGTGAAGTAAAATGTGGCCGTGCATTAAAAAGGATGCTAGAAGCAGGTGTTCCCGTAGAGCAAATCACGTTTACTTCAGACGGTCAGGCAAGCTTACCTGACTTTGACGCAAATGGTGAATTTATTGGCCTGAAGTTAGGGAAAGTAGATACGCTATATAAAGCAGTAAGAGAAGCGGTAATAGAAGAAGGTATTGAGCTAGAAACAGCTATCCGAACCGTTACGAGTAACCCAGCTCGCATTCTGAAGCTTACTCATAAAGGGGAGCTTTCAAAAGGGAAAGATGCGGATCTTGTTTTGCTTGATGAGAATCTTCAAGTGGATACGGTATTTGCCCTTGGTAAGCTTATGGTTGAGGGCAAAGAAGCCATTGTTAAAGGTACGTTTGAATAAACTAAAAAAATTTAATGCATTTCGATCGAAACGACCAGAGAATGTGCTCTGGTCGTTTTTTAATAGGTTGTGAAAGACTGTAAGATGCGGGGTCTAATTTGTTCAGTTATGGGGAAACGTGTAAGTACAAGAACGGAAGGGATTGATCAGATGAAATACATATTAATTGGGATGACTGCCCTAACATTAGTCGCGTGTCAGGCGGAAGAAAAAAAACAAGAAGCTGAACCTGTTACGAAAGATCAAACGGATAGAGGAGAGGTCATTGCAAAGAACCTTGATGTACCCTGGGATATCAATAAGGTGGGGGATTCGTTTTATATTAGTGAGCGCAGTGGAACGATTGTGAAAGTCCAAGAAGATGGAGTGAAAGAAGAGATGCCTCTTCAATTAGATAAGCAAGTGGTTCAACAAGGGGAAGGGGGTCTGCTCGGATTTGTGCTTCATCCTGATTTTGATAAAAATCGTTTAGCGTTTCTGTACCATACGTATGAAGCTCAGGGGCGATTTAATCGAGTGATTACGGTGAGGCTTGAGGATGACACTTGGAAGGAGCTGAATGTTCTTATTGATCGTATTCCAGGTAGTAATATTCATAATGGAGGGCGGTTGGAGATTGGACCCGATCAGCTTCTTTATATTTCTACAGGTGACGCTGCGAATGAAAGTAGTGCGCAAGATCGGAACAGCCTTGCGGGTAAAATTTTGCGCATGAATCTTGATGGTTCAATTCCTTCAGATAATCCTTTTGCTAACTCGTACATTTATAGTTACGGCCATCGTAACCCACAAGGAATGACGTGGGCAGAGGATGGAACGATGTATGCAGCTGAACATGGCTCTAGAGCTTATGATGAAATTAATCTGATTAAACCAGGTTCAAACTACGGCTGGCCTGTAATTCGCGGGGATGAACAGAAAGCTGGTATGGAGAAACCCTTATTTCACTCTGGGAAAGACACATGGGCTCCTTCAGGATTGAGATACAATAACGAAAAGCTCTATATGGCAGGATTGCGAGGAGAACAGATACGGGCCTTCGATTTAAAGAAAGGGACATCTCGTATATATAAAGATGGGGTTGGTCGTGTGCGTGACTTAATAATAGAAGAAAATGTTTTGTACTTTGTAACGAATAATACGGATGGAAGGGGCACGCCGCAACCTGATGACGATAAACTTTATCGTACTGAGATGATGGATCGGTCACAGTAAAGTGTCACATTCACCCAGTCAAAAGAATACACTAACATCGACTTAAGAAACAAAAAGGGGAGATAAATGTGTATCAACAGCAACCATTTAATATGCAAATGCCTGGACAACAAGGCATGATGGGTCAAGGGAACGGAATGCAAATGCCGCAGCAAGGCATGGGTCAAGGGAACGGAATGCAAATGCCGCAGCAAGGCATGGGTCAAGGGAACGGAATGCAAATGCCACAGCAAGGCATGGGTCAGGGTAACGGAATGCAAATGCCACAGCAAGGCATGGGTCAGGGTAACGGAATGCAAATGCCACAGCAAGGCATGGGTCAAGGTAACGGGATGCAAATGCCACAGCAGGGCATGGGTCAAGGGGAAGGACCTTCTCAAAATATGAGTATGAAAGATAAGCAAAACCAAGCGAATAGTCACATGCATTACTTTGTAATCATTGAAATGCAAGATGGTGCTCAATATGAAGGGATTATTGATGAAGTAGATAAAGAAAATGTCTACATGCTTGTTCCAATGGGTGATGAGGAAGATGGTGAATCACCAGATGAGCGCCAGTTTGGGTATGGTGGATATGGCGGCTACGGAGGGTATGGTGGTTATGGATATGGTTATCCAAGACGCTTCCGTCGCTTCAGAAGGTACCGTTTCCCATTCTTCGGAATTGGCCGTCTGTTCTATCCGTTCTTCTTTTAATCAAACGTTTGATCAATAATAGAAGAGGCCCAAAGAATGGGCCTCTTTTTGTATGATTCCACCTCCCATAAATTACTGTCTATCTCTGGTGGAAAATGTCTTGCTGTAAAACGCTTGCACGTACTATACTCTTCTATGGTATTATGCGTGAATAATGAAAACAGATCGAGAGGAATACATCGTGGATTTTTTAACAACAACATTTGAACAAATTAACAGTTTCTTATGGGGGCCGGTTATGCTCCTATTTTTACTTGGGACAGGTCTTTGGTTAACAATACAGCTTGGTTTCATTCAAGTTCGTTTTTTAGGAGAAGGGTTTAAACGAACGTTTGCCCCTTTGTTTAAAAAGCAGGAGGAAGAAGACGGTATTAATTCGTTTAAAGCACTTGCTACATCCATTTCAGCACAAGTTGGTACGGGTAACCTTGCTGGTGTAGCAACGGCGATTGCTGCTGGTGGTCCCGGCGCAATATTCTGGATGTGGATTAGTTCTTTCTTTGGCATGGCGACAATCTTCGCTGAAGCGGTGCTTTCGCAAGTGTATAAAGTGAAAAAAGGAGATCAGGTCTATGGTGGTCCGGCTTATTATATAAGAGATGGTCTCGGCAGTCGCTGGCTTGCAGGCTTTTTCGCGATTGCGATTATATTTGCGTTAGGGTTTGTAGGGAACATGGTGCAATCTAATGCGATTACTGTAGCAATGAACGAAACAATCGGAAATCATTCTCAATTCTTTAATATTATCTTGGGTGTCCTTATTGCCTTCTTTGTTGGGCTCATTCTTTTTGGAGGAATTAGCCGTATTTCAACATTCGCTGGGAATGTTGTTCCCGTAATGGCGCTCCTTTATATTATAGGAAGTCTCGTTATCCTGTTCTTGCATGCTGATCAGGTCATTCCAACTTTAAAGTTGATTGTACAATCAGCTATTAGCCCTGAAGCTGCAGGTGGTGGTGTACTTGGAGCGACGATTAAAGAAGCAGTACGTTATGGAATTGCGCGTGGACTTTTTTCAAACGAAGCAGGTATGGGTTCAACACCACATGCTCATGCTGTTGCAAACGTGAAGCATCCAGCCCAACAAGGTTTAGTTGCGATGGTTGGTGTATTTATTGATACGGTTGTTATTTGTACGCTAACAGCTATGGTCGTGTTGTTAACAAATGCTCATAAATCAGGATTAGAAGCGAGTGCGATTACTCAAGAGGGGTTTGCGCGAGGCTTGGGTTCATTCGGAACTCCGTTTATCGCGATATGTTTACTTTTCTTTGCGTTCACGACCATCCTCGGATGGGCTTATTTCGGCGAAGTGAATGTGAAGTTTCTGTTTGGAGAAAAAGGTGTTCCGTTTTACAGAAGTATTGTTTTAATTTGCATTGTATTGGGAGCTCTCGTTCAAGTGGATTTTGTTTGGGAAATGGCTGACACGTTTAACGCATTAATGGTCATTCCAAACATTCTTGCTCTTATTGGCTTAACGAAAATAATTAAAAAAACATGGAAGACTTACTTACATGACTTCCGCTAGATGATAAAAGGGGGACAGGCCCCTGTAGCGTCTTAACGAGCTACAGGGAACCTGTCCCTTTCTTGTTGTTCATCTTGTTCTGCTTTAGCATCTGCCTTTGTAATAGAGATCCCGGTGTACCCGTAGAATAGGTTAATCCCAATTACGAGATAAGCAAAGAAAATAAATGGTATGAAGCTATAAGGGCTAACGTTTGTAATATTGCTAACGAATAGTGCCGTAACTCCCCATGGGACTAAGTTGATTCCCACGGTACCAGCTGCTTCCACTGTGCGAGATAAGTTCTTTGGATGAACCCCTTGTTTCTCGTATGCTTCAGCCATAGCGCGGGATGGAAGAATGACCGACAAGTACTGCTCACCACTTGTGAATGCAACAACGAGCGTTGAGAGAACTGTGCGTAACACGAGTGATCCTGTGGATTGAATCGTATTGACGATGCGATTTAATAGAACTGTGAAGATCCCTGTTCCTTCAAGAACACCGCCTAGTGCTGTTGCAGCAATAATTAAACCGATTGTTGGAAGCATGGATGTCACGCCTCCGCCTTGATCGAATAAAGCATTTAATGTCTCTGAACTTGTGCTTGGAGCGAAGCCATCTGTCATGGCGCCCATAATTTGAGCAAGTGAACTGCCTTGAACGAAGAAGGCAACGATTCCTCCAATCACGCTCACGATCACAAGGGAAGGCACTGCTGGCAATCGCTTCACGATTAAGACAATCGTAATGACCGGTAGAGTCAGAAGTAATGGATGAATGGTGAACGTGTCAGTTAGGCCAGACATAATAGAGGAGATCTTCTCTGATTGAGCAGCTCCTCCTCCTGCGTTTAAGCCAAGGAACCAGAATAAAATTAAACTAATGGCGAATGCTGGGATCGTATCCCAAAGCATGTGTCTTACGTGATCAAAGAGGTTTACCCCAACCATAGCAGGGGCGATGTTGGTCGTATCAGATAGTGGTGAAATCTTGTCACCAAAGAATGCGCCAGATACTAATGCTCCGACAATGTATGGGTCTGGTATTCCCATGCCGGCTCCAATTGCCATGAATGCCACACCAACAGTAGCAATGGCTGTGAATGAACTTCCGAGTGTAATGGCCACTACACCTGTTGTTAAGGCAATGGTAGGAAGAAATAGACTCGGTTTAATAAATTCTAATCCATAATAGATAATAGAAGGGATCGTACCACTTAACATCCACGATCCAACGATGGTACCAATAATAAATAGGATGAAGATAGCAGGTAGGGCTCTTGAAACACCGTTTTTCATATATTCTTGTAGCTCGTCCCAGGAGTTTCCTGTAATCATTCCAACGATACTAGTAGCAACAATTCCGATAATTAAGGGAAGGAACATTCCTAACTCATTCGGAATGGAGTACGCTGCCGCTGCAATAAGTGCCGCTGGCGGGAACAGAGCTAGTAGAAAGCTAGGTTTTTTATTCATAGAGTGCATTCCTTTCATAGTGAAAAAAATCTAAGATGTATACAAATTGCTTTAACGCTTTTATGCTTTTATGCTTTTACTTACTAAAATATTTTACTTGCATCTGCCTGGAATGTCAACATAAGCATGGAACGAGATTAGAAAAGAGTCCGGATGGGTGGAAAGGGGAAGAGCGCGGTCCGAAAGCGGCGAGCAACGGCCCGAAAAGTGAACGCGTACAAGCCGCGAGCGACGGCTCGAAAAGTGAAGAGCACGGCCCAAGAAGGACGAGCACGACCTCAAAACCAAAACAAAAAGGCTGTCCTAATATTGTTAGGACAGCCTTTTTTTATTTTGCAGCTTTTTGAAGTTTTTGAATCATTTGTAGGGAACGGCCTGTGCCGATTGCGACAGATTCCAATGGGTTTGGAGCAAGGTGAACAGGAACAGAGATCTCGCTGCTTAACCATTCTTCCATACCATTTAATAAAGCTCCTCCGCCTGTGATGACAACGCCGTGGTCTACAATATCGCCGCTTAGTTCAGGTGGGCAATCTTCTAGTGTAGCACGGACGGTTTCGAGAATGTTTTCAAGATTTTCGCGTAAGGCAGATTGAACTTCTCCAGAGCCAAGTGTAATCGTCTTAGGTAAGCCAGTTACCATGTCGCGGCCGCGGACTTCCATCGTTAGTTCTTCGTGATCGACTAGTGCATAGCCGATGTTGATTTTAATTTCTTCAGCTGTGCGTTCACCGATAAGCACATTGTAGTTTCGGCGTACGTGTTGAACGATTTCTTCATCCATAGTGTCTCCGCCATAGCGAACCGAACGGCAGGAAACGACACCACCAAAGGAGATAATCGCTACTTCACTTGTACCACCGCCAATATCGAGAACAACGTTTGCAACGGGATCACTTACAGGAAGATCAGCACCAATTGCTGCTGCTACTGGCTCTTCAATTAAGTGAACATGCTTTGCGCCATAACTTTTTACAGCGTTATGGATCGCACGACGCTCAACAGAAGTGGAACCAGATGGTGTGCAAATAACTACGTTCGGTTTACGCATAGAAAGACCCATTTTCTTACTGACCTTTTTAAGCATTTCTTTTAACATTTGTGCGGTTATGTCATAGTCCGCAATAACTCCTTCTCGAAGAGGGCGGATCGGGATGACGTTCTTAGGTGTTTTTCCGACCATTTGTTTAGCTTCTTTCCCGACAGCTAAAACATTTTTAGTTTCTGTATCAATAGCTACAACAGAGGGTTCGTTTAAAACAATCCCTTTATTTTTAGAATAAATTAAAACGTTCGCAGTACCTAAATCAATACCAATTTCTGCATTAGAAAACATGTGTAGCGTTCCTCCAATGATGTATTTCTTCCTATAGTTTTCTCCTATAAGCCAAGTTTTATGGGGGTGTCAGACGTCGCGATTTGTGCGCAATATATTCCAGTATTGCTAATGAGGGATGATGTATTTAAGCATAAAAAAACAGAGAGCGCGAGGGCTCTCTGTTTTTCAAGCAACCTTACTTAGCAGCTTTGCCGAAGTATAGGTTTGCAAGAATGTGCTTTTTATAGCTTTCAAGCTTGCGGCCTTCGTAACGGCTCATGCCAGCTTTTTTAAGTTCGTTAACATACCAACCTTTGCTTCCGATATGCATGGCTAACATCCTTTCTTCTATAGCATTTAATAAAGAGCAATAATCATCGTTGTCATTGTACCATCTTTCCCAAGCTAGTGAAAGGGTATCCCTTTATTTTTTTGGTCCTGTATATGTTTACTCTTGTTTTTCATTCGTTTCATATATCCACCATATATGTGAGAGGCTTGAAGTTGGGTTTTGGTTGAGGACGTTACGTTTATTGAGGGAATGGGGGCTTGGAAACGTCCCCTCTTTTTTGGGTTACAATATATGGATCCTGTTCGAGGGTGCTCGAATTTCCTTTTAAACTAGTACAAAAGTGAGTGCTGATGTTAAACTATTGGGAGTAGGTAAGGTTTAGGAAAGGGTGTAAGGTGTGACATCACAGCACTATTTGACATATGAGGACATTTTAAAACGTATTGAATTATTAAATGAGCAATACGAGTTAAATGATAGATATTTTGCTTCCATTACAGATCAGCTATTGGCGAGTGAGCGTTCGGCTGATGAGATTATAATGGATGGGTTTCAGCAGTTTCTTCAACAAGTTAATGAAGAAATGAGTAACATGGAGCAGTTCATGGATGTTAAAGCTTCTTGTTTTATGGGATGTGCGTTTTGTTGTTACTTCCCAATTATTATTACCGAACTTGAAGCAAAAACAATGAAGCGGATCATTGATCATTGGCCGGCAGAACGTAAGCAGCGTATTATGGATCATTTAAAAAAGTGGCAGGTTAATTATAAGGAAGAAATTGAACATGTTACGTCCATTGATCATGAGAATGACCCTGAGTTTAAGAAGAAATATATTGCTTCACAGGTTCCTTGCCCAATGTTAGATACAGAAAGTAACATGTGTATGGCTTATGAAATCAGACCGATTCCGTGCCGGACGTATGTGAACTATGCAGACCCTCAAGTTTGTGCGGATAACTACATGCCAAAGGAAACGATTAGTTATGAATTCCTTTATGACTTTTATATGGGTTCATTAAATGAAGTTCTTCAAGAAATGTATGAAGACGGAGAAGAGATGTTTATAGACTATCCGTCAGACGTTTGGAATTATGATTATCTGGCGAACTGGGCCAAGCAGTGGATTGCGGAAGAACAACAGAAATAATGTAACAACAAGTTTACAAAGCCTCCCTTAATGTTACAAGGGAGGCTTTCTTTTGTAGACGTCAATAGCAATTCTCTTAAAAATTATACTATCAAAGGATATATATGGGAAGATTCTTGATTCTGATTAAATCTTAGTTCTAGTTTGGTGTATCAATAATTGAGCCACTTTTTCGATAATAGGTTTCATTTCAAAAAGCCTCACGAGTAAATTCCTCCCAAAAATATTACATAAAATCCGATGGTATGATGTAGATGTTCCAAACAAAGAACTCTACAGGAGGAGATTACATGTTTAAAAAAGTCACAATAACAACTGCTCTTGCAGCATCTCTTATGGCGGGAGGCGTGATGCAATCTGACGCACATGCACAGTCTCAAGATTCAATTAAGACGAAAACGTTCCAATTTGAAGGTGGACAACAAGTCAGTCAAGAACAACTAGATCAATGGATGAACGATTTTCTATCAAACTATGAAATTAAATGGAATCAACCAAACAAACAACAACTAGAAAAACCTCAACAAGAGAAGCCTAAACAAGAGGAAGCAACGCCAGCTCCTGATAAACAGCAAGCACCTGCTCCACAACAACAACAAGAGCCTGCCCAAACTCAAAAGCAACCGGAACAACAACAAACAAATGCGCTGAGTCAGTTTGAGCAAAAAGTGGTTGAACTTACAAACGAAGAGCGTGCAGCGCAGGGCTTAGAACCACTTAAGATTGATAAAGAGTTAAGCAATGTAGCCGAGAAGAAGTCTCAAGATATGGCTCAAAACGGTTACTTCTCTCATGATAGCCCAACATACGGGTCTCCATTTGATATGATGAAACAATTTGGTATTGAATACCGTACAGCAGGTGAAAACATTGCTAAAGGACAGCAAACCCCTCAAGAAGTCGTAGATGCATGGATGAATAGTGAAGGTCACCGTGCAAACATCTTAAATGAGAACTTTACCCATATTGGTGTAGGTTTCGTTGAGAATGGAAATGTATGGACACAACAATTTATTGGAAAGTAAGATCTCATTGTGCTCCGGGTTATTATACCCGGGGCATTTTTTGTGCCAATCAGGATACTTTAATAGAGGAAGAACGGGTACATAATATGAAAAGGGAAAAGGAGGCGTAGATATGGATCCTATAAAAAGAGCTTTAGAGTTAGCTGTTCAGAACGTGGGCGAAGGTGGAACGCCATTTGGGGCAGTTCTTGTAAAAGGGGATGAAATTGTAGCGGAAGATGTGAATCGTACACACCAAAGGTACGATGTTAGTGCACATGCGGAAATGGAAGCTATACGTAGGGCGCAAGAGAAGTTAGGGCAAACAGATCTTAAAGGTTGTGTGATGTACGCAAGTGGCGAGCCTTGCCCAATGTGTTTAACAGCTATGTATTTCGCCGGCATCAAGAAAGTGTTCTACGCTCAAACGATTCTTGAAGCTGAAGAAACAGGGCTTGGTTTATCTAAACACGTTTATATGGAGTTATCAAAACCTAAAGAACAACGCTCGATCGATATGGTGCACGTCCCGATTAGCAATTCAGACTTTGATGCAATGGGTTACTATAAAAAAGAAAATGGTTAACCACATGTAGATCGGGTATATTCATTGTATAAGGTAAACTACGTTACAACTTCTTGACAATCCATATGGATCCGTTTACTCTTAAAAGTAAACATATGACTTGGATTGTAACTGACTCGATCAGGCAAGACCTAAAACGTAGATTACCTCTACCCGTTTTAGGTCTTTTTAATTTCATAAAATATTCTGAAAAAGGGTGACCTAATATGTTAAAGAAATTATTTGGTAAAAAAGACAAAGTATCAGAAGAAGTACTAGTAGCTCCACTAAACGGTAAGGTGCTAGACCTTGAAGAAGTACCTGACCCTGTTTTCTCTCAAAAGATGATGGGTGAAGGACTGGCGATTGAACCTGCAGATGGTAATGTTGTAGCACCAATTGCTGGTGAAATTGTTCAATTATTCCCAACCAAGCACGCAATTGGGATCAAGACAGAAGGTGGACTAGAAGTACTTATTCACATTGGTCTTGAGACTGTTAGCATGGAAGGTGACGGTTTCGAAGGTCACGTAGAAGTTGGAGATAAAGTGAAACCGGGTGACTCTCTAATTACGTTTGATATGGATAAAGTAAAAGAAAAAGCTAAGAGCACTATTACACCAGTCATCATCACAAACAGTGATGAACTTGAGAATATGGAGCGTCTAAACAGCGGTGATGCGACTAAAGGTGAAACTGAACTTCTAAAAGTAACCGTAAAATAATACACTAGCCGCCATTTGCTTCATCAAAAGTTGTGTTTATCATGGAAAACTGCCATGATAAACACAACCTTTTATTTTTTTAGAAACGTATAGGAGGTGGCGGCGATATGAAAATTAACAAAATCCTAAATAATAATGCGGTAGTCGTTAAAGAAGACGATCAGGAAAAGATTGTAATGGGAGCGGGAATTGCCTTCCAAAAATCCAAGAATGATGTGATCAGTCAATCAAAGATTGAGAAGATCTTCGTTATGTCTGAAGGGAATAAGAAATTCCAGGAACTGTTGAAAACGCTGCCTGAAGACGTTGTTGAACTAGCAGAAGAAATTATCAGTTATGCGGAGGGCTTTTTGAAAGTCCCCCTTAGTGATCATATTCACATCTCTTTAACTGATCATATATCCTTCGCAGTAGAGCGTTTAAGACAAGGATTCCGAATTCAGAACAAGCTTATTACAGAAATAAAGACCCTTTATGCTCAAGAGTTCTCAATAGGCTTGTGGGCAATTGACTTGATTGAGAAGAGAACTGGGGTTCCGATTCCTGAGGATGAAGCCGCACATATTGCCTTGCACATTCATACGGCAAAGCTTGGAGCAAGTACGATGGAGAATACGATGAAGCATACAACGATGATTAATGAAATGATCGGTGTATTAGAAGAAGAGTCAGGCTCAAGGGTAGATCCTGAAGGGATTTCTCACCAGCGTATGGTAACGCATCTTCACTTTGCTTTAAATCGTATTGAAACAGGAGAACCATTTCATGATATGGACCCGGATATGCTTGATCTAATTCGAACAAAGTATGAAGGGGCTTTTGTGTTGTCTCAGAAGATGGCCCAGTATATTAAAGAAGAGTATGAAATTACATTCCCTGATTCCGAGATTGGTTACATTGCTCTTCACATCCAGCGAGTACTAGAACGTACCTAGACTGGAAAGGATTTTTAGGATAAAAGTATTGCATCTCGGCAACGCTTACACTACAATGGAGATACAAACTAATAAAGCAGGATTGTTACTGTTTTGGCAGGCAAGACCTAAAGTGTTTACAAGGGATAGGTGTACCCTTTGTAGATGGTTTAGGTCTTGCCTTTTTTTATATTTTAGAAACGTTCTGGTTAACTTATATTGAAAAGGGAGGAAAACAACATGGACTACAAAGATATAGCACAGAAGTTAGTTCCGTTGTTAGGTGGAAAGGATAACGTTGTCAGTGCGACTCACTGTGCAACACGTCTTCGCTTGGTGATTAGTGACGAAAGCCAGGTTGACCAATCTGCCATTGAAGAACTTGATGGGGTTAAAGGGGCCTTCTCAAGTTCAGGTCAATATCAAATTATTTTCGGTACAGGAATTGTCAACAAAGTGTTTCAACCATTTGCAAAAGAATTAGGCATTGAGCAAGGTGAGCAAAAAGAAGGTGTCGATCATAAAGAGGCAGCTAAGCAAAACATGAATCCATTTGCTCGTTTCGCTCGTATGCTTTCGAATATTTTCGTACCAATCATCCCGGCAATCGTAGCCAGCGGTATGTTAATGGGGCTTCTTGGTTTGATGAAGGCTTATGAATGGGGAGATCCAGATGGCGCGATCTTCACCATGTTAGATATGTTCTCTTCTGCAGCCTTTATTATCTTACCAATTCTGATTGGTTTTAGTGCAGCGAGAGAGTTTGGGGCGACCCCTTATCTAGGTGCTGTTATTGGTGGTATTATGACCCACCCGGCGTTATTAAACGCTTGGAATGCAGGTTCAGCTGAAATTCCTACAATGGATTTCTTTGGCTTTTCCATTGAAATGTTAGGGTATCAAGGAACAGTTATCCCGGTATTGTTAACGGTATATATCATGAGTGTTCTTGAGAAGAATATCCGCAAAGTGGTTCCAGGAGTTATTGATTTACTTGTTACACCATTCTTAACGGTTATCTTAACTGGTTTCGCAGCACTGCTTGTCGTTGGACCAGCAGGCCGTCTACTTGGTTCTGGTATTACAACGGTTTTAGATATGGTTTATGGAACAGCTCAAGGACTAGCTGGTCTAGTGTTTGGTGGTACGTACTCCCTTATCGTATTGACGGGCGTACACCACAGCTTCCACGCGATAGAAGCTGAGCTTTTAACCAAAGCAGGTAACTACCTTCTACCAATCTGGGCGATGGCAAACGTAGCTCAAGGTGGTGCTGGTCTAGCTGTATTCTTCAGAACAAAGAACAAGAAAACAAAAGAAATTGCACTTCCAGGTGCTGTATCCGCCTTCCTTGGTGTAACAGAGCCAGTCATCTTCGGTGTTAACTTGAAGCACCGTCGTCCATTCATCGGTGCGATGATTGGTGGCGCTCTAGGTGGCTTCTACGTTACCTTTACAGGCGTAATAGCGAATGGTATTGGTTTAACTGGACTACCAATGATTGCTCTAACAACAGGTTCTGACACGCTAAATTATATCATCGGACTTGTGATTGCTATCGGTGGTGCCTTCTTAGCAACATTGCTGCTAGGTTGGAAAGAAGAGAAAAAATAGAACAAATGAACAAGAAGTCAGGCCAGGTTGCCTGACTTCTTTTATTCATGTAGGACATAAGAGTTCGTTTTTGGTAATCTGTAAGTATGGAACTCGTGAAGGGAGATAGAACCATGACAAAAGGTATTATTAGTTTGGGTGAAGCACTAATCGACTTTATCCCATTAACAAGTGAGAACACTGAATATCAGAAAAGCCCAGGTGGCGCTCCGGCTAACGTTGCAGTAGGCTTGGCGCGTTTAGGAGCAAAATCAACATTTCTAGGTAAAGTAGGAGATGACTCATTAGGTCACTTCCTGAAAGATACTCTTACTTCTTATGGTGTGAGAACAGATGGCATGACCTTTACTCAAGACGTACGAACAGGTGTCGTGTTTGTATCTCTTGCAGCAAATGGGGAGCGTAGCTTTGAATTCTTCATTAATCCAAGTGCCGATCAGATGCTTCATGTAAATGATGTAGAAGAATCTTTATTTGATGAACATCGCGTTCTTCACTTCGGAACAATTTCGATGATTAATGAACCTGCTAAGCAAGCAACGAAGCATGCTGTGCAGATAGCTCGTGAAAAAGGCATGATTGTATCCTTTGATCCAAACCTACGTATGAGCTTGTGGTCGTCTGAAGATCAGGCGAAAGAAGCGATTGTTTCTATGCTTGACCAGGTAGATGTATTGAAAGTTTCAGAGGAAGAACTTGAGTTTGTTACAGGTGAGAAAGACATTGAAGCTGGAATTAAGCAATTGAACGAGAAGTACGATATTCCATTTATGCTTGTAACACTTGGTGGAGAAGGTAGTTACGTGGTTACGAATGGTGAAATGGCTAAAGTGGACGCTATGAAAGTGAATGCAGTCGATACAACTGGTGCAGGAGATGCATTCGTTTCGGGAATTCTTTATGCAATCAATGAAGCGGATGTTTCTATGGAAGAGTTATCAATTGAACAAGCTGTAGAGATGGCGAAGATGGCGAGTGTATCTGGTGCACTTGCAGCCTCGACTAAAGGTGCTATGACAGCTTTACCAACCATCGAACAAGTTAAACAACACTTATCTTCCTAAGGAGGGACTTTTGTGTCTCATAGAGATAATCAGCTTCGTCAAGAAGCTTATGCAGAAATCGAGAAATTTCGTGATCAAGTAGAAGCCGATCCTCATCGCCTTCGCTTTCATATTCAGCCCCCTGTTGGGTTGTTAAACGATCCAAATGGTTTTATTCAATATAATGGCACGTATCACATGTTTTATCAATGGATGCCATTTAAAACAGGACATGGGGCAAAATTCTGGGGCCATTACACATCTGAGGATCTAGTGAACTGGCAGGCAGAACCAATCGCTCTAACACCTTCTGAGTGGTTTGAGAAGAATGGTTGTTATTCCGGAAGTGCTGTTGAAGCGAATGGATTGATGAATTTGTTCTATACGGGTAATGTGAAAGATGAAGAAGGCAACCGTGAAAGCTATCAAGTGTTAGCAACATCAGAAGACGGAATTCATTTTGAGAAGCAAGGTGTCGTATTAGAATTACCTGAAGACTATACAGCCCACTTCCGCGATCCAAAAGTGTGGAAGCATGAAGAGTACTGGTATATGGTTGTTGGCACACAGAATCACGATCTAGAGGGACGTGTAGCGCTGTTCCGTTCATCTGACCTTAGTGATTGGGAGCACATGGGCGTTGTAACTGGTGCACATACGGATCAATTAGATGATTTCGGTTTTATGTGGGAATGTCCAGATTTGTTCGAACTTCAGGATAAGCACATCTTAGTTGTATCTCCTCAAGGGTTAGAAGTAGAAGGCAACCATTATCAAAATGTCTATCAATCTGGTTACTTTGTGGGCGATATGAATTACGAAACAGGGAAGCTTGATCATGGGTCGTTTAAAGAACTGGATCAAGGATTTGAATTCTACGCTCCTCAAACTACTGAAGATGATCAAGGGCGTCGCATTTTAGTTGGCTGGATGGGTGTACCTGATCAGGACGAAGAACATCATCCAACGATTAAACATAGATGGATCCATACGTTGACTCTTCCGAGAGAGTTAACGTTTGATGGAGACAAGCTGATTCAAAAGCCTGTAGCGGAGTTAGAGAAGCTTCGAAAAGAAGAAACCTCTTACGAACGGGTGGAATTAAATGGGGTAGAAACGACCATTGAAGGAATTGAAGGGGATGCCTTTGAACTTCAGATCGGGGTTGAACACAGCAATTCGGATGTGTTCGAACTAACGCTACGAAACAATGCGCGCGTTGTGTACCACAAGCCAAGTGGTGAATTAACTCTTGAGCGTAAACGATTTGAAGATCGTAGAATGGAATCAAGAACGTGCAAGATTGGTGAGTTAGAAGATCTTCGTTTGTTCGTAGATACATCTTCTGTAGAGATGTTTGTCAATGGCGGGGAAGAAGTCTTCACAGCTCGTTACTATCCTGAGCAAGAGAATCGTTCCGTTTATTTTGCTGCTTCAGGCGAACTGACGTTAAATGTTTCTCATTGGAAGTTATAAAAAAATAGAATCATATAAAAAAGACGCCTTTGGGTTATGCCCCAAAGGCGTCTTTCGTCTATAACCTTTTACTCTTTTGCTTCAGGGTGAAAGATGTTTAAACCTAGGTCCTTTGAGAGACGTTCAAGGATTTTACTGCCGGCTACACTGTTACCTTTAGGGTTGATGGCAGGTCCGATGACGCCTATTCCATATCGGCCTGGAACAGCTCCGAAGATCCCGCCGCTAATTCCACTTTTACATGGAAATCCAACATTTACAGCAAAGCGACCTGATTCATTATACATGCCGGATGTCATCATAATGGCTTCAATTGTTGTTAAATGATCGGGATGTAGAAGTTGCTCTCCACCTTCAATCGTTTTGCCCCCGTTTGCAAAAAACAATCCGAGTAAGGCTAAGTCCCGAACCTGAAACTCTATGGAATTAATTCTGAAATACAAGTCGAGCGCTTCCTCAGGGTCAAGGGCTACAGAACCTGTACTGCTCATATAGTAAGCAAGTGCGCGATTGCGGTCTCCTTTTCGTCTCTCGGCTTGATACACATCTTCATTCATGTGTATGTCATCATGACCAAGGACCTTCTTTAACATTGTCAAGATTCGCTCAAATCGCTCTTCCACTGATGATCCTTTAATTAAAGAACAGATGGCAATAGCTCCTGCGTTTACCATTGGATTAAATGGTCTATGTACATCATCAGCTTCTAGATGACTAATAGTATTGAAGAAATCGCCCATTGGCTCCATCCCGACGGTTTGAAACACTTTTTCTTCTCCGAGGTCCTCGAGGGCAATCATAAGACTGACAACCTTAGAAGCACTTTGTAATGAGAAGGAAAGATCTTTAGTGCCTGCTGTGTATACGTTTTGATCTAAATCAATTACAGCAATTCCGATATCATTTTGGTTGAGTTCACTCACACAAGGGAGACTTTGAACGACTTCGCCCTGAGTGGTATATGGTGTATATTCGGTGATAATTTCTTTTAAATATTCATTACTTAATGTAACCATAATGCTGCCCCCAATCGTCTTCGTCCTAATTATGTAGCCTAACTTTACAAGGTCGAAACCTACAAAACATGTGTTACAATTTATGTAATATAACGAAAACCTTTTTAAGGGAGGTTCATTTAATTGGATTTTGTATCAATGATGGCTGAGGAAAAGATTAAACAAGCCGAGCGTGAAGGGGCGTTCAAGGACCTTCCTGGTAAAGGGAAACCGCTCGACTTGTCAGAGATTCAAGCTGTTCCTGAGGACCTGAGGGCGAGTTATACGATTTTGAAGAATGCGAATATGCTCCCTGAAGAGATGGAAGTGAAAAAGGAAATGATTCGTATCGAAGAACTAGTAGAACTTTGTAATGATGAAGAAGAACGACTAGCCTATCAAAAAGAGTTAAACGAAAAGCAGATTCACTTCCAAACGCTTATGGAAAAACGGAAGATGAAGGAATCTGGTGCTTATAAGAGATATAGCGGTAAGATTCGGAGAAGGTTTGGTTTATAATCTCATAAGTTTTCAGCTTTTACTATCTAAGAACCCTTAAGGATAAGTGTTCTTTTTTATGCGCTGACCTTCTCTTTAGAGAGTAGGGGGGATGTGGGCATATAAATGCTACATTTATTAAAGAATATAAATGGTACGACGAGGCTGAAATTAATCGTACGATTGATTATCTCTTGAATGGTCTTCAGACTGCGCAAGATTAACAACACCACTGTGTTCTCTTTTGAAGAGTACGCAGTGGTGTTTTTGTTGTAGTCAGAGAGATTCAGTAACCTTAAGAGTCGAAGCTGAGACACTTTATTGTGATTGGGGCCGTTACGTTTAATGAGAGCAAGGGGCAGTCTTGGTGACTACTCGCTTTCCTGCGGTGAGCTTGGAAGCCTCCTCAATCGCTAAGCGCTTTCCGGATTGGGATGAGTAGAGCATAAAAAAGCCCAAAGCTGCATTCAGCTTTGGGCTTGTATCATTTTTTAAGGGAAGGAATTAGTCTAAGATTGTTACGTCTACTGATTTGCGTCCCCAGTTTAGTGCTTCTGATTGGGATGGGATGAAGACGTCAATTCTGTTTCCTTGGATGTCGCCACCGATGTCACCAGCTACTGCTTTTCCGTACCCTTCAACATATACTTCAGTGCCTAGTGGGATTACGTTAGGGTCTACTGCAATGACTTTACGATCTGGGTTTTCAAGAAGGTTGATCCCTGTTCTTGTGATACCAGAGCAGCCGTCGCAGTGTGCTGTATAAGCTGTAGACTCCATAGTAATGGTCTTTTGCTCTTGTTGCTCAGTTTGGACTTGTTTTTCTTGTGTTTTAGGTTGAGCAGGTTGTGTGCTTGCTACAGTTGCTTTTTCTTTAGTTGCTACGTTTGATCCGTTTACGTTCAGGGTATCTCCTGAATAAATCGTATTTGAGCTTAAGCTATTCCATTGTTTTAGCTCATTCACACTTACGTTATATTGTTGACCAATGGCGAATAGTGTATCACCAGGTTTAATAGTATACACATTACTATCAGCAGTTGTTTTACTGTCTCCGCTGCGGTTTACTGTTAGTTTTTGGTTCGGGAAGATTAAGTTAGATGTTAGATTATTTTGTTGTTTTATTTGTTCAACGGACACATCGTAATCCTGAGAGATACCCCATAATGTGTCGCCGCTCTTGACGTCTACTTCTTCTGCGCTTGCTGTGATCGCTGTTGTTGTAGAAATCGTTGCTACAGCAGCTAGGGATAGAAATAGTTTTTTCATTTTGTTAACCTCCTAGGAATTACAATAGCCTTGAGCTGTTGAAATTCACAATTTATTGAGTAACGAATTAACTCTATGGACAACTATAACAAGCTCATGGGAAAAGCCCAACAACAGAATGACAACAATGTGATTGCAATTCTAACAAGAATGTTACATGCATTTTACAATGTGGGAAAAATAGAGAAAAGGACCCTTTTAGAGGATCTTTTTCTCTATTTTTCTGCATTTGAAGCTGAGACACTGTATTGTTTATGGGGCCGTTACGCTTATAAGTGCTAGGGCAGGCTTGGGGACAATTCGCTTTCCTGCGGGGAGCTGGGGAGCCTCCTCAATCGCTACGCGCTTTCCGGGGTCTCCCCTAAGCTCTTTACCCCGCGGGAGTCTCGCAGTCCCCAAGCCTGCCCTAACGTTTATTGGATGAACGGCCCCTCATCATGGTTGCATTAAAACCCCACCTTACGCTCCATAAAAGTTTACGGGAGCGTTTCTCTATTCGTAGCAAGACGGAATCATCTTGAATTCAAGTCTTATATATAAGGGATTTATATGGATTAAATGAATACAACAATAAACATTAACAGAGCCTTAGTTTAAAGAATGTCTGTTAACGAACGAACAGGATGGAGTTTCTCGTGTTCGATGTTTGGTTCATCGGGTGTTAGCCAGATTGCGTGCATGCCATATTGGAGGGCGGGGGCGATTTCGTTCATGAAGTTGTCGCCAATTGATACGGCTTCTTCTGGCTTGACTTTGTATCGTTTTAATAGCTCATGGAAGTGCTCATTCGTTTGAACAGGCTTTGTAGCTGATGTGATCCGGTCATGGAATAGATCCTGTAGGTTCAGTTCCTTGAGTAGACGATCTACATCTGTAGCTTCGCTATTTGTCATAAGGACGATGGTTTTCTCTTTCTTCATTTTCTCCAAGAAAGAACGTAATCCAGGTGTCTCTGTTAGCCACCCTTGTTGAGAAGACATATCGACTTTTGTTTCATCATAGGCTTTGTGACATTCGCTCATCGGTAACCCATAATGGCGCGCGAGTACATATGGGGGCCACCAACCATCTCCGATTGCAATCCATCGTTCAAAATCGAATGTAGATGCGGGAAATGGTTCGTCTGAGGAGCGCTCTACTTGTTCACCGTTCCATGACTCAGGGTTGCTAATTTTTTCGGTAAATGGATCCCACGTCCAGAATAGATCTTCTTTCGTGTCATAGACCTTTCCGATGGACAGTGGATGGAGACCTTCTTTTACTTGTGTAAAGTCTCTTAAGAAAGACTCGTGTTCTTCTTTTGGTAATTTATCCTTTAATTTATAAGCAAAATGGTCAAAGTGCAACGTGTCTTCATATAGGGTTCCGTCGAGGTCAAAGATGAAGAGGTGACATGTGTCTAAGTATGAATCATGTAGTGACATGCGCGATCAGCTTCCTTTCCGGCAATTTGTTTCATTATCTGAAATCCCTTCTTTAATTTCAAGTAAAGAGGTGGGGACGATATGGAAAAACTTTCTGAACCACTAGGAGTGTAGGTTTCTTTCTAGTAAAATAAAAGGAAAAGATCTGAGAAAGGTGTTATTAAGATGATCAAGCATTCGGTTTGGATTCTAGTAGGTATTGTGTTGTTTGTCCTTCTGCCTGATGACGTTCATGGTACTGAGAATAATCAGCCTGAGATGGAATTAGATTCTTATACCATTCGTTACCATGAAGAAGGGTCTCCGAATGGCTTAGTATCTACAGGTTCGCCCGAAATTACATATTTCATAAAACTATCGAATTATGATTTGCCCTATGAGGTGGACATGTTTGTAAATGGAAAGGTAGTTTCCTCGACGTATAGTGAAAATACAGGGATGCTCACCTATGAGTCCCGGGGTTTAACAGGTGCAAATACAGTCACGGTTCAACTTGAAGTGTATGGTGAAAAGCAACTTGAACGTTCTTGGTCATTTGAAATAGACAGTCGCAATATGGATCCTTTTGCTTCAATGGATACCGAAATCTTGACCTCTGTCGGAAACGATGCGCTAGCTCGTGCTAACGAATATCGTGAACGGTTGGATATTCCTCTATTAAAAAGCAATGATCATTTAAAAGAAGCAGCTCAAGCTCATGCCAATTATATGAATGTCTATTCCAAAGGACACCATGAAACAAACAGCAGTGCTAATTTATTTACTGGAAAACAACCTGCTGAAAGGACGTCTTATTTTGGCTATACCAAATGGTTTGTAGGAGAAGGGATTTCCTATGAAGAGCCCGGAGGATCATCCGCTGTTGATCATCTTTTTGACGCTCCCTACCATCGTTTGAGCTTAATGAATCCGTTTTATAACGAAGTAGGAACAGGGTACAATAATCAAGGCGATGTAGTCATGAACTTAGGTGGAGATGGAAGTGAAGGGGAGCACCGTATTATTCAGTATCCTTATCCAAAACAAAGAGGTGTGCCCGTTTCCTGGTTTGCTTATGAAACGCCTAATCCTCTCCGTTTTTTCAACCAAGATCAGGTATGGACAGGTTATCCTGTTTCTTATGTGTATTATGGTCCTTCCTCTCATGAACTCCAAGTTTCAGAGGCATCATTAGTTAATGAGAATGGTGAAACAGTGCCATCCTACACGGTCACGCCACAAATGGAGAACGAAGGTACTCATCACGTTTTCCTGATTCCAAAAGAGAAGCTTATGCCGGGTGCAGGTTACAAGGCGAGAGTGAATGCTCAAGCGAAGACAGGGGAAGGGAATCTGTTCGATGTGTCACGAACGTGGTCATTTAAAACTGGGGCGAGTGTTCGGTTTGATGATATTTATTTCGAAGCACAGAATGGGGTTCACTTTCTAACCTTAGAATGGGCAAATGGAGAAGATCCTGAAGCTAAGGCTATTTTGAGTAAGAAAGATAAGATTTATATAGAGAAGAAAGGGGATACGCAGCGTACTGTCCGATCCCTTGAATCAGGAACATATGAGCTGAAGGTTGATAGCCCTCACTTTAATGAGCAAGAAACCTATATCCTCAAGATTGAAACGGGGAATCTTCCTCACTATCAATACGGAAGCAACCTAAAAGTTGTGGACTTTTATCAAACGAATTCACTAGAGGCGCTCTATCAAAAATTCCCGATATGGGAAGCTCGCCAAAGCTTTTACGGCTCGTATAAGGTCTTTAATGATAGGGGGCAGCAATCGGATCATGATGAGGAGGGCTCCTTCATTATTGATCGTATAGGAAACCTAATCACATCCTTTTTAAATGGAAGTGAGGCAGGAGATTCATCTACTGTTCTACCTACTCAAGAAGAGAATATAGAAAGTGGTTACACGCCTTACTAGTCTAAGAAGATTGAAGTGTTTCCCCCTCCTTTGTATTGGGAAGTTTAGCAAAGGAAGGGGGTTTTTCTATGAGCTTTGATTATGAAATGGACTTTGACAACATCAATTTTAGAGAGCGACCGGATCTTTACAGAGTGGGAAAGGGAGAGCAAGGTGTGCTAATGGTAGAGCCATATAAAAGCGAAATCCTGCCCCACTGGAGATTTAAAACTCCTGATATCGCAAAAGAGTCAGCAGATAAGATTTATGAACTGTTTCAGCAATATAGACAGCAAGAAGATTTTGTGGGAATGGATATGGCTCGTAAATATATCCAAATGGGATACACACGAGCAAGACGTTATGCGAATTACAAAGGCGGAAAGAAGTACGACCAAGACGGTAACATAAACGAACGAGAGATCGACGAAGAAAAAGCTGAATCGGCCCGCATCTTTGAGGAGAAGTGGAAAGAGGTGCGTAATGATGATGAATACTTAGCTTATAAGAAAGAGCATCAGAAGAATTATGGGTGAATTCTCTGTAGGTGCAGTTCAATTTGAAATTCTGCTGTAAAATGCTTACACTACCAGTAAGTAGAAAGGGGCGGAATGACATGTGTGGTCGTTTTACATTTTCAATAGAAGAACACGAGATTTTAAAAGAGTACGGGATTAAACCAGATGAAGACTTGATTGAACCCCGTTATAACATTGCACCTGGTCAACAAGTAGTGACGGTTATAAATGACGGTGAGAAGAACCGGATTGGTCAATTGAAATGGGGTCTCGTTCCTGTGTGGGCGAAGGATCCTTCTATTGGGTATAAAATGATTAACGCAAGGTCTGAAACAGCTCATGAAAAGCCAAGCTTCAAACGTCTGCTAGAGAGAAAAAGGTGTCTGATCTTAGCGGATAGTTTCTATGAGTGGAAAAAAGAAGATGGACAGAAACAGCCCTATCGAATCTCTCCTCAAGATCGATCTTTCTTTGCATTTGCTGGATTGTGGGATCGGTGGAAACAAGGTGACGCTGAACTTGTAACATGTACGATCTTAACGAAAGAAGCCAACGACTTCATGGCGCCCATTCATAATCGAATGCCAATTATTCTTCCTAGAGAAGATGAGTCATGGTGGATGGAGCAAACGAAGCAAGATCCTAATGAGATGCATGAATATTTAAGCCAATTAAATATAGAGACGTTAGAAGCATATCCGGTCAGCACGTATGTGAACAACGCTAAGAATGAAGGTCCGGAATGTGTGGAGCCGCTAGCTTAGAATGAGAGATAGGGATATGGTTTTCGAAATGATAAATGACTAAGTTCAGGATAATAACCTGAGCTTTTTTTATGTTTTGAAAAATTTTTCTGAAATGTGTAGGGGATTTGTTGTATGCTTCGTCTATAAGATGGATTAAGAATGAAGGGAGGGGAGCAGAATTCAGGATGAGCGGTTAATTGAAAAGGTTAAAGCAGGTCATCAGCAGGCGCTCAGGCTTTTGATTGAGCGTTATAAAGGACACGTGTTTAAAGTAACCTATAGCGTTGTCCGTGATGAGAAAGAGGCTGAGGATCTGGCTCAGGAAACATTTATCAAAATGATGGATGCGCTCCCCTCCCCTCTTATCAGTCACAAGGATTTAAGACGTGGTTAAGTCGTATTGCAATGAATAAAGCTATTGATTATAAGCGGAAGAAAGCCAGGCAAAAAGAGGATTTGGCTTATGAAACGTTCGAGTATGAGCGGATGCAAAGTGCAGAAGAAGAATGGCTTGAACATGAAAAGGTTGTAGCTGTTTCTCATTCAATAGGATTGTTACCAGTAAATTATCAAGGGGTTGTTCAGGCGTATTACATAGAAGGTAAATCATACAGCGAGATTGCTAGAGAGCAAGCGCTTGAGGAGAAGACGGTTGAGATGCGATTGTACCGTGCAAGGAAGTGGATGAAACGAAATTGGAAGGAGGATGAGTTCTGATGAAGCATATAGAGACGACTCGGTTAGAAGCATTTATGGAAGATTCGTTGAGTGATTATGAACGTAGGGAAATTGAGGATCATTTAGATGAATGTGATTTTTGTTTTGAAGCCTACATGACGAAAGTAGAAAGCTGGACCTTGGAACCCTCCCTTGCACAGGATTTTACTGATCAAACGTTTGATCAAATCGTTAAAAAGCAAGTGATGCCAATGGAAGAGGCTAAACGAGGTTCAGTCCAAAAGCAAAAGCGTACGCTCGTTCATTACGGACTTGCAGCGGGCTTAACGATGATTTTGATGGTATCTGGTGTGTTTGAACAAGTTCTCCATGTTTTTGATGAAGACTCCTTTAAAGACAGACCTTCAATTTCAGAGGATATTGTAAATGAAACGGATCGCTTGTTTCAGAAAGTAAATGAAGATATGAGGAGTGATGTAGATGAATAAGTCAGTAATATTGGCCTTTTTCTTATCCTTTGTGCCAGGACTAGGGCAACTTTATCTCGGTCTTATAATAAGGGGATTGATTTTCGGAGTGTTCTTTTTTGCCCCACTTTTTATTACTGCGGTGGCGGTGATGGGTACGGGTGGAGATGCCATTATACTAGTGGTTTTTCCATTATTGGTGTGGCTTATCAACATGGGAGATATGATAAGGCAGTTACGAAAAATGGAGAAAGAGAATCAACAAATTGGAATTAAACATACGGACGACACCATTTTGTCCGCTTCTAAAAGTCAAGAACGGGGGGTAACAATCCTCTTATCATTTATTCCGGGTGTTGGTCATTTTCATCTAGGGTTAAACCAACGTGGACTTACCTTCTTAACAGGGTTTCTTGGTGTGGGAATCATGATCTTTTTTGTGGCTGCTATTACGAGTACAGGAGGTTTTCTGATTTTTCTTCTGGCACTGCCAATTATTTGGATATATGGACTATTTGATGTGATTCAGCTATTAAACCAAAAGGATAAAGGTGAAGCACTCGAAGATCGTACCATTTTAGAAGACTTTGATCGTCACCGTGATAGTGGCAAGAAAAGCCGAGTGATTGCAACGTTGCTTGGAATTTTTCCGGGAGCCGGGCATATGTATTTAGGATTACAGCGCAGAGGTTTACAACTAATGGCTGCATTCTTATTGTCGATCTATATTCTTGATGTCTTACATTTATCGATCTTCTTATTCTTAATTCCGATTATCTGGTTCTTCAGCTTCTTCGACGCGCTTCAGCTTGCTAGTCGGTATGAAGAGGAGATCATTGATGATGTCCCAGTTATTAAGTACTTTATTAATCATCAGCGCTGGATTGGAATTGCGCTCATTTTGCTAGGTGTGTTCTATATGTTAGATGATGTGTTAATGCCTGTTTTAGCAGATGAAATTCGCGAGACGTTTCAAATTAATCTCTATTATTACTACGAACGTTATTTCCAAATGGTTATTGTTTGCCTGCTCTTTATCGGTGGGGGAATTAAGCTATTATTAGGCTCAAAAGTGAAGAACGGGGAGGTCAGCAAATGAGGAAGTGGCGCGTAGGGACGGTATCAATGGGACTTGCTCTTATTTTCCTGGGAGTCTTACTAATGGTGGGGCAGTTTACAGATTGGGATCCTATTACTTTAACCATGTCGTGGTGGCCGTTTATTTTAATTGTGCTTGGAATCGAGGTGCTCGTCTACATTGCTCTATCTAAGAAGGAGAAGCCGATCGTGCAATATGACTTCCTTTCAATCTTCTTTATCGGGGTACTTGGAATGGTAGCTCTTGGTCTATATGTAATGACCTCACTAGGATTGATTAATGAAGTGAAAGGGGCTATGAATACAGAACGAGTTCAAGGTCCCTTGCCATCTCTAGAAGAGTCAATCTCAGAAGATATCAATACGATCGTGCTTGAGCAAGCGTATGATGATTTGGTCGTTGAGACGAATAATGCTCGTAAGGTTCACATATTTGGAACATTCACCTCGGAGTTTCTAAAACAAAAAGATTTAAAAAAGACTGATGTAGCTTCAATCAACAAAGTAGGAGATAAACTGTACATTCAATTGTTGCAAGGACCGTCTAAGGAAGGAATGCACTATAGCCGAACAACGTTTAACCGTACGATTTCCTTGCCTGAAGATGTTGATGTTGAAATCCGTGGTACTACAGGGAATCTGAAACTAAACGCAGGGAATATAACCGGAGACTGGATGATTGATGAAGCCCGTAATATGATCCTGAATCTCCCGGAAGAAGCGAACGTTTCTGTTAAAGCTGAAAGTTATTCTGAACAACTAGGTTGGGACGTTGAGTGGGATAAAGAAGAAACGATTCGTAGCGGTGACGAGAAGAATGAATTGTTTTATAAAGAGAAAGTGTTCGGAGATGGAGAAGCGACCATACAACTGAATTTGGTTGATCAATTTACAATCAAAGACGTCGGGCCGAGGTCTTAAGAGGATCTGCTTCATCAGAGGGGGTCCGTTGCGTTTTGAAGTGCTAGGGCAGGCTTGGGGACAACTCGCTTTCCTGCGGGGAGCTGGGAAACCTCTCTCTATCTATACAAGAACATTTCTATTTCAGTATCAAGTCTTCCATATAAGGGGCTTATGTGGAGCCTGAGCAACACTAAATAGTAACAGGGCCAATCATAAAAAGAGCATCCTCGAATGAGGATGCTCTTTTTCGTTAGGCTTCATAACTTGGGTCAGATTTTGCTTTTCGTTCTTCTTTTGCCACTCGCATAAATCGTTTCGTCTCAGAAACAACAACGCCCGATAGTCCAAGGAGTCCAATTAAGTTTGGTGCAGCCATAAGACCGTTCATGATATCAGCAAATGTCCAAACGATATCGATTTTGACAACAGCCCCCACGAATACAAATGCGATGAAGACGATTCGGTAGGCTGGGAGCATTCGTTCTTTCGTTAAGTATCCAAAACATTTCTCTCCGTAGTAAGACCAACCCACAATGGTTGAGAACGTGAAGAAGACTAAGCCAATTGCGACGATCATTGAACCGGTACTACCAAGGAAATGCTCAAAGGATGCACTTGTTAAATCAGCACCATCGATGTTTCCTGAATACATATCCGCCATAACAATTGTAAGTCCTGTGATGGTACAAACTAAGATGGTGTCTAGGAACACCTGGGTCATGGATACGAGTGCCTGACGGCCAGGGTAGTCTGTTTTGGCGGCAGCGGCTGCAATGGGTGCAGAACCAAGACCGGCTTCGTTTGAGAATACTCCTCGAGCTACACCGTATCGGATTGCGCTACCTACTGCTCCACCCACAGCAGCTTCCCCTGTGAAGGCGCTAGTGAAGATTGTAGAAAAGGCAGGGCCGACAAGATCTAAGTTGAGAAGGATAATAATAAGACCAGCAATAATATAAAATATCGCCATAATCGGAACAAAGAAAGATGTTACTTTCCCGATACTTTTAATCCCACCTAAAACTACTAAAATCGTTAAGACTGTCAAAATAATTCCTGTAAGCCAAGTGGGTACATTAAACGTTGTGTCTACGGCATCAGCTAACGTATTGGACTGTGCCATGTTTCCAATTCCAAAAGCGGCAATGGAACCAAAAAGGGCAAATAATATTCCAAGTGGCTTGGCTTTTAGTCCTTTTTCCAAGTAATACATAGGGCCACCGGCCATTTTGCCATTTTTGTCAGTCACACGGTATTTAACCGCAAGTATGGCTTCTGCATACTTGGTTGCCATACCAAAGAGTGCTGTGACCCACATCCAAAAGATCGCACCAGGTCCTCCTAGAAGAACCGCTCCAGCTACACCGGCGATATTACCTGTTCCAATAGTCGCCGCTAAGGCGGTTGTCAACGACTGGTAGTGAGAGATATCTCCCTTTGATTTTTTGTCTTGTCGTTTCGGGCTAAACGCAAGTTGGAGAGCGTAAGGTAACATGCGTAATTGTAGAAACCCTAATCGAATCGTTAAGTATATTCCAGTTCCGACTAGCAGAACAAGGAGTGGTGTTCCCCATACGAAATCGCTGATGCTGCTTAGTACTTCTAAGATCTGCTCTTGCATAATACTGACCTCCCTTTTTCATATAGTATAAATATTCTGAAAAATCTGAACGATTGTCAAGGGATCTTGTGCTAAAATTTTTATAAGTTTTCAAAAAGAGCTATGATGTGTAATTGAGTAGAGGATTTTATATAATATAGAAAGAACTAATGATAGAAGAGGGTGATCGTGTGATAAATGTATTGTTTGTATGTCTTGGGAACATTTGCCGCTCTCCAATGGCGGAAGCGGTGTTTAGAAATTTAACGGAGCAACAAGGGTTGAAAGGGCAATTTCGGATCGATATACCTGGAACAGGAAGTTGGCATGAGGGGAAACCTCCCCATCAGGATACGCGAAGAATGTTAGATCAACATAATGTTTCTTATGATGGAATGACAGCCCGTCAAGTGAAGGTTGCTGACTGGGACGAGTTTGATTACATTATTGCAATGGATCGTCAGAATTATAGTGATCTAGAGACGCTTCGTTCGTTTGGTGAAGGTGTGGTAGTTGCTCAGTTCATGGATTTTGTGCAGGACAGCGATGATCAAGACGTTCCGGATCCTTACTTCACAGGGAACTTTGAGGAAGTATATGAACTCATTGAAAAAGGCTGTGAAAATCTTTTAGCTGACATAAAAGAAGCATATAAGTTATAAAATAGGAGGAGATACCATGGGAGAAAATAAATTTATTAAAGGCGTGTTAATGGGGGCGTTAGCGGGTGTTGTGTATTCGCTTTTTGATAAAGATACTCGACGCGAAGCTTCAACATGTGTAAAGCAAACGAGTGGAAAAGTAAGAGAGTATGCAGCGCACCCATCTGATGCGATTCACGACCTTCGTTTGAAATACGAACATATGGCACAAGCTGTTACTACAGGTTCTGAGCAGGCTGTTCGTATCTTGGATCAGCTCAATGAATTTCTAGAAAAGATCGAAAGTCAAAGCGAAGAACCTCCTGAGTAAACACTCCATTTGCGAGGTAGGGGGATACATTGTCGACTATAATTCAATTCGGGAAAGATTTGTTTCGTCGCTTCTCCGACCATGAAGTGGCTGGCCTTGCCGCACAATTAGCGTATTTCTTTCTGCTATCCATTTTTCCATTTATGATCTTTTTAATTGCGCTTATGGCATATTTGCCGATTTCAATTGAAGATATCGTGTTGGCCATGTCACGCTATATTCCAAGTGAAGCGATGGATTTACTAACGTCAAACTTAGAAACGAAAAATACAGGGCTGCTATCAGTTGGTTTACTCGCAACGTTATGGTCTGCTTCAAATGGGACGAATGCTGTCATGAGGGCGTTTAATAGAGCTTATGACGTTAAAGAAGACCGTTCGTTTATTAAGAGTCGTCTGATTGCCATTGTACTTACCGTTGCGATGTTTATTGTCATTCTTGTTGCTCTTATGCTTCCGGTATTCGGTAAAGCGATAGGGGTATATATCTTTTCATGGTTTGGTGTGTCTGAAGATTTTCTGGCAGTATGGAATGCGTTGCGGTGGGTCATATCGTCTACACTCTTCTTGCTAGTGCTGATGTCTTTATACATCTTAGCACCTAACCATCACGTAAATATTAGGCAATCATTTATTGGGGCTGTATTTGCAACGGTGACCTGGCAAGCGGCTTCGTTAGGATTTTCATTTTATGTAAATTCAGGTGTGGGTAACTATTCGGCTACTTATGGGAGTTTAGGAGCTGTCATTATCTTAATGATTTGGTTCTACCTCTCAGGTGTTGTAATCATTCTGGGCGGCGAAATAAATGCGATGTTACGTGAGCGTCAATGGTTTAAAAGGTAACTCTTTCAAGGTCCTTACGATGTACATAAAGAATGGCTTGCACGAGCATTCTAATAAGGACTTCATGAGAGGGAGGTTGATGACGAATGGCTAACAACAAGCGTAACCAAAAAGCACGCAGTGATAAAAACCAAAATAAGCAAACTTCTGATGATGCAAAGCACAAAACAAGTAGCTCAGCGAATAAAAAGAACAATTTCCATTAATGAAGAAGTGGAGCTTAACACGTATGGCTTGCTTCTAGAAGGTCCCGTTATTCATTTAACGGGGCTTCTTTGTATGGGAAAGTAAAAAGGAATATGTAGCTGAAGGACAGCTTCATACTCCTTGGATATTCTCTACGAGCGCAATAAACGCAGACCGTTTAAAATAACAAGAATGGTACTCCCTTCATGGCCAACCACACCTAGAGGCAGGTTAAGGAACTGAAGAAAATTTGAAATAATCAGAAGCATAATAACGAGTATAGAAAAAATCACGTTTTGCTTCACAATTCGATTCATTTTTGTTGATAAAGACAATGCATTGGATATCTTTGGTAAATCATTCTTCATAAGAACGATATCGGCTGTCTCGAGTGCAACGTCCGTTCCTTCTCCCATAGCAATCCCTACGTTTGCGGTAGCTAGGGCAGGGGCATCGTTAATGCCGTCGCCCACCATGGCAACATTGTCGAAGGATTGACGGAGAAGCTTCACTTGTTCAACTTTGTCTTCTGGCAAACACTCGGCCACGTAATTGTCGATGCCACATTCTTTTGCGATGGCTTTCGCTGTTGTCTCATGGTCACCTGTAAGCATTACGGTGTAAATGCCATTACGACGTAGGGTTTGGATGGCACGTTTCGTATCTTTCCGAATTGTATCTTTGAGCGCGATTAATCCGGCTATGCCATTCTCATCAGCAATAAAGGTTAACGTCTTTCCTTCGTTTGCTAATTTCTCAGCTATGCCATTTTGGAAATTGAAAGCTTCTTCTTCTCCGACGAAAGCAGCTTTCCCGATTTTCCATTCTTTATTGTATACGCTTGCTGTTACTCCGTTACCGGATACATCTTTCATATTGAATACATCTAAGTGCTCAGTAGCATTATTTGCTTCCCCGTATTTCACAATGGCCTGTGCAAGGGGGTGATTCGATTCCCGTTCTATCGAAGTGAAAACTTCTAATAAGTTCTCATCTTCTGAGCGGAAGTAGGCATCCGTTACAATTGGTTTGCCGTTTGTTAAAGTGCCTGTTTTGTCAAAAGCGATTGCTTGAAGATGGGACAGGTTCTCTAGGTGAACGCCTCCCTTAAAGAGAATACCGTTCCGTGCCCCGTTAGAAATAGCAGATAATGTTGCAGGCATAATCGATGCGACAAGAGCGCAAGGAGAGGCAACAACAAGTAGAATCATCGCTCTGTAAATGGTATCTTGCCAACTCCATCCGAAAGCATAGTGAGGGATGAACATCATTAGGGCAACGGCGATCAGTACAACTTTAACGTATGTTCCCTCAAAACGCTCAATGAATAACTGGGAAGGTGATTTTTCGCTTTGGGCCGATTGGACGAGCTGGATAATCTTCTGAAAAAGCGTTTCGTTAGATCGTTTCGTAATCTTTACCGTTATGCTTCCGTTGATATTAACGGTTCCGGCAAACACCTCTGAACCCATTTCTTTAGAGACAGGGACCGATTCTCCTGTAATGGCGGCTTCGTCGAGAGAAGTGTTTCCTTTAATGATTTCTCCATCTGAAGGAACGCGTTCTCCGGCCTTTACCAGGATGTGATCACCAATTGTAAGTTCAGAAACATGAACGAGTTCTGTTTTTCCATTATGAACTCGAAGCGCCTCTTCTGGTTGGAGGTCCATTAAGGATGAGATCTCACGTTGACTCTTGTTCATCGTATACGTTTCAAGAGCTCCACTCATAGCGAAAATAAAGATTAAAATAGCACCTTCTGTCCAGTATCCAATGGAAGCTGATCCAATAGCAGCAAAGATCATGAGCATTTCTACATTTAGATCTTTATCTTCAATCGTTTCTTCAATACCTTCTTTCGCTTTAGCAAAGCCACCTATAATAAAGGCAGAAATGTATAGTCCCACGGATACAGGTTCACTAAGTATACCTTCTGTTAACCAAGCTGTTAAAATAATGATTCCACTTATAATGGCCGCGATTAATTCACCATTACTTTTCAGGCTGGCGATGAATGCGGACGGGTTCTGTGAGGTCGGTGTCGTGGAAGGGGAGGTGTTCATTGCTTTTGATTCAGCTGACATTTTCTCAACTCTCCTTTTTTAATTGAGAATGAAAACTCTTTTCAATTATCTATAATGTTTTAAATGTGTTTTGTAAAAGCTTTGTCTATAGTGATAATGATTCTTATTTAGAATAATTATAATTTAGTATGTAATTTAATAGTAGCACGTTTTTGGTCGAAGTCAAGACTTACAACTAAAATACGCATGTGCGGAGGATAAACTGTAAACCCGCTTGAATTCAAATGGGGTGGTTGCTATATTAAGTGAGATTACATCAAGAGGAGTGACAATGGTTTTGAAACGTGTAGTGATTTATGGAGCGCTCGTATGCTTTGCTTTTCTTTTATCGGCGTGTTCTCGAGATACTCAACAATCTGATTCCAAGTGGGAACAAGTACAAGAAACTGGCGAGCTTGTCGTTGGAACGTCTGGAACGCTTGTTGGGGTTTCTTATACACCGGAAGGCTCTAATCAATTGTCGGGTTATGACGTGGAAGTTATGCATGCTCTGGGAGAGCATATGGGTATAGATATTGTGTTTAAAGAGATAGGTGTAGATGAAATGTTTGCTGCAGTAAAGAGTGGGAAGATTGATGCTGCGATGAACGACTTTCAGATAAATGATGAGCGAGAAGAGAGCTATTTGTTTAGTAATCCTTATAAGTATTCATATACGACCATGATTGTGCGTGAAGACAGTTATAGCGGAATTAAGGAGTTGGAAGACCTGGAAGATAAGAAAGCAGGGGGAGAAGCCACGACGACATTTAGTGAAATTGCACGTGCTTTTGGGGCTAAAGTAATTACATATGATAACGTTTCGAATGAGGTTTATTTAAAGGATGTCCATCGAGGAATACTTGATGTCATTATCAATGATTATTACTTATCGAAGTTAGGGCTTCAAGCTTATCCTGAATATGATCTTGTCTTACATCCTGATATTAAACTAAATCCAACTGAGCATGGAGTTTTATTAAATAAGGAGAATCAATCTCTTAAGGAAGAAATCGATAGGGCAATGTTGGCATTGAGACAAGAAGGTCAGCTCACCCGGCTTGCTAAACGATTCTTCGGAGAAGATGCATCCATCAAACCCCAAGCCCCAATCCAACAAAGCCCAGTAGCAACCCAATAAGAAAGAGGCATCCCGTTATGGGATGCCTCTTTCTTATAGTAAAGCAGTGAAGCGTGCCAGACACCGTTTAGCGCTTTAGTGTGACAGATGGTGTCTGGCACGCTGTGGGTCTTTATTGTGTTGAAGGGAGTGGTGCTTCTTTTTTTAGGGAGATTGGAATTAGTATCAGGATGAGCATAGTTGTGATGATGTGGAAGAAGGAAGCTCCTGGGAAGAGATCAATGAATACTCCTCCGGTGTAGGGTCCTATTATACTTCCGATACTGAAAGCAATTCCGCACATAATGTTCCCGGCAGGCAAAAGGCTCTTTGGTAGTATATCGGTCATGTAAGAAATACCGAGCGAGAAGATCGATCCCACGAATATGCCTGAAAGTGTAAATAAGCCAAATAACCAAGCTACTGAATCTTCAAAGATTGAAGCTAGGAAAAAACAAACGATTCCAGCGAGGATTACACCAATAAGCACGTTTTTACGACCGATTTTATCACTAAGAATCCCTAAAGGGAGCTGTGAAAGAATACTTCCAACTGCAAACATAGGAATGATTAATGACAGCATACTCACTTCATGTCCAATGCGCATTCCGTACACGGGGAAGTTCCCGTGTAGGGTCGCTTCGAGAAAACCATAACCAAATGGAGGCAGGAACGCTACCCATGCTAATTTACCTGCTTGAAAGAAACGGGAAAAAGAGCTAGATGAAGAGGTGTAGCCCCCGTCATCTTCTGGATACTGATTGCGTACAAAAAGCATAAGAGACCAGACAATCACACTGAAACCGGCAGATAATAAGAAAGGTAAAGCGATGTGGATATCCACGAGCCTTGTCATTAGTGGACCAATTGCAAAGCCAGCACCAAAGAATAAGCCATATAATGCAATGTTTCGCCCACGACGTTCTTCTGCAGATGTTGTGGTGATCCAAGTCTGTGTCCCGAAATGGAGCATATGGTCTCCAATCCCGATCGTTACGCGTAATATAAACCAAAACCATAACGATTCCCAAAACGGAAAGAAAGCCATAGAGACAAAAACAAGCGCACCTCCGAGGAGGATCATTGGCTTAAAGCCAATTCGTTGCAAAGGCTTTTCCATAAAGGGAGAGGCAAGTAAAACGCCAATATATAAGCCGGTCGCATGAAGGCCATTTATCGAGGATGATACACCGTTTTGCTCTAAAATGACTGCAATTAACGGTAAGAGCATCCCTTGAGTGAAGCCTGAAATAGAAACTAAAAGTATTAATGCTGTAAAACGAAATCGTGTTGAAGCCATTATGTCGTCCTCCAAAACTTGTTCATCTGTTTATGCTACTAACGGTCATAGGAAATAGCAAGAGAAATCCTGCCATGTCTCTTGTTTCATAAGGGACCTTGTGGCAAAGTAATGAAGGGTTAATGTAAGCAGATTACGTTATCAATCCACTAATATCGGTTACACTATATGTAACAAGAAATCTTACTGAGATTTGAAAAGGAGTGAAGCTTAATGCCACAGCTACAGTTTTATTTGAAAAATGAAGGTGTTCGTACATCTACGGAATTTGGTCAACTTAATATTTCACCTGATGAGGAAAAAGGGTTTCGCCCATTTCAATTGATGGTATCTTCCATTGCAAGTTGCAGCCTTTCTGTTTATCGTCAGATTCTAGACAAACAACGTATTGAGTATGAAGATATTAAAGTGACAGCTGATATTACTCGTAATGAAGCTGAAGCGAATCGAATTGAGAAGATTCACTTACACTTCGTTGTTAAAGGTTCACACCTTGATGAAGATAAGCTTACAAAGAACTTAGAGTTATCTAGTAAGAACTGCTCAATGGTCCAATCCGTTAAAGGATGCATCGAGATTGAGGAAACAGTTGAAGCGATCGAGCTAGACTAATTTGGTATAAAAGGGGAAGAGCTTTGCTGCATAGGCAGTGAAGCTCTTTTTTTTGTGTATGAATTGAATCTCTGGATGCATACAAATTCCTGAGGACGTTCAAACTAAGCAAAAATCGAAAGGAAAGTGACCGATGAAAATAGATATGAAACAATTCCTTGCTCTTATTGTCGCTATCGTCCTACTTGTTCCGGGGTTTGTGAATGCAGCTGAAAAGAAGGGTCCTGATGAAAGCCAGGATGATAAAGGAAAGATTCCAAGTCATGTATTAAACATTTCAAAAGACAATACGTACCCTAATTCAACACAAGATCAAGTGACGTTAGAGCCAAGTGAACTAACGAGAGAGTTAATTGAAGGGTCAGAGGTAAAAATCGAGAACCCTCAGTTAATCAAGATGCTTAATGAAACAAATCTGAAACCGTCACCTGTAGCGATTGGGTATCGTGGCATGATCTACATGGGGCACTGGCCACTTCAATATGAATCAGAAGAAACTAGTATCAATTGGCAATACCAAAAGATTAATCAAAACCAGTTAAACAACCTTGGTGGTAAAGAGACACAAAAGCTTAATTATAATCAAGAGGCTGAGAAGCATATCAAAGGTGGCTTAACAGCTAAGATTGAAAAAACAGAAGATATCAAAAAGATGATGCTACTTGAGGCGCAGGAGAATACAGATTTACCCCTATCATTCCATACGGTATTTGGTAAAGGGACAAAGAAAGATAACTCCTACGGTATACCGCCTAAAAAGATCGGAACATTAAGCGCTTTTGCACCAGCCGTAAATGAAAAAGGGAAAGTTACATTTGGAGAAGTATATATCGAACTAAAAGGTTCAAAAAAATACCTCGTTGTAAAAAACGTAACCAAACAAGGAATTGGTGCCTGGATCCCAATCCAAGACCACATCTCCTTCAACTTCAACATCCAATAACACTTTAGCCAAACAAAGCGTGCCAGACACCGTTTAGGGATTTAGAGTGCTAAAGGGTGTCTGGCACACGGTGGTCCTTTACAGCAATAAAGAATGCCTGTCCCTCAAGAGGGCAGGCATTTTATTGATTCTGTTCATTTGATGGCGGAGATGGAAGGTCAATATGCTGTAGTGACATTTGAACACCAGAGTCAAACAGTTTTTCAGCGATCATCCTCCTGGCTTCTTTCGCAGCGGTCCAGTACACGAGGTCTTCGGTTAATCCAACAATGGTGTATTCATATCCTCTGTGATCTTTGTTTAAGGAGGTCATGCCGTACACTTGGAATGGTTGAATTGGTTTTTTCGTTAAGTCTTTCTTAAGGTATTGATCAAGTTCTTCATTAAGTTGTTCACAAGTTTCCTCTAATAGCGTAAATATACGTTTTGGATCCTCAGTGAAGCTAACAGTGATCGCTTCGATGACGCGCATATGATCGATGTTATAGTTTTGAATCGAAGTTACTTGCCCATTACTAATGGTCAGGAGCTTCCCGCTCCACTGCCGTACTTTAAGGAAGCGTAGCCCAATATCTTCTACAGTCCCAATGAACTTGTCGTTAATAGAGACGAAATCGCCTTTATGAAGCTGCTTTTCGTAAATAAAGAAGATACCCGATAAAATGTCCTTAATAAGACTTTGTGCACCGAAGCCAAGAATAATACCGATGACACCAGCCCCGGCAAGGATGCTTCCGACCTGTACACCATATACAGAAAGAATATAAATAATGATTCCAATCGTAGCTGTGTAAGAAACAATGGAGTTAATCATCGATTCAAGCGTCTTTTCTTTTCGTTCTTCTATGAAAGAAGTACGATAAAAGAAAGATCGAATAGAACGCCTGATGAAGCGAATTCCTATAAAAACGACGAGAATCGCAACTATGACTTGAACGATTTTATATTCGAATATTTGAATGAAAACTCCGTACCAGTCTTGCAATTTGTTTATCCATTCCATATCGACACCTCCGTCGTGCTGTATGTTGGCTATATTATAGCATGAACGGAAGTGCGGCTCTATAAACACGCGGCGTCATTAGACAAATTACGACTTTTCTAATAGGATAGAGCTACATGACTTCAATTAAAAAGGAGCACATCCATGAGTAACGAAGCTAAAATTGATGAACTGAAATTACGTCTAAACACGTTTATGACGAAAGTTGATGAGTTGGATCCAGAGAAAACATCTGTTGAAGATGTGGATCGTTTAATTAAAATGCTAGAAGATTTAGAAGAACGTTTTTAATGAAAAGACACCTTTAGGGGTGTCTTTTTTTATATTTATATAGGTAATCACAAGTAAGAGAAATGGTTCGAGTAGTAAATACGGATTGGGGTTTATAAATCGATATGACAACTTTTATAGGAAATTACTTTTTGTTTTAACTTTTCTATAAATTCTTCATTTTTAAACATTTAGAATGGTAAAAATTCCATTTTTATATTAAGATGATAACTAAGATAGTCACAGAGAATCATTGACAATACAGAAATGTGAAAAAGGACACCTTAGAAAAGAACCTCAGTAAGCACCAAGAATTCTGGCATCTTACTACGAAACGATCAGATGTGAATTCAATCTTCTATATAAGGGGATTAGCATATGCGAAATGAAGAAACTGGTCCGATCTGTTCTTCTGAGCAATTAGAGTCGGTTCGACAGTTAGTAGGCCCCGACGAGCCTGCGCTGTTTACCGTGTTGCAACAGTTAACGAAGGAATATGATGAGGTTACGACCATACGCCTAATGAGAGAATTTTGTTTTCTATGCCAAACTGATGAAAATATGCGAGTGGGTCTAGAGTATTTGTATATGAATGGACTTCTAGATGAGGTGCAAGACCTCGTTAAAATCAACGAGAATTCAGAGAACCAAGTTAATCGCGAATGGGCATTTCTCTATCAATTCTTTTTAGATCGAAAATTGAGGGGAGCTGAAATTGCTGATCTTGATACATTTATTTCAAAATTCCAATCTTCTGATCCTGAATTAGAGTGCTTGGTAATGTTTACTGTATTTTATGCTCATTGTGATAAGTTAAACTTTGCCTATACCAAAGGGCATAGAAGTGAACTGACTCAGAAAATGCTTGAGATTGAGAGTACATTACTTAGACTATATTTCCAGTATAGAGAAAATGAAATGTTGTTTGTAATTCATTGGAGGAATAATGAAGTAGAAATGGCACGCCATTATGGTGAGAATCTGCTAGAAAATACCCTTATTAATTACGAGAAAAAATGTTATGTGTTAGCTAATTTAGCTGAAACTTATATATATGATGATTTTAAAATGGCAATTAATTATATGGACCAAGCTGTTAAGATTGCAGAAGAATACAATATTACTTACTACCTGGATTTATTTAGAAAAGAGATAATACCTTTTATCCATGCGGTGAACGGAAAGTGTGAAGGCATTGAAACAACTGATATCCCTGAAGCTGCTCACCTAGCAGTAATGAAAGGGGAAAAGGAAAAAGCTATAGAATTATTAAGTGAACTTGAATCTCTATCTCCTTTCCAACTTTACTACCTAGGCTTAGCTAAAGATGATGAAAAATTATTATATGAGTCCTATAGGAGAATTATTGATGAAATAGGAGACTATTTCTTTGGTAGATTGCCGTTGAGAGAGTTACAAAAAAGGGGGTGGGATAATGTTGAAGAAAAAGCTTATCACATTAATTAGTGTATTAGCGTTAACTCTATCTTTGCAATTAGGAGTAGAACAAGATAAAAGTACTAATCAGTCATCTATAGAAACTACTTCAGTTGAAATTATGACTTTTAGTGACCCATACATCAAAGGTGTAGGAAAATAATACTCTATAGGAAGCATCCCAATGCTTCCTTTTTCTATGCCCTCCCATAACAACAAATATTCCCACCTCCCTTTTTTTAATCAAGAGGGTTGATTTTTTTACGTTAGTCCTTTACCATATTAAATTGTTAACGAACTAATACAATAACGTAAAAATACAAATTTCTTGAAAACTATAGGAGGGTATTAAAATATGCTAGCTTGGTCAGTTGTCGTATCTGTTCTTGTTATGACGGTTTTAAGCTTGTTGCGCGTCAACGTTATCATTGCCATATTAGCTGCAGGGCTTACAGGCGGGCTTATGACTGGTGCGAGTTTGACAGATACGCTAGATATGATTATTAACGGTATGGGTAATCAAGCGCAAGTTGCCCTAAGTTATATATTATTAGGTGCCTTTGCTGTTACGATTGCTTATTCAGGTATTACAGGCATTCTGGTCCAAAATTTATTAAAGGTGATGAAGGGGAAACGAGTAGCGCTTCTATTCGTTATTGCAGGTGTTGCTTCTTTATCCCAAAACGTGATCCCGGTTCATATTGCATTTATTCCAATTCTTATACCACCGCTTTTAAAACTGTTTAACGAAATGAAAATAGACCGTCGCGGTGTTGCCACAGCTTTAACATTTGGGTTGAAAGCACCTTACCTTATGATTCCTGCTGGTTTCGGGCTTATCTTCCATCAGACTATTCAAGACTCTATGAAAGAAAATGGAGTGACCGTTTCAGTGCCTGAAATTGCTCAGTCGATGCTGATTCCTGGTTTAGGAATGGTTGTTGGTCTGCTTATTGCGGTCTTGTTCACGTATCGTAAACCACGTGACCCTGAGGATGTTATTCAGGTTGACTCTGAAAAAGCTGAAGTAGCTGCTTCAGAAGAAAAAGTAGAAACCTTTGGTCGTAAGCATGTATTAACGATTGTTGCCATTATTGTTGCCCTTGGTATTCAGTGGTATACAGGTAGTATGGTGTTCGGAGCACTTGCTGGACTTGTTTCGATGTTTGCTTTCCGTATTGTACCGTTCAAGAGAGGCGATCAAGTTGTTTCAGAAGGTATTGGGATGATGGGGACAATTGCCTTTGTTATGCTCATTGCTTCTGGCTTTGCTAATGTTATTCAGACAACTGGTGCAGTTGACGCACTTGTTGAACAAACATCTGGTCAACTTGGTGATAACAAGATGGTCATTGCGTTCCTTCTCCTTGTCGTTGGTCTTGTAATCACAATGGGGATTGGCTCATCCTTTGGTACAATTCCGATTTTAGCAGCTCTTTATGTACCAATTTGTGTATCAGTAGGCTTCTCTCCACTTGCTACTGTAGCGCTTATCGGTACAGCAGGAGCACTTGGCGATGCGGGTTCACCTGCATCTGACAGTACACTTGGCCCAACATCAGGCTTAAACGCTGATGGTCGCCACAACCACATTTGGGACACCTGCGTTCCGACCTTCTTACACTACAACATTCCATTGTTTGTGTTCGGTTGGGTCGCAGCGATTATCTTATAAATAAATCGATTGTTCCACCATCCTGCCCCACCACACCGGGGCAGGCTTTTTTATGTCTTTAAACCACTAAAGGGTGTCAGACACCCTTCATTACGTTAAAGCCTCGCAGGGTGTCAGACACGCTGCACTACGGTGGAGCGGTGAAGGATGGGTGATGTATATTTTGGTGGTTGTGATGAAGACTAATGTAAAAAGGTGGTGTGTGCTTGTGAGGATTTGGTTGCTTATTAGTATGGTGGCGGGGAGTTTACTCTATGCGCCAAATGTGAGTGCTCACGGAAGCTATGGGTGGGGATTCAGTAAGGTGGGAGAAGGACAGCCTCCTGATGTTGGTGTATACGGACCGCTTTTAGAGAAATATGGCGGCTATTATATGGACCATACTGATGAAAAAGTCGTGTATTTAACGTTTGATAATGGATACGAGCAAGGATACACAGGGCGGATTCTAGATGTATTAAAAAAGAAAGAAGTTCCGGCAACGTTCTTTGTAACCGGGCACTATGTGAATAGCGCATCTGATCTTGTGAAGCGAATGGTTAAAGAAGGGCATATTATTGGTAACCACTCCTGGAATCATCCAGATTTCTCAAGGTCCTCTTCTGATAAGATTCAAAAAGAATTAGACAGGGTTGAGGATGCTGTTGCGAAGCTTACAGATCAGGAATCCATGCAATATCTACGCCCTCCTAGAGGAACCTTTAGTGAGAGAAGTTTAGCTGAAACAGAAAGAATGGGTTACATTACAATGTTTTGGTCTTTAGCTTTTGTGGATTGGTACACGGACGGTCAAAAAGGGTGGGAATATGCATATAAAAGTGTTGTAAAACAAGTCCATCCAGGCGCAATTATACTGCTTCACACTGTTTCAGAGGATAACGCACTTGCTCTTGAACATATGATCGATGAACTTCGAAAAAGAGGCTACACGTTTAAGAGTCTTGATGATTTAGTCTTGAAAGATCTATTGCCAAACCCATTGCAGTCATTATCTGAGCAATAAGAAATAGCGAGACCTCGCCTTTGGAGGACTCGCTATTTTCGTAATGTAATGCAGTTGTAGTGCGTTTCGACTTCAACCAAATTAAATTGATTCAACTTTTGGTCGTTTTGGAAAAATGTTTTCTCAGGAAACCATTTTGAAGAAACGTCCTGTACAGACCATTGATTATTAATGTGCCACTTTGTTTCTTCCCATTCCTCGTACCATTCCTCAGGGAAAAAGGAAGCGGTCTCGGAATTTTCGTTAGAGGAAAGGATTTTTTCGCAAACTATAAGTAAGGTTCCGTGTTCAGTAAGGACACGGCTTGCTTCACTCAAAACTTTTGGACGGTCAAATAAATGCCAAACCCCAAAGGCTATAACGACATCGAAACTGTCCCTTTCAAAAGGCAAGTGTTCAGCATCGCCTTTACGGTAAGTGATGTTTGGGTTTCGGCTTTTAGCATCAGTAAGTTTCTTAGTAGAACGGTCAAGTCCTGTGACGTGGGCTTCGTGATGAAAGAGAGCATTTGTGAAAGCACCATCTCCGCAGCCTAAGGTTAATACATTTCTCCTATAGAGTGTCGTGCCCTGGTCTTCACATTTTTGAAAGAAGTAGTCAAACTTATGTGAGGCTTCATGTTGGGAATCAACCGCCCCAATTTGCTCGGAGCTCATTAGATCAACTCCTTACTGGCTGACATGGTTGGTCGTGCTCATGCATAACCAATGTTCATCTGGGTCTTGAAAATAAAAGATTTTTCCACTTTCGGCTTCTTCGATTTCTGTAACGGACAGATTCACTTCATGGAAGAAGTGGTAACAGGCATGAATGTCTGTTGTATAAAAATCTATGACAGGATTATGCTGGATATTCGCGTTGGAATTGGAGAAATGTAAAGGAGATACCGAATTTGTCTCCGTTAATTTTATCGTTGCTGTTCCTTTTTCTCCAAAGGAAAGGTAGCGGGCATGGTCTTGTTCCTCTACCGTGTGTAGCCCGAGGATTTCAGTGTAAAACTCCTGAGACTTTTCTAAATTTGAAACGGGTACTTCGATGGTTGCAATTTTTACGATTAATTTATCATCCATGATCTTCACCTCTTCATTTTTGTTTGCAAACTATTATTTTTCTCTTCCTTTTTTGTACGTCTGATAAACAAGAAAACCATATCAAGTTACATGTAGAACGTTTTAGGGTAGCGTTAAAAGACATTCAGAAAATGAAGCGTTTAAGAAAGGGAGGGGCTTGATTTGTCGACACGTTACGCTTGGCAGGAACATGTTTATTTAGATACGTTTTATGACTTTGACTACACATTGTTACGTTTTAGTCTCGATCCGTTGAGTAAATTAAATCGGGAAGAAAGGTGGGTGCAAATCCCGGTTCAAATCGGTTCGGAACAGCATGTGGTTCAAGTAGAAGGGACTGGTACAAGAGAAGAGCCGGCTTTTGTTATAAAAGGGGATTCAGTAGAGAGGAAAGAAGAACTGCTTCACCACATGCACGACTTATTTCAGTGGGATGTGAATCTTGAAGACGTTCATGAGCATTTTCTCCATACGAACCTTGACCAGTTGTTTAAGGATCACCCTGCCACACCGATTGTTAAGGATTATCACCCGTATGATTGTTTGATGAAAACGATTATTCATCAACAGCTCAATATGAAGTTTGCTTACACATTGAGTACTCGTTTTGTTCAGACATACGGTAATCAAATAGATGGCGTTTGGTTTTATCCAACACCTGAGCGCGTAGCATCGATTCCTTATGAAGAGCTTCGTGCCTTGCAATTTAGCCAACGAAAAGCTGAGTATGTAATCGATACATCTCAAAAGATGGTTAATGGGGAGCTGAACTTGCAAGAACTCACTACCTTAGATAACGAAGAAGTTATGAAGAAACTCACCAAAATTCGTGGGATTGGACCTTGGACGGTAGAGAATTGGCTCTTATTCGGGGCAGGACGAGCCAATTTCTTACCAAAGGCGGATATTGGTATCCAAAACGCTTTAAAGCATTACTTTGGATTTGAATCGAAGCCTAAGCAAGATGATATTGAAGCTATGAGTAGCGGTTGGAGTCCGTATAAGAGTTATGCATCTCTGACTCTTTGGAGAAGTATAGAAGGGTGAAGAAGTCTGGTCATGTTAAATGACCAGACTTTTTTTATTTGAATCAAATTAAATGTGGATCATGGAAAGTGGGCATGTTTGTTGTTCCAGAGCATACATTTTTCTATATGTCTTTTATCACATATACGATCAATTGAGTAAGGAGAGGAAAAATGAATGTACTCCATATCGCCTCAGAGTGTGTGCCGTTTTGTAAAACGAATGATTTAGCTGATGCGCTAGGTTCCTTACCAAGGGCTCTTCAGGAACAAAACGTTAAGGTCAGCGTTATACTGCCTTTATATAAAGCGATTCCTTCTCATTTTAGAGCCTTGATGACAACTAAAACAGTATGCTCGTTGCATTTGGGGTGGAGAGAGAAGGTTTGTTATTTAAAAGAAGCGGAGTTTGATGGACTAAGATATTATTTTATAGAACAAGAAGAGTATTTTGGGAAAGAGGAGGTCTATGGTGACCCTCGCTCTTTTCATGAAGCGGAGCGTTTTGCTTTCTTCTGTAAAGCCGTTCTAGAAGTTCTTCCAAAACTCCGTGATAAGCCAGATGTGTTGCATGCGCATGACTGGCGCGCAGCATTTATTCCTTATTTGTTAAAAGAAGACTATAACCATAACCCTTATTATGCCTCTATAAAAACCATGTTCACGATCTATCAATTGAATCAACAAGCAGTCTATACGGCCGGAACCTTTAAGGATCTGCTCAGTATAAATGAAGATACTTGTGAGTATTATGGCAAGGTCAACCTCATGAAGGGAGCTTTGATACATGCGGATCTACTTACAACGGTAAGTAAGACCTATGCGGATGAAATTCTCACCCCCTATCACGGGGAAGGTCTCGATGGGGTGTTACGGGAACAACAATCTAAACTTGTTGGAATCTGTAATGGGATAGATCTCTCTGTTTATGACCCCTATACAGATCCTTCACTCGTCTGTCATCCCCCACTGAAAGAGTGGAAGGCTGTGAATAAAAGGGCTCTCCAACAACTCCTATCATTGGCGGTAAGAGAAGTACCTATTCTTATTATGGTTTCTCCAGTTGGATATTCAAGAGGAATAGAAATCTTCTTACCTGTCATAGAAGAATTATTGGATGAAGAAGTACAAGTTCTGATTATTGGAAAAGAAAGTGAGGGCATTGAGCACCGTTTGAAAGAATGGCAGGACGTGTATAAGGAAAAGCTTTTCGTTCATAGTGGATGGGACGAGGAGTTAGTTAGGCAGGTGTACGCTGCGGCCGATCTATCGTTAATCCCTTCTAAATGTGAACCAGGAGGAGCAAGGGCATCTATGGCTTTTCAATATGAGGTGGTCCCTGTGGCGAGAGAAACAGGTGGGCTAAAAGATACGGTTACGAGTTTTAATGAATTTACAGGAGAAGGGAACGGGTTTAGTTTTGCTCCTTATCAAGCTCACGACTTGCTTTTCACTGTGCGACGAGCTCTTCACTTTTATAGAGACCCGTTACTTTGGTGGCGTATTGTGCAAAATATCAAATCTGTAGACTACGGCTGGAATGAACCATCTAAATCGTACGTAAATTTATATAAAACGCTTCTTTCATACACTGATCAGGAGGTTCGATTATAATGTTTCGAAACGTAGATGCTTTTAAAGAGGCTTACCTAGAAAGGCTAGTGAATATGCATGGGAAAGGTGTGGAGGAAACGACTCCATCAGACCAGTATGCAACGCTTGGAGCAATGGTTCGGGAATATGTTAGTCGAAATTGGATTACCACGAATGATCAGTACCGGGATAAGGGAGAGAAACAAGTCTACTATTTGTCCATGGAGTTTCTTTTAGGGAAATTGTTGAAGAGTAATTTGATGAACCTAGGAATACGTGAATTGTGCGAGCAGGGATTGGACGAATTGGGGATCGATTTGGACAGGATCGAAGAACAAGAACCTGATGCTGGTCTTGGAAATGGTGGGTTAGGACGTCTTGCAGCTGATTTCCTTGATTCAATGGCTTCTCTTCGTCTTCCTGGGCATGGGTGTGGAATTCGTTACAAGTACGGATTGTTTGAGCAGAAGATCATAGATGGTTATCAAGTAGAAATCCCTGATTATTGGCTGAGGGAAGGGAATGTGTGGGAGCTTAGGAAATCAGATAAAGCTGTTGAGGTCCGATTCGGGGGACGGGTAACGTCGTATGAAAAGGATGATCAACTAACGTTTGTGCACGAAGATTATGAACCTGTATTGGCCGTTCCATACGATATGCCGATTGTCGGGTATCGGAATCAAACAGTGAACTCTCTCCGCTTGTGGAGTGCTGAGTCTGCTATAAAGGACTTTGATTTCAATCAAATGAATGATCACAATTACCATCGTCTTATTGAATATAAGAAGGCAACTGAAGCGATATCAGAATTCCTGTATCCGGATGATTCAACAGAAGATGGGAAGCGGCTTCGGTTGAAACAACAATACTTTTTGGTATCAGCCAACCTGCAAAGTATTCTGTGTCGGTTTAAACGAATGAATCACGACTTGTCGGAGCTTCCGAATAAAGTAGCGATTCATACCAATGATACTCATCCTGTGCTTGCGATTCCTGAGTTGATGCGTCTGTTAATGGATCAAGAAGGGTTAGGTTGGGATGAGGCGTGGTCGATTACGAAGAAGACGATTTCCTACACCAATCATACACTAATGGCAGAGGCGTTAGAGCGATGGTCCGTTGATTTAATGCAAGCGCTGCTTCCAAGAATTTATATGATTATAGATGAGATCAATGAGCGTTTCTGTAAGACGCTATGGGAAACCTACCCTGGTCAATGGGAGAAGATTCACCACATGGCGATCATTGCTGATGGGTATGTGAATATGGCCAATTTAGCTGTTGTAGGAAGCTATAGCGTCAATGGTGTTTCGAAGCTTCATAGCAACATTCTTAAGAAGGAATTGATGAAGCCTTTCTATGAGTGGGAACCACATAAGTTTAATAACAAGACTAATGGCATCACTCACAGACGTTGGCTAATGTATGCGAACCCTGACCTAACATCAGTCATCACGGAAGCGATTGGGTCAACATGGTTGAAGAACCCGAGTGACCTGATGAATTTGCAACCCTTAACGAATGATCCATCTCTTCAACAAGCCAGCGCTTACGTGAAACGTCACAATAAAGAAAGGCTATCCAATCACATTGCGGATCAATACGGGATCTCTGTGGACCCTGACTCTATATTTGACGTACAAATTAAACGTATGCACGCTTACAAACGTCAGCTGTTGAATGTATTTCATATTATGGATCTTTATCGCAGGATAAAGGAAAATCCAAAGAGCAGAATTACCCCGCGCACGTTTATATTCGGTGGTAAAGCCGCTCCGAGCTATCATTTAGCCAAAAGTGTCGTGAAGCTGATCCATACGATTGCAGATGTTATTAACAATGATAAATCAATTAATGATCAGATAAAAGTTGTTTTTATTCGGAACTATGGGGTGTCAGATTCAGAACGAATCATCCCGGCTTCAGACATTAGTGAACAAATTTCAACGGCAAGTAAAGAAGCATCAGGAACTGGAAATATGAAATTTATGATGAATGGTGCTGTTACAATTGGTACACATGACGGAGCTAATATTGAAATGGCAGAAGCGGTAGGGGAGGAGAATATCTTCTTATTTGGCCTTAAGCCGAATGAAGTTCTCTCCTATTATGAGAATGGTGGTTATCACGCCCGCGAAATGTATAATCAAGATCCCCGGTTGAAGCAAATTTTAGATCAACTGATGAATGGAACATTTGTAAAGGAAGACGTGGATTTTAAGTCCATTTATTACAGCTTAATTGATCACGATGAATTCTTCGTGCTGAAAGACTTTTCCGCCTATATTGATACTCAGCAGCGCATTGCCAAAGCGTATGTGGATCAAAAGGAGTGGAGGCGCATGAGTTTACACAACATCGCACACTCCGGCAAGTTCTCAAGTGATCGGACCATCCATGAGTATGCAAGTGGGATCTGGCAGCTTGAACCGGTGTTTATCTAATAGGTTATTTGTTCAAAGGGTGGCGCTACGCGTCATCCTTTTTGCCTCTTACTTTCGTAAAAAGACTTCTATTTTGTGAAAATTTATACGGAATATCTGTATTTATATATCTAGTATTTCTTTTTCTACCACACTACATACTTGTAAAATGAATCATTCTTTTGGACTAGTATTAAAGAAAGAGATTGAGATATAATAGAGAAAAGGCTTCATTTTAGGAGGGGAAGAAACCATGGAAAGAGCGAAACGCTTTGTTGTCGTGCAAACCCCTGATTGCTTTTTTATATTGTCTAGTTATGATCACCAAAGTTTTCAGAAAGTATGGGGCTACGTTGATGTTGTAGGAGGTTTTCCTACACAAAAACAAGCCAGGAAGTATGTACAAAATCGGATTCGGCAAGGGAAGATTAAGCTAGATACAGAAGGTTTTGCTGTGTATCGGGATGATAGAGGGAATTTAAAGTATATAGAGTTGAAAGCGGTCGAGGATTTAAGAGAACGTTTCGGCTGGTTTCCAATCGAGGGGAAATTCTCATCTGAAAAGGAAGCGCTTTCATACATTATCCATGCACAGACATCCATGGCCCCGCCTTGTTTACTGCATACTTCATAGATTTCACCTCGCCCCGTTTGATATACTGGGTATATAAGAACGTTTAGGGGAGGAGAATAACAATGACTGCATTTACAGATGAAGTTGTAATCGAAAAACCTCTTGAAGAGGTTTTTGCATTTACAACTAATATAGATAATTTTAAAAAAGTGATGCCTAATGTAGTCCAAGTAGAAACTATTACAGAAGGTGCATTTGGGGTCGGTACTAAGATAAAAGAAACACGGGAGATCAAGGGGAGGAAAGGTACCACTACAATTGAGGTGATAGATTTCGTTCCAAGTGAGCGTTATTCTGTACGCAGCGCGCTTGAAGGTTTAGAAACAATCTATCATTATTCCTTCCATGAAGATGAGAAACAAACCACCACGATCAAGTTTGAGTGCGAAATTAATACCTCTACACTAAAGATGAAAATGATTAAACCGATCTTCAAAAGAACACTACAACGAGAAGACAAAGAGCATTTATCGCTGATCAAGAAGGCTCTGGAGGAAAGCGAGTAGGCTCCTTCTGTTTAATGAAAGATTATATTGCAAGCATTAAAACGCCTGGAGTTTTAACTCTAGGCGTTTTAATTTGTTTGTTTATTTAAATAGCTGGTCCGTATATACCTTTCGAATTTGGAGTGACTCAGCAAGAGATGTATTTAGATTAAAGATATTAATTTCTTTATAGTTGTTTGAAAATTTGTTTAAGTAAACGCTTTCCAGAGCCTTTAAATCAAGGTTTAAGCGCTTATGTGGATTTTTTGTAAAAAGTTAAATTCAGCTGTTTACACGGTCTTCTATGAGTCTTATAATTTCAGATTGTACTACAATTTTGATCGACAATACGAAAACAATTTGAAGAAGAGGAAGATGCGTATGTTCAAAAAGGTCCTTTCCTTTTTAATCATTAATCTGGGTGTATTTTGTTTAGCGGTAAACGTCCACTTTTTCCTATCTCCAAACAACCTGGCAACAGGCGGAGTGAGTGGTCTTTCTATCGTTCTTCATAATATCTATCCCGACATTTCATTGGGACTTGTTATGTTAATCTTGAACGTAATTTGTTTCATACTAGGCTTTATCTTTATCGGATTTAACTTTGGAGCGAAAACCATTTATACAAGCTTTGCGGTTTCGTTCATGGTTTGGGCACTTGAGCGATTTGCTCCCCTTAGCCAACCGGTATCCGATGATATTCTGATTCAACTGATTATCGGCCAAATGATTGCTGCTGCTGGTATTGCTATGGTCTTTCACCAGGGGGCATCTACGGGAGGAACCGATATTATTGCTATGATTATTAATAAATTCTTCTCCCTAGAACTTGGTAAGGCTGTCTTGCTTTCGGATATTGCTATTGCAACATCATCTATATTCTTATTCGGTCCACAAATCGGACTATATGCCTTCTTTGGTGTTATTCTGAATGGAATTGTGATTGATTACGCACTGCAGCAATTTGATAATAACAAAGAGATTGTCATCATTAGTCGTGAAAGTGAACGAGTTCAACACTTTATCGTTAATGAACTTGGAAAAGGGGCAACGATTCATACTGCTAAAGGTGCCTTTACCCAGGATTCTAAAGAAGTTATTACAACGATTCTGAAACGTAAGGATTATACGCGTCTTAAGAAATATATCGCTGAAATTGACCATACCGCGTTTATTACCGTTCACTCGATGAATGAAATCATCGGAGAGAACTTTAAACGTTTGGCCTAAAGATAATAAACTTGTCAAAATAGAACTTGTTTATAAAGGATGAATAGTTCACCATGAGTGAGAAAAAATCAATGATTGATCGCGTTCATCAATCCCTTAAAGAAGCGATTCTTTATAGGAAGATTGCACCTGGAACGCAACTAGTTGAGAAGACGATTGCTGAGCAGCTCAGTGTCTCTAGAACGCCAATTCGACACGCAATGATTCGTTTAGAACAAGAAGGACTGGTTACGATTGTTCCAAATAGAGGAGCTTTTGTAGTTCAACCTACCGTAGAAGAGATTAGACAAGCGTTTGTCATGAGAAAGGAACTAGAGAGTACCGCAGCTCGCTTAGCAATTGGTGAGATAACAGACAAGGACCTAGAAGTCATGAGAGAGCTGGTTTCAAGGGAAAAAGAAACGTATGAAAGCGTCGATATTTTAAGATATATTCACGTAAATAAATCCTTTCATATGTATCTAGCTCAAAAGACGGGAAACACGTTTTTGCAAGACTATATGGAGCGAATATTGGATCAGATGAATGTCTATCTAGTATTATATGATGTCTTCTACGATGCTGACTCATCGATGGAAGGAAGTACACGCTTTGTTGAGCATGAGCATATTATAGAAGCTCTTAGTAACCGCGATCTTGACCATTTGTTGCATTTAATTGAGCGTCATATGCGATTCAGTTTAGAATCGATGAATTTAGATAAAACCACATATCGTTCGCTAGAGAACGTACTCGAAGACTGATTTGTTAAATGGTGAGCCATTTCGCAATCAGTCTTTTTTATGAGGTGTTGTTCCATATAAGCCTCCTTATATGGAAGACTCTGAGCTGTACGCACGCATACCCTATGTATTACCGATTACACCCAGCATATCAAGACGAACTTGAATTAGTATAAATAAAAAACAAGAAACCTGAACGTATACTTCTCTGGAAGATTAAGAGAAGATGCCGTTTCAGGTTTCTTTTTTTTGGACTCGTAGGATATTATTACTTCCTTTATGTATGTATGAATCAGTGAATACGATTTCATTTTTGAGTGTAATAAAATTGTTATATAACGTTATCGAATAAATGGATTATACGTATTGACCACCTTGCATAAGCGGGTGTAGAATGTTTTCAGGATTTTTCAATTGGCCCTACAGCTTAGTGAATAATTACATCAAAGAAAGGGGGAAATCGTCATGACTTATAGAGTAACGGTTTACCTTCTTGGAATGTTTGTGAATTTCTTTGGTGTAGCATTAATTATTAATGCCACACTTGGAGCGGGATTTTGGACGTCCTTTTTTATAGGTATGTCCGACCTGTTTGGTCTTACGGTAGGTACTTGGTATGCCATCTTCCAATTTCTTATTATTTTCGTCAATGGATGGTTAATCAAGCAAGCACCTGAATTTAGAGCAGTGATTCCTGTGATCTTGGAAGGTTTTATTTTGGATTTTTGGCTAGAGATTGTCTTTGGACATTTAGACTTCTCAACAGCTCCGTTTTTATTACAAGTCGTTATGCTTATATCAGGTGTCCTTATTACGGGTCTTGGTGTAGCGATCTATATTATCCCTGAGTTCCCAAGAGCACCCGTGGATCAGCTGTTCTTAACTGTAAGCCGCCGCTTTAATCTAAGCTTGCGCATGGGGCAAACGGTCGTAGCTGTTGTTATGGCTACCAGTGCATTTTTAATTGGAGGTCCCGTAGGTCTTGGGACATTAGCTGGTATTCTATTCTTAGGCCCAGCCATACAGTTCTGGTATATGAAAACTTATCCAATGTATTATCGATTCCATCCGAATTATCAAGATGAGGTTGAACTCATCTCCTAATAAGCACGAGGTTCTCTCCTTCTATTAATAGTAGGAAGGACCTCGTGCTTTTTTATGTTTATCGATTGTCCCCTGCGGTAGTAGTAACCGAGTCCAATCTTTCACATAAGTCCCCCTTATGTGGAAGACACGAATTGAGAGAATGCTTCCGTTTGCTCAAACTGAGAATAAGGTGGTTCGGGAAATCACTCGCTTTCCGCGGCGAGCTGGGAAGCCTCCTCGTTCGCTACGCTCTCTGTGGGGTCTCCCCAGACACCCCTTAGCACTCAATAAACGTAACGGCCCTAAACACAAGAAAGCGTGGTGCGGGTGGGGATAATATGCCTCTTCCTAAATTGTTAGAAAATTTGATATAATAGAGTCGATCAATTTGTTGAGAGGGGATGTCAGGATGAAACGTGAAGATTTAATTGCTCCAGAGCAGTATAATGTCGTAAGTGAAGTAGAGCGGTTTGCGAACGATCCGAACCATACAGCGCTTCACTGGGAAGATGATTCTGGTAATGCTCGTGAGATTACGTACCGGAAACTGATAAAACGTGCAAGTAAAATTGGTAACGCTTTCTTGAGGCGAGGGCTTAAGAAAGGGGACAAAGTTTTAGTCATGGTTCCTCGGCTAATTGAAGCGTATGAAGTTTATCTTGGTGCGCTGAAAGCTGGTCTTGTCGTCATTCCGAGTTCAGAGATGCTTCGTGCGAAGGACCTCCAATATCGGATAAAGCATGGGGAAGTTAAGGCTGTAGTCAGTTACTATCCTTATGTTGACCAATTTGCTGATGTAGATGCAATTGATCAAGTCACTAAATTTGTTGTGGGTCATGAATCAGAAGGGTGGCTTTACCTGGATTATTTAATGGATCAAGAGAATGATCATCTTGAGATCGCTCCTACATCAAGGGATGACATGGCATTTCTATCTTACACATCTGGAACAACAGGGAACCCTAAAGGGGTTGTACATACTCATGGGTGGGGATTTGCTCACCTGCGGACAGCTGCTTATAAATGGCTGGCCATTGAAGAAGGAGATAAAGTATGGGCTACAGCGGGGCCTGGCTGGCAAAAGTGGATATGGAGTCCGTTCTTATCTGTGCTTGGGACAGGAGCCACTGGCTTTGTGTACCAAGGTAAATTTGATCCTGAACGCTATCTGACCTTGTTGGATAACCACAAAATAAATGTATTGTGCTGTACTCCGACTGAATACCGATTGATGGCGAAGCAAGATGGCTTAGACCGGTTTGATTTGTCACATTTACACAGTGCTGTATCAGCAGGTGAGCCATTAAATAGGGAAGTTATTGATATCTTCTTGAACCATTTTAATGTAACGGTGAGGGATGGTTACGGACAAACGGAAAATACGCTGTTAGTTGGCATATTAAAAGGGATGGAAGTTAAACCAGGTTCAATGGGGAAACCGACGCCAGGTAATGAAGTCGCGATCATTGATGAAGAAGGAAGACCATTAGGAGCGGGAGAGATCGGTGATATTGCCGTTCATTTGAATACACCTGCTTTATTTAAAGAATATTATAAAGACCCAGAACGTACGAAGATGTCTTTTAGAGGTGACTACTATTTAACTGGGGACCAAGCTAGTATGGATGAAGATGGATACTTCTGGTTTGAAGGCCGAAGTGATGATATTATCATTAGTTCAGGATATACAATTGGACCTTTTGAGGTGGAGGATGCTCTCGTTAAACATCCATCTGTGCAAGAGTGTGCCGTCGTAGCTAGTCCTGATGAAATCAGGGGAAATATAGTTAAAGCATTTGTTGTGTTGAAGAAGAACGTTCAAGTGGATCAGGATGAGCTTACGCGTGAGCTTCAACAACATGTCAAAGATCATACAGCTCCTTATAAATATCCAAGAAAAATTGAGTACCTTGCTGAGTTACCGAAGACGACGTCAGGAAAAATCCGCCGGGTTGAACTTCGGAATCAAGAGAAACAATCAGAACGTGCATAACAAATCTTACTTAAATCAAAAAGCTGGTGTGGAAGTCTTCAATGACCTCTACACCAGCTTTTTTCTTATTTCATAAGATCATATTCTTCTTTTAAGAGACTGTAAACAACATGATCTACATAACGATCGTATAACCACTCACATTGTCTGATCGTTCCTTCTTTTGTGAAGCCTAGGCGCACAGGAATGGCTTGGCTTTTCTTATTCCTCTTTGCGCAGCGTATTTCTACTCTATTAAATTCACGTGTTTCAAAAAGGTAATGCAAATAGGTGGATACGGCTTTCGTGATAATTCCTTTACCCTGGAACTTCTCACCTAACCAATATCCGATACTCGTGTGTTTATTTTGATGATCCAATTGATGGACACCAATCACACCAGCTAGCTCTCCTTTATAATAAATGCCGGTTTCAAACCCCTTGTTATCAGCGAATTTCTCCATGGTTCCTTCAATAAAACGTTTAGTATCTGCTGGCTTTTCTGTTTCATCGATCCAAGGTAACCATTTTCTTAAGTGGATTCGATTCGAATGAACCAATTGAAAAAGCCGGTCTACATCTGTTATATCTAGTAATTTTAAATGGAGTTCTTTGTTAATTTGATAGATAAACATGAATGAATCCTCCTTATTGAAGGTTATTCAATATTTTATCAAAAGATTGTAGGTTATGATACGAAAAGGAAATGGTCGGATAGTTGAAAGGTTTCATCTATTTGGGTGGGTGGAATAGATTAACATTACATAATCCATGTAAGGAGGGAGGATCATCGACACGGAGGTTTTAGTTAATGGGGGAGGCGTGGGAGGCCTCACATTAGCTGTGAAATTAGCGAGTCGGGGTGTGAATGTAGCGGTAGTTGAACAATTAAAGGCGGAGTCTCCTCAATATAAAGGGGAACTGTTGCAGCCTAAAACGCTAGCTATTCTAGAGGATCTTGGCGTAATCGATCAGGTATTGGCAAGTGGCCATTCCTTCTCTTCCCTTGAGTACATTGAGCTAGAAAGACAATCATCTGAACAGCCTAGAAAAGTCGGAGAATCGTGTATGGATTACGGATTATTAACGACACCGTACAATTACGCCCTTATGATCCCTCATGAAACGTTAAAGTCTATTTTATTAAAGAAGGCGAACCAGTAAGAGGGAATCGACTATTTTCATAAAGCATATGCAGAACTTTGCCCTGAGCTTTTTGACCATGTTACATCTCTTCGCAATTGGAATGACATACAGCTCATGATACGTCTCAGAATCAAAACAGCTTAAATACTTTTTTGAACGTAGTGAAGACTATCCATGGGAGAAATAGGAGTGATGGGAAATGAATATAATCCAAACCGCCTTAAAGGCGAGAAACTGGATGAAGCGGAATGAATCATTCTTACCTACCTGGCATGCCTATGTAGGGTATGAATTAGACTTATTTAAGACTTTCAAAAATCCGAAAACAGTAGATGAAGTTGTAGCAGAAACAGGTCTCAGTAAAGAGCTTTTGCAGTGTTGGGTAGATGTAGGGGCTTCCATTAAGCATTTACGAAAACGGACAGGTGGACGGTATCGAACGTCTAAACATCACTGCGGGGAGTTTCTTGAAGATGGATCTAACAGTGTAGGAGCTCTCTTAAAAGAGATGATGGAACTGCACATTCCCACATTACTTGCATATCCAAAGTACATGAAATCAAACGAACGTGCGGTATTCAATCATGAGAAGTTCGGAGATGTGGTGGCGGAAACGTCTACATTGTTAGAGCACTTCGCGATACGTCGGATTAAGAAGATGATGAAAGAACATAAAGTAGAAACCGTGATTGATTTAGGGTGTGGGCATGGAGGTTACTTAAGGAAGCTGGCGAAAGATTTCCCTGAAGTACAAATGCTAGGTGTAGATGTGAATGAACGGGTAGTTGAATCAGCGAGAAAGGCCTCAGCAGGATATAACAATATTGATTATATTGTTGCAGATGCTAGTGATTGGCGTCCTGAAGAGGGTGAAAAAGCTGATTTAATTCTTTTGCATAATGTGTTTCACTATTTAGACCCGATGGCCCGCATAGAACTTTTGAGTAATTTAACATCCTGGTTATCTGATGAAGGTCGCATCTCAGTGATTACACCAGTAAACGAAACAGATCAAGGGCAGGCATTCTCTAGTGCCTTCAATAGTTTCTTTACAGCTCATTCCAACTTATATGCTCTTCCTTCTTCTGAGGATATAGAAGAGTTAGCTGAAGCTTCAGGTCTTACGCTATCAGCTTACAACTCTATTATTAAGGAAGGTGGATGGTATGCCTTTTGGTTGATGCCACAAACTGTGTCTGATTCCAATTTAGAGAGAGAGCCAGAGTCACGCCCCTTAATAGCATCCGGGAAAGTCTGATCTACAATTGTAGGTCAGGCTTTTTTTGTCTCTGTTAATAGTGGGTGGTGATTGTTTTCGCATAAGCCGCCTTATGTGGAAGACTCGAAGTTGAGATATTTAAGCTGGAAAGGACCGTTATGTTTGATGAGTGGTTGGGCTAGCTCGCCGCGGAAAGCGAGTGATTTCCCGAACCACCTCACGCTCTAACAACGCAAACGGAAACACTTTCTCAATTACGAGCATTCAACAATCCTGCCCTATTATTGAAGAAACGTGTTAAAAATATCAATATCAAGGTGGAGAATCGAGGGAGGGGAGACAGTTTCTTAATCTTTCACACGAATAAGAAGAGGCTCTCATTATAGTGGGAGCCTCTTCTTATATGTACTGCCAATTATTTGCCCCAATACTCTAAGAAAAGAAGATCGTCTCCGAATACGGGGTCTGTTGAGGGGAGAGGGACCTCTTTAATGTTGTGTAAGACCTCAGGGCGCTCGTTTGGATTGCCATTCCGCATATCTTTATACTGGCCTTCTGGATAAGCTCCGACAACAAGGAAATCTTTCGAACCATAAAGCTGTTTGTGACCTACACCTGCTGGGATAATGAGAACATCACCAGGCGATACTTCTAATTTACGTCCGCTTTGACCGCCAAATTGAACTGTGGCTTCACCGCTTAGGACCCCGAGCACCTCATGTGCGGTGCTATGGTAGTGGTGATGGGGCAAGATTGAGCCAATCCATGTACTGTGCCAACCTTTTTGTAAAAAGATTTCGTCCATCTGGTCGATGTATTCGTTTAGTACTCCAGGATAAACCAATAGTGGAAGCGGATTATTTGGGATCTCTCCGTCGTCTTCAAATGAGTAGGTTTGTATCTGATTAGCAAATGCATGCATAAGACTTTCCTCCTATAACCAATTCCTTAGGGAAATACCCTCCTATAGTTATAATTAAACCATAAAATATGAAGAAAAAGGAAATAGTTAGTAAAAAAAGACTCAAGTATATGTTTATACTTGAGTCTTCTGAGTTTATAGGAAATCACTTTCCTTGGTGTAAGGATGCTTCTTCAAGTGCATGGTAAAGCGTGCTTTTGATAGGCACATTAGAGAAGTTGATTCCGAGCTGGATAGCTACTTGTGCTACTTTTGGATTCATTCCGCAAAGGACAGACTTTACTCCTAGAAGGTCTAAGGATTGAATAAGTTGATACAAATGGTGAGCTACCAAGGTATCAATGTTCTGAACGCCTGACATATCAAGGTAAAGCGTCTCATAAGGATGCTGATTGCATTGTTCTAACGTATGCTCTTGAATATGTTTCGTACGCTCAGGATCTAAGTCACCAATAAGAGGAATGATCGCTTCTTTATCTGTTATAGGTATAACGGGCGCACTTAATTCATTGATGAGCTGTTGCTGAGTATGGATTTGACGAATGCTTGTTTCGTAATAATGTTTAGAGAACTGATAAATTACATAGTCTTGGGCATCGTTAAACATTTGGCCGATATCCATCGCCTGTTCAATTCCAATATTATATTCATTGGCAAATGTCTTAAGGTGTTGCCAAATTGCTTTACGGAAATTTGAAAACTGCCCAAGCACTTCATTAATAGGTACCTGTTCTCCAACTCGTTTCTCTGAAATTTGCTGTGCCCAATCTTTTAGTTCTAGATTAGGATCCGTTTTATCAGAAATAAAAACATTCGATAGAGATTCAATTAATTGATAATTTTCATCCCTTAGTTGGTCAGTACTTGCATTGCTCTTTGTTGAAGAGTAGTAGGTTACATCGTTTTCTCGCATGTTTAGCCATGCTTCTGTAATATCTGATACGTTATTGTTTATGTATTCATAAAGTTTATGATAAATGTTCATCGTTTACACCTCCGGCTGCATATTCGTGCTCCTCCCCCATCATATCGGAGATAAAAGTGTAATGAAATTAATAACTAGTAAATCCGCTATAATTCTTTGTTTGGATTATTGAGAAAATAAAAACATCTTGATTTCCAAGTATTTTATGTTGCTGAAAGCATTTTCAACTTGATACATTATAGAAGGTCAAACGCCATTGACCACCTTTTACCCATAAAAAAAGTCGCCAAACGCCCCCCTTTCGTTATTGTCGATTACGTCAGGTTTAAACAATATCCTTTGGCTTATTGAACTCCGTGTCCCACAAATGTTTAACCGGTTTAGATAGAAAGGTTTGGCGGCTTTTTCCCTTTATGCAATTGGAGAATCTTTTCCCCCGTGTGCATTGTAAAAGACTCCTAAATTGTAAAAACCACTCCCATAAGAGAAAGCTAGCACCTTGGAAACGAGCTGCTAGCTTTCTTTTTTTGTATAACTTTCGCGTGAAAGGGGCCGTTATGTTAGTGAGGTGGTAGGGGTGTCTGGGGAACGACTCGCTTTCCACGGGCGGCCTCACACGACGTGAGGTCGTTCGGCGTTGTCACAGGACGTGACGATTTTAGTCGAACTTCCTTGTTCTTATTAGAGCCTCCTCACTCACTTCGTTCGCTTCGGGGTCTCGTCGACCTCTTTCTCCCGTAGGAGTCTCCCCGTTCCCCAGACACCCCTTATCAGAAGTAGTAGAACGGCCCCGCAGCTGGAGTGTAGCGAGTCCTTCAACAAACCTGCTGTCTTCCGCAGCATTTTCAGCTTACTCTACCTAGCGCAAAGGTGGACTAAATGAAACCTTACGTTTTGGCATGGACTTATGTTACAATCAAGTAGACAAAATTGAATGAAAATCTGCGTGTGTGATGCAGGAGAGGTTCTAGCTACACCCTCTATAAAAAACTAAGGATCGAACTGTACCTTCGCCTTAGGTATGGTTTTTTTATTTAGTTCGAATTGATGTACGGGTGTGTAGAATTCTCTTTTTATAATGAAAGGAGAATTTTTTTATGGATAATAAGAAAGCCCTTGTTGTGTTTAGTGGGGGACAGGATAGTACGACTTGTCTTTTTTGGGCAATGAAGCATTTTGATGAAGTAGAGGCAGTGACGTTTGATTACAATCAGCGTCATGATGAAGAAATTGAAGTAGCGAAAGAGATAGCGGAAGATTTAGGTGTGAAGCATACCATACTTGATATGTCGTTATTAAGTCAGCTGGCACCAAACGCTTTGACTAGAGATGATATAGAGGTGGAAGATGGGGAAAATGGTGATCTTCCATCTACATTTGTACCAGGTCGAAATCTATTATTCTTATCTTTTGCATCTATTATGGGTAAACAAATTGGCGCCCAGCATATCGTAACAGGAGTTTGTGAGACAGATTTCAGCGGCTACCCAGACTGTCGTGATGTATTTATTAAATCTCTTAACGTAACGCTTAATCTATCTATGGACGATCAGTTCGTAGTTCATACGCCGTTAATGTGGTTAGACAAAGCACAAACATGGGAGCTTGCGGATGACCTTAATGCACTTACTTACGTGAAGGAACGTACGTTAACTTGTTACCACGGTGTTCGTGGCTCAGGCTGTGGCGAATGCCCGTCCTGTAAATTAAGACAAAACGGTTTAGACACTTATATAAATCAAAAAGAAGGAGCGAACGCATAATGGCTATGGATCAATATGGATTTCGCATCGTAGAAGACTTACAGAAAATTGATCAGGATATTAAGCGTAGTGACCTTCAGTATCATAAAAAGCGCGTCATGGTCAGCAAAGAATTTACGTTTGATGCTGCTCACCATCTGCATTGCTATGAAGGGAAATGCAAGAACTTACACGGACACACGTATCGTGTTGTGTTTGGCATTAGTGGTTACACGGATGAGATCGGTATCGTAATGGACTTTGGCGACATTAAGCAAATTTGGAAAGAACAAATTGAAGTCCACCTAGATCACCGTTACATCAACGAGACCCTTCCTATGATGAATACGACTGCTGAGAACATGGTCGTGTGGATTTATGAGAAGATGGCAGGCGCATTACCGCAGAATAATCAATCCCTTCGTGTTGAATTTGTAAAGCTTTATGAAACACCAACAAGCTTTGCAGAGGCAAGAAGGGAGTGGATGGAGCTTGAGTAAACTTCCTGTTTTAGAAATATTCGGACCGACTATTCAGGGAGAAGGGATGGTTGTTGGGCGAAAGACGATGTTTGTCCGAACAGCTGGTTGCGATTACAGCTGTGCCTGGTGCGATTCCGCCTTTACATGGGACGGAAGTGCGAAAGAGGACATTCGTTTACTGACAGCAGGTGAAATATATGATGAGTTAAAAGAAGTTGGTGGAGAAGCCTTTGATCACGTTACGATTTCTGGTGGCAATCCTGGGTTGTTAAAACATATGGGCCAGCTTGTCGATCTCCTGCACGAAAACGGTTGTGAGGTTGCTCTTGAAACGCAGGGGAGTAAGTGGCAGGACTGGTTTACAAGCATTGATGACCTTACGATTTCACCGAAGCCACCAAGCTCGATGATGAAAACAGACTGGCAAAAGCTTGATGATATTATTGAACATCTTGATCCTCTAACAACGAGTTTGAAAGTTGTAGTCTTTAATGAAGAAGACTTGGACTATGCCAAAGGAGTGCATAAACGCTATCCTGGTATTCCGTTCTTCGTACAAGTTGGAAACGATGATACGGAAGAGGCTGATGATACGAAATTGATGCATCATTTGTTAGGGAAGTATGAATGGCTTATTGATCAGGTAATGGCCTCGACAGAATTAAACCGCGTTCGCGTCTTGCCTCAAGTGCACGCACTGCTGTGGGGTAACCGACGAGGTGTATAAGGTGAAGCAGTACTCTTTTTGGAGGGTACTGCTTTTTAGTTGAGAGAATGTTTCCGTTTGCTTTAATTGAGTGTAAGGTGGGCCTGGAAACCACTCGCTTTCCTGTGGGGAGCTGGTGAGCCTCCTCACCCGGCAAAGCCGGGCTCCGGGGTCTCACCTAGGCTCTTCTGCCCACGGGAGTCTCGCAGTTTCCATCCCCACTAACATGTCTCAACTTCGAGTCTTCAACAATTCTGCCTTTATCTTCAATATTATAGCTTTATAAAGCTTACATAAAAAAGGTGCTCCTTAGTGAAGGAGCACCTTTTCTTCTATATAAATAGGGGGGGTTAGCTTACTTGAGAGTCTTCTTGTTCTTGTTCTTTTTGAAGACGTTTTTTGCGCTTTAAGCGTCGTTTGATTTGTTTAGAATCTAGATTAATTGTTTTTGGTTGGTAGTCATCTGAAGCAACGATGTCTTCGTTTGAAGCTTTCATAAATGACCAGGCTAGCATGACCATAATGAATAGTAATGGTGTTCCTCCGACAATACTAGCTGTTTGTAATGTACCTAATCCGCCTAAGATCATTAGGGTAAGTGGAAGTAGGCAAAGGGCGAAGGCCCAGAACAAACGATTCCAACGTAATGGTTCTTCTTCAACATAATTCTGTACAACAGAGGCCAGTATGTAAGAACTGGAGTCAAATGTTGTTGCAAGGAAGATAATTGCTAGAACAGTGAAGGTTGTAATCATAATAGGAGCCATTGGCAATTGTGCGATTACACTAATAATTGCAGCTGGTGCTCCTTGTGTATTCAAGACACCAATAATATCAAATTGTCCTGTAAGTTGCATGTACATACCGTAGTTTCCGATTACTCCGAAGAAAAGAACGCTTCCTAGTGTACCGTAAAGCATTGTTCCAAGAACCATCTGTTTGATTGTACGCCCACGCGAGATTCTTGCAATAAAGAGTCCAACGAATGGTGCGTATACAAGCCACCAAGCCCAGTAGAAGACCGTCCATGATTCCGGGAAGCTTGTTTCAGCAATTGAATTAAGACCAGCAAATGATTCTGTCCATGTAGCCATGCGGAAGAAATTATCCGCTAATAAACCAAGACTATTAAACGTTGTTTCAGAGATAAATTTCGTTGGTCCGAAAATAAATACAAAGGCAAGTAAGAAAAGTGATAACCATAAGTTCACATCACTTAGAACTTTAATTCCTTTTTTCAACCCAGAGTAAGCACTAATGGCAAAAATAACAGTACAAACAATTAGTATACCCGTTTTAAGTCCGAGTGTAACTTCAATGCCGGTAAGACTTGAAATTCCTTCAGCTATCATAGGTGTTCCGAGCGCTAGTGTTGTACCTGCTCCGCCCATTAAACCAAACATGAATAGAACATCAATGATCGTACCTAGAGGGCCGTCAGCTCGTTTTCCGATAACAGGTCGACAAGCTTCACTAATTTTTAATACAGGTTTTTTACGAACATAATAGAAATAAGCAATTGGTAGTGCGGGTAATGTATAAATGGCCCAAGCAATTGGTCCCCAGTGGAAGATTCCGTATACACTCGCCCATTGGATCGCTTCTTTCGTGCCACCTTCAACTGCAAATGGAGGTGCTTGGTAATAATATGCCCACTCGATCGTACCCCAGTATAGAATACTAGAACCGATTCCGGCACAGAATAACATAGCTGCCCAGGAGAATGTTTTGAATTCAGGCTTTTCACCTTTGTCTCCTAGTTTTACTTGACCGTTTTTACTAAATGCGACATAGAGAAGGAATAAGAAAATGCCGAGGCCAACAATCATGAAGACAACACCAAAGTTTGTGGTTATGATTTCTTGGAGTTTGTCTACGACAACCTGACCTTTTTGAGGAAATAAAATGAGTGGAATTGTTACTGATAATAGTAGGAATAATGCCCCTGCAAATGTGGGCCAATCCATTATTTTTTTATTCATCTAATCGTCCTTTCTTTCAAGTACATATTTAATCATAATAGATTGATAACTTTTTGTACAGAACAAATTGTACAATCTATTTGAATTAATTGAAAAGAACGAGGTGATCAAACTGGACAAACTTACTGATAATGCTGGGGTGAACAGGTGTTGAAATTTTGTCGAAAAGAATAAAAAAACCTCGATTTAAATCGAGGTTTTTGGGGGATATTAATAGTTTTTATAAAGAGTTTAAGAGTTTCTTTAAATTCACAGCGGTTCAGTCCAGTCTTCTTTTCCGGTAAAAATAAGCATGACAGGTTCAAAGCGTTCTGTGATCTCAAACTTTTCTATAATGTTCGTAAACAATGATCCTGTCCGTTATTTTTACATCCAGTGAAGAAAATTCGAATCTTAATAGTGGATCATAAAGGAAAGTAAGAAGGCTTTTGTTACAAAAAAAGGCCGTAATTTGTTATGCTAAAGAGAAGTCAAAGTATTCCAAACACTTTAAAGGAGGGCTTATATGCCTACAACACAACAGTTAGAAAAATATGCAGAGTTAGCTATACATAAAGGGGTCAACTTACAGAAAGATCAAATTCTTATGTTAAATGCTCCTGTAGATGGTGCTGAGTTTGCGCGCATTGTAGCTAGGAAAGCCTATGAAGCTGGTGCGAAAGATGTTCATATTAACTGGGCCGATGATGTTATGCAACGTCTTTACTTTGAACATGCTTCACAAGATGTCTTAGAAACAGTACCTCAATGGAAAGTAGATCAATATGATTATTTCGCTGAAAATGGTGCTGCTGTTTTATCTATTCGTTCAACCGACCCCGATAATTTAAATGGCATTGATTCTTCTCGAATAGCTGCCGCTAGTAAAGCAAGTGGAGAAGCGATGAAGAACTTTAGAAAGTACACGATGAATGACAAGATTACTTGGTCAATCGTAGCCATACCAAATACAGAATGGGCTAAAAAGGTCTTTCCTGATGTATCGGAAGAAGAGGCGTTATCTAAGCTGTGGGAACAGATCTTTACGATTACGAGAGTAGACCAAGAAGACCCACTGAAAGCTTGGGATGAGCATAACGAAACGTTAGGGAAAGCTCGCGATTACCTTAATAAGAAGCAATTTAAGAAATTGATCTATAAATCTCCAGGTACAGATCTTGAAGTATACTTACCTGATGGCCATGTTTGGAAAGGTGGATCATCTAAGTCAGAGCAAGGAATATCCTTTAATGCAAATATGCCTACTGAAGAAGTCTTTACATTACCTCATAAATACGGAGTAAATGGCACCGTTTCAAGTACTAAACCACTTAGTTATGGCGGGAACTTGATTGAGAATTTCTCTTTAACATTCACAGAAGGTAAAGTGGTTGATTTCGAAGCAGAAACAGGGTATGAAACATTAGAGCAACTGTTAAACATGGATGAAGGGGCTCGTCGTTTAGGAGAGCTTGCCATTGTTCCTCATCAATCCCCAATTTCTCAAAGTGGCGTTATTTTCTATAACACACTTTACGATGAAAATGCGTCTTGTCACCTTGCTTTAGGAAAAGCTTACCCTAGCAGTATCGAGGGTGGAGCAAAGATGGATGATGATCAGCTTGATGAAAACGGTGTGAATAACAGCATTGTTCACGTTGACTTTATGATGGGATCAGGAGAACTTGATATCGACGGTATCACACCATCTGGTGAAACAGAACCTGTTTTTCGTAATGGGAACTGGGCATTTGATTTTTCTTAATGCCTAAAAAAGGAGAGCTCTATTTGAGCTCTCTTTTTATGTTCCTAATTCTTTATCACTGTAAAGGGTTGCGGGGTGCCAGTCCCCCTTTACTTAGGTAACGGGGGACTGGCACCCTTCAGTGCTGTGCATGGTTAAAGTGGTCGGTTGTTTGGTATAATGGTGTACAAACAAATGTTCCGTTCGGAGGTTGGTTAAATGGAAGTGGATGGAATCTTTAATGGTCTGAATGAACAGCAAACAACGGCGGTTACTACGACTGAAGGAGCTGTGCGGGTTATTGCTGGAGCTGGTTCTGGTAAGACACGAACTTTAACGAATCGTTATGCCTATTTAGTAAGTGAATTAGGGATTGAGCCTTCTAATCTCTTGTGTGTCACGTTTACGAACAAAGCAGCTCAAGAAATGAGAAGAAGGGTGAAAAAACTTGTAGGAGGAGAAAGGGATACGGGTTATATCAATACGTATCATGGTTTTTGTGTGAGGATCTTACGAGAAGATATTCATCACCTCTTTTATCCAAAGCAATTTCTCATTTTGGACACTGAAGATCAAAAATCAATCCTAAGGGAAATCTATGAAGAGTTCGGGTTAAAGGTGAATGATCATAAGTTTGCGCGGATTTTAAAGAAAATCGGTGAACTTAAAGCAGATACCGGCTATGTGTATGATCTTATTTCGAGAGAAAAAACCTTTGAGCCAGACCAAGTAGAGGAGCTAGACCGGAAGATTATAGTAGCCTATTTAAAGAAACAAAAACGAGTGTATGGGCTCGATTTTGATGATCTTATAAACTTTACATTAGTTCTCTTTGGAGAATATAACCACGTATTGGAGAAATGGCAGGAAAGACTATACTATATTCAGGTGGATGAGTTTCAAGACAGTAGTCCAAAACAATTTGAACTCATCCGTATTCTTAGTAAAGGTCATGGAAACGTGTTCGTAGTTGGGGATCCCGACCAAACGATTTACGAATGGAGAGGGGCGGATCCGAAATTTATGGTGAATTTTAATCAATGGTTTCCTGGTTGTAAAACGATTCTCTTAAATGAAAATTACCGCTCCACTCCTCAAATCTTAAATCTCGGAAATGCACTTATAAAACAAAATAAACTACGAGTGGATAAAGATATGTTCACACAAAACCCTAAGGGCGTTAATGTCATTCACTACCACGCTAAGACAGAGCAAGAAGAAGCCAAATGGATTGTTTCGCGTATTCAATCCTTGCAAAAAGAAAGTGGAGCCTCGTTAAATGAGGTGGCAATCTTATACCGTGCGAATTACTTATCCCGTTTTGTGGAACAAGAGCTCATCCATGAAAACTTAGAGTACAGTATTTTTGGAGGATTTAAGTTCTTTGAACGAAAAGAAATTAAGGATGCGCTTGCTCATCTTAAGCTTTTGGCTTTTGAAGATGATTTATCATTTATGAGAATAATAAATACACCTAGAAGACAAATGGGGAAGAAGCGAATGACCTTTTTACGAGAGCGGGCTGAAGAAGGAGGAAAGTCACTCTATCAGACGTTACGCGACCATATAGACCACTCTATCTTTAATCGTACGAAAGCGAAAGAATTCATTGAAATCATAGAAGCAATGAAACTAAAGCGGAACGAACTATCTGTCGCAGACTTACTTCAAGATTTATTGCAGGCTACAGGTTATGAAGCCTTTATTCGTGAGGATGGAGATCATGAGAGATTAGATAACCTTATGGAACTTAAGCACTCCGTTGTACAGTACGAAGAAGCAATGGGGGAAGAGATTTCTCTTGAATATTATTTACAAATGCTTACGCTTTACACGGAAAATGATAGAGAGGACCAGCGAGAAGCTGTGAAGCTCATGACCATCCACACCTCGAAAGGGTTAGAATACCCATATGTTTTCTTGGTTGGATTTAATAATAGGGTTATACCTAATGAACGATCTCTGAGAGAAAGAAAAGAGTATGCTCTTGAAGAAGAACGTCGCCTTGCTTATGTCGCCATCACCAGAGCGGAACGTGAACTATACCTGACCGAATCTGAGGGGGGAGGTGGACGAGGAGAGAAGAAGTATCCTTCTCGTTTCCTGTTTGAACTTGAAGAAACATTGTACGAACGAATTGGTATTATTGAACAGGAGTTTGAACAAGAGGCGAAGGAAGTCATTCGGATGAACAGTCAATTGGACGCGACACATACATCAGATGCTGCTTTCAATAAAGGAGAGCGGGTAAAGCATCCTGTTTTTGGTATAGGTACCATTGAAGAGGTGGATGATCGGAAAAGGATGTATAAAATCTATTTCGAAGAGATGGAAGTGACTCGACCTATTAGTTGGAACTTCAAGCGTTTAGAACGGTCGAATGAATAAGGAACGAGGCTGCATGTGACAGCCTCGTTTTTATAATCCGTTTTGTTTTCGATAGTTACTTGGTGATATACCTTCGTATTTTTTAAATATACGAGAGAAGTGAGAGGCGCTCTTGTAGCCGTATTGTCCTGCGACGGATAAAATAGAGTCTTTCTGGTTAAGTAATGCTTTTTTAACTTCCTTCATTTTTTGTCTATGAATGTATTGTTGAAGGGAGAGGCCAACTTCTCTTCTGAATAGGTTGGATAGGTGCTCGGATCTTACGCCTAACTCCTTCGCCATTCTTTCAATTGTAATAGGTTTATGAAGGTTAGCCTGTATACTTTCAAGGCAGGCTTGCATGAGTGGTGAGTGGTCAAGTTGTTCTTGTTTTTGTATTTTAGAAAGATAATCATGGACCATCACTTTCTCTAAGTGCATAAGATCTTCAACTTTCTCTTTTTGATCAATTTCATTTATATAGTAGTAAGAAATGGATAGGGATTCCGTTTCGTTCACTCCTGCTTCAATAGCTGCTCGGGCTACTAGCGTCACTGTGGCAATTAACCTGTTCTTATAAGAACGTACCATATTGTCCTTCCCGTAAGTTGGAGTAGGATAATACTTGGCGTGACTCAAATCATTAACTGCAGAAGGGTCTCCTTGTCTTAACTTGTGCAAGAACTCTTGCTCCAACTGAAAAGCTTGAGATAAGAACTTTGTGTCTTCTTGAGATGGCTCTGTTTTCTTAGGGAAAAAAGTAAATTGATCAAACGTTTGATCAAGTATCGACGTGTCCCAATCAGTGGTGAGTAAGGCGAGTAAGATCTGTCCGTAATAAAGAACTTGCTTCGTATGAACAACAGGAAGTTGGGAATAGTACGCTAACACCTTCCTCGAAACATAAATAGATTCTCTTTGTCTTTGAAAGGCTTCTTGAATATCTTGGTTGTTTAACTCATTGTACAGGAAAGGTCCTATACAAACATAACCTGTTGGAAACGAGGCAAATGTTTCGGTATTAATAGCTAAAAAGTGGCGGTGGAAAGCGTCTGTTACGTGGTGAACCCGTCCTTTTTCTTTCATTTGCTCTTGGATGAGTTTCCTTTCTTCTTGGTGTAAACGCTCTAGTGGCGCTGGAATCTCACCTAAGGATGTCTTAGTCTGATTATCGTACTCGAAGAAATAGATGGGGACTCTAGTCGAGTAATAAAAGGTGAACAGAGCGCGCAGAGAATTATCTGTTTTCATCTCCATACTATAATCTCCTTTTATTGTAGTCTATTCGTTTACATATAATAGCATTAAATTGCAAAGATGTATAAGAAATATGTGTTTTTTGTATAAGTTTTTTTATCCCTCATGAAGTGGGAGAGATCATTGGTATGACAATCTTAGTCGAACTTCTTTATACACTTAATTTTTCGAAAATGATAATAGTATTGACGGTATTATCCCAGACTGCTAAAGTTGCTTAAGTGACGATATCGTCATCAATGAATTAATACTATACACTACACTTCACTTCATTTCCTTGTATAAGTTCGAGAATAGGGCTCGAACGTATCTACTAAGCTACCGTAAATAGCTAGGCTACAAGGGATTTCGTTTATTTATAATCCCATTTTGGATTTTGATACACGATCCCTTTGTAGATCTCAAGCTTCGGTAGATACCTAACCGAGGCTTTTTTTAATGCATAAAGGGAGGATCAACTATGAACCGCATACAAGAGTTCTTTCAATTTAAAGAACGCGAAACAAACTTCAAACAAGAAACCATTGCTGGGATGACAACCTTCTTGGCACTTGCGTACATTTTAATTGTTAATCCAGCGATATTGAGTCAAGCAGGAATGGATAAAGGTGCTGTCTTTACCGCTACGGCCTTAACCATTATATTTGGTACACTCATGATTGGTTTAATCGCCAATTATCCGATTGGGATTGCACCAAGTATGGGCTTAAATTCATTCTTTACTTTTGCAGTTGTAAATACAATGGGGATCCCTTGGGAAACAGCTATAACTGGTGTGTTTATAGCAGCGATTCTGTTTACAATCCTAAGCTTGTTAAAAATCCGCGAAAAGATTATTAACGCCATTCCTAAAAATTTAAAGCATGCTGTATCAGCTGGTATTGGCTTTTTTATTGCTTTTATCGGTTTAAAAAACTCGAACTTGATTGTGAGTAACCCTGACACGATTGTAGCATTCGGAGATTTAACGGACGCGAGCACGCTTTTAGCTGTATTCGGATTTATTATTACAATTATTATGCTAACTTACGGATGGAAAGGTGCTATCTTTTACGGAATTATCATTACTACGGTTGTAGGTTTATTAACAGGGATGATTGAAAAGCCAGACGCCATTGTAGGTGGTATTCCAAGTTTAGAGCCAACTCTTGGTGTGGCCCTCCAACCTGAGAACCTAGCTAACGCTCTCTCTCCTGCTGTTTTACCTGTAATCTTTACGTTCTTATTCGTAGCTTTCTTCGACACAGCGGGTACCCTGATTGCCATTGCATCACAAGCTGGTTTAATGAAGGACAATAAAGTACCAAACGCAGGACGTGCTTTACTTTCAGATAGTACAGCTTCAATGGTAGGGGCTGCGCTAGGAACATCTACTACCGCTTCCATGGTAGAATCTTCTGCAGGAATTGGAGCAGGAGGACGTACAGGGTTCACAGCTGTCATTATGAGTATCTGTTTTGCTATTGCAATCTTCTTTGAACCTGTTCTGTCCATTGTCCCGATTACTCTTACTGCTCCAGCTCTTATAATTGTTGGTGCAATGATGGCATCAGAGGCAAAAGCGATTGAATGGACTCGAATCGAAATTGCGATCCCATCGTTTATAACCATTCTTATGATGCCTTTAACAAGCAGTGTCGCAACAGGTATTGCTCTTGGGTTTATTGTATATCCGATTACCATGATCGCATCCAAACAACACAAGGACATGCACCCGATGATGTATGTGCTATTCGTTCTATTTATTCCTTATTTAATATATAGTGCATAAAGAGCCAAGCTCTTCAATTTCCTCTGTAACCGTAAAGTTGCAGGGGGTTTTTTGTAGGGGATCTTAAAAAATCAACACCGCTTTTTGACAGGACTTTCGTAAACGCAAAAAACACTCCGATTTAGTTCAATCGAAGTGTCATTAGGTAAACGTTATTCAATTTGGGCATGAAGCGTTTCGGCTTGCAATAGCTTTTGCAATTCTGATTTGTTCTTCTTGGAAACAAGGATGTATAATACATCACCTTCTTGAATGACGGTTTGACCATAAGGTGTGACAATATCTCCGTCTCGTATAATCGCATTAATAAGCGTGCCTTCTGGGAATTCAATAGATTCAAGGTTCTGTCCATTAATGGAGGTTGTAGGTGTCACCTCGTATTCCACAAGTTCTACGTTAGCCTTACCGATTGAGATGAGCTCAAGGGAATGAACCGGGTTGTTTCGTGCTTCACCTGCAAGCTTTAATCTCTTAGCTAGCGGTGTAATTGTAGCTCCTTGGAGAAGGGTGGAAGTAAGCACGATAAAGAATACAACATTAAAGATCAACTGGCTGTCATCAAGGTCTGCCATTAGTGGAAAAGTAGCTAAAACAATTGGAACGGCCCCTCTAAGGCCTGCCCAAGATAAGAACAGCTTTTCTTTAAGGGAAAAGCGAAATGCACTTAAAGAGATTAATACAGCAATCGGTCGAGCGATGAAAATGAGAATAAGGGATAGTAATAAGCCTTTTCCTACCACATCTGATGTAAACAGTTCAGAAGGAAATACAAGTAACCCAAGGATTACAAACATGGTAATTTGCATCATCCACGTAAAGCCTTCGTTGAAACGGAGAATAGAGTGACGATAGGTTAATTCTGAGTTACCGATTACAAGAGCTGCAGCGTATACAGCGAGTAAACCACTTGCTTGAAGTAATGAACTTACGCTATATGTAAGTAAGGCAAAGGAAAGAGCAAATAAAGGATAGAGTCCCCCAGAATCCAAATTAATTCGATTGATTGCCATGCTCCCGAGCTTCCCGACTCCTAAGCCAACAAGTAAACCAATACCCATTTGCCAAAAGAAAGAGCCTGCAATTATGAAGTAATTGGCTTCTGGTTGTTTAATCAGTTCAATAAACGAAACGGTTAAGAAAACAGCCATGGGATCGTTTGACCCGGATTCGGCTTCGAGGGTTGCTTCGATTTTTCCTTTAACATTTTTCCCTCTTAATACGGCGAAGACGGCAGCAGCATCCGTAGATCCGACGATCGAGCCGAATAGCAGGGCTTCAAGCCAAGAAATATCAAATATGAATTTAGAGGCTACCCCGACAAGTGCCGATGTAATCAACACCCCGACTGTAGCAAGAATTAATGCAGGCGTTGCGACCTTTTTTATCGTGCCCCATTTTGTTTCTAGTCCACCTTCAAACAATATAACGATGAGTGCGAACGTTCCTACCGTTTGAGCAAGTCCAGCATTATCGAAATAAATAAAGCCAAGACCGTCACTTCCAACAAGCATTCCAACTCCAATGAACAAGACGAGAGACGGTACACCTAGTCTTGTTGAGAACTTTGTGACTAAAACACTTGTTATTAATAAGATTGATATAAGCAGTATGGTTTGATTAGATTGAAATAGCTCTTCGATTCTGAATCCCGTCCTTTGTAACTGACACTTAGAAATGGATAAATAGGCAATATTATTTCTAGCTTGCCCAATTATTTCTTTTCTTTATTATATTAAAAAGGAAAATCAATCTCCAATAAATGCATTCAAATAAATGTTGGACAGCTGTCCGATTGACATGAAGTAAGGCATGTATTACACTAGTTTACAAGTTTTAGAAGAGTTTAGATTAGAGAAAATTAGGCAATTAGATGTATGCAGAGTAGATTAGATTAGTATGATGTTAAATAGAAGAGATTAGTTTAGGTGAGTTGAGAATGAGATAGGTGAGTTGAGGAGTTTTTAGTTGAGATGAGTAGAGCATAGGTCCATCATATGAAGATGGTTCCCCATATATTTATCCTCAAGCCCTCTCATTTTCCATGACTTATTATGGAGAGGTGAGATCGATGAAAGACATACTTCAATTTTTACAGGAGTCGTCTACCCATAAGACGGTTCCCGTTACGTATCAGTGCTATAGTGATACGGTAACCCCCATTCAAATGTATGAACGCTTGCGCGAAGAAGCGGTCTATTTATTAGAAAGCGGAGACCATACCTCCTCTTGGTCTCGATATTCCTTTATTGGCTTACACCCATTTATTACGATGTCAGAAACGAATGGTCAAATTTCGTTTTACGATGAAGATCGGCAAGAAACAACAGAGGCAGAGTCCCTTCAAGACGGCTTTGATCAAATTTTTAATCGACTACAAGTGAAACTACCAGATGTCCCATTGCCATTTCACGGCGGAGGAGTCGGATTTGTTTCTTATGATGCCATTTCTGATATGGAGAAAATACCAGCTCCTCGATATGACGATTTGAACATGCCTCATTACCACTTTCTGTTTTGTCGAACATTATTAGCTTACGACCATAAGTCAAATGAGCTAACCCTTGTTCGATTTGTTCGAAGCGAGGATGATGATGAAGACACACTTCGTCAAAAGTACGACCAGGCTGTAAATAAGGTGAATGAGCTTTTGTCAAAGCTTTCATCAACTCAAGAGGCACAGCCATTTTTAGCTTTTCACAACCATAGCAAAACAAATGGTCTCGAGGGTGTCGAGACGAACTATGAGAAGAGCAAATATAAAGAAGATGTAGAGAAAATTAAGGAATACATTCGCGCAGGAGACATATTTCAATCTGTACTATCCCAACGATTTTCAAAGAAAGTGAGCGTTGATGGACTTCAGTTGTATCGTGTATTACGGCACGTGAACCCATCACCTTATATGTTTTATATTAACTATCAGGATTATGAATTGATCGGTAGTTCCCCAGAACGTTTAATTCAGGTAGCTGATGATGAAATTGAAATCCATCCCATAGCTGGCACAAGAAAGCGTGGGGAAACAAAAGAAGATGATGATGCCTTGGCAGAAGACCTTCTCCAAGATGAGAAAGAGAAATCAGAACACTACATGTTAGTGGACTTAGCGAGAAATGATGTAGGCCGAGTGGCTTCTTTTGGAACAGTCAGAACTCCAGTGCTTTCTGAAATCATGAAGTTCTCAAGGGTTATGCATATGATCAGTAAAGTTACTGGCGACCTTAGTCCTGGGACTCATCCGATTGAAGCATTTCAGTCTGCATTCCCAGCAGGAACATTATCAGGCGCTCCTAAAATCAGAGCTATGGAAATCCTGCAAGAACTAGAGCCGACTGCTCGTAACGTATATGGCGGAGGCGTCGTTTACTTTGGTTTTGATGGAAACCTCGACTCGTGTATTGCAATCAGGACCATTCTACTTAAAGATCAAATGGCTCACGTGCAAGCTGGCGCAGGTGTTGTAGCTGATTCCGACCCTGAGAAAGAATGGCAGGAAACCGTGAATAAAGCAAGTGCGCTGTTGCAGACCATTGATCAAGCAGAGGAACTGTTTGGAACGAAATCTCACGAGGAGGAGACGAACTATGCTTAAAGCAACCCTTAACCGATTGTTAAATGAAGAGACGTTAACGGAACAAGAGGCTTTTCAGATTATGGATCTTATCATGAAAGGGGAAATCGGTACAGAGCAGCTTGCTAGTTTCCTATCAATCTTGCGTTTTCGTGGTGAAACGGTCGAAGAACTTCTTGGATTTACTAAAGGAATGCGTAAGCACATGCGAACGATTCAACATTCAGAAGAGGTAGTTGTGGATACCTGTGGAACGGGCGGAGATGGTTTGTCCACATTTAATATCTCAACAGCCGTTGCAATCGTATTAGCTTCAATGGATGTGAAAGTCGCGAAGCACGGAAACCGAAAAGTATCATCTGCAAGTGGAAGTGCTGACGTTTTAGAGTATCTTGGAGTGCCGGTTGATACGACAGCCGAACAAGCGGCTGAAATGCTAGAGACTACAGGAATGACGTTTTTATTCGCACCTAATTATCACCAAGCCATGAAGCATGCTGTAACAGCAAGACGGGAACTTGGCTTTCGTACAGCCTTTAATGTACTAGGTCCATTATCCAATCCTGCTAATGCCAGACATCAAGTGATCGGGATATATGATACCTCGCTTGGAGAGAAGTTGGCTCATACTTTACACGAACTTGGATCTGAGCATGTTCTGCTTGTAACTGGAAAAGATGGCTTAGATGAATTTTCGATTTCAGAACAAACAAACGTGGTGGAATTAAAAGAAGGCGTTGTGACGAGAACGACCGTTGAGCCCGAGCAATTTGGTCTGAAGCGTGGGCGTTTAGAAGAGATACAAGTCCAAAATTCACTAGAGAGCGCTAATCTCATACAAGCAATCTTTGAAGGAACCGCAAATGAGAGTGCGAGAGATATTGTTGTCCTGAACGCTGGTGCTGGTCTTTATGTAGGAGGAAGAGTTTCTTCTATTGAAGAAGGGGTACAAGAAGTTCAGAAGGCATTAATGAATAAAACGGTTTATCATTATTATCAATCGTTGCGACACACACTGGAGGGAGCGCGTTATGCTTAATCGAATCATTGAAACGAAGAAAGAAGAAGTGAGCACTCTTTCATTACCTGAACAAGCAGAAGTAGAGAAGCGTTCTTTTTATGAAGCGTTAAGTACAGGAGAAGATCCCATTTCCCTCATTGCTGAAGTGAAAAAGGCATCTCCTTCTAAGGGGGTAATTCGTGAAGACTTTCGTCCTGTCGAAATTGCTGCTATATATAATGAAGCAGGAGCTAGTGCGATATCTGTTCTTACCGATCAGACCTACTTCCAAGGCAAGAGGGAAGACTTAACGGCGGTTAAGCAACACGTTAAGGTTCCTATCTTACGAAAAGACTTTATTATAGATGAGCTCCAAGTGGAAGAGAGTGCGCGGATTGGTGCAGATGCCATTCTTCTTATAGGAGAAGTGTTAGAGCCTCAGAAGCTCTACGAACTTTATCAAAAAGCCACAGAGTTAGGTCTCGATGCTTTGGTGGAAGTTCATGCAGCGGAAACGCTCGAGCGCATTCTTGATGTTTTTCAACCAAAGATTATTGGCGTGAATAACCGAGATTTAACGACTTTCAAAACGACTCTCGAGCAAACTGAAAAGATTGCTAGGTTCATTCCTGAAGGCAGTCTAGTTGTTAGTGAAAGTGGTCTATTCTCTTATGAAGATGTGAAGCGGGTGAAACAGGCAGGAGCCAAAGCAATCCTTGTCGGAGAGGCTCTCATGCGTGAGAACAATGCGACAAAACAAATTCACAACATGTTAGGACGTGTACATCATGAGTCAAACCGCTCTTAAATTTTGTGGAAATCGAAGCTTTGAAGATCTAAAGAATTCCATCCAGTCAGGTGTACCTTACGTAGGTGTAATCTTCGCTGAAAGTAAACGCCAAGTTCTTCCAGAACAGGTTTCAGACTGGTTAGAGCGAGCGCCTTTAAGCGAGAATCAGCAAATAGTGGGTGTATTCGTTAATCCGTCCATCGAAGATATTGAAGAAGCCCTGCACCTGACTCATTTAGATATTATACAACTGCATGGAACGGAGACGTTGTCTGAAGTCCTTGCCATAAAAGAGCGATTTAAGAAACCGGTCTGGAAGGCAATCCATCACTCTGAAGACGCGCTTGAAAGAATGGGTTTGTTTCAAGGTGTAGTTGATGGATACGTGGTTGACTCTAAAGTGAAAGGACACTGGGGAGGTTCAGGTGTTCGCTTTGACTGGGGTCAGGCTCCTTTCTATATAGAAGAGGGTAAAAGACAAGGCGTGCCTTGCTTTATTGCAGGGGGCGTAACAGATGAGAACGTGAGTGAATTAGTAAAGTTAAAGCCTGAAGGTATTGACGTTTCCTCAGGGATTGAATCAGATGAAGCTAAAGATATTGATAAGATAAGTAAATTTGTAAGGGGGATCCATCATGTCAGTCGTATATCCGGATAACAGAGGTCGCTATGGGGATTATGGAGGTCAATTTGTACCGGAGACATTAATGGCTCCGTTAAAAGAGATTGAAGATGCACTTGATGAAGCTATGAAAGATGAGAGCTTTCAGGAAGCCTACCGTAATGAACTAGAGCATTACAGCGGTCGTCCAACGGCTCTTACTTATGCCGATCAGCTCACGAAGACATTAGGTGGAGCCCAAATCTACTTAAAGCGTGAAGATCTAAATCATACAGGAGCTCATAAGCTAAACAATGCGATCGGTCAGGCGCTTCTAGCCAAAAGGATGGGGAAGAAAAAGATTATAGCTGAAACAGGTGCCGGTCAGCATGGTGTTGCATCTGCAACCGTAGCTGCGAAGCTTGGGTTAGAATGTAAGGTCTTCATGGGAGAGAAAGATATTGAACGTCAGCAGCTAAACGTATTTCGTATGCAGTTATTAGGAGCGGAAGTCATCTCTGTCTCTTCTGGTGACAAGACATTAAAAGATGCCACCAACGAAGCGATTCGTTACTGGGTCGCCCACTGTGATGATCATTATTATCTAATCGGATCTGTTGTAGGTCCGCACCCATATCCGAAGATGGTTCGTGATTTCCAACGTGTCATTGGTGATGAAACAAAGCGCCAGTTCAAAGAAAAAGAAGGAAAGCTTCCTAATCGAATTTACGCATGTGTAGGCGGAGGGAGTAATGCAATTGGCATGTTCTATCCATTCTTAGAGGACGATGTAGAGCTTGTTGGAATTGAAGCGGCTGGAAAAGGAATTGATACCCCTGATCATGCAGCAACGCTTCTTAATGGAACACAAGGAATTATTCATGGTTCTATGACGTATTTAATTCAGGATGATCACGGCCAGATCGTAGAGCCTTATTCCATTTCGGCTGGACTTGACTATCCAGGTATTGGACCAGAGCATGCTTACTTGCACAGTTCCGGTCGCGTTCGATACGAATCAATTACAGATGCTGAAGCGTTAGAAGCCGTAAAAACCCTCTCGCAGGCGGAAGGTATTATTCCAGCTATAGAGAGTGCTCACGCCATTGCTCAAGCTGTTAAAGAAGCAAAACAAATGGATCCTAGTGAAACCATTGTGATTAACGTGTCTGGTCGAGGAGACAAAGATATGAATACGATTATGGAACAATTTCAGGAGGGGTAACACAATGACGCAAATGGTCGAACAAACACGTTTTCAAAAGAGGTTGAAGCGCGAGAAAGATTTATTTATACCGTTTATCATGAGTGGGGACCCGACTCCTGAGGCGACTGTTGAGATTGCGTACACAATGCAGCAAAGCGGAGCAGATGTATTAGAACTAGGAGTTCCTTATTCAGATCCGCTAGCTGATGGACCAACGATTCAAGAAGCAGCAGGTCGAGCTTTAGCGCAAGGAATGAACCTGACAGAAGCGATGAAGCTGGTTCCAAAGATGAGGGAGCGCGGGGTTACTATTCCGGTTGTCCTATTTACGTACTACAATCCTGTTTTACGATATGGTCTTGAAGCTTTTGCGAAGGCAATGGAAGAAAATGATGTGGATGGATTACTCATTCCTGATATTCCGCTAGAAGAAAGTGAAGATATTCGAGGATTTACAGAACAGTACGGGGTCGAGCTCATATCCCTTGTGGCCCCAAATTCAGAAGAACGCATTAAGCGTATTGCAGAGCAAGCAAAAGGATTCCTTTACTGCGTTTCCTCTCTTGGTGTAACGGGGGAACGAAAGGATATGAACCCTGATATCGCTTCTTTCTTAGAGAAGGTGAAGCAATATAGCCAAGTGCCTGTAGCGGTTGGGTTTGGGATCTCGAGCTATGAACAAGTTAAGCTTGTCCAAGGCCATAGTGACGGTGTCATTATTGGAAGTAAAATCATTAAATTAATCGACACTCATCGTGAAGCTCTATCAAATGAAACGACTAGAGCAGGAGCGTTGCAAGAGTTACAGAGTGAAGTGGAGCAGTTAGTTAAAGGGAACGAATAATATTCCTTTGGAGCCGAGAATAGCCGAGAATAGGAGAGTAAATATGATCTTAATGATTGATAACTATGACTCTTTCACATATAACTTAGTTCAATATGTAGGTGAGATTTATGGAGATATCACAGTAAGGAGAAATGACGAGGTGACTATTGAGGAGATTAGAGCTATGGCGCCTGATGCTATCATTTTATCTCCTGGTCCATGTAGTCCAAATGAAGCCGGAATTTGTTTAGAGGTCGTTCGTCAATTTGCAGGAGTCACGCCGATCTTAGGCGTTTGCCTTGGACATCAAACGATTATTCAAGCGTTTGGTGGGGAGATTGGTCGAGCGAAAGAGTTGTTCCATGGCAAGACCTCGCTCGTTATACATGATGGACGTAGCATGTATAATCAAATTCCTCTTCCATTTACCGTGGCTCGTTACCACTCACTAATAGGGAGTGAAGTAACGCTGCCACCGAGTCTGGAAGTTACCGCGCGTACGCCAGAGGGTGACTTAATGGGAGTTCGTCACATGGATTTCGCAGTGGAAGGCGTTCAGTTCCACCCTGAATCGATCTTAACGGAACATGGTAAGAAACTCCTTCGTAATTTCTTAGACTATTATGAGGTTGCGACCACTAAAAAAGAAGCAGTTCAATAGATGTATAGAAGTAGTTCAGTATTTAAGGGGATGATTTCCTTGAACTGGACTACTTTTTTTTGTAGCGGGGCAGTGGGGTAGTCTTACGAAAAGAAGGCAGTATCTATCTGTAATAAATATTTTACATAATATTATTAGAAAATTTAGAACAATCTACAAAATTCGCGCGTTTTTTCACTAGAAACGTTTTATAATACTTGGAAACGGGTATTATATAAAAATAATAGGAGGGCATGCATATGACAATGACAGCAAAGTTTCTTGAATCGGACTTAAGTTTATTGCAAAGCATTTCCCGGGCGAAACAAGAACAAGATGAGAAAACTGTAGAGTATTTGATTACTTTTAGAAATGAAAATATCGTACACGTGCCTAATTGCTTAATTGAATTAAGAAACGGTCAATACGTTGGAAGTGGAGATTATATTCATAATCAAGAAGGTACCTTTTACTTATGTTCTGCCAATGGATCAACGAAGATGGTTGATGCAGATTTTGTTTACGAATTTTGCAGGGGAATTGCCTATCATTTATAAAGTTTATGTTAGATAGAGAAGGAGTACTCGGTAATCGAGTACTCCTTTTTTATGGAGAGCGCTTCTATTTCTGTGCGAATGTTTCCAATTTGATTTACAATAATTGTACATCAAGAGGGGGGATTCTTGTGTTACATGTAGTTTGGTATAAACGAGATTTACGTATTCATGATCATCGTCCGCTTCAAGAAGCATGGAGAGAAAAGGAGCCTATTTTACCTCTTTATGTGGCGGAACCGTCTATTTGGCAAGAGAGTGAACTGTCCATTCGCCATTTCCAGTTCGTGAAAGAAAGTTTGGAAGATTTACAGGGAGCTTTTAAAGAATTAGGGGGATCAATGTTCGTGACGATTGCAGAGATGGAGAGCGTTCTAAATACGATTTACGAATCGGTGGGCCCTTTTACATTGCATGCTCATGAAGAGAATGGAACTCCTGTTACATACGAGCGAGACAAGCGTGTGCGTCAATGGATGAAGGATCGCGGTCTTCTTTTTCATGAATATCAACACTGTGGGGTTGTGCGGGGAGAGAAGAGCGAGGAGCTTTTTAAGAAAGATTGGAAAGAGTTTATCGAAACGCCTGTTATGAATGCTCCTAATTCGATTCTTACCCTAGATCAGGAAATTCTACCAAGTACGATCACCACTAATATGGATACGCTTTTGAGGTTTAAAACCGGAGGATCGCGTATCAAATACGGGCAACAAGGGGGAGAAGGACTGGCGCATGAAACGCTTGAGAGCTTTCTTGACGGGCGATTTACAAGGTACAAAGAAGAACTTGCTAATCCTCTTGCTTCAACGAACACTTGTAGCCGACTTTCTCCTTACCTTGCCTTTGGGAATATATCTATGAGGCAGGTCGTGCAGAAAACAAAGGAAGCGATAGAGCATTGTGATAAGAGTGATGATAGGAAACAATTAAAAGCGTTCAACTCTAAGCTGGAAGAGCATTGTCGTTCCATTCAATGGATTGAGGACCACCCTCAATTTGCTTGCAACTCTGGTAATCCTTCATTCGATCCAAGTAGGGAAGTATGGGAAGAAGGCTTCGAACGGTGGTCTAGAGGAGAGACGGGGCTCCCTATAATTGATGCAGCGATGCGAGCTCTAATAAAGACAGGTTGGCTTAACTTTAGATCTCGTGCCATGCTTTTATCTTTTGCGTGTCACACACTCAGGATGAACTGGCAGGAACCAGCTGAATACCTTGCGGGACTTTTCGTAGATTATGAGCCAGGTATTTATTATAAACAGGTACATCTAGTCGTCTCACCTGAATCTAGTAAAAGGGTGCGCTTATATGACCCTGTCAAAGAAGGGAAAAAGAATGACCCAGAAGGGAGGTTCGTGCGCCAGTATATACCGGAATTAAAGCATGTTCCGGATCAATACATTCATGAACCTTGGAAATATGATGGCTTCTTTCACTTGGATTACTATGGTCCCATTGTTGATGTAGGTAGAGCTAATCGACATGTGAAGACACGGATGGCAGACATTGAAAGTAGTGGGGAGGATTCAGAAAAGAAGGAAGCAGCTAAGGAAGGTGATGAACAAATCGTATTTGATTTGTTTACGGAATAAAACGTATAAAAGCGCGAAGGGTTAATGGAACTCTTCGCGCTTTTTATTGGTCAAGAATCTTATTGTTTCATCTTAGGGTCAAGGGCATCCCGCAATCCATCCCCCATTAAATTGAAACCAAGCACTGTCAACATAATGGCAAGTCCTGGGAAGATCATCGTCCACGGGGCTTGTACAAGATAACTTTTTGAATCTGCGAGCATTTTCCCCCAATCAACGTCTGGTGACTGTGCACCTAGACCAAGGAAACTTAGTGCGGCTACTTCAATAATCGCTGTAGCTACAGCAAGTGTCCCTTGTACAATGACAGGGGTCATACTGTTAGGGAGTACGTGATGGAAAAGGATACGCGCATCATTCATGCCAATTGATCTAGCTGCTGTGATGTATTCTTCTTCTTTCACACTCAACACTTTTGAACGAATGAGTCTACCGAAATTCGGTACGTTAATGACAGCGATGGCAATGAGTGCATTTTGTAAATCCGGTCCTAGTATAGCTACGATTGCAATAGCGAGAAGGATGCTAGGGAAGGCCAGGAGAATATCAAATATTCTTGAGATGACTGTATCCACCCATTTTCCGTAAAATCCGGCTAATATACCAAGTGTACAGCCGACTAGGATGGATCCTGCTACACAAGAGAAGCCGACCCAAAGAGAGATTCTTGCACCGTAAATAATGCGTGATAGAATATCTCGTCCGAAGTCATCTGTCCCAAGCCAGTGCTCAGCAGAAGGACCCTTTAATCGATTTAATAGATCTGGTTTCGTATGATCATAGGGCATAATAAGTGGGGCGAGAAGCGCCACTAAGATAAAAAAGACAACAATACTCAAGCCTGCAATAGCAATCTTATTCTTGGCAAAGCTTCGCCATGCGTCACGCCAAGGAGATGATGGTTTTTCTATAGAAGTGTCCACAGGTTGTTGTAGTGAAGGTGTGGTCTGCTGCATGCGTTTCCTCCTTTCTATTTATAATCGATTCGTGGATCGATAACGGCGTAAAGCAAGTCCACAATGACGTTAATAAAGACGAAGATCGTTGCAATTAATAGAATCCCAGACTGGATAACAGGGTAGTCCCTGTACTGGATGGCGTCGTAAATATAACGTCCAATCCCTGGCCAACCGAAGATGGTTTCGGTTAATATGGCGCCACCTAATAATAGTCCGGTTTGAAGCCCAATAACTGTAAGGACGGGAATCACTGCATTTTTTAGAGAGTGCTTGTACACAACCCAGAAGTTTGTGAGCCCTTTTGCGCGTGCAGTACGGATATAATCAGAACGCATAACCTCAAGCATTGATGAACGAGTCATGCGGGCGATAATGGCCATTGGAATAGTGGCAAGAGCAATGCCAGGTAAAACTAGGTGCTTGGCTACGTCTGTAAATTGTTCCATGTTTCCTTGTAAAAGCGTGTCCACCAAATATAAATGAGTGATGGGATCTATTACGCTTGAAGCTTCATAACGGCCGGTAGAAGGGAGCCAGTCTAATTGAACAGAGAAGATATATTGCTCCATTAAACCGAGCCAGAAGATTGGCATCGAAACACCGATAAGAGCAAACACCATAGCGGTATAGTCGAACCAAGAGTTATGAAACCAAGCACTAATGATTCCTGCGTTGATACCGATAAATATAGCGATGACCATAGCGACAATCGTTAATTCTACTGTAGCAGCCAGATAAGGGAAGATCTCCTGACTAATTGGAACGTCCGTTTTAATAGATGTTCCAAGGTCCCCTTGAAGAAGGCTGCCAATATAATCTACATACTGAATATGCCATGGTTGATCAAGCCCGAGCTGCTTCTCCACTTCAGCAATGGCTTCAACGGTGGCTCGTTGCCCCAATATAATCTGTGCTGGATTACCAGGTATTAAATAAATGATCGAAAAAACCAGTAAACTCATACCAAACAAAACAGGTAAAAGCATAAAAATCCTACGAACGGCATAAGCCCCCATACGACACCTCCCGTATTAGCAAACTTTACTGCTTTATCATAAAGAAGGGTGCCAGACACCCTGCACCACTTTAATGCTGCACAGCAACTGAGGGTGTCAGGCACCCTTCAGTTCTTTAACACTGTACAGTATGGCATGGTGTCTGGCACCGTTTACTGCTTTAATGTGTGAAACTTTTATTTGGTGAATTCTGTGTTTGTGACTGGTTCGGATCCGGTTGGGTGTGGGATGTAGCCGCTGATTTCTTTCTTAGCTGCGATGACTGGAGTTGAGTGAACAAGTGGAATCCATGGTGCGTCATTGTGTACGATGACTTGGGCTTCTTTGTATAGCTCGTTACGTTTGTCTTGGTCGGTTATGGTTTGAGCTTCAATCAAGATATCGTGAAGCTCATCGTTTGAGTAGTAGGCATAGTTGTTACTACCGATGCTGTCTTTATCAAGTAATGTGTAAATGAAGTTGTCAGGGTCGCCATTGTCACCTGTCCAGCCAAGTAAGAAGGCATCAAAGTCTCCTTTGCTGGCTTTCTCAAGATACGTACCCCAGTCAGCCGTTTGTAAGTTCGCTGTGACCCCGATTTGAGCGAAGCTTTGTTGTAGGACTTCTGCGATTTTTTGGCCTTCTGGAATATACGGGCGTGGAACAGGCATATACCATAAGTCAAACTCGAAGCCATCTGCATATCCGGCTTCAGCCAAGAGAGATTTAGCTTTTTCTAAATCGTACTCATAATCCTCAATATCATCGTTGTATCCTTCAATACTTGGAGGCATAACGGTTTTTGCAGGTTCTGCTAACCCTCCGTAGAAGGCCTCAATGATTTGATCCTTCGGTACGGCATGAGAGAGAGCCTGGCGCACCAATACATCAGCCATTGGTGTTTCACGGTTCATAGTAAAAGCCATGTATCCAATATTCATAGATGGGCGTTCTAGTAGTTGAAGAGTGTCATCTGCTTTGATTCGTTCTACATCAGACGGATTTACGCCATCAATGAGATCAACTTCACCTGTCATCAGAGCATTCAGGCGAGCAGAGTTTTCAGGGATAACCGTGTAAACCACTTTATTAAGCTTCGGTAGTCCATCTTTCCAGTAATCTTCGTTCTTTTCTAATACAATACGTTCGTTCCGTTTCCACTCTGAAAACTTGAAAGGTCCTGTTCCAACAGGGTTTTCTGTGAACTTGTCGCCATATTCCTCGAGGGCAGCTGGGCTTGCCATTCCGAATGGAGACATGGCTAAGTTTTTCAGGAACGGAGCTTGTGGGCGATTTAAAGTAAATTGAACGGTAAACTCGTCAACAGCTTCAACGCCTGCAATAACGTGTCCCTCGTCTCCTTTAAATCCACCAAACATGGTGTAGTAAGGGAATTGATCTGCATCCCCGTTCATCCAACGTTCAAAGTTAAATACAACTGCTTCTGCGTTGAAAGGAGTTCCATCGTGGAATGTTACGCCTTCTTGAAGTGAGAAGGTGTAGGTTAACCCATCTTCAGAAACGTCCCACTCCTTAGCCAGACCTGGAACAAGTTCTGTATTTGTATCTTCATAGTTTAATAGGGTTTCAAAAAGGTTCTCGGTAACGCGGAATGTTTCACCTTCCGTCGTTGTAATCGGATCAAGAGCTGTTGAGTCTCCGCCACGAGCATAAACTAGTGTGTCCTTTACTTCCGTAGTACCCTCTTCTGAACCATCGTCCGTCGTTTCTTCTGTAGCGTCATCAGTTTGGTCTTCTGTCGCAGGTTCCTTCGTTTCGTCTTCTTTCTCCTTGTCACTGCAACCAACTAGAGCCACAGATAAGACAAGCATAAGTAGTAATGATAAAAGCCAAAAACGTTTCGTCATTCTTGAAATTCCCCCTTAATTTTTAAAAGCTTTATATAAATGTTACGCATCACCATAAAGATGGCACGCAACGTGATGCCCAGGACTAATTTCTTGAAAAGCAGGGCGGCTCGTTTTGCAGACGTCCATACACTCTTTGCACCTTGTGTGAAAGGCACAGCCTTTAGGAGGTTTAGAAGCACTCGGGATTTCCCCAGTTAAAACTTCACTATCTGATTGATAGTCTGGGTCTGGAACAGGAACAGCAGAGAGGAGAGACTTGGTGTAAGGGTGAAGCGGTTCCTCGTAAAGTGTTTCACTGTCTGTTAGCTCGACCATTCTTCCTAAATACATTACGCCAACACGGTCGCTGATATGACGAACAACTCCTAAATCGTGTGCAATAAAAATATAGGTGAGGTCAAATTCAGCTTGTAAATCCTTTAACAAGTTCAATACTTGGGACTGTATGGAAACGTCTAGAGCGGAGACAGGTTCATCTGCGATGATGAGCTTTGGATTTGTCATTAACGCACGGGCAATGCCGATTCGCTGACGCTGTCCGCCACTAAATTGATGGGGATAACGCGCGGCATGGTATCGGTCTAATCCGACCGTTTCGAGCATGTTCATGACACGTTCCCTCCGCTCTTTTTTATCCTTAATGCCATGAACAATAAGTGGCTCTTCTAGGATCTTCTCAACTTTGTGCCTTGGATTAAGGGAGGCATAAGGATCTTGGAAGACGAGCTGCATTTCTTTTCGAATTTTTTTCATAAGGTTAGGTGAGAGGGCTTGGATATTTTTGTCCTCAAATCGTATTTCGCCATCTGTTGCTTCCTGAAGACGGAGTAAGAGGCGTCCGATTGTCGACTTTCCACATCCACTTTCCCCTACAAGACCTAACGTTTCTCCTTTGTACACGGCAAATGAAACACCATCCACGGCTTTGACCTCTCCGACTTTTTTGCTCAGAATTCCACCCTTAATGGGGAAGTATTTTTTAATTTGGTTTACTTCAAGGAGTGGTAGTTTCATGGCCTTCCTCCTTTTTAGTTTCTGTGTCATAAAGGAAACATCTTACTTGTTGACTCTCCTCTGCCTTGTAAAGAGGAGGGTCTTCGACAAAACATCGCTCCATTGCATGCTCGCAACGCTCCGCAAAGCGACAGCCCGTATCAATGGATCCAGGCTTTGGCACGTTACCTGGTATGGATTGAAGGCGATCCTTTTTAGAACGAATATCTGGAACAGATGCGAGTAGCCCTTGTGTGTATGGATGTAAGGCGTGTTTGAAAATCGTCTTAATAGGGGCTTCCTCGACAATTTTTCCCGCATACATTACGACAACTCGGTCACATACTTCAGCTACAACACCGAGGTCATGAGTAATCATCATAATGGATGTATGGAGCTTCTGGTTCAACTCTTTCATCAACTGAAGAATTTGTTTCTGAATCGTGACGTCTAAAGCTGTTGTAGGCTCGTCCGCAATTAAAAGTTGTGGTTCACAGATCATGCTCATCGCAATCATTACTCTTTGTCTCATGCCCCCTGATAACTGATGAGGGTAATCGTTAAGTAGTTGCTTAGCTCTCGGTAGCCCAACAAGCTCAAGCATCTCAACTGTTCGCTTTCTGGCATCTTCTTTCGAGCATGCTTGGTGGGTATGAATGGCTTCAGTGAGCTGATTTCCTATTTTAAAAAGGGGATTGAGTGAGGTCATCGGCTCCTGAAAAATCATTGCAATTTCATTTCCTCTTATAGACCGCATTCGTTTTTCAGTAGCTTTCGTAAGGGATTCCCCTTGAAATAAAATCTCTCCGCCGACGATTCTCCCTGCTTGAGGGAGAAGGCCCATAATCGATAGCGACGTTACGCTTTTTCCGCATCCGGACTCTCCAACAATCCCCAATACTTCCCCTTTATGAATGGTGAAATCGATATGATCGACTGCTGGTACAATTCCATTATCAGTAAAGAAACTTGTCCGTAACCCTTGTACATGTAAAATGTCCTGCTGCTTGTCCACAGTTCCACCTCTTTCTCTAAATCTAGTACTATCACTCTATTCATGTAATGAAATGAATATTCATGAATTGATTTTGGTAGAAGGTAGACACCTTAAAATAATTTGCACGCGATTATAGAGGAGAAAGGGGTTGTTTTTCCTGGAATGTACAGTCAAAAGTGGACCACCTTTCATACTCTATAGAAAGAGAAAAGGAGGTGAGTATATGAAGAGGAATAGATGGAAGAGTTATCGACTATGGGTAGCCATTGCAGCGCTTTTAGGGATGTTCTTGCAAGATTGTGGGTTTATCAATATGGTAGATCGATATGAAATGTACGTGAGCGTGATTCTCTCAATCTTAATCTTCCTCGGCGTCATCCATTCACCCGAGAAGGAAGTCATTAAGGAAGTGTTAGAAGAGGAAATCAAATCTAAGGAAGAAGAACAACAGCTTTTAGATCAGGAGGCAAATAAAGAAGTTATAGAGGAAGAGACGAAGAAGGAGGGAGAGGATGAAAATCAAAAGTCTACCTAAACTAGTAGATCTGCGTGGGAAAACAGCGCAGGATGGGGATTATAAACGGGGTGGTTTAGAAAGTAAAACAGATATTGCAATCCACCATTCGTTAACAGATGAGGGGGACTCAGAAGCCTTTGCTAGGTATCATGTCCATACGAACCAATGGCCAGGGATCGGCTATCACTTTGTCATTCTGAAAGATGGAACGATTGAATGGAACCACGATTTGGATCGAATGAGTTATCACGTAGGAAATGGGAATAAAAGAGCGATCGGAGTTTGTTTGGTAGGAGATTTCAGGTATTATGAGCCGAGTTTAGATCAAAAGAAGGCACTCAGGGTCCTTCATGAGGCATTGAAGGAAGAAATGCCCCGCTATGAGCGTACGTTAGGTCACAATGAATTTCCAGGTTATGAATGGAAGGCTTGCCCTAGTTTTGACTATAGGGCTGTGTTGGAAAAAGCGAAGGTGGAAGCAGACGTTAAAAGGTACCGAATAATGACAGGCACATTCTCTACGGCCGAAGAATTATCAAAAGGTAAAAAGCGCTTATTAAGTCGCTTTAACTGGACGGTGTATGAACGAGCGGATCATTCAAACTTTAACCCTCCGTACCGGCTTATAACAGGGACCTTTGTATCAAAAGAGGAAGCTGAGCGCTATGCATCCGTACTAGAGGGTGAGTTCGGGTGGACGGTTTATGTAATCGATGCATAAAAATAGTGCCAACTCCTTTAGGAATTGGCACTATTCATATTTTGTGCAATACGAGCAGCGACAGAACGAGGAACAAATTTAGCAGCAAGGGCGCTAACCCGGTTTATTCGACCAGGTACAATAACGCGCTGCTTCTTCATATATCCTTCGAATCCAGCTTTAGCAACCATTTGTGGAGACATCGTGCTCGAAGTTAGTTTAGAATTTTCTGCTTTTGCAGTTTTAAAGAAGTTCGTTTCCGTTGCACCAGGACATAGCGTCGTGACATGAACATTTGAGTCTTTTAACTCTTCCGCCATGGCTTCTGAGAAGGAAAGAACGTAAGATTTGGATGCGTAATAAACAGCCATTTTAGGACCAGGTTGAAATGCAGCAGTACTAGCTACATTCAAGATTCCTGCGGACAAGCCTTGGTTTGCTGCCTTTTTCAATGAAGGCAGGAAGTAATGCGTAAGTTCAGTCAGGGCTGTAATATTTACTTGAAGCATATCTTGTTGTTCTTGAAGGGAAAGTTCATCAAAATACCCATTTAATCCAAACCCAGCGTTGTTGACGAGCGCACTGACTTGAAGATCCTTGTCCACAACATATTGGTATAGTTCCTTTGAAGCCTCAGGTTGAGAAAGGTCTTTAGGAATGATCGTAACCTCTATGTGATTCAATTCGTCTTTCAGCTTCTGAAGTTTCTCTTCGTTTCGGGCAGTTATAATCAAGTTATAGCCGTTTGCTGCATAAAGTTTCGCGAATTCGTATCCTAAACCACTAGATGCTCCTGTAATTAAGGCAGTTGGATTCATAGCAAAAGAACCTCCTACAATGTTTGTTAGTTCGTATGTTTAAGTATTTAAACCATACATAAGTTTATCTGTAAAGTCAACTTGGCTGTTTAAGCACTGAAGCGTCCAAAGACGAGAAACATAATGACGGCAAGAACGATGATAATGGAAGATACTATAGCAAACATAGACAATCTCCTTTTCATATAATGTACCCGTTTCTATTGAGTTCTAAATCTAGTGAAGGATATTTGAGCAATAAATGGAATTATTGTGTGGGGAGGAGGAAGAGTCACATGAGACTAGGATTAGAGGAGGACGACGTAAAGACCCGTTCCGCACACAACGTAAAAGGAGGCTCTAATTGAGCCTCCTTTGCTTTAATATCATCTGGTTGAGTTCATTTTATAGAGAAATGGTGCTTACGCTTTTATTATGCAGCTAGTTCCTTTTTCCGGAATATCAAGACGGAACTTATTAACAATACACCAATAAGTAAAAGAGTGATAATTATAGTAAGCCACAAGTCTTTGCTAGTTGAGCCGTTTATGACATACTCCCTTATATACGTATTCATTTGAGGTGGGTACCATTCAATGAACCTTGAGACAAGTCCGTTAAGGCTGTTGATAACAATGATAAGGGCTACTGATAGAAATCCCACCAGTCCAGGTGTTTTAAAGAATACATTCATAAAGATCGAGATGGTGAGGGCAAACGTGATCCATACACTATAAAGGAAAAAGGAACCGATCATAATAGAGAATGCTAAGTCTCCGTAAAGGATATTGACGTAATACCAGCTAGTCAGTAAACCTAAGAATAAGCTTACAAGTATGAGGACAAGCGTGCTTGCCCATTTAGCTGTAATATAGGCTGTATAACTTACGGGTTTTACTAGAATTAATTCTGTAACCCCGCTCTTACGCTCTGCGGCAATAATCCCCATTGTCATAAGAAGCACAACGGCAACACCGAGGAGATTAAGCTGTCCGAAGCTTAATAAGAATGCTTCAGGCGGTGTGGGAGTTGGTAAGTCAAAGGTCGCTCCTTCAGGCAACTCACCAGACTTTTCAAGAATGACGGGTAAATAATGTGTCGTAACAGGATCGAGGGCAGATAACAAAATAAACGTGATCGGTACCCACAACCACTTGAAATTTCGCCAGTTTTCAAGCGTTTCTTTTTGAAATAGTGTCATCCACTGCATTACTTGTTCACCACCTTCATGAACAATTCTTCTAGGGAAAGGCGTCCGATTTCAAACGAGGTAAGTGGCCAGTAATGTTCGACGGCTTGTTGTAGAATAGCTGACCTTGCATCTTTTATTTCGTTCACTTCAACGTAGAGTGCATCTCCGTGCCGCTCTACCTGGAGGACCTCTGGTAATGAATGGAGTTGTTCAATATATTGCTCTGAATGTGATTCAAATTCTATAATGATTCTGTTTACGGCTTGATTTGCTTGTAGTTCTTCAATTGTCCCTGAATGATGTAGTATTCCATTATGAAGAAGCAATAGTCTATCACTCACTTCCTCGGCATCGCTTAAGATATGTGTCGAAAACAAGATCGTTGTTTCTTTCTTTAATTCTTCAATTAAGTTTAGCACCTCACGACGCCCGTTCGGGTCAAGGGAGGATACTGGCTCATCGAGCATGATTAATTTAGGGCGGTGAATCATAGCCTGTGCAATCCCGAGTCGTTGCTTCATTCCACCAGAATATTTTCCGATCCTACGGTTTTTAGCTTCGTGTAATCCTACCTTTTGTAAAAGTTGATCTGCACGGCTTGCGGCCTCTTTCTTAGATAAACGAGCTAAGCGAGCAACATAGATGAGGAATTCACGACCTGACATCCAGTTATGGAAGACAGGATACTGAGGTAAATATCCAATCCAAGAACGAATGTCTTCTTTATTGGACTTGCCTTCAAACGTAATGAGGCCAGATGTTGGCTTCATTAAACCAGAAAGCATGCGCAAGGTTGTAGTTTTACCGGCTCCATTTGGGCCAAGTAAGGATACACACATTCCTTTCTCTAACTCAAAGGAAACATCCTCAATCACAGCAGTCCCACCAAATTGTTTCTTTAAATGTTGTACGCGTATAAAACTCATCCATCATTTCTCCTTCCTATAAGGAAGTAAAGAATGGGGCCAGGTATATTGAAGAACAGAATAATAACTAGCCAGATCCACTTAGGACCGTTAGTTCGCTCAATTCTAAACCAATCCACTAGTGCGACTATAAGTAAAATGGCTTGTATGACAAGAAGAGGAGCTACAATCCCCCATGGAATGCTACTAATCACTTCATAAAATGTTTGTTCCATTTCCATCATCCCTTCTAAGTATTCACTTATATAACGTATGGGGGAGGGGAAAGGTTCATGAAAAATAAGAAATTAGATTTTTTTGAAAAAGGATTGATTATGGTTAGCTTTGTGTAGTATACTAATCGTTGACTAATATTACATACGGGGCATTAGCTCAGCTGGGAGAGCGCTACACTGGCAGTGTAGAGGTCAGCGGTTCGAGCCCGCTATGCTCCATCGAGAAGGCCTTCTTGCATACTTGCAAGAAGGTTTTTTTATGTTCTAAATGGAATGTTAGATGTGAGCTAATAGGACTAAGAATCACAGTACTGGCAACATAAACCTATAAAAATGGAATGAACATCCTGAAAATTTTTCTTGCTAAAACCGAAAAAATGCTTATAATTAAATAAGTCGGAACTCGAGATATTTTGTCGAATTCCATGCACACTAGGCTGCCAATACAAGAGGATCCCTCTACCTGAAGCGGCTTTTTTTCTGCCTAAAAAAGTCGTTTTTAATGAATTATCTTTCCATATTTTTGAAGTTTAACTTCCGCGAGAACTCTACCCTACATTTACAGAGTTACCCTACACGAAAGAAAGACAATAAAAACATAAAAGGAGCGTGGGTAAATGACAGTTTGGGATTTAGCGATTGATTTAGGTGTCATTTCCGTATTATTACTAATTGGCGTGGTGTTACGTGCCAAAGTTACATTTATGCAAAAATTATTTATTCCAGCAAGTATTACAGCAGGAGTTTTAGGACTGACCTTTGGACCAAATGGGTTTGACCTTCTGCCGTTTAGCGATATGGTTTCTTCTTATCCAACGGTTTTAATTGCCGTAATTTTTGGTGCGATTCCGATTGGAGCTGCTAAAGTTCAGTGGAAGAAAACTTTTGGACGAGTTCGCAACATGTGGGTCTACTCCATGCTACTAACCCTCCTTATGTGGGGCGGGGGAGCATTTATTACGTACCTTCTGATTGCCCGGGTGTCTGATGTTCCAGATGGTTTTGGTTTAATTTTAGGTGCCGGTTTCCTTGGAGGCCATGGCACGGCAGCTGCGATTGGAGAAGCGTTTAGTGGACTAGGCTGGGAAGAGGCGACAGACCTTGGTTATACCTCAGCAACGATTGGACTTGTTGCTTCAATTTTAGGCGGACTTTTGTTAATTAAGTCAAATACAAAGAAGAAGCAAACAAACTTCATTTCAGATTTTAGCGATCTGCCACAAGAGTTACGAACAGGACTTGTGAAGAAGGACAAGCGTGTAGCTTCAGGTGAGGATACGGTTTCTAGCAATACGGTCGATCCGTTATTTTTCCACATAGCGATCTTAGGTGTTGTGGTGTTAGGAAGTTTTTATTTAAAAACGGGTATTGAAGCCTTATTTCCACAAGTAAGTATACCGCTGTTGAGTCTTTCTTTTGTTGTTGGTCTTATTATCCAGATGGTGTTGAATGGCACTCGTACGAATGAATATGTGGATAAGCGTATTATTGACCGTTTAAGCGGGACAGCTACAGATTTAATTGTCATCTTTGGTATGACGTCTATTAATCTAGCTGTAGTGGCATCTTACTTATGGCCGCTATTAGCGTTAATGGTGTTTGGTGTCATTTGGGCTTACTGTATTTTCCGATTTATCGCACCACGCGTGTTCCATCAACATTGGTTTGAGAATGGGATCTTCGGCTGGGGCTGGAGTACGGGTACTGTAGCGATGGGGATTGCATTACTACGTATCGTTGATCCGAAATCAGAGAGTACAACACTTGATGATTATGCTCTAGGTTATGTAGGCATGATTCCGATTGAAATCTTAATTATTGCGCTTGGACCTATTATGGCGATGAGTGGACTTGGTCCAGTATTCTCGCTGATTTTATTAGGTGGGAGTCTTGTGCTCGTAGCTGTGGCTGGTAGAGTGGGGTGGCTTGTACCAAACTCAAAAGCGTATGTTCCAAGCGAGAATTCAAAAGTTTCATAATATAAATGTTAGATGGACTCTAACTCAGGATCGCCATCTGTTAGACTAACATTTCTAGATTCCCTCGTTCTCTTTAGAACGAGGGTTTTCTTATGCTCACATTTAGTGGATTCCCTAATAATATAGGATATGAACTTTCTAAAATGGGATGTGAGGATATGCCGGCCATAATAGGCGATGAGTACCTCAGAAGAGTTAATGCACTCAAGAGCAATGTGTGGTATGACGGGCAGAAGATAACAGGGAAGATCTCAGAGCACCCTGCTTTTGCAGGAATGATTAAAAGCCAAGCAGCTTTATATGATTTGCAACACCAGAACAAGAATATGACTTTTAAATGTGAGAAAACAGGGGCGGACGTTGGTGTCTCTTACCTCATCCCTCGATCAAAAGAGGATTTACAGAAGCGAAGAGACATGATTCAGGAATGGGCGTCATTTAATGGAGGACTTATGGGGAGAAGTCCGGATTATATGAATACGGTGTTAGCTTCTTTCGCTGCTTCTCTTGAGGTCCTTAAAGGAGAGAAGAAAACATTCCCGAAGAGGTTGAAGACATTTTATGAATACGCTCGAGAGAATGATTTATCTTTTACTCATACGTTTATTAGTCCTCAATCAAACCGATCGAAGCTCTCTGTTCTTGATGAGGAGGTTACGAATGCAAGAATTATAGATAAAAGCGACAAAGGATTGGTTATAAGAGGAGCGAAATTACTTGCAACACAAGGAGGGATTACAGACGAGATCATTGTGTATTCCACTCCTGGGACAGCTGAAGAAGATCAATCATACTTATTTTCGATACCAAGTGATACAAAAGGATTGAAATTTATATGCAGACGCTCTTTCGTGCATTGTGATACCCCTCTTTCTTCCCGTTTTGATGAAATGGATACAATCGTGTTATTCGATGATGTTATTGTCCCTTGGGAGCGGGTGTTTATTTATGAAAATATAAGGGCAGTGTCGAGTTTATATCAAGATGGAAAGTTTATTCCTTTCACCCTCCATCAAATTGTTTCAAGGCAAGTAATAAAGGCTGAATTTGCATTGGGGGTTGCTCAATCCATTATTGAGATGATAAACATCGGTGAGTATGAGCATGTGCAGGGGAAGATGGCGGAAATGATTCGCGGCGTTGAATCAATAAAAGCTCTTTTGTTCAAGGCAGAAGAAACAGGAAGGCTAGATGAAAGTGGGGTTTATATCCCGGATTCTATACCTCTCTATGTAGCAGTGAATGAATTCCAGACTTTCTATCCTCGTTGTATGGAGATTGTTCAACAACTCGGTGCTAGCGGGATGGTGACTCTCCCATCTGAACGTGACTTTTCTTCTGAATTAGATGATGATCTTCACTTCTATTTAAAAGGATACGAAAAGGACGGAAAAGAGAAAGTTGAGCTATTTCGCCTTGCTTGGGATTTGTCGATGAGTGAGTTTGGTTCAAGACAAACTCTATATGAACGCTTCTTTTTCGGGGATCCTGTTCGACTTGCACAATCGGTGTATAAGGCTTGTTCGACTGAGAGTGCGGTCCGTCGGGTCAGCCGTTTCTTAGAGTAACAGCCATTAAGTGGGCATTGCGTGGATATGGTCCTATAATGAGAACCAGCATCTTTTGAAAGAGATGCTGGTTTCTTGCTTATAAAGGATATTGTTCCATCCATGTTGTAATATCTTGGACAGGAAGCGGTCTTGAAATGAAGTAGCCTTGTATATGATGACAGTTCATTTTCCTTAAGGTTTTGAGTTGTTCTATTTCTTCTATACCCTCAGCAACGACAGTCAGTTCTAAGCTTTTGGCTAAGTTAATCATTGTTCTGGCAATAGCTGCATCCTTTTGGTTTGAATGAATATTCTCTACGAAACGTCGATCAATTTTCAACGATTGGATAGGGAAGTGTTGAAGATAGCGTAATGACGAATACCCAGAGCCAAAGTCGTCAATTGCAATGCAACATCCTAGATCTCGAATGGCATCCATTTGCTTCATGATTCGCTCCTGATTTTCCATAGCCAAGCTCTCTGTGATTTCAATAATAAGAGAAGAAGGGTCGATGCCTGTGTTGGCAATAGCCTCTTGAATCACTTCAGGAAGGTTTCCTTGTTGAAACTGACGCGGTGAAATGTTCACAGAAACAGTGAGACTTTTATGTCCCATCTCATTCCATTCTTTCAATTGATGAGCAGCTTCTTGTATCACCCATTCTCCGATCGGGACAATGTGTCCTGTGATTTCAGCTAATGGAATAAAATCAGCTGGAGAAATAAGACCATGCTCATGGTGATGCCAGCGAATTAAAGCTTCCATACCGACAATTTTCTTCGTGTGAAGGTCAATTTGAGGCTGATAATACAGTTGGAATTGGCCTTCTTGTAGCCCTTGCATAAGATTCATTTCAAAAATCAGGCGTTCTTTTGATTGGTGTTCCATTGAATCTTGATAAACCTGAAGTCCATTTCGCCCTCTGTGCTTTGCTTCATAAGTAGCCCGGTGTGCATTTTGAATTAAAACACCAGAATAGTCTCCATGTTCCGGATAAAATGCAATCCCGAAGCTACACGTTAAATATAAGCATTGTTCGTTCACGGTAAAAGCTTCCTTAAATGCATCCTTAAAGGTTTGGATCCGACGATAAAGAGCATGTTGTTCAGGAGTAACTCGGGTTAGAATCAGAAAGCTATCCCCATTTAAACGACCTAAATGTTCCCCATCTTCCAGTAAGTGATTTATACGCTTCGTAATGGCGAGAATCAGTTGGTCGCCTACTTTATACCCTAGTGCTTCGTTAACTTTCCAGAACTGATCTAAATCAATATAGATGGCGGCGAATGTGTCTACCTGCTCATCTACCTGTGCTATCTTTTCTTCCATATAGGCTTCCATTTGATTGCGGTTCGGTAGCTGGGTAAATGGATCAACGTAAGCAAGGTTGCGTATCTCATCCTCAGCTTTCTTACGTTCAATATGTTCTAGTACAAAAGCAGTCAGGTCTGCAATGGAGCTGACAAAAGCTTCTTCTTCAAATGTCCAGTGCCTTGGTTTCGTATGTTCAACACATAAAACTCCAATTGATTTCCCGTTACAAAGAATCGGTGCATCTAGTAATGCGTGTATGTTGTTTTTGTGAAAGTAAACGTCTTGAAACTCATTAACACGATGATCCAGAGTTGTGTTGTCTATTGAAACGGTACGCTCTTCCTCGATTGCTTCAAAGTACGTGGGGTGTTCATCTTTTCTCAAAGGTTCGACTTTTGAATGGGACCTAGTTTCACTCGAGTATGATGTAACATTCTCAAAATATGACGAGTATTGATCCTTTTCTTTCAGCCAGATGCTAGTACGGCTAGCCCCAAGGGTATGGGCTGTGGATTCACAAAGCATTCGCATAGCTGGAACTAAGTCTACAGAGTTGAGTCTTTCGTCTTTAGCGAGTCGCATGAATTCGGCTTGCTGACGACGAACTTGGTCGGTTCTGTATAACACACCTTCTTCTTGCACCTTGGAAGCTGGTTGCTTCTGAGCTAACATGACTCCAATTAATGTAATGAGTGGCGTAATATAATGATGATGCTTAAAGGGTTTGTCTGAAAATACTACAAGAGCTCCATTTAATTGCAGATCTTTATACTCTAAAGGAACGACAATGTGATGCGTTGCAGGCATATTCTTAAATGGTTCTATAATAGGTGAGGAAAGAGGATTGGTATGGATATACTTGTCTGAGGCTTTTACTTCGTTTAACCATTGAGGAGATAACAAAGGGAGGGGGTATAGACTTGTATTTAAAATCGCTTCGTACTCAGGAAACAAGCGACTGTTATGAGTGGTATATACGACGGCGCCATCACTTTGGAAAAAATGATTCATCTGCTCGAGAGCATAATAGGTTGCCTCAGGAACACTGCGTTTATCCATTTCACGGTAGATAAGCTTGAGTACTTCAAATAGTTCTGATTCAGATTGTAGCATAATCGACAAGCTCCTCCTTCAGTATTCGAGATAACGGTATTATAACAAAACAAAAGCCTAAAAGGGAGCAATAACCTTTACGTTACTCTAGTAAAGCAAAGAAGCGTGTCAGCCACCCTTTAGTTTGTTAAAGGGTGGCTGACACGCTTTATTGAAGGGAGGCCGTGGCTGGGTGTCCGGACAAGGCAGAAAAGTGTCGAGACGCAGCCCTGTAGTGTTCGGACAAGGCAGTAAAGTGTCGAGACGCAGCCCTGTAGTGTCCGGACAAGGCAGTAAAGTGTCGAGACGCAGCCCTGTAGTGTCCGGACAAGGCCGCCAAGTGTCGAGACGCCGCCCCGTAGTGTCCGGACGGAGGTGCTAAGTGTCGGGACGCAGCCCTGTAGTGTCCGGACAAGGCCGCCAAGTGTCGAGACGCCATCCCCAAGCGTCCGGAAATAAAAAAACGGCTACTAGTTAGGTAGCCGTACAGAGTGATTGCTCCATTCTATATGTGCACGAAAAGGGGAGGAATCGGTGCATGTGATTGCGATATAGTTCGCTTGAATGGAACAATCTGTTATACACAGTTATATCCACAAGTGAAGTGTTATATACATGTGTTTTCCAGATGTTATCAACATAATCCACAAAATTCTGAAAATTTATACACATTTTATTATACACAAAATGGGGAACGGATATGAAAGGTTTTTCCAAGATTGTTAACAGTGTGCACAACTGTGTGGATAACTTTTTTCAACAGGGTTAATTTTCAAAAAAATCAACTCTTCTTTGCATGATCTAGAGCTGTGTTCGCTCGTTTAAATTCTTTACGATACATCACTTCTTGAGCTTTACTTAATTTGCTTCGTCGTTCTTTGGCTTGTTGGGCTTTTGATTTCATTAGGAATGCCTCCTTTTTAGTTATAGGATAGGCGAAAAAGAGGAAAATTATACAAAAAGAGCTACTCGCCTTATTGGATACGAGTAGCTCTTTAAGCTGCTTTTCATGCTTCTTGCGCTTGTTCTTCTCCTTCGTCTGTACGGTAGTAATGAAAGACAAATTGATCTTTAGAGATCGCAAAGAGGTCAAATACCTTATCTTCTTTATTGATCCAATCGTAAACTTCGGGGTAACTTTTGTTTGCCATAGAACAGTATGGAAGTTTTAGAGCAGCTCTTTGAGACCTTGGATTGCTTTTTCGAATCTTCATAAAAATGGTTTGCACATCTAATTCAAAAAACAACTCTTCGAAGAAAGCTTCTTTAGCTAAACGGTTATACCCTTTTCCGTGGAAGGGTTTACCTAACCACGTTGCCAAGAAACCAGTGTTGTTGTCCATATCAAACAGGTTGATTGTACCGATCGGCTGGTGCCATTCGTCTACAATGGTTCTTGAAATTAATTCGCCTCGTTCTTCAGCCTCGAGGGTTTGTTTTGTTAGAAAGTAATATTCATCTGAGGAATAAGCTTTGTGGCGGACATACGGGAACACATCAGGGTCAGACATCAAATCGAAAAGGTGCGGGGAATCATGCAAATCACGTTTTTTCAACATAAAAAATACCCTCCTGGTCATGAGGGCAGAAATGTACCGTCTTTGGAATCCACACATTGGTTTCCTGGTCTCGAACCACCCTCGAATTTTTATCAAATGCTCACAAAAATCCGGGGTGGGAATCGAACCCACTAGGACCAGTCGTAACTGGTGGCTCACCATTTGCCTTCCCTGCGAAATTGTCTATTAATAATTTATGATTTCGCATCATATCTCTAACCTTATAGTACTCGATGCAAGTGAAAAAGGGAATCATTATTTTGCTCATTTTCAAAAAATATTTTCAAAAAAATCAGTCCATCTTTAGAATTCTAAAGATGGACTGATACCTTCTGTTAGGGCTTTAATGAAGTATAAACAACAAGGCGTTCTTCGTGATCTTGGATTGAATGATCAAATGTCCCTGTGCAGGTTAGGAGATTAAGATTTCTTTGGTTAGATGGCCCGAAAATCTTATGAAGAGGAGCATTGTCTTTTGGGTAAGCAATGACTTTGTTGACTTCAAAAGTAAGTTCCTTACCATCTTTACCTGTTAAATAGATTAAATCTCCTTGTTCCAAATCTTTGAGGTCAAAGAAAACAGCTGGACCAGTGCGATCATCAACATGACCGGCAAGGATCGCGTTACCACTATTACCTGGCATGGTACCTGGTTCAAACCAACCAACATCCTCGCCGTTATCAGGAACCTCCATCTCGCGCTCTTCGTTCAACCCTTTCTGAACGATAGGTGCATCAACATTGATGGCGGGAATGCGGACACGAGTAGGAGAGATTCCGTGTTGATCAGGTTCTTGGAGCATGGTTGGTTGCTCGCTTCCAGAACTATTTCTTGTTGCATTGACACTCGTAGAAGTCAGGGGCTGGATTGTAGCCTGTTCTGGCTCTACTAATGAAGTGTCGTTAGTTGTGTCAACGATCTCTCCGTTACAGGCAGTTAACAAGAGGAGAGCAAACACAATGGTCATGCGTTTCATGTTATTGCTGAGTACGACGACGGAATAACAGAAGTGCACCTGCGCCTAGTACTGCAACACCAGCAAGCATCGTTAGGTAAGATGTAGCGTTAGTAGATGCTCCGCCCATACCAGTTTGTGGCATATCGCTAGGCATTACCGTGTAATCTTTAAGCATTAGTACGTCAAGATTATCAGCCATACCTACAGCGAATACGCTGTAAACAGTGTTCTCTTCAAGGGATGTTCCTGAAAGATCCATAACTTGTGTTCCGTCTTCTGTACGAATTTCTAAGTCATATGTGCCAGCATCAAGTTCTTTGTATTCTGTTACCATTGGGAAAGTTGCGCCACTAAATAATGCATCTCCACCAATAACACCAACATCTACTGTCGGAGCGTCAGGAGAAAGGTGTCCAACGCGTACTTTCGTCATTCCTTCTGTTATGTTCATAGAATCTTCTACAACTTTGAGTTCGAGATTTTCGAGTGTGTTAATCGCAGCTACTGTATAAGCCATTCCAGATTTTACAGTTAATTTTTGTGAAATTACGGGATCTTTCTCACCTTTAGTGCCAGCCGCGTAAATTTCAACAGTATGTTCACCAGCAGGTAGTTCTAAGTAGTCAGTTGAAGCTTTAAAAGAAGCGCCTTCTACAACTGCATTTCCATTTACATAAACATCAACTTCAGGAGCATCAGGGGAAGCGTGAAGCACACGAACCATTGCCATATCGCTGTGGTTATCGGCAAAAACTGAAGAACCCATCGTTCCTACAATAAGCATTGTGACGAAAAGAGCTGATAAAAACTTTTTCATGAAAGAATCTCTCCCTTTAATGTTTTTGTACAACAATTGTTCTATCGTTGTATATTAATTGTATTACCCGTTATACAATAAAAACAACCTTCAAACTCTCCGCAATGTGCTAAGGGTATGATTTCACTTTATTAACCAGTAAAGATTCTCCTCTAAATAAGAAAGTAAAAAAAGAACGCCCTATCAGAGCGTTCTTTATAGATGATTTTATTTAGTTTGTGGTAGGTCTTCCTTAGCCCAAGCACCAAAGCCACCGGCCATATTTGTTACGTTCTTAATGCCGTTTGCTTGAAGGATACTTGTAGCCATTGCAGAACGACCGCCAGACTGACATTGCAGTACAACTGGCTTATCTGTTGGGACTTCGTCAATGCGCTCTTGAAGATAACCGAGCATAATGTGCTGGGCTTGTGGAATGTGTCCATCGTTCCATTCACCTTCGTTACGCACATCGATTAGGGTAACTTCTTCGTTAGCGATTTTGTCTTTTAGCTGATCAGGTGTAGCTACTTCATAAGATTCAGTTGCAATGCCTTCTCCTTTTAAGCCAGCAATTGCAGCTGTTTCCATGTAACCTGCAACCTCGTCAGCTCCGATAGAACGAAGAGATTTCGTTAAATCTTCAATGTTACGTTCGTCAGCAATTAGATAAACAGGCTTGTTGTAATCAACTAACCAACCTGCCCAGTTAGCAAAGGACTTGTTGTTTGGAATGTTAATAGTTCCGGCAATGTGTTCTTTAGCAAATTCACTTGCAGGACGTGTATCGATTAGTTGCATACCGTTTTCAAGTTCTTTTGTTAGTTCATCTGCTGAAAGGATTGTGTTCTTAGGTTCGCCTAACTCGCGAATAAGAGCCGGGCCAACTTTGTTGACTTTTTTCATAACAGCAAAGTATTTCGGTGGTTCTGGTTGCTCACTGATTAATTCGTTAATGAATGCTTCCTCTTCGTCATGGCGTAGTGCCCAGTTGGTTACTTTTTCATATCCAACTGTACTAGAAGGAATTGCACCAAGTGCTTTACCACAAGCGCTTCCAGCTCCGTGGCCAGGCCATACTTGCATGTGATCTGGAAGTTGTTTGAAACGTTTAAGTGATTCAAACATCTGCTTAGCGCCTACACGAGATGTGTCTTTTTGACCGGCTGCTTTCTCAAGAAGGTCAGGACGCCCAACGTCACCAACGAATACGAAGTCGCCTGTGAATACACCCATTGGCGTATCTTGGCCGCGATCGTAAAGAACGAATGAGATTGACTCAGGTGTGTGACCTGGAGTGTGCATAACTTCGATCTTCACGTTACCGACCATAAATTCATCGCCGTCACGTACAATTTCGTGATTAATCTGATCTAGGAATTGGTACGTCCAATCATTACCGCCTTCTCCAGATAACATCGCTGTTGCGCCTGTTTCTGTTGCTAGCTCTTTAGCACCTGAAACGAAGTCAGCATGAATGTGTGTTTCTGTAACGCGTGTAATCGTTAAGTTTTCTTTCTTTGCAGTATCTAAATAAGCTTGAATGTCACGGGAAGGGTCTACAACTAGTGCTTCACCAGTTGCCTGGCAACCAACCATGTAAGAAGCCTGTGCTAGTTTTTCATCATAAAAATACTTTAATAACATGAAAATCCCTCGCTTTTAATAAATTTTTATATCAATCTTTTATACCAGTGGAGGTATATAAACAACTAAAAAATTTTTGTCTTGCTTGCTACATTTTTTATAGTACCACATATACCCTCAGGGGTAAAGGGGTTTGTTTTTTGGTAATTAATGTTTGTAGTTTAAGGTCTTGTCCCTATTCCATTTCTTCTAAGGGAGATGAAGAATCTCCTTCAAAATCACCGTTTCTTCACAAAACGTTAACATAGTGAAAAAGAAAGGATATATATAGTGTAACGTATGTACCCACCGAGGTAAAAAAGTATGTTTTTTAAAGAATGATCTTTTCCTAAGTCTTTTATATATGGAGGGGGTGAAATTAGTGGGGCATAAATCATAAATTCACCAAGTTAATAGTAGCTGAGCTACAAAAAACCCCCTCTTTGACTACTCAAAGAGGGGAGGGATTATACGATTTTACCGTCAATCATTGTCCAAACAGGCTTTGACATAAAATCAAATGGGTGACCATTCCACAAAACAAGGTCCGCGTCTTTACCAACTTCTATACTACCAACCAGGTCGTCTACACCCAAGTTTCGCGCAGGAAGAATGGTGATGGCTTCAAGTGCTTTTTGTGGTGAAAGACCTTCGCGGGCAGCAAGGGCTGCGCATACATTTAAATACTGAATAGGAGTGTAGGGGTGGTCGGTGGTGATGCTTACGTGAATTCCTTGTTCTGTAAGAGCCCGAGACGTTTCCCAAGATTTATTCTTTAACTCTACTTTTGAACGGCGGGTAAATGTTGGGCCCACAGCTACTTGGAGGTTACGTCCTGCTAATTCTTCTGCAATGAGGTGCCCTTCTGTACAGTGTTCAATGCGAAGATCTAATTGAAATTCCTCAGCAAAGCGGACCGCGCTCATAATATCATCTGCTCTATGTGCGTGTACTCGTACAGGAATTTCACGCTTCAGTGCTTGGATGATTGGTTTGTTACGAGGGTCTTCAGGATATTCGCACCACTGTGCACGTATAAATGTTTCCCGAAGCATCCCCATTATGCCCATGCGGGTAATGGAATCATCGCGTGACTGAGAGTGAATTCGTTTTGGGTTCTCACCTAAAGCAAGTTTAAGTCCGGCCGTTTCTTTCAATAACATGTTCGTGATATTCTTGCCCACCGTTTTAATGACAGAAGTTGTACCTCCGATTACGTTTGCACTACCTGGCATGATATGAGCTGCAGTAATACCAAATTGTCGCGCGTCTTGAAAAGCACTATCGAGAGGATGTGCGCTGTCTAAAGCACGAATGTGCGGTGTCATGGGTTCAATCGTTTCATTTGCATCGTTTCCTGCCCAGCCTGTCCCTTCATCATACAAACCCAAATGGGTATGAACGTCAATAAAACCAGGAAATAAGTGGAGGCCTTGTCCATCAATGACCTCAACATCTGAATTTCCATCCACAGTCTGCCCAATCGCTTTAATTTTCCCGTCTTCAATAAGAACTTCTCCATACTCTATAGCAGGAGATGTAATGGGGTTAATCGAAACATTTGTAATACGAGTTTTCATGGGTTGCCTATTTCCCTTTCTTTAATCGCACAAAATATCGCGTAAGGCTGGTTCAAGCGTTGCATATTTGAATTGATAGCCTAGTTCTAGCGCTTTTTGTGGATATACGTATTGTCCTTGTAGAAGGAGGATGCTCATTTCGCCAAGTGCTCCTTTTAATGCGAGAGAAGGAACAGGTAGCCAGTGAGGGCGGTTTAGTACCTTCCCGATTGTTTGACCAAGCTCTTTGTTCCGTTTTGGCTCAGGAGCTGTTGCATTCATTGGTCCTGAAACATTTTCGTTGTTTAAAGCAAAGTCGACCATCCCAACGATGTCTTGAATGTGGATCCACGACATCCATTGTTCCCCGTCACCAACAGGGCCCCCAGCCATCATTTTATAGGGAAGGGCCATTTTCGGAAGAGCCCCTTCATCACCAAGAATGACTCCAAAGCGTAAGTAGACGGTGCGGACGTTATAATCTGTCGCTTGTTCCGCACGCTTTTCCCACTCTGTTACGACTTTTGCTAGGAAGTCATCACCTGGTTTTGTTGTCTCTTCTGTAAATGTTTCGCTTCTTGATGTGCCGTAAAAACCTACGGCGGATGCGTTGACAAGTACTCCCGGCGGGTGTTCCATCGTTTTGATCAGGTCTAATACTGCTTCTGTTGCTTCAATACGGCTGTTCATGATGCTTTGTTTTGTCTCTTCTGTCCAGCGACTACTGTTCAAATTCTCCCCAGCAAGATTCACAATCCCGTCTAAGGGTGGAAGTTCTTCTTCTGGTTTAAATTCATCCTTTAACCAGCCTACATATTTTACTTGATCCGTATTAGGGTGTTTGTCTGGATTTCTTGTTAAAACGTAAACTTCATGACCTTGGTGAACAAAATGTCTCGTGATGTGTGTTCCTACAAAACCTGTTCCTCCGGTAATGGCTATTCGCATTGGAAACCCTCCTACAAATATAGGTAATTTTAGTTTATATCAGTTCTTTGGAAAAAGCGATAGAGGAATGTACGAGTCATACCTCTATTCGTGATAAGATGAAACAGAGGTGAATATGGTTGCCAAAAATCACTAAAATAACTACGCAAAAGAAAAATACGCAGCGCTATAACATTTTCCTTGATCGAGGCGAAGGGGAAGCCTACGCCTTTAGTGTTGACGAAGAAATATTAATTGAATATATGCTTCGTAAAGGGAAGGAAATTGATGAACCAACGATTGAAGTTCTTGTTGAAAAAGACGGCTATCACAAAGCGTATTCCCTGGCTCTCAATTACTTAAGCTACCGAATGCGCTCTGTGAAAGAGATGAGGAATTATATGAGAGAGAAAGAGTACGATGAGGATAAGATTGATTATGTGGTAGACCGTTTAGTAAAAGAGGGACTCCTTAATGATCAGGAATTTGCGGTCGCTCTCGTTCGTACACGACTTCATACGTCTAGTAAAGGTCCAATGCTTGTGAAGAAAGAGCTGATTGAAAAAGGGTTAACAGCTAATGAAGCGGAAGATGCGCTTCAACACTATCCATATGAAGACCAAGTTGAAAAGGCAAGCAAATGGGTAGAGAAGAAGCTTCGTTTAGATGGAAAAAAGTCGTTCAAACAGCAGATTCAAAAAGTCCAACAAACCCTTATGCAAAAAGGATTTCCTCAAGACGTGATTAAAGTTGCGATGGAAGATGTGAAAGAGGAAAAAGACAATGATGCCGAATGGGAGGCTGTTGTTCACCAGGGAGAAAAAGCTCTTCGGAAGTATGCTTCAAAGGCAGAAAGGTATGAATTAAAGCATAAAATCAAAGGGGCCTTATACCGTAAAGGTTTTCCTTTTGAGTTAATTGAACAATTCCTAGAAGAATATGTGACGGAAGAATAAAGGGAGAGCTGCCATCTTTGAGAACAGGTGAGGCAGCTTTTTCTTAATCTCTACTTTGGTACTTTTATTTCTTGACGTCCGTCATCCTGGTCAAAGATGATTTGAGCTACTGTGGCAGGGTCTTTGAGCTTTGTTGGGTTATCTACGTGCTCACTTCCATCCCAAAATGGGGTATTCATTCCACCCATATATACCGCTGTTACAGAAACAGAGGTGTTTTCGAGTTCTTTTTGCAGGCTCTCGGTGAAGCCTCGTTGGGCGAACTTGCTAGCGCAATAGACGGATTCGTTTACTTTTCCTCTAAGACCAGCAGTGGAGATAATGTTTAAAATTCGGCCACCTGATTCGGTTAAAAGAGGTAGAGCAGTCTGGGTCATATAAATGGTACCTTTCACATTTGTATTGAGCATTTGGTTGATATCTGTTGTTGTTAACTCTTGAACAGGGCCGAAAATACCAAGTCCTGCGTTGTTAATTAGAACATCTAATTTAGGCATCTGTGTCATCGCTTCTTCGACCGAAGAAGGATCCGTTACATCACATATTACAACGCTTGCTTCTCCGGCTTTCTCCTCAATCTCGCGCTTAATGGTAAGTAGTCGGTCTTCTGTTCTCCCTAGAAGGTAAATGGTATGGCCATTTGCAGCGTACTGTTTGGCAAGAGCTGCTCCTAACCCTGTTCCGGCTCCTGTTATGGCTATGTAACTCATGTGATGACTCCCTTTCTTTAAATAGAATCTAGTTTCTATTGTGTCCAATCGTTGCTAAAATGTAAATGAAAGGGGTGTCAACATGGAGAAACGTTTTAGCGATATGACGATTGAAGAGTTACGAGACCGTGTGGCTGAGCTTACTGAGCAAGCTAGGAAAGCTGAACAAATGGGAATGGTAAATGAATATGCGGTCCATCAGCGAAAAATTATTATGGCAAAATCATATATGATGAACCCAGCCGAGTATCAGGTTGGGGAGGTTTATGAGATCGAGGGAGACCCGGGGATTTTCTTTGAGATTGTATATATGAACGGTGTTTTTGCCTGGGGATATCGCTTGAGTTCACAAGGTGAGCGCTTAGATGTTCAAGGTTCTGAGGAGCAAGAAGCGATGCCTATTTCGATGTTTGGTGAAAGGGTTCAATTATAGAAAAAGTCCCGCACAAGGAATTCCTCCTTTAGGCGGGACTTTTTAATTTAGACTAATCTTTGATCATACATAGATTCAATCGCTTTGGCTACAGAAGGAACCACGTGACTTGCTTGGTCTTTTACAGCTTGTTCAGCCTGAGACATTGCAAAGCTATGCTCGGTTAAGTTGAACATAGATAAATCGTTAAAGGAGTCTCCGACACATGCAATTTCTTCTTGTTGTATATCAAATGATTCAAGAAGGTGCTTAATTCCTGCTCCTTTGCTGATATTCTTTGGCATTAAGTCAAGACAGGCAGGATCCGAAATGAATGTGTCCAGAAGATGACCGAACTGTTCTTCAATTCTTTGCTGCATTTGCTTAAGAGTTATGTTCGCTCCGTGAAGAGAGATCTTAGATGGTTCTACATTTGTTCCAAGCTGGTCAGCCAAGTTAGGCTCGATTATAACTGGACGGAACATTCGCTTTTTCATAGCCTCAAGACCTTCGCTTTCTTCTTTTACATATACGTCTTTTTCTGTAGAGACTGTTGTAATTAACTCATCATGTACAGCTGCTTGGAAGATCTCTTTGACATGAGTAGGATCAAACGTGTGACTGTGAATGTGGAGACCTTCTTTGTCGTAACCAAAAGCACCGTTTTGACTGATACGATTGGCTTTTCCTTTTAGGTCCATCATCTCTAGGACAGCTTCTATCTCGTGATCGAGGCGGCCTGTGGCAATGGTTAATTGAACACCGTGATCCATGATTCTTTTAATAGCTTCGATATCACGGGGGCTCACCTCTCTCTCAAAGTTTAAAATTGTTCCATCTAAATCAAGAACAAGCATTTTTATCATATGTAACACACCTTCTATTATATGGATTGGGGTCAAAGATTGATTTTACCATAAAATTATTTTATAATTTGCAAGCGTTTTTATACAAATAGTAAAGACTGTTATGATAAAGATAAAGAGACATAACTGGTTAAAAGAGTGGAAATGGGGTGAGGGAATGCCAGCTTCAGCTAGGGTCAAAAGAGTACTCAACAATAATGTTGTCATAGCCATCCATCCTGTTCATGAAGAAGTCATTTTAATAGGAAAAGGGATTGGGTTTGGCAAGAAAAATGGAGAGGCGCTAGATGTGAGTGAAGTCGAGAAGACGTTTTTATTAGAAGATAAGGTGATGCAAGAAAATTACAAGCAGCTCTTACCCTATGTAGGGGAAGAATTTATTGGATTTATGGACGATCTCTTATCACATATTGAAAAGCGGATGGACAGTACCTTAAATGAGCACATTCACATTGCGTTAACCGATCACTTATCATTCGCGATTAAGCGGATGAAGGAAGGGTTAGAGTTTAATAATCCTTTTTTAATTGAGGTCCAGTCGTTGTATCCTAAAGAACATGAGGTTGCCATAGAGGTTGTTGATATGATTGAGCGTCAGCTTGGTTTTAAGTTTCCAATAGGGGAAGTTGGGTTCATAGCGATGCACATTCACAGTGCCATCACAGATAAAGAAATCTCCCAAATTAGCCGCGACTCAGAATTAATCAGGCAATTAACGCACATGATTGAACAGGAGCTTTCGATTGATTTGGATCGCCAAAGTATTGATTTTCACCGACTTGTTCAGCACTTAAGGCGTGCGATTGACCGCGTTTACAAAGGCGAAGAAGTAGGAGAAAGAACAAAACTTGATAACCTATTGAAAAATGAGTATCCTGTATGCTATAATTTAGCATGGAAGTTGATTAAGATTATGCAACAAAAGCTTAAACAACCTATTGACGATGCTGAAATCGTTTATTTAACGATTCATTTACAGCGTTTGCAATCATCATAAACGTTATTCTTTACGTGTTACTGACACGATCAGGCATGAGTAAGGAAAGACAATACAAATCATACTAAGGGTCACGTGTACCTTTAAGGAGATTTGTAAGTCTTTTTTTACTCATGCCTTTTTTAATGCTTTAAATGAAAGCGTTTGTGAATGGGCTTGCAGCTTTTGTTCCAAAACTCATGAAGGGGAGGAAACAAAAATGTTTAAACAAGCATTTGGTACATTACAAAAAGTTGGTAAGGCTCTAATGCTTCCGGTTGCGCTATTGCCTGCTGCCGGTTTGCTACTTGGGGTTGGGACAGCGTTTCAGAATGATACATTATTAGAGCGTCTTCCTGCTCTTAAAGCTGATTGGTTCCAGCTTCTTGCTGAAGTAATGGCGAGTGCAGGTGATATTGTCTTTGCAAACTTAGCCTTGCTCTTTGCAGTCGGAGTTGCGATTGGTTTAGCAGGTGGTGAAGGTGCGGCAGGACTAGCTGCCATCATCGGTTACCTCATTATGAATGTTACGATGGGGACGATTGAACAAGTAACACCTAAAATGGCAGAAAACAGTGCCGCATACGGTCAGGTCCTAGGAATACCGACCTTACAGACGGGGGTATTTGGAGGTATTATAATAGGTGTCATAGCGGCCCTCTTATACAAGCGCTTCTTTAATATCGAACTCCCGCAATATTTAGGGTTCTTCGCTGGTAAACGTTTCGTACCAATTGTGACGGCCTTTACTTCATTATTCGTGGGTATTGCGATGGTCTTCGTTTGGCCACCAATTCAAGATGGACTTAATGCGTTCTCGCACCTAATGTTGAATCAAAACCGAGTAATTTCAGCGTTTGTGTTTGGACTTATTGAACGTTCTCTTATTCCGTTTGGATTGCATCACATTTTCTATTCACCATTTTGGTTTGAGTTTGGAACCTATACAACTCAGGCAGGGGAAATTGTTCGTGGTGACCAACAGATCTTCTTTGCACAGTTAAAAGACAATGTAGAATTAACGGCTGGTACCTTTATGACAGGTAAGTTCCCGTTCATGATGTTCGGTCTTCCAGCAGCAGCACTAGCGATTTATCATACAGCCAAACCTGAACGAAAAGCAGTTGTTGGAGGAATTATGGCCTCTGCAGCTTTAACATCTTTCTTAACAGGTATTACAGAGCCACTTGAATTCTCATTCCTATTTGTGGCACCATTATTATTTGCGGTGCACGCGGTCTTCGCTGGTTTATCATTTATGGTAATGGAGATCTTGCAAGTTAAGATCGGGATGACGTTCTCTGGTGGTTTAATTGACTTCTTACTATTTGGAGTTCTTCAAAATAAAACTGACTGGTGGCTTGTACTACCGGTAGGGGCAGTATTTGCGGTTATTTATTACTTCGGTTTCCGTTGGGCTATTCTGAAATTTAACCTGGCTACTCCGGGGCGTGAAGATGAATCCGACGATGACGGAGAACAAATAGAAGTAAGTGAAAAACCTTATAACATTCTTGAAGCTCTAGGTGGAGAAGAAAATATCACATATTTAGATGCTTGTATCACTCGTTTACGAGTATCTGTGGACGATAAAGGGAAAGTTGATAAAGAACGCTTGAAAAAGAATGGCGCATCAGGTGTAATGGAAGTTGGTAATAATATTCAAGCCATTTACGGCCCTGCTTCTGACTCAATAAGAGGCCAGATTCAAGATATTATTGATGGCAAAGTGCCTCGAAAACCGGAAGAGAAGCCTGAAGAACCGACTACAGAAGAAGCTTGTGATACCCCAGTAGGTGAATTTAGCTTTGTGAGTCCTCTAAAAGGTGAAATTATGCCGATTTCAGACGTGCCAGATGACGTATTTTCAGGTAAAATGATGGGGGACGGCTTTGCAATTCTTCCATCTGATGGTGAGATTGTTTCACCGATCAACGGTAAAGTACTAAATGTCTTCCCAACGAAACATGCTCTTGGTTTACAAGCTGAAGATGGAACAGAAGTACTTATCCACTTTGGAATCGATACCGTTACCCTTAAAGGTGAAGGATTCGAAGCATTTGTTTCAGAAGGTGATGAAATTAAGCAAGGTCAAACTTTATTGAAAGTTGATATTGCATCTGTTCAAGAGAAAGTACCATCCATTGTCACTCCAATTGTATTTACAAACCTTGGAGAAGGACAAGCTGTGAAGATCAACGCAGAAGGCACTGTCTCACAAGGACAAGAGGATATTATTTCAATTTAATAAAAGGAGAGATTTTTCATGGCAGAACAAACAGTGAAAATTACAGCAAAAGACGGTGTGCACGCACGCCCAGCAACAGTACTTGTTCAAGAAGCAGGTAAATACGAAGCAGACGTTACCCTTGACTACAACGGTAAAAGTGTAAACCTAAAATCAATCATGGGTATCATGTCTCTAGGAATTCCTTCAGGCGCAGAAGTAACATTCAAAGCTGAAGGTAGCGACGAAGATGCAGCACTTAAAGCAATCATCGACGTTGTTAAAAACCAAGAACTAGGCGAATAATAACCAAACCAAAAACCAGCATCTCTACGATGCTGGTTTTTCTTATGCACTCCCCTCTATCGTGGTAGAGTGTGAAAGCGTGTCAGACACCCTTTAGTGCTGTAGAGAAAAGCAGGGTGTCTGGCACGCTTTAGTTGGGGAAAGTCCCCTTGGGTCTACTTGTGTTGGGGGTGGGGATTTTCTACAATGGAGTTAGATTGGAAGGAATGGGAGTGGGAACATGAGAGGGTTTCAGGATGATGCGAGGAAAGAAGAAATATATAACTGTGCAACACAACTGTTTATCGAGCGTGGATATGAAGAAGTAACTATGAAGGAGATTGCAGAAGAAGCAAACCTTTCTGAGAAACAGTTTGTAGGGATGTTCAAATCAAAAGGTGACTTCGTAATAGAGCTTATGATAGAAGGTTTTTCTCTTGAGGAAGAGGATGCACAAGAACTCGAGCAAATCGATCTAAATATGGCCGTAGCAGACATTGTATACGATTATATCATGAAGCGTTTGGATCGTTATATGGTGTTTGGTAAGAAAATGTTTAAAGAAATGATGTCGTGGAGTTTAAGTCTTATGAAGAAGAAACCAGGGCTGATGAACAAGTTCGTCCAAATGGATTTTATGTTCGTTGATGATTTAATTGCGTTTTTAGATGATCTGAAAGATAAAGGGTGCCTTGAGGAAGAATTTGATTCTGTTCAAGCAGGAGAAATTATTTACAGTGTATTAGCTTTTGAGTTCCTAGTTTATATATATCAGCCTAATCATTCTAGAGAGCAGCTTAACAACGGAATCAGGAAGAAATTACAGTTTGTACTCACATAAGAAAGACGAGCCCATAAAGGCTCGCCTCACTCATACACACTCTTTATCGCTGTAAAGTACAGCAGGGTGTCAGACACCCTTTGTTCTTTTAAAGCGTTAGAGTATTTGGTTCTTGTCCAGGTTTAGCTGCGCTTGCGCATCTGGACTTTGGTGATGATTTCGGATTGAGATTGTTGGGTCTCTCCATTTACTTGATCGAAAGCGTGTTTCGCACTAGCTCGTGGAGATTGGAAAGGGTCACTGTATAAATTCTTGAAAAAACGTTTATCTTCACGTTTCTCTGATTTATTGGCCACGACAGGTCCCTCCTAGAAATTTGTGTGATCGCGTTGGGAAGATTTGCGCGCTCGTTCTTGTGGGCGCGTGTTAATGGTGCCGTTTGCACGTTTAGCTCCGTATTCAGACTTAGCGCGTGCTTCACCATTTGGCTTTTTCTCAGGAAATCCCACGGTTTTATTTCTTACCATTCTAATCCCTCCTGAGTCATCTCTTACACCTCTCAAAGAACAAGTTCTTTGAAGTGGTGTAAGCATAGTATGTGCATGTAAGCCTAAGCTATGTGATACAATGAAGGACAGATTGTTGGAAGTAAAAGAGGTGAATACCATGGAAGATATTTTCGATCGATTAGCGAATCGTCTTTGTGAAGAAAATGATAAACTAAGCATGTACCAAGCGAGGATTTGGGTAGAGTACTTGTGGGAAGATTTTGAAACAACAAGAGCCAAAGCTGGGCGTGAATATGAGGGAAAACAGATGACAGAGCAGATTGTTATGCAATGGATTAACAGCTATGGTTCTCGTCTTCATGACTTTATGAGTCAGAACCCCCGTTACCAGCACTTATTCAATGATGATCAACAATTGCACTAATGAAGGATAGAGAACATACATTGTTTTCGGATATGAGTAAAAGACACGGAATAGCTATTCCGTGTCTTTTTCATCCTTTCATGTCGGTAAGATGTCTAACTTCTTCTGTAACTTTTCTTCTGAGAAGATCCACCCCGTATAAGAAGATAAAATATTTAGATCGTCATCTAATGTCACGACAGCCACGAACGGGTAGCGTTCATTGGACCGGTAACGCAAGTCAATCAACCGTACCTCCGTGTAATCATCGTATTCGTCAATCTCCCAGCGGTATACAGGGGAGAAGGAAAGAAAGGCGTCCATGTTTTCATCTTCAATGGCTTTTTGCATAACAGGTAAATCAGGAAGTGGTTTACGCATGAATTCATCCAGTATTTCAATTTCCCCGTTCTCAGCCCGACCAACATAAAACTTATCCATCGTTGTGATAGCTAGTCGCCACTTATTATATCGAATGGTAGGGGAAGTCACGATTTGCTCAACATGATCATAATGATTCTTGATTTTATTTACCATTTCACGTTTAGTGAAATATCGTTTAAGATAATAAAGGACGAGTACAAACCAAACGATGAGAAAGGTTATTCCAGGATCAGCACCGAGTGCCCAGGCGATGATGCCAACAATATGAAGACCAAAAATATACGGATCAAACGTGTTAATAATCCCGTAGGCAACCCATCTATTTGAGAATGGTCTGTATGCTTGCGTGCCGTATGCGTTAAATACATCAACAAATACGTGCAGAATAACGGCGAAGAAAGTCCATAACCATAAATGAAGGAAATCCACCTGAGGGAAGAACGCATAAATTAATGCTGCGATTGAAATCCCCCATAAAGCAACAGCTGGCATTGAATGGGTAATCCCCCGATGGTGACGAATATAGACTGCATTATTGCGAAGTTTGTTAACAGTATCGAGGTCGGGAGCTTGAGAACCAGCCATTACGCCAATGAAAACGGCATTGAATAGGGCCGGATCGCTTTGTACAGCAGGATCTAGCGTAGCTAGTCCTCCTAAAGCAACTCCCATAACAACATGGGTACCAGTGTCCATCTTAAGCCTCCTTGTAGACTCTCTTCGATTTTTTAGATAACTTTATTGTAACAAAAGGGTGAACAATTGTGAAAAATGAACCAACTTACAATATGCTCGAAGGCTTTGATATAGAAGCCTTTCGCCATGATTTAATCGAGTGGTTCCGAGCTGAACAACGAATACTCCCTTGGCGTGAGAACCAGGACCCTTATCGTGTGTGGGTATCTGAAATTATGCTCCAACAAACAAGGGTTGATACGGTAATTCCATACTTCCAAAACTTTTTAGAGAAATTCCCGACTCCAGAAGCTCTTGCTTATGCTGAAGAGCAAGAAGTATTAAAAGCATGGGAGGGCTTAGGTTACTATTCCCGTGCACGTAATTTGCAAACAGCCGTCCGTGAAGTAGTAGAATCCTACGATGGCAAGGTGCCAAATGATGAAAAAGAACTTGGTTCCTTAAAAGGTGTAGGGCCTTATACTCGTGGGGCGATCTTAAGTATTGCCTATGACCTTCCATCTCCTGCTGTGGATGGAAATGTTATGCGTGTGTTGTCCCGTATTTTGATGATTGAAGAAGATATTGCCAAGCCAGCCACAAGAAAGATTTTTGAATCGCTTATACGAGAGTTAATATCAAAAGAAGATCCATCTGCTTTCAATCAAGGTTTAATGGAGTTAGGCGCTCTTGTGTGCACACCTAAGAGCCCATCTTGTCTTCTGTGTCCGGTACGCTCTCATTGTCGAGCTTTCCATCAGGGGAAAGAAACCGAGTTGCCTATTAAGTCTTCTAAAAAAAAGCAGAAACGACTTCCTTATATGACACTGGTTCTAAAAGATCAAGAAGGACGATATGTAGTTGAAAAACGTCCTGATAACGGACTGCTCGCTAATCTATGGCAATTTCCTATGGTACCGATGCAGCAAGTAGACCGAGAAAAAGTCGTCGATTGGGTAAAAGACCATTATGGTTTGGAAATTGATTTAATGAACACCGTTGATCAAATCAAACACACCTTCTCCCACGTTATTTGGGATATGGAAGTGGTTACCGCTACAGCAAAAGGAGAGCTAGAATCTAAAGAAGCTCGTTTTTCTACAAAAGAGGAACTAGAGGAGTTACCGTTTCCGGTTTCCCACCAAAAAGTTCATAAACATCTATAGGAAGAGAACTGCCCCTTTAATGGGGGCAGTTTTTTTCCTTTAAATCTAGAGTTTCCTTGATCTCTACTCGGGTTCAGTCCAGTCTGTACGTTGCTAAACGGGTGCTTTCGCTTTTGTATTAATCAACGATTGGTTTTGTTCCAGATGTCCACGTGGCTTCTCGTCTTTGGAAGCCGCCGCGGTTTTGGATTTCTTGATTAATTTCTCTGAGGATGGTGGTTCCTTCAGAGTTAAGGTAAGGAACCATCTGACTTAAAGCATGTTGAAAATAAACGAGTTCATCTTCACGCCAATCGTCTTTTTTTGTCATTGTGAGTTCGGTCATATCTCTACCGATATACATATTTGATCCCTCCCATATATATAGGATGGGCATTTGGAACGTCACCTATACCGATAGGCTGTTGTGATAAATGGATTTTAATGGAATATAAATTCGTGGAATAGCTTTAACGATTTCTGCACAATCTAGTTGTTGCGGAGGTGATTAAGTTGGCTAAAAAACAAAACCAACAGCAGCAAGCAAACAAAACAGCTTCAGGTACAAGTGTTGATCACGTGAAACAGCAAAACCAACAGTCTGCACAAGGACAAGGGCAATATGGTACAGAATTTGCTCAAGGTCAAGGTAAAACAGACGTACAACACGTGAAACAACAAAACCAAAAGTCTGCTCAAAAGAAACAATAACAGCAACACTATACTTGGCGGTCGTAACCCCCGAATTCTAACGACTTCCTAAGAAGAAGAGTATCCCTGAAAAGATCTCTCCCCCTAGTTTTCCTTAGCCTAATCGGCCAGGAACCTACGGAAGAGTAGCTTAGGGGGTACTCTTTTTATACATATTATAAATAAAAATCCCTTTCTCGCTCTTTAATATGGTTTTATTATTTCCAATCGTCCCTTGTTATCGTTATAATAATATGAAGGAAAGATATAGAATTTTATAAATAAAGGTCGTGCGAATAGAGGAGAAAGGGAGATTTCATGTCAGTCCCAAAGCCGGGTCAACATATACAAATTCATAGCTACAAGCATAATGGTCAGTTGCACCGAGTGTGGGATAGCACCACCATCTTGAAGGGTACGAATAATGTGGTCATCGGTGCCAATGATAAAACCAGGGTAACCGAAAGTGATGGTCGTACCTGGGTAACAAGGGAACCAGCCATTTGTTATTTTCATTCGAAGTATTGGTTTAACATTATTGGCATGCTTCGAAACGACGGGGTTTATTATTATTGCAATATCAGCTCTCCCTTCGTTTATGATGAAGGAGCGATTAAGTACATTGATTATGACCTTGATGTTAAAGTGTTCCCGGATTATACGCATATCCTGTTAGATGAGGATGAGTATGAAATCCATCGTGAAGATATGAACTATCCCGGTGTTTTAGACCACATTCTAAAAAATAATGTGAATCATTTGCTTCGTTGGGTAAGGCAAAGAAAAGGGCCATTCTCACCGGAATTTATAGATCAATGGTATGAACGTTATTTAACCTACTTATCGTAAGTACAAGAAATGTCCTAAAAGGGGACGGATCCCAGCAAGTTGTGGGATTGTCCCCTTTTATGTTCGTTGAATGGTTTTTGCACGATCAGAATGACTACTTTGTTGATATCTTGTTCTTGAAGTAGGGGAACGTTTTTTCAACAACATAGAGAAAGAGGTGACACCATGGGTAGCGTGAAGCGCTATATGAATTTTGTGAAGCCATATAAATGGAAAATTGTATTAACGGTGTCAATCGGAATAGTGAAATTCGGTATTCCGCTATTGATTCCGCTGTTATCTAAATATGTAATTGATTCAATCCTTAACAACCCTGACATGACCCAGACAGAACAAATCGATCAACTGCTGTGGCTCATGGGAGGAGCTTTTATTGTATTTGCTGTAATTCGACCGCCTGTTGAGTATTTCAGGCAATATCTTGCTCAGTGGGTGGGAAACAGTATTCTATTTGATATTCGAGAGAAATTATTTGATCATATTCAACGGCTTAGCTTACGCTTTTATTCTAAAACAAAGACTGGGGAAGTTATATCTCGTGTCATTCATGATGTCGAACAAACGAAGAACTTCGTTATGACAGGGCTTATGAATATATGGCTAGATATGATTACCATTGTCATTGCCATTGGTATCATGCTTTATATGGATGTTTGGTTAACACTCGTTTCGATTTCTCTGTTTCCACTTTACGGATTTGCTATTAAATTCTTCTATTCTAAATTACGAAGGTTAACAAGAGATCGTTCTCAAGCTTTGGCTCAAGTACAAGGACACTTGCATGAAAGAGTGCAGGGGATGCCGGTTGTGAGGAGTTTCGCTCTTGAAGATTACGAACAGGAGCAATTCACTGTTCAGAATAGAAACTTCTTGAATAAAGCACTTAGTCATACAAGCTGGAATGCGAAGACGTTCAGCGTAACGTCCACGATTACTGATATCGCACCACTTATCGTGATTGGGTTTGCAGGTTACTTTGTTATCCAAGGTAATATTCAAATTGGTACGATGGTCGCGTTTATTGGTTACATGGAACGGGTTTACAGCCCGCTTCGTAGACTTGTAAGCTCTTCAACGGTTCTAACTCAATCGTTAGCATCGATGGACAGAGTATTCGAATTCATGGATGAAACGTATGATATAAAAGATAAGGAAGGGGCAGAGAAGCTCGACCGCGTTCACGGTGATGTGGAATTTGACCGTATCTCTTTCCGTTACGATGAAGATGAAAGTCTTGTGCTCAAGGATCTTTCTCTAAACGTAAAAAAAGGGGAAACGATTGCGCTTGTTGGGATGAGTGGTGGAGGAAAATCGACCCTCATCAGCCTTCTACCGCGCTTTTATGATGTAGAATCAGGAAGTATTAAGATTGATGGAAAAGATATACGAGATGTAGAAGCTCGTACACTTCGTGATAAGATTGGTATGGTTCTGCAGGATAACATTTTGTTTAGTGAATCGATTGCGATGAATATTAAAATGGGGAACCCTGATGCTTCAGATGATGAGATGATCGAAGCAGCCAAAGCGGCCAATGCTCATGATTTCATTATGAGCTTGCCTTATGGGTATGACACCACTGTAGGGGAAAGAGGCGTCAAATTATCAGGAGGACAGAAGCAGCGTGTAGCCATTGCGCGCGTATTCTTAAAGAATCCACCTCTGTTAATCTTAGACGAAGCAACATCCGCACTAGACCTTGAAAGTGAGCATTTAATACAAGAGGCCTTAGAAAAACTCGCTGCAGACAGAACGACCTTTATCGTTGCTCACCGCTTATCAACAATCACTCACGCTAATCGCATTGTGTTGTTAGCCGATGGTGAGATTAAGGAAGTTGGTAGTCATGAAGAGTTGATGAATAAAAAGGGTGCGTATTACGATCTCTATCAAGTACAGCAACTGGATGACGCTGAACCTGAAACTGAATATTTAGGAACATAAAAAGAAGAAGAGGAACCGCACTGCGCGGCTCCTCTCTTTTTTATGTTTAAGGGGTCCGTTACCGATTGGGGGATAGGGCTTGCTGTGGGACAACTCGCTTTCCTGCGGGGAGCTGGTAAGCCTCCTCCTTCGCTGACGCTCCGTCCGGGGTCTTACCTAGGCTCCTTACCCCGCGGGAGTCTCGTCGTCCCACAGCAAGCCCTTGCGTTAATGGGATGAACGGACCGCTTATTACAGGTTGTCTTAATTCTCTTTCCTCCCATATTGTATGGGATCACAGAAAGCGAGTGATTTCCAGGCCCACTTTACGCTCCATCAAAGCTGGCGGAAATGTTACTCTAACGATCGTTAAATGAAAAGTAGACCCTATACATGGATAGGGTCTACTTCTTAATCGTCTTAATATGCTCGCTCGTATGATAAAGCTGATAACTTGAGAGGAGTTTTTTCAAGTGTGCCATTTTCTGATGGTAATCCATTAATTTTGTAGCAAGAGGGAGAAACATTAATTTTTCTTCTTCTGTTTCTTTTTCCTCGTAGATATCAATTAAATGTTCAACGAGCTTTGGAATATTGGGTTCGCCTGCTTCTTCTATTGGGTCTGATTCGTGAAAACGGATTCTGCCTTTAATAGAGAGGATGAGCTTCTCGTGAACATGAATGACCTTATCAATTTCGTTAACAAGTGTCGTTCGAAACTCAGCTGGAACCTTATCCATTTCGTTTTCTAGACTGCTAAATGTTTTTAATACCTCGAAAGCTTTACGTGTAGTTGAGATTAAGTGTTTAAACAAAATGAGTTTGCGGGCCTTTTCGAAACGACGTTTTTTGAAATAGGTTCGTTCTTCTTTAAACAAGCTATACGTATGATCTAAATTGACCATGGCGCCTTCAAGCCTCTCAATTTCTTCCCTAAGTGCCGGGCGATCGGATAAGTGGCGTGTGGTAATACGTAGCCACTGCAGAATGTCACTTGTATGCTGGTCTACTTGATTAAAAAGTTTTGTTTCATATTTTGGCGGTAAAAAGACTAAGTTTACGACAAAGGATGCAAAAATCCCGATCATAAGTGATGAAAACCGTAGCATTGTAAATGGAAGCAGATCCATCTCTGTTGATTCCATAATGGCAATTACAGCTACAAGGGCAAGAAGGATCGTGTTTTCTTTCATGCCAAACTTCACACAAACTCCGATGACGAGGACAATGGTGAACCCCATGATGAATGGGTCGTTACCAAGGGAAATCAAAATTATATAGGCTACAATAGCACCTATAACATTTGCTTCTACCTGTTCAACAATCGATTGATACGACCGGTAAATGGATGGCTGTATCGAGAATAAGGCAGCCATACCGGCGAAAACTGTGCTGGTCTGAAAGGGGAGGGCAGCCGCTATATACATCGCAATGGCTACGGCTAATCCTGTCTTCAGCATACGTGCACCTAACTTCATTTCATAACCTTCCTTCAGAAGAAAATCCAATAAGCGAGATTGATTATACAATTGTTTTCGTTAAAATAATAGATCTTATTTGTAAATCTTTACTAATCTATGTGGACAGTGTCACATACTATTCATGATGAGTCTAGTATAGAGGGGGAAGGAATGCAAAAAAATACCCTGCACTTGGCAGGGCATCGTATATTATTCGGTTGATACGGATGGATCTGCTTGAATTTTCTCAGGAACGACTTGAAGGAAGTGATCTTCAAGGTTTTCGAGAAGAAGTTCAAGAGATTCCGCTTCTGCATGTTGGTCATGCTGCTTTAAGACTTCAATGTATCCCGTAAGCATTTCGTTTACGTCATCTTTTCCGCCTTCGTTCAAGGGTTCAATTTCGACTTTAGCTCCTTTAGCGATTCGTTTATGAAGAGCTTCTTTCGTTAATCCCATTTCTGGTTGATGACGAAGGTAAACGGCTCCGCCAGTCATTCCGGCACACATCCAAGGTCCTGGATCCCCAAGTACCAGGCCGCGTCCGTTGGTCATATATTCAAAGGCGAACCCTTTAATACTTGAGTAACATCCGAAGTTGCCATCGTGTTCAGTTGGAAGAGGGGCCTGTAGTTGCTGCCCTATAATAATATCAGCACCAGATAATCGAATGCCGGCTCTAGAGTCAGCTGTGCCTTGAACAATAAGTCGCCCTTTTTGAGCACCGTATCCAAACCCTTTTCCAACCGCTCCGTTAATATACCCACCGTGAGCTCCAGGGGATTTTAAGATAGCAAGGGTTCCGCCGAATGCCGTTTTTCCGACACCGTCCTGACCGCCACCGATAACAGATGTATCCATACCGTCAGTCAGGTAGGCCCCAAATCCATTACCCACTATAGAGCCTTCTTTATAGTGGAGTCGAATTGGATCAAGGTCACGATAGGATCCATCGAGACGATCACGGACGCGGTGACAAGAAACGCGACTGCTAAGGTTTCGTTGTTCACTTGTTACATTAGAGAATTCCCTGGAATCAAGAAGTTGTTCTTGATTACCGTCTAAATATTCTGCTCCTACTGCCATAAGGAGACGTTCTTCCATTCGTTCATATTTCTTCTGATAAGCTTGGATTTCTTCAACTTCAAGTTTTTCAAGTAGAGGCGTTAAATCCATCCAGTCTTCACCACGGTACTGTTCTAGTAAATCAGAACGGCCGACCAGGTCTTGAGTTTTGGAGAACCCTAGCTCAGCTGTTAGGCGTTTAAGTTCTTCACCGAATGTGGTAAATAGATTCATAAGCCCTGTAACAGAAGGTTGGTACTCCCTTGGAACGAAGCGGCGAAGTCCGTGCTCTTTTGCCTGAGCTTCTGTTTCAATTTGTGTAGCAATCCCAACGTGACACGTATCAAGGTGACACCCGCGACAAGCGGTACACCCAACGGCAATCATAGATAACGTGCCAAATCCAACGCGATTAGCTCCTAAAAGCATGACTTTCATTACATCAAGAGGACTGCGTAGCCCTCCATCTGCCCAAATCTCAACAGAATGACGAAGACCGGCTTCAAGAAGTGCATTATGAGCAGCCTTCACACCTATTTCAACAGGAAGTCCTACGTGTTGAAGAGCGTGAATTCTTGCTGCACCTGTACCGCCATCAAAGCCGCTGAGCGTAATGAAATCCGCGCCGGCTTTAGCTACACCGACGGCAATTGTTCCGATGTTTGGAACAATCGGGACTTTTACTGTAACTTTCGCCTGATCATTGGCGGTTTTCAGCTCTGAAATCATTTGTGCTAAATCTTCAATAGAATAGATATCATGGTTGTTCGATGGCGAAATTAAATCAGAACCGATTGTCGCATTACGTGCTTCTGCAATTTTAGCGGTTACTTTGGAGCCTGGCAGGTGACCACCTTCACCAGGTTTTGCGCCCTGACCAATCTTGATTTCTAGTAGATTAGAAGAATTCAATAACTCTGCATTCACACCAAATCGACCAGAAGCGATTTGTTGACCGCGTGTGTTTGGATATTTTCCGAGCATATCTTTGATCTCTCCGCCTTCGCCATTGAAGGAAATCATATTTAGTTGGTCGGCAGCTTCAGCGTAGGCACGGAAAGCTGTCTCGTTTTGAGAACCAAATGACATGGAAGAGATCATAAATGGCAAATCATGTGTGCCAACTCCAAGATCTACTTTAGATGCTTCTTCTTTATGTTCGCTTGATTTTGGTTGAACTAAGTGACGAATGCTTAGCGGATTCTTCTCTTCAAGTCCGTCAATTTTGTCACGAAGATCATCTATAGGGTTTCCTTTGGCTACATCTCCGATTGATTTCCAAAGGCGAGGCCAAGCATGGAAGCTCTTGCCTGGACGAGCTTTTTCGTTTTGGAAATCTTCTCGACGAGCGATGGAATCTTCCTTCAGTGCATTCCAGTTATAGGATAACCCTTCACCGCCAAAGAAGTTTACAATGCGTAGCAATCTTGAGAAATCGTTGTGTAAACCGATGCTTGAGAAGAGGCGAGCATATCCTCTTAGTTCGTGAATACCGATTGTTGAAATAACTTTTTCAAGGCCCTTATTCAACGCATGATACAAGTTAAGGGTTGGCGTTAATTCTTCCTCAGCTACAGTCGCGAAAAGTAGATAAGGGTTGATTGCATCTGCTCCTAGACCAAATACGGTGATGAGGTCATGTAAGGAGCGAATAGAAGCCGAACGCAGAATGATCGATGTGTTTCTACGTTTATGATTCTCAACGAGTCGTTTATCAATTGCCGATACGACAAGGTGAGGGTCTAGCCAAAGGTGGTCTTCCTGATGAGTATTCCCATCATCTAGAACAAGAAGTTCAGCACCTTTATCTACAAGTGATTCTGCTTCACTTGATAACCGGTTGATGGCCTCTTCGATCGTTTCATCCTCTCTAGCTGTTATAGACAGAGTTTGGCTAAGTCCGTCTTGGTCAAAGCGGTGGAGAATTTGTTCATAAGAAGGTTGCTGTTCTTTATATGAAATGGTCTGAGCGTGTACACCTTCTACGAGAATTGGTGATAATAGCTCTAAGTTAAAGGGAGCTTCGTCTTTTGTTACTACATTAGGACGACGCCCTAAGATTGTTCTGGTAGAGAAGTGCTCGGCTTCACGGTCCCGGTCGATTGCCGGGTTTGTGACAACTGCGACACTTTCTTTAAAGTAATCGGCTATGTTTTTACGGCCCTGGTGTAAAGAAGCGAGAGGAACGTCATGCCCAAGAGAGCGAATCGGTTCAGCTCCTTTTTCAGCCATTTGCTCAAGAAGTTGAATGTGTTCCCTGTCCCAACCATATGCAGCATACCACCCATTGTGAACATTCGTTACGGTTGGGTGAGGCTTAACTGTATCTGCCTTACCAGGTTGGATGCGAGAATGGAAGCCTTCGAAATCAAAGCGTGCGCCCATACGACGGTAAACTTCTTCTTGATAAGCAAAGTGGTCGAAAACTTGCAGCGTGCCTTCTTCATCATACTTTACCCCTACCTTTTCTCCTGGGGAGAGAGGTTTAGGATCGCTAACGTACTCGCTATTTGCCCGAATACCAGGTTCTGAACAGAATAGATGAGCATCCATTGTTTCAAGCTGCCATAGCGGCCGTAGCCCAAGAGAATCCAAGCTGAAGGCGGCTTCATTTTTGTGTCTTGAAATAATACCAGCTGGGCCTTGCGCGAAATGACCCCAAGCTTCACGCATGTAGGCATACATGTCTTGGAGGTGAGATGGGTACCGCTTTAATTCGTTTAAAATAGGTGGGAACATTAAATCGAGTGCTTCAAACAATCCATAACCTTCTCGTTTCACAAACGTTTCAATTGTTCGATTAAGGTCCTGTGAATCACTACCGTTACCGGTTAAAGGGACATTGATCATTTCAGCTTCATCTCGAAGTTTAGCGATCGTGTTAATTTCACCATTGTGTCCTAACATGCTAAATGGTTGCACACGAAAAAAGCTTGTAAGCGTGTTTGTAGAGTAGCGGTTGTGTCCTAGTGTCATAGCAGAAGCAATCTTGGGGTGGTCTAAGTCAGCGAAGTACTGAGGAAGCTGATCTCCGGCACCCATTACTTTATAGACCACGTGATAAGAAGATAAAGAGGCGACATGTACATTCTCATCCTCTTCAATCGCAAGGGAAACATCAAATAAAGCACGCTCTAAGTTAACGTCCTCATTGTTTGGTAAAAGGGCAATCTGCCAGAATATCGGCTCTTGTTTTTGCGCAAGAGGGCCTAGTGCTTCTGTGCGAGTTGATTGTTCGTCTTGGTAGATTAGTTGAAAGCCGTGTTGAGCTAAGATATCTTGGATGTTGGTTTTTATAGTGGTGGTTTGAGCTTGCTTATTGATGAAAAGGTGTCCTACAGTAAATTGAGAGTGGTGGGCAAGGTTTTTGTCTTGTTGTTTAGAAGTTAGTTTCTCTTCCCAAAGGGCTTTTGGTATATCCATATGAATACCAACGCCGTCTCCTTCTTGCTTAGTGAAACCTGCACGGTGGTTCATGGTCACAAGGGCATTAATGACAGTGTTAATGTTTTCTTTTGTGGGCTTGTTTTCTTTCTGAACACAAGCAACAATTCCACATGCATCATGTTCATGTTTGTGATAATCACGAAATTCATTAGGATCCCAGTTTACTCGTCTCGATTTGGTCAAGATGACCGCACCTCCTTGAAGATTTACAAATAGAATCGACATTAGGAAGTGAAGGACTTCCTGTAGTCGTCAATGGAGAAAAAGAAGGGCTTTCGCAATAGATTGCAAAAGCCTTGAAAAGTGTTCTGTTCAGAACTAAATCTTTCGGAGCGAAGTGAAAGATTTTATGAAAAGGGTAAGAAATGAAAAGTGTACAATCCGATGTACAAATTTTCTGAATTATTTATTATAGTATCATAAGGGTGTAGGCTTTGCAATTAAATATACAGTGAATTGTATGATGAAGAAGAGGGATTTGCGTGTATACGAAGTGCTGAAATCGTTGAGGTACCTTTAGGTAAGCGTTTTCAAAAAGAGGGCAAAAAATCTCCGCAAACATTGTGTCTGCGGAGGTGTATAAAAGTCTGTATATTTATTCGCTTGCTAATGCTTTGAATGAAGATTCCGCAGCACGTAGCGTTTCTTTAATGTCAGCCTCTGTGTGTTCAGTTGTTAAGAACCATGCTTCAAATTTAGATGGAGCTAAGTTGATTCCTTCTTGTAGCATTAGGTGGAAGAATTTCGCGAACATTTCACCGTCTGTCGCTTCTGCTTGATCATAGTTTTCAACTTCTACATCTGTGAAGTATACGGTGAGGGCTCCTTTTAGGCGGTTGACCTTAACAGGAAGCTGATATGTCTCGGCGTGCTGTAAGATTCCCTCTTCTAACATAGCGCCGAGCTGATCCATTTTGTCGTAGACGCCTTCTTCTTGTAGTACTTCAAGACAAGCAATTCCCGCTGAAATGGATGCAGGGTTACCAGCCATTGTTCCAGCTTGATAAGCTGGGCCAAGTGGAGCGATTTGTTCCATAATATCTACACGGCCTCCGTAGGCTCCGATTGGAAGACCACCGCCAATAATTTTGCCCATTGCTGTCATGTCTGGTTCAACACCGACGATATCTTGGGCGCTACCGTAGTGGAAGCGGAAAGCTGTGATGACTTCGTCGTAAATGACAAGAGCACCAGCTTCGTGAGCAAGGTCGTTTACTTCTTGTAGAAAACCAGGCTTTGGTTCAACGATACCGAAGTTCCCGACGATTGGCTCTACAAGAACACCCGCAACATCGTCCCCGTATTTCTCAAGTGCGTCTTTGTATGTGTCGATATCATTAAATGGGACCGTGATCACTTCTTGTGCGATGGATGTCGGGATCCCTGCTGAGTCAGGTGTGCCAAGTGTCGCGGGTCCAGATCCTGCTGCAACAAGGACAAGGTCAGAGTGTCCGTGGTAACAGCCGGCGAACTTAATGATTTTAGTTCTGTTTGTATAAGCACGTGCGACACGAATCGTTGTCATAACAGCTTCTGTACCAGAGTTGACAAAGCGTACCTTTTCAATAGATGGGATCGCTTCTTTAATCATCTTCGCGAATTTGTTCTCAAGTTTAGTTGGTGTACCATATAACACACCGTTGTAGGCTGCCTTTGAGATCGCCTCAGCAATATGTGGGTGAGCATGGCCTGTAATAATTGGTCCATACGCGGCTAGATAATCGATGTACTTGTTTCCGTCGACGTCAAAGAAGTAAGCCCCTTCTGCTTTATCCATAAAGATAGGAGTTCCGCCACCAACCCCTTTATACGCGCGAGAAGGCGAGTTCACCCCTCCGACTATATGGTCCTCTGCTTCTCTATATAACTCTTTCGATCTATTAATATTCAACAAGAAAACCTCCATAAAAAATACTCACCCCCATTCTAACACACACCTCCCCTTTAATGCTGTGCAGAGGAGAAGGGTGTCTGGCACGCTTTTGTGCTGTGAAGAGATGCAGGGTGTCTGGCACGCTTTAATATGGTGAAGGGAATTCATATTAGGTGGGGCTTGTTTATATGATAGGGATAGGGGGAGTGGTGTGAGATGGTTTGGGTGTTGTTGAGTCTTGTTGTGTTGAGTGTTTGTGGGAGTTTAGCAGGTTTTTTTCGGCATGATCAAGAAGTTCGCCAACTATTCTCCTTTCATCACTTTTATACGCTTATTACGGTTTATGGAATCGTTATGATAGGGTTTGGTTTGATCTACTTTATTCTAGCTTCTGAAGGTTTGGTGATATTACAAGATGAGCTCTTGCAACAGGATTCATTGCTTGATCGTTTTGCTCATTCTGTTTATTTTAGCGGGGTAACACTAATGACGGTAGGATACGGTGATATTACTCCGATAGGATTAGGGAAGGCAATTGCTTTAATTGAGGCTATGATTGGTTATATCGTGCCCGCTGCCTTTGTTGTTCAATATATGCATCATCATCACCAGGATGAGCCATCAGATAAGTTGTAAGTTCTCCTGAATTTGGTTACCCTTAAAGTAGATTATGTTCAGGAGGGATAGGAATGACTATGGAAATTGGTAAACCAGCGCCAGATTTTGAACTGCCAGCTAACAATGGGGAAAAGGTAAAGCTCTCTGATTATAAAGGGAAAAATGTCGTCTTGTATTTTTATCCGAAAGATATGACGCCAGGGTGTACGACCGAAGCTTGTGACTTCCGCGATCATCATGAAAGCTTCAAAGACTTAGATGCTGTTATTCTAGGTGTTAGCCCAGATCCTATTGATCGTCATCAGAAGTTTATCGATAAACATGAACTCCCGTTTTTATTATTAGCAGACGAGGAGCATGCGGTCGCTGAAGAATATGATGTATGGAAGTTAAAGAAGAATTTTGGTAAAGAGTACATGGGGATCGAACGTTCAACTTTTGTTATTGATAAGGAAGGTAACTTAGTGAACGAATGGCGTAAAGTACGCGTGAAGGGCCATGTTGAAGAAGCCTTACAATATATAAGAGAAAACCTAACTTAAAAACCCTCCATCAAGGAGGGTTTTTGTTTGGATTGCTTTACTGTAATGAAGGGTGTCTGGCACGCTTTCGCGCATTAGTGTATCAATGTGACCTAATCTTGTTTGATGTATTGTATTTTGCGTAAGGTATTCTGATACTCTTGTTCAAGTTCGCTCTTGTCCTCTCCGGTGTTTAGTGTACTGAGTCTGCTTATAATTTCGGATAACTTTGTTTCAAGTTTCATAAGATCGTATTGTTCTTCTTCAGGGGCAGAAGCTTTGGAGTTTCTTTCTGTCCATTGATTGTAGGTGCCCTCAAAAACGTTAATGGTATGGTTCTCTAGTAACCACAAGTTGGTGGCTGTTTGTTCTACGAAGCGGCGATCATGGCTTACGTAAAGTACCGTACCGGGAAAATCGTTGATTAATTGCTCTAATGCTGTAATAGCTTCAATATCAAGGTGGTTGGTCGGTTCGTCGAGGATAAGAACATTAAACTGACCGCTCAATAATTTGGCGATAGCCGTCTTAGCCCGTTCGCCACCGCTAAGAACACGTATAGGTTTATTCACATCCTCACGAAGAAAGCGAAGGCGTCCAAGAATCGTTCGGATGATGTGCTCGGATAATAGGCTATCTTGTTTCACATATTGGAGAATGGTTTGGTCTTGAGGGAGTTCCTCAATTACTTGAGCAAAATATCCAACACGTGCTTGCTTGGACATGGTCACGTAATCTGAATCAGCCAATAATTGTTTAAGCAACGTGGTCTTCCCGCTACCGTTCGAGCCTAAAAGTGCTGTTTTTGAACCCGTTTTTAACGATAGTCGGTCTATTCGGTATAAAAGGGTAGAAGCTATGTTGGCTGATAAATTTTGTGCAGACAGGATGTGTTTGTTGCTTATGGGCTCCGTTGAATGATTTGTCATTATTAAATCAGCCCATTCAAATGGCTTCTCTACACGTTCTAACCGTTCCAGCCGTTCTTGCATCACTTTTGTAACGCGCTGGATTTTTTGTTGTTGCCCTTTGGCTTTTCCTTTGTGGAGTTGCCATTCAGAATTTCCCATCCGTGAAGGAGGTTTATTCATTCCTTTTGACTGTTGTTCTTTTTGGTGAACTCGCTCTGTAAGGCGCTTCTTTTCTTTTGTATACTTCTCGTAAGCTTCTTGCTGCTGATTGATTTCGATCTTTTTAGCCTTTTCATAAGAGCTGAAATTTCCTTTGTATTTAGAAATCTCACCTTCATCAAGTTCCCAAATGGTCGAACAAACCTGATTAAGGAGCTCTCGGTCATGCGATACAATTACGTAGGAACTCTTGCAAGTTAAAAGCCTGTGCTCAAGCTTTTCAATCTGTTGCCAATCCAAGTTGTTAGTCGGCTCATCTAAGAAGAGAAGATCAGCCTCTTTAGAAAACAACTCCTCTAATTTTTGAAGTGTTTTTTCCCCGCCACTTAATCGATCCCAGTTCAGATCTTCTCGATTAAGGTCTAACTGATCAAATGAAGCAACCCTACTATACAACTTTACTTTAGCGGATGCTTCGGTTTTTCCTAGTAAATAATGTAGTAAAAGTGTTTTCCCCTGTCCGTTCCTTCCAATTAACCCAATACGGTCCCCTTTATTGATGGAGAGCTCGTTGATGTGAAGTAATGTACGGTCTGCGATTGAATAATGAATGTGATTAGCGTGTAATAATCTCATAAAAAACCTCCCTGGACGCTCCAGAGAGGAAGGTATATAGACGTACTTATGCTCATGGCACACCAAATAAATCTTACCGTTCTATAGGTGAAGAAGCGTGTGTTTGCGCAAGTGGTCTGTAAGAAGACATACCTATCCTGTCTGGAACGAGTCGTTTCCAATAAAATGTGCTATTGAACTCGCCTCTCAAACTAGGATTAGTACTTCATTGCGCTAACGTTCACCCCTTCCATAATATTACTATTATTATACGCGTGTTTTATATTGAAAATCAACTTGAATTTGGAAAATGAGTATGAGCCTATTTTCAAAACGCTGGGTGAAGGTCCATACCAATTAATGAAGATCTGCGTATAGTACATTAAGAAACCAACCTCCCCTTATTATATAGAGCAACATGTTAAGCGCGAATCTCATTCGCGCTTTCTTTAATGCCTTTAGCACTCTACCAAAGCCCAGCGTGCCAGACACCCTTTACTGCTGTGCAGAGGTGCAGGGTGTCTGGTACGTTGTATTACGTTAGTGTGTGAAAGTGTTGTGGAGCATTGATTTCTATGATTTTTTGGGAATAGGTTATAGTATAGACAGTAGGAGTTTTAGAATGGGAGGGAATCATTTGTTTATTTTATCGTCTTGTAAGATCAGAAGGGATTTACGGGAGCGTTTAGTGGAGGCCTATCCTTCAGTTGCGTTTCAGTTTACAGAGTCGATGGGGGAAGCTGCTTCTTCTTTGTCGGAAGCGGATGTACTACTTACATATGGGGAAGATTTGACGGAAGAACTCGTAGAGGAAGCTGCCCGACTGAAGTGGATTATGGTTTTGTCGGCCGGGTTAGATAAAATGCCATTTGAGAAGATAGAAGAAAGAGGGATTCTCGTTACCAATTCGAAGGGAATCCATAAAGCCCCGATGGCGGAGTATGCCATAGCAATGCTTCTTCAAGTAGCAAGGAATACTCGTTTATTGCTAGAGAATGAAAAGGCGCATGAATGGGATCGTAGTGTGAAGCCTGTTGAAATTACTGGGAAGACAATGCTCATCGCAGGAACAGGGGCGATAGGGCAGGAAGTTGCTCGCCTTGCTCAGGCATTTAGAATGTACACAATCGGTATATCGAATAGTGGAACGGCTAAGGAACATTTTGATAATGTTTATACGAAAGATGAACTAGATGCGCATCTGTCTGAAGCTGACTTCGTTGTTTCAGTGCTTCCTAGTACAGAAGGTACTAAGAACTTTCTTAAGAGAAAACACTTTGAAATAATGAAAGACGATGCGGTCTTCCTTAATATGGGCCGAGGCGATGTAGTGGACGGAGATACTTTATTGCATGTAATGGAAGAAAAGTTAATTCACCATGCGATATTAGATGTGTTTGAAGTAGAGCCTTTGCCGGCTGCTCACCCATTTTGGGAGATGGGGAATGTGACCATAACACCTCATTCATCAGGAATGTCTCCTAATTATCAACCAAGAGCCATGTCAATCTTTGAAGAAAACCTACATACTTTCCAAGCTGGCGGGGAAGTATTTGTGAATCAAATTGATCCAAGAAAGGGGTATTAATAATGAAGATTTATACACGATCCGGTGACAAAGGTGATACTTCACTTATTTACGGGGAACGGGTGCCGAAAAGTGATGCACGCGTCGATGCTTATGGTACTTGTGATGAAGCCAACTCCATGATTGGGTTATCCTTAAGTTATTTAAGAAGAGAAGACTGGCCGGAGAAACAAACCTTCTGTGACACGATGCACCGTGTGCAAACCATTCTCTTCCATGTAGGTGCTGAACTTGCGACCCCTCAAGGAAAAGAAGTAAAGTGGCAAGTCACTCAGGGTCACATTGATGAACTAGAAAAACAAATTGACAGTTGGGATCAAGAACTAGAAGCTCTTCAGAACTTTATTCTACCGTCAGGTCACGAGGCTTCGGCTACATTACACACTGCACGTACGATTGTGAGAAGAGCTGAGCGTAGTGCTGTGGTCGTGAAAGATGAGTTAAATAACCCACTTGTTCTGACATATTTAAACCGATTATCTGATTTCTTATTCGTAGCAGCTCGATTTGTTAATAAGATGACAGGTGGTAAAGAAATGCCGCTACGAGCTGATGTGTAATATATGTAAATAGGCTTGGTATCAAGCGAGTTACATTGACAAAAAGAGGCACAAGGGTATACACTATTTATAAAGATTTTAATGTAATAATATTGTTTATATGAAAATATGTGAAAGCGAGGTGCATGACGGTGTCTGATCATCGACTTCGTGAGGCTTTGGACACATTAAAAGATTCTGGCGTCCGTATTACACCCCAACGTCATGCGGTGCTTGAGTTTCTCATTGATTCCATGTCTCATCCAACCGCAGATGAAATTTATAAAGCATTAGAAAGCAAATTCCCAAATATGAGCGTAGCCACGGTATACAACAATCTTCGCGTATTTCGTGAAATTGGGTTGGTTCGTGAATTGACTTATGGTGATTCATCAAGCCGATTTGATTGTAATACCTCTGAGCACTACCATGCGATTTGCAATAATTGTGGAAAGATCGTCGATTTCCATTATCCATCCCTTGATGAGGTAGAATCGCTTGCGGAACAGGTTACAGGATTTGATGTTAGTAACCACCGTATGGAAGTGTACGGAATTTGTGAAGAGTGTAAGTCAAAGCACTAAGCTGAGAGTTCTTTTTAAAGAACTCTCATTTTTTATGGATATGTAAAAAGACCTTGAAGAGTGTATACTCTACAAGGTCTTTTCAATTAACTTTCATTTTACTTTTGATTTTCTGTATTTTTTTGATATCTTTTAGAATTGTACCGTTCATCGAATTCTTTTCCTTCAAGATCTTTATCTAAAGTTAAGGGCTCATTACAGTGCATGCATGCGTCGACGCGTCCTAATAGCTTTGTTGGCTTGCCACAATTAGGGCAGACAACTTTTATCGTTTTGGTGGATAACATTCCGATCCAAAAGTACACTACTGTGCTCAGGGTGACTGAAAGAAGCCCAAGGATCATAAAGATACTCATTAGCCACATTGTATCCTTAAATAAAAGGCCAACATACATGATGCCAAAACCGATAAATACTAAACTTAGCGCAAACGTGCGTATCTTGTTTATTTTGTTCGAGTACTTAACGCCCAACCTTTTCCCTCCTAACATTTTCAATTGGTAGTATAGCATATTTCTAGGAGAGAAAGCGTCGTCGAAAAAAGGATTTTCTGTGAATGTGTCGAAATTAATCACTATCTTAGTATTTGGGGGAAAGTAGTATGGAAGATGTGTTACGTCCGATCTACCAAGAACGCGCTAGTCAGAAAAGCACATTAGGAATTTTGATTATAGAAAAGAAAAAGCCCATTAGCCCTGTAACAGATAACTTTGATGTTATTCTATTAATCATTGTACGAGGGGCTACTCAGCCTTGGTACGTTAAACATTATGAATTTGAGAACAAAAATGCGGCCATGCACATCGTAGATGAAGATCAACTTACCCATTGGATCGACACGAGTTCATTCCGCAGAGCAGTAGAATGGGTGATAGAGGGTCGTGTTGTATTCGATCGAAACGAGTATGTAACAACTTTAAAAGAAAACTTACGTAACTTCCCACAGGAAAAGCGTGATTTGAAAAAGGCAATTGAATTCGCCAAGCTCATTCGAACGTATGGAGAATGTAAAGATCTATATGAAACAGAACAATACATGGATGCATTTAGTAAAATGATTCATTCACTACATTACTTAGCTCGTCTCTCGGTCATTGAAAAAGGATTCCACCCAGAAGTGACAGTATGGAACCAGGTGAAAAGAATAGAACCAGAAGTATACAAGCTCCATCAAGAATTGAGTAAAAGCAATGAAACGCTCGATAAACGGGTTCAGCTTATGCTTTTAGCTACTGAGTTTGCTATTAATTCAAGAACGATTAATTGTGCAAAACATTTAATAGAAGTAATGGGAAGTAAAGAAGAGCCTTGGGCATATGGGGAGTTGATGGTTCATCCAGATATCCAACCATACGCGCTTGATCTTGGAGCGCTCCTAGATTACCTTGTAGATAAGGAAATCATTGAAGCTGTACAAATCGAAACAAAAGGCAAGAACTTATATCATAGAACGTATCGGTTAAGAAGGAATGACTAAAGTTAAAATAAGGCCTCCCGCAATTCTTTAAAAAAAGGGTTGCATAGGAGGCTCTTTTCTTTTAGTATAGGTAAGTGGCTTTAAGAGAGCCCAAAAAGCTTCGAGAAAATATCAAAAGAAATTAACAAAAGTTATTGACGATGTTTTCTCAGGGTGATATAGTATTACTTGTCGCTGAAACGGCACAAACAATTTCGAGCAGCCAACAAAACGGCAACGAAAAAATTAAAAAACATTGTTGACATCAAAACGACAAAATGTTAAGATGATTAAGTCGCTGTTAAACAGCAGGCAAACAAAAAGAAACACTTTAAAGAAACATTTGATCTTTGAAAACTGAACGAAACAACATGTAACGTCAATGTCTTTAAATTATTTTTAAAGCCAGTAATCATTTATTTGATGCTAGGCAAACTCTAACTTTATGGAGAGTTTGATCTTGGCTCAGGACGAACGCTGGCGGCGTGCCTAATACATGCAAGTCGAGCGCGTGAAACAACATGATCCCTTCGGGGTGATTGTTGTGGATCGAGCGGCGGACGGGTGAGTAACACGTGGGCAACCTACCCATGAGATCGGGATAACTCCGGGAAACCGGAGCTAATACCGAATAACCCAGTGAACTGCATGGTTCACTGGTAAAAGGCGGTTTCGGCCGTCACTCATGGATGGGCCCGCGGCGCATTAGCTAGTTGGTAAGGTAACGGCTTACCAAGGCGACGATGCGTAGCCGACCTGAGAGGGTGATCGGCCACACTGGGACTGAGACACGGCCCAGACTCCTACGGGAGGCAGCAGTAGGGAATCTTCCGCAATGGACGAAAGTCTGACGGAGCAACGCCGCGTGAACGATGAAGGTCTTCGGATCGTAAAGTTCTGTTGTTAGGGAAGAACAAGTACCAGAGGAAATGCTGGTACCTTGACGGTACCTAACCAGAAAGCCACGGCTAACTACGTGCCAGCAGCCGCGGTAATACGTAGGTGGCAAGCGTTGTCCGGAATTATTGGGCGTAAAGCGCGCGCAGGCGGTTTCTTAAGTCTGATGTGAAAGCCCACAGCTCAACTGTGGAGGGCCATTGGAAACTGGGGAACTTGAGTACAGAAGAGGAGAGTGGAATTCCACGTGTAGCGGTGAAATGCGTAGATATGTGGAGGAACACCAGTGGCGAAGGCGACTCTCTGGTCTGTAACTGACGCTGAGGCGCGAAAGCGTGGGTAGCAAACAGGATTAGATACCCTGGTAGTCCACGCCGTAAACGTTGAGTGCTAGGTGTTAGGGGGTTTCCGCCCCTTAGTGCTGAAGTTAACGCATTAAGCACTCCGCCTGGGGAGTACGGCCGCAAGGCTGAAACTCAAAAGAATTGACGGGGGCCCGCACAAGCGGTGGAGCATGTGGTTTAATTCGAAGCAACGCGAAGAACCTTACCAGGTCTTGACATCTTCCGCTATCCCTAGAGATAGGGAGTTCCCTTCGGGGACGGAATGACAGGTGGTGCATGGTTGTCGTCAGCTCGTGTCGTGAGATGTTGGGTTAAGTCCCGCAACGAGCGCAACCCCTAATCTTAGTTGCCAGCATTCAGTTGGGCACTCTAAGGTGACTGCCGGTGACAAACCGGAGGAAGGCGGGGATGACGTCAAATCATCATGCCCCTTATGACCTGGGCTACACACGTGCTACAATGGATGGTACAGAGGGCTGCGAGATCGCGAGGTCAAGCAAATCTCAAAAAACCATTCTCAGTTCGGATTGCAGGCTGCAACTCGCCTGTATGAAGCCGGAATCGCTAGTAATCGCAGGTCAGCATACTGCGGTGAATACGTTCCCGGGCCTTGTACACACCGCCCGTCACACCACGAGAGTTGGCAACACCCGAAGTCGGTGAGGTAACCTTTTTGGAGCCAGCCGCCGAAGGTGGGGCCAATGATTGGGGTGAAGTCGTAACAAGGTAGCCGTATCGGAAGGTGCGGCTGGATCACCTCCTTTCTAAGGATATTACGGAACTAGCGAGTCCTTCGGGACTTGCTAGCAGGCACATACTGTGCCATTAAACCATTGACCATGTTTGTTTCGTTCGGTTTTGGAAGCTCAAATGCTTTCAAACAGTACCTTGAAAACTAGATAAGAATTAGACATCAAACCAACGTTAGATTTAACGTAAGCATCATTATGATGCGTCTTTTCACATTGATTTTAGATAGTTAAGTGAATAAGGGCGCACGGTGGATGCCTTGGCACTAGGAGCCGATGAAGGACGGGACTAACACCGATATGCTTCGGGGAGCCGTAAGTAGGCTATGATCCGGAGATTTCCGAATGGGGAAACCCACTACCCGTAATGGGGTAGGATCCTTAACTGAATACATAGGTTAAGGAAGGTAGACTCGGGGAACTGAAACATCTCAGTACCCGAAGGAAGAGAAAGCAAACGCGATTTCCTGAGTAGCGGCGAGCGAAACGGAATTAGCCCAAACCAGAGAGCTTGCTCTCTGGGGTTGTAGGACACTCCATTGGAGTTACAAAGAAACAAGATAGATGAATGATCTGGAACGGTCAGCCGAAGAAGGTAACGGCCCTGTAGTCAAAATCTTGTTTCCTCCGGAGTGGATCCTGAGTACGGCGGAACACGAGGAATTCCGTCGGAATCCGGGAGGACCATCTCCCAAGGCTAAATACTCCCTAGTGACCGATAGTGAACCAGTACCGTGAGGGAAAGGTGAAAAGCACCCCGGGAGGGGAGTGAAATAGAACCTGAAACCGTGTGCCTACAAGTAGTTGGAGCCCGTTAATGGGTGACAGCGTACCTTTTGTAGAATGGACCGGCGAGTTACGATCCCATGCAAGGTTAAGATGAAAAATCGGAGCCGCAGCGAAAGCGAGTCTGAATAGGGCGAAATAGTATGTGGTCGTAGACCCGAAACCGTGTGATCTACCCATGTCCAGGGTGAAGGCCAGGTAACACTGGCTGGAGGCCCGAACCCACGCACGTTGAAAAGTGCGGGGATGAGGTGTGGGTAGCGGTGAAATGCCAATCGAACACGGAGATAGCTGGTTCTCTCCGAAATAGCTTTAGGGCTAGCCTCAAGGTAAGAGTCTTGGAGGTAGAGCACTGATTGGACTAGGGGCCCTCATCGGGTTACCGAATTCAGTCAAACTCCGAATGCCAACGACTCATCCTTGGGAGTCAGACTGCGAGTGATAAGGTCCGTAGTCGAGAGGGGAACAGCCCAGACCACCAGCTAAGGTCCCTAAGTTTATGTTAAGTGGAAAAGGATGTGGAGTTGCTCAGACAACCAGGATGTTGGCTTAGAAGCAGCCATCATTTAAAGAGTGCGTAATAGCTCACTGGTCGAGTGACTCTGCGCCGAAAATGTACCGGGGCTAAACATAACACCGAAGCTGTGGATTGTTCTTACGAACAATGGTAGGAGAGCGTTCTAAGTGCTGTGAAGTCAGACCGTAAGGACTGGTGGAGCGCTTAGAAGTGAGAATGCCGGTATGAGTAGCGAAAGAAGAGTGAGAATCTCTTCCACCGTAAGTCTAAGGTTTCCTGAGGAAGGCTCGTCCGCTCAGGGTTAGTCGGGACCTAAGCCGAGGCCGAAAGGCGTAGGCGATGGATAACAGGTTGATATTCCTGTACCACCTCCTTTCCGTTTGAATGACGGGGGGACGCAGTAGGATAGGGAATCCGCTCCACTGGATGTGAGCGGCCAAGCAGTGAGTGAGATGCATAGGCAAATCCGTGCATCAATCACAAGCTGTGATGGGGAGGGAACTATAGTACCGAAGTTCCTGATTTCACACTGCCAAGAAAAGCCTCTAATGAGGAAAGAGGTGCCCGTACCGCAAACCGACACAGGTAGACGAGGAGAGTATCCTAAGGTGATCGGGAGAACTCTTGTTAAGGAACTCGGCAAAATGACCCCGTAACTTCGGGAGAAGGGGTGCTCCTTCATAGGAGGAGCCGCAGTGAAAAGGCCCAATCGACTGTTTAGCAAAAACACAGGTCTCTGCGAAACCGAAAGGTGAAGTATAGGGGCTGACACCTGCCCGGTGCTGGAAGGTTAAGGGGATGAGTTAGCTTATGCGAAGCTTTGAACCGAAGCCCCAGTAAACGGCGGCCGTAACTATAACGGTCCTAAGGTAGCGAAATTCCTTGTCGGGTAAGTTCCGACCCGCACGAAAGGTGCAACGAATTGGGCACTGTCTCAACAAGAGACCCGGTGAAATTATACTATGCGTGAAGATGCGCATTACCCGCGACAGGACGGAAAGACCCCGTGGAGCTTTACTGTAGCCTGATATTGAATGTTGGTACAGCTTGTACAGGATAGGTGGGAGCCGTCGATACCGGAGCGCTAGCTTCGGTGGAGGCATCCGTGGGATACCACCCTGGCTGTATTGACATTCTAACCCAGGACCGTGATCCGGTCCGGAGACAGTGTCAGGTGGGCAGTTTGACTGGGGCGGTCGCCTCCCAAAAAGTAACGGAGGCGCCCAAAGGTTCCCTCAGAATGGTTGGAAATCATTCGCAGAGTGCAAAGGCACAAGGGAGCTTGACTGCGAGACCTACAAGTCGAGCAGGGACGAAAGTCGGGCTTAGTGATCCGGCGGTGCCGCATGGAAGGGCCGTCGCTCAACGGATAAAAGCTACCCCGGGGATAACAGGCTTATCTCCCCCAAGAGTCCACATCGACGGGGAGGTTTGGCACCTCGATGTCGGCTCATCGCATCCTGGGGCTGTAGTCGGTCCCAAGGGTTGGGCTGTTCGCCCATTAAAGCGGTACGCGAGCTGGGTTCAGAACGTCGTGAGACAGTTCGGTCCCTATCCGTCGTGGGCGTTGGAAATTTGAGGAGAGCTGTCCTTAGTACGAGAGGACCGGGATGGACGCACCGCTGGTGCACCAGTTGTTCCGCCAGGAGCACAGCTGGGTAGCTACGTGCGGAAGGGATAAGTGCTGAAAGCATCTAAGCATGAAGCCCACTTCAAGATGAGATTTCCCATCACTTCGAGTGAGTAAGATTCCTTGTAGACGACAAGGTTGATAGGTCGGAGGTGGAAGCGTGGTGACACGTGCAGCTGACCGATACTAATAAATCGAGGGCTTATCTATCTAAAGCGCAAACGACCGCTTAGACCCGTACGGATAAGACAGATTTTCGGAAAAGGCGATTAGCCTTTGTAGAAAAGATGACTTATACGCTAGGGTCTGGGAGTTGGAGCTGGAAGTCAGTTCAAGCGCAAACACGTGATCAGGCACGATGTCATAATTCTTATCTAGTTTTGAAGGTACTTAGAAAAAATCTAAAATACCTCTTGACTTTTCTTTCGAAACAAGATAAAATATAACTTGTCGTTGAAAAAACGAGAGAGAAAATCAATAAAGAGTCTGGCGGTTTTGGCGAAGAGGTCACACCTGTTTCCATGCCGAACACAGAAGTTAAGCTCTTCAGCGCCGATGGTAGTCGGGGTTTCACCCCCGCAAGAGTAGGACGCCGCCAGGCAAGTCACTTTATTGACTTTGATCAAAAGGCAAACGGTCTTTTGACATGATTCCAACGTAGCTCAGTGGTAGAGCTATCGGCTGTTAACCGATCGGTCGCAGGTTCGAATCCTGCCGTTGGAGCCATGGAGAGCTGTCCGAGTGGCCGAAGGAGCACGATTGGAAATCGTGTAGGCCCAAACACGGGTCTCGAGGGTTCGAATCCCTCGCTCTCCGCCACTAACTTTTCACTGGCCCGTTGGTCAAGTGGTTAAGACACCGCCCTTTCACGGCGGTAACACGGGTTCGAATCCCGTACGGGTCACCACTTAATATTATGGAGGATTAGCTCAGCTGGGAGAGCACCTGCCTTACAAGCAGGGGGTCGGTGGTTCGAGCCCGCCATCCTCCACCATTTTAAAAATGCAATGCACAAGATCATTGCAAACATCATATAATTGAATATGCATTAAGTATTCAACATTATCGCGGGGTGGAGCAGTCTGGTAGCTCGTCGGGCTCATAACCCGAAGGTCGCAGGTTCAAATCCTGTCCCCGCAACCAATTTAAATTTGTACTACGTCGAAAAGACTTCTTCGAATTACAAATGATTGTGTACCTTTAGGTGCAACCAATGGTCCGGTAGTTCAGTTGGTTAGAATGCCTGCCTGTCACGCAGGAGGTCGCGGGTTCGAGTCCCGTCCGGACCGCCACTTTTTCAATTAAATAAATTCTTGTTACTGTAAAGTACATAAGACTGGCTCGGTAGCTCAGTCGGTAGAGCAACGGACTGAAAATCCGTGTGTCGGCGGTTCGATTCCGTCCCGAGCCACCATGTTTTGTGCAGGCCTAGCTCAATTGGTAGAGCAACTGACTTGTAATCAGTAGGTTGGGGGTTCAAGTCCTCTGGCCTGCATACTTTAAAAAACGTGGAGGGGTAGCGAAGTTGGCCAAACGCGGCGGACTGTAAATCCGCTCCCTCTGGGTTCGCAGGTTCGAGTCCTGCCCCCTCCACCATTATAATTACTACAGTAAGTAGGGGTATAGTTCAACGGTAGAACAGCGGTCTCCAAAACCGCCGATGTGGGTTCGATTCCTACTACCCCTGCCAATTTCATTTTATGGCGGATGTGGCGAAGTGGTTAACGCACCGGATTGTGGCTCCGGCATTCGTGGGTTCGATCCCCATCATTCGCCCCATAAATATTGGCCCATAGCCAAGCGGTAAGGCAACGGTTTTTGGTACCGTCATGCGCTGGTTCGAATCCAGCTGGGCCAGCCAAGAGTTTTCGCGGAAGTAGTTCAGTGGTAGAACACCACCTTGCCAAGGTGGGGGTCGCGGGTTCGAATCCCGTCTTCCGCTCCATTTTTATTTGGCGGCATAGCCAAGTGGTAAGGCAGAGGACTGCAACTCCTTTACCATCGGTTCGAATCCGGTTGCCGCCTCCATTCATATGCCGGTGTGGCGGAATTGGCAGACGCGCACGACTCAAAATCGTGTTCCTCACGGAGTGTCGGTTCGAGCCCGACCACCGGTATCGTAAAACTTAACATTGCAATGGAAATCGCTAACGAAAGCGATTTTTTTTATGTCTAATTAATAAGTTTGAGTTAGAAAATACTGTTTTATTTGTTTAGGACTCATAGGCACAGAATTATTTATAAATTTCTCTAATCTCCGTTATGTTAACGGGGATTTTTTATTTTAGTAGAAAGACTCTATTAATACACACAACAAAATGGCTAGAAGGTAATTTTTTCTCCTGTCGCCCCCTACCTTGCATTTACTCTATACATAAATTGCTTTAATCACATATTAATTATTTTCTAAATAAAAAAATTTTTCAGAAAAAATCATTGAAGATTAAAGTAAAGAGTCCTATAATTATGCGAAAGAAAAGGTGGGATTTTGAATGACAAAAGATTTACGAATAAATAGTAAAGTGTTTAGTGAAAGTGCAATGAGAGCACCGAACCGTGCCATGCTTCGTGCTGTTGGTGTTACAGATGATGACTTTAAAAAGCCGATGATTGGTATTGCAAGTACATGGAGTGAAGTGACTCCATGTAATATACACCTAGATGATTTAGCCATCCGTGCAAAGAAAGGTGCCCAAGAAGCAGGAGGGTTACCCTTAATCTTTAATACTATTACTGTATCGGATGGTATCTCTATGGGAACACAGGGAATGCGTTATTCATTACCAAGTAGAGATGTGATCGCTGACTCTATCGAAACGGTAGTAGGAGCTCAGAACTTGGATGGATTAGTTGCAATCGGAGCCTGTGATAAAAATATTCCAGGCTGTATGATTGCTATTGCAAATGCTGAGGTGCCATCTGTTTTTGTTTATGGAGGCACAATTGCTCCCGGGTCTCATAAAGGGAAAGATGTTGATATTGTTTCTGTCTTTGAAGGAGTCGGAAAATATAACCAGGGTGACATAGATGAAAATGAACTAAACGCAATTGAGTGTAGTGCATGTCCTGGTGCAGGAGCGTGTGGTGGTATGTACACTGCAAATACGATGGCATCTGCTGTTGAAGCTATGGGGATGAGTTTACCTGGAAGCTCCTCAAATCCTGCGGAATCTGACCATAAAGCAAAAGATTGTGAGTCGGCTGGAGAAGCTGTGAGATACTTACTCGAGCATAATATTTACCCGAAAGATATCATGACTAAAGAGGCTTTTGAAAATGCGATTACAGTCGTTATGGCACTTGGTGGTTCTACAAATGCGATACTTCATTTGCTTTCTATGGCTCATGCCATTGAAGTGGATTTAACTATGGAAGACTTTAATCGAATTCAAGAAAAAACACCACATATTGCTGATTTGAAACCGAGCGGCAAATATGTGATGCAAGACCTGCATAAAGTTGGAGGAGTACAGGCAGTTATGAAGCTTCTTTATGACAATGGCTATCTACACGGACACTGTTTAACTGTTTCAGGAAAGACAGTTGCAGAGAATTTAGAAGAAGCGCCAACCTTAGAAGAAGGACAAGATATTATAACGTCATTTAGTCATCCTAAGCGAGAAGATGGACCTTTGATCACCTTGAAAGGTAACTTAGCTCCAAGTGGTGCAGTAGCTAAAGTATCCGGTGTTAAGGTTGCGCGTCATACTGGACCAGCTCGTGTATTTAATACTGAAAAGGAAGCTACGGAAGCTATTCTGAATAATTCAATACAAGAAGGCGACGTATTAGTTATACGATATGTTGGTCCTAAAGGCGGGCCTGGTATGCCTGAAATGTTATCAATCTCCGCTCTATTGGTTGGGAAAGGCTTAGGGGAAAAGGTCGCCTTATTAACAGATGGTAGATTCTCTGGAGGAACCCATGGACTCGTGGTGGGTCATATCGCACCTGAAGCTCAAGTCGGAGGACCAATATCTCTATTAGAAGAAGGGGATCTTGTCACAATAGATTCAAACAAAAAAGAAATATCCATGGATGTAACAGAACAAGTACTAGAAAGTCGTCGTAAGCATTGGGAAGCACCGCCTCTTTACAAGAAGGGGATTTTGGGCAAATATGCTCATAATGTATCATGCTCTTCCAAAGGTGCTGTAACAGATTACAAAAATTAAACTCATATTGAAAAACTCCAGTTTTCAGAAACTGGAGTTTTTTTATCCTAAACTTTAACCAAAGAAAATTAAAAAAATTTTTTAGGCCAAAATGCTATTCGAAGAACCCTATGAGGAAGTAGATCTTTTCATACATCAAGATCAACCCTATTCCCTAAGAAGGGCAAACGACGTAAATAACGCCATGATCTGAAAATGGGCTGAAAATGTCCAACAGGGAGAATAATCAATCTACATCCTTACACTAATGAGATCTTCATAAAGGAATAAATAAAACGCTCAGAAGTAATTCTGAACGTTTCTGTTTGTTTATTAAGTTGTTCATATTGCTATAGCATATTATTTTACTAACCGAGTAGGAAGCTAAAGTAGTATACTCTTACGCGTTTAGTTGTTGTTGCTTTTGCATTTGCTTTCTTCTATACCATTTAGCGAGCATGCCGTGTTTTGGACTAAGGAAGAAGGCTAGGGTAAAGAGAAGGCCTGTGGCTGTTGCCATGGCTCCTGAGATGGACACATCTACGAATAGAGCGAATGTATAACCGAGCAAGGATGATAGTGCGCCAATTAGGGCACTTAAAGCAATCATACCACCAAAAGAATCCGTTAGAAGATAAGAAGTAGCACCTGGAACGATTAACATCGCTACAACTAGAATAGCTCCTACACTATCGAAGGAAGCAACTGTAGAGAACGAAACCATCGACATTAATACGTAATGGATCGCTACTACAGGAACACCGATTGATATGGCCAACTGAGGATCAAATGTGCTAATTTTAAACTCTTTATAAAAGAGTAGTATAATGGTTAGGTTTAAGATAAAAACAAATCCTAAGAGCCAGACTGCTGTTGGTCCTAGGTTCATGCCGTTCCATGTCCATGTATCCCATGGAACAAAAGCAATCTCTCCCATTAGAGCATGCTCAACATCGAGGTGGACACTATCTCCTATAAAGGATATGAGTACGACACCTAGAGCAAAAAGGGAGGTGAAAACAACTCCAATTGCCGCATCTGACTGAACCCCACTTGAGTCTAGTAGTTGCACCATTAAAGCTGTGAGTATTCCCACAGTAGCAGCTCCAACAAGCATAGGTACCCCGTTTAAAGAGTGCGTCACAAGAAAAGCTCCTACAATTCCAAGAAGAACGGTGTGACTGATTGCATCTGCAAGCATCGACATTTTCCTAAGAACGAGAAGGGCTCCTGTCATACCGCATGTAACGCCAACTAATACTCCTGTAATGATAATCCATAAACTGTACGTCATGTTTGTCTCACCGCCTTTACAATGATTCCTTTACTAGCTCCAAATAGAAGGGAAAGGACAAAGATTAATGAGGCACACAAGACAATGAGTGGGCCTGTTGGAAGTCCTTCTCCTGCTGTACTTATTAGTGTGCCGGTTACACCAGAGATGGCCCCAAATACACCTGCGATTACACCCATCCTCCCAAGTTGATCTGTCCAATAGCGGGCAGCGAGGGGAGGGGTGATTAGAAGTGCTGCAATAAGGACTACACCTACCATTTGTATTCCGACAACCACTACGCCTACGACGAGAGCCATTAGAACAAAATTAAAGACGCTGACTGGTAAACCGATACCTCGAGCATAGTTAGGGTCAAATATTGAAATCTTAAATTCTTTGAAAAATAGTGATGAAAGAATAATGATTAAAAGGGACCCAACTGCAATGACTTGTATATCGCTCTTAACCATTGCAGCCGCCTGGCCAAAGATGAAGTCCTCTAGACCGCTCTGGTTTCCTTTTGCATGTTTCGTAATATAAGTTAGGAGCATGATCCCAAGACCGAAAAAGACAGATAACACTACGCCGATTGACGCATCCGTTTTAATTCTAGAGTGTTTAACGATAGCTTGAATACAGTATGTCGCAATTAACCCTGTTGTCGCAGCCCCTATTAAAAAGAGAGGGATCGACTTAACACCAAATAAGAGAAATGCTAAGCAGACGCCTGGCAATGTAGCGTGAGCCATAGCGTCTCCGATTAGACTTTGTTTTTTGAGTAGTACGAAGCTACCGATTAATCCGCTGGCAAAACCGAGTAAGGAGGAACCTGCTAAAACCCATTGGGTGTTTGGGTTGGTTAAAAGGCTTAGTAATTCATTCATGGGTTACCCTCCTTGAGTGAGTATAGGACTGTTGCCTAAAAAGGAAATGGCTCCTCCATAAGTCCGTTCTAAATTATCAAGTGTAAAGACACTTTCAGTTGGCCCATAGTCTACAGGTGTTTTATTTAGCAATAGACAGTGGTCAAAGTAGTCTTTTACCGTTTGTAAATCATGGTGTACGACAAGCACCGTTTTACCTTGTTCACGCCATTCTTGCAATAATTTCATAATCGCTTTCTCCGTTGCAGCGTCTACTCCTGCGAATGGTTCATCCATGAAGTAGATTTGAGCATCTTGTGCTAATGCGCGAGCGAGGAAGACGCGTTGTTGTTGTCCTCCTGAGAGCTGACTAATTTGTCTATTTGCAAATTCTTTCATACCGACTTTTTCAAGACACTCATAGGCGAATTGAATTTCCTTCTTATTCGGACGACGAATCCAGCCTATATGTCCATAGCGTCCCATTAGGACAACGTCTAGCGCGTTGGTTGGGAAATCCCAATCCACTTCACTTCTTTGAGGTACATAGCCAATTAAATTTCGTTGTTTTTTATACGGTTTCCCATAAACAACAACATCCCCAGATAAACGAGGGATTAGGTGAAGGATTGATTTAATTAAAGTGGATTTTCCAGCTCCGTTAGGACCAATGATTCCTGTAAGCGTTCCTTCTGGTATTGTGAAATTCACATTTTCAAGGACGGGTTGTCGTTCATAGGTAACAGCCAGATTCTGAATTTCAATAGCTTTCATATAAGAAACTCCTTTCTATTTGACTCCTGTTCTTTCGTAAAACAATGAAGAGGGGACTTAATCCCCTCTAGTCTCTAATTACTTCAATGCATTAACGATTGTATCAATATTGTGTTTAAACATTCCAATATACGTTCCTTCTTCCGTATCCGCTGGACCCATTGCATCAGAATATAACTCTCCGCCGATCTTCAGTTGGTGCCCTTCAGCTTTTGCGCCTTCAACTACAGCGTTAATGGACCGTTCGTTTACACTACTCTCAACAAATACGGCTTTAATATTGCGTTCTGAGACCGTATCTATAATACGTTGGACATCTTTTAATCCGTATTCAGACTCTGTACTCAACCCTTGAAGTCCCATTACCTCTAATCCATATGCTTTGCCGAAGTAATGGAAAGCGTCGTGTGCTGTGACAAGGACGCGGCTTTCTTCTGGAATTTGAGAAATTTGTTCTTTAGCATAAGTATGCGTTTCGTCTAATTTTTGTTTATAGTTTTCGGCTTGTTGTTCATAGTATTCTTTGTTCTCAGGATCTAAATCGCTTAAACCTTTTGTAACTTCATCTACAGCGTACTTCCATAAGTTAATGTCAAACCAGACGTGAGGGTCAGGAATATCAGGATTTTCTGGGTCAGCATCTAGCATATCTTCAGGAATCGCTTCAGCTACAGCGTGAGTTGGTTTTTCAGAGCGCATTTTCGCAAACACATCATTCATTTGTCCTTCGAGGTGGTGTCCGTTATAAAAAATCACATCTGCTTTTTGTAAGTTTTCAATATCACTTGTTGTGGCTTTGTAGGTATGAGGGTCTGTTCCTGGTCCCATTAGACTCTTCACTTCAACATGTTCACCGCCAACGTTTTCAGCGATATCTCCAATTTGAGCGATAGTGGTGACAACCTTAACGTTTCCTTCTTCTTCTGTGCCTGTTTCAGAATTACACCCTACTAAAGCAACAATGGATAGTAATGCGATTGTAATAAACTTTTTCATGTTTCTTTTGTCCTCCCTTTTTGTACATGTTAATAAAAGTTTCCTTTACGCAAAAAAATAATTAAAAAAATGACTTTTCTTTAGCTCTATAAAGATATGAGCTTAGATGAAAAGTGTGCGTGTTTTTATAAAATTTAACCGATACAATAAAAGTTTCCTTAGTGCAAAATATATAGATAACCGAAAGAAATGTCAACAGTTGTGCGTGAAATAAATACATAATTGGTTTTTTATACGTTTAAATGAATAAAAACCGCTTCTATCAATCGTTTTATACACAATTGTTGAATAAGTATACTAAAAGAGTTATAATCATACATACTATAGAACATGGGAGCAGGAAAGGAGATTATTAATATGGGTAAAACGTGTGTATTAGCTTATTCCGGAGGTTTAGATACTTCCGTTTCTGTTAAATGGCTTCAAGAAAAGTACGGTTATGATGTCATTGCACTGGGATTGAGTGTTGGTGAAGGTAAAGATATGGAATCGGTTCGTCAGAAAGCATTAGATGTTGGAGCGGTGAAAGCCATCATGATTGATGCTAAAGAAGAACTAGCAGAAGATTTTCTATTGCCAGCACTAAAAGCAAATGCTTTATATGAAGGAAAGTATCCTTTATCTTCAGCGCTGTCTCGTCCGTTGATTGCTAAAAAACTCGTTGAAGTAGCTCACCAGGAAGGAGCGGTCGCTGTAGCGCATGGTTGTACCGGAAAAGGAAATGATCAGGTGCGGTTTGAAGTAGCGATTCAAGGGTTAGATCCCGATCTTGAAGTCATTGCACCTGTTCGGGAGTGGAAAATGACTCGTGATGAAGAGATTGCTTATGCAAAAGAAAAAGGGATTAACATACCGATTACAGATGAGAATCCGTTCTCGATTGACGCAAACATTTGGGGGCGCGCTTGTGAAGCAGGAGTTCTTGAAGATCCATGGCAGGAGGCACCAGAAGCAGCCTATGAATGGACAGCACCGATTCATCTTACTCCAGATGAGCCAGAGACGATCTTTATTTCTTTTGAGAAAGGGAAGCCTGTCGCATTAAACGGCAAATCTATGTCCCTTGTGGATATAATTGAAAAGTTAAATGTTCTTGGTGGCGAACATGGGATTGGGCGTATTGACCATGTTGAGAATCGCCTTGTGGGCATTAAATCACGCGAAGTATACGAGTGCCCGGCAGCGATGATGTTAATTCAGGCTCATAAAGAATTAGAGCATCTTACTCATACGAGAGATGTAGCTAAGTTTAAACCACAAGCGGAGCAGCAACTTTCAGAGCTTATTTATGAGGGATTATGGTATTCCCCACTACGTGAAGCTCTCCTTGCCTTTCATGAAGAGACACAGGTCAATGTGACTGGAGAAGTTAAGGTGAAGTGCTTTAAAGGGCAAGCGACTGTTTTAGGTACTAGAGCAGATGTGAGTTTATATGATGAAGAATTAGCGACGTATTCAAAAGGGGATGCCTTTGATCACGATGCAGCTGTTGGTTTTATAAAACTGTGGGGACTGCCTTCTAAAGTATACGCTAAAAAGCAAAAGACTAAAGTAAAGGTATAAAGGAGGGGAGAATATGTCATCAAAAGTATGGGGAGGACGTTTTACCGCTAGTCCTAATCAACTCGTAGAGGAAATGAACGCTTCCATCTCTTTTGACCAGGCTCTATTAGATGAGGATATAGAAGGCAGTATAGCGCATGTAGCTATGCTGGCTCGTTGCGGCATTGTAGAAGAAGATGAAGCTCAAAAGCTTACAAAAGGGCTAAAGAGGGTTCATGAAAAAGTAACATCGGGGGAAGCGACGTTTTCAGCTCAATATGAAGATATCCATATGAATGTGGAAATGTTGCTTCATGAAGAAGTAGGAGATCTGGCGGGGAAACTTCATACGGCACGTAGTCGTAATGACCAGGTTGCTACGGATATGCATTTATACCTTAAGAAGAAGGTTAAAAGCATCATGGGACTTTTAAAAGATGTACAATATGTTTTATGTGACAAAGCAGAAGCACACATTGATACGATTGTTCCTGGCTATACTCACCTCCAGCGTGCACAGCCCATTTCGTTCGCCCATCATCTGTTAGCTTACTTCTGGATGTTTCATCGGGACACAGGACGACTTGAGGATAGTTTGAAGCGGATTGATGTTTCCCCCCTCGGTGCAGGAGCCATCGCAGGCACGACATTTCCGATTGACAGAACGTTTACAGCAGAGCTCCTTGGCTTCGATGAAGTTTATCCGAATAGTATGGATGCTGTAAGTGATAGGGACTTCATAGTTGAATTTTTAAGCAATGCTTCGATGCTCATGATGCACATATCTCGTCTTAGTGAAGAGATGATCATTTGGTCGAGTGAGGAGTTTAAGTTTGTCGAATTTGATGATACTTTCTGTACAGGATCAAGTATGATGCCACAGAAAAAGAATCCAGATATGCCGGAACTTTTAAGAGGGAAAACAGGGCGCGTATATGGACACTTAATGGGGCTGTTAACAACGCTAAAAGGGTTGCCACTCACTTATAATAAAGATATGCAAGAAGATAAGGAAGGCATGTTTGATACGGTGGAAACCCTTGAGAAGAGTTTGTCGGTGCTTGCGCCAATGATTGAAAGTATGACGGTTAGAAGTGAGCATATGTATGAGTCAGTGAAACAGGATTACTCGAATGCAACCGACCTTGCTGATTACTTGGTTACGAAGGGAATGGCCTTTCGAAAGGCACACGAAGTAACCGGGAAAATCGTGCTAACGGCGATCCAGAAGAAGAAAAACCTATTAGAAGTCAGTTTTGAAGAATATCAATCGTATTCTTCTTATATAGAAGCGGATATTTATGATTTCTTGCGTCCTGAGAACGTTGTAGCAGCACGTGATAGCTTAGGTGGAACAGCTCCAAATCAGGTGAAAAAACAACTAAATCATGCGAAATCTCTATTAAAGAGCAACTATTAGGTTTAATAGTTGCTCTTTTTGTATACACTATAAGAAAGATTCAAAGAATTCCAACTTCGCATAAATGTTACGGTTTTCGACAATTTTTTTAAATTTCTATTGCCCTATTGTTAAGGGTTTGTTAAGATAATTTCTGTAGCTGATTCAAGCACATAATTAACATTACAGTCATAGTATAAATAATTTATGCATTTGGTGAAATGCGGGTGTAGTTTAGTGGTAAAACCTCAGCCTTCCAAGCTGATGTCGTGGGTTCGATTCCCATCACCCGCTCCATAATTTTATGTTGCCAACGCAGTGTTTCGTTTAAAGGTGTGGAAACGAAGCATTGCGTTTTTATATTGTCCAAAAAGGTTACATTGGTTATAAGGGATTCTTTGCCCTTTATCATAACAACAAGAACCAATAAAGAAAGGGTGCCATTTGGATGAAGGACCTACAGCAAAAATTGAGACAAATTGATGGAAAAAGTTATAAAGGTTATAAGGATATTCAAGGGAGTTATGGATTTCAATCTTACTCGCTTGCGATAGACTATGTTCAGGGTGATCCGTTTGCAGCACCATCTAAAATTCGGATAGTTGTACCATCAAATCAATATAAAATAGCGAACGAGTGGATGGAAACGTCGACTCGATTGACGTATATAGAAGACCTGGTCGCTCGTCATGTTGGCAGAGCGATTCATCAAGATCGTACAGTCGTCAAAGGGTCTGGAAAGAGTGGAGCGATTTCGATTGATGCTCCAGGGCAGGAAATCCTAGAACGAACAGCCGTGTCGATCAATGAAAAACAGACTGAGATCTGTTTATCCATTGGACTTCCGGCGAACGGTCGTCGCATCAATGGCAAAGAAGCCGAGAAATTATTTCTCCAGGTGATTCCTTCAATTATGAAAACATCTTTGTTTAAGATGCGGGAAAATGATTTCGAAGCTGTTTGTCAACTAGCAGATCAGCATGACGCAATCCGCGCGAAGATGAAGGAAAAGGGATGGATCTCATTTGTCGCAGACGATTCTATTCTTCCTCGTGAGAGCGGTATAAGCAACAAGCCTATGAAACGTGCTGTTCCATTTCAAAGTCCGGAAGCCAACAGAGTTTCCTTTACAATCCCTCATCGAGATGAACCAATTACAGGTATGGCTCTGAACAAGGGAATTGTTCTCATAGTTGGTGGCGGTTACCACGGAAAAAGTACACTATTGAAAGCGATCGAGCGTGGGGTGTATCCTCATATTATAGGAGACGGTCGTGAATATGTTTTAACAGATCCTGATGCTGTTAAGGTCCGTGCAGAAGATGGACGCCAGGTTACGAGCGTTAACATATCACCATTTATTAACCACTTACCTCACGGCGAAGATACGATTCGCTTTTCTACAGAAAACGCAAGTGGTAGTACATCACAGGCAGCGAACGTCATGGAAGCCATTGAAGCAGGAGCATCTTCTTTACTCATCGATGAGGACACAAGTGCAACGAACTTTATGATTCGAGATGCGCGTATGCAGGAGCTTGTTGCAAAAGATAAGGAGCCAATTACACCATTTATTGATCAGATTAAGCAATTGCGTGATCAATTAAGCGTATCAACCATCCTTGTTATGGGAGGCTCAGGTGACTACTTTGATGCGGTTGACGATGTTATTATGCTAGATCAATATCTTCCTTATAACGTAACGGATCAAGCAAAAGCGATTGCTGAGAAGTATCCGTTCCATCGTGATGAAGAAGCAGTCAATCAGTTCAAGTCGATGCCAAACCGTCATTTCCTTCCAGGTAGTTTAGATAGTCGAAAAGGGAAAAAGTCGAAAGTACAGGCAAAGGGTCGTACACTGATTTTAATGGGGCGTTCTGAAATCTCTCTACACTATGTGGAGCAGCTTGTTAGTGGTTCTCAAACACGGATGATTGCGGAGGTTCTTCACCATTTAGAGCAAAGAAACTGGCTGAAGGAACAGCGTAGTTTTAAAGAACTGCTAGATGCGATAGAAGACCAACTTGACCAAAAGGGTCTCGCTTCATTTACAGGCTTTAAAGATCAACACCCAGGCGACTTGGCAAGACCAAGACGACATGAGATTGCAGCTACGCTGAATCGTTTAAGAACGAGTAAAGTAGACCAGTTTTCATAAACTAAATCAAGATTATACAGGAAGGGAGGGGATGAAGATGAATATTCATGAGTTGAAAGAAGACGTAAAGGCTTATGCTAAAGTGATTGGGATTGATAAGATTGGTTTTACAACACCAGATGTGTTTACGGAGCTAAAAGAACGCTTACGTACCCAACAAGATTTGGGTTATCAATCTGGTTTTGAAAAGGGGAGCATTGAGGAACGTACAGAGCCGAATCGGTTAGTTCCAGAAGCTAAGTCCATTATCTCGATTGCTCTTGCCTACCCATCAAAGCTTAAGGATGCACCACGTAGTACGAAAGATGATCGTCGCGGATTATTTTGCCGTGCCTCTTGGGGACAAGACTATCACGATGTGCTTCGTGACCGTTTGAATAAGTTAGGCGAATATTTGCAAGGACGTGTATCAGATTTTTATGGTCGGTCTATGGTCGATACTGGGGAACTGTCTGACCGTGCTGTTGCAGAGCGAGCTGGTATTGGATTTACTGGTAAGAACACAAATTTAATTACGGAAGAATACGGGTCTTATGTTTACCTTGGAGAGATGCTAACCAATATCGCATTCCCTCCTGATGAGCCTGTTGAAGATTCATGTGGAGACTGCAACATATGCGTAGATGCTTGTCCGACGGGAGCTCTTATTGAAGGTGGACAATTGAATGCACAGAAGTGTATTGCTTTCCTTACCCAAACAAAAGGGTTTCTTCCTGACGAATATCGTAGTGTAATAGGAAACAGATTATATGGGTGTGACACGTGTCAGACAGTATGCCCGAAGAATCGAAAGAAGCACAATTTAATTCATGCTGAGTTTCAACCAGATCCAGAGAGAGTAAAGCCAAGCTTAAAGCCTCTTCTATCCATTTCGAACCGTGAATTTAAAGAAACGTATGGACAGATGTCTGGTTCCTGGCGTGGGAAGAAACCAATTCAGCGAAATGCGATTTTGGCACTTGCACACTACAAAGATGAAACAGCTCAGGATGAACTTATCCGTTTAATGAACCAAGACCCAAGACCTGTGATACGTGGGACAGCCGCCTGGGCGTTAGGTAAAATTGGGAACCCTTCTGCATATACTGCAATACACGAAGCAAAAGCGAAAGAAACAGATGACGAAGTAGTCGGAGAGATGGATAAAGGGTTGGCTTTATTATAATCTTCGACAAATTCTCCTAAAATTAGTAAGTCTATTTTTATAAAAATGGCTGAAAAACACTTTTACATTCCCTGAATACCATGTACAATAATAGAAAATCTGTTGTAAAAGAAGGGATAAAACATGACGAAAGGTTCCTTCCTTTATTACGATGAAATGGACAGTCCGATTGGGCCCCTAACACTTCTTGCAACTGAAAAAGGTCTTTGTCGCATTGACCATGGTTCGTTGCGGGATGTTGAATCTAGACAAACAACGTGGGCCAGGAAATATTTCTTACACATTGAATACGTTCACGACCCAGCTCAATTTAAGCAATTAAAGCAACAGTTAGATGAGTATTTTTCCAACAAACGAGATCGTTTTGAGGTCCAGCTTGATTTGTATGGAACTCCATTTCAACAAAAAGTATGGAAAGCCTTAGCCGAAATTCCGTTCGGTGAAACTCGTTCCTATAAAGATATTGCCTTAGCTATTCAGGCGCCAAAAGCTGTCCGCGCTATAGGGGGAGCAGTTAATAAGAACCCTCTATCTATTATTCTTCCGTGTCATCGAGTCATTGGAAGTAATGGTGCACTTGTCGGATATGCAGGCGGCCTTGAGCGCAAAGAGCATTTACTTGATTTAGAACATCATAAAGCCGTTTCCTCCTAGGAGGAAACGGCTTTTTTTCGTTTACTTTATTACAGCAAAGAACTGCCGCGTGTCAGACACCCTTTACCTTAGTAAAGGGTGTCTGACACGCGGTGTTCCTTTATAGAATAAAAGTGAGGCAGCTCCTATAGGAGCTGCCTCATTTTTATGGTCTTGATGCGCGAAGTTTGAATTTGTATTCATCGCTTTTAAAGTAGATTTCGCTGTATTCAAAGACGGTGCCATCGAAAAAGATGCTGTGCAGTTGGATCTTTAAGATAGGCGTGGTCTTATCAAGACTCAGTGAAGTGGCTACTTCTTCCTCAGGCAAGATCGGAATAACTTCTTGAAAGCTTTCTTTTATTTTCATGCCTCGCATTTGTTCAATATAGTCATATTTCGATCCGCTCATAATCTGATAAGAGAGGTCTGGAAACATCGTGACTGGCAAATAAGTGTCTTCTAATACATAAGGCGTCTCATCTACTAAACGCTGCCGTCTAATATAAAAGACCTTTTCGCCGTCTGGGAGTTGCAAAATTTCTCTTACATAATCATTAGGAGAAATCATTTGAAAGTTTATAACATGGTTTACTGGTTCTTTATTTAACTGTCTCATTTCTTCTGTGAAACTTTGTAATTCAAAGATATTATGTTCTATTTTTTTCTCATTTACATATGTTCCACTGCCCTGAACCCGCTTTAACATGTTTTCTTCTACGAGGCATTTAATGGCTTGCCTGATGGTTACACGAGAAGCGGAATATTGTTCAGAGAGATGTTTCTCTGTGGGGATGGCTTCTCCTTCTTTCCAATTTCCTGATTCGATTTCTTCTCTTATTTTGTGTGCAATTTGTCTATATAGGGGAGCTGACATAAGGATTCCTCCAGTTCTTCTATAAAACCATTATAACGGAAAATATAAAAAATATCGATCAATGATGTTGACGCTTTCACAAATGTGTATTATATTCATGTTAAGTTATTTTTAATACAAATATAATACCTTTTTGGAGGTTATGAATATGAAAAAACAAAATTTAGTAGTTGTTGGTGGCGGAAGCACATATACAATCGGGATGATTATGAGTTTGATCGCTGAAAAAGAACAATTTCCTTTGAAAACGATTACGTTCTATGACACAGATGGAGAGAGGCAAGAACAGATAGCTAAAGCAACAGATGTTATTTTACGCGAGAAATATCCTGAGCTTGAAAAATTCTCTTATACCACAGATAAAGAAGAAGCTTTAAGAGGAGCTGACTTCGTCTTTGTTCAAATTCGTACAGGTGGATTGCAGATGCGTGAGAAAGATGAGCAGATTCCTCTTCGTTACGATTCGGTTGGCCAGGAAACATGTGGTCCAGGAGGGATGGCTTATGGACTACGTTCTATTGGAGATATGATTGATCTCGTCAATGACATAAGACATTATGCTCCTGACGCTTGGATTCTGAACTATACAAATCCTGCTGCGATTGTAGCGGAAGCACTTAAGCGAGAATTTCCAAACGATAAGAAACTATTAAATATTTGTGATATGCCAGCAGCTATCATGGTAAGTTACGCAGGGATCTTAGGGAAAGATGTTTTCGACCTTGTGCCAGAGTACTTTGGTCTGAATCACTTTGGTTGGTTTACAGGGATCTATGACAAGGACGGAAATGACCATACACAAACGATTAAGCGTGCGATTACAGAAGATGGATTCATACCAGAAGACGCTGAAATTGCAAATGACCCATCTTGGATTAAGACATTTAAGCAGGTTGAGCGGATGGTCAATGACTTTCCTGATTACCTTCCAAATACGTATCTGCAGTATTATTTATACCCAACTGAAATGGTGCAGAAAGAAGATCCTGAGAACACAAGAGCTCGCCAAGTCATTAATGGTCGTCAGGAACGTGTGCATGCGTTAGCTGACCAAATTGTGGCAGATGGAACGACGGAAAATGTTGAGTTAGAAGTTGATATTCACGGGCGCTACATGATCCGTGTAGCTGCTTCGATGGCATACAATAACGGCGATATTTTCATCGTAATGGTTAAGAACAACGGTACGATTGCCAACCTTCCAGATGATGCAATGGTAGAGGTTCCGGCTATGATGACAAACCGCGGACCTAAACCATTTGCTGTAGGGCACATCTCAACTTTCTATAAAGGGTTAATTGAAGGCCAGCTTGCTTATGAGAAACTCGTAGTAGATGCCTACTTTGAGAATAGTTATGAAAAGGCTCTCCAGGCGTTAACTTTAAATCGTACGGTTGTCGACGCACCTGTTGCACGTCAAATTTTAGATGACTTAATTGATGCGAATAAAGACTATTGGCCAGACCTTCATAAACAGAGTAAGGAAGCTGTTTTACAGTAAAAGGTGATAGATGGGCCCGGACCACACCCCGGGTCTTCTTCTCATTTGAATAGGTAAGCGTTTTCGTATTAAAAGGGGGATCGGAATCGTGAAAAAATATTTTGGATCATTACAGAAGTTTGGTAAATCGTTGATGGTTCCTGTGGCACTCCTGCCGGCAGCAGGTATATTACTAGGTTTTGGGGCAGCGCTGACAGGTCCGCTGGCGGAAACCGTTACATTTCTACAACATGATGTTGTTCAATTTATCGGTGAAGGCATGTCAGATATCGGAATTAGTATATTTAACAACCTTGCTGTTATCTTTGCAATCGGGGTAGCGATTGGCTTAACTGGCGGATCAGGAATTGCTGCTTTAGCAGCGTTACTTGGTTATGTGATTATGAATAAGACCATTTCTTTTGCACTTGGTATCACTCCTGAGATGGTAGCAGATAACGGTGAGTATGGGATGGCGCTTGGCATTCCGACGCTCGAGACAGGGGTGCTCGGTGGAATTGTTGTCGGGTTACTTGCGGTTTGGGTATATAACAAATTCCATGAGTTTGATCCTCCGGAAGTGCTCGGTTTCTTCGCTGGGGATCGATCAGTAGGGATTGCAATGGTATTTACATCGATCTTTCTTGCTATAGGGATGATGATTGTATGGCCACCCATTCAAAGTGGTATAGATGCTGTTGCGAACGTGATTGCGAACGGTGCAACAAATCCTCTGTACATTGGTCTCTACGGTTTCTTGGAACGTGCCCTTATTCCAACAGGATTACACCATATTTGGTACGCACCGTTTTTATGGACGTCACTCGGTGGAACAACGGAAGTGGCTGGTCAAATGGTATCAGGTGACCAATATATTTTCTTAGCTCAAATTGCTGAGGGTGTAGAAGTTACGGCTGGTCGCTTTATGGCAGGGAAATTCCCAGTCATTATGTTTGGGTTATTAGGTGCAGCCCTTGCGATGTATCGTCAAGCTGATAAAGACAATCGACCGGTTGTAAAGGGAATGCTAATCGCAGCTGCGGGGACGGCTTTTCTAACAGGTATTACCGAGCCGATTGAATTTACATTTTTATTTGTAGCTCCATTGCTTTTTGTATTCCACGCTTTCCTAGCAGGGGTTTCTTACGCTGTTACGTATATGCTAGATGTCCATTTAGGATGGGCCGGGGGCTCTGGATTTATTGATTATGTTCTAGTAAACGCTATACCTGGAACAGGAAACTGGTGGATGAACCTTGTATTAGGTGCTGCATTCTTCGTTATTTACTTCTTTTCCTTTTCTTTTGCAATCAAGAAATGGGATCTTGCTACACCAGGTCGCGGTGGACAAGAGAACAAGCTCTATACAAGAGCAGATTATAATGATAAGAAAGGCGATGAGAAGGAAGGTAAGAAGGATAAAGGAAGCGCTAATAGAGAAACAGCTTCGGCGATTATGGAAGCTCTAGGTGGACAGGAAAACTTAAAACATGTTGATGCCTGCTTCACTCGCTTACGTGTTGAAGTCAGTGATCGTGAGAAGATTGACGAAGACAAATTGAAAGCTTTAGGAGCAGCTGGAGTTGTAAAAGTAGACCACAATATACAAGCCATATTTGGCGGGCGCTCCGACCTTTATAAAAACGAAATTAACCGCATCATCAAACAAGAAACAGCCTAATCAAAAAGGGACAGGGATCTTTACCAACGTAAAGAAAACCTGTCCCTTTTTCGTGCTTTAGAGCAGTGAAGGGTGCCAGGCACGCGTTCATGCTTTAGTGTGGGAAAGGGATGATTTGCGGTGGTGTTTCATAGATTGTAAGAAAGGAGGGGAGCTATGGAGATTCAAAGGCGGTTACAGAGGTACTGGGAAAGATCCCTCAATAGCAGTGAGATTGACGCAAGGAATCATTCATGGATCACTCATAAAATGAAGTGTCATGAAAAGCGCGGGTCAAGAGTTGTTCGTGTAACAGCTGAGGGGGCTCCGTATCGATCATTATATACAAATGGCGGAGAGCATCAGGTAGATTATGCCCTATATGTCACTTTCTTTATACAACAAGGAGACTATTATTATATAGAGGAGGAACAGCGTAATCATAGGGCACATTTCGTAAGAGGGGAGCTACTCTACGATGAGCAACTGCCTGCTCCTCATGAGCCAGAGGTCCCGCGAGATGCTCTCACATTAATAAATGAAGAAGGTACTCTCGAGAACGAGGGAGAGAGAGGAACCTATGATCGGCAGAAGGCGGTGCAGTACGCTAATTTGTGGTGGAACACTTATAACCCTGCTTATCGCCACTTCACAGATGATTGTACAAATTTCATATCGCAGTGTCTTCGAGCTGGAGGGGCACCGATGTGGGGCTCGCCTGCTAGGGGGAAGGGCTGGTGGTACAACAGTAAAGTTTGGAGCTATAGCTGGACAGTTGCGAATGCTATGCGATGGTACTTAAGCGGAGCAAAGCAAGGGGTTCGAGGCAGGGAAATGGAGAGGGCAAGTGATCTTATATTAGGGGATATTATTTGTTATGACTTTGAAGGGGACGGAAGGTGGAACCATACGACCATAGTAGTAGAAAAAGATGCCTTTGGTGAGCCTCTTGTCAATGCTCACACTTCAAATAGCTATCACCGCTATTGGGACTACGAGGATTCTACAGCATATACTACAAATATTCAGTATAAGTTTTTTCGAATAGGAGAGTAGAAAATATGGTATAATACTGTAGTTATTACATGTTAGAGGTGACTGCAAATGGCTCTTCATATCGTATTATACCAACCAGAAATCCCAGCCAATACAGGCAATATCGCAAGAACTTGTCTGGCTACAGATACTGTACTGCACTTAATTCGCCCACTTGGCTTCTCTACAGATGATAAAATGCTTCGTCGTTCTGGCCTTGATTATTGGCACGATGTTGATGTTCGCTATCATGATTCTATTCATGATCTGTATGAAGCTCATCCGGATGGCAGCTTTTATTTTATTGAAAATTTCGGTACGAAATATTGGACGGATTATGATTATAGCAACCCGGAAGAAGAATTGTTCTTTGTGTTTGGACGGGAGACAGACGGTATTCCAAAATCCTTACTAGAAGGTAAGGAAGACCAATGCTTGCGTATTCATATGTCTGATAAAGTTCGTTCTTTAAATTTATCGAACACGGCCGCAATTGTAGTGTATGAAGTATTACGTCAGCAAGGATTTCCTGGATTAAGTTAACGAAAAAAGCCGATCTGTCTGATAATGACAGATCGGCTTTTTTATGTGTATCAAACATACTTAAAAAGTCAGCTTTTGAACGTATAAGGTTCTTGCCACGTATTGTTTTTTCGGTGTCTCATGAAATCCGATCCCACCCAGGTGATATAGACAAATGGTAGCAATATGTTTAAAAGGCCACCTTCACCTGTGACTAGATAATGAAAAAAGTAATAGAGCAAGGCTGCGGTAAAGAGAAGTTTGATATAGAATACATGGATATTTTTCATCTAAAAAAGCCTCCTTTACTATAAAAAAACCAGCACCTTCAAAAGATGCTGGTTTTATGTAGCGCATTATTTTGTATCGTAACCTGCTGAGAAAATGGAAACAACAAAAGTTACAATAACCCCAAGAATTAACATGATCTTCATATCTGATGCCCCCTTAGTCTTGAAACGAGAAAATGTTCGCTATTAGTTATTATACCCAATTTGGACAAAAGTGTGAACATAGAATAGGTTTTTTCTTAGTTGAAATGTGAACGTTTTCTTAAGGTTGCTTAGTAACTATGCGCTGAGCAGACACTTTCATGTCATGTTTGCTGTTCTTAGACTGAAGAGTTAAGGTATCTTTCGTCACACTATACGCCCACATCAACTTCCCGCGATCTGCTGCAATTTTTATATGCTGATCTTCAATAAGTTCATATTGTGAGGTCCATCCGTTAAGGGTTATCATACCATCTTCTTTTAAAGTTAAACGATCTCCTGTATGGAAAGATCCCCCCTCTTCTAAAATAACCCATGTACCATATAGGGAAGGAGGTTTTTCGTTGCAGCCTGCAGATATAGTAAGTAACAACAACCCTATTATGATAACGATTCGTTTGTTCATCCGCTCTCAACTCCTTATTGATGTATATGCAATAGAAAGAAGAGGCATGTTCCATAGAACGAGATTGACATAAGATTAGTAACGGTGTAATATTAGTTTAGTTAACTAAACTAAACTAAACTAAAATATTAAAATGTAAAGGGGTGGGTGTACATGGGTTACATTTATCTACTAGCTGCCATAGTAACGGAAGTGTTCGGAAGTTCCATGTTGAAATGGTCTACAGTCGAAGGCATATCCAAACTATGGGGAACGATTGGAGTTATTTCTGGATTCTTGATGGCTCTTTTTTTCCTTCAGCTCACTCTTCAGTACCTCCCATTAAACACAGCTTATGCGGTATGGGCTGGTGGGGGAACCGCGCTCACAGTAGCTATTAGCGCTCTGCTTTTTAAAGAACAAATCAATGGTATGATGATTGCGGGTTTAGTGTTGATCATCGGTGGTGTCTTTATCCTGAATATGGCTAAAGCTGCCCATTAATAGATTAGAGGGATACTCATGAAGACGAATGAAAAGGCTGCTTATTTACAGCATCTATATGAAGAATTGTGGATGAATCTGGCTGAAGAAGAAGATCGGTTCAAAGAATATGGTCTATCTTCAACTGTAGAAGTTCTCCTAACCACAGTGATTCGATTGGAGAAACCTACAAGCAGTCAGTTAGCGAAAAAATTATCAATTACAAAGAGTGCAGTGAGTCAAATGATCTCAAAGTTAGAAGAGGATGGGTTCATTATTAAACTTGCTGACCCAGATGATAAGCGTATTCAACGTATAGGTTTAGGTCATAAAGGTGAAGCTTATGCCAAGGATCTGGAGCAATACGACAGCTATGTCTATGATTTATTTGCAAACAGTCTCTCTGACGAAGAGCTCACTCAAACGGCTCAATCGTTTGAAAAGGTTTTACGGAACATCCATCAAAAAGCTGACGCCTAAAAAGAGGGGGGTCAGCTTTTTATATGGTTTAAAAGTTCTTTCATGTTACGTAGCGCTAAGTAAAAGTACATAGTGTACAGAGTGATAAATGATGAAGTGTTTCCTTAAGCTCATATGTAATGGACATGAATCTTCTCTTTCGACTCATTTTTCCGAAACCTCGTACATAGACTGTATTATTCAGTGCTTGCCTAACTTCAACAGGGGAGGTCTTTTGAGTGGATTTCTTAAAAAAGGTGCAAAGTTACAGGGAAGAAGAGGAGAATTTGAAGTGGGAAGGGACATTTGGTGAGTATTTAGACATGCTTCGAGAACGTCCGTACCTGGCTCAGTCGTCTCACTCCCGTGTTTATAATATGATTAAACATGCGGGAATTGAGGAGCAAAATGGAAAAGTTCATTATAAGTTTTTTGATGATCAGATCTTTGGGTTAGAAGAAGCGATGGAGAAATTGGTGGAGGAATATTTCCACCCTGCAGCCAAGCGACTGGATGTAAAGAAACGTATTTTGTTATTGATGGGACCGGTCAGTGGTGGTAAATCAACACTTGTTACGTTGTTAAAACGCGGATTAGAGCGATTTTCTCATACAGATGAAGGTGCAGTATATGCAATTAAGGGGTGCCCGATGCATGAGGATCCTTTGCACTTAATTCCACAACATCTCCGGGAAGATTTTGCTGATGAATTTGGTGTCCGCATTGAAGGGAATTTATCACCTCTAAACTTAATGCGGCTTGAGCAAGAATTCGGAGGACGTATTGAAGATATGCCAGTCGAGCGAATCTTCTTCTCAGAGGATAAGCGGACGGGTATTGGAACCTTTAGTCCGTCTGATCCTAAATCACAGGATATTGCGGATCTGACAGGTTCGATTGACTTTTCGACGATTGCGGAGTATGGTTCTGAATCTGACCCTCGAGCCTATCGTTTTGACGGTGAACTTAACAAAGCCAACCGAGGCATCATGGAGTTTCAGGAGATGTTGAAATGTGACGAAAAATTCTTGTGGCATTTACTATCTTTAACCCAGGAAGGAAACTTTAAGGCAGGAAGGTTTGCTTTGATCTCAGCAGATGAGATGATTATCGCTCACACGAATGAATCGGAGTATCGCTCGTTTATTTCGAATAAAAAGAACGAAGCCCTCCATTCTCGGATGATTGTTATGCCAGTTCCATATAACTTAAAAGTCACGCAGGAAGAACGCATCTATGACAAAATGATTAACCAAAGTGATATTAGAGACGTCCACATTGCCCCTCACACGTTGAAAGTGGCCGCGATGTTTACGATTATGACTCGACTGAAAGACTCGAACAAAAATAACATCGATTTATTGAAGAAAATGCGCTTGTATGATGGGGAAACCGTTGAAGGCTTTAGTGATGTAGATGTAGAGGAATTGCGCAATGAGCATCACGATGAAGGGATGAGTGGCATTGATCCACGTTATGTCATCAACCGTATTTCATCAACCATTATTAAAAAAGAGATGACGTCGATTAACGCGCTAGACGTGTTACGCTCTTTGAAAGAAGGGCTTTCAAGTCACGCATCCATTTCAAAAGATGACCGGGAGCGTTACCTGAATTTCATTTCAGTTGCTCGTAAAGAGTATGACGAGATTGCGAAGAAAGAAGTGCAAAAAGCCTTTGTGTACTCTTATGAAGAATCTGCGAAGACGCTTATGGATAACTACCTCGACAACGTTGAAGCATACTGTAACAAATCGAAGCTTCGGGATCCGTTAACAGGGGAAGAGCTTAATCCAGATGAAAAGCTAATGCGTTCCATCGAGGAGCAAATTGGCATTTCTGAAAATGCGAAGAAAGCGTTCCGTGAAGAAATCCTCATTCGCATTTCAGCATATGCTCGTAAAGGGAAGAAGTTCGATTATTCTTCTCACGAACGTTTACGAGAAGCGATCCAGAAGAAGCTGTTTGCCGATCTGAAGGACGTAGTGAAGATAACTACCTCGACGAAAACACCAGATGAACAGCAGCTTAAGAAAGTAAATGAAGTAGTGGCGACCCTTGTAGAGGAGTACGGTTACAATTCTAGTTCAGCCAATGAGTTGCTAAGGTATGTAGGTAGCTTGTTAAATCGATAGGTAGTAGGGAGACCGGATCGTTTAAGCGATCCGGTTTTTTATTTCATGATAAAGACTATTAAAATACGTTTCAAAGAGGTAAATGTTCATCCGGATGAAAGAATGTATATCTAATCAAGGGTTAAAGGAGCACCTGTGCTATAATGGTGGAAATTTCATTGTTAGAAAAGGGTGTCTTCCGATGAGTGAACAGCATTATGCGATTATTGATATAGGATCCAACACAGTGCGATTAGTCGTTTATGAGCGGAGTGAAAGTGGGCGTTTTAAGGAAGTAGAGAATATTAAAGCGGTAGCTCGGCTAAGGAATTATCTAGGAGAAGATTTTAATCTAAGCGAAGAGGGGATCGAGAATCTCCTATCGATTTTACGAAGTTTTAAGAAAGTCACAGACACTTATGAATTAGAGCAGCTTCTTTGCGTAGCTACAGCGACGATTCGTCAGTCACTTAACCAAGAAATGATTACTAAACGTGTAAAGGACGAGCTTGATCACGATATGCGGATTCTTTCTGAAGAAGAAGAAGCTTACTACGGATATCTTGCTGTTGTCAATTCTACAGCACTTCGTGAGGGCATTACGGTTGATATCGGTGGTGGAAGTACAGAAGTTACGTATTACAAAGATAAGGAAATTAAGCATTCTCATAGCTTCCCTTTCGGTGCATTAACGCTAAAGCAAATGTTTGTGAAAGACGATGTGCCGTCGGCTAAAGAGATGGAAAATGTGAAGAATTACTTAATGGAGCAGTTTCATTCATTGTCCTGGTTATCAGACAGAAGAGTACCTGTCATCGGGATCGGGGGAAGTGCTCGTAACATGGTACAGGTCGATCAGTCACTGAAAAGCTACCCATTAGCTGGCCTTCACCAATACCGCATGTTTGAACACGATATGAGTTTTATAAAAAGTTATTTACTAACGTTGTCATTTAAGAAGCTGCAAAAGGTCGAAGGATTAACGAAAGACCGTGCGGATATTATCTTACCAGCCATTGAAGTCTTTCATTCTCTATATGAGGTGACAGATGCCACATCGTTCATTTTGAGTCGTAAGGGACTAAGAGACGGCGTGTTTTATGAACAACTAATGGAAGATTTTAATATCACAGTTTTTCCTGATGTATTAGAAGAAAGCTTTAACGAACTGGCCATTGACTATAATATTAATTATAAACACGTTCACCAGGTAACTCATTTAGCGCAAATCATGTTCGATGAGTTGCAAGAAGCGGAAGTGAGCCACCTAACAAGAGAAGATGTGACCTTGCTTAAGCGAGGTGCATACGTATTTAACCTTGGGGAGTATATTGACTCAGAATCAAGCTCTCAGCACACGTTTTATTTACTAGCCAATCGGACCATCGATGGTTTGATGCATAAAGAACGACTTATGCTAGCTCTTGTTGCTTCTTATAAAAGTAAGCCAATCTTTAAACAGTACCTTCATCCGTATAAACATTGGTTCTTAAAAGAAGAGAAGAAGAAAATTCGAACCCTTGGAGCACTGACGAAATTTGCTTACAGCTTTGATTCAACAAGGAGAAGCGTTGTAGAAGATCTACACGTAGAAGTGAAAGGTGAAGATATTAATATCGTTGCTTTTTGCAACCAGGATCCTATGGCGGAAGAATATCAAGTTGAGAAGCAAAAGAAACATCTAGAAAAAGCGCTTAAAATGCGAATCAACATCACATTCACACAAAAAGGGTAGCCACTAAAGCTACCCTTTTTTTACACACTAAAGCATGAAAGCGTGCCAGACACCCTTTCGTGCTTTACTAGCATGAAGGGTGTCTGGCACCGTTTCGTGCGGTGGTGTGTGAAAGGTTCAAGAGGTGTGATAGTTTTTTGTGGATTGACATAGACTAGTCAGTGGTAAATAGAAGTGAAAAGTTAACACGAGGTTCATATTTGATTAATACGACAATAATAATTTGTTGATAAAATATAAGTGATTACATTTGTCTACTTTGGATGAAAGGGTGAGGAGAGATGGAAACTATTCAACTAGATAATCCACGTTATTATAATAACCGTGAATTAAGCTGGTTAGCTTTTAACGAAAGGGTACTACAAGAATCGTTAGATAAACGTAACCCATTAATGGAGCGCTTTAAATTCCTTGCGATTTTTAGCTCGAACTTGGATGAGTTCTTTATGGTTCGTGTAGCTGGATTAAAAGACCAGGTAAAAGCAGGATTCAATAAGCCAGAGAATAAAGCAGGCCTTACCCCAAAGGAGCAGTTAGCTAAAATTTCTGAGAAAAACCATAAACTTGTTGATATGCAATATTCGACATATCAACACATCTTACTTCCTATGTTAGAAGAGCATAAGATCTCATTTGTAGAAATGGACAAACTTACCACCATGCAACACGATGCGATGGAAAAATATTTCGATGAGCAAGTCTTCCCTGTGCTGACCCCTATGGCAGTGGATGCGTATCGTCCTTTTCCAATGCTTCTTAATAAAAGTATTAATATTGCCGTTGTGCTTGAAGATACGTTTGATGAAGAGGAATACTCTGAGAAAACGGCTATTGTTCAGGTCCCTGCCGTCCTCGATCGATATATTGAATTAGAGGTGGATGAGGAAGGGACACGCAAGTTTATGATGCTTGAAGATATCATAAGCCACTTTATCTACAAAATGTTTCAAGGGTATAAGGTCAAGTCTGTTACAGAATTTCGAATCACGCGAAATGCAGACATGACGATTCACGAGGAAGGTGCACGAGATTTATTAAAGGAGATTGAGAAGGAGCTAAAAAAGCGGAAATGGGGCGCGGCAGTTCGTTTAGAGATTAAGCGCGAACAATATGATCCGAAATTGTTAGAGTTTCTTTTGAATGTTCTTGAGATCCATCGTAAAGATGTATACGAAATTGACGGGCCTCTTGATCTTACGTTCTTATTTAAATTTTATAAAGATATGGAAGAATACAATGATTCCCTTATCTATGAAGCGTTAATTCCTCAGCCGCCTAAAGACGTGGGATCAGATGAAGATTTATTCGAGCTTGCGGCAGAGCGTGACGTATTTCTACACCATCCATATGAATCGTTCCAGCCTGTTGTAGACTTCGTAGAGGATGCCGCTGATGACCCGGACGTCTTAGCCATTAAACAAACACTGTACCGGGTAAGTGGAGGCTCTCCGATTATTGAAGGTTTAAAAAGGGCTGCTGAAAAAGGGAAACAAGTTACGGTTCTGGTGGAGTTAAAAGCTCGCTTCGATGAAGAGAATAACGTGCAATGGGCAAAAGAACTTGAAAAAGCCGGATGTCATGTTATATACGGGATGAACTATTTAAAGACTCACAGTAAAATTACACTAGTTGTCCGCAGGAAGAAGCATCAGATTGAGCGATTTGTACACCTTGGCACAGGAAATTATAACGACCAAACAGCTAAATTGTATACGGATATGGGGCTTATTACATCAGATCGTAAATTTGGAATCGATGCAACAAACTTCTTTAATTACTTAAGTGGTTATACAGAGAAGCCAGCCTACCATCACATCTCAATGGCGCCATTTGATATTCGTAGCGACCTGGTGGCTCTCATCGATCAAGAGATTGAAAGTCACAAGAAGCATGGGAGTGGTCGAATTATTGCCAAGATGAATTCGTTAACAGATAAGGTTATTATTAAAAAGCTTTACGAAGCATCAAACGAAGGTGTTCAAATCGACTTAATCGTTCGAGGAATTTGTTGCCTTCGTCCGGGAATTAAAGGTGTCAGCGAAAATATTCGAGTACGAAGTATAGTCGGCCGTTTCCTGGAGCATAGTAGAATTTATTATTGTCATCAAAACGGGGAAGGTAAAATATATTTATCCTCTGCAGATTTAATGACACGTAATATGGAAAAGCGTGTAGAGCTGCTCTTCCCAATCTATGACCACCATATAGAGTCTAGGTTACACCAAATACTAGAACTTCAGTTGAAAGATAATTTAAAAGCTCGTGTTCAGGATGAGCATGGTAATTACCACTACGTAAAGAAAAGTCCAAACGAAGAAGAACTCGATAGCCAGCTAGAACTATTTGATCGAGCTTACACGGTGAGCGAAGATGAAGAATAATAGTTGAAAAATCAATAGGTACAAGTGTACAATATTCCGTACATTTGTACTTTTTTTATTATCTTTTTCAATTTTTTTTGTTTTCTTAAAAAAAACTAGGGTAAAGTAGTTGAAGAAGAAAACGGAAAAAAATTATAATAGAAGATGAGTTTGCAAACGTTTACGTCACAGAAAGCGAACTTCTAATGGGGGTAGTAAACAGTGTCGAACAAAGGGTCTAACGAAAACATTTGGGAACAGTTTCATGGCCCCAACATGGGGTACATCGAAGAACAGTACGATTTATACTTAGAAGATCCAGAGCGGGTCGATTCATCTCTAGTCGAGGTGTTTGAACAATATGGTGCTCCGGAGTGGATAAAAGGGGAAGAGAGCCAGCAAGGTTCTGATAGCCCATCTGCTGCGGATATCCAGAAGGTGACCTCAGCTTTGAAATTGGTTGAGGCTATTCGTCGTTCCGGTCATCTAGAGGCAGAAGTTTATGCCGTTGGTCGAGGCCGAGAGCGTTATTCACCGCTACTCGATCCGAAAACATATAATTTGTCGGAGAATGATTTGAAATCCATTCCAGCGAAATGGATTTGGCCTGAAGCGCCTAATGGAGTATCGAATGGACTTGAAGCTATTCATACGTTAAAGCAGCAATATGCTGGACGTATTTCTTTCGAAGTAGATCATGTTCACAATGAGGAAGAACGTACGTGGTTACAAGACAAGATTGAACAAGGTACGTATAGAGTAGATTTCAATGATGATAAGAAGAAGCAAGTCCTGAAACTATTAGCTCAAGTAGAAGGGTTTGAACATTTTCTTGCTAAAACCTTCGTTGCTCAAAAGCGATTTTCAATTGAAGGTTTAGATGTCATGGTTCCAATGCTTGATCACATTGTGCAAGCAGCATCTGAAGAGGACGTCGAGCATGTGATGATGGGGATGGCTCACCGTGGCCGTTTAAATGTCTTAGCTCACGTATTAGGAAAGCCATATGACCGAATCTTCTCTGAATTTCACCATGCTCCAAATAAGGAGCTTGTGCCATCAGAAGGTTCAATGGGCATTAATTATGGTTGGACTGGTGATGTGAAATATCACTTTGGTGCTAGTCTTGATGTTGAGAAGGAAGAGCGAACAACACGTGTAACCCTTTCTCACAACCCATCTCACCTTGAATTTGTCGATCCAGTTGTACAAGGGTTTGCCCGTGCAGCTCAGGATAGCCGCGAAGAACGTGGTTTGTCAGATCAGGATACTAGTAAAGCCTTCTCAATTCTTATTCATGGGGATGCAGCCTTCCCAGGTGAAGGGGTTGTAGCTGAAACGCTAAATATGAGTGACTTGCCGGGCTATCGCACAGGTGGAGCCGTTCATATTATTGCCAACAATCTAGTTGGATTTACAACGATTCAAAAGGACGGGCGTTCGACTCGTTATGCAAGTGATCTTGCTAAAGGGTACGAGATCCCGATTATTCATGTGAACGCTGATGATCCAATTCAGTGTTTGTCTGCCATGCAGCTAGCATATGAATACCGTAAGAAGTTCCATAAAGACTTCTTGATTGACCTTGTAGGGTATCGTCGCTTTGGTCATAACGAAATGGATGAGCCTCGTGCTACTCAGCCTGAGTTGTATTCAGAAATCGATGATCATGCCACGGTTGCAACGTTGTATGCAGAGCAACTTCAGGATGAAGGTGTGATTGAGGAAGGGTACTTCGACCAAGTGAAAGAAGAGGTTGACGAGAACTTCCGCCAAACGTATGAAAATATGAAAGAAAATGAAACAGGAGAACGTGATGCGAAAGATGTTCCAGAAGAAATGGTAAGTGGACTAGATTCCATTGATACATCTGTTTCGCTAGATGTCCTGAAAACGTTGAATAAAGGTTTATTACAACGTCCAGAAGGCTTCAATGGCTTTAAGAAGTTAGAGAAAATCCTTCAGCGTCGTGAAAATGTTCTTGAAGAAGGGAACAAAGTAGATTGGGCTACAGGTGAATCGCTTGCTTTCGCCTCAATCTTGCAAGATGGTAAGCCGATCCGTTTAACAGGTCAGGATAGCCAGCGAGGAACTTTCGCACATCGTCACCTTGTTTTACATGATGTAGAAGATGGATTTACCTATTGCCCGATGCATGGTTTAGAAGAAGCGAATGCTTCATTTGATATCTATAATAGCCCGTTAAATGAAGCGGGTGTGCTTGGCTTTGAATATGGGTATAGCGTTCTGGCGCCAGAAGCCCTTGTTCTATGGGAAGCGCAATATGGAGACTTTGCCAATGCAGGTCAGGTAATCATTGATCAATTCATTTCAGCCGGACGTGCAAAATGGGGAGAGAAATCAAGTCTTGTGATGTTGTTACCTCATGGTTATGAGGGACAAGGCCCTGAACACTCCAGCGCCCGTTTAGAGCGTTATTTGACGATGAGTGCAGAGTATAACTGGACGGTTGCAAATGTAACTTCTTCCGCTCAGTACTTCCATTTGCTTCGTCGCCAGGCTGCAATTGGTGGTAAAGACGCAGCACGTCCACTCGTGCTCATGACTCCAAAGAGCCTTATTCGTAACCAACGTGTTGCTTCAGATGGTAAAGAATTTAGTGAAGGACAATTCCAGCCACTTAAACCGCAGCGCGGATTAGGGAAAAACGAAGATAAAGTGACACGTCTTGTTATTGGTAGCGGGAAGGTCATGATTGATCTAGAAGACAGGATCGAAAATGAAGATCAAAACTGGGACTGGCTTCATATCGTTCGGGTAGAACAGATCTATCCATTCCCAGAAAAGCAACTGCAGGAAATACTGGAACAGTATCCAAATATCGAAGAAGTGGTATGGGTCCAGGAAGAACCGCGTAATATGGGCGGATGGGACTTTGTTAAAGAAACACTTTATCAATTAGTAAACAATACACACGAAATTAAATATATTGGACGTCCAAAACGTTCTTCACCAGCTGTCGGTGAACCGAATATTCACAAGACAGAGCAAAACAGAATCATCCAAGAAGCACTGAAGCTATCTAAAGGAGGAGATTCCAATGAAGGAAATTAAGGTACCAGAACTTGCAGAATCCATTACAGAAGGCACGGTCGCAGAATGGCTCGTCAAAGAAGGCGATTCCGTTGAAAAAGGCGATGCGATCCTTGAACTAGAAACAGACAAAGTAAATGTTGAAGTAAACGCTGATGCTTCTGGCGTCATCTCCGAACTTCTAGTTGAGGAAGGAGACGACGTTGAAGTAGGGGATACCGTTGCAAAAATAGATGAAAACGGTGAAAGCGGCGGTTCTTCTGAGGCTGAAGAAGATAGCGGCCAACAAGAAGAATCTGAGCAACAAGAAGAGTCGTCTGATAATGGAAAACAGGAATCTTCCAAGGACAGCAAAGAACAAGCTTCAGAGAAACAAGAAGATACAAAGGATGATAGCAAAGAAGATCCGAATAAAGATGTCGTAGCTTCTCCTGCTGCTCGTAAGAAAGCGCGTGAATTGGGGATTGACCTGCGAGAAGTTAAGCCGAATGATCCGTTAGGGCGCATTCGTCCAGAAGATGTAGAGGCAGCAGCCAACCAATCTAAAGAGGACAAAGGTTCTAAGGATAGCAAGAAAGAAAGTAAGAAATCTAAGAAATCAGATGAGAAGTCATCTGAGAAGACCGAATTCGAAAAGCCAGTTGAACGTGAGAAGATGTCTCGTCGTCGTCAAACGATTTCAAAACGTCTTGTTGAAGCACAGCAAACGGCTGCTATGCTTACAACGTTTAATGAGGTAGATATGACTGCGGTTATGAATCTTCGTCAAGAACGTAAGGATCAGTTCCTACAAAAGCACGATGTAAAACTTGGTTTCATGTCCTTCTTCACCAAAGCTGTTGTCGGTGCTCTTAAGGAATTCCCACTTCTTAACGCTGAAATCCAAGGCGATGAGATTGTGAAAAAGAAATTCTATGATATCGGTATGGCCGTATCTACAGATGAAGGACTTGTTGTTCCAGTTGTTCGTGATGCAGACCGATTAGGGTTTGCTGGTATTGAGAAAGAAATTGGTCGTCTTGGCAAGAGAGCTCGTGACAAAGAGTTAGCGCTAGACGAGCTACAAGGCGGTTCATTCACAATCACAAATGGTGGAATCTTTGGTTCTATGCTTTCTACGCCAATCCTAAACGCTCCACAGGTAGGGATTTTAGGAATGCACAACATCCAAAAACGTGCAATGGTTATGCCAGATGATTCTATTGAGGTTCGTCCGATGATGTACATTGCATTGTCCTATGACCACCGCATTGTTGATGGGAAAGAAGCGGTTCAATTCCTTGTTCGTATTAAAGAAATGTTAGAAGATCCATACAATCTTCTACTAGAAGGTTAATAAGATTATCTAAAAGCCCGTTCTGCTCTCGTTTGCAGAACGGGCTTTTTAGGTTGGTTGTTTGAGAGTAGAAAAAGTAGTAGACTGATGGCAAGAAACATGAAACGCATTTAATGATTGTGCCGTAAATGTAAGAGATGCAAAGAAGAAATGAGGCAGATGAATGAATATGCTTATCGAATATCTTTTGGATATGGATTTAGTCAATGACCCTTTTCTTTATTCATTTTACGTAAGTTTGTTCTTATCCCTTGCGTTTAATAGAGTATGGGGTTCACTCGTTGGCGATGCAGCCAATCTATTCTCAAAAGATTGGTCCATTAAACAAACAACTATTCAATTACCGTCTCATATGAACAGTGGAGTAAAACCGACTGACCATTTCGTTAGTTGGTTTTGCAAAACAATAGGGAGACAAGAAAGTTCACCAGATGATGAAGACTACCTCAATAATCGGTTACTCATTTTATAATCGACTATTGAGGAGGATGAAATAGAATGAAAGCTTTATGGAAATCAAGTCTGCTATTTTTTGTTACAGCATTTGTACTGTCAGCATGTTCAAGTCAGGATGATGGTGGAGATGGAATTCTTCACAACTTATTCGTTGAACCATTCACGAAAGCCATTGAAATGGCAGCCTCTGTTACAGGCGGAAATTACGGGGTAGCCATTATTGTCATTACCGTAATCATTCGCCTTGTGTTAATGCCTCTTATGCTGAACATGTATAAAAGCCAGCAACAAATGAAGGTGAAAATGGCAGGAATGAAGCCTGAAATGGATGATATTCAGGCAAGAATGAAAGAGGCCACTCCTGAAGATAAACAAAAGATGCAGCAGGAAATGATGGCTCTATACCAAAAACATGGCGTGAATCCACTAAATATGGGATGTCTGCCTATGCTTTTACAAATGCCAATTTTAATGGGCTTCTACTTTGCAATTCGAAGCTCAGAAACCATTGCCACACATTCTTTCTTATGGTTTAACCTTGGCGAACCCAATATTGCAATGGCTCTCATTGCAGGAGCTTTATATTTTGTTCAATACAGGGTTTCATTAGTCGGCGTACCAGCATCACAACAAAAACAGATGAAGCTCATTGGTCTACTGTCTCCAGTAATGATTCTTATCATCTCTCTTAACGCTCCTGCAGCGTTACCAGTTTACTGGGCAGTAGGTGGGCTGTTCTTAATTGTCCAGACGATTATTGGGCGCAAACTGTATCAAACAGAAACAGAACCTGTACCGCAAACTTCAAACTAACTATAAACTAAAGCCCAGGCCCCTCTATAGGATCCTGGGCTTTAGTTTCTTTGGAAAACGATGAGGTAGGCAGTCTTATCACTATTGGCCTCAAATGAACATGACAATACATGTCCTCTATTTATGACCGACTCATAATAGACGGCATTCGCACATATGATGAAAGACATAAAACGTTAGGTGAGGCACGGTCAGCTTACAGGTATTATAAGTATTGTCGCGGACGGAACGCTATGGGTGCAAGCAGTCATGTGCGGAAAGTGACAAGTTTTTAAATAAGTTTTCAGAATTTTTAATCAAAATGACAACTTCTGCATATGATAGAGTAAACAAAATGGAGGAGGGGTAAGGATGAGTCGTTCGAAAAATTTTGTGATTTCTGAAGAGAACTGGTCCCTCCATAGAAAAGGGTATGATGATCAGCAGCGCCACCAAGAAAAAGTTCAGGATGCGCTGAAGAATCAACTCCCGGACCTGATTTCTGAAGAAAACATTGTGATGTCAAATGGGAAAGATGTTGTGAAGATTCCGATTCGGTCGTTGGATGAATATAAGATTCGCTATAACCATGATAAGAATAAACATGTAGGGCAAGGTGAAGGAGACAGCCAAGTCGGAGATGTCATTGCTAGAGATGGATCCCCGCAACAAGCGCAAGGAAAAGGTGAGAAACCAGGTGATCAGCCTGGTGAGGATTTTTATGAAGCAGAGATTTCGATTGCGGAGTTAGAAGAGGCTTTGTTTAACCAGTTGGCTTTGCCGAATTTGCAGGAGAAAGAGAAAGATAACATCATTACAACGGATATTAATTTTAATGACATTCGGAAAACGGGATTACAAGGAAATATCGATAAGAAACGTACTATGCTAGAAGCGTTTAAGAGGAATGCTATGGGAGGGGATGCAACGTTTAATCCAATCTACCCAGAAGACATTCGATACAAGACGTGGAATGAGGAAGTAAAGCCGGAGTCAAAAGCGGTTGTGTTAGCCATGATGGATACCTCAGGTTCAATGGGTATGTGGGAAAAGTATATGGCTCGTAGTTTCTTCTTCTGGATGTCACGTTTCTTGAGAACGAAATACGAAACAGTGGATATTGAATTTATCGCCCACCACACAGAAGCCAAAGTTGTCCCAGAAGATGACTTCTTTTCAAAAGGAGAAAGTGGAGGAACTATTTGTTCGTCGGCGTATAAGAAGGCACTTGATTTAATCGATAAGAAATATAACCCTGAGCGTTACAACATCTATCCATTTCACTTCTCTGATGGAGATAACTTAACTTCTGATAATAAACGATGCTTACAGCTTGTGGAACAATTAATGGATGTATCGAGTATGTTTGGATATGGTGAAGTGAATCAGTATAACCGTCATAGTACCCTAATGTCAGCCTATAAGAAAATTGAAGATGAGCGCTTCAGACACTTTGTTTTAAGAAGAAAAGCTGATGTATTTTACGCGATGAAGCATTTCTTTAAAGAGGAAGATGAGGAAGTGTTGGTATAAGAAAAACTCGAGTCCCTCGAATAAGGGACTCGAGTTTTTTTGTGTAATTAACTAAAAAGGCATAAACTCTTTAAGTTTATGCCTTTTTTAACTTAGAGTGAAGCAAGGTCCTCCATTACAATGCGGCGATCTGGCTCGTTTTTAATATCCTCACAAGCATTAAGAGCTAGTCCTTTGTATTCTTCTTTCTTCTCCGTTTGCCCAGCTAATTTGTACGCTCTTGCCATTGCTTCATATGCAAAAGCCAAGTCAAAATCTCCGATCTCTTCATCCAAACATAAGTCTAAACAAACCTTAGCATGATATAGGGCAGGTTCCGCTCGGCCACTAACAGAATATACTCTGGCTAGTTGCCAATCCCCTCGAACTTTGTTGAGCGGCGTCCCAATTTGTTCCCAGTGATACCTCGAGGCATGTGCAGCATGAATCATTGTTTGCTCTTGATCTGAAGTTCGAACTTCGAGATCAAGAAAGGTCCAAACGTAATTAAATAAATCTACGGCCATTTTCTTATGAAAATCCTCTAAATTATGTAACTGATCCACGTCTTGTTTCATTGTTCTCCTCCTATTGTATGGGTTCTACATCTTAATATTCGACACAAATTCATATGACCCTTTTTGTTTAATAGGCCGGAATGATTATTTAACATGAAAATTAAGCGTCAAATATTACAATATAATTACAAATCTTTAAAAAATTTCGGACATATTACAATAAATTGTTAATAAAGCATTGACGTTCTACCAATAAATAGTTTACTATAATAAAAAATCAGAAAATTATTAATTATAATACATTTGTAAAAATTAAATCTGAGGTGTCCTAATGAATAACTCACAATCAAATGTAAATCATGAACCTTTACTTCAGGTAAAGGGCTTAGAGACGGCCTTTAGTATTGAGGGGAAAGACCACAATGCGGTCGACGGTGTTTCTTTTAATGTCGAAAAAGGTAAGATCGTTGGAATCGTTGGAGAGTCCGGTTGTGGAAAAAGTGTAATGTCTTTATCTGTTATGAATTTGTTACCAAAAGGAATCGGGAAAATCCGAAATGGAGAGGTTCTTTTTGAAGGAAGAAATTTAGAAGGTTTAGATGATAAAGAAATGAATAAAATTCGCGGTAAAGATATATCGATGATCTTCCAAGAGCCTATGACTTCCTTAAACCCGGTATTTACAATTGGTTATCAGTTGGAGGAAGTACTCCATAACCATTTTAAATTGTCAAAAAAAGAAGCACGGGAAAAAGTTGTACAACTCTTATCAGCTGTTGGAATTTCAAGAGCAGACCGTATTGTTGATGAGTATCCTCACCAGTTATCTGGTGGTATGAGGCAGCGCGTCATGATTGCCATGGCGATTGCATGTCAGCCAAAGTTACTAATCGCAGATGAGCCTACAACAGCATTGGATGTAACGGTACAAGCTCAAATCCTTGAGCTACTTCAAGATATTCAAAAGAAAAATGATATGGCGATTATCTTTATCACACACGATCTTGGAGTTGTATCTGAGACTTGTGATGAGGTTATTGTTATGTATGCAGGAAGAATTGTAGAGCGTACGGATGTTCAGCGTCTATTCAATTCACCTAAACATCCATATACAGAATTGTTGATGGGAGCTATTCCACGATTAGAGGAACAGAAAGATATGCTTGCAACAATCGATGGAATTGTGCCTTCATTGACGAAGATGCCAGAAGTTGGGTGTCGATTTGCTAATCGTTGTCCAAAAGCTATGAAAGAATGCACAACCGTTACACCTAAGTTAGCGAAAAATGAAGAAGGTCATGAAGTAGCTTGCTTACTCTACGAAACAAGTCGACCTGAAGAAGAGGTGTTACGATGAGTATAACCGAATTGAACAAATCTCAAACCGAAAAGTTGCTCGAAGTGAACGATTTAAAGATGCATTTTCCGGTAAAGGGCGGTTTCTTTAAAAGAACAATAGGAGCTGTGAAAGCAGTAGATGGTGTTTCCTTTGATATTAAAAAGGGTGAAACGCTAGGCCTTGTAGGAGAATCTGGGTGCGGGAAATCTACTACAGGTCGTTCCATTTTAAGATTGTTAGATCCTACGGATGGAGAGGTTCTCTTCAATGGTGAGGATATTACGAAATTAACAGGTAAAAGACTCCGGGATATCCGTCAAGATATACAAATGGTGTTCCAGGACCCTTACGCATCTTTAAATCCCATGCAAATGGTTGGGGATATCGTAAGCGAACCTATTAAGAACTACCATAAAAACCGCAAAGGTGAAGAACTGAAAGCGGAAGTTATGGATTTATTAACTCGTGTAGGTCTTCCTGAAGATGCTTATTATAAGTATGCGCACGAGTTCTCAGGTGGACAACGTCAACGTATTGGAATTGCTAGAGCGCTTGCGCTTAAACCGAAGCTCATTATTGCGGACGAGCCTGTATCTGCATTGGACGTTTCTGTACAGTCACAAGTGTTGAATCTATTAAACGAGTTACAAGATGACTTTGATTTAACCTATCTTTTTATTGCACATGACTTAAGTGTTGTAAAACACATGAGTGATCGAATTGGTGTTATGTATCTAGGAAATATCATGGAAGTAGCTGATAAGAGCTCTATTTATGCAGAGCCTTTACACCCTTATACTCAGGCATTGATTTCAGCTGTGCCAGATGCCTCGAAAATGGGGCAAAAACGTGAGCGTATCGTCCTTGAAGGGGACGTTCCAAGTCCTGAAAATCCACCATCTGGATGTCCATTCCATACAAGATGTCCAAAAGCGATGGATGAATGTTCTAAAGTCAAACCTCAATTAAAGGAGGTGAAACCAGGTCAGCACGTCGCATGTCTTCTTTATGAATAATCATTCAAAAAATTATCAGGGGGGTTCATTTTTTCATGAATAACAAAAGAAGTTTTTATTGGTTAATGTCTTTAATGTTAATGCTAACGTTATTCTTAGCAGCATGTAACAGTGATGCTAACGGAGATTCTGGTGAAGGTGACGGTGGAGAAACCGACACGGAAGATACTACTGAAAACACAGACTCTGAAGGTGACAGTGGAGAAGATGCAAGTGGAGAGCCACAAGAGGGTGGAACGTTAAATTACGCAATTGATGGTGAACCAGAAGGTATTCTGAACGTTCACTATTATGGTACAGCAACGGACTTTGAAATTATCCAGTTCGCTGTTGATCCATTATTCGAATATGACGAGAATTTAGCCATTCAACCAAATGTTGCTGATTGGAGCACTGAGGATAACAAAGTTTATACCTTTACATTTGAAGAAGGTATTAAATGGCATAATGGCGATGAGCTAACTGTTGAAGACTGGAAGTTCGCACTTGAAACGCTTGCTAGCCCTGATTATGAAGGTCCTCGCTATGCAAACGTTGAAACAATTGAAGGTGCAAAAGCATACCGTGATGGAGAAGCAGACAGCATCTCTGGTATCGAAGTTATTAGTGATTATGAAATTAAGATTACATTCGACAAAGCTCGTGTAAACAACTTACTTAATGTTTGGTCATATCCTATGAACCGTAGCTATTGGGAAGGTGTAGAAGTAGCTGACATTCTTGACAGCGAAAAAACACGTCAAAGCATGATGGGTACTGGACCATTTAAACTTACTAAAGTTGTACCTGGTGAATCGTACCAGTTTGAAGCAAATGAAGACTATTGGAAAGGCGCTCCAAAGCTAGACAAAGTTATCGTTAAAGTAATTGATAACAAAGCAGTAATTGGTGCTCTTGAAAATGGCGATGTGGACATGGTTCCTGTTCACCCAACACTAGGTGAGCAAGTAGAAAATATGGAAAATGTTGATCTTGTAACATACCCAGGTCTTGCATACTACTATGTTGGATTCAAATTTGGTAAGTTCGACAATGAAAAGAAAGAAGTTGTTGAACAAAATGACAAGTATGCAAACTTAGAGCTTCGTAAAGCAATGTACCATGCAATTAACCGTGATGAGTGGATTGACGCATTCTTTAGTGGTTATGGTTCTAAAGTAAATGCTCCAGTACCAACGGCTCACTGGATTGCAGCTGATCAAGACGAACTAAACGACTATGCATATGATCCTGAAAAAGCGAAGAGCCTTCTTGATGAAGCAGGCTATAAAGATGTAAACGATGACGGTTTCCGTGAAGATCCAAATGGTGATGAATTTGTTATTAACTTTGCACACTATTCTTCTACAAACCCAACTTTTGAGTCTCGTGCAAAAGCATTGACTCAGTACTGGGAAGAAGTAGGTCTGAAGGCTGAACTAGAAATGATCGAATCAAGCCTTTACTATGACAAGCTAGAGAAAGATGCTGAAGGTATTGAAGTGTACTTCGGCGGTTGGGGAACTGGTTCTGACCCAGACCCATCAGCACTTTGGAAATCTGACCAGCTGTGGAACTACACTCGTTGGGTAAACGAAGAAAGTGATCAGCTTCTAGAAGATGCGATTGATATTGATGTAGTTGGTACAGATCAAGAAAAACGTAAAGAAGTTTATGGTGAATGGCAACAACTTCTTAACGAGCAGCTTCCAATGCTTTATATCGCTGAACTTCAAGAAATTTATGGTGTAAACAAACGTGTAGGCGGAGTAGAATTTGATGTATCAGGTTCAAACAGCCCTCACGAATGGTACATCCAGAACTAAGACCATCTTGTAAGTTTTATTAGATAAGGGGAATGTCCATGTTAAAGTACACACTTCGTAGATTATTAGGCATGATTCCGATGTTACTCCTTATCTCCATTGTAGTGTTCTTCCTGGCATTAGCTATGCCAGGAGATCCCTTCTCTGGAGAGATAGATCCGAATAATACCGATCCAGAGTATATTGAAGAAATGCGTGAGAAATTGGGGTACAATGATCCAATTCACGTACAGTATTACGATTGGATTACTGGGTTTGTTCAAGGAGATTTTGGTAAGTCTGTTAAGTACAAGATCCCTGTAAGTGATTTAGTTGCTCAACGTTTGCCAAACACTTTATTCTTGGGAATAATGTCATTAGTCATCACATACTGCTTTGCCTTTGCTATGGGAATGACAGCTGGGAGAAAGCCTTACACAAAATTGGATCACTTTATCGGTGGATTTAACTACATGATGTTGGCTATCCCTAGTTATATCGCAGGTGTTTTTGCGATTTACTTCTTCTCATTCCAATTAGGTTGGTTTCCGTTTAACGGTTCCGTTAACATAGCCGTTGATGAAGGTACACTAGACTGGTGGTTAAGTAAGGTCTATCATACGTTCTTACCTGCACTAGTATTAGGGGCTATGGGAACGGCGAGTTACACACAATTCTTGCGTAACGATATTATTGATAACAGTAACAAAGACTTTGTGCGGACAGCGCGTGCGAAAGGTACGCCTGAGTCTAGAATTTATAACCACCATATCTTAAGAAACTCTGTCATTCCATTGATTACATTCTTAGGTTTTGACTTAGTATCTCTAGTAAATGGTGCGTTGATTACGGAAACGATTTTTACTTATCCAGGTTTAGGACAATTATTCCTAACGTCAGTTCAGGCTTCTGACTATCCTACTCTGATGACGTTAACATTGATGTTCTCGTTTATCGTTTTAGTCGGTAACTTAATAGCTGATATATTATACGGAATCGTTGACCCAAGGATCAGAATTGATTAGGAGGTGTGGCTATGGAAGTTGTTCCTAACAAAGACCCACAACTAAAAACAACAAAGCCACCCAAGAGTATGTCCCCTTGGGCAATGGCCCGTAGAAAGTTTATGAAGAACAAATTAGCGATGATTAGTTTAGTTTATTTAATCATTTTAGCAATCCTATCCTTCTTAGCTCCGTACATAACTACCGTGGATATTTCACGAGTTAATATTGGGCAAATGAAACTCCCTCCTTCTTCCGAGCACTGGTTTGGAACAGATACTAGTGGAAGAGACGTTTTCGTTCGTTTGTTATACGGAGGCCGTGTTTCATTATTTGTAGGAATTAGCTGTACGATGATTATCTTGTTCCTAGGAGTCATAGTAGGAGCAATTGCCGGTTTCTTCGGTGGTATTGTAGACAGCATGTTGATGCGTTTCACGGACTTTGTTCTGAACTTCCCATTCTTAGTATTCGTTATCGTTCTTAACGCGATTCTATTCGGTAAAGTAGGCGGTGTCGGTGTACTAATTGGGGTTATTAGTCTTCTCGGTTGGGGTGGGGTTGCCCGTCTTGTCCGTAGTAAGATCTTATCTGAGAAAGAAAATGAATATGTACTGGCTGCTACTTCAATCGGAGGCAGACCCAATAAAGTCATAATGAAACACTTGCTACCAAACGTTTTGACAACAGTCATTGTTCAAGCGACAATATTGTTTGCAAACATGATCGTAGCCGAATCAGCTTTAAGTTACTTAGGCTTCGGTGTTCCGCAGGAAGTGCCAAGTTGGGGGAACATGTTAAGCGCCTCTCAACAACCTGAAGTTCTTCAGGATATGCCATGGATCTGGGTTCCACCAGCGGTAATTCTTGTGTTTACCATCCTAGCTATTAACTTTATCGGAGAAGGGGTTAAAGACGCCTTTAATCCAAAATCCTTCCGTTAAGTAAAATCTACCAAAGATTCTTTGGTAGATTTTTTTTATTTCCACGAAGACTCGATGTTGAGACACTTTATTGTGACTGGGGGCCGTTACTCTTATAAGTGCAAGGGCAGGCTTGGGGACTACTCGCTTTCCTGCGGGGAGCTGGGAAGTCTCCTCGTTCGCTTTCGCTCTCTGTGGGGTCTCCCCTAGGCTCCTTACCCCGCGGGAGTCTCGCAGTCCCCAAGCCTGCCCTAACGTTAAACAGGTGAACGGCCCGCTTATTATATTTGCTCTTAATCCCCATACTTACCAACTCTGGCACGTTTCCGTCTCTCCCTATTTGGCAAAGGTGGGCCTGGAAATTGCGAGACTCCTGCGGGTGAAAGAGGTAGACGAGACCCCGCAGGGTGGTTTTCCCGAGGAGGCTCGCCAGCTCGCCCGCGGAAAGCGAGTGGTTTCCAGGCCCACCTTACGCTCCATTAAGGCTGACGGAAACATCACTCCATTTGTCGCATAACATAACCATCTCAAAACTAAGTCTTCCATATAAGGAGGGCTTACCTATCTTATTAGTTTAATAAGACTCCGTACGTTTACTGTGATCCAAAAATTCAAAACACATATCAATGAGGTCGCTTTGGTCAGGCCCATGGCAGACCATATGCTTCGATTGAGGCAAGAAGTGAAGAGTTTTTTCTGTGACTTGGATGGAATTATAAATGTATCTGGCGCTCTTTGGGGGGAGCAATCCATCTTCTCCACCTTGAAGGATTAAAGTAGGGGTTGTGACCTGTTTGAAATACGGGCGGAACTCACCTACGAGTTTCTGAAATTGAAGTGATGCGCTCGCTGGCGCATTTCCCATGCGTCTGATATACCGATGAAATAGATCATTTTCAAGTAAATCTCCCCGTATACCATCCTTGGCCATTTTCCATAAATCCTTAGCAATTTGTGAAATGTCTATATAATGAGCGGATGTACTTAAAAGAACAAGTTTATCAACCTTGTAAATAGTGGAGAGGTAAGCCGCGATGACTCCCCCCATCGAGTAGCCGATTATATATACGGTATCACACCTTGCTTTCAACTTTCTTAAATCGTTTTCTGCCTTGTGCACCCAGTCCATATACTCACGTTCTTTCAGTGATTCATCCTCGTTGTGTCCGGGTAGAATCGGGATTTTTAATTCCCAGTTCGAATGCTCTTCAATTTCTTTATAAAGGGGCTCTAATTCGTAAGGAGCTCCACCAAATCCATGAATGAAGAGACAGCCTACAGCCAATATAACCACTCCTTGTATTTAGTGACTCTAGAGCAGTACCCTTTTTTGTCCTTCATTAATATAGGTTTTGTTAACGTTTGTTTAGATTTATGAGTATTTTTCCTTATTTTAGGCACACTACACATGATTACAAAAAATAAGGAGCGATAAGAAATGAAGAAGATTATATTTTCCCTTCTTTTTGCAGTTCTGCTTGTTGCCATGATTGTGCCAGGTTCTAGCCATGCACAGAGTACGGATACATATACCGTAAAGAGTGGTGACACCCTTTGGAAGATCTCTAAGCGATATCAAATTGGGCTGACAGAAATTATTAATGCCAACCCTCAATTTAGTAATCCTGACTTAATTTATCCTGGTGATCAAGTTACAATTCCGCTTAAAGGAGACCTTAAATCAGTTGAACAAGAAGTCATTCGCCTTACAAACAAGGAACGGGCGAAGCAAGGGTTACCTGCTTTAAAGAGTGATTGGCAGTTATCGCGTGTAGCGCGTTACAAATCACGTGATATGAGAGACCAGGGTTACTTCGCCCATAATTCTCCAACTTATGGATCACCGTTTGAAATGATGAAGTCGTTTAATATTTCGTATCGTAAAGCAGCAGAAAATATTGCAGCAGGACAACGCACTCCACAAGAAGTTGTTCAAGCATGGATGGATAGTCCTGGACACAGAAAGAATATTCTAGATAAAGACCTAACCTATATTGGGGTAGGATATGCTCAGGGCGGGAGCTATGGCCACTATTGGACTCAACAATTTATTACAAAATGATGTAAAAGTCAGCCTTTTCGGCTGGCTTTTTTTTGTATGAAAAGCACCTCTACACGACATGATTCAAACGCAATAGGACAATACTACGAGAGCGGGCAAAAAAAATTATTTATTGAAAATAGCGATAAATTAACGTTTTTCCCTATGTAAGCGTTTATTTGGAAATGTTTGCATTTGCATGACGTCTGACAACTTGGTATGATTCTGTAAGAAGGTATTAATGAAAGCATTTTCATTGCCGTCATATCAATTATTATTAAATTTATATAAAAGGGAAAGGGAGGCATTTGTGCCATGAATATTTTACTTGGCTTGCTTGCAATTGTAGTGGTTCTTGGTATCGGATTTTTAATGTCCAATAACAGAAGCAACATTAATTATAAAGGTATCGGAATTATGCTTGTGCTTCAATTGTTTACGACTTGGTTTGTGTTCAATACTAAGATTGGTAAGATCATTATTACGGGGATATCAGGTGCGTTTGATCAGCTCATTCAATCTGGACGAGCTGGTGTGAGTTTTATTCTTCCAAACGTTGCAAACGTTGGGGAAGATGGAAGCCCGATGAACGTCTTCTTCCTAGATGTTCTTTTGATCATTATTTTCTTCGCTGTTCTTCTTTCTGTACTAACGTATTTGAAAATTTTACCTACAATTATTAAATACTTGGGAGCTGCGATTTCTAAAATCACAGGTCTTCCAAAAGTAGAATCATTTAACGCTGTAAACAGTATGTTCTTTGGCCAGTCTGAAGCGTTATTGGCGATTAAGTCCCAGTTTCACCACTTAGAAAATAACCGACTGTACATCGTAAGTGCCTCCGCAATGGGATCTGTATCTGCTTCAATTGTAGGTGCATATCTTGAAATGTTACCAGAACAATTTGTACTTGTAGCGATTCCGTTAAACATGTTTAGTGCTCTTATTCTTGCATCAATCATCGCTCCTGTAAAAGTTTCTAAAGAAGAAGACCATGTAGATATTAAAGAAGTCTCAAACGCAAACAGTTTCTTCGAGGCAATGGGGAACGGAGCTCTTGATGGCGGTAAAATTGCTTTAATCGTAGCTGCTATGTTGGTAGCATTTACTGCTTCTCTTGACTTTGTTAACTTCCTGATCTCTGGCGTTTTCGCAGGGGTTACACTAGAACAAATTCTTGGTTATGTATTAGCTCCACTTGCTTTCTTAATGGGTGTTCCTTCTGGCGATCTCCTTCAGGCAGGTAGCTTAATGGGGACGAAAATCATCACAAACGAATTCGTTGCAATGCTTCAAATGACAGATATTATGGCTAATCAGCCAAATGAATTGTCCGAAAAAACGATTGGTATTGTATCTGTGTTCCTTACAAGCTTCGCGAACTTCGCTTCTATCGGTATTATTGCCGGTACAGTTCAAGGAATTGATAGTAAGAAGGGTGCAGCCGTGTCCAAGTTTGGTTTGAAGTTGTTAATCGGTGCGACACTTGGTTCTGTACTATCCGCAACAATCGCTGGACTATTCTTATAAAGTCTAAAACGCTTAGAACAATATGTTCTAAGCGTTTTTTTATGCCATTATCGCCCACAGGAAAGCGAGTGGTTTCCAGGCCCATCTTACACTAAACTAAAGCTAACGGAAACATTCTCGCAGCTTCGAGTTTTCATAATTACTGCCCGCTTATGGAATAGGAGAAGAGCTCGTGCTTTGATGTTTACAATTTCCTAATAAAGGTAATATCCAAAGGAATATTCCAAATAAAGGAGTGCTCGTATTATGGAGCAGTACGGACTTTTTATAAATGGTGAATGGGCAAAATCCAAAGAAACTGTAGAGGTGTACAATAAGTATACTCAAGAAGTGTTTGCGAATGTTTCGAAAGCCGGGAAAGATGAGGTAGACCAGGCGATTGCTAGTGCAGAGTCGGCGTATCGTAATAAAGAAATGTCTCCTTATTCGCGCTTTGAAGTTCTCCATAAAGTAAGTAAGTTGTTACAGGAACATAAAGAAGAAATGGCCCAAATTATTACGGCTGAGGCAGGGAAACCAATTAAGCAGGCAAGGACTGAAATAGACCGAGCTACTCAAACATTTGAACTGTCTGCTGAAGAGGCGAAACGGATTCATGGAGAAGGTGTCCCTGTGGAGGCAGCTCCTGGGTCAGAGAATCGGATGGCTTTTACCATCAAGGTACCTGTTGGAGTCGTTGGGGCGATCAGTCCTTTTAACTTCCCTGTAAACCTTGTGTCTCATAAGATTGCTCCGGCTATAGCTGCTGGGAATGCTGTTGTCCTTAAGCCAGCTAAGAACACACCAATCTCTTCTTTAAAACTGGCACAGTTATTCCAAGAAGCAGGCCTACCTGAAGGGTTTTTAAACGTTGTAGTAGGATCTGGGTCAGATATTGGTAGCCAAATGATGAAGGATGAGCGTATCAACCTTTATACGTTTACGGGGAGTGCCGAAGTTGGGTTAAAGCTAAAGCAAAATACAGGCTTGAATAAGTTGATTTTAGAGCTTGGAAATAATTCACCTGTCATTGTAGACAAGGCAGCTAATGTAAAGTGGGCTGCAGAAACTTTAGCTCAAAAGAGTTTTGCTTTTGCAGGTCAGGTATGTATTTCTGTTCAGCGCATGTACGTTCATGAAGAAGTAACAGAAGAATTCAAGAAACATTTTATTAACGCTACGAAAGAGTTAAATGTAGGTGATCCAACAGATGATGACACGGATGTAGGACCGATGATTAGTCAGGGCGAAGCAGAACGGGTTGAAGAGTGGATTCAGGAGGCCAAAGGACAAGGGGCTGATGTTATTCACGGAGGCCAACGAAAAGGATCTGTTTTTGAACCCACTTTGTTAACAAACGTAGACCACTCTATGAAAGTCGTTTGTGAAGAGATCTTTGCACCTGTAGTGACAATGATGTCCTTCACTGATCTTGATAAGTGTATTCAAGAGGTAAACAAATCAAACTATGGATTACAAGGTGGAATCTTTACACAAGATGTCGATCGTGCTTTTAAAGCTGCTCGGAAAGTAGAAGTTGGTGGGTTTATGATTAATGATGCTTCTCAGTACCGTGTAGACCTTATGCCTTATGGGGGTGTTAAGAACAGCGGCTGGGGTAAAGAAGGACCAAAATACACGATTGAGGATATGACGGAAGATCGTTTAGTTGTTATGAATTTAGAACAATAAGGGTATCAAAAGCTCGTTTTGGAATTATTCCAAAACGAGCTTTTTTAGTCGAATGCTGCTGAATCTTCAAATTTCCCAGGTAATAATGTTAAATATTGAGGACTGGTATAAAGAATCAATAAATAGTTGTCATTACGAACTAATGATGAGCCATATACTGAAATGAACTCAATAAAAGCTGATCAATGAGTTAGGAGGTTTTATATGAGTATGTCCAAAATGCCCCATCAGCCGAATCGTCCTAACAAAAAAGAAGTAACGATTGATTTATTAGAATCTATTGCGTTAGAAGAAATGGCCCTGGCTAATCTTTTAAATGCAGAAGCAGAAAAAATTCATGCTTTTGTAGGGGAGTGCCTTGACTTTCCTTCTAAGCCACACCCTCATGAAATTATTTCTTTTAATAAAGGGGCTAGGAAATTTGTAGATAGTATTATTATGAAAGAATGGCTACTGTTGAAAAAGCTAGAGGAAGTATGTGAATGTTTACCATTACAGGATTCTCACCATCCTCACTACTGCACCTGTCATGATGATGGAAATGATTGTTGATTGATTATAGAGGAGTGTAGGGCATGAACAAAGGATCTTCACAGCAAAGGAGGCGATTATTACATAGTTTCTTTACATCAGCGAGTAGCTGTTTGGAGCTAATCTATGTGGTGAAGAGGTATAGGCAGGGATCTGCAAACGAACTACATCCCGAACTAGACTGTGATTATATAAAGATGCTTTCTGCAATTTGTAAGTGGTTTGAAATTTGGGAAGAGAAGATCGAGTGTTTGATGAGAATCACACCGATTGAGGATGTCCATGAATGGGCTTATGATTCAGTCGTGAAAGAATGGCAAAACCTTTACATGAAACTTGATAAAGATATTGATAAAAACGATGCGCCCCCATATAGTAATCCTAAGTTTCTGGAGTTATTTCACGTGTTGGCTCGGATTAATAGATGGATTGATACATGGAGAAGCGATAACGATCAGGCGAGGATCTGGATTAATCCAGCTATTCATGATATAAAAGCCAATGACCCATAAGTGTCATTGGCTTTTCGTTGCGTTTGTTGTTGAAGGAGCCCCTTTTTGAACATATAAGAGACGAATAAACAGTGTGATGGCTCCTGCAGCAAGCCCCGTGATTAGCCCCATCCAGTACCCCGCTGGCCCAAAGAATGTGTGAGTCGCCATTAAATATCCGCTTGGTAACCCGATTACCCAATAAGATACAAACGCCATAAGTAGAGTGATATTTACGTCTTTATATCCTCTTAGTGCACCTTGAATAGGAGCGCCAAATGCGTCAGAGAGCTGGAAGAATATGGCGTAGAATAAGAAGTGTTTTGTCATTTCAATTACTTCTGTTTGATCATTGTAAAGTCTTGCGACAGGTCCATCGAATACGTAAATCGCTATTCCGCACAGTATTGAGAGTATAACGGCTATGCTTATACCGAGATAGCTGTATTGCTTTGCGTGGTCACGACGATTCCCGCCTGCTTCAAATCCAACAGCAATTGTTAAAGCCATTGCGATGCTAAGAGGGATCATGTATAGGAACGATGCAAAGTTAATCGCTGCTTGGTGAGCGGCAATAGTATTAGTACTATAGGTGCTCATGAGGATCGTAACAGCCGAAAAAATACTAACTTCAAAAAATATTGCAAATCCAATCGGTACCCCAATTTTTAATTGGTTCCACCATGCTTGGATAGAAGGTTTCTCGAATACTTTGAAGATGGCATAAGTAGAAAATGGACGAACTCGTATAATAATAATGACTGTAAATAACAACGTTACCCAGTATGTCAAAGACGTTGCGATTCCAGTACCAACACCTCCGTAAGCAGGGAATCCGAACTTACCGAAAATGAAGACGAAATTAAAAACGATGTTGAATGGAAGGGATAAAAGGGTAATGACCATCGTAACCCTTGTCGCCCCAAGTGCATCTATAAATGATCGAAGGCCATTATAAATAAATAACGGGATTATGCCAGTACTTAAAGCGATTAAATAGTCTTTTGCAATCAAACGAACATCTGACTCTAGCTTCATTAAGTTTAGGATAGGATCGAGAACAAAGAATCCAATGACCAGAACGAATAGGGCAAGCAATGTGGAAAGGTAGACGCCCTGTCGAACGGCGCTAGGCACATCCTGTTTCTGATCGGCTCCGGTCAGTTGTGCTACGATAGGAGAAAGGGCTAACATAATCCCGTTTATTCCTGTGAAAACGGGGACCCATAGGCTTGATCCTATTGCAACACCTGCTAGATCCTCAGCACCCGCATTACCAGACATAACGGTGTCAAAGAAGTTCATTGCATACATACCAAGCTGGGTGACAAGAATCGGGCCTAAAATGATAAGAAATAATTTAATTTTTTGTTGCCATGTATTTGTTTTGTACATGAAACTCTTCCTTTTATCCGAAATTTCTTTTACGATAAGGGGGATTATAGCATACATTCTACTGATACTGTGAAATTTTGAAAATGTTTCTATATAGAAAGGACGTCAAAGCTATGAATACAAAGAGAATTCTCTTTACCGGTGGGGGAACGGCAGGACATGTGATCGTCAACCTTGCCCTTATACCTGAATTTCAAAAGGAAGGATGGGAAGTTGATTATATTGGTTCTCATGAAGGAATCGAGCGTCAATTGATCGAGTCTCTTGGGGGAGTTACCTACTACCCGATATCAACCGGTAAACTACGCCGCTATTTCTCTAAGGAAAACTTTAAGGATCCTTTCAAAGTGTTAAAGGGTACTGGGCAAGCCTATTCAATTATGCGGAAGCGAAAGCCCCAAGTCATTTTCTCTAAAGGTGGATTTGTATCCGTGCCTGTACTACTAGCTGCACGGATGGCTGGGGTACCGTCTGTTATTCATGAATCGGATTATACACCGGGACTTGCGAACAAATTAGCCATGCCTTTTGCTAAGAAAGTACTAGCAACATTCCCAGAAACGATGAACCATATATCTGATAAGAAAGCAGAGTGGGTTGGAGCTGTTGTCAGAGAAGAGCTGTTCGAAGGGGACGCTGCAAGAGGGCGTGCCTTATGCGACTTTACCCGAAACAAGCCTGTTTTACTCGTGATGGGCGGAAGTATGGGATCGAAGAAAATTAACGATGCCATTCGGGATAATTTAGATGAACTATTAAAAGAATTCCAACTCGTCCATCTCTGCGGAAAAGGGAATCAAGATGACAGTATTCATCGACCTGGTTATGTACAATTTGAATACGTTAATCAGGAATTAAATGACCTATTTGCCATGACTGATTTTGTAGTCTCGAGAGCTGGCTCAAATGCGATCTTTGAATTCCTTGCCCTTAAAAAGCCTATGCTTCTAATTCCACTCTCTCGACACGCTAGTAGAGGGGACCAAATTCTAAACGCACAATCCTTCCAAAAGCAAGGCTATGCCCGGTCCGTTGAGGAAGAAGAGTTGGATGAGAAACGCTTCTTAGAAGAAGTCCGCCAGTTAAGTGAAGAGAAAGAAAAGATGTTAGAAGCAATGAGTCAGTATCAAAGCAGGCGCGCGAAAGAACAAGTGATAGATATTATTAAATCACACGCAAAATCGAAATAATTGTTGAATAAGAGCCCCTTACCCGCCCAAGAAAATTCTTGGGCGGTTTGTTTTCGTTGTTACTTCTTATAATATCCTTATTCAAGTGTACCGGGGTCTCACCAGCTCCCCACAGGAAAGCGAGTGGTTTCCAGGCCCACCTTACACTCAATTAAAGCAAACGGAAACATCCTCTCCACTTCGAATCTTCCATATAAGGGCGCTTATGTGGAAGAGAAACATCTATCTATAAAGGGTTGTATTCTTTATAATAGAATCAGGATTATGAGGAAGGGGAAGGGTATGAAAGATCTAGTGTGTCGTTATTGTGGGAAGAAGATCGAGAAGAAACAACTGCGGACAGCGATTCGCCGTTTGAAGATTTATCCTTTTCATAAAGAGTGTTTTGAACTAAAAGAGGAAGAAACCATATCAATTGATGAAATGTGGAAACCTATAAACCAAGTAGGGTGGACAATTACCTCAATTGCACTACTTATTCTTGCGATTATGTTGGGAGTAACGGATTGGCTAGGCAACCTAGGTAACTTTATTGGAGTATTAGCATTATACCCAATGATCATTCGTATCATTTCCTATGTTGTCTATGAAACGAAGTGAGTATTTCTTTATTTTGGAATATGGATGTGCTAGAGTAGGTACGTTGCTTCGGAATTGTATGTGCTCTACCACGTCCGACTCGTCATTCACATCACACTTGTGAAAGGAGAATGGCAGATGAAAGAACATCCTGATTATCAAGAAGAACTAGATCGTTTAACGTTTACTAAAGTGTATATGGATTCCGTTATAGCTGCCCAGCAATCGGATCAGGAAACGTTGAAGAAACGTCAGGAGAGTACAGTAGCCTCTCTTGATTTTAAGGACAGTAGTTTAAAGTACCAGGACATGCTTACCCATGCGAACTTCATGAAGATGTCCAAAGATCAGCTAGAAAACCTCAAGAAACTCCGAAAGAAACCGTATTTCGCCCGCATTGACTATCATCGAAAAGAGAAACCAGAACGTGAAATATTTTATATTGGGAAAGTGTCCTTGTTCGACCGTGAAACCCAACAACCGATTATTCTTGATTGGCGCTCGCCGCTTGCAAACGTCTACTACGAGGGTCGTGTGGGGGATGTGAGCTATGAGGCGCATGGTGAATGGTATGAGGGGAATGTTTCCTTAAAGCGTCAGTATTCCATTGAAGAAGGAGAACTCCTTGACTTTAGGGATATTGATATCACTACAAAAGATGACTTACTTCAGGACTCTTTATCCCAGAACGCCGACCATCGTTTAACTGAAATCGTTTCGACCATTCAAGAAGAACAAAATCGTGTCATCCGTGCTGACCTCCGCAAGCCAATTGTTGTGCAGGGGGCTGCTGGGAGTGGGAAGACAACGATTGCTCTGCACCGAGTTTCCTATTTCTTATATACACTACAAGATATTTTTCGACCTGAGGAAATGCTAATACTAGCTCCAAACCGTTTATTCATTGATTATATGAAAGAGGTTCTTCCTGAATTAGGAGTAGAAAAAGCAAGGTCGACAACGTTTGTAGACTATGTCCAGCTTATTACGGGACATACGTTCTCTGTACAAACACAACATGAGACGCTAATGAATGTATTAGAACATTCCGGTGAGGAAGAGGCCATATTGAAGATGGCAGAATGGAAAGGGTCTATGCCGTTACAGAATGTACTCGATCATTTTCTGCAACATGTGAAGAAAGAATTTTTAGTGGAAGATGATCTGAAAATTGCTGGATTCCGCGTAGTAAATGGGAAGAAGATGAAGAAGCTCTTTTTAGAAGACTATTCCTACTTACCATTTTATAAGCGAAAAGAAAAGATTCGTCAGATCCTTATAAGTGATGTAAGACGAAAAAAGAAAGTCATGCTCGAGAAAATGACGAAGAAATATGATGATGAGCTTGATCGCGCCCTGTATGGCATAAAAGATGCTGACAAACGAAAGCGACGCGTAAGCTTTCTTTTGGATCAGAAAGATGCGAAACTAAAACAAATTGAAACGGAATCTAAAAAGGCTGTTCGTGATTATATGAAACAGTACCCTAATGCTTCTTTGAGTGAATACTTTACACGCTTTTATGAAGAAGAGCTCTTTGACACATTACTTGAGAAGCACCTGTCGAAAGCAGACCGCCAGTTTATGAGGTCGCACACGCTTCAACAGCTCAATAAAAATAAGATAGACGCTGAGGATTTAGCAATGTTGCTGTATCTGCATGCAAACTTATATGGGCTTGATCCTGATTATAGAGCAAAAAAAGTCGTAATGGATGAAGCACAAGATTATTCGTATATGGAGTTTGTTAGCTTGAAGAGAGCATTGAATACAGATTTATTTACGATTGTTGGGGATCTAGCTCAAGGTATTTATCAATATCGTGGGTTAAAAAAGTGGCAACCTATTTTAGAACATGTGTTTAGGGAGCCTAATTACTTAACGTTACAGAAGACGTACCGAACCACAATTGAGATTATGCAAACCGCTAATGATATTTTGAATTTGATGGACGAACCACTGCCACAGGCTGAGCCTGTGGTGAGGCATGGGGAGAAACCAATCTTCTATTCGACTTTGAAAGAAGATTGGGAAAAGGCGTTATACGAAGAGTTTATGAAGCTTAGTGAGAAAGGGTTTAAAAGCTTTACGATCATTGGGAAGACCATTAAAGAGTGCAAAGCCATTTATGAACACATGTCTCTTTATTTTCCTGAAGAAGAGATTCAGCTCGTTCAGGGACAAGAAGAGATGGAGAAAGATCGCGTCATTATTCTCCCTGTATATTTAGCGAAAGGACTAGAGTTTGATTGCGTCTTCTTAGTGAATTTGCAAGAAGGTTATGAGTCAACTGAATTAGATCGAAAGTTATTGTACGTTGCGATGACAAGACCGCTTCACAGACTACAATTATGGAGTAAGGATCCAAAGAATTTTCTGCTTCACCGAGTTCGCCCAGATTACTACCAAGTGCCAGACACCCTTTAGTTAGCTAAAGGGTGTCTGGCACGTTTTATTCCATTAGTGTGTTGAATCAGATGTGGATGAATTGTATTTATTACGTGTGAGGGGTATGATCAACGGGTAACAAGCATGATAGAAAGGGGACTTAATCCTATGAATTTACAATCTACAACAACGTTAAACAATGGCGTAAAGATGCCAAGAGTGGGTCTTGGTGTGTATAAGATGGAAGAAGGAAGCGATGTGAAAGAGGCGGTTCTTTCAGCAATCGATATTGGTTATCGTAGTATCGATACAGCTTCTTTCTATAAGAATGAAGAAGGGGTAGGTCAAGCAATTAAGGAGACATCTGTTCCCCGTGAAGAGTTGTTTGTTACTACGAAAGTTTGGAATGATGAGCAAGGGTATGAAGAGACATTAGCAGCTTTTGACCGAAGTATGGAGAAGCTTGGTCTTGAATATCTAGATCTTTATTTAATCCATTGGCCCGTACCAGGGAAATACAAAGATACGTGGAAAGCATTAGAGAAGCTATATAAGGATGGCAAGGTAAAAGCGATAGGCGTGAGTAACTTTCTGGAGCATCATTTGGAAGACCTGCTTGAAGATGCTGTAATTAAACCAGTCGTTGATCAGGTAGAACTTCATCCGCGTTTAGCTGAGCCTGCACTTAGAGATTTCTGCACGCAGCGTGATATTAAGGTGGAAGCTTGGTCTCCTCTTGCTCGTGGTAAGTATTTTGATGATGAAGTATTACAGAATTTAGCTGAAAAGTATGGTAAGACACCAGCTCAGATTATCTTGCGTTGGGACGTGCAACATGGAATTATCACGATACCGAAGTCCACGAAATCTCATCGTCAAAAAGAAAATGCAGATATCTTTGATTTTGAGTTAACATCTGAAGAAATGAAACAAATTGATGAACTGAATACGGGAGAGCGTAACGGACCTCATCCGGATGAATTCGATTATAACACCTAATATAATTAGAGCCACTTTTGTATACGAAAGTGGCTTTCTCAATTATTTGATAATCCCGTGGCGTACGATTCTGGTCTTTACATTTGCATCAAAGGTTATGTCTGGTAACATCTTTCGCCATTCTCCTTTTTCCTTTAAAGGCCTGTGCGTATTGTAGATTTGGCCAAGGCCAATAGGATCTACCTGATTTTCTTTAAACACTTCTAATACACTTTCGATTTCATCCTCGATTAAAGAAGCGAATTCCTTCTCTAGCAGTTTAACCAGCTTAGGATCTTGAATTTTTAAGTCGTCTGAAATTTCTAGAATTCGTCCTTCAAGCGTAATATCAAGATTAAAATGTAAAGAATCAGGTGAGGTAAGCTTTATTTTACTTTTACTATTAATTTCATCAAATGTTACAAACATCTGGTCAATTTCTTCGTGATTTCGATTGGATTTGAAGTACTGTTTGAATTTCTCACGAGGTAAACCAACTTCTAAATGTCCTGCCTCAAAACGTGATTCAATAAGTTTTAAGTAGAACCCTTTTTTAACCGGAAGCTTTCCAACAAGACGATCATCTTGCATTAGAGCCAAGTGACGTAATACTGGCTTACCATCCTCTAGGTTGAGCATAGGCAGGATAGGGTCTCGTCCCAAGTCATAGTAATCGTGTTGAAATTGGTGAAGCGTACTGTAAGGAAGTACTTCGTTTCGGATGTTTTTGCGAATCATGCTGTTTAAGTAGTTCCCAATATCAGCTGCATCCTCCATTTTATTGGACGAAAGGATTGCTTTAGCATCTTCCTCTGCAATGGTCATGTATAACAAGTCAGAAACAGCCGCATCACGTGCAAGGGTATCGGTTACTCTCATAATTCCTTTTTCAGCTAGCTTGGATCCGAATACAGCAAGGCGTAGCTGACCTGATACGAGTTGCTTACTTGACTTTAGATTTGCATCCTGGCGAATTCCTTTTGCAGAGTTTGCACGACTTGTAATAATTTGTGAGACACTATTAGCGTTTGGATCAAATTGAAAGAAGATCAGCGTTCCCTCCAAGAATCCTTCCTCTAATAAATCATATCCAATTACCGTTATGATACCCAGTCGTTCAATATACTTTCTTTCTACGCACCCCGTAAGAAGGACGAGGACACAAAGGATACAAATAAGCTTTTTCATTGTGAAGTTCCTCGCTTTCTGCGGATGTAGTTCTTAATCAGAACAATAGGTAACAGGACAACTGGGTATACAAACGCAAAATAAAAACCCGTTGTTGCTAATATATCAGTGAAATAATTAATCTGCAGGCGATCCTGAAATAGAACTGTTCCAAAGAAGAGTAAACCTGCAGCTACGTACAAAACTTGTTTTTGCCTTAAACCATATACCCTCTTAAACGTATGTGTACATAGCCACATGGCAGTGACCATGTTCGGTAATATAATCATCATCCATAGCCCTACAGCAATAATGTCAAATCGTTCTACAAAAGAGAACTGAATGATCTTAAACATGGAAAGAGTGGGCCAAATCAAGCGTTCTAATTGAGGACCACTAAAATAACCAACCGTTATCACAACGACAAATAAGGTTAGGATTGTTGTTCCCCATACAGCTTGTTGAGCAGCTAAATGAGCTTTTTGTTTATTTTGTACGTATGGATAGATAAACAATAATGCTTCAAATCCAATCAAGGAGTATGTCGTCTTATATGCCCCTTTTAAGATATCAGTATAGGAATTCCCTAAGGTTGGGAGGAAGTGATTCCATTCCATGAGGGTAAGTGGCTCATATAAAACAATTATCAGCCAAGCCGTTCCAACAAAAAACAGAAATGAAACCCCAACAATTACACGTACTCCACCGAGTACGGCATATACAACGAGTGATAATAAGAACAAACATACAAGCCATGTTGGAATGGTTGGAAATAAAAAAACCTGAACGACTTCAATATAGTTAAGCAGAAGCGTAATTAGGAAGCAGAAGAAATACAGTGCAACAAAAGTCCCTAATATTTTCCCTACAATCTTTCCAAAGACATCTACTTGAATCCCGGGTAGATCGGCGCTTTCATATTGCTGTAAGATCTTGCTCATACAAAATACGCTTATGCTCATCCCAACACCTGCTACTATAACTGAGATCCAAGCATCTTGTTTTGCTTGACCGTATATATGCGTTGATACCCCCATAATGCCTGAGCCAACTTGAATAGTGTGAATCAGGAAGAAGAGGTAGAAAGCTTGGATTTGTATACCTACTGGTACTTGAAGTTGTATTTTCATAATGCATCCCTACTCATCAATATCTCTTTTCTTCTTGGCTTCTTTCTGAGAGAATTTCACAGGCTTTTTTGTTTCATTTACTGTTGGTCGTTTGTTCGCTCGTGACCATGGAAGACGGACGATCGAATTATCGAGGTCTGCGAAATGGAACGGATACAAAGGAGATAAGTATGGTGTACCGATTGACGATACTTTAAGTAAATGAATAACGAGAAACGATAATCCAAGAAAGATCCCTAAGAGACCCCACAATCCAGATAATATAATCATCGGAAATCGAATGACTCGTATCGCTCCCCCCATCATATAACTTGGCGCTGTAAAGGAAGCTAATGCGCTTAATGCTACTATGATGATTAAGATATTACTCGTAAACCCTGCTTTAACGGCAGCCTGACCTAATACAATACCTCCCACAATACCCATTGTCTGACCAACTTTTGTCGGTAACCGTGCCCCTGCCTCACGAAGTAGCTCAATTAATAATTCTAGAAGCAATGCTTCAAAGACAGGCGGGAAAGGAACGTTAGCCCTCGATTGTCCCAATGAGACAAGAAGGGAGGAAGGAATGACTTCCACGTGAAACGATAGAGCTGCTACATATGCAGGGGTTAGTAAAATTGACAGAAACATTGCGGCTAAACGCATTATACGAAGAAATGTCCCTATATTCCATCTGAAATAAATATCTTCAGTAGATTCTAAAAAACTAAATAAAGTTGCAGGCGTAATGAGAACCGTTGGGCTTTTATCTACCATAATTCCAACTTTACCGTTAATAATGGAATTACAGAATCTGTCCGGAAGTTCTGTCGTTAAGAGCTGCGGAAAAATGCTCGTGGACCGATCTTCAATATATTGCGCTAGCACATTGCTATCCATTACGTCGTTCACATCTAAATCTTCTAGACGCTGGCGAACTGTATTGATTAAATCGTCATTGGCTATGTTCTTTAAGTAAACGATACGAACTTCGGTAGGTATTTCGGTTCCTATGATTAACTTCTCTGTTTTGAATTCCGGAGTATCTAACCGCCATCTAATAATATTTAAGTTCGTCACCATAGACTCAGTAAAAGCAATTTGAGGACCGAGTACAAGTGATTCATTTTCTGCACGTGATACTGCACGTCTTGCTTGTTCTGGGATATAATACGTAAGCGGTTGGTCGTCTTCGTCTACATAAATTCCAACACCGCCTTGTATGAGTTCTTTTGCTACTGATATAAGCGTGTCGTGTAAAGTGCTAGAAGCTAGAGGAACTTCGTTTTGAATCATCTTAGCATCCCATGTTTTATCTTGAGAGGCCAAAAGTGTATCTAATATGCTTCTGTGTAGATGTTCTTTGTTAATCTGGTACGTAAAGTAGAAGACTATAACTCGTTTTTGGCCTAACGTATAAGTGGAAAAATTCAAGTCTGGACTATCCTGCAACATGGAGGATAGCTTTTTCTTTAACTCTTCAATCGTACAAGGAAATGTATCACTTGCTTTTTTCTTTTTCTGAACAGAACGGCGCATTTCGATCCTCCTTTTTATCCAGCATTTTTTGTTAGTATAAGGAGAATTCCATAATTTATAAGGTGCAAAGAAAAAAGATTCTTTATGTGATTCCGAAGAGGTTCGTAGTAGGATTTTGTCCTAAAAATACATAGGAATATTCGTTTTCTCCGATACTAACTGAACGAAAGCGAATCTAGATGAAAAGGGCGAGGTCGCGATGAGCCTGCAATTAATTGAAGCGTATATCCCTGATAAACATTTCGAAAAGGTCAATGAGAAATTACAAGAACAGCCTCACACTTCTTATTGGGTGTCGAGTGAGTCAGAAGAGAGAATGCTTATTCGCATCTTAGTAGACTCAGATGAAGTGGAAGAGATTTTAAATTATTTAGAGAGTGTTTCAAATGTTGTAGACGGATTTGAAACGATGCTGATTCCGGTTCGAACGTATTTATCACGCCAGACGTTAAATAGTGAAAGTGAAGAAGAGACAACAAAAGAAGATGCGGATGAGGAAGAGAAGCAAATTCTTCTTCGAGCAAGCCGACAAGAACTTATATCATTTGTAGAACGTAATAGTGTCACGACCTTAAATTATTCTCTTATGATTTTTTTCTCTGCCATAGTGGGGTCTATGGGGTTTATTAAAGACAGTGATGCAGTCGTGATTGGGTCGATGGTAATAGCACCTCTGATCGGACCGGTTATTGCAACTGCTTTCGCTGCCATTCTAGGAGATTACAAATTGCTTGGGAAGGCGGCTTTAACTTCTTTTGTGGGGGTAGCTATTGTGGTCGTGATGGCTATTCTTTTCAACTTTATCTTTCATATGAGCGGCGAGTCTTCCCAATATACTTCTAGGACGGGAGTTACAGGATCTGATTTCTTCTTAGCCCTCGCAGCTGGAGGAGCAGGTGCCATTGCTACGTTGAACCGAAAAGCGGGAAACTTAGTTGGGGTGATGGTCGCAGTTGCTCTATTACCACCTAATGTTGCACTGGGAATGTCAATCGGCAAAGGGTTATGGGGAGAGGCGTATGGTTCCTTTCTGCTTGTAACGGTCAATATTATGTGTATATTACTATCAGCAGTTATCGTTTTCTCTTTAGCAGGTATTCGCCCTGTGCGTTGGAAAGAAGTTCAGAGAGCTAACGTGTCCAGGTCTTTGTCTATTGTATTCGTACTCATTATTGTCGCCTCTTTAGTAGGGGTCATCTTCCTTGGCGAGGGCGTTCCTTTACAGTAATTTTAATTTGAGCTGTCATAAACTTGTGAGAAACTCATATAGTAAAAAAGAAAATCGTGGAAAGTTATTGACTTAAGATTTTGAAAATTATATACTTTAAACACTATTTATGAAAGGGAGGTCACATCAAAATGAACAACCGTAAAATTGTAATTATGATTGCCATGAATATGAATAATTACGTGACCTCATCCTTCTCGTAAAAGATTCCGGTCTTAAGGTATCTTTTCTGTTCATTTTGAGACATTTTAGAGGTTACGACAAGATCGTAGCCTCTTTTTTTGTGCCTTTAGCACATACGTTAAGAGACTAACGTATGTGCTTTTTTGTGTTTAATGAGGTTAAGCAGCTTGTCTGCTTCATCTATAAAAAATTTTAGGAGGCGTTCATTATGGAAAGAAGCATTCGTGTGTATGGATCAAAGCAGGAGATGGAAGGCGGCTAACAAACGAATAATTGAAAGTTGGTGACAATATGTTTTCGGTTTTAGGGAAATTAAATTGGTTTTTTAAAGAGTATTGGATCAGGTATTCAATTGCTATTATTTTATTAGTCTTTGTGAGTGCTATTGATATTCTACCCCCGAAATTAATCGGAGCAGCTATTGATGGCATTCAGTTTGAAACGTTAACAAGAGAGAAGTTAACAGAGTTGATTGTTTGGTATTTAATGATTCTCGTGGTGAGTTATGTTGTTTCGTATTATTGGGGTTTTTTATTATTTGGTGGAGCGATGATTCTAGAGCGGAAGAAACGTTCTAATTTAATGCAACACTTCCTGGCTATGACGCCAACTTTTTTCGGCAAATATCGAACGGGAGACTTAATGGCGAGGTCTACAAATGATTTGAAAGCGATCTCAATGACAGCTGGATTTGGGATATTAACACTTGTAGATTCAACTTTTTTCATGATTATGATCGTGGGCGTTATGGTCTTTACGATTAGTTGGAAGCTTACACTCGCAGCTCTCATACCGTTACCCATTATGGCATTAATGATGAATCGATATGGCAAGACCATTCACGACCGATTCACAAAAGCACAAGATGCGTTTGGTGATATGAATGACAACGTATTAGAGTCCGTAAGAGGTGTGCGGGTAATCCGTGCATTCGTTCAGGAAAGAGAGGATGAAGAACGGTTTCGTAATATGACGCACGATGTGTATGAGAAGAACGTGGAAGTTGCTAAGATTGATGCAATGTTTGAACCTACGATCAAAATTCTTGTAGGCCTTTCTTATACAATTGGACTCGGATATGGTGCTAACCTTGTATTTGGCAATGTGATTACGCTTGGCCAGCTTGTTTCGTTTAACGTTTACCTTGGAATGTTGATTTGGCCAATGTTTGCTGTTGGAGAACTGATTAATGTCATGCAACGGGGGAATGCCTCCCTGGACAGAGTAAACGATACTCTTGGCTATGAAGCTGATGTCAAAGACCCGGAACATCCTAAGCATGTCCCAATGCCAAGTATTGTCCATTTCGATCATGTTACGTTTCGGTATCCGGATACTGATCGGGATCAATTACAAGATATAAATTTAACGGTGAAGCGTGGTTCTACCATTGGAGTTGTTGGGAAAACAGGTTCTGGGAAAACGACACTTTTCCGTCAGTTGTTGCGTGATTATTCTGGAATGAAAGGACGTTTAACTGTAGCTGGCACACCACTTGAAGAAATATCCCTTGAAGCTTCAAGAGGTTGGATTGGGTATGTTCCTCAGGATCAGATCCTATTCTCTAAGACGGTACGTGAGAATATTCAGTTCGGTCAAGATAACGCAACGGATGAGGAAATTGAACGAATTCTGGAACTGGCTTATTTGAAAAAAGATATCGATAACCTTCCAAATGGACTTGATACAAAGGTCGGTGAGAGTGGGGTTACCTTATCCGGAGGGCAAAAGCAACGTGTATCCTTGGCGAGAGCCCTTATTATGGATCCTGAAATCCTCCTTTTAGATGACTCAATGTCGGCTGTGGATGGTAAAACAGAAGCGAACATTATTCAACATCTAAAAGAAGAGCGGAAGGATAAGACAACATTTATAGCTGCTCATCGTTTGTCGGGCGTACAACATGCTGATGAAATTATTGTTCTTGAAGATGGGTGTATTTCAGAGCGTGGTACTCATGAAGAGCTCATGAAGCTAGGTGGCTGGTATAAAGATCAGTTTACGAAACAGCAAATGAATCAAGAGGAGGTGGATGATCAGTGAAGCCTTCGACAGAGAAGCGGTTGTTTCAATACGCGCTAACGAGTAAAAAGACGATTTTAATTGGCCTTTTGTGCCTGGCCATAGCGGTTGCGCTTGAATTGACGGGTCCATTTATTGCCAAGCGCTTAATAGATGAACACATATTAGGAATCGAGGCAAACTGGGTTCAAGTTGAAGAGAATAACGACCGCCACGTTGTTCCCTATCAGGGTGAACTCTATAAGAGGGAAGATCGTCTGAAATCAGGCGATGAGACAGGAGAGGTGGCTACGATCCTTCAAGTAGGAAAGTCATATTATTTCATACCATCTGACGTTCCAACTTCGGGGAAAAAGTCTGTTGAACAAGGTACCATCACGGTTTCGACAAGTGATGATACCGTAACGGCTGAGGCTACTAAAATGAGTCGTGGAGAATTGTACGGTTTCTTCAAGCCTGAGACACAAGCGATTACCTGGCTTCTTGTGTTGTATGTTGGACTATTGATGATTGCAGCTGTATTTCAATACGGGCAGACGTACTTGCTTCAAATCTCTTCCAATCAAATTATTAAGCGGATGCGAAATGATATCTTTGCGCATATCCAGCGCGTTCCGATTGATTACTTTATAAATCGGCCTGCAGGGAAAATCGTGGCTCGTGTGACGAATGATACAGAGGCTATTCGAGAACTTTATGTAAAGGTTCTGGCTACGTTTGTAACTAGCGCTATTTATATGACGGGAATTTACATTGCACTATTTCTATTAGATCCGAAACTCGCTTCTTTTTGTTTACTGTTGATCCCGATTATGTTTATTTGGATGAAGCTGTATAAGACGTATGCGGGAAAGTACAATCAAGTTATTCGTTCAACAATCAGTGATCTGAACGGGAATATTAATGAAGCTATTCAAGGAATGCCGATCATTCAAGCATTCCGTCGTCAGAAACAAGTGACAGAAGAGTTTGAGCTAATGAATGAGAAACACTACACGTATCAAAAGAAGTTGTTAAAGTTAAATTCGTTAACGTCTTTTAACCTAGTTAATGTACTGCGAAACCTCGCTTTTGTAGCGTTTATCTGGTATTTTGGTGGAGCTTCGCTTGGGGTTGGTTCAATTGTAACAGCAGGTGTGTTATATGCGTTTGTAGATTATCTCAACCGTTTATTTCAGCCTGTCATTGACGTGGTCAATCAACTGGCGCAGTTAGAACAAGCACGAGTGGCTGCGACAAGAGTGTTTGAATTAATGGACCACGATGGAGAAGTGGTTCAATCTAATCCTATTGAACGTTATAAAGGAAATATTGCTTTTAAGGACGTAAGCTTTGCTTATGAAGCGGATGATTATGTCTTGAAGAATATTACCTTTCGTGCAAATTCAGGAGAAACGGTGGCGTTTGTCGGTCATACGGGATCTGGAAAGAGTTCTATTATGAATCTTTTATTCCGTTTTTATGATCCGCAGAAAGGTTCAATCACGATTGATGGAATGGAAACAAGACAGTTATCTAGGCAGCAAGTACGCAGTCATATGGGCATTGTGTTACAAGATCCATTTCTGTTTACAGGAACCCTTTTGTCGAATGTGACAATGGGTGATCCCTCTATATCAAGGGAAAAAGCGATTGAAGCTCTAAAGGCGGTAGGGGCTGACACGTTTATCGAAAAGTTACCTCACCAATACGATGAGCCTGTGAAAGAGAAGGGGAGCACACTCTCTGCCGGGGAGCGTCAGCTTATTTCCTTTGCAAGAGCTTTAGCTTATGATCCAGCAATTCTCATTTTGGATGAAGCTACGGCAAATATTGATACGGAAACGGAAAGCATGATCCAAAATGCCTTGCAAGTGTTAAAGAAAGGACGAACAACACTTGTAATCGCTCACCGGTTGTCTACGATTCAACAAGCAGACCAGATTCTTGTGCTTGATCACGGCCGGATTGTGGAGCAAGGGAATCACGAAACTTTACTTCAACAAAACGGAATTTATCAACAAATGTATCAAATGCAACAAGGCAGACTGGAACAAGCGATCATTTCGTAGCATAATAAGAAGTAGGCGCCGAAGCGTCTACTTCTTTTTTTGAGGGAACAGACACACACTTTAACACAGTAGAGTAACGCATGGTGTCTGGCACCCTTTAGTACGTTAAAGGGGGGCGAGCATGAACGAGGATTACAAAAATAGAGATGACGCGGCTGATATAATTGATGCTGATTTATATGAAGATATTGATGATGAAGAAATGAAAGCGATATTAGATGAAGAACGAGCGAAGCGACGGGAGAAGCGTGAAGAAGGTGAAGAAGAAAAACCAAAACGACCATTTCCTAAGTGGGCGTTCTGGCTGATTGCAGCTATGATGACAATTAATATTGTTGGTATTTTACCGAAAACATTCTCTCTTCCTGCTGTTGATTTCCTAGTGAAGTCCGCTGAACTTATGAGAAATCCTGATATTGATCGTTATCAGGAATCCGTTGTTGTTATTGAGTCAGGTCAGTCAAAGGGGACAGGTTTTTCAATCTCGAAGGATGGATATGTCATTACGAATGAACATGTAATCGATAATGAAATGCCTATTACAGTAGCATTTGAAGGTGAGGGCCTGTATGGCGGAGAAGTCATTCAGACCTTTGAGGATGTAGACCTTGCCTTATTAAAAGTAGAGCCGAATGAAGGGGAGTCATTGCCTTATCTTCCTCTTGCTGCAGAAACCACATTTGAAGAACGTGAGCATGTGTTCTTTATCGGAAATCCACTTCGTTTTAATGGTATTGCGAATGAAGGTGAGGTTATTGGCTATCGAGACTTGAGTGATTGGGAAAGACAAGTTCTCATGCTTGATGCCCCTATCTATCACGGCAACAGTGGTAGTCCTGTTATAACAGAGGATGGACGTGTCATTGCTGTAGTCTTTGCAACCATTAAGGATGAATCGCATGGGAAAGTTGGCTTGGCTGTGCCGATTACGTATTTCCACGAAAAGATACAGAATATAGATGAACCAATTTCTCTTCCTTCCAAAGAAGACTGAATCGTTTGAGTTTTGTTCTCTAGTGGTACATAAATAGTAGAAAGTCGATACTACTAGAGAGGTGACGAACGTTGTTATTAAAAGGAAATTTACTAGAGAAATTTCATTTAGATGCAAAAGACGGAGAACTTGGTAAAATCAAGGATCTGTACTTCGACGATAAGAAATGGGCACTTCGCTATGTGGTCGTCGATACACGCAAATGGCTTCCAGGGAGAAAAGTTGTCTTATCTCCTACAAGCATTAAGGAAATCAACGTAAGTGATCAGCTTGTTCATATGGATAACGATAAAGAATCAATACGTAACTCTCCAACAATAGAAGAAGAAGCTCCAGTATCCCTGCAAAAAGAACAAGAAATGGCGAATTATTACGGTTGGTTTCCGTACTGGAAAGGTGACTCCTTGTGGGGAACAACAGGAGCCCCTGAAATAGTTGGGTCTGACATGTCCCAAGAAACACCGACTGTAACTGAAAATGAATTTAATGAAGAACCCAATCATCACCTCAGAAGTATGAATGAAATAAAGGGTGATGAAGCAGGATATCAGATAGAAGCTGTTGATGGAAGAGCTGGCTTTATCGAAGACTTCATCATTGAAAACCAGTCGTGGGGAATTCGCTATGTTGTAGTCAAAACCGTTGAGAAGCTAGGCGGGAAACGAATTCTGCTTTCACCAGATTGGATGGAAACTATAGACTGGGGAAAGAAAAGCATCCCTGTTGATTTGGATTATAAGCGAATTCAAGATGCACCAGAATACGACCCAGAACAACCTGTAACACGTGATGATGAAGAGAAGATCTATCAAGCGTTCCAAAAACCGAAATACTGGCAATAAGTAAGAACCCTCTAAGTCTTTATAAGACTTAGAGGGTTCTTATTATTTGTCTACATAAGCCCTTTATGCGGAAGGCTCGAAGATGAAAAATTTAAGCTGAAAGGGGCCGTTACGTTTATGAGTGCATGGGCTTGCTCAGGGACAACTCGCTTTCCTGCGGGAGTCTCCCCCTCCCCCATCATTTCATTGCTTGTTTTATGTAAATAAGGAAAATAGTCTACTTTTATCCTAATCGTTTAGGTAGCCTCTCGCTGTAGGGGTGTAAGAATATGGTTAGAATCTACTGTAGATATAGGTAGAAATATGTTGTATGATACCCATATTGATTAAGGCTAAACCTGCGCCATGATAGGAAATTCATGGTTTTATTATGACAACAAGTGAAATGTTTTTGTAACAAAACTGCAAAAAAGATCTCAAAAACACCCAAAAAAAGATCAGCCAAAGCGAAATTTATAATAGCTGGAGGTGACGAGGGTTGATCAGACGTCTGTGGAAAAAGGAAAAGGATGGGTCACTAGAAGAACAAGTAGCACTTGTTCAAGAAGGTGATGAAGAGCTACAAAACCATCTTATTAAAAAATATCAACCTTTTATCGCCAAAAGTGTATCAGAAGTATGTAAAAGATATATAGATCCTACAAAAGATGATGAGTTCAGTATTGGTTTAATGGCCTTTAATGAAGCTATGCATTCCTATTCAGCTGATAAAGGAAGTTCATTCCTTTCCTTTGCTAAACTTGTAGTTAAGCGTAAAGTCATCGACTATATTCGTTATGATCGCAATAATCCTGTAGTAGCTTCTTTAGATCAAGAGTATGAAGATGATGAGCAAATGGAAAACCCTCAAGAGGTTAAAGCTGCTAAGGAACGTTACCAATCTGAATCCGAAAGCTGGTACCGTCGAATTGAAATACAGGATTTCAGTGAAAAGTTGAAAGAGTATAAACTTTCATTTCAAGAGCTTACAGAGGTGGCACCAAAGCACCGTGATGCGCGAGAATCAGCCATCCACGTGGCACGTACGGTTTATCACCATGAAGAAATGAGAGAATTCGTGCTTGAAAAACGAAAACTCCCAATGAAACAACTGATTAATGAAGTGGAAGTTAGTAAGAAGACACTTGAACGGAACCGAAAGTTTGTTTTAGCTATTTTCATCATTTTGAATGAGGATTACGTATATTTGAAAGATTATATCAAGGGGGTGGGCCTGTGAAAAAAGGGGTTGTCATGGAACAACACCGACGATATACCATCGTAATGACGAGTGAAGGTACCTTTTACAAAGCTAAAGCCGTTCATTCTTCCCAACCTGGAGATGAAGTTTCATTTGAGCCGTTACCAGAGCGTAAGGAACTTGGTCAGTTATTCCCTAGTGTATTAAAACCAAATGTTCGTTTTATCGCTATGGTTGCAGCTCTCTTAATTGCGATTCTTCCCCTGTATTCTTGGATCGATTCAAATCGAGCGTATGCTTATGTCAACATTGAAATGAATCCAAGCATTGAGATGAAGGTTAACAACAAGATGAAAGTAATCGAGATGATGCCGCTCAATGATAAAGCTAACTTAATTGTTGAGAAGGTTACGGACTGGGAAAATAAAGCTGTTGAAAAGGTGACGTATACCGTCATAGAAACAGGCAAAGAGATTGGTCTTATAAACGAGAAAAAGAGTGTCATGATTGGCGTCAGTCATGAAGGAACGGTTAGACAAGAGAAAGACGTTCTTAAAACCATTGATCACTACTTACAAAATCATTCGGTAACAGGTATGAATATTGCGACGTTCGCCGTTCCGAAATCTATCCGTGAGCAAGCGGAAAGTAATGGAAAATCCATGAACAAGATGCTTGCTCAATCGCTTCAATTATCCCGTTCCCAAAATATGTTGAGCGATCCAACCTTGCAGATGTCCGAGAATGAAATCAAGCCCTTTAAAAGCCATTATAATTATAATCAAGTAGAAGCGCCTGATTCATCATCTGAAGAAGAGTCGACTCATGAAAATGAAACGAAACCGTCATCGAATGATGAAAAACAAGAAGAAAAAGAACAAGAACAACCAAACCAACAACCTGAACCACAATCAAAGCAGCAATCTGAACCTCAAACGAAGAAAGAACTTGAACCATCTACCCCTTCTACAGATCCAGTGAATCCTGCTGGTAAAGAAAAAGGGTGGGCGAAACAAGAGAAGCAAAAGGAAGATCCACCTGGGAAAAGCGTGGGTCTTCCTTCAGATCTTGTATCGAAAAAAAAAGAAATCATTCAAGAGCTACCACCAGGTTTACAGAAAAAAGTTCAGTCTTATAATGACTGGAACACACTGCCTCCTGGTATTAAGAAACAGGTCTTGAATATCTATCACTCATTGAATAGCCAGGAAACAGAAGATAAGTATAAAGCTAAAGGTAAGAGTGAAAAAAAGCACAGTAATAACGGCAAAGGTAATAGCAGTAACAACGGGAATGGTAAAAACAAAGGCAATAGCAATAATAATGGTAATGGTAATGGTAATGGTAATGGTAATGGAAAAGATAAGTAGAAGTAGATGGACATAGAACGAAAAAGAACAGATGAGAAGGACTTCTTTTAAGGCGGGGAGTGGGAACGCCTTGGAAGAAGTCTTTTTTTTAGTATGTATAGATTTAGAAGGATAGCCCATCAGAAAGTAGGCAATGCTTGTGAATTTGGGTATGCTAGTAAAAAAGGAGTGTTGGATCTTGTCTAATTCTAAACTTGGAGTTCAAGATGGAAAATTAGCTGCGTGCCCTTCCTCGCCAAACTGTGTGTCAACTCAGGCGGAAGATGCTTCGAAAAAAATGGAGCCTCTTCCTTACAAAGGGACACGTGAGGAGACAAAGGCTAAATTAAAAACCATTCTAGAAGAGTATGATCGTGTTTCGATAGAAGAAGAAAGAGAAGATTACATTCATGCGACGTTTAAAACAAAGATTATGCGTTTTACGGATGATGTTGAATTTTATCTTGATGAATCAGCGAAAGTAGTCCATTTTCGCTCGGCTTCACGAGTAGGATATTCAGATCTTGGCAAAAATCGTTCACGTATGGAAGAAATTCGAGAATTATATAATCAATAACAGAAAAGTCTCTATTTTAGAGGCTTTTTTCCTATTTTATCTCTTTTTTCTGTAACGGTGTTTTCCTGGTAATTTACATAATAGTATAATGAGTAAGGCTTTTACATTATCTACGAATCTGTGAAACCTTTTCCTCATATATTCGTAGAAACTACTATTAACCATTTTATCAGGAGGACAGAAAGGGAGAGATACATGAGCAATCAACAGCAAGCGAAAAAGGGCGTTAACAAGTGGCTTGTTACGCTCTTAACGATTGTCGTAATTGGAGCTTTTGGTGCTACGGCGTATGGAATGTTACAAGATTCAAATCCGATGACAATGTACATGAAAGCGCAGAAGAACACGATGGAAGACCAGATGGAGCGTATGGAAGAGTACACAGGAAGTAATAAAGAAATTTATGACCGTCAGCTAGAAGAAGCTTATGAGACAGATGGAAATGTAACGATGGATCTTAAAGTAGATGGACAACAAATTCAACAAGCTTTTCCTCAAATGGGGATGATTCAAGGAATTCTTTCCACGCTGAAATTAGAGTATAATTCAAAGATTAACCCAGAATCAAAAGAAACGTTTGCAAGTGCTGATTTAACCATGCAAGGCAACAGCATTGCAAACGGTAGCTTTTACCAAAACAAAGAAACTGCGGCTGTACAAGCACCGTTTGTATACGACCAGTACTTTGCGCTTGGTAATGATGAACTAGGTGCATTTGTAGAACGTATGGGCGAATCAAGTGAAGGTCTTAGTGAGCTTCCGAACATAGCGGAATATTCTCAAACGCAACTGACTGTTGAGGAAACAGAAGAAATCGTCCGAGATTATGTACTGACTTTAGGGAAACAGTTAAACGAAGAACAGTTCTCTCTTAATGAAGGTGCTACTTTTGAAGGAGAGAAATACGATAAAGTAACCGTAGAAATTAGTGAAGAAGAAGCGCATGATATGCTTGTTGCTGTTCTTGAGCAATTAAAAGAAGATGAGCGCATTTGGGACATCCTTGACCAGCAAGCAGCTCTTCAGCAAGGAGTCAACTCTGTATCTGGAGAAGACATGAAAGCTGATATAAATCAAGCGATCGAAAATGTTGACTCCATCAAGATTCCTGGTGGTATTACGATTGAAGCGTACCTAAAAGACGATTTAGTCGCTCACCAAACATGGAACATGGCTCTTCAACCAGAAAATGAAGAGAAAGTGTCGATGGAGATCACAAGTGATTATGTTAAAGAGAATGAGGATCGCTATACGAGCAGTGTAGACATGAAGCTTATGCCGGAGAGCGAAGAAGGTGCGTTTACCCTTAGCTATAAAGAAGACGGAAAATCGAGTAAAGATGGAATGCATATAGACCACACAATTGGTGTGAACTCAGACATGCCTTCTGAGTCATTCGATATGACCCTCGTTCTAAATTCTGATCTTACAAAAGAGGGTTCTAAAACGGATTTCAACGTTGAACTAACTGGTGATCTGTTTGAGCAACAACCTGTTCCAAGCATTTCTGGATTTGTGAATATGAAGACGACTGAAGAAGGGGAAGACAGTTTCAATCGCAATATCGATTATGGTCTAAACCTTAGTATGAACGATCCAATGATGGGAGATATGGCGGCTGAGATCGAGCTGAATGTTGAACAGAATATCACGTTCTCTGATGACCTCACATTCCCTGAGTTAAAAGAAGGAAATACAGTACGTGTAATGGATCAATCTGATCAGGAATTACAGCAGATTGGGCAAGAAGTCCAGACTAACTTCCAAAAGCACATTAGCTCACTATTAGGTGGTTTCGGTGGATTAGGTGGTTTCTAAATTGTGAAATCTAATCGTATTAAAGGAGGCAGACCGTATGAATGGGTTCTCGTTATGGAGATATGAAATGAGGGCAACCGTTCTTCGGCCTGCCCCTCTTTTTTTATCTTTTTTTATACCTCTTGCCATAATACTTATAGCATTCTTAAGCATCCAAAGTTTCTTTCAAGATGAAGAGAAACAGATTCAAGCTGCGATTGTGGATCATGACCGTACGTTTGAAACGAAATCCCTCGTCAATCAATTATCAGAAGAGGAGCGGATGAAGCGTGCTCTCCAATTAGATCCTATGACAAGTAAAGAGGCACTTGAAGCGTTTGAGCGTGGGGACATTGCCGGGATTATGACCATTCCAGAGGGGTTCACGAAGAGTCTGCGTGTCGGAGAAAATGAACCGATTACCGTTATGACAAATCAAGACAAGCCTCTTGATTCAACGATGTTGACGGTTCTTCTGGAGAGTGGTGCAAAGTACATCTCTGCATCTCAAAGTGCTGTGAACGCGGTATATGATTTACATATTAAACAATTACCAGGAAACGAACGAAACCAGAAACTACAAGAAGCGATCGTGACATTTACGCTTTTTGCTTTAGATCGTAATGAGGCTTTTGAAGAAGAGAGAGTGGTCAGCGGAGCGAGTGTGGGGTGGAAGGTTCATGCCATTATCGCTATAGTCTTAACCTTTGTAGTATTCTTCACGATCTTATATCAAGCTCTAGATGGTGGCACCGATTCTACCTCTATGAGTAGGAGATGGAGGATGGTGAACCTCACTTTCATGCATCAGGTCATTATTAAACAACTTAAATGGTGGCTCGTGCTCCTCATTGTGTTAGAGGTCAGTGTAGGGATCATTGCAATTATGAAATTGCCCGTCTACTATTCAGCAGGACTTCATTTAGGGCTGTTGTTAGTGGCCTTATGGTTATCTGCATTTGCTGTTTGCTTGTATGGATTGAATGTTCAAACAAGCGTCAGGTCACTCATTTTAGTGAGCATTTCTGTTATTGGGATAATCAGTGCAGGAGCTATTGTTCCTGAAATTTATTTGCCTGACTGGCTTTATCGAAAGGAAACGCCATTTGCGTTAACTTATGACGTCTTCCTTATGGCATTTGGGGAGCGAAGCGAGAGTATGCCATATTGGGGATTGGCACTGTGGGGAATATCACTCAGTTCTCTAGCAATATTAGCCGGTTTCAGGAAGGAGAAGCGCGATGCTTACGTATCTGTCTTTACATCTAAATAAATGGAAGAAGCGTCCTGGCCTCGCGCTCTTCGTACTCTTATTCCCCATACTTGTGACGATTATATCTTATCCTTTCTTTCAAAAAGCGGCTGAAGAAACGGCCGTTCCGGTGGCGATTGTTGATGAGGATGAGAGCTCATATTCAACAACCGTATTGAGGCGTGTAAAGGAAGCCGAGCGATTACGCGTATTATCTATGAGTTCCTCTGAGGCAGAGAAAGGTGTGCAAAAAGGGGAGATTGAGGCTGCGTTTATTATAAAGAAAGGGTTTCAAGAAACGCTTCAAAATGGAGGAGTCGAAGAAACGATTACATGGATTCGTTCTAAAGATTCAACGCTTGATGTCTTTGCGAAAGAAGCCATAGGGGCAGAATTAATGAGAATCTCGTTAAATGCCAAAGCAGGGAACACACTTGAACAAAGCTCTTCTGTTTCGTTTGAAGAAGGGTTTCAATATGCTGATCAGTTTTGGGAGCCTGAACCTTTGTTTCAGATGGATTTCAAGAAGAGATCCTCTGAGGCTCAGGATCAAGAAACATTTACTTTTGCTTCGTGGCAAATGGTCACGATAGGGTTGTATTTTCTTTATGCTTGGCTTGTAGCCATTTTGTTTTTGAAAACCTTAGTTGCAGACCAACGAACAGGACGACTACAGCGCATTATGATTACTCAACATACCACCTTCTCTTATTTTGTAGGTCATTTTCTGGTGATGATTGTAATGGGGCTTGGAACTTTTCTTCCCGCAACGATAGCGTTATTCTCCCTCTCCTCTGCGCCACTTCTTTTCATTGCAGAATGGAGCGGATGGGCTCTGGGTGTGATGGTAACGACTCTAGTCATTACGTGGTTCTTGTTCATGGGATTAGGGAGAAAAAGGTGGACTATTATAACATTCATAGCACTAGCAGTAGGATCTTTTACACTGACTACTGCGGACATTGGTTGGACTGTAGCTTGGCCTCATAGCTGGCTTGTTCATAAGCCGTAAACGATAGGAGGAGAAGTATGTGATTCAATTTCAAGACGTGTCTAAACGATACAAGAGAAAAAATGTCCTCAACTCATTTTCCCTTACAGTGAAGGAAGGGAGTTCGGTGGGGGTTATTGGACCAAATGGGGCGGGGAAATCTACGTTTTTGAAATTAGTTGCTTCCTTAGAAAGACCTTCAAAAGGAACGGTGTCTTTCTTGGGCGAAACGTACGAAAAGGCAATCCGGCGTGTTCGAGCTGAAATTGGGTACGTTCCCCAGGAGATCGCCCTTTATGAAGAACTGACCGTTAAGGAGCAGGTGTCGTTTTGGAAAAAACTCGAGCCTGCAGAAGTGGACGAGGCATTCTTATATGAAATGATTCAAACGCTGCGTCTAGACGAAGTGTGGGATGAGCGAATCGACCGTCTTTCAGGAGGGTGGAAGCGTAAGGTGAACATTTGTGTCGGAATGTTAAAGAACCCTTCCATTTGTTTGTTGGATGAACCAACAGCTGGTGTGGACTTAGCTGCGAAAGAAGACATCATTGGTTGGCTTCGGAAACTTCATCAGGAAGGTAGAACCCTTCTCTATATTAGCCACGACTGGTATGAGTTAAGGCAATTAAGTGATGAATATATGGTGTTTGCTTCAGGTAAGCCGGTTTTCCAAGGCAGCGAGAGGCGATTATTAGAAGAAAAAGCCAGCCTAATGAATTCCTATAAAGAAGATCATGAACTCACGCGTATTCTCCAGTATGTATAAATACAGAAAGGGTCTCTTGCTTAAGCAAGAGACCCTTTTTTGAGCCGCTCCTTCAGTACTTCAATTCCGTGTAATGAGCAATTGCTTATCATCTAGAACCCTTACAGCATAAAAGAGTGGCAATCAGAATTTTAAATGAAGGATTATGTTTAGTGAATGCCTTCATGGAATGGCTCCGTTTGTGATGCGAAGCGTACTATTAATATGAGCACGTGGCGCCTACTTCATGAGTGGAAATTTTTTCGTTCGTTTTGGATGTTCTCTTAGGTCTGTTATACGTATGGTGTATTTACACACTATGCTCTTGCCCCACTAATGCCGTAGAAAAATAATTGGAGCATATCTTCAGTGAATTGCTGGGTGCTTTGTTTATCTTGGAAAAATTCGCGATTGCGCATGGTTTGGTTGTACATATTAATATAAAACATAATCATATCCCCAGATAAAGAAGGATTCACTACGCCTTCTTCTTTGCCCTGTTCAATCAGTTTCATGAACAAAGGAATAGAGTGGCTTTGAGCAAATTCATTAGCGAACTTTTTAATTTCTGGTTGGTTTGACATCAGGGTTTGGATGAAATCGAGGTCAAAGTTCAGCATGTCTGTTGTTTTCGATGTTATAATATGACGAATTTTTTCTTCAAAAGAAAGAGAGGAGTCGTCTATTAATTCCTGAAATGTCTTAAGGCGTTCAAAACCATACGATTTAACGGCTTCAAGCAAAAGTTGGTCTTTGCTTCCGAAATAATTGTAGATGGTTACTTGTGACACTTGGGCAGACTTAGCTATCTCCTGTATACTCACTTTCTGAACGCCATATTTAGAGAACAGCTCAAAAGCTGTATTTAAAATTTTCTTCTTCTTTATTTCTGTTCTTCGTTCAAAACCATTCATTGGCTCCACCTCTTCATCCCCATCATACCGTGGGTTTTGAAGCAAATCAATTCATTTAGTTCAAATCATCTCACCCCATCTCACCCGATTTCTTTTGAGAATGTTTCAATGTATTCGGCAGAGCGCTTAGCTAAGCTGTAAATGGTGAGGGTGGGATTGGCAGAAGGAGCGGTCACAAATGTAGGAGCTCCGACGATAAACAAGTTCTCAATATCATGACTTTGTCCGTAACTATTCACCACAGAGGATTGTGGGGTATCACCCATACGGCATCCGCCCATAAGATGCGCGTGCGCTCGTAGATGATACATAGGTTCACCGCCTGCTGCGACGGCTATGGACTTCAATGTTTCTTTGGCATGTTCTCGTATAAGCAGATCATTTTCATGATAAGAAAAGGTCACTTTTGGAATGGGAACCCCATTCTCATCAAGCTGATCCGTTAATGCAACTTGATTACTCGCTTGAGCAATCACTTCTCCAAGCATTGCAAAGCTTGTGAAATGATTATAGTCAAGCATCCTCATTCTCATATTCTCACCAATGCATGTTTCGTCGTTTTCTAGGAACAGGGAGGCTAAACGTACAGGTCTCATTCCATAAGAATTTAAGATGAACCCTCGTTTAAAGCCATTCTCTTGACCACTTAAATAGGAATCCATGGTTAACGCTTGAACGGGATTGCCCCGATACATTCGGATCTCCTCAGGAAACTTAGCGATGATATGATCATTTGTGTTCGTCATCAAATATTTTCCGACTAGACCTGAAGAATTCGCCAGCCCCTCAGGAAAGTCAGCATTTTTTGAATGGAGTAAAAGACGCGGAGTCTCAATCGCATAAGCGGCCAGGACGACAATTTTGGCTTCGATTTCATGCTTCTGTCCGTCTAACTTATAGTGGACGGTCTTCACACGCTTTGATTTGTCGGTGTCAAGAGATGTAACAGTCGCTTCTGGCAAAAGGGTAACACCACCATTTAAAGCTTCTGGTATAAAGGTGTTCAAAGGTGTTGTCTTCGCGTCTGGCATACAGCCCTCTTCGCAAAAGCCTCGATTAATGCAAGGATGTCTATCCTCAAGAGGTGCTGACAGAATGGCAAGAGGAGAAACAGAGTGATTCATCCCGATTTTTTCTAAGCCTTCACGGAACTTCAAAGTATTATTTGAAAGGTCGTGATGAGCTGGGTATGGGAAATGATCGCCAAAAGTCTTCCAAGGAAATCGGTTTGGGCCTGAAAGGGAAAGTCGTTTCGTCATGTATTCATAATAAGGAAGGACGTCTTCGTATGAAATCGGCCAGTCTTCTCCAATGTCTTCTGTGGTTTTCGTTCTAAAATCACTTTCATCAAAACGTAAAAGTTGAGCTGTATAATGAACCGCGCTCCCTCCAACACCTTTCCCAGATGTGCTTCTGTGTAAGTCGAGCGGGTCTTGCCCGACACTTACTCTTGGCTCATCCCAGAACAGTTTCTCCATTTCTAATTCATCACTTGCAAAATCTTTTTCAGGATCGCGGTGAGGGCCTGCATCGAGCATAACAACTTTTAGGCTCGTCTTAGCTAAATGAGCTGCGATGACAGAGCCTGCTGCTCCGGCCCCTATGATGCAAACATCAAATGAGGTTCTCGCCATGAGGCTTAGCCTCCCACTCATCAAACTGGTGAGGACCAAAAGCGTAGTATCCTCTTGGGAAGGCAGGACCTCCGTAACCGATATCAGACCAAATAGCAGGATCTGAATAAATAATTTTTACAATTTCAGCTGACACAGTAGAGAAGAATAAATCGCTATGCACCTCAGCCCAAATAGATGGATCACCATCACTGCTTCTCCATTTTCTCACAAGCTCATTTCTTGTCTTTTCATCCAGTAAATAAAAGGTTTTCCCGTGTTCTGTTATGGCTTCTTGTTCCATAAAGGTTAACCCCTTTAAAATAATCAACTCTTTGGAGAAATTGGCCCCTTTTGGGAAGGCTTTAAGCTTCTTAGCGGTTAATCTCTGATCGAGAACCATCGTCAGGCTTAAGGTTTGTTCACCAAGATGGGAGGGAAATAACGTTTTAGCTAAAGCCTGTAAGGTGCGCTTCATATCAGGGGTTAAAATGGAACTTTCAGACGGATGGATACGTGTGAATAAAACCTGCTGAGTCACAGGATCCCACTCGTTCTTTTCGCTCATCACGTCATAAGTTGGGTAATGCGTTCGTTTTGGGTGCTTATCCATAATAAATTACTCCTTTAATACCATAGATTAAATAGTTGAATGACAGCAAATGCTGCTACTGTAAACGGGAGAACAAAAGGGGGGCCTACCTGCAAATTCTCATATCTGAGTCCTCCCGTTCGACCTGCAATGGCTCCAATATGTAAAATACCCCCATACAGACCTGCTACTATAATCAGGCTACACATAATGGTTTGTAACCATCCTGCCCATGAATAAGGGAAGACAACCACAAGGAAACTTGTTAATGCAAAGAAAGGCAAGGCAAAAACGGGGATCCACATTTGCCATTTATGAAATTTACCTCTGTGGTGATAAACGGTGATTTGGATCCAAATCATTAATATACCTAGCGTTAGGAGGAGGGTTAGTACTTTTCCTAACGTCCATGAATCCCAGTTTTCTAACATACGGTCACCTCATCTATGTATTTACATCTATTTTTGGGCAAATATGGGGACGCTATACATCATCCAACTAGACATATGAGGAGATTTAGCATTACGATAGTTAAGAGAGAAATTTTTGACAGAAGGGACAAGTGAGTCATGTCAAAGTTAGATTTATCCCAATTTGAGAAGAAAGTTATCGTTCGAAATATAAGGCATGAAGATATTAAGCCAATCATGAATTTGCAGTCGATTTGTTTTCCAGATATGGAGCCTTGGGAAGAAGCTCATTTAGAAAGTCATTTACAACACTTCCCTGAAGGGCAGTTCTGTGTGGAAGCCGATGGAGAGATTGTGGGGAGTTGTTCAAGCCTCCTTGTAAACTTTGATGAGTATGACGACCAGCACACGTGGGACGACATTACAGATGAAGGCTACATCACCAATCATGATCCTGAAGGGTACAATCTTTATGGGATTGAAGTTATGGTGCATCCGGAGTATCGAGGATTAAAGATCGGTCGCCGTTTATATGAAGCGAGAAAAGAGTTAGCCCAGCAAATGAATCTGAAAAGTATCATCATCGGAGGACGGATTCCGAACTACCATCAGTACGAAGATCAAATGTCGCCTCGTTCGTATGTAAAAGAGGTCATGAATAAAAACATCTATGACCCGGTATTAACATTCCAGATTATGAACGGATTTACAGTCATGCGAGTAAATCCGAACTACCTGCCTGATGATCAGGCATCTAGCAAGTATGCAACGCTGATGGAGTGGAATAATGTAGACTATCGCCCGACGACAAAACGCTATTTTAAGACCTCCTACCCTGTACGCATTACAGCGGTACAGTATATGATGAAGAATATCAACACGTTTGATGAATTTGCACGCCAGGTAGAATATTACGTTGATGTTGCAAGCGATTTCGGATCAGATTTTGCCTTGTTCCCAGAGATTTTCACAACCCAGTTGATGTCTTTATTCAATGAGAAGATTCCATCTAAAGCTGTTAGAAAAGTAACGGAGTACACAGAGGACTATATTGAACTGTTCACGCATTTAGCGGTGAAATATAACGTCAACATTATCGGTGGTTCTCATTTTGTAGAAGAACAGGACCAAATTTATAACATTGCTTATCTGTTCCGTAGAGATGGAACGATTGAGAAGCAGTATAAGATTCATGTAACCCCTAATGAAAAGAAGTGGTGGGGCATTCAGGCAGGCGATACGGTGAAGGTGTTTGACACAGATTGCGGTAAGATTGCCATTCAAGTCTGTTATGACGTTCAGTTCCCTGAATTATCACGCTATGCTGTAGACCAAGGGGCTAACATTATTTTCTGCCCATTCTGTACAGATGACAGACAAGGTTACCTTCGCGTGCGTTATTGCGCTCAAGCCCGTGCTGTAGAAAACCAAGTATACACGGTCATTGCAGGTACAGTTGGGAACTTAACGCAAGTAGAGAACATGGACGTTCAATACGCGCAATCAGGTATTTTCACACCGTCTGATTTTGAATTTGCAAGAGATGGAATTGTAGGAGAAAGTCAACCAAACACGGAAACAGTCGTTGTAGGAGATGTAGACCTTGAGGTTTTAAGACGTCAACGGAAATCTGGAACGGTCAGACAACTTCGTGACCGCCGCAAAGATTTGTTTGAAACGAATTATAAGAACTTAACGACAGAAGTAGTAGAAAACGAATAAAAGATCAGGGGTGGTCGAGAATGCTCGAAGGACAAACTGCCATAATTACAGGAGCTTCTAGAGGGATAGGGAAAGAAATTGCTCGTCAGTTCGCTGCAAAGGGGGCAAAACTTGCCATACTCGGAAGTTCAGATCATATTCATACGACGAAACAAGAATTAGAAGAAGAGGGCTACGGAGACATTCTGTCCTTTCAAGCCGATGTAAGTAATGAAGATGAAGTGGATCATGTGGTAGAAGCTACGAAAAATGCGTTTGGACGAGTAGATATCTTAATCAATAACGCAGGGATTGGCATGTTCAAACCTGTTGAAGACGTCACAGTAGAAGAGTGGAGAAAGGCGTTTGAAATAAATGTACAAGGTGTGTTTTTGTGCACCAAGGCTCTGATCCCTACTTTTAAGAAACAAAGAGCAGGTACAGTTATAACAATTTCTTCTGATGTGGGTCGCTATACGATTCCAAATGGTTCGTTATACACTTCAACGAAATATGCCGTTCAAGGATTTATGGGGTCAGTGGCTCAAGAGATGAGAGAATACAGTGTTCGTGTAGGGACGATCAATCCAGGGATGGTTGATTCCTATTTTGCTGATTCGAAACAAGGCGCCCCCGAGAAACATGAATGGCTAAAAGTTGGGGACATTGCAGAAGCAACGGTCTATATGGCGAGCGCCCCCAAGCATATGCAAATCGATGAAATGCATCTTCACCCACTTGTTCAAGAATACCCAAGAACATAAATTATACAAGCGGTCAGCTATTCCTTAGCTGACCGCTTGTAATCGTTAGGACTGTAAAACGTTTTAAAGAGTGTTATGATTTGAAGAAGCCCCTTCTTTGGTAACGTATACATACCAGATCGCCAGAGTGCAAAGGAGGAAGACCATGAACATTGTTGTAATAAATGGTACACCAAGAAAATACGGCCGCACACGTATTGCGGCAAAACATGTAGCTGAACGGTTAAATGCCCATTTAGTGGATTTAAGCACGATGAATTTACCTATGTTTAATGGGGAAAAAGAGCAAGGAGACCTTGCTGAAGTTCAATTGTTACAAGAAACCGCAATGGAAGCCGATGCATTCGTTTGGCTTTCTCCGGAATATCATAGTGGCATGAGCGGAGCTTTAAAGAACTGTTTGGACTTCCTTGGCGGTGATTACTTCCGTCATAAGCCGACTTTACTTTTTTCCGTTGCAGGTGGTGGCAAGGGCGGAATTAACTCTCTTAACCAAATGAGGATCATTGGTCGTGGACTTTATGCGAATGTTATTCCTAATCAACTTGTTCTAGATCCGCATTGTTTTTTTAGAGAAGATGATTGTCTAACAGAAGAGGCGGCAGAAAAGGTTCAATTTGTGTTAGATGAATTTAAAAGCTATTTAGATCGTTTTGTAAAGTAACAAGGGAGAGGGCGACCCTCGCAGTTTAGGCTGCGGGGGTTTTTTCGATTCATTCAAAAAGGTGCTCCCTTTTTAAGGAGCACCTTGGATGCTAAACTTCTTCTGTATATTCTGTAATAGAAAAGGCTGGCATATGGATCATCGCGTGATCGATGTAGTGCATTAAATCTCCATGCGATGTCATAACTTCCTGATCGTTCTGGGAATAATGATACGAATGAAGGAACGACTCAATTTTCTTCGAGAGAAAATCATCTTTCGTTCGCACCATTAAGATCAGTAAGTCGTCCCATTGCCCCCAAAGTGTGAAATACAAAGCTTTATCATAATCAGCTATATAAACTGTCATTGAGGCATTGCCCCTTTCAAAAAGGGTTACTTCTAGTTTGACCAGAATGAAGTTCCTCACTCTTTAACGTTGTTGGCGATCTTGTCAAACAATGCCTGAATAGTTGAGACATTCATTTAGGATAATAAATGTATGACAGCTAAAAGGAGTGATGAACCATGACAAGCCGAAATGGAAGTAAAGGAAGCCAAAATCAGAACTCACCAAAACGAACAGGAAAACTAAAAGGTGGCAAAATGAACGAAGAGTTTGGGAAAGAAATCGCTTCTGGCGATAACAATAAAAACACAGAATACCGTTCAAAAAAGGGAAGTAAATCACAGCTTAAGAACCCGGGAAATCACTAAGGTGGATTATACAAGCGCGTCCAAAAATTGGGCGTGCTTGTTTTTGTATAAACCCATATGAACGATTCCATACTAAGGGCACAAATACAACTAGGAGGTACCAACATGAAGATTAAATTAGTAGGCGTAACGATTCTTTCTGCTGCAGTTTTATTTGGTTGTACAGCTGAAGGAGATAAAGAATCCCGTATGGGTACTCAAGGCAATAACTATGATGAAAGTGCTCATAATCAGCAGAATTACGATGCTCAAAGAGATGGCTTTAACCAAGTCGACTATGACAACGGTCCTTACAACGGCCAAATGAATAACGGCCAGGACTACGGCGAAGAAAACGTTGGCAATGAAGACACATATAAAGGTGACAGAGATAACAACCGTCGATACAGCGTAGCGGACAAAGTTGCTGACAAAATTACAGCAGATATTGATGAAGTGAAGCGTGCATACGTGCTGAAAACAGACCGTAATGCATACGTAGCCGTTGTGAAAAAAGGCGAAAGCACGAAAGAACTAAATGACGACTTGAAAAAAGAAATTTCAAAAGCAGCAAAAGAAGCAGACAAAGACATTAACAACGTATTTGTTTCTTCGAATCCAGATTTCTTTGATATGACAGGTGACTACGTGCAAGATGTTCAAAATGGTGATCCTGTAAGAGGATTCTTTAAAGAATTCGGTCAGATGGTCGACCGTATCTTCCCAGAAGCTAACTAAATTTTTGGTAGCCCCTGCTTTGGAGCGGGGGTTTTTGTTTTGGTTTGGGAGGGTGACTTAAGTTTGAATGCTTCTGGCTGGGGGAGTGGCTCAAGTTTGTAGGAAGTGGCTCGAGTTTGGTAAAAGAGACTCAAGATTGTCTTTAGTGGCTCAAGCTGAGCGGAAATTGACTCAAGTAGGAGAAAATTCGGCTCGAGTCAGCGAGAAGCGGCTCGAGTTGTATAGCGGGTGGCTCAAGATACGGCGAAGTGGCTCAAGATTTAGAAAAAGTGACTCAAGTGGTCAGTGCTGATTTGGGAAGTGGCTCAAGTCCATGGGGGACGGCTCAAGTTTGGTAAAAGAGACTCAAGATGGTTTATAGTGGCTCAAGCTGAGCGGAGATTGACTCAAGTAGGAGAAAATTCGGCTCGAGTAAGCGAGAAATGGCTCGAGTTGTATAGCGGGTGGCTCAAGAAACGGAGAAGTGGCTCAAGATTTAGAAAAAGTGACTCAAGTGGTCAGTGCTGATTTGGGAAGTGGCTCAAGTCCATGGAAACCAGCTCAAGTCCTGGTAAAAGAGACTCAAGATTGTCTTTAGTGGCTCAAGCTGAGCGGAGATTGACTCAAGTAGGAGAAAATTCGGCTCAAGTCAGCGAGAAATGGCTCGAGTTGTATAGTGCCCGGCTCAAGAAGAGGAGAAGCGGCTCAAGATTTGAGAAAAACGGCTCAAGTGAATGGGGAGTTTGACTGGAGCGACTCAAGTTCATGGGAAAGCGGCCCAATTCTTATCACACACGCTCAAGCCCAGAGACAATTTAACCCCAAATAAGACTAATCTTTTCCACTAAACGGTAATTGTTGCTATATTAAGAGGTGAAAGGAAGTGGTCTATTGGTTAATATCAAAAAAAGAACGGTGCCTCCTGTTATTAGGCAAACGGAGGCTTTGCTTAGACGATTGCCTAAAAATCATCCAAAACGTGACACGATTGAAAAGGATATAAATAAAAGGTGGGCTGGTTATCGAGGGGAACAGGCTTTAGATTATTTTTTAGGTTTTTTGCCGTTTTCTACGTATCGAATTTTTCATGACCTCCGATTGAGCGTATACGGGAAATCGTTTCAAGTAGACACCCTTATCCTGACACCTCAAGTTGGTTTTTTGATCGAAGTGAAAAATCTGGCTGGTGTCATTACAGTAGATGATGAATCAGGTCAATTCACGGTTGTGAAAAATGGAATTACTAAGAGGTACCAAAATCCTTTGGCTCAAGTAAACCGGCAACTTGCTCAACTCAAACAGTGGCTCCATATCCATGATGTCTACACTTATCCCTTACTTCCTCTAGTTTCAATTAGCAATCCTAACGCTGAGTTAAACTTTAAAGATACACTCTCCGTTCCTATTACACACCTTGATGTGACAGTTGAGCGTATAAAAAAACTACACGCCTCTTACGAAAACAAAAAGGCTTTCTCCTTAACTCCCCTTGAACAGTCATTACTTCAAAAACATCGCCCTTATTATTCTGATATCCTACAGACGTTTTCTATTCCTTCCTCTCACATCCAGACAGGAATCCGTTGTCCTACATGTAAAGAATATAGTATGACTCGTAAGAAGCTATCCTGGGAATGTCCTACTTGTACGACTCGCTCTCGCATGGCACATAGACTCGCCGTGGCGGATTATTTTTTAATATATGGTTCTACGTTGACAAACCAAACGTGTCAACATTTCCTCGGACTCAATTCAAGACATGCTATTTCGAAGCTGTTAAGTCGTATGCCTCTTTCTTATATAGGCTCTACTAATGCTTTAACCTACATCAGACCCTCCAACATAGAAGAACTCATTCAACAATAAAAAAACACTCAAGATGCCTTGAGCGTTTAATTCGGTGGCGGATATTCGCTGATGTGGATGGAGGTGTCCCCATCTAAGACATAGGCAAAAAAGATCGGAAGAGTTGATGTGTAATTTTGTTTATTGAGTTGTTCTAGCAACCAGGTTTCATCTTTCTCAATAAGAGATAAATTACGGTGCTGAACTTTCCCTTCTACGATTACAGATAAAGGAATGCCTTGATAAGGCAATTCCATCCCCATATCCGCTGGGGTGAGAGGGGCGCTTTCTCGTTTCGGGATGACACTTATGTCTCCGTTTGGTTCTAAAAAGGCGTATTCAATTTCTTTTACGCGTGGATGACCTGATGTCCTTAGCACAGACAACAATTCCACTAAAGAGAATCGTGATTTTTTTAAGTTTTCCGGTAAGATTACGCCGTGTCGGATTAGTACAGTTGGCTGGCCAATAATGAAATGCTTAATGCCATCCATAAGGCTCATTCGAGAGAGGGCGTAATGGGTCAAGCCGATTCCAATAATCCCAATTAGTGATTGGAAATATGTATCAATCTGTATCGGTTGAAAAGCTACATAAGCCAGGAAAAACAAGGCTGCAAAATCGTGTGGGGTCAATTGGGCAAGGGCTGACTTTCCCAATAAGCGGACCACGAGAATATATAAGACAAAAATCAGTAGTAACGGTGGAAGAAAGTTAAACATACGATCCCGCCTTCCCAACAACATTAAACGTTAGTCTATGTTAGGAAGTGAAATGTATGCAACTTATTTGGCTACTTTCATGCTTTCTCTTTCTTCCATCTCAGCTGGGCGAATCCAAGCTATTTTACCTGAATGACCTAAGTGTTCCTCTAGGTTACTCTGGATTGTTTGAATATGATCGACCATTGTTGAGACTGTCATTTCAAGCTCCATTAAGTGGGACTGTTGCTCCATTGTGAGTTCTTGGGATCCTTCCGTTTTAGAAGTTAGCCCCTCTGTAATTGTCATCACTTCTTGCATCATGTCGATTAGGCGTTGATTCTCAGATTCGACTTCAGCTGAATCTCTTTTGATCTCATGGGATTGAGTAGAAAGAGTTCGAATGCTTGTAATAACGTCGTCAAAAATATGAATCATCTGCGTGCCTTTTTGTTTGCCCTCTTCTAATACATGTATATCGCGATCATATGATTTTTCTTGATCAGAAATACTCGTATTTACGTCCTTAACGATTTTCTCAATGGTTTCGGCACTTCCTTTTACTTGGGTGGAGAGCTTCCGGATTTCTTCTGCTACAACACCGAATCCTGCTCCGTGACTACCGGCACGAGCGGCTTCAATTGAAGCATTAAGAGCAAGCAGATTTGTTTGGTTTGAAATGTACTCGATGCTACTAAGGGCTTGTGTCACTTCCTTCATTTTGACAAGGAGCTGTTGGTTATAGTCGCCGAATTGCTTGGTAATTTCAATAATTTTAGAGAAGACAAGGTTAAAGTCGTCTGCTTTTTGCTTACCTGAATTCGAAAGTTCAGTTACTTTTTCTGTCGTGGCATTTGTGACTTCAATAATGGCATCTAAATTTTGGATCATGCCGTTAATTTTACCAAGCTGATCTCCAAAGTGGTTGATATGGTCTTGTTGTTGGTAGATGTCTTGAACCATGTCCATGAGCTGATCATTGACTTGTTCTGAAGAAGTGCTTACTTGGCTGTTCATGGAATTCATATGACCAATATGCGTTTCTAAATGACGGAGCTCTTCTAAAGACGTTTGGATTGCATCTGTGTTTGTTGTGGGATCTTCTTTATTAGATATTGATTCTGTTGTTTCGCCTTTGTTGGAAGGTTTATAGATGGTCAGGTAAATGAATGCTAAGATCACTGAAGCGAAAACAGATCCACCAATGGCGAAGAAAATGTTTGTGCTATAGAAATTATAAAAGGACAATGCTAAACCATAGATGAGTAGTAAACAAATAGGAATAATCGTTTGTTTAGAAAACGTCATCTTCATGCAATCAGTCTCCTTTTCTGTAAGATTCGTTGAAGTTTAAAGGAAAATGGCAGTCCAACAGCGTACACAAACAAGATCTTAATCAAGTTAAAAGGGATGATCACAAATAAGACCGCTGTGCGGAAGTCGGTTACAAATGGGTTTGCCTCTGTAAAAGAGGTTATATATTGATTCATGTTTAGCCCTAGAAGGTTCATGATGGTAGGTAGGATAAAATAATAATTTATAAAGAACATGGCTGTTAGGAAGACTGTAATCGATAATGCATAGCTTTTCCAGTTGAGCTTCTTTTGGTAATGATACAAGCCACCGATTAAACCAACGATTAAAGCGCCGGAAAGGAAGTTGGCGATTTGATTAATGGGCAGTCCAACATAACTGCCATGGGACAAGTACTCTAGTACATTCTTTAGCAATTGAACCAAAACCCCTGCGATTGGGCCCATCGTTATAGCTGCAATAAGAGCTGGAACATCACTAACATCGAGGGTGAGGAATATCGGGAAAAATGGGAGAGGTACTTTAAAGAAATATAAAATCATACTGATGGCCGCTAGAATTCCGATTGCGGTCATTTTTTGTAATTTAGTCATAGGAATCTCCTTTATTGATTAAATAGAAAAAAGAAAAGGGCAATCGTATGTAGGATTGCCCATCTTGTTCAGGACCTTATGCGATAGGTGTTGGTTTAGTGTGTGGAGCTAGAAGATCAGTTGCCTTGTCGATCACACGTGGACTAGACGATTTCATCCCTTGGAATTTACGGTCTTCTTCTACTTCATGTGTACCGAAACCTTCCATATCATAAGCGACCATCATTGATTTAAACTTTGGTGAGTCGATAACAAGGAACCATTCGCGCATAAGTTCACTTTCTGGTGGGATTTCAATATAGTTAATACCATCGTTTGGGTCCATGGCAGCATCGTTTTCTCCAAAGATATAAACGTTACTATACTCTGTCATCGCCTGAAAGCGATCAATTACGTTCTTGGCACGGGAGAACTTTTGAAAACCAGCATAGACGTTTCCTTCTAGTTTCTTTGTCAAAACCATATTCTCCATCATTAAACACATATACTCGAGCTGGGGTACTTTCGTTTCGTACTTAAGGGAACGAGCATTTAACTGTGAAAGGGAAGCATCGTTTAATTTGTCTGTGGCACCTTCTACTTCACCGAAACATTCTTTGAACAGGGATAAACTCTTTAAATCCATCTAAATTCCTCCTAATAATGTAGTGTTTTCCTCAATCATAAGCCTAAAGGACTAGAATGAGACCAAAAAAAAGCAGCCGCCTGAACGGGCTGTAAAGCGAATTATGTAGATCTTGAAGAAGAACAGAGTTGTACATACGTTACCTCGCTAATGTATCAACGTTTATTTACCCCATTATATACATGTTAAACATAAAAAAACAAAGAATTATGCTTTTTTAATTTGTATGATTCATATCACCTGGTGAAAAGGTAAGACTATCCTACTCTAAAGGAGATTCGGTTATGAAATATATAATGGCAAGTATTATGGCTCTTCTTATAATGGTTCCAACTGCTGGGTTTGCTCAAGATGCAGATCGTACAGCTGCCTTTGTGAGGAACGGTGATTTATGGGTCGTTCAGAATGGTGATGAGAAGAAAGTAACGCACACCAAAACGGTTACAGGTAAGCCGGTTTGGTCCCATGATGGTCAATATGTTGCTTTTTTGCAAAAAGGTGTATTGAATGAGCAAGGAGAACTTTCAAATGAACTTTGGACCTATCATATTGATGATCAAAAGAAACAGAAAGTATATACGAATGCATTTAATCCACAATGGTCGCCTACGGACAATCGAATTGCGTTTCAACATGGAGGAGCATTAAGTGTTTCGGACTTAAACAAGTTCTATAATGTTTCAGTTGGAGTTGGGGGTTATACGTGGCTTCCGGAGGGAGATGGATTTTTATTGTCCTCAAATGCAACGCTTACCCCAAATGGGTGGACCCATGCTATTCTTTATAAAAAAACACTTCCAGACAAGCTTGTTGACACAATCGATAAAGAAGCGGAAACGTTTTTTACGATTCCAAAGCAATTGCAAAGTGGTGAAGCGGAAATTCCTGCAATTGGGGCCGAGGTTTTTCGCTTTTCCCCAAGCGGAACATGGGTTTCTTTTATTGTGTACCCTACAGCTTCCTGGTCTATGGACAGCAATATGCTTAGTGCGATTCGGACAGACGGGTCTGATTTTTCAGTAGTCGATGAGGTCATTACGGGAGTTGGAACACCTGAGTGGGCACCTACTAAAGACATACTCGCTTATATTGGAGGGAGCGGTCGGCTTGTCTTCGGATTTAAAGATAAGGACATGAAAGTTAAGGAGTTTCCAGCTTCAAATTCGCTTACCCCAAATAAGTATGCGGAGCTTGATTTTACATGGATGTCAGATGATCAGCTTGTTACCTCCCGGGTGAAAGAAGCGGAATGGTCAAATGATCCTGCCATGCGTCCGAAGCCATCGTTATATACCATTAATATTAACAATCAGAATCAAACTCAAATTACTACACCGAAAGAGGGGCAGGGAGACTATCATCCAGTCTATCTAAAGGAAGAAGAAAAGCTTGCTTGGTTACGAGGAGAGAGTCTTACTGATGAACACCAAGAAGTATGGATTGCTGACAAGGACGGCACAAATGCAGAGAAATGGCTTGAAAATGTGAGTGAAATCTCGTTTTATCGACCATAACACTTCCGAAAAACGTTCATTCCTAAACAACCTCCTTCATACAATTGTTATAAGACTTGTATGAAGGGGAGATCGATGTGAGTAGTGAATATAATAAGAAGCTTGAATATGCGATCGACGAGATAACGGAGATTGCTGAAGGATTTGGGCTTGATTTCTACCCGATGCGTTATGAAATTTGTCCGGCGGATATTATTTATACATTTGGCGCATATGGGATGCCGACGCGCTTCTCTCACTGGAGCTTTGGAAAACAGTATCACAAAATGAAACTTCATTATGACCTGGGATTAAGTAAAATTTATGAACTCGTTATCAACTCTGATCCATGTTATGCATTTTTATTGAATACAAATAGCTTAGTGCAAAATAAGCTTATCGTTGCTCACGTATTGGCCCACTGTGATTTCTTTAAAAACAATGTTCGCTTCCAGAATACTAACCGCGACATGGTCGAGAAGATGTCGGCAACGGCTGAGCGTGTTGCTCATTATGAGAAGGTTCATGGCCGTAAAAATGTCGAAGAGTTCATTGATGCGGTGCTAGCCATTCAGGAGCATATCGATCCATCACTCCTCCGCCCGAAGCTCGCGTGGTCGCTTGAAGACCTTGAAGAAGAAGAGGAGGAGACACCACGCGCTACACCATATGATGATCTGTGGACTCTTGATGACAAGAAGGAAAAAGAAGAGACACCAAAGAAAAAGCGTAAGAAATTCCCGCCTAGACCGGAGAAAGATATTCTTCTATTCATCGAGCAGTATAGTCGAGAACTCGAAGATTGGCAGCGTGATGTGTTAACCATGATGCGCGAGGAAATGCTTTATTTCTGGCCTCAGCTTGAGACAAAGATTATGAACGAAGGCTGGGCTTCTTATTGGCACGCACGTATTTTACGCGAAATGGACTTAACGAGTGACGAGTCGATTGAATTTGCAAAGCTCAATGCAGGGGTTGTACAACCGTCACGTACGCAGATCAATCCGTATTATCTAGGTCTTAAGATATTTGAAGATATTGAAGAGCGGTATAATAATCCGACAGAAGAAATGAAGTTAAATGGCGCAAAGCCTGGGGCTGGTCGGGAGAAAATGTTTGAGGTGCGCGAGATCGAGTCAGACATTTCTTTTATTCGAAACTATCTAACGAAAGATCTTTGCTTTAAGGAAGATTTGTATTTGTTCCAAAAGCAAGGCAGGGACTATAAAATTACGGAAAAAGATTACCAGGCCGTTCGTGATCAGCTCGTCACCATGCGAGTGAATGGAGGTTTCCCGTACATCACCGTGCAGGACGGGGATTACTTACGGAATGGAGAATTGTATTTAATGCATCATTTTGAAGACGTTGAGTTAGACCTGACGTATCTAGAGCGTGTTCTTCCGTATCTGTATCAGCTATGGGGGCGCACCGTTCATATGCAAACGATGGTGGAAGGTCGCAGCGTGTTGTTTACGTACGAAGGGAAGAAGGTTGGCAGGAAGTTTATATCTTAAGTAGTAAAGGGACCGACACGCGCGGTCTCTTTTTATTTGTTATTTATTTGTTAAAATTTGTTTAGTACATACGGGAACCTTTTTCCAATCTTTGCGTCAAAGGTAGTGAAAAGGGAGGAGGGAGTACCTTCTTGGAACTTATGGATGGAAAGGTACAGGAAATGCTTCAGGATGAAGAGATGAGAGAACAATTTATTGAGCGAATGATTGACCAATATAACCAGCAAGCAGATCCTCTGGCTTGCATTTACCTATGTAAAGGAGATCATGCGCTGGCTGAGGAAATTACGCAGGATGTTTTCCTAACGTGCTACCACAAGATTGATACGTTTCGAAACGATTCTAGCATACGTACGTGGCTATACAGAATTACGATAAATAAGTGTAAAGATCAATTAAGGAAGAAGAAATTCGGTTTATGCAAGCTTTCTTACCTATGGAGGAAAAGGGTACGGTTAGTGCCATATTTGTTGAAGGGGATGATGAAAAAGAAGGAATGCAAGATGTGATCAAAGAACATCGAGGCCTTGCGCTTTCTAATTCTATACACGTAATAGAACCATCCAATCATCAACATCCTTCCATCTATAATGTGATGCTACAGGTTTTCTTGACTTATAATCTTAGTGAACATGGGGAAGTTGTGCTTCTCGATGATAAAGGGGAAGTTGTGTTGCGAACGAAGGAGATCGAAAAAGTAGATAAATTCTTAGAGGACTGGGAAGAAAAGAAGTAAATTGGTCAACGCAAGAGCATTAGCTTTTGCGTGGATTTTATACTATATTCCAATCCCGTACCAACAGCTGATTCGTACAATGCAACAAACAATGAGAACGGTTATCATTGACGTTTATCTTTTTATCCTTATAATTGTAAGTAGATGAGAATGAGTTTCAATTATAGGGAGAGTTGTATATGGAACTAAGAGAAGCCATTATGAATAGAAGATCCATTCGTTCTTTTAAGAAAGAAGAAGTAGACGTTGCTACTATAGAAGAACTATTGGAGATCGCACGCTATGCACCAAACCATAAAATGACGCAGCCGTGGCGTTTTGTATTATTAGATCGTCAAGATCAAGCGCCTCTACAGCATCTAATTAAGAGTAAAAAGGCTCTTAAGAAAGGCAAGCCAGCTCCAGAACAAGAGCCTCTCTCAGATGATGCCCCGTCCCATATGCTGGCTGTGGTTATGAATGTGAATGAAAAAGAGAAAGTCTACCGTGACGATTACGGAGCTGTATCAAGCTTAATTCAGAACTTTTCGTTACTTGCTTGGGAGAAAGGAATTGGAGTTGTTTGGAAAACGCCTGGCTTCATGCAGGATGAAGAAATGAAACAACTCCTTGAAGTGTCTGAGCATGAAGAATTAGTGGGGCTTCTTCATATAGGTTATCCTGCTGTCGTACCAAAAATGAAAGAGCGAGAGCCTCTCCAATCAAAACTCCGCCATGGTTTAACGAGAGACACTCAGTAATAGTATTGATGTATGGGGATGGAGAACCCAGATAGGTAAAGCTGCGCTTGAATGAAGAAGCGCAGCTTTTTATATGGTCATAAATGACGGATGAAACGCTCTGGTTGATCAAGGAAATCCTTCGTTAACTTGACGTGCTCTATGTCCTCAAATGAAACGTTCGTCAGGTTTCCTTCTTCAATTTGATAAATGTCAGCATCAGGCAACGCCATTAAAATCGGAGAGTGGGTGGCGATGATAAACTGAGCGTCTTCTTTTACCATATCTTTAATTATAGAGATGAGGGATAGTTGTTTTAAAGGAGACAAGGGGGCTTCTGGCTCATCTAGTATGTATACGCCTCCTGATTTAAACCTGGCTTGAAAGAGATCCAAAAAGCTCTCACCATGTGAACGGATCTCTAAGCCGTCTCCGTATAATTGCTTGAGCTCATGAATAGTACTGGCATAGGGGAGCACCTCTAAGGAATAAGGGTCTTTCTCTTTAATTTCACGTAATTTTTCTTTCGATTCTTCGCGCACTTTTGCTATTCGTTTGGTGAACGAAATGAAATCCTCTGCCCGAAAGAAGAGTCCCTTATTCGTTCGGACTCTCCAGGTTACTTTCATTGCATCTCCTAAAGGTCTCACAGGATCAAGCGTAGGGTCTAGATCAATGGATTCCCCCCCGATTAAGATGCTTCCAACATTTGTGGCCAGCCCTTCTAGAAATGTCGATTTACCTGTCCCATTTTCTCCAACAAGAATCGTGATAGGTTTTTTGAATGTAAGATGATCAAATGTTTGAATGAACGGAAGTGAGAAAGGATACTCATTCTTCTTTGCTTTTTTCGGGAGCTCTACGGACTTTAGTTGGATCATACGTTCACTCCTTTTTAGAATGTTATCGAATGAAGAAGAAATAGACGCACACAATCCCTATATCAGCCAGGGAGTGGCTGACCATTGTTCCAATCATGGTATTGTACTTGTGCCTCATCCACCCCCAGAATAATCCTGCTATGAATACGGGAATTACAAACAAAAAATTAACAGGCCATTCAAAAATTGGAACAAGGGAAAGGAGGTGGTACAAAGAATAGAAAAAAGCCGTGATGAAAATGGCTCGTCTAAGTCCTTTTCGTTCCACGATTTTAGTATGCATATATCCGCGCCAATACGTTTCTTCAAGAATAGGGTTAATGATGACCAAAACGAGGACCATCACAATAATGCCTTTTTCTGTGATTCCCCACTTTTCTAAAAGCGATATGGCTTTTTCTTTATTTATAATCCAATCATGAAGAACAGCCACTCCGCCAAAGATAGATATAAAGGCAATCATTCCACTGATTAGTCCGATCTTAATGGAGTGATGCGGCTTATGAAAGCATATCCAATTCAATGTTTCGCGCCACGTCTTGCGCTTGATCAGCATCCCATCGATCAATGGAACAAGGAACAGCCAACTATAGAAGAGCCAAAAGGTGAGAGGGACGCTTGAGAAAACGTGCAACCCAATAAAGATCATCACCGATGGCCCGTAGTACAACACATACCGCATGCCAATATCCTCCAATCGAACTCTCCTTTAGTGTAACAAAAGATACGAGGTTAGTCGTAGCAATATATGATAGGAACCCATATTAATCTTTTGATGTTGAGGGTTTCTTATTGTTTAATCTCCTTTTGGGTGAGATCCTTCTTCATATTTTGGTTCAAAAAGGGCCACAATAATCTTTGATTCTTGAAGAAGGTGAAAGAATGAAGAAATTGTTTATAATAACGTTAATCGTATTGTCTATATTTTCTATGCCCGCTATGGGAAAGAGTAAGGTAACAACTGCTTCTAGCATAAATCAGCCTATCCCGAATTCTTATCGGATGACCATTCCTGTAATTAGGCAAATGCCTGAACTTCCACGTGGTTGTGAAGTAACCAGTCTTGCCATGGTGCTTCATTCAAAGGGGATTGAAGTAGATAAAATGGACTTAGCAAGAAAAGTGAAGAAGAACCCAGCGATCTACCAAGTTAAAGGTGGGAAAGTCTACTTTGGTGATCCAAACGAGGGATTTGTAGGCGACATGTATACGTACAAAAACCCCGGACTAGGGGTGTACCACAAGCCCATTCATGAACTGGCGACGTCTTACGTGGGAGATCTTGCCGTTGATTTAACAGGTCAACCGTTCGAGGAGATTCTACGTGAAGTTGCGAAGGGAAACCCGGTTTGGGTTATCCAAAATTCTCACTTTAACACTCTACCACCCCATCAGTGGGTGACATGGCATACATCAAATGGACCGATTCGTGTGACGTACCGGGAGCATTCTGTTGTCATTACTGGTTATGATGCGAAGTATATTTACGTAAATGATCCTCTGACAGGACAACAAAATCGTCGTTTGCTCCGGTCATCCTTTATAAAGGGTTGGAAACAAATGGGGTCTCAGGCGGTAACGATTCAAAATGGGAACAAGGAAGTGTTTCATTTTTGGCAAAGTAGTAATTAAGTTGAATGATTTAAGAGCACTTTTAAAAAAGTGCTCTTTTTTTGTATGGAATTATAATGTATATACTTGGGTTTTTAGCTTAAAAGAAGTTGGAGCTCAACCCGTTGATTTCCAATATGAACATTTTGGCGGAACGCTTGCCCCTACGAGGGAGATATGGCTCGTATTGAATGCATAACGGCTCAAGCATGCGCGGCACATGATTGGAGATCGGCGCAAGTTGAGGTTTTATGGCTCAAGAGCGTGGGCGACCGGCTCAAGTTATGGTTCTACGGCTTAAGAGTGGAGGGAAACGGCTTAAGTTTTCAAATTAACGACTCAAGAGAGCGAAATAACAGCTCAAGTCCAGTCGTAACGGCTCAAGTGGGGATAAGATGGCTCAAGGAGAGGGAGGAACGGCTCGAGTTAGAGAAATAACGGCTCAAGCTGAAAGACCTCCTATCCCAATCGGAGCTCCCCCTCTCTCTCCTAAACCATCTCATCCCTCATGTTTAAAAAGTATCTAAAAAAGATTACATTACAGAAGGCTAACAATTAGAGCATAACTGTACACAATGTTGCGACAATTTGATACACTATATCGAACCGGAATTTATAATGGGGACAGAATGAACTAGTCGTTGTCCCTCTTAGAAGAGTAACCTAACGAGATGAGGTGGTTCAAAATGAGTATAAAGCCATATTTGTTAACGGATCAGGGGTTTGTAAATCGCGATGAGCTTTATTATCCGTTTGAAGAACGGGGGCTTCAGTTTGGTGATGGAGTCTATGAAGTTATTCGAATCTATCGCGGAAACTATTACTTAATTAAAGAACACGTAGAGCGTTTGTTCCGTTCGGCAAAGGCAATCAAGATTAATGTGCCTTACTCGAAAGAAGAAATGTATGAGAAATTAGATGAACTGCTTTCAAAAAACAGTGTAGAAACTGATGCCAAAGTATATTTACAATTAACGCGGGGGTCAGCTCCTCGTGATCATGCTTTCCCTAAAGATGTTCAGGCGAATTTGTATGCGTATGTGCAAGACCTTCCTCGTAAAGTGGAACCTTTGCAAAAAGGTGTTACAACCATCACGCAGCCAGACGTTCGTTGGGATTATTGCTATATTAAAAGTTTAAATCTGTTACCAAACGTTATGGCTAAGCAAGAAGCAACTGAAAAGGGTGCATTTGAAGCCATACTCCATCGTAATAAAAAGGTAACAGAAGGTAGCTCATCAAATGTTTATCTTGTTAAAGATGGAATTGTCTACACGCATCCTGCAACAGAAAATATTCTACATGGGTGTGTGCGTATGCGCGTTGAAGCGTTGACAACTCAGCTTGGCTTCCCGTTTATTCAAGCAGCGTTTAGTTTAGAGGACATTGCGGAGGCTGATGAATTGTTTATTACAAGCAGTACCGCAGAGATAATGCCTGTCGTTAAGGTAGATCATATTCAAGTTGGTACCGGCAACCCGGGACCTGTGACACAGCAACTCCAACAAGCCTATGAAAAAGACGCTAAAATTCCGCAATCAGATTCAATTTTCCCTTCCAAGGTTCAAGAACGCCCTGTGTCTGGATAGATGAAAAGCAAGGTTCTAATAATTATTAGAACCTTGCTTTTTTTATACAAATAGGAAACTAAATGACTGCCTAATATGCATTGCGCTTTAGTCAGAGTTTAAATACTAGTGAAAATTTATGGATGTTGCTCTTAGTCCTTACATACACTGTACTAGTTGTCCATTTTGTACTTCTTGAGTGGAAGTACATATACACACACGAGAGGGGAGAATACGCATCATGAATGCACTAGTACTTAAATTGTTTAACCTGGCTAGTTTTGTTTATTTAATTGTGACCTCTGTTTTCGTTGCGGATTTTATGAGAGGATCTATGGAGCAGGTCTATGTGATGCCCGCGCCGTACGCCTTTTCGATTTGGGGGCTTATTTACCTGTTGCTGTTATGGTTCATTATAAAATCATTTTTTGCAGACGAGGAATTAGATCGAGTTGTGAAAGGGATTGGTCTTTGGTTTCCGATTAGTATGATTTTATCGGGGACATCGGTCGTAGTTGGTACCACTCCGTCGATTTTGTTTATCGCCTTGTCGCTACTGACGCTTTGTGTGGTGTATACGATTATTCAAGGGCTAGGCTTATCATCGTCCAAGTATCGCATTCCTTTTTCAATCTATATAGGCTGGACGTCTATTGCGACTATTGTGGCGGCCTTTGTAGCTATTAAAGGAAATGGAATTGAGGAGATTCTTTCCATTGGGGAGCTTGGCTGGGCGGTCATTATGCTCACTGCAGGAGGGCTCATAGCTCTGGCTTTTCATTTTTTGCAAAAAGACTACTTGTTTCCTCTTGTCTTTGTGTGGGGATACGTGGCGATTTATCTCTATCAAGACAGTGCTCTTATTAAATTTATTACTGGAGGATTCGCGGCTCTGTTGTTGATTGTTCTTTTTGTGAGTTGGTTTAAAACGAAAGCTAAATAATACACGAAACCTGCCCTTTTTACAGAGCAGGTTTTTATATATGGTATTCAGGATCTATATAAAAGGTTGTGTGTACTGAACAATGTGAAGGACAATGCCGACCGTACTTAAGGCAACCCCTATAAAGAAAGGCCACGGGTTATCGTGTTTTTTTCGATCAAACGTACGGACCGTTGCGATGCTATATAGCAAGGCGGCAATAGGAATTGAGATATAAAATGAACCGAATGCAAAACCAAGACCGCCAAAAAACATGGCTAGAACCCCCAGGTGATTTTGCTTAGGGAGTCCATCTAAGTATTCTTGTTCTTCTGGCGAAAGATCTTTCTGAATCACAGGTTTTCTAGGTCTGTAAAGCAAATGTAACGACCTCCCTTAATCCAATTGCTTTTTCTTATTATATGTGAAGGAGAGTTTATTTGTAAAAGATTTTGAAAATAAACGATTACTACTAATCTACATAAGCTTCAAGACTTGATTTTATAAAAGAAATCTATTACGATGTACACAAGATATATGATTGAAAAATAAAAAAACACTACATATTGATATATAAGCGAGTTGTAAGGTGCCTATTCAAGGCTTGAAAGGGAATCTGGTGAAAGCCCAGAACTGTCCCCGCAACTGTAAGTGTGGACGAAATGAGAGATTCCACTGTGCGAAAAAAAGCATGGGAAGGCCTCAGAGTAGGACGATGCACGAGTCAGGAGACCTGCCTGCCCTCGCTAAAGTTTCTTTTTCTTCGGGGATTGAGAAGATGAAACGATAGCCTCAGCGGGGCGAGTCCTTCATTGATTTGTCCTGTTGTCCTGTCGTTTGATCCGTTTCTCTTTCCCTGGTGGAAGAGGAACGGATTTTTTATTTTAGGAGGAGGTTATTAAATGAACGAGGTTCAAGAAAGTACGGGGATTTACGCTGTGTTAAAACAAGCAAAGAATGAATATCCACATCTAGATGTAGAGCAATTGAGAGAAATAGCGGATCATTTCATTCAAACAAAAGGGCTTGAATCCTATCATCAACTTTACAATGAAGTGATTTTAAAAGGGTTGGATCAAATGGATGAAGAAGAGCCGGATTGGACGTTTGTGTGTTCACGTGTTTACGCTCAGTATTTGTATGAACAAGCGGCCCTTCATCGCCATTATACAAAGGAAGAAACCTATCCCGACTTTTATTCCCTTATTCAATCGCTACATACAAAAGGAATTTACAGCGAGCGCCTGTTAACAAACTATACGAAAGAAGAGGTTGAAAAGCTTGGGAGTGAAATTGTTCCAGAGCGTGACGCGTTTTTCACGTATATTGGGCTAAAAACATTGGCTGACCGGTACCTGGCAACAGACCACGATGGGCGCTTATACGAGCTCCCTCAGGAACGATTTATGATCATTGCGATGACGCTGATGGCGGAAGAAGATACGGATCATCGTCTTGATCTTGTAAAAGAAGCGTATTGGGCGCTGAGTCATTTATATATGACCGTGGCGACACCGACACTTGCCAACGCAGGGAAAAGCTACGGACAGTTATCGAGTTGTTTTATAGATACAGTCGATGATAGTTTGCAAGGCATCTTTGACAGCAACACCGACATTGCCAATCTATCGAAAAGCGGAGGTGGGCTCGGTGTCTACCTTGGAAAAATTCGCTCCCGCGGCAGTGACATCAAAGGTTTTAAAGGCGTAAGTTCGGGTGTGATTCCTTGGATGAAACAGCTGAATAATACCGCTGTTAGTGTCGATCAGCTCGGCCAACGTCAGGGTGCAATTGCCGTGTACTTGGATATCTGGCACCGTGATATCTTCTCCTTCCTCGATGCGAAGTTAAATAACGGGGACGATCGTCAGCGTACCCACGATTTATTTACTGGCGTTACGCTACCCGATTTGTTTATGGAAGCGGTGGAGAACCGGGAAGACTGGTATTTGTTTGATCCTCATGAAGTACGGTCGGTTATGGGCTATAGTCTAGAAGATTTTTATGACGAAAAAGAAGGTGCTGGTAGCTTTCGAGAAAAGTATCGGGAATGTGTGAACGAACCTCGTTTAGAAAAGAAGAAGGTTCCAGCCATTGAAATCATGAAGCGGATTATGGTCTCTCAGCTGGAAACAGGTACACCGTTTATGTTTTACCGAGATGAAGTGAACCGTAAAAATGCCAATAGTCATAAAGGAATGGTTTACTGCACTAACCTGTGTACGGAGATTACTCAAAACCAGAGCACAACAACTGTGAAAGAACACTACACGGAAGATGGTCAAATTATCACGGTGAAAGATGCAGGGGACTTTGTCGTTTGTAATCTATCGAGTATTAATCTTGGTAAATCTGTTCCGGATGGGGTGCTTGAACGTTTGATTCCGATTCAGGTTCGCATGCTCGATAATGTGATTGATCTAAATCATATCCCAGTCTTACAAGCTCAGCTTACGAATCAGCGCTACCGTGGCATTGGACTTGGGACATTCGGGTGGCATCACCTTTTGGCTGTAAAGGGGATTCGCTGGGAGTCAGACGAGGCTGTTCAGTACGCCGATTCGTTATATGAAAAGATTGCGTATCTCACCATTCAAGCAAGTAATGAGTTAGCGCGAGAGAAAGGCGCTTATCTTTATTTTGAAGGCTCGAAGTGGCAAACGGGCAACTACATTACGGATCGAGGGTATGACAGTGAAGAGTGGACTGCGTTAAAGGATGAGATTCAACAGGATGGCGTACGAAATGGGTACCTAATGGCAGTTGCGCCAAATTCCTCGACTTCTCTAATCGCTGGCAGTACAGCGAGTATTGATCCGATCTTCCAGAAGTTTTACTCGGAAGAAAAGAAAGACTACAAGATTCCCGTTACGGCACCTGGTTTAACGCCGACTACGTATTGGTTTTATAAGTCAGCTTACGATATCGATCAGAAATGGAGCATACGTCAAAACGCTGCCCGCCAGCGTCATATTGACCAATCAATCTCGTTTAATATGTACGTGAAGAACACCGTTCAAGCGAAAGAACTATTAGACTTGCATCTGACAGCTTGGCGTGAAAAATGCAAAACGACGTATTATATGCGCTCGACAAGTACAGAGGATCTTGAAGACTGTGAAAGCTGTTCATCTTAAGGGGGAGAGAAGCGTGACGACTCAAATACAAAAGAGAAACCTATATGATATCGATTCTCCAAATCGATCAACGGCCATTATAAATGGAGAAAGTTCAAACGTATTGAACTGGGATGATGTACGTTTCAGCTGGGCCTATCCGATGTATAAGAATATGCTAGCAAACTTCTGGATTCCAAATGAAATCAATATGGCGAACGATCTGAGGCAGTGGGGTGAACTGAGTGATCAAGAGCAGGATACGTTCAAAAAGATTATTGGACTCTTGGCCTTTTTAGATTCGATACAGACAGATTACAGCGGGAAAGTAGCCGATTACTTAACAGATTCAAGTTTAACAGCTCTGATGCAGGTGCTGTCATTTCAGGAAGTTGTTCATAATCAGTCCTATTCCTATGTATTATCTTCACTTGTTGATAAGCAAGAACAAGATGCCATATTCGAATATTGGAAGCATGATGAAGTCCTGCTAGAACGAAATGCGTTCATTGCGGAAGGCTACAGAGACTTTGTCGAAGAGGAATCTGTCGAGTCATTCTTAAAGTCGATTGTATATGACGTTGTATTAGAAGGCCTGTTCTTCTATGCAGGATTCGCCTTCTTTTATAATTTAGCGCGTAATCAAAAGATGGTTTCAACGAGCACGATGATTAATTATATTAACCGTGATGAACAAATTCACGTTAATTTGTTCGAGCATATATTTAAGGAAGTGCTCGCGGAGAACCCTGAATACAAGACCGGTGAATTGATGCAGTTTATAACGGATACATTTAAGGAAGCAGCGGACCTAGAGATTAAATGGGGGCGCTACATTATAGGAGATGATTTTGAAGGGCTATCGATGCAAGAGGTGGAGGACTATATCAAATTCATGGCCAATAAACGTTGCAAAGAACTTGGCGCAGAGAAACCGTTTGAAGGCTACTCCAAAAACCCTCTTAAATGGATAAAGGCCTATCAGGACGTCAACAGCGGAAAATCAGACTTCTTCGAACAGAAATCACGCCAATACACAAAAGTCCACTACCAGGACAACGGATTCGATGACCTCTAACGTGGTACACTAAACCAAAACAAACAAAACCGTGCCAGACACCCTTTAGCAGGATAAAGGGTGTCTGGCACGCGCTGTTGCTTTAGAGCGATGAAGGGTGTCTGGCACCCTTTCACCCTTTAGTGTTGTGCAGTGATGAGGGGGGATGTTTATATGGTGGATGAAAAGTTAAGGGAGATCGAGAGGGAATATGGCGTGAAGGTGTTGTACGCGTGTGAGGCTGGTAGCCGGGCGTATGGGCTTGCGAATGAAGCGAGTGACTATGATGTACGGTTTATTTATGTACACCCTCTTGATTGGTATTTATCCATTGATGAGAAGCGGGATGTCATTGAAATGCCGATCTCTGATCAATTGGATATGAGCGGTTGGGAGCTACGAAAGGCATTGCATCTTCTTAGGAAGTCGAATCCATCGATTCTTGAGTGGCTTCATTCTGATGTTGTTTACGATGAAGATGAAGATTTTATGAATGCATTAAGAAACATCACCCAGAAGGCATTCAACCCGATAGCGGTACTGCATCATTATCACAAAATGGCGAAGCGGAATTTGAAAGAAATGGGGCAAGGGAATGAGGTAGCGGTTAAGAAATACCTTAATGTAGTGCGCCCAGTGTTGATGTGCTCCATGATTATGAAATGCGGTCACTTTCCTGGTACTAACATTCAATATGTTGTGAATGCACTAATTCTTAATAAGCATTTAAAGGAAGAGTTGAGTTCTCTATTAGAAACCAAAACATGCAGGCCAAGTCAAACTAAGATAGATCGCCTTTCTCTTGTAGATGCCTTTATTAAAGAGCAAATGGAAGAAATAGAATTCTATTTGCGGGATGCTGAAGGAGAAAGTGTAAATATTAAAGAGGAGTTAAGTGATCTTTTTAGAAGTACAGTTAAACAAGGTGAAGAATCGGAGTAAGGTTAGGTTGCACAAGAAAAGGCGTTATAATTTGATTATTTAACGTGTACTGAGACATAAGTTTTTCTTTAAAAGCTTGAGTTAGTTTATGAACTATAACTCAAGCCTTTTTGTTTGAACAATCATTTAGGATGGCTATCAAGTAGCTTTTTATAAATCAAATAACATTTTTCCCGTAATTGTAAACCACAAATTCTCTACAAATCCAACCAGTATCACGGCTGCAAGGAAAGCAAATATGGACAAAATGATTTTACTTCGTTTATTGATCTCTATAAAAGGTTTGTAAATCCTTTCTATTTGACTTATAAAAGGAAATAAGATTAAGGTAGCAAACATTATAGCTAGGAGGTCTACCTTATTAAACGGTGGGCTAATGTAATGGTTGAATATGACATTTAGTACAAAACCAACGCTAAAGATAAACATCTGAAATAAAAAGAATAAGAAGAACTTCTTCATGACATGACCCCGATCTTTTATAGATAGGTTCATTATACATAAATAAAAAATTCCAAAAAACCTCTTTACCTTAACGTAACGTTAACGTTTACGATAGATTTATAAACAAAAGGGGGAAGATGTTTTGAAAATAAAAGAAGCCGCTAACCGGTTAAACACCACACCGAGAACGATTCGTTTTTATGAGGAAAAGGGATTGATACAGCCTGACAAAGGAGAAAATGATTATCGCTCCTACAATGAACATCATCTATGGAGACTCCAGACGATATTGTCGCTAAGAGAAGTGGGTATGTCCACAGAGCAAATTAAACACACGCTTCAAAATGAAGAAAAGGTTGAGCGTTATTTAAATGTCCAACGCTCGGCGCTATACGAAGAATGGTTAGAAATTAAAGATATGATAGGCACAATCGATCAAATGTTACATAAGAGTGCGGATGAAGGTTTTTGTTAAAGAAGATATCTTCGCGCTAGCTAATCAGTTAAAAAGCATCAAACAAAAGCGCAAAGGGTGGCAAGACGAGTGGGATTTCAACAGTCAGGCACGGGATTATGATGAGAGTCTGAAAATGAATGGCTATCGTTTTAATGTGCATGAAAATTATGACCAAGCTCTAGCAAAAGCTATTGAATTCGTACATCCAAGAGAAGGTGAAACAGGTGTTGATATCGGTATTGGCACAGGGAATCTTGGCTCTCAATGTATTCCCCTTGGTACCCATGTCATAGGCGTGGATCAGTCTGATGAAATGCTGAGTGTATGTAAGGGAAAGCACCCGCAGATCGACGTTCGTCATGGGCATTTCCTGGCGCTCCCTGTCATGGATGGTGAGGTTGATTTTATTACAACAAGCTATGCCCTTCACCATGTGACAGAGGGAGAAAAAGAATTAGCACTCAGGGAGATGGATCGTATTTTAAAGCCGAATGGGCGGATTGCGATCGTGGACCTTATGTTTGCTAATCAACATGATCGTGAGCGTGTTATAAGTGATTTCAAAGAAGCAGGCAACCAGGAAGCGATCCTTGCTATTGAGGATGAATACTATGCGGATCGATCGAATTTGGTAGCTTGGTTTGAACAGCTTGGGTACGAGATTCACATTCATCCATTTAACGATATTTTGCATATGGTGTACGCAGAAAAACAGTAGGTCCTTACTCTAAAAAACACTCAGACCTTAAGGTCTGAGTGTTTTCGTTATTTTATCGGGATGTTACCCGCAAAAATCTTCACCATTCGCCGTTCCCCAATCATGCATCGCTTGAAGGATCGGCATAAGGGTTGTCCCTTTATCTGTTAATGTATATTCTACCTTAGGAGGAATTTCATCATATTGTTTACGGTGAATAAAGCCGTCTGTTTCTAATTCTTTCAGCTGCTGGGTTAATACTTTATGCGACACACCTGGTAATAAACGTCTGAGTGCATTGTATCGGTAGGTGCCTTCTGTCCCCAGGTGCCAAAGGATAACAGGCTTCCATTTTCCGCCCATTTTTTTAAGTGTATATTGAATGGAACATTTTAACTTTCCGTGCTCATCTGTTAAGAGAGTCTCGTCCACCTTCTGTGCCCTCCTTTTCTTACTTTTAGGTTAGTCTCTAACATAAAAGTGCATACTTACATACTGAACTATACGTATATACAATAACAATTGTCAAAAGAAAAACAGGAGGGAAAAGACATGCAACCATATCCAAGAAACTTCTCACACATTGGTCTATCAGTACCTGACCTTGAAGAAGCGGTTAAGTTTTATACAGAGGTATTTGGGTGGTACGTCATTATGGAACCGTCTCCGGTTTACAATGATGATACACCAGTAGGTCAAATGTGCCGTGATGTTTTCGGCAATGACTGGGAGGAATTCCGTATTGCCCATTTATCTACAGGAGACCGCATTGGGATTGAGCTATTCGAATTCGGGAACAATGAAACACCAGAAGACAATTTCGAATATTGGAAAACAGGAATTTTCCACTTCTGTATCCAAGACCCGAATATTGAAGAGATCGTTGAAACGATTAAATCTTATGGCGGTAAGCAGCGCATGCCCATTCGTGAATACTACCCAGATGACAAGCCGTATAAAATGGTATATGTTGAAGACCCATTCGGCAACGTCTTTGAAATCTATACGCACAGCTACGAGTTAACGTACTCTGCTGGTGAATATTAAGAATAGGAACCCCCTAGTTTAAATACTAGGGGGGTTCTTGTATGAGAAAGGTTCCGGAATTAGCTGTAATTCGTCTGGATCGTTTTTCTTTTCTCTTTGAGATTCTTCAAGTATATAGGGAGGCTCTTCAATAGCTTTTTAAAAGCGATGATGCCTTCTCCTACCACAACATATTTGGCTATAGAAATAATAAATCGTTGAGAGAGCAGTTTAGCTATCATGTATGCTAATGGTAAGGATAAAAGTATAAGCCAGTACGAGAACTCATCCCCCCAACCGCTATCCCTCATCCATTCCACAAGAGGTAAATGTAAAATATAAATGAATGCTGTTCTTCTTCCCCCTATTGTAAATGGTTTGTTTGTTTTCGGGATCCAAGGAAGAAAAGCAACGACCCCGAGGCCCATAATAATGTAAAAGATCACTCTTAACCCAATACCATTGATTGCCCCAACATCCATTGTGTGAAAAGAGCTTCTTCCTAAAAGAAAATCCCTGGATAAATCAAGAGGAAGAAGGCTTAACATGATGAAGGATGACGCGACAGAAAGGATCGACCATTTTTTTGCTTGGATTCCTTTGAATTTTTCAAAGGCCCTTTTGTCTAAGTAATAACCGAGTAGGAAGAAGGGAAAGAATACAAATGTTCGCGATAGGCTAAATTCATGTCCGGCTCCTTCAACTAATCCAATCCCGATACCGGCTACAATGGCAGTGATGACAGGATTATGCAGTTTGGTGAATATAAACAAAAGCAAATTCCACCAGTATAAGCTTAGTAGGAACCACAGCCCGAAACTTGGTAATAACCAGTTGATACTATGCCAATGGTCCAAATTGTACAAGACTTGAAAGATCAAAAATGGTACAAAAAGACGAATCGTGATTTTCTCTATATATCCCGTTTCTAAAAACTTTTTAGAGAAGAAACCTGTTAATAAAATGAGGGCAGGCATCCTAAAAGAGGTTAAGAAATTATTCATAAAATAAATGATGTTGCTGTCATTCTTAAACGGACTAATGATGTGGCCTAAAACGACTAAAAGAACCAATATAAAACGAGCGTTGTCAATGTAAGGGTCTCTCTTTGACTTTTTTATAGTTTGACTCATGATGGCTACTTTCACACTACCTTTATTTATTTTTGCACATACTTGTCTATAGTAACAAACTTACATTCTATAGTGGAGAATTAAATGATAATGCTAGATCAAAAGAATGTATAACGTAAAACAAGGGAGTCTTTCTAATATTGAAAAAAGAAGCTATTGTAATTGTTATTGACTCTCACGTTACGTGATAGCTTATAGTTTTTATTAGGAAGGAGGCTCACACCATGTTGAAAGTAAAAGAGGTTGCTGATTTAACAGGGATTAGTGTGCGGACGCTCCATTATTACGATGAGATTGGTCTACTGTGCCCTAGTGAGACGACAGATGCGAGTTATCGAATCTACTCGAATACTGACCTTGAAATGCTTCAGCAAATCCTTTTCTTTAAAGAAATGGGGTTCTCTTTAAAGAAAATTAAAGAAGTTATCCATTCTTCTGACTTTGACCGTATCGAAGCGCTAGAGCTGCATCGCAATCTTTTGATTGAAAAGAGAAATCGGTTGGATCAAATGGTTAAAACGGTGGATAAAACCATTCAGCACGCAAAAGGGGAGATGACAATGACGAATAAAGAAAAGTTTGAAGGGTTTGATTTTAGTCAAAATCCTTATGAACAAGAAGCACGGGAAAAGTATGGGGATCAAGCGGTAGAGGAATCTAAACAAAACATCGTCAAAATGAATCCAGAGAAGATTAAAGAAGAAACGGGTATTATTTTTACGAAACTTGCCAAGTTACGGTATGACGCTCCTGATTCTGATGAAGCGCAAGGTACAATCGGAGAGTGGTATCATTTTCTAAACCGTATTGGCGAGTATTCTCCGGAAGCTTTCAGAGGGCTAGGGCAATTGTATATAGACGATGAGCGATTCACTCAGAACATTGATCAATACGGAGAAGGCTTAGCTGCTTTTATGAAAGAAGCCATGGCACATTACGCAGACAGAAAAAAATAACAGAAGGACTACTTCTTGCGCGCGTATAGGTCTGATTCAAACCAGAGTCTCTCATTTTCGAGCCTTATGATAAGAGGAAACTAGCCATATTTGTCGAATGATCAATAATGAAGGGTTTAAGGATATTAAGCAGCTAGGAGGCTTTCTTTGAATTTGTTTATTATTATTGCATTCGGGAGTGCTCTTAGTATTTCCGTTATGTACAGCCTGATTAAAGGGAAGGATTCTCGCACGAAGGCGATTTACAATAAAAGTTATTTTACTGTGATCGTACTTAGTATCTTTAGTGCATTACTATTAACCCCCTATCATAACTACAATCCAAATCTTTATAGTGGGGGATATGGGGTATTGTTTATTCTGTCCATCGTTGTTGGTTGTATTGCATTAGTAGGGTATTTATTAAGTTCCAACTATGAATAATCTAAGAAGCGTTTAGAAATGAAACAAAGCGATTAACGTGATGCACGTTAATCGCTTTGTTATTTGTGCATTATAGTGGCTTTGTGTTTTTATCTCTAATTGTTGGTATGATAATACTCAATATGAAACAAGTAGAAAAAGAGGAGCAATAAGTGAAGAATAAGGTTGAAAGAAAGGTCAGAAGTTTATAGAAATTTAATCTTTTAGTTATATATTGTAAATAAGTTTTCGTTAAGATACTGATGAAGCGCGTAGAAAGATAACGTATGTAAGTGGTATAAAGATGTTGAATAGAGACGGGTGATGTGATGAGTTATACAATTCTTTTAGCAGAGGACGATGAGAATATTATTGATGTATGTAGACGGTATTTAGAAAAGGAAACGTATTCCGTCATTGTCGCTAGAGACGGTCAAGAAGCGACAAACAAATGGAAGGAATCGAAACCGGATGCTATCATTTTAGACATTATGATGCCAATCAAAAGTGGGCTTGATTTAGCAGAAGAAATCCGATTCGAGGAAGAAACCCCGGTTATTCTATTAACAGCCCTAGGCCAAGAGAAAGATCGCCTTGCTGGTTTGTCCATTGGTGTTGATGATTATATAACAAAACCATTTAGTCCTCGTGAACTCGTTTTGAGGCTTAAAAATGTCATGCGACGTTATGATTTTCACGGGAAGGATCAGATCCAGCAATTTGGTTCCGTAACAATTGATGCTACAAAAAGAGCGGTTTGGAAATCTGATCAACTGATTGAAACAACGGCTAAGGAATTTGATTTGCTCTGGTTTCTTGTTCAACACGAAGCCCAAGTCTTCTCGAGGTCGCATCTTTTAGAGAGGTTATGGGGGTTTGATTATGAAGGAGATCCCAACACCATTAACGTGCACATTCGAAAACTCAGAGAAAAAGTAGAAGAGGATCCAGCTAAACCTGTCTACATTAAAACGGTTTGGGGTATTGGCTATAAGTTTGAGAGGCAAACTTCATGAAACTTAGAACCATATTAATCTTTTCAAACTTGTTATCAATCTCAATCATTATCATTTTCTTGCTCATTAGCTATGTGCATATGTTCCTTTCAACAGATGTCATCTTACTATTGTCACTGATTACAATTGGAGCCGGCCTAGTCTCGATTGTTTCACACTTGATTGTTACGCATCCCTTATTAAAAGGGGTGAGAGAACTGTCTGAGACATCCAAGAAGCTAGCAGAGGGTGAGTTTAATACTCATATTGAAGAGTCAGGGCCTAAAGAGTTTAAGGAACTAGCTGCAAGTTATAATCGTATGGCAGATGACTTGAATCAAATGTTTCAAAAAGTAAAAGAGTCAGAAGCATTTAAGCAAGACTTAATCGCTAATATGTCCCACGATCTCAAAACACCTATTGCTTCTATTAATTCGTATGTAGAAGCTCTCCAGGATGATGTTATAGAAGATAAAGAAACAAGAAGTGCTTATTTAGCTACGATTCATACTGAAACAAAGCGTGTTTCTCAACTCATACAAGAGTTATTAGAACTCTCTCAGTTAGAGAGGAATGAAGGAGCTTTAAAGACGGAGTTCATTCATCTCGACCAAGTAGTTATTGAAACCTTGCAGGAGTTTGACATTCTTTTACGAGATAAATCTTTGCAACTTGATGTGAAGTTAGATGATGGATTGAAACCTGTTCAAGCCATGCCTAATCAGCTAAAGCGTGTACTGAGCAATTTGGTTGAAAATTCCATTCGTTATACGCAAGATGGAGATAAAATCACGTTGCATATCTCGCAAGACATGTTTGAAACACGTTTTACACTAGAGGATACAGGTCCTGGAATTGAAGAAGCCGATCAGCAACATATATTTGAAAGGTTTTATCGGGTAGAGAAATCGAGAAACAAAAGTTACGGTGGTTCAGGTTTAGGACTGGCGATTTGTAAAGAAATCGTTGAGCGCCACGGAGGGGAAATTGGTGTGAAAAGTCAGCTCAATGAAGGGACCGTATTTTGGTTTACACTACCATTCAACATGAAGGAGGAAACAACAAAATGAAACTAAAGTGGATTCTTTCTGCCGTTGTTGTCATCATATTGGGGATAATTTTCATTCCGATGGGTTATAAATATGTGTTTGAACGATCAACAGGAAGTGAAGCTGTAAATGCTGATGAATATGAAGCGGTAGCCACATTCGCAGGTGGTTGTTTCTGGTGTATGGAGCCTCCTTTTGAGAAGTTAAATGGAGTAAGCGAGGTCCTATCCGGTTATACAGGTGGAGATATGGAGAATCCATCCTACAACGATGTATCATCAGGTTCTACCGAGCATATTGAGTCGGTGCAAGTGCATTATGACCCGGATGTCATCAGTTACGAAACTCTTCTTCAAGTCTTTTGGAGACAAATCGACCCAACCGATGATGGAGGTCAGTTCGTAGATCGCGGGTATCAATACACGACGGCGATCTTCTATCACAGTGAAGAACAAAAGAAAGCTGCCGAAGCTTCTAAAGAAGAGTTAGCGGAGTCAGATCGATTTGATAAAGAAATCGTGACTCCAATCCGTGAAGCGAAAACGTTTTATAAAGCAGAAGATTATCACCAGGATTATTATAAGGAAAATTCAGTTCGCTATAAGATTTACCGCAGTAATTCAGGACGGGATCAATATTTAGAAGATACTTGGGGAGACGACTTAAAGGTTGATCTCCCAGGTAATTATTCAGATGAAGAGTTAAAAAAGATGCTTACAGATATGCAGTATAAAGTGACTCAGGAAGACGGCACAGAGCCTGCGTTTGATAATGCCTATTGGGACAATAAAGAAGAAGGCATTTATGTAGATATTGTTTCTGGAGAGCCCTTGTTCAGCTCTAAAGATAAATATAAATCAGGCACAGGTTGGCCGAGTTTCACAAAGCCGCTAGTGGAAGAGAACGTTGTAACGAAACCTGATCCAGGATTATTTGGAACACGGACTGAAGTTCGAAGCAAAAAGGCGGACTCTCACTTAGGGCACGTATTTGAAGATGGTCCTGAACCAACTGGTCTTCGCTATTGTATGAACTCCGCAGCACTTGAATTCATTCCAAAAGAGGAGATGAAGGAAAGGGGTTACGGTGAGTTCTTGAATCAATTTGAAAAATAAGATGGATAAGGGGGAGCTGGAGTAGTACTTCGGCTGCCCTCTTTTGTTTTGTGGGTAGGATTCCCTGGTAGTAATAGAGAAGTTATATAGGTAAGAGGAGGGAGAACGTAGATGCTTTATTGGGAGTTATAACCTCTAAAGATGAGACGTAATAAAGGTTTACATTTCCGTCAATAAAAGTCTGAATATTCGTTCTTTTTGTCGCTTCTTCTTTATATTTATAGAGTAAGAGAATATAAAGGAGGGGAATAGAGGCTATATTACATCTTTTCTAGTTTAGGTTACAGGCCTTTGTCTTTTGCCCTGAGTTATGAGTAACCAATGAGGGAGGAAAAGGATGAGAAAAGTCGAGATCACTGAGCGTGTGGTAGGGAAAGTGAATGGAGATGGTTTCGAACTGTTCCTTAACAAGGACCGTATTGGTGAAATAACGTTTCGAAATAACAAGAAAGAGTACGTGCTTCAGTCCGGGTTTGTGGCGGAAGGACACCGCATATATAAAGTGGAAGAAGCAGGCGAGCCAGTCACTCAATTCGTTCATGATTGCGACTTAGGTTGGTGCTAATCTAGTGAGAGGTGCTCTAGCGAACGTTGCAGAGCACCTTTTTTATTAGGCTCTGTTGATGTTTAGTTATTTTTTTACATATCTTATGTGGAAGGCTTGAAGGTGAGATATTTTAGCAGGAAAGGGCCGTTACGTTTGATGAGTGGTGGGGCTTGCTCGGGGACAACTCGCTTTCCTGCGGGGAGCTCGGAAGCCTCCTCGTTCGCTGTCGCTCTCTGTGGGGTCTTCCCTAGGCTCCTTACCCCGCTGGAGTCTCGCAGTCCCCGAGCAAGCCCCGGCTTAAACAGGTTAACGGTCCCTCGATTGCATTAGGTGACCCTATTTCTCTCATATTGCTTGTTTCCGTTCATCCAAATATCGAAAAGGTGGGCCTGGAAACTGCGAGACTCCCGTGGGCAGAAGAGCCTAGGTGAGACCCCGGAGCCCGGCTTTGCCGGGTGAGGAGGCTCACCAGCTCCCCACAGGAAAGCGAGTGGTTTCCAGGCCCACCTTACACTCAATGAAAGCAAACGGAAACATTCTCTCAGCCTCGAGAAAGGAGTCTGTTCCAAATTGAATACATTACATCATGGACTTTGGACGTATATCGCACTGCGCAAGGAGAAAGAAGCCGTTCCTTATGCGATTGTGGGAAGTGTTTTTCCTGATTTTATATACTATATTATGTTCTTTTATATCTTAATTTTTGGAGATATTTTCACCGCTACTGCGATACAAGAGTTAGGTTGGGGTGGTGTGGTTCACGATTTAGCACATGCTTTATTCGCTCATCCTGTAGTTGAGGTGTTAAGGCAGGCAGGGCATTCAATCTTTATTTGGGGAATTGCTTTTGCTTTGGTTGTTTATTACAAAGGATGGAAGATGAATAAATGGACAGGCTTTATGTATGGTTGGCTTGGTCACGTTGTTATTGATTTACTTACACATGTTAATGATGCGATACCCATTTTTTATCCAGTTAGTGACGTAATTATAAGGGGACCCGTATCATACTGGGACAGGAGTTACTATGGAGATATCTTTTCTTTAGTAAACGGAATCTTAATCGGTTTGGCTATTATCTATTTGATTATAAAAAAAGTGAACGCTAATAGAAAGCGTTCACTCTAATACCGAATCTTGTTTTTTTGAAGCTTTAGAGTGACTGAGTCGCTCTACAAAGCCTGTGATCTCATAGAAGTATTGAATAATAGGTCCGAGGAACAAGGCGGTAATGACTGTTCCTAATCCAACCACATCCCAACCGCCAAGATAAAGACCTAGGCCAGCAAGGGCAAATTCAAAGAGGATTCTTACTACTCGTTTAGATTGGTTTGTCTTCTCATTTACGATCATCATGAAGTGATCAACAGGAATATGAGGGAATGGAGCACGTAAATACATTCCGATTCCAAGCCCCATAAACACGACGCCAATAACAAATACACCCCATTGAGCCCAAAGCACGTCAATACGTGTATTGTTTAACACGTTATACAACCACAGGTTTAATGTCCATCCTCTTAAAAGGATGGGTAATAATGATTCAAAACGAGGTCGTTTCCCTTCAATCTTGGCATTTACAAGGACAAGGACTATGAATCCAATTATAAGTAAGTAACCAATTTTGATATCAAATCGCTTAGATAATCCAAGCGCTACACTATCCCCTGGAGCTACGCCTACAGTTGAGATAACAAGAAGTGCTAATCCTAGGCTAGAGATTACAATACCGAATAAATAAAGGGAAAATTGTAACCATTTTTGTTTCGAACCTAGGTAATTGTGATACATTTCGGAAAGTTTAGACATGTTGAATCTCCTTTTTTCAGATTCGCCTTTTGAAACGTCTGTGGAAAGGGTATACGTATCAGTATGAGCAATTGATGATGCTTACTGTACTAAGGATAAAGCAAAATCAGTAAAAAATGAACTCAAATGTATAGATTATCCCTATTATACCCAATGAGCCTTTTGTTTAGATAGAGAGAATGATTTTTCATTATAGGGTCTTTGAATTGATTTTGTACTCACATATAAAGATAACGATCATACGGTATGCGGAGATTGTCAGTTGCACGAAACTATTTTGAATGAGGGGGAAAAAGGGATGTATCCTCGAAATTATCGGTTTTTAGAACTGGCTAAGGAATTTGTTCAACAGGAGCTTGTATATAGCACTTACGCCATTTTAGTTGGCTCTGTAGCTAGAGGAGAAGCTGATAAGTACAGTGACATCAACATTATTTGCTATACAGGCAGGGAGCAATATTTGGGAGATCGCGTCATTTTTTATAGAGGAGAGTATATTCAACTTCACACGAAATCGATTTTGGAATTTCCAAATAAAGAGTTGTTGGCGTACAACCCATGGCACTATCGCTTCCTAAGTGAGTCTATTATTTTAAAGGATACAAATGCAGAATTAAGTAAATTACAGAACTGGGCCAAGTCTTATTTTTCCTCCATCAAAGGGGAAAAAGGATCCATCCAGGATGTTGAAAGGTTAATTGAAGGGCGTATAAAATACGCAGAAGACCAAGTCGGGGCAGGACGAGCATTTGGGGCGACGCATGCCGCTCTTGCAGCATTCACAGAGGCCATGCTATTACATCAATTTATATACGAGAATAATGTAAGTTTAGGTCATATTGTCACGCACTTACGAAAGCTTGATCGATCGTCTGAAATTATGGATGTATTGCCATTTTCCCCTGCTTCAAGAGTTACCTTTGAGGAAGTAGCTCAAGTGATGACCAAGCTTCGCGCATATCTTCGTAAATCTGGATTTAATCATGTAGGTGGTTTATCAGAACTTGAAGATGATCTCTGGTCAAGAAAGGCTAAAAGAAAAGCGGAAGAAGGAGACGAAGCAAATGTATTATGGCATGCCTACAACAAAGCATTCGCCCTCTTACTTGAAACGTCTCAGGATAAGGAATTTGAAGATTACTTCAAAACGATGCCGTCACATCTTAAGAGGAGTTTAGAGGAAATCGGCTTTATTTCCTTACCACCCCACGATATTGAAGGATTGCTAACCTATACGAAATACGTTATAGACGATTCTAAACATAAGCTTAAAATGGAACAAAAATAAAAGGCCGCTAAGCATGCGGCTTTTTAATCTTCCTAAGAGAGATTCGTTTGAGGAGATGATCCTCAGGGAAAACGTTCTTAGTCAGAAGAAAATCTCTTGAAAAGGAGATCATTATGAAACCTCAAATACAACTTACTTTACTCGTTTTACTAGGCATCGCTTTTTTGGGTGTATTTTTACTTCCGCTTAGCTTTATGTTTCAACTAATCTTCGCTCTTTTTTACATAGGAGCTATTTTAGTCATATCTTTTTATATTATTTTGGAGCGTAGGTCATCGACAAATACGCTAGTGTGGATCCTTTTGATTCTCCTTCTTCCAATAGTAGGTTATTTCTTTTACATTTATTCAGGGCAGCTTTCACGACAAGGGATTCTATTCCAGGATAAGAGAAAGAAAGCTCAAGAAGTGTTTGATGAAGAAGAGCCGGAAACAGAAAAAAAGGATATTCAGCCATTAAATGGCCCGCAAGAGCGCATTCGTAAAATAGTAGAATCCTATGCACAAACGCCTCTCCGTAATGATAATCACGTCAAGATTTTAACAAACGGTCAAGAAGCTTTCCCTGAAATAATGGAAAAGCTAAAACAAGCGAAATCATTTATTCATATGGAATATTACTTATTTAACAGTGATGAAACAGGCCGTGAAATGAAAGAAATTTTGAAACAGAAGGCTCAAGAAGGAGTTACTGTTCGTCTTCTCTATGATTCTGCAGGTAGTTTGAAGCTGAAGAAAAAAGACGTGAAAGATATGCAGCAAGCAGGTGTTGAAGTGCATGTATTCTTGCCAATTGCTAGTGGACTTGCAACACAAACATTTAACTTCCGAAACCATCGAAAGATTATTGTCATTGATAATGAAATTGGATTTGTCGGAGGAATGAACGTAGGGGATGAATACCACGGAATTAGCGAAGAATTTCCAGACTGGCGTGACACACACATGGTCTTACGTGGTGCTGCCATCAAGGACCTACACCTGATCTTTCTTGTTGATTGGTGGTATATCACGGATGAGAACTTGGTCGAACAATATAGTACAGAAGCCATACCAGAACCAGAACAATCTAATACAAATACTCAAGTGGTTCCAAGTGGTCCTCATAATGAACATCAAATTATGAGAGATGTGTATACGACACTAATTCACAGTGCCAAGAAGTCTGTTAAGATTGCCACACCATACTTTGTACCCTCAAGGGAAATTCACACTGCCCTTCGAATAGCAGCACAGCAAGGTTTAGATGTTAAATTACTCATTCCAAAACCCTCTGATAACTGGCTAACCTATTATGCTGGCCATTCGTATTTCCCTGAGCTTCTTGAAGACGGAATTCAGATCTATTTATATGAGAAAGACTTTATGCACCATAAAATTATGATTATCGATGATGAAACAGCATCAATCGGTACGGCTAATATGGACTTACGAAGTTTTTATCTAAACTTTGAGGTAAATATGATCTTATATGGAGGAGAGCCTGTCGATAAGTTGATTGATAATTACTATAAAGACTTAGAAGAGTCTAGTGAAGTAATTTACAATGAATTTGCAAAGCGAAAGACTTCAGAGAAGTGGAAAGAAGCCTTCGCCCGACTCTTCGCACCTCTGCTATAGAGAAAAGAGCATCACATTGCAAGCAGCAATGTGATGCTCTTTTATGTAGATCTTACCTGTCCGTTACGACAAAAGTGCGTGGGCTGGATGGAGGACAACTCGCTTTCCTGCGGGGAGCTGGGAAGCCTCATCGTTCGCTATCGCTCTCTGTGGGGTCTCCCCTAGATTTAAAGTGCAGGAGTGGTGCCTAGGACCGTACGGATAAGTCAGCTTTTTGGAAAAGGCGATTAGCCTTTGTAAAAAAGATGGCTTATCTCGCTAGGTCCTCCACTCCGGAACTGGATAGGCTCCTTACCCCGCGGGAGTCTCGCAGTCCTCCATCCAGCCCTGCTTGAAAGTAGGTGAACGGACCTTCGGAGAGAATCATGGATCCCTACACTCCCCTTCAGGCATGTTTCCGTTCTCTTTTCTACGTCAAAGGTGGTCCTGGAAATTGCGAGACTCCCGTGGAAAAGGGGATTCCGAGATCCCGCAGAGAGCGAAGCGAACGAGGAAGCTCGGGAGTTCGTCCACAGGAAAGCGAGTGATTTCCAGGACCACCTTTCTCTTCAATAACGCTAACGGCAACATTCTCTCAACTTCGATTACTCAAGATTACAGCCTTTCCCCTGATAAATTGCACAAAAAACAGTTTAAGCAAAGGTCGTTCTTGAAGCGAAGTGGTAAAGGCTTGAACTATTTTTGGAGTGTTACTTCTTTCGTGATGGTTGTACTAAAAACGTTAGTACAAAAAACAAAGCAAAGCTTACTAGTACAAGCGTTCCTCCTACGATGTAGAAGACGGTTGTGAAGCCTTTAGCAAGTTCTAACGGGTTTACCATGTACAGCCACATACCAAGTGTTAGGCCAGTGGTGCCGATGATGGCGGTCCAGGCGTGTGTTTTTGCTAGTTTTATAAATCGGGTTTCGAAAAGTTGATAAAAGGCGGACCAGGCAAATAGAGATAACCACCCTACGACTAAGATGTGAGCGTGAATAGGGCGAAGGGCATAGGCTCCTCCTTGTGAACCGGCCATATGTGAACCGATGAAGGCTCCGATTAAACCGAATAGGCCCGCGAATCGTAGTAACAATAGACTTATAGAATTCATAAACATTTCCTCCATATCATCAATCTTCGTGTTTCTAACTTTATCATAGTTGTAAAGTTAGAAAATATGCTAGTCCGAATGTTCAAAAATTCGACAAAGGTTTGCTGGTGTGGTCAAAAGGAAAACCCGATTCTCTCGAGTAGAGAGGAATCGGGTTTTTATATGCTCTGAAGTTGTTTCAATTGGTTCATTATAGCAGGGTAAAGTTCTTTGTAAACTTGAAACATTTGTTGGTAGGTTTGATGGTGTTTCTGGTTTGGTTCAATCGTTTCATTCATAGGGATAGACGTTTTAATACTATGAAGGGATGGAACTTCCCCTAAGCTATAAAGTGCAGTCCAGGCAGCTCCCCATGCTGAACTTTGATGACTTTTGGGGATCTGTACTGGTTTCCCGAATACATCGGATAGCATTTGGGTCCATAAAGGACTTCTTGCAAATCCTCCACTTGCGTACAAGGAGTCGTGCGAGTGTCCTAATCGTTCTAGTTCGTGAGCGATATGGTAGATGCTAAAGATTACACCTTCCATTCCAGCCCTTACCATATGTTCTTTTCCATGAGTAGAACGTAAACCTATGAAGTTGGCTTTTGCACTTGCATCCCAGAATGGAGCGCGTTCTCCATTTAAATAAGGAAGGAAAAGTAATCCATCACTACCTGGGTTCACTCTTTCAGCCATATGGTTGAGTTGGTCAAATGAAAGGGCGTATCCTTCATTTGAGAATAGATCTTTCAACCAATTAAGCACGATCCCGCCATTATTTGTAGGACCTCCTGTAATCCACAAATCCTCTGTGAAACTGTAACAGAAGACGTCCTGCTTTTCGTCAACAGCTGGAGCCGAAGCAAATTGGCGAATCGCTCCGCTTGTCCCAATGGTAACGGCTGTTTCTCCTGGTTCAATAGCTCCGATGCCTAAATTGGCCAAAGGACCATCACTTCCCCCGATAATGAAAGGAGTACTAGAGGAAAGTCCCATATGTTCTGAAGACTCTTTAGAAAGCCCTTTCATTTCATGCGTAGCAGGAACTATTTTTGAAAGTTGATCTCTTGAGATGCCAGCAAGTGTAAGGGAGGTTTCGTCCCAATCCTGCTTATGGATATCATACATACCAGAAGAGGCTGCAACAGAATAATCCACGACAAACTCCCCGAACCATTTGTAAAGTAAATATTCTTTTATTGATACATACTTATAGGCCTTTTGATAAGGCTCGTAATGGTGGTTCTTCATCCAGATGAGTTTTGATAGAGGGGACATTGGGTGTAGCGGGGTACCTGTGCGCAAATAGATCATTGAATGGTTATCTTTGAGGTATTCTGATTCATTTACACTTCTTCGGTCTGCCCATGTAATAGAAGGAGAGATCGCTTGCCCTTGTTCGTCCACACAGAGAAGCGAGTGCATAGCTGAGGACAAGCCCACTCCTATAACATCCTCTTTTTTGATTGAACCTTTATCCATTGCTGATCGAACAGAGTCCATAGCCGCTCTGGTAATAGCGTCTCCATCTTGTTCGGCGTATTCGGGTGCTGAGTGAAGAAGGTCATATCCTTCCTCGTGTTCTGATAGGACATGCCCCTTTTTATTAAAAATAACAGTCTTCGTGCTCGTGGTACCGATATCAAGTCCAATAATGTATCTCATGGTTGAAAAATCCTTTCTACATTCTTTTTAACGAAATGGCTTCTCTCATTTTCTTGATGGCTTCTTTGGATTGGTCTTGATTCTTCATACAGTAGTTAACATAAAGGGCATCAATAATGGTTAACTCAGCAATTCTTGAAGCAAGAGCTTCTGATCGATATTCTGTCTCTTGAGCAGTGGTGTACAAGCAATAGTCAACCCGTTTCGCCAAAGCAGATTTAGCTAAGTTTGTGATGGCGATGGTAGTAACTCCTCGTTGCTGTACCACATCAACAACATCCATTATGTCTTTATTAGACCCTGAATGAGAGATTAGAATAGCCACGTCTTCTGAACTCATCTGTGAAGCAGCCATGACTTGTAGGTGTGATTCACTGTAAGCGTGTGATGGTATTCCTGTGCGTATAAACTTGTGCTGGCCATCCATCGCTACAATCCCTGATCCTCCTGACCCGAAAAAGCTTATCGAGCGGGCATTCGAAATAACATCAACAACAGATTTCATGATTTGTTTATCCTGTAACTCTTTGGATTGTTCTAGTGCATTCATATTCGCTTTAAATACTTTTTGAGTGATGTCATATTCAGAATCTTCTTCAGTAATCGTTTCATGAATGTCTTGGATGGGGTTAACCAATTCAGATGCTAAAGCGATTTTCATAGCTTGATATCCCTTGAAGCCTAAGCGCTTACAAAAACGAAACACCGTTGCATCTGCAATTGTTAGGTCATCCGCAATTTGATTAATAGTAGAATGAAGAATCCTTTGAGGATCTTTCATCATATAATCTGCGATAAGTTTTTCTTTTTCACTTAATTGATTATATATAGCGCGAGTTCGCTGAATCACGTGCATCGATGCTGTCTCTTGCATACGAATCCCTCATTTTTCTAAGAATTTAATACATTAAGTGTAAACGATATCAAAAAAGAAATGAAGATTAATTACGAAAAAAAATTTCATGAAAACGCTTGCTACGAAAAAAATTTTATGTATAATTGGAATTAACGAAAAAATATTTCGCGAAAACACTATGAATATAGTTGTTTGCATACAGAGAGGGGTCATTCTATGAAACTAGGATTAATTGGACTAGGAAAGATGGGGTATAACTTAGCCTTAAATCTTTTAGACAATCAACATGAGGTTGTAGCAACAGATGTAAACAGCAGCCAGGTAGAAAATATTGCAAAAGATGGCGCGACTCCGGCGCAATCCATTGTAGAACTTGTTAACAAATTAGAAGCACCGAGAACGATTTGGATGATGGTTCCGGCGGGAGAGATTACAGAACAAGTATTATCCGAATTGAAACCGCTTTTATCCGAAGGCGATCGCGTGATTGACGGTGGAAATTCGAACTATAAAGATACACTGCGCCGCTCTGAAGAAATGGACGCATACGGAATTCATTACTTTGATGTTGGAACAAGTGGCGGAACAGAAGGTGCTCGTAACGGGGCTTGCTACATGATTGGCGGAAATGAAACAGAATTTAGAAAGATTGAAGCCATTTTTCAAGATACAGCAATTGAAAGCGGTTACCATTTTGCGGGACGTACAGGCAGTGGTCACTTCTTGAAGATGGTACATAACGGAATAGAATACGGCATGATGCAAGCCATTGGTGAAGGCTTTGACATTTTGGAAAAAAGCCCGTTCGATTACGACTATGAGCAAGTGGCGAATGTTTGGAACCACGGATCAGTTATTCGTTCATGGTTAATGGAATTAACTGAGAGTGCATTTAGTAAAGATGCAAAATTAGATGACATTCGTGGGGTAATGAATTCTTCCGGTGAAGGAAAATGGACGGTTGAATCGGCACTAGACTTACAAACTGCTGCACCGGTAATCGCGTTATCCTTAATGATGCGCTATCGTTCCCAAGAAGACGATACTTTCACAGGAAAAGTAGTTGCTGCCTTACGTAACGAATTCGGCGGACACGCGGTCGTGAAGAACTAAATAACTAATCATAAGACAAAGGGGAGACTGAGCATGAAACGTTTATTAACTGTAGCTCTAACTGCAATGCTTATTCTAGTATTAGCGGCTTGTGGAGGAAAAGAGTCTGAAGGCAATAGTAGCTCCAATGGTGATGGAAGTGATTCTGGAGAAGAGAAAGTGATTCGTGCAGGTATCGGGCTAAACGACAAACACCCTCAGTATAAAGGCTTGTTAAAGTTTAAAGAAATCGTTGAAGAAAAGACGGATGGTTCTATTAAAGTTGAAACGTTCCACAGCGGCCAGCTTGGCGATGATCGTACGATGATTGAGAACTTACAAATTAATAGCCAGCAGGTGGTTATTCCATCTACAGCACCAATGGCGAACTTTGTTCCTGAATTTAGCGTATTTGATATTCCATTCCTATTCCCAAGTGAAGATGTAGCTGATCAGGTATTAGATGGAGAAACAGGAAAGAAAATTCTAGATAAACTAGAAGGACAAGATTTAAAAGGCTTAGCTTATTGGGAAAATGGTTTCCGTGACCTGACTAACTCGAAGCGTGCCGTTTCTTCTGTAGAAGATTTCGATGGTCTTAAGATTCGTACAATGGAAAACGACTTGCATTTAGATGCGTTTAAAGCATTAGGCGCGAACCCTACACCAATGGCATTCACTGAACTATTTACAGCAATGCAACAAGGAACTGTAGATGGACAAGAGAATCCATACGCAACGATCTATTTACAGAAATTCTATGAAGTTCAAGACCACGTTTCAAATACGCACCATATCTATAGCCCATTTGTATTCTTAATGAGTAAAACATTCTTTGATAACTTATCTGAAGAGAATCAGAAGATTGTCAAAGAAGCAGCAGAAGAAGCAGGGGAGTATGAGCGTAAACTTAACCGTGAAGCGAACGAAAAATACCTTAAGAAGTTACAAGAAGAGGGTATGGAATTCACAGAGATTACAGACGAAGCACGTGAAGAAATGAAGAAGAAAGTACAGCCAGTTGTAGACGAGTATAAGAGTAAAATTGGCGAAGACATTGTAGACGAAGTCTATAAAGCCGTTGAAGAAGCTTCAAAATAAAGACGAATACAAGGGTTTCCTGGCTCTAGACCACACCTTATCCAGGTGCCCTTTTTTCTGCTAATGTAATTGACAAGCATGATCTGAGGTGAAAACGATGAGATTACTAAAATTAATTGATCAACGATTAGAAGAAGCTTTGTTAGTTGTATTTTCTTCAGTCATGGTATCCGTAATCTTTCTGCAAGTAGTGATGAGGTTAGCGGGGAATTCACTTTCCTGGTCTGAAGAGTTGGGTCGATATTGCTTCATATGGCTTGTCTACATCGGGATCAGCTATGGTGTTAAGAAACAACGCCATTTAAAAGTCGACGTAATGCTTTTGGTGTTAAAAGATAAAGGAAAGCTAATTCTATCTATCTTGTCTAATCTGCTGTTTTTGGTTTTTGCTATTATTGTGATGAAGTACGGATCAGCTATTGCGATGAAGCTTTTATCGTTTGGTCAACAATCTCCAGCGTTACATATACCGATGGGTCTTGTTTATTTATCAGCGCCAATTGGGATGGGCTTAGCAGCAATCCGACTGCTTCAAAATATCTACAAGCAATTTAAGATGCTGATTGGAAAAGAAGAAATGAATGTATCTGGTGACCGCGAAAGATTGCAAGAAGAGAAGGGAGGAGTCGAAGCATGACAGCGGGTGTTTTATTTGGAAGTTTCACTCTGTTTCTCTTATTAAGTGTTCCTATTGGAATAGCGCTAGGGTTATCATCGCTTGCGACTATCCTTTATACAGGAGCTCTTCCACTAGATTTTCTTATGAAGGAACTCGTGACAGCGGTAGACTCCTTCCCAATCATGGCAGTACCTTTCTTTATTCTAGCAGGTGAGATCATGGGGAAAGGTGGCATATCAGAACGCCTCTTTGATTTTGCAAACGCCTTGGTTGGTAACAAAACAGGTGGCTTTGCTATGGCTACCATTGTTACTTGTATGTTCTTTGCGGCTATCTCGGGTTCTGGACCTGCAACAGTTGCCGCCATTGGGGGAATCATGATTCCAGCCATGGTTCGTAAAGGATACGATAAGCAGTTCGCTACAGCTGTAGTTGCTGCAGCGGGTTCAATTGGAGTCATTATCCCGCCAAGTATTCCAATGGTTATTTACGGTGTAGTTGGTGGTGCTTCAGTTGGTAAAATGTTTATGGCAGGAATTATTCCTGGCATCTTAGTTGGAGTTGCACTAATGATCTGGGCTTATATTTATTCCAAGAAACACAATTATGGTGGAACAGGAGAGAAAATGACACTTAAAAACGTGTTTACTTCTTTCTGGGAAGCCAAATGGGCCCTTATTATCCCTGTCATTATACTAGGTGGTATTTACGGCGGTTTCTTCACACCTACTGAGGCAGCTGTAATTGCCGTAGTATACAGCCTGATTGCAGGTTTATTCTTGTACGGGGAATTGAAAGTGAAGCATATTCCGAAATTATTAATTGATTCTTCACTAACTACTGCAACAATCTTAATTATTGTAGGTACCGCAACAGCATTCGGGCGATTGCTTACAATTGAACGAATTCCGGAACAAGTGGCCAGCTTTATGTTATCTGTAAGTGATAGTAATATTGTTATTATCTTAATGATTACCATCCTTCTTCTAATTGTAGGTTGCTTCATGGATACATTAGCTGCCATTATTATTCTTACACCGATTTTACTGCCAATTGCTACGAACTTAGGTTACGACCCGATCCACTTTGGTATCTTAATGGTTGTAAACTTAGCGATTGGATTTATTACACCTCCTCTAGGGGTTAATCTATTCGTAGGTTCGGGAATATCTGGGCTCTCAATTGAAGAACTTTCAAAAGCGATTCTACCGTTCTTTATAGCTATGTTAATCTCGCTTGGCCTGATTATCTTTATTCCACAACTATCCTTGTGGTTAGCTAATTTGGGAGGATAAGCACTTAACAGGATTCTTTACAATATGTAAAGAATCCTCGTTATGTTTATGGAGAGTTCAATCGCTTGGAGAATAAGAAGCAAAACGTTATTTGAAGGAAAAGCAATTGTGAATGAAAGAAGGGATTGCAAGTGAGTGTCTTTATCCAGGTCGTTTTCCCTGTGCTTCTTGTGTTTTTGTGCGGGTTTGGTATTCAGAAGTGGAAGCAGCTAGATATTAAATCAGTATCAACAGTTGCGATTTATATCTTAACGCCGTGCTTAGTGTTTGAGACATTTTATGATGCGAAGCTAAACGGTGAATATGTCATTATTGTAGCCTTTTCAGCTTGTTTACTTACGGCTATTATAATCATTAATAAGATCACAAAAGTCATCAAGGGATATGATCAATCTGTTGAGAGCGGTATGATTTTATCTACCGCATTTATGAATTCAGGGAATTACGGGGCTCCGATTGTCTTGTTTGCTTTTGGTGAGGAAGGCTTTGCCTATTCTGTATCCTTTCTTGTCTTACAAGCCATTATCATGAATTTCTTTGGCGTGTATTACGCGGCAAGAGGGCAGTCTGGTATGAGGTTGGCTGCCCAATCGGTTATGAAAATGCCTGCTACATATGCTGTTATCATTGCTTTGTTGATGAATGTATTAAAAATCCCGATGCCAGAGAATCTATTCTCAGCTATTCATCTTATTGCAGACGCTGCGATTCCTGGAGTTATGATTGTCTTAGGGATGCAGTTGGCTGATATCTCAGTGAAATCGATGGAGTGGGGGAAAGTAAGCTATGCATCAAGCCTAAGGCTTCTGGTTTCACCTCTTATTGCCCTACTCCTAGTATGGGTTATGCCGGTAGATCCTCTGCTTGCAAAAGTTCTAATTGTTTCTGCAGCTATGCCTTCAGCGGCAACCACGACGATGTATGCAGTCGAATTTAATGCCAGGCCAGAACTAGTCTCGAGTATAACTCTGGTGACAACATTAGCTAGTATCGTAACAATTTCAACATTGTTAACGTTTATCTCTTAGAAAATAAAAGGGGGACTTATGATGAATCAGGTATCCGAATCGATTCGAGTAAGCATAGATGAAACGCAGACGATCATTGAATTGAGTAATAAAATTCAGCGTTTTGACTCAGAAATCTATCTGGAGAAAAATGTAGAAGGAAGCTTGGTAGAAGTAAATTTAAAGAGCTTCCTTGGTTTAATAAACTTAAGGCTAAAAAATGGAGATATTCTATTGATTCGATGCGAGGGGAAAGACTGTTCCGTTGCATTAGAAGAAGTTAAAGAATGGTTAACATAGAATGATAAAAAGGCACTGTTCTTTAAGAACAGTGCCTTTTTATTTGCTTCATAAGAATTGAACTGAGATAGAATTGTTTTAATCGGGTCCGTTCACCTAATTAACGTCAGGGCGGCTTGAGGACTGCGAGATTCCGCAGGGAAGCAAGTGGTCCCAAAGACCTGCCCTGTTCCTCAATGAACTTGTTATAAGATTAACAACATTTAACAAAGCTTATAAATATAGAACAAAAAAAGGTTAGATTTGGACCGAAAAGGGGAATGGTCTGGTAAGAATAAGGAGTGAACTGAAATGTTGATATCTTACGTACCGTTTGATGGAACGAGCAGTTATATAGAAAATGTAGTATCCCTTTCCCATGAATTGTGCAGAGAAGGACGAACAAGCGATGCTATTCGCGCGCAGATTATAAATGATGCTGATGAAGAAGGACATAAAGGTTGGATTGCTTTGTGTAAGGGTGAGGTCGTCGGCTATGCTTATGGTTATCATTGTGTTAAGAAAGAAGTAAATCGGTCTGATATAGATCGTATTGGAGAAGAATATAAGGTAGAAAATGATGTTTATGATTGTTTTGAATACGTCGAAATGGCTGTTTCTCGGAAGTATAAACATGCAGGTATTGAGTCGACTCTCGAGAAGCGTTTACTTGATGAGACTTCAACACTTGAAAGAGAAAAGACTATTTAATGTTCTCTATTGATGAAATGTAAATTTGTCATTCATGCTATTGCCTCCTCCGAGGGTTCCCTATAAAATGAGGGAGATGTTTAGTTAAGGAGGCAAATTTGTGAAGACATATATAGAAATCTTGCTTGTCGCTTTTCGATTGGGCTTGACTTCGTTCGGAGGCCCTGTTGCTCACTTGGCGTACTTCCAAGATGAGTATGTGAAAAGACGAAAATGGCTTGATGATAAAAGTTATGCAGACCTTATTGCATTGTGCCAATTTTTACCTGGTCCTGCTAGTAGTCAGGTAGGAATCTCTATTGGTATGGTTCGTGGTGGAATCTTAGGGGGGATTTGTGCGTGGATTGGGTTTACCCTTCCGTCTATTGTAGCCCTGATCCTATTCGCGCTCACAGTTCATTCTTTAGGAATCCAAGATGCTTCTTGGGTGAAAGGATTAAAAGTTGTCGCTGTAGCGGTAGTGGCTCATGCGATCATGAATATGGGCAAGAAGTTAACACCGGATCGTCCTCGTATTACGATTGCTATTCTAGCAGCGATCGCATTGCTGTTCTATCAAACTGCTTTATTCCAGATTGTTGTGATTCTAGCTGGTGCAATGATTGGTATGATTCTTTATCGTAATGCTGAATTACCTGAAGGACAGGATGTAGGGCTCCGGTTTAAAAAACGAACAGGAATCATCTCCCTAACGATCTTTGCGGCTTTGCTTGCATTTATCCCTATTGTGGCGAATGCTAGCTCTTCCATTTACGTGACGATTTTTGATATCTTCTATCGAGTTGGCTCGATCGTATTTGGTGGAGGTCATGTCGTTCTGCCTATGTTAGAAGCTGAAGTTGTGCCGGCACTTATTTCTAAAGATCTATTCTTAGCAGGGTACGGGGCAACACAAGCTGTACCTGGTCCAATGTTCACGTTCTCAAGTTATATTGGGACTGTAGTAAAAGGGATTCCCGGCGGTATTGTGGCATCGCTAGCGATGTTTCTACCATCATTCTTGCTGTTAATTGGCGTTCTGCCGTTTTGGAACTCACTCCGCAAGGTAAAACGAGTCCGTGCGGCCTTACTTGGTGTAAATGCAGCTGTGGTTGGTCTGTTAATTGCAGCATTTTACGATCCGATTTGGACAAGTGCGATCCAAGCACCTAAAGACGTAGCTGTGAGCTTAGGTTCATTTGCGCTATTGTATTTCTGGAAGCGCCCAGCGTGGCTTGTTGTAATTCTTACAGTTCTAGCCTATGTAGCGGTATCTGTAATCGTATAAATAAGGTTAAAGCGGAAAAGATATGGGGAGCCATATCTTTTTTTTTGTGTGTTTTCCATAGATGGAGTAGCGTTTCCACCAGCTATAGTAAAGCGTGAGGTGGGATGTTTTAAAAAAACATATTAAACAAGAAACTAAATTATCTGACTTGTCAGATAACTTCGGGGTGTGTTATGATTGGTTCACAATATGAAAACGTTTACAAAAGTGGTGATCAGATCTGATGGAAGAGACCAAATTGCGTAAACAAGCCATGGTATCACTCACGGGAAGAGAGCAACAGTTTTCGAAAGAGAATAACTTCTTGTTTAACTATGGAACACTTGTCCTTACATCACTCGCACTTCTTGTACAACATTATTTCATGTAAATCTACACAGTAATCGTTACCCCCTAAAATGATAGCATAAAAAAGATCCCCTGACGCTAAGCGTCAGGGGATCTTACTTTTTTAATGACCAGATGCTTTCGCATTTGGTTTATCATGGACAGCAAGTTTGTTTACTAGAGTAGAGCTTGCGTCATTAAGTCCCATAATTTCTACGTTGGTACCTTGTTCTTGGAATTTCATCACGACTTTATCAATCGCTCCAACCGCTGAATCGTCCCATACGTGTGTGGCACTAAAGTCAATCACGACTGTGTCCACTTCTTCTTTATAATCAAAGTAATCCGCGAATTCGGAAATCGATGCGAAGAACATTTGACCTGTTACACGGTACATACGCTTACTATGCTCAGCATCTAATGTTTTCTCAACATGAATATTAGAGATCTTCGCAACGAAGAAGATCGCACTTAAAATAATACCTGCAAATACTCCAAGGGATAGGTTGTGTGTGTAAACAACTGTTCCTACGGTTACAATCATAACAGCTGCATCAGTAACTGGCATACGATGGAGCTTCGTTAAAGAAGACCAATCAAATGTGCCAATCGATACCATAATCATAACACCCACAAGGGCTGCCATTGGAATTTGAACTAGAACATCTTGTAAGACAAGGATAAGGAATAATAAGAACAGACCTGCTATTAAAGTGGAAAGTCTTCCACGTCCACCGGATTTTACATTAATGACAGATTGGCCAATCATCGCACAGCCGGCCATGCCGCCAAAAAATCCAGTAACGACGTTAGAAATACCTTGACCACGAGCTTCTTTGTTCTTGTCACTCGGCGTGTCCGTCATGTCGTCTACAATTTGAGCTGTTAGTAACGATTCAAGTAGTCCCACAATGGATAATGCGAATGCATATGGGAAAATGATTTGAAGCGTTTCGAAATTCAGTGGAATATCAGGAATTAGGAACATTGGTAGTTCACTTGGTAATGTACCCATATCTCCAACTGTGCGTACGCCTACACTTGTTGTTAATGCAATTACTGTCATTACAATAATCGCAACAAGAGGAGCAGGAATCGCAGTTGTAAAGCGAGGTAGGATATAAATAATTGCAAGAGAACCTGCAACCATTAGGTACATCGCCATTCCTTCACCTTCAAAGTGGGGAAGCTGAGCTGTAAAAATCAGAATCCCTAAGGCGTTCACGAACCCGATCATAACAGAGCGGGGGATGAACTTCATAAATTTGGCGACTTTCAAGACACCAAATAAATACTGTAAAATCCCGGTTAAAACCGTAGCCGCTAATAGATATTCTAAGCCATGATCTTTAACCAGTGTCACCATCAAGAGCGCCATAGCACCTGTGGCCGCTGAAATCATACCAGATCGACCGCCGGTAAAAGCAATGACAACCGCAATACAGAACGATGCATATAAGCCGACTTTCGGGTCTACGCCTGCAATGATAGAGAAGGCAATTGCTTCAGGAATCAGAGCAAGAGCAACGACAATACCAGCCATAACGTCACCTTTAACGTTACCAAACCATTGTTGTTTTAGAGATTGTACGTTCAAATCGACACCTCTTTCTTCAGTTTTTAATGTTGGCTTTCGACCGCGCCGAAAGCAAATCCGATTGCAACGAGAGTGATTATAACACGAAGACCGTAAAACAAATAACCCCATGTAAACGCTTAATTAAGGTTTTTTCTTTAAATATCTCTCTTATCCTTATTCAGAGACCCCTGAACCATAAAAATGACATTTTTTTGTCTGAATATTTAAGTGTCCTTTAAGAGTCCAAACCGTGGTATGATAAGAAGTATAGCCATATATTAGGGGGGAGTTTTGTTATGTATCAACGAATTCTTCTAGCCACAGATGGATCTGAATCTGCTATGAGGGCTGCTCATAAAGCTGCACATCTTGCTAAGATTGAAGCATGCGCAAGGGTAACCATTGCCTATGTGGTCGATCCAGCCGCCTCGAAGCACGATGTCCTTACAGAAGGAAGCAGTATGAGTCTCCTAGAACAAAAAAGGCATGAACGCGTTAAACCCATAGAAGGTTTATTTGATCGCAAAGAAGTAAGTTATGATTTTAAACTGCTTAAAGGTGACCCTGGAATTGAACTCACTCACGTAGCTAATGAAGAGGAGTACGATGTTGTAATCATGGGAAGCCGCGGTCTTAATGCTCTCCAGGAAGTTGTTTTAGGTAGTGTTTCGCACAAAGTGACACTTGGAGCTAAATGTCCGGTTATGATTGTGAAGTAATATATAAGGAAGAAAGTTGGTATCAAAAAGCCAGAATCCATAGCGGGTTCTGGCTTTTTTTGTAGGTATAGATTAATCAGATTGGCGAAAAGGCTATCGGAATGTCGTAAGAGTGAGGAGAAGTGACCAAAAGCTAAAGAGAATTGACTAAAAACGAACTGAATTGCTTAAAATCAGGACACAGTTACTAAAGCATTATTAACGTTCCTAAAATCAGCATGAAGTTACGAAAAAACACCGAGAATTTACGAAAAGAAAGTTGGGAGTTCCTAAAGAGGGAGGAGTATTTACGAAAACTAGTATGAACTTACTAAATGCAAGCAGGAGATTATCCACTTAATACAAAAAAGCACGCAGTTCTGAACTGCGTGCTACTCCTAAATATCTTTGTACATCAACTCTTCATCTAGATAATGACCTTCTTTAAGCTTTATGGCGCGTGGTTCGTGTCCGTATTTGGTAAAACCGTATTTACGGTATAGGTCGATCGCTGGTTGGTTCGTGGCGACAACGCTTAGATGAAGTTGTTCGATATGTAGAGACCGGGCTTGGGTCGTGCAGGAATCCAATAAGGCAGTACCGACACCAAGACCTCTTGTTTGAGGGGATACATACATGGCTAGGATGTGTCCTTTATGCTTGAATTTTGTGTGGGTTTCTGGGTGAAGGGTGACGACTCCACGAAGATGGCCATCTATAAAAGCTCCGTACGTGTGTGTACTTTGGTTACTTAACTGGTCAGCAGTACGTTCTACAGGATTTGCCCTTTGTTTAGCTTCATCGTATGTGGTGATAAATGCTTCTGGGTTTGTGAGTAGAGATTCAAGGCGTAGATTCCAATAATTTTCGGCGTCAATTGAACCGAGTCGTTTAATGTCCATACCATACCTCCTGATGAATAGCAGTTGATCTTATTATACTGTTTTTATTCGAGTGGCGAAATACTAATTGTGTAGATAGGGCCGTTACGTTTGTTGAGTGCTTGGGGTGAGGGAACTGTATCGATTTTAAAAAGAAAATAGCACCTGGCTAGTGCCAGATGCTTAATGTATACGGTGAAAATCATTTTTAGCGATAGAGTGTAACAATCTTTGGGTTAGGTAAATTGCAGCGCAGATTCCTAATAAAAGCAATGCCATTGTAACGGCTACGTTTTTAAAAGGCAGTTGCCATAAGATAAACAAATAGATTCCAAAGCCGAATGCTTGTATAAGCATACTTTGTAGGGGCACGAATCTTGATTTGAATACTTGTTGTTCATCGCTCCAGTCAAGCTTAGGTTGTTTGGCGTCTAGGTATACACCGAAGAGGTTAGAGAACCAACTCGTTCCTAAAGCTAAAAGTAGCCAAAGGGTCATATAAATCCAAGGGATATTTATGACAAAGGCGAATACCGGAAATAGGATGGTGAGTGAGATCCCTTGAATAAGGAAAGCAGAAAATGCCTTGCTGAAAAGGATAGTCTTCGGATGAACTGGCATGTATAAGTTCGTAAACCAACTGCGGCCTTCCCGAGAGATGGCGGTGGTAGCGGTTGGATTTGTTCCAAGTACGAACAGAGTGAACCCAAGCATACCTATTAAAATATATTTTCCATCAACTGAACCGATATCAGCTGTGAGTTCCCCAATGCCATTATCAAGAAAAAGGATAATGGCTAAAAAGATCGGTGCGAATAAATTTTGCACCACGCAATTAATAAAGAAAGAAGGTGTACGGAAAACAAGCTTGATTTCTTTCCAGGTATAGCTCCAAAATGGCGTGCGGCTCTTAGAATCAATATCAATAGATTTCTTGCCTTTACTTCCTCCAGATAGACCTCTGACACCATGGTAGTATAACTTCTGTCCGGCTAGTAAGAAGATTGTCACGCTAACGAATGTAAACGCAATAAAGCCAATTAGAGAAAGCAGAGATTGCCACATCGGCAGCTGTGCATTTAGAGATTCAGTAGCTAAGAAGACGTTAGGAAGGAATTTAGTTGTATTCCACAATATATGTTCTTGTTCCGCTAGCCACTGACCGACATCCTGGGAAACCGTTTCTGTATCTTGATTAAGGCGAATGATGACGTTAACGCCAATAATAATAAGGAAAGAAAAAACTCCAGCTAATACTTTAGTGCGGTCTTTATTCTTAAAGATATTAGCGTATCGCATCACAATCATCATGAGCAGGCCTGATAGGATAAATGGGATAATCGGAAATAAAAGCAACATGATTATGGCGGTTAAGTAGAAACCGATCGAAGCACTCGAGTACAACCCATACAAAAGGAAAACAGGGGCAAGTCCAAACAATGTGAAGGCATATACCGTAATGAGAGGACCAATTGATTTCCCGAATATAATTTGGTAAGGGTGCAACGGGAGTGGAATATAGGTCTCAATATCTTCAGAGAAATAAAACGATGTTAATATTGAAGAAAGACTCGTGAACAGGAGGAAAATGCTCACAAGTAATAACGCTAAAGCTAAAATCATAGGTGATAAGCCCACTGGTGCGAGAACTTGGTAAAGCCCGCCAATAATGCTATCTAAAAACCAAAACCATATAACGAACAGTGGAATCATTAAGACTCCTACAATAGCAGTATTCGCCTTTTGGCCTCCACTTTTGGCAGACCACGAGAAATACATTTTCATCATTACTTTACTAAGTAGAATCGTCTTATTCATGTTCAGTCAGCTCCAGGAAGATGTGTTCAAGTGTTTCGTCTGATTGGTATTTCTCACGCATGGCATCCATTGTTCCGTAAAACTGGAGCGTACCTTCCTGAATAATTGCAACTTCATCACACAGCTGTTCGACAACTTCAAGGACATGAGTAGAAAAGAAGACCGTTTTGCCTTTCGCAGCATGCTCACGCATCATTTCCTTTACAGCATAAGACGATTTAGGATCGAGTCCTGTAAGAGGTTCATCTAAAATCCATACATCAGGATCATGAAGGAGCACCCCGGTGATAACAATTTTTTGGCGCATGCCATGTGAATACGTTTGAATGGTATCATTTAAGACGTTATAGATGCCAAAGGTTTTAGTGATACGATCAATTTTCTCTTGGCGTATATCTTTTGGAACTTCATACAGATCGGCAATGAAATGAAGGTACTCAACCCCTTTTAACCGCAAGAATTGGTCCGGAGAATCTGGTACGTAGCCGAAGGAACGCTTCGCTTCAATTGGATTTTCTGAAATGTTGTGTCCATTAATTGTAATGGATCCTTCATCAATCGGAAGGATGCCTGTAATCATCTTGATTGTTGTTGATTTTCCTGCTCCATTAGGTCCTAGAAAACCAATGATTTTACCGTCTGGGATGGAAAGATCAAGTTGACTTACAGCAGCTTTATTTTCATCGTATTTTTTGGTAACATGATTTATTTCAATCATAAAGGCCCACCTTTAATAAGCTAGTATTCGTTCTTACGAATGAGTGAAGAAAACGTTTCGTTATACATGATAGCAGATAAAGAGACGGGCTACTATTTAAAGGTTAGATCATTGTTCTAGAGAGAGCTCCACTATTTCTAGTGTGTCTACTATTGCTTCTTGGTCTCCGGGGGTGACTCGGTAAGCAGCTGCTTCTGGTCGTGATGAAATGGCAACATGGATATCTCTTCCAACAAAATGGATGGCTGCCCCATCATCTAACGCAAATCCTGTTAAAATCTGCTTTTCTTGAATGAAATCAAGATAGTTTTCTTTCCATTTAGGATCTCCGTTATAATGAGGGCATAGACTTCCGGGTAAAAAATCGAGGCCTTTAATTGTTCTCATTCCACCTGGTGTGGAGCCTGAAAGCCCTTCGTTAAACCAACACATAGCCCCTGCGCTCAGTCCTGCAAGTATAATGTCCTCTTTCCAAGCTTTCTTTAAGATTCGATCGAGCTCCCATTCCTTCCATAGGGCAAGCAAGTTGCGTGTATTCCCACCACCTACATAGATGATATCTTGTGATAGAAGAAACGTTTCAATGTCCGTTACTGCTGGTTTAAGTAAAGATAAATGAGTCGGCTCGCACGCTTCTTGATTAAAGAAATCATAAAACTTTTGGATATAGGCTTCATCATCACCGCTCGCTGTTGCTAGAAAGCAAATTTTCGGACGAAGTTGTTCAGATTGATTTAAAATATAACGATCGAGTAGAGGGTTATTATCCTCTGCAGAAAATCCCCCACCGCCCATTGCAATAATATTCATGTTACATTCCTCCTCTTCTTAGTTCGTGTTAGCTATCTAAAATGTTATAATATTAAGAAAAATACTATATGAAATTCCCTATCTAGTGCAAGTTATATTTTTTAATTCTTCTAGAAAGGAGAACAAATATGAGGTTAGTGTCGATCTGTCCAAGTAATACAGAACTTCTTGCTTACCTTGGCATGACCGATCAATTAGTCGGTGTGGATCAATATTCTGATTGGCCTGAGGAAGTAAAGGATCTGCCGCAGCTTGGTCCTGATTTATCGATTGATATGGATCATGTAGAACGCCTTGAGCCTGATTTGGTTCTTGCTTCTTTAAGTGTGCCGGGTATGGAGCGAAATATTGAAGAGTTAGAAAGGCGGAACGTGCCTTATATCACTCTTAATCCAAATTCTCTTGAAGAAATAGCAGAGGATTTAATTAAGATTGGGGCTTATACGCAAACGGAACAAAAGGCTAAAGAGGTGGTTCATGCTTATCGTTCATTCATTGCACAGTATCAACAATTGGCAGACACCGTTAAGGGGAAGCCATCATTATATTGGGAGTGGTGGCCGAAGCCAATTTTCTCACCTGGGGGGCCAAATTGGTTAACAAAGATCAGTGAATTAGCCGGTGGGCAAAATGTGTTCTCAAAGGAAAGGGAAGCAAGTGTTAAGCGATCGTGGGAAGATGTGAGAGAACTTAATCCTGACGTTATATGTATGGCGTGGGTCGGAGTAAAAGAGGATAAGATGAAGCCAGAAGCTATTCGTAAGCGGCAAGGATGGGAAGAGGTGCAAGCTGTAAAAACGAATCAAATCTTTGTGCTACAAGAATCCTTATACTGTCGCCCGTCCCCTCGTTTGTTATGGGGAATGCAGAAATTAGCGTATCTTCTTCATCCAGAAGTGTATCCAGCGCCGGATGAAGAAGATCCGTTGTTGAAGCTATTGGTAAGTCGTTAGAAGATATTTTTTAAATAGGGCATGGGAGAGGGAGTGGGAGAATGGGGCAAGAAGTTGTCATTGTCGAAGCTGTCAGGACAGCAGTAGGAAAAAGAAGAGGTGTTTTCCGAGATGTCCATCCTGTTCATATGGCAAGTACCGTATTACATGAACTTGTTCAACGAGCAGGCATTAATAAGGAGCATGTCGAGGATATTGTGATGGGGTGTGTTTCACCTGTTGGGGAGCAGGGATACAACATTGGTCGGCTTGCTGGACTAGAAGCAGGCTTCCCTGTTGAAGTACCAGCTGTGCAATTAAATCGAATGTGTGGCTCAGGTCAGCAAGCGATCCATTTTGCAGCCCAAGAAATTTTGGCTGGTGATATGCAGATTGCGATAGGAGCAGGCGTTGAAAATATGTCGAAAGTTCCTATCTTAAGTGATGGAGATGAGCGAACGATTCCTGACTCGCTACATGATAAGTATGAATTTATTCATCAAGGTCTTTCAGCGGAACGAATCGCTCTCAAGTATGGTTTTACAAGAGAGCAGTTAGATGAGTACGCTTATGAAAGCCATCGGCGCGCGATCCATGCGATCGACTCTGGCACTTTCGAAAGGGAGATCGTTCCTTTGGAGGGGTTATCAAAGGAAGGGGACTCTATACTAGTCAAGCAGGATGAGGGCCCCCGTAGAGGTACATCACTTTCAAAGCTTCAGAAGCTTCAGCCAGTTTTTAAGGAAGATGGAGTGATTACAGCAGGAAATGCGAGCCAGATGAGTGACGGAGCAGCAGCTGTACTATTGATGAATAAAGACAAGGCCAATGAGCTAGGTTTAAAAGCAAGAGCTCGGATTGTGAAGCGGGTTGTAGTAGGATCTGATCCGACAATGATGTTAGATGGGGTCATTCCTGCTACCAAGAAAGTTCTCCTTCAAGCTGGTTTAACGATTGATGATATCGATCTGGTGGAAATTAATGAGGCTTTTGCGCCAGTTGTTCTTGCATGGCAAAAAGAGTTGCAAGCAGATTTACAAAAGGTAAACGTCAACGGAGGAGCGATCGCTTTAGGGCATCCTCTTGGTGCCACCGGTGCAAAGCTTATGACCACTCTTCTTCATGAGTTAGAACGAAGAAACGGACGTTTCGGACTCTTAACGATTTGCATTGGTCATGGTATGGCGACTGCGGCTATTATTGAACGATTATAGACGTTGCTATATTGAAAATCATGTGAAATGAATCGTGTGAATACTGCTAAGATTCCTTCAAACTCCTCAAAAAGAATTTAGAGTATCAAAAATAACCTGTAATGAAAGAACCTGCCTATTAGGCGGGTTCTATTATGCTTATTTTTCTAAGGCACCCCTGAACAAATTCAAATGGGATTGTTTTTTCAATTGAGGTGTTTTCTCTAGAGCCACTTCTCATGTAAATGAATCTGGATTATAATGGTTTAAATTTGAATGGTGGAGAGGGATGCAAGGTGCAGGCAAATTCAGAAATTGTAGAAAGGTCTAGTGCGGGGGTTGGCGATTCTTTGAAAAGAGGGGCAATGGCTGGTCTGCCGATTATGTTTGGGTATCTTCCTATTGCGATTACATATGGTGTGTTAGCAAGTGAGGCAGGTTTAAGTCTTTTTGAGATCACGATGATGAGTGTGATGGTTTTTGCTGGGGCAAGCCAGTTTGTAGCAACCAATATGATTTTAACTAGTGTAAGTGCAATGGAAATTATACTAGCCACCTTTGTTCTCAACTTCCGTCATTTTGTGATGAGCTTTTCGTTTATGAATCAAATTCGTTCGTTTGCGCTTAAATGGAAAGTCCCTCTCTCATTAGGATTAACGGATGAGACCTTTGCTGTTGGTTCCCTGCATAAGAAAGAATCTAAGGATCCTTATGGAGGTTGGTTTTACGCCTCTATGATTCTAGTATCCTATTCTTCATGGGTTGGCGGTTCTTTTCTAGGAGGGGTTCTTGGAGAAGTGATTCCAGCTGCTCTCAGTCAAAGTATGGTAGTGGCATTATATGCGATGTTTATCGCTCTGTTAGTACCGTCGATCAGGAGAGAATGGAAGATTGGTATCATTGCGATCATTAGTATGGTTGTTAATTATCTATTATCAGCTCTAGGGATTAGTGATGGATGGGCGATCGTTGTAGCTACGCTTGTCGGTGGAGCTAGTGGTATTGGATTGTTAAAGGAGGAAGAAGCATGATTTTGGTTATCATTGGTATGGCGATCGTTACCATGTTCCCTCGTTTCTTGCCTGCGTTTGTCGTAGATCGATGGACATTCCCTCTTTGGGTTTCCCGTTGGCTGAATGCGATCCCATACGCTGCCCTAGGAGCTCTTATTTTCCCTGGTATTACAACTGTTATTGATGGAGAACCACACATTGGTCTCCTAGCAGGTGGGGTAGCTGTTCTGTTTGCATTCTTAAGAGCACACACGATTGTTACCGTGTTGGTTGCGATTGGAACGGTATATATCCTAACTATTATATAAAAGGCTTCTGTCACGCTGTATGGGTCATTGCATATAGTATAGTGAGCTTATAACGGAAGGAGCCAGACAGCATGGATTATAGACAGAATGATGGGTTAAGTTGGCTTGTGGGTCAATTATTTCCAGGTCAAGGCGGTTTCGGCGGTGGTTTTGGCGGGGGATATCCTCAACAACAGCCACCATTTGGTCCACCTCCTGGTCAAGGTGGGGGAGGTCAGCCACCGTTCGGCCCACCTCCTGGGCAAGGAGGAGGCGGCCAGCCGCCATTCGGCCCACCACCAGGTCAGGGGCAGTTTAATGGTTACGGCGGTCAGCCGAGCGTTTTTGCAGTAGACCCAGGTTCGTTTTATGGATGTTTGTACCGCTATACACGTGTTCGTTTAAATAATGGGAGAAGGTTCTGGTACTACCCAACGTTCATCGGTAGAACGTCTGTTGGGGGTTATCGCTGGCGTTCAAGACAAAACCGCTGGGTATATTTCGTCATTGATACGGATCGTATTGCTTCGTTTTCTTGCTCATAAAATAAAAACGTCATCGAAAGGTGGCGTTTTTCTATACATAATCACAAATACCGAATACAATTGAAGTAAGCGCTTGCAAAAGTTAGATCAGGGGGAGGGGAAGCAGTTGTATACAATTCGAAGAGCGACCCAGGAAGACGCTAGAGCAATTGCTTATGTTCATGTGGAAAGTTGGAGAACGACCTATAAACCGCTTATTGAGGAAGAGGATATTCAGAGTTTAACACTTGAAAATCGCATAACGTTATGGGAAACAATCTTAAAAACGCCTATTAACAACCAGACCATCTTTGTGGCCACCGATGAAACGGACCGGGTGGTAGGGTTTATATCTGGTGGAAAAGAACGCACAAAGGTTTACGGATATGACGGAGAGATCTACGCTATATATTTACTAGATGAAGTAAGGATGAAAGGTCTAGGTACAGGATTATTAAAAGCCTTCACAAGTGATATGGCTCAAAAAGGGTATGGCTCTATATTAGTTTGGGTATTAACACGTAATCCGAATAAACGCTTTTATGAACGGTACGGGGCTATTGCGGTAGAAGCAGAAAATATAACCATAGGGAAAGGTACTTACGAAGAAACAGCATACGGATGGAAACACCTTGACCACCTGCTTGAGACATTACCAGCTTCATCGTAAAAGGTTCAAAGCGCGTGGCAAACGTGGTTTATATTCATGTGCACGAAAAAGGAGCTTGGGATATCCCAAGCTCCTTTTTTATATTTATAAAAGAATAATGACAAGCGTTCAAAGGGAATTTCAAATTCATTGAAGCGGTTTAAGTTTTTGTAAACCGAATGTCTATTCTTCTTCGTGATATGGCTCAATGTGTATATGTGCATAATGAATACCATGTTCATCAGCTAGTGAATTTTCAAGGCGATCTGTTATATCATGGCCTTCTTGCACACTTAGCTGTGGATCGACTAAGATCGTTGCGTCAACAAGGACTTGATTTCCATGTAAGCGTGCTTTCACATCCTCTACGACTTTCACGTCCGTATCTTGCTTGAGCGTATCTTTTACTTGATCAAGAAGTTCTTCGTCAACACCGTCTGTTAACGTATGGGAAGCATCACGGAATATTTCATAGGCGGTTTTACAAATAATGAGTCCTACGATGAAACCAGCTACTGGATCCAGCCAATAGGCTCCAAATTGTGCACCAATAATACCGATGAAAGCACCAATACTTACAAGGGCATCGGATCGGTTGTCTTGAGCGGCTGCGTAAAGCGAATGACTATTAATCCGTTTAGATAAGCGTAAATTATAGCGATAGACACCGTACATCACCACAGCTGCACCAGCTGCAGTCCAAGCGGTAAGTAAACTGGGTTGTTCGTCGTGACCGGCAAATATTTGTTGAATGGTTTCATATATAACTTGTAAGCCAACTGTCATCATTATGAAAGCGGCTATGAGTGAGCCGATCGTTTCGGCGCGGAAATGTCCATAGTGGTGGTCTCTGTCAGGTGGCTTTCTGGAGATCCGTAACCCGATCAAGACGGCTAAAGATGCGATGACATCTGTAACGTTGTTCAATCCATCTGCGCGTAATGCTTCTGATTGACCGACAGAAGCAATAATTAATTTAGTAGCAGACAATATGAGATAAGCACATATGCTAATCCATGCACCTTGCTCACCTTTTTTTAGGTTCTCATATTCATTCATATATTGATCCTCCGTTCCCTATCAATAAACCTTATATAGCTTACCAAAAGGGGTTCATATGAGTCTAGAGAAAAAAACGTTGCTATCTTCACTTCTATTGTCACCATAAAATAATGTTTCCTTAATCCAATAATATATCCTGAAGTAAACAATAGGTATAAAGACCTGTATTTTGTCATATTTGTAATCAAAATGTCGAATAGGGGATTAATCTACTCCCGAAAGGGTATCTGCTTATTAAGATATTATTTATATGTTTTAGATAGCAGAAACAAGATCGGTAGACGGCCGTTGGCTTTTGGAAATTTCAATGACAAAGGAGTGAGGCTATTGGTTAAGGAAACCGTAATCATTGAAGGCTCTGTACGTGGAATGAAGTTCTCAAAGCCTGTGTTGTTGCAATACAACCCTTCTGAGGAGAACATAGAAGAGGCTATTATTAAATTCTTTAACAGTCATGCCCAATCTTTCGAAGAACTAGCCGTGCAACGCGGTTGGACAAATTCATACTGGACGTTCCCGCAATATTACGAACTCGTCATATAATACATTATACAGTAAAGGCAACCCTCTCAGGGTTGCCTTTACTTATGCTTCTTTTTTACTCACGCTAATTTTTGATCCTTCAATTGCAATAGTTAGATGAACGTTTCCGTTCGCTTAAATGGAGCGTAAGGCGGGCCTGGAATCCACTCGCTTTCCAGCTCACCCGCAGGAAAGCGAGTTGTCCCCAATCCTGCCCTATCCTCCACATAAGGTAACGGCCGAATCATACTAGAATATCTAGCCAAAAAATATCTTGATATTGAAACTCTTTGTTTTGAAGTAAGTGCATGGTGGGTATATACTATAGGTATCCCATTTATTTCATGATGTGGAAATGATGGGTGGACTATACTGATTGGATAAAAGGAGAGATAAGTTTGACAAACATTGCAGTGATTTACTACAGTTCAACCGGTACGAATTACAAATTAGCTAAGTGGGCAGAAGAGGCAGCTAAGGAAGCTGGTGCTGAGGTGAAGCTTGTTCGCGTGGCAGAGACAGCGCCTGAGGAAGCAATCGCTCAAAACCCTGCCTGGAAGCAACATTTAGAAGAAACGAAGGATGTACCAGTCGCTTCAAATGATGATCTTGAATGGGCTGATGGTTTTATCTTTAGTGTACCAACTCGTTTTGGTAACGTTCCAGCTCAAATAAAATCATTTTTAGATGCAACGGGTGGTCTATGGTTTAACGGGAAACTTGTGAACAAAGTAGTAAGTGCAATGTCTTCCGCTCAAAATCCTCATGGTGGTCAGGAGCAAACGATCACAAACCTTTACACAACCATGTTTCACTGGGGAGCTATTGTAGCTGCACCAGGTTACTCAGATCAGTCCGTCTTCTCTGGTGGCGGAAACCCTTATGGGACGTCCGTGACAGTTGATCAGGATGGAAACATGCAAGAAGATGTAGAAGCGGCAGTAAAACACCAAGCGAAGCGTACGGTTGATATTGCAAGCCGTATTCATAGTAAATAATAGAATGGTAGGCCATCCCACGTGGATGGCCTTTTTACATATAATCTTTTACTCTTCCAAAGTATATATTTCCTCTGTATTTGGACAGATTACTTTTAAATCCGATCCATACAGGAGATTCAGAGAGAAGTGGATTCATCTCCACTAACCAGCGTTCTCCGTAAAAGATCCCTTTAAGAGCCGTACCCATTTCTCTCATAAAAATTTGGTAACGAATTTCTTGTTGGGCTTCAGGCATTTCTTCGGTCCCTACTAATACACTTCCTTGAAATTGAACAGAGGTATCTGGTAGTAATGACCACCATCCAAACACCTCGTCACGCATCTCGTTTGTCTGGTCAACGGCAAACTCTTTTGAAACCGTTAGAAATAAATCACCTGTTTGGTCAGAGTGAGTGAGTGTGTAGGTTCGTTCAGAAAAAGGTGTGAAGTGGGCAATATCAGGGCGGTATTGAGTGTAGAGCTTGTAAGGAGAGAAACTCATCTATTGTCCCCCTGTTCTCCAGATTAGAATGACTTGAAAACTGGTTAACATTATCTTATTCACGTTACTGAAATAGGGAACAAATTAGAGTGAAAACATAGGTATTTCAAAGGTTTAATAGAGAAAATCATGGGGAAAATAGAATTAATAGTTATTTTATCAGAAAATTGTTTCAATTTATAAAGATCTATCATATACTACTTAAAAGGGGGAGAGTTCCATGAGAAAGGAAAAAGTGTCGTACGCCCTAACTTGGTTCCCGATGAAAGATCGAGATGTGATTAGTGCCAAACGTGATGTGCCTTACGAGATTAAATTAGCAAGCACTTTAGCATTAGATGAGCTTTGCTACAAGTGGAACAAATCAAACCTGGAATCCCAGATTAACGATGCAATTGATCGAGGGGATCATGAACGTCTAGTTGAATTGAGTGAAATTTACAGACCATACACATATGAATAATCATGTATACATGCAAAAAGTGCTTAGAGTTCAAACTCTAAGCACTTTTTTTTCGAATATATACCTTTACCGAGAATAGAGGTTCCCATCTTGATCTAGAGCAGCTTTGAAAGAAATGGAGTTCAAGTAGTTATATTGAGCTTTCTCTTCTTGTTTTGTAAGTGGGATAATTTGATCGTTCTTGATTTCAAAAGGATGAAAAGTCATGGATACACGTTCCTCTATAAGGGTGACTTCAAGTACCCCTGTTTCTGCTGTTTTCCCGGTTACATAGTTTGGGAACAAGAAATTACCTAGTGAGTAGGCGATAGGTTTTCCATTATACACTTCAAAACCTTGTAATACGTGAGGATGAGACCCAATTACCGCATCAACTCCATGGTCGACCAATGTGTGAGCAATACGGGTTTGGTCTTCGTTCGGTAAATTAACCTTCTCATCACCCCAATGGTAATATACAACCACATAATCGACTTCTTCTTTCACTTTATCTATAATCGAGAGCACTCGATCAAGTTGATACCCGCTTGCAACACCGGGTGTATTCACACCCGCATACCAGCTCAAATCAGGTAATACCTCAGAAAAGGCTAATACAGCAACTGTTTGATTTTTTATAGAGATTCGTTTTTCTTTATAGGCTTCCTGTTGATTACGACCAGCCCCTATATAATCAATGCTTTTATGATCTAGCGCTCTGAAGGTATCTAAAAGTCCTTGTACGTTATAATCCAATGTATGATTGTTCGCAAGACTGACTAGGTCCACCCCTGCACTTGATAACCCTTCTAACAGAAGAGGGGAAGCTTTGAAGTTGTATTGCTTTGGGAATGGAGTAGTCGCACTTGTAATAGGTGTTTCTAAATTGACTACGGTATAATCACTCTTTTTAAATAAAGGGGCCACATATTGAAAAGGGTAATCCGGACCTGAATTTTCCATAGTGGTCACAAGGGAGTACTCCATTAATACATCCCCTCCGAATGTAAGGGTGATGGGATTCTTCGTTTCAGAAGACGCATGTAGTAAATAACAAAAGGGAGTCCAATTTGAAAGGAGCCATCCAAATTCTTTACAAGTTGATTGTAAATAGGCATTCTTTTCCTTTGCTTCCGAAAGAATAGGAGTGAAAAGAATAGAAAGAATTAGGGGGAGTACAAATGTAACGCGTGATATCCATTTCATGATGATAATCCTCTCTTAAGTAATGTAGGAAAAATAAACCAAATCATTGTTCACACGTATTATAATAGAATCTTAGCCACTGCGATATCCGGAAATGTACCTATATAATACCTTTAGTTACACAAACAATCACCAATTGTAAAACTGATTAGCTATGTGTAATCTAGAAAAATTAGGTCTATAACCTCTTTATTTTCCAGTAGCAGCTATGGTGTAATATATAGTACAAATGAACGATTTAAAAAGGTTAGGTTGTAATTTTATAGGTCACTCTTTCTTTATAGAGTAATAGATCAAGCAAAAGTGGAGTTTGTTCTCCTTTTGCTTCTTTTTTTAAATGAAAACCGAACATACGTTCTTGTTTTGGGGGTGGTGAAAATGAGAGAGGTAGAAGAGAAGTTTTATAAGGAGTTTCCGAATTTAAAAGGAAATCGGGCTGTAGAGGCATTTTTGCGAAAGCCGGAACACCAAGAATTGTTAAAAGAATACGTTGACTCACCAAATCAAACTCGTAAAGATCATCTAGACAAAGCTTTTAAGGTGTATTACTTCGGACTTCGTTTCACTTCTTATTTAAATAAATCATTATATTTTCAAAGCGTGAATTATGACAAGAGGATGAGGCGATTTGCTGAACATAACACGCTAACTCTAGATCAGTCAGTGGGGGATGAGGACGGAATTACTTTTAAGGATCAGCTTGTGAGCGAAGGGGAGATTTTATATATGGAAGCTCCTACTTCATTGAAAGATTGTATAGAGGATGATCTGTTACTAGAAGCTTATTTTTCGCTAACGGACAAGCAAAGGGAAGTTCTTGATATGGCGTATCTCTATGAACTTAAGGATACAGAAATCGCTAAGAGAATGGATACATCTCAACAAGCTGTTTCTAAATCCCGGAAAAAAGCTTTAAAGAAATTGCGGAGTTTATTATCGAATGAATAAAAGGGGGGAGCTTATGGTCGTTTTATACGATTGGGTTAAAGAAGCTCAAAGTGGATATGAGACAGTGGAGAAGGTTATTGATACATTCACACCAAAAATTAGAAAATCACTACGACTAACAAAGCCAGATAACAGAGAGGACCTTGAGCAAGAATTGAAGCTTTGCGTCATCCACTACGTTAGGAGCTATTCGTTAGATGAAGTCCCGGGATTAGTGGATTTGAATGAGCGAAGGAATCAATACAATGAGTCTTCTTAAGAAAATAAAAACATTGGTCAGCTGTACGCGCAGTTTTAAAGAAGAATTTAGTTGAGGGGTTCAACGTTTTTATAATCTTGCTAAATCTACAAGGATACAACCGTAATAGAAAGGAAGATGATGATGGATTATTTGGTTTTTATTCAGCTTCTTGGGAACTTTGGTTTTCCCATTGCAGTGACAATGTTTTTACTAGTAAAGTTTGATAAAAAGCTTGATAAATTAGAGGAAGCCGTATATTCCTTGCCTCAAGCTCAAGGCAAAGCAAAGAAAAAGTCATAAAAGGAAGCGTTCTCCTTAGAGGAGAACGCTTTTTTAACAGGGAAAAATAAAAAACGAACACCAATTTTGGGTGTTCGTAAGTGCTAAACAACTTAGGGGACTCAACCATAGTAAGAATCATCCTCGATCCTACTTATTGCTTCCGGTCATTAGCGCCGTGCTTGGAAGGATTATTCTTCATGAATCCGTTTCCTCCGACCTAAATGTTCGTTCGATTTGTAAAATTGGCGTCGCTGTTTTACAAAAGTGAACGTTTAATCGTTTTAGAGTGAAACGATTGTTAGGCTACCGAATAAGGAGTAGGTGTAACGTTTCCTTATGGGTCATCGTCTAAGAAAGTGAGGCGCACACTCTAATACTCAATTGCTTCAACATGGCTATTTGGGGCATTCATTTTACCCTTTTCACAGGAGGCGTGTTCCCTTTTCAGGCCATATCTTTTGTTCGCTTGGAAACGAACTCGCGATGGTTGAGTCGCTTAAATTGTTTAGCTGTATTGTTTTTCTTTACACCTTTATTATACCACCGTTTCATTTTAAGCAACGAGGTATTTGTGTCGCTTTTGTTAACGTTTTCATTATGTTTGTATGGAAGATATAACGGGTGTTGAGGGAGGATAGAAGGCCTTTATTCTTTTGTCATCTTTTTCTAAAACGTGTTATATTGTAAAGTAACTTGATACAGAAAGGAAACACATCATGAGGAGAATATTTCTGATCGGGTTCGTTAGTATGTTAGCTCTGGCCGCGTGTCAATCCAGTACAGATGAAACCCAACAAGCAAAAGACAATGCATCAAAAAATACGGCTGTAACGAAAAAGGAAAACCGTTCTGAAGAGGATTCAAAGCAAGATCAAGAAAACCCAGATGAGGACCAAGATCAAACCTCAAAAGAAAACGAATCGAATGAAGAAATAAGTGAAAACAATGAATCGGAACAGAATGAAGATTCTGACTCTGAAGAACAATCGACGAACCAGGAAGATTCAAATCAAGAAGAATCCAGTGAATCATCTGCCAAGGTTGTCGATAACCCTACAAGTATAGAGGTCGTTGTGAACAAGCAACGAAAGCTTCCTGATGGGTACACACCACCTGATTTAACTGTTCCACAAGTGCCGTTTTATTTCGAAGATTTCCATCAGAAAAAGCAAATGCGTGAAGTCGCAGCGAGTGCTCTTGAAGAATTATTTGAAGGTGCAGAACAAGCAGGTATTGATTTAGTTGCTGCTTCTGGATACAGGGCATACGAAAGGCAAGAAGCCATTTTTGCAAGCAATGTAGAGAAGCATGGGGAAGAACATGCCAGACAGTTCTCAGCTGTTCCAGGGCACAGTGAACACCAAACAGGCCTTGCAATGGACGTAACTGTTGCTAAGTTGTCATTTAAGTTGAGCCAAGACCTCGGAGATATGAAAGAAGGGGAATGGCTGGCGGAGAATGCCCACAACTATGGTTTTGTTATACGTTATCCAGAAGGAAAGACTGATATTACAGGGTATGAATATGAGCCATGGCATTTACGCTATGTTGGTAAAGACGTAGCGACGAAGGTGTATAATCAAGATGCTACGCTTGAAGAATTTTATAACTTGGTTCCGTAAAATGAAAAACCAGTCATTCAAACAGAATGACTGGCTTTTTTTATACCTTCAAACTAGTAGCAGATCCCTACTCTTTTCTTGGAGAAAGAGGGAGGATCAAGAATCTCAAAGGCAAAGCGAGCTGTATCCTTTGTGGATATCTTCTTCCCCTCTTTAGGAAGGAAGTCAACTTCGTATCGAACCCCACCCATTTCTTCTTCATCTGGTAAATAAGTAGGGCAGACGATGGTCCAGTCTAAAGATGAAGACTGAAGCTCTAAATAAGCTTTGAGGTGTTCCTCAGCTGCAAATGTCTTGGTTCGTTTTGATTCTGAGGATTGGAAACGGTATTTTCCTTCTTGATAGCGACTGTTAAGAATCCCTGCTGTGCCAATCGTCACAACCCGGTTTATCCCTTGCTTTTCCATCACTTTTCGAATGAGTGGCATGCTTTTAGATAGCGTGGTTGTCTTGTCCGTTCCTAAACTAGAAAAGACCACATCGCATCCATTAACTGTAGCTCTAATATCCTCTTCCTGTGTAACATCACCGATTATATGGGTTGCCTCAGTGATTAGGTTATGAGCCTTATCCTGGTCACGAACGAGTGCTTGAATCGTGTGTCCCTGATCTAAAGCCATCCGAATAAATGAGCTCCCTACACGTCCGGTGCCTCCGAATACTGCAATTTTCAAAACAATCACCTCATGTTTGTTAATGTTGTGTTAAAATTTAGAAAATAAAGCGTTTTCTTGAAGCTGTTTCTGCTAAGCTAATTTAAAACTATGACGAAAGCGTGGGGGCGAAGATGAATCGTAAATTAATCCGAAGCTGGGCTCTCTATGATTGGGCGAATTCGGCATTTGCTACAACGATTATGGCTGCTGTTTTGCCTATCTTTTATCAACAGGTAGCTGCTTCTAATTTAACGGGTAATCAAGCTACAAGCTATTGGGGTTATTCCCAGTCCATTGCGGTTTTAATCGTGGCCATATTAGCTCCTATCCTAGGAGCCATCAGTGACTATTCTGCTTCTAAGAAGAAATTCTTACGCTTCTTCGCTTATATGGGTATGATCGTAAGCGTTATGCTAGCCTTTGTGGATAGTGGCGAGTATTTATTCGCCTCGTTCCTTTTAATCATAGGTACAATCGGTTTTTCCGGGGCAAACATCTTTTATGACGCATTCCTACCTGAAATCTCAAAGGGCACGGACATGGACCAAGTATCTTCTAGAGGGTTTGCCTTTGGATACATTGGAGGGGGACTGCTCTTAGCTCTGAACCTGCTTATGATTCAAAAATATGAGTGGTTCGGTTTTTCCTCAGCAGAGATGGGGACTAAACTAGCCTTTGTTTCGGTTGGGATATGGTGGTTTGTCTTTTCAATACCACTCTTTAAAAATGTAAAGGAAGAGAAGAAGGCTGGGGAAGTTAAAAAGAATAAATCTTATGCACGGATAGGCTTTTCTCGTGTGGCCAATACGTTTCGTGAGATTAATCAGTACAAACAACTCCTGGTTTTTCTACTTGCTTTTTGGTTATACAACGATGGAATTTCTACCATTATTAAAATGGCAACGATTTATGGGAGTGAAATAGGGATAGGTTCAAGCCATTTAATCGCAGCTCTTTTAATCACTCAATTTGTGGGGATTCCTTGTACGTTTTTCTTTGGCTGGCTGGCGACTAAAATTACTGCAAAGCGGGCTTTAACCATCACGCTGTTCGTATATATAGGGATTGTCATTCTAGGGTATTTCATGAATTCAGCTGCTCACTTTTATGCATTAGCGATATGCGTCGGGGTCGTGCAGGGTGGAGCTCAGTCACTAAGTCGTTCTATTTTCGGTCGAATGGTTCCTGATGATCGGCACGCAGAATTCTTTGGGTTTTATGGTATTTCGGCTAAATTCTCAGCGATCGTTGGCCCTGCTTTATTTGGATTTGTAGGCAGTATGACAGGGTCTAGCAAGCTTGGTATTTTCAGCCTGGTGATCTTCTTCGTGGTTGGATTAATCTTACTTCAAAAGGTTGATATTACAAAAGGGATGGAAGATGCGAAAAAGAAAACTGTATCAAATGACAAAGTAGATGTGCACCTCTAATAGAGGCGGGACAACGGACTGAATGTTGTCCCGCGATTTTATTTGCTGAATGCTCCATTTCTATCTGGATTAGACAACAGGGTTGCTAAACTTGTTGACCGCTTGCTCGTCTAAATGTTTGCCGGTATCGTACGAAATATTATCAAGGAGTGAGGCAATTTTATTAAGCGCCTCATCCGTTGGGTTCTCCCAGTAAAGGAGCATTTCAGAGCAGATTTCGAGTCCCTCACGTCTTGCTTCCTCATATAGGTCAAGGAAGCTTTCTTGGTGAGGCTCGTTCGTAGCTGAGTGATACCAGATGTTATGTTCCAAGTTTAAGTAATCCTTGTTGGTCTTCAGAGGCTGATGAGAGAAAGGAGAAACATGGCTACCGAGAAGCGCGTTTTTCCATCCGTATGGATCATATAAGACGTGAAAAGCTCTTTTCATATCTTTATAAGCTGCATTGACGAAATTCAGAGGAATCTTGCTGACCATCGAAGGGAAGAAAGATATAATGTTTTTCGTTAATAATGATGACACTTCCACGTCGAGGAAAGGCCCAACATCGATTTCTTGATAAACAGGTGTTTTCCATGTCTTTAAATTCCGATAACGTTCCATCATAATCGTATCAACAATGACTTCAAATTCTTGATGTTTATTTTTCTCGTATCCTGAAAAGTAATGAACGAATGGGTGTGTATTACGATCTAATATATGGTGAGTTACAAACCCCATTACATAAGCCTTGGCATATTTATTTAAATCTTTGGATCCAGCAATCAGGTCTATAAGAAAAGGGCCACAAGCTTCGTGATGAAGTACGTTCCCGATTTCATTAATGGATTCGTCTTTTTTCCAAGGCCAAAAATTATGATAGAAGAATGGATCTGGACCCTGAGCTCCAAGGTTCAAGTAGTTTCCTGTTGCTTGATACTCTGCCGGAGCATTTATTCCATCCATAATATCTTCAGCGAACAAGATGTGTGTCCATATATTGGGCATGAAGATCCCCCCTTTACTAGTTACTTCCATTATAAGCCATCCCTTTAACCCTGTCTCTTGATTGTTTGAACAAAGGAAGGAATTTCACACCTTATGGAGAATAGGTAAGGGATAGAGTATTTCTCTATAAAAACAAGTTTTAATCATGGACATCTGTGGTAATAACATGGAGTGTGAGAAAGGGAGGATCTTGATGGATTATCGTATTGAGAAGGATACGTTAGGCGAAATTAAAGTACCATCTGATAAATATTGGGGAGCCCAAACACAGCGAAGTAAACAAAACTTCCCGATTGGAAACGAAAGAATGCCGAAAGAGGTCGTTCATGCGTTTGCTATCCTGAAGAAGAGCACGGCAAAGGCTAATTACGAACTAGGGCTTCTCGAAAAAGAAAAGGCAGAAGCAATCGCTCATGCAGCGGATCGTATTACAAATGAAGAGCTTGAAGAGCATTTTCCTCTTGTTGTATGGCAAACCGGTAGCGGTACTCAGTCCAACATGAACGTTAATGAAGTAATGGCGTATGTAGGGAATGAATGGCTGCAAGAACATGGCTATGAAGCACGCCTCCATCCTAATGATGACGTGAATAAATCGCAAAGCTCAAACGATACATATCCAACAGCTATGCACGTTGCTTCCGTACTTAAAGTAAAAGAAGCGGTATTACCTGCGTTGGCAACATTAAAGAAAACATTGAAAGAAAAAATGGAAGCGTATAACGAAATCGTAAAGATTGGCCGCACGCATCTACAAGATGCCACACCTTTAACACTCGGCCAAGAAATTTCCGGTTGGCACCGTATGCTTGAAAAAACGGAGAAGATGATTGAAGATAGTTTGACCTATGTACGTGAATTAGCGATTGGCGGAACGGCAGTCGGTACAGGGCTGAACGCTCATGTGGACTTTTCAGACAAAGTTTGCAAAGCCATTAGTGAATTTACTTCAGAAAACTTTGTTTCAGCATCCAATAAGTTTCATGCGCTAACAAGCCATGATGAGCTCGTCCACACCCACGGAGCTTTGAAAGCGTTAGCAGCGGATATGATGAAGATTGCCAATGATGTACGTTGGTTAGCTAGTGGCCCTCGTTGCGGTATTGGTGAAATCACGATTCCAGCAAATGAACCGGGAAGCTCCATTATGCCAGGGAAAGTGAACCCCACTCAAAGTGAAGCCGTCACAATGGTGGCAACTCAAGTTATGGGGAATGATGCAACAATCGGCATTGCTGCGAGCCAAGGGAACTTTGAACTAAATGTCTTCAAACCAGTAATTGCTTATAACTTCCTCCAATCATGTCAGCTATTAGCAGACAGTATGGAGTCGTTTAACGAGCGTTGTGTTGAAGGATTAGAACCTAACCAAGAGAAGATTGACCAGTATCTAAAAGATTCTCTTATGCTCGTTACGGCTTTAAATCCACACATTGGTTATGAGAAAGCGGCTACCATTGCGAAGCATGCGTTCAAACATGATCAAACGTTGAAGGAAGCGGCAGTAGATACAGGCATTCTTACAGCAGAACAAGTAGAAGAGTATATTAATCCAAAAGCGATGACACAGCCTACCCAATAAATACACGAAGGAGCCCTCCGAGATGACTCGGGGGCTCTTTTCCATACATATTCAATTATTTTCCGCCGTACTGTTGTTCAGCCATTTGTACAAGACGTTTAGTGATCTCTCCGCCTACTGAACCGTTTTGACGTGCTGTAGAGTCTGGACCAAGTTGAACTCCGAACTCCTGAGCAATCTCAGTTTTCATTTGGTCAAGTGCTTGCTGTACACCAGGTACTACAAGTTCGTTAGAGTTGTTATAAGCCATGTTTGTTCACCTCTTATCATCATGTATTGGTGGGCTCTTCTGGGATGTTTACCATGATGGCCCCTGTTTGGAAGTTGAGGTTTGTGTTTCTGTGTAATCCTATTGTGTGAAAATCTAATCTTCTTATGAGAGGTAATTATCTCCATAGTTTTTAGTGGAAATTACCATATCATTTTGTTCATAGTTTCTCTCGAGTAGGGTCACAATAGTTATCACAGGAGGTGAAAACATCATGGCTTACAACAACTCAAATGAATTAGTAGTACCAGGTGTACAACAAGCATTAGACCAAATGAAAACTGAAATTGCTCAAGAATTTGGCGTTCAACTTGGTCCAGACTCCACTTCCCGTCAGAATGGATCTGTTGGAGGAGAGATCACTAAACGCTTAGTTCAAATGGCTGAACAGCAGTATGGTGGATCTCAACAACAATAACAACTTCATACTATGGCTGAAGAGGGATGGGAAACCATCCCTCTTTTTATGGTAAGCTCGCACTTCTTTCTTATTATGAATTAAAGAAGGTGAAAACATGTTCATTTGTCCAGCTTGTAATGGATTTGAAATTCTTTCTTTTTCTTGTCCTGAGTGTGAGGGAGAAATGAAAGATCGAGGGAGGTTGGTTGATTACTTAGATGAATACAGCCCCTATCTAGATGATGAAGGGTTAAAATTAGTAGATGGTTTAAAGCATTCAACAGATGAGCATACCTGCCTTCATGTACTTTATTGCTCCGGGTGCCAGACAATAAATGAGTACACCGTACAAGAAGAAAATCAATAAGGGTAGATTAGAGGAGTGGGCTTTATAATAGCTCCCTTTTTTGTGAGGGAGCGTCGTGACGTGCGCCCGAAGTGACGAGAAGCCCGCCCGATGTGACAGGACGCGCGCCCGAAGTGACGAGAAGCCTGCCCAAAGTGACAGGACGCGCGCCCAAAGTGACGAGAAGCGCGCCCGAAGCGTCGAGAAGCGCGCCCAAAGTGACGAGAAGCGCGCCCGAAGCGTCGAGAAGCGCGCCCGAAGTGACGGAACGCGCGCCCAAAGTGACGAGACGCCCGCCCAAAGCGTCTAAACACCCTTATCAAGCAAAAACAAAAAGGCTGCCTCCCAAAAGGGGGCAGCCTTCAATATGATTATCGAATACGGCTTTCATTGTCTTTGTCGAAGAAGTGTGCTTTGTTCATATCTAGAGCTAGGTCAATCTTTTGTCCGCCAGTAATGTCAGAACGAGAGTCGACGCGGGCAATGAATTCTTGACCTTTAACGGAAGAGTATAGATAGGATTCAGAACCCATAAGTTCGGCTACGTCAATCGTTGCATTGATTTTTGTATCTTGGCTGGATTCGATGAAAACAGGCTCATCGTGGATGTCTTCTGGACGGATTCCAAGAATAACTTCTTGATTCACATATCCACGTTCGCGAAGGATTTTCATTTTGCCTTCAGGTACTTTAATACGATAGTCTTCAATATAGAAGTCACCGTCTTTTAGTGTTCCGTGGAAGAAGTTCATTGCTGGAGAACCGATGAATCCTCCTACGAATACATTTTCAGGCTCATCATATACATCTTTTGGACGGCCGACTTGCTGGATGAATCCGTCTTTCATAACAACAAGACGTGTAGCCATCGTCATAGCTTCTGTTTGGTCGTGTGTAACGTAAATCGTAGTTGTTTGTAGGCGCTGGTGAAGTTTTTGAATCTCAGCACGCATCTGAACACGAAGTTTTGCATCAAGGTTTGATAAAGGTTCGTCCATTAGGAATACTTTTGCATCACGAACGATTGCACGTCCTAATGCAACACGCTGGCGCTGACCACCTGATAACGCTTTTGGTTTACGGTCTAAGTATCCTTCTAACCCTAGAATCTTCGCGGCATCTTGAACACGACGGTCGATTTCATCTTTTTTAAATTTACGAAGCTTTAGGCCAAATGCCATGTTATCGTATACGTTCATATGAGGGTAAAGAGCGTAGTTCTGGAATACCATCGCGATATCACGATCTTTGGGTGCTACATCGTTCATTCTTTTATCGTCAATCATAAAATCGCCACCTGAAATTTCTTCAAGTCCAGCAATCATACGAAGTGTAGTTGACTTACCGCAACCAGAAGGACCAACGAATACAATAAACTCTTTATCTTTAATATCGAGATTGAAGTTGTCTACTGCTGTGACTTTATTGTCATAAACCTTTTGAATACTATCTAATTTTAATTCAGCCATTTTTCTTCCCCCTGTTTATGAAAGCGTTTTATTTACTAACTTTAGTGTAGATAATTTTGGGAAAATGGTAAATGGAATAAGTGCACAAAGATCGTCTAATCGTTTGTGCACTTTACCGAAAGGCTAGTCCTTATGCTGGAGGTTAAGAATGGCTAAGTAGGTGATGAGTGCTCCTTGGAACTGCTTTACATCAATACCTGTCTTCTCAATAAACTTATCTACACGATACTGTAGGCTGTTTCGATGCATGTATAAATTTTTAGCGGCAAGAGTAGTGTTTGAGTTCGCTTCAAGAAACACTTGTATGGTGTGTAAAAGATCAGAGTCATCGATGACCGGGTGGAGCAATGTGTAAGTGATGTTGGCTGCATGCTCTTTGCTCAACCCATCTAAATACATATATGTAATAGCATCTTGATACGTAATGACAGGCTTAGGATGATAACGTAGCATCTTTTTGAAAAGGGTCACCCCCCAGGAATACGCATGGTGGATGTCATTTTTTGAATCATAATACGGTGTAATATACAGTGATAGTTTTGTATAGAAGTCACTCATTAATACGTCAATCATTTGCTCGTATTCGATGTATTCTTTTTCTTTCTGAAATTGTTCTTCAATGATAATTCCCTCGTGCTGATTGTGCCAGATAATAGGCATTTGGTGAGGGAAGAGCCCTTGGATGGCTTCGTGGAAAACGTCTGGGTCAATGTCTAGATTTGTTAAAGAGAAATAGACAAATCGAAATGAGGAAGGAAAAAGAGTGTTTTCATTGGGGATTTCGCTACCCAGAATCCATCCCTGCCAAAGTTTTTCTCTGGTTGTAAGGGTTGGGTGCTGTTCCACAAAAGGTGTAAGAAACGTATTTAATAGTTCTTGTTCTTTATTAGTTATTGTATTTTTGGGTATCCCAATAATTTCATCATCAGAGGTTTTATACCAATGGTACCGATCCCAGTCGTCGTTTGACTGGCTTAGTAAAATAGCTTGTGGGAAGATCGCTTGGATTTGTTCAAACATTTGAATCCCTCTTTCTTGTAGTAAGTAGGTGGTGAGCTTAATATGTATAACCCTATTATACCAATTGGATTAATAAGGTGACAGGCTATCGCTTTTTTTCCAAGCGATGGTATTGTATAATACTTATAAGGGTACTAATCTTACAGACTTATTATAGATAGATTTTCGAAAAGGGGGTACTTGACCATGGCAGACCAAGAAGTACAAGACATGAACCAATATACGCAAGATATGAAAAATCGCTTAAAGCGTATAGAGGGACAAGTTCGCGGTGTATTGAAAATGATGGAAGAAGATAAAGAATGTAAAGACGTTATTACGCAATTATCTGCTGCCCGCTCCGCGATTGATCGTTCTATTGGCTATATTGTAGCAAAGAATTTAGAGACGTGCCTGCGGGAGTCTCAGGAAAATGGAGAACCAGCAGATGAACTTATTCAAGAAGCCGTGCAAATGATTGTAAAGAGTCGTTAATATAGGAAAAAGGCGATCCGATATCGGATCGCCTTTTTGTTTTAGCCCAGTCTATACAATGCTAAGCGTAACTTGCGTTTTGGTTTTAATGTTTTTGGTGTTGGGTTTTATTCGAGAAGGCTTCGTTTTGTTTTGGTAACTCACGAGCTTCTTCAATTTGAGCGTGGTTATATCTGGAGTTAACAGTTCCACCAGCCATTCCTTCATTAATCATACGATCGACATCAACCTCATAGTTTTCACGGCTGTCTCGTTCTTTTTCATTTTTTGGGTGTGCCATTCTTTCATCATCTCCTTTCTGTATGTAGTTTTCCGTCGTAGGAGAAGGGCTATGCATAGCCTATTTGTTCTGTCATACATTTAGAAGTAGAAGGAGAGGTGACCTGCGTTGAATCAATCCGATTTTATCAAAAATTTAGAAGCTGCCATTGAAGCGGAGTGGACAGCTAATGACTTCTATAAACGATTAAAAGAGGAAACACCGAATCCATTATTTAAAGAATTTATACAGCATGGTGAACAGGATGAAGAGAAGCATTACCATAGCTTTCAGAGATTGTATTATCAGCTGACGGGTCGATATTACGAACATCCAATGAAGCGTATGGAGTTTGAGTCTTTTGAAGATGGAGTGGTTGAAGCTCTTAAAGATGAATTGGAAACTTATGAATTGTATAGGAATATGCTTCTTCACATGCCGGTTCAATATGCTTATGAACCTTTATTTATAGCCATGACAGATGAAATGGAACACGCTACGCGCTTCTCCACCATATATGGGCGTCTGCGTTAAATGGAGGAACCTATAGTACACTAGAGGGGTGAAGCGTGTCTGGCACGCTTTACCCCTTTAGCTTATTAAAGAGTCGCTCTTTAGAGGCCTTTTTTATGTTTGTGTGATGCGTTGTTGATAAAGGTATTTGGCGTAACGGTAAGGATAGGAGAGAATTACATTTTGCTCGCGCTTGAAAGTAGGGTGATCGTAAAGGACATATCCAGGCTTCGAGTTGGCCTCAAACATCCAGACTTGACCTTCCTGATCGATTCCAAAGTCAAAACCAATTTCTCCAAGAGGTCCTTTTAGGGTTCGATCTAACACCTTACTTATTTCTAAAGCCGACCGTTCAAGCTTCGTATAGACTTGTTGACTCTCGCGGTCGTCGAATAATTCCTCTAACGTATGGAGGGAGCCCCCTCGTCGTACATGAGTTGTTAAACTGCCTTTGCCAGCAAATTTCGTACAGATTGCCGTAACTACCCATTCATTTTTTTCGTTTTTATTTGTATGAACTCTGTAGTCCATAGGGGTAGAGCGTTTTGTTTTGAGTTCTATTTCTGGTTGTACAATATATCCATACAGACCGTTTGGGAACTGCTGATTAATCATATTTTGACCATCTTGGTAGCGTTGATGGACGAGCTTTTCACCTTCATAGTACTGACATTCAATTTCCCCAGTTTCCTCTCTTAAGCGACACCGTTTAATTCCTGTCCCCTTACTTCCATGAATGGGTTTAATATAAAGCTTTTTCTCTTGTTGGAGCATTTCAAGCACACGTTCTGGTGATGGGTGTAATGTTGTTTGAGGGAGGAAGTGAGAGACCTGATATGTGCGCTTCAATCGATCATAAACTTTCCACTTATTAAAGAAACCTGAGTTGAACCAAATCGTTCTGCTTTGTAATTGTTTTCTTATACGGATGACGAGGGGATGATGTTCAATCTTACGGTTTGGGATTCGATCATAGATAACATACGGGAAAGGATAGGTTTTTCGTTCCCATATGCCATTATGAAACACATAGCCATTGATCGTTTCATCTTCCAAGTTCACATGCTGATAGCCAAATACAATCGTTTCAAACCCATAAGATTGTCCGGTTATTGACATGGCTTCAAAGATAGCTGTCCGGTCACCGATGGGGGTATCTCGATTTTCTGTGAAACCTGCTGTAAATATTCCAAGTAGAGGCTGAACCCATACATTTGCCTCTTCTACAGAACAAGAGAGGGTAGAAAGGTCAGGTAACTTTAACTCGTCTTTTAATTGAGACGACAAATAAATGGTGTCTTCATCTTTTTGGTGTGTCATAACTTCTATCTCGTTTGATCTAACCCCGCACCATATGGTTTGGACTTTATGAAAGGCAGGGTACACTTCTTTAGGCACAATGATTCTCATCTTTTGACTTGTATACGTTTTAGCATAAAAATAATATGATTCCATGGCTTTCTGGCCTCCTAGATCACCGATTCCCTATCATTTTATGAGGAGAGAAAACATTTCATGCGAAGGCTTTTCTTACCTTTTTGATTTGGGTATACTATACTTTTAGTGAAAAGATGGAAGAAGAAAGGTAGATCTCATGAATACATTTTTATTAATCCTGATGATGGTCGCAATTGGAGCCTTAATTGGTGGTATGACAAACTCCCTTGCGATTCGTATGTTATTTCGCCCGTTTAAAGCGAAATATATCTTTAACAAACGAGTTCCTTTTACACCTGGTTTGATTCCAAAGCGCCATGATGAATTGGCGGAGCAATTGGGGAAAATGGTAACGGACCATTTGTTAACACCAGAAGGAATACAACGAAAACTGGATGATGATACATTTCAGCAGCAAGTTGTAGAGTACGCACAGAAAGAGGTCACATCGTTTTTATCTAGTGAGCGGTCCTTGCAGCATGTATTGAATGACTTTCAGATTCCTGTAAATCAGCAGGTGATTGAGAGTAAACTAAAAGACTTTACAGAAGACCAAGTCAACGCCTACATGAAAGATGCCAGAGCTAAATCAGTTCGGGAATTAATTGGTGACAATGCTTTTTATAAAGGGAAAGCACAAGTGGGTAAAGCGAGTGAATACATTTTAAAGCAGATTGATGAATTCATCTCCAGTGAAGAGGGAAGAGCTAAGATCGGTGCGATTATTGAAGATTACTTAGAGGGACAAGGGTTTCTTGGCAATATGATCTCGTCCTTCATGGGAAATCAAGGCCTAGCTGATAAAGTGCAGCCTGCTGTTTCTGATTTCTTAAACTCAGAAGATGCGCATTACTGGTTGAAAGAAGTGCTTCATACAGAGTGGGATAAGTGGATGGAAAAACCTTTCTCGGTATATGAAGAGAAACTTGGTTTAGAAGGAATTCCTAATAAAATCAGCGAGCAAATCGTATCATCCATTCCAACAGATGTATGGCTCGAGCGTTCGATCGCAGAACATACAAAGAACCTTCAGCCTTATATTGTTGAGACCCTAGTGCCTCAACTCGTTGGTAAGATAGGGGGATCCCTCTCATCCCGTCTTCCTTCAATAATGGAAACCTTACATCTATCAGAAGTTGTTCGTAAAGAAGTGCAAGCTTTCCCAGTAGAGCGTCTAGAAGATATTGTATTAGGAATTTCCAAGCGTGAATTTAAGATGATTACGTACCTTGGAGCGTTGCTCGGAGGATTAATCGGTATCATTCAGGCTGGAATTATTCTTTTACTAGGATGAATAATGGGAATTGCTATACACAGCTAGTCTCGTTTGTTATAGTGGAAAGGAATGAGAAGAAAAACAATTGTAGGAGGCTTATTCATGGCTAATATCTATGATCACGCTTATGAGCTAGAAACAGCTCTACGCAACAGTGAAGAATTCACACAATTACAAGAAGCATACAACGCAGTAATGGCTGACGAAGCTGCGAAGCAAATGTTCGATAACTTCCGCAACACTCAAATTGAACTTCAGCAGAAACAAATGCAAGGTCAAGAGATCTCTGAGGAAGAAGTTGAGCAAGCTCGTAAAGTAGTTGAGACAGTACAACAACACCCTCAAATTTCTAAACTTATGGAACAAGAGCAACACTTAAACCAAGTGATTAATGATGTTAGTCGCATCATCACGAAGCCTCTTGAAGACCTATACGGCGCTGGAGAAGGCGAACAACAATAAGACTAATAAAAACCCGCAACCTTTAGGTTGCGGTTTTTTTGTGTAAGGTTTTGTTCGTGTTGGTAATTAGACGTGAAAAGTTAAATGAATTTTAAATCGGTTAAGTATAACGATTTTGTTTACTTGGATCCCTAGCCCCAAAGGGTAACGGCCATCCCTTCCTTAAAGTCTCAGCTTCGAAGCTTCAGCAATCCTGTGGAACAAACATAATAACATGACACTTTAACAGATCCTTGTATAAAAAAAGAGACTCTTTTTTGTTTGCATTGGTGAGGGAAGCAGGATTTTTCAGGAAGTTCCTCGAATGTTGTTGATAGATTGTAGCAGTATATGACTTTATTAAACGAATGGGGGAGTTTTATGAGTTATTTTACGGTAGACCGCTTAGACGGGGTTACACATTTGAAATTAAATCGGCCGGATAAGATGAATGCACTGAATCAGGATAGCCTGAGGGAACTGAAACATCAACTTCAAAGTATTGAAGATAACCAGGACTCCATTGTTATCCTTTCTGGAACTGGAAAAGGGTTCTGTGCTGGTGGGGACTTGGCCATGATGCAAGGGACACGGGATAAACAAGCTTATGAGGAAGTAATGGATGACATAGAAGAAGTCATGATGCGCTTGTTTCTAATGAAGAAACTTGTTATATCTGCTGTCCATGGGCCTGCTGTTGGATTGGGTCTTAGTTTAGCGTTAGCTTGTGATTATGTAATGGCTCATAAAGAAGCGAGTTTATCTATGAATTTTATAGGTGTTGGTCTTTTGCCTGATGGAGGAGGACATTTTTGGCTTCAAGAGCGGTTAGGTACTCAGAGAGCCAAATTGTTTGCATGGGAAGGAAAGGCTTTGTCCGGAGAAGAAGCTCTTACACAAGGGTTAGTTGATGAGGTGTGTGAAGGTGAAGTAGAAGATGCTGCTCAGAACCTTGCTGCTTATTGGAGTCGTAGACCACTACAAGCTATGATTCGCTCGAAGCGTGTGTACCATGGTCAGTCTGTTCAACGCTTGAAGCAATTGATGGATCAGGAACGACTTCATCAGTTTGAATTACGTCATACAGACGATCATAAAGAAGCGGTAGCCGCATTTATGGAGCATCGTTCTCCTGTTTTTAAAGGGGAGTAACAATGAAGCGCCTGTCTGGAAAGGTCCAAGCAGGCGCTTTTAGGTTTAACGATGGAATAAAACCATACGACCATCTGGGGATACACAGCGGTGAGTATGTTCACTATATCCGTTGTCTTCAAGAAGATTCTGGCCAATTTTCTTAGCGTCGTGATCGTCTTGTGCTTCAAAGGACTCTTCTAATAATTGAGTCCCATCTGGAGCGAAGACCGTTAAAATGTAAGCTTCCATAATTCATTCCTCCTATCTTCCTTACATATTCGGAAGTGGTTTCTTTTTCTCCTTCTTCCTAAATAATGAAACTTATCATTCATCTGCACGTATTAATATTGAGAAGGGGGAGTACAGATATGACATTATCATTAAATCAAGTAACAAAGCATTTCGGGGCTCATACAGCTGTTGATCATTTGTCTTTATCGATACCAGAGAGTCAGATCTTTGGCTTTTTAGGCGCAAATGGAGCTGGGAAAACCACTACGTTCCGAATGATTCTAGGGTTAATGGATACGAGTGAAGGATCGATCCAATGGAACAATGAGGCAATTGATTACAGTAAAAGCCATCTTATTGGCTATTTACCCGAAGAACGAGGCTTATATCCGAAATTAACTGTTAAAGATCAATTAATTTACCTTGGAAAACTAAGAGGTATGTCGAAGCAAGAGGTTATAAGCGAGTTAGATCATTGGTTAGAACGCTTTCGAGTACCGGAATACAAGAATAAAAAAATTGAAGAGTTATCAAAAGGAAATCAGCAAAAAATTCAATTTATCTCTGCAGTCATTCATAAGCCGAAATTACTAATATTAGATGAACCTTTCTCAGGACTAGATCCTGTAAATGTTGAACAATTAAAGCAAGCTGTAGTGAACTTGAAAGAAAATGGAACATCGATCGTGTTCTCGTCACATCGTATGGAACACGTTGAGGAACTTTGTGAGCACTTATGTATTTTACATAAAGGGAAACCCGTAGTTCATGGAGGATTAAAAGAGATTAAACGCTCATTCGGAAAGAAAAATCTCGTTGTGCATGCGGACTTCAATTTATCCTACTTACGTGATATCCCGGGGGTTGTATCGTACAGGGCTGTTGGGGAAGGTTGTGAGCTGCAGGTGGAAGCAGAAGAGGTGGCAGAGCGTGTGTTTGAAGCATTGCAAGGGAAAGGCTTTGTTCGCACATTCGACCTTGAAGAGCCATCTTTAAACGATATCTTTATAGAGAAAGTGGGCGCTTCTTATGAATAAGTTTTGGATTGTTATGAGCCACACTTATTTCAGTCGTCTAAAGTCTAAGACGTTTCTGATTACAACAGGTATTATTTTATTGCTCATTGTTGCGCTAACAAACTTCCAAAGTATTATGGATTCGGTTGGAAGTGGTGATGAGGAAGGTGCTCGGGCTCCGAAAGTTGCGGTTGTTGATGACACTGGACAGTTTATTACTCCTTTAAAAGAACAACTAAGTGCCCAGCAAGCTGAGTTAGAACTCGAGTCCTACTCCGATGGTGAGGAAGAAGCGAAGAGAGCTGTCCAAGAGGGGGAATATAGAGGGGTTCTGACGCTTCAAACGAGTGGAGATGGAATTCCATCCGGTACCTATTATACGAAACAAATTGCTGAGAACAGCATTAGTGGTCGTCTTCAGCAGGCGTTACAGCAAGTAAAGGTGACTGTGGCTACTGAAAAGGCGGGTATTGATCAACAGACGGTGAACGGAATATTTGCTCCTGTAACATTTGAGAAAGTTGCCCTTGATAAAGAGGCAAAAACGGAGGAAGAATTAAGTGAAGCTCGTGGTCTTGTATACGTAATGCTATTTCTACTATATATGGGGGTTATCATGTATGGGAATATGATTGCTCAAGAAGTAGCGCAAGAAAAGTCTTCGCGTGTGATGGAAATATTAATTTCAAGTGTGTCACCTGTTACGCAAATGTTTGGGAAGATTATTGGAATTGCTTTGTTAGGGGTCACTCAATTTGGGTTGATCTTACTTGTTGGGGTTCAGTCTGTAACAGCTAATATGGATAACCTACAAGGTGGCATATTCACCTACTTTGGGCTTGGGGATGCCAATACCTCAACGCTAATCTTTGCAGGTGTCTTCTTCTTACTAGGATATCTACTATACGCAACCCTCGCTGCAATGCTAGGGTCGCTGGTGAGTCGTACAGAAGATGCTCAACAAGTAGTCACTCCGATGATTTTACTTATTGTGGCTGCATTTATGATTGCAATGTATGGGTTAAACGCTCCTGAGACTACGTTAGTCACCGTCACCTCATTTATTCCTTTCTTTGCACCTATGTTAATGTTTCTTCGCGTAGGAATGTTAGATATTCCGTGGTGGGAAGTAGGGATATCAATCGGTTTACTCATTGGCACGATTCTTCTTCTTGCTGTTGTTGGAGGCCGGATTTATCGTGGTGGTGTGTTAATGTATGGAAAAGGAAATATGATGAAAAGTTTCAAACGTGCTTTCCAATTATCGAAGAAAGAATCGTAGAAAAACACGGCTGGGATTACTCCCCAGCTGTGTTTTCTTTTTTATATTGCATATTTGTTGTTTGGTGGTCAGGATCATCACGGAAGCGCTCGACTGGACCGCTATTTGGAGATCCTTTTACGCTAGCTGCGCTTTTCGCGCGTTCTGATGGATTCTTTTTTCGTTTAGCCATTTAAGTCACCTCCTCGGTTATCTTCCCCAGAAAACTGTCGAATTATGAGGCGAACGTGCATTCGATGGTCACCTTTGATAAAATACAACCATTAGCATATGAAGGGAGTTTGGGGTATGTTGCCAACACTGCGTTTTATCCATTGTGCCGATCTTCATTTAGACAGCCCTTTTAAAGGGATTGGTTCAGGGCTTTCATCTCGTCTCTCGAAAGATGTAATTGAGAGTACATTTCAAGCGTTCGAACGCATTATTTCACACGCTTTAGATAATAAAGTTGATTTTGTCGTAATGGTTGGAGATTTATTTGATCAAGATGGTAGGAGTTTAAAGGCGCAAATCCGCCTTAAGAAAGGATTTGACACATTACATAAAGCAGGTATTAGAGTGTTTCTTTCGCATGGAAACCACGACCATACTGGTGGGAGCTTCTATCCTGTGCACTTCCCTGATAACGTTACAATTTTTAAAGAAGAAGCGGTCTCTACCATTCCTTTCTACAAAAATGGCCAACATGTGGCTAATATCCAAGGGTTTAGTTACTCAAGGCGTGCTGTCTATGAAGAGAAAGTAATCGAGTATGAGCGGACTAGTGAGGATGTTTATCACATTGGGCTTCTCCACGGGAGTATAGCAACGAATACTGATCATGATGTATATGCTCCTTTTCGAGTGTCACAGTTGAACGAAGTAGGACACGACTATTGGGCACTTGGTCATATTCACAAGCGCCAGGTTTTACAAGAAGAACCACCTATTGTTTATCCAGGGAACATTCAAGGTCGACACCATAAAGAGGAGGGGGCTAAAGGGTGTTATCTCGTTGATCTAGCAGAAACAAATACCACTCTTACGTTTTTGCCAACGCATTCTGTTCTCTTTCAGCAAACAACATTTGACGTAAGCCATATTCAAACATTAGGTGAATTTCATGATGAGGTAGATAAATGGAAGGATGAGAATCGCCAGGTGTACGGTCCTATGATTTTCAAAATGAAGATCGAAGGACATTTAGAAGGAGATGAAATGAAGGAAGAAGCTGTCCGCAACCTTGTAGATGTATGGAATGAAAAAGAAGAAGAGGAGGAGGCATGGCTGTGGCTTCAAGACATTGTCATCCATTCTACCCCTTCTTGGGATCGTGAAGAATTAAAGCAAGGCTCTCATTTCGTCGCTGATTTAATTCGTCGAATTGATGAGAGTGATGAGATTGACCCGATGTTAGCCGAACTCACAACCCATAAGCAAGGTCGAAAATATGTAGGGACCTTTTCAGATGAAGAGAAGAAAGAAATAGTAAGTGAAGCTGAAGCTTATTTGCTCAAGTCCTTATTGGAGGAGGAGCGATCAGAGTGAAACTCAAACAAGCATTGATTTATGGTTTTGGCAAGTGGCATCATAAAACAATTCATTTCCAAGATGAGGGGTTAACCGTATTCTATGGCAAAAATGAAGCCGGTAAATCAACTCTAAGGCAGTTTATCTTGTACGTTCTATTTAATCTCCCACCAAAAAAAGTGAAAGCCTATATACCGAAGATGGGTGGAACGGTTGGAGGGCGTTTAATGATTTCTGACGTTCGTTATGGGACAGTGTACATTGAACGTGATTACAATCAGAACAATGGAGAGGCTAGGTGTTACTTTGATGACGGATCTGAACAATCTGAAGAGTGGCTTCGACATTATTTAAAAGGAATGGATAAGAACACGTTTGAAGCCATTTTTTCTTTTGATTTACATGATATCCAGCATATTCACACAGTAGGTTCTAAAGCTATTGGGGATGTTTTATTCGGAGTAGGTATGACGGGATCTAAACAGATCTATCAACTGGAAACGAAGCTTGAAAAGGAAATTGATCGTCTCTTCAAGAAACAAGGGAGGAAGCCGGTCCTAAATGAGCAGTTCGCTCATGTGAAAGAAATGGAACAGACTTTGTCTTTTCTTAAGCAAGAAGAACAAAAGTATGAAGATCTAAAATTGGAGGAGCAAGAAGTGCAAGATGAGCTTCACCAATTACAAGAGAAGCGCCAAACATATATGGTGAGGAAGGATCTGCTAGAGAAGCATCATCAAGCCTCGCATTTAATTTTTCGTTACCAACAACTTAAAGAGGAGCGCTCATCCTTACCAGAAACACTTCAGTTCCCCGAACAAGGACTAGAACGGTACTACAAGCTTAAAGAACAAGAGATGCCGATACGTAGTGAAAAAGAGGTTGTTAAGCAGGAACTGCAAAGAGAAGAATCAAAGAAGGGGGAAGTGCCCCCTTACGATGAAGAGGGTGTTGAAGAGCTAACAGAGTGGATTGACCATAAACAAGAATATGATATTAACCATGCACGCTTAGAAGGTCTTCTAGCCGAATCTGGACAAGAACAAGAACGATTGGCCAAAAAAATAGAAGAACTAGGCATTCATCTTACTTTTGAAGATGTATTAGAGCTCTCGTTACCATTCTATATGGAAGAAGAATGGCAACGAATTGGGCATGAGAAAGAAACGCTTGAGGAAGAACGTGCTCGATTAGAGCAGGAGTTACGACTTAATGACGAAGAGCAAAGGCAGCTTCAAGGCCAGCGGAATCGTGTGAAAGGTCAAATGTTATCAGAAGATGATGAAGCGCAGTTAAGAACTTCCGTAGAACGTGCTCGAGAAAAAGAATGGAAAAAAGAAGTAGAAGAGGAACAATCGAAGAATCGTCGCCATATGGTGCATCAACAATCAAATTTTGCCAATCAAATCTTTTTAGTTGGGGTTTTTCTATCGGTGATAGGAGCAGCTGGTGGTTGGGTACTCTCAGAACCTTTTTGGTTTATATTCAGTGCTTTTTTATTACTTGCAACATGGTTTATTGTTCGACAGCTTAAACAAAGTTCATTTAACAGCAAATCAAATGTCCCTTACAATGAAGAAGAACAACACACAGAAGAGCCGATTGGGTATGTATGGGAGTTAGAAAGGCAGTTGCAAGAACAGGATCAAAAAGCTCAAGAGGTTATGCGATACGAACAAAGCATCCAACAGTGCAATATGCGTGAAATTCAAATTGAAGAACAGCTCCATAGCTTAAAACAGCGTCAAGAAAGAATCAATCAAATTATAGGTGAGCAAACCGATCATTATCCTTTCCTAAACCAAGTATCTGTGTCTTATTGGCCCAAAGTGTATCAACGTCTTTCAAGTGTTCAATTAAGGCAGCAAGAATGGTTGAAAAAACAAGAACAAATTGAAACACTAGCCGCGCGACAAAAAACAATAGAAAATCAATTAATTTTATTTGCAGACCGTTTACGAATCGAGCGTGAAGGGGAAATAGAGTCCATATGGAACGATGCATTAGAATACGTTAATAAGGCAGAGGAGCATAAGCGAGATCTTCATAAATTAGATGAGCGCTTGAACAATTTGCGCAGTCAAATGAAACAATTAGAGCAAAAACAGTTACCCATTCAAGAAGAGTTGCGTCAGTTGTATGAAAAAGCGAATGTTTCAAACTCAGATTCTTTCATTAAGCAAGGTGAACAAGCACGTCTAGTAGAAGAATTAGAAGATGAACTATGCCAGCTTAAGAAACAGATCGATACGATTTATATGAATCAATCTACATCCTCACAAGCAATTCTCTCCCATATAGATGAGCCATCTATAAAACGAGATCTGGCGCATGCGACAGAAGATTTGGAGAATACAGAGAGTGAAATAGAAGGTAAACGTCAGCAATTGGCTGACCTCAGGTCCAACATACAGCTACTTGAAAAAGATGAACGCTACTCAATGAAAAGGCATGAAGTGAGGTTAGAGAAAGACAAAAGCAAACAAATAGCTAAAGAATGGACAGTATATAAAGTAGCGCATAGTTTATTGAAGCAGACGAAAGAAGTGTATCAGGAAGAAAGAATGCCTGCAGTAGTTGAATATTGTAGTCACTTTTTCTCCATCCTAACAAGAGATACCTATATACGTGTATGGCTTCCAGGGGAAGAAGAAATGATGACGGTCGAAAGAAAGGATGGAGTACGTTTCTCTGTTGAGTCGTTGTCTCAAGGAACAAAAGAACAGTTGTATGTCGCTCTAAGGCTTGCTTTAAGTCAAACCATTAGAGATGAACATCCTTTACCGTTTATTATTGATGATGCGTTTGTGAATTTTGACGATGAACGAACCTGTGAGGTACTAGAGCTTTTACAACAAATTGCACAGGATCAACAAGTCATTCTGTTCACGTGTAGTGATACAATTAATCAAAAAATAACAGAACGTAAAAAAATTTTTTTATAAAAATTAAGTTTTTATTTGTCATGACCTCGCACTTTTGGAATAATAGTGATAAAATACTTGAGGACAATGTCGAATAAAGCTAGTGGAGGGTCGTCCATTGGTAGATAAAGAAAGAAGTCAAGAATGGACAGAATATGAAGAAACAATAGAAAAATTTATTCAAGTGATCGCCAAAAATATGAGCCTGTACGGAATCACCTCTTCTGTTGGTCGATTGTACGGAACGCTTTACTTTGCAGATCAGCCAATGACGCTAGATAATATGCGTGATGCGCTTGAAATGAGTAAGACAAGTATGTCGACTGGTGTTAGATCTTTATCAGAGATGAAGATGGTCGAACCAGCATTCCGAAAGGGTGTACGAAAAGATCTATATAAATCTGAAGAAGATTGGTATAAATCCTTCACATCGTTATTTGGTAACCGCTGGAGACATCATACTGAAACGAACATCGAAGAAGCTGATGAAGCGATCTCCGAACTTCGTGCCATTATGAATGATACAGACGACGAAGAATTACAAGGCATGATCCAACGCGATATCGACCGATTAGAGTATGCGAAAGAATATTACCGCTGGCTCATGAAGTTTATTCGTGTTGTTGAATCAGGCGAAATCTTTAAATACGTACCAAAGGGAGACTAAGTCTCCCTATTGGAAGGAGCATGTCTATAAAAGGACATGCTTTTTTTTATGACTATGTTAATGCTTAGAGTTGTTTTTATTCCATATAAGCCCCCTTATTTGGAACACTTGGAGTTGAGAGAATGCTTCCGTTTTCTCAAATTGAGTATAAGGTGGTTCGGGAAATCACTCGCTTTCCGCGGCGAGCTGGGAAGCCTCCTCGTTCGCTACGCTCTCTGTGGGGTCTCCCCTAGGCTCCTACTGCCGCAGGAGTCTCGCAATTTCCCGAACCACCTCTGCCATATATGAGGGAACGGAAGCATGCCACATATGAGAGGGCATATTGTTGAAGTCCCGTCACGCTCGGGCTAAGGGGACGTTATACAACTTCTGATAGGGGGCTGGGGAACGGGGAGACTCCTGCGGGAGAAAGAGGTCGACGAGACCCCGCAGGGTGGGTTTCCCGAGGAGGCTCGACAGCTCGCCCGCGGAAAGCGAGTCGTTCCCCAGCCCCCCTACCACTTAATAAACGTAACGTCCCAACTCACAATAAAGTGTCTCAGCTTTGAGTCTTCAACAATCCTGCCTTATTCTTGAACAAGCTAGTAGAGTGGGCTGGAATATTCACCTTCAACTCCGCATAGGCTTGTATCAAAAGGGGACAAGGGGGAGATTCCATGATTGCAGGAATTCCATGGTGGGTGTTAGCAATGGTTGTATTTATTTTATTTAGTGGATATATGGCACTTCGAGCGATGAAAGCTGAACAAGAAATGGAACAAAAGTTTATCGAACAAGAGGGGAAGAAGTACATGGATCGAATTGATGATGCGAAGAAGAGGAAGCAGTCGGCTTCTAGTTAGAAATAGATATTAAAAAAGGCTGCACCTTTATGGGTGTAGCCTTTTTTATATGAAATTATCCTTGGTCAGAATTTGATTCTGTATCTTCAGAAGTTGATTCTTCTTCAGCTTTCTTGTCTAAAATATCCTCTAAGCCTTCAGCTTTAACTTTTACATCAGCTTCTTCAATGAGCTTATCGATTGTTTTCTTCGCATTTTCTTGGTTAAGCTGGTTCGCCTTAAGATCTTCTTTAATCTGGTCTTTCATCTCTTCTAGAGGCTTCACGTCTTCTTTCTCACGCTTATCCGTAACTTTAATAATGTGGAAGCCAAACTCTGTCTTCACAGGTTCACTCACTTCACCTTTTTCAAGATCATAGGCAGCATCTTCAAAAGCTGGAGTCATTTTACCTGGACCGAAGTAATCAAGATCGCCTCCGTTTGAAGCAGAAGGTCCTTCTGAATACTCTTTAGCTAGTGCTGCAAAGTCTTTGTTACCTTCTTCAATTTTCTGTTTAACTTCTTGAGCTTTTTCTTCACTGCTTACAAGAATGTGGCTAGCACGGATTTCTGTTTTCATACGATCATAGTAGTTCTGAACTTCTTCATCTGAAACTTTGATCTCAGCTTTTGCAGCTTTTTGTTGCATAAGGCTTTGTTCTACTACTTTTCTGAAGTCTTCTTCAGATTTGAAGCCCATTTGAGATAGAGCTTGGTCGAACTGACCGCCAACTTGCTCTTTGTATTTTTCTACTTCTTTTTCAATTTCTTTTTCCGTTACTTCATATTTATCATCAAGAACTTCTGTCACAACCATTTCATGAAGAACTTGTTCACCATAGCGATCCTTCAGCTCTTGGTAAAATTCATCTTTCGTGATATTTCCGTTCTTGGATTCAACGACTAAATCTTTGCTCGCTTCATCGTCTCCTTGTGTCCCGGAACATGCGGATAAAGCTAATACACCTGCTGTAAGCGTCGTTGCCAAAGCAATCTTTTTCATCAGGTAAACACTCCTAATCATTTAATTGTGTCAAAAGTTTAGAGCCATTTAAGTGCTCTTCATGAGGCGTTTTTTTAAGCTTCGAGAAAGTAGCTCTTAGACAACCTAATCCTTGAAATAATATAACATACTGAGGGTATAAAACACTAGGGCTATAGGGAATTGGAGGAAAACTTTTCAAAACCGGGTCATTCGCCTATCCAGACCAAGCCCCCCCTGCATATGATACGGTAGTAAGTTAGAAAAGGGGGTGACTTCATGAGCAAAGGAGGTTACGGCGGCGGATTCGCTTTAATCGTCGTTCTATTCATTTTGTTAATCATCGTTGGTGCATCTTGGTTGTACTAATCATCCCTGAGATCGGATATAAAAGAAAAACCTCTGCCATTAGGCAGAGGTTTTTCTTTGGATGAGATAAGGTTTCCGTTAGCTTTGGTTAGGTGTAAGGTGGTTCGGGAAATCACTCGCTTTCCGCGGCGAGCTGTGGAGCCTCCTCAATCGCTACGCGCTTTCCGGGGTCTCCCCGAGGCTCCTACTGCCGCAGGAGTCTCGCAATTTCCCGAACCACCTTGCCATATTTAGAAATAACGGAAACACGCTTTGCTAGAGGGTGGACTATCCAGTTCTAAACGCGGGTCCGTTCACCATACTAACGCCAGGGGTGGATGGGGGACTGCGAGACTCCCGCGGGAAGAGTAGCCTAGGGGAGACCCCGCAGAGAGCGCAAGTGAGCTTGCCCCATATTTTTGGACACAGTTGATCCGAGAATATGAGGTGAGAAAATGAAAAAATTTACTCCATACATTAAACACGATGTGGTTCAAAGATATTTAGATGGAGGTACGAGCTACAGACAGTTAGCCGGCCGAGTGGGCGTGGATGATTCTGTCATCCGTTACTGGGTCAAACTTTACAAATATCATGAAGAAAAAGCATTTATTCCCGTCTATCCAAGCTACTCTCCAGATTTTAAAATGAGGGTGATTCAATTTATCGAAACCATGAATTACTCCATTCGAGAGGCCTCAGCCCTCTTCCGAATCCCAGACTACTCAATGGTCGCCAGGTGGAAAAAGAAGTGGGATAAAGGAGGAGCTGAAGCCCTTGATCGGTCTGGAAAGGGGCAACCAGAAATGACTAACAAGAAGCATGATTCTCAAAACGAACAGCCTAAGAGCTATGAGGATTTACAGGAAGAAAACGAACTCCTTCACATGGAAATTGCTTATTTAAAAAAGTTGAGAGCCTTAGTTCAAAAACACGACACCCGAAACATTCGAAACGATTCAAAGTAGAAGCGATCGACGAACTGAGGCGTAAACAAGGCTACTCTGCCGATCGCTTGTGTAAAATAGCCGGGCTCCCGCGTAGTACGTTTTATTATCAGGTTAAGGTGATGAATGAAACAGATCCAGATGAGGAGATCAGAACCGAGATTCATGAAATTTTTGAGGAACATGATGGTCTGTACGGCTACCGTCGCGTCCACATGGAACTTCGAAATAGAAACTATCTCGTTAACCCTAAAAAAGTCTTTCGGATTATGAAGGAAGACAATCTTAAATGCGAGGTTCGTGCACGCAAATATTATTCCTATGGCGGTAAAGTAGGAACGGTTTCTGATAACGTGTTAAACCGCGAATTTAAGGCTGAAAAACCAAATGAGAAGTGGGCAACTGACATCACAGAGTTCAAGCTGTTCGGACAGAAGATTTATCTTTCTCCCGTTCAAGATTTATTTAATGGTGAAATCATAACGTATACATGGGGATACAGACCGACGTATGCCCTTGTGGAAACCATGTTGGAGAGCGCTTTTGAGTCCCTTTCTGAATCCGATGATCTCCTCTTACACTCTGATCAAGGATGGCATTATCAAATGCCCCAATTTGTACGCCGTTTACAACGAGAAGGCGTTGTCCAAAGTATGTCGCGTAAAGGGAACTGTCATGACAACGCTGTAATGGAGAACTTCTTTGGTATCTTTAAGGCTGAATTCCTCTATAGAAAGTCATTTGAAAATATGAAAGACTTTGAAAGACAAATGGATACGTATATTCATTATTACAATACAAAACGAATTAAAGAGAGATTAAACGGGCAAAGCCCTACCAAATATCGCCAAAAAATACTAGAAGCAGTTTAAGAATTTGTGTCCAAATTTATGGGGCAAGTTCACAAGCGAACGAGGAGGCTTCCCAGCTACCCGCAGGAAAGCGAGTTGTCCCCCAGCCAGCCCAAGCACTAACTCTGTAACGGACCTATCCCGGTAGAAGGATACCTTTTGAGTCGAAAAGGTATTCAAACAAAAAAACAACGTCTTCTATGCAAGAGACGTTGTTTTAGGTATACAGGATTTCGACATAAGACGAAATCAATAGTATGGTGATTAAAATGTTAATCGTACGAAACACTTTTGGTTGTTTTTCAACAGCCATTTCCGTTTTAAGGCAAAGGGAATGGGTTAAAGAGTTAAAGACGAATAATATAAAAAGCGCAAATGGTACAAAGAATACTGACATAAATAGAAACCTCCTTTTGCACCTATGGAATTACTGTATCAAAAAAACAAAAAGTTGAACAGTAAAAATGCTTATATGTATAGAAAAACCCTTTTAAATGCATTAGCAATGAGTACCATTTTGGAATAGTCTTCATTCCCTGCATCTAAAAGGGTTTACTGGGGTTACTTTTTGTATTTGTCAATTAAGATATCATACCCATCTCTTACATTCTCAATAATGCATTGTTTTGGTGCGCGCATAAATTGGTTAACGCACAAGAAATCTGTGAAGGATAGTCCAATATTAACGGCTGTGAACAAGATGATATAAGCGAAATAATTTGGGAATACAAAGCTTGTAATCAATCCTGGTACAGACAATAGGACAGTTGGTGCTAGAGCCACCATAATGGACGTCGTTTTCGATAGCGTTGAGCAGCTTCTATAGGAAAACGTCGGAATAACGCCTTTTTTTAATTTCCAGCGAACACGAACGCGTTTGTTCAATAGTACAAGTGGAATCATATGCATCAATTTATGAATCGCAGGCAACAAGAACAATGAAGCTGCTAACGGAAGTAAGCCGTAATCATGAACTTGATGACTTTGATGAACCATAGCCAATGGTACATAAAGCAGGATAAAGGATATGACCCCAAGAATTAAGCTCAATAAGTAAATTCGGTTAGAGCCAAATTCTTTCGTGATGTTAAAGGATTTCCAGCAGTTAAGATTCATAATCAATAACCCCCTTATTTGTGACAAGATCTAGTCTTGTATAGTAAAATTTTTATAGTGAATGAATCGCTCAAATAAGATTGGCATATCGAATGATACGATGTTTTATAGAAGAAATCAATAGGCTTTTTGCAAAAAAATAAAAAAGTACCCAAAGCCTTGGGGGATGTGACTTGAAAAGGGTTAGAATGATCGGTGAACAGAGGGGGGAGTCCTAATGTACGAAATGGATTTAAACATAAAAAAAATAGCCTTTCAAGTGCAGTTGTTAACGAACAGTGAGCAAATGAAAGACTATCCTTTTACAAGAATGGTAATTGAACGAGGATTAACAGAAGAAGAATGGCAGGAGGTAATGATGTTACTAGCTACCTTAGACACTTCTTTTAAAGAAGAAGTAGAAGAAGGTTTGCTAGATTTTACGGACCTCCTGATTCATTTTGCGGGGATGCTAAACATGAAACTTCATCCGGATGAGGCCATTTTGGCCATAAAAAAAGAAGGATATTATATTGATCTTATGATCGCATTTGAAAATGTTCCGAAGGGGGATTAGTTCTCCTCGTGATCTTCTCCACCCTTAACGGATTCGGTAAAGTTGTTTTCTTTTTGAAATTCGGATTCGATATTCATCATAGAACGATCGAGAATTTCCATGTATTCATCTCCGTATATCTCTCTAACCATTGAAATTAATTCTATAAATTCAGGGTATTTCCCGTAAATGTCTTTTAACGGCATACTGCCACGAATAACGGAATTGTTCTCTGGATTATAAGATTTCATCGTTTCTAAAAGAAGCTCTTCTCCTTCTGCTGTGAGCTCAATGTACGTATTGCGCTTATCATTTTCCCGTTTGGAAAATGAGAGTAAGCCACGCTCTTCAAGCTTTTTGGAAAAGTTGAAGGCAGTAGAGACGTGCATAACCCCGAATTTAGAGATTTCAGAAACGCTTGCCCCTTTCAGATGATGGGCAATCCACAATATATGATGTTCATTTATATTTAAATTAAACGGCTTGATCCATTGTTGCCAATCTTTTTCAATCATTTTCCATAAGGCCTTGCTAAGTTGTGCCATTTTATGACTATAAAGAATGGCTTCTTGGATTGTAGTATCATCTCTCATAGCCTTCCCCCTCTCTTGATGATTACTAGATTTTTAGCTTCATATGGACAGTATTCACCATTATTATCGCAAGAAAACCCTTATAAGAGAAGATATAATGTGCACTCAAAATAGGAAATATAGCATAAAAAAGCGTTTAATCCCGTCACAAAGGGGTATTTTAAAGTAAAGTTTTTTGAAATTACGTAAAAAAATTTTTTTTAGTAAATAAAGACCCCGGTTCTTTCGCGGAACCGGGGGAAATTTTTATGAATCAGAATTAGACGGGTCTAGTTCTGAAAAGGCTTTCGAAATCAAACAATGAAAATCGATCATCTCGTTTAATTTTTCCTCTAAATGATCTGCTTCCCCACTTTTAATTTCCTTTCTCTCTTTCTTTAAAAGTAATTTCGTTTCTTCTAATGAATGTTTTTGGCGATTGGCAGCGTCTAGCCATTTGTGGATGTATGAGGACATAAATTTGTTGAACAAGTCAGAGTTTGCGGTATAGAGGTCTTTGCGCACGCCCTTCTTCCAGACACGTTCAACTAAGTTGAGGTCAAGCAAGCTTCTAATACCTGTGCTCATCGACGTTTTGCTTTTTGCCAGTGCTTCACTCATTTCATCAAGAGTCATCGGTTCGCCTTCTATATAAAGGGTACTAAACAGTAACGCTTCTGAAGGTGTAAGACTAAACATCTCAATGGTTTTAGAGAATTCTGTTATTGCATGATACTGAACTTCACTCATTATACTGTTGTTCTCAGTTTCAGACATGAAGGAACCTCCTTCTCGTTTACTACCCAACACATTACACTATTGCGATAAAATTTGGAAATATCAGATTGGGTAGCATTTCGGAGTAAAATGGAGTAATTTAAAGGTATTATTCATGTCAGTATGTTCAGTTTAAACTGTACGAAAAATATGTTCTTAAATCAAAGAATTTATCGTTTGTACTAAACAAACAGACAGTATATAGTATAAAAGGTGAGTGATTGAACGAAACACAACAGAAAAATAGTTCATTAGAAATAGTAAAAATGTTTTAGAGGGGTGAATTTAGGTGCCGATCATCAAGGTAGAAGACTTGTCAAAGATTTTCGGTAAGAATCCTTCTCAAGCGCAAGAGCTGCTTGATCAAGGACTAAAGAAAGAAGAAATTTTAAAGAAAACAGGAAATACAGTCGGTGTTAATAGAGCTTCCTTTGAAGTTGAGCAAGGCGAAATATTCGTCATCATGGGACTTTCAGGAAGTGGTAAATCAACACTAGTTCGATTGATTAATAGATTAATTGAACCGACTGAAGGCAGTGTATACATTAACGATGAGAACTTAGCTACAATGGATAGTAAAAACCTACGTCGTGTACGTCGCGAGAAAATGAGTATGGTATTCCAGCGTTTTGCTTTGTTCCCTTATCGCACCGTGCTTCAAAATACTGAGTTTGGTCTAGAAGTACAGGGGATTGATAAAACAGAACGTTCTAAAAAAGCAAAAGAATCTTTAGAACTTGTAGGGCTAGGAAGCTTTATTAACCAATTCCCAGGCCAACTTTCTGGGGGAATGCAACAACGTGTTGGGCTTGCAAGAGCTCTTGCGAATGACCCTGAAGTTCTACTAATGGACGAAGCGTTCTCTGCTTTGGATCCACTTATTCGTAAAGAAATGCAAGATGAGCTTCTTGATCTACAAGAACGCATGCAGAAGACCATTCTTTTCATTACACACGATCTTGATGAAGCACTTCGTATTGGTGATCGTATTGCGCTAATGAAAGATGGCTCCATTGTACAAATCGGTACCCCGGAAGACATTCTGGTAAACCCGGCAAACGATTATGTAGAGAAATTCGTTGAAGATGTAGATCGTTCAAAGGTTCTAACAGCGCAACACATTATGAAGCGTCCTGAAACGGTAAACATCGAGAAACATGGTCCACGCGTAGCCCTAGAGCGCATGCGTGAAGAAGGTCTTTCTAGTATTTATGTGACAGATCGATCTCGTAATTTAAAAGGTTATGTAACAGCTGAAAATGCATCTCAAGCAATAGAAGAGAATGTGAAAGATTTAACTAACGTAATCGAAACAAACGTACCAACTTGTGATCTTGACACACCAATGAATGACATCTTTGATATGATCCATAATTCACCTGTACCGATTGCAGTGGTAGAGGACGGAAAGTTACGCGGTATTATCATTCGCGGAGCCGTCATTGGAGCACTAGCAGGAAGCGAGGTGTCGATCAATGAGTAATACATTATTGCCAATGATTCCGGTAAAGACATGGGTCGATCAATCTGTTGAATGGATTACAGACACATTCGAATTTGTCTTTGATCCTATAAAGAATAATTTAGATACCTTTATTGAGTTTTTAAGTGAAACGTTGCAAATGATTAACCCATGGGTGTTTATAGCAGTTATTGCCCTTATTGCTTTCTTTGTAACAGGAAAGAGAATTGGTCTTGCTGCATTCTCCATTGTAGGTTTGTGGTTTATTCTCAACCAAGAGATGTGGGAACAGCTAATGGATACGTTCTCTCTTGTGATAACCGCCAGTCTGATTTCTGTCATAATCGGAGTTCCATTTGGAATTTGGATGGCTAAGAGTAACATTGTACAGGCAATCCTTACACCGATTTTAGACTTTATGCAGACAATGCCGGCATTCGTTTACTTAATTCCAGCCGTTGCATTCTTTGGTATTGGAATGGTTCCCGGTGTATTTGCATCTGTTATTTTCGCAGTACCACCTACAGTTCGTTTTACAAACTTAGGAATTCGTCAGGTATCGACCGAATTAATCGAAGCTGCCGATGCCTTTGGTACAACTGGTATCCAAAAGTTATTTAAAGTTCAGTTGCCAATGGCGAAAAAGACAATCATGGCAGGTATTAACCAAACAGTCATGCTAGCTCTTTCCATGGTAGTTATCGCATCCATGATCGGAGCAGAAGGTCTTGGAAAAGAAGTAATCACAGCCTTACAGCGTAATGATGTAGGTCTTGGTTTCGTAGCGGGTGTATCAATTGTAATCCTTGCGATTGTCATTGACCGCTTTACGCAAAGTTTGAATACACAAAAAGGTGAATAATTTCAGTTTGTTACTTCTTAGTTAAGAAGTTCAATAGAGTACAATTAGTTACTATTTTATAAAAGGGGAGTTTTATTAGTATGTTTAATCTTAATTGGAAACGTTTAGGTATTGCGGCGGGACTATCATTGTCTCTAGTTGCTGCAGGTTGTGGATCAGATGAAGGTTCAGAAGAAGAAAATACATCAGGTGGCGACGGTGAAAACACTGAGCAAGCCGTTAATTATGGTGAAGAGCTTGATTATACCATTACAGGTGTCGATGCAGGGGCTGGCGTTGTAGGTGCTGCTAACGATGCTATTGAGACTTACGGATTAGACGGTTGGGAAGTTCAAACGTCTTCTAGTGGTGCGATGACACAAGCACTTACACAAGCAATCGAAGATGAAGAACCGATCATCGTTACAGGTTGGACCCCGCACTGGAAATTCGCTGAGTATGACCTACACTATCTTGAAGACCCAGAAGGTGTATTCGGTGGTGAAGAACAAATCAAAACAATGGCGAAGCAAGGGCTGAAAGATGAGAAGCCAAATCTTCATAAAATTCTAGACCAATTTAACTGGACAGCAGCTGATATGGAGTCTGTAATGCTTGAAATCCGTAACGGTACTCCAGAAGAAGAAGCAGCGAAAAACTGGATTGATGAAAACCAAGATAAAGTTGATGAGTGGACAAAGGGTACTGAAGAAGTTGACGGTACAACAGCTAAGCTTGCCTATGTAGCTTGGGACTCTGAAATTGCCTCTACAAACGTTATCGGTGAAGTTCTTCGCCAGCAAGGCTTTGAGGTAGAACTTAGCCAATTAGATAACGGTGTTATGTGGAAAGCTGTAGCTGAAGGCGAAGCTGATGGAATGGTAGCAGCTTGGTTACCTGGAACACACGGAGACCTTTACGAGTCTTATGAAGATCAATTAGAAGATCTTGGAGCGAACCTTGAAGGTGCTAAGATTGGTTTAGTCGTTCCTGATTACATGGACGTTGAATCAATTGAAGATCTTCAAGCAGAATAAGAATTTTTAGTAACACATAGCCTGCCTACTCTTGTAGGTGGGCTGTCTTTTTAAAATGTTATACACACAATACATATCAAAGGGGTTATATCATGAATTGGAAAAAGCTCGGAATAACAGCAGGTTTATCATTGTCGTTGGCACTAGCTGCCTGTGGTTCAACAGAGGACGACTCTAGCGGGGACTCAGGTGATACAAAGGCTTCAGTAGGTGAACAACTCGAGTACACCCTTACAGGAATCGAGTCAGGTGCTGGTATTATGGTCGCAACAGATAATGCATTAAAGGACTATGAGAATCTAGAAGGATGGGAAGTCTCTTCAAGCTCCTCAGCCGTTATGACAGAACAGCTTGGAAATGCTATTGATAACGAAGAACCGATCATCGTAACAGGTTGGACGCCACACTGGAAATTTGCTGAATACGATTTGAAGTACTTAGAAGACCCTAAGGAAGTATACGGTGGTACTGAACATATTAATACGATTGTACGTAAAGGATTCGAGAAGGATATGCCGGATGCTGCAAAAATTCTTGATAACTTTAAATGGTCTCCTGATGACATGCAAAGCGTGATGCTTGAACTTCAGGAAGGTACAGAACCTGTCAAAGCAGCTCAAAACTGGATTGAAAATAACCAGGATCAAGTGGACGAGTGGACAAAAGGTATTGAAGATGGAAGTGGCACAGTTAAACTTGCTTATGTACCATGGCAATCAGAGATCAGTTCAACACATGTCATTTCTGAAGTGCTAAAACAAAAAGGGTTTGAAACAGATCTAACTCAAGCGGGAATCGGACCAATGTTCCAAGCTATTGCTGAAGGTGATTCTGATGCGATGACCTCTGCATGGTTACCACGTACCCACGGTGATCATTATGAAAGCTTCGAAGAAGAGTTCGTTGATTTAGGAGCAAATCTTGAAGGCGCTAAAATTGGTTTAGTTGTACCAGATTACATGGATGTTGAATCAATTGAAGACCTAGAGCCAAAAGAATAATGTAAAAGTAAAGGTGTACTCCCAAAGTAGGGAGTACACCTTTTTACGTTTAGATAAAAGCTATTGTTGTTTAGCCTTCTCTTCGAGCTCTTTCAAGCTCTCTTCAATTTCCTGTAAGTGTTTTTGAATGTTTTTTTGATGGGGTTCAATCGTTTGCTTCCAGCTTTCGATTGATTGTTTTACTTCCGTTGAGAGTTCTCGTAGTAACGAAGCACCTTCTTTAGATGTTTTCGCAATTTGTTCTGTCAGTTGTTTGCCTTCACCTTGCAAGTTTGCAAGCGTAGTTTTGAGTTGGTCGCTAGAATCTCTAACTTGTTGCCGTACTCTCGTTCCGGATGAAGGAGCAGACAATAGTGTAGCTGATGCACTTACGACTCCTCCTACGACAAATCCAAGTAGTAATGATTTCCCTTTTCCCATAACCACAACTCCTTTCCTTACTATCCTCTATTATATCCGTTTTTCCTTTTTGTGTTGAGGTATAAACTTTATTTCTTGCAGAAAAGTCATAACAATGCAGGAACTAAGGCGGGAAAAGGGCAGGAATTAGGGGAAGTGACTAAAGCGAGCGTGGAGTTGCGAAAGAGGGAATCGAAGTGACTAAAACGAGTGCGGAGTTACGAAAGAAGAGGTCGAAGTGACTAAAAACGAGTGCGTAGTGACGAAAGAGAGGATCGAACTGACTAAAGCGAGCGAGGAGTTACGAAAGAAGAGACTGAAGTGATTAAAGAAGAATTTGAATTTACGAACGTCCGTGTGAATGGTCCGAAGGTAAAGTGGTTCTCTGTAATCAAAAAAGAGTGCGCTCCTTGTAAGGAACACACTCTTAACGTTTTATGCAGTTGCGATGCGGGATCGTTTTGAAATCTTTTCAACGATCGGGTAAATAACCGTCATGGCTACTGTGTTGAATGCAGCTGTCGGAAGGACAATGGTTGCGTACATGATCATAAAGCTTCCTTCTACAAGACCAATAATGTTAACAGCTACAAATAGGAATATAGCTCCGCTAATTAGCGTACCTACAAGCGTTACACTTGCAGCAAGGACTTTCCTATTTATAAATTTACCTGCAGCCAGGACAATTCCGAAAGCGACAAGCGCTGTTAAAGGCTTATCGATTAAGTTTGCAATCTGACCTCCAGGTAATCCTGTTGTTAAAGCAGCAATTGCTCCTGTAACAAGGGATAAAAGCATAACATATTGGAACTTAGGAAATAGGATAATTCCTAGAAACATCATAATCAAGAGCATATCAGGCTTCATCCCATTCACAATAGGTGGAGCGAAAATATGCAATACAGCACCAATCCCAACAATTAACGACAACAATACCAACACACGCGTGTCTAGACGACTCTTCACGTTACATCTCTCCTCTTCTAAACTAGTCTCAACTTACCTTCCAGTTGTGTCCTTTTGACCAACTGCGAAAGTCTGATTCAATTATAACAAAACTCTCTCGAAAGCTAAACATCTCAGATTCTTACAGTTTAAGTTCTATTCAATATGGGTGGCAATTTCTCCGGCAATTGTTTGAAGTTGCTCAGGCGTATAGGCGTTAGCATGCTCTTCCCACTTCGCGGCAAATCCATCATTCTTCCCGTATCGAGGAATAAGATGAATATGTAGGTGGAATACAGACTGTCCTGCCGCTTCTTCGTTGTTGTTAAGTATGTTTAATCCAACCGGCTCATAAGTTGCTTTAATCGCATTAGCAATCTTTGGAACACGAGAAAACACTTTCTCCGCTACATCAGAAGACGTTTCGTACACGTTTTTGACGTGATCTTTAGGAATGACAAGTGTATGTCCCTTTGTGACTTGGCTAATGTCTAGAAAAGCATACACATCTTCATCCTCATACACTTTCGCAGAAGGAATTTCTCCATCACGAATTTTACAAAAGATACAATCTTGGCTCATCTAATCTCCTCCATTTCAGCCCATGGCTATATTGTGTATATATCGTATCAGAAAATAGGACAAGTTCCAATTTGCAAGACGTGAATTTAAATTGAGCAAATGTTTCCGTTTGCCATGGTTGGGTGTAAGGTGGTCCCAAAGCCTGCCCTAGCACTTTTACAGTAACGGACCTTAGCATTATAAAAACCAAAAAGCAGAGTGCCTCATAAGAGACACCCTGCCTGTAAGAAGGTTTGGGAGACGTTGGTATCCTTAACGGATGTTTGGGAAACACTTTGACACGCGTGGGGTTGCCACTAGTGTACAGAGATCATCGGAATGGACTCTGTAGAATCGTGTCTAAAGCTCGCGAATATACCTGCTGTCAACACCTCATTTAGTGAATGCGTGTTTTTATAAAGCTCTTACCAGATGGTGGAGTTTATCTCAGCGTGGTCTTTCACAGACACCTCATTTCAAATTTTAAGAAGAACTTAAACCTTGAACGCAGTGAACAGTGATTTGCTCCTGGACAACGTCTCCCGTTGCCTTCAAGAGTATTATGGGCAGAATGGACAGGTCTTATACAAAAAAGTAACGATTTTTTTGGCAAAGTGTCAGGGGAATGATAAAATTTGGAGAAGAAGAGAGGGATACAAATGAAATCACTATTACATATTCAAGATCTTGTAGGTGGATACACGCACAAAAATGTTTTACACGGCATTTCATTTGATATACAGCCGGGTGAAATTGTAGGCTTAATTGGATTAAATGGAGCTGGTAAAAGTACAACGATTAAACATATTATTGGGTTAATGCAGGCGAAACAAGGGAGTGTCACAGTAAACGGAAAAACGTTTCAGGAAGACCCTGAGGGGTACAGAAGCCAATTCACCTATATTCCGGAGATGCCAATTCTCTATGAAGAGTTAACACTGCGGGAACACCTTCGTTTAACCGCAATGGCTTACGGATTAACAGAAGAGGTTTTTGAAGAGCGCTTACAGCCATTGCTGAAGGAATTTCGTTTAGAGAAGAAATTGGATTTCTTTCCTGTTCATTTCTCTAAAGGGATGCGTCAGAAGGTCATGATTATGTGTGCCTTTTTGGTGGAGCCTTCTTTATATATTGTGGATGAGCCTTTTGTTGGGTTGGACCCGTTAGGTATTCAATCGTACTTGCAGTTAATGAATGAGATGAAAGACCAGGGAGCAGGTGTACTCATGTCGACACATATACTAGCCACAGCGGAACGCTATTGTGATCGATTTGTTATTCTTCATGACGGGGAAATTCGTGCAAAAGGAACGCTTGAAGAACTGCGCAAGTCCTTCTCTATGCCAGATGCGACGTTAGATGATCTCTACGTCCAGCTTACGAAGGAAGATGATCATGCTTAAGATTGATCCTCAAGAGCTGTGGCGGGGACGACTTGACTCTCATACAAAAGAGATGGGTCGTTATTTACGATTAATGTTCAATGATCATTTTTCTTTTGCTATGTTTTTCTTCTTAGCGGGTATGACCTATAATTACCAACAGTGGTTGGCTACGTTAGACTCAAGTTTTCCAACGGCCCTTGTGATGGGGATCGTGTTTTCTAGCCTTTTAACGTACAGTCCAATTCGTACCTTTCTAAGGGAAGCAGACTTAGTCTTTTTACTCCCGGCAGAACATCGGTTGGCGAGCTTTTTTAGAAGTGGAATTCTTTATAGCTTCTTCTTACAAGTCTTTGGATTGTTTTTCGTCGTGGTCGCTTTTGGTCCGCTTTACTTTGCAACGTATTCAGGAAGAGCGACGTCTGAATTTGTTTTATTTGGAATTGTGATTTTGATTCTAAAGGGATGGAACACGCTCTCTCATTGGTGGGAATTGAACAGCCGATTTGGAATGAGTGGATACATTGACCCGATCTTGCGCTTCTTATTAAATGGGCTGACGATTTTCTTCTTCGTTCGAGGAGACTGGATATTTGCTGGTGCAACCACCACTCTTTTCTTCGCTGTGATGATGTATGACTACAGCTTAGCTAAGAAGCGTAAAGGCATTGCTTGGGACTTGTTAATTCAAAAAGACCAGCAGCGCATGCAAGTGTTTTATCGAATTGCCAATATGTTCACTGATGTACCACACCTAAAGAATAGTGTGAAGAAGCGACATTGGCTCGTTCGTTTGATTAAAAAACCGATTCCGTTTTCAAGTGATAAGACATTTGATTACTTGTATAGAATTACGTTTATCAGAAGTAGTGATTACCTTGGGTTATACATTCGACTTGTTCTCATTGCTGGAGCGTTCGTCTATTTCATACCGAACATATGGATGAAAATTGCGTTTAGTTTCTTGTTTATTTATCTAAGCGGCTTTCAGATGGTTACACTATGGCAGCATCATAGAGACGTACTGTGGCTTGACCTTTACCCTTTACGAATCGAATCGAGGAGAAGAGCCCTTACGAAATGGCTATTCCAACTGTTGATTGTAAAGACGGCGTTATTAGGTCTTGTATTTCTGTTTCTAGGGAACCTAATGGGTTTAGCCATCGTATTAGTTGGCGGGGCACTCTTTAGTTACTTTATGTCTCATAAGTATTTAACAAAACGATTAACATAACACGTTGCCGGCCCTTGAAACATGATTGGGTCGGCTTTTTGTATAGGAGGATGGATTAATGAAAACGCCTTATGAAGAGAGGAAGCATCAGGAAGCTCTCCGCTGGGTAAAAGGGATGGAGAAGAGGAGCTCGATTGTGCAGAGGAAATCGAAAGGAATACAAACAACTATGAACAATTGGGTGCCTGAGCGTATTCATAAAGTAGTATCAGGTAGTGTAAAGCAAATGATTGAACTGTCGTTAACGAGTTCTCATTATATCTATCCGATTCAAGTGAATGATGCGTGGAGTCTGAAGGAGCGAGAGGAGCAAGTTGAAGCAAGGCTTAGGGATTATAAGCGTACCGCTGCACTAGAAGGAGCCGGAACAGGAGCTGGTGGCATAGTGTTAGGGGTTGCCGATTTTCCATTACTCCTAGGTATAAAAATGAAGTTTCTTTTCGATACGGCTAGAATTTATGGGTTTTCGGTTGAAGATTATGAAGAGAGACTGTTCGTCCTGCACGTGTTTATGCTTGCTTTCTCAAGCGATGAGAAGCGTAAGGAGATTCTAAGGCGCGTGTTGAACTGGGAGCATGAAAAAGAAGCGGTAAAAGATGTGGACTGGAAGACATTGCAACTAGAATACCGGGACTCGATTGATTTCGTTAAAATGTTACAGCTAATCCCTGGCTTTGGGGCAATTGTAGGAGCATGGGCAAATACGAAATTGTTGAAACAATTAGCGGAGACGGCTCAAAACGCCTACCGTCTCCGCATAATGGGTTACTGATGATTTTGTTGATAGACAACGTAAGACTGGAATAGTGTTTTTGCAGCAATAGGAAGGGCGCGTTCATCGATATCAAATTTCGGGTGGTGATGAGGATAAACATGTCCTTCTTTTTGTGCGCCTGTAAAGAAAAAGGCACCTGGTCGCTCGAGAATATAGTAGGAGAAGTCCTCTCCAGTCATAACGGGCTCAACATAATGGGCCTGATTAACGCCTGGTGTGTTAGTGGCACCTTCAATGACCATCGCGGCTTCCTCAGGGTGATTCACGACTGGAGGATACCCTTTCATATAATTAAATTCATAACTTGCGTCGTGAGTCGTGCAAACCCCTTTAATGTGTTTTTCCATCTCACGAATGACGAGCTCTTGCACATCAGGACTAAACGTACGTACCGTTCCTTTTAATGTAGCTGTATCCGCGATAACGTTAAAGGTAGTTCCTGCTTCAAATGTGCCGACTGTGACAACGGCTGATTTCAAAGGGTCGAGCTTACGACTCACGATTTGTTGGAGAGAAGTTACGAGTTCTGAGCCGATAACGATGGAGTCCTTCGTTTGGTGAGGCTGGGCCCCGTGGCCACCTTGACCTTGAATCGTAATTTCAAAAGCATCTGCTCCTGCAAAGAAAGCTTCAGGAGCGGTTTCAATGGTTCCTACTGGTGTATTACTCCAAAGGTGTGTACCAAATACAGCATCAACGCCTTCAAGAGCACCGGCCTCTACCATCTGCTTGGCGCCACCTGGAGGGGTTTCCTCAGCATGTTGGTGTAAGAAAATGATCGTGCCAGGGATGTCGTCCTGATGAGATGTTAGGGCTTTGGCAAGGCACAGTAAAGAAGCGGTGTGTCCGTCATGACCGCAAGCATGCATCACATTTGGGACTGTTGACTTGTAGGGAACATCTTTTTCATCTTGTATAGGAAGCGCATCAAAGTCAGCGCGTAACGCAACCGTCTTACCAGGTTTCCCGCCTTCTAATGTAGCCAGGATTCCGTTTCCTCCGACTCCTGTTTGGTGAGGAATTCCTAATTCTTTATAAAAATTTGATATATACTTGGATGTTTCTGTTTCTTGGAATGATAATTCAGGATGTTGATGCAGGTAACGGCGAATATCAACCATTTCGTCGTAATGAGCATCGATGTCTTGTAAGATTTTTTGTAAGTCCATGGATTTCCCTCCTTGTGTTAGCCATATTATAACAAAGACGAAAAACTATGAATATACAGACAACTTGGAGGTTGTCTTTTTATATTGAGTGGTAGGGGGTGTCCGGGAAAGGCTCGCTATCCAGCGGCCCCGCTTGATGTGGGGGCGTTCGACGTTGGCTATTGACGTGACGGTTGTAGTCGAACCTCCTCAATCACTATAATAAAGGTAAATATATTGCATAAAAAAAGAGCCGTACCGCTTATTAAGCGGTACGGCTCTTTTACTAAAAAGAATAACCCTTATTGCAAACGAGGGTCTGCTAATAGACGTTCCATTTCTTCCATGTGACCCGTTTCGTCTGCGATCATGTCGTCTAATTTGACAACAAGTTCTGTGTAACCAAGTTCTTCGGCTTGTTCTTTGCGCTCTTCGTAACGACGGATTGTGTCTTGTTCAGCGCGTTTTGCTTCTTCAAGCATATCTTTAACGTCTGATAGTTGTTTAACTTCAGCTGGTTTAGTAGTTGGTGTACCACCTAGAGTTTTAATCTTCTCAGCTAGGTAAAGTGCATGACCTTGTTCATCACCAATTTCAGATTCGAAGAATGGTTTTAACACTTGATAGTAAAGTCCTTGAACGGTAGCAGCATTGTATGTGTACATAATGCTTGCTGCATATTCGTGTGCTAAGTCTTCGTTTAAGCCGTCAATTAGATTTTGTACTTTTTGATCCATCATAATCACCCCTGTTTAGATTTGTTCGTTGTGTATATCATGTCGCACAATATCAATGTACCCTGCTCAAAAAAAACTAAACATATGGCTCAAGCCTTAGTAAAATAGATGAGAAAGGAGAGGAATAGAGTGGAATCATATTCAAGTTTTTCTAAAAAGTCTTTGTGTATTTCAGGAGCAGGCATACTAGGGTTGTCGCTCATGTTAATGGTCCTTGTTTTGACAGGGCAGGCTGGTTTGATGGACGATTGGGCGGCCCAGTTTGTTGATGGATCAGGGGAGGGGATGCACCAATTCTTTTCTGCACTCACACCGCTTGGTTCTAGTAAAGTACTTGGTCCTGTCGCACTTTTATTTGTTACCTTAATTGGAATCGTTAAGAAAGACTGGATCCAGGCCGGTATGATGTTTATAGGTGTACTAGTGGGATATGGATTTAATATCGTATTGAAGAGTATGGTTGCAAGAGAGCGCCCAGTTATAAATGAAGGGGTTGAGGGATTTAGTTTTCCTAGTGGCCACGCAATGGTTTCGTTGATTTGTGCTGTGCTGGCTTTTTATTTCCTGAGTAGAAAGGCACGTTCAAAGGTAATGGTTGCGACAAGTTCCGTTGTGGGTTTTACCCTTGTATTCTTAATCGGAATCAGTCGAGTATTTGAAGGAGCTCACTACTTCTCAGATGTATTAGCGGGCTTTACGTTTGGGTTTGTTTTTGCAGGCGTTTGGATTGTAATGTACGAATGGATGGAGAAGAGAACCAATCTCCGTCTAGAGGCGGAGGAGAAGACCACCCGTAGCATGTTCTAAAAGATAAGGGAAAGCGCTAAGATAATTATAGAGATAGGGCTTACTTAGGAAAAGGGTGGTTAAAATGAAACGCGTTAGTTTTACAAATTTTATCCTTGCATTGGCATTGATTGTTGGTGGAACGTTTATATTATTGGCGAATCTTGACGTTATTTCCCTGGAAATGTGGCAATTATTTTCTTATAGTTATCCTTTCATACTCCTTGTTGTTGGGCTAAAGTTCATCCTAGATAGTATACTTAAAAGAGATGACCATTGGGGGTTAGGAATTTTAACTTCTGTGTTTGCGACTCTTCTTATGATGGATCGTTTTGAATGGATTACCTTTACAGCGGGAGATATCTGGTTACTATGGCCATTAATCTTAGTCATTATTGGTTTTAGAATCTTCCTTTCAAAAGGGACGAAACCCAAAGTTGAAATCATATTTGATGACGATCATCAAGATGAAAGTTTCAAAAGAAAGAAGAGTGCGATTGGAGACTACTCTTTCACGAACAGTGATTGGGCAGTGGAACCAATGAACTTATGGAATGCGGTTGGAGATTACAAGTTCGATTTTACAAAGGCGTTTATTCCTGAGAAGGACACTCCCTTTAAGCTTTCAGGAATTGTTGGGGATGTGAAGATTCTAATGCCTGAGAACGTGGCCTTTCGAGTAGAGGCAAATGTGAAGACTGGAGACATACGAATCCTTGACCAAAAGGCAGACGGATTAAACCGTGTCATGAGTTACCAGACACCTGATTATGAAACTTCAACACGTAAAGTTACATTCTATATTAACTTAAAAGTGGGCAATATACGCCTGGACCGAGTGTAGGTGATGAGAATGTTAAAACGACTGAGTAGTGTTCGCTATTGCTTTATTCGATCTCATTTTTATGGGATGTTTCTAACGGTGCTCATTTTAATGTCAGTTTTATTAGGTTTTTATGTGCTAAGTGAACCTAGTTGGCTAAGTCAGGGATCCATTTTTTTCTTTATTGGTTTGTTTATTGTAGTTTCAGGACTTGTATCAATTTATGTTGGATTTCAGTCAAGCGGTGGCATTAAAGAAAAGCTTGATGGAATGACAACGATGATCCGTGCATTAGCTCAAGGAAGCTACACCGCCAAAATTTATTTGAATACAGATGATGAATTTGAACATATTGCGGAAGAATTAAATGAGTTAGCAGGCAAATTGCAAAGCCAAGTAAAATCTCTTCAGCGAATGGCAGATGAGAAATCAGAGTTTGCCAAGACCGCTCATAAAGCAGCCACGATTGAAGAAAGACAACGTTTAGCACGTGATCTTCATGATGCAGTAAGCCAACAGTTGTTTGCATTAACCATGATGGCACAAGCCACCGAGCGTTTATTTGATCAAGATCCTGATCGAGCAAAAGCGCAGCTTGGGGAGATCACCTCTATGTCGCTTCAGGCTCAAACAGAAATGAGAGCCTTGCTTTTACATTTAAGGCCCGTTCATTTGTCTGGTGAGTCCTTGCATGAAGGAATCCAGACGCTCATTCATGAATTACAAGAGAAATGTCAAATCGAGTTTTCTGTCGATCTAGATGACACCATTGCCTTATCTGATGGGGCAGAGGAGCACCTCTTTCGTATCGTACAAGAGGCCTTATCAAACATTTTGCGTCATGCTGAAGCGTCCGATGTTCAAATCTCGTTAAAGGGCATGAGTGACCAAGTGTTTTTACATATTAGTGATAACGGGAAAGGGTTCCATGTAAACCAAGATAAGAAAACCTCGTATGGCTTAAAAACCATGCAGGAACGAACCGAAGAAATTGGTGGTACCTTTGCACTTCGTTCTAAGCCAGGAGAAGGGACTTACATTGATATAAGAATTCCAATTCAGGAGGCGGTTGCGGATGAGTGAGGCGATTAGAATGGTGGTTGTAGATGACCATGATGTGGTTCGTAAAGGCGTTATTGCCTATTTAATGACAGAGCCGATGTTTGATATTGTTGGCGAAGCTTCAAGTGGAAATGAGGGCGCTAAACTAGTTCTTAAAGAAAAACCTGATGTAGTGCTGATGGACCTTATGATGGAAAATGGGGATGGCATTGAAGCTACAAAGCAGATTATGAGTGAGCTCCCTGATTGTAAAATTATTATTCTCACGAGCTATTATGATGATGAGAAAGTGTTCCCAGCGCTTGAAGCAGGGGCATTCAGTTATATGTTAAAAACATCTTCAGCAGATGAGATTGCTTCGGCGATTAAGAAGGCTGCCAAAGGTGAGACACACATTGAACCTAAAGTTGCTAACAAAATGATGACACGTTTCCGTTCTAAAGAAAAGAAGCTCCATGATGACCTGACTGGGCGGGAGCTAGAGGTATTGATGTGTATTGGTGATGGATTAACGAACCAAGAAATTAGCGAAAAGCTATTTATCGGAATTAAAACGGTTAAGACACACGTAAGCAATGTTTTAAGTAAATTAGCTGTGCAAGACCGTACTCAAGCAGCGGTCTATGCGCATAAGAATGGGCTCATTCGTTCAAAAGATTCATAAAGAAGAGTCGAGTACAAAATCGCCATGATTTTGTACTCGATTTTTTCGTTGATACAAGAAATGTTGAGTGGTAAGGATGACCTTCATCTCTTTTTTACTAGAATCCGTGATTCACCTTTATTATACTGAAGGGAGAATGTTTTGAATTGGGGATGTTTTGATGATGAGTGAACGTGTGCAGAAGGTGCTCTTTATTACCTGGTTAACGTCCGTTTTAGCGACATTTGGGAGTCTATTTTTTTCAGAAGTGATGGACTTTATTCCTTGTGAGAAATGTTGGTACCAGCGGATTTTAATGTATCCGCTCGTATTGTTATATGGAATCGCCTTGGCTCGTAAGGATCTTAGGTATGGAGCTGCCGGGTTGTTCATGAGTGGTTTAGGTATTTTAGTGGCAGCCTATCACTATGGAATGCAAAAGCTACCGTTTTTAAAGGATGCAGGGGATGGATGTAACGTCGTCTCTTGTGGAAGTACGTATATTAATTGGGGAGGATTTATTACGATCCCTCTACTATCCTTTACAGCTTTTACAATTATATTTGTTTGCCACATGTGGATGGTGCGCAACAATAAATAAGAAATGGCCCTGTGCTTTTTGAGGCACGGGCCATTTTATTTTTCAATTACTTTTTGTGAAAATCATAGCGAGCTTCTAAGCGTTCTTGGAATGTGGCGATGATGATGCAAAGAGGCCAGTATATAAAGGCTACCAGCAGGTAAAGCGTCATGGCATCTCCTGTGCGTCCAATCACAATTTTGGCGTGTTGAATCATTTCAGGAACAGAAATAATTGCTGCCAGGGATGTTGCTTTGACTAAATCAAGCATTACATTAGTAAGAGGCGGTAAGGCGATTCGAGTAGCTTGAGGGACAATGACAAATCGTACCGTCTGCCAGTAACTGAGCCCTAGTGCTCTCGAGGCTTCCCACTGTCCATTTGAAACACTTTTCAATGAAGCGCGTATGATTTCTGCGTTGTAAGCAGCACTATTTAAACCGAACGCTACGACAGCTGAGGTAACGGCCGACATGGAAATTCCAATGAAAGGAAAGCCAAAATATAATAGAAAGAGAAAGACAAGAATGGGTGTCCCTCTCATAAAGGAAATATAGAGCCTGGATGGCCAGCGCAAGTAAAAAGCAGAGGAAGAGCGGCCTAATGATAGAAAGAACCCTAGTAAGAGACCAATTGCCATCCCGGCTAAGGAGATGGCAATGGTGTAAGGGAGTCCCTCTAGAACAGTAGGTAAGCTCTCCCACGCAAGACGCGGGTTGAAAAGCTTATCTAGTTCCATTTCTAGAAAAAAAGTAGGACTTATCATAAATGATCAACGCCTTTAAGAGTCTAAGCCTTCGATTTCAGTGATCTCACCTTCAGGCTGTTTAGAAGCGTCTTCCCCAAGGAAGAATTTCTTCGACAGCTCTGTAAGTGTCCCGTCTTCACGTAATTCTTCAAGCGCTTCATTCATTTTCTTTTGAATTTCAGTGTCTTCTTGCTCGAGTAGAATCGCTTGTTTCGTAGGGTGAACTTTAATGTCTGGGTGAAGGACTAGATCAAACTGAGGAAAAGCATTAATTCCTAGTTTGGATAGGTAGTAATCGTTAATGATTACGTCTGTCTCTCCTCTGTCTACGTCACGAAGGTAGACGTCGTTCGTGGCGTTATCGTATGTTACGACTTCAGCATCGTAATGACGTGCAATATCACTAAATACAGAGGTAGCCGCACCACCGGCACGCTTGCCTTCTAGGTCATCAAGTGTTTCAATACCGCTTAACCCGTCTTCACGGACAACCAATGTCGTATATGAATATTTATAAGGCGTCGTAAACGCATATTTTTCTTCACGTTTATCGGTTACCTCTATGTCGTTAATCGCTGCATCGATGCGTCCGCTGTTCATAGCAGCAAATAGAGCGTCAAATCCCATCTCTTGAAACTTCACATCAACGCCAAGCTTTTCTCCAATCGCACGCATAACTTCGACGTCATAGCCTGATAGTTTATCAGAATCTTTAGGATAGTAAGAGGTTGCTACTAGGGTGCCGGATGTCCCGACTACAATCTCTCCTTCTTCCTGTACTTTATCCCAAGTAGTCGTTTCTTTTTCCTTCTCATTGCCCTCAGATGAACCACAAGCGGCTAAGATGAAAACAAAAGCCAAACTTACTACAAACATAAGTTGTTTTTTCATAGTTGCTCGTTCCCTTCATGTTAATTAGATATAAAAACCTATCTAACTATAACAACATAATCTCTCAATTTCAAAAGAAAGAAATTTACAATTCTCACAAATTCCGCACCACTGCTGTACAAGATTAAAGGGTGTCAGACACGCGTCAGCCTATTACACAGTTAAAGCGTGCCAGACACCTTTTCGTGCTGTGAAGCATTAATGGGTGTCTGGCACGCTTCTTTGCTTTAGAGTTTGAGAGTGTTTGGCAATAGAAAAAGCCAGCTTTTTGCTGGCTTTGTGTATGTTTAGTCTGGTTTTGTCATATGATATTTCGTTAAGTAGGCTGGTCCTGCTGAGAAGGATGGTTTTTCTGTGCTTTGAGGTCCTGAATTTTTGTGAGCCTTTTGGAAGGCTTGGGAATTCTTCCAGTCTTCAAAGCTTGATTCATCTTTCCACTGAGTGAAGACAACGTACGTATTGCCTTCTTCTGGACGTAAGATTCGGATCGCCTGAAACCCAGGTGAATCTTCGATTGCGCCTGCACGGTTTTTGAAGCGATCTTCAAAGAGTGGGCGCCCTTCATCTGTTACAGGGATGTTGTTCATGACAACAAATCCTTCTTCTTGAAGCTCTCCTTGGTGATCAACAGTTTCATAAGAGCGTGGCTCTTGGAAGATGTTTTCCCCTTCTGTATAAGCAAGGGCAGAACTTTCACCCTGCATAAGAAAGATCTTTTGGTCGTGCTTTTCAGTTAAAGAAGCCAGGTAATCATAGGTGCCAAGTGTCATATATACATTCATGAAAACGTCTCCTTTCTATTAAGTTAAGTTTAGCAACGAAAGAATTTAAAAAGCAAGCAAGAAGGAAGCCTTTTTCTAAAACTTTGTGTTAGCGTATAATATTGGTAAAGCAAGAAGCACTCCAATGTACAATAGGACGAGGTGAACGTTATGAATTGGAGAGAAATAAAAATCCCGGACTGGGTAAAGAGATGGCGCTGGCTCATCATTGTTGTAGCAAGCATGGTGGTACTAGCTTTCGCTGGTTATTTTACTCTACTAATTGGCGGGAAGAGGATCGTAGATGAGCGTCTGCTAGTACTAGATGAAGCATCTGTGATCGAAACAAGAAGCGGTGATGAATTAACAAAATTATATAAAGAGAATCGAACAGTTGTCCCGATTGGTGATATACCTGATCATGTGGAGAATGCCTTCATAGCAATTGAAGATGGACGGTTTTATGAACACGCAGGTGTTGATGTTATCGCAACAGCCAGGGCGTTATACCGTGATTTAATCGCAATGAAAAAGGTGGAAGGCGGGAGTACGATTACCCAGCAACTCTCGAAAAATTTATTCTTAACCCATGACAAGACGTGGACACGAAAAATCAAAGAAGTGATGGCATCCTTGTACTTAGAACGAAACGTGCCGAAGAAGAAAATTCTCGAATACTACTTAAACACGATCTATTTTGGTAACGGGTTATACGGTATTGAATCTGCTTCTCAATACTTCTTCAATAAACCTGTTTCAGAACTTTCTTTAACAGAAGGAGCGTTACTAGCAGCCTTGCCGAAAGGGCCGAATTACTATGACCCCATTGATCACCCAGAACGTGCGAAGGGGCGTCGCGATATCGTTATTAGCCGCATGCATGCCGAAGGTTTTGTGACATCAGAGGAAGCTGTGCAGTTGCAACGCAAGAATCTCGGTATCAATCATGGCAGTCCTGAAGAGAAACCGTGGCTGAATAGCTATCTTGATTATGTCGTAACAGAAGCTAAAGAAGAATATGGACTCAGCGAAGATGAATTGTATCAGGGAGGCTATCGCATTGTTGTGAGCGTAGATGAAGACATTCAACGTATATCACACGAAGTGATGCAAATTGATCAGTACTTTCCCGGCTCTGCTGAAGGAGTCCAAGGAACGTTTCTGTTAATGGATCAGGAAACAGGGGAGATTCTGGCCGCGCAAGGGGGGCGTAATAATGAGCGAGGAGACTTAAACCGTTTGTTAGAAAAACGTCAGCCAGGTTCTGTCATGAAGCCACTGGCTGTATATGGTCCTGCTCTTGATCTGGAACAATATACACCATACTCCCTGTTGGTGGATCAAAAGCTGTCATATGGAGATTACACTCCTACTAATTACGATGACAAGTATGACGACTATATATCCATTTATAAGTCACTGATGTTATCGAAAAATGCGTCAGCCGTTTGGCTACTAAATGAGATTGGAATTGATTACTCAAAGAATTATATAGAGAAGCTAGGGATGGATCTTGAAGACAATGGATTATCCATTGCACTAGGTGGTCTTAAAAAAGGCGTGACACCAGTAGATCTGGTTCGGTCTTACAGAACGTTTATTCACGACGGGGAAATGATAGATCCTCATTCCATTGTAGAAATTTACGACAAAGACGGGGAATTGGTCCACAAGTATGAGCCAAAGCCTGAGCAAATCTTCAATCCTCAAACAGCCTGGTCCATTACAAGGATGCTAGAATCCGTTGTAACAGAAGGGACAGGGAGAAGCGGTACGTATGAGAAAGCTTTAGCTGGCAAAACCGGTTCTACCCAGCACCCTTATGCGGATAAGAAAACAAAAGATGCCTGGTTTGTTGGCTTCACCCCTGAATATGTTGGGTCTGTATGGATTGGCTATGACCAATCTGATGAGAAGCACTATTTAAATGGAGGAAGTGCCTATCCTACAAAGGTAATGAAAGAAGTATTTAGTCGAGTCGATCAGATAAAGCAACTAGAAGACTCATTCACACAGCCTGATGGAGTAGAAGACGTACCACCACCGATTGATCTACCTATCATAGATGACTTTGATGGAAACCTTTCGTTTGGCTCCTTAACTCTTCTCCAAGCAGAACTAACATGGACACCAGCAAGAGATGACCGTGTCGTCTATCGCATTTATAGAGAAGAAGAAGGACAAGACGAACGAATCGGTGAAGTAGAAGGAAGAGGTCGTTATACGATTAAACGACTGACGTTATTCCATGACGAAACCTATTATGTCGTTCCATACGATCCACTAACGAATACAGAAGGATCACCTTCTAATCAAGTAAGAGTTGAATGGTAACATCAAAAGCGCAAGTCACCCGTTTAGTAACGTACAGACTGGACTGAGCCGGCTTGAGATCAAGGAAACACGAAGAGCGGTAGCGAATCGATGTTGACTGATCGATCAGAGGTGAGGGAAGTCTGCTAGTTGCTGGGTGACAGGAGCTAGCCGAATCAAAAGCGCAAGTCACCCGCTTAGCAACGTACAGACTGGACTGAGCCGGCGTGAGATCAAGGAAACACGAAGAGCGGTAGCGAATCGAGAAGCCACATCAGGGCATTATTGCCTCTTGATGTGGCTTCCTTTATGAAAACGTTCGACAATATTTTTCATTTCGCATCAATATTGTGTAAAATAGGGATAGGAAATAATTAAGTAATCGACAAAATCATGACAATCTGCTTCATAATCTATACATAAAAACCGTCACTGGGTATATTGGTAGATAGACAATTGATCACTGTCGACGTGCAAATGATCAATGTGAAAGGTGAGAACGGTATGACAAATTCATTTAATGACACGATTTTAAAAGCCTTCAGAGGAGAACAAACAGATCATGTACCTGTGTGGTATATGAGACAGGCGGGACGTTCCCAACCTGAATACAACAAATTGAAAGAGAAATACTCTTTATTTGAGATTACTCATCAACCAGAGTTATGCGCTTACGTAACCCGTTTACCAGTGGAAAACTATAACGTTGATGCGGCAATTCTTTATAAAGACATTATGTCACCGTTACCGGCAATTGGGGTGGATGTTGAAATTAAAAAAGGAATTGGGCCAGTGATCCACAACCCAATTCGTTCCCTGGCTGATGTAGAGAAACTTGGCGAAATTGATCCACAATCCGACGTTCCTTACGTCTTAGATACCATCAAACTACTAACAGAAGAGCAGCTAAATGTTCCGTTAATCGGCTTTAGCGGAGCACCATTTACGCTGGCAAGCTATATGATTGAAGGTGGACCATCTAAGAATTATCATAAGACTAAAGCGTTGATGTACACAGATCCGAGAGCATGGTTTTTATTAATGGACAAACTTGCTGACCTTGTCATTCGCTATGCCCGAGCTCAGATCCATTCAGGTGCTAAAGCCATCCAAATCTTTGATTCTTGGGTAGGAGCGTTAAGTGTACGAGACTATCGTCAGTATATTAAGCCAGTAATGGAGCGTATCTTTTCAGAACTTCGCGAGGAGAATGTACCGCTCATCATGCACGGTGTCGGTGCAACTCACCTTGCAAAAGATTGGAATGACCTTCCACTAGACGTTGTCGGCCTTGACTGGCGTACCACTATAAATGAAGCGCGCGATATGGGAATAAACAAAACGGTACAAGGAAATCTTGATCCCACCCTATTGTTAGCCGATTGGGAGACGATAGAAGAGCGCACAAAGGCTATACTAGATCAGGGAATGAGTCAGCCAGGATTTGTGTTTAATCTTGGCCATGGCGTTTTCCCTGACGTGAAACCTGAAACACTACAGCGATTGACGCAGTTTATTCACGAGTATTCTAAGAGGTCGTAAGAGACAACAAACTTTTTAAAAGAGGTGTTAACGAATGGCAAAGAAAACAATGGGACTTCTTGTGATGGCATATGGTACACCCTATAAAGAAGACGATTTAGAACGTTATTACACGCATATTCGTCGAGGAAGAACTCCTTCTCAAGATATGATCGACGAATTGCGCGAGCGTTATGAAGCCATTGGAGGGATCTCTCCACTTGCCCGAATCACGCAAGAACAAGCGGACGCCTTAACAGCTAAGCTAAACGAAATACAAGATGACGTTGAATTTAAGCTATATTTAGGCCTGAAACACATTGATCCATTTATTGAAGACGCCGTCGAGCAAATGGCAAACGATGGAATTGAAGAAGCTGTATCGATTGTACTGGCTCCTCACTATTCTACGTTTAGCGTGAAATCATATAACGGTCGTGCTCAGGAAGAAGCCGAAAAGCATGGTGTAACAAACATCACTTCTGTTGAGAGCTGGTACGACGAGGAAGGATTTATCCAGTACTGGACAGAATCCCTCCGTAAAGTATACGAAGAAATGACGGCAGAAGAGCGCGAGAAAGCGGTTCTGATTGTTTCTGCGCACAGTCTTCCTGAGAAGATTATTCAAAACGGCGACCCATACCCAGATCAACTTAAGAAAACAGCTGATCTAATCGCAGGCCAGCTGCAAATTCAAGACTATGAAATTGGTTGGCAAAGTGAAGGGAATACACCTGATCCGTGGATTGGTCCAGACGTACAAGACTTAACAAGAGACCTCTATCACGAAAAAGGTTATCGCACATTTGTCTATGCACCGGTTGGATTTGTATCTGATCACTTAGAGGTACTATATGACAACGATTATGAGTGTAAAGTGGTATGCGATGAGCTAGGAGCTTCTTATTACCGTCCAGAAATGCCGAATACTCATCCATTATTTATTAGCACATTAGCGGAAGTCGTTTTAAAACAAGCTAAAAAGTAGGGGATAGCGATGTCTGAACAGAAAAAAGTTGTTGTAATAGGCGGAGGGATTACAGGATTATCGACAGCCTATTATTTACAGAAAGAAGCAAAAGAGCATAACTTGCCGTTAAACGTGCAGGTACTTGAAGGAAGTAACCGTCTAGGTGGAATGATTAAAACAGAGAAAAAGCAAGGGTTCACGATTGAACGCGGTCCTGATTCACTATTGGCACGTAAGCCAAGTGTCTTCAGGTTAATTGATGAAGTTGGACTAACAAGTGACCTTGTGACGGTTTCAACAGGGAAATCATACGTGTTAGCAAACGAAAAACTTCACGAGATTCCGAGTGGATCTTTTATGGGGATTCCTGTTCAAGTTCGTCCATTTGTCTTCTCAAGTCTTTTCTCCCCACAAGGCAAATTGCGAGCAGCGGGTGACTTCATTAAGCCAAAGAGTAGGCCTCAAACAGATCAATCATTAGGACACTTCTTCCGGAATCGTCTTGGGGATGAAGTGGTTGAAAATCTAATAGAACCGTTGTTATCCGGGATCTATTCAGGGGATATTGACAACTTAAGCTTAATGGCTACGTTCCCGAACTTCTATCAATTAGAACAAAAGTACGGCGGAATCGTAAGAGGTCTTCAAAAAACCGTACCGAAACCTTCCAACAAAGTAGCAGGCAAAAAACCGAGTCCATTCCGAACCCTTCAAAATGGGCTAGGTTCACTTGTGGAAGCTGTATCCGATTCACTAGAAGAAGGTTCTGTTCAATTAGAGACAAGCGTCACTCAAATTGAGAAAAAAGCAGAAGGGTATGAGTTAAAGCTCCATAACGGAGAAATCATGCACGCGGATAGTATAGTCATTACTACCCCGCACTATCCTGCTCAGTCGATGTTAAGCCAGTATTCCTTTATGGATTCCTTTAAGGATATGCCTGCTACATCTGTCGCGAACGTCGCAATGGCCTTTGATCAATCCGCTATTCAACAAGACATTAATGGTTCAGGCTTCCTCGTTTCAAGAAATAGCGATTATCGAATTACAGCTTGTACGTGGACCCATAAGAAATGGCCACATACAACACCAGATGGTAAAGCGCTCCTACGAGCTTATGTAGGAAAACCTAGCGATCAGGGAGCAGTCGATCTATCAGATGAAGAGATCGCTGACATCGTTTTACAAGACTTAAATAAAACGATGAATATTACTCAAAAGCCAGAGTTCACCGTAGTAACACGCTGGAGAGATTCCCGAGCCCAATATACAGTAGGTCATAAAGATCGCCTGAAACAAATCCAAGCTGACATGGCCGATGAACTACCTGGCGTTTACCTAGCAGGAGCCTCATACGAAGGCCTCGGCATACCAGACTGTATCGACCAAGGTGAAAAAGCTGTAGAAAACGTATTGGACTATTTAAAAGCTAAATAACTCTCAACAGGGCAGCTCATTATAATGAGCTGCCCTGTTTTTTATATTAATAATGGGGGAGGGGATGGGTCCGTTACCAGATTGGGGCTAGGGCTTGCTGTGGGACAACTCGCTTTCCTGCGGGGAGCTGGATAAGCTCCTCACCCCGCGGGAGTCTCGTCGTCCCACAGCAAGCCCTGATGTTAAATGGCTGAACGGACCGCTTTAGTATTGTAAGTGCTTTTAAGTGCCTTGCTTGCCATATCGCGCGTTTCCGTCTCCTCCCCAATTCGGTAAAGGTTGGCCTGGAAATTGCGAGACTCCTGCGGGAGAGAGAGCTAGACGAGATCCCGCAGAGAGCGTAGCGAACGAGGAAGCTCGACAGCTCGCCCGCGGAAAGCGAGTGATTTCCAGGCCAACCTTACGCTACATAAAAGATGACGGAAACTTCTCTATATCTATAGTAGAGGGGAAGGCATTTAATAAGATTCAAACGGTTGCACTTTATTCTGATGTTGCAAGAAATTCCAAAGACTAGTAGAATTACATATATGAAAACGATTTCATTTAAGTGAAATCGATAGCTCGGATATTATCATCAGGGGGCGTTTACAGTGGCAACAATAGAGGATGTTGCAAAATTTGCAGGGTTGTCTAGAACAACCGTTTCTCGAGTGATTAATGATCAGCCGTATGTATCAGAAGATAAGCGTGTAAGAGTAGAGGATGCCATGAAGGCTTTAGGATATGTGCCGAATTCCTCTGCAAGGCGTCTTCGCAGTCAAAAGACTGAAACAATTGCCGTGTTACTCCCACGAATTACGAATCCTTTCTTTAATCATTTAATAGAATCTATGGAAATGAAAGCCTCAGAATGGGGATACCAAGTCATCATTTGTCAAACTCATAACTTACCAGATAAAGAAAGAGATTACTTAGAACTTCTTCGGACAAAACAGGTGGATGGAATAATTATGACCTCTCTCGAAAACGAATGGGAGGTTGTTGAGGAGTACTTACAATCTGGTCCGATTGTATTGTGTAATGAAAATGTAAGTACGGCCCCTGTTCCTGTTGTTCATATTGATCAAGAGGAAGCAGCGTATGAGGCAACGACTCATCTAATTGAAAATGGTGCAACAGAAATAGCCTTCTTACAAGGAGGGCACGATAGCTATGTTTTTCGTGATCGTGAAAAAGGATTTTTGAAAGCGCTTAATGAGCATGGTATATTGCCGATTGATACTGAGTTGTTTAGCTCCGCTGTCGATGTAAAAAGTGGACGAGAGTTGTTTCATCAAATAAAAGCTCATTACCCATCGATTAACGGGGTATTTGCAGGCTCGGACGAAATGGCAGCAGGCTTTATATATGAAGCCGTTAAGGCAGGGGTTAAGGTACCAGAAGAGGTTCTTGTCATCGGGTTTGATAATCAAGCCATTTCTATGTTGATGAATCCGTCGATTACGAGTATTGAACAGCCCTTTCAGGAAATGGCTGGGCGCTGTGTAGAACTTTTAGTACAGCAGGTGGAACAAGGGTATAATTTAAAGCACGAAGAGCATGTCTTTCCCCACCGTCTTCAATCGAGAGTTTCGACAAGCCGTCATTCTAGCTTAGTACCTCTTTAAGGAGGGTGTACCTTTCTGTTTTAATACATGAGATAATGAAAAAGCATTCCAAAAATTGGAGTGCTTTTTTTGTGGGGAAACACCCCCTCTTCTGTACTAGTACTGTTTTACATTTTGGCAAGAAAAAAGAACAGCGGTTGCTGTTCACTAGAGTAGAGTTTGTTATTGTTTGTTTAGGTTGTGAATCGTGAGGTACATTAAGTGTAGAGGTTCTTGGAGTTAGCGAGCTGGATCGTCGCATTCTTCACAAACATCGCCATAGCAGTCAGCTTGCTCTTGGATTGCGTTACCACATGCTGTGCATTTCTTTTCAGGAAGTGTCTTGAAAAACTCGATTGGGCTCATCATCGGAAAATCCCTCCAGTTAGTTTGTGTACCTTTATTGTATTATAACAGATGGAATAATACAACACTTTGTTTTATAACAACTTGTACTTTTTTTAAATACCCTATAGGAGGATCTATAAACATGAAAGTAACCGTAAATGGATTTTGGGGTGGATACCCTGCTGTAAACAGTGCAACTTCAAGTTATCTCGTTACATCTGGAGATTTCACGCTGCTTGTTGATTGTGGAAGTGGGGCGTTAGCACGCTTGCAGTCTAAAGTAAATGTTATGGATATCGATGCTGTGATCCTGTCTCATTATCATTTTGACCACGTAGCTGATATCGGTGTGATGCAGTATGCGTGGAAGGTACAGAACATTTTGAGAGAAACAGAAGAAGTTCTGCCGATCTATGGACATAAAGAAGATCAAGCTGGCTTTGAGGCGCTTACACATGACCGTACTGAAGGGATTGGGTATGATCCAGAGCAAACACTTGAGGTTGGGCCTTTTACCATTCAATTTATGAAGACCGCTCACCCTGTGCCGTGTTATGCGATGCGTATATCTGATGGAACGTCTTCGTTTGTTTATACAGCAGACTCAAGCTATTTAGATGAATTTATTTCATTTAGTAAAGGGACAGACTTGCTTATTACCGACTCTAACTTTTATAAAGGTATGGATGGGACGAACCCAGGTCATATGACAAGTGAAGAAGTTGGGAAGATTGCTCATGAAGCGGGTGTGGGTAAGCTATGGCTCAGTCATCTTCCGCACTTTGGTAATGTCCAGGACTTAAAAGATGAGGCTGCTGAACAGTACGGGGGAGAGATTGAGTTAGCTCAAGAAGGATTGAACTTTGAGTCCTAGGCTTAGCCAATAGAATTGAATAGAGAAGACGAATCTATTACAATAAAGTCGATAGAGACGAATAGGAGGAACAGACTATGATGCTTTTTGTAGACCATGAGGGAATTAACGATCCGCGCATTAACTTAGCGATCGAAGAATATGTACTTAAGAATTTAGAGATTGATGATGAAACAAGCTACCTGCTGTTCTATATCAATGAGCCTTCTATTATCATTGGTAAGAACCAGAATACCATTGAAGAGATTAACACTGATTATGTAGAGAACAATGGTATTCATGTCGTTCGACGCCTTTCTGGTGGCGGGGCTGTGTACCATGATCTTGGGAACTTGAACTTTAGCTTCTTAACGAAAGATGATGGGAACAGCTTTAATGACTTTGCTAAGTTCACAAAGCCTGTAACAGATGCTTTACAGAAACTTGGTGTTAAGGCAGAGCTATCAGGGCGTAATGATATCCAGCTAGAAGATGGCCGTAAAATTTCAGGGAATGCTCAGTTCTCTACCAAAGGCCGAATGTTTAGCCACGGGACATTAATGTTTGATTCAGAGATTGAAAACGTTGTTTCGGCTTTACGTGTGAAATCAGAAAAAATCCGTTCTAAGGGAATAAAATCAATCCGAAGCCGTGTAGCCAATATTTCAGAATACGTAACAGAAGATCTATCAATGGAAGACTTTAAAGCGATGATTCTTCGTTATATTTTCGATGTGGAAAATGTAGAAGATGTACCTCAATATAAACTTACAGAAGAAGACTGGAAGAACATTTACGCTCTTTCAGAAGAGCGTTACCAGCAGTGGGATTGGAACTATGGGAAATCCCCAGCATCAAATATCCAACATTCCCATCGTTTCGACGGAGGTACAGTTGATGTACGTCTTGATGTGAAAAAAGGTATGATCGAAAACGCGAAAATATATGGTGACTTCTTCGGTGTAGGCGATGTAAGTGAAATTGAAAATCGCTTAATTGGCACACGCTATGAGCGTAGCGCCATTGACGAAGCGATTCAGGACCTAGACATTTCACATTATCTTGGACGCATTTCAAAAGAAGATTTCTTATCATTAATCTACTAAAACGAATAAAACCGCTTGGGATCGGTGCTCAAGCGGTTTTATTCTTGCTTTTGTTCATATTCTTCCCTGTAGTATTTTTTTAAATGAATCCGGTGTGCCAGGCGAATAGAGGGCCTGATTAATAGTTGAAAGCTTCCTAAGACGAATAATGTAACCCCCCAAGTCTTAACAGCCCCTTCAAAATAAAAGCAAATACTCCCGATAAGGAACCAAAGACCCAGTAGAAAGTCGTTTAATGTATAAAGGATTTGATAAGGCTTCTTGAAAAATAAATCATGCTTGCCAACTTTTAGGTCAACGTAGTCTTCTTTGTTTTGGGTTTGAGCGTTAGCTTGCTGCTGTTCCTGACTCATAGCAATACTACCTCCTTGTTTTCTCCATTTAAGCTATACCACTTTATACGGGGCATTTAATCTTATAGATTATAAAAGTATAGGCTTGCTCAAAAATTGTCAGTATTTTATAATAAGTGTGACTGTTTTTTTACTTAAAAATGAATGACTATTCATTCATGATGAAGGGGAGTGGGCTTTTTTGAACATAAGTGATCAACTGTCGATAACAGCAAAAGGGAATCCATCAAAGACGGCTTACATTTTTCAAGGTGAGAAAACGAGCTACATGGAGTTAGAAGGTGCAGTTACGAAGTTTGCGTCCAGTTTGAAAGAGTTAGGGTATGAAAAAGGGGATCATATTGCACTTGTATCGGGAAATAGCCCTTATTATGTTATAGGCTTATATGGGGCTTTGCGTTTGGGACTTACAGTCATCCCGATTAATCCGATTTATACAGTGGAAGAGATGCGGTACATTTTAAAGAATGGCGATGTAAAAGGTGTTATTACAATGGATTTGTTTATGGACAAGTTCTTGGCTTTGGCTTCAGACTTTCCAGAGATTCACCACTATATCGTGGGAGACACAGGGGCAGATGTCTCAAATGCTCAGGAATTGTTAAACGATAAAATGAAATCGTTTACAGGTTTGATAAGGACAGCTGAACTTTCACTGGAGAGACCGACGATTGATGATGAAGACGTTGCGATCATCTTGTATACGTCTGGCACGACAGGGAAGCCAAAGGGAGCAATGCTTACCCATAAGAATGTTTTCTCTAATGCCAAGGATGTAGCTGATTACTTGAAGTATAGTCCTGAAGATAAAGTCATTGCGACTCTTCCTATGTTTCATGTATTTTGCTTCACCGTAGCTTTAAACGCTCCTCTTATGAACGGGGGAACTGTTTTAATCCTTCCAAAGTTCTCTCCAGAGGACGTGTTTAAGGTGGCGAACGATGAAGAGGCTACTGTGTTTGCAGGAGTGCCTACGATGTACAACTATTTGCTTCAGGGAGGAGAGGCGCATAGAACAGACTTCGAAAGTATACGCTTGTGTATTTCGGGAGGGGCTTCTATGCCTGTTGCACTGTTGAAGCAATTTGAGCAGGCCTTTCAGGTCATTGTTTCAGAAGGGTATGGGTTATCAGAGGCTTCTCCGGTTACCTGTTTCAACCCTCTCGATCGTCCCAGAAAAGCTGGTTCCATTGGGCAAAATATATGGAACGTAGAAAATAAGGTAGTAGATGAATTGGGAGATGAGGTTCCTGTCGGAGAAGTAGGCGAACTTGTCGTTCGTGGACCTAACGTCATGAAGGGCTACTACAAGCTCCCAGAAGAAACAGCTGTAACGTTACGTGATGGCTGGCTTTACACTGGTGATATGGCTAAGGTTGATGAGGAAGGCTACTTCTACATTGTTGACCGAAAGAAAGATATGATCCTCGTAGGAGGCTACAACGTCTACCCGCGTGAAGTAGAAGAAGTTCTCTATCAGCACCCGTACGTAACAGAAGTCGCCGTAGTAGGCGCCCCAGACCCAAATCTCGGAGAAGCGGTACAAGCCTTTGTAGTTGTGAATGAGGCTATTACTGAGGAGCAGCTACTGGCTTACTGTAAAGAGCACTTAGCCAAGTATAAACTGCCAACCGTGATTGAATTCTTAGAAGAACTACCAAAGAACACAACTGGTAAAATCTTAAGAAAGAACCTGCGTGACCGGGTTACGCAATAATGCCGCCTCGAAGTAATCGAATAAGTCCTAAACGAGTATGAAATCCATTTTGGGTTTTATGCTCGTTTTTTATTGAAAAGAACCCGTTCTAATGTGAATAGGGCCGTCAAATAGTGGGTCCGTTCGACATAAAACGTAACTAGAAGGAAATGAGAGAGAGGAATCATACGATTATACAGTTGGAAGAAAAGAAAAAGCTAACCGTGGCAGACCTGCTAGAAGACTTCCAAAAGGCTCGTGGTAAATCCTTGGCAGATGATAAAACGTTGTTGCAAGAATTATGAAAGAAAGGAGATGTGCCCATTTCGAATGAAACGGGCAGATCTTTATTATGGGAACGTAAGAAAGCATTTTTAAGCACTCGTTTCGCTTAATCAAGCTCTTAATGGTTATCTAATTTTCGTGCTAATTTTTGATTTATGTCTGAACTTAGTTTATTAAGCCCGATAATATATGCGTTTATCCCTTGCTCTTCAAAGCGGCGCACAATTTTATCAAGTACAGCGACAGCGGAATCATCCCATATCCGAGCTTCACTAAAATCAAGCACCACTTCTTTAGCTCCGTCCATCGTGTAGTCAAATTCATGAAACAGATCCGTAACCGATGCAAAGAACAGTTCTCCTTTGAAGTAGATCATCATTCGGCTTCCATGAATCGAACGACGCACATGAACTTTTGATATTTTATGGACGAAGAACATGGAACTAAGCAGAATTCCGGTTAATACCCCGATCGCTAGATTATGGGTAAGGATGACGGTTACGACTGTGACGACCATCACGATGTTATCTGTTAGCGGAACAATCGGAATGGTCTTAATGGAATTCCAGTCAAACGTCCCAACCGACACCATAATCATGACGCCAACTAGTGCGGCCATCGGAATTTGGGAAACGATATCTCCGAGGAATACAATTAATAAGATATGTACAACACCAGCTGTAAGGGAAGATAGTCTTCCTCGTCCGCCTGATTTGACGTTAATGACGGATTGACCAATCATCGCACATCCTGCCATGCCGCCGAAACATCCTGTTATAATATTGGCGATTCCTTGACCTTTTGATTCTTGGTTCTTGTTGCTATAGGTACCGGTTGATTCATCGACAATGCTAGCGGTTAAAAGCGATTCAACGAGGCCGACAATAGATAATCCAAGCGCATAAGGAAAAATAATACGTAGCGTTTCAAATGTAAGTGGAACAGCAGGGAGGAAGAAGGAAGGAAAGGCCTTCGTAATTTCACCCATATCTCCCACAGTACTGACCGTCGTATTTGTAAGGAATGCGATCGCAGTAATGACAACAATTGCAACGAGTGCAGAAGGAACGGCCGTACTTACACGAGGCAACAGATAAATAATAGCTAGCGTCCCAATGACCATCGCATACATCACCCACCCAGCCCCTGAGAAGTGTTCGAGTTGAGCCGTAAAAATCAGAATAGCCAGAACATTCACAAACCCGACCATAACAGAACGAGGAATAAACCTCATGAACCGAGCAAGCTTGGCTATACCAAACGCGATTTGTAAAATCCCTGTTAGTATGGTTGCTGCCAATAAATAAGAAAGACCGTAACCGGCAACAAGATCGACCATGAGTAAAGCCATAGCCCCAGTAGCACCAGAAATCATCCCAGGACGTCCACCAACGAAAGCGATCACCACTGCTATGATAAAAGAAGCGTACAACCCAACCATCGGATCGACCCCTGCAATAATAGAAAAAGCAATCGCCTCTGGCACAAGCGCAAGCGCCACAACAGTACCTGACAAGAGGTCTCCTTTCGTATTTATAAACCATGACCCCTTAAAGCTCTGTAGCTCCATCTGCCAAAACTCCCTTACCAATATGCTGCTCCTTATCATCCCCGAAACGTTGACAAACATGAGCAAGGATACATACTGAGAGAATGTTTCCGTTTGCTTAGATTGAGCGTAAGGTGGGTCTGGAAACCACTCGCTTTCCTGTGGGGAGCTGGTGAGCCTCCTCAACCGGCAAAGCCGGTCTCCGGGGTCTCACCTAGGCTCTTCTGCCCACGGGAGTCTCGCAGTTTCCAGACCCACCTTTTCCGTATTAGAAGAAACGAAAACATGCTGCAGGGGGGATCATGGACCTGTATTTCACCTTTCAAGGCTAAAGAAGCGGGTCCGTTACTACAATATAAGGCAGGGGTGTCTGGGGAACGGGGAGACTCCTACGGGAAGAAAAGGTAGGCGAGACCCCACAGAGAGCGCTAGCGAACGAGGAGGCTCGACAGCTTGCCCGTGGAAAGCGAGTCGTTCCCCAGACACCCCAACCACTCAATAAGCATAACGGTCCCATCCACATTAGATGTCTCAGCTCCTACCCTTCAGAATTGAAAAAAGGGTCATTTTCCAACAAGGAAAATGACCCTTTCGAGGTTAGTTCACTAGGTCCATTACGGTGTTGTACACTTGATCTTTGTTAAAGGCTTCGCCCATTGGGAATTTGCCAACGAGGTAATTGTCCTTGTCGAGGAGGTAAGCGTAAGATGTGTGGACAAGGTAGTCTGTGCCGTTATCTTTGAATAGGAAACGGAAAGGTTCTGCTAATTTTTTGGTGTCTTCTACTGATCCTCTTAAAAAGATCCAGGACGGGTCTTCTTCTGCGCCAAAGCTTTTCATATACTGTTGTAGGCGTTCATTTGTATCATCTTCCGGGTCGATGGTGATGGTGACAAATTCAACTTGATCTCCGTATACTCCGTCGTCTTTAAACTGTTCTTTTAAATGCATCATACGTTGGGTGGTGAGTGGACATACATCCGGGCACTTGGTGTACATAAATTCAACAATACGCACTTTTTCATCCATAGAAGCCATGTTGTATTCTTCACCTTGTGCGGTATTCATACGCACATCTGTAGGTAGTTGTACCCCTGCGTCACGCCAAAATTGTAAATATGAGATTCCAAGGCCGATTCCAATCACTAATAAAGAAATAAAGACAATATACCATTTCTTTTTCATATCCATTCCCCCTGTAACCGTTCTGCTTACTTTTATATTACAAGAGTAACTACGGTGGTAATAGGGGTTTAGGTGAACAACTGGTTACAATATTATGGCAACAATTTGAATTTTTTGGACTGATGTTTGTACAATAGAGTTTAGAATGGGAGAGGATGTTTTGAAGAAGTTACTTGGAGTTTATGTTTTCTTTTTAGTCGTGTTATGGATCTACTTTGGTTGGTTTTATGAACTGGATACGTACGCTGATTCTAGATATGCAGCTTACCGTCATGCCTATTCATTCACCCAATTAACGTTCCCGTGGATCGTTTTGATGTCTTTTATCATAATGGACTGGCACAAAGGAATCTTGGACCGTATAGAAAACCGGTTTAAGAAGAAATGGATCCAATCTTTTGTCTTTGGTGTTGTATTTATGACTGCTCTTCAACTCATTGCTTTCCCCCTTGATGGAATTGGTTATACCATGGCTAAAGCTGCTTCAATTAGTCATCAGCCCATAGGAGATTGGCTGGTGGAATGGTGTATCCAAAGCGCGCTTTTTATTGTGGTAATAGCGGTATTGATTGCGGTCTTTCGCAGTATTGTCTCGAAGTTCCCGCATAAATGGTGGCTTGTTTTGTGGCTGACTTCTCTCCCGATCGCTTTTTTCATCATTTATGTGCAGCCGATCTGGATTGATCCCTTATTTGAAGATTTTACATCGCTTGAAGCAGGAAGCTTAAAAGATTCTATAGTAGAACTAGCTGGTGAAGCAGGGATTGAGGAGGATCATATTTTTCAAGTGAATATGAGTGAGAAGACAAGGACTTTCAACGCCTATGTGACCGGAATAGGCGGGCAGAAGCGAATTGTATTATGGGATACAATGCTAAATGGGATGAGTCAAAATGAAGTCTTATTTATCCTGGCTCACGAAATTGCTCACTATGTGAAACACCATGTTTATATAGGGGTAGCTGGCTATTTGTTATTGAGTTTTGTACTTTTATGGAGCCTTGCTCGCATTTATTCGTTTGTCTATCGAAATGGGAAGGAGCGTCTCGGTTTACGTGAACGTTCTGATCTTCGCAGTGTGCCGATTTTGTTGTTGGTTGTCACGCTACTAATGTTTGCCACCCAACCAATAAACTTGTATGTTTCGAGGGTTATGGAACGTGCAGCGGACCGTTATGCTATTGAGCATACGGATGATTTGCAACCAGCCCTTGAAAGTTATCAGGCCTTAGCCAAGGAATCAAAAAGCGACCTCTCCCCATATAAATGGATTGTTTGGCTTCGATATACTCATCCACCGCTTGGAGAAAGGATTGAGCGTATTCAAAGTGAAATGGAACAACAGGAGCGGAACAATTGATTTTTATAATTCGTTATATTATTATAACTTGTAAATCATTTATAAAAATGAAAAAAATTTACATAGAAAAGGTTCTGTTCTTTTAACCGCCCGGGGTATAATTGTTGGAATATTATGTGAAAACCGCAAACGGTTGCGTGATACCGCAAATGTTTTTCGGTTACTTTTGACTAAGATTATATTAAAATAGACTCAAGACAAATTAAACGACACCGCACTTTTGTAGGACATTCGTTGTCTCTCAAATCTCGGGGCTCGTTTATGGCGTCTTGTTGCATGTTTGTTGTTGAGCTTACATGCAAAGTGAACGAGGTTTGTCGTCATGGACTAATCGTTCACAAGTAATTCCCTCACTCAAAAGTTAACCAGTCGTCTCTTTTTGGCCAATGCCTCGATCGCATTGGCCCTTTTTTTATGCTTTTTTTGATTTGTGGTGTGGCCATGTGGGGACCGTTATGTTCAGAAGTGCATGGGGTTGCTGGGGAATGGACCCGAGGAACAGCTTAGAAATTAAGGGATCAATACACATTAAAAAGAGCGAGTTTATCGTTTTGGAGACTTATAGACATGCTGTTTGTTCTAAAAAGGTGGGAAACTTTATGGAGTTTTCTGTTGATTGTTTTATATATACTTTGGGGTAATAGGGGCTATTAGTTTTATGGGTGGTCTTTTTGTGATGAAGAAGGTGCGAAGGGTTGTGGTTTGCGTTAAAGAGGGTTGGTAAAAAGAGTTTTATAAACGTAAAATAGCTCCAATTCGTAACGTCTTAGGTTAGTCGGGTACCTGTTTAAGAATAAACAACCCAGACCAGAGCTATAATACGAATGGAGCTAGATGTTATAAAGGTTATCCCTTAATGGATGAGTTTATACATAAAAAGTTCTTTATAGATATTTTTAAGATTGGTAATGAAAGGTAACTGGTACCGTTCATATCTTTTCAAACTATGCGTAGCGAACGAGGAGGCTTCCCGGCTCTCCGGAGGAAAGCGAGTTGTCCCACAGCCAGCCCAAGCACTTGTATCGTAACGGACCATCTCATGACAGAAATTCTATTTCTCCGGGCGCTTGTACGTAATCATGTGTTCGTCATCGGTAATATAAAAATCTCGTTCTGGTCTTTCGTGTATGAGGCCGGCTTTTTCGAGTTTGAAGTAATTCACTTTAAAGTACGGGTCGTTTTCAATAATCGGAAGTTCCTTGTTTTGCTTGATGTAATGATCGACCGCACGTTGGATATGATCAAGGTCGAGGGCGAGCTGATGATCTTTTTCTTCAAATAGTTCGTACGTTTCTTTAGACATGTAGTACGTGTTCTTAGGGATGCCTTTAAGGTAAGGGGCTAAGAGATTGTAATCGAGTGTGAGGTCTTCGTTGATGACGGTACGTAATTCGACTCCGTCAGGCAAATGATCTGTGAATTCATGGATCGCTTTTCGTACTTGTGAGAGCGGTAAATCCTTTATTTCAAGCTGTTCTTGTTTCTTCTTTTTCTTATTCCACCACATTTTGTGTCACTCCAATTTGGTTAATTGTTTTTGGATCGCGCAACCTAAGAGGGAGAGGAAGGAGGTGCGCGTTATGGAAGAAAGCCCTCTTACGGAGCTTGAGATTAACACGGCACTAAATCCGGATTTTGGTATGAATGATGATGGGTTCTTATTTCATGTTAAGGATGTGGATGAGTGGGATGTGCCCACAGATTCTCATCAAATAGGGGTGTAGTTTTTAGTATAACAGAAATTTTTACCATATAGGGCCATGCAGAAATTCAATTTCTGTCTGATTTTCATTTATCCCCTTCTATTTTGGATAATTTTAGTATAATGAAGGAGCACCTTAATTTAGAAGAGAGGATGAATGTATGGATATGTGGAAAGATAGGTTTGAAGTTTCTCCGTTTACGCAAGCGATTTTGGCTGATGAACGGGCAGATGGAAAGATTATCTCACTTGTTATGGAGGGAGAGGAATCTTTTTATGTCAATCAATCTCCAAAGCGCATGATTGATCATGCTTGTAAATACTTTGGGTCAAGCCTGAAAGGACGACAAGCTGGTACGAGAGATGTTACTGGTATTACACACAAAGCCCCGATTGCCATTGATCCAATGAGTGGCATGTATTTCTTCCCAACTATTTCCCCTCAAAATGTGTATTGCTCCTGGGTCGCTCACTCCCATGTTGATGTAATCGAAGCAGCAGGTCATCAGCAAACGCGCTTAGTCTTCAAAAACCAACGATCTGTAATATTGGACGTGTCAAAGGGGACGATTTGGAACCAAATTCAGCGCACAGCACAGTTCCGCTATAAATTGAATGAGCGGCTTCAGTATGTGACGAAGCCTAGTTTTGATCATGTTGCTGAATCAGTTATGTTTCATCCAAAATCATAAGAAAAATGAGAAGGAGACGCTTTTTGGCGTCTCCTTTATTTGAGGAGAAAATGGGGATAACTATGGCAAGTCTTCCATACCGCTTGAGGCTAATTTCCCTTGGGAAGGTTGAAGCACTTTGCGCATGAGTTCATACATAATGGTTTCTACATGTTTACGGATCGCAGGATTAAAGTAATTTCTTTTTTCTTCATGACCTCCTGATACAAAAAGATAGGAGGAGAAGGATTCATTTTTTGATAAAAGCATGACGTCCAGTTGACGTGATTTCATAATTCCTCTCAGATATCTTCGTTCTGATTTTGCCTTATGGGCCATCTTTCTCAATAATTCCATATACGGTTCTTTAATTTTGAAAGAACCTTGCTCAATCGTGTGGATGTCTTTTTCAATTACGAGTATAGCCATGGATAAGAAGAGAAACCTTGAGGCGAGTTCTCGATCTTCTTCACTTAAGTACCGCATGTTCGTTCCCTCCTGTAATGAGAACATATGTTCTATTATAACGTAATTTTATGAAGAAACAAATAGGTGTATGATGGAAATGGTCTCCATGTTGAAAAAAAACATACTTAAAGCCCGGGGAATGGGTTTCTTTTCACAACGATGTGGCTACCATTTATAATAGAAAGGTGAATAGGATAAAAAAGTCGTATGGAGACGGAAGAGTCGGTGTGAGTTTATATCTCTGTTAGGAGTCAGATGGATGAATATTCAAGACTTAGATTATGAAGCGCTAAAAGAAATGATTAAAAACGATACGTTTGATGATTTTATTATGCAGTTGCTGCAAGAATATGAAGCGTTAGGTCCATTACCAGGAATCTTGCTTCCTTTGTTAGAGGCAATTTTACCTTTTCTACCTTTGTTTATTTTTGTGGTAGGGAACTCGATCGCATACGGATTATTGAAGGGGTTTTTATTTTCCTGGCTTGGAGCAGTTCTTGGTGCGGTATTTGTCTTTTGGGTAATTCGAAAGCTTGGAGAGAAGAAATTCTTTCAGTTTATAAGACGGAATAAGCAAGTGCAGCGTGTAACCTCATGGCTTGAGCGTCACGGATTTGGTCCCTTATTCTTGTTAATGTGTTTCCCGTTTTCTCCATCCGCTATTATAAATGTCGTCGGGGCATTGTCGAAAGTGAGCTTTCAGCAGTTTGTGTTAGCTGTCGTTATGGGGAAAGCGGTAATGATCTTTACGATCTCTTATGTAGGTCACAGCATTACGGAATTTGCTCAGAAACCTATGAAAACTGTAGTAGTAGGAATCTGTATAGCAATCTTTTGGGTAATCGGAAAGGTGATTGAACGCAAATTGCAACAACGTTCTCATGAAAACGTAAGCGCAAACGATTAGGCGAAAACGAATATGGGTAGAATGATAGTAGTACACTTCTGGAGGAGAAATCATGAATATGAAAAGTGCCTGGAGATGGCTTCGGACCATTGTATTTGCTATTGTTCTCGCTCTTATGTTTCGTTCGTTTTTGTTTGCAAGCTATGTAGTTGAAGGGGAATCCATGCAACCCACGCTTTTCGATGGGAATCTATTAATGGTCAATAAAGTGGTTTATGATTTACAGGATGTCAATCATACGGACGTAATTGTCTTTCATGCCAATGAAAAAGAAGATTACGTGAAACGTGTAATTGGTTTACCTGGTGACACCATTCGGTATGAAGATGATACATTATATTTAAACGGAGAAAAGATAGACGAGCCCTACCTAGATCCTTATCGGGTCAATGATGGAAAGCCGTTAACTGAATCCTTCACCCTCGAGGAAATTGAGGAGGGAGCTAAAGAAGTACCAGAAGGCCATATTTTCGTAATGGGAGATAACCGAAGAGAAAGTTTAGACAGTCGCTATTTTGGCTTTGTCCCTATTGATACGATTGTAGGAAAAGTGGATGTTCGCTACTGGCCGATTAATAAGCTAGCTCTTAAATTTTAGAGGGTAGATGAGTCATAAACATCATATAGAACATAGAAGAGCACTCCCATTAGCCCCTGGCTAGAGTGCTCTTTTTTGTGGGCTATTGTGGGACATTCCAAGTTGAGAGAATGTTTCCTTTAGCTTTGATTGAGAGTAAGGTGGGCCTGGAAACCACTCGCTTTCCTGTGGGGAGCTGGTGAGCCTCCTCACCCGGCAGAGCCGGGCTCCGGGGTCTCACCTAGATTGAAAAGTGCAGGCGTGGTGCCTAGGACCGTACGGATAAGACAGCTTTTTGGAAAAGGCGACTAGCCTTTGTAAAAAAGATGACTTATCACGCTAGGTCCTCCACGCCGGAACTAGACTGGCTCTTCTGCCCACGGGAGTCTCGCAGTTTCCAGGCCCACCTTTGCCAAATTGAGAGAAGTGGAAACATACTATATATAGCTGACCTCTAACTTCTGTCGCTCTTAAGCTGCATGGCCGTTCCCCAGACACCCCTACCACTAAATTATATGACGGCCCTATCCAAACTAACTTTTATCCGAAAGCTTATATAAGCCAAGCCCATATACAATACTGCACAACTGATGAGCACGGCTTGGAAAGGGACAATGGCTGCTCCTAAGCTTCCGATGCTAGCGCCTGTTAATAGTGTGAATGAGTATATCGACACCGCACTAGCGCGTGCTTGTTGGCTGCATTGTCCAACGAGCAAGATGACCATTGGGATGGTTAAGGAAGTAGAGGCAATCATGAAGATGGAAGCGGCTAGAAGTGTCCATGTATTGAGAACCAGTAATGGAAGAGAAAAGCCGATTGTAACTGCAAGAAGGCTCATGCCTAATACAAATGGTGCTCCGTAGCGTTGCTGCAGTGGGCCTGCGAAGAAGGCAGGGCCAATTCCGATTAGTCCAATTACCCGGAAACCTTGCAGGGAAAAGGGTATATCAATTTCTCCTCGGGCAATTAACCATTCAAAGCTTCCGTAAAACAACATGACGGTGAAAAGAAGGAAAAAGGTAATTCCATATAGTTTTTGCAAGGGTCTGAACTGAAAAAATGATAAAATAGGAGATAATGAAAATAACGTTTGAAAGGTTTTGGGTTTTGAGGGAACTAGAAATTGTTTCAAAAACAATAAGCAGATGACATATAGGATGCAAAAGCCAAAAAAGACCGTATGATACGATCCATAACTAGCTAGTTCAACTGCGATCATTTGCCCAAAGATCCCAGCGAACAAAAAGCCCGTATTAATCATCGCGATGACGAAGGCTTGCTCTTTGCCTTCAAAGTGTTCGAAGGAATAGGCAAATGCAGTGGGTGCGAAACTTGCAGCAAGGACCCCTTGAGCAGCGCGCAGAATGATAAACAGCCAAAAGGTCGGCATAAGTCCAACGAGTAAAGTGACAATGGCAAGAGCCGTCATACCGCTTAGAAGGACTTTTTTGTGAGGCAATTTGTCAGCGAGCATCCCGAAGAAGAACAATCCGACCGCATAAGGGAAAATAAACATTGAACTGGCTAGAGACACTACGGAGTCGGACACACCGTACAACTGTGCGATTTCTGAATGGAGAGGAAGCATGGTGTAGAGGTTGCTTGCGATGAAGATACCGGTAAAGACTAAAGCGCCTGCCATTAGCTTTGGTTTTAGCAAGGGATCACTCCTCTATACAATCGTAGTCGTACTGTATGCAAAACTCTAAAAAACGTTCATGGAGTGGAGGTAAGGAATGAGTATACGATTTTTATTAGGAAGAGCTGGTGCTGGGAAGAGTACACAGTGTCTTGAAGAAATAAGAGAAAGTTTGAAAGAATCCCCTCAAGGGGCTCCCATTCTTTATATGGTTCCTGATCAGATGACGTTCCAGCAGGAATATGCTCTTTTGAAGCAGGAAGGAATTGAAGGGAGTATTCGTGCACAAGTATTTAGCTTCTCCCGTCTTGCTTGGCGTGTGCTTCAGGAAACAGGTGGGGGAACGAAGAAAATGATTAGCTCTACAGGCGTTCAAATGATGCTTCGTAAAATCACTGAAGAACGAAAATCAGACTGGAATGTGTTTCAAAAGGCGATCGAAAAGCAAGGGTTTATTGAACAACTAGAAACGATGATCACAGAATTTAAGCGGTATCGGATTACGCCTGATTCGTTAAATGAATACATTGGCTCCATGGGAGATTATAAACATCCATACCCTGGTGAAGAGGCTCTGCAGCATAAATTAGAAGACTTATCGTACATATACGAACAGCTTATGATGGCCCTTCGGGAACAATATATTGATAGTGAGGACCAACTTCAGCTTCTTGCTGAGAAGATCGAGGAAGCTGATTCATTAAATGGAGCTGAAATTTATTTAGATGGCTTCCACAGGTTCACGCCTCAAGAACTTGTAGTGTTGCAAGCTCTTATGAAGAAAGCGAAACGTGTAACGATTGCTCTTACGTTAGATCAGCCTCGCTACGGAGAGATTGATGAACTTGATCTCTTCCATCAGACCGCTCACACGTTCCAAGACTTAGAACGTACGGCACAAGAAGTAAATGTTCCGGTTGACGAGGTGAAATATGTTTATGGCGGCGAAGGTCGATTTGAGCGTAGACCGGCGTTTGAACATCTTGAGCATTATTTTACAACGAGACCAGCCCCAGGGTATCAAGATAAGGCTCCGATTACGGTAGCCCAAGCGGTCCATCCTCGTGCTGAAGTTGAAGGGGTCGCCCAGGAAATTATGGAGCTTGTGCGTGATAAGGGGTACCGCTATCAAGATATGGCGGTTTTAATTCGTGAGCCTGACGTCTATCATGATCTCATTCAAACCGTCTTTGAGGATTACCGCATTCCGGTCTTTATCGATGAGAAGCGGACGATGCTAAATCATCCCCTCGTTGAATTGGTAAGGTCAGCCCTTGATGTTATTGAAGGGAACTGGCGCTATGAGGCTATATTTCGCTTATTAAAAACAGACTTCTTCCCTTTAGGCGACAGAGAGCATCCGCTTACTCAGGATGCCATTGATGAACTTGAGAATTATTGCCTCGAGTATGGTGTCAGGACGAAAAAACGCTGGATTAGTGAAGAGCCTTGGAGATTTCAGCGCTTCAGAGGGTTTGATCATTTATCTCAGACGGATGAAGAGAAGAAGAAAGAAGAGCGCATTAATCGCCTTCGCAACCAGGTCGTAAAGATCCTTCTTCCTTTCGATGAACAAATTCGGGAAGCATCTACCGTTAAAGAACGTTCTCAAGTCTTGTTTCAGTGGCTAGAAGAACTGCGGGTACCAAGTACGTTAGATCATTGGCGCGATTGGTATGACGAACGTGGTCAAATTGAGAAGTCCCGCGAACAAGAACAAGTATGGGATGCGGTCATTGGACTATTTGATGAGATGGTTGAGATGATCGGTAACGATAAGATTTCATTACAGCTTTACCGAACAACGATGGAGACGGGGCTCGAATCATTAGATTTCTCCCATGTCCCACCTAGCATGGATCATGTCATTGTCGGAAGCGTAGATCGCTCACGTATTACAGGGATTAAGAGTGCGTTTCTTCTCGGAGTAAATGAAGGCTTGTGGCCGATGAAGCCTCAAGCCGAAGGGATGATTTCAGAACAAGAGCGAGAATTGCTGTCTGAACATGGTGTCCAGCTTGCCGATAGCAGCAAACGTCAGCTTCTTGATGATCATTTTTACGTGTATCTTGCCTTCACGGCAGCTTCTGACTACTTATGGGTAAGTTATCCCCTTAGTAACGAGGAAGGGAAGGCGAAGGTTCCGTCTTCTATGGTAAAACGTATGAAGGAATTATTCCCATATTGTGAAGAGAAATCGCTCCTTGAAGAGGGCGACGATCACGAGGAGACGGAGCGATTCATTACAACTCCTCAGAAAACACGTTCTGTTTTAACGGCACAGCTTTCTCGTTACCTGCGAGGGTATCCGATGAAAGATATTTGGTGGGATGTGCTCGATTGGTTTATCGCTCATGACACCAATTCAATTGATACGAAGCGTGTCCTATTAAGCTTATTCTATAAGAATACACCATCTAACTTAGGACGTAATACAACGGATGACTTGTATCCGAAACAAGTGAAAGCAAGTGTTTCACGTTTAGAGACGTACTATCGATGTTCGTATCAGCATTTTGCGAAATATGGGCTAGGTTTACAAGAACGGTCTGTCTACAAGCTTGATGCACCAGATATTGGACAGTTATTCCACGAAGCTTTGAAACAAATTACCGAGTGGATTCAGGTTGAAGGACGCGAATGGAATAGCATTACGGAAAGTGATACGAACCAGTATGCAAAAAGAGCTGTTCACGAACTTTCACCTATTCTGCAGCATCAGATTCTTTATAGCTCAAATCGTTATCAGTACATTCAACAGAAACTGCAAGACGTAGTGGCGCGTGCCGCATACATGCTAAGTGAACAAGCCAAACAAAGTCAGTTTGCGCCAGTAGGGCTAGAGGTCGGTTTTGGCCCTGAAGATAAGATTCCGCCGATGACGCTCGATCTTGCGAATGGGTTTGAGTTAATGCTAAGAGGACGGATTGACCGAGTGGACCGTGCTCAAGGAGACGAAGGGCTTTTACTTCGAATTATTGATTATAAGTCTAGTGCGAAGGGGCTTGATCTTGTTGAAGTATACTACGGCTTGGCTTTGCAGATGCTCGCGTATTTAGACGTGGTGCTTTCCCATTCAGACACGTGGCTTGGTACACAGGCAACTCCTGCTGGGGTGTTATATTTCCACGTGCATAACCCAATGATTTCAGGCTCTCAGCTTCTTAAAGACACGGAAATTCAAGACGAGCTCTTTAAGAAGTTTAAGATGCAAGGACTTCTTGTAGAAGATGAGCAAATCGTGAAGATGATGGATACGAATTTAGACACTGGAATGAGTAAGATTGTGCCGGCTGGTTTAAAGAAGGCCGGCGGGTTCCGGAAAGGGTCGCAGACGGCAGAAGAAGCAGCATTCAAGCACTTGCAAAGTTATGTACGAGATATGATGAAATCTGCAGGTGAATCGATTACAAACGGAAAAGTCGATTTAAATCCATTCCAGAAGAATCAGCAGGTCGCTTGTACATTCTGTGAATTCCGTTCTGTTTGTCAATTCGACCCGACGCTTGAAGAGAACCAGTACCGAACGATAAAGCCAATGAAGGATGAAGATATATTGCAACAAATTGTGAAGCAAGAGGAGGATGATGAATAATGCCATCCTGGACACCAGAACAAGAACAAGCCATATACACAAGTGGGAAAGACGTTCTCGTATCAGCAGCTGCCGGATCAGGGAAAACCGCTGTTCTCGTTGAACGTATTATTCAGAAACTCTTGAATCAGGATAACCCAACAGACATTGATACCTTGCTTGTTGTGACATTCACCAATGCCGCTGCACAGGAAATGAGAAACCGTGTAGGGGAAGCTCTGGAGAAAGCTCTTGAAGAGAACCCTGGCTCCATGCATTTGAAGAAACAACTTTCACTCTTGCAGCGCGCCTCCATCTCGACGCTTCACTCTTTCTGTTTAGACGTCGTACGCCGTTACGCTTATCAGCTTGATTTAGACCCTCAGTTTCGGATTGCTGATGAAGTAGAGGGAGACCTTATTCGTCAGGAGATCTTAGAGGATCTGTTTGAAGAATGGTACGGGAAAGACGGAGAAGAACGGGATGCTTTCTTTGAAGTGGTCAATCGCTTCTCAGGGGACAGGAGTGACCAGGAAGTTGAATCGCTCATGCTTTCTGTGTATAACTTCGCCATGCAAAATCCGTGGCCAGAGACGTGGATGGAGAAAGTTTCTGCGATGTATCACGTTTCAGAAGATACACCTGAAGAGGATATTGAGTGGCTTAATATTTTAAAACGTGAAGTGAAAAGTCAGCTTACAGCCATGTTTGCTGATTCAGAACAAGCCCTGAACCTGACCCGTGAGCCTGATGGTCCTTATCATTATGCTGAAGCTATTGATGACGACCGGGAGAAAATGCAAAACGCACTAGGTCTCGTGGACATTTCCTGGCACGACCTCCAGCAGTTCATGGAGAATTCAGGTGGATTTAAAGCCCTGTCTCGTAAAAAGGTTGAGTGTTCTGATGAGTTAAAAGATCAGGTGAAGGCACTTCGTGACCGCTACAAGAAACGCTTTACTTCTCTTAAAGAGGATTGGTTTGCTCGTTCTCTTGCTGCTCATTTAGGTGATATGCAGACACTTGCCCCTGTTGTTGACCAGCTTATGGTGCTTGTGAAAGAGTTTCACGAACGTTTCCAAAAGAAGAAGAAAGAGCAAGCACTTGTTGACTTTGCCGACCTTGAACACTACTGCTTACAAGTGTTGATGGATGATGAGTCGACACCTGGGGATATTCAACCTTCAGAAGTAGCGAAGGGGTACCAGTCTCAGTTCACGGAACTGTTAGTAGACGAATATCAGGATACGAACCTTGTTCAAGAAACCATTTTACGAATGGTGACAGATGGGGAGCATGCGGGGAATCTCTTCATGGTAGGAGACGTAAAGCAAAGTATTTATCGCTTCCGTCACGCTGAACCGACGCTGTTCTTACAAAAATATAAAGAATTCGCGGCACAAGACCATCCTTCAGAACGCATTGACTTAGCGCGTAACTTCCGTAGTCGAAAGGAAGTTCTTCACGGGACGAACTATATTTTCCGTCAGCTTCTTGATGAAGAAGTTGGAGAGATGACGTATGACAAAGATGCCGAGCTTATTTATAGCAATACGATTTACGATGAACTGACTTCAACGGATGCTGATGCAGAATTGATGGTCATTGACCGGCAGGCACCTGAAGATCCTTCTGAACTTGAAGCGGGAGAAGAAGGCTTTCAGGATCTTGAAAAAGCTCAAATTGAAGCTCGTGCTTATGCCCAAAAGATTAAACAATGGCTTGGCCACGGCGATGAAGATGCGCTTCAGGTTGTGGATAAAGCGACTGGGATGAAGCGAAGTATCCAATTCCGCGATATCGTGATCCTCATGCGTTCCATGACATGGGCGCCGACCATTGTTGAAGAGCTAAAGCAACAAGGGATCCCAGTTTATGCTGAGTTGTCTTCCGGATATTTTGAAGCGATTGAAATCAAAATCATGATAAGTCTCTTGAAAGTGATCGATAATCCTAGACAAGATATTCCGCTTGCCTCTGTCCTTCGCTCTCCGATTGTTGGATTGAACGAGGATGAGCTTACAAATGTTCGTTTAGCAAAGCGGAAAGCGTCTTATTATGAAGCTCTAAAAGCTTACAAGCGTGTAGGGGATGACGCTAGCTTAATTGAAAAAGTCGAACATTTCCTTATGAGGCTTGAAACGTGGCGGGTACGGGCAAGGCAAGGGTCTTTATCAGAGCTGATTTGGCAAGTTTATAGGGAAACCGGTTACTATGACTTTGTTGGAGGCATTCCGGGCGGACGTCAACGTCAGGCTAACCTTCGTGCTCTCTATGACCGTTCGCGCAGTTATGAAGCTACATCGTTCAGAGGTTTGTTCCGCTTCCTTCGTTTTATTGAACGAATTGAAGAGCGAGGAGAAGACCTCGGTGCAGCGAAAGCTCTTGGTGAGCAAGAGGACGTCGTCCGTATTATGACCATACACAAGAGTAAAGGTCTTGAGTTTCCAGCCGTTCTGCTTGGTGGTATGGATAAACAATTCAACCAACAGGACTTAATGTCGAAATACTTACTCCATAAGGATCATGGTTTCGGAAGTAAGTTTATAGATCCAGAGAAGCGGATCATGTATCCGACGCTTGCCTACCATGCTTTGAAAAAAGAGAAGCAGCGTGAGCTCCTTGCTGAGGAGATGCGCGTGTTGTATGTAGCGTTAACACGTGCGAAGGAAAAGCTCGTTATGATTGGGAACGTGGCTTCTCTTGAGAAGAAGCTTGATAAATGGCGAGAATGGGTCGAACATCCACACTGGGTACTCCCGGCTCATTATAGGTTAGAATCGAAGTCTTATTTAGATTGGGTAGCTCCGGCCCTTATTCGCCATGAGCAAAATGAGGAATTGCGTGGTGCTGGTTCAATCATGCGTGTACCTGAAGCCATTGTGAACGATGAATCCACGTGGCGCGTTAGTTTTCTTCATAGCAGTGCGTATGCGAATCCAAATCGCGTGGAAGAGAAACAAAGTGAAGCACTAGAAGAAGCGATTCGAGAGTGGAAGCAGGTGGATGAAACAAGAGGTGAAGAGGAAGAAGTAAACCGGCGCTTGTCCTTTATTTACCCGCACCAAAATGCGATCCACCATCGTGCAAAGCAGTCGGTGACAGAACTGAAGCGTCAGCGTGAAGTACCTGATGAATATAGTGCCGACTCGTTAATTCGTGAATTCAAGGCACCCATAGTTCAGCGTCCTCGCTTTATGCAGGAAAACCGCTCCTTAACAGCAGCGGAAGCAGGTAGCGCCATGCACACGGTCATGCAGCTCTTGCCGTTTATAAGGAAATTAACAGCCGCTGAAATTGAAGAGTATGTGGAACTTTACGTAGAAAAAGAACACCTCACAAGAGAGGAAGCCGATGCGATTAACGTGGAAGCCATCGAAGCATTCTTTGAAAGCGAAATGGGCGAGATGATTATGAATTCTGCAGAAGTCCATCGCGAAGTGCCGTTTACCTTGACGTTACCCGCTCACGAAGTGTATGCGGACTGGACAGAAGAAACTGATGAGAAAGTATTTGTCCAAGGTGTCATCGATTGTATCATCCCTGGTGAGAACGGGTGGGTCATTCTTGATTATAAAACCGATAAAATTCAAGAAGGGCAAAGTGAAGAGTCGTTAAAAGAGCGCTACAGAACCCAGCTCTCTCTTTATGCAGAAGCATTAAGTCGTATTTGGCAGAGACCCATTACAGCCCAGTACCTGTATTTCTTTGATGCATCGTTGTTAACACGAGTAGACGAGAGGTGATGAAATGGCCCAGCAGGAATCGTGTGAGTTATGTGGACGTGGTCCTATAGAAACAACCGAGCACCACTTAGTACCGAGGCAGTACGGAGGCGCAGAAGGCCCAACCGCTGAATTGTGCAAAGCCTGTCACAAGCAAATTCATGCATTATTCACCAATGCAGAATTAGCTGGATTTTACAACACGATCGAACGCCTACGTGACCATCCTGATATGGAGAAATATATTAAATGGGTAAAGAAACAAGATCCACAAAAGAAAATTACGATTAAGAAAGCCAACCGCAAAAAATAACCAGTAAAACGGCCAAGGAGGAAACTCTTTGGCCGTTTTTTTGCTCAATTTTGTGGCTGGGGCCGTTATGTTATTGAGAGCAAGGGGTGTCTGGGGAACGACTCGCTTTCCACGGGCGAGCTGTCGAGCCTCCTCACTCACTCCGTTCGCTCCGGGGTCTCGTCGACCTCTTTCTCCCGTAGGAGTCTCCCCGTTCCCCAGACACCCCTTATCAGAAGTTGGAGAAACGGCCCCACAGCTGGTGCTTGAGGGAGGGGAGGATTAATCCCCTTGGCGTGTTTCCTTTTCAAAATTAGAGTGAACGGAAACGTGCGATTTGTGGAAGAAGAGAGCTCTCCTGCTATGATTCGCGGTACGTTTATCTTATTTATTTCAGGGTTTGATAGGCACATTCCCTTGTGATTAAGGGGAGGGACGGACGCCCACAAACGCTCTTAAGTTTTTAGCGCCCAAATATGGTGCGTTTCCGTTTCTCCAAATATGGAAAAGGAGGGCCTGGAAACTGCGAGACTCCCGTGGGCAGAAGAGCCTAGGTGAGACCCCGGAGGCCGGCAGAGCCGGCTGAGGAGGCTCACCAGCTCCCCACAGGAAAGCGAGTGGTTTCCAGGCCCTCCTTCCTCTCAATCAAGGTTAACGGAAACGTTCTCCCAGTTTGATTAACAAATAAAGACGAAATTACATCATGTAATTTCGTCTTTACCCATCTAGGTGGCAACTGTTGGCTGGTCAACGCCATCGGGATCAAATGGGTTCGTTGAGCTAATGCCGTTGTTTGTATTGATGAAGTCACCCGTGTTGGCACTTCCTGAACCAGTATTTGATTTTGAGGAGCTTTTTGGAGAAATGTAGAATGAATCTCCAAAGTTAATAACGCCTCCGCCTACGCTGTTAATCTTTATAGGTCCGACAATGGATGGCATGATGATCACCTTCCTTATAAGAAGTCTCTCTTCATAGGGTATGCACCCTATGCCTTATTGTTCGTCATCTTCTTCTTTTAAAATACGGAAATGTTTAATGCGGACTTCGGATTCAATGTGATCGAGGTTACCGATTTGAAAGACGGATGCAGAAGACACCCCTTCAATATGAATGGAGTCTACGTGGATATAGGGATCGCACGGTACTCTTGTTTGATCGATCATAAGTTGACGATCAAAGCCGGGTAGTTGGGCTGAATAGATGGGAAAGTCGCTGAATGGGAAGTCTCGATCTGTGAATAAGGCGCCTTCCTTTTGAACAGCTAAGGCCCTGGAGCGAGGTGTTGCTTCTTCTGCATCCCCAATTTCAAAAATGGAACTAAGCGTAAGTGAGTTGATTTTTACTTGATTCACACACGAAGTACGTTTATACATCTTTTTCTCTCTTGTCTTTCTTACGCTTTCGTTCTGTGAGGGGGACAAGAGGTCCGACGATTACAGATTCAGGTGGTGTGTCAAAGATAGACGAGAGGGCAATCGATTCATTGTCCCCAATTAAAAAAACAGAAGATGAGGAAACACCTTGGACTCTGATGTTCCCCACATTTAGTCCGCAGTTATGCACTTCAAACTTCACCCGGTTCATCTCCTTTGTGGCTTTGGTTTTGGATGAAATGATGGAGGGATTCATAGATTTCTTGTTTGACCTGTTGGGAAATAGATTGGATCTTTGCGTCGTCCATCATCCCGTTCGACGCATTTGCTTGCTCAAGGTAATGGGAGACGCGGTCATCAAGTTGTTTTTGTATATCTTGCAGAATGAATTGCTGGTATGTTGAATCATAATGACGTCCGTATTGTCCTGCAATTTGTTGAAGATCGCGTGGTCCTTGATTGGTTAGGTAATTTTGTAAATCATTAATAATCTTATCTTTAACGGCCTGACTGCCGCTTAATTTTGGAGGAAACGGCTTTTCTTCTATAGCGAGGTCTTCAATACCAAAGTCTTTTCCGTTCTGGGGGGTTAAGCCAATATTAAGCGTCCCTTCCAGGGTTTCGATCTTTAGTTGATCAAAGTTGTATTCGATTTTTTCGATATTGGTCGATGGGCGCTGGTTTTCTTCTGCCTTCTTCTCAAGCTCTCCAACTCGCCTCTCTAACTCCTTCATTTTCTCTGTCTGCGATTCAACAAGCTTGTGAAGTTTCTCTAAATACTGGGTCCATGAATCCATATACTGCACTTGATCTCCCCCTTTCTAGGCATTTACCTAGAATACTCTATGCATCATTCTGGGAAAGTGTGAAGGTTAGGATATCGATAGAGGAACAAGGGGGGCTCCTTCTTCTCCTCCTGTACCTCCTGTTGGTTCTTCTCCAACCGGCTCAGCTTCCTCAGCAGGTTCAGTATAACCGCCTGTATTGTAAAGGCTAGAGCGCGCCTGGATAACGCCTGCACTACCAATTTGAAAAACTGAGGAGTTAGATACAGATCCCACTTTTAAAAAGTGAATATTAATAGACTGATGGATCGTGTAATTCATAGCCGTTCCTCCTTATTGTTCAATGTCGTCGATTGTAGATTGGTCAACCACATCTTGATCATAAACCGTTGTAGTGGATTCAGATAAATCAATATGAATGCCATCACCTGTGTTAAAGGATCCACCCCCAGCAAAGGTTTTCGCGGAACTCTGGGGAGCCATGGCGTAGACATCGCCGATATTAAATATCGCAGAGCCTGAAATGTTTACTACCTTAACGGCTCCCACCTGAGCTGGCATAGGCATACCTCCTTTATGATTAGTTTATGAGAGAGGAGAGAGAACGTGTTAATCGTCTAAAAAGAATTGCTTCTACCGGCGAGGTTAACGTAAAGTTAAGGTACATTGATGATTAGGAGGTGGGAATTCGTGAAGGGTGAGCGATTGCCGTGGATTGATGCGGCAAGAGGATTAGCGATATTCGGAATTTTTATGGTAAACATGCCTTCATTTAACGCTCCATACTTTATGTTTGGTGGGGAAGAGGCTTGGACAGGCCAGCTGAACGAGGTTGTTCAGTCGGGTGTTGATATGTTCTTCCAGGCAAGCTTTTATACGCTTTTTTCGTTCTTATTTGGATTTGGTTTGTATATGATGAAGGAAAGCTTAGAAGGTAAGGGTCTTCACTATTCAAGAGTGCTTACACGTAGGTTGAGTGTCTTAATTGTGTTTGGTCTTATTCATGGGATCTTGATCTGGTATGGTGATATTTTATTAACATACGGTGTGTTGGGATTCTTGCTTCTTCCAATGCTGAAATGGTCTGTTAAAGTAATGAGTTGGTTGGCGCTTGCGATCTTGTTGGTATTCACGACGTATGTCACTTTTGGGTATTACAGTTTTCGCGATCAGCTTGGGCAGGCGAATCAGTTTCTTATTGATAAAGCATTTGCTGCTTATCAGTCAGAAAGTTTGCTTTCGATTTGGTCAGAAAACTGGGAAACATGGCAACTCGTATACGCTTCTGTGTACCAGTGGGTATTTTTGGCGGCATCAATATGGCCTGTGATGGTACTTGGTGTCATTGCTGCTAAGAAGCGATGGCTGCACGAACCCATAACGCATGAGAAAACGCTCAAGCAAATAGGGGGAATAAGTTTCATTCTATTTGTCGTTTTTAAAATCGGACCATACTTGTATGGGAATCCTGAGTGGTTTAGTACTGCGCAGGATAATATTGGCGGAACAGCTTCAGCAATCTTTTACATGACGATGACAACGCTCCTTTGGAACAAAAAAGAAAAACTTTTAATCCCGTTTCAATATGTTGGGAAACTTTCACTAAGTAATTATATCTTCCAATCTGTATTATGTTTCCTACTCTTTTACGGTGTAGGTTTAGGATTGTATGGTGATGTTTCTCCCGTGTGGAACGTGGTTCTTGTCGTCGTCATTTACACACTTCAAGTCTTTGGAAGCTTCCTTTGGTTGAAGGTCTTTCGGTACGGGTTATTGGAGTGGATCTGGCGAGCTTTTACATACAGACAGATCCAACCTCTTAAACGATCTAAAGAAAAGATGAGGTGAGGGTGTGTGAAACGATCTTGGTTGGAGAAAGAAGCAGCATCCTGGGTAGAAGAAGGAATCATATCTAGAGAGCAATATGAACAAATCATCAAAAGGTATCCAAACAGGAACTCAAGGGGATTGCTAACGATTTTTGGTGGTTTGTTTATTGGATTAGGGTTCCTGACTTTTGTTGCTTCAAACTGGTCTTTCTTGCCAAACATCTTAAAGATGGCGATTTTGATTGTGTCACTCCTTGGCTTTTACTTCTTCGGAGAACGCGCTTATCAAAAAGGAGCTAGAACGCTAGGTACATCATTTTATGCCATAGGAGTTCTGAATTTCGGGGCATCAATGATTTTGACCGGACAAATGTATCATTACATGGCCTATAGTGCGACGACCTTTTTCTTATGGGGAGTGGCTGGTCTATTGGTGTACGGTGCTAGAAGGGAACAGCCTCTCCTATATTTAACCTTTGCGATCTTAACGGTGGGGCAAATGTATAGTTGGATGACATACGGAGAAGCCCATTTAGGGATCTTTCTTTTATTCGTGATTGGCGGAGGCTTTGAGCTAATTCGATTGCGTCGTGACTTCCTGGCATTGTTATATGGGTTTGGGTATGTTCTTCAGTCCCTTGTCCTTGTTTTTGCGGGTGGCCATGACTATGTTTGGTTGCTTTTCCTATGGTTACTCCTTTATGTTGCGTCTAATCTCTCATTCCTTCGTTTCACTTCATTGCAAATCACAAGTATCGGTGTTGCCTTTTTATTAAAAGCCATTGAGGTCTTTCTGCTCGATTTATGGGTGATGGAAAGACTGGACATAAATATGATGTTTCTCATTTCCCATATTGTATTAGTAGGACTACTCGTTTTATTAGTGAAAGACCGTGTTATTGGTGTTCTGAATCTCTTGCTGTTTCTTCCGATCGTGTATCTAGGAGGGAATTCAGGGGTGATCGCGTTAATCCTATTATATGTATTGTCGATTGGATATCTAATCATTGGCACGAAGCGGGAAGCGTTTAGTCTGGTCAATTTGGGAACAGGTGCTTTTCTAGTTAGCACCTTAATTGCATATGTCCAGTTAGCTTGGGATTTCCTTAACAAATCGGTCTTTTTCTTCATTGGAGGCGTTCTTCTGTTTGGACTAAGTTATGTGTTAAACCGGGAACGTCGCCGTTTATCTGGGAATGAAAAAGGGGGCGGAGGTAGGTGAAGCGTTGGTTATTTCCATTGATCGTAAGTCTACAAGTCTTGTATCTAGTTGGGTTGGCCGGGGCGTACTATGCAATGGATCTGTTTGGAGATACGATTGAGTTAAAAACCGCTCCTGTTGATCCGCGTGACCTCTTTTACGGAGATTATGTAGTAGTGAACTATGAAATCTCTACAATTTCAGAACAAAAATGGATCGGGGATGAACCTCAGTACAACGAGAAGGTGTATGTAAAGTTGAGGAAAGACGGAGATGTTTATAGAGCACAAGCCGTGTCGCATCAGGCATTACGTACAGAAAATGGTGAAGTTTTAATCACGGGCCAATATAAAGGTGGCAATGGAGGGGAGCTTCGTATTCGCTACGGAATTGAGCGTTTTTATGTTGAAGAGAATACGGGTGAAGCTTTCGAAGGGAACGAGTCTGAACGAATTGCCAAAGTTGCGGTTGCTCCTTGGGGGCAGAAGAAAATTGTAAGCTTGAGTAATCCGTAAACGTTCCTTTTGGAAAAACGTCCCTCTTTTTCAGTACAATAAAGGTAATAGTATGAAGGAGGGGTTTTGGTGAACTTAGGGTTAAAAGGAAAGCGGGTCGTTTTATTAGCATCAAGTAAAGGGATTGGGAAAGCGATCGCAACGGAATTTGTACGTGAAGGAGCTAAAGTACTGATTTCTAGTCGCAATGCTGAGCATCTTCTGCAGGCAGCTGAGGAGATTCACCAGGAAGCAGGCACATCAGGCATCGCTCCACACACTGAAGTGTGTGACATTACAGATTCAGCAAGTCTTGAAGCTTTATTTGAATCGGCTATAGATAAGCTTGGAGGGGTGGATATTCTTGTGAATAATGCAGGGGGACCTCCCGCAGGAAGTTTTATGGACATGTCTGATGAGGATTGGCAAAAAGCATTTGAGCTGAATTTATTAAGCTTTATTCGTGCGAGCCGTTTAGCCATTCCTCATATGAAAGATGCAGGGGGAGGACGGATCTTAAACATCGCTTCTTCCTCCATTAAACAGCCAATCGATGGATTGATATTGTCCAATACGTTCCGAACAGGGATTGTTGGATTAGCGAAATCAATGGCTAATGAGTTCGCCGGAGAAGACATCCTTGTGAATACGCTTGGACCAGGCCGTATTGAAACAGAGCGTGTTGAGGAACTGGATGAGAAAGTGGCAACAAAACGAGGGCTTTCTGTTCAGGAAGTAAAGGCCGAGATGGAAACCAGGATCCCTGCAGGACGGTACGGGACGCCTGAGGAATTTGCGCGCACAGCTGTTTTCTTAGCTTCTTTTGCCAATACGTATGTAACAGGGCAAGCATTTGTTGTGGACGGGGGATACGTGAAGGCGTTGTGATATTGTAAAAAGTTGAAGCATCGTAGTACCCTGATTCGTAGTATGGGTATAGAATCATACAGGAGGAACGCTTATGAAAAAACTTTATCGTTCCACGCAAGATGAACAAATATCAGGTGTTCTCGGTGGATTAAGCGAACTTTATAATATTGACGTAAGCCTTTTGCGAATCCTGGCGGTGATATTATGTTTCGTTACAAGCGGATTCGTGTTGTTGCTTTATATAGTCGCAGCAAGCGTTATGCCAACTGATGAAGAGATCAAGAAACTTTAATAATGGATAAAAAAGAGCGCTCGGTGCATTAGACCGAGCGCTCCTTTTGGTTTTAGGCTATACGTACGTTGCTAAGCGGTCGCTTACGCTTTTGGTGACAATACATCTTTAATCTGCTGAATAGCCCAGTCCAGGTCCTCTTTATCAATTACAAGAGGGGGAGCGAAGCGGATGACGCTTTCGTGGGTTTCTTTACAAAGAAGCCCTTTTGCTTTCAGTTCTTCGCAATATTTACGAGCAGGTTCGGTCATTTCAACGCCGATGAAGAGCCCTTTTCCGCGCACTTCTTTAATCTTAGGATTGTCGATGGAACGAAGCTCACTCATCATATATTCGCCAAGTTCAAGCGAACGGCTGGCCAATTTTTCTTCTTCTAATACTTCAAGAGCTGCAACGGATACAGCACATGCTAGTGGGTTGCCTCCAAATGTTGAACCGTGTGAACCAGGGTTAAATACGCCAAGCACATCTTTGTTCGCAACGATACAAGAGATTGGGAAGACACCCCCGCCAAGTGCTTTACCAAGGATAAACATGTCAGGAGAAACGTTTTCCCAATCACACGCAAACATTTTACCTGTACGTCCAAGTCCAGCTTGAATTTCGTCGGCAATATAAAGAACGTTGTTTTCTTTACAAATATCATAAGCTTCTTTTAAGAACCCTTCTGGAGGAATGACGATACCGGCTTCTCCTTGAATAGGTTCAAATAAGAAAGCGGCAGTGTTCTCAGTGATTGCTTCACGTAATGCCTCTGCATCACCGTAAGGCACTACTTTAATACCTGGTAACATTGGTCCGAACCCGCGTTTATATTCTGTTTCAGAAGATAAGGAAACCGCTGTCATCGTACGGCCATGGAAGTTCCCTACACACGCAATGATCTCAGCCTGGTCTTCGGCCACGCCTTTTACATCATAAGCCCAACGGCGTGCAGCTTTAATAGCCGTCTCAACAGCTTCTGCTCCTGTATTCATAGGAAGAGCCATCTCTTTATTGGTTAGTTTACAAATCTTTTCATACCAAGGACCAAGCTGGTCATTGTGAAAAGCACGAGAAGTAAGAGTTACTCGGGATGCCTGCTCAGTTAGCGCATCAATGATTTTTGGGTGACGGTGGCCCTGGTTAACCGCTGAATAAGCACTTAACATATCCATGTAACGATTACCCTCAGGATCTTCTACCCATACACCGTCTGCTTTAGCGATGACGATTGGAAGCGGGTGATAGTTCTTTGCCCCATATTCCTGTGTTTGTTCAATAATTTGTTCACTTGTATGTGTCATTGTATCCCTCCATCATTTAAAGAATCTATGAATAGTATAACAGCTTTTCAGAATTTTTTGTTATATAGGCCGATAAAGAGTAAACATTCGCAGTTCTTATGTTTTTTTGGTATGATATCGGTGGTAAGTTGTATGTAAAGGAGGGAAAAAGTATGGATGGACAAACGCACTTACATATTACGTCATGGGTGTTAGCGCTAATTCTGCTTGGCCTGACGGTATGGTTTGATCGATTAGGAAAGCCAAAGGTCGGTAAAGTCTTTCACATGATTCTACGTCTGGATTACTTATTAATCTTGTACTCTGGTGGTAGCCTTATAGCAGTGTACTTCGCAAACGGTGGAGGCGCCATTCTAGGAGAAGCGATTGTGAAAAGTTTAGCTGGCTTATGGGTAATCTTCGCAATGGAAATGATCGCCGTCCGCGCCAAAAAACGCGTATCCGCAAAAAGCGCCTGGATCCAATTTTTCATCGCCATCATTATCGCACTAGTACTAGGATTTGGCCGTCTACCAATGGGAATTTTACCTTTAAACTAATCATCTAATCACGAATGTAAAAGCGTTGAATTGTAAACCAATTCAACGCTTTTTCTGTGTATTTGTATGATGGGGTAAATGGTCTTCTCTTTCACTTCAGCAAATCCTAATAATACGGCGACGTTTTTGTTTAACCCTTTTACGGCGAAGGTGGTCTTTTGAAAATGCGAGACTCCCGCGGAAAGACGTGCTTCAGAGATCCCGCAGGGAGTGAAGCGACTGAGGAAGCTCTGGAGTTCGTCCGCAGGAAAGCGAGTGTTTTCAAAGGACCACCTTTCTCTTTCAAAGCAAACAAAATCGTCATACTTTATTGATAAAATCACATCTTTTTCATCTGGGCATATGTTAGGGAAGGAAGACAATTGAATCGCAAGCTCTAGCATAGAAAGGATGAGTGTAGATGTGTGGCATTAGTGGATGGGTTGATTATAAAAAGGATCTGACGCAGCACGAACGCACCGTTGAAAAAATGGCGAAAACACTTCACTACCGCGGTCCTGATGAATCCAATGCCTGGATTAAGCCTCACGTTGCATTTGGTCATCAGCGCTTAATCGTCGTGGATCCTGAGGGTGGCAGACAGCCGATGACCTTTCAGAATGGTTCCCATGCGTATACCATTTGTTACAACGGAGAGTTATACAATACAGAAGATGTAAGGAAAGAGCTAGCCAGTCTCGGCTGGAGCTTTCAGTCTCATTCTGATACAGAAGTCTTACTTAAGAGTTATATGCAGTGGAAAGAAGCGTGTGTGGATCGGTTAAATGGAATCTTTGCTTTTGGAATCTGGGACGGTGAAAGAGAAGCGCTCTTTATCGCTCGCGACCGTTTAGGAGTGAAGCCATTCTTTTACACCGAGAACGCAGGGGGACTCGTATTTGCTTCAGAGTTAAAAGCACTCCTTGCTCATCCGGATATTGATCCTGTTCTTGGTGAAGAAGGGCTGAGTGAAATTCTGGCGCTCGGGCCATCTCGTACTCCCGGTCACGGTGTTTTCAAAGGGGTAAAAGAACTTCGGCCAGGGCATGTAGGAGTCTACAGTCGTAATGGACTCAAGATCACCCGGTATTGGAACGTAGAGAGTCATGAACATACGGATTCAGTAGAGAAAACGGCCGCAACCATTCGGGAATTGTTTGAAGATGCCGTCACTCGTCAGCTCGTATCTGACGTGCCGGTCGGAACGTTTTTATCAGGTGGCGTAGATTCAAGTGCGATTACAGCCATTGCCGCGAACCATATGAAAGCAGAGGGGAAAGATCCACTTCAAACATTCTCGATCGATTTTGACGGGAATCAGAAGTATTTTAAAGCAAATACGTTCCAACCGAATAGCGACGGGGATTTTATTCAATTGATGTCAGACACGTTCGGCACGAAGCATTCATCTTCTGTAATGAATAATGATGTATTGGCAGGGCTTTTAAAAGAAGCCGTCAATATGCGTGATCTCCCAGGTATGGCTGATGTGGATTCTTCGTTATTATGGTTCTGCCGTGAGATTAAAAAGGATGTAACCGTGGCGCTATCTGGAGAATGTGCAGACGAAATATTCGGCGGGTACCCTTGGTTTTATCGTCAGGAAGACTTGTCTCGAGAAGGGTTTCCTTGGATTCGCTCTTCTGGTGTGCGCAATGAACTTCTAACAGATGAGTGGAGTCAAAAGCTTGACTTGCATGGGTACATGATGGGGCGCTATCAGGATACGATCGCAGAGACGCCAACGTTTAGCGGCGACTCTAAAGAAGAAGCAAAGCGACGCCAACTCTTTTATTTAAATCAGCTCTGGTTTATGACAACGTTACTGGATCGTAAGGATCGCATGAGTATGGGAGCCAGTCTTGAAGTTCGTGTTCCATTTAGTGATCATCGCTTGGTCGAGTATGTGTGGAATGTGCCGTGGGAAATGAAGCGATACGGGGACAGAGAGAAGGGGATCTTGCGGAAAGCGTTAGAAGGATTGTTGCCTGATGACGTCTTGTACCGGAAGAAGAGTCCATATCCAAAGACGCACAATCCTGTTTACACAAGAGCTGTAGTCAGCTGGCTTGGAGAAATTTTAGATGATCCCAATGCACCACTCTTTAACCTCTTTAAGAAAGAAAGAATTAAAGAACTCGTCGACAGCGAAGGAAAAGCCATTGATACACCATGGTTTGGTCAGCTGATGACAGGACCACAGCTACTCGCACACCTTGGTCAGATTAACCACTGGCTTAAAGCCTACAACGTTAAGATCGACGCTTAAATTGCACTTTAGCGCTGTAAAGAAAAGCAGGGTGCCAGACACCCTTTGGTGCGGTAGAGCGTAAAAGAAGCTACTCCAGATAGTTGGTGTAGCTTCTTTGTGTTTCTTATAGGCTTATGCCTGCCGGGCCTACACGGGGGCATTTTCGCTTTTGTTATCATCCAGCTGCAATGCCCCAGGCCCTCGGGACATAAGCGGTTGATCTGCATGAAGGAAGGGCACTTCATTCCGATCCCCCGCTTATGCCTGCCGGGCCTAAGCGGGGCATTTCCGCTTTTGTTATCATCCAGCTGCAATGCCCCAGGCCCTCGGGACATAAGCGGTTGATCTGCATGAAGGAAGGGCACTTCATTCCGATCCCCCGCTTATGCCTGCCGGGCCTAAGCGGGGCATTTCCGCTTTTGTTATCATCCAGCTGCAATGCCCCAGGCCCTCGGGACATAAGCGGTTGATCTGCATGAAGGAAGGGCACTTCATTCCGATCCCCCGCTTATGCCTGCCGGGCCTACCCGGGGCATTTCCGCTTTTGTTATACAAAAGCTTTTTGTCTCCATTTTCTCTTATACCAACGCCTTGTCATAAGGAGGCCGCGGAGCCATTCGTCGGTTATGAAGCCGATCCATATTCCTGCGAGGCCCATGTTTAAGTACAATCCGAAGAACCAGCCGAATGTTACGCTAATGCCCCACATGGATAAAATTCCGACGAAGACTGGGAATTGTACATCACCTGCTGCTCGTAGGGAGCTGATGACAGTGAGATTGATAGCTCGACCAGGTTCTAAAAGGATTGTGAGTAAAAGTAAGAGTGATCCTTGTTCAATAATAGAATCGTTGGATGTGAAAATGCTAAGTAAAGAATCGCTAAAGAAATAGACAACAATCGACATTCCTACGGATATCATAATAGCTAGTTTGGCGCTTCTGAATCCTTGTGTATACGCCTCATCTAGTCTTTTGGCTCCAATGTGATGACCTATTAAAATTTGAGTGCCTTGCCCAATAGCAATGGCGGCGAGAAATATAAACATCATAATATTTTGAGCATATACTTTCGTTGTAATAGCTGTTGTCCCCATCTGAGCAATAAAATAGGTGATGGCTATTTGACTGGCATTGTAAGAAAGCTGTTCTCCTGCAGAAGGGACACCGATACGGAGAAGTCCAAGGACATGCTTCTTCTGGTATCGGAAAAACGAAATCATCGGGAGCTCACCGTTGCTTCGTTTAATCAGCAACCCTAGTAAAACAAGGAAACCAATAAAGCGGCTAAACGCAGTAGAATAAGCAACTCCTTCAACACCAAGGACCGGAAATCCAAGCGGACCGAAAATGACAAAATAGTTACCGATTACATTTATAATGTTCATTCCGATCGTGACGTACATGGCATCTTTTGTGAAACCATAGTTTCTAAGCACTGCTCCTGTTGTCATAATGAGCGCCTGTACAAAAATCAAGCCACCGACAATGGTTAGGTAGAGATTAGCCTCATCCATAAGTTCAGGAGGGAGATCCATAAGCTTGAGAATCGGTTCAGAGAACACGTACAAGCTAACACTCATCATTAAGGAAAACCACAAGTTTAAGCTTAAGGAACTGATTGCAATGGAGCCTGCTTCTTCTTCCTTCTCGGCTCCTAGGTGTTGGGCAACTAAAATGCCGGCTCCTGTGGCAACAAAACCAAACATCACGACAACGACAGAAAGAATTTGGTTTGAGACTCCAACTGCAGCAACAGAGTGATCAGAATATTGACTGAGCATAAGCGTATCCGCATTCCCCATTAACATGTGCAGCATGATTTCAATAAAGATTGGCCATGTTAAGGAGAAAAGTGTCATTTTGGTTTTAGATTGTGCTTTCATGATTGGTGCTCCTCATAAGCAGAAGGAAAGAGGTACCCTTAATGGATACCTCTTTGTCTGCCTTAATATTGAATGATCTGAAACTGGTAAGGTTCTAGTGTACAAGACGCAGAAGGATCTAATGTTTCTTTGCTCCATACGTCCGTCCCTTTTTGATCTTGGAATTCCTTAGGAAGTGGAATGGACTGGGAGGACTGTGTCGGATTCAAAATAAACAATAGCGTTGTAGTCTCGTCTGATTTTTTATAAATAAGCGTATTCTCATCCGGATCTGCGTGTAATACGCGGAAGTCTCCATGATTACCAAAAGCCGGAATGTCCTTCCGTAATTGAATTAGTTTCTTTACAAAAGAAAACATCTCCTGGTCTTGATCTTCCTCATCCCAAATCATGCATTTACGACAGCCTGGGTCATGGTCACCTGTCATGGCGATTTCATCTCCGTAGTAAATGCAAGGTGTACCAATGAAAGATAGCTGGAAGAGGAAAAGCTGCATTACTTTATTTTTATCTTCCATGCTCTCCGTTAAAATGCGCGGTGTGTCGTGACTTCCAAGCAGATTGAATTGAACTTCATTTACGTTATCTGGGTACATATGAAGCACTTTCGTTAGTTCATCTGAGAATTCACGTGCGTTCATTTTGCCACGGGCGAAATAATTTAGAGAAGCTTCCGTAAACGGATAGTTCATGACGGCATCAAATTGATCTCCTAGAAGCCATGGCATAGAATCGTGCCAGATCTCGCCTAATATATAGGCGTCTTCTTTAGCTGTCTTCACGACGGATCGGAATTCTCTCCAGAACTGATGGTCCACTTCGTTTGCAACATCTAAGCGCCAGCCATCGATATTAAATTCTTCTACCCAGTAGCGGGCTACACCGAGAAGGTAATCTTTTACTTCTTGATTCTCTGTGTTTAACTTAGGCATAGATTTCTCGAATGCGAACGTATCATAATTCGGAGTTGGTCTTTCTTGGAGAGGGAACTCACGCGTGTGGAACCAGTCTTGATAGATGGAGTTTTCCCCGTTCTCTAAGACATCCTGGAAGGCCGGGAAGTAGTAGCCACTATGATTGAAGACTGCATCAAGCATCACTCGGATGCCTTTTTCGTGGCATGTGTCCACTAATCTTTTGAACGTCTCCTTATCTCCGAATTGAGGATCGATTTCATAGTAATCAATCGTATCGTATTTATGATTCGAGTAGGCTTTGAAAATTGGAGTCATATAAATGCCCGTGATACCTAACTCGACTAAGTAATCAAGGTGTTCAATAATCCCTTCGAAATCCCCTCCGAAGAAATTATCAACTTTCGGATCTTCGCTGCGCCATGGGACCGTACCTTCTGGATTTAGGGATGGATCACCATTCCCAAATCGCTCAGGGAAGATTTGGTACCAGACTGTATCTTTTACCCATTCAGGTGGAGTGAAGACATCGATGCCGTTAAGAAATGGGAAAGCGAAATAAAAACCAATATCTTCTGACGTAGGTTCGTCACGAAATCCCTTTTCTCCATAAATGGTTGTTTCGTTTCCGTCTGTTAGCTCAAATCCATATCGAAGGCGACGGAAGGGAGGTTTTACAGATGTAAACCAGTAATCGTAAAGCGCATCTGTACCTGATAAGCGCATAGGAGCCTTTTTATATTGCCATCCACTCTTCTTTTCAAAGTGATAAGGATCTCCATGAATCAATTGGACTTCTTTCGCGTCCCCTTTTTTCGTGCGTACGTAAAGATGAAGTTCTTCTTTTGTATACGCGTAGGCGAAGTTATTTTTGGGACGATGGTAAATTGCTTCTCGTAGCATAAAGCCACCCCTCTCCATTAATTTTACTTATTATAAGCAAGCGCTTGCATGAAGCTGTAATACTTAAAGGCTATTTTAATCGGATAAAGTTGTCAATTAGAAAGTAAGAGATAACTAGAATGTTTTTAATAGGTGAAAAGAATGTTAAAGCCTCTAGTTCATAGGTTTGACACAAAAATTATGAAAAAATTAAAAAAAGTATTTGTGTCTTGTAAAATTATATGTATAATAAAGGTAAGACAAGTGCAACCGCTTACACAAACAATCAATTAAACTTTGAAACTATATTTTTTTGAAGTTAATGCAAACGGTTGCAATTAGATCATAAGGGGAGGTCAATTGTTATGAAAAAGTTTCTGATGCTTTTGCTTACTATGATACTAGCCGTTGGAGTTCTTGCTGCATGTAGCGGGGACAACAGTTCTGAAAGCGGTGGTTCAACAGACGAAACAGCTGAGGGAGGATCCGGTGATGGCGAGGAGTCATCTGATGGAGAATCTGGCAAGCCTGACACACTGACGCTTTGGGTTAACGATGATGACAAGCAGGTTGAAGCTATTAAGACAATTACAGATAAATACACAGACGAAACAGGTATTAATATTGAAATGACTCGTATTAATATGACAGACCAAGTAGAGAAGCTAGATTTAGATGGTCCTACTGGTAACGGTCCGGATTTATTCTTCCAACCTCATGACCGTTTAGGGAACCTAGTTGTACGTGGTCTTGCTGAGCCAGTTGATCTTGGCGATGCGAAAGATGGATACACAGATACAGCGATTAGTGCTATGACATACGATGGCGACATCTGGGGTGCACCAGCCGTAATCGAAACATATGGTCTTTTCTACAATAAATCCCTAGTTGACAAAGCTCCTGAAACAATGGACGAGCTTATGGCTATTGCAAAAGAGCAAACTAGTGGCGGTAGCTATGGTTTCTTGGGTGAATTGAACAACTTCTACTTTGCGTATCCATTCTTCGCAGGTCCTGGTGGATATGTATTTGGTAAAGAAGATGGTACTTATGATACAAGTGACATTGGTTTAGCAAATGAAGGTGCTGTTAAAGGTGCTGAGAATATTCAAACTTTCTTTGAAGAAGGTTACATTCCTAAGGAAGTTAGCCCTGATATCATGAACGGTTTATTTAACGACGGAAAAGCTGCTGTTGTTATGACGGGTCCATGGGCACGTCCTGGTTATGAAGAAGCTCTTGGCGATGACTTAGGCGCAGCTCCACTTCCAAAAGTTGATGGAGAGCACATGCAATCATTCGTAGGGGTTAAAGCTTGGATGCTTTCTTCTTTCTCTGAAAACAAAGAGTGGGCGACAGACCTTATGACATTTATGACAAACGAAGAAAATGCTATGACTTACTATGAAATGGCGGGAGAAATTCCTCCACGTACAGCTTTACTTGAAGATTCTGCAATCGTAGAGGACCCAATTACAGCTGCATTTGCTGAGCAAACAAACTATGGTGAGCCAATGCCATCTGTACCAGCTATGCAACAAGTTTGGGAACCAGCTGGTAACGCTCTTCAATTCCTAGCTCAAGGTGACGATCCGAAAGACGTTATGGAAGAAACTGTACAAATTATTAAAGACCAGATCGCAGCGAGCGGTCAGTAATAGTAGGGGTGGATAGGAGGGATCTCCTATCCACTTATTATTCAACATTTGAGCAAACGCTTGCACAGCGATGAGCCGTATATCTCCATGTATAAGGAGACCATGAAGCAATAAGGGGGAAACGAGTATGCCACAAACATCACCAGCTACTAAAGATGTGAAGCAAAAGAATCACAACGTCAAATTGGCTACAATCCTCTCACTTGTATTTGCAGGTTTAGGGCAAATCTATAATAAGAGACTACTAAAGGGAATCATCTTCCTCATTTTCGAATCCGCTTTCCTAATCACGATGTTGAATTTTATTATTCACGGTGTTTGGGGGTTCATCACGCTAGGTGAGGTTAAAGGTGAGGACCACTCTATTATCTTATTAATAGAAGGGCTCGTTAGTTTAATCGTGATTGCATTTGCCGCTACACTTTATGTGTACAACGTCATTGATGCAAAACGCGATGCACGCCTGTTAGCTCAAGGAGAGCCAGTACCATCTGTTCGTAAACAAATTAAAGATGCCTACGATGCAGGTTTCCCATACATGATGGTTGGACCTGGTCTGGTTATGCTTGTATTCATTGTTGTATTACCACTTGCCTTTATGATTTCATTAGCTTTTACCGACTACAATTTATACAATTCACCGCCGAGAAACTTACTTAGTTGGGTAGGATTCCAAAACTTTGTTGATCTTGTAACGCTCTCTATTTGGAAGAAATCCTTCTTAAATGTATTAAGTTGGACACTAGTATGGACAGTCGTTGCGACAACATTACAAATCGCACTTGGTCTATTCCTAGCGCTTCTTGTAAACGATGAGCGTGTTAAATTCAAGAGAACGATTCGTACGTTCTTAATCTTACCTTGGGCAGTACCAGCTTTTGTTACGATCCTAATCTTCTCTGCGATGTTCAATGATACGTTCGGTGCGATTAACAAAGATATATTAAGTCAGTTCGGCTTGATGATTCCTTGGTTAACTGATCCAACTTGGACAAAAGTAGCGTTAATTATGATTCAAACATGGCTTGGTTTCCCATTTGTATTCGCCTTATTTACAGGGGTCCTACAAAGTATCCCAAGAGACATGTACGAAGCAGCCGACGTAGACGGTGGAACAAGGTTTCAGAAGTTCCGTTTTATCACATTTCCACACATTATGTTTGCAACGGCACCGTTACTTATCATGCAGTATGCACAGAACTTTAACAACTTTAACATTATCTATCTGTTTAACGAAGGTGGACCAGCTGTTCGTGGTCAAAACGCAGGTGGTACCGACATTCTAATATCTTGGGTTTACAAATTAACGTTTGATACGAATAACTACAACATGGCTGCGGCCATAACAATTATTATGGGACTTGTCGTTTCCATATTTGCATTCTATCAGTTTAGAAAAACTGCAGCCTATAAAGAGGAAGGTGAGATGTAATGAATAAAAAGACAAAATCTCGCATTGAGATGGGATTCATATACGCATTTATTTTGTTCATGTTCATCATAATCGCCTATCCGCTATTATGGACAATCGGTATTTCCCTAAATCCAGGAACAAACATGTTCTCATCTTCTATGATTCCTGAGAATATCACATTTGAACATTACAAATGGTTGTTCACAGATCCAAGCAGTGACTACTTGATCTGGTATAAGAATAGTGTGTTTGTAGCCGTAGTAAACTCTGTAGCATCGGTTATTATCACATCATTTGTAGCGTATGCGTTCTCTCGTTACAAGTTCGTTGGACGTAAGAATGGATTATACGCATTTCTACTCTTGCAAATGTTTCCGGCTCTAATGGGGATGGTTGCCCTTTACATTCTATTAAACCTAATTGGCTTATTAGATAACTTATGGGGCTTAATCTTAATCTACGTTGGTGGACAAATTCCATTTAACGCATGGCTAGTTAAAGGCTACTTTGACACGATTCCTCGTGAATTAGATGAAGCAGCGCGCATGGATGGTGCGGGACACTTCCAGGTATTCTTTAAAATCATGCTTCCGCTTGCGAAGCCGATTTTAGCAGTTGTTGCCTTGTTCAACTTCATGGCACCATTTACGGACTTCCTGTTACCGCGTATCGTTCTTTCAAGTCCTGAGAACTTTACACTAGCTCTTGGATTATTTAACTTCATCAACAACCAGTTTGCCAATAACTTTACTCGATTTGCGGCTGGGTCTATTTTAATTGCCATTCCAATTGCGCTTGTATTCTTATTCTTACAGCGTTATCTCATCTCCGGATTAACATCTGGTGCAACAAAAGGGTAATGGCAGAAGGCTACTATTTCATGTATTCTAGAGATTGAGAGAATACGATAATCTAAAGGAGGAGCGGAAAATGAAAAAGCGCGTGTTGACTACGCTCGTCATGATTCCGTTTCTTCTTTTTTACGCCTTCGGAGCCGAAGCTGCGGAAAAAGAAGAAGGAAGCTGGCAAGATGAGTTAATGTATTTTATTATGGTAGACCGGTTTAACAATGGGGATGCTTCTAACGATTACAGTGTAAATCCAGAAGATCCTAAAGCGTATCATGGTGGTGATCTAGAAGGGATTATCGAAAAGCTAGATTACATTAAAGACATGGGATTTACTTCGATTTGGATTACACCGATTATGGAGAACGAACCAAAAGGGTACCACGGGTATTGGATTAGTGATTTTAAAGAAGTTGAAGAACACTTCGGAACGATGGAAGATGCTAAGCGACTTGTAGACGAAGCGCACAAACGTGATATGAAAGTTGTCTTTGATTTCGTTGTGAATCATACAGGGTACCAGCATGAATGGTTAACAGATCCTTCTAAAGAAGACTGGTTTCATGAGGAATCGCGTATGGTAGGAAACTCACAGGATCAGTTAGAGAATGGTTGGCTTGCTGGGCTTCCTGATTTAAACACAGAAAACCCAGAAGTAAAAGAGTACTTATTTGATGCAGCTGAATATTGGATAGATGAAACGGGTGTAGATGGGTTTCGATTAGATACGGTTAAGCATGTGCCGAAAGAGTTTTGGAGTGAGTTTAGCGATCACGTCAAAAGCATTGACCCTGATTTCTTCTTAATGGGGGAAGTCTGGAGTGAAGACCCTCGGTATATTGCTGGATATGAAGAGGTAGGGATCGATTCGTTTGTTGACTATCCTTTTTTTGAAACCGCTACACAAGTCTTTAAACAACCAGGACAATCCGTAGCTGAACTTAGGAAAGTATGGCAGCGTAATGAAGCCTTCTACGAAGATCCTCATTCGCTTGGGACATTTTTAGATAACCACGATAATAAACGTTTTACAAGGCTTGCGAATGAAGCGAAGCAAAATCCAATTACACGCTGGAAATTAGCTTTAACGTATATGTATACAGCTCCAGGAATGCCTATTGTTTATTATGGATCTGAAGTTCCACTTGATGGCGGCGAAGACCCTGATAATCGCCGAATTATGAATTTTAAAGCGGGTGACGAGGAGCTTAAGCAACACATTGAACAACTCGCAGCCATCCGTAAGAAATTCCCTGTACTTACTCAAGGAAGCTTTGAGCAAGTCATTGATGAAGGACCATTTGGAGTGTTTAAACGAACATATGAGGATGAAGTCGCGTACATTGCGATTAATAATAGTAAAGAAACAAAGTCGGCAGTACTAGGCGAAGTAGTCGAAGGAGAGCAGCTTAGAGGGCTCATTCATGATTCGATTGTTCGAGATAATGGAAATGGCGAATATGAAATTGGACTTGACCGTGAAACAGCTGATGTTTATATCGTTGAAGAAGATACTGGAATGAACTGGATATTCTTTGGCGTATTAGCTCTTGTCATGGGAAGCTTCGTCGCTTTCGTTGTTCTTGTAAGCCGTAAGAATAAGAAATCTTAAACCAGAGTAATGGTGCAAAGGAGGGAATGGAGTGCTTGAAGATACGAGTTTTGCAATACACCCCGGTCAGAATCAGGCAATGGTGAACGGTTCTTACCGTGATGTTGGAACGGTACAATCCATTAAGAAAAGGGATGGAGGCGTGACGTTCATTTGCGATGGAGCGGACATTCACCTTCAGTTTTATCGTTCGGATATTGTGAGGGTGATTATGAATCAGAAGGGTGTTTCTGATTTAGCTTCTACTCCAGCGGTTGTAGCTGCTCTTGAATCAGTGAACGTTGGTGTTGAGGAGACGGATGAAAGGGTCTTAGTAAAGACCGATCGTCTTGTTGTTTCCGTCTCTAAACAGCAGTTTCGTTTGTCTGTTTTAACTCCTGAGGGTCAAGTTATTGTGTCTGAAGGAGACAAGGGGATCGGGTTTAAAGAAAACGGTGAAGTGATTTGCTACAAGAAAATGGAGCCAGAGGATCGTTTTTATGGGTTTGGTGAGAAGTCTGGGTTCTTGGATAAGCGTGGAGAGTCTTACACCATGTGGAATACAGATGTGTATGCCCCTCATAACCCGGAGACAGACCCGCTGTATCAATCCATTCCTTACTTTATGGCATTACGAAACGGACGCGCTTATGGGATCTTTTTTGATAACCCGTCTAAGACAACATTTGATATGAAAACAGAACAAGAGGTTTACTCTTTTAAAGGTGATAGTGGGAAGCTTGATTATTACGTGTTTGCTGGTGAAGGTCCAAAAGAAGTGATTGAACAGTACACTCATATAACAGGAAGAATGCCTCTCCCTCCGAAATGGGCAATTGGCTATCACCAATCCCGTTATAGTTACGAGAGTGAAGAAGAGGTACGAGCATTAGCTAATACTTTTAAGGAAAAAGGAATCCCTCTTGATGTGATCTATCTCGATATTCACTATATGAATGAATACCGAGTTTTCACATTTGATAAAGATCGATTTCCTAATCCCAAGAAATTGGTGCAAGACTTGAAAGAAGAAGGGATCCGAATTGTTCCCATAGTTGACCCGGGTGTTAAGAAAGATCCGGAATATTCAACCTATCAAGAAGGTGTCCGGAACGATCACTTCTGTAAGTATCTTGAAGGCGACCTTTACTTTGGTGATGTCTGGCCTGGAACGAGTGCTTTTCCTGATTTCACAGAGGAACGGACACAAAATTGGTGGGGGAAAATGCATGAGTTCTATACGGAGCTTGGAATTGAAGGCATATGGAATGATATGAATGAACCAGCTGTATTTAATGAGACGAAAACGATGGATACGAGCGTCATTCATAAAAATGAAGGTGATCCTAAAACACATAGACAGCTTCACAACTTATATGGCCTTTTGATGGGGAAAGCAACGTATGAAGGGATGGAAAGAAACCTAAATGGAAAACGACCATTCCTTTTAACAAGAGCTGGTTTTGCAGGCGTGCAACGGTATGCGTCAGTATGGACTGGCGATAATCGAAGTTTCTGGGAACATTTACAGATGTCGTTACCCATGTGTATGAATCTTGGATTATCGGGAGTTGCTTTTACAGGACCAGATGTAGGTGGATTCGCGCATGATTCAAATGGAGAGTTGCTGGCTCGCTGGACGCAAGTAGGGGCGTTTACTCCTTACTTCCGTAATCATTCGGCGATCGGCACATTGTACCAGGAGCCTTGGCAATTCGGCGAAGAATATGAAGCGATTATTAAACGTTATATAGAACTTCGATATGAGTGGCTTCCTCAACTATATTCGTTATTCCATGAAGCTCATTCGAAAGGGCTCCCCGTTATGAGGCCGCTCATGCTAGAGTACCCAATGGATGCGAAAACTTATGCTTTACATGATCAATTTATGATCGGAGATAATACGTTAATTGCACCAATCATGCAGCCTGAAGTCACAGACCGTGCTGTTTATTTTCCAGAAGGAGAATGGGTTGATTACTTTAGTGGCAAAGTTTATCAAGGTGGAACAGCACATTTAGTCCATGCAGAACTTGATACATTGCCGCTATTTATTAAAAAAGGTACCTTGATTGCTCAGAGCCCAAAACAACAACGGGCCATTACCGACCAAAAAGAATTAGAGCTTCACGTTTATGCTCATATAAATGGGAGTTATAACACTCAAGTTTATGATGATGATGGAGAGACGACGGATTATCGCTCAGGTGAATCAGTCAAGCTCAACGTATCCATACAATGTGAAGATCGTCAACTAGCCATTTCCTGTCACAATGAAATGGAGTGGCCGTTACCTTATAAACAATGTTCCTTCATCTTCCATGGTTTAGAAGAGGGGCAAGAAGTGTTGGTGAACGGAGAGAGACAATCGGGAGTTTGGACCGACCGGGGTTTGAGAGTAGAGGTTACGATTTAACCCTGAATCGATGTTAAGAAGGTGAGAAAAATGGGAATTACAATTAAAGATGTAGCAAAAGCAGCAAATGTTGCTCCTTCTACCGTTTCAAGGGTCATAGCTGATCATCCTAGAATTAGTTTGGACACCAAGAAGCGTGTGCGAAGAGCGATGAAAGAGTTAGGGTATCATCCGAATGTGAACGCAAGAAGTTTGGCCAATCGCTCTACACAAGCTCTTGGAATTGTCATGAAGTCATCAGCGGATAAAGCGCTTCAAAACCCATTCTTTCCTGAAGTGTTACGAGGGATTAGTGCTGTTGCGCATGAATTAGATTATTCGTTATACATCTCAACGGGCGAAACGGAAGAAGAAGTCTATGAAGGTGTACAACGTATGGTTTATGGCAATCGCGTAGATGGAATTATCCTGCTATATTCCAGGGTAGACGATAACGTGATTAACTTTTTACTAGAAAAAGATTTCCCATTTGTGCTAGTGGGGAAACCGTGTGAGCATATTGATCGTATTACACATGTGGATAACGATAATGTGAACGCATCCATTGATATAACAAACGAACTCATTAACCAAGGTCATGAGAGAATTGCATTTATCGGTGGGGATACTGATTTAGTTGTGACACAGGATCGCATGCGCGGTTATGAGATGGCTTTAGAGAAAGCAGGACTTCCGGTTCGTGAAGATTATCAAATCCATAAGGAGTTCTTAAAATCAGGTGGACGAGAAGCGGTTCATCAATTATTCCAGCTTGAAGAGCCCCCTACTGGTCTTGTAATCGTCGATGATTTAATGAGTATTGGAGTTGTCACAATGCTAGAAGAAAACGGCATAAGTGTACCTGATGATGTATCCATTGTAAGCTTTAACAATTTGTATATTTCAGAGATCACGCGACCTTCCCTTACTACGGTAGATATACAGATTTATAATCTAGGGAACCAGGCAGCGAAATGTTTAATTGAAAAAGTGAATAATCAAGATGAACCTGCGAAACGGATTATCGTTCCTTACGAGCTAGTTCGTCGTCAATCGAGTCAACACATAAGCCTTAACGGTGCTTCTACCTCGTAGAGATAACATTGTTCCAAACGGTTCCATATATTTTAAGAAGGGCAGAGGTGAGCCAATATGAAACGTATTATTGAAGTAGATCCATGGAAAGTCGTTGAAACAAGTCTCCATCCAGAAGAAAATCGTTTAGCCGAAAGTTTAATGAGTATCGGGAATGGCCACATGGGCATGCGCGGCAATTTTGAAGAAACGTACACAGGTGAAACGCACGAAGGCACCTATATCGGAGGCGTATACTATCCTGATAAAACCCGAGTTGGCTGGTGGAAGAATGGATACCCTGAATATTTTGCTAAGGTATTGAATGCTCCTAATGTTACAGGTATTCGGGTTGTCGTTCAGAATGAAGAACTTGATTTAAACACATGGAACGTGATGGAATTTAAACGAGAGCTCGATATGCGTCATGGCCTCTTGCGCCGTTCTTTTACAGCTGAAAATGGAAATGGAGAGCATGTTCAAGTGAACGTTACACGTTTCTTCTCTATTGCTCATCCTGAACTTGTAGCGATTCGGTATGAAGTAACCCCGATTAACTTTAGTGGTACAATCTCTTTCCAACCATTCCTAAACGGAGATGTACGAAACGAAGACGCGAACTATGATGAAGATTTCTGGGAGCCTGTCCATCATGAGGTCTCAGAACAAGCGGGTGTGTTAACGATGAAAACCCGTAAGACGGAATTTGAAGTCTCAGCCGCAATGCGAACAGCAGTGGAAGGAGCAGACGTTACCATTCAGGCGATGGATGACCAGGAAGAATATATTGATAATGTAATGGATGTAGCGGTAACAGAAGGACAACCCGTTACGTTTTATAAATATGTAGCCGTTACTCAAAGCAGAGACTATGATTCTGCTGAGCTAGCTGACAAAGCTCAAGGGTTTGTAACAGAAGCCTTTGAAAAAGGATTCGACCAGTTGCTTCAAGAACATCAAGGAGCATGGGAGAAGCGCTGGAAAAAAGCTGATGTAACGGTAGGTGGCGACGCGGAAGCACAACAAGGCATTCGCTATAACATCTTCCAACTGTATAACACATACACAGGTGACGATCCGCGTTTAAACATCGGTCCGAAAGGGTTCACGGGTGAAAAGTATGGCGGAAGCACGTATTGGGATACGGAAGCTTACTGCTTACCGTTCTTTTTAGGTACGGCTGACCCGGCGATTGCCAGAAACCTTTTAATCTATCGGTATAATCATTTAGATCAAGCTCGTGCGAATGCTCGTAAGCTTGGATTAGAAGGCGCTCTATACCCGATGGTGACGATGAACGGAGAAGAGTCTCATAATGAGTGGGAAATCACGTTTGAGGAAATCCATCGTAACGGAGCCATCGCTCATGCAATCTGGAATTATACGAATTACACTGGAGACACAGCTTACTTGGCTGACTATGGATTTGAAGTGCTAGCTGAGCTCAGTCGTTTCTGGGCGAGCCGCGTCAACTATAACCCACGTAAAGATCGCTATATGATCCTTGGTGTGACTGGGCCGAATGAATATGAGAACAACGTGAATAACAACTGGTATACCAATCGCATTGCAGCGTGGACGCTTGAGTATACACTAGGTGTGGCACTATTTATCGAACGCCAACATGGTGCTCGATACTATGAACTTCTAGACCGGCTGGGGTTATCATCTAGTGAATTTGATCAATGGAAAGACATCATTTCAAAAATGTATTATCCGTATGATGAGGATGCAGGTGTCTTCCTTCAACAGGATGGGTTCTTAGATAAAGAGATCATGCCAGTCGCAGACCTTGATGAAAAGCACCTTCCGTTAAATCAAAATTGGTCCTGGGATCGCATTCTTCGCTCTTGCTTTATTAAACAGGCGGATGTTCTTCAAGGACTATACTTCTTAAATCATAAATTCTCTAAAGAAGAGAAGAAACGCAACTATAATTTCTATGAACCAATGACGGTCCATGAATCAAGCCTCTCACCTTGTGTTCATTCAATCTTGGCAGCAGAGCTTGGGTACGAGGAAAAAGCGTATGAAATGTATGTACGCACAGCTCGTTTGGACCTGGATAACTATAACAACGATACAGAGGATGGCCTTCATATTACGAGTATGGCAGGATCCTGGTTATCGATCGTACATGGTTTCGCTGGCATGCGTGTCGTTGACGGCATCCTTCACTTTAATCCGATGATTCCAGAAGAGTGGAAGGATTACTCGTTCAAGATTAACTTCCGCGGGCACCTTCTGAAAATCACGGTAAATCACGATGAAACCCTCATCGAGCAAGAAGAAGGAACACCACTTCAACTCGTACTAAATGAAGAAACACGCACCATCGAAGCACCAAAAGTCGCTACCCCCTAATGAACAATACATGCAAAAGCCCCCTCCTTAAGGAGGGGGCTTTTGTGCTTTAGCAAGATGCAGGGTGCCAGGCACGCTTTCGTGCTTTAGAGGAGAGCAGGGTGTCAGACACGCTTTCGTGCTTTAGTGTGAGTGGGTGGGAGCGGCTCAAGTTCGGATGGTCTGGCTCAAGTTCCGGGCGAAGCAGCTCAAGATTCAGAAAAAGTGACTCAAGTGGTCAAAATTTCGGCTCAAGTTGAGAAGGAACGGCTCAAGATCGAAGAGAATAGCTCAAGATTGATAGGGACTGGCTCAAGATCCTCGGAAAGTGACTCAAGATGATGACGTTGTTCTTTGAGGAGTGGATGTAGAGAGATTTTGAAAAGTGGAATCGGCTCAAGCCTTAACAAAACCGGCTCAAGTACAGCAGAAAGCAACTCAAGAAAAAACGCTCAGATTAGAGGTCTGAGCGTTTTGTTCCATCACTAAAATGCATCAATTACTTTTTTGTTTGAATATCTAAAGATAACTCGTGATCTTTAATATACGCCTCTGGGAACAAAATGGATTCCGCATCAAATTCTCGTAAAGATTCACCTTTTGAGACAAGGTTAGGAGTGTCAGGGTTAGCGAGCGCGCCTGTACCAAGGGTCACATAGTCTGCTTTCTCATCTGTGACAGCTTCTAAGGCTTGGTCTGGATCACCGAGCTTACCGTTGGCCATAACGGGCAGGTTCGACTCTTCACTAGCGGCTTTTGCCATTGAACGAGTCCCTTCGCCGAATCCAGGGGCAGTGCCGTCACCGTCTGTAACGTGAATATAATCAAGCGGCAGATCACCTAGTGTTGAAAAGATGTGTTTCGCATCTTCTTCACCACCTGGCCAGCGATATTCTTGGTCTGCGACTTTGCCTTGTGATAAGCGAATGCCGACCATGAAATCTGGTCCGACTGCTTCGCGCACAGCATTCACAATTTCTTGAATAAACGTTAACCCACCTTCTAGACCACCGTAACGATCGGTGCGCTGATTCATGTAATTGGTTAAGAATTCATCAAGAAGGTAGCCGTTAGCGCCATGAATTTCTACACCATCAAAACCGGCCTTCTTTGCCTGGGTTGCGGTGAGAGCGAATGCTTCTTGAACTTGTGCGAAATCATGAGCGGTCATTTCTTTAGCTGTCTTAAACGGACCTGACCCACCATAAAATCCTAGTTGCTCTCCTTTAGGGGCTACAGCCGAAGGAGCAATCGTTTCATCTGTATAAGCATTGCCCTGGGTCTGAGCACCAGCGTGCATGAGCTGGGCAATAAAGGCTGTTCCATGGTTATGCAATGTATCTACAATCGGTTTCCAGGCATCCACATGCGCATCAGTAGCTAAGCCAGGTTGATTGAAGTATCCTTGGCTATGCTTCTCATCAATATAGATCCCTTCAGAAATGATAGTACCAAAACCACCTTTGGCGTAGCGTTCATAATAATCACGCATACGGTCATTAGCGCGGCCGTCACTTTCTGCTGAAACACGGGTCATGGGAGCAACGATGTATCGGTTTGAAGTTGCCACATTTCCAAGCTTTCCTGATTCAAATAATGCGCTGTATTGGCTCATGTAATAATCCCTCGCTTTAACGAAATTATGATTTCTCTATCCTAAATTTGCAGTTTCTCTATTGACTTTAACCGCCATGTCTCATTATCAAACCTATCAGTCGGTTTTAACACTGCATAGAAGTAAAGCGTGTCAGACACCCTTTCATGCTTTAGCGAGACGAAGGGTATCTGACACGCTTTAGTTTGGTAAAGTTTTATCCGTTTACGATTATGCCGCCGTTTATGTGAATCATTTGGCCACTGATATAAGAGGAGTCTTGGCTTGCTAAGTAGACGTAGGCGGGTGCGACTTCTCTTGGTTGTCCGGCTCTTTTCATAGGAGTATTAGATCCAAATTGAGAGACTTTCTGAGCGTCAAATGAGGCAGGGATTAAGGGTGTCCAGATTGGACCTGGTGCGACTCCGTTTACTCGGATTCCTTTCCCAACCAGTTGTTCAGATAACGAACGCGTAAGTGCTGTAATAGCACCTTTTGTTGCTGAATAATCCACTAAATCTTTGGAACCTTGATACGCTGTAATAGAAGAAGTATTAATGATTGTACTTCCTTTTTTCATATGTGGAAGAGCAGCCTTCGTCATATGAAAATAACCAAATACGTTTGTCCGGAACGTTTTTTCCAATTGTTCAGCTGTAATGTCTTCAAAGTTTTGCTGAGGGTGTTGTTCTGCAGAATTATTCACAAGAATATCAATCTGGTTAAAGGACTGCATAACTTCGTTCACAGCTGTTTGGCAGAAGGATTCATTCCCAATATCTCCTCCAATTAACAGACATTTTCTGCCTTCTCGTTCGATGATTGTCTTTGTATCATTTGCGTCTTGTTTTTCATTAAGGAAGATAATAGCAACATCGGCGCCTTCTTTTGCATAATGGACGGCAACCGATCTGCCTATCCCGCTATCGCCACCTGTAATAACGGCAACTTTTCCTTTAAGCTTTTCGCTCGGTTTATACTCTGGGTCAATAAATTCAGGTAAAGGCTGCATTTCGTATTCATAACCTGGCTGATGATTTTGATGTTGAGGGGGCTGTTGCTGAGCTTGTTGATGTTGTTGTGGCATCGTCATTCCTCCTGGTGTGCATTTACTTTTATCATGTCCAGAGGTTCCTTAATGAATGAAAATTAAGAGAAGATATCAATTGGAAGTATGTGGTGGAAGTGATGAAGGGGACTAGAAACAATAAAAAAACCGATGCAAAAGCATCGGTTAGACCGTTTCGATTTCATTGTGTGAGGATGTAGCACCTTCTTCGTGTAAGTGTTGAAACAATTGACGATACGAGTGAAAGTCCAGTTCTCCATTTACATACATGCGTTGACAATAGTCCAATAATTCATTGGGTGAATCAGGCTGTTGGTTGAACTCCTTAACATACGATTGAAGCAGTTCTTCCAGGTGCATATCATATTCCTCCTCATGTGTTGTTACAGTATATGGTAACACACATTTAAGGAGATAAAAGAGGTCTGAACAAAGTATAAATATTCAGAAAAATACCTTTATCACACTGCAGAACGAAAGGGTGTCAGACACCCTTTCGTTCTCCAATGCAATAAAGGGGGACAGACACGCTTCAGGTCAATAGTGTGGTGAAGTGGGTCTGTCCCTTTTGGTTTAGATTTTTGTGTTTTTGGTTTTGGCTCTTTGTTGTAGTTCTGTTTTAGGTTGTTGGTCCGCTTTGTCTTCTGTATAGCCTTGCGGATTAATGTTAGCTCCGCCAGTCTTGCCGCGGTTGTTGTTTTTTCGTTTGCTCATGCGATCCACCTCCACGTTTAGGATGTGAAGATGGCACAGTTCTTATGCTTGTTCTGCTTGCAGTTCCTTTAGATCGTTCATAACGGAAGAATAGGTTTTATAGCCACCTTCTAGATTTTTAATAAGGAAGCCGTGCTGATTAAGTAACTTCGTTGCCACATATCCGCGTAACCCCGCTTGGCAATAGACGGTGATTGGCTCACCCTTTGGTAACTCCTCCAAGCGATCCCTGAGATCATCAAGGGGAATGTTTACGGCATTTCGAATTGCACCATTACTAAATTCTTTAGAAGTTCGAACATCTAGAATCATACCCGCCGCATTCGCAATTCCGTCCATTTCATCCCAGTGAACCACTTCAACCTCACCTTCAACAATGTTTGAAGCGACGTAGCCAAGTAGGTTAACAGGATCTTTGGCAGATGAGTATGGAGGAGCATAGGCTAATTCAAGATCAGGCAGATCCATAACGGTTAATCCACCTTTAATCGCTGTAGCTAACACATCGATTCGTTTATCAGCACCTTCTTTGCCAATGATTTGTGCTCCGTAAATGGTACCCTCAATAGGATGGAACAATAGCTTCATGGAAAGTGGCGTTGCATTTGGGTAATAACCAGCATGGGAACCTGGATGGATGTGAATAGCTTCATATGGAAGCCGCATCGCTTTCAGTTGTTTTTCATTTTTGCCTGTAGCCGCAACAGTAAGGTCAAAAATCTTGGCAATGGATGTGCCGAGTGTGCCGTTATATCGAACGTCTTTCCCGTAAATGTGATCAGCTACAAGACGTCCCTGGCGGTTAGCAGGCCATGCAAGCGGGATCATGGTTGGTTGCCCAAATTGATAATCTTTAACTTGAACGGCATCACCAACTGCATAGATTGATGGATCGTTTGTTTTCAAATGATCATCGACGATAATACCGCCTCGCTCATTTGTATCAAGACCCGCCAGGGTAGCTAACGTATTCTCAGGTGTAACACCGATAGAAAGTACAACAAGGTCTGTTGAAATAGACGTACCGCTTTCGAGTATAATTTGTTTCCCTTGCTCCTCAAAAGCTTTCACACCGTCATTTAAATAGAGAGTTATTCCTTTTCGTTTTAACTCTGTATGGACAAGTGCTGCCATTTCTCTGTCGATAGGAGCCATCACTTGTGGAGACTTTTCAACAAGAGTAACATTAAGCCCCCGATCAACAAGATTCTCCGCTAGTTCTAAACCAATAAAACCACCACCGATAATCGTAGCACTTTGAGGCTGTTGATCTTCTAAAAATGTATAAATTTTATCCGTATCCGGTATATTTCGCAAAGTGAAATAGTTGGACTCTGCTAGGCCTGGGATTGGAGGGACGATCGGCTTTGAGCCTGGAGAGAGGATGAGTGTATCATAACTCTCTTCGTATTCATCTCCAGATGGTAGGTGTCGGACAGTTACCGTCTTCTGCTCACGATTAATACGGACAACTTCTGTTAAAGTACGTATGTCTAAACCAAAGCGAGCCGTCATCCCATCTACAGTTTGAACAAGTAATTTGCTTCGATCCTTAATGGTACCGCCGATATAGTAAGGGAGCCCGCAATTGGCATAAGAAATGTAAGCCCCGCGTTCAAACATTACAATATGACTGTGTTCATCTATACGACGAAGGCGCGCAGCAGCTGTAGCGCCTCCTGCTACTCCACCAACAATGACAATTTTACGATTCATCATGAACTCATCCTCTCTTTTGTATACCCTTACCCGTATTTTATTCCTGGATGAGAAGAAAGTAAATACGGTTTTGACGAAGATTGTGACAATTTAGAGGATGATAATAGTTACTCTAATCAATGCTTTTTTTTTTGAATAAAAAAAGCCCCGAGATTTTCTCGGAGCTTTATCACCTTATTCATTTTCTTGTTGTTTACGCCAAGAGATGGTCTTTACTTCTTCCATGGTATTTAAATCGACGCCCTTCAACTCGTTATGAGAAAGTGTAAATAAAGTGTCGTTGATGGAGATTAAACGAGTGATGCGAGATTCATAGCGCACATGTGGACGATCACCATCCTCGTTTGTGATCGTTGTCTGAAGTTCAAATCCATTTTCTGGTGTGATCTTATAAAGGTAAGCTCCCTGAGCCTTTCGCTCATATTCTTCGGATACTTGGACCGGGAGACCAAATAAGTTTTCTTCTGGGTGAATGTAAAGGGCTTTGTGATCGTGGCTGACATCCGTGTAGCTGCCCTTTCCACCGATAATCGCTACATCTTTTTCAACTGGATTTGAAACGTCACTTACATCAAATAGAGAAAGTTTTACCCCTTTTGTCACAACCCGTTCCCTTCCATCTGACTTGACGATTTCAGTATCCTGGCCAATACCAATTAAATGGTCTTCTCCAAGGGGGTGCAGGTAATCGCTGAAGCCTGGGATTTTAAGTTCTCCGAGTACTTCAGGGGAAGAAGGTTCTTTAAGGTCAATTACAAACAGTGGATCAACTTGTTTAAATGTAACCATATAAGCTCTATCCTGCATAAAGCGGACGCTATAAATTCGTTCTCCTTTTGCTAACCCTTCAACTTTACCAATTGGAGTCATGGATAAATCGAACGTATATAAATTATTGAACGACGGATTCTCATCTCCCCAAAATTGTCCAGTGGTTGTTGCGACGCGGAAGGAGTCATCTCGCTCATCCATAGCAAATTGATTGATTAAGTGGCCTGGTACATCAGCTTCACCGTTGTAGATAAGGTCGCCGTTTTTTACGTTGAATTGATAAATTCTAGTGCTTTGTTCAAGGTCTTCTGGGAATGAGGATGTTGCAAAAAATGGCTCGACTCGAAAATTCCTAGAGTGTGTGGCTACGTACAAGTGATCTTTAGACATATAAACGGTATCTCCAGCACCAAGGTACGTCTTTACATTTGCGGGTGTACCGTCGTCTGTAACATCAAAACTTGCAATTGTTAGGAATGACGAGTCTTTACTCCCTGGAAGCTGATGCATCTTCCCGTAAGGAATGGGTTGGAAGTCTTCACTCACGGCAGAATCTTTAAAAAGTGGTCGAACTTCTTGATCATTCTGCTTCTTTTCCTCTAAACGGTGGATGGATGTGTACTCGTTGGACAGGACATAAACTTGACCGTCAATCATTCTAGAAGTCAAATAGTTCCCCTCAACGTTAAGATCCCTCATCTTTTCAGGAGAGGCAGGGTCCGAAACATCATAAACACGGACGGCCATATGACTTCTAAAGTTTGGCATAATCATAGACTCTGCTGCTGATGCTTCCTCTTTTGGATCTCGTGGAAGCGATTGCTGTTGATGGCCAAGGACAACGAGTCGATCGTTGTATAGAAATAGTTGATTTGGTATAAAGTCTTCATCATTAATTTTGGAGAGGACTTTGGCTTCCTCAATAGGAGAGCCTTTTGCAATGACAATGTCATCGTTTCTGGCATAGTAAATGTGTTCACCGTCATTCTTAACGAGATCTGCTTCGTCGACACCATTCACTTGAACATTCGTCTCGGATGAACTGCTTGCAGAATCCTCTGAAGAAGCACTAACATCCGCGCTTTCTTCAACAGTTTCAAATTGCATAGATGATCGTTCATTTTGGAACTTCTTTAAAATCGCCTTCAATTCTTCTTCAGAACCAATCGTAGGGAGTTCCTTTGAGGTGGTGAAGGTATACGTGAAATCTTTAGACAATTCAACGTCTCGGACAGAGGTTACGCCTTTTGAGATCGTTAAGGTATAGTCTTGATTCACTTCGTACCCATCTTTAGGTGCAAAAATATTCAACGATTCTCCGTTCCCGCTGATTTCAAAGGTGGTAGGTACTTTTTCTCCTGTCTTCTTGTTAATCACTCGAATCGTTTCATCTGTGAAGCTTTCTTTGTTCATTTCTTTAGAAAAAACAATCGTCCAGTCTTTGTGTATAGGAACGACTTCACTTTCTTCTTTTACTTCTGCAGAAACGCCCCAGTTTGCAACTCCATATAAGATGATAAAAAGAGACACCACCAAAGCAATCCCTGTTATAACCATTCGCTTCATAATCATTCACCCTCTTCACTTGGTTTCTTACTTAGTCGTCTTAAGGAGGAAAAAGTTTCATGTTATGAGGGGATTTGGGCGAAAAAACGCCTGAGGAGCTTTCCCTCAGGCGTTTTCGTTCTTTATTTATGATCGGTTTTCTTTGAGAATTGACGCTCGCCGTTTTGACGAGCTGCTTCTCGTTGTTCGTTCTTCCGAGCTCGTTTTGCATTATTATCTAATGCTTTCTTGTTGTTGTCACCAGTATTCCTTGTAGCCATATCAGACACCTCTTTTTTCTAATGGTAAGAACACATCATTAGATTGTGTGAAAAGAGGGTAGATTATTTATAAGGAGCATTTAAGAAAAATAAAGCAATTGTGCCAGGTCCAGCGTGCGCGCCGACAGAGGCTCCTACTTGATGAATATGAATATCTTTTGTTCCGAACTGTTCACGAATCATTTCGGCAAGTTGTTCAGCTCGTTCGAGATCATCACCGTGACTGATGGCAATAGGCTGGCTCGCCAAATTGACGCCTCTTTCTTCCATAACTTCAGTCATTCGTTTAAGTACTTTTTTCGCGCCGCGTATCTTCTCAAGTGGAATGAGTTGGCCGTTTTCAACATGAAGAAGTGGCTTGATCTTCAACATGGTTCCAAAAAACGCTGCAGCTTTACTGACACGGCCTCCGCGTTTTAAGTATTCTAAATCGTCTACCGTGAAAATGTGTTCCATGTGCTCAAAGTGGTAGCCGGAGAGCTCTTTAATTTCATCGAGTGACTTTCCTTCTTTGGCGAGCGCTGCAGCACGAAGGACAACAAGTCCATACCCAAGAGAAGCACAATGCGTATCAACGACGTGAAGATTGAAACCTGGATACGTTTCTTGTACTTCTTGTTGCATCATCTTAGCTGTTTGGTACGTTCCTGATAATTCGGAAGAGAAGGCAAGATAAAGACAGTCCTGTCCTTCTCTCGCAAAGTGCTCAAATAGTTCTTTGAAACTTTGAGGAGAGACTTGTGATGTTTTAGGAGCTTTCCCGTTCCGCATCGCGTCATAGACTTCTTTAGGCTGAATCGTTTCGCCGTCTTTATAGTCTTGGTCGTCTAAGTGAACCGTTAGGGAAAGGCGTGTTATACCATGTTCCTCCATAACCGATGTAGGCAAGTCGCAAGCAGAATCAGCAATAATTCGTACAGACATACTTTCACCCTTTTCTGTAATATATAATGAATACTAGATTAATGTGGTTTAGACCGTGGTCCTATTGTCATAAGTGTAATCGTAGCAGACAGGATAGTCAAAGCATTTAGCAAAAAGTGGTTTAAAGGGTAGGGGTTTTATGATATATAGAGAAGAGAGACTCATCATAGTATTAATCCTTGCACGAAACAAAACAGAAATCCAGAGATTAGGAGGGCGTCATGTTTCTTCCAGAAATCAAACGAATTATTATTGTTATACTAGGGGCTATACTAAATTCCATCTCACTAAACTTCTTCCTTATTAAGGCAAATGTTTATGCAAGCGGGTTTACAGGAGTTGCCCAGTTGCTCTCAAGTGTCATGCAGGATTATATAGGGTTTGGAATTACGACCGGTGTGCTACTCTTCATTTTAAATATACCGGTTATTATTTTAGGTTGGTATAAAGTAGGAAAAGGGTTTACAATTTATAGTATCATTTCAGTTGTATTTACCACGTTCTTCCTTGAAGTCATTCCTGTTAAACAACTATCAACTGATATTTTATTAAATTCAGTATTTGGTGGTGTAATTGGAGCATTAGGTGTCGGCCTCACATTGAAGTGGGGTGCTTCAACAGGTGGTATGGATATTGTGGCGATGGTGTTATCCCGTATAAAAGATCGCCCAATAGGGACTTATTTCTTCTTTCTTAATGGATTAATTATTATATTAGCAGGCTTGCTATATGATGAAGAAAAAGCTCTTTATACCATTGTAACACTTTATGTATCGACCCGTGTTATTGATGCCATTCATACGCGACATGAGAAACTGACAGCTATGATCATTACAACCGAGGCAGAAGCCTTGCAACGTGCTATTCATTCAAGAATGGTTCGAGGCATTACAAAAGTTCCAGCACGAGGGGCTTTTACCAATCAAGAAAAGGACATGCTGATTATGGTTATAACACGTTATGAATTGTACGATCTAGAACATACGATTAAAGATGTTGATCCACATGCCTTTACAAATATCGTGCAAACAACAGGTATATTCGGATTCTTCAGAAGAGATGAGTAAATGTGTAACGAAATGACTATTTAGAACGACTAATGTAATGAACAGGGTGGAATTTAATCGAAAGGGAAGTGACAAGGATGAAGAAATTTCTTGTTATGGTCATGGCAATGTTGATTATTGCTACTGGTTGTGCTAGCTCTGGTGAGTCTAAAGCTAAAGACAACGAGGAGACAGAGAATGTAAGTAGCGAGGAAACAACCGAGGAAACGAATGAGGAAACAAAAGAGAAAACAGCCTCAGAAGAGTCCGACCAATCAGAAGAGGACACCGAGCAAGACTCTACTGAAGAGGTTGACTTACAAACGCTACTAGAACAAGTCGAAATGACAGCTACTGTAAACCCAGAAACGGAGAAAGTAACGTTTGAATTTAGTTTGAAGAACAACGGTAAAAAGGGTGTTAATCTTCATTTCTCTTCTGGTCAACAGTATGAAATTATCGTAAAAAATGCTAAGGGTGAAGAAGTTTACCGTTATTCAGAAGGGAAATCATTCACAGAAGCGGTAGTTAGTGAAGAAATCAAGCCTTCAAAAGAGTTAACGTTTACATCATCATGGAACTATGACCAAGCTGGTGAGCGTGTACAACCGGGGACTTATAGTGCTGAGGTTACATTATTACCAATGAAGATGAATGGTCAAACCATTGAGGCGAAGCCGTTTCAAGCAGAAAAAGCCTTTGAAATTCCTTCAGAAAACCAAGCGTTCCGTAATGTGAAGGTAGAAGGTGAGAATGGTCAATATACGGTTTCTGGTGAAGCTCGTGTGTTCGAAGGAAGCTTTATGTACAATGTAGAGGATGGACATCAAGTGTTAGTGTCGGATACACCCGTTCAAGTAAGTGAAGGGGCACCAGGTTGGGGTGAGTTTGAATTTACTGTAGAGATTTCAGAAGATCAACTTCCAACAAGCGGTACCTTGACGCTTATGTTGTATGAGATCAGCGCTAAAGATGGGTCAGTAACGAATCAAAAGTTTGTAAAACTAGAATCATTTAAATAATACTTAAAAAAGGCTGTCCCTCAGGGGACAGCCTTTTTCGTATCTCATCATGAAGGATAAGATTTAATACCCATGGTTTTCAATTGTATCAATGACTTGTTGTTTAAGTTCATCCCATGATGCATCGTTCTTCTTGTTAACTGTGATAAAGTTTTGGAATCCAAATACGTTATCAACACCATTTAGTGACATTAAGTCATTTAAAATGCTGTGGTCACTTGTTTGACCTGGCATGACCGATACACTTCCATTTCCTTCGAAAATCATTCGGTCGCTGTCAAATTTAACGGCATTTGGGTTAGGGGTTTCTTTTGCCTGTACACTCATAAGGAATACCTCCTCTGTATAGTATCCATACTCATATTAGCACGAAACATTCAGTTCGCACAAAAGGAAGAGCTATTCGTCATGGAACGCTCACAACTATCGTGAAATTTAAGGTGAGGGTTTTGCTACAATGAAGGTAGTTGAATGGGCTAATTGAGCCGATTGTTTGAAGTAGAAAGGGTATATTCCTCATATAATGAACGTATTCAGTTAATGAGAGAAATGGGGGAGAGATATGATTAAGAAGGGACTCTGGCTCGGGACGGCAACAGGTTTTATTTTAGGTTTGGTACTATGGATTTTTGAATATGGGACAGGAAAGAGAGTCTATACGTTACTATTAAATGTGGATTTCATACCGGTTATTGGAGATATTGATTGGCCGATTTATATGGAGTGGTTCTTCCATCTGATCATTGCCTGGTCGATTGGGATTGTTTATTTAGCTTGGATCAAGTATCAAACAGATGGAAGAGCAAATTCCAGGTGGGCAACAGCTCTCGTATTAACGGCTTTGGCAGCATTAACGTATTTTCCGCTTACAGATCTTGCGATTAAAGAAACGCCAGCTTTCGATGATTTGACTGCCCTATCATATTGGTTAGTCGGACATCTTGCTTTTGGAGTATCACTTGTTAAACTAGATGAGTGGACAAAACGTAAAAAGTAGGTGCAAGATGAATCAAAAAAATATAGTAGTATGGGATCTGATTTGTTACATCGTATTCCCCCTTGTGGTTTGGAATTTTATACGTGATGACATTGGAGATTACTACGCCATGCTCTTGTCTTCTGTTCCTGGAATTATCTATACCTTCATCCGATTTAAAGCGGTGAAGAAGGTTCAGTTCTTCGGAATTTTCATGCTGGCTAATTTGGTAGTGGGAACCTTATTTGACGTATTAGCAGGATCGGCTATACAGCTCTTATGGAATCGGGTATATTTTGCTTTATTAGGAGGCGGCATTTTCTTAGGTAGTATGCTGATCCGAAAGCCAATTGCCCTTTACTTGATGCTAGACGTCATGGAAATGCAAGGGCAGAATCGAAAAGGTTTGAAAGCGAAATTTATGCAGAAGAAAGTGTTCTTTGTGTTTCAGCTAATTACGTTTGTCTTTGTCTTTCGCGAGCTCGTTTTCGCTGGATGGAAGGCTTGGCTAGTGACGCAATATGGTATAGAAGCGTTTGATCAAGCGCTTGTATTAAGGCAAGTGATGAGTTGGGTATTAACAGGCGTTACCGTAATCGGCTACGTTTACGTCTTTAAGCTCCTTCAAATGACACCACCCACAAATGAAAACACAAAATACTCCACCTGAAAAAGGAGCCCCTGAAACACAGGAGGCTCCTTTTAATGCTTTATCGAGATAAAACGTGTCTGGCACGCATCTTTGCTTTAGAGCGCTGAAGGGTGTCTGGCACCCTGTAATACTTCTCAGCGTTAAAGAGCCTGCCTTCTGATTAGAGGGCAGGCTCTTTTTGAGCTGTGTTATTTTAATCCCTGGTGACGCTCGATTTCTGATTCGAGCTGCTGAAGTTGAGCTTGTTCTTCTTGGGAAGCGTTAGCGCGAGCTGAGTTAATACAGTTCTTCGCTGTTTGGATGTTTTTCTCCTTCGCTTCACCATTGCGGTTAGTGATGTTATTTACGGCACTTTTTGCTTGCTGGAATAAGTTATTCTGCATCATTAAAGACCTCCCACAGAGTTATGATCGTCTTCTTCACTCTCGCGTTCTACATCGGCAAATGTTTGTCGATATGGAAAACGCTCATCGTGCTTTTTAACAGAATCTTTTCCTTGCTGAACAAATCGTTTCGATTTACTTTTCTTGCTCACACTCATCACCTCGCGGATTAAAAAAGCTCGAACACAACGTGTTGCTGTGTTCAAGCTTAGTATGAGCAAAGGAGCTTGTTGCATGTATTGAAAAATCTGGAGAAACCCTTATTTTAAATTTAAATACTGTTCTAAAAAGACAGCAATGCCATCCTGCTCATTAGAACTTGTGACATGATTAGAAACATCCTTAAGCTCGCTAAGGGCGTTGTCCATCGCGACCCCAACTCCAGCATATTCAAGCATTTCTAAATCGTTATCTTCATCTCCAAACGCAATAATACGCTCTTCAGGGATGTGATAATAGTGAGCAATCTTATTGAGACCTACAGCCTTATTTAATCCTGCACGTACGATTTCAATAACGTGCCATGGCGCTCCCCATTTACGGTGCTCAATCATTGTAGCATGCTTTTCGTCCAGGTGATCTCTAATGTGTTTAACCTGTTCCACACTCGGATGAATAAGAATCGAGGTAGGATCTTCTTTTAGATGATTCTTAATGCTTCCGATTGTGATAGGTGTATCTGTCGTATGGAAAATATTCAAAATTTCCTGGTCATACTGATCCAGGTATACTTCATCCCGAACTTCAGCAAGGATGTTTCTCACCCCAACTTCATGACACGTATGTATAATTTCGCGAGCTGTTCGAATGGACATCGGGGAATGAATGGAATCCCAGTTATGATTTAAGGGATGGTGAATTAACGCACCATTAAAGTTCACCATAGGTGTGTCGAGTTCCATTTCATGGTAATAATCAATACTGGCCCTATGTGGACGTCCAGTTGCGATACACACGATATGACCCGCATCGCGAGCTTTTTGAATCGCTTGTTTGTTTCGTTCGCTAATAGTTTTCTGATCGCTTAGCAGTGTTCCATCTAAGTCTAGAGCGATTAAATGTTTTTCCATTGTGTTCACCACCTCATCTGAATTTAAGTGTATATCTTGATTCTATGATCTGTAAAGAACTATGGGGTCCGTTTTTCTTTTCAATCAAAAAGGAAAGTGTTACGATAAACCATATAAATTAGTAAAATACGGAAAGAAATGCTATACATATTTTATGCACAAAGGAAGGGAAAACATCGTGATTGGCATTTACAGAAAGAGATTTGAACACATACCTGCACTAGTCGTTGTCGATTCTGAGAAAGAAAACAAGCCATTACCTGTTGTAACTTATATTCATGGCATTACGAGTCGGAAAGAACAGAACCTATCCTTCGCGTACTTCTTAGCTGAAAAAGGCTTCCGCGTTGTACTTCCTGACTGTATGCTACATGGAGAGCGAGAAGAAGGGTTAAACAATCAACAAATTACGTATCGATTATGGGAAGTTGTTGCAGAAAACCTTAAAGAACTTCCCCTTATAAAAGAAACGCTTGACCAAGAAGGGTTACTTCTTGATGGACGCTTTGGTTTAGCTGGTACAAGTATGGGAGGCATCACAACAAGTGCTGCCCTTACTCAGTACGATTGGATCAAGGTGGCTGCGGTGTTAATGGGATCTCCGCAACCTGTTCGATTTGCAGAAGAGCAAGTAGCAACGTTAAAAGAGATGAATATGGACTTACCAATTTCTGAAGAAGAACAACACAAGCTAATAAGGGATCTCGGTTCTATTGACTTAAGTAAACAAGTTGAAAAGTTATTTGGTCGTCCGTTATTCTTCTGGCACGGGGAAGAAGATAACGTTGTTCCGTTTGACCACTCTTATAGTTTCTATAACGATGCAATAGCTCATTATAAAAACCCTGAAAACATTCGCTTCCGTAGGGAAATAGGCCGCGATCATAAGGTATCCATTTATGCAATTACTGAGACCGTTAACTGGTTCGATATGCATCTCTAAACGGTCCTGTTTTAAAATGATTGGTTTTTCGTTATAATGAGAATAGATTAGATGAAAGGGGAACGAGTTTCATGGATCAGACTTTGCACGATAACATGATGGGTGCACTTGAGAATGTAATTGACCCCGAGCTTGGCATTGATATTGTCAACCTTGGCTTGATATATGGCGTTGATATTGACGACGAAGGTGTTGGACAAGTTACGATGACACTAACAGCTATGGGGTGCCCGCTTGCTGGAACAATTGAAGCTGACGTTAAACGCGTATTAGCAGATCTTCCAGAGCTTAAAGACGTAAACGTTAATATTGTATGGAGTCCACCGTGGACAAAGGATAAAATGTCCCGCTACGCGAAAATCGCGCTAGGCATTCCAGATTGATTTAATCAAAAGAACCTTTTGCTGGCTAGCAGAGGGTTCTTTTTTTTGCGGCTCAGTCCAGTCTATACGTTGCTAAACGGGCGCTTGCGCTTTTGTTACATCCAGCTCCAGCGCCCAGCAACTAGTAGACTTCCCTCACCTCCGGTCGATCAGTCATCATCAATTCGCCTGAGGCTCATTGTGATTCCTTGATCTCGCTGCGGCTCAGTCCAGTCTATACGTTGCTAAACGGGCGCTTGCGCTTTTGTAAGTTTACGGGTTGGAACAAAGTGGTACATTGAATTGTAAGTTAACCTTTCACTTAACGGTGATGGGAAAATACACAATTATAGCCATTCAATAAAAATTAGTGGAGAATCAATCTCCCTTTTAAGGAGGACTCATCATGGTAAAAGTATTACTATTCGCTCAATTCCAAGAAGCGGCAGGTCGTGAAAGTGTAGAGATTGAAGCAGGGGGCCAAACGGTGTCTCACGTAAAATCCACATTAAAAGAAAACTACAACGTGCTTGATCTAGATCACGCACAAGTAACGGTAAATGATGAATACAAAGACATGGATACACAACTTAGCGACGGTGACACGGTCGCATTTATTCCACCACAATCGTAAGTATGAAGGAGTCTCCCTCTAGTTTTAGAGGGAGACTTTTTTGTATTGAAAAAAGTTAGGGCACTCAACAATCGTATTGGGCCCACTACTAAAAAGAGTGAACCCCTAATTGGAGTTCACTCTTGTTGTGTATATTAGTTGTGGTGCAATGTTAAGGTTTTCGCCCTTTAATCAATCGATAGATCAGTACGACCAGAGCGACAACTAACAGAATATGAATGATACCGCCTGCGATTTCGAATAAGAAACCAAATAACCAAAGGATCAGCAAGATTACTAAGATCGTCCAGAGCATGTGTCATCCCTCCTTATGATTGTAATTTGCCCTGAAATCTTTACTTTCAAACGCTTCCCCCCATATTCCTCTTAGGTTGTAAGGATTGAATGGCTTTCGTATCATAAAGAGTAAACAATAAAGGAGGAAGTTTTATGAAGAAGGGACGAGTCATCGTCATTGGCGGAGGTCCAGCTGGAATCGAAGCTGCCCTTACCGCGAGTTCTCGCTTTAAGGAAGTTTTTCTTGTATCAGAACAGCCAGCTGGTGCGTGGAAAATGAACGACACCGCTGTTTGGCAATCCGTATTAGGAAAGAATAGAGATCGTACTCCTCAAGAGTTAAATGAGTACGCGCAGTCAATACATACAAAGTGGATGTCAGAGCAAATCGATCTCTTACAGCATTCAGGTGTTCGGACGAAGTTAGGGAAGGTGACGTTTCTTTCTCCTTATAAGATCAATATAGAGAACGGTGAAAAGAATGACACCATCGAAGGGGATTATTTCATCTTAGCTGTTGGATCTCGGCCAGCTTTTCCACAACCTCTTCATCCATACGGGGACAAAGTGATGTCGTTTCATTCTTTGCACCAATTGAAGTCATGGCCAGAATCTATTGTCGTTGTTGGTGACGGACCAATTGGGTTTGAAGCAGTTAATTTGTTCAGTTTGGCTCAGGTGAAAGTAGATTGGATTGTACCAGAAGATGGACCAAGCGCGAGAATCTTTGAAGAGGACCTCTCTGATTCCTTATTGAGCCATTATCAAAAAAGAGGCGTGCACATTTTTCGCGGGCCTGTTGCAACAAGCATTAAGGAAGAGAGAGGGCGTTTGCACATTTCAAGAGAGGATGGCTCGCATGTTGCAGCCCAATGCGCTTATATCGTCCCATCATTCCTCTCTAATCTAGATCGATTGACATTAGCAAATGCAGAGGTGGACGAGCATTCAATAGATGCGTCTACTGGCCAATCCAATCAAAGTCATATCTATGTTGTCGGGGATGCGGATCTAAGTGTAGCGGCTGTCTATGCACAAGCTAAGGCGAGACAGGCTGTATTACATATGGATGGAAAACAAGAAGCACCTCTATTATTGGAAGACTTACCCTTATCTTTTCATCAATGGCCGGAGGTAGCGAGTATGGGGTTAACAAAGCCGGGAAGCTCTAAGTTAAAGGTTCGAACCTTTTCTATAAAAAGCCGGAATTATGTCCATATGGTTGAAGAGGGGAGTGAAGGTTGGGTCAGAGTCGTCTACAATGAGCAAGGAATTTTATTTGGTGCCTCTGCAGTTGGAGAAGGGGCTAAGGGGATCATTTCTATACTAGCCATTCCCATCAAGCTGAAGCAGTCGGTAAGCAATTTGCAATCCCTATTCGCGGCTCATCCTTCTCAAAATGAGATGGCCGCTCATATTATACGAACCATTGCGGATGAGGTATAGAAATCGTTTGAGTTTGAACGATTGAAAAAGAGGCCATCTCACACTTGAGACGGCCTCTTTTTCTCGGGGTCATTGAATTCCGTTAGGGGGGTAACGGGAAATGATAATCATTATCAATGAGAATTATTTTCAGTATATCTTTAAAGTCGGTAAGCGTCAACTCTTTTATAAATTAGTATAGAAAAAAGCAATCCCGCTAAAGAAGCATAACTTCAGTTGTACTTCAGTGAAACGGAACTGCTTCAATCTCTCACTTATAAGAATAGAATCGCTAGCGCTCCCACAATGAAACAATAGAACGCAAAGTATTTAAGATTGTTGTTCTTCATAACGTTAATAAACCATTTCAGAGCAAAGTAAGACGCTACAATAGAACCTAAGAAAGCGAGGACGTAAGGAATGTAAAGGCTAGACGGTGTATTCATAATCGCCTCTCCTTTTAGAATTACGGTCCCTAGACTAACAGGCACATAAAGTAAAAAGGAAAAGCGAAGCGCTGTCGTTTGCTTTAATCCAAGTAGCATAGCAGCGACAACCGTTGCTCCAGAGCGACTAATCCCGGGTATCAATGCTACAGACTGAGCTAGTCCAATAATCAGCGCATCTTTAATGGTCATATCCCCATCTCCACGGCTACCGCGCAAGTTACGAATGATCCAAAGAGCTATACCAGTCACGATTAGTGTAATCCCGACCATGCTAGCACTCTCTCCAAATGTTCCCTCAATCGCATCTCCATATAAGACACCGATGACACCAGCAGGGATGGTACCGATTATTAAGTAAATGATAAAACGAAAATCACGTGTGGTTGCGTCATCTCGTTTCTTTTGAAACAAAAATCCAAAGCCGCTTGCGATTAATCGTGCTAAGTCATTTCTGTACACAATAAAAACCGCAAGAAGAGAGCCGAAGTTAACAAGCACCTCAAACGTTAAGCCTTGTCCTACAATATTAAATAAATCTTTGACCATAATAAGGTGGCCACTTGATGAAATCGGAATGGGTTCTGTGAACCCTTGGAAAATCCCTAAAAATAAGTATTGAATAAGCGTCCATAATTGATCGAGCATGTTCATAATCCTCCCTAAAGGAAATACATAAATCTATTCTCGCTCTTCACACTTTTTATGTGGGTGAATATCCTACTAGTAAAGAGGAGGTGGCCCAGGTGAAGAAGCGAAGCAAAAAAAATCCATCCACGAATTATCACCATATGTATTCACTGTGCAATCAACATATGAATCAATATGTCTTAGCAGAGTTGGTGGATGGTCAGAATATTGATGGAATTGTGACAGGTGTTGATGGAGATTACGTTTATTTAGCTATCCCATTGTCAGGCAGTGACACCTTAGAAGATGGATCTCCGCAACCTGTATCAGAGCCTAATCAGCGACAGTATGGGTATGGTCCTCCATATGCAGGTGGCTATGGAACTGGTGCACCATATGGATATGGTTACACGCCACCTCCGAGATTTCGTCGCCTTATTCTCCCTCTTGCAGCCCTTGTTGCGATCAGTGCATTGCCGTGGTATTAGATGTATAAAACCATCTGTCTGTGCCAAACTATCCTTATCACTCGTGTAAAGGAGTTAAGCACATGGGACAAAGACATCAATTTAAACACGGTGACAAAGCACCGAATAATGGAATCTATGTAGAAATTGGAGAAACAGGCAGTATGGTGAAAGAACCTAAACAAATTCGTTTGAATGCTGGCGATAAGTTTCCGTCAAACTCAAATCAAGATCGCGTCTGGTCTCCTAAACGTAAGCCGTAAAATAAACGTGAAAATCCTCCTTCCTTAACCAGGAAGGAGGATTTTTTTATTCCTTATCTTCGGCTAATGCACCTTCACCTAATAAAACAACAGCGACGGTGAATACGATTGTAAGGACAACGGCTTGAGTCATGTTAAAAGCTAGTCCGTCCATACTGTTTACAACGTATACAGTCATGCAGCTCAGTAGGAACGCCCAGAAAATAGACCAAATTAAACGCATGTTCTTCACCTCAACTTTGACATTCTGATCTTAGTTTATCAAACGTTTACAATAAAATAAATATAAAACGCAATCTTCATGAAAGAACTTATGAAATGAAGGCATCTAACTATACAAATTTAATGCTACTACATACATTATAGTGGATATGACCCTGAAATAAAGGATGAGAACACATGCAAAATGCAATTACGCGTTCTTTCCAATTAGATCGAGAAAATTGTTTACTGCATATACCAGAACAGCCTAATGGATATCTAATACTGTATTTAGGGGATGCGGGACATTATGTGGAGGAAGATCGTTCTTTTTGGGGGGAGCATAGAGGGAGAGCAACCTTGCTGCAAGCGTTATTAGACAAGGGATACACCTTATATACAAGTGGTATTTACGGGAATCATTGGGGGAGCGAGCAGGCTGTTAACTTATTAAATCGGGTTTATCATTATGTCATTCGCCAAGAGATTTTAAACCCCCATATCCACGTCGTAGCAGAAGGAATGGGAGCCCTGGCTGCGCTACGCTGGCATGAGCAATACGAAGTTTCAATAAGGTCGTTCGTTCTGCTGACCCCGTGTGTAGACATGAAGGCTTTATATGCTCAAGAACGCACAAATCAGCTATATTTTAAACGATTAAAAAAAGAAATTTCTAACGCATACAAGTGCAAAGAGGAAGAAGTAGACCAAGTCATTACAAGTGGGTTACCTAAGGCCCAATCTCCTATACTTCTGTTTCATGATATGGCCAATCCTCATTATACAGTTCATGAGCATGCAAGGCGCTTAGAGGAAAAACAACAAGCTCACCAACATCACATAGAATTAAAACTCGTGATCCAACCCATTTTCCCAAGAATCAACTCAAAGATCATTAAATTTATGAACAGTTATGAAAAGAGTATATCCGATCCCATTTAACCTTAAGCTGAGCAAAAACGTATTAGATCCTTGAATATCGAGGATTTAATACGTTTATTCACTTTAGGTTAGGAGTGTCTGGGAACTATGAGCCAAACTTTCATACAGAACTGTTAGAAAGTCATATGAACACCCAACCCCTTCATAAACTGTAGGAGAGGGGGCGATGAAAAATGGCATATATCATTTCAGGATGTTTTGAGTGGATCGGTTTTCATTTAACCGAAGCATTTCTTAACGCCGGTCATACTGTAATAGGGATCGATAAGGAATGGAATGAACAGAAGGATTGGCTATCTCTGTATGTTGGAAGAAATGCTTCTTTCCATTTAGTTGACTCTATACACGAAGTAAAGAACAAGACGGATAAAGAAGTTACTCTTATTCATATAGAGGAGAGGGTAACCGGAGTAGACCCTAATCTCTCTATAAAGGATGAATGGACAATAAAAACAAGAGATGATGTTACAGTAAAAGGTTCGGTGATTTATGCTTCTGAAGTGTATGGTCCGTGGATGACCGAACTAGTTAAACCCACTTCTGTAGAGGCTCTTTATATTGATGACTTTGTTAGTGGCATTCAAGACATCATCGAACATAAAGTAGGGGAAACGTGGATTGAAGTTAAACCTTCAAACGATGGAAAGAAGGGCCAACACCAACATATTTGGTATGTAAAACAAAGCATAAAGCAAGAAGAAGGATGGAAACTGGTTCTTGATCATGAAGAGAAATTTTCGATTTATTATAAATTATAGAGTTTTATTGAACAATGATCCCCGGTCGTTTACGTATTAGAGGATTAACGGTACAATATCACTAAATATATATTGGAATGGTATGAAGATGTAAATGGGGTGCTCTAAGTGAAGTTACGGTGGTTGGTCTATATGGGTATCCTTGTCCTTGCACTAACTGGTTGTACCAAAACATTTGGGCAGGGTAAGGTCCAAAAAGTAGGTATGCTAGTTGAAAGTACAGTTCACGACCAAGCCTGGGGGCAGAAGGGTTATGAAGGGCTTTTGAAGATCAAGGAAGAGCTGAATGTAGACGTTTATTTTAAAGAAAGTGTACAGTCGCAATTAGAAACCCAGCAAGCCATTGAAGAGTTTGCAGACAAAGGGGTTAATTTGATATTTGGACATGGGAGTCGTTACGGGCAATATTTTCAAGAGTTGCGCCAGGAGTATCCGGATATTCGCTTTGTTTATTTTAATGGAAGCGTAAAGGGAAAGAATATGACGAGTTTAAACTTCAATGCTCACGCCATGGGGTTCTTTGGAGGAATGTTGTCTGCTAAAATGACCGAATCTAATCAAGTTGGTATTATAGCTGCGTTCGAATGGCAACCTGAAATAGAAGGGTTTTATGAAGGCGTTAATTACGTGAATCCGGAAGCTGAGGTAAACATTCAGTATGTGAATAGCTGGAATGATACAGACCGGGCTCTCTACTATTATGAACGAATGCGACGTATGGGAGTCGACGTATTCTATCCGGCCGGTGATGGGTTTAGTGTACCTATTATCGAAGAGGCTAAATCGAATAGTGTAAAAGCTATTGGATATGTGTCAGACCAATCTAATATAGGATCCTCCACTGTTCTAACAAGCACAGTGCAACATGTGGACAAGTTATACGTATTAGCTGCTGAGAAATATAACAAAGGGAATTTACCAGATGGTATTCTAAACTTTGATTTTCAAGATAACGTTATAACACTTGGTGAATTTGGAGATCACGTTCCTGAGGACATTAAGAACCTTATCACATCTGCAGTAGCAGAGTATAAGGAAACGGGACTACTGCCAAATGAAGTAAATAATCCAGACGAATCATAAAAAAGCTATCATTCATAGAGGGCTAGGGCATGGCCCTCTCATGTAGATAGCTTTTTTTTATGATTATTATTTTGTTTTTTTAAACAAGGCGGATAGTTCCTTGATATATGGTGAAAGCTGTCGATAGGTTTGCATAAGGGTCTCGGTTGTATCAACGAAGTCAAATGATGTGTCGTCTGCTTTTTTCTCTTCAGAAGTTTCTTCCTTCTGCTTTGGCCGGGGCTGCCTTCCAAACATAAATGCCTCGAAGTCTCCTTGTTCATGTGAAGTTCTCTTCGTCATAGGTCAATCACCTCCTATTCCTACCATATGGAATTGAGGGTTGTTTTGGGAGGGCTTCTGTCTAAATGTGACGACGTGTTGTGCTTGCATGTGGACTAGAGATGTCTTATTATTAGTACCAAGTCATAAGAATAGATAATATTACTACCTTTAAGGGGATGAATATATGAAGAGTGCAGGTATTTTAGGGATCGGACACTATGTCCCTGAACGCGTTCTAACTAACGCTGATATGGAAAAAATCGTCGAGACCAATGACGAATGGATTCGCACTCGTACTGGTATTGAAGAGCGTCGCATCGCTTCAGATGAGATGGATACATCAGATCTTGCGTACGAAGCTGCTGTGAACGCATTAGAAGATGCCAATATTAAAGCGGAGGATCTTGATTTGATTCTTATAGCTACCGTAACAGGGGAGACATTATTCCCATCGGTAGGAAATCGACTGCAACATCGTTTGGGTGCTAAGAACGCAGCTTCAATGGACCTAGCTGCAGCATGTGCTGGATTTATGTATGGCATGATTAGCGCACAACAGTTTATTCAAACAGGTGCTTATAAAAATATTCTTATTGTTGGTGCTGAGAAGCTATCCAAGATAACTGACTGGGAAGATCGTAATACATGTGTTCTATTCGGTGATGGAGCAGGAGCAGCTGTTATGGGACCAGTAAGTGAAGGCAAAGGTGTTCTTTCCTTTGAACTTGGATCCGATGGTTCTGGGGCCCCTTATCTTTACCAAAACCAAGGTGAGTTTCTACAAATGAACGGGCGGGAAGTATTTAAATTTGCGGTTCGCCAAATGCCTGAATCTTCCATAAAAGTTCTTGAGAAAGCAGGACTTACGAAAGAGGACGTTGATTTTCTCGTTCCTCACCAAGCGAACATTCGCATAATGGAAGCAGCCCGCCAACGATTAGAGATTCCTGAAGAGAAGATGGCGACGTCGGTGAAGCGTTACGGAAACACTTCCTCAGCTTCTATTCCAATTGCCTTATCAGAGAACGTAAAAAACGGTAAAATAAAAGATAATGATGTAGTTGTACTTGTCGGGTTTGGTGGCGGCCTTACATGGGGCGCTGTTGCACTAAGATACGGAGTTTAATTCAAGGAGGACATGTTTATGGATTCAAGACGAGTTGTCATTACAGGGATGGGAGTCGTCTCCCCTGTAGGAAATGATGTAGAAACGATGTGGAATAACATTGTCGAAGGAAATTCGGGTATTGCACCTATCACAAAAGTAGACGCTAGCGAATTTAGCGCAAATGTAGCGGGAGAACTTAAAGATTTCGAACCTGGAAATTACTTTGACAAGAAAGAAGCAAAGCGGATGGACCCATTCACGCAGTATGCGTTAGCTGCTTCTCTAATGGCTGTGAAAGATGCTGGATTAGACATTAACGAAGAGATCGCTCATCGTACAGGTGTATGGATCGGTTCTGGTATTGGTGGTATGACGACATATGATGAACAGTTCCGTAAATATATGGACAAGGGGGCGCGCCGCGTCAGTCCATTCTTCGTTCCTATGTTAATTCCAGATATGGCAGCTGGCCAGGTTTCCATTGCTACTGGAGCGAAAGGCATTAACTCTTGTACAGTAACAGCTTGTGCATCTGGTGCTAACTCAATTGGTGATGCATTTAAAGTGATCCAACGCGGAGATGCTGACTACATGATCGCAGGTGGCGCAGAAGCACCTCTAACTCCGATGTCATTCGCAGGATTCTCTTCAATGAAGGCACTATCTCCAGTTGAAGACCCGAACAAAGCAAGCCGTCCGTTTGATAAAGAACGTTCTGGCTTTGTAATGGGCGAGGGTTCTGGCATATTAGTGATGGAAACATTAGAATCAGCTAAGAAACGTGGAGCAAAAATCTATGCAGAAATCGTAGGGTATGGATCTACAGGAGATGCACACCATATCACAGCACCTGCTCCAAATGGAGAAGGCGCTACACGCGCAATGAACCAGGCGTTAGAAGATGCGGGTCTAACTCCAGATGCTGTTGATTATGTGAACGCACACGGTACAGGCACAGCCCTTAATGATAAGTTTGAAACAGAAGCGGTTAAAAATGTGTTTGGAGATCATGCGTATAAGCTAGCAATGAGTTCTACCAAATCCATGACCGGTCACCTTCTTGGAGCAGCAGGAGCCATTGAAGCGGTTATTTCAATCAAGAGTATTTTAAATAATATCTTGCCTCCTACGACGAACTATGAGAATGAAGATCCAGATTGTGATCTTGATATCGTGCCGAACCAATCACGTGAGAGTGATGTAAATACGGTAGTCAGTAACTCTCTAGGTTTTGGTGGCCATAACGCTACATTAATCTTTAAACAATACCAAGACTAATATAAAAGCCTGTCTCTCTATTTTAGAGAGACAGGCTTTTTGTATGCCTGAACCATTAAGATGGTTCTTCGTTATTATTCTTTTCAGCTGTCTGTGAGGAATCTTGTTCACTATTAAAGAATTCCTGAACAGTCTCGCGCGTCTGTTTTTCATTGTGACCTAATACTTTCGCGCCAGCTTGGGTCGTCATCGGATGCCATTCAGCTGGAATCCTTATGGTTTCAATGTTTTGAGGTGTATCAAGTAAGAATTTACGTCCGTAATTAAGAACCATTTCGTTTGTGGACATGCTCGTATTGACATATTGCGTGAGGGCTCCTACTGTTTTAGGAAGCTTTGTCACGCTTGTCATGGATACAAGCTCTTCTTTCAATGCGGAGATCACTTTCTGTTGACGTAATACTCGGTTGAAGTCACCTTTTGCATCATTTCTGAAGCGAGCATAGCCTAATAATTCTTCCCCATTTAACTTCTGTACACCTGGCTGGATATCAATGCTGACTGTGCCAGCGTTATCTTGATAATACAACCGTTTCTCGACATCTATTTCAACACCCTCCGGCGCTACGATGTCTACGATTTCCTTAAAACCATCGAAATTGACAACAGCATAATCGTCGATGTGTAACCCGAAGTTTTTTTCGATTGTTTCGGTTAGTAAGGCAATCCCGCCTTCTGAATAAGAGGCGTTGATGCGGTTATACCCCATGCCTGGGATTTCTACCCATAGGTCCCGCATAATGGAAGCAAGCTTCATTGTCCCTTTTTCGGTATCATATTGGGCGACCATAATCGTATCGGTACGAGCAGTATCCCCTTCTCCTCTTGAATCACTTCCAACAAGGAGAACATTTACTTTTTCATCTTCTTGTTTTTCTTCGCTGTTTTCGGGTTGATCACGTTCTTCGAATTCTTCTTTCGTCTTTTCAGTTTTATCTTTATCGAACCCACCTCCAGCTTCACTGCCAAGATCTTGCCCTGCAATGTACTGAGAAGTTGTGTAGGCAACCGTACTTAAGAAAAGTATAACAACGATGGAAGACAGAATTCTTCTTTTACGTTTTTTCTTTCTACGTCTTCTGATAATTCGACGAGTTTCTGCCATCCTCGTACCTCCTCTCCAAAAACCACTTATTTATTAATGTACTCTTTCTTTAATGTGAAGTAAAGAGCGTATTTTATGCCACAATATTCGACAGGACAAGCTGGTATGAGGGGGTAGGTGGGTGCATATATATAGTAGAAAATGATGGGGACGGGCTGTGGAGGCGATGAGATGGTACCGTTATTTTTGTTTTTAGTTGGCTTTGGATTTGCTGTATCTGGTGGTGTAACCATCATTGCATATTTGAATTTCTTACCCGCAGGATTTAGTTGGATGGATTATTTAATCTTCATTAAAGAGCGACCTGAATGTTACCTTTTACCCTTTGGCATTCTCTTCATCACGATTGCCGTTTATCTATTCCCACAAGATTCTTGTTAAATGTTGGTGTTTTTCGAATAAAACGGTGGTGCTTGGTTCATACTGATTTCTACAGAAGAAAACGTTAATAAAGTGAGGGTTTCGTATGCTATATCTACACGATGTATGGGTCAATTGGTTTGAAGGTGAAGAGAATGGGTATAACGTTTGTCCATTTCATGAATGGCGTAAAGAAGACGGAATCGAGCTCTTGGACCAGGTACCTCTGTTGTATGTACATCAAGCACTATACCACTACGTAGAAAACGACCTCCAAGACCTACCTAAAGACTTACTAGACGCGGTATATAAACGAGCGTACCTACGCAAAAACCAAGAACGAATTTCCGTAGAATATGCCTTCGTGGTGACAGACGGTTCATCAGTACTAGCTGTTGATACGATGGGGTATAACCTGCCTGTTCGTAAGAGTCGACTGATTCCACGTCAAGAACGCCTGGTCTATGACATGATTGATCAGCAAAAGCCAGAAACGTATAACTTCGCTTGTAATGACGATAAAGAATATCACATTCTTTCCCCGCATCCAGTAACAATGGTTGGGCTAACTCGGAAAGAACGTCAATTAAAGCAGCTGTTAATGATGGCACTTGATCAACTACAAACGACACAGAATTTATCTGAAGTTCGGTACTGGTTAACAGAATGGGACCCAGGTCAATACGGGGTCATGAATAACCTAAGCTTTGATCAGACTTGGCAGCTTCTATATAACGGCTTAAGTGAAGGATGGTCGAAGAATCATGAAGACCTTTGCCGTAAGCTCGTAAAAGGACAACCATTCTTTGAGAAGTTATGGGAACTAGAACAGAACCAAGAAGTGAATAAAGGCGTTTAATTAAAGTATCCGTTCCTACAAGTAGGAACGGATACTTTTTTGTGTATAGGAGGCGAACGGTCTGAAAGAGTCAACACAAGGCCAAAAAACAGTTCGTGTACTTCCATCGATCCTTTCAGCATAAAAATAGAGGGCCCATCAAGTGGAGCCCTCTTATATCTTATTTCTTCTTTTTGACTCTGCCTAATCCCATAGCTTTCTTCGCTTTACGAATCATCTTAGATGCTTCGTAATTAGCCTTGTCAGCACCGTGGTCCAGGATTTCGTCTAATTCATCTGATTCAATGAGTTCATAATAACGCGCTTGGATCGGCCGCATGCCTTCGATTACGGCATTTGCGCAACCTTGTTTAAAGTCGCCGTAGCCTTTTCCATCATATTTAGCTTCTAGAGCTTCAATACTTTCTCCGCTGAAACTTGAGTAAATGGTTAGAAGGTTTGAGATACCAGGTTTGTTCTCTTTGTCGTATTTAACGATTCCTTCTGAGTCTGTAACAGCACTTTTAATTTTCTTTTCCATTTGTTTCTCGGTATCAAGCATAGAGATAAACCCTTTTGTGTTTTCATCGGATTTACTCATTTTCTTCGTTGGATCTTGAAGAGACATGATACGAGCACCCACTTCTGAAATGCTGACTTCAGGAACCGTGAAGATATCGTTGTATTTATTGTTAAAGCGCTGAGCTAGGTTTCGTGTTAACTCAAGGTGTTGTTTTTGGTCTTCTCCTACAGGGACGATATCTGTTCCATATAGCAAGATGTCTGAAGCCATAAGTGGTGGGTACGTAAGGAGACCGGCAGATACCCCTTCACGGCTAGCTTTCTGAGATTTGTCTTTAAATTGAGTCATACGCTCAAGCTCACCAATGTAAGCAACGCACTGTAACATCCATCCTAGCTGCGTGTGTGCAGGCACTTCAGATTGGATAAATAAAGTGGACTTCTCCGGGGCAATGCCGACTGCAATGTATAGCGCTGCAAGGGATCGGATGTTTTCACGTAGCTTTAAGCGATCCTGCGGGACTGTAATCGCATGTTCATCGACGATACAAAAGTATGCATTATTTTCTTCCTGAAGTTCCGGGAAATGCTTTAAAGCACCCAGGTAGTTTCCAATAGTAAGTGTGCCGCTTGGCTGAATTCCTGAAAAGATTGTTTTCATCATTGTTCACCTCATCTAATTTTTTCTGACAATAAAAAAAGGTCCATTCGTCTACGTCTATTCACGTAGGGACGAATGAACCGTGGTGCCACCCTAATTATCTTAAAGAAATTCTTTAAGATCTCTTAACCTGTTATCGCCAAGGCTACGGTGTTTCATACTGGGGTTCTGAAACACAGCTCGAAAGTCCACTTCCAATTCAACGTGCTGTCTGCTCTCACCGTCACAGACTCTCTGTATGCAGAGGGAGAATCGTACTCTCTTTCTCATCGCTTCATATACATTGTGTAAGAATTATAGTTAAAAATCGTACGAAATGCAAGCTTCTTCATGAAAGTTGATAATAAACAGCTAAGGTAATAGCCATTGCAAGACCTAACATGGCTCCTTGAAACAAGAAGGACCGGATAAACATGGCCGAAGTAATCGATGGTGTTGGAGCGTTGTTTATAGAATGATTCACTTCCTTATTTCTTTTGAGAATACCATCAAATAATCGACCACGAACCACAATAAGGATCGTTGCTACTAAAATGTAAATAAAAGAAAGGTAGAACAATACATTAATGTAGTGAAAAAGGTCTTGCAAAGGGGAAAGGAGTAGCCATAGAACAAAGCTAAGTGAAACATTAAGAGCTAAGAAATTCCACTTGTTTCTTAGAAATGAAAGCATACCGTTCATCCTCTTCATAAGTTAGTCATAGTATAGCAGAAAGAAAAAGAATGGTGAATCTGTAATAATCAGGTTTCGTGACTTAAAAAAATGGGAAAATTTTCTTTGTTGTTACTTGAAATGGAGGGAAGTTTCATGACAAAAAAGGAAAAATTTAAAAAAGGCTCCCAAAAGATGCAAGTTCTCTTTTATAATAGAGATAACTACACATTTAGGAGTCGATGTTGATGGAGAACAAACAACTTAAGATTTTATTCCTCATTGGTATTCTCCTGCTCAGTTTTATTCCAGCTGCCAAGGCACATGCTGATGGCGAAGAGGAAAGCGGACAAAAAGCAAAGTTCCATACCGAGCGAGAAATGACCATGAAGACACTTGAATTGCCAGAAAGATTGCCACGTTTTGTATATGATTCAGGCTTAGATTTTACATACCCAGATGCTGTTCGCGGCATTTATGTAACAGGACCAAGTGCTGGTGGAGCTCGTTTTGATAAGCTAGTTAACTTAATTCAAACGACTGATTTAAACAGTATGGTAATCGATATTAAGGAGGATGCTGGTATTATTACGTATCAGCCAGAAGAAGGAACTCCTTATGAAGATGTGGGGACGAATTACATTGATGATCCTCGTAAACTCTTAGAAACATTAGAAGAAGAAGAGATTTATCCAATTGCACGTATTGTTGTTTTCAAAGATTCAAAGTTAGCTAAAAAGCGACCTGACTTATCCTTCACGGAAAATGGTCAGGTGTGGAAAAACGGAAAAGGGGAATCTTTCGTAAATCCATTTATGAAAGAAGTTTGGGATTATAACGTTGAGCTTGCGAAGAAAGCAGCTGAGATGGGCTTTCAGGAGATCCAGTTTGACTATGTACGTTTCCCAGAAGGATTTGAACGAAGAGATGATATCCTCTCTTATAATGAAGGAGACTATGCGGACCTAGAAGGAGACAATGTTCAAAAGCGTGTAACAGCAGTTACAGACTTTGTTGAATATGCACGTGAAGAATTGAGTGGATATGATGTTGATGTCTCCGTCGATATCTTCGGATATTCTGCTACAATTAAAGAAGCTCCTGGAATTGGTCAGAACTTCTCTAAGATTGCATCGAATGTTGATGTCATCTCATCTATGATCTATCCGTCTCACTGGACGTCTTACTTTGGTATTTCGTTCCCGGATAAAGAACCATATAAGTTAGTTTCAGAATATGCAAAAGTAGAAAATGAAGTATTAGGCAAACTTGAGGACCCACCAACTTCACGTCCTTGGATTCAAGACTTTGAAGCACCGTGGTTGTATAGCGGTCCTACCAAGCAATATGGTAAAGCGGAAGTAGAAGCACAAATCAGGGCCTTAAATGAAAACGGGATTAAAGAGTTCCTTCTATGGAACGCAGGTAATTCCTATACAGAAAATGTAGACTATACACCTTAAAAAGGTGAAGCGACCCAGTTCATAGCTGGGTCGCTTTTTTGTTCTTTATATAATAAATAAAATATTTTTCTTTCTTATATGACACATCATTAGACTATACACGTTATAAGTCGTTTTAAGTCTTGTGTTTTCTTGTCATGTATATGAAAAAGCTGATGAATAATGCTTAATTCGCATAATTTTTTGCGAATTTCGAAACCGCATTTTTCTACAATTTACGACAATGACAGCGCTTACAATAATTTTTAGAGAGACGAAAGGATCAAAAAATCTGTTGAAACTATCAGAAAAATGTGTGTATAATGAAAACAGTCAAATTTGTTAACAAATCGTAAACAAATTGTTAACTTCTTACGTAAATCGCAGGGGAATGATCGGATTGCTCAAACTAGACCAAACAGATTTGCGAATTTTGCAATCATTGCAAGCAGACGGCCGCAGACCATACACAGAGATTGCTAAACAATATGGTATTAGTGAAGGGAAAGTTCGCTTTCGCATTAACCGTATGATGGAAAGTGGAGTGTTTGAATTTGTAATCCACACGAATCCAAGTAAAATTGGTCTTCATGTACAAGCAATCATCGGGATCGTGACAAAGGTTGGTTACAGGGACAAAGTTGCAATGGAATTAGCAGATTGCAAAGAGGTGCGATTCGTCGGTGCCTTCGCTGGAAAGTACGAAATTATGATACAAGCCTATTTTCCTAGTAATGATAGGTTAATAGAATTCACAGATTTGTACTTATCAAAGGTGGATGGAATTGAAGCCACAGACGTGTTTCTTGAACTAAAAGACTATAAGGATTCGTTCTCTTACATAGACCTGGCAGACGAACACATTTAATTTTCTTGCAATTCAAATTGTCAGAAGATTTCTCATTATCGGGGGATTGTGAATGTGAGAAAACGTAGAAATTTAAGGAGGTGGTTCTTCAACTGCGGATCCGACCCAGCGGATCGAAAAATCTGGAATGAAATTTAAAACGCAATAGGGGGAGAAAAAATTATGAAGAAAAAGCTATTATTGTTTAGTATCTTGCTTGTCTTCTCAGTGATCCTTGCTGCATGTGGTGGCGATGATGACAGCGGTGAAGAAGGTACAAGCGACAACTCCGGTGACAACGGTGAATCAACAAGTGATAACGGCGGCGAAAGCTCCGCAGAGCAAGTATTTAAAGCGAACATTGCGAGTGAGCCATTCTCACTTAACCCAAGTTTAGCAAACGATGCGACTTCTTCATCTGTCCTACTTCAAACATTTGAAGGTTTAACTCGTATCGGACCTGAAGGTGAGCCACAAGAAGCAATGGCTTCTGAAATCGAAACTTCTGATGACCTTAAAACATACACATTCACAATTCGTGATGGTGCGAAATGGTCAAACGGAGACCCTGTAACGGCTCAGGACTTCGAATATGCTTGGAAATGGGCTCTTGATCCAAATAATAACTCTCAATATGCATACCAGCTTTACTATGTAAAGAACGCTGAAGCAGCGAACACTGGTGAAGGTAACCTAGAAGATGTTGGTGTTACTGCAGTTGATGAAAAAACTCTAAAAGTTGAGCTTGAAAACCCAACTCCATACTTCCTAGAGCTAACTGCTTTCTATACTTACTTCCCGGTAAACAGCAAAATTGCTGAAGAAAACCCTGAATGGTACGCAGATGCTGGTGAGAACTACGTATCTAACGGACCTTTCAAAATGACAGAGTGGAGTCACAACGACTCAATCACACTTGAGCCAAACGAAGAGTATTGGGACAAAGAAGCAGTTAAGTTAGACCGTATTGAATTCGCAATGATTAACGACTTCAATACAGAGCTAAACAGCTTTAAACAAGGTGAGTTTGACTGGGCTGGTTCTCCATTCGGTTCTCTACCAACAGAAGCAATTCCATCTCTTAAAGATGATGGTAGCCTAAACGTTGAACCAATTGCTGGTACTTACTGGTACAAGTTCCACACTGAGAAAGAACCATTCAACAATGCAAACATCCGTAAAGCATTTGCTTATTCAATTGACCGTAAAGGTATTGTAGAGAACATCACAAAAGCAGGTCAGGTTCCAGCGATGGCAGCTGTACCTCCGACAATGTTCTCTGATAACGAAGAAGGTTACTTCGATGCTGTTAACGTAGAAAAAGCGAAAGAACTTCTTCAAAAAGGTATGGATGAACTTGGTTACGATAGCGTAGAAGACATGCCTGCTGTTACACTTTCTTTCAATACAAGTGAATCTCACGCTAAAATCGCACAAGCGATTCAAGACATGTGGAAGAAGAACTTAGGTGTTGACGTTGAACTTAGTAACTCTGAGTGGGCAGTATACATTGACCAGCTTCACCAGGGTGACTACCAGATCGGCCGTATGGGTTGGTTAGGTGACTTTAACGATCCAATTAACTTCCTTGAGCTTTACAAAGAAAAAGGCGGTAACAACGATACTCGCTGGCACAGTGAAGAGTTCGCTTCTCTTCTAGAAGAGTCTCAAACAGAAACTGACTCTGAGAAACGTACAGAAATGCTTAAAGAAGCTGAAGGCATCCTAATGGATGAAATGCCAATCGCACCAATTTACTTCTACACAAATGCATGGGTTCAAGATGAGAACCTTAAAGATGTAGTTATGTCTGGTCTTGGTGATGTTCAGCTTAAATGGGCTCACTTCGAGTAATTTTTTGAAAGATTTGTAAGGTATATGAGGGTCTTCCTCATATACCTTCTCTTCTTCTTAGAGGTTTTATGTAATATTTTGGAGGTGTATCCAACGTGTTAAAGTATATCGGCAAGCGGCTCCTTTACATGGTGCTTACGCTATGGGTAATTGTTACAGTAACATTCTTCCTCATGAGGGCAGCGCCTGGTTCACCGTTTTCAGGTGAAAAGGAATTACCGCCAGCCATTCAAGCAAACTTAGAGGCATACTACGGACTGGATAAATCACTATTTATGCAGTATGTCGATTATCTTATTTCCGTTGTTAAATGGGATTTCGGTCCGTCTTTAAAGTATAAAGGACAGTCCGTTAATGATTTAATTAGTGAAGGCTTCCCAGTATCATTTGCGCTAGGTATGGAAGCTATTTTCTTAGCGCTTGCTTTAGGTGTTCTGTTAGGCGCTATTGCAGCTTTAAAACATAACAGATGGCAAGACTATACAGCAATGATTATTGCCGTGTTAGGTATCTCTGTACCAAGCTTTATTATGGCTTCTGCTTTACAATATGTTTTAGCTATTAAATGGAGTGTATTACCAGTTGCTCGTTGGGAATCTTTCGCACACACGATTTTACCAGCGCTTGCACTTGCTTCTACTCCGATGGCATTTATCGCTCGTTTAACCCGTTCAAGTATGTTAGAAGTATTGAGCAACGACTACATTAAGACTGCAAAATCGAAAGGATTAAATTCGACTGAGATTACAGTACGACATACGATTCGAAACGCCATGATGCCTGTTGTTTCATACATGGGACCATTAATCTCTGCGATCTTAACAGGAAGTTTCGTAATTGAGAAGATCTTCGGTATTCCGGGACTTGGAATGCACTTTGTAACTAGTATTACAAACCGTGACTACTCCGTAATTATGGGAGTTACTGTATTCTTTAGTGTGCTTTTACTAGTATCCATCCTTCTTGTCGATATTGCATACAGCTTAATTGATCCGCGCATCAAGTTAGCGGATAAGAAGGGAGAGTAATCGATGCAACAACAAAAGATACCCAAGGAACTCTTTGAGCAAGTTGGTGGAAATACTACTGATTCTGAAAGGATATCGCGCCCAAGCATTTCATTCTGGAAAGACGTTTGGATGCGATTTAAGAAAAATAAATTAGCGATGACTGGCATTGTGCTTCTTATTATGTTGGCTATTATGTCTCTTGTCGGACCACATTTAACTCCGTATGATTATCGTACAAATGATTTAATGAGTGCCAACCAGCCGCCGTCAGGTGAACACTGGTTTGGAACAGATGAACTTGGACGTGATGTGTTCACACGTATATGGAACGGTGCACAAATCTCCTTATTCATCGGGATAGCAGCAGCATTGATTGACTTGGCTATTGGTGTAATCTGGGGAGGACTTAGTGGTTATATCGGTGGACGTACAGATGAGTATATGATGCGTTTTGCAGATATTCTATGGGCGATTCCTTACCTACTAATGGTTATCTTATTAATGGTCGTATTTGAACCAGGTCTTGGTACAATGATTGCAGCTATGACAATTACAGGTTGGATTAACATGGCTCGTATTGTACGTGGACAAGTTCTCCAATTGAAGAGTCAAGAGTACGTTATGGCAGCTCAAACTCTAGGAGCTAACACATCTCGAATTATGGCTAAACATTTAATCCCGAACACAATGGGACCAATCTTGATTACCATGACACTAACAGTTCCAAACGCAATCTTTACAGAGGCGTTCTTGAGCTACCTTGGTCTTGGTGTGCCTCAGCCGCTAGCAAGTTGGGGAACGATGGCGAGTGAAGGTGTAGCAGCGCTTCAATATTATCCATGGCGTCTATTCTTCCCAGCCTTATTTATCAGTTTGACCATTTTTGCATTTAACGTTATTGGAGACGGTTTGCGTGATGCGCTAGATCCGCGACTTCGTAAGTAGAAGGAGTGAAAAATAATCAATGGAAAATATCCTAGAAGTAAACGACTTGAAAGTTTCATTTAATACGTTCGCAGGAGAAGTACAGGCGGTTCGCGGAGTGAACTTTCACGTAAAAAAAGGTGAGACGCTTGCAATCGTAGGTGAGTCGGGTTCTGGTAAGAGTGTAACGACTCAATCGATTATGCGTCTGATTCCGATGCCACCAGGAGAAATTAAAGGTGGGGAAATTTTGTTTGAAGGCACGGATCTCGTGCAAAAGTCTGACAGGCAAATGGAAAAGGTCCGTGGAAAAGATATTGCGATGATTTTCCAAGATCCCATGACTTCTCTTAACCCTACAATGAGAATCGGGCGTCAGATTATGGAAAGCATGATTAAGCACCGTAAAATTGCAAAGACCGATGCAAAAAAACGCGCGGTTGAACTTCTTGATCTTGTTGGCATCCCGAAGCCTGAACAACGTGTCGATCAATACCCCCATGAATTCTCAGGTGGTATGAGACAGCGTGCTATGATTGCTGTAGCTTTAGCTTCGGATCCTAAATTATTAATTGCGGACGAACCGACTACCGCTCTTGATGTAACCATTCAAGCTCAGATTTTAGAATTATTAAAAGATATTCAAAAGAAGACGAACACGTCGATTATCTTTATTACACACGACCTTGGAGTTGTGGCAAACGTAGCCGATCGTGTAGCCGTCATGTACGGTGGGAAGATTGTTGAAACAGGTTCTGTTGATGAAGTGTTCTACAACCCTCAACACCCTTATACATGGGGACTACTTGCTTCTATGCCAAGCTTAGACGCTGAAGAAGGAGAGCTTCAAGCGATTCCTGGTTCTCCACCTGATTTGACGAACCCTCCTAAAGGTGATGCATTTGCTGCTCGTAACAGCTATGCAATGAAGGTCGACTTTGAAATGGAACCACCAATGTTCAAAGTAAGTGATACGCACTATGCTGCAACGTGGCTTCTTCACGAAGATGCACCTAAAGTGGAACCGCCTGCAGTGGTACAAAAGCGTATTGAGCATTTTAAGGAAAAGGCTGGTGAACGTTAATGGCCAATAACCAAGAAGTATTAGTAGACATAAAAAATCTAAAACAACACTTCGGTAGAGGAGATCATAAGGTCAAAGCTGTAGATGGCCTGAACTTTCATATCTATCGCGGTGAAACATTTGGACTTGTAGGCGAATCTGGTTGTGGAAAGTCAACCACGGGAAGAACGATTATTCGCCTTTATGATGCTACAGATGGTGAAGTCATCTTCGACGGAGAGAACGTTCATGGTAAGAAATCAAAAGCTGACATGAAGAAGTTCAACCGTAAAATGCAGATGATCTTCCAGGACCCTTACGCATCGCTGAACCCACGAATGACTGTATCTGATATCATTGCAGAAGGAATTGATATCCACGGACTAACAAAGGATAAGAAAGAGCGTAAAGAGCGTGTTGTGGAACTTCTTGAAACGGTTGGTCTAAACCGTGAACACGCAAACCGTTATCCGCACGAGTTCTCTGGAGGACAGCGTCAACGTATCGGAATTGCCAGGGCCCTTGCCGTAGACCCTGACTTCATAATCGCCGATGAGCCAATCTCTGCACTTGACGTTTCGATTCAAGCCCAGGTTGTAAACTTGTTGAAAGAACTTCAAGAGGAAAAGAACTTGACGTATTTATTCATCGCACACGACTTATCGATGGTTAAATACATCAGTGACCGAATTGGAGTTATGTATTTCGGTAAGCTAGTAGAAGTAGCTAGCAGTGATGATTTATACCGAAATGCTTTCCACCCTTACACGAAGTCACTAATGTCTGCAATTCCTCACCCTGATCCAGATTATGAACGTAACCGTAAGCGTGTTACGTACGATGTAGAAGAGCATCGAAGAGAGATGGACGGGGAGGAACCAGAATGGCGTGAAGTAAGTCCTGACCACTGGGTTTCTTGTACTAAGAAAGAATTTGAAGCCTATAAACAACAACTTCAAACTCAATAATAGAAAAGCTCATCTTTTGAATAGATGGGCTTTTTCTCGTTTTTGTAACTTAGTACATTAAAGTGAAAAAGGATGCAAAAAAAGAAAATCGACATTCGAAAAGTAGACGAACATCGTTCAAACAGCTTTTTTCTTAATTGTGAGAAAATTTAATCATTTGAGCATTATGTTAGCACAAAATTCTATTAAAATAAAGCTAATCTTCTAACTTTTTGACTCTGTTATGTTGATTGTGGGTCGAATAGCTTTCGCACAAGCCTTTATGTATGGGGTGTATATTTCGATATGGTTTGGATTTAAACGTATTGGATGTAAATTATTGCTGCCTTTCCTAACAACAAACATCTCTACAGCCCTTTTGTGCATGATTACCAATTTGATGTTTCATAATAATCAGCGAAGGGTACTCAAATATCGTGGGGTATGACCAAGATAAATTTAACAAAATGGAGAATATTCGTTATAATAGAGAAGACTACAAAATAAGGAGTAGATCAATGAATTGGTATGAAAAGCTTAATAAGTATTTTCCTATCGAAGAAATGAAGTCTAGAGAACACATGGAGAGACTTTTGAAAGAACAAGGCGATGTCTACAAAAAGGACGAGAGTGACGAACATGTCCTCATGTATGCAGAGTTTGATTCTTTCATCTTTATTGATTATGTCTGGGTTTCTGCGAAAACGCGCGGGAAGGGAATTGGGCATAAATTAATTCAGAAACTGAAAGAAAAAGGTAAGCCGATCATCCTTGAGGTTGAACCGGTCGATTATGAAGATACTGACACCGAAAAACGCCTCCGCTTTTATCAAAAAGAAGGATTCGAACACGCAAAATCCATTGGTTATGCTCGTCGTTCCCTTGCGACAAATGAGTTAAACGAAATGGAAATCCTCTTCTGGTCCCCTGAGCACGAATCCGAAGCTTCCATTTACGAAAAAATGAGAGAAATGTATCAAAAAATCCACACGTACAAAGATAAAGAGCTGTATGGGAAGTCTTATCAGCCTGTCGATGAAGTGCTAACGCTTGATGAAGACCGAGATATGGACAACATTCTAAATGCTTTAAAAAAGCCTGAAAACGCTTAACTTTAAAATAAAGCAAGCAGAGAATGATTGAATCTGCTTGCTTTATTTTTATATGAGTAAGATGAATTCTTTTTTACAAGCTCCTGGTTTAGAAAGCAGATTCCTCTAACTTGGGTATAAAAAGCGTAATCCAAAAAAATACACTAACTTTAATTTTTTTGAAACTTTTCTGCTTCTAATACGTTTAATACTATTAAAGAGGTGGAATATCCCTAATAACAGAGGACATTGTATAAGTTTTGTGGAATTTAATAAACATTTATATATAGCATCTATCCAATTTAAAACATCTATAGTATACTTAATCTAGATACTTATTTAAACTAATTTTAATTTAATAAACGATTAAAAGTACTTTTTTCGTAATAAATCTATTGAGGAGTGAAGCTTGTATGGTAACACTTTATACTTCTCCAAGCTGTACATCATGTCGTAAAGCGAAAGCATGGTTAGAGGAGCATGAAATCCCGTTTCAAGAACGTAACATTTTCTCAGAACCTTTGACAATTGATGAGATTAAAGAAGTTTTACGAATGACAGAAGATGGCACGGATGAAATTATCTCAACTCGCTCTAAGGTTTTCCAAAAAATGAATGTGGATCTGGATCAGCTTCCAATGAAAGAGCTGTTTGATATGATTGCAGAGCATCCCGGATTACTTAGAAGACCTATTATTGTAGATGAGAAACGTCTCCAAGTTGGATACAATGAAGATGAAATCCGTCGTTTCCTTCCAAGAAAAGTACGTACATTTCAATTACAAGAAGCTCAGCGCTTAGTCAATTAAACAAAAACCTGCAGTCCTCATAAAAAGGAATGCAGGTTTATTTTTTTATGATGAACGTTCTTTCAGGAGGTTGTACCAAACCCCAGTAGCCATAACGATTGCAATGGTAAGGGGAGGTATAATCCAGTGAAGGAGTGGGAAGCCGCTGTAGAAGTATTGTAACGTTGCTTCACCCAATATCATTTCTGCAGCTGTATAGGCAAGTACAGCTGCCCCTATGTATATAAGTAAAGGGAATCTTTCCATCAGGGCAAGAATCAATTTACTTCCCCAAATAATAATGGGGACTGAAATAAGCAAGCCAAATACAACTAGGTATACTTCTCCTCTGGCAGCTCCGGCTATTGCTAACACATTATCAAATCCCATTACGAGATCAGCGAATACAATGGTTTTGACAGCTGCCATAAGACTTGTGTGAGCTTGAATTTCAGGGCCATCTTCCTGCTCTGTGACTAGGGTCATAGCGATGTAAACAAGTAGGACACCACCGACAAATTGTAGGAATGGGATCTGTAGCAGGAAGACAGCTATTCCTGTCATGATAATCCTTAGTCCTACAGCAAGGCCTGTACCAAGTAAGATCGCTTTGTTGCGCTGGCTAGTAGGTAAATTCCGGCTTGCAAGGGCAATGACAATAGCGTTATCCCCTCCAAGAACCAAGTCAATTCCAACGATAATAAGAATAGATTGAATGATCTCAAAATCCACAAAAAAACCTCCCACTTCTAGTGACAAAGCTGCCCAAATAAGCTACAATGTTTAATTAACTAACCCTCTACTATTACTTATATGTACAACCATGGGAGATCATGATTACGGATCTCGTCTAGGTCATTCGTTTGTTTTTAATTTTATGAGCAATTCTGTTTTCAATTAGCAGGGTAGTATCATAAAATGGTATTAAACGTAGCAAAAGCACATCAAATGATTGAGAATAGTCATATGAGGGTAAGGTAAAGTAATAGCAATATTGAAAGGGTGAAGTTTTCCCTTCCACCTTTAACTAATCAACAGAAGGGAGCGAGTTCCATGGAAATCGAACGCATTAATGAAAACACAGTAAAGTTCTATGTTTCCTACATTGATATTGAAGATCGAGGTTTTGACCGCGAAGAGATTTGGTACAATAGAGATAGAAGTGAACAGCTCTTCTGGCAAATGATGGACGAAGTAAACGATGAAGCAGACTTTAATATAGACGGTCCGTTGTGGATTCAAGTACAGGCCATGGATAAAGGGCTAGAAATTGTTGTAACGAAAGCTCAAGTATCAAAAGATGGTCACAAACTTGAATTGCCAACAGAGGACGGTAAGACATTAGATATGCCTGTCGATGAGAAGCTTGAATCACTTCTTGATCAAGAAGTAAACGCTAATCAAGAAGGGGACCAGGATGGCGAAGACGAAGCAGTGGAGTCCGACAATTTATCATTTGTTATTGGCTTCCGTGACTTTGAAGATGTCATCCAGTTAAGTCATTACTTCTTGAATGAACAATATGTAGAAGATCAGTTGTATCACTTTGATGGATCTTATTATCTATACGTTCAATTTGCGGATGGGCAGTTAAGTGACGAATCTCAAGAAAATATTTTGAGTCAACTACTAGAGTTTGGCCATGAATCGCCACTTACTGTTCATCGCTTAGAAGAATACGGTAAAACGATCTTCAGTGAAAATGCACTAGAGCATATTAGTAGTTACTTTCCGGCGAAGTAAACAATGAGCGGCACCTTTTATAAGGAGCCGCTCTTTTATACGTTATACAGCATTCTTTTGGATGAAGGTTTGCTATTAAGTAAAAAATATAAGGAAGACCTTCATTTTATGTACATATAATTGAAACAAGTGAAGAAGAACCTTCGTATATAAAAGGGCAAAAGGGATTTCAGTTGGAGAAAGGAATCGAAGCTTATGTTCAAACGGATTCAGGTTCTCGTATTTATGGGGATATTAATTGGAGTATTCTATGTAACAAAAGAATTGTGGCAAGGATGGCTTATTGGAGCCATTTCAATCTTGTTTACGATTTCGGCTATCTTTATTGGCTTACTCATTTTCTTTGAAAATCGTCATCCCACACAAACTCTAACCTGGTTGCTCGTTTTAGCAGCCTTGCCCATATTCGGTTTTTTCTTTTATATCCTTTTTGGGCAAAATTATCGTAAGAAAAAGATGTTTCGTAAAAAGGGAGCGTTGGATGAGGAAGCCTTTCGTAAGATTGAGGGCGAAACTGATATTATGCCTTATCAGGTTGAACAGATGGGGGATCACCAAAAACTGTTGGTTCGTCTCGCTCAACGATTAGGGCATTCACCGATTACATTTAGAACAGAAACGAAAGTATTAACAAATGGAGATGAAACCTTTGATGAAATTCTTAAAGAATTAAAGAAGGCTACTCATCATATTCACATCGAATATTACATTGTCAGGCATGATCACATTGGGAATGAAATTAAGCAAATCCTTATGGATAAGGCTCGGAGTGGTGTGAAAGTCCGTTTCTTATACGATGCTGTAGGGAGCTGGAAACTTTCAAGTCAGTATAAAGAGGAGTTAAAAGAAGCAGGCGTTGAAATGAAGCCATTTCTTCCTGTTAAATTACCCTTTTTAAACAATAAGATTAATTTCCGTAATCATCGCAAGATTATCGTGGTAGACGGCAACACCGCTTTTGTTGGTGGTTTAAATATTGGTGATGAATATTTAGGTCGTCATGAATACTACGGCTTCTGGCGCGATACCCACTTATTCGTTCAAGGGGAATCAGTACGAAGTTTGCAGTTGATCTTCCTGCAAGATTGGTACTACATGACAGATGAAGCGCTTCTTACGAATGAGTATTTATCGCCGCAACTGGTGGAGCGTGATAATTTAGGCGGCGTGCAAATGCTCGCCAGTGGACCAGATAATGAGTGGGAAGTGATTAAGCACGTATTCTTTTCGATGATCGTCTCGGCTAAGCATTCCATCTGGATCGCCTCACCCTATTTTATACCGGATGAAGATATTCTCACAGCACTAAAAGCAGCTGCGCTAAGTGGTATAGATGTAAAAATTCTAATGCCCAGCCGTCCAGACAAGCGCATTGTCTTCCACGCCTCCCGCTCTTATTTTCCTGAACTTCTTGAAGCTGGTGTAAATATATACGAGTACCATAAAGGATTCATGCATAGTAAGATTATGATCATTGACCAGGAGCTTGCTTCAATTGGTACATCAAACATGGATATGAGAAGTTTCCATTTGAATTTTGAGGTAAATGCGTTCTTGTATCGCACAAAGAGTACGAAAACCTTGGTAGACGATTATGAGCTTGATATTCAATCATCAAATCAAATTATCCTAGAGGAATTCCGTAAGCGCGCCTTAGCTAAACGCTTTATGGAATCCACCGCACGCCTCCTGTCGCCACTCCTATAACCGTTATAACCCTGATTCTCATTGAGGATCAGGGTTTCTTTATACTGCGGAGAGGTTTCCGTCAGCTATAATGGAGCGTAAGGTGGGCCTGGAAATCACTCGCTTTCCGCGGCCCCGCACGACGTGGGGTCGTTCGACGTTGTCACAGGATGTGACGGTCTTAGTCGAACTTCCTCTATCTTTTAACAGCCTCCTCGGGAAACCCACCCTGCGGGGTCTCGTCGACCTCTTTCTCCCGCAGGAGTCTCGCAATTTCCAGGCCCACCTTTGCCGAATGGGGAGAGACGGAAACGAGCCATATTTATGAGGCAGGGAGCTTAAGAGCAACTATAATAAGCTGGTCCGTCCACCTAATTAGCGTCAGGTCAAGAGTGATTTCCCCAACCGCCTTAGTCTCAATTAAAGCCAACCGATACCCATCACTTTGGAGTATCCAGCTTTTTAGAAGGATTCTGAGAATAAATGAAGAATAGAATAACCTGGAGGTGATTTATGTTAAGTGCCATTACGAAAAGTGGTGTATCACATGTGTTAGCAAAATATACAAAGGAGGAGATTCATGAATTAAGGCGTCAGCCATTTTATTGCCCAGCTTGTTCTGAAGAAGTGATTCTGAAGGCTGGTGCTAAAATGATTCCCCATTATGCACACAAACCTCGATCGGAATGTAGTGTTTATGATGTAGGAGAGGGGGCTTATCATGAAGCGGGGAAGTGGCAATTATATGAGTGGCTTCGCTTGCAGGGTTATCATGTAGAGCTTGAGTCTTATCTCCCCTCTATACAACAGCGGCCTGATCTTTTGTTAACGATTGGGAAGAAACGTGTCGCAATTGAGTATCAATGTTGTCGTATTTCCCCGGAAATGATCAAATTGCGTACAGAAGGTTATAAATCCGAAGGCATCCTCCCGCTCTGGATTTTAGGTGGGAATCGACTTAAACGGTTACACACCAATATGCTCTCGCTAACCTCATTTGAAAAACTCTTCTTCCAACAATTTAAGACATCCCCGCATCCTATGCTATTGTTTTATTGCTCCACTACAAAACAGTTTGCACGTTTCTCACACCCTACACTGCTGAGCAACCGAAAAACGATTGGAAAGCTCTCTTTCTTCACTAATACTACTTGTACATTAGCTTCTATCTTATCTTCTCCTAAATCTGTTTCGCCCTCGTATGTTTATCAATCTTGGTTAAAAGAAAAGAAAAAGCTCAGAAAGCAAGTGCCAGGAAAGATGAAAAGCAGCACAGACTTTCCTTGGAGGCAATGGCTTTATCTCAGACGCTTACACCCAAGCACTTTACCCTCTCTTATCCACCTACCTGTACCCTTTGCCTTCTTATACGACCTCCCATCCTATCAGTGGCAAGCGAAAATTATAATCGACGAGATCGAGCCTCAAGCCATAGGCGAACCCTTCTCCTTACCTGTTTACCCTTTCAACCACCCCCCAGATCTAAAAGCCCCTTTATTTAGAAACGAACCAAACCCAATCCAACACTACCTAGACGTATTATGCGAAATAGGTTACGTGAAAAAACTAAAGACAGGACAATATGTGAAGCTAGTAAACCTTTCAATTCCCAAGAATGCACATGAAGCAATGCAACAAGACGAGTGGGTTTTAAAAGAACTCTTAAATCGATCACTACTATAAACGGATTATCAACAGTTCAAGGCCATTAGAAGGATGAAACCAAAACTTATTTTGTCCTTCTCTTTTTTATTCACAGCCCTTCCATTGTTTAAGCGTATTGTATCTTTAAAAACTACATGCGTCAGTTTCCGTTCGTCCCAATATGGAAAAGGAGGTCCTGGAAACTGCGAGACTCCCGTGGGCAGAAGAGCCAGTCTAGTTCCGGCGTGGAGGACCTAGCGTGACAAGTCATCTTTTTTACAAAGGCTTATCGCCTTTTCCAAAAAGCTGTCTTGTCCGTACGGTCCTGGACACCACGCCTGCACTTTCTAATCTAGGTGAGACCCCGGAGGCCGGCGTGCCGGCTGAGGAGGCTCACCAGCTCCCCACAGGAAAGCGAGTGGTTTCCAGGACCTCCTTACACTAGACTAAAATAAACGGAAACATTCTCTTAGCTTCGGGCAATCCATATACTGTGGATGTGGATACTCTACGCAACATCTTGGCATGATCAAAAAGGTTTCGGGTATAATGGTTAGTAGGAAAAACAATAATTTTTCTGAATATTTAAAGGTTTTTCGAGACGCGAAAAAGAAATGTAAGATAGACGAAGAATTGAAGGAGGAATACCATTGGCTAAAGAACTACCAAAACGAGATGAAATACCAGAAGAACGGACCTGGAAACTCGAAGATATCTTCTCAACAGATGAAGCATGGAATGAAGAATTTGAAGCTGTTAAGCAATTAACGCCACAAATTAAAGAATATAAAGGAAAATTACATGAATCTGCGGACACATTATATAACTTATTAAAGTTACAGGATGAAGTGGCGAATCGTGTAGGGAAATTATTTACATATGCGCATATGCGTTATGATCAAGACACGACGAACTCACATTACCAAGATATGAATACCCGTGCAGAGAGTCTGCTTACGCAAGTAGGTAGCGCGATGAGTTATATTGATCCTGAGATCCTTGCAATGGAAGAGGGGACTGTAGAGAAATACCTTAATGAAAAAGAGGAACTGAAGCTGTATGAGCACGCGTTAAATGAAATTACTCGCTCTCGCCCACACACTCTCTCTGAGAAAGAAGAAGAGTTGCTTGCACAAGCTTCTGAGGTAATGTCTAACCCTCAACAAACATTTGGAATGCTTAACAATGCTGACCTTACATTCCCAACTCTTACAGACGAGGAAGGGAATGAAGTAGATCTTACTCAAGGTCGCTATCTTCGTTTCTTGAAGTCTAAAGATCGTTCCGTACGTAAACAGGCATTTGAAGCTATGTACGATACGTATGGCAATTTCAAGAATACGTTCTCCTCAACATTAAGTGGTGTTGTGAAAAAGCACAATTTTAGTGCTAAAGTTCGCAACTATGATTCTGCACGACAGGCTGCATTAGATTCTAACAATATCCCTGAAAAGGTGTATGATAACCTAGTGGAAGCTGTTAACGATCGTTTACCAGCTTTGCATCGCTATGTGGAGCTACGTAAAGAGATATTAGATTTAGAAGATGTTCATATGTATGACCTATATGCTGATCTTGTCCAGGATGTGGATATGGATATCCCTTATGAGGAAGCGAAAGAAACGGTATTAAAAGGACTAGCTCCTCTCGGTGAAGAGTATACCAATATCATTCAAGAAGGCTACAAAAATCGCTGGATTGATGTGGATGAAAACAAAGGGAAGCGTAGTGGTGCTTATTCTTCCGGAACCTATGGAACAAACCCATACATCCTCATGAACTGGCAAAACAATTTAAATAACCTGTTTACACTTGCTCACGAGTTAGGGCACTCTATGCATAGTTACTACACAACAAGTACTCAGCCGTTTCGATATGGAAACTATTCCATTTTCGTAGCTGAAGTCGCTTCAACAGCAAATGAAGCGTTGTTAAATGATTATCTACTACAAAACACAAATGATGAGAAGCATAAACTATATTTACTGAATCACTTCCTAGAAGGATTCCGTGGTACAGTCTTCAGACAAACTCAATTTGCTGAGTTTGAACATGACATTCATGAACGTGCCCAGAACGGTGAGTCCCTAACGGCTGATCGTTTAACAGAACTGTATCATGACCTAAATGAAAAGTACTTCGGCAAGAATGTAGTCGTAGACGATGAAATCGGATTAGAATGGGCCCGTATCCCACACTTCTACTACAACTACTACGTCTATCAATATGCCACAGGCTACTCAGCAGCCACAGCCCTAGCCTCTCAGATCCAAAAAGAAGGCGAACCAGCTGTTGAGCGTTTCAAAGGCTTCCTAAAAGCCGGAAGCAGCGACTTCCCAATTGAAGTCCTAAAACAAGCAGGCGTTGACATGACGTCAAAAGAACCAATCGAAGCAGCACTAGACGTCTTCGAAGAAAAACTTGACGAGTTCGAAAAACTAATCAAGCAAAAATAAAAAACAAAGGCGACTCCCCAAAGGAGTCGCCTTTTGTTATGTATAATTCTTATTGGTCCACAGAAGACTTCTTAATAAGGGTAGCATATCTCCAAAGGAGATTAGAAAGGGAGGGGGTCCGTTACTGTATTAGGCGTTTGGGCTGGCTGGAGGACCACTCGCTTTCCTGCGGGAGAGCTGGGAAGCCTCCTCGTTCGCTATCGCTCTCTGAGGAGGCTCACCAGCTCCCCACAGGAAAGCGAGTTGTTTCCCGGCCCACCTTACACTCAAAACAAGTTAACGGAAATAGTTAATCCCTAAAAACTATTTAAAACCTCTAAAAGACCGGCGGTGGGTGAAGCTGAAGATGGTGAAGTAGATCGCTATAAACAACAAGGGCATGGAAATGAGTATAGGAACGAGGCGCATAAGGCCTAATAAATTGAACCCAAAAGCAAGTAGAGTAACGATAATCCAAAATAAAGGGAATAAGTTCATGAGTGCACCTCCGGTGACGTATTATTCTAGTCTATGTAAGGAATGTCCCATACTTTCCAAGCAATAGGTGATAGATGTGACGTTTTTGTGAAGGTGATAAAAAAATATTGATATCGAGAGGGATACTTGATATATTTATATGTGAAAAGGATCACATTCAAACAATAACCCCTTTGTTTGACCGTGAAACTTTCTCCCATCCCCCTTTGTCTTAAAGATAAAGACATAGATCGAGCCAGGCCTACCCCGCCTGGCTTATTTTTTTGTACGGAAAGAAAATGGTGGATTTGGTGTTGAATTTTATCTTAGTTAAATATTTTAATATAAATAGATAGTTGATTAAAAACAAATAGAACACAAAAAACCTTCTTTCTATCATTAGAAAGAAGGTTTTCGTGATTATTTTACATAACGCCAAAACGTACCGTATTTTACGGGATGTTTTTCTACTTTTTGTTTGAGTTGAAGCTTTTTCATCTCGCACTCGGTTTTCGACTCGCTCCAGTCGAAAACGACGGATATCTCGTGTGTACCTACGAAGCGATAATGCTTTAAGAATTCTTCAAGAGCCGGTTTTGTGGCGGCAGGAGGTTCTTTTTGCATCATTTCTTGGAGTACATTCACGTACACGTTGTAAGGATATAGACCTGTAATTTTGATGCCTTCGTCTTCCTCTTCCTGATTGAAGAGGACAATGGCTGGAATTTCCTCAACTTCCATCTCACGCGTTAGTTTGAGATCACATTGAAGTGCGCGCTTGGCAGAATCAGAATGAAGGTCTTGCTTGAACTCTTCAACGTCAAGGTTGCTTTCTTCAGCACAGCGAAGCAGGACCTCTTCTTTTGAGATGTTTTGTTTATTTAAGAACAAGTTTTCTTGTATTTTTCGTAAGAAACGCATGCCTGCTTTCTTGCCTTGGAGCTCTGCGGCTTTGATTGATAAAGCGGCCATCCAAGGAGAGGAGACAGGGTTTTCGAACCATAAATCACCGTCGCAGCTCATCCCGGTTCTAGAAGCGACCTTTTCCCATACTTTCGCTAGGTCTTCAGGTTTTTGAAAGGCTTCTGCATTAAGAGAAGTTAGCTTACCACTAATAATAGGTCGAATGGTAAAGTATCTCCCGTATTCAAGCGTAAGTTTTTTCAGAAATGGCTCTAAAGACCAGCATTGAGGGCATAGTGGATCGATAAAAACATAGATCTCAACCGGCTTCTTTAAAAGGTCGACAAAACCATACTGGGATTGTGGAGTTTGGTTCGTGTTGTTGTGTTCCCCAGTTGCCTTAAAACTCACGTCGATTCTCCTTTCCTTGTTTCTGGTGTGTTCATCATATGATTTGCTGTGTGTGTTAAGCGTTCAAAGATGGCACTTCTATAAGGTTCTTCGATCTCAGCTTCTTCTAGCGCACCATCCATACAATACAACCACGCATTCTTTCGTGTTGGTGTAATTTCAAAAGGTAGGTGGCGGGCTCTTAACATAGGGTGCCCGTGTTCTTCCGTATAGTATGCAGGTCCACCGAGAAACTGGGATAAAAATTGTTCCTGTTTACGGATTGTTTCTGTGAAATCATCAGGAAAAATGGGTTGTAAATCTGGGTGTTTGGCAACTCTACTGTAAAAGGCTTCTACAAGTTTTGTAATAGCAGAAGGGCCACCAATTGCTTCATAAAGCGTACCAGGATTATCATTCATAAGAATGCCTCATTTACTTTTATTTTAGCGGCAGAATTCGCCACTTTCATAACGAAGGCGATCCGTCCCCTTATATAAGGGGAACCGCCTATTTGTTTGGTTTTATTGTAGCAACGGGATGTTCAAAACTTCAACAAATCTGTTTATAGTAGAGATTGGAAAAAACGTTGAATTTTATTAGGAGTCTCTCGTGATGGGATGTTGTGCTCTTGTAATAGTTGTTCAAAAGTAGCTTGTCCGTGTTTGGCTTCATTTGCCTCAAGCTCTAATTCGTAATCAGTAACGTTATTGAAGTGGCTCCGATCAAGAACGACTAGTGTATCGTTGTACTCTTTCTCCATGCGTTCAGTCGTTAATGCACCCTTGAAGCTTAAGTTATTGAACGGGATACCAAGTGATGCTAACTGACCTTCTATATTAGGAGCGGATGTCGGCTGTTCATTCATCCACTTATAAGCTTCCTCTTCTGTCAGCGTATCATGCGTTTCGAGAAGACCGTCAACATGTGGTTCTTTTAATGTTGCTGTCCAGGTATCGCCTTTTTTACGAATGCGAAGGGCGGCAAGCTTTTCTCTAAGATCAAACTGATCGGTTTCAAAGTAATAGTTCGTCTGGGTAAAGCGATCTTCAGTGGAAAAGGCTAAAGCGGTAACGAGTGCTTCATATTCCTCTTCTGTAAGCAAATTCTTAAATTCAATTTCGATTTCTTGTGACATACAAATTCCTCCATTAATGCGGCTTATTTGCCATTTCTATTATTGATGAATGGGATAAAGATTGCAAATATTAATCATGAAATCATTTATGATACAATAGATCACAAGCCAATATCGTGACCCATTTACATAGACGATGATTGGATAAAAGGTGGTGCAAGAATTGAATTGGGAAACGTTTTTAGCTCCGTACAGGCAAGCAGTAGATGAGCTGAAGGTGAAATTAAAGGGGATGAGAGCACAGTATGAATATGGTGCCATGCATTCCCCGATTGAGTTCGTCACAGGTAGGGTAAAACCTATAACAAGTATCCTTGATAAAGCAAGAAAAAAGGATATACCATACTCCAATCTTGAAGATGAAATTCAAGATATAGCAGGCATTCGGGTCGTTTGTCAGTTTGTAGATGACATTTACACAGTCGTGAACATGATTCGAATGCGCAATGACTTTGATATTTTAGAGGAAAAAGACTATATTACGAAGAAAAAAGAGAGTGGCTACAGATCCTACCATATTATTATTGAATACCCTGTTGAAACCATTGAGGGAGAGAAGAAACTGCTTGCAGAGATTCAAATTCGTACGCTGGCTATGAACTTTTGGGCGACAAATGAACATTCATTAAACTATAAATATAGCGGCCAAATCCCGGCTGAAGTGAAGAGCCGTTTAAAAAACGCTTCTGAGGCAGCATTTCGTTTAGATGAAGAAATGTCAAAAATAAAAAGCGAGATTCAAGAAGCACAAGCGATCTTCCGTCAGAAGCATGATCAAAAGGGTACAGATGATGATTGATTCCTAATTTTAAAGGGGGAGAACTCAAGTGAAATTTGCGATTTTGTCAAAAGGGGACAGTGCGTCAGATGAATTCCTGTCCAAGATGAAAAATTACTTAACGGAATTTAACCTGGAATTGGACCATGATGAGCCAGATCTTGTTATATCAATCGGGGGAGACGGTACTTTACTTGAAGCATTCCATACATATATACATCGTCTTGAAGAGACAGCCTTTATCGGGGTTCATACAGGTCACTTAGGATTTTATGCAGACTGGATGCCAAAAGAGTTAGAGAAGTTAATCATTGAGATTGCAAGGACACCTTTTCAAGTTGTGGAGTATCCTTTACTAGAGATTATCATTCGTCCAAAAGGCGACGAGCCAGAAGATAAGTACCTTGCGTTAAATGAATGTTCAGTTAAGACAGCTGAAGGCTCTGTGGTGCTTGATGTAGAAATAAAAGGAGAGCACTTTGAAACTTTCCGAGGCGATGGGTTGTGTATCTCAACGCCATCTGGAAGTACAGCTTACAACAAAGCACTTGGGGGAGCGATTATTCATCCTTCTCTTGAAGCGATTCAAATTGCCGAGATGGCGTCGATTAATAATCGCGTATTCCGTACAGTAGGTTCTCCGCTGATCTTGCCAAAGCATCATACAGCCATGCTTAAGCCGCAGAATGACAAGAGTTTTATGATTACGCTTGATCATATTACGCGGAAGTATTCAGACGTGAAGTCCATACAGTGCCGTGTAGCGAAAGAGAAAGTGCGTTTCGCTCGTTTCCGTCCGTTCCCATTCTGGAAGCGTGTCCATGATTCCTTCATAGCAGACGAACGATAGAAATAGAGGTGTTTTGAAATGAAATTCAAAATCGACCCGAAGCACGACGGAATGCTCGTACGAGATTATTTATATCACGTACGAGCTTTTTCACGTCGTATGGTAAAGGTCATTAAGTACGATCAAGGAATCCTGATCAACGGTTCCCCTGTTACGGTAAGGGCTAAGGTGAGAGCAGGGGACGAGTTACTTGTTCACTTCCCTGCTGAAGAGCGTGGGCCGCACTTAGCATCGGTCCATAAACCCATTTCTGTTCTTTATGAAGATGATGAAGTCATTATTCTCAATAAGCCCCCATTTCTAGCAACGATCCCTTCTGTACATCATTTAGATGATACACTGGGGAACAGGCTCATGGCGTATTATGATCAACATAATATTCCTTTTACCTTACACGTCGTAACACGCCTTGATGCTGACACTTCAGGAGTTGTTCTTGTGGCTAAGAATCGATTTGTTCACTCCCTGTTAGCTAGGAAGCAAGAAGAGGGGGAGATCCACCAGACGTATCAAGCCGTGGTAGAAGGTCATTTGGAGGAGAATGAGGGAACCATCCATGCTCCCATTGACCGAGCACCTGGTTCAATTATTGAACGGTGTGTTGACCCTAGAGGGAAGGCTGCGGTTACTCATTATGTGGTGGTAAAAGAAACGCGCGAAACAAGTCTCGTTCACATACGCTTAGAAACGGGCAGGACACATCAGATTAGAGTTCACTTTAACTATATAGGGCATAGCTTACGTGGTGATTCTTTATATGGTGGAATAATAAAAGGTATCAATAGACAGGCGTTACATTGCAGCTCGATTCGATTTCCTCATCCGATTAGTGGACATGAGATTTATGTGGAGGCTCCTTTACCTGAAGATATGGAAAACCTGATTACATGATAGAGAAATAATATGAGAGGTTGAGTGCACGATTGGCCTCAACCTCTTTTTTAATCATCAAATGATCGGAATTTCTCAGGTACTTCGGGTTGTTTAGAAGGAACGCTGATGATTTTTTCTTCTGGTAAACGAAAGCACGTTAAAGCTCCGCCAAAAATACACCCTGTATCAATATTAACGGTTTTATGTTTGAAACGAGGTTCCAGAACAGGTGTATGGCCATAAACAATCCACCGATCTCCCTCGTAATCATACGCCCAGTCACGTCTCACGGGCCGCCCTAACTCATCGAACTCACCCGTTACATCACCATATAAAACAAAGGTATGAACTTTCTTATTCTTAAACGACTTCCCAATCATATCTTCACGGATCCCAGCATGAGCAACGACTGCATTAGCTTCAGGCTCCTCAAGGTACAATGGCGCTTCTTCATAAAGCATCATGAACTGCTCCTTTATATCTTTTTGCTCTTGTTCAGATAAAGCCTCATATTCCGCCACCGTTGTCTCTAAACCATGCTTCTGTTTGACTGGGTTCCCTTGAAAAAAGCGGTACAATTTATTGCAGTGATTTCCTGGGACATATTTCGCCATCTTGTTGTCTACAACCATTTTATATACAAGGCGAATCACATCAAGAGAAGCCTGCCCTCTGTCTGTTAGATCTCCTACAAATACAGGAATACGACCCTCAGGATGGCGAGGTATACCATCTGTGGTGCTATATCCTAGTTTCTCAAACAGTTCGATGAGTTCATCATAACAACCGTGCACATCTCCAATACAATCGATCTTTTTCATGTAGTAAACCTCCTAGAGTGGAATGTTAGCTAGAGGAACGTTTCCGTTGATTGAAATTGAGAGTAAGGTGGTCCTGGAAATTACTCGCTTTCCGCGGGCGAGCTGTCGAGCCTCCCGCGGGAAAAGGAGCCTAGGGGAGACCCCACAGAGAGCGAAAGCGAACGAGGAGGCTCCCCAGCTCCCCGCAGGAAAGCGAGTTGTCCCCCCTCCATCCCAAGCACTTTCTTGGCAACGGACGTCCCCGGATTAACTATTCCCCCTTCACTTAGCTACCCATATTATAAACACTACCTACATTAAACTTCACCAGAACGAAAAAAGGTGGGAACGCTTGTTTAGCGTTTCCACCTTTTTTACGAATCAAACATATAGGTTCTCGTTCGGGAGCGAATGTTAAGCACAAGCCCGATGGCGAGCATGTAAGTGATTAAAGAACTACCACCGTAGCTAATGAACGGAAGTGGCAAGCCTGTGATTGGAAGAAGCTGAATCGACATGCCGATGTTTTGGAAGATTTGGAACGTAAACATTCCAATTAATCCAACGGTTAAATAGCTTCCGAACGGTTCATTGCTCTCAAGTGCTGTTGTAATCATGCGGTAAATTAATAGGAAGAAAAGCGTGACCACGACGCTTGAACCAATGAATCCGAACTGTTCGGCAATGGCTGTAAAAATCATATCCGTGTGGCGCTCTGGGATATAAACCTGCATTTCGTTGATCCCTTTACCCATCAATTGTCCGGAGCCAATGGCCATCATAGCACGGACAAGTTGATAACCATAATCCTCGTATTCTTCAGGCTGAAGCCAACCATAAAAGCGTCCCGTTACGTGTCCAAAGTCAGATTCAACGAGTAATTTTTCCATCGCCACAGGGAAGAATTGAAACAATCCTATAAGGACAAGGGTAACCATACTAATGATGCCGATGATACTTAATAAAATTCTCCACCGAATTCCTGATACAAGAATGAGTGCAGCTGTAATAGCAGCTAATACAAGGAACGTTCCTAAGTCAGGTTGTTTAGCAATGAGAGCCATCGGAGGTAGAGCCACTCCGACGAGTTTGACAAGAAGCCATAGGTCATACTTCAGGCTTCGTTCAGTTGGGCGTTTTTCATTGTGTCGAACAATAAGATGACTTTGTAAAATGATGAGAAACACTTTCATGAATTCACCAGGTTGAATCGTGTTCCCTGCAATTTTAAACCAACTGCGTGCCCCGTTATTTTCGTGAACAAGGCTAGAAGGGACGTTGAATTCAAGCATTAGTAGCATCATAATGCCAATACCATAGAAAACCCATGCAAGCTGTCGGAAACGGTCATAATCAAATAACATCACTACTCCAATAACAATGGTTCCTAGTGCGTACCATTGCAGTTGTTTCGTAAAGAAATTGGTGTAGTCATACTTAGAAGGAAGCGTCGGCTGAATGGTGTAAAGCGTGAAACAACTTACAGCAGCGATCGCGACTAAAATCATGATGAGTGTAAAGTCTATTTTAAGACCTTGATTGTTGTTCATGAAGGATCCCTTTCTTCTTTCCATAGATTCCGAATTAATATATGTTCCCATATGAAAGTTTACACTATTCTGAGCTGTTTTTTAAGAACTTCTTCCATCGGATTCATTTTGTGTCTTTAGAGGGATACTAATGGAACATTGACAAAAAAAGATGTGGACCTTACGATAAAACGGTCAAATGACTAGGTACCGTGGAAAAGACTGTATATATAGAGACTATTTGAACCACTTCTGGTTAAACGGCGAAAAGGAGGGTTTATCCATGGAATATCTTGAAGACCATGAACGACGCGAATTATGGGACAACATTCAAGATGCATTATTTAATGACCAAATTGACCAATTCCGAGCTGAATTCCTTGAAATTCACCCTTATGACCAGGCGAAGATCTTCGAAGAGCAAACGCAAGATGTGCGTATGCAGATCTATACGTATTTATCACCTGAAGAGATTGCTGAAGTCATGGAGCATATTGACGTGGATGATATAGAAGAGTACTTCACAGAGATGGACCCACGATTCGCCGCGCAAATCTTGGCTGAGATTTCAACGGATGATGCTGCTGACATTTTAAATGAGCTTGATAAAAACCAAGTGGCTAGCTTCCTGACCATAATGGATAAGGAATCGGCTTCTGATATCAAAGAACTTCTGTACTATGAAGAGAAAACGGCTGGTAGTATTATGACCACAGAATTCGTTGTGGTCCGCGCGAATCAAACCGTACGGGAAGCCATGCTTCATTTAAAAAGTGAAGCACCTGATGCTGAGACGATCTACTATGTGTTCGTTATTGATGAGGACAAGCATTTAGTTGGTGTTATATCCTTAAGAGATCTTATTATAGCAGAAGAAGATTGGTATATTTCTGAAGTGATGAGTGACCGAGTTGTTTCGGTGCAAGTTGGCGAAGATCAGGAAGACGTAGCTCAATTAATGCGTGACTATGACTTTCTGGCGCTTCCTGTTGTTGATTTTCAGAATCACATGCTAGGTATTATCACAGTCGATGACATCATGGACGTTATGGAAGAAGAGGCGAGTGATGACTATTCAAAGCTTGCTGGTGTATCTGATTTGGATCGTCCGGATGAGAATGCATTACAAGCGGCTAAGAAAAGGTTGCCCTGGCTTGTAATCCTACTATTCTTAGGGATGATGACCGCGAGCTTGATTGGTCGATTTGAAGAAACATTAAATCAAGTCGCCATACTTGCTGTCTTTATTCCGCTTATTGCTGGTATGGCTGGTAATACAGGAACGCAAGCGTTGGCGGTTGCTGTACGAGGTCTTGCAACGGGGGAACATGAGAAAGAGGGGATTATTAAGCTTGTCTTCCGAGAAGCTGGAACAGGTGTGATTACCGGTCTTACATGCGGTGTACTGGTTACGTTCATTGTGTATTTCTGGCAAGGTGATTTTTACCTCGGATTACTCGTTGGAATTTCCATTATGTCGACGCTTATTGTCGCGACACTTGCGGGTGCATTAGTTCCTTTACTCATGCACAAATTAAATGTAGACCCAGCTGTAGCTTCAGGTCCATTTATTACGACCATTAACGATATTATTTCAATCTTAATCTATTTCGGTATGGCAACGACGTTTTTACGTTTGCACTTATTGATTTCCTAGAAGTAAAGGAGGGCTAAGTGAATGGAACACGGTTCTGCATCTGTTACATCACTTGTGATTGTTGTCATCGCAGCATTCTTGACGCCCATCATCCTTCATCGTTTTCGTTTAAAGACCATCCCTGTTGTGGTGGCGGAAATTATCGTTGGACTGATCATTGGTCAGAGTGGCTTTGACTTAGTAAATGAAGGCATGTGGCTTGAAACCTTGTCCACTTTAGGGTTTATCTTCCTCATGTTCCTTAGTGGACTTGAGATTGATTTCTCTGCCTTCGCGGGAAAGAAAAAGAAAGAAACCCTCCCAAGCGGTGGAGAAGCCCCGAACACATTAGTCGTGGCTTCTGGTATGTTCTTATTCATTCTTGTGCTGTCACTTGGACTATCCTATTTATTTGTTCTGGCTGGTTTTATCGATAATGTCTTTCTAATGACATTGATTATCTCAACGATCTCATTGGGAGTCGTTGTACCAACGCTAAAAGATTCGCAAATGCTACGGAGCAACATTGGTCAAATTGTGTTACTCGTAACGGTAATTGCTGACTTAACGACAATGATTTTGCTCGCTGTATTCGTATCGATTTATGGAGGAGAGGAAAGCTCCAGTATGTGGCTTCTTCTCATTCTGTTCGGAGCCGGTGTAGCCATTTACTTTGTCGGAAAATACTTTCAAAATCGCTCCTTTGTGGAGACGATGTCGAAAGGTACCATCCAAATTGATACCCGCGCCGTGTTCACGATCATTCTCATTTTGGTCGGAATTTCAGAAACAGTAGGTGCTGAGAATATTCTTGGTGCATTCTTAGCGGGTGTTGTTGTCGCTTTATTATCTCCTAATCAGGAAATGGTCAAGCGGCTTGATAGTTTCGGCTATGGCTTCTTAATTCCGATCTTCTTCGTGATGGTCGGTGTAGGAATCAATATTCCGAAACTGTTCCAAGATCCTAAGATTCTACTGCTTATGCCATTACTGTTCGTGGCGCTCGTGATTGCTAAAATGATTCCAGCGCTTATCCTAAGAAAGTGGTATTCGTGGAAAGAAGTCTTTGCGACTGGATCCATTCTGACTGCGAAACTTTCACTTGTCATTGCTGCTGCTACCATCGGAGAGAAGATGGGACTCATCAGTACGAGAATGGAAGGAGCGCTCATTCTTGTCTCTGTTGTATCTTGTCTAGTAGCCCCTGTTATCTTTAAGAAGCTTTATTCTCATGAAGAGGAAACAGAGCATGTTCAGCAAGTGGCTTTCATCGGTTCGAATCGAATGACATTACCGGTTGTGCGTGAGCTTGATCCTAAGCTTTACAAAACGCATCTGTATCATACAAAAGTCGATAAAATCGATGAAAAAGTAAGCCGTTCTTGCTTTGATATTAATGAAGTAGAAGAATACGACGCAGCATTGTTGGAGGGTCAAGGGGTATTCAATGTGGATCTTCTTGTTGCATCAATAGGTGATGAACAACTGAACACAGAGATTGCCCTTTATGCAAAAGAACAAGGCGTTGAACGTGTCATCGCACGAGCTGAATCCCCCGAACTTGATCAGAAGCTTCGTGAAAATGGAGTCGAAGTATTCTCTGTATTCTTATCATCGAAAGCATTGTTAAAAGCACTTATTACCGCACCAAACGTTGTGGACATCTTAACCAATCAAGAGAGTTACTTGTATCAGATTGAGATGAATAACAATGAATATGACGGCATGTACATCCGAAACTTCCCGTTCACAGGAGATGTCATCATGGTCCGCATATTCCGCAATAATGAATCCATCATTCCGCACGGAGATACAGAACTGAAGACCGGTGACCAACTCGTTGTTACAGGATCTTCTGAGTACGTTGAAGAACTTCGCTTTGACCTCGAATTCTGTGAACTGTGCTAATCAAACCAAAAAAGCTTCGGTCCGTTACGGACCGAAGCTTTTTTGGTTTTAGTGCAATGTATGGCGGTGAGAGTGACGGGACGCGCGCCGGGAGTGACGGGACGCGTGGTGAGAGCGTCGAGACGAGCGCCGTAAGTGACGGGAAGCGTGGCAAGAGTGTCGGAACGAGCGCCGTAAGTGTCGAGACGCGCAGTAAGAGTGTCGGGACGAGCGCCGTAAGTGTCGGAACGCGTGGCAGAAGTGTCGAGACAAGTAGCGAAAGCGCCAGGACGCACAGCAAAAGTGTCGAGACGAGACACACAAAAACGAAAGCAGTACATAATGTCAAACAAGCTTTTACGCATTAGAGAGATAACGGGTGTCAGACACCCATTACCTCTCTAATGCGTAAAAGCGATTCAAGATACTTTTTTTCATTTTTTTATTTTGGTTTTATGTAAGCGGTTAACATGTTGAGGGTGTTCGTTTTTCGAGGCTTGTTAGGTGAGAGGTGCATTCTTAGTTAATTATGAATTTTCCGATAACGGTTGTGTTTAGTAGGGAGCCTCTTTATAATGTCTTTAATAGAAGTACATATGTACGTTTTGTATAGACAATAAGGAGGGGAAAGCGATGCAAGATAAGAAATTAAACGTAGGATTATGTGGACTAGGAACAGTAGGAACAGGTGTTGTAGAGATTTTACAGAACCACCAGGAAGACATTGTACACCAGGTGGGATGCTCGATTGATGTAAAGCGCATTCTTGTAAACAATCTTAGCAAACCACGTGGGGCATCGGTTGATCCTTCTTTATTAACCGATCAAGTAGATGAACTTGTAAATGACCCTGACATCGACATCATTGTAGAGGTTATGGGTGGTATAGAAGATACGTATCACGTTCTTGAGCGAGCTGTCCAGAACGGTAAACATGTTGTTACAGCGAATAAAGATATGATGGCTGTACACGGTGGCAAGTTAATGGAACTTGCCAAGGAGAAACATTGTGATATTCGCTATGAAGCAAGTGTGGCAGGTGGGATTCCGATTATTGGATCTCTTACAAACGGGCTAGCTTCAGACCGTGTTAATAAGATGATGGGGATTGTGAACGGCACAACGAACTATATCTTAACAAAGATGGTTGATGAGAAGCGCACGTTCGAGGACGTATTGAAAGAAGCACAGGATCTTGGATTCGCAGAAGCAGACCCGACTTCAGATGTAGACGGGTTAGATGCTGCGCGTAAGATCAGTCTACTTTCAACGCTGGCATTTAAAATGCAAACCGTTCTAGATGACGTTGAAGTAAGCGGAATTCGTGGCATTTCTTCTGAAGACCTTTCTTACGCAGCTCAACTTGGCTATACAATGAAGCTATTAGGCATTGCAAGCCGTGAGAATGGAAAAGTAGAAATGAGTGTGCAGCCAACACTTGTTCCGAATGCCCATCCTCTTGCAGGTATTAAAGATGAATATAATGCAGTATACGTGTACGGGGACGCAGTTGGAGAGACGATGTTCTATGGTCCTGGTGCTGGTAAACTCCCAACTGCAACAGCTGTTGTGTCTGACTTAATGGATGTTGTGAAAAACGTTCGCCTTGGTGTAACAGGTGAGTCATCTGTTTCTCCTCACTATGATAAACAAATGAAAACGAAGGATGAGATCTTCTCGAAATTCTTCGTACGTTTAGAAGGAGAAGATGAAGCGGGCACATTCCTCGCCATTACACAAGAATTCGCAAATAGTGGTGTTTCCCTGGATAAAATTTTGCAAATGCCAGTTGAAGGGCATGACGCTGCTGATATTATTTTAATTACGCACAATGCAAGTCGATTCCAGATGGATGCTATCCTTCATGCATTAGAAGAAATTGAAGCGGTTCGATCCATCCATAGCGTGTATCGAGTTGAAGGAGAGGGGAATTAACCATGGCTTGGAAAGGTCTTCTATCACATTATGAATCTCTATTACCTATAACAGAAGAAACACCAAAGCTTACGTTACTAGAGGGGAATACACCTTTACTTCCACTTGAAAAGCTGTCAAAAGAATATGGCATTGAGGCCTATGTGAAGATTGAAGGCGCCAATCCTACTGGTTCTTTTAAAGATCGTGGGATGGTTATGGCCATGGCGAAAGCTGTTGAAGAGGGGGCTGAAGCGGTCATCTGTGCCTCAACAGGAAACACGTCAGCAGCGGCGGCTGCCTACGCAGCGCGGGCCGGCTTACGTTGTATCATCGTAATTCCAGATGGCAAAATTGCACAAGGCAAACTTGCTCAAGCCGTGATGTATGGGGCTGAAGTGTACGCCATTGAAGGGAATTTCGACGAAGCTTTGAAAATCGTAAAGCACCTGGCTGAAACAGATAACTTCACACTGGTGAACTCGATTAATCCGTACCGTATTGAAGGACAAAAGACATCCGCTTTTGAAGTATGCGATGTGTTAGGGAAGGCACCTGACCATCTGCTTATTCCAGTCGGCAACGCTGGTAATATTACAGCGTATTGGAAAGGGTTCAAGGAGTACCATAAAGCCTATCATACAGGTTTACCGAACATGCGAGGATTTGAAGCGAGTGGCTCTGCTGCCATTGTTAGGGGAAAGGTCATTGATCAGCCGGAAACCCTTGCCACAGCTATTCGGATCGGAAATCCGGCTAGCTGGGATCATGCTTTAAAAGCAACGAGTGAATCTCATGGTGCTATAGGCGAAGTTACGGATGAAGAGATCGTAGAAGCTTATCAATGGTTGGCTGAAAACGAAGGGGTTTTTGCTGAACCGGCTTCCTGTGCGTCCATCGCTGGAGTATTTAAATCTCTTAAACAAGGGAACGTTTCAAAAGGTTCACAAGTCGTATGCGTGTTAACCGGAAATGGATTGAAGGATCCGACAACCGCAATCGAGAAAAGTACCATCCAGCCAACCGTTCTTCCTAACGATCTTGAAAAAGTAACAGATGCCATCCAAAACGGAGTGGTCTCATGATACGCATTCGTGTACCAGCCAGTTGTGCCAACCTAGGACCAGGCTTTGACTCCATTGGCGTTGCTTTAAATCTGTATCTTGAAGTACAGGCAGAACCTTCAGATGCATGGTATTTTGAAGCGACTTCTGAGTCTGTTAAAGGGATGCCTAAGGATACTCAAAATGTCATTTATCAAGCTGCTCAATTTTCCGCTACTAAACGAGGGTATGAACACTTACCTCCTCACAGGGTTGAAGTTGCAAGTGAGGTCCCTGTAGCGAGGGGGCTTGGCAGTAGTGCCTCGGCGATTGTGGCGGGTATTGAATTAGCTGATCATATACTAGATCTGCATCTTTCTGAAACAGAAAAGGTCTCGTACGCTTCTCAGATAGAAGGGCATCCAGATAACGTAGTGCCCTCTGTCACAGGGAGCGGGGTCATCGCCTATCAAGAAGGAGAAGATGTCAGTTGGACGACTGTTCCATTTCAAGACGTATGCTTTCTAGCTGCTATTCCTTCATTTGATCTGAAAACAAGTGAAGCAAGGGACGTTCTGCCCTCAGAACTTTCGTATAAAAAAGCAGTAGAAGGAAGTGCTGTCGCTAATGTTCTTGTCGCTGCTTTAGCGAAAGGAGACTGGGCACTTGCTGGGAAGATGATGGAGAAAGATCGCTATCATCAGCCATATCGCGGGGCGTTGATACCACATTATGACGAACTGCGAAACTACTTAAATCGTCAAGGTGTTTACGGGACGTTTATGAGTGGAGCAGGGCCAACGGTTATGAGTCTGATTCCAACTGAGCAAGGGGCATTCATTACAGAAAGCTCTCAAAGAGCTTATCCAAACTTTGAGTGGAAGCGGCTCTCTGTTGATTATAGCGGCTCCGTTGTAACGACAGAAAAGATTGAGACAAAATCATAAATAAGGTGCTCCGATTAAAGGAGCACCTTTTTTCGTGAAAAGGTTTTGAATGGGTCTAAGGATGGGGATACTAGAAAGGAATTGTGTTTTTGTTTGATTTTGTTTAGAATAGTAGCAGGTACTAATAACAAGTAATAACTATAGACACATTTTCTCCGAGGAGGACGAAAGAATGAATATGTCATTACAAGGTCGTACATATGTTGTGATGGGAGTGGCCAACAAGCGAAGCATCGCCTGGGGTATTGCTCAGTCACTACACAATGCAGGAGCACGCTTGATCTTCACATACGCTGCAGAGCGTTTCGAGAAATCAGTCCGTGACCTGGCTGCAACTCTAGAAGGTGGAGAAGAATCCCTTTTCTATCAGTGTGATGTAACAGATGATGAGAACATCATGGAAACGTTCCAACAGATTCAAAACGATGTTGGTGTCATCCACGGATTAGCTCATTGTATTGCTTTTGCTAACAAAGATGAACTAAAAGGTGACTTCTTAAATACGAGCCGTGATGGCTTCTTAACAGCTCACAATATCAGCTCTTATTCCTTAACAGCTGTATCTCGTGCTGTACAACCTCTTATGTCAGAAGGCGGCGGGATTGTAACCTTAACATACCTAGGCGGTGAGCGCGTTGTACCGAACTACAACGTCATGGGTGTTGCGAAAGCAAGTCTTGATGCGAGCGTGAAATACCTTGCTGAAAGTCTTGGTAAACACGGCATTCGCGTCAACGCGATTTCTGCTGGCCCAATCCGTACGCTATCTGCTAAAGGTGTAGGCGACTTCAATTCGATCCTAAAAGACATTGAAGAGCGCGCGCCACTACGTCGTCCAACGACTCAAGATGAAGTGGGCGACACAGCTTACTTCCTACTAAGTGACTTCTCCCGCGGTGTAACAGGCGAGATGATTCACGTTGACTCTGGCTTCCACATTATCGGACGCTAAACTTATACGAATTTGTTTAAAAGCCCAAGGCTCTGCCTTGGGCTTTTTTGTATGGGAATAATGTCTGCCAGAAGTTGAGAGAAGTTACGAAAACAAGCATAGCAGTTACTAAAGTCGGGTGGGAAGTTGCTAAAACGAAAGTAAATTCACCAAAAACAGAGGAGAACTTACGAAATGAAGCTGAGAAGTTACAGAAAGAGCCTAAGAAGTTACCAAAGTTGGGTGGGAAGTTGCTTAAATGAAAGTAATGTTACCAAAAACAGAAGAAAACTTACGAAAAGAGCAAAGCAGTTTATGAAGCGGCTAACTAGATCCCTTATTTCTTCCGTAAGAAAATGAGTCTTAAAAACTAGGCACATCCCCCATGTCTTTTGCATAGGCTATAGTGTAGATTAATGATTATATAGGGGGAGTGTGTATATATGGCTAAGAAGAAAAAGGAACGTGTAAAGCAGCCGATGTTGTATATTACACAGCCTGACTTTGAGAAGGCGTCGCCGAATATGCAGTCTGTGTATCGTACGGAGAGGAAGTCGTTAACAAAGAAGAGTGAAGAAACACAAGACTCCGAGTCGCAATTTGAGGCGAGCGCGGAGGCAGCAGAAAAAGAAAAAGCGTCTAACTCACAAGATCCCCCTGCTCAAGAAAGATCTAAACGGGGACAACAGCGCCGTAAACGTTATTCGCTAGGGCTTGGGGAACCTGATCGCTCTAGGCCGGCAGGGTATGATCCATTTTTAGGCCGTCCAGATCCTTTTGCAGTATCTAAAGAAGATCATGTTGAGGGGGAGCAAGAGAGTGAGATTGATCTTCAGGAGCCCCAGAAAGACCAGGAGTCAGAATTGGAAGCTTCAACAAGTGTTGAACAGAAACAGTCCAAATCGTTAGATGATTTCTCAGAACCTGAATCACTCAGTGAAGGAACTCAAGATACGGAAACAAAAGAGCGCCAGAATAAGCGGCGCGTATCCTTTACCAACAGGAACCGTCGCAGCAGATTTAAAGATATGAGTCTAGAAGATAGAGTAGATTATTTCGTTAACTTGCCTTCTCAAGTTCCGAGGATGAAGTGTGAGGTTATTACGGATGAAGAGCGATATAAGGGATGGATTGAAGATTATGAAGAAGGAACTGTATATATGAAAATCCTTCAGCGACCGTTCCGCGTAGAAGTTCCGTTTGAAGACATTAACGACATTGTGTTGAGAGGGTTTTAAAGAGCTGCTAAAAGCAGCTCTTTTTTTATACACAAAAAGCCAGGCTCCTTTAAAGGAACCTGACTTTTTTACATCAAGCTTCAGCCCCTCAGCAACTAACTCCGGTTCAGTCCAGTCTGTACGTTGCTAATCGGGGGCTTCCGCTTTTATTCACTAAGCTCTTGCGTTGATCGCAGGAAGGCAAGTGATGTGACAGAAGCAGTTTAGGTCAACTGTGATGCAGATACCAGTTGCGCGCAGGTTACTTGTGTCCTGGTCGCTTGGTGATTTGATGTGGCACTCTTCAGAAGAATGAGGTGTAACAAGTAGCTCAAGAAGTGCGCACTCGCAATCTTCGTCTACCTCTTTAACGCGGAAGATGAAGCTTTCGCGGATCTTATCGATTTCGTTGCGACGAGCGCCGAAGCCTTTAAATGGTTTGCAATCTTTGCAATAAAGAATTACAGGTACCGTGTCTCTGTTTGTGTTACCGCGGTCCCCCATTAAATCACTAATTGACTCTTCACAGCTAGAATTACAATCATTCGATACGTCGTTCTGTGCGTCAACGATTTCTTTAAGGATGTCACATACACAACCTTCAGAAGCTGACTCAACTCTGTTCTTTCCACAACCCATGTGTCATTTCCCCTTTCTGGACGTTTTGACTTATTGTCTTTAATAGAATATGTCGGGAGCCTCCATGTGTGTGGGCAGAAGCCTGTATTTTTCTGAAAGGCTTGATGAAAAAATCCAGGGCGCTTTTCTTAATAAACAGGGCATTAGCCCAAACACACCCAATCCATCATACATAGGATACTAGCGAGTAAAGATTTATAAAGGAGTGGACCAACTGTGTCAGAGAAAAGAAAAAAAGTCATCCATGTAGATGAAGTGATCATTAAAGCAGAAAACGTGGTCATTGAACCACAACGCCCTCATCGCAGAGACCGTAACGATGAAGATCGTTTTGACCCATTCTTCGGCCCTCGCCGTGCCCAGGTTGAAAGTGAAACGGAAGAAGAGCATGTAGAGCTAGAAGAAGAAGTTGAAGAAGTTCATGAAGAGGGAGAAGAAGGCGAAGATCGTCGCCCTCCGTTCTCCTGGATCTAATCACTGATAAATGGTCCTTTTCCCTTTTTAGGGGCAAAGGACTTTTTATTTTGATAATCAAATGGACAACCCTCTATTCATATACTTCATTAAAGGACGTGAGGCATATGGGGTTAACGTGGATGGAATTATTGATTCTAGTATTAGCCAGCTTTCGAGTTACAAGATTGCTTGTCTATGACACGATTACAGATTGGATCAGAAAGCCATTTCATAAGGAAGTCGAACAAGTAAGTGAAAACGGAGAGACTGAGGTCTTTATTGAAGTGAAAGGAAAAGGATTGCAAAGGTTCGTTGGCGAATTACTTAGTTGTCACTGGTGTACAGGGGTTTGGGTGTCTGCACTTGTGTACGGCACTTTTCTATTTTTCCCTATACTCATCCCTCTGTGGATTATATTTGCCATAAGTGGCGGAACTGCACTATTATTTAAACTTTTTGACTAGAGAGAGGTACCTACCCATACAAATAAATTGCTTCTTTCATATACTAAGACGAGGGCATAGTTTATTAGAAAGGGTGGTGGAGAAGTTGAAGAGTAAAAAAACAGCTTCACAGAATGCCTCATTGAAACCAAAACCCGTATCCCCGAAGAAAAAGAAAGGCTGCGGTTGTGGAAAGAAGAAGTCGAAGTAAATGCCTAGAATTCGAATCTTCGAACCCCGTTGGATGAAACCTTTCCACGATGTTAATAAGCATATGGATCTAAAGGAGTCTTGGTTTCAGTTTCCAGAAAAGAAAAAAGCTAAATTTGATAAAGATTTTCAGTCTTTTCATACATCCCATGACGAATGGCATAAATCATTCCAAGAAGGAATTAACGAGATTGAAAAGGCGATGAACGAATTAGAGAAAAAGATGGAAGGCTAGGTCTCTGGATAGGGACCTTTTTTATATTGTATTTATGCTAGCGTGGGGCCCCTGCTCTTATGAATGCTTGGGTGTTCTGGGAAAGCGAGTGATTTCCGGAGCCACCTTACTCTCATTTAAAGTAAATGGAAACAACTAGTTAAACAGGCATATTATATGGAAGAAACGGGTAGAGTAACGTAAGGATCTAAAAAGGAGTGATAGGATATGGGATACATTTTACCAATACCGCACTACCAATATAGCGATTATCGTGAGCGAGTTGAACGCACGAAGCGTGATCCATTCCCGATTGACCGAGTATTTAAATTAGATTTAGATCAACAATTAGATAACCCAGAGCCAAAAGAAGAGGATCGGAAAGATTACCAGTTTTATAACGAACAACTAACGAAGCAGCATAAGCCTGATTTATATGCGCCGGGTTCTGTACATGTTGGGAAGACGCGGAAGACGCACAGAATTTATTCTGACTTAACAGGAATTGGGCGGCATTTTAACGAAAGTATTTAGAAATGCCTAAGGAGTCGAAATCATGCAGCTGATTCAAATTAATTCAAACTGCTATTATTTTAGCGGATCTGTCAATATAGGGTACATTAATCAAGGGGAGTCGGGAATGATTGTGGATGCAGGAATCGACTCCCAAACGATGAAGAAAGTATTAAAGAAACTAGATCATGAAGGATTGCCTGTTACGCACCTTTTTATTACCCATGCGCACTCCGATCATTATGGAGGCGGGTCTTATTTACAACAGGATCGAGCAATTTATACGTTTGCTCCTTATTATGAGGAAGCCATTTTACGTAATCCTTCCATCGAGCCCTTATACTTATTCGGTGGGAATGACCCATTACCGGAACTACGGAATAAATTTTTAGAGGGAAACTCCATTTTTGTAGATGAGGTATTGCAAGAAGGAGTCTACGAGAGAGATGGCTTCAATTTTACGACGTATTTGTTGCCGGGGCATAGCTATTACCAGCTTGGGATCAAAATTCATGATTGTTTGTATGTAGGAGACGCCTACTTTAGCGAAGAGCAGCTGCATAAGCATAAGATCCCTTTCCTAACGGACGCTCACCTTGCTATTCAATCGTTGTACAAGCTAAAAGAAATTCATACAAAAGGGGCAATTCCTGGTCATGGAGAATATGAAGAGGATTTCCATGATACGGTTGATGCCAATATTGCTTATCACCATGAACTGATTCATATGTTATGGGCTTATATTGAGGCAGAAAAGCTTGTATCGCATGAAGAACTTATCGCGTATATGTGTAATACGTATCAAGTGAAGGTGGACCAACTTCCTCAATGGCTCTTATTCCGTACAGCTGTCACGGCATACTTAATTGCTTTATTGAAACAAGATCAAGTTGGTTATAAGATTCAAGACTACCGGTGGATGTTCTATATAAAAGAAGGAGAAGCTTAGTATGGGACCACATACAAGGCTTCTCCTTCTTTATATTCTACATACATTAATTCTTTAGCGGACTGAATGTTTTGTTTTCGTAGTTCTTGATTTAACCAATCCTCTGTCAAACCAGCTTCCTCCAGATTATCCCATAGAATTTCTCCATCGCTAACGAGTGTACGAGGCAAGTAGACACGTTCTGGTTTTAAATTGAGATCTCCGCGGCTTGGGGATTGTTCGAGTGATTTCTTTAACACCGATACTGTTCCATCTGTTTCAAGTACGGCATACTCCACTTCTTGTATGGAAAAAACATCTTTTGAGCGGAGCAAATGCTGTAACTGATTAATATCAAGCTTTCCTTTGTTCATGAGTTCTTTCTGAATTTTTCCTTCATATATAATAATCGTAGGTCGCCCTTCAAGCAAAGCGCGCGAACCTTTGAATTTCTCGGTGATCCATTCTGTTACATAAATAAGAATTCCCCAGCAGAACACAGCGAAAAGGACTTGAGATATGCCGACATCTTTATCATAAAGCGCATTACCGACAAGTTCTCCAAGGACAAGTGCAGCGATGAAATCGAAAGCAGTAATCTGGGTAATTTGAGATTTCCCTAGTACTTTAGTTAAGACGAATAAGCACAAGAATCCAATGATGGTTTCAACTAGTATGGAACTATACATCAATCTCCCCTCATCCTTTCTTTATTCCTCTAACCATTTTTGCCAAAAGAGGGGGAGGGTATACAAAGAAGTCGACGCCCGTTAAGATGAAACCTGAACACTATGCGAGGGGGATAGGCCTCATTGATCCATAAACTTTTATTTATAGTTAGTATTATTGCACTTGCGCTTTATGCTTGGACAGGAAATCAACTAGTAGATGAGGATGTGTTGCTTACTATTGCAATCGGGGGATTTGTAGCTTCAATCTTACTAACATTCCTAATTAAAGTAGGGAAATTCCTGCTTACGGTAACCGCTCTACTATTGCTTGGATTGATCGCATTCCAATATGTACTGCCTGCACTATAGAGGAATACAAAAAAGCTCAAAGTTATAACTTTGAGCTTTTTCGTTACTATAAAATTATAAATCTTTAATCATGGTGACGTGTGGAATGCCAGCGTCCATAAATTCCTCTGAAACCACTCTGTAACCAAGTGATTCGTAGAAGCCAAGTGCTTGAGTTTGGGCGTTTAGCTTACTCTTAAGGTAACTCTTGTCTTTAGCGTGGCCTTCCATGTGAAGAATCATCTGTTTTCCAAGCCCTAGCCCTCTAGAAGACTTTATTATACAGATGCGCTCGAGTTTTGCATATTCATCAACGAATCGTAAGCGGCTTGCAGATATAGGTTGATCCTCTTCGTACCCAACAAAGTGCGTCGCTATTTGATCGAAATCATCCATTTCTTCTTCTATGGATACATTTTGTTCTTCTACGAAAACGATTTTTCGGACAGAATAGGCATCTTTTAACTGCTGATCGGTTGTAACTTGTTCAATTCTCATGTACGAATTATCCCTTCCCAAGGCGGAACGTTTCATAAACGGTCCAAGATCCATTTTCTAACTGATAGAGCAACTGGAAACGATCAATCGTTTCCTCAAACTCATGGCTAATCATGCGTAAGCTGCCATACACATCTGAATGTTCATCGTCTGAAAGCTTCTGTGCGATGGTGATGTGAGGGACAAAGGAAAAAGTCTGTCCATTTGGGATGTCGCTTTGGTGAAGTTTCTGATGAAGCTCCATTAGCCCATCTGCCGGTTCTACTTTCATATAGATAGTATTTGTTACCGGTGAGAAGGTGCTTAGTTTGTTGATCATTAGAGAAAAAGGTTGTGTTTCTTTTGCTACTTTAGAGAGTTCTTGTACGACTTCTTCGATATGATCTTCTTCTGCTTCAAAAGCTTCTTTTAATGTTACGTGCGGTGGAATCAACGCGTAGTGTGGGTCGTATCGTTTTCTATAAGAATTTGCAATGTCTTGAATTTGCTTAGATGGAAATAAAGCAATACCGTACTTCATGATTGAACCTCCCATTTCATAATTTAACAATAAAGATGAATCGTTTCACCTTGATAGAATGATCGTATTATACATTATATCAAATTTTCTGAAATTATTCTTGAGGTAGTTTAAGGATTTTCGCTTCCGAACATAGTAGGAAGCGCCCGTTTTAAATCTTTTTGCCAATATTTCCACGTGTGTTCACCGTCAAGTTCGTGATAGGTGTAAGATTGGCACTTCTCTTCTAAAATGTCATAAAGCTTTCGGTTTGGTGTAAGGAAGTCTTGGATATTCCCGTCTGTTGTAGAAACTTCAGTCTCTTTTGTCCCAATCGTATGGTAGATTTCCATAGTTGATAATGCATCACTATCCTGTGCTTCTTGTAATACGGTTTCATCAACATACGGAGACTGCATAATCACTTTCCCAAACGTATGGGGATATCTAAGTGCCGTCATGAGTGCCATCGTGCCACCAAGTGAATCTCCCATTAGAGCGCGGCTGCCACCCATGTGATATGTAGGAAGTTCTACATCTAGCAGAGGTACGACTTCCATAGCGAGAAACTTCATATAAGATGTGAAATTCTTGCCTTCTGGATGATATTTCTCACGGCGATCATACTTATCTTTGTAATGGATGCCAACGAAGATCGTGTTCTCAATCGTTTGGTCACCGTGAAAGCGGTCGCTCAATGTGGCCACCCTTCCGAGCTGCATATAATCATCTCCGTCTTGCATTATACAAATGTTGTATTTATATAATGGAGAGAACGTTTCTGGTTTGTAGATCTTCACAGTTAATGTTTCGTTCAAATATTCGCTATCAATGGTTTGATCTGTCATGGTTCCTTTTCTGCCCATTTAAACACCTCCTATAATGATGAAAGAGGAAACTATCCTCATCGATTCCCCCGTGAAGGAAGAAATAAACAACAATGCATTAAGTGTATCATATTTGATGAAAAAAGCGGATTTAACAACTCGGGGGCCGGGTAAAGAATAGGAAGGATTTTATTGCTGTTGAGACTAAAGGCCTATTTTAATAGACGATAGAAATCATCATTTCGAAATAGTGAATAAAAGATGGTATAATGATGTTAGGAAAGCTAACTTATTACGTGAAGATGAGGAGTCTTTACATAAAATTATTGTCAAAAAATTAGTGATTGTCTTTCCAATTAAATCCTGCTAAAATACAATTAGCAAATTATATTCATTTTTAGGGGGTAAATAAAGATGACAAAGAAAAGAAGTTTATTAGCCTTAATCCTTATGTTAGCGCTTTCTATGGTGTTGGCTGCTTGTGGCGGCGGAAGTGCTGACGACGACTCTGGTGACGGAGGTAGTGAAGGCGATGATGGTGGTAAGAAGTTCGTCTCCTTACTAACTGGTGGAACAACTGGTACATACTACCCGTTAGGTGGTACGTTCGCGCAGGTTATGAACGAAAATGTTGATGGCGTAGAGGTTTCAGCTCAATCTGCTGGTGCTTCGGTTGAGAACATGAAGTCCTTATCAAAAGGTGATGCTGAGCTAGCTTTTGTTCAAACAGATATCGCAGCTTATGCAGCTGAAGGTAAGTTAATGTTCGAAGATAACAAAGTTGATAATGTTCAAGCAATTGGAACGCTTTATCCAGAAACGATTCAAATCGTTACAACTAAAGATTCTGGTATCGAATCAGTTGAAGATCTGAAAGGAAAAACGGTTTCTATTGGAGCTCTTGGTTCTGGTACAGCAGCAAATGCTGAGAATATCTTAGATATTCACGGAATCTCTCTAGAAGATATTAAGAAACGCGACCTTGCTTTTGGTGAATCTACAAGTGGAATCCAGGATGGTTCAATTGATGCAGCATTCATTACTTCTGGAACACCAACTGGTGCAGTTGAAAGCTTGGCGGCTACAACAGACGTTAAGATTGTACCGGTTGCAGAAGATAAGATTGAAGAGCTGATTAGCGAGTATCCTTACTACGCTAAAGATGAAATTAAAGCAGAAACGTATAGCAAAGTAGACGAAGCTGTTACGACAGTAGCTGTTCAGGCGATGCTAGTTGTTTCTAAAGATTTAAGTGAAGATGTTGTATATGATATGACGAAAGCATTATTCGAAAATACAGATGCCATTTCTCATGCTAAAGGTGAATTCATCACAGCTGAAAGTGCTCTAGATGGTGTTGGAATTGACGTTCATCCAGGTGCTCAGAAGTACTTTGATGAAAAAGGTGTTAGCAAGTAAGCAACCATAGTCACCACGGAGATAAGATAGACCGAATTGTTCGGTCTATCTTTCTTCATGAAAAGAAGGGATGAACTTGAAGAAACGCAGATACAAACTCGTAGTTGCCATTTCCCTCATCGCGGTTACGGCACTGTCCGTTCTTATCTTTTATCCAAACCGCACGGTTATCACCTTCCAACATATAAAATCGGAAGAAGAGTTAGCTTATCTTCCGATTCATCAGAAAAAACACTTTCAGATCAGATACATTCATTCTGTTCACCTTTCAGAGGTTATTGAAGAATTTGAGCTTCAGGACGACTATTCTATTCAACCAAGGAAGCTCATTTATGAAGACACGGCAATTGGCATGCCTTCGAATGCCTACGGGGAAGATACGTTCGAAATGAAAGACGAAAAATATATAATCACTAAGGGTCCAAACACGAAAACATTACCTTCTATTAATTTGTCTGTGGGGCAAGTCCGATCGGAGCATAAAATTGTTTACGATGGAGAGTCATACTTATTGAAGGATTTTGTGGGTGCCGGGACGAGTATAAAAATCGAAGCCCGTGACATGAGTATTTGGCAGATGTGGAAAGGAGTGAAGATGAGTGAGTGATAAGAACAACCAAGATCATACACTCTCACAGGAAGACCAGGACGCACTGGTTAAGAAGTACGATGTTGAATCAAGCGTCCGAGATTTATCAGGATTTGTAGGAAAATTTGTATTCTTTACCTTGTTAGCTTTTTCTCTTTATCAAGTTTATTTTACTGTCATCTATCAAATACCAGCCCAAATGCACCGATCCATCCACTTAGGGTTTGCGTTAATGCTGATCTTCTTGCTTTTCCCAGCAAGAAAGAAGAACTTAGAGCGAGGAAAGCTAGGTTGGTATGATTATCTATTAGCCTTATTGAGTGTCGGGGTAGGTGCCTATTGGCCTCTTAATTACGACCAAATTATTGCGCGTGCCGGAGAAATGACACAAGTTGATTTCTATGTCGGTGGACTTGCGATCTTACTTGTTCTTGAAGCGACAAGGCGTGCTGTGGGACTTCCAATTACGATCATCGCATCCCTATTCCTCGCTTACGCGTATTGGGGACGTCAGATGCCTGACTTCCTAATTCATCGTGGCTTGGATGTGGATACGATTGTACAAACGATGTTCTTTACAACAGAAGGAATTTTTGGGACGCCGCTTGCGGTATCATCCACTTTTATCTTCTTATTCTTACTATTCGGCGCCTTCCTTGTCAAAACAGGCGTTGGTCAATACTTTAATGACCTGGCGGTAGCCTTAGCGGGTAAGCGTACAGGTGGTCCGGCGAAGGTAGCCATTTTCTCCAGTGCTCTTCAAGGGACAATCAGCGGAAGCTCAGTAGCGAACGTTGTAACATCAGGTTCCTTCACGATCCCAATGATGAAACGTCTTGGTTATCGTAAAGAGTTCTCTGGTGCAGTTGAGGCGGCGGCTTCAACAGGTGGTCAGCTTATGCCACCTATTATGGGTGCGGCTGCATTCTTAATGATTGAATTCATTGGGATTGATTACTGGTCTATTGCTAAGGCAGCGGCCATTCCAGCTGTTCTTTACTTCACAGGGATCTGGATTATGACGCACTTTGAAGCAAAACGAATTGGACTTCGCGGTCTGGATGATGAAGAGGTTCCAGATAAGAAAGAAGTGCTGAAGAAGCTTTATCTTCTACTTCCTATTGTAGCGATTGTTTTCTTCTTAGCTTCTGGTTTAAGTATTATTTTATCTGCTCTTTATGGCATTTTCACAACGATTTTAGTTGGCCTAATGCGTGAAGAGAAGTTCCGTAAGATTTATCCGATCGCATTTGCGGTTGGTGGAATTGCTTATATCATTTACAAAGCGATCGTAAATGGTGGACTTGTAGACGGTTGGTTCGTTGGCGGTCTCATTGCAGGAACGATTGTTACGATTGTAGTGAGTTACTTCTTTGATGGAAACTTTGCTGATACAATTGATGCCCTTGTTCAAGGTGCGAGAACAGCCCTAGGCGTTGTAGCTGCTACAGCTGCTGCTGGTATGATTGTAGGAGTTGTAACGAAGACAGGTCTTGGTCTTAAATTGGCCAACAGCTTAGTATCGCTTGCAAACGAGCAGATTCTATTAACCTTGTTCTTTACTATGGTAGCAGCAATTATACTAGGTATGGGTTCTCCGACAACGGCGAACTATGTTATTACCTCAACGATTGCAGCACCAGCGATTATAGCGTTAGGTGTTATGGAATTACCTGCTCACTTGTTTGTATTTTACTTCGGTATTATCGCAGACATAACACCTCCAGTTGCACTTGCAGCCTTTGCGGCATCCGGGGTGTCAGGAGGCGAACCGATACGGACCGGGGTCAACGCGGCGAAACTTGCCATTGCGGCCTTTATTATTCCGTACATGTTCGTCCTGCAGCCTGAACTATTAATGATCGACGCCACGTTCTGGGGTCTGATCTGGATCTTGTTCACAGCAATTGCGGGTATGATTGCAATCGGTGCTGGCATGATTGGATATTGGTTCCGTAAAGTGTACTGGGTGGAACGAATCCTTGCTGTCGGTGGCGGACTAGCGCTTATCTATCCAGGAGGCTACTCGGATACGATTGGACTTGTCCTATTCGGAGGCATTTTAGGAGCTCAGTTCTTGATTAAACGAGAGCTAATTGGGAAGCCAATGCCACAAAGAAGTCGTGCATAATAATAGCTAAGAAACATGAGAGCGAAATCATCTTTTGATTTCGCTCTTTTTTTGTGAGTTTAAATGAGGTTCATACCTATGTCATCACCCTAGAGAAATAGTCAATCTATTCTTGTGAAAAATGTAAAGATTTGTGACTTTTGACCGATAAAAGAACCATAGAAGTGAAAGGGTTTACATAATTGGTGAAGATCTGATTAGGGGTGGTTGAGGGTGTTTAAATGGAGAGATATGAGTATTGGCAGAAAATATATGTCCGCTTTTTTAGCGAGTGTGGTACTGTTCATTATTTCAGGCGTGATCATTTTACAAGAGATGCAACAAGCTCAGGAAAATGTTTCAGCCATTGAAAGAAGAGGAGATCGGGCGCTTGATATTGCCAAGATGGGATCACTTATACGTTCAATGGATATTAGCATTACAGATTATATTGAATTGCCAAATGGAAAGTCTTTAGAAGAGTTTGAAGAGAGTCGTAAGAAATTCAATGCGTTAAAAGAAGAAGTAGAACCTAAGATGGGGACGGTGTTCCAGGAGAAGTTATTTAAACGAATTGTTGAAGATCAAGGGGATATGGAAGAACGCCTATTAAATGAAATTGTTCCTGCGGTTGAAGCAGAGGAGTTGGGTGTGGCAAATCGATCTAGACGGTATGTGAGCAACTCGAGATTATCTGCTGTTGAATCTATTGTACAACTAGAAGAGGTTGTGAATGAGGAAAGGGCTCAGGCGGTGAAGAGTGCGAAAGAGAACTTAGCGCGCAGTGTAATCGTCTTATTTGCATCGATTATTGGAGCGGGTGTTCTCGGGACTGTTCTCATCTCGCTGGTTAATAGAAAAATTCGTAAAGGACTGGCCAGGGTTGTTGAAACAGCAGACGAGATTTCAGAAGGTAACCTAAACGTTCAAGACCTCTCTTTTAAACGAAATGATGAAGTTGGGAAACTCGCAACTTCCGTAAATAATATGAAGCATCACCTGCGTCACGTCATTCAAAACGTTACGACGGCTACGGATTCAGTTTCGAATAAGAGTGATGAACTGCAACAAGCGTCTAATGAAGTTCAAGAGGGAAGCAAGCAGGTCGCTTCAACGATGCAGGATCTTTCTTACGGTTCAGAAACGCAAGCTCATAGTTCTCAGGCGTTAGCGGAGATGACGGAATCGTTCACATCTAAAGTGCAAGAGGCGAGCGCTAGTGCTGAAGTGATCTCATCTACGTCAGGGGAAGTTCTCTCGATGACAGAAGAAGGTGCGCGCCTAATGAAAGAATCGGTCGATCAAATGGGAAGAATTGATGCGATCGTCAAAGGCTCCGTTGAGAAGGTGCGAGGCCTAGATGCCCAGTCTAAAGAAATATCTGAATTGGTACACGTGATTAGAGATATTGCAGATCAAACCAATCTACTCTCTTTAAACGCTGCCATTGAAGCAGCAAGGGCTGGTGAGCACGGAAAAGGATTTGCCGTTGTGGCTGATGAGGTGAGAAAACTGGCGGACCAGGTGTCTAAATCAGTGGGGGACATCACCACAATCGTTGGCAGCATTCAAACAGAATCTGGGTCAGTTGTAGCTTCGCTCGAGAAAGGGTACAAGCAAGTTGGAGAAGGATCTAAGCAAATTCAAGTCACTGGTGAAACATTTGATACAATCAATGCATGGGTTTCTGATATGGTTACGAAGATTCGAGGCATATCTGGAAACATGAGAGATATTGCAGATCAAAACAATCAAATGAACGAATCTATTGAAGAGATTGCTTCTGTCTCAGAAGAATCTGCTGCGGGGGTAGAACAAGCAGCTGCCTCTTCTCAACAATCAAGCAGCGCCATGGAAGAAGTGTCCAGAAGTGCTAGGGAATTGGCTTATTTAGCGGAGGAATTGTCTGAGGAGGTTAGGAAGTTTAGGTTGTGAGAATAAAGTAAGCTAGACAATCTGCGAGGTTATTAAGGTGATAAATAACTTATAAAAAATCGTCTATTTAGACGGTTTTTTATTTTTGAATAAAAATATTATACGATTTAAGCCAAATGAAAAACCAATTCGTCTAATGGGTGTAAACAACAAACAAAGAGAGGGTGAACAACTATTATTCGCTTAGTGAAAAAAGCTCAAAAGGGGAATGAAAAAGCCTTTGTTGAACTCTTTAGTCAGTATCAAAAAGACATTTACCGGATTTCTTATACTTATGTAAAGAATCAAAATGATGCTTTGGATGTGGTTCAAGAGGTAGCATATCGCTCGTTTAAGAAAATTGGTACATTAAAGCATCCTGAATATTTCAAGACATGGTTAATTAAAATGGCTATTACATGTTCTATTGATCTAATTCGAAAAAATAAAAAAATCATTACGATGGACACAGGCTATGAAAACTTAAGAGGGGCAGAGTATCATGATACTTCCTTGTCGATTACTCTACAAGAATTAGTAGATAAGTTAAATGAAGAAGAAAAAAGTATTATTATCTTAAAATTTTATCAAGGTTATACCTTTAAAGAGATTGCAGGTATATTAGATATACCCTTAGGGACGGCAAAATCTATTATGTATCGGGCGTTAGAGAAACTACGAAAAGATTTAGGGGAGGTTGGTAGCTGTGAATGACATCAAAGAAGAATTTGAAAAGATTGAGATCCCTGATGAACTAAATAGCAGAGTTGCTTCGGGAGTTCAACAAGCTAAGAGGGAGAAGAAGGGAAAGAAAAAATATCCGAATTGGGTCGTGGGTGCAGTGGCTTCCGTTATAATTGTTGGGATAGGTTCTTCTATGGGTGGTTCATATATCGTAGATGCTGCAGAATCTCTGCTCAACCAACTATTTGGGTCCAAAGAAAAGGTAATGGAAGCATTCCCTGAAGAGAGTCCAGAAGAAATTAGTTTCATGGAACAACACTTAGAATTCGCGGAAGAAAATTTAACAGAAGAAGAGTTCACCAACTTAAGTGATTTATATAAAGAACAGGCTGAGATATGGAGGGGAGTACGAGCGGAGAATAGGAGTCCTAATGAAGAAGAAGCCGCTAGGTTACACGAAATTAAAGGATTACAGTTTTCTTATGAAAATCAATTTGCTTTGAAAGAGGCTCAACACCTCTCTAGTTACACAGTTACACAACCAACATATGTTCCAAAAGGATATATACAAACGAAGGAAAGTTTTTTTATTAAAGAAGAAGGCGATGAACCAGTGGTTACATTCGATTATAGTGAAGGGCGCTTTGGCTATACGACATATCAACAGGAAATCAATCAAACAGATGATTTCGAGTATATTTGGGGCAATTTAGGAAATACAAATTCCTATTCTTTGAAGGGCTATGAATTTACTTTTAAATACTCAGAAGAAAATAAGGAAACGGGCTTGAGGGTAAAGGTTCCGGGTCAGGGATATAAGATCACATTATTAGCTGACAGATTATCTAAAGAAGAAGCGGAAAAGGTAGTGTTGTCTATGATTGAGTAGGAAAATGGAATTCCATATGAGCGGAAGTCTATTTTAATATTAAGAGCTTTAACAGTAATCGGCAATGTACACTAGAACAACCTTGCTCTTGGAAATGTGTGAATGAAAAGGAAAGAAGCTCAAGGTAGAGTAGCTGCCTTGAGCTTTTTTAAGTATCTTACTGTTTGCTTGAATAGGTTGCATGCAATCGTGCCCAGTGCATACATCTATCCTCACAATTGACTCTTCCCTAACTAATGAAGCAAACGATGGAGAGATTCAACATGACTTCGGTCCTCATCAATGATTTGTTCAATAAGTTCCTTTGATTCCGGGTCAAGATCCCCTTTTACAATCTCCTCAGAAAGTTCAACCGCATAGTAACTTTCAGCCCGAGCGGCGCTGTCGATGATCTTATCGGTCTCATCTGGCATCATAAATTTACCGATAAATCCTTGGAAGGAACCGATTACCCCTTCATCATCAACAGGTGTACCGTTGAGGTCCTGAATTCGTGTAGCTACTTGCTGAGCATGTTGTTTATGTTCTTGTTGGATCCTTTGAAATTCCTTTTTAATACTAGGGTCTTCTAGTTTCTTTATATAATGTTCGTATGCGTGAACCCCCATATATTGTCCCTTAAGGAAGGTGTTTAATGTTTTAATAACATCTCTTTCAGACATATGGTTCACTCCTTTTTAGCTTAGTTTCTCTTTAAGCCACTGTAGGTATGTATGTTGTTCTCTCAAATTAAACCTTTGAATTATAAAATTTCATATAATTTACATCAACTCCTCCGAAAGTTCGCATTTGTGTAAAGAATTGATTAATTTGGAAATCGGAAGCGACATCTATGTTACTTTTACATTGTATTCGAACAATGTAAAAGGGGTGGAGAAGTTGAAGAGACAAAAGAGTTTATTGATCTCAGTAATCTGCACATTACTTATCGCATGTGTACCGATGGGGGATGTGGATGCAGTAACAGAGCAGGATGTTGTCATTAGTGAGATCGCTTGGATGGGTACGACTAATAGTTACAATGATGAATGGCTGGAGCTTACAAATAATACAGGCTCTGAAATGAGTTTAGATGGTTGGACTTTAGAGGCTCAAGATGGATCGCCAAGTATTTCTTTAGCAGGTAATGTCTCAAGTGGAGGAACGTTTATTCTTGAGCGAACGGATGATTCTACTGTGACTGAGGTTACAGCTGATGTTATTTATTCAGGTTCCTTAAGTAACAGCGGGGAAGTTCTGGAGTTACGTGATTCATCAGGTACTTTAGTCGATTCAGTGGATAACTGGTATGCAGGGGACAACAATTCGAAATCTACGATGGAACGTGTAAGTCTTGGTGGAAGTGGAACAAACGCAACCAACTGGGCAGATGCAACAGCTACATATAGCGGAGGATACGGTACTCCTTCAGGAAGTAAAGAAGAACCTCTTTGTGATTCGAAAGAGCACTTAAATCAAGTATCGAATACAGCGGGTTCCATTAATGTTTACTTTAATAAATGTGCATATGGACAGTATGCAACGAGCGGGAACGAAGCGAACTATAACGTGAATCTTGAAGACCGATTGATTCAGCGTATAGAAGAAGCAACAGAATCAATTGACCTGGCTACATATGAAATCAACTTGCCTAGAGTCATTGATGCACTTACTAAGAAAGCGGCTCAAGGCGTGGATGTGCGTGTTATTGCAGATGCGAAAGACGGAAGTGACCCTCATTATACAGAGCGCTACCAGACGATGCGTCTTTATATGGAGCAGCTTGTCCGAGGGCAGGACAGAACGATTGGCACAGCTGACGACGTAGAAGTATTCTCAGATTCTATTATGTTAGCGGTTGAAGACCAAGCGTTACGTGATCAATACGGCTTACCTAGTACGGTTAGCGGAATGGACTATGTGACGGTTGAAGTAGGTTCAGGTACAGAATCTGGCTACATGCTAGCAGATGCTGAAGAGAAGGAGCCAGGAAGCTACTATTCCCCCGGAAATCAAATGCACAATAAATTTGCTGTTATCGATGGAAAATGGGTCTTCACCGGAAGCTGGAACTTTACGAAAACGGGCTTGTATGGTTCAGATGAAAATTATCAAAATGATGTGTTAGGCGGTAACACGCAACATGTTGTTGAGCTTCATTCTAGTGAACTAGCGGGGATTTATAAGACTGAATTTGATGAAATGTGGGGAGCAACCGGTATGACACCTGACCCTGCAGTTTCCAACTATCATGGAAGAAAGATCGACAACACCCCGCACACCGTTACAGTTGGAGGGAAAGAAGTAGAAGTCTATTTCTCAGCAGGTGACGATGCAGTAGGGCACATGGCAAATGTCGTGAAAAACGAAGCGGATTACGGAGCTTACTTTACGATCTTTGCCTGGTCAGATCAGGCGCTAGTAAATGAGCTGAAGAACAAATGGGAAGGAAGCTATGCAGATTTAGAAGGTTCTTTAACTGGCTTTGATGTAAAAGGCGTCTACGATGAAGGATTCTGGAATCAATGGTGGTCGGCTTCGATCGAAATGACAGGGCGTACAGCTTCTCAAGAGTCTACAAATAATCCAAACGTACGCTGGAACAATGCAGCTCCTGTCTATGAGGACAATGAAGATCGTAAGCTTCATAGTAAAACGATGCTGATTGACCCTACTCATCCAGAAAGTGATCCGACAGCGATTGTAGGATCAACGAACTGGAGTACGAACGGGAATGAGATCAATGATGAGAACATGCTTTTCATTCATGATGCAGCGATTACGAATCAGTTCTTGCAAGAGTTCTATGCTCGTTATGATGCGGCTGGCGGGAGTATCCCAGCTCAGTAACAATAGAATAATATAGCATGGATAGCGCTTAGGGTTATAAACTCTAAGCGCTTTTTCTAGTTAATTGTGATGTATTTCTTTAAAAGGTATTTATTCATTTTTATTGAAGTGTAGAGAGTAGATGTTTTTATTTTCCATTACATAGTTTCAAAGAGGAGGGGTTTAATGAATATTCGAAGAGCTGTAGATCTTGATGCTGAAGGAATTGCCAAGGTACATGTGGATAGTTGGAGAACGACTTACAAGAATATTATTCCTGATGAGGTCTCACAGAAATGACGTAAATTTCCTGGGGGTTAGCGTGTCTATTTTCTCTAGTTCTCCACTATGATATTAAATAATAAATAAGTGAAACCTTATTCGGGGATGGAGCATCTAACAGTTAGAGTGGTTGTAGTGGTAGTACTTATTGTGCACTAAACCAAGTATAGGTAATCACTATAGAAATCGGTGTAGCATCTGATTTTATAGAATAATAGTGATGAAGTAATAAAGGAGGGGATCTTTTGAGTTATGTCCCATTTGTTTCTATTTCAATGGTATTCATAGTGCTTTCTTTAATTGTGTTATTAATACTTTTGTTAATTAAAGTTATGAAAGGTTGATGCTATTTAGTTTGTTAATGAAGTGACTATTACGTAACAGGGGAGTAAAACTATGAAAAAGACAGTATCTATAATAGTAGGTGTAGTTGCTCTAATTTTTATACTAGCAAATATCCCGAATATAATAGCTCAAGCTAAACTATATTCTTACAACAATAATAAACAAGTTACAACCGAAACAAGAGTCATCACTTTTGATGAAATATTCGAGACGTTGTATCAACAAATGAAATTGGCTCAAGAGTTACGGGGGTCAACAAAATATTCATTGATAGGCGATGAAGTCAGAACAGGTCTTGATGATGCTTATGATTACGCACGATTTTTAGATAAACATCCTCAAATCAATTCGATGAAAGTTGAACTTCCAATAATTACATATAAAGACGACGATCGGACAATTAGGTTTATATCAGGAAAAGGTGAAGTTTTAGAAATAGAAGAGAACGGGGAATGGAAAGAATATAATGGTTCTTGGGATGACTTATGGAAGGAATTAATTGAACAGTATAACCAGAATGATCATTAACATTACGTTCACGATGAATAAGTCCTCTCATTCCAACTAGTGTGGAAGATTATGTTAAGATCATTACGTACACAGTCGAAAAGGAGTGGATAGTATGATCTTTGAAACGGAGAAAATCAGGTTCAGGAAACTTGAAAAGGATGATATGGAATTACTTCACCGATGGCAGAACGATACGACGGTTCATACGAATATGAGCACGTCGATTGATTTATATAGTATGGAGGACGTTGAGAAGTTCTATGAAAGAATGAAGGAATCGAGAAGCTACATCATCATAGAGAAGGATGGGGGCAAAGAAGTTGGGACTATTACGCTCGTGCGTGAAAACAACCAACAACAAAATGCAGAGTTTCTTCTGATGATTGGGGAGAAAGAGTATTGGGGTGAAGGGTATGGCAAGGAAGCCCTCTTATTATTCTTAAACTTTGTCTTTATGGAACTCAATTTACACCGAATCAGTCTAAAGGTATTCTCCTTTAATGAGAAGGCTAAGAGCATGTACGAGCGGATGGGCTTTAAAGTTGAAGGGCAGCTGCGTGAGGTCTTCTTCCGAAATGGAGAATGGCAAGACATGTTTATTATGGGGATGCTTCAGGATGAATATAGGTCGCTGTACACATAACAGTCATTGCACTTTCGTTTATCACGGAGGTGCTTTTTTTTTATGGAAAATATGAGGAATTAATGGATATTTATGCTAAACTAATGGAACAAGAAATGCCTTTCTTTAAGAATAATCACGAGCACGTCTGCAAGGAAGATTAGATATTCATTTCAACTGTACAGGAGATGAAGGACATGAGGACTGATCGATTATCACCATTGAAAGCAGCGCAATTGTTTGTCGACGCATATTTTCCCCAATGTGCTGGAGCTTTGTTAGCTGGAAGTACGGTTCGCGGGGAGGAGACAGAGAAGTCGGATTTGGATATCGTTATTTTTGACAAGAGTCGTTGCTCCTCTTATAGGGAGTCGTTCATCGCTTATGAATGGCCTGTTGAGGTCTTTGTTCACAGCTTAGAATCTTATCGGGCATTCTTTAAGAGTGATGTGGAGCGAGCGCGTCCCTCTTTGCCTCGTATGGTTTCAGAAGGGAAGATTCTAAAAGGATGGGACGTTGTCATGCCGATTAAAGCAGAAGCGGATCATGTGTTAAACCGGGGACCGGAGAAGTGGTCGGATGAAACGATCCAGCTGAAGCGATACTTCCTTACCGATACGCTAGAAGATTTCATCGGAAGTGACAACAGGCCTGAAACGTTATGTATCACCTATACGCTGGCGAATCAGATTAGTGAATTTGTTTTGCGGACAAACAGGAAATGGATTGGATCCTCTAAGTGGGTCATTCGTTCGTTAAAAGAGTATGACCCTGAGTTTGCAACTCGATACAGTGATGCGTTCGAACATTTTTATACATATGGACGCAAGGACAGCATCGTTCAACTCACTGAAGAAGTATTGGAGCCTTTTGGAGGACGGTTGTTTGATGGATTTGTGTTAGGGGAGAAATAGAGGAGGTTGTGTCAATGTTTTACAAGGAATACCGTGAAGAGGGTGAAGATGAAAGTCATTTACCTATTCGTCATCGAAAGGCAGTTCGAGCGGTGATAGGGAACCTTGAGAAAATCCTACTGGTCTACCACGCTGGGTGACGCTTGAGGAAGCGATTGGACAAAATGAGGCAGCAAGAGGATACGGAGAAGCGAGGTGGCTTCGGCGTGAAACTTATGTGCTGAAAGAATTACAGAAGCAATTGCAACAGGAGGGGAGTCGGTGAGAAGTTACGAAGAGATGATGGACCTTATTTTAGGGAGAGCAAGACAAGATGAGAATATTCGAATCGTAGAGCTCAATGGCTCAAGAGCAAACCCTCGTGCAGAAGAAGATCGATTCCAAGATTATGACATCATCTACTATGTAGAAGATCTGCAATCCTATTTAGAGGATCACTCCTGGATTGATGTCTTTGGTGATAGGATCATTATGCAAATGCCTGACTTAAATGACGGGTTTCCTGAAGATGGGGAGTGGAAGCGGTTTGCGTACTTAATGCTGTTTGAGGACGGCAACCGGATTGACTTGACGCTCGTCTCTCTTAAACACCTTGAAGAGTCTCTTCAAGCCCAAGATTATCGCAAAATTTTATTGGACAAAGACGATCGGATTGAGGGGTCAGTTGATACAGTTGAAGATCCTTTTCTTATACAAAAACCTACGGCAAGAGACTATGAAAGATGCGTGAATGAGTTCTGGTGGGTGAGTACGTATGTGGCAAAAGCGTTGTGGAGAGAAGAATTGACGCTTGCGAAGTATATTATGGAAGAGCCTGTGCGTGATATGCTTATTCGCATGGTGTCTTGGAAAGTAGGGATTCGAACAGACTTTACCGTAAGTGCAGGAAAAGGTGGTAAAGATCTTGGTAAATACCTCGACCCTGAAGAGTGGGACCAACTGGTTGCTACATACCCTGATGGAGAGTACGAGCGTATCTGGCAAAGCTTATTTACAATGTGTGATTTATTTGAGGAAGTCTCGGAACACGTTGCCTATGTGTTTGGTTTTGAAAGGTCTGATGAAGGAGAACGGGTAAAGCCTTATTTACATCAAGTAAGAAATTTGCCAGTTAGGTAGTCAACTTTACGCTGACTACCTTTTTAATTGGGGTCATTTAATCTCTGTTGTCACTTTATATAACTTGTTCTTAAAAAGATAACGAGCACCGTCCATAGGTTCCGTGTAATATCCGATCGAAAGCACAACCTCTTCATCATGAATAAAATCAAGATAAAAGTCAGGACTGGCCATATCGGCATTTGAAACATCGTCTGTAAGGGCCTTTCTTAAGTCAGCGAGTAGGTCGTTAATCGTACCTTGATCCTTAATCGTGAACTGCAATTTTCCGGTTCCTGATCCCAGTTCGTTCTCATAAACGTTAATTGATGTCGCTTCAATATCAAAAGCTTCATTTTGGCAAGCGCTCAGCAAAATCAAGCAAAGTAATAACGGAAGCATTGCATATTTCCTCATAACGAACTCTCCTTCTACGTTCTCTCTATTAGTTAAGACGAATAGAAGGGGAGAAGTGTTACACTATGATGGTAACTTTTGTTTATTCGTTACTCCTTTACTAAGCTAGAGCGATAAACGGTGCCAGACACGCTTTGCTTCGCTAAAGCGTGCCTGGTACCGTTCTAATGTTTCTTAGCATCGTTTATGATCCACTGGGCTGCATCGTAAAGGGTAGGGAAGGTAGCGTTAGCGAGGCCGTAGTCTTCCCCTAAAAATACGGTTTTTGTTCCAGCATTCTGTCCAGCCTCAATGTCTGGTTCTCGGTCACCGACCATATAAGAAGCGGATAGATCAATGCTGTGTTCTTTAGCTATATCCTCAATCATTTTACTGCCAGGCTTTCGGCACTCGCACCCTTCTTTTGGCTTGTGGGGGCAGTAGCACACCTCATCAATTTCTGCTCCTAGTTTCTTTAGCTTTTCCACCATGTATGTGTGAATGTCTTGTAGCTGTTCTTCTTTCATATACCCTAACCCAACGCCACCTTGGTTCGTGATGACAGCGATTAAGTCAAAAAGACCTGATTCATTTAGCATTTGAATAGCCTCTGGCACGCGAGGGAGGAAAAACAAGTCCTCGCGTTTATTTACGAATTTCACGCGGTCTGTCAGGACTTCGTTGATGACTCCGTCCCGGTCGAGAAATACAGCTCGCTTTGTCATTAGGCATCCCTCCATCGATCTTCTAACAGGTAGTATACCCAGTAAGCCCTACACCTCATTCGGTAATGGCCCCATTCCTATTAAAGTGTCTCAGTTGCATATTCTCAAAAAAAGCAAAGCCAGTAAGGCTTTGCTTAAGAGGTAGAGACTGCGGATGGGTATTGTTCCTTCAGGCGATCTCCTAGGTAGGTAGCGAGTTGAAGCATACCATATACGCCTGATACGGCTTCGGCGTCTGAGTTGTAGTTGGTGTTTGTGTTTACATCGTAGGTATATACATTTCCAATGTGGTCCTGAATCGCTTCAATGCCGGCTACTTTAATGTTGTTAGAAGCAAGGAAAGCTTCGTAGGACTCAATGAGTGGATCTGAATAGCCTTCTAGAATTTCAAATTTCGCACCGCCTGTTTCTTCTGTGCCGGTTGGGCAGTGGAGATCATCGATGGTGCAGGCGTCTGCGGGGCATAGTTCAAAGCCTTCAGAGGTGTCTACTTTTACGGCGTATAAGAATTTGCCACCGACGAATTCGTGACGGACGATATACGGTTTTGGCGCTTCGATATATTGCTGAACGAGGGTGATGCCATCGACGGGTTCTTCAAACGAGTCTCCATACACATATTCTTCAAGTGCTTTAATGGAGTGGAAGAGCTGTACGCCTTGACCTTTGCCGGCGCGGTTGTGTTTCGTAATAAATGGAGCAAGGTCAAGCTTTTTAGCTGCTTCAATAATATGGTCTTTCCCGACGGCTGTAATGGTCTTTGGCGTTGTGATGCCTTCTTGATTTAAGGCCATATATTGATTCACTTTACTTAGCTCAAGGCGCAAAGCACGGCTGCCGTTCACAACGGTACGGCCGTGGCGTTCGAGCCAAGCGAGGACAGCTTCTGTGAATTCAGGTGCGAAGCGGTGATCACGAGTGTGAGAAGAAGCACTCATTCGGTTATAGAAAATTCCTTCTGGTGGCTCTTCTGTTAGATCAACCGTTCCCTGGTCTAAGTGCCATAACTCAAACGGCAAGCCGAGCTCCTCTAAGCGTCCTGTTAGGTGATCAGTCCATTCATCATTTTCATGTAACACGTATATCTTTGTCATTGTGGTACCTCCTTGAAGTGTGTGCGTTTCTCTTCTACGAGTGGCATAACGTCCCGGCTAAAGCGCTCCATCTCTTCTAGTTGCGGAGAGCATTGAAGAAGGAGTAGGTTGAGCCCAACTTGTTCGTATTGTAAGATACGTTCAGCAATTTGATCTGGTGTGCCGATCAGTTTTGGGCGAAGTCCCCGGTTTGAAACGGAGTAATCTTGTAGATCGACTTGTTGTTCAAGCTGTGACTTACTAGTGAAGTCACTGTATCCTGCATAAGCGCCTGAGTCTTTCACATCTGTAATCCGGTTTAATTCTTGGAGTGCTTCTTCTTCTGTATCACGGCAAATGACGTAAGCAGCCATTCCAAAAGATTGGAAGGGCTCGTGCCCGGCTTCACTGCGTCTTGCTTTCATATCACTGATTTTCGTATTAATTTCATCGACCGTGCCACCATGCATGACGTAGGCGTCGCAGTGATTGACGATCGTTTCTTTTCCACGTGGACTTTCACCACCTGCGTAAAGCTTTGGATAAGGCTTTTGAATAGGTTTCGGATGAAGGTGGGTATTCTCAATGGAATAAAACTTCCCGTCGTAGCTAACGGGTTCTTCTTTTGTCCAAAGGGATTTTAACACTGAAAGAAATTCATCGGTTCGATCATAGCGTTCATCGTGTGCGGTGAACGACCCTCCGTATTGTTTGGCTTCCTCTTGCCACCAGGCGGATACGACATTTAACGTGAAGCGGCCTCCTGAGATTTGATCAATGTTCGCGGCCATTTTAGCTGTTACTGCTGCATTATGAAAATTAGGTCTGACTGCGGCCATAATTTCTGTAGTTTCAGTCACAGCTGCCAGGCCTGCTGCTGTTGTCCAGGCTTCTAAGGAATCCTGATCGGTTCCTTTTATATCATTTAAATACAACTCCGCAATAAGGGTTGTATCAAATCCTAACTGTTCCCCTCGTTGAATGACTTTCTTGGCATAATCGAATGTCGGGGGCATATTCTCATCCTCAACATTTCTAAGCCACCCTCCGAAAATCGGTAACCAATATCCGTACCTCACTTGACTCAGCTCCTCTTTATAATAGTATATCAGATTAAACAACCCAAGTTACTTGGAATTAAAAGTTACGCGTCCAATTTCCTTCTATATATATGAAGGAAGGTAATAAAAAACCCCCTCAACTTGTCCTTGAGACGAGATGAGAGGGTTCTGAATACGAGTCCCGCTCTCTCATCTTTCAGGATTTCACCTGATTGGAATTGGCACGGTATTCACATCAGAACCCGTTGCCGAGGTTTCAAAGGGCCAGTCCCTCCACCTCTCTTGATAAGAAGAGTTAATTTTCAAACTTTTTGTTGATGAATATATTACGCTCTTATGAGTGAGTTGTCAATGAAATGTAAGTTAAAACTTTCACCTTAAAATTGCGTGCTCCTATTTGATGAACATCGGTGATGGTTCTATTGACCTACCGCAAAAGGGGTCTTCCTTCCTGATTCGGTAGAACAAAATGTTTGTTAAACTAATACTAAGGAAATATTTTTGGAATTTTCAGCATCTTTTTTTGAGCATATACAACTAGTCCACTATGGTATGGGGGAATCTGGGTGCACATTGGGAGAAGGATTAAATACGTAAGGCAATTGCGGGGATTATCACAGAACGAACTAAGTGTTGGGGTGGTTTCAGCTACTCATCTTAGCAATATTGAGTCTGGTAAGTACGTCCCGTCTAAAGATATTCTTGTGCTTTTTGCGGACAAGCTTGAGGTGGATGAGGCTTACTTGTTGGAGTACGAATACATGGATACGGCCTTAATCGACCAGATTATAGAATTGAAAGATGCGGTCATTATAGGTGATGGTGCTAGAGTAAAGAGTCTGCTGAATCATTTGGATTCTCTGGAGGATCAAGTCGCTAAGGGGATCTATAGTGAATTGTTATTTACACTCATTAAAGGTGCCCATTTTATGAAATCAGGCTGCAATACAGAAGAAATGGCTTCAATTCAATTATTAATAAACCTTTATATAAAAGATGGGGAGACACTAGACGATAAGGTGTTTTTGTCGTTCTATGACTACTATTATGGTTTGTATCACTTTCAACACAATCATATACATGCTAGCCTAAAGCACTATTATAGGCTTGTCTCACAAACACAGGACGAATTAGAGAAAGGCTTATTCTTCTATAATATCTCTTTGCTTCATAAGCAAAGCAGAGAATATTATAAGGCCATTGAAGCAGCAAAAGAGTGCCTTCAAGTGTTTCAACAAAAGCTCGAATGGGATCGATTAGGGGAAACGTATAATATGATAGGTGCTATACATTGGGATATGAATGAATGTGAAACGGCAATGGAGTATCTTCTCAAAGGAGAAAAAATTGTCACTATGACAAATAATGAGAAGTTAAAGAGTCGGATTCATCATAATTGTGGATTAATCAATAAACAACTTGGTGACTACGAGGCTGCCATCTATTATTTCAGGAAATCTATAGAAGCTAAGGTTAATATTAATGATATGCATAATATTATTCTTCCATATCACTCATTAGTTGGTAGTTTAATAGATCGAAATAAGATTCAAGAAGCGAAAATTGTCCTTTCTCATGCTAGGAAACAATGCCTGTCGCAAAAAGATCAATATTATTTGAAAGAGTTAGAAGCATTCATTTTTGAGAAAGAGGGAAGGTCTGAAGATTTCGAACGATGTATGAATGAGTTAATTAAGGAATTAGAAGGAAGGAAAGATCATAATAAGTTAAAAGGTCTCTATGAGCGTCTAGGTGATTATTATTACAAGAAGAGGAAATATAAATTAGCTGCTTCTTATATGAAGAAAGAGATTCAGTTAAGTACTGTCTAATGAATAGGATGTGGCCTTACTTTATGGGGAGGATAAAAGTGACGCAAAACTCTCCTTTGAAATGATCAGTTTTTTTATATATTTTTGTAATGTTTTGTTTTGCTCCATAATTATTCAAAATAATCCGATAATTAGGTATGATGAGTTTAGACTAATCAAGGAGGGCTTTTCGTGAAAAAGTTAACGACTATAGTAGCAGCTATTCTATTAACGCTAGGTTTTAGCATGTTTCAAGGTGGTTTCGATGTAGCTGGAGACGAAACTGATGTTGCTGGGTTAAATGATGAAGAGGTTGTTAGCTAAGGTCTCTCTGTTAGCTAAAACTCTATAATAAAAATTAAAAAGTCAAAAAGGGCCATGGCTCATAATTAGAGTGAGATCTCTGATAGAGGCCAGGCCCTTTTTTATATTTCTAAGTCTTTGAGTCTATCATTGCTGGTTTTCTAGTAGTGGTAGACTCTTCTGTTTTCGGGAGAAAATAAGGGGGTTAGAAGTGTAGATTTAGTGGTGATTTTACGTCTGAATCTTTGTCTGAGGACAAAAGTTTTAAACATAAAGAGTAATTACTAGTCTTAAATCTGTAATATTTCGTTAAGTAGTAAAACTATTCAAAAAAGTTAGAATATTGTGTACGATTAACTCAGATCAAAAGTACAGCCCATTACATAAGAGGTTGCTACTTGAAGGGAGGAGTACTCATGAAGATTGAAGTGAAAAAGACCGAAAAACTTAAGCCAACATACATTCCGTACAGTGGCTAAACGTAAAGCGTAGTCAGCTTCACCAATCTATCATAAAGGGGGGTATTCTTCATGAAAATCGAAGTGAAAAAGACCGAAAAACTTAAGCCGACATTCATGCCATACGGTGGCTAAACGTAAAGCGTAGTCAGCTTCACCAATCTATCATAAAGGAGGTATTCTTCATGAAAATCGAAGTGAAAAAGACTGAAAAACTTAAGCCGACATACGTACAAAACTATGCTGGCTAAGATTTAGGATACTTATCTTAACCAATCTATATGAAAAGGAGGTCATCTTCATGAAAATTGAAGTGAAAAAGACGGAAAAGCTCAAGCCAACTGTTCTTGTGCCGCCTCCATATGCTGGCTAAGGACCGCCTTGTGTAACGGCAGGTGTACTAAATAGGAAGATCGATTACAGGGGCCGTATATGAAAATGTACGGCCCTATTTCTATAATAGGAGGGATTCGAATGAATGTAGCGTTTAAGAGAACGTTAAGACCGGTGGTTCAGTTAGAGGAAGCTATAGAGGTTGGAATGAATGAACAGCGTACCATCATCAATGATCCCGAGGGATTGGTTTACAAACTTACTGAGTTCTTGGATGGCAGTCGAACCAATGAAGAAGTTGCGATTCAGTTAGGGATTACAGAAGAAGAAGTAAATGAGGCGATAGGGGCACTTGATGGACTTGGGTTTCTCGAGTCTGCTGAAGTTCCAGGCTCTTTTCTTGCATCTGAACTTGAGCGATATGAAGCCAACTTAAACTATTATTCAAGTTATTCGAACCTATCGAAAAGTAAGTATGAGTATCAAGGGAGTCTGAAGGATGCGAAAGTAGCCGTTATCGGTCTTGGAGGAGGTTGTTTAACAACAGCTTACTTTGCTGGGCTCGGTGTAGGTGAGATTCGTGGTGTAGACTTTGATACAATAAGTCGCAGCAATTTGAATCGTCAGTTTATCTTCAATGAAGAGGACGTTGGCCGATTGAAATCAGAAGTCGCACAGGAAAAAGTCGAGAAGATTAATCCTGATGTGAAAGTACAAATGTATAACCGAGAAATTACGTCCCATCACGATTTGTTAGATATCATTGATGGCTGTGACATCGTTGTGAGTATGATCGATACGCCTGCTATCGTAGCCAACAGGTGGGTGAATGCTGCTTGTTACATAAAAGGAATTCCGTTTTATCAAGGAGGGTTCCTGAATAAAATCGTCATGTGGGAACGGCTCGATCCTGCTTCTGGTTCATGTTATGATTGCCGTCTTATTAACGGACTGGCGGAGGAAGATTCTGAAGAAAGCCGATTAAAAGCGGTGTACAATAAAGTTTTCTCAAGAAGAAATACTGGATTTGCGCCTCATGTTTCGATGCTCACAGGCTTCTTTACATCTGAAGTTGTAAAACATCTAACAGGCTACGCCGAATTGGCAAAGCCATATTCACAGTTAAATACAGAAACCATGGAACTGAATAAGAGCGATTTTGAATTTACCAGGGTGCCGACTTGTCCTACGTGCAGTCAAGATCACATAGAAGAGATCTCAACTTTAGATGAACTCATTGAATGTGCAAATGAAATGAGGGTCGTTCATGGGTAACCTGGTAAAAGAGCATTGTCTGGATTGTACCCATTTATCGATCCAGCAGGACGGGGAGGAGTACACGATTGGAGATCCTGTTTTGGGGGAGTTCATACGTGTGCCGGAAGTAGCAGCTGATGTGGTCCGAGGTTTTGATGGAGAGAAGGCGATCGAAGAAGTGAAAGAGAGCGTAGAGGCGAAGTACGGAGAAGAAGTCGATGTACTGGATTTTGCTGAAACGCTTCTTGAGATGGGTCTTATCCTGAAGATCAATGGTGTGGTATTAAATGAAGAAGTAGATCGTGAGGTGAATCCTCGTCTGCAAAAGGCAGGCAGCATTCTTTTTAGTAAGCCACTAATGGTGTTCTACACCTTGTCTGCTGTGGCTGCTGTCTTCCTCATTGCTTCTTCTCCTTCCTTATTCCCTAGTTTCAGAGATGCCTTCTTGTTTGAATCAGTCGGTCTTAGTGCAATTTTAATTTTATTTACCATATCAGCTGCAACGATCATTCATGAGTTTGCGCATGTATTAGCTGCCAATAGGCTCGGCGTAAAAACAAAAGTTCAGCTAAACTTGCGCATGATCTTTCTCGTAGCAGAAACAGATATGTCGGGACTTTGGTCGAGGGCAAATAAAGAGCGATATACTCCGTATTTGGCGGGAATGGCCTGGGATGGGGTTATGATTTTAGCTTGTCTTTTAATTCAACTATTCGTGCCGATCGCTTTTATCGTTTCTTTTGCCCAGATGGTCACGTTCTTTCTCTTATTCGGCGTAATCAGTCAATTTGTTATCTTCTTAAGAACGGATATGTATTTTGTACTGATCAACTGGGTGAACACGTCGGCGCTTCATGAGCATAGTCTTGTTCTCTTGCAAAAGGTGTTTCTTCGTAAGCGTCAGGACGAGTGGCAGCGTTTAGCCCCTCATGAGAAAAAGCATGCGAAGTGGTTTTCGATGCTCTATATGTTTGGAGGAGCTGTAGCGACCTTTTTGTTCGTTTACTTCCAGATCCTCCCGTCCCTTTATGGGTTGCAGCAAGCATTTGAGAATATGACGCAACATACGTTCACAAATCTTTACTTCTGGGATGGAATTCTTGTCATTGTCGCGCTTTTGATTCAAGTCGCAGCGTGGTTAATTGGCTTGCGCACTGCGCGAAACGAACGACAGGCGAATCAGGCAGTCAGTGCTTAATGGAGAGGAAAGGGCAGGTATATTGTCCTTTCCTCTTTATTTATGCTTATTAAAGGTCTGGTCGAGTTTCCAGAAGGGAGAAATAAGAGCCAACTGCTTGTATCCAGTTGCCGATGGATTCAAGGGTTTGAGCATCTCGGCCCTTTAACTCCCGACCTTCAGCACTCTTTCCTCGTTCAAGGCATCAGCTAGGGATGTCCCACTTCCCAAGGCTTGGAGCAGGTTTCCTTTAATAAGAAGAGTGAGGCTCGTCTGTCTGCTTACAGGAAACAACAATCCGCTCACAACGGTTGAGTTTCCGGTAGCCTGGATCATGTTTCCGATTTTGTTAAGTGTGAACGTTTCTTCCGTATCAGCGAGGAACGCGCTTCCTGTACCTTGAAGGACATTTCCAACGACCCATGCTCCGAATGTTTCCCTTTCCATGCCCCTCACCCCTTTTGTAGTAGTGTAAACAGGACGGAGTTATGGTGTGACACAAATGCTTGCAATCTATGCAACTATGTAAAAAGGGGTGATTTTATCAAGCTAGTAACTGGATAAATGAAGAAAAAAGGAGTTGACTTTCTATAAGAGATTTCGTATTATAATAATTGTCTGACACAATTGTAAAATTACATAATTCCCAGGATTCCGTAGCTCAGCTGGGAGAGCGCCACCTTGACAGGGTGGAGGTCGCTGGTTCGAGCCCAGTCGGAATCATACGTGAGATCCCTAGAGCCTGAATGGTTCTGGGGATTTTTTTATGAGCAAAGATTCCCTCTCTTCATATTCACGCGTGTTTGAAGAACACCTCTCATTAGATAAAAACCGCCCAGTAAGGCGGTTTAATGAAACAGGTTGTTTACGGTCTTGTTTCATAAATGATTAAAATACATCTATGTTTGAGAATAATAGATGACCAGTATCAGTCTATTACCCTAGCTATTGTATAAAAGCAGAAGACTTAGAATGTGAGGTCGTTACATATTTTCGACACATATTAGGAAGCAATGGAACAGTCCCCATGCCTCCCTAGTTTAAATAAAGGATCACTGGGAGGAATATACAACTTATTAATTGAACTTTTTAAAGAGAACCTCATAAAATTAATTTACAAACTTTTGAGAAAGAAAAGGGGGGACTTATGTTACCAGAAACAACTAGAGGAAGGCTGAGTGGGAAAACTATCAGGGAAGAACAAGGTTATATAAAATCAATACCCATTAAGTGCGCTTTTTTAAGCATAATATTAGTTGGTTGTATGGGATTGCTACCTTATATGTTATCTTAGCTTTAACTTATTACAAAAAGGAGCTGTCAAGTAGACAGCTCCTTCTTTAAAGAACTAGCACCGCCGAGCATAGAAGTACGAGGGCGGTTCCTGTGCTTCTTTGATCTATAGTTCTACTTTTCAAGAAGAGCATAGAAATAGGGATATATATTTTGTTCTACCTGATTGTATTAAAGATTCAGTATAATGTGAGATAGTAAGATAAAATGTTTAGATACGAAAATAGAAGGCGCCAGAACCGTTCCTGCGCTTCCACATTACTTTTAAAGGAGCTGTATTTAAAGATGGAGGAAAATAGATTTTTAAAATTAATTGGTGGTAAAACCTTTTTTTACATAGTAGCTTTCTTTCTTCTTGTTGGAATAACCATTTATATATACACTAAAATATCATTTATCTTTTATCCACTAGCGGTCATTTTATCTACTATAGTACCTCCAATAATCCTGGCATTCATAGCCTACTATCTATTTAATCCAATTGTAGATTTGCTCGAGAGATTACGGATTAAAAGAATTTGGGGAGTCATCATTCTTATTCTAGGTTTTAGTGGTGCTTTAACTGGAATGATCTTGTTAACTGCTCCATCTATCGAAGCGCAGATCAAAGATTTAGTTCAAACCTTCCCTGATTATCTAAAACAGCTAGGAGATGCGATGACTCAATGGGTACAAAGTTCATTTTTAGGTCCATATTATGATGATGGTTATAACTGGGTAATGGAAAGGTTAAGTGAATTGCCACAATTAATTGGAACTTATATTTCAAATGGTTTTCAAGGGGTACAGAATGTCGCTAGTACGATTACAACTACGATTGTGTCCATTGTAACCTTTCCATTTATTTTATTTTTCCTATTAAAGGATGGTAAAAGGTTTCGACGTTTTATCATTAAATTATTTCCACCGAAATTTAGAGATGATACGAAACAGATCTTAACTAATATTGATATTCAAGTTGGCTCATATATCCAAGGACAGATTATTGTCGCTACTGTTATTGGAATTCTATTATTCATTGGTTACCTGATCATAGGTCTTGATTATGCATTCACATTAGCCATTATCGCCGCAGTAACAAGTGTTGTGCCTTATTTAGGACCAACCATTGCAATTATTCCAGCTGCTATCATTGCTATTGTTAGCTCCCCATTTATGTTTATAAAGCTAGTCATTGTATGGATCGCAGTCCAATTTTTAGAAGGGAATTTCGTTTCTCCGAATATCATGGGTAGAACTATGAAAATTCATCCATTAACGATCATCCTTGTTTTAATGGTTGCGGGTAATTTATTTGGTGTTGTCGGTGTGATTCTTGGTATTCCGGGCTATGCAATCGTAAAGGTAATTGGTTCTTATCTATTCTATAAGTTTAAGCAACGATATAACCAGTATTACGGGGAAGACCGTGGATATTATGAAATGGAAGAGTAATTATGGTTTTTAGAAGCACAGGTAGAAGCACAGGGACGGTTCTTGCGCTTCCTTTTCTTATAAATAATCGTACCAGCCGGGGGGGGTACGATTTGAATGGATACTGTTTAATATAGTAGTAAGTATTTTTTTACCATTTGGAATGAAAGGGGTGGTTAAATGAGAGAATACATTTACATATTGAAGCTTATACCTCGATTACATGAAGAAAAAAATTGGACGGAAAAGGATGAAGGTCTTGTTCGTGACCATTTTGTTAGACTGAAAGAGTATTGTGACGAAGGGAAAGTCATCACTGCTGGTAAGACAGTCAGAGAAGATGACAAAGGCTTTGGGATTGTGGTTTTTAAGGAAGGTAATGACGAAAAGGCAGAAGAATTTATGAATCAAGACCCTGCTGTTAAACATGGAATCATGACAGCAGAAGTTTTCTCTTACAGGACAGCTCTTCGAAGTGAAAAGTAATCGAAGAAGATACACGCTCAGAAATTTTTCTGAGCGTGTTTTACGTTCTACCATCATGGTCTTCTTACTATCGCATCCCGTATTTTCGTTTGGGAGGGTTTCAGCTTGTTCCTGAGAGCATAGTGACAGTTCTTGTTGTCCTGTAACCAATCAAGGTTCTACTTTACAGAACAGGACAGAAATGGGAATATGTATTCCTGAATGATATAAAAGGTTTACTAGTAGGGAAGATCTTGAGATAAAATGTTTTAGAAATGAAGGTAAGGAAGTACCAAAACCGTCCTGGTGCTTCCTAAGGGAGAGAAAGTAATGATTATACATATGATGAGCAAATAAAGTACCACGGGGACGGGTACTTGGCACAAAAGTTACTGATCCAGTGAACCCGTCCCTGTGCTTCCTGCAAGAGTATCTACTTAAGGGTCTTTTATCTTTTCTCTTTACACCTAGGGATGCATCCTGAAATATACATTGTTAATGAGATGTTACATATGCTTGAAGGGTTATCAGCACACATAACACTTATTTCTTTAACGCAGTCAAAAGTAAACGTACGATATTCTCTTGGTTGTATTTCAATCGTATGCTCTTTATCTAGTTGCTTTACTACTAATTGATATGGGCAGTTCGGTGTTCCGGCACCACCACGAGCTTGGATTGTAAGTGTAGGCAGGCATGTTGTATATGCTTTATAAACTTCATATGTTTGTCCCTCGCATGGATGTGATCTGAAATATGTTAAAGGTTCACAGGTAGTGTAGGAACCGCAAGTGCTTGGATAATCACTGTGTCCCCAATTACATCCTAACAATTATATCACCTCCTTATTTAATATCTTATGAATTTAAAGAGATGCTCGTACTAGGACTTTTGTGTGTTTATTTTGAAATGGGGTAATGTGTATATTTGATAGTTTGATATAAGAAGGAATAGAAAAAAGAGAATCTTTAAAAAAGGGGTAAGTTTGTCGGGGAGCTCTGAGACAGATTATGCGGTTCCTTGTCTTATTAATAATTCGAGCCCAGTCGAAACCATTTCAAAAAGAAGCTTGTAACCGCTAGTTTATAATAATAGCTAACGGTTACAAGCTTCTTTTAATTTAGGGGTTAAATAGTCAAAAAAGATTCAGAAAATAAAGCAGGCTAGGGTGTTATACTATAATTTATAAAAGGAGGGGCAAAGATATGGCATACATGGGACGCATCCTAGCCACTACTATATTTGTATTTATTAAAGCCTATTTTTACTCAAAGGCTCTATTAAACGGAGAAGCCATTCAAACTACAGAATGGATCGTTACCGTAGGACTTGCATTTTTCGTCTATTATTTAGGCTATCAATACGATAAAGCCAATTACTTTGCTAAGAGTTTAGAAGATGTGTTCGACAATACGCAGACTATGATCTGGACATGGGAAGCGGCAACGGGGAAGGTGATTATGTCAGAGGGATGCGAGCGTATTTATGGGGTGACTAGAAAAGAGTTTGAGAGACAGACGGACTTATGGTTTTTAACAATTCACCCTGAAGATCGGCCGATTGGTCTATATTTTGATTCTCGAACCCGAAATGGATTTGACGAGACGGTTCGATATCGAATTTATAATCAATCTGGGAATATCAAGTGGGTGCAGATGGTAGGTCACCCTGTACTAGATCATCACGGGAATGTTGTGAAAATAAACGGGGTTACCATTGATATCACAAAAGAAAAAGAGAAGGATCAAGAATACAAGAAGATCATTGATGCTTCTCCAGTAGCGAACGTCATTATAAAGAATGGCCAAGTGGAGTACGCCAACTCCAATGCTGTGCAAATGTTAGGGGCAGGGTGTCTTGAAGAGATTTCAGGGCGAAACGTGTTGGAGTTTGTAACAAGTGAGAATCAGGAGCAAGCCGAAGAATGTTTGAGAGAGATAGAGGAAGGGATCATTGAGCATGTGCCTTTTAAGGAGTATGAGCTAATGACCTTACATCATACATCTATCATCGTTGAGTTTTCAGGTATTAAAACATTGTTCGGGGAAGAAAGTGTACTTCTTGTGGTTGCAAAAGATATCACCGAAAACAAACGTGTGATGAAAGAAAAAGAAAGAGCAGAATTAGATCTAAAGAAAACGTTGAAAGAATTAAAAGAGTTAAAGTTTGCGATTGATGAAGCTACGATTGTCTCCATTGCAGATGCTGAGGGGCGAATTACATATGTGAACGATCGGTTCGAGGAATCATCTGAGTATACTAGAAAGGAAATTCTGGGGAGAAACCACAGAATCGTAAATTCAGGGTATCACGACGCTTCTTTTTATAAAGAGATGTGGGACACGATTACATCTGGGGAAGTGTGGAAAGGGATTGTTCGAAATCGATCGAAGTACGGAAATTTCTATTGGTTGGATATGACCATTGTGCCTTTTTTGGACGAGGAGCAAAAGCCATATCAATATGTTTCCATTAGGAATGACATTACAGATAAAATTAAGTCCCAACAAGATGTTCAGCATCTGGCTTATCACGATTCGCTTACGTCGCTCGGAAATCGACATGCGATGAATCGCTTTTTAAAGGATAAATTGGAGACGAATAAAGGTGAGCAGCAAGAAATGAGTTTATTATTTATTGACTTCGATCGGTTCAAAAACGTCAATGATACATTAGGACACTCGTATGGAGACTTACTACTTCAGCACATCGCCAAGCGCTTGCAACAATCGATATCTTCTGAGGAATCCTTATTCCGATACGGAGGGGACGAATTCATTGTTGTTGTAAACGATGGGGACCGGAGAATAGTTGAACAAAAAGTAAACGATTTGATGGAACAATTCTCAGAAGCCATTGATTTAAAAGAACAAGAGGTGTATACAACGCCAAGTATTGGGATTAGTCGTTTCCCAAGAGATGGAGTCACAAGTGAAGAATTACTACGTAAAGCAGATGCAGCTATGTATCATGCCAAAGACAATGGTCGAAATACATACTGGTTCTATGAAACGTTTATCGGAGAGCAGCGTGAGAAGGAAGCCCATATAGAACAAGAGTTAAGGAAGGCTTTAAAGGAAAAACAATTTAGCTTATTGTTTCAGCCGAAGGTGGACCTCATAACTGAAGAGACAATTGGATATGAAGCGCTGATTCGTTGGAATCACCCACAATTAGGAACGATATCGCCTCTTGACTTCATTCCGGTAGCCGAGGAAACAGGCTTAATTCATGACATTGGCGATTGGGTCATTGAAGAAGCGTGCCGAATCCTTCAGCGTATTAATGAAAATAGGGAAGTGCAAGTTCCTGTGGCCGTCAATATATCAGCTAAACAATTTGAACGAGTAGATTTCGTGAAAAAAGCGAGTGCGATTTTTGATCGATTAGGATTTAATCCACGTTTAGTTGAATTCGAAATTACAGAATCAATTGTTCAAAAGGTGGAACGGAGCGTTAAAGTGATCCAAGCACTTAAATCATTAGGGGTCACGGTGTCTATGGATGACTTTGGAACAGGATATTCGAGCCTTAGTGCCTTGCAGGATATGGACATAGACGTACTTAAAGTTGATCAATCCTTCATTCAAAAAATGGGTAATGGAAAAAGTGACTCCCTTGTACAAGCGATCATTCAAATGGGTGATAGCCTCGGATTCACTGTGGTAGCCGAGGGAGTCGAAACGAAAGAACATGTGGAACTACTTAAGGAATATGGGTGTACCATTGGGCAAGGATATTATTACAGTCCTCCAGTCTCTCCTTATTTGTTGATTGAAGAATATTCGCTGTATTAATCTCTTTTCATTCTCTTACGTTTTTATATCAAGCAGGGGCCTATTCCACATGATTTCCTTTATATGTTATCATGAAAAAAACAGCCGGAGGTGATCCAATGAGCGGTATAGTATTATTTGACGGAGAGTGCAACTTCTGTGACCAAAGCGTCCAGTTCATCATTAAACGAGATCCAGAAGGGTATTTATCTTTTGCCTCGTTGCAGAGTGAGGTGGGGCAGGATCTGTTGAAGAAATACGAGATCCCGGCTGATACGGATAGTTTTGTTCTGATTGAAGACGGACGTGCTTATACAAAATCTTCAGCGGCCTTACGTGTATGTAAGCATTTAAAGGGTGCGTGGAAAGCATTTCGGTTCTTTGCAATCGTTCCTAAGTTTGTGCGGGATGCTGCTTATGAGATATTCGCTAAGAACCGGTATAAGTGGTTTGGTAAGAAAGACAGCTGCATGCTGCCGTCGAAGGATATACGGAAGCGGTTTTTATAAAGAAAGAGGGAGAGCCTCTTTCTTTTTTGTATCGAGAACGCCATTTAAGTGACTCGCTACGTGCAGCATCTTAATGGGGGTTCTTTTTTATTCGTTTAAGAAAGGGAGTATGAAGGTTGAGGGACAATGAACCTGTCCCCCTGGACCTGTGGCCCATGTCAGTCAGCAAACTTAAACTGATCTCCTAACCGACGTATTGCACTTGTGTTCATACTCTCAACCTCGTTGTAATACGCTTCGAGTGTATCGTATTCTCCGTATCGATTTGAGGTGGCAAGTAGCTTTTCGAAATCATTCAAGACCCGTTGGAAATATTCTTTAGACTCTTGGTCTTGATTAAGAGTGTAGCTCCCATCACTTAAGCGGTCAGACTTCTGGATTTTAAAGAAATAATGCTTAATATAATCGAGCTTTCCTTCATATTCCTTAAAGGTATTGGTTGTTCTCAAATCAATATAAGGGCTAAGCTCTGTCATTTTACTGTTCAGGTTATCTACGCTTTGCACGATTTCTTTTATGGATTCGCTACGCACTTCTCCGGAATCTAAGCTGTCTCTGAGAGCCTGAACAATTTGATCCGTTTCATAGTGTATGATGCCATTACTTATTTGAACATAATGTTCGTGAAACTTCAGGGCCTCATTAATTTTGATGCTAGCCACAATAAGGCAGAAGAGTACAACTAACATAAGTGAAATTTTGTAGGGCTTTTTCAAATAAACCACCTCTTGTAGAAAATAACATGGTGAGATTTTACCATAAATAGGCAGTTTGGGTAATGGGGAATGTAAAGGTCTTACGATATAAAAAACTAGCCAGTCCAAAAGACTGGCTAGTTTTTATGGCTTATATATATTGTTGATGGCGTTAACTAAAATTAACTTCCAAACGTATTCCCGCCATTCACATTCATATTCTGCCCAGTCACAAATGAAGCATCGTCGCTACATAAGAAATGGACCATTCCGGCGATATCCTCTGGTTTACCTAACCGTTTCAAGGGTACTTGGTTAATATAACCACTTGCACTTTCTTCGGTAACGTCACCGTGGCGTTCAACTGGGGTAAATCCAGGGTGTACGGCATTTACGGTGATTCCGTATTCACCAAGGTCATTTGCCCATGAGCGTGTCATGCCGATGACAGATGATTTGGCTGTCACATAATTGGAGAAGTGGCTGTTTCCTAAACCAACAACTTCACTGCCAATGTTAATAATGCGTCCCCATTGATTCTCTTTCATTCCGTTCATCACTTGCTTTGTCAGAATCAGGGGTGATTTAACGGAAAAATGGAGCTGATCGAGATAGTCTTGCCAGGTTACATCTTCTAGAGATTTTTCTGGTTGGGGGCCTGTTGCGTTGTTGACTAGGATATCAACCGGTTGTCCGAATTCTTTTTCTACACTTTGAACAAGCTTCGTCACTTCTTGTTCATCTGTTATATCAGCCTGGAGCATAATGGCCTGTCCGCCATTTGTCTTTATATCATGTACAACACTTTCTGCTTTACTAGCATTACTATTGTAGTTGATGACAACTTTCGCACCATTTGCGGCAAGCTTCGCGGCAATGCACTTTCCTAATCCTTTTGAACTTCCTGTTACTAGTGCAACTTTACCTCTAAGATTCATCTTGATCATCATCCTTTCTTGTCTGGTTATGTTGGTTTTATTTCAGACAATACGTAATAACGAACTCTATAAAACTCTACTTAAATCTCCCTACACAACATACCCTTAGTGACTCTTGGGGAAACGGATGCCTATCTTGAAATAAGGAAGAACTTCTACTCATGTGCGTCTTGAAGACATACTGTAAACAAAACAAACATACACTTGTTATGCTTGTTTAATTTTAGGGAGGGGAATAAATGGACCGATCTGTGCGTAACAAAAGCTTAAAAGGTTTCACGTTTATGAGTGTATTATTTTTTCTTTTACTTGGGTCTGCAGGTATTATAGCTGCTGAAGAGAAGGAATGGGCAGGAAGCGGGAAAGTCGTTCCGGAAGATAAGAAGTGGACGATCACATTCAATACTTCTGTTGTGTATGATCAGGATAGCAGTGGGATTACCGTTGAGGATCAAAGTGGGACAAAGGTTGATGTGACGGTTAAGCAGGCCGGTGAGGAAAAGATAGAAGTTTTACCGCCCGCAAAAGGGTATACAGCTGGTGAATCTTATGTGCTGCGCATTGCGGATGTCGCTTCAAGTCAAAAGGTAAAAATGACAGACGACATTACAATGTCATTCACAATAGAAGAACCCTCCTCAAAAGATAAACAAGCTTATATTGATTTAGTTGAATCCACCAACTCAACCATTCGAAATATACTTGTAAGCGGATGGGACCAGGAAACTTTATCACCAGGGGACTTCTCTGACATAGAAGGTGAGCTTAGGGAAGTTGCCACTAAGCGCTTTATTCAAGATACATTAAAGCCATACTTTGAGGTTGAGATGTGCTACCCTTGTGATTCCTCCATGTTTCCATATAGCATAGCGCATGAACTCCATTTTGAAGTGATCAAAGCTACGAATGATGAACGGATTTTTCAAACAGCAGAATTATCAAATCATCTATCTGAAGGTATGCTTGTCACCTATACATTTAAGAATGAAGACGGTGAATGGCTGTTAGATGATTATAAGGAAGAAAGATTTAGTGGGGGTGGGCTTGATATTAGTGTAGAAGCAGCCCATGACTATATGAAAGACTTGTATCGTGACCCGAGCTACGGTTATGAAAATGTAGCCGTAACGTATGTGGAGAAGGGTGCTGAGGAACAGTATGACTGGTATACCAACCGGAGTTATAATCGGGCGTATTATGTATTTCAGGTGAAAACGGATCGGGGAGAGTTTCAGCGGAAGTTCTTCCCTTTTGATGGGTTTATCGGGTATATAGAGGATTGATATTGAGGATCTCGGTGCGGAATAGAATGATAGGGAGAACCGGTACTCTAAAGCGTAAAACTTAACTAAAGAGTCCCGGTAAAAATAAAGTTAGCCACAGGTTTTGGGTAGCTAACGGAAAAGAAAGAACTTCTTAGAACGTCGTTCATCATAACAAATGATATGGGGCTTGATCTCGAAAGGATAGTATTCCAATCTTACTGGGGTGATTTCCATGAAAGATATTAGCTGTTCATTAGAAGTCAACTCCAGGAGGTTAGAGAATTGCACGACATTATATTCGTCATGAAAACTTATTCTAGTAAAGTTTTCTTCTTTTAAAAGTTTAAGAAGTTCCATTAAATTCCCCCTGAAGGAAGGTTACCCTAAAAAGGCAATATGAAACCTATTGTTATCAACTGTTTGATGGATATGGGGTTGCGCTTGATATGGGGGGGACACGAAAACTAGGAACTATACAATGGTTGATGAAAATTATATATTAATAGAGTTCCATTTGATTCTTAGTTCATTTGCAGAGGCCCCTTCATGAATATTCCAACTAAACGTGATAAGATGTATGCGAACATTTTAGTAAAAATTTTCACATCACAGGAGGCCAAAATGGAGAAGGTCATGAATGTATTGAGAGAGAATGGATACAAGATCGTAAAGGAGACGACGAAATCAATCGAAATTGAGGATGCGAGAACAGGGGAAGTGGCTTACGTGCTTCCATATAAGGAAATGACACTCGCTCTTAATCCAAAAACGGTTGAAGCGGACCAGGAATTGATCGATCAATCTGAGGGGTTAACCCATAATACCTCGTTCCTCCAATTCCCCAAAAGACAAAATACCGGTAAAAGCCTGATTCAATACGGGTATGCTTTCAAATTTCATTCAACGGAGGAAGCAGTGAGTTTTCTTAATAGAGTCAGCGCTAAGGTGTTCACAAGTAGATTGAGTGGTACATACATGTAATACGATGAGCGAACATATCGCATAACACAAAAGCCCCCTACTATAGGGGGCTTTGTTCGTTTGTTAATTTGTCTTCACATTCATGTGTTTCCTGCTGGTGTTATACATCACAACAGCCACTCCTATATAAAGTGCAATATACATAAATCCAAGAGTCATAGAAAGTGTAAATGCACTTATAGTTGAACTGATTGAGAAGTATAGAAAAATAGCCACCATAACCATCAACCGCTCTTTACTCTTTACTGCGTACGTCTTAAACAAGACGAGAAATAACGCAGCTATAATCGCACTTATGAGAAACAAGCCGGTGAAAAGCAATATTCCGTTATCGAAATCAGGACCTACCTGATACATCCTTTCCCCTCCTAAACGAATCTTATCAATATTTTACCAAATGTACAGTTTTATCAAAAACAAAATCCCTTATCCCTTTCATTTCAACATCCACGGGTGGTTGACATTCTCTCAGTCTTACTCGACCTGCATAGAGTCTAAAGGTTTCAATCCTCACCCAAATGGTAAAAGTCTTACAAACTGACGTAATGGAGGTGTGTGGGGGTGAAGAAGAAATTTAGATATGGAGGCATTGCTGCCATGGTGATTGGGTTGCTCGCATTTATTATAGGGATGCCACTAGTCTCAGGCGGTGGTGAACCTACTTTAAGTGATGGACTTGTGATCCTTGTAAGCTTTTTGTTTGTATTTGCTTTTGGCCTTTGTTTGACGGATGTTAGTGCATTCCTAAGAGATTGGTAGGTGGTGTTGCAATTGAAGGAACGAGGAACCCGCCCCTTTGTGCCGTTTGAGTTGACCTCTTCCTGATTCTGTTATATAATTATCTTGAATTCGAGATAATAAGTTAAACAAACCAAAAAGGTGGTTAGAATATGAATTTATTAGGTATTCATCACGTTTCAATATTAACGGGTAAAGCTGAGAAGAATTTTGAATTTTATACAAAGGTGTTAGGAATGCGACTTGTGAAGAAAAGTGTGAATCAGGACGATACTAGTTCGTATCATTTGTTCTATGGAGATGCGAAAGGAAATCCTGGTACAGAGCTTACTTTCTTCGATATTCCCATGCTCGCACCTACGCACCCTGGGGTATCTAGTATTTCAAGTACCTCTTTACGAGTAAGGGATGAAGAGTCCTTACAGTATTGGAAGAAGCGCTTTGAAGAGTTTGGCGTGACACATGAGGACATCAAGAAACGCGCTAACCGCAATACGTTAGCCTTTGAAGATTTTGAAGGAACGAAGCTTATTTTAGTAGCGGATGACGGGGAAGATGGTGTAGCTGCTGGTGAAGCGTGGAGCGAATCAGACGTGCCAGTTGAACATGGGATTGTAGGACTTGGAGCTGTACTGCTTCGTGTCCGTGATCAGAAACCGACCGCTCGTGTCTTAACGGACGTATTAGGCTTCGAACACGTGGGCACGTATCCTTCAGTTGATGGAGACGAACTGCCAGATGTTCACGTGTACTCGACAGGTGAAGGTGGTGTAGGAGCTGAGGTTCATATTCAAGAACGCCCTGATTTACCAAAAGAACGTATAGGTCGTGGCGGTGTGCACCACGTGGCCTTCCGTATACCAAATGAGGAAGAGTATGACAAGTGGGCTGAAAGGATACAAGAAGCAGGACTTATGAATTCGGGCAAAGTGGACCGTTTTTATTTCAGGGCGCTGTACTTTAGAGAACCAAACGGAATTCTGTTTGAACTATCAACAGACACCCCAGGCTTTGATGTCGATGAATCAGTAGATTCGTTAGGTCAGAATTTATCTTTACCTCCATTTTTAGAAGACCAGCGGGAGCAGATTGAGCAGAAATTACGTCCGTTGACGTTAAATGAATAGAAGAATTGCTGAGGATCAAGGACATACCTTGATCCTTTTTTGTGATTGATCCTGACAATCTATGCTACACTTTCATAAAGATTTGAAGAGAAGGTGGGAGCGGTATGGAGTATGTGGCTTCTTTTGACATAGGAACGACGGGAATAAAAGGATGCCTTGTGAGTAGAGACGGTGAAATGTCTAATATGGTTTATGAGCCGATTCATACATATGAAGGAGAAAATGGAGAAGTCGAGCAAAGTCCAGATGACTGGTGGAATGGTGTGAGGGGGATCTTTCAACAGTGGAAGGACCGAAATACTAGTCTTACTAAAGGAATAAAGGCGATTACGTTTAGCGGGCAAATGGAAGACGTCATTCCGGTTACAGCGGAAGGTTCACCTGTTCGAAGAGCGATTTTGTATTCGGATGGGAGGGCTGTGAAGCAGGCTGAAGCTATACGTGAACATTTTGCTCCTTGGAGAAATAGCATAGTCAATTCCATTACAGGAACGACGCCTTTGGCTAAGATCGCTTGGATGATGGAAAAAGAAACGAATCTTTATAACATGACTTCAAAATTCCTTTTCAGTTCAAAAGACTACATCATTTATAAATTAACAGGCAGGGCCGTAGCTGATCCAACTACATCTGCGACAACGGCCATGATGAACATCCACACGCGAGACTGGGAAGAAGAATGGATGCGATTCAATGGCATCGATCTATCCAGGGTGCCTTCACTAGTAGCTCCAGAAGGCCGATCTGGAATGGTGATGGAGGAGTTAGCAGCCTCCCTCGGACTAGATAGAGACGTTGCCGTTTTCTGTGGAGTCGGAGATGCAGGTGCGACAACAATCGGCGCAGGAAATATACGAGAGGGAAGTATGTACGCATACCTTGGTACGACCGGTTGGGTGGCTACAACAAGCGCTGATTCGGCTTCAGAAGCTCCGTTTACATTGTCGCATTTAGCAGAGGATCGTCTAATTAGCATTGCTCCGGTACTTAATGCCGGCAATGTACATCAGTGGGCTGTAGAAACGTATACGGATGATGTTTCAGACGAGGGGTATAAGGCTTTTGATGAAATGGTGGATGGAGCAGATCCAGGGAGTAAAGGCGTGTTGTTTCTGCCGTATTTACACGGGGAACGATCGCCTGTGCAAGATCCTGATGCAAAAGGGGCTTACATTGGCATAACAGGGAGTGTTGAGAGGCGGGATATGGCTCGTGCTGTTATGGAAGGACTCTCGTTTTCTATTAGACAACTGTTTGAAGATGTTAGCACTTCAAAAGTGGAGTGGATTACATTAATAGGCGGAGGGAGTAAAAGCAAAGCCTGGTGCCAGGTGATTGCGGATGTTCTTCAGGTTCGGGTCCATGTTCCGAGATTAGGTGAATACTTGCCCTCGTTCGGAGCAGCGTCAACAGCATTTGTCGGCCTTAGATGGTGTGAGGATTATGAAGCGTTTGTTGAGGATTACTTAAATCATTATGTTAATGTATATCACCCTAATGAGAGTGTTCAAGGAGTATACGATAAACAATATGGACAGTTTAAGAAGATTTATGAGCAAGTGCGAAAGATTGATGGTTGAAGAGGGAGGGCCATAGGGACAGGTCCCTCGTCCCTTCGTGTTCCGAATCAAATTTGGTTAAAAGGGACAGTGTACCTGTCCCCCTTTCCCACAAAAAGAGGGCTGCCGGTAATCGGCAGCCCTTGTTTATTATTTTGTTAGAAAGTTCTCTGTATAATAAGGCTGAGCTTCTTCATTAAAAGCGACACCTACAGCCAAGCGCTCAAAATCCTTGTGCAAGATATTTTCCCTGTGGCCGATCGAGTTCATCAACCCTTCGTGTGCAAAGATACTACTAGATTGTCCTGCCGCTAAGTTCTCACCAGCCGTACGATAAGCAATCCCGTCTTCGGTCATTCGGTCAAACGGAGACTGACCTTCAGGATTGGTATGGCTGAAGTAGTTGTTTACAGCCATATCTTTACTATGGTCGCGAGCAGTCGTCTTAACGGCTTCGTCCCAAGAGAGGACGCCTAAGCCGTGCTCGACGCGGGCAGCGTTTGTTAAATCAAACAATTGATATTCAAAGCCTTCTTTTAGCGCAGCACTTGGCTCACCGAAGAAGCCTTCCTTTTGCTGCTCAAGCTCTTCGCTAATAATTTGCACAGCTGTTACGGTATTTTGTTCGTGTTTATCATAGAAAACAGTCACATAGCTCTGGTCTATATTAAATAAGTCATACTCGTCTTTGTTCTGGACTTGATAGCGAGTCAATCCTTTGCGGATGCTAGATTGAGAATCAGGCATGGCAGATTGAACGGACTGCTTGGAACTACCGATTTGGATGGACTCTTTAGAAGAGACCAGGTCCTGGTTCGTATATAAACCCACAACTTGATTTTGATCATTGTAAGCGACCATGAAGAAATTTTGATAGTTCTCATGATAGGCTACCCAGTTCACACCGTATTCATTTAAAGAAGCCCGCTTGGGAGCGCCGGCTTGCTCTTCCACCGTTTGTCTCGTATCTCCAAGTTCAATATTGTGAACAGAGAAGGATTGATCAGATGGTGCATCTAACGATGGTTTCTCCGCATCTGGAACTTCAGGGGTTGAGCCTGGAGTTGGTTCTTCTCCGGTTAACCGATCAAATAAGGACTGCACTTCTAAAGAAATGGCGTTTACGGTCCGGCGAACCTCAGGGTCCTGGCTGATCTCGACCACATCCATTTTCATTTCTTCGTACACACCCTGCACGCCAGACTCGTTAAACGTATCACCATATATATACCACATACCCCCTATAATAAGGAGTAGTAAAATCACTCTTCTTAATTTTGGCATTGTCTCACTCCTGCCTGAATCTTGAGTTGTTCTTATCATTGTAGCACTGTCTCTAACCAATATGCATCAAAGAAGGCGTTCCTAAACACTCTCCAAATAATGGGGCGGAGTGACAGGGTCCTCGTCCCTTCGTGTTCCGAACTGATTTGAGTAGAAATGATCGTGAGCTATCTAAATACTAGGAGACTTGAAGGGACAATGTACCTGTCCCTCTGACCCTGCTATACTTTTAGTAGATTACATAAAAAAGGAGCATCATAATGGCAAATATTAAATACGAAATCATCTCTGAAATTGGAGCGATCTCTGAAAATCCAAAAGGATGGAAGAAAGAGCTGAATGAGGTGAGTTGGAACGGGCGAGAGCCAAAATATGACCTGAGAGATTGGGCCCCGGACCATGAAAAGATGGGGAAAGGTTTAACTCTTACAAAAGAAGAACTTGTGCAGTTAAAGCATATGCTAAACGCGCTGGATTTGGAAGACTAGGAAATGAGTAGGGAAGATAAGAACCTGGCAAGCAAAGAACGCGTTCTACATTTGGTTGATCAAGAACTAACAAACTTAGGTGAGGAGCATAAGCGGCAAATTAATCACTATAAACATCAGCTCCAGCAAATGTCAGAGGAAATAAAAACGTTACAAGAAGAGAAAGAACGAATTCGCGCAATGGAAAAAACCGCTAATCAACAAAAAGCAGACTTAGTCTCTGATCAGTCATTTGAGAGATTCGAACCGTTAATCACACATAGTGTTTTAGATCAGTGGATTGAAGCATCATCAGCAGAGGATGGCCGATTTATCTTAGAAGTTTGTAAGAAGTTTTGGATTAAAGGTGACATTGAAATGGTCACGACAATTTTCCGCAAACTTGCCCGTAGACCTTTTAGTTTATTCCATAATGATCTTGTAATTGAAGAAAGCATTCAATTCTTGTTAGAGCAGATTCTTGTAGATGACGAGATGTTAGAAGTGGTAAATGATGCGTTGGTTTGGGAGATCTTTCATCTTGTGATCCGCCTTCATGAAGCGCCTTATCGAGACAAAATTTCTTATTTTATTATCAATCATGCAGACAGCCTCACAGAGAATATCTATTATATGAATGAACCCTCAATTATGGTCATTTATCTACGTGCGCTTATGACTTATGATTTAAAGGATCTTCTGAAAGTGTCTCTTCATCATTTGATCGATGTAGAGTGGGAATTTATTAAGGATGTTATAAAGAAGAAGGACGTTGCCTTCTTGTTTTGGTATAGTTACCTATTTGAGATGGAAGAAGCGTTTATTAATATCGTATCGCTTGACTCGTACTTCCCTAAAGGAGAAGAGAATGAAATTAAATTATTCAGGCTTCTAGAGACAACTGTCAAGCTTTCAGAGGAAGACGTTGAAGGATATATTGATCGCCTTAAGTCCTTGTTAAACGTAAAGGAAACCACATTGCTGAAAGAAAGGATAAATGATATTTCTGAGAATAGTTTTGCTTGGCCACATACAGAACTTACAGAAAACACGACCTCAAAGGAGCATTCCTTGAATGAAAAGAGCGCTCTTAAAGAAATGGGATACCAAATTATCGGCTTAACACCGTCCTCAAGGTGGAAAATCCTCGAGAAGGCTGTCCCGGAACTCGGTTTAAGAAGAGTGGTCATGACTATTTCGTATAATATTAAATTACGAAAGGGTCAGAAGAATGGGACTGTTACGTATCAACGTGCCATTGCAGAATGGGAACATGATCTGGCGAAGCTAAAAGAACGTTATTATCAAAAAGATTTTACATGGCCTAATCCGTAAAGGGTTAGGCTTTTTAACTAAAGATGAGCTACAAGACGAGGAGCTTTATGGGGAAGATTTGTGGGAAGTATACTTTGAACACTTTTCTGGTGAAGGCCATAAAGTGGGGGGCTATCCGTACTTTACACAGAGTGACCCTCGTGAAGGGGAAAAGCGCTACAAGGATCACGAAATTCTCCTCCTACAGATCGATACAGAAGATGATAAAAGTATTAGGTGGGGAGAAGCAGGAGTGGCGAACTTCTTTATTAAGAAAGAAGACTTGGAAAAACGAAACTTTACAAATGTCCTGTATAACTGGGATTGTCATTAGGATGAAAGAAGCCTTAGCTTAAAGCTAAGGCTTCTCTTTTTGAGTGGGGCAGAGGGACAACGAACCTGTCCTCCTTACCCATTATTTCAGTTTGTGTGTTTGCATTTTGCGATAAAGGGTGTTTCTAGTAATGCCGAGCTGCTTTGCAGTAGCGCTGATGTTATGTTTGTTAGATTGCAATGCTTCTTTAATAGCTTCTTGTTCAGTCATCATTAATGTTTTATTTGAATGGGTTTGGTTGGTGTGAAGGGGTGTGAAACGAATGTGGTGTGCTTCAATTACTGAACTGTCAGCGTGAAAGCATGCTTGAAGGACGACGTTTTTTAATTCGCGTATATTTCCAGGCCAGGTGTGTGTTCTTAGCTTTTTTAAGGATTCTTGTGAGAAATACATATCCCTATCGGATAATTGAGATAAAAAATAGTGAGCGATCTCTTCTATGTCTGTCCGTTTGCGAAGTGGTGTTAGAGGAAGGATTAGTTCTGAAATACGATAATAGAGATCAGCTCGGAAAGTACCTTTTTCAACTTCTTCTGTCAGATTGCGGTGGGTGGCCGTAATAATTCTTACATCAACAGGATAACTATGGTAGTCACCGACTGGCGTAACTTCTTTCTCCTCAATTGCTCTTAACAAAGTGCTTTGCGCTTCTAAGGGCATGTCTCCGATTTCATCCAAAAAGAGAGTCCCTTTGTGTGCTGCGCGAAATTTCCCTTTATTCCCTTCTGGATTGGCACCTGTAAATGCCCCTTTGGCATAGCCGAACAGTTCGCTCTCCATTAAATCGTGAGATAACGCGCTACAATTTACAGCAATAAATGGCCCGGTAGAGCGATTGCTATGTTGATGAATGGCTTTTGCAAACAGTTCCTTCCCTGTACCTGTTTCTCCGTGAATGTGAATAGCGAAGTTCAGGGGTGCTGATTTTTTGGCTACATTTATAGAGTGATACAAAGATGGACAACTTCCTGCTAATTTGTCGAATGAATTTCCGCTCGAAGCTGCTTTTCTTTTTGGATCAGAAAGGATGCTTACATTCCCACCTTGAAGTTGCTCAAGAGCTAATTTGTTCTGAAAAGAATCAGCTGCTACAGAGGATAAGAAAAGTCCTTCATCATTCTCGTCTCTTACATTACAACTAAAGTTAATGATGGCTATAACATTTCCTCTGGTATCAAGAACTGGGCAGGCAAAGCATGTTAAAAAATGATTAGCTGTATAAAAATGTTCCTGACCATGGACTGAAAAGGGGAGATGATGCTGCATACTCAAGCTCACCGCATTTGTCCCTCCAGCATGTTCACTCCAACATGAACCAATAGAGAAACGCTTGTTTGAATGATTGTGAGGAGTAGGCTTCGCGGAAAAAAGAAGGTATCCTTCTTGGTCTAGTAAGTCTGCTTGGATCTTATGGCGGGTAAGGTAATGTTCATATTGTTGGAAAATCAAGCGAGCGTAGTGGATCAACTTTTTATTACGATGAAGTTTTTGATCTAAAGAGGGGCCAGTTAAGTATGTTGTAACCGGTGTGTCTTTGTGGTGAAAACCATTTTTGTGACAGCGCTTCCAAGATTGTTCAAGTAGTTTCTTCTTATACGTATCTGAAACGGGTTGAAGCATTGGAGTACACCTTCTTTACTTTCGTTTTCGTGTATTCATCGTAACACAATTCCGATTGGGTGGGAATTTTAACCACTTATGCGAAGTGTATCAAAATAGAACATGAGATTGTCTTATTTTGAGACACATTTAGACATAAAAGGGACACTTTTGCCGCTGAAATCAACTTTTCTTCATTTGGCATGCTTTTTGCAAGTATGAGAATGAAATGAAAAAAGGAGGAGTGTCAAAATGGAATTTCAATTTAGTATACCGAGTCATGTGACATTTGGAAATGGAACTTCTAATCAACTTGGGGAAAGGCTACAAGAGTTACAAGTAAAGAAAGTGCTATGTGTCTTTGATCAAGGGGTGAAGGAAGCTGGTCTTGTAGATCGCGTGTTACAGAATGTGCTTGATTTAAAAATTGAAGTAGTAGAATTTGACCAGGTTTCTCCTAACCCTCCTGATTTGATTGTGGATGAAGGGGCTGTTCTTGCTCGAAACGAAAAAGTTGAAGCGATTGTTGCCATTGGTGGAGGAAGTGCGATTGACTGCGCTAAAGCCATCAATATATTGCTTACGAACCCAGGTTCCATACACCAATACAATGGGTTAAATCTTGTAAAGAATCCGACTAAACCACTTATAGCCATACCTACAACGGCAGGTACGGGTAGCGAGGTGACTTCGTTTACTGTTATTACAGATACAACTGCCTTGAAGAAAATGGTGATAGGTGGCCCGTATTGCGGGGCTACTATTGCTCTTGTCGATCCATTGCTTACTGAAGGCCTTCCTGCGCCTGTTACGGCTGCAACAGGGATGGATGCATTAACGCATGCCATTGAAGCGTATGTATCTAAGGCCGCATCACCAGCCAGTGATGTGAATGCATTAAAAGCCATTGAGTTAATATCTGAGAACCTTGTTAAGGCGTACAAAGATGGAGGAGACCTAAAAGCACGTGAAGGTATGTTGCTTGGAAGTATGTTAGCTGCTTTTGCATTTAATTCGGCTGTGCTTGGACTTGTTCATGCGATTGCTCACCCTCTCAGCGCTCATTGCGGACTCGCTCACGGAGTAGCGAACGCGATCGAGCTTCCATTTGTAATGGAGTTTAACGCCAAAGATCAACATGTTCAAAAAAGACACAAGGACATTGCCAGAGCGGTGGGGCTAGATGTTGAAGGTGTAAGCTATAAAGATGCTTCAAACCTTGTGATTAAAAAGGTGACCACTCTTTGCCAAACGCTTCAAATACCTACCCTCAAGGAAGAGGGAGTAGAAAAGGAACAATTTAATCAAATTGCAGAAGATGCTTTACAGGAAATCAGCATCCAATTCAATCCTGTCGATGTGACAAAGGAAGATGTGCTAAACCTCCTCGAACAGACGTATACGAAGGAGGATCAGCATGCCAAATGAGTATAAGCATTTTATAAACGGACAGATGCGAGATTCTCTATCAGGGAAGACGTTTAACTCTTATAACCCGGCTACAGGTGAGGTGAACGGAGTAGTAGCAGAAGGGGATGCAGAAGACATTGATATAGCTGTAAGTGCGGCGAGGAATGCTTTTGAAGATGGACCTTGGGCGAATATGGCTCCAAGTGACAGAATGCGTTTATTAAACCGAGCAGCATTAAAGCTTTGGGAGAATGCGGGTTACTTGGCTGAAGTTGAATCGCAGGATAACGGTTTACCCATTAATGAAACGAAGATGATTGCAATCCCAGCGGCCATTGATGTACTGGAGTTTTACGCAGGGCTTGCCAATAAGATTCAAGGGGAAACGCTTAGTTCACCGGGCAATCGCTTCAATTATACCCTCCGTGAACCAGTAGGGGTTGTGGGAGCGATCGTGCCGTGGAATTTCCCCATTATGCTAACCATGTGGAAGCTGGCTCCTGCACTTGCAGCAGGAAATACGGTGGTCATTAAACCAGCTGAGCAAACTCCGATTAGTGTATTAGAGCTTGTTCGTCTATTGCATGAAGCAGGGTTACCTGATGGGGTTGTGAATGTGGTCAATGGAAACGGTGAAACAGCCGGAGCTGCTTTATCCTCTCATGAGGGGGTAGATAAAGTTGCTTTTACAGGGTCGACTAAAACAGGACGTTTAATTATGCAGGCAGCAAGTCAGAATTTACGTCCGGTTTCATTAGAGCTTGGAGGGAAATCACCAAACATTGTCTTTGACGATGCTACTGTTGAGGATGCCGTGAATGGCTCGTTGTTTGGTATATATTTCGCTCAAGGCCAAGTGTGTGCGGCAGGTTCGAGGCTCTTTGTCCAAGAGAGTATATATGATCGCTTCATGGACTCCTTTATTGCTAAAGCGCAACAAATTCAAATCGGAGACCCGCTAAAGCCGACTACTCAAATGGGCCCGCAAGTTTCTTTGGAACAACTGAATACCATTGAGAATTACGTAGCTGCTGGGCTTGATGAAGGGGCAAAGCTTGCTACAGGTGGGACAAGAACACATACCGAAAGTGGTGGGTATTACTACTCACCTACCGTTTTTGAGGACGTGACCAATGAAATGACTATTGCAAAGGAAGAAATCTTTGGTCCGGTCTTGTCCGTCATCCGTTTTAAGGATGAGGAAGATGCATTGAAAAAAGCCAATGACTCCATTTATGGTCTTGCCTCAGGAGTATGGACAAATGATATTAAGAGAGGTCACAGAATGGCCAGAGGCATAAAGGCAGGGACGGTCTACATCAATACGTTTAGCATGCTCGATGCTACGGCGCCTTTTGGAGGAACAAAGCAAAGTGGGTTCGGGCGCGAGTTAGGCATGCAGGCGATGGATATGTATACGGAAACCAAAAATGTGTGGGTGGATTTGAGTTCTGAACATATGAACTGGTATGGAAGATAAATGATATAGAAAGCCTGACTTAGCGATCCGCTCTGTCAGGCTTTTTTAGGGGCGTAGGGACAATTCCTCGTCCCTTTTTTGTGAACAAATTTTGAAAGGCTGGAAGGGACAACGTACCTGTCCCCCTGTACCAATTTATGGTACATTTGTTAAAGTGTTTCTGGTATAATTTGGTGGTGTGTATGGAAGGGGGAGATATAGTTGAGGAAGACGAGCGATCTTGATCCAACGATTGTGAAAGTAGCGATTATTGTTGTAGGCGTTATATGTGCGGGGCTTCTTCCGCTTATTCTAGTAACGATCCTGCAGGATATTTTCTATTTTTCTCGTGATCACATTTACTTTGAAGCGCCACTAGCAGCATACATTTGGGGTGGTGTTGCAATTCTATCAATCCCAATTTTTCTTGTAGTTGACTTGATAGTGGGGAAGTGGAATGACAAGTGGGGGAATAAAGCGTTAGGCGTTCTGATGACAATTGGTGTAGTAGTGTTTAGCTTATCTATGTTGTTATCAGTCAGGTCCTATTTTTACTTTGATCCAAATGGGTTGCATGTAAATGGTGCATGGACTCTTGATGAGCACAATATCGACTGGAATCATGTAGAGGAAGTTGTGAAGAAAAACGAGAAGAAGAACGGAACTCTTTCTTTAAAAGAGGTTGATTTCGTAACCAAAAATGGAGAGGTCTATACCATCACGAACAACAAGAATTGGAGTGATTATCAGTACACGATTTATGATTACCTTGAAAAAGCTGATGTAAGGATTACAGAGAAAAGAATAGAGGCTAAGTCTTAATCGAGTGCTGTCGTTCTAGCAAGCATGAATGTACATAATTCCCTAAAGGAAAAGCCTGTTGCAGCATGAGCTGTAACAGGCTTTTTCTAAATCAATTATTCTTGGAGTTCGTATAAATCGCTTCTACCGCGTTCTGAAGCGTTGAGTAGATAGCCATTTCTTTTGGCTTATCGTAGCTGGTGCTCCATTCTTTAGCTACAGCTGGTTGAATGCCTGTTAACGTTACGTTTATGCCAATGAGCTTCACGGTTTCCATTAGCTTTTCAATCTTATTTAAGAACTCCAGGTCAACTGACCGTATAGCCGAGAAGTCTAAGATCAGGTCATGAACGTTCATTTTAGAAATATTTTCTACGCCTTTATCGAGGATGTAGTGAAATTCCAGGTTGTCGATAACCGGCTGCAGAGGGAAGAGGGCAATCTGGTTTGTAACGGGAATAATGGTAACGGACATGTCTTCCATATTCTTAACCAAATCTTGTTGTTTTTCATGATAAGCGGTTACGTCTTGAAATTCTGCTAGTGCACCGATTCGTTCATTTCCTTCCTTAAGAGCTTTGGTCTTTAGTGACAGGTAAAGGCGGTACTTCCCCCATTTATAAGGCATGGCATCTAGCTCAACCTCTTCTCCTGTTTTTGCTGCTCTTTCTAGATGTCGAATGTCTTCAGGTGCGTCTGGGAATAGGTCATACACATTCTGTCCAATCGCTTCTTCCTGATTAACTTCAAGCAAAGATGCCCCAACTTCGTTCAAAGCCGTAATGCGATAGTCCGTGTCGATCGCTAGTATTCCGAACGAGAGGTGGTTCATCATTTGATTCGACATTTGGTTCATAAGAAACTCCCCTTAAAAGTAGATTGCGATTCCATTCAAAGATTCCTTGTGTTCATTAATTATACGACAATAAGAATCCATCTACCTTTATACTACCTTTAATATTCTTTAAATGAAAATTTGAATGCCTTTTGTTTAGAAAAATTCATATTTTAAAGAACTTTTGATGAACAGTTACTCGTTTGAAGGGGTTCGAATAAAGCCAAAAGCTAGAACAGACAAGATTCCTATTAAAATCGTACCGATAATCAGTGCATCCAACATATTTCCTTGATAAACAGAAAAACCGATCGGTGGGAGTGAAAACAGGAAGAATACAATAAAAGCCCTAATGAAGAGTGCTTTACTCATATAAAATCTCCTCTCTAACGTTGTAAAAGCCCCATACTCTTTTGATGGGGCAATAGAGTCTTTCATTACTGATTCGTACCTTGAAGCTCTAATTTCTCTGCTATTTTGAGCAAATCTTCTTTCGACAATTCAGGGTTATGACTGAGAAGGGAATAACGAAGGCCATCTTCATCCCATGTTAAGCTCTGAATGACATCTGTTGTATATTCACCATCAACCCCGCGAACTGTAACTTTTTCGGCAGATTCAAATCCCATACTCATGCTTTCTTCCGGAGTAGGGAAGGTGCTTAAGGTGAACTGAATAACATCTTCTTGTTTGTATTGAATACTGATTTCTGTCCGATTCATACTTTCTACAACGAATTTTTCAACTTTATCAATCTTGTATTCTTCTTCAGGTAAGTAAAGGAAAGGTTGACCAAGGCCTTTTTGGGCATCCTCGAGTGTGACAGCTTCAGTCGGGTCTAAAGCGTCAAAAGGCAGTATTTCAACTCCCTCAGGTAAATCTAACGTAAACGTGTTCTCTTTAAAAGAAGGATCGAGCTCAAGTTCTGTTACCGTATATTCGATTTTCATATCGCCACTTTTGGAAATGGTTTTAACGATCATCCAACTTTCTTTCTCAATCCAGTATTCCTCCTCACCTCGAAGGCTTCCTTTTTCTTTTGGAGTAGCTTTAATGTGATAGGTTTCGATCCCATTTACCTCTTCTTCCCCAAGCAATTCAATCGTGTGCGTCTTCCTTGTTTCGTTTAAGGTGTTCTGGATTTGTTCACGTTGATTGGAGCCCATTAGGTTAGGGTTAGAAAGGTCAGGGGCTTCCATTTCATAAGCTTCTTTGTCTCCCTCGGTATAAAGGGTAACCGTTTCCCCGTCATTTAAAGATTTAGACTGCTTTCCGCTTTGGTCCACGGCAATGACTTTTGTTTTCATCGTTTCATAGTCCATCCATTGTTCCATGGAAGAATCATCGATCTGCTCATCACCTTGATAGACATCAAACTGAGCTTTCATATGAAATCCCTTCAAGTCTTTCCCTTCTTCAACAGCATTTGCCACAATTGCTTCTGGTGATAACCCATTTGCATCTTCCACTGAACATGCCCCCAATACGAATAATAGTAGTAACCCTATTGAGCTTATCCATTTATTCATGCTTTCCATCTCCTTTAGTTCGGTCAGTGAATGTCATTGTAAAGACAGTCCCTTTTCCTTCTGCCGACCAGGCGCTCATACGCCCGTTATGCCGTTCAACAATCATTTTAGCTATGCTTAAGCCAAGTCCTGAATTCATATCCTCTTGTTTCGATCGTGCTGGGTCCCCTTGATAGAAAGGAGTAAAAATCTTTTCAAGCTGGTCGGTTTGAATCGTGGTGCCTTCGTTTTGAACGAGAATCATCGACTTCCCCTCGCGCCACGAGTAAAGATCCTCCTTCACATCTTCAAAAATCCAATCAGGAAGAGAGGTGGAGGTGTCATACGCCCCCATCCATATGGTTCCGTGATGAGGTGTATAGCGTGAAGCGTTGTTGATGAGGTTATCCATCACTCGAATCATTTGCCGATCATTCATGCAATAGGTTCCGTGAAATTGGTTCTCCTTGTGTAATCGTATGGATTGTTGGTGTAACTGCTCTTCGTATCCTTCAAACAACATCTCAATGAATTCCAATCCATCAACAGGGCTTCGTTCGAAGTGGTAACCTGCTGATTGAAGCTGAGCAAAAGTCGTTAGATCTTCAATCATTTCTTGTAGGTAATGCGTTTTGGCAATGAGAGTACGTCCGTATGTTTGTCGTTCTTCCTGACTCAAAGATGTTTCATCGGTAAGTGCCTCAGCATAGGCCCGAACTGATGTTAAGGGAGTCTTGATGTCGTGTGAGAGGGAGGCGATCATCGTTTGTTTTTCGAGTTGAGCTTTCTTTGTTTTCTCTTGAGCCTCTTCAATATCCATCTGCATTCTTTCAAAGTGCTTCATCAGGTTTCCGATTTCGTCTTGTTTCTTACGTTGGAACATAGTTGGTTTCTGAGTTGATGCAAACTCCTCCATACCTGTCATAAGCTGCTTCAATGGACGAGTGAACCGTTTATGCAAAAGCCAAATGACAAAACTATAGAGTGTGAGGAAGAAGACTCCTAGAGTCATAAGCACCCACATTCGCCGCTCTTCAACACCTTCGATCCAGTCTGTTCGTTTCAGCTGAATTTCATAGATCCCTCTCATCATCTCGTTTTGAAAGACAGGCTTTTTCACTGAAACCGTTTGGTAACTGAAATCATATTGATAGAGATTCTTCAATACTTGAGATTTGTCTTGAAGCATCATCATGTGCTCAGGGTCATCTGAACGATAGACATACAGCCCGTCACTTCGGTAAAGATTGATTTGTAAATCGTCTCTCTTGCTCACCGATCCTAACTGGTCTTCTATCTCTTCTCGAGGCTGCACGTTATAGAGAGAAGGATCGTCGAGCTGCTCTTCAATGGCTTGGATTTCAGATGTTAATTCGAACGAATCGACTAAACTTTGTTGGCCATCCCATTGTGTAAGTAAGAGATAAAACCCATACGCCGCAGCTAAAGGGAGAATCATAACAAGTAAATACGTACCCATAAGCCAGGTTCTAATCTTCATGTTTGTTCTCCGATAAAGCGATACCCTGTTCCCCAAACCGTTTCAATCCACTTGGGTTGTTTTACCTTTTCTCCTAGCTTCGTTCTGAGACTCTTCACGTGCACATTAATAGTGTTGTTTCCTTCGGTGTCCGCTTGATCCCAGATGTGTTCGTACAGTTCAGCTTTAGAGAATGTGCGATGTGGGTGATCGGCCATTAATAGAAGAAGCTCATATTCTTTTGAAGTAAGAGGGATTACCTTTTCTTCGATTTTAACCAATCGCTTTGTCACATCGATTTGCAGGTCACCCGTGTAAAGGGTGACAGAGGAAGGAACGCTTAGACCTTGAAATCGCTGATACCTTCTTAAATGAGACTCAATTCGAGCCGTCAATTCACTAAGGCTAAATGGTTTTGTCACATAATCATCAGCTCCAAGTGATAACCCTTTGACTTTCTGCTCATCTTCTTGTCTGGCACTTACGATTAAGAGAGGTACATCACTTTTTAAGCGAATATTCTTGCACAACGTGAATCCATCCATTTCAGGGAGCATGAGATCGACTAACACTAATTGGTAGCGTTCCTTTTTAAAGTCCTCCCAACCCTCTTGCCCGGTTGAAGCCCACGTCATTTCGTACCCTGCTCTCCTTAAATGGTCCCCGATAATCTTTGCGATCTCAGGGTCGTCTTCCACTAGTAGAATCCGTTCTTCTTTCATGTGTGGTGCCTCCTCTTACATCTTCATTGTAGTCGCATTAATCACGCTTATTTAAAATTTAATAAACATTTTATAATTTGTTTGAACATGGGTATTATACTAGATTTTGGATAGAAAAGAGAGGGAGTAAAAAGTTAAGTTAAATTTTTAGTAAAAATTTATTGATTTATTTACTGAAAGGTTTTATCCTAAATGTGAAAGCGATTACGGTAATTAGATTTCATATAGGATGATTAGGCATCGGGAGGGGTATACATGAATTTTCAAGATATAGAATCACAGTATAAACAAGTATTTGGTGGGGAAGAAGCTCGCATATTCTTCGCACCGGGGCGTATTAACTTGATCGGGGAACATACGGACTATAACGGGGGAAATGTGTTCCCGGCGACGATAACGTATGGAACGTATGCGATTGCTAGCAAACGCTCTGATCGACAAGTGCGTTTGTATTCTATGAATTTCGAGGACAAAGGGATCATTTCTTTCTCTTTAGATGAACTTGATTACGTAGAGGAACATGAGTGGGCGAACTATCCAAAAGGTATGATTCGCTACTTACAAGAAGCGGGACACAATCTTTCTGGTGGCGTTGACGTCATATACTATGGAAACATTCCGAACGGAGCTGGATTATCTTCGTCTGCCTCTATTGAAATGGTGACAGGGGTTTTAATTGAAGGGTTATTCGACTTACAAATTGATCGTGTAGAGATGGTGAAGCTTGGTCAGCAGGTCGAGAACCAATTCATTGGTGTGAATAGTGGCATTATGGACCAGTTCGCCATTGGAATGGGGAAGAAAGGCTCAGGCATTTTGCTTGATTGCCATACATTAGAGTACGAGTATGCCCCGCTAGAGTTAGAGAATGAGAAAGTAATCATTATGAACACCAATAAACGACGTGAGTTATCCTCGTCTAAATATAACGAAAGAAGACAAGAGTGTGACGAAGCAGTTCAAAAACTACAAGAGCAGCTTGAGATTCAAACGCTCGGTGAGTTAACGGAGGAACAATTCGAAGAGCATAAGCACCTGATTCAGAACGAAACAGTAAGAAAACGAGCGAAGCATGCGGTTTATGAGAATCAGCGTACCCTCAATGCTCTTCAAGCATTGAGGGAGAAGGATTTGGATCGTTTTGGAAAACTGATGAACGACTCGCACTTGTCTCTTCAACATGACTATGAGGTGACAGGGGAGGAGCTAGATACATTGGTTGAAGCGGCCTGGGATCAAAAAGGCGTGATCGGTGCTCGTATGACGGGGGCTGGATTCGGAGGTTGTGCCATTGCTATTGTTGAGGCGGACAAAGTTTCTTCCTTTATTGATGGAGTAGCGAATGTGTACCAGGATAAGATTGGCTATGAGGCGAGTTTCTATGTTGCTAGTATTGGAGACGGAGCAAGAGAAATAGAATCGGAAGAGGTGGTTGTATGAGTATATTAGTTCTTGGTGGAGCGGGTTACATTGGCTCTCACGCTGTAGCGCAGTTAGTTGATCGTGGATATGAAGTTGTCGTTGTAGACTCACTAGAAACAGGTCATAGAGGTGCGATTCATTCTAAAGCGACCTTTTACAACGGCGATATTCGAAATAGGGAATGGCTAAGAGAGGTTTTTCAACAAGAGGAGATTCAATCTGTTATACACTTTGCGGCTAATTCTTTAGTTGGGGAATCCATGGAAGATCCTCTTAAATATTTCGATAACAATGTGTTCGGTACGCAAGTGTTGCTTCAGGTGATGAACGAATTTGGCGTGAAGCAAATCGTTTTCTCTTCTACAGCTGCAACGTACGGAGAGCCTGATGTTGTTCCGATTACAGAAGACATGGTAACAAATCCGACCAATACGTACGGAGAAACGAAGTTAACAATGGAGAAAATGATGAAGTGGTGCGACAAAGCTTATGGGATTCAATTCGTTTCCCTTCGTTATTTCAACGTGGCTGGTGCGAGACAGACAGCTGAGATCGGGGAAGATCATCACCCTGAGAGCCATCTCATTCCAATTGTTCTACAAGTGGCTCTTGGGCAACGAGATCATATCACGATCTTTGGTGACGACTACGATACTCATGATGGCACGTGTGTACGTGACTATATTCATGTTGAAGACTTAATTGATGCTCATATTCATGCGGTCGAATATTTAGATAACGGCGGCGAAAGCAACGTCTTTAATCTTGGGAGCAGCCAAGGATTTTCGGTGAAGGAAATCGTCGATACAGCCCGTGAAGTGACCGGACACGAGATTCCAGCTAAGATGGGGCCTCGCCGCGCTGGGGATCCGAGTAAGTTAATTGCTTCATCTAACAAAGCTAAATCCGTTCTTGGTTGGGTTCCAAAACGAACCTCTATTCATCAGATTATTGAAGACGCTTGGCGCTGGCATCAGCAACATCCAAATGGATATAACGACAGGGGGCAGTAAGGATGAACATTCATGATCGTATACAACAACTAGTCGATCTAAGCGTAAGCGAATCGTTAATTGAACGAGAGGATTCTGTTTATGCACGAAACCAAGTGCTAGCTTTAATGGGGCTAGAAGAATTTACACCTGAGGGAAAGAATGAAGATGCGGATCTTACCATCCCTGATGTATTAGAAGAGTTGATCAACTATGCGGTAGACCAAGAATTAATCGAAGATATGCTAGATGAGAAAGAACAGTTCCAAGCCAAAGTCATGGATGTCTTCCTACCACGACCAAGTGATGTGAATAAGGAATTTTACAAGCGATACGAACACGATCCGGTTGAGGCTACGGACTACTTTTATCATTTAAGTAAGAAGAGTAACTATATTCAAGAGAAGCGTGTGAAGAAGAACATCAACTATACGGCTCAGACAGAGTATGGTGACTTGGATATTACCATTAACCTTTCGAAACCAGAGAAAGATCCGAAACAAATTGCAAAAGAGCGTACGATGAAGAAAACGAATGCCGCGTATCCAAAGTGCCTTCTATGCGTTGAGAACGAAGGGTATGCAGGGAGAGTCGGTCATCCCGCCAGGTCGAACCACCGCTTAGTAAGAGTGAATCTGACAGACCAAAACTGGTTGCTCCAGTACTCGCCGTATGTGTATTATAATGAGCATAGTATTGTCTTGTCAGAGCAGCATGTTCCAATGGAAATTAATCGAGAGACGTTCGACCAAGTGTTAGAGTTTACGGAGAAGTTCCCTCATTACTTTATTGGTTCGAATGCTGATCTTCCGATTGTAGGAGGATCAATTCTGTCGCACAACCATTACCAGGCGGGACATTATGAGTTTCCAATGGCGAGAGCTGAAGAGGTGGACCGCTTCGAACTAGCATCGTTCCCTGGGATTACAGGCTCTGTAGTGAAGTGGCCGATGTCTGTTCTTCGTTTAAGAAGCGAGAGTAGAGAGGAACTAGGCCAGGCAGCTGAGAAGATTCTAGCCCACTGGCGCGAGTATTGTGACCCGGAAGTGGAGATCCACGCTTACTCGGAGGATGAACCCCATAATACGGTCACACCAATTGCTCGTCGTCGTGGTAATGAGTACGAACTTGATCTTGTCCTAAGGAACAACCGTACGAATGATGATCACCCAATGGGAATCTTCCACCCTCACAAGGAAGTTCATCACATTAAGAAAGAGAACATTGGACTGATTGAAGTCATGGGATTAGCGGTATTACCAGCTCGTCTTAAGGATGAGTTGAAGGAAGTAGAGAACTATATCGTCGACGAACCTCATGATATAGCAGAGGCTCATCTTCCATGGGCAGAGGAATTAAAATCGATGTATTCTAATGTTGCCAGAGAAGATGTAGAAGTCGTTGTACGAGAAGCGGTTGGGAAGAAGTTCGAGCAAGCCTTACAGCATGCGGGTGTATTTAAACGTGATGAACAAGGACAAGAAGCCTTTAAACGTTTCATAAATACGTTACAATAGATAGATACGAGAACTCGAGTTTGTGGCAAATATGACTTGAGTTCTCCTACCATATAGAGAGGGTTCGTTTCATATGGCGACTATAAAAGATATCGCGCAGAAAGCGGGCGTCTCGATTGCGACCGTTTCTCGTGTTTTAAATTATGATGAATCATTATCGGTAAGTGATCAGACGAAGCAGAAGATCTTTGAAACAGCAGAAGCGCTATCGTATAAGAAAAAGCAACCTAAGAGACAACCGATAAAAAAGGTAGCCATCGTTCACTGGTACACCGAACAGGAAGAATTAGAGGACTTGTATTATATGTCGATCCGTATCGGTGCAGAACAGCGCTGTCAGGACCAGGGGATACAAGTCGTCAGGTACTTCCAAAATAACTATCAAAATCTAGAGTCAGAAGATATAGAAGGCATTATTGCGATTGGTAAGTTCAGTGATACACAGGTTCAGGAATTGCAAAAGCTTGCCCCGCATCTTGTCTTTGTGGACGACTATGAGCGTGATGATCGAAATGGAGATCATGTAGCCATTGATTTTAAGCGTGCCACATGCAAAGTGTTAGATCATCTTCAAGACAAAGGTATCACAAAGATCGGTTATATCGGAGGTAGGGAGTCTTACAAAGATGACAAAGCCCTCATTGCTGACCCCCGCGAGGAAACATTCCAGTCTTATATGAACGAGTGGGGAATGTTAGAGCAAAAGTGGATGTACAGCGGCACCTTCTCCGTTCAGGATGGGTATGAGCTGATGAAGCAAGCGATTGAAGATCATGGGGATCAGCTTCCAGAGGCCTTCTTTGTCGGCAACGATTCTCTTGCCGTTGGTTGTCTCCGTGCATTGAATGAAAGTGGAATAAAGGTTCCAGAACGTGTTCAAGTAATCGGCGTGAATGATATTAGCGTTGCAAAATATGTCTACCCGCCACTTAGCACAGTCAAAGTCTTCACAGAAATGATGGGTGAGTCCGCTATTGATCTGCTGATGGAGCGTATAAATGGAAGGAAAGTGGCTAAGACGGTTTATATTGCTACAGAACTTGTTGTTCGAGAGAGCAGTTTATAATAACAGGGAATGGTTGTAGTAAAAAGGGTCCGTTTTGGGTCCCGACATTAGGTATTACAATTCGTTTTACGCCCTTAATAAAGAGACACCCTCATAATTCCTACCGTAAACGCACAGTAATGAGTTAACTGTGCGTTTGTTTATGTTTACGGGATCCCGGCCCAATTGTGAATTTCTAAAATGCATGGAAAGTAAATGCTGAAAAGGGAGGTAAGGGCTCAACCTCCCTTTACATTGGAAAAATGTACTTGGTTTGTTATCTTAGTATAATAATGTTATAGTGGGAACACGTCACATAAAAGAGGAGTTTTCATCCATGGAACTACTTCAGTTCTTGAAAGATGAAGGGTACTCCGAGACGATCGTACACGATCAACAGAGTAGACCGATTTATTACAATTTGAATGATATAAGTGACGATATGCAACTTTACTCTACGTTAAACATTCAGCCTGTTCGAATTGAATATTTCCCCTTCGACGCTAGACCGTATTTTGTCAGTGTAGAAGAGAGTCGCAAGCAGATTATTTATGTTCAAAAAGGCAAATAATATAAAAAAGAAAAAGTAAGAAGGGCCCCCTTCTGCTTCATTCAAACCATCAACAATCTAAAAGTAGAGTCTGTCAAACACTTCCCTCAACAAGGCTTTTGCAGGTTGTTGGTGCTAATTTGTTTACCGAAAATCTCCTTCCTATATTAAATCTTCAACACTAATTTTCCATATTTACTTAAACTAATTGAAAACAACAAACCGCTTTAAAGAATTAGGAATGTGAGCTTTCTTATAGATACAACGCTTTAAAGCGAAGGTTTTGCTGCTGAGGTCGGTGTGGAACCGAGCGATGGAATAATAAGGAACACCCTGGTCTTCGCGGCCAGGGTGTTTTTTTATGTGGGTGGATTTTTGGGACGTCGTATGGTGGGGGAGGGTGCTCAGTGACCTTTTTGATAAGAACCTCTTCCAAAAGGTCAGCGATCATTCTCCGGTCCACGCTGAAAAGGGTGGCAAGGTTAAATGTGGGGGATTAGCCTCTGATATGAAGATTTTACATTTGTATATAAGCATTGACTTATATAAACGGATGCTTATATAATGTTGTTGGTTATAAGAATTACATATCAAACGGTGTCAGGAGGTGAGGTACATGAATCAAACGCTTTTATCGGTCGAGGAAACGTCTAGAGTGCTGAAGTTATTAGGAGACCAGACTCGTCTTACGATTGTCGGGCTTATTAAGGATACGGAGTGCTGTGTGTGCGAGCTTGTCGAGATCCTAGAGATGTCTCAGCCTTCCATTAGCCAACATTTGAGGAAACTGCGCGATGCTGGGATTGTGAAGGAGAAACGGAAGGGGCACTGGATGTTTTATGCCTTGAATGAGGACCATGCTGCTTTTAATTTAATCTCACGTATTCTAGAACACATGCCGGATCAGAAGGAGAAGATTATCGCTCTTGAGCAATCTGGTAAACGTATTGTGTGTGAGTAGGAGGAGTTTAAGAGAATGGATGTAGGAATTGCTGTCGCCATATTCCTCATTACGCTTGTCTTTGTCATCTGGCAGCCGAAGAACCTTGGTATCGGCTGGACCGCATGTGCGGGTGCGATTGTGGCATTAGTAGCAGGCGTTGTGAATTTTGGTGACGTTGCTACCGTGACGGGCATTGTATGGAATGCGACCTTAGCGTTTATTGCCATTATTATTATTTCATTAATCTTAGATGAAATTGGATTTTTCGAATGGGCCGCGCTTCATATGGCTCGCCTGTCAGACGGTAATGGATTGAAAATGTTTGTTTTAATATCGGTACTTGGAGCAGGAGTAGCCGCGCTTTTCGCCAACGATGGCGCTGCACTGATCTTAACACCGATTGTGCTTGCGATGGTGCGGGCACTTAATTTTGAGGAAAGAAAGATCTTTCCTTTCATTATGGCAAGTGGATTTATCGCCGATACGACTTCACTTCCGCTTGTTGTAAGTAACCTTGTAAATATTGTGTCAGCGGACTTTTTCGATATCGGATTTATTGAATATGCTTCGCGCATGATTATTCCGAATATCTTCTCATTAGTAGCCAGTATTATTGTGCTGTTCTTGTACTTCAGAAAAGATATTCCTCGTAAATACGATGTCACTCAGTTACGTGAACCAAAAGAGGCGATTCAAGACCACACCATGTTCCGACTATCTTGGTGGGTACTCGGTGTCTTACTTGTGGGCTACTTCGCCAGTGAATTCATGAGCGTGCCGGTTTCGATTATCGCTGGGATCGTCGCGATCTTCTTCTTACTGATGGCACGTAGAAGTTCTGTCGTGGAAACTGGAAAAGTCGTTAAAGGAGCACCGTGGGCGATTGTGTTCTTCTCAATTGGTATGTACGTAGTGGTGTACGGACTTCGTAACGTCGGATTAACAGATGTGTTAGCGAGTGTCATTGAGGCGGCTGCTGATCAGGGGTTATTCGTCGGTACAGTAGCGATGGGCTTCATTGCAGCCATTCTTTCTTCTGTTATGAATAACATGCCAACCGTCATGATTGATGCGATTGCCATCGCTGATTCGAATGCGACGGGCATTATGAAAGAAGGACTTATTTATGCGAACGTAATTGGAAGTGATTTAGGTCCGAAGATTACACCGATCGGTTCCCTTGCAACATTATTATGGCTTCACGTTCTGTCGCAAAAAGGTGTGAAGATCTCGTGGGGATACTACTTCAAGATTGGGATTATTCTTACGGTGCCGACGCTATTTATTACGTTAGTGGGGCTTTATCTCACATTGTTATTACTATAAAAAGATTTGACTAAAGGAGCAATCAACATGACTAACCAAAAACCCGTTCTATACTTCTTATGCACAGGAAACTCTTGCCGCAGCCAGATGGCTGAAGCGTGGGGTAAACACTACCTTGGAGACACGTGGGACGTGAAGAGTGCTGGTATTGAAGCACACGGCCTGAACCCGAATGCGGTAAAAGCGATGAAAGAAGTCGATATGGATATCACAGATCAAACATCAGACATCATTGACCCAGAAATTCTTAATAACGCTGAATTTGTCGTAACGCTATGTGGCGATGCAAACGACAAATGCCCAATGACACCAGCTCACGTTCGTCGCGAGCACTGGGGATTTGACGACCCGGCCAAAGCAGAAGGAACAGAAGAGGAGAAATGGGCATTCTTCCAGCGCGTCCGTGGCGAAATTGGCGAGCGTATTAAGCGTTTTGCTGAGACAGGGGAATAAGAGAAGAGAAGTTTTTCATTTAAAATGAAATGGTTCAATTTCGGTGGAGATATAAACGACTTTGCATATTAGTTAGAAGACCAAATCACATGATTTGGTCTTTTTTTCTGTCAACGAACCTTGGATGGTAGCACTCGAATAGTTTTTGTCGCATTAAAAGTAGATATAATTTAGTGCATAGATTATAAACGTGCTAATTGCTGTTGTAAGTATATGTTATATGCAATATTGAATTTGTGATAAAAAACAGAAATTTGGTATTTTATGTTAAAATGAGTGTGGAGTTTGTGCACGATTGTACTTAAACTAACGCGGCAGGATAGTTCAAAAGTAAAATCCTTAAAAGGAGGGAGGAATGGTGGAGATTTTACAAGGTATTTTTATTTGCGGAATAATTTATGGTCTTATTTCGTTCTTTATTACATTAAAGAAACGTTCAAATGATAAAAATCAGCTTACACTTGCGATTTCTTTAATAATAGTTTGCGCAGCATCTTTTATCATGCTATATGATTAGTACTTCTACTAACGGGGGCGATTGTAGAAGAAGAGCATTTGTCCCTTTCAGTAAATTTTTCCAAAAATAAAAGACGTCCTATGAAGGACGTCTTTGCGTATTGCGGCGAGAGACAGCACTCCACATAGTGCATTGCCATAAAGGCGCGTCAATCTCGTCTTATGCAATTCAGCTCATCGCTAGACTAGTATAGCATAATGCAACTATTTTATCTAATAGAAAATTTCCCTTAGAGTATTAACGGGTGATTTAGTGGAACAGGTAAGTATCATGACGTAGCCAATTTATAATTCCTATACATGCCCAGAGCGGATATGGGAGCACCGATTACACAAAACCAAGCAAACCATTCTGAGTAGCTACCTTCAGAACCAAAAGAAAGCTGATAAACCCCAAGACCAAATAATAAGATACATCCAATAATTCCAATGACAAATCGGATGCCTTTTCTCATAAAAGCCTCCTATTCAAAACCAACTATCCTATAAGTTAACATAATTTTACCAAAAGTTAACATATAACAAAACTTACATCTTACATTAACTGTGGTTCAGCACCGAACCAACTCCAACTCAAATCAATATGCACTCAAGCTTTCAAGCCAATGTTATTTTTTTAGTAGCAAATAAACATTAGTGTTGAAAACGATTACAAACTTGTGTTAAGTTATGTGTAACCGGTTACACATAACAGGGAGTGAAAACATGATTACCATAAAAGACGTTGCCCGTGAAGCAGGTGTATCAGTCGCCACCGTTTCGCGAGTCTTAAACGAAAATGGTTACGTAGGGGAAGAAACGAAAAAGAAAGTCCTCAAGGCCATGAATTCATTAAACTATAGTCCGAACGAAGTGGCTCGCTCCCTGTATAAACGGGAATCGAAACTGATCGGACTGTTGCTACCTGACATAACGAACCCATTCTTTCCTCAGTTAGCGAGAGGGATTGAAGATACCGTGAATCAGTCAGGGTATCGCCTGCTGCTTGGAAATAGTGATGAGGAGTTAGAGAAAGAACTTGATTATATACAAACGTTCGTACAGAATAACGTCGTTGGGATGATTTCAGCGACAAACCATGTCGATCAAAACATTTACGATGCCTTACAGATTCCGCTTGTCCTTTTAGACCGTACAACCGATAAGTATCCTTCTGTCTACAGCGATGGCCGGGAAGGTGGAAGACTAGCGGCGCGTACGCTCGTCGACAAGGGAGCCAGAAGAGTTACGTTGATGAAAGGGCCTGCTCACGTGAAACCAGCACAAGATCGCTTTAAAGGAGCGGTTGACGTGTTGAGTGATGCAGACATTGATTTTTCAGTGCTTGCGACAACGTCTTATTCTTTTGAAGATGCCAAAGGTTGGGCGGAAGAGCTGTTTCAGAAATACCCGAATACAGATGGGGTTATAGCGAGTAATGATATTGTAGGGATCGCGATTATCCATGAAGCGCTGAGACTTGGTAAGCGAATCCCTGAAGATCTGCAAATTATCGGGTACGATGATATCCCGCAAAGCAGTTTATCCTATCCGCCGCTTTCAACGATCCGTCAGCCAGCTTACGAAATGGGACAAGCGGCAGCGGAGTTACTTTTACAAACGATTAAGAAAGAGCCAGGAATCGAAACGAAAATCGAGATGCCTGTAGAATTTATAGAACGAGATACGACTAGAAAGGAATGAAGATCATGAATAAACCAAAGATTGCCGTTATAGGCAGTTCGTCTATGGACTTAGTGGTGACCTCGAACAGACGACCATTAGCAGGGGAAACGGTTTTAGGGGAGTCTTTTGAAACCGTACCAGGAGGAAAAGGCGCCAATCAGGCCGTTGCGGCGGCTAGACTTGGAGCTGACGTCTACATGATTGGTCGTGTAGGAGATGATCCATATGGTACGGAAATTTTGGAGAACCTGAAACGCGAAGGCGTTCATACCGATCATGTGGAACCGGTTACACATGCAAAGAGTGGAACGGCTCACATTATATTAGCTGAAGGAGATAACAGCATTGTCGTTGTGAAAGGGGCTAACGATTACGTTACGCCAGACTATGTGAATCAAGCTCGTGCTCGATTGGCTGAGTGTGATCTCGTTCTCATTCAACAGGAGATCCCAGAAGAAACAGTGATCGAGACAGCGAGGTTGTGCAAGGAGTTAGATGTTCCGCTTTTACTAAACCCGGCACCTGCGAGAGAGATTCCTGAAGCGGTCATCGAACAAGTCAGTTATCTTACACCAAATGAACACGAAGCCGCGCAGTTGTTTGAGGGAGAAACTCTTTCAGCTATTCTGAAGCGTTTCCCAAATAAGTTATTTATCACAGAAGGAAAAGCGGGCGTTCGCTTCTTTAACAATCAGGAAGAGGTCGTTGTTCCGTCCTTCCCAGTTGAAGCTGTTGATACAACCGGAGCTGGAGATACGTTCAACGCAGCCTTTGCCACAGCAATTGGCGAAGGGAAGTTACTCTTTGAATCGTTGCGCTTCGCCAATCAAGCAGCTGCCTTATCTGTCACAGCATTTGGAGCTCAAGGCGGAATGCCAACAAGAGCTGAGGTAGAAAAGGAGCTGAACAAATGAAACGTAACGGCATCCTAAACAGTCATATAGCCAAAGTACTTGCTGATCTTGGTCATACCGACACCATCGTTGTAGCCGATGCAGGGCTCCCTATACCAGAAGGGGTGCCAAAGATCGACCTATCCTTACAGCAAGGCGTGCCACGTTTCTTAGATGTAGTCGCATTGTTAAAAGAAGAAATGGTTGTCGAGAAAACAACGGTCGCAAACGAAATGGAACAGAATGAAGAAGTGCATATAGGTTTTAAGGGATATTTCGATGAGGTGGAGTACATATCACACGAATCGTTGAAACAACAACTGAAAAACGCTAAAGCCGTTATCCGCACAGGAGAAGTTACACCTTATGCCAACTGTATCCTGCACGCTGGCGTCACGTTTTAACAAAGGGGGATGAAACATGCAGATCTCTATGGAGAACATCCACAAAGCCTTCGGGACCAATCAGGTGCTCGAAGGTGTGGATATGGAAATTAAACACGGAGAAGTTCACGCTTTAATGGGCGAGAATGGAGCGGGAAAGTCGACGTTAATGAAGATTCTCACAGGCCTTCATCAAAAAGACGAAGGGACCGTTACGATTGACGGAGGAGAGAAGACTTTTGCTAATCCAAAAGAAGCCGAGCAATTCGGGATTGCGTTTATTCATCAAGAATTAAATGTTTGGCCGGATTTAACCGTCTTAGAGAACTTATTTATAAATAAAGAGCCTGTTACGAAGTTCGGTCTTATTCAAACGAAAAAAATGAAAGCGATTGCGAATGAGCAATTTGAGAAACTAGCGGTCTCGATTCCCCTTCATAAAGAAGCCGGTCAGTGCTCAGTCGGGGAACAGCAAATGATCGAAATCGCCAAGGCACTCATGACCGATGCGAAAGTGATCATTATGGACGAGCCATCGGCTGCTCTTACAGACCGAGAGATCGAGAAGCTATTTGATGTCATTCGCTCGTTGAAAGCTTCAGGCGTATCAATCGTCTATATTTCGCACCGTATGGAAGAGATCTTTACGATATGCGACCGGATTACTGTGATGCGCGATGGACAAACCGTTGATACAACACCGATTCCTGAGACAAGCTTTGATGATGTCGTTAGGAAAATGGTCGGCAGAGAGCTGACAGACCGATTCCCAGAACGAACGCCCGATCCTGGTGAGGCAGTGCTTGAAGTGAAAGGCCTTGGGCGAAAAGGAGTCTTTCAGGATGTAAACTTCAACGCTCGCGCTGGTGAAATTGTCGGAGTTGCCGGACTGATGGGAGCGGGTCGTACTGAAATTATGCGTACGCTTTTCGGCTTAGACGGGAAGTATGATGGCGAGATTTTTGTAAACGGCCAGAAAGTAGACGTGAAGAATCCGAGTCAAGCGGTGAAGCTAGGACTAGGCTTTATCACAGAAGATCGAAAAGGAGAAGGCCTTGTCTTAGACTTTCCGATTAAAGACAACATTGCCTTACCAAGCTTACGAAGCTTTACGAAGAATAGTCTGATTCAGGAAAAAGAAGAACAAGAATTCGTTGAAATGCTTATCAAACGCCTGACAGTTAAAACGGAATCTTCTAACACAGAAGCGAAGAATCTCTCTGGCGGAAATCAACAAAAAGTCGTCATCGCCAAATGGATCGGAATCGGCCCGAAAGTGCTGATTCTCGATGAACCAACTCGCGGAGTCGATGTTGGTGCCAAGCGAGAGATCTATCAGTTAATGAATGAACTAACAGACCGCGGGGTCGCGATCATTATGGTTTCTTCAGAACTACCAGAAGTTCTGGGCATGAGCGACAGAGTTCTCGTTGTGCATGAAGGGACCATTGCTGGAGAACTCCATCGAGACGAAGCCGACCAGGAGAAAATTATGACATTAGCAACAGGGGGTCAAGTAAATGGATAGTGCAATCAAAGGGGCAAAACAGGTAGGAAACATCACACAAAAATTAGGTCCGTTTGTCGGGCTGCTCGCTCTTATTGTAGTTGTATCAATTTTTAATTCTAGTTTCTTAGAACCGTTGAACTTATTAAATCTATTAAGACAAGTCGCGATCAATGCGCTGATCGCTTATGGCATGACGTTCGTTATTTTAACAGGCGGTATTGATTTATCCGTCGGTTCTGTACTCGCGTTATCGAGTGCTTTAATGGCCGGCATGATGGTGTCTGGTCTTGATCCGATTCTAGCGATTATTATTGGTTGCTTACTAGGTGCTGTAATGGGAGCCGTAAACGGTCTTCTTATTACAAAAGGGAAAATGGCACCGTTTATCGCAACACTAGCAACCATGACGATGTTCCGGGGATTAACGCTCGTGTATACAGATGGTAATCCGATAACAGGTCTTGGCGATAGCTACGCATTCCAGCTGTTCGGACGTGGGTATTTCCTAGGCATTCCGGTACCAGCGATTACAATGTTTCTTGCTTTCGCGGTCCTTTGGGTGATTTTACACAAAACGCCATTCGGTCGTAAGACATATGCGATTGGTGGCAATGAGAAAGCAGCTCTTATTTCAGGTATTAATGTATCTCGCGTTAAGGTTATGGTTTATTCGCTTGCAGGCTTATTATCTGCCCTTGCAGGTGCGATTCTAGTATCCCGTCTTGATTCTGCTCAGCCTACAGCAGGTGAAGCGTACGAGTTAGACGCGATTGCCGCTGTTGTACTAGGTGGAACGAGTCTATCAGGCGGACGTGGATTGATTATAGGAACGCTAATCGGTGCACTTATTATCGGCACATTGAATAATGGCTTGAACCTACTTGGCGTTTCTTCCTTCTTCCAGATGGTTGTGAAGGGTGTCGTTATTATCATCGCCGTACTAATTGATCGAAAGAAAGCAGCATAGGGGGATAAACATGAGAAAATTACGTCTTTTATTAATGATGAGCCTCGTCCTTATTTTCCTTAGCGCCTGTTCCCTGCAACCGCCAGAATGGGCGAAGCCAAGCTCAGGCAGCGGAGAAGGGGACGTGAAGGTCGGACTATCCGTTTCGACATTAAATAATCCTTTCTTCGTATCGATGAAAGAAGGAGTCGAGCAAGAAGCTGAAGCACAAGGAATGGAAGTCGTTGTCGTTGACGCTCAGAATGATGCAGCGAAACAAGTAAATGATGTAGAGGATTTAATTCAGCAAGGTGTTGATGTTCTTCTCATCAACCCAACAGACTCAGCAGCGATCTCAACAGCCGTTCAATCCGCTAACAGTCTTGGCATTCCAGTTGTTACACTTGATCGCTCCGCTGAAAAAGGAGAAGTCGCAACCTTAGTAAGCTCCGATAATGAAAAAGGTGGCGAAATCGCTGGAGAGTATATCGTTGAACAAGTTGGGGAAGGGGCAAAAGTCGCTGAACTAGAAGGCGTACCAGGCGCATCCGCAACCCGCGAACGTGGAGCAGGCTTCCATAACATCGCTGACGAAAAGCTAGACGTTGTCGCCAAGCAAACGGCGAACTTTGACCGTACAGAAGGGTTAACAACGATGGAGAATATGATCCAAGGGAACCCTGATATAGAAGCCGTCTTCGCTCACAATGACGAAATGGCACTAGGCGCTTATCAAGCCATCCAAAGCTCCGGTCGCGATATTCTTGTTGTAGGATTTGACGGAAATGACGATGCGATGAGCAGTATCCGTGATGGGAACCTCTCCGCAACTGTGGCACAGCAGCCGATTGAGATTGGGAAACTAGCGGTTCAAGCTGGGGATGATGTTCTTCAAGGAAAAGAAGTTGAAGACACGATTCCTGTACCGCTTAAGCTCGTGACGGAAGAGAATGTAGAGGAATAAAAGTGTTATAAACATACAGGTCTTAGGCAGTAAACTGTCTAAGACCTGTTTTTTGTATTAACTTCTTAACTGGTTTTTAAAGAACAAAACAGTCTCTAGTTCATCCTCCCGATCTTCAAATAAATAAAGCTCTTTCCCAACAGCAACTGCAAATTCAACATACGCATTTCCTTCAGCTGTAATCAAATTCTCGCATACCGTCACATCAGCTTTACTTTTATAAGCCGGATTAAAGCAAGTCGGGAATTCTTCTATTTCAATAGAGGTGGAATACTCTCTTTCTCGTAAAACAGAGCTGGCCCCTAAGAAAGTAGAAGCTCCGCAAATCGCTGCGATCCACTTGCTGCTCCGATCAAATTCTTGAATAAGTTGGGAGATCTTACTTTCTTCTAAAAGTGGCTCAGGATCTCCTCCAGGAATGATTAAAAGATCATAATCTTCCCCGCTGCATTCGTCTATCGTTTTGGTTACTTTTACAGTAAATTGACCGCTGTGCCTCACTTCGGATTGGAGAGCCGTGGTTTCAACCTCGCAATCTGTAACGCTTAGTATGTAGGAAAGGGGGCTTATCTCCCATTCGACATAACCATCGTATAATAAGAATAATGCTTTCAATGGACCAATCCTTTCTGAGGTTATTTAACAATATATAGAAAATTTTAGCACATCTAATTAATGCTTGCTTACATCTTTTTAGAAAAATAAGGAAGGTTATTTCTTCTGCGATATGGAACGAATATCTATAGATTTGTAGAAAGTAATAAAAAGAAGGGGTAATAATTTGGAAACAAAAATATTGTGGGAGCATATCGAACAATCGGGAAGTGAATATTTAAAGATTAGTGTAGATGAAAAGAACGTTACGGCTCAAGGGGTTGTGCTATTTGCAACAAAAAAAGATATTCATCATATTACATATAGCATCATAATGGATCAAAATTGGCTTACTAGACGTGTTGATATAAAAGAAGAAGGAACTCAACGAGTCTTATCCTTATACTCAGATGGTAAAGGGAATTGGCGGGCCGGAGATGAGCCTTTATTAGAAATGCAAGGCGCAATTGATGTAGACCTCTCAATGACGCCATTTTCTAATACTTTACCAATCAATCGTTTTAATTGGGATGAAGGACAAGAGCGGGAATTGGATATGGTTTATGTTGAAGTTCCAGGATTTAAATTAGTAAAGGTAAAGCAACACTACACATTTTTAGGGAACGAAGGAGATCTAAGGAAGTTTTGATATCAATGCAGGGACTATGAAACCGTGATTACGGTAGATGAGGATGGAATCGTATCAGAATATCCAGGGGTTTTCGTGCGAAAGTATTAAATGCTTTGACTTTGGATATCTTTGCTTCTGTTCATTAGAGATGCTAGATGATAAGGTGTCCAGAATAGAAGACAGGTATCAAGATGGGTGAAAGCGATCATGGATAAACTTAAAACCACTCAGCAAAACAAAAAAGGAAAGATACGCTCAGTAATTGATAGCTTCCTAGAAAGTTGCATTAGTACCGGATGTCTAGTCCCTATTATCTTTGCTTCATTTATTACAGGAGTCTTCTTATGGATCATTTAATGTGTGTGTGTTTGTTTTTTCAAAGCTAGATTAGGGGGGAATGTTTTCCTTATATGGCATGCTTCCGTTACTTCTACATATGGCAAAGGTGGTTCGGGAAATTGCGAGACTCCTGCGGCAGGAGTAGCCTAGTAAATGAAAGCGGAAGTTCGACTAAGATCGTCACGTCCTGTGACAACATCGAACGACCCCACGTCGTGTGGGGCCGCGGAAAGCGAGTGATTTCCCGAACCACCTTACACTTATTCTAAGCAAACGGAAGCATATTCCCATTTTGGAACCCTCTTGTTAATTCCCCCATACTTACTGAATGATCAGGAATAAATCCACCCTATTCAGGGAAAACAGAAACCAAGATCATTCGATTAAAGGAGAGGGACCATGGAGGAAAAGAAGACCTATCAACAACGACTAAAAAACTTAAACCCCGCACGTGCCATAGAACGAGGCCGAGCTTATTTCTCTGAAAAAGAATTTGGAGAAAAAGTACGCGCCTACAGCGGTCGCCTAGGAAAGAAAGGCGTATACTACAGCTTGCTCCTTTTCTACGCATTTAAAAATCCTGATACACCGAAGAAGGCGAAGTTAACGATTGCCGGTGCGCTTGGATACTTAATCTTACCAGTTGATGCAATCCCCGATTTAATCCCAGCCGTTGGGTTTGCTGATGATAGTGCCGTAATTATTTACGCAGTGTACCAGGTGTTGTCACATATTAACGATGATGTGCGCGCTCAAGCGAAGGAACGCGTGAAGAAGCTATTCGGCGATTCGATTGATGTGGATGAGCTAGAGGATCCTAAGGAATCGGACCGCCCGGCTGAAGGATAATCAACAAGACTTTTCTGAGTAAGGTTACTTAGAAAAGTCTTTTTCTGTATGATGGAAGTAGATTGAAATTCGGGAAGGGCGTGGGAATGATGTTTGAATGGGCATACGTCCCGGACTGGTATGTGTGGATGACAGCGGTTGTGGTCGTTCTATTTATTGCAGCGACGGAGTATTTCTTAAGGTAGGATGACGCTTCTAGACAGCCGTGTTGTTGACAGTTGTTAAAAAATAATGGTATAGTTTCTAACCATAATATAATAATAACTCTCTCTGACAATAGAGGCGCGAGTATGATGAGTAGCTTTCCGGAGGACAATGGGGCCAGCGAAGGAAAGGGAAAGGCAGATCGCCGAGATAGAGAATAGCCATTCTATTCTTTGTTGGGCTGGTATTGAACAAATGCCAGACTGTCGCAATGCTAAGGTTGTGGAGCACTATTGAAGAGATGTTGTACATATCTTCAAGGTCTATTTCTAGAAGAACCGTATGAACATCGCTTCATACGGTTTTTTTGTGTTGCAGAGGAGACAAAAGGAGATTTATAGATGCAAACAGTAGAAGTGAACGTACAAACGGATATGGAAATCGGTGGGGTGAGTACAGGGAAGTTAGTCGAAGAATATGGAACGCCGCTTATGGTTTATGATGAAGGGATGATCCGTCGTCATGCCCGTGCCTTCCGCGGGGCGTTTAAGTCGAGCGGTCTCGATTTCCAGGTGGCTTATGCGAGCAAAGCGTTCTTGTGTAAAGAGATGGCGCGCTTAGCTAAACAAGAGAAGCTATCCCTTGATGTGGTCTCAGGCGGAGAATTATATACGGCACTCCAAGCAGGATTCCCAGCAAGTCGCATTCATTTTCACGGTAACAACAAATCAGAAGAGGAATTAACGATGGCACTTGATGCTGAAATTGGGTGCTTTGTTGTTGATAACTTTCTAGAGATTGAAATGCTTCATGACCTTGCTAGCAAGCGCGAGCAACATGTGAACATTTTGCTAAGAGTGACGCCAGGGGTGGAAGCTCATACGCATGAATACATTATGACGGGGCAGGAAGACTCGAAGTTCGGATTTGGTTTATCGAACGGCCAGGCAGAAACGGCGGTCCAGATTGCTACTCGTAAACCTCACTATAACCTGTTAGGCATCCATTCTCATATTGGATCACAAATGTTTGAAACAGACGGATTCGACCAGGCGATTCAGATCTTAACTGGTTTTGTCTATCAGATGAAAAAGAAATACGGTCTTGAATTACCGGTTCTAAACGTAGGTGGTGGATTTGGCGTTCGGTACACAGAAGACGATCAGCCAATGGCCATCTCTGAATACGTTGAAGCTATTTCTGAAAGTGTGAAAAAGCACTATACCGACCATGAGCTGTCCTTCCCTGAAGTATGGATTGAACCAGGTAGAAGTATGGTGGCAGAAGCGGGAACGACGTTGTATAAAGTCGGCTCGAAGAAAATCATCCCGGACCTCCGTACGTATATCACGGTCGATGGAGGAATGACGGATAATATTCGTCCGGCCCTTTATCAGGCAAGGTACCAGGCGATGCTAGCCAATCGTCCTGATGAAAAGCCGACGGAACTCGTGAGTGTAGCCGGGAAGTGCTGTGAATCAGGTGATATGCTAATCTGGGATTTAATGCTCCCACCTACGAATTACGGGGATATCTTGGCTGTCTTTAGTACAGGAGCATACGGGTATTCGATGGCAAGTAACTATAACCGCATTCCGCGTCCGGCTGTCGTGTTTGCAAAAGACGGGGAGTCTCGTGTTGTGATTGAGCGGGAGACGTTTGAGGATTTGGTGCAGAAGGATCAGTAGATATATGGCCCTATGTGTTCTCAAGTAAAATTCGTTATGGTAAGCTGTGTTTACCATCTTTTGGATACAATAAAATGTTACAGATGGTAAAGTGGTAAATACAGCGAATACATATGAGGATGAAAACACACTCCTTGAAGGTTTCTTCATTATTATAGATATCGCGAGGGGATGAACTTTGGGGAGAGTAGGGGGCTTTATAATATGTTGCGAAAAGTGAATATGGTTTTGCCGGCTATGGTGCTCGGTCTATGCTTGTATCATTTTATTATTAGTCCTATAGACTGGCCGATTGAAATCACGTTTTCTTTAATAGCATTAATGAATTTTTTTCTTGGTCTTGAAGAATTTAGAGACAGGAAGAAACTACGAGGTGGTATATATTTTTTCACCTCCCTCGTTCTTGTAACGGGAGTAATTGTCGATGTAGTTCGAGAAACCATGTAATACTATAGAAGAGCGGCCTCGTCAGGTTTAATAGACGAGGCCGCTTTTTTCTAGCTTATTATGCGGTTTTCTTAGTAGGATCCTGTTTATCTTCCGACTTATCCACAACCGCAGCTCCTACGATATCGCCAAATACGTTCGATGCTGTACCTGCCATACCAATCAGAACGTCAACACCTGCAATCAGTGCAACAATCTCAAGGGGTAAGTTGAACATCGTTAAGACAGCTGAGAGTGTCACAAGTCCAGCTGCTGGAACGCCTGCTGTCCCGACAGATAGAAGTGTACCAATCACAACGATTGTGAAGAAGTCGCCGACAGACAAGGATAAGTTTGTAATGTTCGCTGCGAACACGATCGACACACCCATGCGAAGAGCGCCACCGTCGGAGTTAAACACCGCACCCAGCGGAAGTGTGAAGTGAGCGACGCGCTCTGATATACCAGCTTTCTTCGCCGTATCAATCGCAACTGGTAGAGTAGCGACACTGCTTGAAGTGAAGAAGGCTGTCGTATAAGCGTCCTTCGTTGCCGAGAAGAAGGGCTTTAACGGGTGACCAGATAGCTTTAGGAATGTTGTATAAACAAGCGCCCAAAGAACAGCAACCCCTGCATAAAAGACAGCCGTAAAGCTAAGTAAGGACTGAAGCGTCTCCCAACCTTGGCCACCAAATGAAGAAGCGCTAATTCCGAAGATCCCAATTGGGGCGTATAGAAGAACGCCATTTAAAAGTTTATAAAAGAGTTCATTCAGAGCCTGGAAGAACCGATCTAACAGCTCACCGTATCCTTTCATCTTCTCTTCACTAGAGAATTTCATCGTCGAGATTGCAATACCGATGATTACAGATAAGAAAAGAATCGACATGAGATCACCATTCACAAACGGTGCTACGATATTATCAGGAATAATATTCATTAACACATCGCCAAATGAAGGCGTATCTGGTTTATCAACGTCTGCATTTGGAAGCTCCAGATTCTTACCCGGGTCGACTAAGAAAGCAAGCCCCAGTCCAATAAACACCGCTGCAGCTGTTGTCGCAATGTAGTAAAGGATCAATTTTCCACCCATGCGACCGAGTGTAGGTAAGTTCATCTGATCCACCGCCAGTACCACTGTTAAGAAGATAACCGGAATGGCAATGAGTTTTAATAGATTGATTAGTAGATCTCCAAGTGGCTTAACCGCCGTTGCCTGTTCGCCGATGGCTAAGGCTAGCAGTGTACCTGCTAGAAATCCGATAAACATCTTAAGCACGAAAGATGTTTCTATGTATTTGTTAAAGAGTGTTTTCAACGCGTTTCCTCCTTTTTCTTTTTAATAAAAACGACGTAAGATGTCCTTACGAATTTTATCATGGATTGTACAGAAGAGATAGCTGTCTCCTTTAGAAAGAAGGGTGCGGAAAGCAAAACGAGTGGAGGAATATTTTACTAGGTGGTAAATGCAAGATTCGACATTCCAAATGTTTACTTATTTTGATATTCTATTCATTAACATGCAAGGTGGGGGGAGTGGAAATTGAAGAAGAAACTAACATTAGTCACAGGTGTTAGTTTGTTAATCCTAACGCTTATTCATATTTACACTACAAATTCATTAGCACTAGCCTGGATTAGCGCGATCGGCGGCATCCCAATCGGTGTAATGAATGTTTGGATAGGGTTGAAGAAATCGTAGTATTATCAGCAATCAGCGGAATTAGGGATAAGGGGACAGGTACCTTGTCCCTCTGTGTCGCTTTCATTTCACATCTCAGTAAAAAGGTGAGATAGACGTTCGATCTATGACACTTTCATTGGATTACCGGAGCATAAGGTAAGAGATCGCATGAATCTATGACCTTTTATAAAATAAAACACAAAAAACGTCAGAGATTATGTAAATCTCTGACGTTCTTGTATGAATAAGCAGTGAAAAGGTAAAAGATCCATCATCTATTAATCCTAGGAAGCACCAGAACCGTCCCCGCGCTTCTCGGTTGTGAAATAAATTCAAAAATTCAATTGACATTCATCTTATCCTAAGAGTATAGTGTGTATATACAATATACACGGTTTTGGGGAGGAGCTTTCCTATGATGGCTTTGGAAGTCAAAAATCTGAATAAGAAATATGAGCAATTTCAGTTAAAAGATGTTTCCTTTCAACTAAAAAAAGGATATATCATGGGATTTATCGGCGCGAATGGTGCTGGGAAGACAACCACTATAAAATCAATTTTGAACCTGACTCATTTTGATAGTGGGGAAATTAGTACGTTGGGTAAGAATTTCATTGAGCACGAACTCGAAATGAAGCAAGTGATTGGGTATGCCTTCGGTGGGGTCAATTATTATACGAGAAGCAAAATCAAAAACGTAACGAATGTGATTAAGAGGTTTTATACGAATTGGGATGAAGAAACCTATAACCATTATCTTAAAAGATTTGACTTAGATGAGAATAAAAAAATCGCTCAATTGTCAGAAGGAATGAAAGTGAAGTACAATTTGGCGCTTGCTTTATCCCATGGTTCAAAGCTACTTATCCTTGATGAACCAACAAGTGGACTTGACCCTGTAGCAAGAGACAATTTGTTGGATCTATTTCAAGAGCTGGTGGAAGAAGGCGAAATCAGTATTCTTTTCTCGACTCATATTACTTCTGATTTAGAAAAATGTGCGGATTATATTACCTATATCCATAACGGAGAAATCATTAATAGTGCTGAGAAAGAAGAATTTATTAACACATATCGATTGTTGAATGGGAATGAAAGTCAACTTGAAAAGGTGAAAGACGATTTAATTTCTTATAAAGAAAATTCATTTGGCTTTACAGGATTGATCCATGATCAGGATTTTGATCCAACGTTAGAGATTAACTCAGCGCGTCCTAACCTTGAAGAAATCATGATCTATTTCTCAAAAAGGGAGGGTCTGTATGTATAACTTACTTTTGAAGGAATTAAAGCTAGGAGTAAGTCCTTTCTTTTATATATTACCTTTTCTAACAGGGGCTTTAATGTTAATTCCAGGTTGGCTATACTTCATTGTACTCCTCTATTTCTGCTGGATAACGGTACCTAATATGTGTGGGGCTTATAAATCTCAGAATGATTTAGAGTTCTCTTTTATGATGCCTGTCACTAAAAAGGATATTGTAAAAGCGAAAGTTGCCGTTATTGTACTCTTGGAGTTGTTGCATATTCTGACTGCCGTAATCTTTGGCTTCATTAACACTCAATTATATCCTGATTTTACCAACTTCTTCTTTGGGCCAACTGTAGGGTTTTGGGGACTTGGCTTTGTCATGCTAGCGATCTTTAACTTAATTTTTATCTCGATGTATTTTAAAACAGCCTATAAATTTGGTGCTCCAACCATAGCTGCCATTACAGCTGCTATGTTATTTGCGGGAGGTGCCGAATGGTTAGGACTCAAAAATTCTATGATATTCGACCTTTTTAAAGGTAGTGGTGCTGACAATTTAGCCATTCACGTACCGATCCTGCTAGCAGGGATTGTTATATTTGCAGGATTTACGATTATTGCTTATCATATAGCCATTAAACGATTTATGAAAGTGGATATCTAATGAATGTTGCAATATCACATACCTCTGAAAAACCGATCTATCAACAGCTTTTTGACCAAATCAGTGCTCAAATCCTTAAAGGTGAGATTGAAAAAGGCTATAGCTTACCATCAATCCGACAAGCTGCCAAGGAACTACGTGTCAGCATTATAACGATCAAGAAAGCTTGGGAAGAGCTTGAACGATGTGGGTTGATCTACACTGTAACGGGTAAGGGTTGCTTCGTAGCCGAACTCTCATCTGAAGAGATCCTTCAAAAGCGTAACGAAATGATCGAAAAGCAAATGGCTGTTGATATTTCGTATTACAAATCCTTTGGTCTGACTTTAGAAGAGGTTATCGAACTTTTGAAGAAGATTTATTAAAGAGGGATAAGGGGGCCTTGTCCCTTTTCTTTTGTAGAAAAAACACAAAGAAACGTCAGAGATCACATAATCTCTGACGTTTTTGTATGAAAAATCAATGAAAAGGTAACAGATTCCTCATCTATTCACTCTAGGAAGCGCCGGAACCGTCCCCGCGCTTCCCCGCGCTTCGTCCCCTCTCCCTAAAGTTGGTATGTTAAAATGGCTCTGTATCAAAGAAGTGGCGAAATAATGGGGAGCTATTTCTTTTTGGTAGGAATACATAAGTAGAAACGGGATTGGAGGAACATACATATGGAAACCATTCGTTGGGGCATTATTGGCTGCGGTGATGTGACCGAGGTGAAAAGTGGACCAGGCTTTCAGTTAGCGGACAATAGTTCACTCGTTGCTGTGATGAGACGGAACGGAGAGCTTGCGAAAGATTACGCGGAGCGCCACAATGTTCCAAAGTGGTACGACAAAGCGGAGGACCTTGTCCATGATTCAGAAGTGGATGCGGTGTACATCGCAACACCACCAGGCTCTCATAAGGAGTATACAGAAATGGCAGCGAAAGCGGGGAAACCTGTATACGTTGAGAAGCCAATGGCACTGAACACAGAAGAATGCCAGGCTATGATTGACGTTTGCGAGGGACACGATGTGCCTTTATACGTTGCCTATTACCGTCGTCGATTACCGCGTTTTCTCAAAGTGAAAGAACTACTCGATGAGGGCGCGATTGGTGACGTTCGTTTTGTGACGATGGAGCAGACGCAACGGCTATTAGAGAAAGATGACAATGGAGAATGGCCTTGGAGAGTGCGTCCTGAAGTGAGCGGCGGAGGTTTATTTTATGACGTTGCTTCTCATACGCTCGACCTCTTTGATTACTTGCTTGGACCGATTGAAGATGTGAAAGGGTATGCAGACAATCTCTCGGACTCTTATCCTGCTGAAGATAGCGTAAGTGGTAGTTTCCGATTTAAAAATGGCGTGATGGGAACGGGCGTATGGAACTTCTCTTCCTATAAGGATGAAGATCGGAACCGAATCGTTGGGACAAAAGGGGAGATTGTATTCTCCACGTTTGATGAAGTACCAATCACGTTAATCAACCAACTCGGTACAGAAGAATTCCACATCGATCGCCCAAGTCCGATTCAACAGCAGCTGATCCAAACGATCGTCGATGAACTATTAGGAAAAGGGGAGTCGCCGAGCACGGGGCGTTCAGCGTTACGCACGAACCGGGTTATGGATGAAATGGTTCGAGAGTACTACAAAAGGTAAAGGGGGAGAAAAGATATGAACAGAAAACTTAGAGTCGGGATCATAGGCGCAGGTGGCATTGCCAGAAGTGCTCATATTCCAAATTACCAAAACTACGGCGATGGGGTAGAAGTCGTTGCGGTGGCGAATCACAATAAAGATAAGGCTGCAGACTGTGCGCAAGAATTCTCGATTCCCCATGCATACCAAGACTACCGGGATATGCTTCGTGAAATGGAGCTAGACGCTGTTAGTATCTGCACGCCGAATGCGTTCCATGCCGAGCAAGCGATCGACTCGTTGCAATCGGGGTGCCACGTTTTATGTGAAAAGCCACCGGCGATCTCAGCGCATGATGCAAAAAGAATGGAAGAAGTCGCGAATCACACAGGCAAGCATCTAATGTACGGGTTCCACTTTCGTTTTCGTCCTGAAGTAGAAACGGTGAAGCGTTTCATAGATGAAGGCGAAATGGGAGAGATCTACGCAGCTGAAGCAAAATGGAACAGAAGGCGGGGCATTCCAGGTTGGGGAGTTTTCACGAATAAAGAGCTTCAAGGTGGAGGCACATTAATCGATAATGGCATTCACATGCTTGATGCGGCTCTTTATTTAATGGACTATCCTGAGCCCAAAACGGTCCTAGGCGTTACATACGATAAGATTGGGAAGCGGCCAGGGGTTGGGCTCCTGGGTGAGTGGGATCACGAGAACTTTTCAGTCGAAGACATGGCTCGCGGCATGATCACTTTCCAAAACGGCGCCTCCCTGTTATTTGAATCTTCCTTCGCCGCGAACATTGCCGAGAAGGATGACAGAGTCCTTAAAGTAATGGGAGACCACGGGGGAGCTGACGTGTTTCCACTGAACATGTATCAGGAAAAGCACGGTACGCTTCTTGACCTTACTGCTCCCTATGTGGATAAAGGCAATGCGCATAAAGAAATGGTGCATCACTTTGTTGAATCCATTCTTACTAGTAAAGAACCGAACGTACACGCCAATCAAGGAACCCTTGTTCAAAGAATTATTGAGGCTTTATACGAATCGGCTTCAACTGGAAAAGCGGTGGAGATGTAAAAAGCCATATTGCTTCGCTCAGTGGTTCCGTTTTTGTGGAGGAACATTCAATAGAGCAACCTACTTGGCAGACCAAATCGGTTAGATTTGGTCTTTTTTTTAATCGTAACGAACGATTGTTGGATAGTAGTACTTGAACTATTGTACAAAATCACCACACTTCAAATAGCTTAAGGTCAACACATATGGGCACCTTATTATTTCCTGTGTGGAAATGTGGTTTGGAAGACTAATTCCCAAAGTAGGTAATTGTTATTTTATGTTAAAATGATTGTGGAGTTTGTGAACCAATATACTTAAACTAACAGGGCAGAATAGTTGAATTGCAATTTATATACTTTCAAGTGATTGAGGTGCTTTAATGATAAGTTGGTCTACATTATTCCATCCCCTTGCATTGGATTTATTAGTAATTCCTTTTGCTATTGTTTTAGGTATTTTAGCGTCTTTATTTTTTAAAAAGGTAATAGTAGGTGTTTTGATTACTGTTCTGAACCTAATAGTGTTTGATGTCTGGTTTTGGGGGTATTTTTATGAGGCAGGACAATATGGTGTAAACGTATCTTTTGATGACTTCATATTTTATACAGTTTTTGCGGGGATAACTTTTCTTATTTCTAAGTCTTTACTTAATAAAAATAATCAGGAGCACAAGCCTTTGTGAAGGATTACACTTAAACTAAAGGGTGCGATAGTTAAACAGGGATGGTGGTATAAATGGAAGATAAAAAGAGGGAATTTCGATTCAAATTATGGTTAGGAACAGTATTTGGGTCAATCATTGCATTCTTAATTGTAAAACTCTTGTGGGAAGATGCTAATCCTATGCTACTGCTTGTATTCTCAATACTTGGTTTTCTAATAAATTTTATTATGACAGTTCGCACTCAAAGGTACAGTGGAAGCGGTTATTAAAGTAAGAATTAAGGAATCGTGATGGGAGTTTAAACTAATGTAACTTAAAATTGTATATTTGGGCTGCTGCGTATATGAATTCCTCCCAGTTATAAAAATCTGTCGTATCATTGATATGATTGTCTAAAATTTCTCCTTGAAAGTTTTTGTAGGGGATTTGTAACTCGGAAATATTGAAGGGAAAGTAATATTTAAATTCCTCAAAATTATTGTATTGACTTTGTTGTTTTAGAAAATCAGCAGTTAGTACCTTTTCTAAATTTTTTTCCATATGTAAGTTATTAATAATTAATTGGTCGCTAAATACTTCATCCTTCAACGTTATCCCTCCACCATATTAACCTTACAATTCTTAAGGTTAATATGGACTAAAAGCTTAAAAGTTATTTATCTTAAGAAGATTTCTGATTGAAGTGCCACAGGTTAAGGCTATTAAGTAATATTTTTCTTGGATATGAGTTGATAAGGTTTTTGTGCGGAAAAGATACATAATGTGAAATGAAAAAGTAAGCAACCAAGGATTGCTTACTTAGTAAAAGAAACAGTTTCATACAAATGAATGCTGTTGTAAGAAGCGAATCATTTCGTATGGGAATTTAGAGTTAATCCTCTAGTATAAGTTGGTTATCGTTCGTTCCGCACTTCGCGCATTGGACCCATAATCGAGTTGCTACTTTTTCAGTAAATTCATTAGGATCTACTTTTATAATTTTTTGCTTATCATGAAAACAATTCGCACACCTTTTTTGGAGGATATCACCTGGGGAGAATTTTGAATTCATATATTCACCTCATACAGTAATTTTTTATTAAAGCATGAGGCCAACGTTACAAGATAAAAAGTTCACAATCAATGGTGGTATGTGGAAAATGATCATTTAATGGACGATCGCTTTTTACTAACGTAGGGATAAGGGGACAGGTCCGTTGTTCCGCCCTCTATCTGTGACGTTTTTACATGACAATAAAAAGGTAAGAGATAGCACTCATCTATGACCTTCTATACAAAAAACACAAAAAAACGTCAGAGAAACGCTTGACCTCTGACGTTTTAGCATGAAAAAGTATCGATAAGGTAACAGATGCCCCCATAAATTATCTTGAGGAAGCGCAAGAACCGTCCCCGCGCTTCCCGCGCTTCCCGGACTTTATAGGTAAGATAAATAGGTGTACTAATATAACTTAATTCCCTTTTTTCTCAATGTTAACAAGAAATAGGTTTTATAATCTTTTATACATGGAATTAGTAGGTGAGACCTTAAATAGAGCGGTAGACTAGTAGGATTTTAAAATTCTCTAAGTACGTACTATTGAAAGAGTTGTTGAAAGGTAAACGAAAAGGAGGGAGCTAATGAGTTATACTGGAATACTATTTATTCTGACTTCAGCAGTGTTATGGGGAATTACAGGCGGACTTGGAGAAATATTAATGAATAAAGGCTGGAGCCCATCAACGATTGCCTTTTATCGAGGGTTTGTAGGGTTTATATTCTTTACATTATGGTACTTATTTAGGCGTAGGAAAATTAAGATCAAGAACAAGAATCCCTACTTTTACACATGGGCAGCACTTGCTGGAATAAGTGTAGCGGGGAACTTCACGTTTTACTTCCTAGCCATTGAATCAACAGGGATTGCAATTGCAGCTACGTTGATGTATACAGCCCCGATCTTTGTGCTACTTGTTTCCTTTTTACTAGGGATTGAGCGTTCTACACTATTTAAATGGGCGAGTATTGCTTTCGTTCTTGTTGGGGTTGTTTTACTAACAGGAGCTTATAGCTCGGGGACTGCTGTCTCGTTTAGGGGAGTGATCGCGGGTCTTGGTTCTGGGGTATCTTACGCCTTATTTATATTTGGGTTTAAGAAAGCCGCTAAATTAGGCAGCCCTCAAGCTACATTAACAGTCGCTTTCTTCTTCTTTATTCTAATTCTTGCCTTACGTATAAACTTTGGAGAAGCCATGTCAGTCGTTGGCTCAAATGATGTTGGGTTATTTATACTGTTAGGGATTATTGGTGCTGGCCTGTCGTTTATCCTTTATGTACGTGGGGTTAAACGAACAGCTCCCTCCACAGCTTCGATTATAGCCATGGTAGAACCTGTAACGGCCTCTTTATTCGGAATCGTGCTACTTGGAAATGAGTTAACGCTAATGCAGTATGCTGGAATGGGTCTGATTTTAGCCACCATCACCATATTAAGTGTGAAGCAATCGGCTTAAAGTGAGCATAAGGAAAGTAGGGCGCATATGGGGGAGTGTTCTAGATGTATATGGAGGATCATAGACTGAAATGATATTGACAGAATATTGAGGAAACGCTTACAATTTAAGTTAACTAGTTGTCATTCATCAGTTTATAGAGAATTTAGGTGAAGTGAATGAGTCCAAAGATTCCGATTGGGAAGTTAGCTTTATTGGTATCCTCCATGACAGAAGAAGAACTCGAGCCATTCTCTGATCAGTTAAAAGACGTGGAATACTGCACAGGGAAAGCCGGCTCCATGAATATGCAAAAAATTATCGCTGCCGTGGAAACAGCAGCGAAGCGAAATCATATTATAGTAGAGGACGTTTACCGCGAAACCCACGCTCTTTATCATGCAATTCTAGAAGCTCTAAATGGAGTCATGCGCGGGCAAATTGGAGCAGGGGATATGATGCGAACGGTCGGATTGAAGTTCGCTATCGTAAGAGGGTCCCCTTATGAAGAGTTAGAAGAAGGCGAATGGATTGCAGTGGCCTTTTACGGTACGATCGGAGCGCCTGTAAAAGGGCTAGAGCATGAGGCATTTGGCCTTGGTATTAATCATATTGGATAATGCGTTGCCTATAGTCATTAGTTATGAGGAGGCGACAATGGTATTTCTATGCCATTGTCGCCTCTTTTTGTTTGGAAAATGGTTTAGTGTGGAGAGGTTTTGCTGGACTTAAGCCGGTTTTCGAAAAACATGAGCCAGTACCAGCGGACATGAGCCACAAACTTTGGACTTGAGCCGGTTACGGTCAAGTTGAGCTGCTTTTTTCACGTCATGAGCCAGTTTCAAGAAAACATGAGCCGTTTCGAGGTAGACATGAGTCGCTTATGCCTAACATGAGCCAGTTCCCGCCCTGGCCAGATCCGCTCGCTTGTGCTTGAGTCGGTTTTTGAAAAACATGAGCCAGTACCAGCGGACATGAGCCACAAACTTTGGACTTGAGCCGGTTACGGTCAAGTTGAGCTGCTTTTTTCAAGTCTTGAGCCAGTTTCAAGAAAACATGAGCCGTTTCGAGGTAGACATGAGTCGCTTATGCCTAACTTGAGCCAGTTCCCGCCCTGGCCAGATCCGCTCGCTTGTGCTTGAGTCGGTTTTTGAAAAACATGAGCCAGTACCAGCGGACTTGAGCCACAAACTTTGAACTTGAGCCGATCGCGGTCAAGTAGAGCCGCTTTTTTCAAGTCTTGAGCCGGTTTTCGAAAAACATGAGCCGTTTCGAGGTAGACATGAGTCGCTTATGCCTAACTTGAGCCAGTTCCCGCCCTGGCCAGATCCGCTCGCTCGGGCTTGAGCCGGTTTTGCTCAACATGAGCCAGTTCCCCGCCCCAAACAACAGCCTCAAATAGAAATAAGACAAAATCAATCAAAAGAAAGGAGTCGGTCAGCATGATTGAATTAACAGGATCAACTTTAACTTTAAAAGATATGCGAGATATATGCTTCCACGGAGAGAAGATTCAAATTGCTCCGGAAAGCTTAGAGAACGTAAAAAAGAGTCGTGCGGTTGTGGAGAAAATTGTGGCTGATGGGAAGACGGTGTATGGAATTAATACGGGATTTGGCAAGTTTAGTGATGTGCGGATTCATGAGAAAGATGTGAATACATTGCAACTTCATTTAATTCGGTCGCATGCGTGCGGAGTGGGTGAGCCTTTTCCAAAGCTAGTTAGTAAAGCGATGGTAGTATTGCGGTTAAATGCTTTGTTAAAAGGGGTGTCAGGGGTTCGGCCTTGTCTTGTTGAACGGTTAAGGGACCTGGTCAATCAAGACATTATTCCTGTTATTCCGTCACAAGGTTCGTTAGGTGCTTCTGGTGATCTTGCGCCTTTGTCTCATCTTGCTCTTGTGCTTGTGGGAGAGGGGGAGGTCTATGATGGGGAGCATACGAAATCGACGGCTGAAGTATACGAAGAAAAAGGAATGGAGCCTCTTGAATTAAAGGCAAAAGAGGGATTGGCGCTCATTAACGGAACGCAAGCGATGACGGCGATGGGGGTGCTGAATTATTTAAAAACCGAGCGACTTATTGAACAGTGTGATTGGATTGCATCGATGACGCTAGAAGCACTCGAGGGCATTATTGACGCCTTTCACCCTGCCATTCATGAAGCTCGGGGGTACCCTGAGCAAATAGAAGTCGCAGAACGAATTCGTGCCATTACAAATGGGAGTGAACTCATCACAAGACAAGGGGAGAAGCGTGTCCAGGATGCTTACTCTCTACGCTGCATTCCGCAAGTTCATGGAGCATCACGCCAAAGCTTAACCTATGTAAAAGAAAAGCTCGAGATCGAAATGAATGCAGCCACGGATAACCCGCTTATTTTAGACGATGGAGCAACGGTGGTATCAGGTGGGAACTTTCACGGTCAGCCCATTGCGTTGGCGATGGACTTTATGAAGATTGCGGTAGCGGAACTTGCGAATATTTCAGAACGCCGAATCGAGCGTCTCGTCAATCCCCAGTTGAATGATCTGCCTGGATTCTTAAGTCCTGATCCTGGTCTGCAGTCTGGTGCGATGATTTTGCAGTATACGGCGGCTTCTCTCGTATCAGAAAACAAGACGCTTGCTCATCCGGCAAGTGTGGATTCGATCCCCTCTTCTGCAAACCAAGAGGACCACGTCAGTATGGGCACGATTGGAGCACGGCACGCCTTTCAAATTGTCCTTAATGCAGAGAAGGTGCTCGCAATCGAACTCATCTGTGCACTACAGGCTTTAGAGTACAGAGGAGTAAAAAAAGCTTCGAAAGCGATACAGAACCTGCATCAAAAAGCGAGGGGAGTAGTAGCTTCAATAGAAGAAGATCGGGTATTTGCCAGGGATATTGAAGTGTTAACGGGGTGGTTAGAGTGCACTTCTTTTCAATTTAAGAACATGGATTCAAACTCTTTCATCAATTCAAATAAGTGATTAGCTGTATCATCCTGGTTCGTGAATCTCATCCTAATGCTGTATAGTAGCATTGGATGGAGGGATTTTGAATGAAACATACGGATGAAGAATTTATGAAAAAAGCAATTGAAATGGCGAAGCAGGCACGTGAAGAAGGGAATGAACCGTTCGGAGCCATTCTTGTGAAGGGTGACGAGATTGCGATGATTGGAGAAAATCAGATCAATTCTCTATGTGACCCAACCCACCACGCAGAGATCGGTCTAATCCGGAAATTCTGCTCCGAACACAACATTTTTGATTTAAGCGAATACACACTTTATACGAGTTGTGAACCTTGCGTGATGTGCTCGGGAGGCATGGTCTGGGCGAACTTAGGTAAGGTCGTTTATAGCGTAAGCCATGATCAACTAGCTGAGATTGCTGGAGATAATATTATGATTTCCTGTGAAGAAGTCTTTGCGAAGAGCCCGAATCAACCTGAAGTTGCCGGGAACGTGTTAAATGAAGAAGGGTTAAAGGTCTTTGAAGGATATTCCTTCTCGTAAGATTACACAATTCACCAATTGATTTGAGCAGTTCTTTATTGAACTGCTCTTTTTTTAATTGGCTCTGTTAACGTTTAGTGTGGGTTTATATAGGTGCTTTAAGAAAAGGGCAGTACTATGGGTGACTCGAAGCTGAGAGGCTTTACTGTGCTTGGGGCCGTTCCGTTTTATGAGAGGGGGGTGTCGGAACGACTTGCTTTCCGCCGGTGACTTGGAGGAGCATTGTTCGAAAATTTAATAGAATTTTCTGTCGAATGGGTCAAAAGTCTCTTCTTTTATAGTAAAATAAGAGGATATTCGAAAAGCTAGGGGTTATACGATGGAGAATTTATATTTTGTTGCAGGTCTCGCCGTCGGACTTTTCTTATTTAGTATGTATACCTCTTATGTCAAACATCGTTGGAAAGAAAAGAATGAGAAGGAAAAGCAAATTTATCAGCTAGTTGAAAATTCAAGAGACATTATTTACATTGTTCAACTTCAACCGGAACAAAAGCACATATACATCAGTCCTGCGCTTGATTCTTATTTAGGCAAGGGCATCGTAGAAGCGTCATTAGAGGATCCTTATCTGCCTTTAAAACTAATTCACCCTGATGATCTGGACACGTTAGAAAAGAAGATCACAGATCAACTTGATTATTCAAAGCCGTTTATTCAACGTTGGCGCAATCGGATAGGGGAATACCGGTGGTTTGAGGAGTATGCTTCTCCTGTCTATAATGAGGACGGAGATTTGATAGAGCTGCATGGCATCTTGCGCAATATTGATGAGAAAGTTCAACTACAGCAAAATTTAGAATATCGAAGCACCCATGATGCTTTGACAGGCCTCTATAATCGGGACTACTTTGACCAACTAATGGAGAAGTATGATCAAGAGGTCGAAAGTGCAGTTGGAATGATCTTGTGCGACTTAGACAAACTGAAGGATATGAATGACCAGTATGGCCATAAGCATGGAGATTCCTATATTCAGAAGGCTGCTGAAGTATTCCTTGAATCTACTCCTCTTAATGCGGCTGTATCAAGGGTTGGTGGAGATGAATTTACTATTCTGCTGACAAACACCACACCAGAAGAGGTCGAATCCGTTTTTAATCAAATACAAAAACACGTTAACGATCACAATGATTGTCACCCAAATTCTCGCTTGGCGTTATCTATGGGGTATGCTTTCAATACCCACTCAACAGGAGAAATGGATGATTTATTTATTGAAGCTGATCAAAGAATGTACCAGCATAAGCGATCAAAAACAGAAGTTTATACGTATACATAACGAAAAGAGAAGATATTGCCTCTCTTCTTTTTTTAGTTGAACTTGTAAAAATTGTTGTTTTTTGTAATATGGAGAACTTACTATTATTATTATTAGATAATAAGGAAGAGGGGTGGATTAATTTGGTGAAAAACGTACCTTTACTAATATCAATGCTGTTAATCGGTCTTAGTGCATTAACGATCAGTCAAAATGCGCAGCTGCCTGAACCGCTGCATTGGGTATTGATCATTTTGGCTGTGATACTTAATATGACAAGTGCAGTAGGTTTGATTCTTCATCTTGGTATTCAAAAAGCTAATCAAAATTGAAGTTACATAAGTTTACTAGTTGCTGGGCGATTGGAGCTGGATAACATAACTCCTGTCGATCAGTTAACAACGATTCCTCTTTAGCTCACCGTGTTTCCTTGATCTCTCCGCCGGATCAGTTCAGTCTAAACGTTGCTAATCGGGCGCTTACGCTTTTATAATGAACGTGATAAGATAAGGATGGAAGTAAGGTGTAGGAGGAGTAGAGTTTTGAAGAAATATATAACGATTATTGTACTAATCCCTTTAATACTACTAGGTCTGTATACATTTGCTGTTATGTTTCGTGGGCCGTTCGGATTTGACGATATGCCGATTGATCGCTTCGAGAAAGTGGCTGAGTACCAAGCAGATGAGGGTAACTATACCATCCGGATCTTAGAAAAGGATGGCGCACCAGCGAATGAAAAACTAACGTACATTGGAGCCTTGTATGAAGGAGACACGTTCGTACGAAACGTAACCTGGATGAAGGAAGACGTTCCTGTCGAGTGGACAGGTGAAGAAACGATTACTTTCAAAAATGCTGATGGAGAAGAAGTCGAGTTGAATGTGTTAGAAGACACATATGACTTCAGAGGATTTCCATTATAATAGAACACTACGAATCGAATAAGTAGTTCAATTATTGATGTACATAGCACAACCTGTACCCAATGAATTGAGCTACTTTTTTAGTATGTAAAAGAGGGCTTAACACAGATAGTTTGAGTATAAGCAGGCTTTACATCACATATACAAAAATGAACCATCATATACTAAACCAAAAAGCGATGGAGAGGTTTAGTTATGTGGGATAGCGATTATTTAGTGAACGTAATCCTTCCATTTTTGCCACCTTACTCCGAAATGGTCGAATTAGGAACAACCCCAAAACAACCAGCAGTAGGAGCTGTGGATCTAGACGGGGATGGTGTGCTTGAGATCGTAGGAGCTTTTTATTGGCACGGGGAGAATTATATCCTTGTGTTGAAATGCTTTTATGGAACATGGCAAGTTGTTAACGTGATTAAAGGAAAAGGCTATAATATAACTTATTTTGGGGCGTCCCCTATCATTAGCCCCTCCGAGAACAACCTTATTGTAGGGTGGCAAGTTGCTTCTCACTGGTCCGATCTTAACGTGTATGAATGGACAGAAAATGGTCTTCAGGATCTAATTGTAGGGAATCAATATATAAGCATGATTGATGTAGAAGATATGGGGGAGAAAGATGGGATTTCTGAATTAGCTTTATGGAAGCATGATACAGGAGTCGCTTACCGGATCGAAGTATTCAGGTGGTCAGGGCAGGAGTTCACATGGGCACCGGATGTTTATCCTGATTACTTTAAAAAAGTAGAAAGATATTATAAAAAGGTTCTACAAGAAACAGATTCTACAACTTATTGGTACTATTTAGCCGATGCTCAAATGAAGACAGGGAAGTACGAAGAAGCACTTATGTCAATAGAGAAGGCTTTATCCTTTGACTATCCATATCCGGGTAAAGAGGAGCTTTTGAAAATAAAGAAAGAGCTTATGAAGTTACGAAACCAACTAGAGAGCTATGAATCTTTCGTGAATAAAGACGATATCGATCTATCCTCTATCCAATACATCACTTCTGAAAAGAAAAGAGATCCTCAACTCGAAAAAGCATTAATGAAAGAGTTCGAATACACGAATCAAGGTAAGGCGAGGTACTATTATAATAAAGTGGATCTGAACGGAGATGGAATACCGGAAACGTTCGTTTACTTGGTAGGACAATATTTTTGCGGGACGGGTGGGTGTAGCGCAGCGATCTTTAAAGAACAAGACGGAGACTATTCGCTACTCACCAGATTCAGTGTTGTAAATAACCCTGTTATTATAAGCAATACAAAAACAAACGGGTATAAAGACATCATCATGAATGTGTATGGAGGAGGGATTGAACCCTTCTTTGCCCGATTAACGTATAATGGTACTACGTATCCAGGGAACCCTTCCGTTCAACCTAAAGTAGAGCCTGGCACAAAAGTAAAGGGTGTAGCAATTGTTGCGGATGACCTTGGAGAAAGCTCTGGTATAGAACTGAAACAAGGTGATGGATCTTAGATCTGTTTCTGATTGATATAAACGAAGGAAAGAAGTAGAGCCATAATGGAAACCATTCCTTATGGCTTTTTTATATTAGTAGACTGATTAGACTATACCGCATTTTACTCATCATGATAGACTAATAGAAAAGCATGAAATCGTTATCATATTGTGGTGACAAGGAGTGGGGTTTAGTGGAATCGATTAGAGATAGTCACAAGCAGGATGTATTTGATACGTTTTTTGAGAATGGGAACTTCTGTATCGTTGTTGTTGATCATGAAGGGTTCGTTTCTTACATTAATGAAAGCTACTGCTCATTTTTGAACGTAGATAAACATGAGGCAATTGGCAAACATGTAACAGATGTGATTGAGAATACACGCATGCACCTAGTTGCTGAAACGGGTAAGGAAGAGATGGCAGATCTTCAATACATAAGAGGGAACTATATGATTGCCAACCGAATCCCCCTGCGTTCAGATGGAAAAGTCGTTGGAGCGTTCGGAATGGTGTTGTTCCGTGATACAGAAGAATGGTTGAAGATGAACAGTCACATACGGGATTTGCTTCTTGAGTTGAAAGCGTACCGCACGCAGCGCAGGGAACAAACAGGGGCGACTTACGCTCTGCACCATATTATTAGTCAGTCACAAGAGGTTGAAGTGTTAAAAGATAAAATTAAACAAGTAGCTCCAAGTGATGTCTCTGTGCTCCTCCGCGGAGAAAGTGGAACGGGGAAAGAGCTGTTTGCTCATAGCATTCATCATCTAAGCGAACGAAGCAATAAACCGTTTGTCAAAGTAAACTGTGCCGCTATCCCTGAAGACCTTCTCGAATCAGAACTGTTTGGCTATCAAGAAGGAGCCTTTACTGGTGCGAAAAAAGGCGGCAAACCAGGTAAGTTTCAACTTGCGGATGGTGGCACGCTTTTCTTAGATGAAATTGGGGACATGCCTATCCATGCTCAGGTGAAAATACTGCGTGTTTTACAAGAGGGAGAGGTAGAAGCAATAGGGGCGACACATCCTAAGAAAGTTGATGTCCGAATCATTGCTTCGACCCATCAGCCATTAGAACAATTGATTCAGGACCAGCGCTTTCGTGAAGATTTATTTTACCGGATTAATGTCGTTCAGTTCCATGTGCCAGCGCTGAGGGAGCGAAAGGAGGATATTGAGGTACTTGCAAGATCTCTCCTTCATAAAGTGACGGATAAGATAGGGAAGCGGGTGAAGGATTTTGACACGGCTGTGCACGAAGCCTTCAGGCGCTATTCTTGGCCAGGGAACGTGCGTGAATTAGAAAATGCCATCGAATCCGCCGTGCATTTAACTCGCTCTGAATCGATTGGTCTAGAGGACCTCCCCTCTTCGATTCGTGCGACATCAAGTGGTTATTCTGCTGGGCGTACGTTAAAGGAAAGTCTTGAAGAAGCAGAGAAGCGGGCGATTGAAGAAGCGATGGCTCATGCGAACGGAGATAAAGTGAAGGCTGCCGAGACGCTTGGAATCGGAAAATCCTCTCTCTATGAAAAAGTGAAGAAATACGGCTTATGAGTCATTCCGTAATCGTGGAAAGTCATTCCGGTAAAATGGAATGGCTTTTTTAGTTGGTTTTTGTAAGGGCTTACATAATGTTTGCAGATGTTTTTCCAAAGTATTCTGGAATTCTGGAATCACTTTAATAGGAAGTGGGCTTCAACAAGCATTGTAGCAGGATTTGGAAAGTTGGCATGATTTTTGCATATAAATAGGGTGAAGGGAGTGGGAAATGATGAAAGAAATGTATACATCGTTCCAAGAAGCAGTGAAAGGCATTAAGGATCATGACACAATTATGGTAGGTGGCTTTGGTCTTGTTGGAATTCCGGAGAATTTAATATTGGCATTAGTCGAGTCGAATGTAAAACACTTAACGGTTATCTCAAATAACTGTGGTGTTGACGATTGGGGACTAGGCTTATTGCTTCAGAATAAGCAAATTGATAAAATGATCGGCTCTTATGTCGGGGAGAATAAAGAATTTGAGCGTCAGGTAATTGAGGGAGAATTAGAGGTAGAGCTTGTTCCTCAAGGGACACTTGCTGAGCGAATTCGTGCAGGTGGCGCTGGGATCCCTGCGTTTTATACACCAGCAGGAGTGGGTACACCGATTGCAGAAGGGCAAGAAGTGCGTACTTTTGACGGGAAAGAATACTTGCTTCAGCATGCACTGAAGGCTGATTTCAGTTTAGTCCGTGCGGCAAAAGGTGACCGCCTTGGGAACCTCGTCTATAACAAAACGGCTCGTAACTTCAACCCAATGATGGCAGCAGCCGGGAAAGTGACCATTGCTGAAGTGGAGAAGCTTGTTGAACCAGGTGCCATCGATCCAGATCACGTACATACGGCAGGCGTGTATGTTCAGGGACTGATTGAAGGGCAGCAGGAGAAGCGCATTGAACGATTAACGACAAATGCAAATGCATAAAAAGGAGGAATTATCGTGGCTAAACAATTAGATAAAGCAGCACAGCGTGAGAAAATTGCGCGTAGAGCTGAGAAGGAAATTGAAAGCGGTTTCTACGTCAATTTAGGGATTGGCATGCCGACAATGGTAGCCAATTATATTTCAGAGAATAAAGAGATGGTGCTTCAATCGGAGAATGGTCTCCTTGGAATTGGGCGTTACCCATATGAAGATGAAGTGAATCCGGATCTTATTAATGCTGGGAAAGAAACTGTTACAGCAGCGGTTGGGAGTGCGTATTGCGATAGTGCAGAATCGTTTGGCATGATCCGCGGTGAGCATTTGGATCTCGCTATTTTAGGTGGGATGGAAGTCTCTGAAGCGGGAGACCTTGCAAACTGGATGATCCCTGGCAAGATGATTAAAGGCATGGGTGGTGCGATGGATATCGTACACGGTGCGAAGAAAATCGTCATCATTATGGACCATGTTAACAAACACGGAGAGCCTAAAATTTTAAAACAGTGTAGCCTTCCTCTAACAGGGAAAGGTGTTGTCGATCGCATCATTACAGAACGTGCGGTCATTGATGTAACAGATAAAGGGTTAGAACTTGTTGAACTTGCTGATGGATGGACGGTTGAAGAGATTAAAGAGTCTACAGAAGCCGAACTTAAAGTAAGCCCGAATCTATTAGAAACTGCGTACTAAGCTAGGAGGGTCACGAGAATGGTAGAACATAAAGTCGTACTCATCACAGGTTCAGCAAGTGGCATTGGTTATGAAATCGGTGTTGATTTTGCTGAAAAAGGGGCAAAGGTCGTATTCAGTGATATTAATGAAGAGAAAGTTCAGGACGTTACGCGTGATCTAACTTCTAAAGGTTATGAATGCATGGGTGTGAGATGTGACGTTACGAATGAAGATGAGTTAAAAGGGGCAATCGATCAGGCCGTAGAGCATTACGGCCGACTCGATGTTTTAATTAATAATGCTGGTCTTCAACATGTGTCACCGATTGAAGAGTTCCCGACAGAGAAGTTTGAGTTCATGGTCAAAGTGATGCTCACAGCACCATTTATGGCAACGAAGTATGCGTTTCCGATTATGAAAGAGCAAGGATTCGGTCGCATTATTAATATGGCGTCTATTAATGGACTGATTGGTTTTGCAGGAAAAGCCGCTTATAACAGCTCGAAGCATGGTGTGATTGGGCTAACGAAAGTGTCAGCTCTAGAAGGGGCGGAACATGGCGTTACGGTCAATGCGGTTTGTCCTGGGTATGTGGATACGCCGCTAGTTCGCGGACAGTTAGAAGATTTAGCGAAAACCAGGGACGTTTCCCTTGAGAAGGTATTAGAAGAAGTCATTTATCCGCTTGTGCCACAGAAGCGCCTCCTTTCTGTGAAAGAAATAGCTGACTATACAGCGTTTCTAGCTAGTGATGCGGCAAAAGGGGTAACCGGTCAGGCTGTTGTAATGGACGGCGGATATACGGCACAATAATAGATGGGAGTGGAAACAATGGAGAATGTATATATTTTAGAAGGAGCTCGTACGCCTTTTGGAAGTTTTGGCGGGGTATTAAAAGATGTAGACCCAACTCAGCTCGGCGTTACAGCGAGTAAGGGTGCGATTGAGCGAAGTGGGATTCGAGCAGAGGATCTTGATTTTTCCGTTATGGGGAATGTGATTCATTCTGCGAAAAATGCTCCTTACTTAGCGCGCCACATCGCTCTTCAAGCAGGGCTTCCGTATGAGAGTCCGGCTCTTGCGGTGAACCGTTTATGCGGTTCTGGTTTGCAGTCTGTCGTTTCAGCTGCTCAGTCGATCCAACTAGGAGAAGGACAAGCGGCATTGGCAGGCGGGGTAGACAGTATGAGTCTTGCCCCTTATGCTTTACATGGGAGTCGGTTCGGAACAAAGTTAGGCGCACCGAAGCTAGATGACATGCTCTGGGCTGCTTTAACAGATGAATATATTGGTGCTGGTATGGGCGTGACGGGCGAGAACCTGGCAGATAAGTATGAAGTTTCTCGTGAAGAACAAGACGCTTATGCTGCTCGCAGTCACCAAAGTGCAGCTGCCGCACGTGAATCAGGTAAGTTTGCAGAAGAAATTGTGCCTGTTGAGGTGAAAACCAGAAAAGGGACTCAAGTCGTTGATACGGATGAGCATATTCGGGAAGATACAACGGCTGAGAAGCTATCTGGTCTGAAGCCTGCTTTCAAGAAGGACGGATCGGTAACAGGTGGAAACGCAAGTGGCATTAACGACGGAGCAGGTGCTGTTGTCCTTGCGGGTGAATCGTTTGTTGAGTCAAGGGGTCTTAAGCCACTTGGTCGCATTGTGTCCTGGGCCGTAGCTGGCGTTGATCCTTCCATTATGGGAATTGGTCCTGCACCAGCCATTCGCAAGGCGCTTGAGAAAGCATCCCTGAGCTTAGAGGATATGAGCCTAATTGAAGTAAATGAGGCGTTTGCTTCTCAGTATATTGCGGTAGAAAAAGAACTAGGGCTAAATCGGGACAAGGTAAACGTAAATGGTGGAGCCATTGCACTTGGTCACCCGGTTGGCGCAAGTGGGACGCGTGTTTTATATACATTAATGAAAGAACTGAAACGACGAAATGAGCGGTACGGAGTCGCATCACTATGCATTGGTGGGGGCCAGGGCATTGCGATGGTCGTTGAAGTTTAACTAGCAAGAGAACGATCTTAGATTGATATTGGAGGATGTAGTATGCTTGGGATTTTCTTAGGACTTGTCGTTTTAATGGTGCTTGCCTACATAGGGTGGTCCATCCTATGGGTAGCACCTATTGCGGCAGGTGTTGTTGCTATAACAGGAGGCCTTGATGTATTAGAAGCCTACAAAGATACATATATGGGAGGGTTCGTGAACTTCGCGAAGAGCTGGTTCCCGGTCTTTATGCTGGGTGCAATTTTCGGGAAGTTGATGGAAGAGACAGGAATGGCACGATCCGTAGCGGTTGCCATGACAAAAGTAATCGGATCACAGCGAGCGATCCTTGGTGTGTTAGCGTCTGCGGCTGTATTAACCTACGGCGGGGTGAGTTTGTTCGTTGTGGTGTTTGCGGTTTATCCGTTAGCTTTATCTTTATTCCGCGAAGCGAATATTAGCCGGAAGTTAATACCGGCAACAGTGGCCTTAGGGGCGTTCACATTTACGATGACGGCGCTACCGGGTTCACCTCAGATTCAAAACCTGATTCCGATGGAGTATTATAAGACAGATGCCATGGCTGCGCCCGTGATGGGGATCATTGCAGCGATCATTATGGCAGGCGGAGGTTACTTCTACCTGCGCAGACAAGAGAAGAAGCTGACGGAAAAAGGAGAAACCTTTACAGAACCGAAAGAACAAAAGGAAGAGGAGGACGTTGTGATTCCTCACTGGACTCTATCGTTTCTTCCTTTGCTAACCGTATTGATTACACTGAATCTATTTGAGTTAGATGTTATTGTGGCATTAATTATTGGTATTTTACTTATTATGATTTTAAATGTTTCGAAAGTTAAACGTTTCGTTGGAGCGATTAACGCAGGAGCAAGTGGATCGGTTCTTGCAATCATTAACACAAGTGCGGCTGTAGGTTTCGGTACCGTGGTAAAAGCTGTGCCAGGATTTGACCGTTTAACGGAACTGTTAATGGGCGTTAAAGGACACCCCCTTATCTCTGAAGCGATTTCGGTTAACATTCTAGCCGGTGCAACCGGTTCCGCTTCAGGTGGTATGGGAATTGCCTTAGAAGCACTTGGTGATAAATATTACGAGATTGCGATGAACACAGGCGTAAGTCCAGAAGCCTTTCACCGGATTGCCTCGCTCTCATCCGGAGGACTAGACGCACTGCCTCATAACGGCGCGGTGCTGACATTGTTCGCGATTACAGGCATGACACACAAAGATAGCTATAAAGATATCTTCGTTGTAGCTATAGTCATCCCGATTCTATCAGTCGTAGCTGTTATCGCTCTTGCAGCAATGGGGATTCTATAAAGAATAAACAAAGACAGGCCCACCCCTTTCAGGGGTGGACCTGTCTTTTTTGTGCTGTAAAGGGGTGAAGGGTGTCTGACACCCTTTAGCGCTGTGTTGTGTGAGAGTGGGGGTGACGTGGGGCGGGGGAGTGGCTCAAGTTCGGCGAGGACGGCTCAAGTTTATGACGGAACGGCTTAAGCTAAGGTGGAACGGCTTAAGTTAAAGAGATAACGGCTCAAGAGCGAAAAATAAAGGCGCAAGTCAGCGCGTAAAGGCTCAAGTCAGCTAGAAACGGCTCAAAAGAGGTTAGAAGTGGCTCGAGTTGAAGCATAACGGCTCAAGCCCCGCCACCCCACCTGACGTGGCCCGATGAACGGCTCAAGCCTATCGCGAAGTAACTCCTATCTAGATACATGAGAACAGTAAGGTTTGCGTGAAGTTGGAAATTTGTGTGAAGAGTTTGTATGATGAAAAGGAGGAACGAAATAGTAGGGACGTACAATACAGGCCTACGATAAGAAGGTCTGTATTGATTGCTGGTCTGAGCTAATTCCTCGTTTCCTGATTGGAGGGGGATACATGTGAGAAAGGTGTTATTGTCCTTTATAGGATTGGTGTTTTCACTCCTAGTTCCAAGTTCTGTTCCTGCTTCTTCTCGAGCTTTTGATGGCGTAACCTCCTATCAAATCTATTATGATACGGTTTCTGAGAAAATTGAAAGGGACATGAACCGCTATGATCTTGTCATATTAGAACCACGTGAAGTTACGAAAAAGCAAGTTTCTCGCATTCGAGAAAATGGGACGATGGTTCTAGGGTACGTCAATGTAATGGAAGCTGATGAATGGAATCGTGAAGTAATGGATCAGCTTAAAGCAGAAGACTTCTTTTATCGAGACGGTGAGAAGGTCTTCTTCCCTAAATGGAATTCGTATTTGATGGATCTGACATCGACCCATTATCAATCTATCTTGAGGCAGGATATGAAAGCTCAAGTTATCGACAAAGGTTTCGATGGCATCTTCTTAGATACGGTTGGGGATATTGATGATCAGCACGCTCAAGATAAAGACGTGTTAACAGCGCAACGAAAGGCTTACGTCGAGCTGTTGAAGTTTGTTAGGCGGGAGTATGGTTCCATTCCAATCATTCAGAACTGGGGGTTCGGTACGCTAGCTGACGTTTCTGCTCCCTATGTGGACGGGATCATGTGGGAGAGGTTCGAATACGAGGTTGTTCAAGATGAATGGAGTCAAGATCGTATTGAAGAATTGATAGAGATACGCCAAACGTATGGTGTTCATGTATTTACGGTCTCTTACGAAAATGAGGAGAAAAGCACCGCTTATGCAAGGCAGCACGGGTTTATTCACACCTATGAACCAAACTATTACAATCAGTGGACCTACTAGCCTTCCTATTCATATAGGAAGGCTTTTTTACATATAACCTAAAAAATAGTGAGAGAGCCAAGTGAAACTACCGATTTTTGTAAGATTGTAATACAATAGTCTTATATAAATAAAATTGAGGATTAAGGCCTATATAAATCTATGAAAACATATACTCATGTTAAGGACAGGCAATCCATAAGAGAAGGTGTGAAAGAGAATGGAGACGATACTGGTAACAGGCGGTGCAGGTTTTATTGGTTCGCATGTTTGTGTGGAATTAATAGAAGCAGGCTTCAGAGTCGTTGTGATTGATAATTTCGTCAATAGTACGCCAGAAGCACTAGAGAGGATTGAATCGATCACAGGTGAACGCGTTCACTTTATGGATGTCGACATGATGGACCTTGATTCACTTGATGAAGTCTTTCTGACCTACACCATTGATGCGGTCATTCACCTGGCAGGATTAAAAGCAGTAGGAGAATCGGTAACCGACCCACTTCAATATTACCGCTATAACCTAACCCCGCTTCTCCATTTATGTGAATGTATAGAGAAACATCACGTTCATCGACTTGTATTCAGTTCTTCTGCAACGGTGTATGGACCACCTCAACATGTGCCTATACCAGAAACCCACCCAGTGAAAACAGAGAACCCATACGGCAGGACGAAGCATATGTCTGAACAAATTTTAAAAGATTTTCAACGTTCCTACTTTCCTGTAAAAATCGTAATTCTACGTTATTTTAATCCTGTTGGTGCTCATCAAAGTGGCTTAATCGGGGAGAAACCGACTGGTGTACCGAATAACATTATGCCATACATCACAGAGGTAGCGATTGGGAGGCTGCCTGTTCTTCATATCTTTGGGGATGATTATCCGACTAGAGACGGCACGTGTATACGAGACTTTGTCCATATTACAGACCTTGCTAATGGCCATGTAAAAGGAATTGAAGCGACAGAGCGCATGGATCCGGGTGTCGCAGTTTACAACTTGGGTACTGGTAAAGGAACGACGGTTAAAGAACTTCTTCATACGTTTGAACACGTCACTCAAACAACGATTCCTTTTACGATTGCCGATCGACGAAGCGGCGATGTTGCGGTTTCCTACGCAGATGTAAGAGCAGCAGAGAGAGAGTTAGGATGGAAGTCGACAAAAGGAATAGAAGACATGTGCAAAGACGCGTGGAGGTGGCAACATCTTAATCCGACAGGCTACGTGAAGAGATAATCACGAGAACGGGGTGAGGGGATGTTTTACAGACAAGATCGATTGTGGTTGAAGATCGTAGAAGTAGTAGGCGTTTTTGTTCTAATCGTTTTTATAGACTTGGTGACAGGAGGAGAAATCGTTTCCTCGATACCTGGCATATTGCTTCTTTTTGTCCTTTTGGCGGCTTTGCGGTACGGGTTAAATACAGGGTTATTAGCCTTTTTATTACTTGGGATTTATCGACTGTTTTATAGTTGGCTTTCTGGAGAAGATGTGCTTCTACTCTTTTATGAGACCGATTCACTCATAGCGTTTCTGTGGTTGCTCTACGTTGCATTGTTTGCTGGGTTATTTAGTACATCATACAGAGAGAAGTACGAGAGCCTGCAATTTCATAAAGAAGAAATAGAAGATGAGAATGAATACTTAAAAGAAACGGTAGATTTGCTTGAAGAAACGCAGCGCATGTTGCAAACAAAAGTATTAGAATCAGACCATTCCTTATCAAGAATTTATCAGGTAGGGATCGCACTTGATCAGGATCACCCTGAGCTGATCCGGAGTGAGGCACTCAACGTTTTTCGTGAAGTGTTTAAAGCAAAACAAATGGCAATCTACCATGTGGACCGGTCTCAGCGTGCCCTTCGTCTTCTTATAAAACACGATGAGGAGAATCAGCTAAGGCAAACCATTTTAGTCGAGGAGACCTCCTCGATGTACAAGCGTATGTTTGAGGGGAGAACGATCACGATCCGAAATGTAGAGGACCATGAAGATTCTCCTGTACTCCTGGCTCCGCTGACGTTTGAGGGGGAGATTAGAGAAGTCGTCCTATTAGAAGACATAGAATTTCATTCCATTACGGCTCATCAAATGCAAGTTCTTTCCCTTGTATTGGATTGGATGTCGAGCCGCTTACAAAAAGCATATAAACTGCAGCTAGAGAAAGAAAAGCCGAAGATGTTCTCAGGTACGGGTGTCTATAAAAAGCAGTTCTTTAACGAGCTGATTGAGATGGAAGAAAAGAAAGCCAAAGAGTTCGGCCTTCCTTATTTAATCGGCAAGATTCGTCTGAAATCCACGGTTGATGTTCCCATTATCGAAGCGGAAATGATGATTCGATCTCATATTCGTGAAATCGACCGACTAGGGTATGATGCGGGTAAGAATGAATTGTGGTTTCTGTTCCCGGGTACCGAGCCAGCGGCGCGAGAAGTCGTCTTCCCGCGTATTGAAACCGTGTTAAGGCAGAAAGGGGTCGTCTACGATGCTTGACCTTTTGTTGTCTCCCTGGGTATGGGTACTTTTCTTTATCCTTCATGCTATAGTCGCCCTAATTCTACTTATTCTCTTAAGAGATCGATTTGATGAAAATGAGCAAGCTGTGGTGGTCTGGATCGGGTTAGTTAGCTGTTTCATGCCTCTACTAGGAGAGCTGTTAGGGATCCTTACCTGGCTTTTAGCAAAGCGGTTTACAAGCGAAGAAATCTTTGAAGATTACGATGAATATGTTTCCTATGACGTTTTAAATCTTGAACCCATTCGACATGAAGCCAAAAGAAGTGTTGATCTCCTGCCTCTGTCAGAATCATTGACGCTAGGAACGTTTGCGAATCGGAAGAACTCGATTCTTCAATACATTTCAGAAGGGGTCAGTCATCAGGGGAAATACTTGTGGATGGGATTATTGAATGAAGATCATGAGACGGTTCACTACTCGGCAACGCTAATGAATACCCTCGTTGATCAGCATGAACGGGAGCTAACGTTAGCGAAAGAACAAGCCCAGTCCAACGACCTTGAATCCTTAAAGCGTCTTCACCACGCATACGCACGCTTAATTGATAGTGAAGTACTCACTCCGGCTGTACAAAAGCAAAAAGAGCAAATGTGGTTGAGCTTTTTACTTTCGATTGTTCTTTTATATCCAGATGAACCATGGATTTATGAAGGACTTGGTGACTGTAGCAATCGCCTTTTGGATCATGATGATGCTGTTTTGTACTACAAGCAGCTAATCGAACTTTTCCCATCGTATGCCAAAGGATATACGAAGCTTTTAAAGGCTTACTATGAAAACCATAATTGGTCTGGAATGAAGCGGGTTATCCAGTTGAGCGAGGAGTACGTCGACGTAGAGGACTTTTCAGAAGAAGACCTATTTGTTCTACAGGTACTAGGAGGGAAAGTGATGTGAGAAATATTCACGCTACACTTGCAGCGATTATTCTAGTTTTACTTCTTTGCGTTGCGGTTTTGCAGTGGGGGAGGGTAACGGCTGTTTATCAGTGGTTTCCTCTGTCTGATCAAGAAGAGCAACGGTTTCCTACTATGGGCACGGATCTGACAGAACAACCAGGAACCCCGTTAAAGATTAGTCTGCTAGAGAATGACAGTGTCGACTCAAAGGCAGCCATCGAAAACCTTCGCTACGCACTTCAATATGCGAAGATTCCTTTTCAAACCATAAAAGAAGAAGACCTCTCCTCCCTTGAACCAAGCCCTCATCATATTTTAATCGTAGCAGGAGAACATGCGAGAGGATGGCCTTATCAGGTAATCGAATCATTCGTAAACCGCGGCGGGCGTCTGATGGTAGCGTTACGTTACGGAGGGGTCAGGCAGGAGTGGAATGACCTCGTAGGAATCGATAATTCCAACGGGTTCCTGCTATCTCCTCAAAAGGGACTGACGTTTGAGAAGACACTTTTCCCGGGCTATCCTAACCTATCATCGGACCATACGCTTTTTTCTCATAGTCTATTAGACATTACATTAAAAGAAGAAGCGGATCTTTATCTAGCGGTGAATGACCACCCTGTCATGTGGACGTACGACTATGGAAAAGGGAAAGTGGGGTATTGGAACACAACCATTACAAAAGATAAAGGGACGAGAGGGCTCCTCTTGCAGTCTCTATCACTATTGCCACCTGCCTTTGTCATGCACCAGGCTGGCATCAAGATTAGCTACTTGGATGACTTTCCTTCCCCAATAAAAGATGGAATGGTAGAAGACATGGAGTACGGAGAATTTGTAAAAGACGTTTGGTGGAAGAGTATGCAGGAGTTGCAAGATGCCTATGAACTCGTTTATACAGGGGCGCTCATTGGTACGTATGAAAAACGTCAGCGATTAGGGGCGGAAGAGTTAATCGAATTGAGAGAGTTTCCGATGGTTTACTACGGCCGTCAGATTTTAAATGCAGGCGGGGAACTTGCGATGCACGGATACAATCACCAACCACTCGTGGTCAAGGAAGATGAGATTCCTGTTGATGAAGATCACAAATACGTTCCGTGGAAGCGGAAATCGATTATGAAGAAGAAGCTGGAACAAACGGAAGAGCTTTTCCATCATTATTTTCCTGAAAAAGAGTTCCAGTCTTACGTCCCTCCTTCGAACATATTAGGGCCGACTGGATTAGACGCGCTCGTCGAGTCTTTGCCATCTGTGAACGTGGTGGCTTCCCTTTATTACGGGGTGGAAGGCGGAGAGTCGTTTATTCAGGAGTTTGAGTTTGATAGGAAATATCCTGAACTTTATCACTTTCCTAGGACGGCGAGTGGTCATGGGGACACGGAGGAGGATTTCTTCTTAATGACTGATGCGATGGCGAACCTTGGAGTATTCTCTCATTTTATTCATCCGGATGACCGCACCGACGCTGATCGTGCAAAAGGAAGAGATTGGGACGAGATGAGAGAGGATTTGGATGCGATGTATTCGTTCCTATCCACCCATTTCCCTTATTTAGAAGGTCTAACCCAGCAACAAGCAAGGGAGAAACTAGTAACCTATCAGCAATCTACAATCGATGTTCGCTACGGGGAGGATGCGATCACCATATCTGGTGAACACATGTTAGACCCGTCCATTGCTCTTGTTCGACTTCAAGCAGGAAAACACCTTGAGACAGGAGAATTCGCATTTGGGAAAGTAGAGGGTATGGGAGAGTCGTCAAACTTGTATATCGTAACGCTTCGTCAACCATCTGTCACGCTCAGGATAAAGGAGGATGGTTCATGAGAATTGGCCTAATTGTAGAGGGCAGTTATCCTTATGTAAGCGGCGGGGTCTCAAGCTGGGTGCACACGATCATTAGGCAAATGCCTCACCATGAATTTCACATTATCTCCATCAATCCTTCTTCTTACACAGAAGAGGACATGCAGTATCGCTTGCCTCCAAATGTCACAGGTCTTCATAACCTTATCCTGAATCAGGATCAGAAGAAGCGCTCCAAGAAACGATTTGTTTTAGAAGAGGGAGACGTTCATTCTCTTGAGAAATGGTTGATGTTTGAAGAAGTCGATACCAATGCCTTGTTCGTGATGGGGGAGGTTATTCCTTCAAGCGACCGCTACTTCACGAGTCGAGCGTTCTATGAAATGGTGAAAAAGAGCTACCACCTTGAACCGCACCACGGATCCTTTATTGATTTTCTATGGATGTGGAGGGGGATGTTCGAACCTGTTATCAGGCTTTTGCAGCAAGAAGTCCCTGAGGTCGATCTTGTTCATAGCGCTTCAACAGGCTATGCAGGGCTACTTGGGTCTTATATGGCGAAGAGGCAACGTATTCCCTTTTACGTAACAGAACACGGGATCTATTCCCGCGAGCGAGAGGAAGAGATTTTGAAGGCGTCCTGGATTCCATCTTTTTATAAGAAACATTGGATCAATTTCTTCCACCACCTGTCAAGGCAAGCATACAAGGAGGCCCACCAAATCCTGACGTTGTTTGAGAATAATCAGAATCACCAACTTGAAATCGGAGCGGATAGAGAGAAGACGGCTATTATTCCAAATGGAGTGGATTATGAAAGGCTATCACGACTACCTGTAAACGAAACGGAAAGCCCTTTTCGAATTGGTGCGATTATACGTATTGTTCCTATTAAAGATGTGAAGACGATGATTACGGCTGCCAAAATTTTAGAGCAAAGAGGTCGAGATTTCGAATGGATCATAATGGGACCTCTCGACGAAGATGAAGAATATACGAACAAATGCCAGATCTTAATTAAGCAAAATGGGCTCCAGAATAAGGTGAAACTTGTGGGGAAAGTCGATATTGCTGAGTATTTACCAACGTTTGATATCGGGGTGTTAACAAGTATTTCAGAAGGGCAGCCACTAGCCGTCCTAGAAGGGATGTCAGCAGGGTTGCCGTTTGTTGTAACAGATGTTGGCGGGTGTTCTGAGCTTATCTATGGAAGGGACGATGACCCCTTTGGTCCAGCCGGTTTCGTCGTGCCCCCTGTTCATCCGGATCTTGTAGCAGACAGAATCGAATGGCTTATGGATTATCCAAAAGAACGTAAGCACTTCGGGGAAAACGGACGAAAACGCGTGGCAGCTTTTTATCAATACCACCACATGATTGATCAATATCGCGAACTCTATCAGATAGGGGGGACCGTTTATGGCGGGCATCGGATTTAAATTACAAAAGCTCTTTCAAGAAGACTACTATTCATCTAGATTTAAAGCCTATGCCTTTGCGGGCCTGGTCACCTCTGGACCGTGGCTGATCGTCCTTGTAGCGATTACGCTCATTCAATGGCTGTCATCTCTCCTGTCTGGTATAGACCTCGCTGAACGAGAAGTCTTCACACTATCTGTTGCGTATTGTTTTATCTTTTCTCAAGTCATTCTAGGCATTCAGCACTTAGTCGTAACCCGATATGTGGCAGATTTATTTTATGAAAAATTGTATGACCGGATCTTCCCAACCTTCCTCGGTGTTAGCAAAATAACGATTCTTTTCTCGTTAATCGTCTGGCTAGGATTTGCGTTTTACTCTCCACTCCATCTTGGCTACAAGCTTGTTCTTTTAACATTGTTCATGACCCTTAACCTAATTTGGGTGATGTTCATTTTCTTAAGTGCAGCTAAGTATTACCAAGCAGTAGCCTACAGTTTCTTAGTTGGTGGGGGTGTGGGGGTATTGTCCATTCTGTTTATTCCACTAGTCCCCGAATCGTTTCGCATCGCGATGTCCCTTCTGATGCTTCTCGGTTTTACATTAGGGATGGTAATCACGCTGTTTGGCTTGGGATTTGCCATGCTTATTACCTTTCCAAATCGAAATCGGGAAGATCAGTTTTCATACTTGGAATACTATGATCGCTTCCCTGCTTTATTTGGGGCTGGATTCTTATACAACGCAGGGATCTGGGTGTGCAACTGGGTCATTTGGTTTGGAGAGGGAGGAACAGTTGTTGCAGGTACGTTTTTGACTAATCGCCTTTACGACACAGCTATATTCTGGTCGTATTTAACGATTATCCCAACCCTGATTATATTTGTCGTATCAGTGGAAACGCGTTTCTACGAACGATACCGCACCTTTTACGGTTTTATTAATCAAGGCGGAACCTATGACCAAATAGAGCGAGCTAAAGATAAAATGAATTCCGTATTGCGTCAGGAGATGGCCCGGCTTTTCAGAAGTCAAGGCATCGTTTCCTTCTTAGCCATCCTTTTCTCCGCCTGGTTCGTAGCCTGGGTAGGTATGGACCGTGAAATCGGTGAAATCTTCCGGGTCACAACCATTGGCGCCTTCTCAAACGCCATGGTCCTCGTCATTACTTTGCTGCTGTTGTATTTCGATGATCAAAAAGGAGCGGTATGGACGAGTGGCTTGTTCTTCACGCTGAATGGATTATTCTCATGGCTCCTGCTACCTGGAGGAATTGACTGGTACGGGGTGGGCTTTGCATTAGGCTCCACCACCGCCTTCCTGTTTGCAGGCGCCCGGCTTATCTATTTCCTTCGTGAAGTCGATTATTACACCTTTTGCAGACCAGTCGAAAGGGAAAGGGGCAATGGGTTTCAGCGGTTAGGAGAGAGATTAAATCGGATCCGGGTTCTTTGAGGGGGGGAGACGTTTTCTGTTGGTGCGACGGTTCAAGTTCGAGGGCAGAACGGCTCAAAAGAGGAAGAGTTGGCTCAAGTTGAAGGAAAAACGGCTTAAGCCCCGCTGGTATTCTGGCGGGGCTTTGAATTATGGCTCAAGTTCGGGCGGGACGGCTCAAGTAAGCGCAGGACGGCTCAAGCTGAGATGAGAACGGCTTAAGTTTAGAAGGTAACGGCTCAAGAGGGAAAAATAACGGCCCAAGTCAGCGCGTAACGGCTCAAGTCAGCGAGGAACGGCTCAAAAGAGGAAGAGTTGGCTCAAGTTGAAGGAAAAACGGCTCAAGCCTCCGCACGCCCCAACCCCGCCGCAGCAACAGCCCCGCACTTCATCCCTAAAAATCCTCCACCATACAAAAAACGTCCAGGCCTCTAAGCCTGGACGGGTCATAAGGCTCTCGAATATAAGGTGCAAGATTTACCCGAGTGCCTAACACATCCAACAAAAAAACTCTCCACTAAGGGAGAGTTTAAAAAAGGGATGGGCTTATTGGTTACTTTGCTGTTGCTTTCTTTGAAGGCTCTGATTCATTTCCATTTTCATCAACCGCGGTGACGTAATACGTATATTCTGACGCATCAGGGTCTGTGTAATTTTTACGTTCAAAAGAAGATACGCTTGCTACTTTCTCAAACGTTTCCCCGTCAGCGCTACGGTAGACGCGGTACCCAATCACCTCTTCATCACGAACGGCATGCCACGTTACGAACGTCCCGTTTACTTCGACTTGCTCAGGAGTTTTTAGTTCCTTCTCCACTTGTTTTTCCTTCGTTTGCTGCTCCTCTTCTTTCAGCTCCGTATAGACGACCAAGCGTTCCAAGTGATTGTTAGTTTCCTGATCAAATGTTCCGGTACATGTAATCAAATTCAGACGCTTCTTATCGGTTGTACCGAAAATTTTCTCAATCGGGGAATTGTCATACGGATAGCTCTCCAAAGCTTTGACAACATAGGTTAGCTTTTTTCCATTCTTATCTGTAACAGTAACCTCATCGCCTTTTTGAAGATCTTTTAAATAAAAGAAAACAGCTGGACCTTTGTAACTGTCAACATGCCCTGCAATGACGGAATTACCCGTGTTGCCAGGCTTCGTACCTGGTTCAAACCAACCAACGGTCTTCGTACTGTCTGGTACTCCCATTTGTCCATTGTCGAGAATCCCGACCTTTTCGATTTTGGTGTCTACGTCAATAGCTGGGATCGATAGGTGAGTAGGAACTATTCCTTTGTCCTCTCGTTCCTTAGGATCATCAGTGTTCACGTCTGAAGAGTTCATGTCTTCAGCTTTGTTAAGGACGGTAAACTCCTGTGCGAGCGGGTCTTTCTGTTTATCCTCTTCCTCGTTTAAATAAGAAGATTCTTCAACACTCGCTACCTGTTCGACTTCCTCTCCCTGCTCCATCTGCTTCTCTTGATTAAGAAGATTGGCGAACACATTATTTTCATAACCGAGAAGGAGAAGGAAAGCAATGCCTACAATTCCAAAGTAAACCTTCCATTTCATACCCATCACCTTTCTTTTTGTTACCTATTTAGTAAAAGGATAGCACAACGGAAAAAAAGAGAGGCGACTGGCCCCTCAAAAAATCCGGATGTGTGTAGGGACTATGCACTCTTTCTAGTCGCTAGCACGCCACCTGATAGAAGAGCGAGACTTACGAAGGCGATCCAAATCCAAGCGGATCCAGTTTGCTCACTCGTGCCAAGTCCTGTATCTGGCATTTCAGATGGCATCATTTTGTACGTATCTGGCATTTGCTTTACAATGGCTTCACTTAGCGTTTCGCCAACGTTGTACATGTATGAGAACCCTTTATCAAATGATTCGTAAGTGGACGTATAATCTCCATTTACATAGTGGTCAAATGTCATAAGCACATCTTCTTCATGCATCCAAACCGTCTCTTTCGCTCTGTCTTCTGGAAGTTTTCCTTCAGTTGCTTGAGATAAGAACATCCCGAATTCTTGTGAGAAATCTTTCAAACGCTCTTCAGCTTGTTTTCTTTCATCTCCATTGTCCTGAAGGGTAGCTGCTACAACTTGCGATTGAGCTGCAATGTGATCTTTCTGCCACACTTTCTCAAACTGATCAGCAGCTTCTGCTCCATAAATGGATTCAATAGCTGCTTTGAAATCGGCTGTTTGCTGATCTTCAGCCCACGTTACGAAGTCATAATCTTCAGCCTGGTCGTACCCTTTTTGCATCTCTAAAGTGGCCAATGCAAAGTGTTCAGAAGCAAGCTGGTTTAGAGTGGAGCGAAGGTCAGCCGCTTTCGTGTCGACCATGGTATGGTTAAATTGCTCTTTGTTCTGGCTTACGATTGCACCAGATAGAGCTTTACTGATATCAAACATACGATCAAATCCGGTGCGGAATGTTTGATAGGCCTTTTTATAGTCCCCTTCAACATAAGCGTTGAATACATCTTGTACATCTTGTTCATGGGCGCGTAATACCTTTTCTGCCGTATCAGCAGGCATGTTACCGCCAGTTGCTTCGCTTAAGAAGTTCCCTAGTTCTTTCGGGAATTCCTGATTGAGCTGTTGCCTTGCTTGCTCCGCAGCTTCCTTATTTCCATTCTTTACAGCTTCAGCAAGCCCTGGTGTATTTTCGTACTGAGAGTCAAAGATTTTCTCGAATTGTTGAGCGCCTTCTTTTCCGTAAATCGATTCAATGGCTTTCGTTAAATCATTCGCATTTCGTTCAAGCGCCTCATTAACTGCCTCGACATCTTCAGCGCCGTCGTACGTTTTCGTCATAGAAATCGTTTGATAGACAAAGTGATTGGATAGAAGTTGACTAAGCGTTGCTCGTAGATCCGCAGCTGGCGTCTTAGCCGTTGGTCCTGAGTTCGTTTGGGCCATGGATACCGATGGCACGAGAAGGAGTAAGGTCATCGTCAGTGCAAATACTTTTTTCAATAGTTTCATTAATCGATTCTCTCCTTTTTTAAGTTGTGTATGTGAGGGTTTGTTTTTTCTTTTCACATAGCTATCGAGAGAAGAATCGATTTGGATCACCCGTTTTTGAAAAAAATCTAGAAAATAAAAAAGACTCCCTGCTCAGGTAGGCGATCGCCTGATGTGGAAGTCTGGATGGATTATTTACGGAACAAGTCGAGCAATCGTTCTAGAGGACTTTTAGAGTTCTTAACCGTTACTTCAAGTTGCTGGTTAAATGCGTTCTGCGCTTCCCATTCCTTTTGCTGATCTTCGCGGATTTGACGCAGTTCTTGCTGTAGGGCTTCGCTTTTTTCGCGCTCTTGTTCGAGTAATGTTTCATATTGAGTTTTCTGTTCTTCAATCATTTTATCCATCTTGGTATGGGTTTTTTGAGAGAAGTTGCCGACACCAGAGCTAATCACGTGGTGGTCCTGCTGGAGGCGGGAGACAGTCGTCTTCAAATCATCCATATCTTGCTTAAGCTGCACATTCATTTCACGAGATGCTGCTAGTTCAGTAGCTAGAAGTTGCAACAATTCCTGAGTCTGCTTTGGATCTGATAGGTTTTGATTGTATGTACCTGCCGTCGCGATCGCTCGTTCATTATAACCGCTTAACATTTCCTTTTGTTTCGCTACAACCTCCTGGGCTGCTTCATCTTGGGTGAGGGAGGTTTCTTTGATCGCTCGAATCGATTCCACATCTGATTTTACGAATATCCGTCTGTCGCCATCTTTAAAAAATTCATAACCGTTCCGCTCCAGGATTTGGCCATATCGACGTACGGTTGTGGTAGCGATTCCTACTTCTTCGGCCACTTCTTTCGTGGAAAACGCTCGTTCATTTTGTTGTATGTCGTGTCGCATTTTCGGCCTCCTTTTCTTCCAAATATGAAGGTTTTCGAGGAATTTTGCAAGCGCCAATAGATGGGTTTTAAGCGCCTCTCAGCATTTCCTTAGAAAATTTTTTGATAAAAAATGAGTATTTCTGAGATGAAGAGGGTATAGAGGAGGATGTGAGACGATATAAAAGTATTAAGATTTTTAGAGGAGGAACAATCATGTCTAAAGATATACTAATGGTCGTAACCAATCACACTAAATTAACAGATCAACATAAAACAGGCTTATGGCTTGAAGAATTCGCAGCCCCTTACAATATGTTCAGAGAACAAGGCTACAATGTTCGTGTAACTTCTATTTCAGGAGGTAAAGTCGAGCTTGATCCAAACAGTGTACCTGATGAGGAAACACCAAAATGGACAGAAGCACGCCTGCAACTTGAAGATACAGAAGAATTAACGAAAGACATTGTCGACCAGGGCTATGACGCGATCTTCTTACCAGGTGGCCACGGCGCGATGTTCGACTTCCCAGATAGCGAAACATTGCAATATGCTCTTCAACAAATGGCTGAAAATGACAAAGTGATCGGCTCCGTATGTCACGGCCCGGCTGGACTTGTCAACGCAACGTTCGAAGACGGCACCCCAATTGTGAAAGGCAAGAAAGTCAACGCCTTCACAGATTCAGAAGAACGTGGCATGGAACTAGAAGACAATATGCCATTCTTACTTGAAAGCAAACTACGCGAACAAGGCGCAGAATTCGAAAGAGGCGAAGATTGGACTGACTACTCCGTCCGCGACGGCAAACTCGTAACCGGCCAAAACCCAATGTCTTCTGAAAGCACAGCACAGAAAGTCATTGAGGCGCTAGTAGAATTCTAAAGTAGAAGATTGAGTTGAAGCTGCAAAGGTCTATGTGACCTTTGCAGTTTTTTTGTTTGGTGCGAGTTGGTGGGGCGGATCGATGTGGATGTGGAGTGGCTCGAGTGGTGGCGGAGCGGCTCAAGTTGGGAGGAAACGGCTCAAGAAGAGAGTGTACCGGCTCAAGATTTGAGAAAAACGGCTCAAGACGAGAAAATAACAGCTCAAGTCAAGGGAAAATGGCTCAAGATGGGGAGAACTGGCTTAAGTTACGTCATAACGGCTCAAGATGAGAAGAAACCGACTCAAGTCAGCGAGCTACTCATGTGGTGGAGGTCTGATTCTAGGCGGATTGGCTCGAGTGGCGGCGGAGAGACTCAAGTTGGAAGGAAGCGACTCAAGAAGAGAGCATACCGACTCAAGTCAGCGAAAATCGGCTCAAGCCCCCCGCCCAGATCTTATATGCATCTTTCTAACTGCATGAACTAAACGCCACAGGGCATCCTGAATAAGGCTAAAGTCACGAAAAATGTCATACAATGGTTCTGTTTTCCATAAATCTCCTTATAAATAATTGAATTTTCTGTATTCTTTGGTAGTGTTAGGAATACTAAATGATTCAAGGAGGAATGAAATTACATATGTTTTCGAAAAAAGGTAAACAAGTCATCGTCCTGTTTCTTGCTTCGTTTTTGTTAATGGCTCCGTATCAACCCGCTCCAGTTACTGAGATTAACGCGACGGATGAAGAGGATGCGTTGTCTTCTAAGCTGACTGAGATCTTAAGTGATGAAAGCTTGGACGGGGCGCTTGCTGGGGTGAGTGTTCGTTCGGCGGAGACGGGGGAAGTGTTGTATGAATACAATGAAGATCTTCGCTTGAAGCCGGCTTCGAATATGAAGCTGTTGACGGCTGCGGCCGCGCTTGACACGTTGGGGTCTGAACACCGTTTTACAACAGAGGTTCTGTCCGATGGGGATATGAAAGGGGGCAAGTTGCACGGTGACTTGTATCTGAAAGGTAAGGGAGATCCTACTTTAATGAAGGAAGATTTCGAGGAGATGGCCCAGTCTATAAAAGAGGCGGGCGTTCGTGAAGTTAAGGGCGACGTGATTGCCGATGATACTTGGTACGATGATGTACGATTGTCAGAGGATATTTCTTGGAATGATGAAACGAACTACTATGCTGCTCAAGTATCCGCGCTAACAGCAGCACCTAATGAAGACTATGATGCTGGTACGGTGATTGTTGCTGCGTATCCGGCTGATGAAGAAGGTGAGCAAGCCGACGTTCAAGTAACGCCAAAGACGGATTACATTAAAATAGTCAATAGAACAGAAACGGTCGCTGCTGATGAGGAAAAAGACATTTCGATTGAACGGGAGCATGGGACGAATCAAATTGTTGTCGAAGGCACGATCCCAATTGACGGAAGTCGTTCCCGTTCTTGGGTGGCGGTGTCTGAACCATCTGGTCTAGCACTGGATCTATTTCATCAAGCATTAGCGAATGAGGGTATTAAAGTGAAAGGGGAGCAACAGCTGGATGGTAAGACGCCAAATGGAGCTGATTTGCTCGTTTCTAAGGAGTCGATGCCGCTAAAAGAACTACTTATTCCATTTATGAAGCTGAGTAACAATGGACATGCTGAAACTTTAGTGAAAGAAATGGGGAAAGAGGTTCATGATGAAGGAAGCTGGGAAGAAGGGTTGAACGTGGTAGAAGACTACTTGTCAGGCATTGGCGTTAATGCAGATACGATGCGCCTCCGCGATGGATCTGGCATGTCGCACGTCAACATGGTTCCGGCTAATGAAATCTCAGACCTCCTATACAAAGTTAGAGAAGAAGAGTGGTTTGATGATGTGTATTTAACGTCCTTGCCTGTAGCTGGTAACAGTGAGCGATTTGAAGGTGGGACGCTGCGTTATCGGATGGGCGACACGTTAGCAGAAGGGAACGTCCAAGCTAAAACAGGTTCGTTAACTGGTGTGACGTCCTTGTCTGGATATGTAACAGCGGAGAACGGGGACGAGTTAATCTTTTCTATCATCCTAAACAACTATTTAGATTCTGCTCAAGACATTGAAGATGAAATTGCAATTACGCTTGCTAATTACGGTGAGTAGTATAAAAAAGGGACTTGTTCACGAAGAACAAGTCTCTTTCCTATGTGATTATACTGTAAACGGAACACCTGTCAATCGCTCTGACTCTTTCCATAAAAGATCAGCATCGTTCACATCAAGAGCTCTCGTTTTGGGCTCTACGAGAACTGGATCGCCTTTCATTTCCCACTTACCAGATGGGCCGTAGTACTGGCCACCCTTTGCGTCCTTGTCCGTTGCGGCGCGAATGCCTGGGAGAGCGCCGTCGTATGCGCTTTGCGTAATCCGTTCAAGCACACCACGAAGCATCTTAAATAGGAACTTATTTTCAATGTGTCTCGCTAAGTTCGTATTTGCACCGCCTGGGTGAGCAGCGAGGACTTTAATATCTAAGTCTGCACGTTCAACGCGGCGCTGGAGCTCGAACGTGAATAATAGATTTGCTAACTTAGAACGGGAATAGGCTTTCATAGGAGAGTAGCCTTTGCCGCCTTCATACATTAAGTTATCGAAATTAAGGTCACCTTGTTTGTGAGCATTGCTGCTAATGTTCACGATTCGAGCGTGATCTCCTTTTTTCAAGTGATCAAACAGAAGGGAGGTGAGGGCGAAATGGCCGAGGTGATTAATGCCAAGCTGTTGCTCGAACCCGTCTTCTGTTTTTCCGTATGGTGTTGTCATGACCCCTGCATTGTTTATCAAGATGTCTAGTTTGTTGTATTTTGTTTTGAATTGATCAGCGAATGTATGAACAGATTGAAGGCTAGCCAAATCAAGCTTCATCACATCAATGTTGGCTTGAGGGAACATGGAAAGAATGTTGTGAGCTGCTTGCTGACCTTTCTCGAGAGATCGACAAGCTAGAATCACCGTTGCTCCTTTTGTGGCATAGACGCGGACGGCTTCTTGACCCAATCCGCTATTCCCGCCTGTTACGATGACGATTTGCCCCTGCATCGAAGGGATTTTGTCCACAGACCAGTGGTGTGGAAACATATCGAACACGACCTTTCTTGTTGGTTATGTAGCTATTATCATGGTAAACGTTTGTGCTTCATATGAAAACGATAAGGCATTGAAACAAGAAAAAACTCTAAGTCCTATCACTTAGAGTTTTTCCTTTAATCGACCTTTTGATTTTCAGACTGGGCGGAAAATACCTTTTCGGTGGGGACCATCGAAGTAAACATAAAAGAAGAGCTGAGTACGACGGCGATCACGAAAAGGAGCATTTTGGCCCCATCGTTCTCGAATTCACCAAAAATACGCCAAAGTATAACAACAAGGGAGATTGGACCGAGTATTAAAGGTGCGAGAAAGCGAGAAACGCCGATGTGGCGGATGCCATTTGCGATATAATAGATTCCTAAGATTATAGGGATCAAATATAGGATATAGATCATCTTTCCACCCCATTTTGTTCCAATTCATCTTGTTCCATTGTAACACTATAAGTGGTAAAATCATACAAAAACGGGCGTAAAGAATTAGATCAGACACTTCTAAATCATCCTGACGTGATAATAAAAGAAGAGATGTGGTAGAGTTTGGGTGTGATAATTTTGAAAAGGAGGGACCGGATTTGGAAATCCTTACATGGGTTCTGTTAGTTGTGATGGTTGTGGGTGTGTTCTACGCAGTTAATCGATTTGCTTTTCATTATGCAGGAAGCGATTTTAAAAAGCGCCTTTGGGCAGGGATGTTGTTTATTTTCTCTACCCCACTCTTTATGTTTGCCCTTAGTATGGGGATTCAGTTAATGGATAAAAGTGAAGGACTTGCAGGAACGGTTGGAGTTCTAGCTTCTGTTCCATATTTCGTAAACGGTCTTGTCGTGTTTCTAAGTGCTTTCCGCTTGGTGAAGCCTTCTGAAATCGTAGGTAGTGAATAGAGTTCATTTCTTATACGGAAAGCTACCGCCCGAATGCGGTAGCTTTGTTATTATAGAATAGTAGAGAAATCCTTGGCTTGATTTTCAAGAGTATGTGCAGCTTCAAGAATATTAGCGAAGTCCTCGAGAGCATCTTGAATTTGCTGTTGGCTATCCTGAATACTCGATTGAGCTTGTTCGGTGCCGGTCGTAATGGTATTGATCTCATTTGAAATAGACTCGATACTTGTCTTAACCTCTTTAATCGATCCGTCTACCTTCTCAGATAGTTTCTTTACTTCTTTCGCCACCACGTCAAATCCCCGTCCATGCTCACCAGCCCGTGCTGCTTCAATACCAGCATTTAAGGCAAGTAAGTTAGTTTGAGCGGCAATATCTTTAATCGTCTTCACAATTCCTTGAATGCTTTTCGCATCTTGTTGGAGATTGTTTAGTGTCTGAATATTTGAAGTCGAGACTTCTGAGATGCTTTCAATCGTCTTCAAAAAGTCCTGGCTGCGTTCAATACCAAATTGCGATTTTTGAGTCAGATCTTCTGACATCGCTTCCAATTTGCTCGCTACTGAATGAATCGTCTTCTGTCGCGATGTAATGTTTGTGGCAACTTTAAACACGCCTACCACTCGTCTTGAATCATCTCTCACAGGCATATACGTAGCTTCTAGCCAAATGGCATTTCCGCTCGCATCTCTTCGCTTAATCTTATCTTGAAAAGACTTCCCCTTCTCAAGGTCCCGCCAAAATGTTTCGTAGCTTCGATCCTGGCTAAACTCAGGAAAACAAAGGTCGCTATGTAACATTCCATACATCTCGTCTCTTGTATATCCAAGTCCCTTAGCAAAATTGTCGTTCACAAACTGCACTCGGCGATTTAAATCAAACCGGATTGTGGCGAGGTTGTCCTCAATGGCCTGTACCACGTGGTAATCATGAATGTTTGTTTGAATATCTGTTGTCGTCATGGTCTTTCCCCCCTACTTCTTATGATAGATTTCCTTATAGGAACAATCAACTAAAAACATTCTAGTAATGGAATTCGAAGATTATTTTAGTGAATAAAAGGATGTGCTCTCTTCCTGGGGGAATTTTACCTAACTTTGTGTGAGGGTTCTGTTCTTTAGACGATAGTTGAGTAAGTGCAGATGTGTTACCATTGGGGGAGGAAATGACAGGGAGGAATCCAGTTTACTTATGATAAAATTCTTATTCTACCTCATGATTGTGTTAGCTGCTATATTTGCGATTTCCTTTTTCTTTTCAATCTTTACGGCAGGTACCATACCAATCATAGACGGGGTTGCAGCGATTGTCTGTGCATGGAACGCCCACTCACTGAAGAAAAGAATCCGCACCCAAACAACACCCTAACCCTATCAAGCACTTTTGCTCAAAGCAGAAGTGCTTTTTTAATACAGTAAAGGAGTAACGCGTGCCAGACACCCTTCATTCCTTTACTGTATAAAAATATTTACATTTTACTGGGGTTATTTTACAGTTAAGCTGATAGGGGTGAGGGGTGATGAAATCAGCGGATAAATATCTTCCTGATAAAGAGCAGGTCCTTGGCTTTTTCTTGTTTATTGTCTTTTTAGTGTTTTATTGGCGGGTGATCGTGTTTCTGTTTTATAACATACTGCCATCAAATCATGTTACGTACTTCTTAAGCTGGGTGGCGGTGTTGGCTAATTTCCCGTTCTCAGCATTAACGGTTCGTTATGTTTTCAAATGGATTAGAGAGTCATAATTGAAAAATAACCCATTGTAATTTGTTGAGATATGAAACCTACAGAAACTAGAATCCGTATAAAAAGGGAAAATAAGTTACATAGAATGAGATGAATGATAAAGAAATGGATTTCGTGAGCGGTTACAAACACAGGGGGGGAGTTGATCGAATGTCACAGGTATTTCGTGTATGTGCCTTTGTGTTCCTTGGCTTGTTTTCCATTAGGGTAGTCCTTGATCTCTTATGGGCTGATGGGATCGCATGGGTGGAGAATAGTATGCATGCTCTCTTTTTGGCTGTGTTCATGCTGATCAGTTTTGGGGTAAGAGCTCTTATTCGAAAAATGGATAAGAAATACGAAACTATTTATGAGAAAAAGAAGGGGTCGCCATGATACTTAGAAAAATTTTTGCAGCACTGATTACGACAATCGTCACTTCCTTGTTCTTTGGTGTTCAGTTTCCGTTATTTGAAAGTGACGGGGTCCTATCGAACGTATTCATTTATATGATTTATATTGGTGGTGGAACGCTCCTTGGAGGATTAGGCTCAATGGGGATTGAGAAGATGACCAGAAACTTTGGAGATGCGCGTGTAATGTTCTCTTTTATCTTTCATATGGGTCTTACCATTCCGGTTATAGTAAACCCCTTCTTTTTTGTCTACGCGGTACCCGTTGCAGCTCTATTCTTTGTGACAGATGAGATTTTGAGAAGACGCAGGTCTGAATCGGTTTTTGCATAGTGAAGAGGTCATAGGTTTCAAAAAGATAAAAGGAGGGATCACGCTGTATGGAAACCGCAACAGCTTTATGGATGATCATTGTACTAGCCATCGCGTTCATCTTCAGATGGCTGCGCATCTTAAGTAAGAACTCAGAGGCACAGATTAAGCAAAATGAGCAGTTAATTGAACAAATGAAGCAGTTGAACGAGCAATTGAAGGAACAATCAGCTGATTAGCAGGCGTGGGGGGGGTGAAGGACTGTACGTAAGTAAGGAGAGGTTTAATGTGTTGAGATTTGTGGATGATCTAGCAGGTGCTATATATGATATTTTTAAATTTATGATTAGGTCGATTAGTTATTTACTCTCAGGAATGCTAATGGTCGCAGTTCCAATCTATTTGATTGTTTGGGTTATCGGTATGTTCCAGTGACCCTATTTAATGAACGGAGCCAAATTGCTGAAGACTCGAAACTGAGAGAATGTTTCCTTATATTTAGTTCAGTGTAAGGGGGGACTGGAAACCGATCTTTCTTTATCGCTACAAAAGGAAGGCATAATTCTTCACGAATAGGAGGAATCAGCAGAAAAACGGCTCAGGTTTCATACGAAACCTTGAGCCGTTTTTTACTAGATGTATGCGAATTCGTTAAATAGTTGGTTCTCACCACACCTCAGGATCTAACCACCCATCAAGCACCGCACCTAACGCCTCCATCCCAACGGCCCCATCTTCTGTAGGATAGAGCTGAATAAATTTACCGGCCTCCGAATCAAGCAAGGCAGGCTCTGCACGACTTCCAGGATAGACGCAGAGCACTTCGCGGATTCGGTTATAGAACGACTTACGTATAGGACAGTAATATTTAATGCCGACGTATTCGTTCATTTGCTCAGCAGCTTTCGTATTCCCATCAGGCGAGTAGATATTACGAAGGGGGCTATACTTCACTTCTACGGCAATCGATGAATGATAGAGGGGGACGTCCTCTTGTTTCTTATAATAGTCCATGCGGATATCTGGCTTTTTCCTTCTGAACTTTGAGAAGAAGTACGTGCCATTAGCAATCGCATCCCGGGAGCGGTGTTCAAGCTCTTGTTCGTATACAACATGGAGTTCTGCGTCCTCATTTGCTAGAACGACAGTGGTTCCTCCCTGCAGCTCCGAGTGAAGATATCCTTTTTGCAACTGACCCATTAGCGAATCCTGCTTAAAGTTATAGCCGCGCTCCGTTATGAGTTGGACGATCGTTAAGAGCGTGTAATACTCATACATTTTCCCAGTAGAGTGAAACAAAGGAGAGCCTGATGACGGGGCTGCAGGTGCAACTTTCCGACCTCCGGATTCTTCTAGTTCATGCCACAGCTTATGGAACGAAATATACCCACGGCTTTGGACGGAACGAGGGACCCTTGGATGCACATCGTCCACATCATTCCAGAATCCTTGCCGGATGACGTAGCGGAGCTGTTGTCTATACGGCTTCACCTTCTGAAGCATCTGATCCATATTGGAGATCTTTAATCCATGTGCTTCTTGAGTCTTTTCTTTACTCTTCTGCTTATTCTTTAATAACGTCTGATCATGAGAAGTAACATGGTGAAGAGGGCTGCTTCGATCCGATTGAATTTGTCTGATCTCACCCTTAAGTTTATCCTGTTCGTCTAAGAAGACGAGTCGTTCCTGTTCGAGTGACTGAATGAGGGTGTCCATCCGTTTTAGAATCGCTTTTGTACGAAATTTAACGAGTTGATTCTCAGGAAGATTGGCATCATGGCGATGTTTACGGTTATAGAACTTCGTCCCGCTCATAACGGCTCCTTTAAAGGAGTGCTCCCATTTTACACTTTGCTGATCCATCCTTCCTGGATGAGACTCTACCTGGTAGTGGCGCCTAACGTTCATTTGGTTTTCTTTCTCAATCCAATCCAGTGCTATCTTTAACTTACGGAAGGAATGATCTAGCCAACGAAGAAAGCGCAGATCGCTTTCTCCTATCAACTGTTCAGGACTCAGAGATAGACTTACATCCTGATAGTAGTTTGTGGTCAGCCCATCTAGTGCCTTTTCTAAATACTCCGCAATTCTATTGAACTGCTGCTTCGAGAAGTGGTGCGGAATGATGCGGACCGCACCGTAATACGTTTGGCCTTCAATGTCGACTTCGTACAGAAACGTGCCGCATGGCCAAGGGAAGGTGTCTTCTGTAGCCGGATCAAATAACGGCTGTACTTGTTGGTGCTTCCCTAACGAAACCTTAAGAGAATTCTCTTCCCCGTCCTTGGAGGGAAGGCGAACCGTAACGGAACGATTTGCCTTCCAGTCAATCCATAACACACTCCACTTCTGATATTCAAAGACCTCGACAATGGTCTCCATAAGGTTATGTCGTTTCTGGTCAGGGCTTAGGGAATGAACCTTAACTTCATTTCGTCCTGTTTGAAAATAAAGCCCGATCCCTAAGGCCGTTAGCTCAATCGTGCCGTGCTCATTAATTGGTAAAGCCATACATCATCAACTCTTTTGCTTTGTTCTGAAGGGTCTTCAAAGACAATGTGAAATCAGAAGCCATTTGAGCACGGTCGGATTTAAAGAGTTGGGCGAGGGAGCCGTCCACATAATCGATAGGCGTACTCATTTCACCAACCATAGGCCCTGCAAACGTATCAATTCCCTTAATTTTCGTTAAGATCCTCTGATTGATCTGGAAATCAAACAGCTCCCGTCTAGAAAGTAAAGGCAGTCCATGCTCATCATGCGGTACGTTGCACAAGTAATCCGCAATCGCTAGTGCCACACGGAATGAGACTCCCTTTTGGGGATCGTTCTCATTCATAAGGGTATGAATCGCATCAAGCGTATGAACCTCATACTCGTTCAACAGATGAAGTCCGACCTCTTGAGGGGCAAAGCGCCATTCTCGGCGTAAATGAGAAGCGCTCACCCTTTTCGCCTCAGGAGAAACAGGAACAGAACGGTGAACCTTTTCATAGAAAGCGATTGTATCTTTAAAAGGCGGCTTCTTCGGTGTAATGATATTCGTCCGGTCAAGAAGCCGATCAGAGAATGATTTTGTCGTCTCATCAAAGTTCACGGTTCCAACAAAGATTAAATTGTCCCCAAGTTTAATACGAGACTCATAGCGACCACTTTGTTCCGTCACGTGATCGTTAAAGATCTGTAAGTGCTTATCCCCGTTAATCTCCAAAAGGGAAAGGAAAGGACTAAACCAGTGCTCGACTTGTGATAGATTCATCTCATCAAAGATAACCATATGTAGCTGGTCCGGGTATTCAGCTGCATGCTGAAGCAGACTCACAAGCCCCGTATCGCTTTCATGAAACAGCTCTGTTGTTGGATTCAAGTACCCAAGTATATCATTTGGATCCTGGTAAGAAGGGGAGATCGGTAAGAAAAGCATCGTCTCACCTTCTACGAGTCCTAACGTTTCCCCGTATATGCGAGCGAGTTGAGATTTCCCTGTACCAGACATGCCACCGAGAATCGTAAGTGGATTCGTCTTCACACTCATATGAAATGCATAGAGATCTTCTTCTCGGTAAAACATCTTGTGCTCATACCCTGCTTTATGAAGCAAACGGTGAAGAAATTCCATCTCAGAAGTAGCACGAGCCGGAGTTGGTGAATGCTCCTCGTTTGAAACAACAGGCGCTGCAGGTGGTTCTTCCTCTGGCTGTGGTTGGATCGCGAGCCCTTTTTTCTTCGTTTCAAAAAGCTCACACAAACTAGCAAACTTTTGTTTAGATAAGAAGTACAAGTGATGTTCGTATACCGCATCGACATGTTCAATCAGTTCATCCGGGTCAAGTGCTGCATACCGAACAGAAGCATGATCCTTTTGGAAATACGTTGTCGAGTTACTCTTGGACTCAAGATCAACTTCATACAGAGTGTTCTCGAATAGAACCATGGATGGAGACGGGAAAAGATTCGGGTACTTCTTTAATGTAATGGGACGCTTCTCGTTCGTTAACTTGGATTCAAGATCCTCATTCGTCTCCCCGATACGCAAGTCAGGAGAAGGAATCACAACATATCCCTCTTCAGGTTGGATGGGCTCAAGCTTAATCAGTTCAACGTAAATATTGTCATTCGCATGGGTCAACTTGAAGAGAACAAGCTTGTCCTGAAACAGTGCTTCTACACGTGGCTTAATATCCGGATAGGGAAGACGATCATAGTTGATCAAATCATTTAATAGGCGTACGTTGTTCATTGAATTGGTATTCCCTGTTAAGAGATCACTCATCTTACCGAAATATCGGGTGAGTCCGTTCGGGATAGGAGATAACGGCTTGATATAAAAGGTTAACCGGTCCGAATGTTCGCTAAGTACAACCGGTGAATCTTGAAACGTTTGGGTATGAATTTCAGACGATGTAGCTAATCGGCCAACGAAGATGCTGTCATCGAGTTGTCTTCTTACGATATGTGGGAGTTTAGTTGATAGCTTCATAGGTTGCATCTCCTTCTAGGTAGAAAATAATTTTGCGGAACACGCTCTGAGGAGAACCGCTGACGAATTTATAGCTGTACGGTTTCTGTTGCAAATACTTTCGAACTTCAAGTTGCGACTTAGATGAAAGGGCGTTGGTGTCAATAAAGATTAACTTGTTCTCTGGGATGAACTTAAACTGCTCAGAAAACGATCGGTCTGTATTGTATGTAAGCAGCTTCTTTTCAGGGATAAAAGACTGGTACCGCTCGGCAAGATCGTTCGTAATAAACAAAAAATCATCCTCATCTGAGAACACATCCACCTCGGCTTCCTTATGCTTTTTCGTAGCCTCTTTATACTCTTGGCGCACTTTCTCTAGTTCACGTTCAAGCGATTCATTTTGTTTTTGAAGCTCTAGTCGTTCTTCTCTTTGGTCCTCTTCACGAGCTTGTCGTTCTTGTTCTTTCTCTTTCAGCTGACGTAGGAGGTCATCGCGTCGCTTATAATACCGACTCGCTTTCCGTTCAGCAGAAGCTTTCTCATGGAGTGCTTCCTGACGCTCTTCGTTAGCTTCTGTAATGGTTCGGTCAGCAAGCCTAAGAAGTTCATTGAGTGCAAGTTTGTATAAAGGATACAATTCTTCAGACGAATAGTCCTCATGGTTCAGGTCGTATTCGCTTACAATTTGTAAGGCTTGTGTGTCGTGATCCTCTTCATACTCTTTCTCGAAGAATGTTACAAGATCTAACTCCTCAGGCAGATCTTCAATGTCAGTGTGCTTCTCAAGGAATGAATCGATGAGAGAAGGGAGTGTTGTTTCGTGTTTTTGCGCATGGCCTTTTAGGATTTCTTCTAAGGAGAATTCCTGTAGACCCGTGAATACATCTTCTCCGTTCTCTAAATTCTCGATCATCTTCTTACGGTTGTCTTCATATCGCTCCGGGAAAAGCACAGCCACAATCATCATTCTCTGCGTATCGGTCATGCTTTCTTGTAAGGAAGCTTGTAAAATCAGCTCAGAAAACTCGTACTCTTCCATATCCTCTATAAAAGGTCCTGTAAATCCTCGAAAGAAGATTCTTAAATCGGTAAGTGAATCCAAAAATTTTGTAATCACCTGTTTAAGCATAGGAGGCGGGGCAGAAACCAATCGTTTCTTTGAAAATCCTTGTACTTTTAGGTCGAACACCTGTGCAATTTTCGCCATCTCTTTCTTAGAAACATGGTTCAGAAAATCTTGCTTCACCGTCTTTTGTATCTCGAGCCACTCCTGGCTTATTTCCTTCGTATCCGTTGTCATTAAAGCCACTCCTTAAGATGTAGGTATATGTAAAATAATAGATAAAAAGTCTGGTTATTACTAGTCTTGACATGTATTGGATGATGGGGGGGCGTCTAATTTTTGGGGATTTTGGGGGGAGAGTGGCTCAAGCTGCTGACGGTGCAGGCGCATGCCCCTGGCGAGAGGCTCAAGTTTGGGAGTAGAGGCTCAAGCTGTGGCGAGAGCGGCTCAAGTTAGAAGAAAATTGACTCAAGTAATCAAAAAACCGACTCAAGCTAGCGGCCACCGACTCAAGTCAGAGCAGTCTGGCTCAAGAAAGAGGGAAGCGGCTCAAGTTTAAAAAAAAATGACTCAAGTAAGAAGGGTGAGCTGACGGTTCAGGCGCATGCCCCTGGCGAGAGGCTCAAGTTTGGGAGTAGAGGCTCAAGCTGTGGCGAGAGCGGCTCAAGTTAGAAGGAAATTGACTCAAGTAATCAAAAAACCGACTCAAGCTAGCGGCCGACGACTCAAGCCAGAGCAGTCTGGCTCAAGAAAGAGGGAAGCGGCTCAAGTTTTAAAAGAATTGACTCAAGTAAGAAGGGTGAGCTGACGATGCAGGCACAAGTTGGCTCAAGTCCTGGACGAACTGGCTCAAGCCAGGCAGCGCTAACTGGAATATAAGACATTAAAAAAGGACGGTTCAGCCCGTCCTCAAGCATTTCTATTCTACCTTGTCAGCCTCGGCCATTCTGTGAGGGTGGTTAGGGCCGATGGTTTTACACGGCAAGCATTCGACTTTACCTTTTTCTAAATAAAGGGCGCGGCAGCTTGGGCAATGTTCTGCCTTTTGGCGCTTCAATGCTTCTCCGACCCATGGAATCATTTCGGTGTCGTTCATATTGTATTTATCTAAGCCCTGAACTGGATCAATTCGATCCATGTGATAATTGAACTCGAACCACTTTCCTTCACGATTCATAAAGTAGTAGACCAAATCCGCATTTTTTCCTCTATAGCGAGGCAGGGCTTTCGCAACTTCTTTCGGTACAAAAGACATAAGTGTATCAATAAATTCGCGACTCATTGTTGGATATAAAGGAGCAACATCCTCAAACCCGAAATCAATCATATGAATGATTCCTTCTTGGATTTTCGCTACAACACTGAATCCGGCTTTGTTAATTTCGAACCCCTCATGGTAATAAGTGAAATCCTCATCATACCACATCAAAAAATCCTTTCTATAACCTATCTAATTTTACAATTGTAGCATACATTTGAATGGAACGTGAATGTAGAGGTGGTCGAGAGGGAATAAGGAGAATGTACTTTTGTTGACTGCTAACTATCTTGTGTTTTATAGTAATTGATGCCTCAATGATTGATGGGTCAATGAATAGATGCGCTCTGATTGACAAAGCATAGGGATCTATACTAAATTAGTTGACGGGTCAATTATTGATGCATCAATTAATTAGGTGAGGAGGGGGATTTGTTGACGAATTCATATCAGGAACAAGAGAAGCTCATCCTTCAATTGAATGAGATCTATAGACAGATGAGCCCGAAATTTGAACGTTGCACAGGAATAAGCCAGTCACGACTAGAGTTGCTTCATAAATTAATGGAAGTTGATGAGATTAATCAGACTGAGCTCCGTCGTCAGGTCAACATTGATAGTGCTGCCGTGACGAGACACCTAAAGCAGCTTGATGAGAAAGGGATCGTCTCTCGTCGCAAAAACCCTGAGGATAACCGGGTCACATTCGTCAAGCTCACAGAAGCCGGACGAAATAAGATCGAGCGTTATTGCAAAGAGAAAGAAAACTTTATCACACAAGTCTTCAAAGGAATTACAGACCAAGAGCGTGCTGTCTTATCAGATTTATTATCAAGAGTAGAGAGCAACGTGAAGGATATTGAAGACGAACAACCTATAGAGTAGAGGAGAATACACCATGACGAAAGCAACCATCAACGACTTCAACCAAATTATTTCAGGTCGCCGTTCTATTCGTAACTACGACCCATCCGTTAAAATCAGTAAAGAAGAGATGACTGAAATTTTAAGAGAAGCAACAATGGCTCCTTCTTCAGTTAACTTACAACCTTGGCGCTTTGTTGTCATCGACAGCGAAGAAGGGAAAGAAACCCTTAAGCCTCTTGCGAAGTTTAACCAAACTCAAGTAGAAACGTCTGCAGCCGTAGTCGCTGTATTTGTAGATATGAACAGTACTGAATACCTTGAAGAGATTTTTGATAGTGCAGTGGAACAGGGCAAAATGCCACAAGAAGTTCGCGACCGCCAAGTTCCTGCCATTCAAGGCTTGATTAGTCAGATTTCAGAAGAAGCGTACCGTGAGATGAACCTAATCGACGGTGGTCTTGTATCGATGCAGTTCATGCTAGCAGCTCGTGCTCACGGCTATGACACGAACCCAATTGGTGGCTATGAGAAAGATCAAATCGCTGAAGCGTACGGATTAGATAAAGACCGTTACTACCCAGTGATGCTAATTTCTATTGGTAAAGCAGCAGAAGATGGGTACGAGTCTGTACGTCTTCCGATTGATACAATCGCAGACTGGAAATAAACTAAACATTAGAAAGAGGGCTTATTCATGATCATTACTCACGCACATTTTCAAGTAAACCCTGAGAAAGAACAAGCTTTCTTAGAAGAAATCCGTTCCCATATTGAGGACTCAAGAAAAGAAGACGGCAACATTTCGTATGACTTAATGAAAAGTACTGAGCAAGAGAACACGTATACAATGGTTGAAGTATGGCGGGATCAGGCTTCCGTTAAAGCACACGGTAAAAGCAGCCACTTCACAGCTTTCGTTGAGAAAGCACCACAATTCTTAACAGCTCCACTTGCGATCGAGTCATATGCAGGAGAAAAAATTGAACGTTAATATAGATGAAGAAAGCATCTGGTCTTGGGCCGGGTGCTTTTTTATTGTGGGTTGGAAAATGGGAGAGGGTATTCTTTATTCATCAAGTCGTTTAGCCAGGTTATTCAACTTTACATCATGCACACCTGTCTTTTCACTTAAAAAATCAATATCAACTCGGGTGCGGCTTACTTTTTGATCAATAATGTCCAACATAGCTTTAATATCATGCTGCTGAGCATATTCGATACGGTCAAATCGTCTGTCCATATAAGAGATTAGGTTATCAAAGCGAGTGTCCATTTCGTCAAATCGCTGATCCATGCGTTTAAAACGAGTGTCTATACTCACAAACTGCTCATCAATATTTTTAAACCGTTTATCAATATTTTCAAAGCGTCTATCTATACTTTCAAAGCGTCTATCTATACTTTCAAACCGCTCATCTACACTTTTAAAACCACTATCCATTCGGTCTGAAAGGGATTCGATTTGTTCGGATAATTTCAGAAGCAATTTTTCTTGATCCATTCTTTTACCTCCTCTTTTTATTGATAATATACCATTCTTTATGAGTGTTCAACCTTCCTAGAGAGGGTTAAAATTTGGATTTGAAGGGGTAAATAGACATTAAAATGAATGTTTTTTACGTCCTTCTTCAAAAACATAAAGTCCGGGGCAAACGAACTTTTGAAAAGTAGGTGTAGCATTAGTAACGAAAAAAGTAAAGAAGATTCTCAGCATGGGCTCGTACATAATCAATTGCCTTATTACATAGGTTCCAATAAAGGAGTGGAATCTAAGATGACGACGTATGCAAAGATCTTCTTAACAAACAGTAAGGCGTATGTAATTGAGTGCCAGGACAGGGATGAGTTTCTAGACTTGTTAGAGGATAGCGGGCTTGTTGAAATTGAGGAGGATATCATCATTAACCCGATGCAGGTGTGTGCGGTGGAGTTTGAGGAAAAATAAAATGCTTAGGCGAGCAAGGAATTTAATTTTGTGAGAGACTATTTATGGAGTAGGAACACCCATCGTATATAGGGTGGGGATCAAGCCTTCTTTGAGTCTGAAGAAAGTTCACCGTATTGTAAAGATGATGAATGATGGCTCGGAAGGTGATTACATAACTATAAAAGGAAAAGAACCTAGGAAAGTTGAGAAGTTTTTAACTAAGGGAGGAAGGTCAACATGGAGAGAAAACGTTATGGAGTGTTTGGTTCGGCATTTGACCCCATTACAATCGGTCATCTTGTAACCATGGAAATGGTAAGAGACAGGAGAGGATTAGATGGAATTATCCTGATCCCGTCTTCGGATATAAGGGCTGATAAGGTTCAGGACTTATCGCCGAATGAGGATCGATTGAGCATGATTCAATTAGCGATTGAAGACAATCCTCATTTTCATGTTAATGACATTGAGCTTAGGGCTCATGCTTGGGAGACGTATACGTATAACACCATGGAAAAGTTAAAAAAAGAATACCCTAACGACGAACTGTTCTTTGTGATGGGCGCTGATAATTTAGCCAACATCACAACATGGCACAAGGGGCAGGAACTCATCGAAAACAATAAATTCATTGTCATGGGACGAGAAGGATATGATATGCCTGAAATGATCGCTAGAAATTCTTTTCTGACTAAGCATGAACACCGATTCGATTGTTTGAGTAAAGGTGTGAATGTGGAAACAAGTTCTACACTCATTCGTTCTCGCATTGAAAACGGAATGAGTGTGAAATACTTAGTTCCTGAACTGGCATTACAATATGCATTGGAGAAGGAATTGTATAAGTAACTTGTGGCAAACCATTCATTACTTGTCTTCATTTTCATCCTTTTGTTCGCCCCATTTAAAACCAGACTTACCCATATAATACAAAACCCCTGCGGTTGCTAATGTAGACAATATTGCGATTATAGCTCCCATTCTTAAACCTCCTTTTGACTTTGCTTTAAACAATGCACTACTTAAACCTTCGCTTCCTCTAAACCTTGTACACTAGTTTCCTTTCTCGTTTCCTGAACCATAATAACCGAACCAATAACAAAGGCAATCCCTATATACTGCCACAGGGTTAACGTCTCATTAAACAGTAAGAATCCTGTAAGGGAAGCCACCACTGGCTCGATCGTGGCAATGATGGAAGCGCGACTTGATTCTACGCGTTCTAGACCTTTGGTGTACAAGATAAACGGAAGCATCGTACACAAGAATCCGAGGCCTGCGATGAATCCCCATACTTTCCAATCGGACAGAACAGGAAGCATTTCCCCTAAACCGCTAAACGGGACAACAGCAAGTGCTGCGAATAGAAATGTATACACGGTAACGGTCAGGGAGTTGTGTTTTTGAAGGGCGTATTTTCCAAAGATGCTATAAAGGGCATAGAATAAGCCAGACCCAAGACCGAGCAAGAGTCCATACAAGGAAATCGTTCCGCTCATATCTGGTAATAAACCAATCACTAGCGTACAACCAATAAGGGTTGTGAATAAGGCGCTGATCTTACGCGTCGTGAGAGGTTCCTGGAATAAGAACTTCGACAAGATCGTGACGAAAGCGGGAGCCGTATACAATAGAACAAAAGCGATTGATATAGACGTTTCTTCCATGGCGCTAAAGAGGCACCAGTTGAAGAACACGATGCTGATAATGCCCGTTCCAACAAAATAACGGCTATCTGAAAGCTTGATCCGGAACAGACGGCGATCTTTCCAAGCGACATACACACTCATGAACACCGCAGCCATCAACACACGTAAAGCCACGACCTGGACAGGACTGAAGCCCAAGTCGTATAAGTATGTAACAAATATCCCGATGATCCCCCACAAAGCAGCCCCTACACCAATAGACACCAAAGCTGAACGGTGTTTCATTCTAATCCCGCCAATCGATTCATTTGGTACAAGACTACCATATTCAACAAGAGAACCATATTGATTTTTTACAAGAATACTGGAAGAAATATGATAAAATGTGTGGTGGTTCAAAAGGAGAGGATTGGATGAACGAACGTCACAAGAATGCTAACCAAAAATGGAGCAAGATTCGCGAGAAAGGCAAGAAGCATTACATTTTATATTACGGTGTGCTTGGCTGGGGATTATCCACAGGGGTACTCTTCTTCTTGGTTGGTGAAGTGATGGATCATAAGCTGGCGTTTAGAGATTACTTCACTGGGGGCTGGGTACTTGAGCTTGCCATTGCGATTGGGTCATTTCTGTTAGGTGGTCTGTTATTCGGTTATACCATGTGGGGTTTCAATGAAGGAAATTATACAAGTGATGATGAGGTGAGCGAGTGAAGGTTTCGACAAAGCTTCCCGTGTTAGAGCAGTTCCGTCCGGAAGAGGAAGGATGGACCATGCTCAAGGAACCAAAGGCAGCCCTTGCTCAATGGCTCGCTTTACCGATTGGGATGTTTGCGATCTTCTTGGTATATGCGTTAGCCGTCGTGTTAGGGATTGAAGAGTTGTATCAATTCCGATTTGGCTGGAATCTTCTCTTGGCTTATATAGTCCTCGTGCCCATTCATGAATGGCTACATGCGATGGTGTTTCCGGATAAACTGAAGTCAGATGATATCTATGTTGGGGTGCTGAGGAAGTACTTGGTGTTCTTTGCCTTTTATACAAATGAGATGAGTCGGAACAGGGCGCTGGCTGTCTACATGACACCTTTTCTGGTGCTATCTGTTGTGCCGATCGTGTTCATGGCAGTGACAGGGGTTTCTTCCTTATTTTTGTTTGATATCGCTTTTCTAAATGCCATATGTTCCTGTGTTGATCTTCTTGCGATGATCATGATTTATAATCAAGTACCAAAAGAAGCGGTTGTGCGCAACAAGGGGTATAAGACGTACTGGAAACATCAAGAGGAAGTCGTTACAGAAAAGTCAATCAGAACCCATACATAAGTCATGGGAGGAGAAAAGCCAGTTGGCGGTTCTTCTCCTTTTTATATGCGTTATCTGTCTAGAATTAGGTAATCCTTGGACTTGTAGACGGAAAGATTATGTTTGTTTGCAAAGTCTGCTAAATCCGTATAGACGTCATCAGGAGTAAAATGGATGATTCGGACAGGGAGCCCTTTTTTCGTTTTGATCATAGCCCCCTTGGTATTCCAGCCGACACGTTTGAACTTGATCTGCTTCATTTCATTAGGGGTTAAGGTTCTTTTATAAATAGGCCAGGAAAAGAACAACACTCTATAAGTTACATGATCACGGTTAACTTTACATTCGTAGCGGATAAAAAGTGCCAAGGCAATACAAATGCAAAATAGAATGCCGAACACGGTAAATTCAATAGAAAGGCTATTCCGACTTAATAAGGAACTCACCATTAACAATAAGAGTAAAAGCAATGGAAATCTTTGCGTCTTTGCTCTATAAGTTATGAACGTTACTCCTCTCATAACATGTATAGTACTTAATAAAGTTCGTTTGTGCGGCCTGAAACTCCTTCTTGATCAAAGGAAAAACCAAACCGTTGACAATGTCGAAGATACCTAGTATAGTATCCTCTGTACCCCTAAGGGTATTTGAAGCGTGATTAGAAACGCATATATAAATGAAATTCCAAGAAATATGAAGAAACTCAAACACAACTAAAATCGATTTATACTATAGAGGAGAGATTACAATGGCGAATAAAATGACAATGAACGTAACAGCACAAACAGAAGGCATTACTGTAAAAGCAAATGCAGGGAAGCACGAATTTATGATTGATGAAGGCAAACACATGGGCGGTCAAGATTCTGGGCCAAACCCACTTCAAAGTGTACTTGGTTCCCTTGCTGCTTGTGAAAACGTGACAGCACGCATGGTCGCAAGAGAGATCGGATTTGATCTGCAAGACATTTCCTTCAACATCTCAGGAGAGTTCGACCCTAGCGGTTTCATGGGCAAAGCGGATGTTCAGCCATACTTCGAAACAGTAACGATCGAGGCTAACATTGAAACGAGCGAATCAGATGAGCGTTTGAAAGAACTACAAGAAAAAGTAGAAGCCCGTTGCCCGATTTATACAATGATGAAAGCAGCTGGCGTGAACATGGTTGATACGTGGAAAGTAGCACAGCACGCATAATAGATGTTAGATGAGGAAGCCAGGATAAGTGAATCCTGGCTTCTTTTTTTATGGTTTCCATGCATGTGTGGGTTTGGTATGCTTTAGTTGGTTTCCTTTATTTGTTAAAAGATAAAAAGAGTATGTTTACGAGCATGTTATACATAAAAACAACTGAGAAGGATGATGTAGATGTTAGGAAGAGGGAAGAGCACCGCAGGGAAAGTGCTGGCTTATGTAGGAATATGGGTTTTTGCTGCTGGATTTGCGTTTAGTGATTTAATGGGGATCGAAGGTACTCCAGATTTGTTAGAAACGTTAGCGGTTCCCATGATTGTGATAGGTATACTGATGGTGGGAGCGTCTAATTTCTTTAGAATAAAACAGTAGAACATTGTGGCACGCTCCTATTCGAGGTTACTAGAATTTGAAACCAACTGTGGTTTAAACCGTAGGTATACTATAAGGATTTTCAGAATAGTGAACGAAAAAGCTTCTACAACGGAGGTGCTAAATCGTTTATGAACCATGAAGACCAAAATAAACCGTTCAATGATGCTATAGCCCATAAACAGGATATCGAAGGGTTCCCTAAAACCAGAGGAGGCAAGTTACCTTTACCTATTAAGCTAATAGGCTATTTTCTGGTTGGAGGCGTTATCTTAATGTTTCTATTTGGGTTAGTTGGTAATTTTCTTTTCAATTAAAGGGGTTAAGGAGTTGTCGTAGCGGCAGCTCCTTTGCTGTTGTACGAATGTTAGTTAAGTAAATGAAGGAGTGGAATTTTGCGTCAAGGCGTTGTTGAGTTCTTGTTTAATGAGAAAAAGTATAGAGTAGAGAAATTTCTTATCCTGTTACTCCTTTGGTTTGCGATCTTCTATGTAACGACCGTCTTCCAAGTTTCTCTGTTCGTTCTATATCCCCTTTTATTTACGGTGGTCCTAATTATGTCTCTAATTAAGATCATGTGGTACAACAAGAAAGAGAAAAAGAATACTAGTGTGATCGACTGGATCGGGATTGTTCTCGTTATTATTGTTTTGGTAGCATCGGTATTTCTGTAAAGGACAGCTGTTTAGAGTAGTTACCAGTATTATGCTTTGCTGAGGAAGTTGTCATTGAATAAAGAACAAAAAGAACTTGTGGACTTTTCTAAGTCGCTTTGTTCACGGGTAGAAATGGTAAAGGCAGCAAGCCTTCTAACAAAGAGGCCGATGGAAAGAATTTAATGGTTCTTGAATGCTTTATTTAATTTTATCCTTGTTCAAGTAAGGAGCAGTAAGGTTTAAAAATTGGAGGGGTTGTGTATGAACGATGAGAAAAAAAGCCTCTATTTCTATATGACGCTTGGGTATACAGGACTTCTCCTTATTGGATTAGCAACAATGAGGCTAATATCTGTTATACACGACTCCCAAGGACAGGCGTTTGGAATATTTGGTTTGTTGCTGGTCTGGGCTTATGTGAGGTTTATGGAAAAGAAGTTAGGCATAAGTAATAAAGAATTCATTATAAGTAAAGTTATCTTTGTGGTTATTTTTTCTATACTTACATTTTGGTTCTATATTTAATCGGATAGGGGGGCAGGTTCCTTGTCCCGCGGCAATCACCTGTGAGGTTTACCCATCACATAATAGCAAAGAGGGAAGAGGGATAATCGATCTCTGACGTTTTTGCATGAAACAGTATGGAAAAGGTAACAGATCCCACAGTATATTAACACTAGGAAGCATCAGAACCGTTCCAGCGCTTCCTTGAGTTGAATAACTATATATAAGGAGTTAAGAGATGTCAAAAATTATTGCTATCTTCATCCCAATATTTTCAATAATAATTACAACGCTTTTTATTGTGTTTTCAAAGAATAACACTAATAAGTCAACTAATAAAAAGAACTCCATATTTTTGTTAGGGTTTGGATTGATCCTATTTTTAGGAGTACTTTTCTATTTGAAGTAACGGGTTCTCTGTGAATAAAGACAATACAAAGACGCTTGGGTGACTATTGCCTAAGCGTCTTTGTTTGCTATTTGTACTATGAATTACAGTTCCATGGGATATAAGGACAGGTCCCTTGTCCCAAGGGATGATCTATCTGTGACGTTTTTGCATGAAATAGGATTGAAAAGGTAACAGCCCCTCCATCTATTAACATAAGGAAGCATTTCAGAACCGTCCCCGCGCTTCCAAAAAAACTTCAAAGAATAGACACCGAACCGCCCCCTGAAGATGATTATAGATGTAAAAGGAAAAAGTAGGTGGATTCTATGAACATCAATCATCTTAAAAATTACCAAACATTCTCATCTGTCAATGAATTAGACCAACACGTAAGAGGGTTTCTTCGTCGGTATAAATGGGAGCTATCGGAAGGGAATCTCGAGATCCTGACATACATATGGCGTCATTCGGTCAAATATCCTGGCGTCTCATTCGCCAAAGTAAACACGATTGTCTCAACGACCGGTCGCAGTCGCAGCACAGTCATTCGGACGATCAATCGTTTTGAGAACATGAATCTGATTAAAAGAGTGGCGACCATCCGTCCAAACGGGAAGCGTGGTGTGAATCTTTTACTCTTTCAACCTCAAGAAGCATTTCTTACACCGTGCGATGACACCCTGCCTGACACGGCAGTTGATACGGTACCGATCGAAGCAGAATTCGCGTCTCCCAACGGGTCTACGCCAGAATTTCACAAGGAAGCAGAGAATAAGCAGGGAGAGAAACAACCTTTAATGACTAAGAAGATCGAAGGAAGACCCGGCGCACGGTTCGATGTGGATTACACCTTTTTGCCTTCTTACATTCCTGCATCCTTTGTGGAAGTAGCCAAACCATTCTTCACCCCTGTAGAAGTCGACCGGGTATGGGGATGCATTTATAGAGCTTACAAAAGAGAACAGATGCGCCAGAGCATAGAGGAGTATATCGAAGCCATCACGCTTGCATTCAAGCAAGTGGTCTTTCTTTACAAACAGGGGAAAATTAAGAAGGAATTCTGTGGGTATTTGTATAGCTGTGTTCTTGAGTCCTTGCGTCAAGAGAAGCGGAAGGAAACGATTCAGTGCAGTGATTCTGTGTACTTTGATTGGTTAAATGAAGCTTAATCCCGGTGAAACGTAAAATGGGAGAGAATCGTAGAGGAAGAGAGAAGCGGCACGGGTCTATTCTTGTGCCGCTTAAGTTGGAAACCTTATTTACCTGGATCTACGCTCACGCACGATTGTCTTAAACTGCTCCTGCTGCTCTTGGTTCTCAAAAAATCGCTTCGGCAAAAGAATCGCTTTACGCTTCGATACATACAAGAGGAACAACTCAGGGGTCTCCTGAAATGAGGAGAAGTCACTCCATTCATAATAATTATCAGAGCGTCTCCCTTTCTGATGGACACCCTCTTCATTGAACGTGTAGGTCATCTCCTTATGCGCGACAGCATCACTTTCGAACTCTTTCTTCGCACGGTTCCGGTTAAACACCTTTACGGAAAGAAGAAAGAGGCCAGAGGGGACAAGAGCGAACAAAGCCGCGAACCAGATGCTCACAAACCATATCGCATCAATCACACTTACGAACATAAGTGTAAACATCACCAGAAGCACGAAGAAAAAGGACAGGTTGATCCTCCGTACATGATAGGCCTGGTATTTCTTGAATTCATCCAATGTAATAGTTCCACTCACGGTAACAGACTCACGATCTTCCAAAACAACCACTCCTTTAGCTAGTAATATCTATATGTTTTCGGAGGATCACAAAAAACTCTTTTAAAGAAACTGATAGGTAACGTGTTCATGCAACGATGAAGGAATGGAAATTTTGTATTTTATTCACCCTTATTCATGGCTTCCCTCAAGTTTTTGATGAAAATACGCGGTGATTGCGCATTGGGAAATGAAAGAAACGTAAAGTCCAATTCTCCTGCTGAGTCGAATTCAATTCTTGCCGTGGGTTTCTGTTTGCCAGAAGCAGAGGAAAACGTGTACTCCAATGCACCACCCTCAATGACGGCTTTCACACCCCTAAATGTGTGCGAGACAATTTCATTGATCTCCATTTGCGTGAGTCCGCCAAACGTTTTTCCCTCATGAATCACATCCGAAATCACTGTGCCTTCTTTTGGATCTTTTTGTCCCCTTGTGATCAGAACGCCCGCAACAATTGTTGCTGCTGACAGTGCGATTGGTTTCATCCATTTTGACACATTCATATCCATTTCTCCCTTCCCAATATAAATGTTTGTGTTAAACGGACAACGATACGTTTATGATCACCTTTATTTTACCATAAACCCCTTCTATACCAACCTTATATACACGTTTGTAGGTGATTGGTATGATGGTGGACCTCTAACCATCCCCTTAAGCTACAAATAGTATCTTCCATTTATACAGTATGAGCAGAGATCAGCGAAGTCCTAAACTATTCTGCAGGGTGAAGTACATCTGTGCCGATAAGTACCATCGACTAGAATAAAAAAGAGAACACGTGTTGGGTGAGCATATTTTTGCTCACCCTTTTTTATATGATGAGGGTAACAAAGAAACAGGAGGAATGAATGATGAAGAAACTATTCTCAGGATGCTTAACAATTATTGGGGCGATTGTAGTGATTGGAATTATTATCGCCGTCGCAACCGGTGGGGATGACTCCACAACGACATCAACAGAAGGTACATCGAGTGATGAGCCGAAAGAAGAGACGAAAGAAGAACAAACAGAAACGATCGGAATCGGTGAAACAGCAACGATCGATGATATTGGCTTCACGGTAACGAATGCTGAGTCTAAAACAACGATTGAAGGTAGCGATGAGTACACAGAACCTGTCACAACAGACAATCAGTTTATCGTGTTAGACGTAACGATTAACAACGGCAAGAGCGAAGCCATTACGACAGACTCAGAGTTCTTTACCCTTGTAAGTAATGATGGAACAGAATACAGCCCGAAGAACGATGGAGATCTTATGATGGTTATTCCAACAGATAAGATGTTGTTCTTTGAAGAGATCAACCCAGGGCTAAAGAAAGAAGGAATGATTGTATTTGAGGTAGGATCTGACGTACAAATGAGTGATCTGACACTTAAAGCTGACGCAGGTTTCTGGGGAACGCAGAGTGTGAACATTAATTTGAATTAACGAAAAGCCCGCTCCTCCCAAGTGGCGGGAGCGGGCTTATTTTTATCATGAAGTCTTATTGATTCTCACCATGTAAAGCCAGCGAACATATACGATAACACTGATCCCAGCTGCAGCAACGGCTAGCATACCACCCCAATTGACGTGGGAACCTGTTAGGCGCCAGAAGCTGTAAGGAACGAGATAAAGGAAAACGAGGGTTAACACACCTAAGCAGATCATCATGATACTCTTCACGGGACTCTTTCTCACCTCAGTCTTAACCATCGCGATCCCATTCAGAACAATGGAGAGCCCGATCAGTGACAATACCAGCATCAAACCATTTACCATCTTACCCCTCCCAGAATTGTTCAAGAGCTAAATGAAAGATCGACATGTATGTAGGTAGAGCTCTGAGGTGAAAAACTATAAAAAGGAAGCAATCCTTCCAAGTGTATGCGCGCATTCGTTATAGGTTAGTACCCTAATCTGGATAAATAAAACAATTGAATAGTAGAATCACACACTGAAAGAAGAAATGCCGATCACAAGTGGGGAGAGGATTGCCAAAACAAGGAATCTCTTTCAAAGGGTAGTTTTGGAAGAAATAGAGCATTACAATAGAATTTGGAAAAGGAAAGAGGAGGTCTCACATTTGGAACTAAACAACAATACCAGGTTATTGCAGCTTCAAGAGATCCTATCCCAAGAAACCGACGAATATCACGAACTAAGCATTAAAGAGATTAAAGAAAAACTGAAGGTAGTCTTTGGCTCAGAGGCTAAGTTTGATAACCGAACGTTAAAACGTGACATGGAAGTCCTTGCAGAAGCAGGAGTCGAAGTGATCCAGAACCAGGGCGAATTCGGCAAGATGATGTACAGCTACCAGGACCGAGTCTTTGAAACGTACCACTTGCGTCTGTTGATCGACGCTGTTCTCTCAGCCAAGTTCATTACAGAGAAAGAGAAGAAGGATTTAATACCGCGGATCAAGCAGCTGACGAGTAAACATATCGCCAAGCAATTACCCGACCCTGTGTTGTTCAACCAATCAGCAGATGATGGCTATCAGCTTGTGAAGCTAAACATCGATCACGTACATAGAGCCATCGCTGAACAAAAGGTCCTCCACTACCAGTACGGAAAATACAATATGAAGAAAGAGTTCGAATACAACCGAGAAGGCAGCACGTATGAAGTCGAACCCTATGCCCTGATCTGGCAAAATGATTTCTACTATTTAATAGGCCGTTTTCGCGGCACAGGAGAAATGCGTCACTACCGCCTCGACCGCATACGAAACATTCGCCTTTCCGAGGAACGCTTCAGAAAAGAAGACTTCAACGTCCAGGACTACGTCGACCAAAGCTTCCACATGTTCGCAGGCGAGAACACCTGGATCAAGGTTCAATTCCACGCCTCGCTCCTAAACGTCGTCCTCGACCGATTCGGCCTAGAAGCCTCCATCCAGCAAGTGGATGACGAGCACTTTATTCTTTCAACGAAGGCGAAGATGAGTACGGGGCTTGTGGCTTGGATTATGCAGTGGGGGCAGAAGGCGAAGGTGGTTTCGCCTGAAGAGTTGAAGGAAGAGGTTCGGGAGGAAGTTCGGGCTATGTGTGAGGGGTATGGTTTAGAGGAGTATGAATGATTCATATATAGCTATATTTTAATGACCAAGAAGAGTCTATCAGCTTAACAGACATTACTTAAATAGGGGCAAAATGATATGATAGACACACGGGAGGTTTGAATATATGGAATTAATCAAGATTATTGTTCCTGTTGTTCTAACCACGTCATTTAATACCTTCCTGTAGAGATGTAGTAATTCCTTGAGTCTCTCTGCGGGATGGTATTGATCTCAAGGAGAGGACGTGGAAACATGGAACGTAGTCAAGCGTATTACAGGCATCATCGAAACAGAGTGATTCAAAGAAAATTAGACATCGTGAAAAACGTATGGGGGGCCGTGGATGGGGATGGGAATGAAGACCACCCATGGGCTAAAGAACCTGGTCGTTTGGATAAAGCAAGAATGAATTGTTCTTGTAAGATGTGTAAATATGAGAAGCACTATGATGTCCCTAAAGCTTCGCTGAAGTCGAAGTGGGATGTTATGGGGCAGGAAATTGAGGAGTATTTTAAAGAGAACTAGTGAAATAGCTATTAGGCTTATGCTGTGCTTTTTAATGATGAATGTAATAATACCTTTAATGGGAAAGTAGGTGAACAATGTGAAGGAAAAGAAAAATATTCATGTAGTAGGCGCGGTGATCGTAAGCGAAGGAGAAATTCTTTGTGCGCAACGGGGCCCTGACAAATCACTTCCTCATTTATGGGAATTTCCTGGTGGGAAAATTGAAGAGGGAGAAACTCATCAAGAAACGTTAAGAAGAGAGATTGAAGAAGAAATGTATTGTAAAGTACGTGTTGGTGAACAAGTAGACCATACTGTTCATGAGTATGATTTTGGTATAGTTCATCTCACTACATATTATTGTGAGCTTCAACAAGGAACTCCAACTTTAACAGAGCATATTGAGTTCAAATGGCTCTCTCCAAAGGACCTAAAATCACTTGAATGGGCACCAGCTGATATACCGGCAATTGAAAAACTATCACAAGCGACATTATAAGATGATAAAAGCTACTCTAGAAATAGAGTAGCTTTTGTTAAATATTGAAAGAATATGCACCTCATAATACAATTAGACTATAAATGTGTTAAAGAATGGAGAATGTTTGTGGGAGATATGGTTCGTAATTTAGAAGATTCACTACATAGAAGTTTTATTGATCATCGTCACCGCTATTCAGAAATGTATTCACCGAAGCTATTAGTGAACCGTTCACAAGGTGGGGAAACCGTACTATCTAGTATCTTAGAAGAAATTGAGCACTGTCGATCGTTTACCTTTTCAGTTGCTTTTATCACAGAGAGTGGGCTTGCTACGTTAAAGTCCCAATTATTAGATTTACATAACAAAGGGGTTAAAGGGAAGATCTTAACCTCGACCTTCTTACAATTTAATAAACCTAAAGTGTTTAGAGAACTGCTTAAATTAAAAAACGTAGAAGTTAGGTTAACAAGCCTTCCAGGGTTTCATTCCAAAGGGTACATATTTGAACATGAGAACTATCACTCTCTTATCGTGGGTAGTTCCAATCTCACAGCTCATGCTCTAAAAGTAAACTATGAGTGGAATATCAAATTGACCTCTCATGACAATGGGGAAATCATTCATCACTTTAATCACCAGTTTGATGAGGTTTGGGAAGAGTCCACACCCCTAAATGAGGATTGGATTAACCGTTATGAAGTACAATACCTCGCCAATCTAGAGCAACAACAAGAACAAATCCAAGAGATGCCTAGTGCCTATGAGGTCAATCCGGTCAAAGAGGCTATAGAGATTGAACCGAACAATATGCAAATACCTGCCCTTCAAGCTATTCAAAAGTTGCGTGAGGATGGAGAGGAAAAAGGGATTGTGGTATCTGCTACAGGTACTGGTAAGACATATTTATCTGCCTTTGATGTACGAAGATATGCGCCTAAGAAAATGCTATTCATTGTACATAGAGAACAGATTCTCAGAAAGGCAATGGCTGACTTCAGAAGAGTGCTTGGTGGGAAAGAAGAGGATTTTGGTATCCTTTCTGGTACAAGCAAGGATACCAGTGCAAGATACTTATTCGCTACCATACAAACGATATCGAAGGATGGTGTTCTGTCTCAATTTGAAGAGGACGAATTTGATTACATCCTAATCGATGAAGTACATAAAGCAGGAGCTGCGTCTTATAAAAAGGTTATGGAGTACTTTAAACCGGAGTTCTTGCTAGGAATGACAGCTACCCCCGAGAGGACAGATGGAGTGAACATATATGAGCTATTTAATTATAATTTAGCTTATGAAATCAGGCTCCAAGAAGCTCTGGAAGAAGATATGCTGTGTCCGTTTCATTATTTTGGTGTAACAGACTACGAGAATCATGGTGAACTTGTAGATGATACAACTCAGTTGGCGAACCTTGTGGATCAAGAAAGGGTAGAGCACATCCTTGAAAAAGTAGCCTATTATGGTCATTCGGGTGACAAGGTAAGAGGACTGATCTTCTGTAGTCGAAAGGAAGAAGCTCACCAGTTATCTCTGCTCATGAATCAAAAGGGTTTGAAGACAGTAGCATTAACAGGTGATGATGATTCTTCCAAAAGGCTTCAAACGGTCGAAGATCTTGAAAATGGGGTATTAGATTACATCTTGACTGTAGATATATTTAATGAAGGGATTGATATCCCATCGATTAATCAAGTTATTATGTTACGTCAAACCCAGTCGAGCATTATCTTCGTACAGCAACTGGGAAGAGGGTTAAGGAAGCACAACTCCAAGGAGTATGTATCTGTCATTGATTTCATTGGTAATTACAAGAATAACTATCTAATTCCAATAGCCCTTTCTGGTGACAAGTCGCAAAGCAAGGACAACATACGACGCCATATGAAAGAAAAGAACTTCTTAAATGGAGTTTCTACTATTAACTTTGAGGAAATTGCTAAGAAGCAAATCTTTAAAGCGATCGATGACAGTAAACTAAATGATATGAGGGTGTTAAAAGACGAATATAAACACTTAAAGAATAAAATTGGTCGCGTCCCATATCTGCTAGATTTCATGAAATTCGGTTCCATTGATCCAGAAGTGATTATGGATAAGAACAAGAATTATTTGGAGTTCTTACACAGGGTAGAAAAGGACATGGGCACAATGAGCGATTATAAAACCTCCATATTAAACTTCCTGGCTCAAGAAGTGTTGGACGGAAAAAGGAAACACGAAGTTTTGTTACTAACGATGCTCTTAGACCAAGGTGATAGTACCATTACCAACTTTGAACAAGTTCTAAAAGAAGCAGAGCTATCATTCCCTGACTCGATAAAGAGACATTTACAGCGAATCATGAATTTGGATTTCTTTACTGCAACAGATCAGAAGAAATATGGGAATGAGCCTATTGTTACATTTGAAGATAACAGGATTATATTGAATCCTTCTATTCGAGAATCTCTTATAGAAGATTCTTTCTTCAATGGAATGGTTAGAGACGCTCTTGCTGTAGCCAGTTGGAAAAATGAAGAATACTCTGACGCTCTTACCTTGTATAAAAAATATTCGAGGAAAGATGTGTGCAAACTATTAAACTGGGATAATGATGAACAAGCCACGATGTTCGGATATAAACCTAAACACAATACATGTCCGATTTTCGTAACCTATCATAAAAGCGATGATGTAGAGTCTAGCGTTAACTATGAAGATGAATTAATTAATAGGGATACACTTCGTTGGTTCACGAGAAGTAATAGAACTCTGCAATCTGGTGAGGTACAAGAAATTATAAATGCTAAAGAAAAGGGGTCAGACATCCATATCTTTATTAAGAAAGACGATGATGAAGGAAAAGGGTTTTATTATTTTGGAAAGGCTAATCCTAACATGGAGTCCATTCAAGAAAACAAAATGATTAATGCAAAAGGAAAAGAGATTCCTGTTGTGAAGATGGATATGGTGCTTGAAAACACTGTGGACTATCAGCTTTATCATTATTTAAAGGACGCCTAAGTATCAACCTATAGTTCCGTAACTTTAAAATATATTTGAAATAAAAGAGGAATAGTCACAGCAATATGTGGCTTTTCTTCTTAAGATCTTTGTCTAATTAAAATAACAAGAGGTGTTTAGATGCCAACCTACAACAAACTAGTAAGAGACTTAATCCCCCAGGTAATTGAGGGAACGGGTAAATCATTTGAAACGGACATTCTTTCAGACGAACAATACCATTCTGAACTTCGAAAGAAATTACAAGAGGAAACAGAAGAATACTTAAACGCGGAAGATGATCAAGATGCTGTTGAAGAACTAGCTGACATGTTGGAGCTCATGAATGTCTTAGCTGAACAACACGGTTCTTCCATTGAAGAGGTTGAAAAGGTGCGTCAAGAAAAGGCTGAGAAACGTGGATCATTTTACGATAAGGTGTTTTTAATTAGTGTTGAAGACTAGTCAGGAACCTAAGTTACTTACAAGTAATTTAATAGAGGATGTATTACATCATATTCAACATTCCTCTACAATCTACCTTTTAAGCGCATTTGTTATGAAGTCAGGAGTTAAGATGGTCTTGCCCGCGCTTAAGGAAGCGGCAGTCCGTGGAGCGGACATTAAGATTCTGACGGGAGATTACTTATACGTTACCCAGCCAGAGGCATTGTCTCTACTCAGCGAATTACCTCTTGATCAAGTAGAGGTCCGTCTTTGGCAAAGCAATGGTCGATCTTTTCACCCGAAAGCATTTTTGTTTAATGGTAATGATCAAGGTTCTTTAATCGTGGGATCTTCTAATTTATCTAAATCTGCTCTAACTTCAGGGGTTGAGTGGAATGTTTCCATACCAAATGAAGTTTCAGATGAGGTGTATAAAGACGCCCTGGAGCAGTATATACATCTTTTCTATGCAGAGAATACAATCAAAGTAAACTCCGAGACGCTTAAAAACTACAGGGAGCAACATGCTACATTTAGGCAGAAGTACCCTGATCTTGCCCAGAAATGGTCGGAGAAAGAAGAGGTGGAACTTACGCTTGGTCCAGATGCTCTTCCAGAAGAAATAAACGACCCACCAGAACCCTACATAACCAAGAATGAAAAACCCAGTCCAAGGTTTGCTCAGCCTGAAGCCCTTGAATCATTACTGACGACTTATGAAGAAGGGTATGACAAAGCGATGGTTGTGATGGCGACTGGGTTAGGAAAAACATATTTGGCTGCTTTTTTTGCTGAACATTTTAACCGAATCCTTTTCGTTGCTCACCGAGAAGAGATTCTGCATCAGGCAAAAGCTTCATTCGAACATGTAAATGAAGGAAAGCTTGGTGGGATCTACAACGGGAAAGAGAAAAGTGAAGAGGCGGATATGATTTTTGCATCGATCTTTACATTAAGCATTCAGGACCATTTGCAAAGATTTGATCCAGGTGATTTTGATCTCATTATTGTTGATGAGTTCCATCATGCTTCAAGCCGATCTTACCAGAAGGTGTTAGACTATTTTTCTCCTAAATTCCTCATGGGAATAACCGCAACGCCTGAACGTACTGATGGTCAGGATATCTTTGCCCTTTGTGATGGGAACGTAGCTTATGAAATGAACTTTATTCAAGCGATTCAAAGAGGATGGTTGTCTCCTTTTCATTACTACGGTGTCTATGATGATATTGATTATTCACAGATCACATGGCTTGGGGGCCGCTATGATGAAGAGGAACTGGCAGAAGCCCAGCTTCAAGAACATACGGCTTATAATATCCTGAGTAACTGGGAGAAGCATAAACAAACAAGGACAATCGGCTTTTGTTCATCTATTAAACAAGCAAATTTCTTATCGCAATACTTTAATCACAATGGCTATCAGACAATTAGTCTCCATTCCAAAACGGAAGGGATCTCTCGTAAAGAAGCGATTGAGAAGCTTGATAGAAAAGAAATTGATGTGATCTTTACTGTCGACTTATTTAATGAAGGAGTGGATATTCCTTCAGTTGATACACTTTTATTCGCAAGGCCAACGGAATCTCTTGTGGTCTTTACACAACAAATAGGTCGTGGGTTGCGTAAGCATGTAGAGAAATCCCACTGTACGGTTATTGACCTAATCGGGAATTACCGAAATGCAGATGTTAAACTGAAACTTCTTGGTACAGATGAAGGGGTGGGGAACAAGGGGCAGGTTCAGCCTATTACTCCAGCTGATTGTGAAATCAACCTCGACGTGAAGGCTGTACAACTGCTGGAAGAACTTCTGAGGAAGCGGAGTCCGAGGAAAGAGCGCGTGAAGGTTGCTTATAAACAAGTCAAAGAGCAGCTCGGCAGACGCCCCACCTATTGGGAAATGCATCTTAACGGAACTGTAGCCGTTAAGGAATTTAAGCAGATATGGAAAAGTTATGCTGGCTTCCTTAGCTCTATTGATGAACTAACTATAGAAGAACGAATGATTTATGAGACTTACAAGGACTGGATAGAAGAAGTAGAACGAACACCTATGACAAAGAGTTATAAGATGGTTGTTCTGAAGTACATGTTGGATAGAGGTGAAGTGGAATGGGCGCAGCCTGTTACACCAGAGGAGATTGCTCCTTACTTCCATTCCTATTTAACAGAAAAGCCTTATAGGAAAAATATTGATTTTACAAGTAAAAATACGAAGGCACTCATAGAGTATGACAAAGAAAGAGTAGCAAATCTCATTAGTACTATGCCTCTCACGAAGTGGAGCGGGAGTAGTAAAGGGCTTCTTAAGTACGAAGATAATGTGTTTTCTCTTAATTTTGAAATTCCTCTTGAAGATCGAGCACTCTTGAAAAAGATGACGGAAGAGATATGCGAATACCGTTTGAAGTACTACTTTGAACGAAAATGGAAGAAAGAATAGCCTTGATTTCCTACCCCCATCCCCATTACAATTATATGTTGTAATAAATGATGGTAAGTGAATGTAGCTCTTATAGCTACATCAATGCCTTATTTTTTATATCTGGGAAATATAAAGAAGAGGTGGAAATGAATATGGAAAACCAAAATTACCGTGTACTACTGTATTACCAGTACGTCACAATCGACGATCCAGAGCAATTTGCAAAGGATCATTTAAAGTTCTGTAACGAGCTAGGCTTAAAAGGTCGTATTCTCGTAGCAGAAGAAGGGATTAATGGTACCGTTTCTGGAACGGTTGAGGCGACTCAAGCGTATATGGATGCGATGCATGCGGATGAGCGTTTTGCGGAGATGCCATTTAAGATAGACGCAGCAGACGATCATGCATTTCAGAAGATGCATGTGCGCCATCGTCCGGAGCTTGTGACGCTTCGTTTAGAAGATAACCATAATCCAAATGAAATTACAGGCGAGCACTTAGAGCCGAAAGACTGGATGGAACAAATGCAGCGCGAGGACACGATCGTTCTTGACGCACGCAATGATTATGAATATGACCTCGGACACTTCCGTGGAGCGGTTCGTCCTGATGTAGAGACGTTCAAGGACCTGCCGGATTGGGTTCGAGATAACCAAGAAATGTTTGAAGGAAAGAAAGTTATGATGTACTGCACAGGCGGAATCCGCTGTGAGAAGTTTTCTGGCTGGATGATGAAAGAAGGATTTGAAGTAGCACAGCTGAAAGGCGGTATTGCTACCTACGGAAAAGATCCTGAAGTAAAAGGACAGTTATGGGATGGTCAAATGTTTGTGTTTGACGATCGTCTGACGGTACCGGTTAACCAGGTAGAGCATACCATTGTTGGTGAGGATTACTTCACAGGCGAACCAGCTGAACACTTTGCCAACTGTGGGAACCCTGATTGTGACCGTCGTATGATTATGACAGAAGAGAATGAACACAAATATATGCGCAGCTGTAGTCATGAGTGCCGTACACATCCGCGTAATCGTTATGTGGAAGAGCATGGGCTTAGTGAGGAAGATGTGCAGGCTCGATTAGAACGTATCCGTGAAGAGGATGGCATGGAAGCGCAATAAATAAAAAAACTCATAATGCAAGATGTTAGTCTGCTTACCTGATGGTGAGCAGGCTAATTTTTTTGCTCAATTCAACCTCACTTTACATCTTCAAACATTCTACAAGTAGAGAGGGAATTACCAAAAGACTAGTTATATGGAATGATGTATAATAGGCACTGGTAATATTTATCTATAGGGGGATATCATGAACATAGAACATATCATTGAAGAACTGTCCCAAAAACGACCTCTATTTCACAACGAAGCAGATTTCCAGCATGCGTTAGCCTGGGAAATTAAAGAGAGCTATCCTGATGCTAAGATTCGTTTAGAAATGAAGGTACACGGAGTGGGCACTAAAGTGTACTTAGATATATTGGCTGTTATCGATGGGTATAAGTACGCGATTGAACTAAAGTACAAAACAAAACAGTTTGACCACATGCTAGAAGAGGAAGAATTCTCTCTCATTACGCAAGGGGCACAAGATACGGGAAGGTATGACGTGTTAAAAGATCTAGTGCGGTTGGAGAAAATGGTGGCGGAAGGTGTGGTAGATGAAGGATTTCTTATCTTCCTTACCAATGACTCATCCTATTATTCTATTAATGAGAATGTAGATGCTATTGATCGTAAGTTTAGAATTCATGAAGGAAAAGAGATAGATGGAACATTGAGCTGGGGTGAGCAAACTGGGAAAGGGACGATGAAGGGAAGAGAAGAAGCCCTTTCACTAAAGGGGAATTATATGATGAACTGGCATTCCTATAGTCAATTCCCTAACCGTAGTGGAGATTTTCAATATATGATTCAGAAGGTATCCAAAGATGAAAAAGAGTGGTTAAACTCGTTCACCCATTTAGAACAGGTCCCAACCTCCCAACAGGATCTTGCGAGTAAATTGGCTGCGCACTTAGAATCGATCGGATACTCTGTAGAAATGAATAAGCAGGTAGGAAATGAAAAGGTGGATCTGTGGGCGGAAAAAGGCCTAGACGTCTTAGCGATTGAACTCCGATATAAAACTGCGAAGCTAAACACTCTTTATAATGATATACATATTGATTTAAAGCACCAGGGAGCGCAGGATCAAGGGAGGTACGATTACCTGCGTGACCTCAGCAAGTTAGAGAATATAATGAAAGATTACCGTGACGTGCGTGCCTATGCGCTATTAATCACGAACGATAAATTATATTGGGAGAAACCAGTGAATACGGATACGGTTGATTCTGATTTTCGTATACATGGAGGGAGAAGTCTAACAGGCGATCTTGCTTGGAAGGTGGAGGCTTCTCAGGGAACAATGGTAGCAAGAGAAGAAGTTTTGTCCTTAGGTGAGGAATATCAGCTAGAGTGGATTCCGTTTTTGACTCTTGAGGAAGAAAAAAATGGAGAGTTTAAGGCGTTGCTTTTAAGGGCATGATCTTGTACGATACTTTTATTAGTTGTTAAATAGATAGTTTATTCAAGTCTTATGGACTAGAAAAAATAGAATAGATAAAAGAAACTCAAAGCCGTTTTATATTAATCGAATATAAAACGGCTTTTAAGTTGCAGCTTAGAGAACTAGGAGAAAAGGTGGGAAGAAGATGGGCTCTAAAAGAATCAAGTGGACGCCAGAAAAAGTTATAGAAGAAATCAAGAAGCTAGATGCATCAGGTGAAGGATTGTATGTGAGGAATGTAACTGAAGTAAACCTGGCCCTTTTGAAAGCCGGAAAACGATACTTCGGAAGTTGGGAGACAGCAATAACTTCTGCTGGCTTTGATTATGAAGAGGTTAAGCAGAGAGGTAAAAGAGAGGGATCTCAGAAAATCTCTGCAGGCCGCCAAAAATATTATAATAGTCCAGAGTATCTCAAGAAACAAAAAAGGGAAGCTACACAATCTCTGCAACAATTACATAGAGAAAACCCGTATCTCACCTACTCATTTCTTTACGAGAACCATAATGCATTATTATCAATGTTATATAAGCATTATAATTCAATAGATGAGGCTATGATCGCTGCAGGGATTGATTATGCTGAAATTAAAAAAGAAACATCCAGACGAAGGTGGACGGATGAATCGATTAAGAAAGAAATACTAGCACTAATAGAAAAGGGAGAGCCACTGAACGCTTCCTATATAATAGATAATCATAGGCAATTATATAGAGCATGTGTAGAATATCTAGGTTCTTGGGGGAGCGCTTTAGATATGGTAGGTGTCGATTATTCAGAAATTAAGGAATTAAAGAGGCAGGAAACAACAGAAAACTCGACTTTATATACAAAAGCATATGTTCTAGGAAAATTAATGGAGATCAAGGAAAAAGGGCTGCCCTTATCTAAAAAAACAATTAATGAACATAAAAGGTCACTAGAGGATGCTTGTTACAATCGCTTCGGAAGTATAAAAAAGGCCATTGAGGCTGCTGGGTATAGTTACGAAGAAGAACTAAAAGAAGCAGAGCAATTATGGTTGATCAGACAAAGAGAAGTTCAAATGAAGTGGACGAGAGAAGCGGTTATTGAAGAAATAAAAAGACTGTATGAACAAAGAGTTCCCATGAATAAATCTCACTTACAAAGTTATAACCAGTCTCTGTATGATGGTGCGATGAACCGATTTGGTTCATGGGGAGATGCCATTGAAGCAGCTGGTATTGATTATGAGAGCATACGCGAAGATTCAAGAGATGCTTCTTATTGTGGGCGTCTCTTTGAAGATCTATTGGATAAATTGTTAGTAGAAATTGGGATCTCATATGAGAAATACAATCATAAAACATACAATCCTGATTACACGTTGAATAACAATGTATGGATGGACGCCAAGTTAAGCCAGTGGACTGTTTACGCCTCTAAAACCATTGACCGATATAAAGAGCATTGCAGATACCTAACTATTATATATATGAGAGGAAAGAGAGGAGAAATATCTGATGAGGTCATTCAATCTAATGTTAGGTTAATAAGTGTGCATAAGTTAATTAAACAATTACCTAAGCACCGAGAGAAATGTTACATTATTGAAATAAACGAGATAGAGCGTTACCTTAATAAGATAGAGGATTGGCAGTAATTTATTTCTTAGTTATACATAAAAATAATTAAGAATGAGTTCATTTCTTGCGTTTTTGCCCGAAATAATAGATAGACATTATTTCTAAAGGGGGTAGGCGTAGGTTATACAACTTACATAAGATTATGACAAAGAAACAATTATTAGGGTTATCTGCATTATCGACACTCGCATTTTCTGTATTAATTGCACTAGGAACGGTTCTATTCTTAAACCATTCAGATGCCAAAACATCATCAGATCAAAAAGAGGTTCCGCTAGAAGAAGAGGTTAGTGATTCTAATGAAGAACCTGCTGTTTCGGTTAATCGATCAGATGGCATTAATACATATGAATTTGGTCAATTATTTAAGAGTGAAGCGGCTAAGAATCAGTTTATCCTAACGATACCTGATCAACAATTTGAAGAAGTTCAAGATTACTATAAAGACTATGACTATACGTATAGGGTCTCGGAATGGGTCTTTGTTTCCTATGACATACTACGTGCATTTGATGAAGAGGTAAATGGATTGAAAGGTATTTCCATTCATGGGGATGATTATGAGAAGGTGGATATGAATCGTTTCTTTGAGGCTGTGTCTACGGTCACTCACATCATTGAGCCAAAGAGTGGCTATAGCCCTAGAGAGGTCCAAAAATATTTAACGAAATATGGAAAGCTATCTATTAGTGATTGGGAGGTAGAATACGACTACGATTCCATGAATCATGTTGTGAATTTCTTACCTGATCAAGAAGAATAGTACATGCATCTCTTCGTCACGAGTTGCGTTGAAGAGTTCAAGATCCCTTTCTTAATTTATAGGCTACAACTTTAATTAAAGTTGTAGCCTATTTCTAGTTTGTATAAGGTAGATTACATGTTCTAAAAATGAATAAACTAAACCACACAAAAAGAAAATAATATAAAACGTCCCAATGTTAAGGTTGTATTCAGTTATGTAATCCCCGTAACCATACAAATGGTTGAAAAACCAATGTGCCATGCTTAAGGATAATGCTACGAACAAAACTATTTTAATAATAAACGAATGAAGGTATCGATTGACTAGGAACCCAACTAAGCAGAATAGAAAGTATGCAATGAACCAATAGAAAGCAAAGAAAATAATCAAGCCAGAGTCGTCGGTTAATCCAACGTATTCTGACGTCGTAATTTTTGTACCTTCTAATATTTCTACTACCATTGTGCCTAGTGAAAAAATGACTATAAAAGAAAGAAGAGTCAAACCAAAATATTTTTCGTTCAACCAGAATCCACCTTTCTATAAAGGGTGTGGGATACATGTGTTGATCGTTGTGCATCCCAGCCCTTCTTTGAGTCTATTTAGAACTAAAATGCTCCTCAATTGTCTTCATCATATCCTCGTAGTTTTCTTCAAATGCTGGAATCATATATCTTTGATTCGCCCCTGATGTGTGAGGGAAACGCTTTAGAATGGATTGATTCTTGATGTATCCGTTATCGGCGAGGTACGTTACGGCTTTATTTGCTGGCTTTCCTAATGGGATGATCAAGGGATTGTCCATTTCATTGATTTCCTTTGGTAGATGGTTGATTACCTCTTCATAAAGAAAATGATTTTTGATCACGTCTGATTGGCTGCTGAAGTTAGACCAGCCCCCCTTGCTCCAATAGAAAACGGGATAAGGAAGGACGGAGGTTGTATGAACCAAGTGACTATGTTCATCGAACAACTGATTTGTGGTGTCTAAACCTAGTTTAGTATGTAGGTTAAGTTTATCCAGAAGTCGTACTAGGTTTTTTCTCATCGGTCCTTGGAAACTTGATTGGTTTTTGACTTCTTGTAAAATCTCTTCTTCAGTGGCTTCTTCACCTTTAAAAGATCGAACGGTTTCATACGTTTTTTGCATTTGGGAGAAACCGGGTGTTATGCCAACAATAACAACTTTAGCGTTTTTGTTGAGGTGTTCAAAAGGAGCGTAATACACTCTAATTTTCTGATTTTCGCTTTCTTTAAGGAAGAAAGTATCAGGGTGGATAAGTTGTTCTTTTGTTAACGGCGTAGATAGTGATTGTATGTTGTCTTTGAAAATATTGAACTTGGAATACGAGACGATAGACATGTTTAAAGCTCCAATCTTTTTTCTAAATATTAGTTAATTTTACCTTATTTTTATAAAACTTCAAATCTGGTCTTTCTCCTATAAAGAAGAAAACAGCCTTAATAGTAGAAAGCCCTGAAGGATTCATCCTCCAGGGCTTCTATAAACTCAATTTTCTTCCCTCAACCCCGCTAACATCTCAATCAACTCCCCACCAATCTCACTCCTAAACTGCTCATAAACCACCTCAACCTCACTCTCCCAAAGCTCCCTCTCTTCCTCAGTAAGACGATGAACCTCAATATCCGATTGATCCTGAATATGTTCCTTCGCTTTTTCATTCAGAGTAATGGCGTTGTCGTAGTTCCACTGTGTGGCTTCATCCATTGCTTCCTGAATGACTTGCTGGATCTCGCTTGATAGTTCTTCCCAGAAGTCTTTGTTCATGAGGACGACATAGCTTAACAGGCCGTGGTTGCTTAGGGTCAGGTGGGACTGGACTTCATAGAAGCGCTTTGAGTAGATGTTTGAGAGCGTATTTTCCTGGCCGGTTAGTTCTCCGGAGGCGAGCTTTTGATACGTTACATTGAAGGAGGCGGTTTCTGGTTGAGCGCCAAGGGCTTGGAATTGACTCTTGATGACGTCGCCTGGCATGACGCGAAATCGTTCTCCTTTGAAATCTTCTGGTTCTATTAATGGACCTTGATTGGAGGTCATTTGTTTGAAGCCGTTGTTCCATATGGACAGGCTTAGCATTTGGTCATTCTGAGCCCGTTGTTTCAGTTCTTCTCCAATCGAACCTTCTAACGCTTCTTGCACGTGCTCATGCGAAGAGAAGGCAAAGGGCAAGTCTAGTAAGGCCAAGGGTGGGAACTGTTCTGATAACTTTGTACTAGCGGGTGCGATCATTTGAATCGAGCCTTGTTGGAGGGCTTCTAGTTCTGCTTCGTCCCGGTACAGACTTCCGTTAGGGTACACTTCTACTTTCACTCGATTATCCGTTTTCTGCTGAACGAGGGAGGCGAAGCGCTGTGCGGCCAAGCCTTTTGGCGTGTTCTCTGCGACGACGTGACTAAATTTAATAACGACTTGATCTTCTAGACCTTCTTGCTCATCGTCTGATTGTACTTGTTCTCCGTCTACTTGAAAGCTATAAAAGGAATACACGATGATTCCGATTACCATGCTGATGATGATGGTCCATTGCAACGTTTTCACCGAATCCATCTCCTTGGAATTAGAAAAGTCTGAAAATAGTGTAACATAGTTTTCTTCGCGTGCTACAATACAAGTAATTGAAAATGAAAGGGTTTTCTTTAATGAAGATGAACGCACTTCCTATAAAGATCAAGATTACGATTCTATCATTCTTCATTGTGATGGTCTCCCTCTTAATTGGGGGCGTAGTCATCATTGGAAACGTTGAAAATGGAACAGAAGAAGAACTGCGTAAGCGAATGATGATTACAGCCCGAACAGTCGCTCAGGTACCAGAGGTTGAGCAAATGATTACAGAGGAAGAAGGGTGGACGAAGATCAACCAGATCGTGGAGAAGATTCGCATCATTAACAATGCGGATTACATAACGGTACTGAACATGGATCGTGTACGCTATTCACACCCGATCCAATCAAAGCTTGGTACCACTTCAACTGGTGAGGATGAGGGACCAGCTTTTGCTGAGCATACGTATACATCTCTTGCTGAAGGGGAAGTGGGGGTTGCTGTTCGAGCATTTGTCCCGATCTTGAATGCCAATCATGAGCAAATCGGAGTGGTCATTGCTGCGAGTATCATGCCAAGCTTTATGGAAATGCTCGCGACGGTTAGGCAAGAAATGATTATTATTGCGGTCTTAACGCTTCTCTTCGGGGCTCTTGGGTCTTCTCTTCTGGCTACTCATATTAAAGAACAAATGTACAATCTCGAACCCTATGAAATCGTCCGGATCTTAAAAGAACGAACGGCCACGTTTCATGCGATGCACGAAGGCATTATCGCGATTGATCAACACGAACGGATCACCGTTTTTAACCAAAAGGCGAAAGAAATGCTCGGGGTACAAGGGGATGTGATTGGGGAAGCGATTCGCGGGGTCATTCCAGATACGAGACTTCCGGAGATTCTCTATCAAGATGCTCCTGTCTACAATCAAGAGATTCGGGTGAGGGGAACGAATATTATGAGTACGCGTATCCCGATTAAGTCGAACTCGGAGAAAGCGGGAGCGGTCGCGATTTTCCAAGATCGTACCGAAGTGAAGCATTTAGCTGAGGAGCTAACGGGGGTCAAAGCGTTCGTTGAGGCGCTTCGTGTGCAGAACCATGAACATATGAACAAGCTACATACCATTGCCGGGCTCATTCAGCTGGATCAGAAAGACCAGGCCCTCAGCTATGTCTTCCAAGTTACAGAAGAGCATGAAGAGCTTACTCAATTTTTACGGAGTCGGTTTCATGATGATAGCCTCATAGGATTGCTTCTGAGTAAAGTAAGCAGGGGGAAGGAGTTGGGTGTTCAGGTCGTGATTTCTCAAGATAGTCGTTTGAAGCAGTTCCCGGATCAGTTGGATCACCATGATTTAGTGTTAATCGTTGGGAACTTAGTCGAGAATGCTTTCGCGGCGTTAGAGAGATCTGATCATGAATCGAAGCGTATTTGGATCAGCATTGAACAAACCGATGAGACCTGTACCATAATCGTGGAAGATAACGGGGAGGGTATTCAGGCGGACAATAAATGGGACATTTTTAAAGATACGTATACGACAAAAGGTGAACGTGGTCATGGTATGGGGCTTCATTTAATCCAATCACTTGTAGAGAAAGCAGAAGGGGAAATTGAAGTCGATTCGTGGCCAGGAGAAGGAACGAGTTTCATCCTAACCGTTCCCATGCAAGCTGCACAATTGAAGAAAGGTGGGGGAAAGAATGGAGAATCAACTACAGGTACTGCTCCTTGAGGATGATCCGATGGTGCAAGAGGTCAATAAACAGTTTATTAATAGTGTGGACGGCTTTCATGTAATGGACATGGTATCAAATGGAGTGGAAGGCAAAGAGAAGATTAAAGAGCAAATGCCTGACCTTGTCATTTTAGATGTCTATATGCCTGGAGAAGATGGGCTTGAAGTGCTTCGGTATATTCGTCAGGAAGGGTTAAGCGTTGATATTATTGCCGTGACGGCAGCAACAGATAAGCAAACCATTCGCACGATCTTGCAGCATGGAGCGGTTGATTACATCATAAAACCATTTAAATTTGAGCGCATGAAGCATGCCTTAGAACAGTATAAGAAACATCGCCGACAGTTAGAGGGCTCAGATCCATTAGCCCAGCATCATGTCGATCAACTTCTCTATCAATCTTCTTCGCATAATGAGGGGCTTGATACGAGGCATGATTTACCTAAAGGATTAAACCAACAAACGCTTACTCAAGTTCAGAAGTTGATGGAACAAGAGCAGGAACCTAAATCTGCTGAAGAGGTGGCCGTTGAGGTAGGCATTGCCAGAGTGACGGCAAGGCGGTATTTAGAGTATTTAAAAGAAGTCGGTAAGATTGATTTGTCTGTGCAATATGGCAGTGTTGGTCGTCCGATGAATCGTTATGTACGAAAGTAATGATTTTGGTCATTTTGTTCACAAAGGAAGTTTTGCAGATGAAAACATGAAAGGTAAGATCAGCAGCCCAATTCGGGGTGCTTTTTTTATGGAATGATCTGTAATGACTGCACTTGCTAGTGTTAAAAGGAATTTTCAGAGCTATGAGAGGCTTGTGAACAAAAAGAACAAAACGCACATTATAATCAGAATATTTTTATTTCTTATTGAAAGCGCTATCATGAATTCAACAAAGAGAACTCATTCAATAAGGAGGATTTTATTTATGAAACGAAAGCTCGTATGGATCATGACGATGGTATTGCTTGTAGGGGTGTTGGCTGCTTGTGGAGCTCGTTCATCAGGATCAAGTGATGAAGGAGGAGAAGGCTCAGGTGAAGATAAGATTGTCGTGAAGTTCTCCCACGTAGTGGCGGAGAATACACCAAAAGGACAGGCGGCGCAAAAGTTTGAAAAGCTGGCTGAAGAATATACGGACGGAAAAGTCGATGTTCAAGTGTTCCCAAACTCCCAGTTGTACACAGACGATGAAGTACTATCAGCTATTCAGCAAAACAATGTACAGCTCGCTGCACCAGCGACTTCGAAAGTATCAAAGCTTTTCCCAGAGTGGCAAATCTTTGACTTCCCATTTGCTTTCCCTGACACGAAAGCCGTTCAAGAAGCGATGGAAAGTGAAGAGATCGGTGGCAAGCTTTTCTCGATGCTGAAAGAAGAGGAATTACTAGGTTTGTCCATGTGGGATAACGGCTTCAAGCAGATGACGCTTGATTCTCATCCTTTAATCAAACCGGAAGATTTCGAAGGAGAGAAATTCCGCGTGATGTCGAGTAAAGTGCTAGAAGCTCAATTTGATGCCGTTGAAGCGAACCCAACGCCAATGCCGTTCTCAGAGGTGTACAGTGCTCTAGAACAAGGGGTTATCAACGGACAGGAGAATACTCTATCAAACATATACTCTAAGAAATTCCACGAAGTGCAAGATTACATGACGATCAGTAACCACGGCTACCTTGGCTATGCAGTTATTACAAATGATGAGTTCTGGAACGGACTGCCGGAGGATGTTCGCAAAAACATGAAAAAAGCGCTTGATGAAACAACGAAGTGGGTTCGTGAAAATGGTCAGCGTTTAAATGATGAGAACTTAGAAAAGATCAAAGAAGACGACACGCTTAAAGAGATTCATGAGCTAACGGACGAAGAGAAGCAAGCATGGATCGAAGCGATGAACCCGGTTTATGAACAGTTTGAAGATGAAGTGGGCAGTGACTTAATTGATGCCGTGAAAGATCTGCGAGAATAATCAAAGTGAGGGCGATCTGACTCGCCCTCCTCTTTGAAACTAAGGAAGGTGAGTGTATGCAGGCGCTTAAAGTTTGGTTACATCGTTTAGAAGAAGTCACCGTTGCCGTGGCGATGTCGATTGCGGTTTTACTATCATTTGTTGAAGTGGTTCTTCGGAAATTCTTTGGAGAAAGCTTAGGATTTACCCATGAACTTGTTGTGTATCTATTAATTTATGCCGGCCTCATTGGTGCAGCTATTGGGGTGCGGGAGAAGGTCCATCTCGGGGTTGATCTCCTTGTAAAGCAATTCTCGCCAGCGGTGCAAAAAGCGATTGTGATTGGCACAACGGTTGTCAGCATTGCCTTTACGGTAATTATTACAATGCTTGGAATCGAGCATGTTCTGAATATGCAAGCGTTTGGACAGGTGACACCAGAATTAGAAATTCCTCTCTACATTCCATTATTGATGGTCCCCCTTTCCTTCGCGTTAATGGCTCTTCACTTTATCAATGAAATGGTTCAAATCATTCGAACGGATAAAGAAAAAATCTTTCAAACAGAAGGAGGGACGACGGAATGAATGCCCATGCTGAACAGACAACACCAAATGTAACGAATCCCCCGGAGCCTAAGAGAAGCGTACCTAAAAAGGTTTTTTCCCTTCTTTTGATTGGAGTTTTAGTTGTAGGGATGATTTATTCTATTCAAACGAGCAACATGGCTCTAGCTCTCTTCTCACTCTTATTTCTACTCTTACTACTAGGAACACCGATTGCGATTGCGCTTGGATTTGCTTCGTTCCTATCGATCTACTACTTCACGACCGACCCATTGCCAGACTTAGCTGGCAAGGTCTTCTCAGGCCTTAATCATTTCCCTCTTATGGCCATTCCCTTCTTCGTCCTTGCAGGGAATATCTTTACATCAGGAGGGGTGGCGAAGCGGCTCATTCATTTAACTAATGTGATGGTCGGTCACATTCCAGGAGGGCTTTCCGTTGCGAGTATCGTATCTTGTACGTTGTTCGCTGCTATCTCAGGCTCTTCTCCAGCAACGGTTGTAGCCATTGGAGGTATTATGATTCCTGCCATGGTTAAACACGGCTACGACAAATCTTACGCGGTAGGATCGGTCTCAACAGCGGGTTCCCTGGGGATTCTGATCCCTCCTAGTATCCCGATGATCGTGTACGCTGTAACCGTAGAACAATCAGTCGGGCGTTTGTTTCTCGCTGGGGTCATTCCTGGAATTATGCTTATGTTCCTTTTATCTTTGGTAAGCTTCCTTATTGCCAGGAAGAAAAATTACGCTAAAGCGGAGAAAGCAAGCTGGAAAGAGCGTGGAGGCGCGCTGAAAGAAGCGTTTTGGAGTCTGTCGTTACCGATTGTGGTTATAGGAGGCATTTATTCGGGAATCTTTACTCCAACGGAATCGGCAGCAGTAGCGGTTGTGCTAGGCGTTGTTGTTGGCTTGTTGATTCACCGTGATTTAAAAGTGAAGGACTTCCCAAATATTTTAAAAGAATCAGCGAAGACGACAGCGATGCTGTTCTTTATCATTGCGATGGCCAAAACATTTGCGCACATACTGACGCTTGAGCGCATTCCACACTCCATAGCAGAGATTATTACAGGATGGAATGTCGGACCGATTGTCTTCTTATTAATTGTAAATATTCTGCTCTTTATCGCGGGACAGTTTATGGAACCGACTGCGATTATTACCATTCTTGCACCGATTCTATTCCCGGTTGCGATGAGCGTTGGTATCGATCCTATTCACTTCGGTATCATTATGGTCGTGAACATGGAAGTAGGTATGATCACGCCACCGGTTGGACTGAATTTATATGTCGCAAGTGGCATTACGAAAATGCCGCTTATTGATGTGACCCGTTCAGCTTTACCTTGGCTAATCGCTGTGGTGATCGGCTTGATTCTTGTCACATACGTACCTGCAATTAGCCTATGGTTGCCAGATTTATTATATGGATTACGCTAATAGGAGATGTGCAACATCTCCTATTTTCTATGGAGAGGAGGGATTGAATGATTGAAGCCAGTACGAAAGAATTCTGGAGGAATACACTCGCTTTAAGCATAGGGTCCTTGTTTGTCTTTGCTAACGTCTATTTTACACAGCCGATCTTACCAGTTCTGTCAGATGAGTTCGGTGTATCTCCGCTGACTGCGAGCATGTCTTTGTCGCTCGTCATCCTGGCAATCGGGGTATCCCTGATTTTTTACGGACCAGCTTCTGATAGTCTTGGTCGAAGAGGGGTTATGATTGTGGCGATGGGGCTTGGTGCGCTTGCGACGATTCTTGCATCGTTCTCAACTACGTTCAGCTTTTTCCTGGCTATGCGAGTTTTGCAGGGAGTATTTTTGGCTGGGTTGCCTTCTTTAGCCCTTGCCTACATTGGAGAAGAGTACTCGCAGCACGCCCTTCCGCTAGCAGTCGGTGTGTTTATTGGTGGAAACACAATTGGAGGGATGTTCGGTCGTGTCTTAAGTGGTGTTCTGACGGACTTTCAGGGGTGGCATTTCGCTTTTATGATCATGAGTGCCATTAGTGTTCTTTGTTTTGTTCTCTTTATATTCCTTTTACGTCCGTCTCAGAACTTCGAACCAAAGCCATTCAGATGGAAACAGGCGATGTTGGATTATAAAGGACACATACAAAATAAAGAGATGCGCTATGCCTATTTAATTGGTGGCTTACACTTCCTAGTGTTTGTCGGGCACTTTAATTACATGACCTATCGACTGACGGATGAACCGTTCTCCTTGCCATCGAGTCTTGTGGGCATTTTGTTCTTAACGTATATTGCAGGAACGATTAGCTCACAGCTATCAGGACACGCTGCGAAAACCTACTCCCAGTCTGGATGCATTAAGATCGGGATAGGCATTATGATGACCGGTTTTCTAATTACACTCATTCCCTCGGCATGGACGATTATAATCGGGCTATTGTGTAATTGCTTTGGATTCTTCTTCGCTCATTCCACAGCTAGTTCCTGGGTGAGTGGAAGAGCGACATATAGTAAGGCTAGTGCTTCTGGGCTTTATTTGATTGCTTATTATATTGGCGGTGGAATTGGGCCGGTTTATTTGGATCCGTTCTGGAGTTGGATGAATTGGGGAGGTGTTGTGCTTGGTGTGTTTCTTGTGTTCGTTGTTACGGGGATTGTAGCGATGAAGATGGGGCGGTTGGAGAAGCGTGGGGACGGTTCTGGTGCTTCCTTAGGTTCATAGCGCTTTTCCATATTGCAATAGGTAGAAGAATAGAGTGCAGTGCAGAGAGATTTCCGTCCAGGTGCTGGTGCAGACATGTCTAACAGGATTCAGATCGGTGCTATAATGAAACTAAGAGGCGTTGAGCCAATACGTAAATGAGGTGAACAAAATGTATTCAATCGAACCACTACAAGAACGTATGCAAGACAATCAGAACGAAGAAAAAGCCCAAAAGATGGCCCAATACATGCGTAACCAATTTCCATTCTACGGCATCCAGGCCGAGCCATTGAAAAGGATTGTGAAGGAGCATATCAAACAAGAAGGACTCCCTTCACCAGATGAGATTCATCCTGTGGTAAAGACTCTGTGGTCAAAAGATGAGCGGGAATACCAAATGGTAGCCTTGAGGCTAGTGGATGAATGTATAAAGAAATACGGCATTAGAGAAGAGGATGCGGCGCTGATTGAATACATGACCGTTCATAAATCCTGGTGGGACACGGTCGACCACATAGCCAGCAAGCATGCTTCTCGATTGTTTGCGGAGTATCCCCACCTTTTGCAAACGGTGGGGAAAGAGTGGAGAGGGTCAACGAATATATGGTTGCGCCGGGTGATGATCTTATTCCAGTTGAAATACAAGGAAAAGACAGACCTTCAATTACTTGAGGATATCATTAGAGAAAATACGGGTTCTGATGAGTTTTTTATCAACAAGGCGATTGGCTGGATTTTGAGAGAATATTCGAAAACAGATGCTGAATGGGTGCAGGATTTTATGGATAGGAACGATTCGTTATCAAAATTAAGTAGACGTGAAGGATTGAAGTATATCAAGAAGCATGTTAATTGAATGGCAGCTGGACAAGGGGCCTGTCCCCATTAGAGGAGGGAATCATATGAGTTTGTTTTTTTATATTACCATTATGACGGGCTTGGCACTGATCTATTATGGGTATGTGAAGAAATTAGAAGCAGATCTAAAAAAGAAAGAGTTAGAGATAGAGGAAAAGAAGATTGAATTGGAAATAAAAAGAGAAGAATCCCGCTTGATAAGAGAAGAGCAGAGTGATCAGGGGCTATAAAATCGGCATTCTTAAAGCTAAATTCTGTTTTACATTTTATGTAAGAAGACGGCAAGTTGCGTGGTCTACATAAGAAAACGTAAATAAACGTCTTTGGTGAAATCCGAAATCATAGAGAAGCGAATTTCCATACTAATTGGAGGTTCGTTTTTTTAAAAAGATATCGTATTCACCATATTGAATAGGAGTGTGTTAAAATAATGGTAAATTATTCTAGTTAAGATAAATGGGGGAGGCTTGGGGTGAGTCATTTAAAAAACAAACTTTACTGGATGCTGATGCCTCCATTTTTAATAGCTGCTATGTCACTTATTTATTTTCTTCCGGTGGAATCTGCAGCTTTTTATAGTATTGGAATCGTTTTTTTATTCTGGGTGGTCTATTACAGACTTAGAAAGAATCAAACTAAAAAGGCGAACGGCAAAGAGGGGGATCATGACTCTTACGGTAGTTAAGTGCTTACATTACCCCTAAGTTTATTTGAAAGGGGAGGGATGAAAGGTGTCAACATCTGCTACACCTAAAGTAAACAAGTCTAGGGATGGGGTCTTAGGTCCGAGGAGCAACGGGTTTAACATGGCGATTATATATGGGCTCTTGTTTGTGCCTTTGATGGTTGTTATGGGTAAAGAAATAACGGTTGATTCATTAGGCATTCCAGCGTGGCTTTTATTTTTACTTGTTAATGGGAGTGAATTATTTATAGCGAAAGTGAGAAACAAAGCCGTACCGCAATGGATGATTGTCGGGTCTTTTGTAGTTACTGTTCTGACCGCTGTCATGATGGCGATGGTTTTGCATTAACTGGTTTGTTGTCATACAGTGGATGATCTTAGCGTAGTTTATCGGTGGGAGAGTGCAGATCGTATAAAACGTTCTCGTTCTATTTGGGGGGTGGCTTTTTGAACGTTATTGCTTGGATGATCGTGTCTTGTGAAATTGGATTTTGGGTCGTGATTGGTTTAGGTTTATTCACAAGGTATGTGCTGAAGAAAGATAAGATGGGATTATTTCTTTTAGCCCTGACACCTGTCATTGATTTACTGTTATTACTCATGACCGGGTTCGATTTATACCGAGGAGCGACCGCCACAACGGCACATGCTGTTGCAGCCGTTTATGTAGGCCTTTCCATTGGTTTTGGAAAAAGTATGATCGAATGGGCGGACAAGAGATTTCAATACTATATAACAAAAGAAGGGTCAAAACCAACAAAGCGGACTGGGTATGAGCATTCCATTCATTATTTAAAAGGATGGGGGAGACATGTCTTCTCTTACATGATTGGTGCAGGCCTTTTATTGGGGATGATTTTCTTCATAGACGACGCTTCTAGAACAGAAGCGTTAGGGAACGTGCTACGAATATGGACCGTTGCGTTAGGGATTGACCTTTTGATCGCAATTACGTATTTTATTTGGCCAAGAAAAGAGCGGGATAGCCAGAAAGGAAGGGCTCTGTAACCTGGATAAACGTCTTGCTTCAAAGGGTTACAGAGCCCTTGTTTCTTACTCCTTAGAGCTTACAATAAGTAATCGATACCCTCAGACAAAATGTCATTAAACGTTTCTACACTAACCGTTTTGTTGTCACGAGCCGGATCATCTGAACGTAGTTCGCCGGCTATGTGATCCATAGCTTTTTTCAAATTCTCGATGTTGTTTAGTTGTGATTCTGATGGTGTGCTGTTCTCGACCTCTTGTAGCTCAACAGATTCGGCGAAACCTTTCACTGAAATATGGTCATCCACGTAGGTGTGACCCGTGGAGAGCAAGGTATCGAGCTTATCGATCCTCTTGGCTAATTCATCTATCCCTTTCTCCAGCTGCTCAGGGTCATCTGTATTCGATAATACATAAGAGGCAGAGCTAGACGTGAGGAGGACCTGATTATAATACTCATCTAGGAACGTTTCCATTTCTTCTTTGTCCTCGTAGTACGCGTTCATATACTGGCCCCCTAGTGCTGCCAATCCAATGACTACAATGACGATTAACTCAAGTCTGAGCCACTTTTTTAAAAACTTCATTACTTTCCTCCCAATCGAATATTAGAATGTTTTTGCTTTGCGATACACGTTCAGTGTAATGGCATTTAGTAGAATCGTTACAATAAGTAGAATGGAAGAGACAATAGCCACGGCATACATGGTGTCCATAAGAGCGGCCCAATCTCCAACCGTCACCTTATAATAGGTGTGAAGAATCTGGCAGACTAGTGAAATTCCGCAAGCGCTAAGACTTATGAGGGATAACGTCATCCAGTTGTTCGTTGCTTTTGAATGGTCACGCATGAGGCTGATCATGGGAAGGCTCCAAGCAAGGAGTCCTAGAAAGAGGCTTGCAAGGTTCAGGTTACCGTACATCGTTAGATTTCTCCTTTGTGTTTTTACTTATTTTTTTCAATGGTCTTATGTATAATGGTTACATTTTAACACAAATATCCAGTAAACGACTTACAAAAAAAGCAAGGCAGATGGCTCAATCATCGCCTTTGTTGGATTGAACCTTTCTGCGGTCGAAATGTCTATATTTTTGGAGGTGCATGGAATATGAATAAGCGCATTTTGCTTGTTCTTTTTGTATTGTTCGTGACAACAGCTTGTTCTGGAGAGTTCGGGGAGCTCACGAGGGTAGATGTTCAACACGTAACTCCAGGGGAGGACAACGCAGGTGTAGATATGATTACAGATGCCGACTCGATCCAAACCATTCGTGACGTTATGAAAGAGATTCAATGGGAGGATAAAAATGCCAGTATGGTGAGAAAGGCCGATGTGAGGGCGGTGTATTACTATGAACAAGAAGAAGATATGCCGGAGCGATTAGTGGAATATGATATTTGGTTTACTGATAAGCCAGTGTTTGCTGTGATCATGAGTGAGGAGGAAGGGCGACGATATGGCGTGGTGCGTCCGGAACAGGGGGCCATTTTAAGAGATATGTTTGTGAAATGATGGGGGATGGGCATGAGGGGCACGGTACTTGTATGAAAGTTTGGGGTTTGAATACATACATGAGCGTGGCGTGATCCGAATGGAGAGCTTATCTTTGAATATCGTGTGTGATAAAACGAAGGGCTGGGATGCGGTAGATCCTGGCCCTTTTCTTGTTTAATAATAGAAAGACTTCTCAAATCAACCCTTCTCTTGAACTTACTTCTGTTAGCCTTACATTGCGGGACAAGGTACCTGTCCCCTCATCCCGTTTATTTAGTTTCTTTAATTTCAACTTTACAGCAGTCTGAACCTTTCTTTTTGTTTTTACCTGTTAGGGCTTGGAGTAGTTTTTTCATGGGATCACCTCCTTTTTCAATTAATCAACTTTTTTTGATTAATTGAACGTACTTATATCATATAGAAAATAAATCCTGAGACTGTGGACATTAGGATAACGGATGCGACAAACGTAATGACTAAGGGTTTCTTGAATATAGACTTTAGTAAGATAACTTCTGGCAGGCTGGCTCCGGCTGAGCTAATTAACATGGCCATTACAGGACCAAGTGCCATGCCCTTCATCACTAAGATTTGAGAAATAGGGATCATGCTAGACAACCTTATATATAGCGGGATACCGATAACGGATGCAATTGGAATGAGCCACCAGGCATCTCCCCCAAATACATTCGACACGACTTCAGTAGGCACGACTCCATGAATCAAAGAACCGATCAGAGCTCCTATAAAAAGATAAGGGAATACAGTCTTCATTAACCCGACTGTTTCTCTCCAGGCTGATTTAAAGGAAGAGTCCATTTTATTTTGCAAGGAGAATCCTGTCATCACCACATTCTTTACGTATTTATCAAATTTCATATATTCTATAGCCAACCCAATGAGGATAGAGAAAACAGTGGTAATGATCGTATAAATAATCGTGACCTTCCATCCTAAAATGACACCCATTACGGTGAGGATCGTTGGATCTAATAAAGGAGAGGCGAAAAGGAAGATCATAACGAATCCAAAGTTAAGTTTCTTCTGAAGCATATTCACAACAAGCGGTATAGTGGAACAGGAACAAAAGGGTGTAACAAACGCAAAGACAACGGCAAATATAGAACCTAGCAACTTATTCCTGCCAGAAAAGTATTGGTCTATTTTTTCGTAAGGAATATATTTTTGCAGGTAATTCATTAAAAATGAAACTCCCACAAATAAGGCAACTAATTCAAGTCCAATCATAATAAAGCTCTTCAGGGTTTCCATGATCATGTTTCATTCCCCTCCTAACAACATTTAACAGAGCAACATTTAGGTGATGGTTTTGATCCGAATGTAAATATGTTCTTCATGGAGTTGAAGGGATTATAGCTCCGAGTTTTACGTGGCGGGCTGACATTTTGAAGTTTCTTTTGCTGCATCTGATGATTTTTTAAGACATAGTATTCAAATTCATAAAACATACGATCTTCCTCCTTAATCAAATAAATTTGATTTATTAAGTATTTAAAAACCTAGTAATCATTCGCTTATTTACTAGGTTTAAATAAACAACACAATTGTTCGGACAACAAAGCGTCTATTTCGTTTTCATTTATTGCATAATAACTCCAGGTTCCCTCGGTGTCCTTTGTGATTACATTGGCTTTCCAAAGGATTTTCAAGTGATAAGAGAGCTTCGATTGTGGTAACTGCATTTCTTCAGCTAAATCACACACACATGATCTGCCGTTAGTGGTGAGAATGTTCATGATTTTTAAACGCTGTTCATCGGCTAAGGCTTTAAACTTTTGAACATAAGGGGCAAAGTCTGTAGTTTCATTGACTTCTATGATAGGCAGTTCTTTCATGAGGCTCCATCTCCTTAATCAAATTATTTTGATTAATATAAGTATTGCATGCAGAGATTGGAAAGTCAATTGTATTAATCAAAAAAATTTGATTTTATTGGAAGAGGTAGTGGCTCGTCGAACCATGAGTGACCGTTCCTATGGTTTAGTTCAACGAGCGTAATGTGTGAAGGATGCCTTCTGAATAGCTGCCGAGCGATTGTTTGGAATACTTCGATTTGGCCTCTTCTGTAGCGTTTTCAACTAAGAATCCGTTCCCCACCGCGTGGAGCATGCGTAGATCATTCCCGCTGTCTCCGAAAGCAAATGCATTCGCTTTATTCACTTGGTATTTACGAAGCATAAATGCCACAATTTCTTCCTTACCCGTTCCAATAGGGATAAAGTCAATATCATAGCTATCTTCGGGGTCACCTGCCAAAGGATTACACTTATTTATATTTACAGTGATACCGTTGTGATAGGCGTTTTTTCGGATCGTATCAAGGTTGAGTTTATCGACTGATGGAGTCTCTTCTTGGTAGTAGAAGTTTTTCTTATAGGGAGCATCGCCCAAATTCGTTTGGGCTTTTAAGAAAATGCTGTGTTCTTCCTCTAGGCTTTTTACAATACGGTCAACTAGGGCAGATGAAAATGTAGTTTGATCTAAGAATCCCTTCCATTCCGTATCTTGCTTATTGAAGGAGTTTTCATGAAAGTAAGTGATCTCTGTGCCTAAGCTACTTGCTATAAAGTGGGGAAGTAATGATAGGCCTCCTGTTTCCATTTTATCGATTACGGATTCCACGCTGCTCCCTGTCACCCAGCCAAACACAAGCTTTCCTTCTTCTGATTGATTCAATAAGTAGTTTTCTAATTCACGGAGCTTATCGTATCGGTGTGAGTTAAGTTCATGGGGGTAGTACGTCTCGTCGAAATCGAAGAATACGATAGTGCTCGGGTTGTGAACGTCTTTGACTTGTTTGAAGTTCGTTATTTTGTTGGCGTCCATGTGTTCATACCTCCTTGAGATTTCATTAGGATTAATAGGTTTATTGTATAGTGTGTAAATGATTATGGAAAGACTGATCAGGTTGATGCTTAGGGCGTCCGTTGATACGTAAAAGGTTAGAGAGCTTGGTGTCGTTTTCTTTGAAGTGAGAAGTTGGGGGACAAGGGACCTGTCCCCTCATCCCGCGCCAACTTCAGACAACGGTTTTACTTCACCGCTATGTGCGTCTACTCCATACTTACAGTCGAGCTTCCCGTATAACGTATATTGTTTTTTCGTGTGGTCCAATACGTATACAGGGGTGAGCGTGATTTTATCGTTTAGGAGATTCAAGGCTTCTTGTTTTGTTAGGGTTGCTGCTTCTGCTTCTTCGAAATCAGCTGTCATTTCACTGAAGATATCATTCTCAACGTAGGTAAGTACTTTAGTGCCGTCCCCGTTTAGGAAGAGATGTAACTTTCTCTTATAAAAGTCATTCGTTTTCTTCGCGATTTCAATTCGTGCTAGTAGATAGCCATTTTCGCGTTCCACAGATTGTAAGGTCCAGTTACCGGAATCACCCGGGTACACCACTTGTAAGAATCGGTGTACTGCATCCCGTGTGTTTTCAACCATTTCTTCTGATATAGGAATCAGATCAGGATGGGGCTCACGCTTTTCTGCCTGTTCAACGGTCACCTCATCAGTTAAGTCGATCTTTTCTTCTTGAAAACGCTCATCTACACGTGGTTCATAGGTCATCCTTTCGCCAATGGGAACAAGATGAACCGAATCTGTCAGGAGAAAAGGACGAGTCTTTTTGCCGTCGTTCGTTATGTAGATCTCTTCTAATGCATAGACCGATTCAAAACGTTTGGATTCCATTATAGGAAAGTTTACAAGCATCAATTGGTCCGTGATTCGATCAGGAATGTCTTCTAGAGATAAAGAAAAAGATTCATCCTGTACGTCATGCACTTCTGGAAAATAGCCGTGAATGGTGAAGAACACGAGCTTGTCTTTGTCATTCAGCTCAACTGAAATGATGCCGGATGGATCGGTTGGAATTCCGTTTACTCCCGAGGAGAACATGTATGTTCGATCCTGTTTACTTTTTAAAAAGAAATGCTCTCCGTGTGAGAGTCCTGTCTCCTTTTCCACCCAATGGATGACGTCTTGTTCATCATGCAATGTTGGAGTCTTTGCCTCACTTACACCACCTACAAAAATCAGACTTCTTAATTCTCCAGTATGTAAGTCAACATCGATGGATGCCGTTCCTTCTGGATTCAAGTCGTCTTCAACGGGCCCTGAGCCTTCTGGAAACCATTCCATGTTATATACATATTGCGTTTGTTCAAACGCTCCGACTTCTCTGTGAAGATGTGTGCGCTCCAGGGTGTAATCCTCAAGTCCAAACTTCCTTTTCGTCCGTTCTGCAATTGCTTCTAGTTTTTGTTTCAATCAACTTCCCTCCAATCAACTCTTCTATTGTACGAAACTGATGGGGAAAGGTTTCAATTCAGAGAGTGTGATGCAGGGGGCGGGTGCAACTAGTGCTTCCTCAGGTCAATTGTGGGGGTGCTCTGTTACATTCCTGAAAAGTCATTGAAGGGAATTAAAAATGAATTTCCGAACTTGTCCACTTTTCTCGAAAAGCAGTTTTATAGTTTTGCAGAGGATGTTGGTGACGTTCTTGATGAATCCTTATATAGTAAAGCGTTGAAGAAATTTGAACAGATGAAGCACGAGCTCCCACCACCATATGGGCCAAGCTTTGTACATATGGATTTTCGACCGGGCAATATTATAGTGGATGAAGAAACTGTGTCAGGAGTTATTGATTTTGAAAGCGTGCGATTTGGTTCCACCGAAATCGACTTCACGAAACTTCATCGAGATTTTTTGAGTTGTGAAGATCGTTTATTCCAGGCTTATCAAGATGGTTATAAGTCCGTGAGACCGCTGATTGATTTAGAAAAGGTGCTGCCTTTCTATCAATTTACGGACGCTTTTAATAGTATTGGGTGGTGTAAGCGTAGAGGAGTGGAAGACAATGCTTCATTTTTGGAAGTTAATTTAGAGATATTAAAAAAGTGGGTGGTGTAACTCAGGAGGAGGGGCAAGGGTCTATCCCCTAGTAGTCTTTTCGTTTCTGCTCCTCTTCCTGTTCCTCTTTCAACCGTTTGTAGTACGCTTTCTTTAGCTTTTTTTCTTCTCTTTCTTCCTTACTTGGGAAAAGGAAAGAAAGGAGATTTACGCCCAGATTTAATAAAATTTCAATAACGATACCCATAGCATTCACCTCCTGTTTGTATTGATGACACAACGACAAAAACGCAGTGCGGATGTAATGTCCCTTATGGGTTTTCAAGATTGTCAAAATGCAACTCTTAGTTGTGAAAAATAGCAGGAACTTTTAATTCATTTTACCATAAATATTCCAATAATCCTCCGTATTGCATAACTAATTATTCAAGTGGGGAGGTGCCTAACCCCTAGCCTCGAAGAAGAAGCGGGACAAGGAACCTGTCCCCATGTCCAATGTGCTAAACTAATAATAAGATTATTATAAAGATCAAATAAGGGGGTGGAAGAGTGGGAGTTGGCCTTTTCACTCTTGTGTATTTACTTTTACCTCAAGTTGTTGTGTTTTCGTTAAGCATCCTGTTAAGACTCTATTTCAGAATGCTTAACGTTATCCACATTTTGATAGTGTCCGTTCTTGTTACAGTAGGTTTCCTTTTATTCATGGATGGTTTGTTAGCTGCGATAGCCTTTTACATAGGTAGCAATATCTTGGTTTCTATCTTTGGAATTCTTGTAGCAGAGTTTTGTTTTTACATTGTCCATAAAGCAGAGCGTAAAGTAGCGGAAAAATATAATCATACATAACGTGTTTGTACCACGGTGACGGGTCCCTTGGCACAGGATTGGAAGTGCCGGTGAACCCGTCCCTGTTAAATTTTTTAGAAGGGAGTGTATAACATTTCTATGAAGCTAAGTGATCTTTCTTGGAAAGACATTTTGTTAGTTGTGGTAGCCGTGGTGGTCCTCTACGTTACGGCACCCTATTTTGGAGTGAACCCTTATTCTGTCATTATCTTTATGTTTGGTATGGTGGAGTGGGTGACGAAGTATATTCTTCCGTGGATTGTTTTATACTGGGCGATCCGACTCATTAAGAACCTGGAGTAGAAATAATGGATAGCAGTTACATATCGTTTGGTTATTCCATGACGAGGAGACAGCATGAGGGTGTTCCGTGCTTCCTCTGATAAAAAGAGCGCTGATCTCTGACCTTTTAAGCGTTCAAAGGCATCAAAAGGTCACTGATTAGCGCTCTTTCTTACATTTCAATCTATACTTATAGCCAAAAGGGCAGAGATGAGCCACATCTCTGCCCTTTTTCTCAATTTTTAATAGGAAAAGGTCACTGAGCGGCTCTTTTGCTGTTAGGTCCTCTGGTGACAGTAAAAGGTAAGAGATCCCATCCCTGTACAAAGAACATTCCAAGAAGTGTGGGCGGGGCAAGGTACCTGTCCCCTTATCCCCCTGTAAATAGACCATTCAAGTAATCAAGGTTCTCTTGCGTTCGTGCGTAAAGGTACATGTCTCGTTTAAAAGGATTGTTTTGAATCGGTACAAACACAACCCCACGATATTCCACTTGTCGGACCATCATCTCCGGAAGATAAGCGATGCCCATTCCAAGTGCCACCAATCCTGCGATTGCGTGGTACTGGGTTTCCACAACTTCACCAGTAAATTCATACTCGCGCATAACGGCCTGCATCTTCTCTGATAAAGGGCCTTTAGTCGGGATAATTTGCGCTTCCTCCAAACATTCCTTGAAAGTGACTTCCTGCTTTTCTGCCAATGGAGAAGAGACAGGAATGGCGGCTATAAAAGAATCCGTGAACAAGTAGGAAGATAGAAGCGCATGGTAAGAAGGTGTGTCCTGTATAATTGCCGCATCAATTTCCCCTTCCTCTAGTAATGGGAGAAGGTCTTCCGTATCATCTTTCACTACAGTCACATGAAGGTTCCCTCTTGCCAGCTTTTCGTAATAGGTGGGCAAATAATAGGAGGTAAGCACGGGTGTCGAGCCAAAACGGATTTTATCTTCGTGAAATTGGTATTGTTTTACGGTTTGGTGAATCCGCCCAAATAGTGGGGTCAGCTCCTCCGCTATTCCTCTTCCTTTCTCTGTCAGCTCCACCCCGTAAGAAGCCCTATTGAAAAGTGAGAAACCCAGTTCGTCTTCCAATTTTCTCATCTGTTTGCTCAGTGCGGGTTGAGAAATGTATAAAGTTTCAGCAGCTTTTGTAAAACTCTGTTGTTTAGCTACTTCGATAAAGGCGTTTAATTTCTGAAGCATGCGGTCTCCCCCCTTTTTGTTAATTATTGTGGTACTTCCATTATAACCTCAGGTTATGATGTTATGACAAATGGATTGTTCCGATCTTCCTTGATTATCTATTATGCTGAATATAGAAGAAAGAATCGAGGAGGGAAGATCATGAAAACTTATCTTTTATTAGGGATTTCCATTTTGTTCGAAGTTGCAGGGGCAACATCCATGAAATATTCCGAAGGCTTTACAGATTTCACGGCCAGCTTAGTTGTCGTTGTCTGCTACACTTTCGCTATTATTATGTATATATTTATTACAAAAGACAATGAAATCGGTATGATCAACGCCTTATGGTCGGGCGGTGGTACGCTTCTTGTTATGTTATTAGGAATCGGTTTATTTCAAGAATCGGTGACCGTGTCCAAAGTTGTCGGACTGGCGTTGATCCTAATAGGAATGATGGGATTAACTTTACCTAGAAAAGAAAGGAGTGTATAACGATGGGTTATTTGGTCCTTTCCCTAGTATTAGCGACTATGGGCAATATTTCGGTGAAATTATCCTCAGGCTTTCAGCGTTTATTTCCTAGTGTTACTTCGTTTGTTTTTATCGGCGCGTGTCTATATTTTCTTACGATGAGTGTACAGACCATCGAAGTTGGAGTCGCTTATGCCATATGGGGCGGTGCCTCCATAGTGGCCACCACATTATTTGGAATTCTTCTTTTTAATGAAAGAGCTAGTGGAAAAAAGTTTATCTTCATCAGTTTTATAGTCCTTGGCATCGTCATTATTAAATAGAAGGAGAAAGGCACTTCTTTGTTCCTATATCAATAGGGACTATCTTTTATACGAACAGGAGCAGAACTTTTCTTCTCCATGTACGTCTGTGCCTGCTCCTCTTAGAAAGAAGATAAGTTATCAGTGACCTTTTCATGACTATTTGCAGTTAAAAGGTCAGTGATATTTCGTTCCTTTTACCTTTTGGAGTCTTATATCTATAAAAGGGTCACAGATATGGTTATCTGTGACTTTTTTGTGTTTTAGGAGGTGGAAAGGTCACAGATTAAACGGCAGAGGGTGGCACCTCAATTGGCGGTGGACAATGAACCTGTCCCCACGGCCCATTTTTTCTAAAATATAGGCACCTCCCGCTCGCTTCTGAACGATTATAGAAGTGAAAGGAGGTGATCGACATGGCAATCACAAACACATTCCGATCTCAGCTACAGATTGTGTTAGAAGATGGTCTTGATGAGAAGGGCAACATGACTTACAAGAACAAGAACTTCAACAACGTGAAGACAGAAGCAACAGCCGATCAGCTATTTGCTGTAGCGAATGCTCTTCATCCGCTTCAACAGCGCAAATTATCTGGCATCGAACGCAATGACTCAAGCCTAATTCTTGGTGCTTAATGATTAAACGGAAACGAAAGGGGAGGTAAAGATGGCGAAGAAACTTGAAATGAAATTTGAAAACCAGGACGGTCGTACGGTTACGATATCACTTGATGACCCGATCGAACCGGTGGATGTGGTGGCGTTAAATGCAGCTATGGATGAGATCGTGACGCAGAATTGCTTTACATCAAGCGGCGGCGACCTTGTCAGTAAGAAAGAGGCCAGAATCGTCGAGCGAAACGTAGCGGATATCGAACTATAATCTGAAAAAGGGAGAGGAGATCCTCTCCCTTTTTGGGTAAGGCAAGGGGTGAGGAGCGATGGAGGAATGGATGACGTGGGTACCTGAGGTTGGCTTTCCGGTTCTTGTGACGTTTTATCTGTTGCATCGAATGGAAGGAAAACTCGACATGCTTGTGGCGAGCATCCATCATTTAGCCGAACAAATGAAGGTCGGATAAGAAAAAGGACTTAAAGGGAGCGCTCCCTTTAAGTCCTTTTTTCTTTATAAGGGGATCTGTGACCTTTTTGGTTATTTCTATCTTAGAAACGTCACAGATACCGGGGGCTCTTCCCTTTTTAGTTAGTGAGGCTTGGAAAAGGTCAGAGATCAGCTGCTTGAGCGGGACGCGGTACCTGTCCTCTTGACCCCGCTCAAATAAAGTAAGATGATTGAACTGAGGTGATATTTTTGAGCATGGAGACATTTCTTCCTAACACAACTTCTGGAGCGCTTATAATAGGTATTATTCTGTCACTGGTCTATAGTTTATATCTTAAAAAGACCGAATCAAAGGGTTGGGGATTCACTTTACTAACCTTTGTAGTGGGAGTTATATCATGTGGGATGGGTGTAATAATCTTACAGGCAATAGGTACGATTGGATAATAAATAAAAAAAGCGACTCTCTCTAGAGTCGCTTTTTTTCTACTGTAATTCATGTCCTACATATTGAACGTTCTTGTAATAACGACCTAGAGAGTTTGTCAGGCGTTGAGCGATGCTCTCTGCTTCTTCTAATGAAGCTTCCTCTTTTACGATAATGGATTCAAAATCGTTTTTTGCGTTCGTGTTGTGTTTGACGTTTACATAAACATCAAATGCGGAGTCATCGTCTTCTCTCGTTTCAAGATAAGAGATCGTGATCGAATGAATCGCACCTAAGTTATCGAGCTTGCTTTTTATATTGTTAAAATTCATATATACACCTCTAATTTCAGAATTTCATTAATGCTGATTAGTCTGCCCATTCAGCAGTTCCTTTAACTACTATACAGTAATTCAATTTATAGGCAACCTCTTGATTTAAATTTTTCTTTTTTTAGCGCTTTAAGGGAAGCTTTAACGCTAGTTTTATTTAATAATCTGAACTCGTGAAATCGAACGACCATCCATTTCAAGAATCTTAAACGTTAGATTATTCCGCTCTAGTACGGTTCCTTCTTCAGGGTGATCATCTAACTCATTCAAAATGTATGCAGCGAGCACGTCCTCATCTTCCGGAATATCAGTGTCAAAAATAGAGTTGACCTTATACAATGTGGCTTTTCCGTCACAAATGAGTTCTGTATCAGATAGTTTCTCTACAATCGCGTCATCATCTGGGTCCAATTCATCCTCGATTTCGAGTCCAATCATCGCTTCGATAATGTCCTCGTGCGTAATGATTCCTTCAGTGCCACCGTATTCATCAAGCACAATCGCCATATGCTGCTTCTCAAGGCTCATCTTCCGCAATACCCACTCGACTTTTTGGAACTCATACACAATTAAAGGCTCATTGGAACAAAATGATTTTAATGACTGTTCACGATCCGCGTCCCAGTTCAGGAGATACTTCGAATGGAAGACAGCAATGATGTCGTCCATGTCATCCCGGTAAACAGGGTAGCGCGTATAAGGGTGCTGCATAACAATTTCTCGTACTTCTTCAAATGTAGCGGTGTGAGGGATGGCTTCTACATCCACGCGTGGGGTTTGGAGCACATCTTTCACGTTCAAGTTCTGAAAGTCGAACACGCCTTTAATTCGGTTCGATTCCTCTTCGTTAAATGTTCCCTCAGATCCAGCAATATCAATCATCGTTCGAAGCTCTTCTTTAGAAATCGATGCTTCTTCTTGTTGACCATTTGAGAGCACGTTGTTTAAGTAGTCCGTCAGTTTATTTAAAACGATCGTAATTGGCTTAAAAATAATAATAAAGAAGCGGATGATGGGAGCCACCGTTGTCGCAATACGATCCGGATAAGTGGCCGCAACTGATTTTGGAATGACTTCTGCGAAGATAATAATTGTAATGGTCAGGACGGCAGAGGCAATTCCAACGTTAATACCGTATTCGACAGCGAGTATGGTCACAAGAGTCGGCAGTAGAATGTTGGCTATGTTATTTCCGATTAGGATGGTGGTGATAAACTCACTAGGCCTTGAGACAAGGTACAATAATTTTTCGGCCTTTTTGTCATGGTTATTTGCCCTTGTCTGCAACTTCATTCGATTCGTTGCCGTCAAGGCGGTCTCGCTCCCTGAGAAGAAAGCAGAGACGAAGATCAGTATAATAATCGCTATGAGCACGACTTCGTTCCTCCTTATGATGTCCGTTCAAGTTCATACTTCTACAACTATATCAAAATCGGTTGTGAAAAGAAATGGAGAAGAGTTATAACAGAAGCACTGGATCTTTCTCGAGCTTTTGTTAGAGGGGCCTGTGACCTTTTGATGGGGTTCGGGCCCGGAAATGTCATAGATAGAAGAGATCTTTTACTTTTTTGACTCTTTCACAAGTGAAAAGGGCACAGATACGCGGGATCTGTGCCCTTTTTCTTGTTTAGTGGAGCGGAAATGGCACAGAGGAAGCGGACCTCTTCCCTTTTTCATCTCTCTGTATTGTAAAAGGTCAGAGAGAGCAATGAGGAGCGCAACCAGGGCCCTGATCCCTCGTCTTGTGGGACAAGGAACCTGTCCCCAATGAACCCTTTTTTTTAGACAGCATAAAAGGATGGTTGTTTCTCTAACATATTTTTGAAATAATCTTCAGAGAGATATTGATTAGAAAGAGGATTAGTGGGCTGAGATCTTTTATAAAAAGAACAGAGAAGACGTGTTCCTAATTACATTTAAAGATCGTATTTATGGATTAACAAAGCTTGAATAATTCATTTTCGAACGCTGTGTTTTTTTGGGGTACTAGAAGAGGACAAATCTAAAATGAGGTTTGTCTTTTTTTATGGGATTTAAACAACTAATATCCCATTAATGACCCGTTACGTCCCGTCAATCCCTACCCGACAAAATGTGATAAACTCTATATGCGTCTAAAAATTCAGTCATTTTTAAGTTGGCATGAAATTTGCATTTAGAGATACAAACAAGCTTCACAACTATTGAGGGGGAAAAAGGATGAAACAAAGACCGAGTTTTTTATTAGCGATTACGCCAATTGTATCCATGCTTTTGCTTTTAGGTGTTGGGTATGGTGTATTCCATATGGAGGCAGAGCCGTTGCTGATTATTGCAGCGATTATTGCGGCTCTTGTTGGCTTAAAAGTTGGCGTGAAATGGGAAGAAATGCAGCAGGGGATTGTCGAAACTACGGCAAAAGCGCTGCCAGCGATTTTAATTTTAATTACAGTTGGGATTCTGATTGGGACGTGGATGATCTCAGGAACGATCCCTGTCATGATTTATTATGGAATGAAATTAATTAATCCAGATTTCTTAGTCGTAACGGCGTTCGCTGTAACAGCTGTTGTCTCTGTCTTTACAGGTACTTCTTGGGGCTCAGCAGGTACGATGGGTGTTGCGATTATGGGAATCGCGCTCGTACAAGGAGTGTCTCTTCCCATGACAGCAGGTGCTGTTGTTGCGGGTTCTTATTTTGGGGATAAGCTGTCTCCATTATCAGATACGACGAATTTAGCGCCAGCAGCTGCTGGAAGCAACTTGTATGAACATATTAAGCACATGCTTTACACAACCATTCCGGCAGCTCTTGTTGGAATCATCATTTACTTATTTGCAGGAAGTGGAGCTGCTAGCGCAAGTGCAGGAGCAGATGAGAAATTAGCTATGATGACAGAGACGTTGAATGCGTTATATGACTGGAACATTCTTTTAATTCTTCCGGTTATTATTGTTCTGGCCGGGTCGATCATGAAATTCCCTACCATTCCTGTTATGTTGGCTTCAGTTATTACGGCCATTATCATCGGGGTTACGATGCAGGGTGTGACGCTTGAGAGTGCTTTTGTAGCGAGTGTGAGTGGATTTGATGTGACGATGATGGGCGGAGCATCATCTCTTTCTTCTATATCAGAGGATGTTTCGGGGCTATTGAACCGTGGTGGAATGGAATCGATGATGGGGACAACGCTGATTGCTTTTTGTGCGTTCTCATTCGCGGGAATATTAAGTAAAACTGGATCTCTTGAAGTCGTTCTTGAGAAAGTAAATGAAGTAGCAAAATCAACAGGTAGCCTTGTATTATCAACAGTTCTGTCTTGTTTAACGATGGCAATTACGACAGGAAGCTCTTACTTATCCATACTCGTTCCAGGTGAACTGTTCCAAAAGGTGTACAAGGAGCGTGGCCTACATGCGAAGAACTTATCCCGTACATTAGAAGACTCAGGAACGGTGGTTGTACCGATTGTGCCCTGGTCATTAGCGGGGGTTTATATGTCTACGACACTGGGCGTTCCGGTTATTGAGTACTTACCTTGGGCGGTTATGTGTTACGTTGGTTTTATTTTTGCCATACTCTTTGGATTTACAGGGTTCTCCATTGAAAAGATTACACCTTCTAAACAACAGCCTGTAGAAGAAAATCATGATCAACCACAATACAAAGTTTAATAGATGCTGGAGGGTTCTATCGTGCTTCGATTACTGAAAAACGCACACGTATATACACCACAATCTATCGGGAAGAAGGATATTCTTCTTGCCGGTGGCAAAATAGTAGAAATGAAAGATTCCATTGATGTGTCGGGAGTGGAGGTAGACGTTCTCGATCGTTCGAACACGATTGTGATGCCTGGCCTTGTCGATCGCCACGTTCATATAACGGGTGGAGGAGGTGAAGGAGGCTTCGCGTCGAGTACACCAGAGGTTCAGCTGAGTCATGTTGTCGAAAGCGGTATAACAACAGTTGTTGGGTTGCTCGGTACGAATGACGTCGGGAGAACTTCTAAGAGCTTGTTGGCAAAAGCGAAGGCCTTGCGCGAAGAAGGTTTGAATGCGTATATGCTTACAGGAGGATACGGCTATCCTTCGAATACGATCACAGGCGAGGTTCGGGAAGATCTTTTATTTATAGAAGAGGTTCTTGGGTTGAAGTTGGCGATTGAAGACCATCGTTCCTCTTATGTAACGACGGAAGAATTGAAGCGGCTTGCCTCTTACGTGCGCGTGTCTTCCATGCTTGCGAAGAAGAAAGGCTTTATCCATCTTCATATGGGAAGCGGCAAGGGACATTATGAACAGCTCTATCAGATTCTTGAAGAAACGGATCTACCTATTAGTCTATTTAGCCCAACTCACGTAAACCGGACTTTTGATTTGCTAGAAGCTTCTGTTGAATTTGCCAATCGAGGGGGGCTTGTAGATATTACTTCTAATGTTGGGATGAAAGGCAATGGCAAGAGCCTAACCCCAGCTGAGAGCCTCATTTATTTACTAGATCAAGAAGTAAGTATTGATCAAATTACGGTAAGTTCAGATGCAAATGGAAGTTTGCCAGTGTTTGATGAGGGCGGACAGTTAACAGGGATGAAAGTTGCTGGCTTTGAGCCTACACTAGAAGCGCTTCGTACTCTAATTGGAGATGAACGAATCTCTGTAGAAGATGCGATTAAACCATTTACAACGAATCCCGCTCAAGGACTTGGATTAAGTGAACGTGGTTTACTTGAGGAAGGAAGTTGTGCGGATTTGTTGGTGCTAAATGAAGAGAATTTATCAATATCAGATGTGATCATTAACGGAGTCTCCTTCGTCCATCAAGGAGAGACGGTTCGAAAAGGAACATTTGAGTAGTGGAGAGCTCCTGAGCTTTTTCTAGGAAACTAGACAAAGCTTGGGAGCTCTTTCATACTATAAGAAAAAGCGTGGAGGTACAGGCATCTTATGAGAACAATCAGCGTGATTTCATTAGGGGAGAATACATTACATAGTGTCGTAGAACAGTTACGCAGATACTTAGGAGAAGAAGTCGACGTTCGTGGTTTCTCTGTGGAGAGGGGATTTGATGAAACGTTTGATGATGACATAGTCGTGCTGACCGGAGATACCATTTACCGCCTTGTATATGAGAGGGTCCAAACGGCTAAGAAAGTGATCATCGCTAGAAGAGCGCTCCGATATGAATTTATCGAGCCCCTATTATCGATTAATGACAACGAACACGTCCTTCTTGTGAACGATACAGAAGACAGTTGTGCTGAAGCGATTGATCAATTGAGAAGGCATGGGTTTGATTCATTCACCTACCACCCTTATTATCCGGGGATGAGCGACTACGCACCTTGCTCTGTAGCGATTACACCAGGTGAGCCTCATCTTATCCCAAAGCGAGTCCAAGGAGTAATCGACATTGGCACGAGACAGGTGGATATTACGACGATTACCGAAGTCCTGGTGGAATTGGGGATGCTTGAGACGTCTGGTTCGCTCGCTTCTGCTGAATATGTGAAAGATATTATGAACGTGACGAAACAGCTCTCATCGTTGAACCAGCGTTTAGACTACTCAAACTTCCTTAACATGACGATTCTAGATAAATTTCCAAAAGCGCTTCTATTCTGTGGTGAAGCGGGAGAGATTACCTATTTTAATGAGAAAATGACTCACATCTTTCATGAGCGGGAGATGAGGGAGTTTGGCATTCAAGACTTATTCGGGGAAGACTTTGATCTGACAGAAGCTTACTCAGAAAGGGATCATATTGTACATGTTCGTGACAAGACGTTGATCACATCCGTTGAGAAGATTGAGGATCATGAACAAGTGATTACCTATCTATTAGAGATTGAAAACTATGACACCTTTCAACAGGTGGACCGTGAGCTGCGAAAGAAAATGAAGTCCAGTACCTATACAGCGCAGTATAATTTCGAGCACCTCCATACTCGAAATGGTGCGATGAAGGAAATGATTGGACTGGCTAGGAAAATGGCTCGGGGACAGTCGACTATTCTGATCCAAGGTGAGAGCGGCACGGGGAAAGAGATCCTGGCTCAATCGATTCATAATGAATCAGCGCGATCGAAGCGTCCTTTTGTAGCTGTGAACCTTGCAGCTTTGTCTTCTTCGATTTTAGAGAGTGAGTTGTTTGGGTATGAAAGTGGTGCGTTCACGGGAGCGCATAAAGGAGGCAAGAAAGGGCTGTTTGAAGAAGCTCATACGGGGACGATTTTTATGGATGAGATCGGTGATGCTCCTCTTGAGTTGCAGGTGAAATTATTGCGCGTGCTTCAAGAAGGAGCTGTGCGTAAAGTAGGGGGAACCGAGCAGATTCCGGTTGATGTCAGGATTATCGCCGCAACGAATAAAGATCTTGAACAACAAGTGAGAGATGGATCCTTTCGGGAGGATCTATACTACCGCCTCAATATCTTGCCGATTGAAACCATTCCTATTAGAGAAAGGCGGGAAGACATCTCCCCACTTCTTCAATATTATTTGAATCATTATGCGGAAGAGGAAGTGTATGACTTAAGTCAGTATTTAGATGAAGGAGCGATTTCTTTCCTGGAGAATCATCCCTGGCCTGGGAATGTGCGAGAGCTTATGAACGTGGTGGAATACATCGTAAATATGCGTTCAGTAAGTGGAAAACTTAGCTATGATGAGTTACCTGCGTATTTAAAGAGAGAAGGTGCTTCGTCTCAAGGATTGAAAAAAGTCGTGCAATCTTCAGGCCTTTCAGAAGAAGAGGAAGTTCTGTTTATGATTTATCGAAAGTTTGGCATCGGAAGAAGAAAAATCGTTGAAGGATTGAGGCAAAAGGGAGTCTATATTGGTGAAGGGAAAGTGAAATCGATTATTTACTCCTTGAAGGATAAGGGCTGGATCGAGGTGAATAAAGGCGTTCGTGGATGTACGATTACGGAGGAAGGTCGTACTTATATAAAAGAGCATGTGAATGGTTGAAGAGTTACTTCTTTGACCTTTTGACTGTCTATTTTTATAAAATGTCAGAGATTACTGCAAGTCATGACTAATGTAAGAAGCGCAGGTACTACACCTGCGCTTCTTACATTTATTTAGATTCATTTATGATGAGTTGCACAGTGTCTTTCACAAGGTCTACCCCATTTGTAGAAAGGCTCATGGAATACGTGACCGTAACTCCTTCATGCAAAACGAGGAGTTTTTCCCCGGCTTCGTCAGGATTCTTGACCCCCGCTTCTTCTAATAGAGAAATAAATAGCTGTTTGAGCCATCTTTTCTCTTCGATGATTACCTCTCTCCCTGGGTGAGATTCTTCCGGTAGCTCAGCTAAGGCGTTTACAAAAGCGCATCCTCTTTGGTTTTGGTTTTTTAACCAACGTTCGAGTGCGTCAAATATACTTATGATTTTCTCTTTAGGATCCTGGTTAGAAACCTGATCCAGATAGTCGTTTATGTGGCTTCTGAATTTAGTGTCACGATCGTTCAGATAAGAAACGATTAGCTGGTCTTTCGAACCAAAGCGATCATATAACGTTTTCTTGGTCACTCCGGCTTCTTTAGCTATGGTTTCAACACCAATAGAGTGGATCCCTTTCCAATAAAATAAATGAGAAGCTGTATCTAGAATTTTTGAAGCAGCTGGTGTCATTTTAGTCGTTTCATTCATATCGTTCACACCCTTTTATCAAGCGTTCTTTATCTATTATGAAGCTTTAACAGGTGTGCCATTTCGAATCACCCACACCCCTACTAAACATATTATCATTCCCACTACGGTTAGAAAACCAATCTTATCTCCGAACATAAGAAACGCCCAAAGCATCGTGACCGGTGGGGTTAAATAAAGGAGGCTACTCACCCTTGTTACACTGCCTAGCTTTAAGTTCAGCCAATAAAACCCGTACCCTCCTATAGTTGAAAGTCCTGCTACCCATGCCACAGCAAACCAAAATCCGGTTGTGGCAGGAGGTGTTGCGTTGTCTGTCAGGAAACCAATCACGATAAAGAATAGTGCACTGATGCCTGTTTGAATAGGCAGCGCATCGCCTAAATCGGCGGTTGCTTTTAACCCTTTTTCATATAATGTTGCGCCTACTAAACTTACCATAGCTAAGAATGATAACCCATAAGCCCACAAAGGAACTTGGGCGCTAGTACCTAAATCTTCGTAAACCACAAACAATACTCCTATAATCCCTAGCAATAATCCAATCCATTGCTTGAAAGAGGTAGACTCTTTCAATATTGGCCCGGCTAAAGCTGCAGCCACAATTGGTTGAAGCGTTGTAACTAAATTAGACGTACCAGCAGACACCCCGTGCTCTACGGATAAGAAGACACAGTAGAGATACCCAGCTTGAGCAAAAAGACCAATCAAAGATTGAGTGAGGACGGTCTTAATTGGTATTTGTCTTCTTTGCTTCCACAACCACCAAATTCCTAAGACAATGGCCGCTACGATAAACCGCCACATTAAGACAGTCATCGAACTTGCTTCAGCTGTCCCTAATCGTGCTCCAATGAAGCCTGAGCTCCACATCACTACAAATCCAATTGCAGCAATTAAATTGATTTGTTTAGTAGAAAGCATCATGAATCCCCTTTAAGTAAGAAATCTTAATTTATAAAAATGTTAATGCTTGAAGAGTATACCGATCGGTTTACCTTTTAAATTATAACCATACCGGTCAGTATAGTGTCAAGCATATAGAATCTCTAGGTTGGTCTGAAATCAGGAAAACATGCTTGGTTCACTTGATGTGAGGGGGAGAGAAAAGGGGCGGTTATGATTTTTTTGAAAAGATAAAGAGGGACCATTTGAAGAAGATCAGTGTCCGTCCCTTGGGTTCTATAGTATATCGAGAGGCCAAGGGACGAGGTACCTGTCCCCATGTCTATGCAGATAAAGCTTATAGAACACTGCTTCAAAATCGTCTATAATGAGATAAATATAAAGTGGGACAGAGTGTAGTCTTACAACTTAAAGGGGTGTGGTATGTTGATTTCGCAAGAAGTGGCTCAGTCTATTGTACTTGAAACTGAGGCTGTTATGAATCGGAATATTAATGTGATGGACGCAAAAGGACGGATTATTGCAAGTGTGGATGAGGAGCGCATTGGTGATTATCATGAAGGGGCTGCAGAGGTTATTAGAACTGAAGAAAGTGTTGTGATCCACTCTGGTAATGCCTACCGGGGAGCAAAACCTGGGATGAATTTGCCTGTTCGTCTTCATCATCAGGTTATAGGGGTCATTGGCATTACAGGTGACCCTGCGGAGGTTGAACAACTCGGAGTACTGTTACAGCGTATGACCGAAATATTAATAAAAGAGGCTCACCTCGACGAGCAGTTGGAGCTTGAGAATCAGGCCAGAGAGACGTTTGTCAATGAATGGCTGTTGAATCGCTATGACGATGAGAAGTTCTTGGCGACCAGAGGATGGATGTTTCATATTAATATTTATAAATCCAGAGTGGCGGTTCTGTTGGAGCTGACTGGATTTCAGGAGTATTGGTATAGACAGATTGAATCTGGACGGGCAGACGTTCATGAAGAAGTGAATATGCAACGTTACAGAAGGCAGGTGGAGCGCTTAATTCACAAGTATTTTCCGGAGGAACATGAACACGTTTTAGTGCCTGATGGAAGCGCACGGTACATTATTCTATTGTCCGTCAGTGAGAAAGAAGAGCCCGATCAGCGGAAAGAGCGAGTGGCTGCGAGAGTCAAGAAAATCCAGGATGCTCTCCTTCAAACGTATAAGCAATCCAGTGTGGCAGGGATTGGGAATATGTGTTCAACGCCCTCTTTCATGTCGAAATCCGTAGAGGAAGCTGATCGGGCATTAAGGTACGCGCGAGACCACGGGGACTCATGTTTCTTTTATGAAGAGCTTGGACTGGAATCTTTTATGTATGATTTGCCTGTCAACATAAGGGAGGACTTTTTGAATCGCATACTTCAGCCGGAAGCTTTGGCCTCAGTGCCTGATGCTTTCCTGACATTGGATACATTCTATAGTCAAAAAGGGTCCATCAATGCTGCGGCTGATCGATTACATATCCATAAAAATACACTGCAATATCGGTTAAGGCGTATTTGGGAAATCACCGGGTATGATCCGCGTGATCTCAATGATTCTACATTGTTCCAAACCGCCTTAGCATTTTATAAGATTCATGGAAGGAGGCATTAAAATGCCTCCTTTTGTTATGGAGAACAAAAATAGGTGAGAATTAACCGTTTGCATTTAATTTCTGTACCATAGATCTCTGTTGAAAATTCTATTATGATAGCGTTAACAATAAATTTTAGGGGGACATCCTGTGATTCAACAACAACGTTTAGATACTATACAGTCCAATCTAGAAACGGTTTACGGCACTGAAAAAGGCCAACGAATTTTAGCATCTATGAAAGAAATCTTTGAGCGCTACCAACTCAAGCAGCAAACAAAAGATTGGGTTGATGAGAAAGATGTCATGCTCATTACATATGGAGATTCAATACGCAGTCAAGAAAACAATCCACTTGTAACGCTATCTCAATTCCTTAAGGAACATGTGGGGGATACCATTAATTCCGTTCACATTCTTCCATTCTATCCTTTTACTTCAGACGATGGATTCTCGGTTCAAGATTATATGAAAGTGAACCCAGAGCTTGGAGATTGGGAGGATGTACATACACTATCGGAAAACTATGATCTTATGTTTGATGCGGTCATTAACCATATCTCTAGTAAAAGTGATTGGTTCTTAAAGTATTTAGAAGGGGATCCAGCTTATCAGAATTACTTTGTGGAGGCAGACCCAACTCTTGATTACAGTTCCATTGTCAGACCTCGTGCCCTACCTTTATTAACGAAAGTAGAGCATGCAGAAGGAACAAAATATGTCTGGACAACCTTCAGTGATGATCAGATCGACTTGAATTATGAGAGTGAAGAATTGTTGCTAGAGGTGTTAGAGATTCTGGCGCAATATGTCCAACATGGAGCGAGGTATTTACGTCTTGATGCAATTGGTTTCCTTTGGAAGCGGTTAAATACGACAAGTATTCATTTAGATGAAACACACCGCATTGTCCAAGTCATGCGTGATGCTCTAGAGATCATTTCTCCAGGGACGATTATTATTACAGAAACGAACGTCCCTCATAAGGACAACATTAGCTATTTCGGTAACGGTCATAATGAAGCGCATATGGTGTACCAGTTCCCACTACCGCCCCTTACATTGCATTCGTTCTTAAGCGGTAATGCTAAGTATTTGTCAGAATGGGCTCATGCTTTAGAACCAACAAGTGAGCACACATCGTTCTTTAATTTCCTCGCGAGCCATGATGGGGTAGGAGTCCGTCCGGTTGAAGGGATTCTGAGCACTGAAGAAGTTGAAGGTATGGCTGAACGTGTGAAAGAAAACGGGGGTTACGTTTCCTATAAAGATAACGGAGACGGTACGAAGAGCCCTTATGAGTTAAACATCAATTATTGGAGTGCTCTTGAAAAAGAGGGAGAAGAGACGTCTCTTCAAGTGAACCGGTTCCTCGCGGCGCAGACAATCCTCTTATCTGTCAAAGGGGTGCCAGGTATTTATATTCATAGCTTGCTAGGGTCTGTGAATGACCAAAAAGGGGTCGAAGCAACAGGACGCTATCGATCTATTAATCGTGAGAAGCTAGACCTTACAGAGCTAGAAAGTGAGTTACAAACAACAGGGAGTGTTCGTGAGCAAGTCTTCAACGCTTTACTTAATCGAATTGAAAAGCGTAAACAGCAACAAGCGTTCCACCCGAATGCAGAGCAGGAAGTATTGTTTGTAGATGAGCGGGTCTTTGCGATTAAACGCGTTAACAAAGAGACGGGTGAGCCCCTTACCGTTCTTGTAAACGTATCTGATGAAGAGGTGAATGTAGAGTCAGATAACATTTCCACGAACGGGCAAAAGTTCTATGATGTCCTGAGTGAATCAGCTGTAAATGATGTGGTGTTAAAGCCATATCAAGCTATGTGGCTTAAGGAGGTCTAAGCATGAAAGTAATTGTAGCACCTGATTCATTTAAAGGATCCTTATCTGGCAAAGAGGTGTGTGAAGCGGTAACCATTGGTATTCATGCTTATGACTCTGATATTGAAGTACAATCGATTCCCATTGCAGATGGTGGGGAAGGGACAGCCGAGGCTTTTACCACCATTCTAGGTGGCCAGCTCATAAGCGAACGAGTGGAAGACCCTCTTGGTAGACCAGTAGATGCCTCTTTTGGTTGGGTTGAGGAAACGAAAACGGCCATTGTTGAAACGGCAGCGGCTTCTGGGCTCCCACTCTTACAACAAGGGGAGCTAAACCCTTACAAAGCTTCCACCTATGGAACAGGACAACTCATTACAGCTGCTTTAGACCATGGTGCTGAGCAAATTATTTTGGGTCTTGGCGGAAGCGCAACGGTTGATGCTGGATCCGGATGTTTTCAGGCGCTCGGTGTAAAATTCCTGGATCAAGAAGGCGGCGAAATGAAGATGAACGGGGGAGCTCTCCGCCATGTTAGTAAGATTGATACAAGTCAAATAGACAGAAGGGCTCAAAATGTGCAGTGGCTCATTGCTTCTGATGTAACCAATCCTTTGTTAGGGAAGCAAGGTGCGATCTCTGTGTTTGGACCGCAAAAAGGTGTACAAGAGGAAGATATCCCTGCTTTTGAAACAGGAATGGAGCATTACGCGGATCTATTAGAGACAGCAACAGGAGCTACCTATCAATCGAAAGACGGAAGTGGTGCAGCAGGGGGATTCGGATTTACATTATACGCTCTATTAAAACATGTAAGAGTTGAGAGTGGATTTACATTAATGGCAAGACTCGGTGAACTAGAAAGCAGGATGAGGGATGCGGATCTTGTCATAACGGGTGAAGGGAAGATTGATGAACAGACCTTATATGGGAAAGGTCCGATTGGAATTGCGCGCTTGGCGAAAGAAATCGGCGTCCCATGTGTAGGGTTTGCCGGAAAGATGCAAGGGGACTTAACCAGATTGAAGGATGAAGGACTGCTTAGCGTTCTTCCAATCGTTGAAGAACCGGTTACGCTAGAAGAAGCTATGCAATCTAGTTCTATGTTACTCCAACATGCTAGCAAGCGCTGCATGGAAGTGTATCATTTAAACCGATAAATCACGGTCGAAGTAGTTTTTAAACAAAGGGGCGGGGCATCTACGAAAGGAGCCCCTCCAGAAAAGCCAAAAGGGGGATGAAAATGAGTAGCTTTACGTTAATAGATTATATTATATTCGTCGTGTATATATTAGGTACGGCACTTGTAGGGGCTGCGTTTGGGAAGAAACAGCAGTCGACGAAGGATTATTTTCTTGGGGGAAGAAGCATACCTTGGTGGGCCATTGGTCTCTCGGTTATGGCAACGCAAGCTAGTGCGATCACATTTATTGGGGCGCCAGGCTGGGGGTATGATGGCGGTCTGACACGTATGGCAACCTTTGTCAACGTACCGCTTGCCATGGCCTTTCTAATTGCAACAATCGTGCCATTCTTCTATAAAACGGAAGTATATACGGCTTATGAATACTTAGAACGTCGCTTTGATGTGAAAACGCGTACATTAACGGCGGCACTCTTCTTAATTGCACGCGGCTTAGCTACAGGAGTGGTCTTATACGCACCGGCACTTGTATTATCGGTTGTTACGGGCCTCGATGTAAACGTAACCATCGTACTTATGGCTATTATCGCAATTTCTTATACGGTATTAGGTGGAATCAGCGCTGTAATCTGGACAGATGTTATTCAGATGGTCGTGTTATGGATTGGTGCTGGTCTTAGTGTATTTATCATTTTTCAGGATGTACCAGGTGGCTGGGGAGAGGTAATGTCTACGGCTTCTCAAACTGGTATGTTAGATTCGATTGATTTCTCATTTGACTTATCTGTTGAATACAGCATTTGGGCTGGGGTACTCGGAGGTTTCTTCCTTCATGCAGCCTATTTCGGAACAGACCAGAGTCAGATCCAAAGGGTATTAACAAGTAAATCTATTCGTGAGAGTAAGTTATCTCTTGTATTAAGTGGTGTGCTTTTAATTCCACAGATGCTTTTATTCTTATTAATCGGAGTTCTTCTATACATTTACTATCAATATGCAGGAGATCCGAATATTAATAATCTGAATGAGTTGTTCCCTCGATTTGTAGTAAATGAATTACCGATCGGAATATCAGGTCTCATTATGGCCGGAGTGTTTGCTGCGGCGATGTCGAGTCTTGATTCAGCCCTTAATTCATTATCGGCTGTAACGGTTCGTGATTTCTACGGAAAGTTTGTGAAAAAGAATGCTTCAGAAGAGCATTACCTGAAAGCTTCTCGTTACGCTACGATTCTTTGGGGCATTTATGCTACAATCTTCGCCTTTTTCGCTGGAAACCTTGGTCCGGTCATTGAGGCTGTAAATAAAGTTGGGTCCTACTTCTATGGCGCACTGCTAGGTGTATTCATTCTTGCGATATTCACAAAGCGTGTCAACGGTTCAGGGGCGTTTATCGGAGTAATTGCTGGTATGTTATCCGTGTGGGCAGTTACCGCGTTTGCAGATGTATCTTGGCTTTGGAATAACTTAGTCGGAGCAGTGGTAGCGATCGTCGTAGGTGTAGGCGTAAGTTCCTTCTTTAAAGCACCTTCTAAGGATAAGATTGAAGGTCTGACTATTGATCGAAGCAGCCATGATGTGCAAGATCAGTTGGCCTCACGTGCTGAATCAGCCAGCAGTGTAGAAGATATTAAAGAAGAACAAAAAACAAAGAAATGGCCAATTTATTTAGTCATCTACTTCTTTGTTGTCATCGGCTTTTTACTTTATTTACAAAACCTATAGGAGGATGAATGATGGGAGATGGACTGGAATTTCGAATTGGGAAACAAGAAGCGATCCAGAAGGCAAGCGCCCAGATGAATGCGGGTTTTTGGAAACGATTGCTTCCAAAACGCCAACTGATTTCCATTGAACAAATGTGGGTTCCTTGCTGGTGCTTTGACTATAAAGCTTTCACTCATACGGTTGAGGAAGGAATGGAAGGGAAGATCGCGATTGAACCCTTAAGTGAGACCAATGCTATTCTTCCGGAAGGATTTCCAATTCAAGAAGTCGAAGCAGCTTCTGTGGCTATAGGAAAGGAAACATCTATGGAGGAAGCTAAGAAGGTTATTTACTGGGAGTTGTTTTCTAGGGAGAAGCGTCGTGAGAAAATCAGCGTCGAAATTATCAATAAGCACGTTCTCTATATTCCCTACTGGGTCGTTTACGTTAAAGACCGCAGCAATCAGTATGATATTACGGCTGTCGATGGACTGAATGGAAAGGTCGATCTCCCTCTCAAACAAACTCTCCTTTCTTACCTGATGGGCCAGGAGGAAGGGTTAAGGGATTTGGGATAAAAAGGGTATGGGAGTTAAGTGGAAAAGCGCCAGAACTGAATACGGTTCTGGCGCTTTTTCTACTTTATGGAAGAAAGGCCCAGTATGAGAGAGGACGCCACTGAATCTGCCACGTGATTCAAGCTTTTGTACAAGTGTAACGATGTAGGACCAGCTGTAGCACTCATGCTGGTCTTTTTCTGTTTACATATAATTACCGTTTAAGCTTATTTAAAAAAAGTCTGTCCCTGACATCTTCCTGACACATTCGCCCATTACAATCAACGTGTAAGGTGATCTCACCGTACAAAAAAGATTCAGGAAGGTGAATGTTATGTTTAAAAAAGTATCTGGAAAAGTATTAGCTGGAGGAGTTGCGGCGGCGTTAATGGTGCCGACAATTGCTTTCGCATCAACGGGAGAGACTGAGATTCCATCGACAGGTGAGGAATCAAGCGTTCAAGAACAGGTTGAAACAAAGCTTGGTGATTTGTTCGATAAGATTAAATCTGGGGAGCTTACAAAAGAAGAGGCTCAGGAACAGTTGAAGGAATTAGGTAAAGGAAAGATGAAAAGGGGCGGCCACCATCATAAAGGCATGCACTTAGAAGGGCTAGATGAGGAAACAAAAGAGCAATTAAAAGACATTCGTGAACAGGTGGAAGCAGGTGACCTGACGAAGGAAGAAGCGCAAGAAAAAATCGAAGCACTTGGAATTGAGCTTCCACAGAAGCCTTTTGCTGATTTAGATGATGAGACAAAAGAAAAGCTTCAAAGCATTAAAGAACAAGTAGAATCAGGAGAATTATCGAAGGAAGAAGCCGAGGCTCAAATGGAAGAGCTAGGGATTGATTTTCCAAAGCACAAGTCATTCCCTGAGCTTGATGAAGAAACGAAACAAAAGCTAGAAGAAATTAAAAGCCAGGTAGAAGCTGGTGAGATGACAAAGGAAGAAGCGAAAGCTCAGATGGACGAGCTTGGTCTTGATGTTTTGCCTCACCGTGGTGGTCATGGTAAACGTGGGTTCGGTCATCATGGCTTTGGATCTTCAGAAGACGGTGAAGAGGACGAAGGCTCTTCTGATTTATAAGAAATTTGAGAAGAGTAAGGGTCAAAGGATCCTTGCTCTTTTCCTATGAGAAGGCAGGATTTATTCAACAATTTCTAGTAAAATACATAACAGTTACATCATGCTTTGGAGGTGTGAAAAGTGAAGGAGAAGGTCCTGGTTGTAGAAGACGAGATTCCAATTTCTCGTGTGTTACAAGCCTATTTAAAGAAAGAGAATTATGACACAATGGTGGCTTTTACAGGGGAAGAAGCGTTGAAGCAATTTCGTCAAGATGAGCCTCATGTCGTGATATTAGATGTGATGCTACCGGACCGAGATGGGTGGTCGGTGTTAGAAGAGGTTCGAGCGGAAAGCTCTTGCCCGGTCATTATGCTGACGGCTCTTGGAGATGTGGAGTATAGGCTTAAAGGATTGAACGAGGGAGCCGATGATTATATTCCGAAGCCTTTTGATGCGAACGAAGTCGTCGCCAGAGTCAGGTCCATATTAAGACGAAATCCAAACGTCTGGACTGAGGAAGATGTGAGGCGTTACGGCCATCTTTCATTAAATTTTAAATCTCATCGTGTTGTACTGCACGGTGCCCGGTTATCGTTAACCCCACGCGATACGTCGGTCCTTTTCTTTTTAGCTCAACATCCGAATCATACGTTTACCCGGGAGCAACTTCTTGATCGGGTGTGGGGGCTTGATTTTGATGGGAGCGATCGAGCGGTTGACTTATCGATTAAACGAATACGGCAGGCGTTAAAGAATTGGCCGGAAGAAGAAGGCTCGATTCAAACGATCCGCGGATTGGGGTATCAGTTCTGTGTTCAAGCGAAATAAGGAAAAGAAGCGGTCCCTCCTTTATACGTGGACGCTCCGTTATGTCATCGTTTTAGTGATTGGTCTGATTCTGGTCGGGGTCATCTCGACGATATGGATTAGACAGTCCACATTAGATAAACGACTCGATTTTATGAAAGCAATCGGGGATGAAGTGGCTGAACGAGTGGTGTCACAGGATGGTGATCGCATTAATGTAGCTCCTGCAATTAGGCAATCGATTGAAAATCGGCAGAAGGTGTTTGAGTTTAACACACCATTACGTGTCATGGTTGTTGATGCCAATGGAGACGTCTTGTTTCTCGCAGATCCTAAACCCAATCGGGGACGAGGACATGTTCCGGAGGCATTACTTGAAAGTGATGAGCGGTATGAACAAGTTTCAATGAATGGTGAGAACCTTTACCTGGTGAAGTCTGATATTACGGTGAATGAGCAAACGGCGGGGTATGTGTTTGTGGGACAAGATAAGAACGAGCTTGTTACCGTACAGCGGGAATATGGGCTTCTCATTGTGCTGTTAATGAGTATTGGTGTTCTTGGCTGGGGCGTCATATACGTGTTAACCAAGCAGCTTTCTCGACCCGTGAAGCAGGTGGCAGAAGCGGCCCGCTCTATAGAAGCAGGGGTGTATACAGTAGATTTACCGGAGGATCAGAGAGAAAAGGAGTTAAGTGAACTTGTCTCTTCATTTAAGGAAATGACCTCAAGGCTTGAACAACTGGAGAATTTGAGAACGGAACTGCTTGCGAGTGTGACTCATGAGTTTAAAACGCCTGTGACGTCAATCAGCGGGTTGTTGCAGGCGGTTAAAGAAGACGTTGTCCAAGGGGACGATGCGAAAGAATTTGTGGATATCTCCTATCAGGAAGCGCAGCGGCTTAAAGGGATGGTGGAGGACTTATTAGATTTTAATGCCTTCGTGACAGGAGCCATGAACGTTACGTGCGAAGAACACAATCTCCCACGTCTTGTCGGTGAAATTGTCCATCAGTGGGAAATGGCTCATAAAGAAGATAGGGCTAAGTTGGATATGAAAGTTCCTGAGCATGATCTGTTGGTTCATGTGGATCCACATCGATTGTATCAGATGATGACGAATCTCTTAAATAACGCCCAGCAAGCGATTGAAGGGGACGGGGTTATAACGGTTGAAGTGCGAGAAGATAGAGAGCTAGGGGCTGTGAGAATTCAGGATACCGGAAGCGGCATATCGTATGAAGAACAAGCCTTTATTTTTGAGCGGTTTTATCGAGGAGAGAAGAAGAAAAATCATCACCGTGGTCTAGGAATTGGACTTTCGTTTAGTAAGATGCTCGCCCAGTCTCAGGGAGGGGATCTTGATCTTTTAGAAAGTTCCTCTGAAGGCACTACGTTTGAGATTACGTTAGAGAAGAGTGAAAAGGGCGATAGAAGGTAACGGAAACTGTCCTTTAAGATATAGGCTATATTTTTCTCTCCCGGATATAGGAGGTATCGTTGCTGCGGTAATCATTACTCAAACAATGATCGAGCTGTTAAGTGAACTCATTTACATATGCGTCGTTCCCTGCTTATTGTTGCGTGACAATTAAAAGGAATGTGGTTAGAACCCAGATACATAAAGCTAAAAAAAGAGTGAGACTGCGAATGTCTCACTCTTTTCGATTATGACAGACCCTTTGGTTAAGCACCCAAGACAAATCGAAGGCTTTTGCTAAGTATGGTCGGAACAATCGACATATGATTCTCCTCTTCACCCTTCACATAGGCACTGGTAAAAGTGGAGCAGTTGTGCGTTTCTAACCGTTCAGCAAGGGCATCTGCGTCGGTTACCATGTGTGCTTTTTCAAGAGAACCTACAGATAAGAAGAGGCGAATTGGTTCCTGGTGAGTATCTAACTTATGTAAAAAAGGTGTTTCTTGTTCTAAGACAGCTTGTTGATTCCACCAGATTGAAGGACTCGTTGCGATGTACCCGCTGAATGTGGATGGGTCATTGAATAAGGTATAAAGGGCGAACAATCCTCCTAGGGAATGGCCGAAAATCGTTTGCTCATCCGGATTAATTTCAAATCGGTCTATGACAAATGGTTGAACTTCCTCTTTTATAAAGGAAAGAAACTGATTAGCTCCTCCGTTTTCAGGCCATGAGTTCCCGTTTGGCATCGGAGGGAGTTCGGTTGTTTCTGCTGGTGGGGTGTAGTCGATAAAGCGTCGGTCGCGGTTAAACGGTTCTCCTCCTGGATAGCCGATTCCTACGACAACAGCGGGAGAGACGCCTGTTGCGTCTGGTCGTCTTGATTGCAGTTTGATGGCGTCAGCTACCATTTGAAAGAACGCATTTCCATCCAGTACATAAAGAACAGGATAGCCGGATGGTGGGGCGGATTGGTTCGGTGTGAAGACGGAAAGTTCATACGAGGCGCCGCTCTCACCCTCCATGATCCATGCCTCGATTTGTGGGTCTTGATGCCTCTTTTGCTTTGTTTTCATACATGATTCACTCCTTTGTTATCCATGTGCGTGTTGTTTCTCTTGTTGCATGTAAGGCTCATATCCGTAGCAAACGGGAGCGCCGTTGTGGGGGTCGATCATGACACGAGCTTCAATCTCGAATACATCCCGTAGCACGGGTTCTGTAATAATCTCAGTTGGCTTCCCAGTCGCCATAATTTCTCCCTGCTTCATCGCGACTATTTCATGAGAGAAGCGGGCGGCGTGATTAATGTCATGAAGGACCATCACGACGGAACAGTCATAATCTCGGTTTAACGTTTCGACAATTTGCAAGACTTCGAGTTGGTGAGCCATGTCTAAATACGTTGTTGGCTCATCGAGCAGGAGAACCTTTGTATGTTGCGCCAGCGCCATGGCGAGCCATACTTTTTGCTTTTGGCCTCCTGAGAGTGTTCCGATGCTTCTTGACCGGAATTCCTTCGTTCGTGTCATCTCCATCGCCCACTCAATCATGTCCTGATCTTCTGCCGTCAGCTTGTTCACATTCTTACGGTGAGGGTAGCGGCCATAGGTAATCAGCTCTTCTACTGTAAGTTCTCCAGGAGCAGTCGGATGCTGGGGAAGGAGGGAGAGACGTTTGGCGATCTCTTTTGTCGGGATGGTATTTAAGTCTTCTTCTTGCAAGTACACATGCCCGCTCTTTTGTTTAAGAATCCGACCAATCGTTTTCAGAAGCGTTGATTTTCCGCAGCCGTTTGGTCCGATAATCGTCGTAATGCTTCCTTTTGGTATCGTTAAATGTAAATCTTTGAACACCGTATGATGCTCATATCTTGTTTCAATTCCGTCTGTTCGCAAAATGCTCAAAAGGAAAGACCTCCTATGCTTTTTCTTTCATTAATAAGTAGAGGAAATAAGGAACCCCGATAATGGATATGACAATCCCCACCGGAATCTCAACAGGTGCAAAGACCGTTTTGGCAATGAAGTCTGAGGTAATCACAAGCAACATGCCAACAGCTCCGCAAACTGGTATCACTTGTCTGTGCTTAATGCCAACAAGTCGCTTCGCAATGTGAGGAGCCATCAGTCCGATAAAGCCAATGCTACCGGAAACCGATACGCTTGCACTGACAAGACCGATACTGGTTAAGAGAAGAATTGCTTTCTCCCGTTCCACTTTAATCCCAAGACTCTTCATACTTCCTTCTTCGAGTTGAAAGTAATCAAGGAGCGATGCCTTCTTATAAACGATCGGTACGAGGATGAGGAGCCACGGCACCATAGAAAGAATGAACAGCCAATTGGCGTTATAAATACTTCCTGAAATCCACACCGTTGCCATTTCAAAATCAGACGCTTTCATCTTCAGTGATAGATAAAGAGCAAACGCCCCAAAGCCAGATCCAATCGCAATCCCTGTTAACAGCAGTCGCTGAGAGTCAATGGATCCATTTCTCCATGAAAAGAGGAAAATAATGAGAGCAGCAGCTAATCCTCCAACGAGTCCGAATAACGGCTGGGTCATAATCGCAAGCAATCCGCCATAGTCCATTTGTGATTGAAAGAAAAACATAAATAGTACGATCGCAGCTCCTGCACCTGCGTTAATACCAAGAATCCCAGGGTCAGCGAGGCCGTTCCTTGTAATTCCTTGTAATACAGCTCCGGCAATCCCAAGGCTAAACCCAACCGCACCGGCCAGTACAATACGAGGGAGGCGGAAATCAAAAATGACCAGATCGTGATCGGGGTTTTCATCTAATCGAAATACCGTCCTGAGAACGTCTTCGGCTGAGAGTGTATACGCCCCGTTCATTAAGCTGACAACCATCATCACAACCGTCAGCATGAGTATAATGAATAAGCTCCAACGATAAGAGGACGTAGAGTGATTAAACATGGCTTTTTCCCCCTCTCGTCCGAATTAAGTATAGGAAGAACGGAACACCCAGTAGAGAAGTAACGACGCCAATTGGCGTTTCAAATGGATAATTCATCAGGCGACTTAACACGTCTGATAATCCTAAGAATACGCCTCCTATAATTCCCGTCGACGGGATGACCCACTTGTAATCAATGCCTACTATGTAACGCGTCATATGGGGTATGAGAAGGCCGACGAAGCCAATCTTCCCTACTAACGCAATCGCCGTTCCCGTTAAGAAGATAACGGATAGGAGCGTAATGGCTTTCAAAATCGCCGGTCTCTGTCCTAAATTGGTGGACATCTCATCACCTAAGGAAAGAATCGTGATCGATTTAGCAACGGATAAGGCTAAAACTAACCCGATGACACCAAAGGGAATCGCTAACAGAAATAAGTCCATACTCAATTGATGGAGCCTTGCGTTGTACCAAAAGCTAATCGTCTGGGACACTTCAAAGTAAGACGCAATCGCAGCAGACAAGCTACTAAGAAACGTTCCGATCACCGTTCCAATTATGGCCAGGCGTACAGGCGATAAGCCGTTTCGTAATAACGAGCCGAATCCAAATACGATTCCTGCCCCGAGCGCTGAGCCAAGCATGGAGAAAAGGATCAAACTAGAAGAGGATAATCCTGGTGCGAACACCATGCACAACGTAATGACAAATGCTGAGCCGTCAGATACGCCCATAATAGAAGGGGAGGCGAGGTAGTTTCTCGTCATCCCCTGCATAAGTGCTCCTGATATAGCGAGGAACGCTCCAACAAGAATGGCCCCGAGTGCTCTAGGTAAACGGGCGGTCATGATAATCGCATGATCGACATTACCAGCGTCATAGTGGAAGAAGGCTTCCCATATCGTGGCCAGGTCGATTTCCTTTGTTCCAATAAAAATTGATAAAAGAATGGTCCCCATAAAGAGGACCGGTGATAAAAGTATAATAATAATAATAGGGGTGGTTCTTCGCTTTTGATTCATATCTAACACAGCACCTTACTTTGTTAAGGTATCTTCTACCACGTCTAAGAAGTTCGTTTTACTCCAAGCTGTTCCGCCTTGCGCCATCGGATCAATCGCATTGACGAAGACCTGATTGTTTTTAGAAGCGTTCATGCTCTTCCAGATCGCATTGTTTTGTAGTTCATCCAGGTATTCTGGAGAGTCTGGGTTTTCCGTTTCGGCAAACTGAACGTATAGGTAATCTGGATTGATATCCGCTAGTTTCTCAAGTGTCATCATTTCTTGCGCTTTGACCGCTTTTAAGTCTTCTGGTACGTCAATGCCTAAGTCGTTGTAAAGGACAGGGTTGAAGTAAACATCTTCAGGATAAACGAAAATGCTTCCACGGCGAATGCGTACCATCATGACTTTCTTCCCTTCAACAGCATCTTTCACATCGCCTTGAAGCGCTTTAGCGTCTTCTTTGTATTGAGAGATGACCTCTTTCGCTTGATCTTCTTTACCAGTTAATTGACCCATTAACGTTAAGTTATCTTCCCAATCTGTTGAGATGTGAGAAACCGGGAACATGGGAGCGACTTTGTTTAAATTTTCCACTACTTCTGGTTGGAATTTAGAGGTTCCTAGAATGACGTCTGGTTTCAGTTCTAGTAGTTTCTCATAACTTGGTTGTCTCTTAGAACCAATATCCTTGGCACCTTCTAATTCATCAGCTACGTAATCAGGGATTTTACCGCCAAACGTAATCGTCGCCATCGGTTTCACGCCTAATACCGCCGCATCTTCCATCGATTCTAAACTAGCTGTAGCAATAGATTCCACTGGGGAAGGGACCGTGTATTCTTCTCCTAAGTATGTAATCGTTTGAGAAGTTTCTTCACTTTCTTGTTCTTCTTGATCTTCACCTGATTGGTCAGCTTCTTGACTAGTCGCTTCTTTCTCTTCCTTCTGTTCTCCCTCACTAGAAGTCCCTTCAGATTGGCCGCATGCGACAAGAGCTAGAGTTAAGATTGCTAGAATGGCCATCATTTTCAATTGTATACCTTTTTTCATTTCCGTCTCCTCCTTCAAAATATGTGGGTAAAACGTGTCACGCTTTAAAAGACCTTGCTATTTCCTCCTTCTCCATTTTGGTGACGCGTGTTATGAGGTTGATAATCATTATCAATACTGGAGATAATGATATACGTATTGAGAATGATTTTCAATACTTTTTTGAGAAAATTATGGATAAATGTTGTGAAGAGGGGTTTTTTCAGAAGAAAATAAGGTATTTTGACCTAAAAAACGTTACGAAAGGTAAATATTTGTAATCAATATAGGTCTTTATTTTTAAAAAATGGAAAAAGAATTGCACTCTTGGTTGAGAACGGTTATCATTTGACCCATGTTACTTGCGATTGATAATCGTTATCATTTGTGAGTCGTCGATTGGGTTCATTGAGAAAGGAGAATTCCATGAATGAAAAAAGAATGGCAGGTAAAACGGTCCTAGTGACAGGAGCTGCAGGTGGCATCGGTAGTGTTGTTGCCGAATCTTTCCTGGACCTAGGAGCGAAAGTTATTGCTGTTGATCATAATAAAGAGCATTTAGAAAAGTGGGGACCAAATGTTGGTCAGGTCTATCCGTTTGAAATTGATATTACGGATGAACATGCGGTCGGTGACATGGTCGCCCACGTTGAAGACGAGATTGGAGCCATCGATATTCTAGTGAATGTTGCTGGAATGCTTCACTTAGGAGAGGTCGAAACGCTTTCAAAAGACGATTGGGAGCAAACGTTTGGCGTGAATACGACCGGGCTATTCCTCGTATCGAAAGCTGTAAGTAGCAAAATGAAAGAGAGACAGAAGGGTTCGATCGTCACGGTTAGTTCCAATGCGGGTCGCATGCCTCGGATGTCGATGGCTGCTTATGCAGCATCAAAAGCTGCGGCTACCATGTTTACGAAATGTTTAGGCCTTGAGCTATCCTCTTATGGCATTCGTTGCAACGTTGTCTCTCCTGGCTCTACGGAGACCGACATGTTAAAGCAACTTTGGACAGACGAAAACGGTGCTGAACAGTCGATTAAGGGAACACAGGAAGCTTATCGATTAGGCATACCGCTACAGAAATTAGGACAAGCGGAAGATATTGCGGAGGCGGTTCTATTCTTAGCGTCGGATCATGCAGGACATATGACCATGCAGGATGTATGCATCGATGGCGGTGCCACGCTCGGCGTGTAATCAAAATACAATAAGGAGGTCACAAGCTTATGAGTGTGACAAAACGTTCAGAACAAACCGGCAAGCACCTTCTGGAACACTATCAAGTCGGAGATTACTTCCTCGCTTCACCTGGTCAAACACTAAAGGGAAGTGGGGTGTTTACCACAGTAGACTGGGAGGTTGGAGAGTTCAAATCACTGTCGTTAGCAGAACAGGTCCAAACCACACTGCGTCGGGCAAGGGAAGGAGGTCATTCTCATCCTGTCGTCATAGGCGCCATCCCATTTGACCCTAAAGCCAAACCGCACTTAGTCGTGCCAAAAGAAGTGCAAATGAAAGAAAAGATCGACTGGACCGACGTAGGTGAAGAAGAACAGCCCCCGGTCGCCTATCACATACACCCAGTCCCGAACCCTGAAACCTATATGACTGGGGTTCAAAACGGGTTAGATCGAATTGCAAAAGGCGAGCTTGATAAGATTGTACTTTCACGTTCTTTACATATCACATCAGAACAACCTATTCAGGTGAAGCCGATCTTAACCAATCTAGCCAAGCACAATTCAAAAGGGTATACGTTCGCTCTTGATTTAGAGGCGGAGCAACATGACAGGCACCGAACGTTGATTGGAGCCAGTCCTGAGCTGCTCGTTTCAAAGTCAGGGAGCGTTGTAACAGCCAATCCATTAGCAGGGTCTCGTCCTCGTAGTGAAGACCCGGTAGAAGACGAGCGAAGAGCAGCCGAACTCTTACAATCTAGTAAAGATCTTCATGAGCATGCTGTTGTAGTAGAAGCTGTCAAAGAAGCGATTGAGCCGTTATGCAAGGAGCTTGATGTACCGAGCGAACCATCCTTAATTAAGACAGAAGCGATGTGGCACTTGTCTACAGAAATAAACGGTGTCGTAGGGGAGGAAGACACGTCCTCTTTAGACCTCGCCGAAGCCCTTCACCCAACACCTGCTGTTTGTGGGCATCCGACGGAAAAAGCTCGTGAAGCGATTCAAACTATTGAACCATTTGACCGTAAGTTCTTCACTGGCATGGTCGGCTGGTGCGATGAACAAGGTGATGGGGAGTGGATTGTAACCATTCGCTGTGCTGAAGTAACCGATCAAGCAATAAAGCTCTTTGCAGGCGCAGGCGTTGTCGCAGGATCAAAACCAGAGGAAGAGTTAGCGGAGACAGGTGCTAAGTTTCAAACGATGCTAAATGCCATGGGAATTCGAGAGGAGCGATCGTAGTGGAAGGATGTCCAATGTGGCCAAAAGAGTATGCAGCCTTTTTCAGAGAAAAGGGTTGCTGGAAAGGCGAAACGTTCGGTGAGATGTTAAGAAGTCGTGCTGAGCAGTATGGCGACCGCCCTGTTCTAACGACCCGATCAGAAGAGATGAGTTATAAGAGATTACAAGAGAGAGTGGAGCAATTAGCCGCTGGTTTTCAGCAGCTAGGGATAGAGAAGGAAGACCGTGTCGTTGTGCAGTTGCCTAATGAAGTAGAATTCTTTGAAGTCATTTTTGCCTTATTTAATTTAGGGGCTTTACCTGTTTTTGCCCTGCCGACCCATCGGTATAGTGAAGTGCATTATTTCTGTGAATTCTCAGAAGCAAAAGCACTTATTGTGCCTGATACACATGAGGGCTTTGATTACCGGCCAATGGCTAAGCAGATCAAAGAGGAAGTAGCAGGATTAGAACATGTCATCGTAAGCGGCGAGACAGAAGACTTCTTGCCGCTCGCAGACGTCTATCAAGAATCGACGTTCCAACAGCCTGTTGTTCATCCATCTGACGTGGCATTCTTGCAGCTATCAGGTGGAAGCACGGGACGCTCGAAGCTCATACCACGTACGCATGATGATTATATCTACAGTTTAAGAATGAGTAATGAAGTATGTGAACTAACCGAAGAAAGTGTTTACCTGGCTGTCCTGCCTGTTGCTCACAACTTCCCGTTAAGCTCACCAGGTGTGTTAGGCACGATTTATGCGGGAGGACGGATTGTTTTATCAAGCGGCCCGAGTCCCGATGAGGCGTTCCCACTTATTGAGAAAGAGCGCGTCACAATTACCGCTATGGTACCACCGATCGCGATGATGTGGCTAGAAGCGGTGAAATCAAGATCATACGATTTATCAAGCTTACAAGTGATGCAAGTAGGAGGAGCCAAGTTCAGCTCAGAAAGTGCCAAGCGCATCAAGCCTACATTTGGGTGTCAGTTGCAGCAAGTATTCGGCATGGCTGAGGGGCTTGTGAACTACACCCGCTTAGACGACCCAGAAGAAACCATCCTTCACTCTCAAGGAAGGCCAATGTCTCCTTATGATGAAGTTCGAATTGTTGATGAAGATGACCATGAAGTAGAGGACGGACAAGTAGGAGAGCTTTTAACAAGAGGCCCTTACACAATCCGAGGCTATTACAAAGCCGAACAGCACAATCAAAAAGCCTTCACCGACGACGGGTTTTATCGAACAGGTGACCTCGTTCGATTGAGTCAAGACGGATCGATCATCGTTGAAGGTCGGGACAAAGATCAAATAAACCGCGGCGGGGAGAAGATCGCAGCAGAAGAGGTGGAGAATCATCTACTAGCCCACCCTGACGTGTATGACGCAGCTGTCGTCGCTATGCCAGACCGATTCCTCGGCGAACGCGCCTGTGCCTTTGTCATTTCAAAAGGGAACCAACCATCCGGTGCTGTCATCCGGTCGTTCCTTCAAGAGCGTGGGCTTGCGACCTATAAGATACCAGACCGCGTGGAATGGGTAGAAGCGTTCCCGCTAACGGCGCTAGGCAAAGTCAGCAAAAAAACCCTACGCCAACAAATCGCTGCCAAACTGACGGCAGTAAATTAAATAGCGTAAGGAGAGTGGGGCCTTCTTGGTTTAAAGTGGTTGGGGTGCTGGAAAAGGGAGTAGTTTCCCAGGCCACCTTACTCCAGGCTAACGTAGATGGTGTTTTAGTTAGAACTGAGACATTTATTAGTCCATTTTATGAACAATAAAAACCATTATATAAACAAGTTAAAGGAAAGGAAGTGGAGAGAATGGGATTACCAGCAATTAAGCCATATGAAATGCCAACTAGTAAGGACGTGCCAGCGAATAGAGTGTCATGGGAGGTGGATGAGGCCCGGGCTGTTTTCTTGATTCATGATATGCAGCAGTATTTCTTAAACGCATACGATGAGACACAAGCGCCGATTCCTGAGTTAATCCGAAACATTATTAAGTTAAAAGAAGCGTGTAAAGAGCGAGGGATTCCGGTTGTGTATACGGCTCAGCCGGGTGATCAGGATCCAAAAGACAGAGCGCTCTTGCAGGATTTCTGGGGAGATGGGCTTCGTGAAGATGAGTCTGTTACAAAGGTGATTGATGGACTTGAGCCGGATGAGGAGGATCTTGTTTTAACGAAGTGGCGCTATAGTGCGTTTAAACGGACGAGCCTTCAAGCCTTCCTTCAAGAAACAGGGCGCGATCAGCTTATTATTTCTGGGGTGTATGCTCACATTGGCTGTATGGTGACGGCGACGGAGGCCTTTATGGAAGATGTTCAAAGTTTCCTTGTGGCTGATGCTGTAGCGGACTTTTCTGAAGAAAAACATAAGATGGCCCTTGATTATGTAGCGACACGTTGCGGGTTTACGACAACGACCGAACAAGTGCTAAGCCAAGTGCAACGGGAGGTAAGCCTTGATTCTTATGAGGGGTTACGCCTTAAGGTTGCCGAGCTACTTGAACAGTCCCCGGAAGAGCTTTCTAATGAGGAGAATCTTATGCACCTTGGGTTTGATTCGATTCGCATGATGAGTGTTGTAGAAGAGTTGAGGCAAGTAGGAGTAGAGATTGATTTTATGACATTAGCTGAGCAACCAACACTTACGAGTTGGTGGGCCATTGTAGAAGAGAAGAGCAGACAACACGTCTAAATGATGAGCTGAGGAGGGAGCAAGTATGGAGAAGTTGATGACAGCGCAGTGGCCCTTAACCGGGGCCCAAGCTGGCATTTGGTACGCCCAACAAGTAGAGCAGAGTAATCCTATTTTCAATACAGCAGAGTATGTAGAGATTAAGGGACAATTAGATGTTGAAGCTTTTAAACAAGCGGTCAAAGAAACGATGCTAGAAGCCGATGCGCTTCATATGCGGTATGAAGATACAGAAGAAGGCCCAAAGCAAGCGGAGCGAGCAGAGCGACACGTGCCCTTTATCGTGAAAGATGTTCGGAATGAACGAAACCCTCAAGAAGAAGCAATAGGATGGATGCGTGGAGAGGTCTCTGTTGCCCTTGACTTGAGCGAGGATCCGTTATTTACACACGTATTATTTCAATTAGATGAAGATCACTACTACTGGTATCAGAAGATTCATCACATCGCGACAGATGCTTATGGGTTCTCCTTGCTAAGTCAAGGTGTGGCCCGTCGCTATTCTTCTATCATCAATAGGGATGAGGCAAGTGAAGATAAGGGGATGTTTGCTCCCTTCGAGCTTGTCGTTGATCATGACCAGGCGTATCGTCAATCGGAAACGTTTGAAGAGGATCGCCAGTTCTTTATGGAACAATTTCAAGATCAGCCAGACGTGGCGAGTTTAACAGAAGAGACCTCAACGCTCTCAAAAACAGTAGGGCAGTGTACGGCTTACGTTGCTCGAGATTCTTTTGAAAAGTTGAAAGAAAAGGCGCGTCAACACATGGCTCACTGGTCTGAGGTGATGATGGCATCTGTTGCGCTTTACACTCATCGGTTAACTGGATCAGAGGATGTGGTGCTAAGTGTTCCGGTGATGAACCGTATGGGGACGTCTTCCATCCGTGTTCCTGCGATGGTGATGAACGTGCTCCCCCTTCGTTTATCCGTTCGATCTGATCAGTCATTCGAAGTGGTGGTCCGTCACGTTCAGGAACAACTGAAGCAAGTACGAAAGCATCAGCATTATCGTCATGAAGACATCAGACGGGACTTAGGTTTGGTCGGGGGTCAAAGTCGATTGTTCGGACCGCAAGTAAATATTATGCCTTTCGCTTACGAATTAACATTTGGAGAGGCAAAAGGTGTAACACATAAGCTTGCGACGGGACCAGTTGAAGACTTGTCTGTCAATGTGTATGACCAGCAAGACGAGAAAGGCTTGCGTATCGACCTCGACTTTCACAAGGATCTATACGAAGAAGAGGAAGTCGATCAACATGCGAGGCGCATCGTTCGTAGTTTGGAGGAGCTTGCTGAAGCAGATTGGAAGGAACCGATCGGCAAACGTCCGCTCTTATTAGAAGAGGAACGTCTCAAGGTGTTAGAGGAATGGAATGATACGTTTGAAGACCAACCAATGGAAACCGTCGTGTCGCGGTTTAGGAACCAGGTTGAGAGAACACCTGAGTCAGAAGCGCTCTTGTACGGTGGACAGTCGTATTCGTATCGTGAGCTTCATGAAAAAGTGAACCAGTTCTCTTACGTCCTCCATAACCGTGGGGTCAGAAAAGGGGATGTTGTCGCTTTATCGCTGCCACGCTCTAAAGATATGGTGGTTGCCATGCTCGCAGTGATGAACATTGGCGCTGTCTATGTTCCGATTGATCCGAGCTATCCTTCTGATCGAATTGATTATATGTTGAACGACGCCAAACCCATTTATGCCATTACATATGACACGACGACCCAAATGTTTCAACACAGTGATGTTCCTTGTCTTGTGATGAACGAGAGCGCTATAAAGAAAGAGTTAACTCAGTATCAAGGACAGTTCTTCAGTGAACTAGCGCTGACAGTGGATGATCCTATTTATATGATTTACACGTCAGGCTCTACAGGAAATCCTAAGGGAGTCGTCGTTACACACGGGGGCGTTACGAATTTCCTGACAGCAATGGAACGGACAGTCACTCTTTCAGATGAAGATCGCTTCTTAGCTGTGACGACAATTGCGTTTGATATATCAGTCTTAGAACTTTTCCTGCCTCTTCTGCGAGGAGCTACTTGCCTTATTGCGGACAAAGAGACGATTCAAGATCCTAGAGCCCTGATTCGAACCATCCAACAAGAGTCTATCACGATGATGCAGGCGACACCTACGTTATGGCAGTCTGTCGTGTCAGAAGATAGAAATGCGCTTCAAGGCGTCCATGTCCTCGTTGGCGGAGAAGCTTTACCGAAACAGTTAGCTTATACGCTCCAGGAACAGAATTGCACGGTGACGAATCTATATGGTCCAACGGAAACAACGATCTGGTCGACGGCTATGACGCTTGGCAGCAGAGAAGAAGAGGGATCTCCATCAATTGGACGTCCGATTCTCAATACGAGCGTGTTCATCCTAGACGCTAGTCTCCAACCTGTACCTGCTGGAATGGTTGGTCATTTGTACATAGGAGGTCAAGGACTTGCAGCCGGGTACCATGAGCGACCTGACCTGACAGCCGAGCGCTTTGTAGCCAATCCGTTCGGGGCACCAGGGCAGCGCATGTACTGTACAGGAGACCGGGCTTTATGGAGACAGGACGGAACGATTCATTATGTGGGACGTGCGGATGATCAGGTGAAGATAAGAGGGTTCCGTATTGAACCAGGTGAGGTTGAAGCCGTGTTATCGGGACATAACGAGGTGAAACAAGTGACCGTTATGGTTCGGGAAGACCGTCCCGGAGATAAGCGTTTGGTGGCTTATGTTGTGGCTCATACTGAGGGTATTTCTGAGGAGTTACGCGAGTTAGCGTACGCACTCGTACCAGATTATATGGTCCCATCAAGCATCGTTGAGTTAGATGAGATTCCGGTGACGCCAAATGGCAAGATCAATAAGAAAGCCTTGCCTGAACCTCAGCAAGATCATACGGTGAGTCACCGTGAACCAAGCACGCCTCAGGAACAAATTTTATGTGAGCTGTTTGCAGAGGTATTGGGGATTCCTCAAGTCGGTGTCCATGATCACTTCTTTTACTTAGGCGGGCACTCCTTGCTTGCAGGTCGGTTAATGAACCGGATACGAGATGTATTTGAAGTGGATATCCCGATCGGCAAGATCTTTGAGAGCCCAACGGTAGCGGGTCTTGTCCACGAATTAGACAGAGGCAAGGAAGCACGACCATCCATTGCGAAAATGGAGAGACCAGACGTCATTCCATTATCATTCGCGCAAAATCGTCTCTGGTTCCTGCACCAGTTAGAAGGACCGAGTCCAACGTACAACATCCCGATTGTCATCAAGCTAGAGGGAACACTTAATCAACAGGCTCTGCAGGAAGCGATTTTGGATGTAATCAGTCGCCATAAATCCCTTCGAACGATGTTTAAAGACGATCACGGGGAAGGGATGCAAACAGTCGTTGAACCGGACCACGTCTTCTCTGAACTTTCAGTTGAATCGGTTCAACCGTCACAAATGGAAAGTGTGTTAGAAGAGGCGGTCCAGTATGCTTTTCGCTTAGAGGAAGAACCGTCTTGCCAGGTGAGGCTGTTTGATGAGGGAAATGGGCATTATACCTTGCTCGTTCTCATTCACCATATGGTCGGAGATGGGTGGTCGCTTTACCCGCTTACAAGAGATTTAGAACAGGCGTACAAAGCCCGTCTAAATGGAGGAGCACCTGAGTGGGAAGCGTTGCCGATTGAGTATAGTGATTATGTGATGTGGCAGACTGAGCTCCTGAGTGAAGACGCGACTGATCGTTTACTAGCAGGTCAGATCGATTATTGGAAAGAAAAGCTTGCTCACTTACCTGATCAGTTAGAGCTGCCGACTGATTATCCAAGACCGGCAGAGCCTTCGCACCAAGGGGGCACTTACGAATTCACGATTGAACCTGCCTTCCATCAAAGGCTTACAACAATAGCCAGGGAGAATGGGGTTAGTTTATTTATGGTGCTTCAAGCTGGATTAAGCGCGCTTTTAACAAGAGTTGGAGCAGGGGAAGATATCCCCCTTGGCAGTCCGGTAGCCGGACGGAACGAGGAAGCCCTGCAGGACCTTGTTGGCTTGTTTGTTAATACACTAGTCCTCCGCACCGATACGTCAGGTGATCCTACGTTCCGTGAACTTCTTGAACGCGTTCGCGCCGTAAATATAGGGGCTTATGAGCATCAGGATCTTCCGTTTGAACGGCTAGTAGAAGAGTTAAATCCTATCCGTTCAAAATCTAAACATCCATTGTTCCAGACGATGCTCATTCTACAGAATACACCGGAATCATCGCTTGATTTACCAGAACTTGATAGCACGGTGAATATTCGTAGTGTAGGAACGTCTAAATTTGATTTGACGTTTGAGTTTACTGAGCATGGCGCTTCAGGCGGGCTTCATGGACTAGTGGAATACAGTACAGATCTGTTCAAGAAGGACACGATCGAACAACTAGTGGATCGGTTATGGAGGTTCTTTGATGAAGTCACAAGTGATGTGAATCAACCCATTTCAAGCATAGACATTCTCGGGCGCGATGAGCGTACTCGTTTGTTAGAAGAATGGAGCCCTCCTACGATGCGTGTTGAGGAGGATACGATCGTTAGGGTGTTTGAAGAACAAGTAAAAGCGAACCGGGAACAGATCGCTCTTACGTTCAAAGACCAAACCGTCACGTATGAGGAACTTAATCAGAGGTCCAATCGTCTTGCGCGGCTTTTAGTTCATAAAGGGGTTGGCCCTGGCCAATTCGTTGCCCTGGCTTTACCACGATCAGTGGAGATGATGGTAGGTTTAGTGGCTATTCTAAAAGCTGGTGCAGCTTATGTGCCGCTTGACCCGAATTATCCGGCTGCGCGACTTGATTATATGAGACAGGATTCAGAACCGGTTTGTACCATTACAGACCTTGAGCATGCGGAGCGTTTACAAGAGAAGAAAGATGGTTTCATCATCATCCTAGATGAGCCGAGTACAGAACGAGTGATAGAAGAGCAACCGTATATAAATGTAACCGATCAAGAGCGCATCCGCCCTCTCAATCCGTATAATCCGGCTTATATGATTTATACGTCAGGTTCAACAGGAAATCCAAAAGGCGTTGTGATCCCTCACCAGAATGTGATCCGATTATTCGGTTCAACGGACCACTGGTTCCATTTTGACGAAGGGGATGTGTGGACGCTGTTCCATTCCTATGCCTTTGATTTCTCCGTTTGGGAGATGTGGGGAGCGTTGTTAAAAGGAGGACGCTTAGTCGTTGTCCCTCATGAAGTCAGTCGCTCTCCTCAAGACTTTTTACACCTCCTTGTTCGAGAGAACGTGACCGTACTGAATCAGACGCCGTCCGCATTTTATCAGCTCATGCAGGCAGATCGCGAACAAGAAGAGGTTGGAGAAACGTTATCTCTTCGTTATGTGATCTTCGGAGGAGAAGCGCTTGAGTTAGGTCGGTTGAAAGAATGGTACGACCGTCATGCTGATGATGCGCCGAAGCTTGTCAATATGTACGGAATTACTGAGACGACGGTTCATGTCAGCTATATCGAATTAAATCGCGAGAGTGTGAATCTCCGCGCCATTAGTGCGATTGGAGAGAATATTCCAGATCTCGGTGTCTACGTGCTAGATGCTAGGCTTCAGCCTGTCCCACCAGGGGTTGTAGGAGAGATGTATGTCTCAGGTGACGGATTGGCGCTCGGCTATCATGGTCGTCCTGATTTGACGGCTGATAGATTTGTGGCCAATCCGTATGGAGAACACGGCTCTCGTATGTACCGTACAGGAGATTTAGCAAGATGGAGAGAAGATGGAACGCTTGATTACATCGGTCGAGCGGATCATCAGGTGAAGGTGCGAGGATTTCGGATTGAACTTGGTGAGATTGAGACGGTCCTAGCCGAGCATCCTGATGTGGATCAGGTCGCTGTCCTTGTGCGAGAAGATGAGCCAGGGGATCAACGTCTGGTTGCTTATGTGCAAACACGTCACGATGAAGAGCTGGACCTCTCAGCGTGGAAGGCGTATGTAGCTACCGATTTACCTGACTACATGGTTCCATCTGCTTTTGTAAAAGTAATGGATTGGCCGCTAACTGCAAATGGAAAGCTCAATCAAAAGGCGTTACCAGCTCCACAGTTTGAGGGGAGTCAATCCAGCCGAGCGCCACGAACGCCTCAGGAAGAAGTGCTTTGTGAGTTGTTTAAGGAGGTGCTTGGTCTATCACGCGTAGGGATTGATGACGGGTTCTTCGATTTAGGAGGCCACTCCTTACTGGCTGTGAAGCTGATGACCAAAATGAAACAATCTCTTGGCGTTGAGATTACCATTGGTAGCTTGTTTGAATCGCCTACTGTTGCTGGGCTAGCTGAGCAAATTGAAGGTGGCAACGCCAAAAGTGCTTTAGATATCTTGTTGCCACTTAGACGAAATGGATCAAAACCGCCTGTCTTTTGTATACACCCGGCAGGAGGTTTGAGCTGGTGTTATGCAGGGCTTTTGACGGCACTTGGCAAAGACTATCCACTGTATGGCCTTCAGGCTCGTGGCATTGCGGAAAAAGGGAACTTCCCAAATTCCATTGAAGAAATGGCAAAGGATTATGTCGCTCATATTCAAACGGTACAGCCTCAAGGTCCTTATCATTTAGTTGGATGGTCGCTTGGTGGAAACGTAATCCACGCGATGGCAACAGAGCTTGAGCGGCAGGGAGAAGAGGTTGGTCTCGTGGCTATGCTTGATGCGTATCCGAGTCGTTATTTACCTATTCAAGCCGCCCCGGATGATGAAGAGGCATTGAATGCACTGCTTGCATTAGGAGGATATGATCCAGCTGGCTTAAGTGATGAAAAAGTGACGTTTGATAACGTGATTGACCTTCTTCAAAAAGACGGCAGTGCGCTTGCAAGCTTAAGTCATGAGACGCTTATGAATCTAAAAGAGACGTATATGAATTCAGTCGGGATCTTAACATCCTATCAACCGAAGCCGTTTCACGGGGACCTATTATTCTTCCGTTCTACGATTATTCCAGATTGGTTTGATCCGATTTATACAGATACATGGAAGCCATATGTTACAGGTCACATTGAAGAGCATGAGGTTCATTGTCGCCATAAAGATATGTGTCAGCCTGAGCCGCTAGCTGAAATTGGCGCGCACATCTTTGAAGCATTAGAGCAACGAACGAAAGGAGAGTCGTAACATGAAGAATCCATTTCAACACAATGAAGGAACGTTTTACGCACTACAAAATCATAAAGGCCAGTACTCCCTCTGGCCTTCTTTTCTAGATATCCCTGAAGGATGGGACATTCGCTACGGGGAAGCGAGTCGTGAAGATTGCGTTTCTTATATCGAAACGCATTGGAGCGATATACGCGTGCAATCGGGAAACGAAGCGTTGGCAGGAACTTCATATGAGTGAGTCGTTATATAAGAAAATGATCGTCACGGTTTATGTGATGTCGATGTTTATGGTAGCCATGGATGCCACGATTGTGAATGTGGCTCTCTCAACAATTGGAGCAGAATTTGGTGTGCCGGCTTCGGCCACAAGTGCTGTAAACATTGGGTATGTCGTGAGTCTTGCTATGATGTTACCGATTGCCGGGTGGATGGGAGATCGATTCGGATCGAAACGGGTGCTGATGAGTGCTTTAAGCACGTTCATTATGGCTTCTGTCCTTTGTGGATTTGCAGAGAATCAATGGATGCTAAATGTATTTCGCATACTGCAAGGAGCGGGAGCTGGTTTTTTCGCCCCTGTTGGTATGTCGATCTTGTTCCGCACGTTTTCACCTGAAGAGCGACCGAAGCTTTCACGAGTCATTATTGTGCCCATCGCCCTTGCACCAGCCTTAGGGCCCATTGTGGGAGGCTATTTGGTCGATGCCCTGTCGTGGCGTTGGATCTTTTATATTAATGTTCCGATTGGATTGGTTGCGCTTGTCTTAATGAGTATCTATATCAAGGAGCGCAAGGAAGCGTCTGTTGGTCGTTTTGATTTAAAAGGTTTTGCTCTCTCTTTACCTGGGCTTGGAACGCTTATCTATGCGTTAATTCAAGCACCTGTCAAAGGGTGGAGTGACCCGCAAGTTTATTTGCTCGCACTTGTTGGGGTAGTGTTGCTTATTGTTCTTGTCAAAGTAGAGCTTCAAGATCAAGCACCAATGCTCAATTTGAGGTTGTTTGAAGATCAGTCGTTTCGTGTGATGAGCCTAATTGGTATGTTTTCAGCTGCTGGATTGTTCGGCATGCTTTATGTATTTCCATTGATGTATCAAAACGCTCTCGGCGTATCGGCTTTTCAGACAGGTTTAACGATGTTCCCAGAAGCGTTAGGACTTATGGTGGCATCACAGCTCATGCCCTGGTCTTTGAAAAAGTTAGGCATTCGCCGATTGATGCTTTTATCCTTGTTTGGTTCAATCGTTATCTTTACCCTACTTGCTCTATTCGTTGAAGCGAATCCATGGGTCATTCGAGGGCTGATGATTGGAGTCGGAATCTTTTTAGGACATGCGGTAACGGCGTCTCAAATTACGGCGTTTCAAACGATTTCAAAACCACAAATGAGTCAAGCCACGACCCTGCATAATGTGCAGAAACGGTTTGGTGGAGTGATTGGTGTAGCCATTCTCGCCAGTGTCATAGGATCAGACTCATCTGAAGCAAGCTCGCTTGTCGCGTATCAATGGGCACTCGGTGGCTCAGCCATGTTTATTGGATTGTGCTTTATAACGATGCTGACATTTAAAGAAAGAAAAGACACAACAGAACAAAATGAAGTGAAAGCCGCAAGCGGATAAGGAGGAGAACAATGGTCAAGATATTGGTTTGCCACCTGAAAGAGGAGAGGATAGCGAGAAAGGTAGAGGAGTTATATCCTTATTTGAGCCGAGACAGAATAGAACAGTTAAGAAAGCTTCATCAGCCTGATGACCGGTTTCGGTCGGCAATTGGCGATTTGTTGATCCGATTTGCGTTCTCAAACGTATACGGACAAACGCTAGAGTGGGACAGCTTAAAGCGTACAGCATACGGCAAACCTTATCTACCTGACTATCCTTCATTTCATTTTAATACATCCCACGCAGGCGATTGGATAGCTTGTGCCATTCACCATGCGCCCGTTGGGGTTGATGTGGAAGAGATCAAGCCAATCCAGTTTGATTTTGCCAAAGGTGTATTTACAGAGAATGAATATAAGAGGGTCGTCGAACACCCTGATCCGTTATCGGCTTTCTATCAAACCTGGACGGCGAAAGAGAGTGTGGTAAAAGCAGATGGAAGGGGCTTATCCTATCCCTTATCTTCTTTTGAAGTAGCATTTCAGCAGGATGGGCGTGTGAACATGCTAAACGATGAAAGAGAATACAGAAGCAGAACCTATTCATTCCAAGAAGAGTACGTGTTGACGGTTTGTGCGGAACAGGTAAGCCAGCTTCCAGATAGATTTATAGAAATCGAGTATGACTCACTTATTCAAATGGAGGAGAATACATGTTTATTCAAATGAGAACAGCGATTGTCACAGAAGGCAGTTCAGACCTTGTGGTACAGCGTTTCAGTAAAGAAGGAATTATTGAACAGCAAGATGGATTTGTAGACTTATCGGTGATGGTGAAGAAAGCTCGCCGCGGCGAAGAGGAAGTGATCATTATGATTCGGTGGGAATCTGAAGAGAAGTGGAAGAAGTGGGAAAAGAGTGAAGCTCACCTAGCCGGTCATCGAAAGAAGGCAGGGCAGCCTAAGCCTGATCATATCATTCGCAGTGAGTCAGCTTACTATCATGTAAAAGCTGTGAAAGAGAAAGCAGTAGAATAGAAGAAGTTTAGCGAGAGGAGATGAGTAGAGTGTCTGAGAAAAGAAGGTTAGAAGATATTGAAAAAGAAGTGGTACAGCTGCTAAGTGAAAGAGGGCGTTTAGTAGAGGAGGGGAACTCCGGGCCTGGCCTTTCGCTTCAAAAATTGGAGAATCTCAATCATGGACCTTATTCTTCAAAGGCCATTCAGAACATGCTAAAGGGACTGGAGCAACAACGGGTGAAAGAAGCGAAACAAGAGGCCCCTTCCTTCCATTCAAGAGACTATCAAAGAGACGATACCATCATTCAGGTGAACGGTACAAAGATTGGAGGAGGTCAATCAAGCCTTATGATGGGGCCTTGCTCTGTTGAAAGTGAAGAGCAAATGAACCAGGTAGCTGCATCGTTAGCCAAACGAGGTGTGAAGATACTACGAGGCGGTGCCTTCAAACCAAGGACCTCGCCTTATGACTTCCAGGGGTTAGGAATGGAAGGATTGAAAATGCTAGCCAAAGTGGCGCGCACCTATGACATGGCTGTGGTGACAGAGATTATGAGCGCAGAAGCTTTGGAGGAAGCTTTGCCATATGTCGATATCATCCAGATTGGTTCAAGAAATATGCAGAACTTTGATTTACTGAAAGCCGTAGGGCGAGTTCAAAAGCCTGTCTTATTGAAACGAGGGCTTGCTGCTACGATAAAAGAGTTCAAATTAGCAGCAGAATACATTTTAGCAGAAGGCAATACGAATGTAATCTTATGCGAACGAGGCATTCGAACGTATGAGACAGCGACAAGAAACACGTTAGATATCTCCGCTGTTCCTATATTAAAACAAGAAACTCATCTTCCGGTTATCGTAGACATCACTCACTCTACCGGTCGAAAGGACATCCTAGCCCCAACAGCCAAAGCCGCTTTAGCCATTGGCGCAGATGGACTTATGGCAGAAGTGCACCCTAATCCAGCAGAGGCCCTTTCCGACTCAGCGCAGCAAATGGATCTTTCTGAATGGGAAGGTTTTATGGACGAAGTCGAGCGCTACACCAACCTGCTCACTCAACAGCCGGTGCTTTCTTAAACCGCCCCGTGATTCAAGTTTTTATAAAAGTGTAACGATGTAAGACTAGCTAAGGTGATTTAGCTGGTCTTTTTTATATAAACTCACTATTATTAAGGGTTTCGTGTCTTATTTGAATATCCATAACAATCTCCTTTACTTTTATAGTATTAAATCTATCTTTGTGTTATATAAGAAGCAAATGGATGTAACAGTAAAATTGTTTTTCGTTCTCGGTAGGGGGAGTAGAGACCTTATCAGTATAATATAGGAGGCTTTCGTATGACTAATGTAGCACTAGTAACTGTAACCCATGAACCGAATGGAGACCATCATCAGCTATGGAAAAAGTGGAAATTAAGATTAGAGGCTCTATACTCAGAGTTGTTTATAACCGTCAGTGAGGAAACAGAGCCTGCATTCATTGAAGATCTAAAAGATAGCGCTTTCCGTGTGAAAGTGATTCCTAAAAAAGGGGCAGCTCATGCGCGGCGTGAGGTGGTTCGTTTTGGGTTAACGGGGGAGAGTGACCTGTTTCATTATTGTGATCTCGACCGTCTGTTAACGTGGCTTGAGAATCACCCAGACGAGCTGACTTCTTTGTTAGAGGGAACGTATCAGACGGATTATCTCATTTTAGGAAGAACAGAACGAGCGTTTGAGACCCACCCAGAAGAGTGGAAGGCAACAGAACGAATTGCGAACAAAATCTTCTCCCTTGAGATAGGTGAGGAGATCGATGTCACAGCAGGCTCTTGTATGTTTTCTAAAAGAAGTGCTCACTACATAAATGAACACTCCCATGCTGACATGACGGATGCGGAGTGGCCTATGATTGTTCACCGATTCGCACATCTCTCCATTGGTCATCGCCTCGTAGAAGGGCTTGAATACCATGAAGATACGAATGGGGTTCTTGGGGGTATGACGGAAAGTGAGAAGTGGTTAAGTCGGATGAGGATGACGCTGAAGGTTAGTGAAGCGGCTGTGGGGACAGGGAAAGAAACGGATTAAGGAATTGGGTGATGAGAGGTGCTTGGCCTTTTTTCGTATTCTCATCACCCGAGGTTGTTTCAGGATTATAAAGTGTGACATTACTTATTGCTTCAAGATGGATGGGTTCTCAATACGTATGGACTCAACCTCTCCGCACTTTATGCAAAATGTATAAATTTTATTTGAGCTTTTGAAAGACGATTTGCTTTTCCTGATGGGCATATAATCTGTCCCCTCTGAAAATTCAGTACCTCCACATTTAAGGCATTTTTTATCTTCCATAAACGTTATCCTCCTTTTTAAATTTTGGTAATTATCCATTATTTGTTACGTTTCTGCTTCCTTTTAGTTTCAAAAACAGAAACATTATTCCGATATTTAACCTGGATGAGCGTTTTTGCTTTTTTAACTCTATCTGTAAGTAAATTGATAGGAACGTAAACAACTGTTCAAGCGTAATGATAGTGAAAAGAGGTGAGAGTTTGGAGCGTGTGTCTAAAACAACAATTTTTGTGGGTTTTTTTATGACGATTGTTTCCTTTCTGCAAGCGTATCGCTACTGGGGAGAAAATATGGCATTATCGTATTTTTTCCTTATAGGGGGCATTGTCCTAGTTGGGCTTGATTTTAGGGTGATTTTAAAAAGGATAGCGTCAGAAGGAAAAAATACATAAGAACGATCTGTTTGAGAGGTGTTTTGCTTTTTGTCATGAAAAGTATGCAAGTATAAAGGATTGATAAATGTGACTAAAAAGAGAATAGTCATCATGGCAACGATCTTAGCTGTGATTACAGCATTGGCCATTGGTTGGTACACGTTCAGGGGGAAGGTGTATGACGCTCATTTAGCTGAGGATATTGAACAAATGGACAAGTTGTCATTTGAGGTAAAGACTCCAACTAAGGTGCCTTTTAAAGAAATGAAGGTCATGGATGTTGAAATTGATGGGAAACAACAAGCTGTCATTTCGTTAATAAACGTTGATAAAGAGAGGTTGGACATCCAAATGAGTGAATTAAAACCTGAGTTTTCAGGAGTTACAAGTGAACAAGTTGTGATAGGGGAAGATTCACAAGCGAAGTTTATTCCGAATCTTTCAGGCAGAAGAATCCTAACGTGGCAGGAAGATGATGTGTTTTATGAAATCATATTTTATCCTAAGCTGACTCCAAGAGAAGTTAGCAAAAGGCAGTTAGTGAAGATGGCAGAGTCTTTTTAGCGTGTTGGGGTTGTCTTTTTTTTATCAAACCAGTCGTCTATCAGACATTGAATAAAAGGAATTCTCTTTAGAGAATCGAATAGGTAGAGTGAAGAATCTTGTGGGAAAGGTGATCGTGATGGAACAATGGATTGACGCATTATTTAGTGATCCTCTGCTAGAAGAGGCAGCGAATCGCTTTGGGACGACGAGTGCTGAAGCGAAAAAGCTTGGGGATTTCGAGAATTATGTTTACGAGGTACATAAAGACGGCAAGCCTTATATCTTACGGTTAACTCATAGCTCTCACCGCAAACATGAGGACATTCAGGCAGAGTTGGAGTGGGTGAACTTTTTACATAAAAACGGAGCCCATGTATCCGTTTCTTACACTTCTGTTAATGGAGTCCTTGTGGAAGAGATTCGGGTTGAGGGGTCTTCCTTCTATATTTGTCTATTCGATAAGGCTCCGGGTTCACTGGTGAAAATGGATGATGAGCGGTTTGGACCTGACTGTTTAAGAGTTGGGGGAGAGCCGTAGGGCATATGCACCAGGTGACGAGGGTCTATCAAGCAGGAGAGTATAAGAGAGACAGATGGGAAGAAGAAGACCTTCTGAACTTCTCTAAGTACTTAGATGAAGAAAAAGATGGGGCGATTATTCTTGAAGGAGAGAAAGTGGTCCGGGAGCTAAAACGCCTGCCTGAAACGGAAGAGAGCTTCGGCCTGATTCATTCTGATATTCATCCGGGCAACTTCTTTTATCATGAAGGGCATATTCATATCTTTGATTTTGATGATAGTACGTATCACTTTTATGTGAGTGATGTAGCGATTCCTGTTTACTATCCAGTGTGGTGGAAACATCGCGGCGAGTCTCTTGCTGTGAGGTCGAAATACGGAGAGAAGGTCCTGTATCATTTCTTGGTAGGATACCTTCAGGAAAACCGTCTTGATCTGGAGTGGATCAAGAGGATTCCACACTTCTTGAAGCTCAGGGATATTGAGCTTTATACCGTTTTTCAAAAGAAATGGGACCCTCGGAATAGAAGTGAGCAAGAGCAAGAACTAGTGGACGGTATTCGTAAGCGAATTGTTCATGATGAGTCGGTTGTAGACTTGGATTATGAGAAAATATATAAACGAGCTGAACAAGAGATTGCTAAATTGAATAGATAAAAGCTTTAGAGGTGATTCCGTAGTGGGGATCACCTCTTTTTTAGTGGTGACGCGGGTGGATAGTTGGAGCTGGTCTAGACTTGGTCTGTTATGTTGCTGATTTGAGCCGTAGCGTTCTCGCTCAAGTCGTCCGAACCTCCACTTGAGCCGTCCGCCCAATCCAGTCTATCTCCTCAAATTTATTTTTTCTCTTTCTTTTCTGAAAATTATGTATTGTCACTCAACTATAAAACTCGTATACTCATCATCACATTCTATTTACGGAATCTTCCTTGCGGGTGATTCCATATACGTCTTTATACATAATTTTGAAAGTAGGTGGAACGAATGAACGCAGTAGTAGCAAGTTTAATCATGGTCGGCGTTTTAGCCGTTGGAGAGATGGTGTCCTTTAAGACACGGGCAAAGCTTCCGAGTTTGTTGGTGGCATCGGTTCTCTTCTATGTATTAGTTCAATCCGGAGTGGTTCCATCGAATATTATTGAATCCACGACACTAACCGCAATCGGTACGGTAATGATCCCGATCTTGCTTGTGCATCTTGGGACAACGGTTCCGCTTGAGGGGTTAAAGCAACAATATAAAGCGGTTATCATTTCGTTGACAGGTCTTGTGTTTTCGGTTCTCTTAATCTTGTTTGTGATCCCGATCTTCTTTGACTTTGAATCAGCCGTAGCAGGTGCGGGGCCTCTGACAGGCGGCTTAATTGCTTATCTTGTCACGTCAGACGCACTGAAGGAGATGGGCTTTGAGAATCTAGTGACGATCGCAATCTGTGTTTATATTTTACAAAAGATTATGGGCATGCCCGTAACATCTTACTTATTAAGAAAATACGCGTATCACTTTAAAGAATCAGGCGCGGCAGAGCGTCATATGGCGGCTTCTGTTGTAGCGGATGCGAGCTATGAAGATGAGGAAGCAGAAGCAACAGATCAGGAATCTTCTAAACGTTATCTACTACCTCAACATTATTTAGATAGTCCGTTTATCTTGTTATTCATGATCTTAATTGCTGGTACGATCGCTTATGGACTTGGGGAAGTAACAGGCATTCACCAAAGTATCTATGGCCTGATCATTGGTATTGCTGGTTCTTACTTTGGAATCTTCCCGCCAAAAGCGCTAGAGCGCGCGAACGCATTTGGACTTGCGATGGTGAGCTTACTTTTAATTGTGCTTGGTTCACTGGCTGACGTGACGCCAGCTCAAATCTGGAACGTGCTTCCGGTCATCTTCTCTGTTATTGCAATCGGTACGGCAGGACTTGTTGTTGGTGGCTTTATCGCATCAAAATTCCTGAAATGGCATCCGTACAAAGGGATCTCTGTTGCGCTAACGGCGCTTTACGGATTCCCGGCGGATTATCTTTTAGCTCAAGAGGTTAGTCGTAGTGTTGGTGAAACCGAAGAAGAACAAAATGCAATTTTTGATGATATTTTATCTCCGATGTTGATTGGCGGGTTTGTATCCGTGTCATCAGCTTCAATCATCATCGCGAGTGTATTAGTGAAATTACTGTAAGGGGAGTGTCTTGAAATGAAATTAACGCTAATCAAGAATGGAACAGTCATAGATGGAACGGGCGGAGAACCTGTAAAGAAAGCCATTCTTATCCGCGACAATCGTATCGAAGCGCTCGGACAGCCGAGCGAACTACCAGAACCAAGTGATGGTAATGTCGTGGATGCACAAGGGGGTTATGTTCTTCCGGGACTTATTGATACCCACGTTCATTTAATGTTCGAGCTAGAGGACGGTAATGATACGGTCGAGGAACCGTTTTCGCTTAAATTTTACAAAACGGTTCACAATATGAAGAAAACGCTAGACGCTGGGATTACAACCGTGCGGGACTGCGGCTTCACAGATGCGGGTGTGAAAGATGCGGTGCAAAAAGGTCTCGCACAAGGTCCCCGTATGCAGCTGAGCATTGTGCCGATGACGATTACAGGCGGTCACGGGGACAAATGGATGCTGTCAGGGATTGACAATTCGCAGCGGAGCTACCCTGGCATGCCGGATGGTCGTTGTGACGGTGTTGAAGAAGTGCGGAAGAAATCGCGTGAGATTTTACGCGCTGGAGCGGATGTGCTAAAAGTACACGCAACAGGCGGCGTATTCAGCCCTACCGATCATCCTGAATTTACGCAGTACACGGAAGAAGAGCTTCGCGTTATGGTTCAAGAAGGTGAATACCGACGCGGTACAAAAGTGATGGCCCACGCTCAAGGGGCAGAAGGAATTAAGAACGCTGTTCGGGCAGGGATTCATTCCATTGAACACGGTATTTTCTTAGATGATGAAGCGATCGAGCTAATGCTAGCGAACGGGACGTATCTTGTACCAACGTTACTGGCTCCGCTATCTGTGATCGAAGCGAGCGAACGTTCTGATAAAATTCCAGAATATGCAGCTCAAAAAGCCAAAGATGTGTACAAGCAGCATAAAGAGAGTATCGCAAAAGCCTATCAGGCCGGAGTGAAAATCGCGATGGGTACAGATGCTGGCGTGATGCGTCACGGAACGAACCTGCGCGAACTTGGCCTCATGGTCGATGCGGGCATGTCCCCTGAAGACACGATTAAAGCAACAACAAAAGTCGCAGCCGAGTGCATGGGCTGGGGCGATGAGCTTGGTACGTTAGAAGAAGGTAAGCTCGCTGACTTGATCGTTACGAAGACAAATCCGTTGAAGAATGTTCGAAACCTCGAGAAGCAAGAGAATATTGCGTTTGTGATGAAAGACGGGAAAGTGGAGAAGGATCGGTTGAAGAAGCCTGTGAGAGTGTAAAGATGGAAGGTTATTCCGGATGGGGCAGGTAGCCTCGTCCGGTTTTTTGTATGTTATAATGGAAAAAAATGAAAAAGGATGAGAGGATGGAGGTCCTGTTTACGTTTTTAATCCTGTTTGCTCTAACGTCCTCGTTTAATATTTTATTTAAAACAACGGAAAAAGAAGCATTGGGCTATTTCCTTTTTACTTAGTGTTGGTTTGTCCGTTATTATTACAGCGTTTCTTGGGTTCAGGCCCCAGTAATTCTCATTAAGTAGAAATTAACAAGCATTTTTGCACTCGATCACATCCTTATGGCAGATGTGATCTTTTTTTGCCCTTAAAAGCGAGAAAGACTACTAATTTAACCTTTGTTCTAGAGTCTTCTCTATATAATTGAGGTAAACATACATTTTAATAGGGGAAGGAGATTTGTCCAACCAACACCTCTTTAAATACATATATTGGAATATAAAATGAAAGAGGTGTTAAAAATGAAAGAATTTATTAGAAATTTATTCAATTCTATCAATTCTGAGCAATCTGACTCAGAAAAGCTAGAAGAACAGCTGAAAATGCGAGAAGAGTTAGTAGGAGCTGTTCAGGAAGAGTTGGTTCCAATGAAAAGGCAAGGAAGCGTAGCAATCCAGCAAGAGTCAGGCGAAGATTGTAGTATGACAGAATGTAGTTCTGAAGCAGAGGTGTGTTGTAGTGTCATTGTACCTCCAGGATACGATTTCCTCGGATCTACCCCAGATTTAGCGTTTAATACAGACTGTTTAGATTGTCGACTTGAGCCTTGTACCTTACCCGTAGAAGCTGAAAACCCTTGTAATAGGGAAGAGATGATCCAAGGTGTAATGGAAGTTAAACGTATCAGAGTGACAGGTTGTATCCCTTATTTAGTGTCACATTATGGGGCTAGGGGCAATGGTATAAGAACGTATAACGGCATTGGATTTTTACAAGGAATAGCAGAACGTTGTTGTCAGGGAACACTTTGTGTAGATCAATATCTATGCGTATTACCTGATGACCGAGAAGAATGTATAGATTTATCACAGACTGTGGGAAGAGCTGTGGTTGAATCAATCCAAGATATCCCTTGTGGAGAGGACCCTGCAGGAGGTGGCACTCTTGTGACTATCAAAATTACGTTTACCTTCCCGTCTTGTAATCAAGAACCAGCGGCTTTTACTCAATACAGAGCTAGTAGAAGTACTATTTGCCAAGACGGTACTGGAACTCCTGATAGCACAAGTTTATTCGGTTATGTTGTTGATGAAAACGGTACACCTGTTGAAGGAGCAATGGTTTCATTTACGGTAGATGACCCAACGCTAGGTTCAGTGTCTCCAAACCCTGCGATGACTGATTCAAACGGTAGATTCAATGCTACTTTTTCAGCTGAATCAAATTCAGGGACAGCTACTATTACAGCTGAAGTAAATGGTGTTGAACAAGATGTGAGTATTACCGTTCAGGACTGTTCATAGTGTCTTGAGCTTGAAGAAGAATATCAAGAATATAAAATAGAAGATCATAAAATAGAGCGCTCGGAATGTTAGTTTCGAGTGCTTTTTTTATTCCTGGATGCTTTCAGAAATGTAACCGCATTTAAGAGGAAGTAAAAACATTATCTATCAGAATAATAAATAAAAAAGGTAAATGGATAATTGTTACTAAAAGCAGGTGGAGCTTGGGTTAAAAGCGAAAGAAGTATAGTGGATAGTATAATTATTTAGGAGGAATCAACCATGCTACATTTCCCTAAGCCAGATGTTGAGCAATTTTTTCAAACGTACGGAATTCAAACGTTTGCTGTAAGTCCGGATGAAACGCAGCTTGTCTTTAGTACGAACTTAAACGGTAAGTATAACGTATGGGGGATGGATTTACCGAATACATTTCCTTACCCGTTAACGTTTCATAATCAAAGTACGGATGTGCTTCTTTATGATGGGAATGGAGACTATATGTTGGCCGTTAGTGATGAAGATGGAGATGAAAACGGTCAGATTTATGCCATCCCCTCACAAGGGGGAGGGCTTAAGCCGGTTCGTAGTGTTGAAGGTGCCAAGCATTTTGACCCTATGCTTTCTGACGACGGGAAGCGCCTATACTACACATCGACCAAAGATGATCCTACCTTTATGAAATCGTACGTGTATCATCTTGACACAGATAAGGAAGAAATCATTTTACACGGGGATAAAGGATCGACAGCCCTCATTGATAAGAGTCCTTCAGAGAAGCGCTTCCTTTATTTTAAATTTTTCGCTAATACCTATAGCCTTGCCTATGTGAAGTCTGACGAAGAGGACTTACTTCTTACACCAGAAACAGAAGATCAGCATACGGTCTCTGGAGGCGTGTTTGTGTCAGAATCTGAAATTTATCTGCTTACGAATTACGATAGTGACTTCTCTTATTTAAGTAGATATAACATAGATACGAAGACTTTCGAAAGAGTACTTAAGCTTGAGAAGGAAGATTTAGTGGATGTGAAGTTTGACCAAAAAACGGACTCCTTGTATCTCGTTAGTCAAAAAGGTGTCAGGACTTATTTGTACAACTACGATATAAAGAACCAACGCGTAGAGCGAATAGAAGCACCTGTCAGCATTATAGATGAGATCGTCGTCGCCCGTTCCGGTAGCATTTACGTGCGCGGGAATGATGCTACGGTTCCTATGAATATCTATAAGAGGGAAGGGGAGAACTGGGTTACGCTTACTAATTTCGGTGTTCCTGGAGTAAAAGAAGAAGAATTGGTTGCCCCAGAAGTTGTGACCTATCCGTCCTTTGACGTGCTTCCGATTGAGGCGCTTTTATATCGACCGAAAAAAGAAGTAGATAATGGGCACACGATCCTTTGGCCACACGGAGGGCCTCAGGCAGCGGAGCAGGCCAAATTCCGTTCCTTATTCTCGTTCCTTGTGTATTCTGGCTATACGTTATTTGCTCCTAATTTCAGAGGTTCAACAGGATATGGGCTAGAATTTATGAAAAAAGTTGAGGGAGACTGGGGTCACGGCCCACGTCTTGATAACGTAGCTGGATTAGAGTGGCTGCTCGAGCAAGGCTACGCTTCTCGTGACAAGATCTTGTTAATGGGCGGGAGCTACGGAGGTTATATGGCATTATTGCTTCATGGCCGAAACGGAGACTATTTTAAAGCTGTGGTCGATATATTTGGGCCAAGTGACTTATTTAGCTTTATCGATTCTGTCCCTGAACATTGGAAGCCGGCGATGGCTCAAATTGTTGGGGACCCAGTGAAGGATAAGGAGAAGTTAACAGAAGATTCTCCTATTAAATATGTTGATTCAATGACAAAACCTATGCTCGTTATTCAGGGAGCTAAGGACCCTCGTGTCGTACAAGCTGAATCGGATCAGCTTGTGGCTGCCTTGAAAAAGAAGGGTCGCAATGTGGAGTATATTGTGTTAGAAGATGAGGGTCACGGGTTTTCGAAGAAGGAAAATGAAATGATGGTGTACCGGAAAGTGCTGGAGTTTTTTGAGCAGCATGTTGGGGTTGGGGCAGTGAAGAGTTAGTGCGTTGGTTGTCTGGCCGCTTTTAGGTGGTGTCCCGCCGGTCTGGGGGGCGGTCAAGCCACTTCAACGCGTTGTCCAGTCACTCTAGCTAGCGGTCCAGCCACTTTAGCGCGTTGTCCAGTCACTCTGGGTAGAGGTCCGGCCACTTTGGTGCGTTGTCCCGTCACTCTGGGTAGCAGTCCAGCCACTTTAGCGCGTTGTCCTGTCACTCTGGATAGTGGTCCGGCCACTTTGGTGCGTTGTCCAGTCATTCTAGTCAGTGGTCCGTCCACTTCCCCAGGTATCCCGCCACTATAGTTTGAACGCTTAAGAAAGTGCTCTACGTTCTAACACTAGGTATTAAATCTACCATTCACACAGAAAGCTTCGATTCTAACATTAGAATCGGAGTTTTTTGTCTCCTAGTATACATGTGTTTTAGGTCGGTTGATATTAATGCTAGTGTGAAAAGGCTTTCCCTGTTGTCTGACTATTTAGCGGTGAAAAATGGATCTTGTCATACAAGATCTTCCTCTTTATAATTTGTATGTACCTTGTTTAATAGAATCGTTATGTAAAGATGGTTATACACCTTAACAATCAGACTTTAATAGATAAGGTTGTATCGGTTGACTGGCTCTCTAATGAAAGGATGAGACTCTCTTATAAGGGGAGTCTGATGGATTTCAAAGGAATGGCTGGTTCTATATTGAGGAGGAACATGCTTATGGCATTAACAAATGAGGGAGATTGGTTTACCAAATTTGTAAACGTATTTATGGGCGTAATTGGTATATTGTTTGTATCCGCGGCGCTTGATGGAACGATCAAACTTTCAATCTATGAATGTATTGGATACCCGCTAGCTGCGATTTTCTTTGCATGGGCAGGGCGTAAAGCATCGGGAAGTGAGGCAGGTAAATCTGCTCGTTACTATGCGGTTAGACTGTTACCGATTGTGATGATCGTTATTACTTATTATACAGACCAGGCACTTGGTGGGACACTAATTAAAATAGAAGAACCGTGGAATGCCTTTACGGCTCTCATTATCGGTGTACTGCTAGTTTTATATTTTGCGAGATGGATCGGCTTAGCATACAGTGTGATCATACTAGCTCTGGCGTTTGCGTTTGAATTGTTTGTAGATGCGTTTGAATTCGCGGATGACGACTGGAATGTATATATGTACGTCGTGTCTCTCGTTCTCATCTTCATCCTGCTGGGTAAGACAAATGACAACAACAGTGCCAATATGTAAGAATTCCCCTACTCGTTATGACACTTGTCATAACGAGTTTTTTACTTTCAGGAGAAACGGTGCTTTAATGCTGTGCAGGGGAGAAGGGTGCCAGGCACGCTTTAGTACTGTGCAGAAAAGCAGGGTGTCTGACACCCTTCAGTGCTGTGCAGTGATGAGGTGGGGCGTTTGTGTTGCGGTGAGTAGTCAGAAAGTTTATACTTTTTTCGAATTCATTTGTGAAGGGGTGAGAGTATGGAGAAGTTGTTGAAGACGTTAACGGAACTTCATGGGCCTAGTGGGTATGAGCAGGAGGTTTCGTATTACATACAAGAGAAGATGAGGTCTGTGCTTGATGAGGTGACAGTGGACGGCATTGGTAATGTGACGGCTCGTGTGAAGGGGAGTAAGCCAGGCCCTACCGTTTTAGTGACGGCTCATATGGACGAGGTTGGTTTTATTGTGAAGAAGATCGAACCGAATGGTCTTCTAAGGTTTGAGAAGCTTGGCGGGCATGATGACCGGATCTTACTTGCTCAGAAAGTACGAGTCAAAGGTCGTTATGGGTTAAAGCGGGGAGTTATTGGGACAATCCCTGCGCACTATCAAAAGTTTGATGATGCAGGACGCGTGCGTAAGCATCATGAACTGTATATTGATGTTGGTGCTCGTTCGAAAGAGGAAGTTGCAAAGCTTGGAATTGATGTGGGCAGTACGGTGACGTGGGCGTCAGAACTTGAGTATTTAGGGGATGAAGAGACAGGTCGGTTTGTTGGAAAGTCACTTGATGACCGGGCAGGCTGTGCTGTGATAATGAAACTGGTTGAGGCGCTTGAGGATCGTGATTTTGCCGGGGAAGTTGTCGCTCTCTTTACCGTTCAGGAGGAGGTTGGACTTCGGGGAGCTCAAGTTGGTATGGCGCCCATTGAATGTGACGTTGCAATCGCCCTTGATGCGACAGTGACGAGTGACACGCCAGAGGCCTTGCTCGATGACACGCTTCAGCTTGGGAAGGGAGCAGGCGTTAAGATTCTCGATATGAGTTTAATCGCTCATCCAACTGTTAAAGATCATTTTATACAGATAGCAGAGAAAGAGAGCATTCCTTACCAGCCAGAACTCTTCACAGGCATCGGAACAGATGGAGGAGCCATGGCGCTTGCGAATAAAGGCGTTCCGACTGGCGTTCTCTCTATTCCTTCTCGGTATTCCCATGCGCCGGTGGAAGTACTAGATATGGAAGATTTGAAGGCTGTAGAGCAGCTGTTACTGGCTTTTGTGAAAGGGAATGATGAAGAGTCGGCGTTTGCATTTTAACAACATGAGAGGAGGGAGAAGATGAACGTTCTCATTATTAACGGGCATGAGTATTACGAACATTCCAAGGGACGTTTGAATGATACGATGTTTGAAGCGTTAACCGATTTCTTTCAGCCTGACTTTTCGGTGAAAACTAGCATCCTTAAAAATGGTTTTGATAAAGAGGAAGAGCAGAATAAAGTATTCTGGGCTGATCTTATCATTTATCAAACGCCCATTTATAATTACAGCGTTCCTGCGCTCTTTAAGAAGTATATTGATGTTACACATGAGCACGGCGTGTACTTTACCGGTGGCACAAAAGAGTATGGAATTGGAGGAGGTTTATTAGGTGGGAAGCGCTACATGTTCTCAACAACATGGAACGCACCACGTCAAGCTTTCCACAACGAAGACCAATTTTTCGAAGGGAAAGGTGTGGATGACATCTTGTTTCATCTCCATTTAAGTCATAAGTATGCGGGGATGACGAGGGTGGACACCTTCTCTTGTTTTGATGTAAAAAAGCATCCAGACATTGAGCAGTATCGAAAAGATTTGGCAGACCATCTAAGGAAACATGTTTTGTCATAAGTTTTTTCTAAGCCTAAGAAGGAGTAACACCTTGTTAGGCTTTTTTTTCAACGATCACGATCGAATACGCAACTATTGCCCTAGAATTTTGGAGAAAATAAAAGATAAAAGGTCCATCGTGCCTCAGGTAAGTAGACACCTTCTCTTCCTACCTTTACAATAGAAGCAATACCCTACGTAAAAGGAGAACGGATATGAGATTAAACGACAAACAGGAAGAAGCAGCGGCGCATTTACAGGGACCGATGCTCATTATTGCAGGAGCAGGTAGTGGAAAGACGACCGTTTTATCTCATCGAACGAAGCGTATGATCGATACAGGAGTAGATCCACGTTCGATTATGATGTTAACGTTTACGAATAAAGCTGTGCGCGGACTGCAACAACAAGTGGCAAAGCGTGTAGGAGAAGAAGCGGCAGGTCATGCGTGGATATCCACATTCCACCGTCTTGGGCTCCATATTACAGGGGAGGCTGACCCTACGCTTGTGACCCTTCACCCTGCTGGATCACGACAGGTGTTAAAGAAGATCGTCGAAGGGATGCACGTTGACGAAGAGGATGAAGACTTTGCGCGCCCGGCTAAGCTTCTTTCTCTTATTTCTTTGTTTAAAAGCGAGCTTGTTTTGCCTTCGTATTTATACGATGGGGAGACGTTAGATGAGTATATCGACAGCAGTCGTGTGAAGCGTATGATCCGGGACCAAATCGGTACAAGAGGGCGTTTTGATCTGTTCCGAAAAGTGTATCATACGTATCAATACATTTTAGATGAATATGGCCAGATGGATCTTGATGATATTTTGTTAAAAAGCGTCTGGTTCTTAACGGAGAGTGAGGATTTATTGGCTGAGCTACAAGGGCGTTTTCAGTACTTTATGATCGATGAGTTTCAGGATACGAACCGTGCCCAGTATGTATTAGCTCAGTTGCTATCTGAACATACGCGCAATTTAGCGATCGTTGGGGATGATTTTCAGTCGATCTATGCGTTCCGCGGAAGTGACATGCGGAACATTTTAGACTTTGACAAGCACTATCCTGATGCCTTTACGGTAAGACTTGAGGAGAATTACCGCTCGACGCCTGTCATATTAGAAGCGGCCAATCAGCTTATCGCCCATAACCAGGACCAGAAGGAGAAGACCCTATTCACTGGCCAGGAAGAAGGGGAGCGGCTCACGGGGTATCGTGGTGAGACTGTTCAAGATGAGGCGAAATGGGTGTCAGGTGAGATTAAACGTCTTGTGAATGAAGAAGGATATAGCTATCAGGACATCGCGATTTTCTATCGCAGCCATTCTGACGGGAGTCTCTTTGAAGTGGTTCTGCCTGAAGAGGAGATTCCATTTACCGTTGTGAAGGAAGGGAGCTTCTTCGAGCGAGAAGAGGTAAAAGATCTTCTTGCTTACGCCTCGTTTGTCACCGACCCTCACGACACGTATTCGTTAAGGAGGATTATCAATACTCCGAAAAGGGGAATTGGGAAGGCATCTGTTGATCGAATCGTAGAGGCGAAGACAGAGGATGTTGATTTTATTTCGCTCCTTGTAGATGGAGATTTACCTGGCGTAAAAGGGAAGTCATTAGAGCGTGCTCGTGATTTTGGCAAGCTTGCTGCGAGACTTCAGGACGGAGTTTCAAAAGTTGGCGTTGCGAAGTGGCTTAAAGCTTGTCTTCAACTGAGTGGTTATGACGAGATGCTTGAAGGGCTTGAAGAAGGGCAGCGACGTGAGAAGCGGATCCATCTTGATAAGTTAGTTGAATTAGCTGGAGAGTTTGAAGCAAGCGAAGAGGCTCTTACGCTAGATGACTTTATTGAGCGGGTGAAGCGTACCGACGTCGATGCAACATTAACGGAAGACGAGGACTTTGACCGTGTGCAGCTATTAACGGTTCATGCTTCAAAAGGACTCGAGTTCCCGGTTGTATTCGTCGTGGGTATGAAGGAAGAAGGATTTCCTTCTCCGTATGCAGCGAGTCCATTCGCAATCGAAGAAGAGCGCCGCATTTGTTACGTGGCCTTTACCCGAGCTAAAGACCATTTGTATCTTTCCTATCCAGCGAAAAAACAAGAAAAGAACGAAGACGGTGAGAAAGTGGAAGTCGAAACGACACCATCTCGCTTCCTATCCGAATTCGATGCCAGCCTTATTAACTGGATGGAATAAAAGGACTGTACTACAGTAAAGAACAAAAGCGTGCCAGACACCCTTTGCTACATTAAAGCAAAGGTGGGTGTCTGGCACGTTTTGTATATTACTCGTTTATTTCAGATTGGTCTAAGTATTTGGAATCAAAAGCGATAAGCACGACATCTAGTTCTTCTTCAAGTTTCTTCAGTTCTTGTAGCTTTTCCTTTGGCAGATTAGCGTAATCAAAATCCATTAGGATCAACTCCTTTACCATTAGTATGAGTCGAGCCACTGCACTTATACTTCAATCATACAGCCTAAAATCCTTCATCAAACTAAAGCGTGCCAGACACCTATCAGTGCTGTGCAGAACTAAAAGGTGTCAGACAAAAAGTATACGATTCCGTAAAATTTGTTATAATTCTGTAAATTTCATAGATTCTAGTGAAAGCGATTTGATATACTAGTTTTGGATGGTCTTTTCAATTTTGGAAATGATGATTTGAAAGGCCAAATACATAACATGAGAGAGGTAGAGTTACATGGGGAAAACTCACAAAACAATGGTCGCGTCTTTAGCTGCGACTACGGCTGTAGCGGCTGCGATGGCGGCTCCAGTTTCTGCAGATGCTAAAGATTTCAGTGATGTATCCGATCGTTATACGGATGCTGTGAACTTCTTGCTCGAGATGGAGGCGACGAATGGGTATTCTGATACTGAATTCGGAACGCATATGGCCATCAAACGTGTCGATGCAGCGGTTTTACTTGCGAATGTTTTGAAGCTTGATACAGAAGACGTTGAACCATCCGGTTTTACAGATGTACCAGATCGAGCCAAGGATGCCGTTAGTGCATTAAAAGCAGCAGGCATCACAAATGGTAAATCTGAAACAATGTTCGGTTCTCATGATGAAATCACCCGCGGCGAACTTGCCATTTGGATTGAGGAAGGGTTTGGCTTAAAAGGGGTACACCAACTTCCTTTTAACGATGTAAATGATCGCTATAAAGATGCAGTTGAAGCTCTATTGGCAAACGGTGTGACAGAAGGAGTTTCAGAAGAAGCTTTCGGTACAGACCAAATGGCTAAGCGCGGAGACTACGCTATTTTCCTAAAACGAGCATTTGACGTGATGGACGAGCAGGACGGCAAGTTTGAACTGCCTATTATGCACACGAACGACACCCACGGTCACATCGAAAACATCGCCAAGAAGAAAACAGCCATTGATATGTATCGTGAAGACAACCCTGAAGCTCTACTTCTTGACGCAGGTGACGTTTTCTCAGGAACGCTTTACTTCCAAGAGTTCCTTGGACAGGCTGACCTTGAATTTATGAACTTGCTCGACTATGATGCGATGACATTTGGTAACCATGAATTCGACCTCGGTAAGAGCGAGAACGGTCACAAGGCTCTAGCTGATTTTGTAAAAAATGCAGAGTTCCCATTTGTGGCAGCAAACGTAGATTTCTCGAAAGATCCATTGTTTGACGACATGAATAATGGCGACGAAGTCTCATCTACTCCAGAAGACGGTGAAATCTACGGCGGAATCGTAACTGAAGTTGACGGAGAGAAGGTTGGGATCTTCGGTTTAACAACAGTAGAAACGCCAGATATCTCAAGTCCAGTCGACATAGCCTTCGAAGATTACATTGCAAAAGCTGAGAAAATGGTGCAGTCCTTTGAAGAACAAGGCGTAAACAAAGTTGTAGCTCTTACTCACCTTGGCTACAACGATAACATCGACTACGATAACGACGTAGCCCTTGCTGAAGAGGTTGACGGCATCGACATCATCGTTGGCGGTCACTCCCACACAGAGCTGAAGCCGATGATGCTAGACAAAGACGAGCCGACTGTTCTTGTTCAAACAGGAGAATACAGCGACAACCTCGGAACGCTTGAAGTTGAATTTGATGAGAATGGCGTTGTGAAAAACTTTGCTGGTGAACTGATTGAACTTGAAGGCCTAGAAGAAAATGCATGGTTCGCAAATAAACTAAAGCCTTACACCAAACAAGTGAATGAAATTAAAAATGAAGAAATCGGCGTATCTACAGACGTTGTGTTAAACGGTGAGCGCGCAAGTGTCCGTACAGAGGAAACAAATCTTGGTAACTTAATCGCTGACGGTATGCTTGCAAAAGCGCAAAGCGTAAACCCAGATACACAAATCGCTGTAACAAACGGCGGAGGAATTCGTGCTTCCATCGACGAAGGTCCAATTACGCTTGGTGAAGTACTGACGGTTATGCCGTTTGGTAACGCACTTGGAATTATGACGCTGACAGGTGCTGAAGTGGAAGAAGCTCTTGAGCACAGTGTCTCTATGGCTCCTGAGAAATCAGGTGCGTTCCTTTCTGTCGCAGGCATGAAGTTCGAATACGACAGCAGCAAGCCTGCTGGTGAGCGTATTGTAGACGTTCATGTTGAAACAGAAGACGGTTTCGCTCCACTTGAAGCCGACACAGAGTATAAAGTCGCAAGTAACCTGTTCACGATCCAAGGTGGCGACGGCTACAAGACATTTGAAAAAGCATATGAAGAAAACCGCGTAAGTGAGCCAGGATTCATGGACTACGAAATCTTCGTAGACTACCTGCAGTCCCTAGGTGACACTATTTCACCAGAAACAGAAGGCCGCATCACAGACAAAGCCGGCCAGTAAGATGCATAGTAGGGACAGGTGCACTGTCTAAAAAAAGGCCCCTCCGCGAAGGAGGGGCCTTTTGAGTCTTCTAAAACAAATCAAACAAAAAAACCTTCTACTCCCTATTAAAGGAGTTAGAAGGCTTTTAGTCAGGCACCGACTAAATACTGGTCCACCCATTCATAAAAGTAATCATAAGCTTCATCAATGGATGTGGCAGTAAACAAATAATGATCCTTTTTGGGCTGGTCATCTTCTGAAAGGAAGACGCGCCATCCTGACTTATTCCATAATCCTACAGCTTCAAGATTCAATTGGTTCTTATAGTACCCGATGTAAATCTTGTTATCTTCCAATGGTTTCACCTCAGATTACTAATTGCTGTGTACTTTTTTCTCTGCAATCATATCTTCTAAACGTTCTTTTTGAGAGATTAAATCTTCAACTGAGATGTCTTGGCTTTGCACTTGTTGAAACGTGTTGGCTGATGGTTGCTGTGCGTTCATCATACCAGGGTTTTGGATAAGCTGAGACAGCTGACCTTGGTTTTGTTCATATAAACGATACCCAACTGCTCCTACCACTGTACCGGATACAAATCCCATTAAGAAATCTTTATTCATCATACGAATCATCCTCCTGTAAAACTAATTTTTTATATAATAAAAGCATGTTTGCTTCTATAAGCTTCATTTAAAATCTCGATAACGTTTACCGCCCATGTTACTGTAGCGACGTGCAAAATGTTGCCAACGCCAAGCGACAGCATACTTACAATTCCCGTAAGAACATCCGGATGGCGGAATTTGTGCTCGCCATGTGATAAAACGGTATAAGCCGTTGAGATGACTACTGCATAGTCTAGAAGGCCAGGCACACTGCTTCTTTTACGAGTGTAAGCAAGAAGTAGCAGAAACCCTGTAACCATCGATCGCAACACATCCTTGCGAAGAGATGGCTTCATATTGACCATTAAGTTATCAAGAGGATCGAACCGGGTTTGTTTAAAAAACAAACTAACAAACCGCAACAATACCTTCTTATTGATTAACTCGTCATTGTATTGAAGAATCATGGATTGAATACGAGGTTCAATCCGTACACTGATAATTCCTTTAATCGACGAAAACATATCCCGAATCTGAGTATAATCCTGCTTGTCATAAAGTGCTGGGATATTTAGGCGGAGTCGACCAGGTATGTCGTGGATGATGGTAAAGGTTCTTTCCATTGACCTCTCTCCTCCTGGAATAGTAATTTCGTACTGTTCATAACTACGCCAATGGTTGCTGCATTATGAATAGCGGCACCCACGATTGGAGCTATTAAGCCAAATGCACCAAGCAAGATGGCAGCACTGTTTACAACAATGGTCATGGTGAAGTTTTGTTTAATCGTATGCATCGCTCGCTTTGAGAGGTCTAAAACATCCGCTAATAGTAAAGGATGGTCTGATGTCAATACGAGATCACTTGCTTCTACCGCTATGTCTGTTCGTTTACCACCCATTGTAGCTCCGATATCAGCGTAAGTAAGGGCAGGAGCATCGTTAATGCCATCTCCAACCATCATGACGTTATAGCCCATAGCTTTATAGTGCTTTACGAACTCTGCTTTCTCATGAGGTAGAACTTCTGCATAATAGTCATCAATTCGAAGAGAATCGGCAACCCCTTTAGCTACTTCATTCTTGTCTCCGGTGAGCATGATGACTTCATCAATGCCACTTCTTCTAACTTGATGAAGCGTTCGCTTCATTCCTGGTCGGATTTGATCATCGAGCACAATTACACCAGCCAAATCACCATCAATCGCAACATAAACGGTATTCGCAGATTTGGCTCTCTTATTTAGAAAGGTTAGACTATTCGTGGAGACCTTTTCCTGAATCAACAACTTCTTGTTGCCAACTAAAATGGTTTTGCCTTCTATTAGAGCTTTAACTCCGTGCCCAACAATTTGTTCAATGTGGTCATGGTCGTGGTCAGGTATACGAAGGTGTCTCTCTCTTGCCTCTGCCATAATAGCTTCAGCAATTGGGTGAGAGGAATGTTCCTCAGCGGAGGCGACATACTGCAAGATGTCTACTTCCGTGTACCCGTTATAAGGGATGATGTTCTTTACAACGGGCTTTCCTTCTGTAATGGTTCCAGTCTTATCTAAGATGATCGTATCAATTTTAGAGAGGTTCTCTAAATACTCTCCACCTTTGATAAGAGCACCGCGCCTGGCTGCTTTCCCAATGGAGGCAGAAATGGCAGTAGCTGTAGAGAGCTTGATGCCGCAAACGAAATCAATGACGAGCATATTCAGAACTCTGTTCCAGTTTCCGGTGGTCAGATAGATTAGACCTGCCAACCCGAAGGAAAGAGGAACCAGCTTTTCTGAAAGCTCATCCGCATAGGATTGAATCGGTGCTTTTTGTTGCTGGGCATCTTCAATCATCTGGACAATGCGGCTCACAGTCGTGTCATCGCCAACTTTCTCAACCTCAAGACGTATATTTCCGCTTTTAATAATAGTCCCGGCATAAACGGTTTCACCGGTAACAACATCACGAGGAATATATTCTCCTGTAATGGAGGATTCATCTACTGTGGCGATTCCTTTTGTCACTGTTCCATCTGCAGAGATCTTCTCTCCTTCAAAAACAGCAATGTGATCGCCTTCATTCACATGCTCAATGCTCACTTTCTTTTCTGAATCTCCACTTACTTTCCATACGTAGGGAACATCAACGTTCATCATATCTCTAACGTAATTTCTCGTTTGATGAGCGGTGAACTCCGTAATCATTTCGCTAAGTGTAGACATAAATAAAACCACCAACGCAGATCTCGGGCTTCCTTTTAGTAGAGAAGCAAAGATTGCTGTGGTGCTAAGTGTATCGGCATTAGGACGCCTGTGTTGAACGAGTCCTGTTGTTCCATTTGAAATAATGGAACGTGAAGCGGCAATACTTGCAACGGCACCAGGTCGAACGAGTTGTTTCCAACCAAGCAACCCTTTTGCAGGGAAGATAAGATCGATCATGAAGGCTCCCAATGTAAAGAGGAGCTCTTGTTTATGCGTCTTGATCGGGCTGGGATTTTTGATGGGCATCGGTTTTAAAATACATAAGAGGTTGTGCGCTCGGATGGACGGACTGTGATGGATTAAAATGGTCTTTGTCTCATGCGTGAATTGTGCTGAACAAACCCCGGGGATCGATCGGTACGTCGCTTCAATTAAAGCAGGGGAGAGGTCGGTGTGTAGTTTGATCCGTGTTCGCCCTGGCATGTGATGCAATAGCCTATGTTTCATCACGATGGTCCACCGTCCTCCTTTAAGATAGTGTAAGCCCAATAGAGCAGGCTGCTTGCGAATGCTGGATTTGCGGCAAAACCTGTTGCTCCTTTAAAGAGGAGCCCCGCTACCAGTAAGGAATCGAGGTCTGTTTTAGCTCCTGTTTTCTTCTTAATCATAGAATCTAGTGAAGATAGACCTTTCTTCATAGAAGTCTTCATTGAAGCTTCCACTTCTGGGTATGTTTGAATGGATGTGTCTACTGCAAGTTGAAGTAGTTCATCAAATTGCTCACTAGTTAAATGAGGCGTGTTGAATTCTAGTAAGAGGCTACCCGTCACGCCTGATGCTTCAACTCTCTGAACAATGGGTACCCAAGAGAATTGCTCTTCTAATGCTTCCGCGATCGGTTCTGCTTTCCAGTGATTGCTTTGAAGGCGAACACGCCCTGGCATGGCGTGTATGACCTGCACATTCTGATCTTTAAGTCGTTTCATGAGTCCCGGAATTGCAAATGAAGCCCCGAGTCCTATTAACGTTTGCATCATGCCTGACTCACTTCCTCAGTAATCACTTCGTTGTGAATTTGCTGTACTTTTTCAAACCACTGCTCGATTTGGCTTTCGTTAACATCGGAAGAAGCATCGTATTCGACAAGTAATGTTCCGGTTTCTGGTGTGTGACGAACAGAACGAATCCGGACTTCTGCTTCAAGGGCGGGGAGGAGGCGATTCACAATTTTCGAGTTACCTTCCCAATAAGGAGAAGCTAGGCGTACGCGTCCTGGTATGTAATGTTTAACATGAATTTGATAGTTCGATAGCATTTTTTCAATTTTTCTAAGGAAGAACATTTGTTTCACTTTTGAAATCATAATAGACTCCTTTGCTGAATCTTTAGATAACTTTAATATTATATTAAAGAATTAGAGGCGGTATTACAAGGATAAAATTTACTATATTTTACAACAAAATTAGAGTTTTTAAGATAGATTTACTAGATTTCTGTGCACAATTGTTGCGCCCATTCATAAGAGGATTGGTTGACGCATATTAGAGCTGAATGTATAGTAGAGATAGATTTACGAAAACGCTTACGTAAAAGCGGGTGATGGAATGAATCCTACTATTCAGGATGTAGCAAGGTTAGCTAATGTATCCATTGCGACAGTTTCAAGAGTCCTCAATAATCAACCAGGATACTCGGAGAAAACGAAGCAAAAGGTGCTTAAGACGATTGAAGAGCTCGGATACCAGCCAAACGCAATCGCGAGAGGTCTTGTGAACCGAAAGACAAGTACAATTGGTGTTCTATTCCCTAGTGTATCAGGGTTATTATCAGCTGAGATTTTACATGGTATTGAAGCAAAAGCGCATGAACATGGGAATAGTGTGATTGTGTGTAATACAGCCGAAAACCGGGAAAAGACGATCAAGTACTTGCAAGTTTTACAGGAGAAGCGAGTGGATGGGCTCATCTTTGTTAGTGAAGCAGTTACAGATGAATACTACGAGATATTCTCTCGTATGGACATCCCTGTAGTGCTCGTTTCCACCGAGTCCTATCACCATCCCCTTCCCTATGTGAAGGTCGATGATCGTCATGCTGCTTATGCGGCTACAAGGCATTTGATTGAAGAGGGTCACACGAACATCGGCATGATGGCAGGAGATCCGGACGATCTAATTGCCGGTTGGCCACGTATAGAAGGGTACAGGTTAGCCATGCGCGAAGCAGGACTATCGCTTGATGATAGCCTTATCGAGCCATGTGAAAGCTTTCAATATAAAGATGGGAAGAGTGGATTCACATCTTTAATGAATCGTCATTCTGAACTGACTGCTATTTTCGCAGCAAGTGATGAACTGGCTATAGGCGCGATTTCAGCAGCTTACAACAAGTCCATTCATATCCCTGACGATGTATCGATCATTGGTTATGACAATTTACTTCTGGCTGAAATGTCAGTGCCACCGCTCACAACGATTGCTCAGCCATTTCAGCGTATGGGGAGCCGGGCTGTTCAAATGATGGTCGATTTAATAAACGGGGAAGATGCAGAATCGGCGATTTTGCCTCATGAGTTGGTTGTTCGTGATTCGGTAAAACGCAGGTGAAAATTTTTTAGAAGTGAACGTAAACGTTTACGTTATAAAAGGGAGGAAATCTAGTATGGCTAAACAATGGTGGAAAGAAAGTGTCGTCTATCAAATCTATCCGAGGAGTTTCAATGACAGTAACGGAGACGGGATTGGGGACATCCCGGGCATTATTGAAAAGCTTGATTACCTTAAAGAACTAGGTATTGATGTCATTTGGTTATCTCCTGTATATGACTCACCAAATGATGACAATGGCTATGACATTCGTGATTATCAAGCCATTATGGACGAGTTCGGAACGATGGAAGATTTCGATACGTTACTTGAGGAAGCTCATAACCGCGGGATCAAAATTGTGATGGACCTTGTTGTCAATCATACATCAGATGAACATGCTTGGTTTGTCGAGTCGAAGTCTTCAAAAGACAATCCAAAGCGCGATTATTATATTTGGAAAGAAGGAAAAGGCGACCAGCCTCCAACGAACTGGGAGTCAGCGTTTAGTGGTTCGACTTGGGAGTATGACGAAACGACAGGAGAATACTTCCTGCACATTTTCTCTAAAAAACAGCCAGACTTAAACTGGGAGAACGAAGACGTTCGTAAAGATGTGTACGATATGATGAAGTGGTGGCTCGATAAAGGAATTGATGGTTTCCGAATGGACGTTATTAACTTTATCTCAAAAGACCCACGTTTCCCAGACGGTGAAGTTCATCCTGGTAAGCAGTACGGTGATGGAGGAAAGTACTTCATGAATGGTCCGCGTATTCATGAGTTCCTTCACGAAATGAATCAGGAAGTACTATCAAAGTATGATGTGATGACGGTTGGTGAAATGCCTGGCGCGACGCCTGATGAGGGAAAACTTTACACAGCGGACGACCGTGACGAATTGAACATGGTCTTTCATTTTGAACATATGGATATTGGCGGCGGAGAGCTTGGGAAATGGACGCTTAATCCTTGGAAACTAACAGAATTGAAATCTATTCTTTCAAAATGGCAATATGCCCTTGAGGAAAAAGGATGGAACAGTCTGTATTGGAACAACCATGACCAGCCACGCGTTGTTTCTCGCTTCGGTAATGACGCCGAGTACCGAAAAAAATCTGCTAAAATGCTCGCAACGTGCCTTCATATGATGAAAGGGACGCCTTACATTTATCAGGGCGAAGAGATCGGCATGACCAACGTTGCCTTTGACCGGATTGAAGACTACGAAGATCTTGAGTCTTTAAATATGTACGAAGAGCGAGTGAATGATTTCGGTGAAGATCCTGGTTCTGTTCTTGAGCGCATTCACCACAGAGGGCGCGATAACGCGCGTACACCGTTCCAGTGGAATTCTGATAAGAACGGTGGATTTACAGACGGGACCCCATGGCTTGCGGTGAACCCAAACTATACGGAGATTAACGCAGAAGAAGCGGTGAACGACCCGGATTCTGTCTTCCATTTTTATAAAAAACTGATCGAATTACGCAAATCGAACGACGTTGTGGTGTATGGACGTTACGATCTCCTTCTAGAAGAAAGCGAAGCCATCTATGCCTTTACGCGTACGCTTGAATCTGATCAGCTGCTGGTATTGTGTAACTTCACAGGTGAAAAGCAAACCGCACAGCTTGATGACTTTTCTGGTAAGCGCGGTTCTGTGTTCTTAACGAACCGAGAAGGGGTTGTTGTTGATGCTGAGGACCTTAAGGAAGTAGAACTAGAGCCGTATGAAGCGATTGTGTTTACAGTAAAATAAAGAGTAAAAGCGTTGGAAGTTTGTTTGAGCTTCCGACGCTTTTTTTATAGCGGAACTTTGAGTGCTCACCCATCAAGCTCCTCATCTTGACGCTGTTTCCGTAAGTAGAAAAAATAAGCGCAAGGGAGAACGCTACACAAGAATATGACACCACCTATCAAAATTCCTGTTCCTATGCCTGTGCTAAGAGAGATGGCGATCCCCACTGCTACTGATATTAAAGTTACGACAATTAAGGAGATTAAAAATCCTTTTCTGGGCGATTTTTTGCTTGGGTATTCGTCGACGCTAATGCTCATGGACAAATAGGCTGAAATAACAGTAGTAATCATGAAAACACTCCACAATGGATTTGACCTCATTTGGTCTAATCCACCTTGAATAACGTCATACCCTAGTATTCCAATGATTCCAAGCGTTTGGATCACATAAGCCGTACGGATATTCTTCAAATTCTTCAACACTAACCGTTCATCTTTAATCTTCTTCATGACCAATCACTCCTCCCTTTCAACCCAAAATAAATCATCCAATGTCTTATGAACTGCATAGCAAATCTCGAGGCATAGCTTTAACGAAGGATTGTACTTACCTTTTTCAATTAAACTAATCGTTTGCCGTGTGACACCCACCTGCTCAGCTAACTGCGCTTGCGTTAAATCAACCTGCACACGAGCGACCTTTACATTGTTTTTCAACTTAACATCTCACTCCTTGTGAGTCATGTAATGTATATCTTACATTATTCAATTTATATATTACACTACTGTTTTATTAATTTCCAGTAAATTACTTGAAGTTAACTTATTTTTTGATTAGCTTGGTTCAAGATGATACTGCATAGCGTTAGGGTGAGAAACGTTTACGTGAGATTTAAATCAGGTTAAGGTGGGACGATGCTATAGGGACGTTAACCTATTTAACGCAAGGGGTTGCTGGGGGACTGCGAGACTCCCGCGGGGTAAGGAGCCTAGGGGAGACCCCGGAAAGCGCGTAGCGATTGAGGAGGCTCCCCAGCTCCCCGCAGGAAAGCGAGTTGTCCCCCAGCAACCCCTCGCACTCTTGTGGCAACGCCCTATTCTGATAACGTGTATCAGCTTGCTGAAGCAAAATTTTAATAAATTTGAAAAAACCTGAAACCAAAGCCCACCCTTTTTCGGTAAATACTACTAAGAAACATACAATTTTTCCAAATGACCGGTCGACTGAGTTGGAAAGGATTGCTACACTAATGTAGGAAAAGTAAAAAATAGGGAGGACTTTGATGTTACAAGGAGCAGTAATTTTTATTATTCTAGGCATTTTAGGAGCGCTGTTGTTAATCGGCGGAATCGTTACGTTTATTATTTTCCGCGTTCGTTACAAAACAGCTAGTTCCAATGAAGCACTGATTGTGACCGGACCAAAGCTTGGAGATCCGGAGCAAGAGAAGAACGTATTTGAGGATGACAATGGGCGTTCTGTTAAGATCATTCGAGGTGGCGGTTATCGCCTTCGTATGTTCCAAACAGCGACACCGATTGATTTGACTTCATTCCAGCTACAGGTTAATTCTGATAAGGCCTATACAAAGGAAGGTATTCCGGTTCGTGTGCAAAGTACAGCCGTTATCAGTATCGGAAGTGAGCTTGAGATTATGGCGAACTTTGCGGAGAAATTCCTTGGTAAGAAGCAAAACGAACGTGAATCGGAGTTAAAGGACGTATTAAACGGTCACCTTCGTTCCATCATTGCCTCTCTTCCAATTGAGAAGATCTATAATGACTTTAAAGAAGTTAATACACAGGTGAAAAACATAGCAGAAGCTGACCTTAAGGGCATGGGTTTTGAAATCACTTCTTTTGCACTAAATGATGTAGAAGACGTGGATGAAGAGAATGGCTACATCGATGCTCTAGGTCGTCCACATATTGCAGAAGTTCAGAAGAATGCGGATATGGCAGAATCGGATGCTCGAAAGGAAACGCGCATCTACCAGGCGAAGAACGACCAGGAAGCACAAGACGAAGAAAACCGTCGTCTAACGGCCGTTGCGGAGTCAACAAAAGAGAAAGATATTCGCGAGGCTGAGTTCCAAAAAGATACGAACCGTGCTCGTGCGAATGCTGACCAAGCAGGAGAGCTTGAGAAGCAGAAGCTCGCGCAACAGGTGAAGGAAGAAGAGCTGAAAGTTCAGTATATCGAGAAACAGCGTGCCGTTGAGCTTGAAGAAGAAGAGAACAAACGCCGTCGCTCGATTGCGGATGCTGAGGCCTATGAGTTAACAAAACGCGCACAAGCAGAAGCAGACCAAGAGCGCATTAAAGGTGAATCGGAAGCAGAAGTTATTCGCCAGCGCGGTATTGCAGAAGCCGAGTCGAAAGAACGCATGGCAAAAGCAATGGAATACTACGGCGAAGCAGCGATTATGGAAATGCTTATCTCTGTTCTGCCTGAATACGCAGAGAAAGTGTCAGCACCTCTTTCTCAAATTAAAGACATGAAAGTGATCGACATGGGTGGCTCAAATTCCCAAGGCGGTTCCTCTCGCGTCGCGAACAGCGTAACGTCAACGATGCTTGGAATCCAGGAATCTCTGAAAGAAACAACAGGAATGGATTTAAAAGCGATGCTTGAAAGCTATGTATCTCGTGGGAACGTGAACAACTTTGACCTGAACCCAGATCAGCATAAGCAAGAAGCATCGGCTACGAAGGAATCAGAAGAAGCACCTTCGTATGAAGACAAAGAAGATCACACTTCCGTAGAAGCACAAGCAGAACCAGATTTAACGAGCGAAGAGGAAGATCAAGAAACGAAATAACAAGATTGAATTGCCTTGCATTCGTGCAAGGCAATTTTTTTATGTCGCAGAAGCGAGTGATCCTAGCAAATGATTCGTTTCTGCTTCTCATTCAAACATCCATTTGATTGAAATGTGTTGACGTTTTCATAATTGAATCATAGACTGTAAGTACATATTCAAACAATCATTAGAATGAGGTGTCTTCCACTTGAGTGAAAAAGTAATGAAATCAAACAAAACAGATACCTGTGACACATTTTGTTACGATGAAGAACTCGTGCAGCGTGTCCAACCCCAGATTGAGAAAGCATCAGGTGTTGAACAGCTTTTTAAAGCTTTATCTGACAAAACGCGTATGAAAATAGCTTATGCGTTAACGCTTGAGAAGGAACTTTGCGTGTGTGATGTGGCCAATATTATCGGTTCCACTACCGCAACGGCCTCTCACCATTTGAGGATGCTTCGTGACATGAACCTGGCTAAAACTCGTAAGGAAGGAAAACTCGTCTTTTACTCCTTAGCGGATGATCACGTACACCAGCTTGTATCGATTGCCTTAATCCACGCGAACGAAAAATAAATATACTTGCTTTCAAGAGAGGAGGACTTTCAAAATGGAGGAAAAGAAGAAGCAACAACAAGACACATGCTGTTTGAGCCAAACAGAATTGGACGAAGAGACTTCTTGTTGCTCAACGAATGCAGTAGAAACTGAACTAGAAGATCCTTGCTGTTCTAGTGCGAAGCAGGAGGAACCTGCATCCACTTGTTGTTCAACAGAACAAGCAGCTACAGTTGAAGCAGCGTCTTCAGCTTCTTTTTCAACGACAAATGAACATATAGAAGAGTACAACATCAAAGGAATGGATTGCCCATCTTGTGCAGCCACAATTGAGAAAAGCTTGCAGAAAACAGAAGGCATCCATTTCGCAAAAGTTAGCTATAGTACAGGAAAGCTTGCGGTTGGAGCTGAGCGTAATGAAATGTATGAACAGATTCCAAAGCAAGTTCGAAAGCTTGGTTTTGAAGCTGAACCTGTAAGCCAACATACACATCTGGAAACTTATAAAATAGAAGGAATGGATTGCAGTTCCTGTGCCAAAACGATTGAAAAACACCTTAGTAAGAATAAGAATGTGACAGAGATTCACGTGAACTTCTCGACAGGGAAAATGAATGTCGGCCATTCTACAACGTCAAAAGAAATTGTAAAAGAAGTCCAGCGGGCGGGGTTTGACGCAGCGCTACAATCGTCAGACTCATCTGAACCAAAGGAAAAAGGTTTATTCTCCTTCTCGGCTACTGCCCTCTCAGGTACTCTGTTAGCCTTTGGGTTTGTTGGATCCTTTATAGCACTACCTTCTTTTTGGGTAACGGCCTTTTACGCTTTGGCTATTCTCATTGGTGGGTGGAAGCCAGCCAGAAGTGCCTTTTATGCGATTAAGAGCGGTTCTCTTGATATGAACGTTCTCATGGCGTCTGCGGCAATAGGGGCAGCGATTATTGGAGAATGGTTTGAAGGAGCCATGGTTGTTTGGTTGTTCGCTCTTGGAAATACCCTTCAAAATCGTTCCATTGAACGGACTCGAGAATCGATTCGGAGTTTAATGAATCTGGCACCGTCTGAAGCAACGGTAAAAGAGGGAGGACAGCTTGTTCAAAAAGCTGTCGAACACGTTCAAATAGGTGACGTGATTGTCGTGAAACCAGGTGAGAAGGTACCTCTTGATGGTGATATAGAAGCAGGGGAATCCAGTCTCAACCAAGCTCCGATTACAGGGGAATCACTTCCCGTTGACAAAACAACAGGGGACCCGGTTTTTGCTGGTACCGTCAATGAAAGCGGGTCACTTGAAGTGAAAGTGACGAAGTTAGTCAAAGATACAGCGATTGCGAAAATCATTCATCTGGTGGAAGAAGCTCAGGAAAAGAGAGCGCCGACGCAAGCCTTTTTTGATAAGTTTGCTAGTATTTATACACCGATTGTATTTAGTTTAGCGATTGCGGTTATGATTCTGCCTCCACTTGTTGGTTTGGGATCTTGGGGCGAATGGCTTTATAAAGGCCTTGCCCTCTTAGTAGTAGCTTGTCCTTGTGCGCTGGTGATCTCGACGCCTGTTGCGATTGTTTCAGCAATAGGGAACGCTGCGAAGAACGGGGTCCTTATTAAAGGCGGAACCTTCTTAGAGAAAGCTGGCGCTATTAAGGCGATGGCTTTTGATAAAACAGGCACCCTAACAGAAGGGAAGCCGAAAGTAGCCGAAGTTAAAGTGGCAAAGGGGAGTAGAGAAGAACTTGTTGCGATTGCAACGACCATTGAAGAATACTCCACACACCCGATTGCTCAAGCGATCACGTCGTATGCAAAAGAACGTCAAATTGTCGCGAAAAAAGGGGAAGCCTTTAAATCCATTGCTGGAAAAGGGGCACAAGCGACCATTGATGGTGTAGACTATTTTGCTGGTAAACCAAAGTTATTCGAAGAATGGAGCGTTTCATTTGGAGACATGGAAGGTGAACTTGACGCTCTGCAGCAAGAAGGGAATACACTTGTTGTAGTAGGGACACGCCACGAAATTCTAGGCATCATAGCCGTAGCTGATACGATACGAGATATTACTGTCCAGTCCATCCAATCGCTTAAGCGAGTTGGGGTCGAAGAAGTGGTTATGCTGACTGGAGATAATGAAGGAACAGCAAAGCGTATCGCTGGTGAAACAGGGATTGACCGCTATTTCGCTGAACTGTTACCAGAGGATAAAGTAACAGCCATTCAGAAGTTACAAGCAGAAGGAAAACAAGTAGCTATGATCGGAGACGGAATCAACGATGCTCCAGCCCTTGCAACGTCTGACCTTGGTATTGCCATGGGCGGTGCCGGTACAGATTCCGCTATGGAAACGGCTGATATTGTGCTTATGGCAGATAATCTTGAAAAATTGCCACACACCATTCGCCTAAGCCGAAAAGCCTTATCAATTATTAAGCAGAACGTTTGGTTCTCCCTTATTACGAAGTTTGCAGCCCTTCTACTGATTTTCCCAGGCTTCCTGACGTTATGGATGGCCGTTCTTAGTGACACGGGAGCTGCACTCATTGTTATTTTGAACAGTATGAGGTTGATGAGGCAAAAATAAATGAATGAAAAAAGCCCGATCCTTTTGTAACGGTTTCGGAGTACAAAAAGCAAATTTACGGTCGTATTTACACTAAAAATAACAGGACAATCGCAACCAAATTCGCACCCGAAAACACACAGATATTTGTTATCTGTGTGTTTTTTTGATGAATCCATTAGTATGATTTCAATAGAGGAGTTTGGGGTTTAATGGTAAAATCTTTGTGGGCTTTGTGGCATAATATACTTGAACTAACACGGCAGGACTGTTGAAGAAGTATGGACCCTGCATTAATATCTAATAATTTAGAATAGTTTGATTTTTTGCGCCGCTCGTTGTATTCTTTTATGTATCCGCTTACAAAAGAGTGAAGGAGGTACAAAATATGCAAGCAATGAAAAACAGATGGTTAATTGCTTTATCAGCTATTTCCATCCACCTTTCCATCGGAGGTGCCTACGCATATAGCGTATATACCACCCCCGTAAGTGAACAAATGGGCTGGACCCCAACTCAAGTAACGATCGCATTTACCATTATGATGGCACTGGCCGGGTCATCTGCAGCGTTGTTCGGGAAGTTTGTTGAAAAAAATGGCCCAAGAAAATCAGCAATTCTGGCTGGTGTTTTGTTTGGATTAGGACAAGCCGGTTCAGGGGTTGCGATCGCGATTGATTCACTTCCATTTTTCCTATTGTCCTACGGGTTAGCAAGTGGACTTGGACTTGGTATTGGCTATATTTCACCCGTATCAACTCTTGTGAAATGGTTCCCTGACAGAAGAGGTTTAGCAACTGGATTAGCGGTACTTGGTTTTGGAACAGGAGCTCTCATTACAGCGCCTGTTGCAGCCAACTTAATGACTGCAATTGGAATATCTAATACATTTTACGTATTAGGGGCAGCTTACTTTATTTTTATTACATTAGGTGCTGCTTACATAGCCCCGCCTCCAGAGGGCTGGATGCCAGCTTCTATGAAACGAAATATGGCCTCTGGGAATAAAGTTTATAAAAAGGATTTACAACAATTGACTTCTAAAGAAGCGGTTAAAACAAAGCGTTTTTGGCTGCTATGGACAATGATGCTTATTAATACGACCGCAGGGATTATGATGATTTCAGTTGCTTCACCGATGGCCCAAGAAGTTGTAGGGTTATCAGCCGGTGCTGCTGCCACGATGGTTGGAATTATGGGGGTATTTAATGGTGGAGGTCGTCTTGGCTGGGCAACAGCTTCAGACTATATTGGCCGCCCTAATGTTTTTATGATCTTCTTCTTAATACAAAGTGTTGCTTTCTTCATGCTTCCCATTACAACAAACATCTTCTTATTCCAGTTTCTCATTTTACTCGTTGTTACTTGTTACGGTGGAGGATTTTCGAATCTCCCTGCATTTATTGGTGATTTGTTTGGAACGAAACAACTCGGTGCCATTCATGGGTACTTGTTGACAACATGGTCTCTAGGTGGCGTATTTGGACCTATGATGGTTTCGCAAATTCGGGCTAGGACCGATAGTTACACTGCTGTATTTTACGTTTTTCTTGCTTTAATATTCTTAGCACTTGTCGTCTCCATTCTTATGAAGTTAGACATTAAAAAGACTGAGAAGGATCTAAAACAGCAACAAGAAGAAGCCGTTAATTATTAATTAGGAAACCAAAGGATTTGCATTGTAAAGTTGGATCCCGTCTCACCGACGGGGTTCAACTTTTTTCTTAGGAGTAGAATTGCTATCAAGCAAAACAAGAGATCCAATTCTATGAATTGGACCTCTATTTCTAGTGTTATCTTTATTGTTTGTTCTCCAAACCGAACCCGTTAATCCCACCGAGTGATCAGGCTTTTTCTATTCAGACAATGAAGAAAGTGTCTGTTCGGCGACCTGACGTTGTTCGGTTTCTGTAAGCTGAAGCTGGATTGTTTTTCGAATTTGATCAACAAAGTCCTGCTGGGTTTCTTGTAAGGTTTGGTTTAAAGCGGGATCTGATTGTGTTCCAGTTTGGTACAAATAAGCCGTTCGTTTAAACAGTTCATCTGTTCTCCGATTTAACGTGTGTTGTGATTGCCCGGCCTCTTTTTGTTTATATTGAGAGAGGGCGATGGCGATCTGGTGTTTCCAGATCGGCAGTGTTGTTAATATGGATGATTCGATACTCTCAGCTAGTGTTTGATTCGCTTTTTGAATCATACGAATCTGTGGTGCTGTTTGCATGGCGATCTGCTGACTCATTTGCAGGTCATATAAACGCTGGTCCAGCTGTTCTGTAACGTCATCAAGATCCTGAATTTTCTGAGGTGTCAGGTCATTTGCGGTCTGTTCTAATTCAGCTCTTAAGCTAGGGAGTGTTTCCTCGAGCCATTCGGCTTTCTTCATTTCGCCCGCAGCAATGAGGGTGCATAGATCCTCATAGTACATCTCGTTTTGTTGATAAAGTTGCTCAAGAACCTCGTTATCATGTAGCAAGCTTTCCCGAGAGCGTCGTAATCGGACAGTTGTTTTTTCCATTTGCGCGCCGATTTTTTGATACTTAGATAAAGTGGCATGAACCGTATCGCCTTTACGGAACCATTTGGAGAAAAAGCCTTTCCTCTTATGCGAAAGCTCGTCCGGGTCAATGTGTTCAAGGTTCTCAAGCAGTTCATTCATGATCGTTCCTGCTGAAGACATATTGCTGTCTTTTACTTGCCCAAGGATGGTATGGGAAAAGGTACGAATTTGTTCTTGTACGTCTTGTCCAAAATCAATCGTTCCCTTACCCAGATTCATTTCCCGCGCTAGCTCAATCGCTCTCTGTTGTTGGTGTCCTGTCAACTCTTTGAACGTTTCACTAACGTGTTGAAGTGAATAATTAGTCATGTTGCTTGACCTTCTCTGGTTTAACAGATCCTTGTAAGTGGATCGAATGTTCAGCAATTTCTCGCTCAGCGCTCAAGTCTTCGAAGTCATTAGAAAGAATAGAGGCTAGCTCTTTCTCTACTGCAAACGTTAACTTACGGATGAGGTCTTCAGTTTCATGTAACGCTTTACTTGATTCTTCATCCTTTAACGAGTGTGAGGCCAGGAAGGTGTACTTTTCCGTTAATTGAACGACCGAATCGAGCTGGTAGAAGAAGAAATGGTCTGCTTCATAAAAACGAGCTGGTTCTTTCTTGACTACTTTAAGAACACGCGAGACGGAACGGTTAAGTTGTCCGATTTCTTTTAACGCATGAACAGAACGTACGCTAAATAATGCTTTGTTTAGCCGTTTTTTCTTTTCCGTTGCTTCTTTTATATTCTTCATAATGTATTGGTAATCTTTCCGCGTCAGTTGGTTGGTTGCTAATTTCTTACGATCGCCCAAGTACTGAAGGGCAAAGTAGGTCCCTATTGCGAAAACGGTAGACAACAAGCTTGATGAAGTGAATCCCAGATCTCCGAGAAAAAGGATGAACCAGGAGATCACCATCACGTGGAATGCTAAAACGCCATAGAGGAATTTCATTAATACAGACTTCATGTTATCGACTCCTTCAAGAAGTTCCTTGTATCTTCTATTATATGACATCTTTACGTATTTTCAGAGGGGTAGGTTTCAAAAGTTGATGAATTTTCTCGATTTGATTGATGTGGAACCACGTCGTTACCTTGGAAGGTGCTAGGGGTGGCTGGGGAACGACTTGCTTCCCGTGGGCGAGCTGTCGAGCCTCCTTGGGCAAAAGGCATGCCCTGCGGGGTCTCGTCGACCTCTTTCTCCCACAGGAGTCTCCCCGTTCCCCAGCCACCCCCGGCGTTATAGTGGATAACGGCTCGAATCGGCCAAAACACGAGTGCACATTTCTCAATCAAGTGGCGTGAAACCTAAGTGTGTTCTAAAAAATAAATGAACAATGAGCTTTTCTTCTCTATCACATAGGACCACTAGCCTATCGCTAAGGAAACAATTACCTTCTCATGGCAAAACTAAGGGCACCTCAATTAGGTGCCCTTAGTTCGTTAAGCCGAGTAACTGCTTGATGTTGATTTGTATTTTTGTTGATCGAGTTCTTTTTTGTCTTGTTGTAAGGCCTTGTAGAGGGAGAAGACCATTAGAATCATGATGAATGAGAATGGTAAAGCTGCTGTGATGAGGGCGTTTTGTAAGGCGGTTAGTCCTCCGGTGTATAAGAGGACAGCTGCGATGGTGGATTGGGAAACGCCCCATGCGAATTTTACGGTTTTGGGTGGGTTTAGGGACCCGTTTGTTGTTTGCATGCCGAGTACGAATGTGGCTGAGTCGGCTGATGTGATAAAGAATGTTGCGATGAGCATCATAGCGAGTACGGATAGCACGACAGCGAATGGGAATTGATCAAATACCCCGAAAAGGGCTTGTTCGTCTGGAAGCTCGGCGATTTTGGCACCGTCTTTTTGTGCTTGAATGCCTGATATTCCAAACGTTGTCATCCATAGGAAACTGACTAGTGATGGGACGAGAAGAACGCCAGATAGGAATTCACGGATGGTGCGTCCTTTTGACACACGAGCGATGAAAATCCCGACAAATGGTGCCCAGGCGATCCACCATGCCCAGAAGAATACCGTCCAGTCCATAATCCACTGACGTTCTTCTTCGTTGTTTGGTGAGATACGTAAGCTTTCGTCCGGGAGTTTTTGAACATAGTTCCCAAGCGTATCGACAAACGAATTCAAGATATACATAGTAGGTCCAATAATGAGCATGGCAACAAATAATACGCCAGCGATTCCCATATTGGCGTTACTTAAATATTTAATTCCTTTGCTCAAGCCAGTATAGGCCGACAGCATAAACAAAACAGTGACGACAGCAATAATGACAAGTTGAATCCAATATTGTTTTTCAATTCCAAGAAGGTACGTAAACCCACCGTTAATCTGAGCTGCACCAAACCCGAGTGTTGTAGCGACTCCGACGATTGTCGCGAATACAGCGATTACATCGATGGTTTTGCCAAGTGGACCTTTCATCTTTTTGCCAAAGAGAGGTTCAAGCGTGGCGCTAATGAGTCCTGGTTTACCGTGCCTGAATTTAAAATAGGCGAGAACTAGTGCCACAACAGCATAAATGGCCCATGCATGAACACCGTAATGGAAAAAGGTCGTTCTCATGGAATCGCGAATCGCTTCATTCGTTCCTGCTTCAGCGGTTGGCGGTGTGGAGATGTAGTGAGAAACGGGAGAAGCAGCTCCGTAGAATACAAGTCCTATTCCCATACCTGCACTAAATAACATCGCAAACCATGTGGAATAGCTATAGTCAGGTTTGTCCCCTGGTTTTCCAAGCTTTATTTTGCCAAATGGACTTATGATCATATAAAGGCAAAAGAGGACGAAAATCGATACAAGTAATAAATAATACCATCCGAAATGGATCGAAATATATGTTTTGACATTTCCTGATATTGTTTCGAAATTTTTAGGTGCTAAAACACCCCATAGAGATGCGGCGAGTGTAATGGCTAATGTAATCCAAAAAACTGATGTGACTTTCTTCATGTGTTTCTCCTTTCGTACTTGAATGATTTAGTAAGGCCGGCCTTTGTCTAATAAACATATACCCATAAGATTCCAGACTAAACAAAAGTTGGTTGAGGAAAGATCGGTTCTATCCGTCTAAGGTGTATCCTGATATAATGGGTTCACATGACTTCGTGATAGGAACTAGAGGAGGAGAATGACATGACGATTACAGATTTTAAAGAATTAAATGAATCAGGACTCTATTTTGATGGCTACGCCCTGGTGAAATCAGCGCAAGAAGCAACAACAAAAGGTGGCGTGCCTTTTTTCAATATTACATTAGGCAAGCAGGAGAAAAGTATTTCAACAAAGCTTTGGGAAAATAAATTTAACAATCATGATCTGGCGCAGCTTAAGAGAATTTTTGAGAATGGAAACGTGCTTCACATTAAAGGGAAATTGAGTGAATATCGCGATCAGCTTCAGTTGACCATTGATGAGTTTGCTTTCCCGGAAGAGGGTGTGGTTCAGGTTGAAGATTATTTAGAATCAGCTCCAGAACCAATTGAAAGCTTAAGAGAAGAGTACGAGAATTATATTGCAAACATTGAGAGCCCCGTTCTGAAGGAGATTTGTCAGCGTCTGTATGATGAGCATAAAGACAAATTCATTACCTATCCTGCGGCAAAGTCGAATCACCATTGTTTCACAGGTGGATTGCTATATCATACGGTATCGATGCTTCGCCTGGGTGATCATATTTCCGGTCAGTATAAAGAGGTGAAGAAGGACCTTGTTATGGCTGGTATTGCGCTTCACGATATGGGGAAAGTTGTTGAGTATACGAATTACTTCGCTCCTGACTATTCTAAAGTCGGTAATTTCCTGGGACATATTACGATTATTAACATGTTCATCGATCGCAAAGTGCAGGTATTAAAAGATGAGATGCAGTGGACGCGTAAGGAAGCTGATGAAGTGTATGAACTTATGCACGTGATTAATGCTCACCACGGGAAGCTTGAGTACGGAAGTCCTGTTGAGAGTAAGATTCTAGAGGCAGAAGTTGTGCATCAGATCGATATGATGGACAGCCGCATTAATATGATTACGTACGGTCTTCAGGATGAGAACTTGCAGGAAAACGAAGCAAAGCGAATTTTCCCAATGGGGCTCTACTACCGTACGTCTCAGGATTAATATAGATTGGTGTAGCACCTCCTTCTTGGACGTGGTACGCTTACAAGGATACATCGAGGAGGAATACTGTGGCTAAAAAAGGACCAACACCAAGAAAGAAAAAGGGACCTCTCTTTACATTTGACGTTCATGAAACAACTGAATTACTACCATTTTTAATGGATTCTATAAAAAGCAAGAGTCGAAATTCAATTAAATCATTCCTGACCCGAGGCCAAGTGGTCGTAAATGATGAACCTGTGACAAAGCATAGTACCGTGGTTAAAAAAGGACAAACGGTAAAAGTGTTAAAGACACCTGCGCCTTCGAAGGTTACGTTTAATGGATTGAAGATCCTTCACGAAGATGAGGATATCATCGTTGTTGAGAAGGATTCTGGTTTGTTATCGATGGCTTCAGACAAGGAAAAGGAACAAACGGCTTATAAACAATTAACCGAGCATGTGAAACGTGAGCAGCTGAAGAATCGTGTCTTTATTGTTCACCGCTTAGATCGTGACACTTCTGGGATTATGGTGTACGCGAAGAATGAAGAAGCGAAATTGAAGCTTCAGGATAACTGGAAAGACATGGTCAAAGAGCGTACGTACGTGGCGTTGGTGGAAGGGTATGTGAAGAAGCCCGAAGGAAAAATTGAGTCCTGGTTAAAGGAAACGAAAACATTCATAATGTATTCAAGTCAGCGTAAGAATGACGGGAAACATGCGGTCACCCATTATAAGAAGTTAAAGGGGAATAAGTACTTTTCTTTAATGGAACTTGAGCTTGAGACAGGTCGTAAAAATCAGATTCGCGTTCATATGAAAGACATTGGTCATCCGATTGTAGGAGATAAGAAATATGGTGCGACTTCTAATCAAATCGGACGCCTTGGGTTGCATGCGAAAGCTCTAGTATTTGAGCATCCGACGTCAGGGAAAGTATTGAAGTTTGAAACGAAGATCCCGCAATCTTTCCAAAAGGCCTTGCAGAAATAGAAAGAACCTAAAAAAGCAGGAAGCTCGTTCATTATCGAACGAGCTTCCTGCTTTTTGTGTATGTTTACTTAAAGACGCGTTTAACGACTTTTCGAATCCCTTTCTCAGCTGCACGATGCTTCATCCGTTGACCGCCACGTCCTTGCTTAACGGCACTCGCATCATTCTTTAAACGCGCAACCTTATATGCCTTAGATAACAGTCCCATTCGATCAACTCCTTTATAATTATTAAGCTATTTGTTACTAAACACTTCCCGCTCCATAGCCCCTATTAAACATAAAGCTACAAGGATGCTTTATTCCGGTAAAGCGAGAACGCGTGCCAGACACCCTTCAGCGCTTTAAAGAATAGGTGCGTGCCTGGCACGCTTCACTTAGCTAAAGGGTTTCCAAGAAAATGGAGATTGACTTTTAGGGGGGAGGGTGTATAAAATATAGTGTTGTAGTAGTGATTATATGATTGGTTTCATTGTAGCCTAATTTTATATCCTGCAAATATAAATAGAGGTGGAATTAAAATGGAAAAACAAAATTATCAGGTATTATTGTATTACAAATATGTTCAGATTGATGATCCAGAACAAGTAGCAACCGAGCACTTAGAGTATTGTAAAGAGCTTGGCTTGAAAGGTCGTATCCTGATTGCTGGTGAAGGGATCAACGGTACGGTTTCTGGTACGATCGAACAAACAGAAAAGTATATGGAAGATATGAAAAATCATCCATTGTTCGAAGGCACTACGTTCAAAGTTGACGCAGCTGATGGCCATGCATTCAAGAAAATGCACTGCCGCGCGCGTCCTGAGCTTGTAACGCTTCGTCTAGAAGATGATATTAATCCACACGACTTAACCGGCGAGTATTTGGAGCCGAAAGAATTTTATAAACGTATGCAAGAAGAAAATACAATCGTAATCGATGCACGTAACGATTATGAATATGACCTAGGGCACTTCCGTGATGCGGTTCGTCCTGATATTGAAACGTTCCGTGAACTTCCGGACTGGGTACGCGAGAACAAGGAAATGCTTGAAGGCAAGCAGATCTTAACGTATTGCACAGGTGGTATTCGCTGTGAGAAGTTCTCTGGTTGGTTGAAGCGTGAAGGCTTTGACAATGTAGGACAGCTTCACGGAGGAATTGCCACTTACGGAAAAGACCCAGAAGTTCAAGGTCAGCTATGGGACGGTCAAATGTATGTCTTTGACGAACGTATTAGTGTTCCGATTAACCAAGTAGAACACAATATTGTAGGGAAAGACTACTTCGACGGAGAGCCTTGTGAGCGCTATGTGAACTGTGCGAACCCTGAATGTAATAAGCAAATTATTACTTCAGAAGAAAATGAGCACAAATATGTACGCGGCTGTAGCCCGGAGTGCCGCTCTCACCACCGTAACCGCTACGTAGTTGAGCATGACTTAACGGATGAGCAGTGGAACGAGCGTCTGCGTGCTTTAGGCGAAGAAAGAGCACAAGAGCAAACGAATTAATAATTGGTTTATAAACCCGCTTGGATCTATAAAGGCCCAAGCGGGTTTTTTTGTCTTATGAGCTACTCGCACCAAATGTTTTTCTCACATTCCGTGGAGATTGTTATTTTTTCCCCTATCTATCCCTAAAGTCTTATATAATAGAAAAGGATTATAGTAAAGGGGGGAAATGATGAATCAAATAGTAAAGAAACTAATAATAATGGCGTTTTTTCTTACAGTATTCATCGCATCGAATCAAACAACATCCGCATCAGTCGTAGACACAAACAGTACATATACCTACGAAACTATGAAAAAGGACTTGGAAAAACTGGATGCAACATATGGGGATCTCATTGAATTATATACCATTGGGCAGTCGGTATATGGAAGAGATATCATTCTTGTTCGATTGGGGAACGGACAAGCTGATACCTTTTATAACGGATCGCATCATGCTAGGGAGTGGTTAACAACGATCCTAAATATGAAGATGATTGAATCTTATGCGGAAGCAGCCGAAGCGGGCACAAAGATTGAAGGGTATGACGTTCGATCATTGTTAGAAAAAGGGACGCTCTGGTTTGTGCCAATGGTGAATCCAGACGGTGTGACTCTTCAACAAAAAGGGCTGCAGGCTTTTCCAAAAGATATTCATAAATCATTAATTTCAATGAATAATGGAAGTTCTAATTTCGATCGTTGGAAAGCGAATATTCAAGGGATTGATTTAAATCGACAATATCCTTCTGGGTGGGAAGAAGTCAGTACGACCAGTCCAGGGTGGAAAAACTATAAAGGTGAATACCCATTCCAAGCTCCAGAGGCAAAAGTAATGCGTGATATTACATACTTGTTAAATGCTGAAGTTTCTCTTGCTTATCATACGTCTGGTAGAGTGATCTATTGGAATTTTAATGTGGATCAAGAAGACTTGAAACGCGATAAAGGCATTGCCGAACTGTATGCTTCACTTAGTGGCTATCGCATGGTGCCAACGTATGCTGGTTCTGGCTACACGGATTGGATTAATGAGGTGTTTGACCGTCCTAGTCTGACCCCAGAGCTTGGTTTATACGCAGGGCAAAGACATGTGGATCCGGCCACATTTCCTGAAACGTGGAGGCGTAATAAGGAAGCAGGCTTAGCGATGGCAAATGAATCGATTAAGTTACAATCTCAGGAACGTACCCCGGGTGATCAGCCTGTTGTTTTAGGCGATCGGGCAACGGAGAATGCCATTCTTCCTCCTCGGGATATCGATGAGTATTATGAGAAAGCCTTAGATATCATGGAAAACTATGATTTATCTCAAGAGCAAAGTATTGAGTATTATAGTTGGTATCAGCAATGTAAACGGAACTGTTCGATAAACGATCCGGAGCTTAATGAAGTGTTTGATTCGTTACTTCACTTTGAGGATTTTCCTAAAAAGAAAGACATTCAAGAAGATAAAACGTGGACCATTGAATTGAATACACATATCGATCCGACTAGTGTAAATCGAGATAATGTATACATTCAAACAATGGACGGGCAATCTGTATCGGTCGAGGATGCCGTTGTAGAAGATAACTTGATTACTGTTCATGCTGAAGAACTTTATAAAAAAGGAGAGTCTTATACCATTTATGTGAAAGATCTCATATCATCGGGTGGTAAGAAGATGGAGGAACCTGTAGAAATGACATTCACGATTCAATAAAGAAAGTCGCCGTGCACAAAAGGCTGCACGGCGACTTTTTTGTTAGTTTGGCTCAAGAGTAAAAAAGCGGCTGGAAAACTAGCTCAAGCAGGTAACGTCGGCCGGAGTTCGGGGGGAGCGGCTCAAGCTTGAATAAACCGACTCAAGTTGATGGGAAGTGACACAAGCTAACCTGAAACTGACTCAAGAAGCAAAAAAACCGGTTCAAGTCTTGGTGCAACTGGCTCAAGAGGAAGATAAGCGACTCAAGCCTTCGGAAAAATGGCTCAAGTTGGGCCGGGAGTGACTCAACTCGATCAGAAGCGGCTCAAGCTGATGGGAGCGGCCAAAGTACGCCAGGAGTTGGCTTATCAGTAGGCAGCAAGCGACTTAATTTGTAGGAAACCGACTTCCTATTCTAGTAATTTCGACATACAAAAAAAACTCTCCACAAAAGTGAAGAGGTTGTATAGGTCGAAGTTATGTAGCCGTCCCGCTCTGCCGTCTTTCTGTTGCCTCAAAACCCGCGTAGGCAGGTGGGTTCTCGCATCATACCATTCAACTTCCCAAAAGAATGGGCATGTTGGCAAGTATGAAATGTAAAGATCCCTGTGTTCAAGCATCGGTTTGAGACATACTGAAATGACGTACATGGCAGGGCTCGGCTCCCTCATTGAGCGAGGGGATCAATTTGTATTCTCTATATTACAAGGTAAGGGAGAAGATTTCAAGGGGGGTGCTTTATTTATTTTTTCTAGGTTGTCCACATTCCGTATAAGCGCCCAAAATTTGGAGAAAGTACTCTTGTATATAACGAGGAGGCGATGACGTGGATCAAGATCGAAACAAACAACCGGAAGGAAATGGCCCAGGTGGCGCAAATGACAAGCGTTTTTCCGAAGGGGAGAGCGATAAGACTCTAACAACAAGACAGGGACATTCCATACGAAACAATCAAAATTTACGAACGGTAGGGAAACGTGGTCCTTCAACGCTTGAGAACTATGAATTCATTGAAAAGATTTCACACTTTGACCGAGAACGCGTACCTGAACGAGTTGTTCATGCGCGTGGAACAGGAGCACTTGGGTTTTTTGAAACGTATGGCAAGGTAGGCGAAGAGCCAGTTGAGAAATATACACGAGCAAAAGTTTTTTCAGGTGCTGGGAAGAAAACGCCTGTGCTAGTGCGTTTTTCCACAGTAACGCATTCGGCAGGATCTCCAGAGACGCTCAGAGACCCGCGAGGCTTTGCGGTTAAATTTTATACAGAAGATGGGAACTGGGACTTGGTAGGGAACAACCTGAAAGTATTCTTCATCCGTGATGCGATGAAGTTTCCTGACTTAATTCACTCCTTTAAGCCAGATCCCGTAACAAATGTTCAAGACAGTGAACGAATTTTTGACTTTTTAAGTAATACACCTGAATCGATGCACATGGCTACGTTCTTATTTTCTCCTTGGGGGATTCCTGCCAACTACCGTCAAATGCAAGGGTCTGGGGTGAACACGTATCGATGGGTGAATGATCAAGATGAAGCGGTGCTCGTGAAGTATCACTGGGAGCCCCTAAAACAGGGCATTAAAAACTTAACCCAGGAAGAAGCGATGAAGATTCAAGGGGAGAACTTTAATCATGCGACGCAGGATTTATATGAAGCGATTGAGCGTGGAGACTATCCTGAATGGGAATTGTGCGTGCAGATTATGGAGGACCATGAACATCCTGAGCTTGATTTCGACCCACTGGATGATACGAAGATCTGGCCTGAGGATCAGTTCCCGTTTTTGAAAGTAGGAAAAATGGTGCTAGATCGCAATCCGGAGAACCATTTTGTTGAGATTGAGCAAGCTGCCTTTGGGACTGGGGTTCTAGTGGATGGACTTGACTTCTCTGACGATAAGATGCTTCAAGGACGTACCTTCTCCTATTCAGATACGCAACGGTATCGAGTTGGCGCTAATTATTTGCAGCTACCGGTTAATGCTCCGAAAAAACACTTGGCGACTAATATGGAAGGTGGACAGATGGCGTACTATGTAGACCGTCCTGAAGGCTCAAACCCTCATGTGAACTACGAACCCTCTTCTCTTAACGGTTTAGAAGAGTCAAAACGAAAAGAATCCTATTATGAGCCATATGCAGAAGGGAATTTAACTAAGGACTCAATCGATCGCCGCAATGATTTCAAGCAAGCTGGTGAGCGTTATCGTTTGTTTGAAGACTGGGAGCGTGAAGATTTAATTACGAACCTTGTGAATTCATTGAAGCCATGTGCCTCTCATATCCAGAATAAAATGATCCATTTGTTCTCGCAGTGTGATGAGGATTATGGGAAGCGGGTAGCCGATGGATTAGGACTTGATCCTAACAACCTTGGCTCAATGGAAGCGGAATTCAGTCGAAACATTGCACCGACAAAAGGGAAGTTACCAGATGAAGTAGGATCTCCAATAGGAAACAAAGATGCAGCTGACGCCGTAGAAGAAGCCGAACAACAAGGCCACGACGCAGAACCATACTAATCGCTTTAACGCTATCAAGAACAACAGCGTGCCAGACACCCTTTAGTGCTTTACTTAAGCGCAGGGTGTCTGGCACGCTTTTTTGCTTTAATGTTTTAAATAGAAATTATTTAAAAATAGTAAATTTTCCTTTTAATTGGTTTTTGTTTGGGGTAGAGGGTTAGGAATACGTTTACATAGGAGGATTTATATGAATCGGAGAAAGTTAATTGATTACAGCATTTTTATTCCTTCCTTACTTATTATTGTAGCTATTAGCATTCCGTTTGCTCTTTACGAAAAGGAATCACTAAGCATGCTGAATTCGACCTTTTCATTTATTGTGGATATGTTTAGCTGGGGGTATCTTTGGTATGGCATTCTTTTAGTTGGGGCGGGTCTGTATTTCTCGTTTTCGAAGTATGGTCAAGTTGTCTTAGGGGATCCGAAAGAGAAGCCAAGGTTCACACTATTTGAGTATGCATCGATCTTGATCGCCATGGGAGTGGGGTCAACGATTATGCGGACAGGGATGTTGCAGTGGACGTCTGTTGCGAATGATCCACCAGCGGGGGTGGAGCCTGGATCGGCTCAAGCAATCCTTTGGGGGAATGCGTACAGTATGTTTCTGTGGGGGTTTCAGGTCTTTGCCATTTTCGTTATGATTGCTCCGGCGATGGGCTACATCTTGCACGTGAAAAAGCGCCCGCTTATGCGAATTTCAGAGGCTTGCCGAGTATTGTTTGGCGATCGGTTTACAGACGGTTTCGGTGGGAAAATGCTTGATGCACTTTTTCTCATTAGTATACTAGCCGGCGCCTCTGTCACATTAGGGCTTGGTGCCCCGATTATCACACATAATTTGTCCGCGTTGTTCGGGGTGGATGTTACATTTGGATTAACCATTATCGTTACGATTGTATGGGTGTTCTTGTTCTCGCTCAGTGCATGCTTAGGAATTGAAAAAGGGATCAAGCGTTTGAGTACCTTTAATATGTATTTAGCAGGTCTTTTTGCTGTGTTTATTATTGTGGCAGGGCCAGGTGTCTTTATACTTAACTACTTTTCTGATAGCGTCTCGTTCTTGCTATCCCATTATCTTAATATATCATTGAACACAGATTCTGTTCACCAGGGACAGGCTTCCCATATTCAGAGCAATACGGTTTTCTGGTTTGCGTATAGTGCCACATGGGCAATGCTTCATAGTGTTTTTGCTGCCAAGATCTCGAAAGGGCGTACAATTAAAGAGATGATCTTAACCTACTTATTAGCTCCGACTCTTATTTCTTGGGTAGCTACTGGAGTGTTAGGAGGTCTCGGGGTGCATCGCTACTTAAAGGAAAACATGGAAGTTCTGAATCTTGTAAAAGAAGAAGAGAGAATGGCTGCGATACCAGAGATTTTATCCACTCTTCCATTTGGGGAAGTGGCGATTGCAATCTTTATGATTGTAGCACTTGTATTCTTAACCACTACTCTTGATTCAACGACGTACACAGTAGCAGCTTACACTAGTACAAGAGATATGAGTAAATACGAGCCTCCGAAAAACCTTCGTATTATAATCGCCGCTGTTATTACGACGTTAGCACTCGTTTTAATGAGAATTGGGGGATTGGCGCCTCTTGAGGTGGTCTCAGGCTTGATGGGGCTGCCGGTTATTATCATTCAATTTGTCTTAATCTATGCAGCGAAAAAAATGATTGATGAGGATCAAGCTTATTCGTATAATGTGCGGTCTTCATAGCGGAAAGCCCAGGCCTGATTGGTCTGGGTTTTTTAGAGGAAAATTTCAGATGATGTGGAAATGGCGATCCATTACTTCCTGATTGTTTACAAATACTCCAAATAGCCGGTAGACCTATTATAAATAAGAGGTCTACTTTTTGATGTGGACTAGAGAGTAGAGAATTGACACAAAAAAATTCGACAATCTAAATCTAATGAACTCGGAAAATAGTACTTTTTTTCGAAATACAATTGTAATGTAAGCGATACCTTTTGAGGGGGGAGTTTAGTTTGGCATGCTCCTAATAGTGGTGTGAGCAGTTTCTTTACAATTAACTAGGAATATGTTCCCTCATGCTACCCCCTATTACTTTAATACCTATTCAATGATTCGACAGGTGTGGTAATCTATTTTTGAATTTTAAGAATATGAAACAGGGATCAACAAGCTCCTTTTTTAAGGAAGGACAAGATACAGAATGAACCTATTTACAGATGAGGAGATTGGGGAGCATCTTCTTAAAGTTATAAATGAAGAGGTGGGGGATGCTGACCTAGTTGAATTGCTCAAAACATTCGTGAGTTGGAAGCAAGAAGAAGGATTTTCCTTTGGTCGCATGCTTCATCTTCATTATGCACTCTTCGGTGGTAAGGACCGTTCAGTGGCTCTTCAATCTGTTGCTGCGATTGAGGCATTTATATTGGCTTTGGATATATTGGATGATTTAGAGGACCAGGACGGGTCAGAGAAGCGTTGGATGGAAGAGCCCGTTGCCATTTCAATGAATGGATCAACAGGACTTATCATGCTCGCTCATTCTATGCTTCAAAAAGTGGATTCCTCGGGACAAGCGGTTGCGCTCCTATCTCAATCAGGAATACGAGCGGTAATAGGTCAGCATCACGATCTGCTAGAATCGATTCGCTCTGAGGAAACGTATTTCCGAATGGTTGAGCATAAGTCAGGTTCTCTTATGGCCTTAGCATGTAAGGTTGGAACACTCTTGTCTAAAGGGGAAGATGATGAGCGTGTGGGAGTCTACTCGATTGAGTTTGGCTGTGCGGCGCAGCTGGCTAATGATATCGAAGATGCTCTTAGGCTCGACTCCACAAATGATATGTTGCACAAGAAGCGAACACTTCCCACACTAAAGTTGTTGGAACATGAGGGAGCCGAAGCAGACTGGCTTCGGCACTATTATAACGGGGCGATTACGCAAGATGCTTTTTTAGAGAGAAAAAAAGAGATCTTTGAGTGGGCTTCCAGATCGTCTGCTATAACCTATTCAATGGTGAAAAAGCGGGTTTACCAATTAAGCGCAGTTGAAAAGGTGCAGCAGGTGGATGGAGAAGAAGAGATCAAAGCCCAGCTGGTTGAGTTTATGCAGTCTATATAGGAATACCTCATGAAGAATGCTTCGTGAGTTGAATAAAATATAGGGGAATTAATAGGAGGAATATGTCATGTTACAAACAGTGGTGGAGAAATTAGTGGGAAATCCGGATCTTCTTAAGCAATGGAAAGAAGGAACGGTTCGCTTTGAGGGTCTGTCTCAGACAGAAGAACTTGCATTAGCGGACGTATTTGATTCTCGGAATACAGGCGAAATAATGAAGATGTCATTCTGGAAATAAAGGAAACAATCGATTTTGTAGAAGGGATAGCCAGGGATGCTCTGGCTATTTTTTCTCGTTAAAAAGGTGGTTCTATGAAAATTCATCGTCAGAGTACTCGCACCATTCTATTAGTAGGGATCGCCATCGTTGCTGTAGCGTTCTATCTGTCCTATGTAACGATAACAGAACCCTATGTTGGTTTAAATGTTAAGAAAAATGATCAGGGCGAGTGGGTTGTAACAAATGTTGATCCAATTGGTTGGGCAAGTGAAGAGGGCATTGAAAAGGGAGATAAAATTGTAGGTCTGAATGGTATTTCCCCTGGCGCCCATCGCTCAATCCGAAAGTTCGGAGTTATTGATAACTTCTCCAAAATTACAGTGGGGCAAGATGGAGGTGCGGTGACGTATGAGGCAGACGAACAAGATTCCATATTATCAAGTACGCTTCTTTATCATACGGTCATACCGGCCCTTGTGTTTATCGTTCTCTTTACGTTTAGTGCATTTATTTATATGAAAAAAAGAGATGATCGGGCAGCGTTGATGTTTTCGGCGTTTCTGCTTGTTGTGGGATATGGGTATATAAGTGCGGGAGCTTCGGCCAGAACGGATGATTTGGCTCGCTTTATTAATGGCCTGTCTTTATTATTAGTTCCAGCTGTATTTTTGCATTTTTTAAGTCATTATTTTAAACGATATGCGATTAAGTTAGTCAGTAAAAGGATGCTTGTGTCTCTTTATACGATTAATTTACTCATCGTTTTGATTGATACCTACTCGATCTTTATCCCGGTTGGGGATCAGTATTCGCTGATCAGACAGCTGCAGCTGTTTGGTTTTTCATTTGGGATCTTTTTGTGTTTATATATTTTAATTACTCGATACATTAGTTATCGGAAGACGACTCATAAAGCTGTTTTTCAAAATATGATCTTCGGGCTTGTGATCTCTTTCCTTCCCTTTATTTTGTTGACAGCGATGCCGAGTGCGATTATTGGAATCGATATTATACCAGCTTCGATTACATCGGTGTTCTTGTTATTTTTACCGTTATTCTTCTTATATCTTATTTTATCGAATCGGTTATTTGATATTGATTTTATCAATAGTAGAATTCGTTATTATTCCTTTTTATCGCTTGTCTTTACGGTACTTATACTTGGCATTCTCGTTGTCGCCACTTCGTTTACAGTCGTGCAGTGGATTCGTATTGCGATCTTGCTCTATGTTTCCTTTGGCTTATTATTTTACTTAGAGAATAAATTACATATACGCCCTAAGTTGTTTGGGGAGAAGTTCAATTATCAGGTTAGCCTTGATCGATTCTCGAAAGATTTATCGAAATTGTTAAATCGGGATGAGCTTGATGAACGGTTAATTGAGGAAGTGAAGTCTGTTCTGCCTGTCAATCGGGTATCGCTTGTGAAATATGGGAAAGACACGTGGGATGTGAAGGAGGTTAAAGGGGATAAGACGATCTCCGTTATTGCTTTACGTGAGAATGTAGATAAGCGAATCCGCATGAAAGCGCCCGGTGACTTCGTGAAGATCCATCAAGGGATGTGTTTCCTTGTAAGTGAGAGTAACGATGCCCTTTACTTACTGTGGGTAGATCAGAAAGTAAACCATACACCTTTTAACGAAGATGAACGGTACTGGCTTCAAATGCTTGCTCATTATACAAGTATCGTGTATGAAAACTTCCAACTCATTGAAGGGGTGACAGAGGAGTTAAAGCGTTCGATGTATCAAAATACCGATGCACCTCTCTGGTTATCTCGCTTGTTATTTAATTTATCCGAGAAAGAACGTGCCCGCCTAGCCTCTGATCTGCACGATGAAGCGCTTCAGGAACAGCTCGTGTGGTACCGGAAAATAGAAGCGATGATGGATGATAAAGAGATGCCGGATCAGTTTGAGGCGGAATTATCAGAAGTAAAAGAAGGCTTGCTAGGAGTTGTGCAACAGATCCGGGAAACGTGTACGTTCCTAAGACCTCCGTTTTTAAGAGAAACAGGAATAGTAGAAGCATTAAGTCAGCTTATGGACTACTACCGTATGAGGTCTGATTACCAGGTCGATTTCCATTCAGATGGATTTCGGGCTACCTTGGATCATGAACACTCCCTCGCCATCTACCGCGTCGTTCAGGAACTGCTGAATAACGCCTCCAAGCACTCTGGTGCTAATTTTGTAGAGTTTGAGTTGAAGAGTGATCGAGGTATGATTGTGTTGAATTATAAAGATAATGGTGTTGGTTTACCTGACCAAAATAAGCAAGATTTATCGAAAGGTATGGGACTCACCGGAATCAAGCAGCGTGTGAGGAGTTTAGAAGGGCATGTTGAATTCCTATCTTCTGATGAAGGTGGGTTGGAAGTTTCCATGGCTTTGTTTATGGAATAGGATTATATATGACTCTAAGCCGAGACATTTTAGTGGGAAATGGCCGATACTTTTGATGAGAGCTTGGGGTGTCTGGGGAACGACTCGCTTTCCGCGGGCGAGCTGTCGAGCCTCCTCGTTCGCTAGCGCTCTCTGTGGGGTCTCGTCGACCTCTTTCTCCCGCAGGAGTCTCACCGTTCCCCAGACACCCCTTACTATAGGTTGTGCATTCGGCCTACGCAGAATTGGGAGATAGCACCTATTTCCTAATGTGGTGTGTTTTCGTTTCTATTACATATGGCCAAGGTGGTTCGGGAAATTGCGAGACTCCTGCGGCGGAAGGAGACTAGGGGAGACCCCGGAAAGCGCGTAGCGATTGAGGAGGCTCCCCAGCTCGCCGCGGAAAGCGAGTGATTTCCCGAACCACCTTACACTCCATCAAGCTAACGAAAACATCTCTCATTTCCGTTAAAAAAATCCAAAAAAAAATAGACAGTTTAAGCTTAACTTGTGGGGAGAGACGTACATGATTCGTATATTACTAGTAGACGACCATCCTTCTGTTGGGGAAGGTACGAAAGTGATGATCGAGAAAGAAGAAGATATGCAAGTGACGATTGTAGATGCCGCTGGGAAGGCGCTACCGCTTGTGCAGGAACAGGAATTTGATGTCATGCTGTTTGACCTTCGTATGCGAGGGATGAATGGAATTGAACTTGTTAAAGAAGTGCGCGCTCTTGGGAAAGAGGCGCCGATCTTGATTTACACAGGGTACGATATTGGGCCATACTTTAACACACTCATTGAAGCTGGAGCCTCTGGGTTCATAAATAAAACAGAACCAAGGGATCAGCTGATTCTTTCGATACGATCGGTGTTAAAAGGGAAGGTTATTTTACCGATCCAATTGTTTAAGCAGTTACGCCGTATGGAAGTGCAAGTAGACCAAAGTCAAGGTGTTAAGGAAGAGCAAGTAGAAGAAGAACAACAAGAAGAGATTCAGGAAGATGTATCGATTAATTCTAAGGAACAGAAGATTTTAATTGAAGTGGCTAAAGGTAAAAGCAACCGTGAAATTGCGAGTGATCATTATAAAAGTCAGCGCACCATTGAATACAATCTCACTGAGATCTTTAAGAAATTACAAGTGAAATCAAGAGCTGAAGCCGTATTAAAGTCTAAACAACTTGGCATTATTTCGGATGAAGATATAAACGAATAAAGAAAGCCTTAAAAAAAGAGGGACAAGCACCCATTCGCACAGTAAAAACCGTGCAAGTGCCTGTCTCTCTTTCTTACATTAAAGCAACACAGCGTGCCAGACACCCATCAGTGCGTTAAAGTAACGCAGGGTGTCTGGCACGCTTTAGTTGGGTGAAGCTTATGGTTTGGCGGTTGTCCAGTATTTGTAGGAGTGGACGAGTGTGCCGTTGTAGGTTGGGTGTTCTGTTAACTTTGAGTTTAGTTGATCGATTTCTTGTTCCATATAGGCTGCGCCTTCTTCGTAAAAGGAAATGTGGTTCACGTACGGATTTTCTTTCATCTCAACCGATAGTAAGATTTCTTTGTTTAAATCAGCTGCGTGCTGAAGTTCTTCCTCTGCCATGTACATAATTCCTCCAGCGCCTTCGGTGAAATCGCGAAAGGCCATGACAGATGTGTGATCCATTGTCTCGATGACCCATCGATTAAACGGCATCCCTTTACCTGGAGCGGGTTCTTCGTCAAACCACATCGCAAGGTCCATGCTTGCTTCAAGGTTGGAATTAAGCCTCGTTTCTTCGACATAGTATTCTAAGTTACTGATCCATTGCGCTAAGAGATTTTCCTTATCCTGGTCCCATTCGTCTAAGACGTATGGCTCAATATCTAAATGGATGCCTTGGAATTTAGATGTTGCTGATACATTTTGATTGTAGGTTTTTACGTAGTCAATTAATTTTTTTATTCGAAAGCGTTCGCTCTCCTTGGCCCAAGTTGGGTGACCGCCCATTGCATGAACCTCAATCCCTGCTTCTTTTGCCTTCTGAACGAATCCACTATAGGAGGAATAGGGTTCACGTAAATCAAGACGTGCATAAATAAAGTTGATGTCTTGTTCTTTCGCAAATGCTAAAATGTCGTCTCCTTCTTGAATCAAACGTTCTGCTTCCCATATATAAGTCCCTCGCACAGCCTCATGTCCTTCTCCTGACTCTATTGGTTCCTCAGGATTAAGATTCAATTGATCTTTCACATGCTGGTAGCTTTGAAAAGCTGTGCCACTGTAGCTTGAATAGTCGCCAGCGTGCTCTTCAAGGACCCCTAAGTGCATATTCATATCTGCAATTCCTTCTTCTGCAAATGAAACGTAATCAAGGCCGGTGTCTTCCATAGTGACCCCGATCAAAAGAGGACGTCCAATCTCATCTGCTGTCGCTAGTTCTGTTTCAATGAGTGACATTATGCCATTGTCTCCTTCAAGCGTTTCCCTAAAGGCTAAGATTGTCGTTTGATCAAATTGGCGGATCATCCATTCGTGAAAAGGTTGTCCATCAGTGTCCGGCGTTACAAGTGCATCAAGCCAGAAAGGAATGGTCGCTGTGACCTCTAAATCCGATCCTCTGAGCTCCTTGGTAAGGACGTTTATGTTTTCTTTCCACTCCTGTAAAACGCGCTCTTGATCTACGTCCCACTCAGGTAAGTGGTACGCTTTTATATCAATGTTTACCCCTTTGAAATTAGAAGTTTGTTGTGATTGTGAGTTAAACGATTTGACCCATTGTGCAAATTCGGTGACCATGTCCTGATGAGTCGAAAGTCCCCAAGATGGGTTTCCGCCCCATGCATATACAGCTATTCCTTCTTCGCTAGCTTGTTTATTAAAGCTTTGGTAGAAGGAAACAGACTTGGTTTGATCCAGTTCAACGTATAGGACGGTGACTTGTTGATCCTTCGCTGCCTTAAGAACTTGATCACTTTCGGACGCAAGTTGCTCTTTGTGAACATACATGGCGTGATCTGTATCTGGTGAATGCTTAAATCCGAGTAAAAAGAAGACGACCCCTGTTAACAAAAACAAATAAAAAGACTTTCTCATTGTGTTCCTCCATCCCGCAAATAATGTCGTAAAACGGTAAATTTTATTGTAAGCGCTTCAGTTCTGAAATCGTTCTCCTATTTTGTAAAAACCGCATTTCGGAACCATTTAACGACCCCGAATAATCACCAACATCCAGCAATGACAAGGGTTTTAGCTTCCTGCGTGGTTCCTCCTTATTCGAGTACCGAAACCTGAATCAGGGGGGCAACGCAACGGAAATTCGTGATTACGAAATCGCGTTTTCGAAGATGTGATTGTCGAACCGTGTTACGTTATTAACTGTGCTAAGGCAAGTAGCAATTTTAAGTTAAATGTTTGTCAGATAATTTTCAAGAACAAATCAACAGACAAAGAAAAACAAGGAAATGTAACTACACTTCTTACACAGGAGGGGGCTAGAGTCATCTCAGGCAAGAAGATCGGGGTAGGTGCTTTTCTTCTTGCAGTTGTTTTAACGATCAGCTACATGTTGTTGTCAACGAGTAAGCCCGTAGAAAGTAAAACAATGCAAGACGGCACAAAGATGAAATTTCGTACCCAACAACAAACAATCGAAATCTATCAAAACGAATCCTGGTCGCCTCTTCATATTAAAGGGGTGAACCTGGGAGCAACTCTTCCGGGCTACTATCCCGGATCACTCCCTCTTGATCAAGAGACGTATAAACGTTGGTTTAGAAGCATGAAGGATATGGGAGTCAATACCGTCCGCATTTATACGATTCACGAGCCGGTGTTTTATGAATCACTAGTAGAATTCAACCGCAATCATCCTGAAGATCCTCTTTATTTCATACAAGGCATATGGTCACCGGTGGAACAACTACGTGAAACAGATGATGCGCGAGCACCTGAAGTAACAGCTGCTTTTAAAAAGGAAATTGAAAGAGCGGTTGGAGCTGTCTACGGAGAGACTACGATCAAAGAAAACGCAGGAAAAGCGAGTGGTACATTTGATACAAATGCAGCGCCGTATTTACTCGCCTGGCATTTAGGAACAGAGTGGGATCCTAAGATGGTTCAAAACACAAACAACACTCACGAAGGTGAGGACGTATTTAAGGGGGAGTCGTTCAGAGCAACAGAGGAGGCGAACCCATTTGAGTCTTGGCTCTCTAAACTCTTGGATTACACAGCTCAACTTGAGAAGGAAAAAGGATGGGAGCATCCAATGACCTTCACAAATTGGGTAACGACAGACCCGCTAGAACATCCTGAAGAACCACTCATTATGGAAGACAAGGTAAGCATTGATGCGACTCATATTAAGGAGCAGGACTGGGACGGAGGGTACTTTGCATCCTTCCATGCTTATCCTTACTACCCCGATTTCTTAAGACTGGGGAAGGCATATATGGATGTGTTAAATGAAGAAGGCAATCCAGACGCTTACAAAGGATACCTTAAAGAATTGAAAGAGTATCATAAGGAAATGCCCATCATGATTACCGAGTTCGGTTTACCATCTTCGCTCGGTGTCGCCCACTTAGGTCAGTACAACCGCGACCAGGGGGGACATAGCGAAGAAGAGCAAGGGAAGATGAACGCTGAGCTGTACGAGTTGATCGCTGAAGAAGGCTATGCAGGAGCTGCCCTTTTTACATGGCAGGATGAATGGTTTAAGAAAACATGGAACACCATGCCTTTCGTGGAAAAAGGTCGGCGAGCGTATTGGTTTAACTATCTATCTAGCGAAACGTCTTACGGACTTATCGGCATGTACCCTGGCTTAGAAGATGATATTCGAATTGACGGTAGCAATGAGGAGTGGAAAGACCTTAAGGATGTTCAAACACACGATGTTGAGAACGATCCTATAGAAACCATTTCTTTCACGCATGATGAAGGATATGTCTACATCAACGCTCGATTATCGGAAGGTTATGAAATAGGGAATGAGCCGTTTCGCTTAGGAGTGAATACATTGCCTGGTGGCTCTGAGGTTTCTTCTGAAACAAGAGTCGAGGCGCTCATTACGCTAAGTGGTGAAGAGGGTGAAGTTAAGCTTTCATCAGACTATGATCCTCATCACCGTTTATATAAAGACGAAGAAGCTGCTCAACCTTCTCTAGATCAAGAGTTCGTTCCATGGAAGTTACCTGTAAGTCTTAAATTTGAACCTCCTAACACAAGACATGCCCATCCGTTTGAAGATGTGGGCGTTGGAGGGTTAAAGAGAGGAGACGCAGGAGCATTCAAAAGTAAGGATTACGATCCGCAAGCCTTTTGGGAAATGAAAGGAAACGTCATCGAGATGAAGATTCCTTGGGCGTTACTTGGCTTTTCTGATCCTAGTCAGCGAAAGGTTGTCAGCTACCCAGGTCAAAAGGGATCATCAAGCATTACGACTGAATCAGTTGAATCGGTCGAATTTCTCCCGCTAATAGGAGAAGAACAGGAAACATCGTTCTCCTACACATGGGATGAATGGAACAAAGTAACGTATTCAGAACGAAAGAAGAGTAGTTTTTATTATATGAAAGAAGCTTTATCAAACTAAAGGAGGACTGAGTATGTTTTTCAATTTAGAAGCGGCTTTTTATGTTATCTATGTACTGGCTGGACTCATGGCGATGATGTCATCCATTATTATCGGCATTAAAGTTAGGAAGAAACAAACGCATAAGAAAACAGAAAAAGTCATGCAACAACATGAAAGCTACTTTACGTACATTACACAACAATTGGATGCGAGGGAATCGTTACAAACTCCAAAAAGAGAACTAACAACATTTGAGAAGAAGGTCTTCCAACGTGAGTTAGTTGAACGAATCGAGCGTCTATCGGGGGCTCAACGGGAGAAGCTCATCCAGCTTTGCAACGATCTTGGCCTCACAGAATTTAATTTAAAACGTTTGAAGAGTGGACGCCATTACGTTCGCTTAGAAGCTGCTTATAACTTAGGAGCTATGCGATGCGAGGAAGCTGTTCCTAACCTTTGTAAAATGCTTTACAAGAATAAGAAAGACTCAACGCGCTTTATCGTAGCAAGATCTATTGCTCAAACCGCAACATCCACAGGGCAAATCAATGATATGATTCATTATTTAGCTAAGGACCAGGAGAATAACTATCCATTAATTGTAGATATTGCCAAAGAGTCTGATTTGGATTTACGCGGGCCATTCATCTCTTTATTAAAGGAACCAAATCCAGAGCTAACGAAAGTGGGACTGTTTGGGCTAAGAGATCAGCCTGACGCTGAAATGCATTCCATTCTAAGGCCTCACCTCAATTCAGAAGACTACGATATTCGTACGAACGCAGCGAAGCTAATGGTTGCCTCTGGAGGTTCCTCGTCGCAAGAAATGGAACAGTTCATGAAGTTTAAAGATGAAGAAATTCGCTTATTTACAGCAGAATGGATTGGCCAGACAGGCGTGAAGAAGTATCAAGAAGTACTTGAACTAGGTGTTCAAGATGAGAATAAACAGGTTGCAAGGAAGAGTGCGAAGAGCCTTTCTCAGCTAGGGGATTCTGGTTTCCGTACCCTTTGTAAGCTTTCAGTAAGCAATTTACGAAACGGAACGATCGCTTTTGAAATGATCCATGAATACTTGAAAGAAAGCGCTGCTGGTTATTCTACGAATCGTAAAGTAGCTGATTACCATCGTAAACTATCGATTTATGAAACCTACTTCGGCAAAGACCAAGAGCTTATTGACGCCATGTAATTGGTAGAAAGGGGAGAGGCATGAGAGAAATATTACTCGGTTACGGCATATTCGCGATGTATTATGTCTTAACCATCAACACGATCTACTTCGGGATTATCTTATTCTCATTTAAAGAAATCTCTAAAATTCTAAAAAGCACGACATTCTCAAAATACAAATCGTTATCGGGATCGAACAACGTACCTCCCATATCGATTCTTGTACCAGCCTTTAACGAGGAGTTAACGATTATAGAAAACGTTCGTTCACTTCTCGCTCTACACTATCCGAAACACGAAGTTATCGTCGTGAATGACGGATCAAGTGACGACACGGTTGGTGTTCTAATTAAGGAATTTGAACTTCAATATTACAAGCCAACATCGATCAAGGATGTCATTAAGACGGCGAAGGTGAGAGGGCTTTACTATAACCCGGATTATCCAAACCTTTATGTCGTGGATAAAGAGAATGGCGGTAAAGCGGACTCATTAAATGCAGGGATTAACTTGTCCAGTTATCCACTTATCTCATCTATTGATGCTGACTCGTTATTAGAAGAAGATGCGTTGATTCGCATTGCCCGCATGTACATGGAAAAGCCTGAAGAATATGTTGCGATTGGCGGGAATGTCCGCATTGCAAACGGCTGTAAGATTGAAAATGGCGTTGTGAAAAATGTAAAACTACCGAAAAAGCTACTACCAATGTGGCAGCTAGTCGAATATATGAAAGCCTTCTTAGGTGGACGTATTGGCTGGAGTTCAGTAAATGGTTTAATTATCGTCTCTGGCGCGTTCGGTGTATTCCGTAAAGATTATGTAGTTGAAGTAGGGGGCTACCGAGGTGGTTACCCAGGTGAAGATATGAACATTATTATTAAGCTTCACCGTCACATGCTTGAGAACAATTTACCGTATAAGGTTGCATTTTGCCCTGACGCTGTTTGTTGGACGCAGGCACCTGATACATTCAAAATCCTTGGAAGCCAACGTAAACGCTGGGGTCGCGGTAACTTGAAGAACATGATCGAGGAAGGGCGCTTTATGTTTATGCGACCGAAATATAAGATCATGGGTTGGCTAACGATTCCTTACAACATCATTTTCGAAACGTTAAGTCCTTATTTCAGAATTACAGGATTACTTGCTCTAATTGGATACGCTCTTATGGATATGTCAGGTTGGAAGATTTTACTCGTCTTCAGCTTAATCAATATTCTTTACGGAACATTACTCGGAATTGGATCCATGCTTCTTGAAGAGATTGCCTTCCAACGTTATCCGAGAATTCGAGATTTCTTTAAGATGTTGATCTATACAGTGCTTATGTTCTTTGGTTATAGACAGCTTGGTATTCTATGGAGGTTCTTAGGTCACATCGACTTCTTCCGTAAGAAGACCTCCTGGGGAACGATGGTCCGAACAAGTTTTAATGAAGATAAGAAATCAGCTTAATGCAAAAAGGGGGTAGAGAGCTGTGGAACAGCAAGTGGGATCACGGATTATTCAGACGTTTCATCATTTTCTAGAGTATTATCAGGAAAGTAACTTAGCTTGTGGAATGATTATCGCTCGCGCAGATCTTAATGCCAAAGAGCTTGAGAAGCTAAAAACTCATATGGAACGCCTCGAGCCAGAGGTTGGTGTTCAGTTTAGTCATGATCAGACAGAAGGGTTGGTTGGGATTTTACTAGACAACCGTACGATTGGGTATTCTCACTTTTATTCCTTATATGTGAAAGACTTCTTAGAAGAGAATGGCTATCTTTCGGGATCCATATTGGTTGGGAGTTTTCCTGAAAGCAGCCCATTCGCTGAGCAGATGCTCTTTGATATGGTATCTGAAATTATTTCAGAGAACGGACCTCAAGGTGAGATCCGCGTCTTCAAGAAAGAAAATAAAAAGAAGAAAGATTCGATCTTAATTGTAGATAGTGATGAAAAAGTGTTGGAGCTGGTTACCTCGTATTTCACTCATAAAGGGTACACCGTTCACACCGCTACAGATGGTAAAGAGGGTGTAGCTCAATACGAGAAGCATCATCCGAGCCTTGTGATTACAGAGATTAATTTATCGGCCCTTGGTGGTTATCAGTTCATTCATCATATTCAACATGTAGAGGCTATAAAGGCTGCGCCTATTATGGTGCTAACCAATAAGCAATTAGAAGAAGATGTTAAGCGAACATTCGAATACGGGGTATCCGACTATGTTACGAAGCCATTTTCTTTAATGGAACTCGAGTCACGAATGGTTCAGTTGTTACAAGCAGTACATTCATAATTTATTTAGGGGGATTTATTCATGAAATATGCAAATCATTTAGCGCAAAAAATAGAAGCGAAAAAAGCAAATATCGGTGTAATTGGTATGGGGTATGTAGGGCTTCCGCTAGCGGTGGAAATGGTGAAATCCGGTTTCAACGTAACAGGAATCGACCTTGACCCGAATAAAATCGACGCGCTTAAAGCAGGAGATTCTTATATTCAGGACATTACCGACCAAGATCTTAGAGAAGCAATTGAATCTGGGCGTTTCCGTCCTTCAACAGACTATGATCTTGTAAATGAACTAGATGCCATCAGTATCTGTGTTCCAACTCCTTTAAGTGAGAACCAAGATCCTGATACGTCTTATATCACAAGCGTAATCGAGAAAGTGAAGCCAAGCATGAGAAAAGGGACATTAATCACGCTTGAGAGTACGACGTACCCAGGAACTACGGAAGAGCTTATTCTTAGTGAGTTCAATAAGTTAGGCTACCAAGCTGGTGAAGACTTCTTCCTATGCTACTCACCTGAACGTGTAGACCCAGGTAACGACACGTTTAACACGAAGAACATGCCTAAAGTCATTGGCGGTGTGACGCCGAAATGTAGCGAACTTGGTGCAAGCTTGTATCAGAACTACGTAGGCAATGTTGTTCCTGTTTCATCTCCACGAGTTGCTGAGATGTCTAAGCTTCTTGAGAACACGTTCCGTAGTGTGAATATTGCTTTCGTCAATGAAATTGCGATGATGTGTGAACGAATGGACATCGACGTTTGGGAAGTAATCGATGCAGCAGCGACGAAACCATTCGGCTTCATGAAATTCCAGCCGGGACCTGGAATTGGCGGCCACTGCATTCCGCTTGATCCAATGTACCTTTCTTGGAAAGCAAAAGGATTCCGTTTCTACAGCAAGTTCATTGATCTGGCGCAATCGATTAATAGCAACATGCCTGACGTTGTTGTGTCTAAAACATCACAAGTTCTTAACGTTTACGGCCGTTCTGTGAATAGCTCAAACATCTTGATTCTAGGAATGGCGTACAAGCCAAATATCAGTGACCTTCGCGAATCTCCAGGTCTTTATCTTTATGAGCTTTACAAAGAGAGCGGAGCTAACGTAGAGTATTGCGATCCACATGCTCATAGCTTCATTGATGATGACGGTGAGATAGTAAGATCGGTTCCTTACAACAAAGAGCAGTTGAAGAAATATGATTGCATGGTACTTGTAACGAATCACTCTGACTTTGATTATCAAGAATTGGCTGATCTTGGTGTACCAATTGTTGATACTCGTAACGCATTTGAAGAGTTCGACCGTGATCACATTCACAAGCTTGGAACATCTTCTAAAGTTCACACAAAAGATCATTCTATCGCATTATAAGTAGATCTAGTAACGACTATACAAACACACACGAGACAAGGGAGATGAGAAACATGTGCGGAATCATGGGGTATATCGGACAGCAGCACACACAAGAAATTTTAACAAACGGTCTTAAGAAGCTCGAATATCGCGGCTATGACTCTGTTGGGGTAGCAATCCACGACGGAGAAGCAGTTCATGTAACGAAAGCAGAAGGACGATTAGATAACTTGGCGTCTCGTCTAGAAGACGCACCACTTCAAGGTTCTATCGGAATTGGTCATACACGTTGGGCGACACATGGTCGTCCTTCTGATGAGAACTCTCACCCTCATACAGACAGTGAAGAGACAGAATTCGCGGTCGTTCACAACGGAATTATCGAGAACTATATCGAGCTCAAAGATGAACTTGTTGCAGAGGGCGCAACATTCACATCTGAAACAGACTCAGAAGTCATCGCGCATTTACTTACGAAGCTATATGACGGCGATGTTGTCTCCACCATTCAGAAAGTCGTTGAGAAATTAGACGGTGCTTATGCGTTAGGTGTTGTATCTCGTCATACACCAGGGAAACTTTACGCTGTACGACAAGCAAGCCCGCTTATTATTGGCTCAGGAAACGGCGAGAACTTCATTAGTTCAGATATCCCAGCAGTCTTAGAGCATACGCGTGATGTGTATATTTTAGAAGATGGAGAAATGGCTGTACTAACAGAAGAAAGCATTTCTTTAATGGATGTGCGTACAGGAAACGCCATCTCTCGCGATCTATTCCGAGTTGATTGGGATATGGAACAAGCGGAGAAGAACGGCTTCGACCACTTTATGTTAAAAGAAATCTTCGAACAGCCGAAAGCTCTTGAAAAGACAATGGCAGGTCGAGTAGATAAAGAAACAAACGAAGTTGATTTCCCTGAGCTTGCTTGGACAGAAGAACAAGTAGCGAAGTGGGATAAAGTTCACATTGTAGCATGCGGTACAGCTTACCACGCTGGACTATTAGGCAAAACGGCTATTGAAGAATTAACGCGCACCCCGGTTGATGTAGAAGTGGCGTCAGAATTCCGTTACCGCAATCCAATCGTAAATGAAAATACCCTTGTCATCGCGGTGAGTCAATCGGGTGAAACAGCCGACACATTAGCAGCACTGCGCCAAAGTAAGGAACTGGGCGCAAAAACGTTATCCATTACGAATGTTGTAGGGAGCTCGATCTCTCGTGAAGCTGATGACGTTATTTTAACACTAGCAGGACCAGAGATTGCCGTCGCTTCAACGAAAGCATACACGACTCAAGTATTATCGTTCTATCTACTAGGTATTTACTTGGCTCAGAAGAAGAAGCAAATCACACCAGAACAAAATGCTCAATACATGGCTGCTCTTCAGGGAGTACCGGAGCAAATGGAAGAGATCTTGTTCCATAATGAAGCGATTAAAGAGTACGGCGAGTCCATTAAAGATGCGAAGAGTGTGTTCTTCTTGGGACGTGGAATCGATACCGCAGTCGCACTAGAAGGGTCATTGAAATTAAAAGAGATTTCATACATCCATTCTGAAGCTTATGCGGCTGGCGAATTAAAGCATGGTACGCTTGCCTTGATCGAAGAAGGGACGCCAATCATCTCCCTACTTACTCAAGAAAAGCTATACGATAAGATGCTTGGAAACATCAAAGAAGTGAGTGCACGAGGAGCAAATGTTTTAGGAGTAACGATGAGAGGGAATGTGAAAGTAACACAATACGTCGATGAGACTTGCTTCATTCCGGAAACTTATTCTCTATTCACACCATTACTATCCGTTTTACCTCTACAACTGATTTCTTATTACACATCTCTTGCCCTTGGAAACGATGTGGACAAGCCACGTAACTTGGCTAAGAGTGTAACGGTAGAATAATTCTAAAAGGAGGTTCCCTCTTGCAAAAGGAACGTCACCAAACAACGCTCGATGAATCAAACCTGAAGACAATCATGCTAGGCATCCAAGAAAAGATTAACGACCAAACCATCTCAGAAGATGGCCAGATCTTAAACAAACTAATTAACGACCTGCGCCCCCATTTCCAACAAGCAGGCAACGAATAACATACTCTAACAGACACCCTTTACTCGTGTAGCAAGATAAAGCGATAAAGCGTGTCTGACACCCTTTAGTGAAGTGAAGCGTGCCAGACACCCTTTACTTCACTAAAGTACATATAAAAGTGAGGGAGTGAAGGATATGGAACGTACATATGCAGTTGTGTTAGCGGCTGGTAAGGGAACGAGAATGAAGTCAGATCTTCCGAAAGTGCTTCATCCTGTTTGCGGAAAGCCGATGGTTGAACATATTACTGATTTATTAAAGGACCTACAGATGAACGAAATTGTAACCGTTGTGGGTCATAAGAGTGAAATGGTTAAGGAGCAGTTAGGAGAGTCTGTTACGTATGCACATCAGTCTGAGCAATTAGGGACAGCACATGCTGTTCAAATGAGCGCAGACCAGCTTGCTCATCAAGAAGGGACGACTGTGATCATTACAGGAGATACCCCTCTTATTACGAGCAACACCGTTCAGAACTTGCTCGATCATCACCGTGAAACAAATGCAGCAGCGACGATTTTAACGATGCTTCCTGAGGATCCAACAGGATACGGCCGTATCGTACGAAACAGAGACGGAAACGTTGAGCGTATTGTAGAGCAAAAAGATGCCACGCCACAAGAGCAATCCATCGGGGAAGTGAACACAGGCATCTTCTGTTTTGATAATAAGTTGCTATTCCAATCACTCAATGAAGTTGGAACGAACAACAATCAAAGCGAATATTACTTACCTGATGTAATCGAAATATTAGAAGAGCAAGGCTATACGATCTCAGCCACCTCAACAGAAGATGTAGCTGAAGGGCTTGGAGTCAATGATCGAATCCAACTTGCTAAAGCAGAAGAAATCATGCAGCAGCGAATCATTGAGCGTCACATGAAGAATGGGGTTTCTTTCATCGATTCTTCTTCTAGCTACGTTGAGGCTGATGTGACGATTGGACAGGATACGCTGATTGAGCCACGCGCTCATATACGAGGGGAATCGGTTATTGGTTCTTACTGTGTAATTGGACCTGATGTTGACTTAAGAGATCTTGAAGTTCGGGACAAAACAAGAGTTCAGAACTTCTCAATGACGAACGATATTTGTAAAATCCCTATTCATTCATAAAGGGTGTGCAAATTTATTTTGAACAAGCTGAAAAGGATCATCAAAACGTACAAGATCTCCACTATGATCTTGAGTGTGTTGATTATTTTAGGAGTGGGTTACATGGTCTTTAGTGACAATCAAAATCAATCGAAAAAGGCAACTTGGATTTGGGACGTCTCTAAAATTGAGGAAAACCCTGAACAAGATGTTTCCTTTTTAAAAGAAGAAAAGGTGAACCTTGTTTACATCCATATCGATTTTGAAACCTTTAGGCCAGGTCCGTATCGTTCCTTTATTCAACATGCCAGTAAAGAGGATATTGATGTTTATGCGCTAGGTGGAGACCCAAACTGGGCGCTCATTAAGAATCGGGATAGCCTCGATCGGTTTGTTTCGATCGTTCATGATTACAATAATACGGTCGGTGAGGATCAGAAATTCGCTGGCGTTCATGTTGATATTGAGCCATATCTCTTATCGCAATGGAAAGAGGATGCTGATAATGTAATCAATCAGTGGATGATGAATACTGTTCATTTGATTCGAGAAGCAAAAGAACAGGATCATCTGCAAGTCAGTGGGGATTTCCCTTTCTGGATTCATGAGAAAAAAGTTCCTTATAAGGACCAGACATTAAGCGAGTGGATGATCGAACACTACGATTCCATGACGCTGATGGCCTATCGAAACAAGGCAGAAGGACCAAACGGTATTCAATCCATTTCAAAGCCGATTGTAAATGAAGCTAGTAAAGAAGGTAAATCCGTTGTGGTCGGGGTCAATGTTATCGATAGTGCAGAAGGAACTCATACCACGTTCCATGGTGATGAACCAGGAACCATGGACCAAGAACTAGAGGTTTTAGAAGACGCCTACAAAGGGAATAAAGGCTTTGGAGGCACAGCGATACATGATTATTCGCATTGGATTGACCATGCGGATTAATTATAAATAGATAGACTTTGGAAAAAATGCATCTCCCCCTTATTATAGATGCAAAAAAACGCAATCCACCAATAGTGTGGATTGCGTTTTTTATGTTAGTAGGGGGTCCGTTGCGTATATGTGTGGTAGGGCTGGATGGGGGACAACTCGCTTTCCTGCGGGGAGCTGGGAAGCCTCCTTGTTCGCTTTCGCTCTCTGCGGGGGTCTTCCCTAGGCTCCTCTTCCAGCTGGAGTCTCGCAGTCCCCCATCCAGCCCTGACAATAATGTGATGAACGGACCTACACATCAGCGTTAATTTGTATGGGCGGTACTGGTGGTATGGGAGCAACTTGTTGGCCGAGGGGTGGGCCGCCTATGATGAAGGCGGGTCCTTTTCCTTCGTTAGGTGGATATCCGTATGGGTATGGGCCTGGGCATTTTGGCGAGTAGGGAAATGTAGTAGAGTAGAAGGGTGGATAGAAAAATAGGGCATCGTATACACCCCAAAAGATATCCCCTGTTGCGCCAAAGGGAAATCCTCGAAAGGGATAGCCGTTCCAAAAAGCATCCTGTTCGAATGTTCTCTCTCCTTTTCCTATGGGGATGAGGGGGAGCTTTGGTTGTTTCATAGATAATGACCTCCTACATAAACAGGGATTCTGAGTTAGTCTATGCAGCAAAAACGAGGAAGGGAATCGTTTTTCAAAGGCATAATGGGTTCGAGGGCAAGTTAATTAATAAAAGCAGGTGAAAACATGAATGATCAACAATCTATAGAGAAAGCAATGAAGAGTGCGAAAGCGTCGATTGAGCTAGAGGGATACTACATTACAAAAGAGCATGAACAGCTTGTTCGAAAAAGCTTGTTAGGAGAAATCTCGCACGAACAATTCGTAGAGTTGGCTTTAGAACTCGTGCAGCGGAGGAAAGATCAGCAATAATCTATCCATTAGAAACCTCCCCATATCATAGTAGTGGGGGAGGTTGTTTTATTCCCTTCTGAGTGGGAGCGTGCAGCATCTGAACGAGCCGCCTGATTTAATAATCTCTGAGAATTATACGGGTAGCACGTCAAACCTGCAAAAGCGCTTCCCATCTTAAACGGTGATTCCATTACCGCTCTATGAGAGCAATTCAAAGTGATAAAGGAATAGTAAAAAAAAGCCGCATAAACATTCGTTTATGCGGCTTCGTATTATTTCTCTTTATTTGGTGAGTTGGTAAGTGGTTCTTCTTCGTCTTCTAAGAAACGAAGTAAATCACCGTACACAAGCTTATCAGATAGGTTCAATTCTGTTTGCCCTTTTTGAGCAATAGAATCACATTGTGAACCTTCTACTTCTTGGCCTGTCGCTTTGTCATAGCATTTTTCCGATTCGCCATCGTAGACATATTTGTCTGTAATAACGGAACCGTCACGTAAAATGGCTAAGTCTTCGCGATCTTTTGCAAGCAGGTCGGTACCGAATTGAATGTCGTTTTCGTTCTTAACACCTAAAAGGTTTAAGATGGTTGGTTTTAAGTCAACTTGGCTTCCGACTGTATCCACTGTTTTACCCTCTAAACCAGGAGAGTGGATAATGAGAGGAACACGCTGTAATTGAGTGTGCTCAAATGGTCGAATCTCTGTGCCCATAATTTCAGACATTGCTCGGTTATGATTTTCAGAGATGCCGTAGTGGTCTCCGTACATAATGAAGACGGTGTTTTCATATTCACCGTTTGCTTTCATATCTTCAAAGAATTTCTTGAAAGCTTCATCCATATAGCGCGCTGTTTGGAAGTAACGGTCAACTGTACCGTCACCAGTCTGTGTCTTGTCAATCATTACATCTTCTTCATCGTTTAGAACGAATGGGTAGTGGTGCGTTAGAGTAATGAATTTCGTGTAGTAAGGCTTCTCTAAGCTCTTAATCATAGGCATGGATTGTTCAAAGAACTCAATGTCTTTTAATCCATAGTTTACTGAGTTTTCAGGAGTCACTTCATAATCTTTCTTAGAGAAGAAGCGATCGTACCCTAGAGCTGGATACATGACATCACGGTTCCAGAAACTATCGTTATTACCGTGGAACACTGCGGATGTATACCCTTTTTCTTTTAGAATTTCAGGAGTTCCATTAAATTCGTTACCAGCATTGGTTGTGAAGACAGCGCCACGTGGTAGTGGGTATAAGGAGTTCGCAAGTAGGAACTCAGAGTCTGATGTCTTCCCTTGACCCGTGTTGTGGTAGAAATTGTTAAAGTAAACAGAGTTTTTATCGTCAATTAAGTCGTTTAAGAATGGCGTAACTTCCTTACCATTTACTTTGTAATCAATAGCAAAGTTTTGTAAGGATTCCATTGAAATAAGCACAACGTTCTTACCTTCTAAAGCGCCAAAGTTTTCACTTTTTGGATCCTTTTGACTGGACAAGTAGTTACGTACTTCTGTTAGCTCATCGCTTTCTGCGAATACGCGGTGTGATTGGGTATTTGCCGTCATAACCGTGTCGTATAGGTGGAAGTTGTATACTCCCATTAGTTTAACAAACATGGCACGGTCGAATGTACGAGTTAACAGTTCAGAACGCTCTTCGTTGGCTAAGTTCAGGTTCAACGAGATCGCTAGAAGAGATGTAGCAACAATCGCTCCCATTGTGCGTTTTTTCACGCTTAGTGAAAGCTGTCCTTTTTTCATTCGTGCCCAAACAAATAGAGCAACTACATCAATCCAGAACAAGAGGTCTGTGAAACTCATAAGAGACTTTGCACTTCCGCCAAGCTGAGCGAAGTTCTTATACTGCATTAATACAGGGATAGTAATAAAGTCGTTAAAGAATCGGTAATACACGACGTTTGCGAACAGAACAAACGACATGATGAAGTACAAGGTTAGAAATGCTTTAATTCGCTTCGCCTTTGGAAAGATGAAACTTAGTGATAAGAAGAACAATATGGACCCTAGTGGTGTAAGAGCCAGAATATATTCTTGAATGGTATTTTCTAAGTCTAAGGAAAACGAAAATCTAAAAGCTAAATAAGATTTGGCCCATAGCAGTACGGTAGCTATGAGAAAGAAGAATAGTCCACTTTGTAGCAACCGGTCTACTCTTTTATTCATGTGTGATCCTCCTTTGATCGCCTGGTTCCATGATAGATTCTGATTGAGGATATCGTGCTTTTTATCTGTATAGTCAAAGTGCTTGAGATCCTACATTTACAAATTCTTTAGAATTTCATTATAGATTTATTTTGAGAAAGGTCAATGGGAACAGTGCTCAAATTAGCCAAATTGCCTATGAAATGTACCCTTTATTCATAGAATTGTCACGATTTTAAATCTATGACCTTACAAAAATTTAACATGTTTTCAACCTAATATCAAAGGTTATTTTTACATATTTAGTAAATAACAAGTTTCGCACCGACGGTATCCTCATATATATTCACCAATATCCTCACATTTAAACTCCAAATCCACTTCAACATACTAAAGCGTGCCAGACACCCGGTGGTTCTCTGCAGTACTAAAGGGTGTCAGACACCCGTTAATGCTCTGAAGCATTAAAGCGCGGTTGGTACGTTGTGTTGCTTTATATGGTGGTGTAGGGGTGGTATTCTATAATAAGGAAAGGGGGAGGGGAGAGGGATGTCTGGTGTGGGGTTGCCTGGGGTTATGATGTTGTTTGTTGTGGTGTTATTGATCGTTATGTTTTTGGTATCTTTAACACTGTTTATAAAGGGGATCATAAAGAGAAATTTCGTGGCGCGCTTAGATCGTTTGGAGAAGAAAGTTGACCAATTATTAGAAGAGTCTAATCGGAAATAAAGCGAGGGATAGAATGCGGATTACAGATCAGATTTATGGAACCGCTGTGGTTGAAGGGATACTTGAAGAATTAATCAATAGTTCACTTGTTCAACGTTTGAAGGGGATTTATCAAGGAGGAGCAAGTGTCCTCGTTAATGATAGTTGGAACGTGACAAGATATGAACACTCTATTGGTGTAATGCTGCTGATTAGACGTTTAGGAGGGAGCCTTGAGGAACAGATTGCAGGGTTACTTCATGATGTGTCTCATACGGCTTTTTCACACGTTATTGACTTTGTTATCGACAATAAAGAGGAGGACTATCATGAAGAAATTTATGAACAAATTATTCAACATTCAGAAATCCCAGACATCTTAGAGAGACATGGTTACAGCGCACTGGATCTTCTTGGGAATGATGAGCAGTGGACGTTACTAGAACAATCTGCTCCTGATCTTTGTGCAGATCGTGTGGACTATACATTAAGAGATATGTATCAGTACGGGCATATTGAAAAGGGGGAAATTGATACGTTTCTAACCAAGTTACATGTGTATAAGGGTAAAATGTATGTAGCCGATGCCGAATGTGCAGAGTGGTTTGTAGAGGTTTACTATAAAGAAGTTATCAATTTCTTTATGCATCCTCTGAACATATTCGGTTACGATCGTCTTGCACGTGCATTAAAGGCCGCTTTAGACAAAGGTGTTATTACATTAAACGATTTTCAAAAGACAGATCGTGAGGTTTTGGATCTGCTTCATTCTTGTAATGAGGCGAGTGTGCATATGTGGTTGAGGCAGCTCCGTCACTCTGTTTCTGTAATAGAGAATGACCAGGAATATGATCTACATAGAAAAGGGAAAGTCAGGCTGATTGATCCTTTAATCATGAGCAATGGTAATCTTATCAGGGTGTCTGAACAATCCGAGAAAGTGAAGCTCATGGGGGAAGAGGCTTATAAGAAAGCCATGAAAGGATCCTTTGTAAAAATCATACATGTGTAGGAGAGAGGCTTTGAGCGCCTCTCTCCTTTTTTATATCAAACATTAAACGCCGAACACTTCAGCGAGATGCTGGCGAAGTTCTGTCATATACGTATCAATGTCAGGGTTTTTAATGACATCAAAGGCACCGAAACTTTTCAGTGGTTCCATACCAACATATTTTTGTGTGTTATGAAGGTGGTCAATGGCTCCTTCAAGATCTTGCCCTTTAAAGAACTCTTCGCTATTGCTGAACGCTTCTTTTGGAGCATTCCAGGTTGTTGAGAACATGTACTTTCTTCCTGGCATAAGTCCACCGTCTCCGTATTTTTCTCCACCTCCAAAGAAAACGCCTGGTTCATAAATGGAATCAATATATGTCTTAGTCCCGCCCGGAAGACTGAACCAGTACATGGGGGTTTGGAAAACGATGGTATCTGCCCACTTGAATTTTTCTTGCTCTTCTTTTACATCATATCCTTCACTTACAATCGTTGTTTGAACGTCATATTTTGTGGAGAGCTTGGTTACAATTTCATCGAAAAGCGTTTTATTTAGACGGCCCTCAGCAATTGGGTATGGTTCGTGACCATTGATAACTAGAATATTATTCATGATTAACATCCTTTGTTTAATAGTTTTATTGTTCGAAAACCATCGAACTGTTTTAAACTATAGCACCTCGGTTAGTGGAATGCAAACAAAAAAAGAGAACCGCCTAAAAAGGGGGTTCTCAAGTCACGCTACAAATCTTCTTCATTTACTTTTCCGATCGCATCGAGTAATCCAGGGAATTTCCCTTCGATTTCTTCCGTTCGTATGGAGTAAAAATGCTCCTTTCCTACAATCCTGGCCTGGATTAAACCAGCTTCTCGTAATACTTTTATATGATGAGATACAGTTGACTTTGGTAATTGAAGTTGAAGCGTGTAGTGGGTACAGTTATTCTCATGTGTATCCCGCAGACATCGAACAATTTTTGCTCGGTTCGGTTCGCTAAGTGCCTGCAAAACTTTTGTAAGTGTAACACTTTCTATTGGTGGATGATAAGGTATTTTCATACATCATATTGTATCGATTATTGACTCCTGAGGCAAGGTAACGGGTTTATTATCGTGAGCCCCTTTAAAGCTGTAGATATGATTGTGAGTACGACTTGTTATGGAAGGTGATTAACTTGTTAAAAACTGTCCTCTTAAGGAATAATACTCAACAGATAAGGGTATTCCCTTACATAAACCATTGTAGGAGGGAATACCGGTGCCAAAAGCATTATCAGGAAAGATTTCATTATTTATGTTAGCCATATTTGTAGGGCAGTTGCTTGCTCTTATTATTGTAGGTTCTATGGAGGGACTGTTAACGATTGTGACCTTCTCTCATTTAACACGATATACAGCCATTATTGGCCTTGTTGTTGGGGGTGTGGGAGTAATCCAAGAGAAAGGGAAAGGCAAGATTACTCCTATTTTGACACTTCTATTAAGTGTAGGCTTAGCTGCCTTTAATGGTTATCTGATGTTTATTTGGGGATAGTGAGTTAAGCTTATAAAAGGTTAATAAAATTTTTAACTATTAAATTATTAAAAATCCTTTGACAATTCTAACTGCTCCTTGTAGTATATGGATTAACGAAAAACACATTTTAAAACAATCTTCTTATCCAGAGAGGTGGAGGGAATGGCCCTTTGAAACCTCGGCAACGGATTCTATTCGATTAGAACACCGTGCCAATTCCTTCAAGCTTAGGCTTGAAAGATGAGAAGAGACGGATCTACATATACGTAAATCCCCTCTTCTTATTATTTTAAGAAGAGGGGATTTTTTGTTTACCAGATGAGGAGGAAAAAGGGCATTTTTAGCTTATAAACCAAGTATTCAGATCTGTTTTAGTTTAATTAAAGGAGGCAAACAACATGATCGAGTTACATAATATTGAGAAAGTGTACAAGAAAAACGATCAAACCATTCGAGCAGTTGACGGCGTCAATGTATCAATTGATAAAGGAGCAATATACGGCGTCATTGGATTTAGTGGCGCGGGTAAGAGTACTCTTCTCCGATGCGTAAACCTAATTGAACGTCCAACATCAGGAGAAGTGAAGCTAGACGGTGAGGATCTGACTCAGTTACCAAAATCAAAACTACGAAAAGAGAGACGTCGCATTGGAATGATCTTTCAGCATTTTAACTTGTTAGAATCAAAAACCGTTTACCAAAACGTGGCCTTTCCACTTTTGCTCGATGGACAAAAAGGAAAGCAAGTGGAAGGAAAGGTGAAGGAGCTCCTCGAGTTTGTCGGGTTAGCAGATCAGGCAGGGAAATATCCGGAGGAGCTTTCTGGAGGGCAGAAGCAGCGAGTGGGTATTGCAAGAGCACTCGTTCGATCTCCTGAAGTGCTACTTTGCGATGAAGCCACTTCAGCTCTGGATCCTCAGACAACCGAGTCAATTTTAGACCTTTTGAAGCAAATTCGTGAAGAATACCATATTACCATTTTAATGATTACGCATGAGATGCAGGTCATTCGTGAGATTTGCGACCGTGTGGCTGTTATGGAAGCTGGAAAAGTGATTGAGGAAGGAACCGTCTTTGATATCTTCTCAAGTCCTGCGCACCAGACAACGAAGAATTTCGTCAGCTCGGTTATGAACGATAAGATTCCGGAATCAATTCTACAAGCCTTAGATAGTACCCGACACGTATACAGGGTGACGTTCTTAAGGGAACAAGCTTCAAAGCCAATCCTATACCGGGCTGCTACTCAGCATCAGGTTGAAGTGAACGTGTTATACGGGCAGATTACCGAACTGCAAGGCGAACCATTCGGGAGTCTGATCGTCGAATTTATTGGAGGAGAGAAAGAGATCTTTAAAGCTCTTCATTCTATCCAGCAATCTGTAACAGTGAAAGAGGTGACGCGAGATGCAAGTTGATTTAGCCACATTTTGGCCGAAGATTTTAGAAGCAACACAAGAGACAATCGTTATGGTAGCCATCGCTTTACTGTTTGCGGTTGTAATAGGTTTACCCCTTGGCATTTCTCTAGTCGTAACGAGAAAGAACGGACTTCTTGAAAACGGTCCTTTATTTAAAGTATTAAACGGTATAGTGAACTTCTTTCGTTCGATCCCGTTCATTATCTTATTAGTAGCAATCTTACCGATTACCCGTTTTATCGTAGGTACTTCAATCGGTACAGCAGCAGCCGTTGTGCCTCTTGTATTCTTCTCAGCCCCCTATATTGCCAGGCTTGTTGAGAGTAGTTTACTAGAAGTGAATCCAGGTGTTGTGGAAGCAGCAGAATCGATGGGGGCAACGCCTTGGCAAATCATTTACCGCGTCTTTTTACCAGAAGCATTAAGTTCTCTTGTTTTAAATATTACCATCGCAACCATTGGATTAGTTGGCGCATCAGCAATGGCTGGCTTTGTTGGAGGTGGTGGTCTTGGTGACTTGGCTATTTCATATGGGTATCAAAGATTTGAAACAAACGTCATGATTATAACCGTTATTTTATTGGTAGTCATTGTTCAAACGGTTCAAACGTTAGGAAATTACATTTCAAAAGCTGTACGCAGACGATAAAGGAGGAGATTACATATGAAGAAAAAAATCATTCTATTCATAGCACTATTAGCAACAGTAGGAGCCGCTCTAGCAGGGTGTGGTAGTACAGAGGCTCAAGGAGAAGGGGAGACAACGACCGTTAAGATCGGTTTAAATGGTTCTGGAGTTCCGTTATGGGAGCCGATTAAAGAAAAAGCTGCAGAAGAAGGCATCGAGATTGAACTTGTTGAGTTTTCGGATTATGTAAGACCAAACTTAGCTCTAGCTGATGGTGATATTGATTTAAATGCCTTCCAAACGGTGTCCTACTTCGATTCATTTATTGAAGAGCATGACCTTGATCTTGAACCAATTGGAACGACGCTTATTGCTCCTATGGGAGTTTACTCAGAAGAATACGATAATCTTGAGAATATTCCAGAAGGAAGCACCATCGCGATTCCAAAAGAGGCAACAAACATGGGGAGAGCACTTCTGTTACTTGAAAAGTCAGGTTTAATTGGACTTCCGGATGACTTCGATGGAAATGGTTCTTTAGACAAAATAAAAGAGAATCCAAAAAATATAGAATTCACACCAGTTGTTGCGGCTCAGACGCCTCGCGTGCTGCCGGATGTGGCTGCAAGTGTAATTAACAACGGAGTTGCTGTAGAAGCAGGCTTTGTACCGGTCGACGATGCGGTCTTCATTGAAGGAGATACTGCAACACCTTATATCAATATTATTGCGGCAAGAGCAGATGAAGCCGATAAAGAAGCGTATCAGAAGATTGTAGAAATCTATCAAACGGAAGAAATTGCAGAGCATATCCGTGAAACATACAACGATTCTCTAATTCCAACATTCGTACCACTAGAGAAAATTGGTTGGTAATTTCAAATAAGGAGTGAGTCGCATGAGTACTTTGGAAACAACATTAGAACAAGAAATCACGCGGTATGTGGATGGCCAAGCGGCGGTATACCTGGATGTAAGTCACCGAATCCATGAGAATCCAGAGATCGGTAATGAAGAGTATTACGCAAGCGAAACGTTATGTGGATTGCTAGAGCAAGAAGGATTTGAAGTTACCCGGGAAATCCCAGAACATGATACAGCTTTCATTGCCCGTAAAAAAGGGACGGAGAAGGGCCCTAAAATAGGGTTCCTTGCTGAGTATGATGCATTGCCTGGACTCGGTCATGCGTGCGGGCACAATATTATCGGCACAACGAGCGTTGCGGCAGCGATCTCGCTCAGTAAAGTTCTAGACCAAACTGGGGGTGAAGTCGTTGTACTTGGAACTCCTGCTGAAGAAGGGGGACCAAATGGCAGTGCCAAAGGGACATTTGTCAGGCACGGACTTGTTCAGGATTTAGATGCTTGCATGATGATTCATCCTTCAAATCAGACAAACGGAACATCAGAGTCCCTAGCAGTTGACCCGCTAGACTTTGAGTTCTTCGGTCAATCGGCTCACGCGGCTGCTAAACCAGAGTATGGAATCAACGCTTTAGATGGCGTGATCCAACTCTTTAATGGGGTAAATGCGATTCGTCAGCACGTTACAGACGATGTTCGCCTTCACGGAGTGATCTTAGACGGTGGAGTTGCACCGAACATAGTCCCAGATTACGCCAGAGCTCGCTTCTTCGTTCGAGCAGCCACCCGTGAAGCTTGTAATGAAGTAACAGCCAAAGTGAAACGGATCGCAGAAGGAGCAGCCCTCACAACCGGAGCAAGCGTTAAGGTAACACCTATTCAAAACGGAGTCGACAACCTTGTGTTAAATGAACGATTTGACTTCGTTTTCCGCGAGAAAGCTATAGCCCTTGGAGAGGATTACGTAAACGAGGGCCGCGAAGGAATTGGCTCTACGGACGCCGGTAACATTAGCCAAGTCGTCCCGACCATTCACCCTTATATAAAAATAGGCCCTTCTGACCTTGTTCCGCACACCGATGCCTTTAGAGAAGCGGCAAAATCAGAAGGAGGCGACCAAGCGCTCATTACCGGAGCGAAGGCACTAGCCTTAACAGGTTTGGATTTATTAACAGACCATAACTTGTTACAAGAAGTTATAGCAGAGTTTCAATCTAGACAGCGATAGGAAATAATCGCTTAAAACTTTAGTTGAGATAATGTTTCTATTAGCGTTTTGGGATAGTGTGATGGTAATGGAAATCACTCGCTTTTATGTGCCCCACACAATGTGGGACCGTTCGGCATTGAAAAAGCAGCCACCTGCAAATGCAGGTGGCTGCTTTTTCGTCATATTTTAGGCTCAAATAACACCCACACAACGAATGGTGTCTAATGACGTAGAAATATTACCGGGGAAATAGTCGAAACATGCAACCTATGACTCATATTGAATGAACAGCGTTTAGAGCTGACTGTTAGGGTGAAAAGAATAACTAACAAACAAAAGGAGGGACTTACCATGTTGCATAAACTAGTTGATAAAATCGTTGCTATTGTTACATTTATTCCAAGAATGCTTGGTCGTCTCATTAAGAAAATTGTCTAAAGGAATGGAATAGGGGGAAAGGAACGGTTTACTGCATAATAAGAGTAAATCGTGCCTTTCCCCCTATTTTTTATGCTGTGCTTCTTCTATTTTTAATAAGAAGAAGGACGAACAGTATGCTAGGTATGATCATTTGAAAGGGAACGTGTACATAAAGAGGAACAATATCCAACCCTTCCTTCATATGTTCGACGAAATTTGGACTAATTAGAATGGAGAGAATGACAACAAGAATGCCCATAAACCCAATTAATCCTTTACTCTGTGTTCTCGGAAGTCTAAACAAATATTGAAGCATGGCAATGGCCGCATAAAAGAAAATCGTAATCTTAAAAAAACCTGTAATGACCATAATAATGATGACGATTGGGTCCATTCGCTGTATAAATCCTTGTAAGTTAACGAGCGAAATGGTATCAAGGAGTGGTACGGCCGACCTCATAGCAATCGAAGGCCCCAAAACCATCAAGATTGTTACACTTATGATTAATAGGATCGTCCCGCTAATGAGTATACCCATTACTCCATACCGAAAGCTTTTTAACGGATGTTCCAGGTGGGGGAATATGATTGCAAAGACGATTAGTTCTCCAAAAGGGAATGTAACCCCCGTTGGGAAGACGAATGATAAAATTTCCCCTATATCTTGACTGAAAAAAGGCTGAAGGCGATGGATTTTAGGTAGGTCCATGATGAATACAAACATCAAGAATAGTCCTCCCATCAGTAATGCAAATGGGAGAAATAGTTCACCTGTTCTGGCAATAACCTCAACCCCGAGGAAACAAGCGAAACAAACGACAAACATAAATAAAAGGGAAACCGCTAATAAAGGTGTTTCATGCAAGATCGTTTGAGCGGTTAACATAGTAAAATCCCTTAACACACGTGCTGCTATATATAAGAAATATGCTATATACATCCATATTAATATATACCCTAAGTATGGGCCTGCCAACTTTTGAAGAACTTGTGGAAAAGGGGTGTCAGGATAAGCGGTAACGAATCGAGTGAATAGCCAGTAAAGCAAAATCCCTCCGATCATGCTCAGTAAGATAACCATCCAGGCATTTTGCTTCGCTTCAAATCCAAGACCCACGATGATAGAGCTTCCGAATTCAAACAGAATAACGAGCGACAACAATTGATAGCGTGTGATGGATTCTTTCATCGTGTGACTCCTTTCAATAGCGCTTGAGCATTTTTCTGATGAATGTTGCGATTGCAATAAGAAGGGGGTAAAGAACCCCAAACGTTGCTGAGTAATAGATCCAGGTCGTCTGATTCCATTCCGTTGCATAGATACTACTAGGGTAAACAATTAGCGATAGTGCAATGACGAAAACCCCTAATGGAAAGGTGAGAGATCTGTAGCTTTTCATCTTAAGAACTTGAGAGAGAGCGGTGACGGCGGCGTAAAAGTATAAAGATAATTTGAAAAAGATCGTCAATATCCAAGAGACAGCGATGATGACTTCGACTCTTTGAATCAAACCTTCTATGTTCAAGGTTTTTGCTAATACGTAGGTTGGATAGAGGTGGTGTGATGTGTACGCTACCCCTAATACAGAGGTAGTGATAAAGGTGGCTGCTAAAATGGTTAACATTCCAAGGATATAAGCTAGCGTTACTTTTCTAGCTACCTTCTTTTTATCTTGAACAAGTTTTGGATAGACCATAAATAAAACGACTAGGGGAAATGTTGATACACTAAGATCAAACCAAGCGCTTTTTGCAATCTCTTGCGTCCCCGTGTTAAAGAATGGCTTAATGTAGTTTAGGTCAATACTCGGTATACTGAATAAAAATATAACTAGCAATAATAGAGCCACATATGGAAAGAAAAGTTCGCTTACTCTGGCAATGGTCTCAATTCCTAAATAGACTCCATATATGACGACAAACATGAACAGCATATGAGTAAAGGGCTGAGGCGTTTCGTGTAACATTTGAGTGATCATAAAGTTACCAATCGTCCAGAGTACCGTTGCTGCGCTTACGAGTGCAAATAGTATGAATAAGAGTGAGAATACAGTTCCAACCCACTTGCCGAATAAGAGGCGATTCAAATCCACAATGTTCTGTTCCGGGTACCATATACTGATTAATAGGAAGAAGAGAATAAAAACTGAACCAATGATTATTGCCCCCACAACACTTAGCCAGGCACTTTCTTTGGCTACATATGCAAGGGTTGAAGGAGAGAGTAGAATTGAGGTACCGATTACAAATAGAAATAAAAACAGCAAAAACTGTCTCATATTAATTTCTTCTTTACCATTCATACCTACATACTCTCCTTTCCTCATTTGTGTTATCTGTATGCCCATCAAATTTATTGAAATAAGCTATGAACTGGATCATAAACAATCGAGATCCCATCTAGTGGATTCGGGACAGGGACTCCGAGTTGGAAAAGGATCAGTAAAGTTAACGAAAAAACCATCGTCCCTATATATATAAAGGAGTCTCGCTTGTGTGATTGCTTCCATAATCCGCTAATCTGAATCCAGCTGATCGTTACAATAACTCCATACAAGATCACCCACATCGTCTATTTCTCCTTTTCAAATTGATAAGGGTTGGAGATGGTTCCTGTTCGATTGATTTTAACGGTGGCTTTTACTGAAACTTCAACTTCAGGGAATCGGTCTTCCCAATCCTCTTTCACGGTATTCCAGTACTTCGGTTTTGTTCGATGGATGAGGTCACCCAATCCAAAAATGTCACTTTGGAAATCATCTTGAACATCAGAGACCGTGTCATTTAAAAGGGTGGAGAGTTGGTCGCTGAAGTTCTTTTCTAACCTTTTGATTGTGTCTACTTTCATTAGTTCTATTTGACATTCAACATCAGCAATATTTCCTTCAACGGACACGTTTACGTTAAATTGAGGCTCACCGTCTTTAATCGTTACGGTTTTGTCACTTGTTGCTTTCATAACCTCGAGCGTGATGCTACCTTCTTCATCTAAACACTTGAAATACTCAGCCGTATTCTTTACATTTCCTTCAATGTAATTGTAGCCAGTACTCTGGAGTTGATCCATCCAGCCAATTAACTGATCCCCTTTGAAAACACCAAGTGAATCAACACGAACATCTGTCGGGGCCCCAACATCTTCTACGTTACTAAGATTACTCCCTTTTTCGATATTACCGACATTGTATACACCGCTTATTACAGGCTCCTTTCCATCCTCAAGAATGGTTGAGATTAATTGCTGTATTTTCATAATGAGAGAAGGTGCCCAGTACTCGCTTGACGTTTCCATCGAGAAGTACATCTTGTTAGCGGGGATCTTCTCCATTGGAGTTAAGATCGTTAACAAATCGTGAGCCTCCATTCCCTTTGCCACAGCAATGTGAAAGTCCGTTCTTAGTTCGTGGTCCCTTGTCAGGAAGTCAAGTGTTTCGCTAATTCCTTCCCGCGCCAGTCTTTCTCCGAAAACCACTTTTCGAATATGAGACAAATACACTTTCCGGGGGGCTTTATCGGTCAAGCCTCTTAGGGCTTCAAACATGGAACGCCCTTCACTCGTATAAGTGGTCACAGCAGTTCTAGTGGAAATCGTTTTAGCTGCCACTTCTGCTGGGTTAATAATCTGGACGGTAAATTTATACCCATTATCTGTTTTATCAAGACCAATTCCTGTAGCGATAGCTAGTTCGTCCAGTTCTCTTTTACTCCAACAACCTGTCAAACTTATGAGTAAAAAGAGAAAAGTAAAGCATAAGAGAAACCATCGTCTTATCATGATGAATCACCCTTTTTTGGTGGTCGTGATGTTGGAGTTGGTTTATGCATGTCCTCTCGATCTATGTTCTTTTGGTTAATTAGGCGCTGGCGTGTAAATAGTCCCCAGCGTGGAAAGCGAAGTACGGTATCTTTCTGGTCGCTTGTAATGTATGGAGCTAAAGGACTTAAGTATGGAACGCCAAAAGATCGTAAGCTCGCAAGGTGCAAAGCAAGTACAATTAAACCTAGTAGAATTCCGAATAATCCAAACGTCGCGGCCAGAATCATAAATAGGAAGCGGAGCATGCGAATCGAGATTGCAAAATTAAAGCTTGGAGATACAAAGCTTGAGATCGCGGTCAGACTTACGACAATGATCATCGCGCTTGAAACAAGCCCGGCTTCTACCGCTGCTTGCCCTAGAACGAGTGCTCCTACAATTGAAATGGCCGACCCCACAGCTTTCGGCAGTCTTACTCCAGCTTCTCGTAAGATCTCGAAGGTGACTTCCATAATCAACGCTTCAACTAACGCAGGAAAGGGGACGCCTTCTCGTTGTGAAGATAAATTAATGAGCAGAGACGTTGGAATCATTTCCTGGTGATAGGTTGTAAGCGCAATGTAAGCAGAAGGCGTTAAAAGAGCTAGAAAGAAAGCGATAAAGCGTATGATGCGAACGAGTGTTGCAAAGTCTGAACGTTGATAATAGTCTTCTGGTGACTGAAAGAACTGCATAAATAGGGCAGGGACAAGTAAGACAAAAGGTGAACCATCTACGATGATGGCGACGCGACCTTCTAAGAGACCGGCTGCAATACTATCAGGGCGTTCTGAATTGTATACAGTTGGGAAAGGGGTATACGTCTCATCCTGGATTAGTTCCTCCACATACCCGCTGTCTAATAAGGAGTCTATATTGATCTGGTTTAATCGTTTATGTACCTCTTTAACGATTTTGTCGTTCGCAATGCCATTCATGTAAACAACGGCAACATCGGTTTTAGTCTTAGATCCGATGGCTTGCGTTGTAATCCATAGGTTAGGGTCTTTAATCTTGCGACGCAGTAGAGCAGTATTGGTTCTTAACGTTTCTGTAAATCCATCTTTAGGACCTCGAACAACAGCTTGGGTGCTTGGTTCTTCCACACCGCGGTCCTGCCATCCGCGGGTACTCACACATAAAGCCTTTGTTTCATCTTCTAAAAATAAAACCGTATCTCCGGATAGCACATGGAGGAGGACGTCATCTAAGGTATCAAGTTCGTCGAGTTCTCCTGCAGTTAAAACATGATCTCGAACAGTATAATACATGCCTTTTTCTAAAGCTTGCTTACTTAATTGGGTTTGACGAACGTCAGACATGAGCGTTTCTAAAAGAGATTCATGGACTGTACTTTCATTAACAAGTCCATCCGTATAAACGACCGCCATTTTTACCGTTCGTTTTTCTCCTATCTTGAACTTACGTATAACAAGATCCGTACTCTCACCCAAAGAATTCTTAATGAAGGTAAGGTTTTGAGGAAGATCTTTATCAATCTGCGTAGGGCGCTCCTCAGCTTGTTCACTATTCTCTTTTTTCGTAAATAAACGAAATAACTTTTTCATAACCATCCCTCATAAAAGGCTGACTTATTAAACACTTTGGTGAAGTGAAGGACTGAAGGGTGTCAGGCATCCTTCAGTGCATTAAAGTGACACAAGGTGCCAGACACCCTTTAGTACTTTGAAGGGTAACAGGGTGTCTGGCACGCTTTAGTTGGCTGAAGCGCCAGGATAAACGGACGCTTCTGCTTTTCTTGATCTAGCTCCAGCGCCCAGATTCTCGCGACATAAGTCAGACCACTCTGTGGCAAAGGTCGCCACGACGTGTTCTGTCTTATGCGTGTCGAATCTACCCAGGGCGCTTCTGCTTTTCTTGATCTAGCTCCAGCGCCCAGATTCTCGCGACATAAGTCAGACCACTCTGTGGCAAAGGTCGCCACGACGTGTTCTGTCTTATGCGTGTCGAATCTACCCAGGGCGCTTCTGCTTTTCTTGATCTAGCTCCAGCGCCCAGATTCTCGCGACATAAGTCAGACCACTCTGTGGCAAAGGTCGCCACGGCGTGTTCTGTCTTATGCGTGTCGAATCTACCCAGGGCGCTTCTGCTTTTCTTGTTAGCTTCTACATTGTTTGGTAATTCATACATATTGCCAGAGATTATCTTTGAATCGAGATAGGGAAGGGGTTTCTGCGTGATTGGGGGAGGGGAATATGGTAAAGTGGGAGGGGACTAGAGGAAAGGATGATTGGATGTACGGTTTAGAAGAGAAACGTCAACAAGTGTTAGACTATTTAAATAGCCTGTCAGATGAACAAGCATCACAAAAGCCGGATGAGAATACTTGGTCCGTGCTTGAGGTAGCGGAACACCTTTATTTAATGGAAGGGTTCATCATCCAGAAGATTGATAAAACGATCCGCGGTGGTGAGCGGGTTGAGACGACTAAGAAGCCGATCCATCATACACCTGATCGTTCCCACAAAGTCGACGCACCTGAAGGCTTGAAGCCTAAGGGAGATTTCAAAACCATTCAAGATGCGCTTGAGGGGTTGAAGCGATCTCGCGAAGCCACGTTATTCCTCCTTCACAACAAAGAAGAGGAAACCCTTCAAAGCTATTCCTTCCCGCATCCTGTATTTGGGGATATGTCACTTGAGCAGTGGGCCGAGTTTATCGGTTGGCATGAGCTTCGTCATCTTGATCAAATGAAAGAAACAGTTGAGCAGAATAAATAGAATTTTCGGGGAAAACCCGGGGCTATTGGTCCCGGGTTTTCTAGTGCTATGGATGGATTTTGTTAGATTCGTTTCACCATAAATTGACTAGGAAACACAATCATTTTTATACTTATCATAGAAGGGAATGAATGTTCATTCCGCTTGGGATGTAATGGAGGGAACCATCATGGAAACAGTGACGAACAAACGTGAAGATATTTTAGACGCAGCTCTTGTGCTTTTTGCGGAACGAGGCTTTGATGCGACAACCATTCCAATGATTGCAACAAGAGCCAATGTTGGAGCGGGTACGATTTACCGCTATTTTGTGAACAAAGAAACACTAATGAACCAGCTTTTCAGACAGTACGTAACACGATTCCTCGAGACTTTACGAAATGGTTTTCCGAGTAACGGAACATGTAGGCAACAGTTCAGTCATATATTTAACAGTATGGTTCGCTTCACGCTCGATAACGAACATGCGCTATATTTTATTAAAACGCACAACCGACCTCGTGTGCTCGATGAGGAAAGTTTAGCCTTATATCAAGAGCTATTAGACTTTACGCGTGACTTTTTCGAAGCGGGTAAAGAAGCGAATGAAATTCGGAAGATGCCTGCCAATGCACTAATTGCCATTGTATTTGGTGCGTTTATTCAACTACATCAACTTGTGCGTGAAGGTGCAGTGGATGAAACGAGAGAGTTGTTACGAGACTATGAAGAAAGTTGCTGGGATGCAGTTAGAGCTCATTAATGGCTCTAAACTGCACTTTACCGAAAACGGAATGAATATTCATTCCGCATTACATCCAATATTACCTCTTTTACACCTATGTTTCCTATTAATTTATATAAGAAGGAATGATCGAGTATGACAAATGCTAGACAGATTCCATCCCCGAAGACGTATGGACCGCTCGGGAGTCTACCACTAATTGATAAAGAAAAAATGATGCAATCCTTTATGAAACTTGCTGACGAATACGGGCCGATCTTTCAGTTTCAGTTTCCAGGCCGTGTAAGTACGATTGTATCGAGTCATGCTTTCGTTTCAGAAGTTAGCGATGAGTCAAGATTTGATAAAACCGTTGGACCAGCCTTACAAAATGTAAAAGCTTTTGGTGGGGATGGATTATTCACAAGTGAAACGTCAGAGCCAAATTGGAAGAAAGCTCATAACATCTTACTTCCAAGCTTCAGTCAGCAGGCGATGAAAGGCTATCATGATAAGATGGCTGATATTGCTGTGCAGCTTGTGCAGAAATGGTCACGTCTAAATGATCACGAAAGTATTCAAGTGACAGACGACATGACACGACTTACTCTTGATACCATCGGATTATGTGGATTTAATTACAGATTTAACAGCTTCTATCGGGAAGAACTTCATCCCTTTGTGCAGAATATGGTTCGAGGGTTAGATGAGGCTATGAATCAACTGCAACGCGTAGGACTGCAGGATAAATTGATGCTTCGAAAAAAACGTCAGTTCCAGCAAGATATTCAAGGTATGTTCACACTTGTTGATCAGCTGATCCAAGATCGTAAAGAACAGGGAGACCGAGGCGAAGACGATCTCCTTTCTCATATGTTAAAAGGCCGTGACCCTGAGACAGGGGAAAAGCTAAGTGACGAGAACATCCGCTTTCAGATTATTACGTTCTTAATTGCGGGCCACGAAACGACGAGTGGTCTACTATCGTTTGCCCTTCATTACTTAATGAAGAATCCGGATGTCCTAAAAAAAGCATATAAAGAAGTGGACGAAGTTCTAGGTGACAGCGGCGTGCCGTCTTATAAACAAACAAAGCAGCTTAAATATGTACGCATGATTTTAAATGAAGCGCTTCGCTTATGGCCAACAGCACCTGCATTCGGCCTTCATGCGAAAGAAGATACCGTCATCGGGGGAGATATTCCGATTGAACAAGGTCAAACAGTTATGGTGCTTCTACCTCAGCTACACCGAGATCCCGCCGTTTGGGGAGAAGATGTGGAAGCCTTTAAGCCAGAGCGCTTTGAGGACATGAAATCCATTCCACAGCATGCGTTTAAACCATTCGGAAATGGCCAGCGCGCGTGTATCGGTCAGCAGTTCGCCATGCACGAAGCGACGCTTGTGTTAGGGATGCTTTTACAGAACTTCAGGTTCATCGATCATGACAACTACCAGTTAGACGTAAAAGAAACCCTAACCCTAAAACCTGAAGGCTTAACGATGAGAGTCCAACCACGCCGTTCCCAAATGGCCTTTCAAATGACAGCGCCTCAGCAGGAAAGTGATCAAAAAGAAAGTAAAAAAGAAGCTACTGTTCCAAAACACGGTACGCCACTTCTTCTTTTATATGGTTCGAATTTAGGAACGGCAAAAGGTGTTGCTCGTGAATTGGCTGAGATCGGAGAAGCGAAAGGGTTCTCAACTCATATTGCCTCCCTTGATGAATACGCAGGGCTCATGCCTTTAGAAGGAGCAATGATTATCGTTTCAGCTTCTTATAACGGAAACCCAACAGACAATGCCCACGAGTTCGTTGCTTGGCTCGATTCAGCAGGTGACAATGAGCTCCAAGGTGTTCATTATGCAGTGTTTGGTTGTGGTGACCGTAACTGGGCGAGTACGTATCAAAGCATACCGAAGCTTATTGATGAGCAGATGACTAATAAAGGAGCCACATCCATCGCCTTCCGTGGTGAAGGGGATGCGAGTGATGACTTCGAAGGCCAGTATGAAGCATGGGAAGAAGAATTGTGGAGGAAGCTTGCTGAAACTTTTGATCTCGATCTTAAAGGGGATACAGGCCAAACTGCCAATGCCTTAACGGTTGAATTTGTCGATGGCGTTACGAGTACACCTCTTGCAAAAGACCACAAAGCCTTCACGGCACGTGTCTCTCAAAATAAAGAGTTGCAAGGGGAAACAAGTGACCGAAGTACACGTCATTTGGATATCAAGTTGCCAGTGGGCGTCTCTTATAAAGAGGGCGATCATCTTGGAATCATCCCGCAAAACAATCAAGAGCTAGTTGACCGCGTCCTTCGCCGTTTCTCTCTTAATGGCAATCGGTATATGGTCTTAAGCGGAAGCGGTGGCAAGACCGCTCATCTTCCATTAGATCATCCTGTTAGTATTTCTGACTTAATGACGCACTACGTGGAACTACAAGAACCAGCAACCCGTGCTCAAATTCGTGAACTAGCGTCAAACACAACGTGCCCTCCTCACAAAGTGGAGCTTGAAGATCTCTTACAAGATGAAGTGTATAAAACAGAAGTGCTCGCTAAGCGCGCAACAATGCTTCAGTTACTTGAAAAATATATGGCCTGTGAACTTCCGTTTGATCGCTTCGTTGCCTTATTGCCACCACTAAAAGCTCGCTATTATTCCATTTCGAGCTCGCCTAGTGTGCAAGAGGCGGCACCGAGCATCACCGTGAGTATTGTACGCGGACCTTCCTGGAGTGGGGACGGAGAGTACAAAGGAGTGGCAAGTAATTATCTTGCTTCCTTAGAACCAGGTGACGAGGTAGCTTGCTTCATTAGCACGCCTCAGTCGAACTTCCAGCTTCCTGAATCGAGTGAAACGCCAATGATCCTAATCGGACCAGGTACAGGTGTGGCGCCATATCGCGGCTTCTTGCAAGCTCGTAAGGCTCTCAAGGAATCAGGTCATAAGCTTGGCGAAGCGCACCTTTACTTCGGCTGCCGTCATCCTGAACAAGACTATTTATATCAAGGTGAGCTTGAATCTTATCAGGACGAGGGACTCGTTACCCTTCACACCGCTTTCTCTCGTTTATCAGGTGAAGAAAAAACGTATGTGCAAGATTTACTTCGTGAAGATCGTGAGCATGTTATTGAACTCTTAGAAAGGGGCGCTCGTCTTTACGTGTGCGGCGACGGGAGCCAGATGGCGCCTGCTGTTGAAGAAGTCTTAATGGAAAGTTACGAAGTTATTCATTCTGTTACTCGTGAAGAAGCATCAGAGTGGTTAGATGGTTTACAGCAAAAAGGGATTTATGCAAAAGATGTTTGGGCTGGAAAAGCTGAGAGCGGAACCGATTGAGGTTCCGCTCTTTTTTGTTTGTGGGACTTTTTATGAAAGATGGGGGGCGGAGGAAGAGAGGGAACTTACGAAAGAGAGAGGAGAAGTTACCAAAGAGGGCGGGAACTTACGAAAGGGAGAGGAGAACTTACCAAAGAGAGAGGGGAACTTACGAAAGGGAGAGGAGAAGTTACGAAAGAGGGCGGGGAACTTACAAAAGAGAGAGGAGAACTTACGAAAGAGGGCGGGAAAGTTACGAAAGGAAGTGGAGAAGTTACGAAAAAGGTCGGAGAACTTACCAAAGAGACCAGAGAAGTTACTAAAAAGGAATAGAATTAACTAGAAACTAAAAAAACGAGCCCCCCGGCTCGTTTTTTCTGTATTTAAATTCAATCTATACCTTGCTAACAAAACGTTTCCACTTTAGTAGTTTAGTAAACTTTGTCTCCATTAAAGATCGAATTCTTTACAACTACGTAATCTACGTGTTTGATCCCATCAAGATCTGTGCCGCCAGCGTAAGAGATCGCAGACTGAAGGTCTTGTTGCATTTCAACTAGCGTGTCTTCAAGAGAGCCTTTGTGCTCGACGAACATTTTCTTGCCTTCTACGTTTTTCTTCTCGCCTTTTTGGAATTCAGAGGCAGAGCCGAAGTATTCTTTGTAAAGCTTCCCTTCTCGCTCGACAGTTTCACCAGGGGATTCTTCGTGACCGGCGAATAGGGAACCGATCATTACCATTGTTGCACCGAAACGTACGGATTTCGCGATGTCCCCGTGTGTACGAATTCCCCCGTCTGCGATGATTGGTTTTGAAGCGGCTTTCGCGCACCAGCGAAGGGCTGCTAGTTGCCAACCACCTGTACCAAAGCCTGTTTTAATTTTCGTAATACATACTTTTCCTGGTCCAATGCCAACTTTTGTAGCATCGGCGCCGGCATTCTCTAATTCCCGAACGGCTTCAGGTGTACCAACATTTCCTGCGATGACGAAGGTAGAAGGTAAGTGGTTCTTGATATGTTGAATCATTTGAATGACTGCGTTGGAATGACCATGAGCAATGTCAATTGTAATGTAATCTGGAACAAGTCCTTCTGCTGCAAGCTCTTCAATAAATCCGTATTCTTCTTCTTTCACACCGACACTAATAGAAGAGATCAGCCCACGTGTTTTCATATCTTGAATGAAAGCACGGCGAGTCTCAGGCTCGAAGCGGTGCATCACATAGAAATAACCTTTCTCAGCTAAGAACGTTGCAATGGTTTCGTCTATAATGGTCTGCATGTTAGCGGGTACGACAGGTAATTGAAAGGTATGGTTGCCTAACGTCACTTTTGTATCACATTCTGAGCGGCTATTTACGACACATTTTGCCGGAATTAATTGAACATCTTCATAATCAAACACATTTTCCATCATATACACTCCTAAAAGCGAATGTTTAAATCCGCTTGAATCGTTATCGTTCGTACATAATGTAATGTAACGCATTTTTGTAAGAATGTCAAAAGGAAACTCTTGTTATAGTTCGGAAATTAACAATAAAAAAGGATCAACATCTCTATTGAGACTTGATCCTTCTTTGATTTACGAACTTTTATCGTATTCCGCACGTTTAATGAACGATATTTCTTCTTCGATCACTCCACATGCTGCACATTGTACGCGAATCTCTGGCCCTCGATATTGCATGTGCATAGGCTGAGAGGTGAGATCTTCATATTCTTCAACGATCTCTCCTGTCTGAGGATTTTTCTTTACTGGGGTAACGACTTGTTCAATAAGGTTGAAGCGTGTTTTATTCGTTTTGCAACTCGGACAGAGGTAAGGAGAAGTATGTTCAGTATTCATGAATGAAACCTCCTTTATAGGTTTAGTTTAGTATGTGCACATCTGTATTCTTTACTCATCAATACTTTATTGGATAGAAAGTTAGGTAATGCTGCGTTTTTATAAAATATAGACGTTATGGAATCAATACTCATCCTCCAGTCGGATGATCTGAGAAACTTCTAAATTCTTATTAAAGCAGATATCGATATTTGCTATTGCTATAAAAAATTTGCAAGCCTCCACGCAGGAACTGGATAGACTTCTTACCTCCGCGATAGTCTCGCATTCCCAAAGCTTGCCCTGATTTAATTTGAGTAACGGCCTCGCAAATAAAAAAGAAGAGCCAACATCAGTTCAATGTTTTTTTATAAGACCAAGAACAAATTAATGATTCTTTACAATCTCTTCCACAATCAGTTGCCCTATAGAGGCAATCAGTTCACGTCCTTCCTGGTTTCTTGTGAGATCATCAGTTAAGACAGCAACATAGACGGTTTGACCTTTATATTCAAAAAAACCCACGTCGTGTTGGGCGCCTTCGAGTTCGCCTGTTTTGTGAAAGGCCTCGATTTCTTCTGAGGATGTAAAAGATCCGAGCATGTCTTTAAACTGTTGATTATGTAGGATTTGCTTCATTGCCAATTGGTCATCTTTTGAAAAAAGTGGGTGGGGTTCGTTGATTGCTTGTAAACAGGCCATCATATCCCCGGCTGTGGTGCGGTTTTCGAAGCCTTTGTCGGTTGCGATAGTATCCATGAAGAAGCGCTCCATGACTGAATTTTGACAACCGAGCTGGTTCATAAGGATATTTACATTCTCTATACCGACTGCTTTTAACACGATGTTGGCAGCTGTGTTATCCGATACGATTATCATAAGGTCAATTAGCTGGCGTAGTGTATAGTCTTGTTTTCCGGATAAATAGTGAATTACCCCTGCGCCAGCTACTGTTTTGGAGGGATTTATGGTTTGTACTTTATCAAGATTAAGTGCTCCTTCCTGTTGTTGACGGAAAGCTTCCATCATGATGGGAACTTTGATGACGCTGGCGGCACGGAAGGGGATGTTTTCATTCTTTGAGATAATAGAGCGATTGTGGTAGCGGATCAATATTGCTTGAGAGGCATTTTTTTCAGAAATTAGGTTCTTTACTTTGCTACGTATCCCGTTCATTGACCATCACGTTTCCTTTCTATAAAGAGTTAGACATTTGCTTCTTTTACCATAACAGATGTCCTTGTCCTGGTACCATTTATATGTGAGGAACTAACCCATGTGGGAATGTAAGATTTTGTAGATTACTGTCGCACGGTTTTGGTTGCGGGTCAATAGGCGGTGATATATAATCAAGTCAACAAATTGAAAACGGTTTCAAAAAGCAATTCAGTACATATACTTGCATTTTGAATCAATTAATCTAGTTATTTTTGAAAACGGTTTCAAAAAAGTCTTCTCCCAAGGAAAGGGGGGTGGTTATGGTTACGATTGATGATGTGGCGAAGCGGGCCGGGCTATCGAAGTCAACCGTTTCAAGAGTAATAAACGACTACCCACACGTATCCATTAAGAAGAAAGAGAAAGTGTTTGAAGCGATGAAGGAACTTGGATACGTTCCCAATTCATCGGCGAGGAGCTTGCGAAATAAGAAAACGCAAATGATTGCAGTTCTGGTCCCCCGAATCATGAACCCGTTCTTCGGACAGTTGACAGAATCGATGGAAATACAAGCAGCGAAACATGGCTACCAACTATTAATCTGTCAGACGATGTACTCGAAAGTAACAGAGCTTAAGCACCTGGAGCTTTTAAAAATGAGGCAAGTGGATGGCATGATCTTAACGTCAATCGAGAACGACTGGGGCGTAGTGAAAGAGTATTTATCCTATGGTCCAATGATTCTTTGTAATGAGTTTGAAGAGGAGGCTAGGATCCCAACCGTTAAGTTTGATCAGGTTCATGGCGGCTATGTCGCGACCAAACATCTGATCAGGCAGGGGCATAAGAAAATTGCCTACTGTACAGGCGGGCAGAAAAGTAATGTGGGCCACCATCGACGAAGGGGATTCGACCTTGCTTTAGAAGAATTTCACTTATCATTTGATGATCGCCATGGATTCTATGACGCGTTTTCCATTGAAGATGGCATTCGCATTTTTAAACACATCAATCAGATGTCTGATCCACCTACCGCTGTTTTTACAGGAAGTGATGAAGTGGCAGCAGGGATCATTACAGGAGCGAAGGAATACGGGGTGAACGTTCCTGAAGCGTTAGCTGTAATCGGTTTTGACAATCAAGTAATTACGAAACTGGTGGACCCGAAAATTTCAACAGTGGAACAGCCCATTCCTTTTTTAGCAAAAAGGGCGGTTGAGGTTATGGTTGACCGGATTCATCACAAAGGGAACGACCAAGAAGTGTATGAGTATCCATTAGAGTTAATTATCAGAGAGTCAACAGTCAGTCCAATCCGGGCTGTTGAATAAATCGCTTTAATGAAAACGGATTCAAAATTAAGGGGAGGTCTTTTAATGAAAATGAAGCACTGGTTGTTGTCGTTTATGTTGGTGTTTGTATTAGCCCTTGCAGCTTGTGGTGGAGATGATGATACAACATCGTCTACGAATAATGAAGATGATTCTACAACGGAAGAAACGGACACGTCTTCTGACAATAGTGAAGAAGAAGCTACAGAATCTGATGAAGTTGTAACACTTGTTTATGCACGTGGGCAAGATTCTACAGAAGGCACAGATAAAATCATAGAAGCCTTCAATGAGCAACACCCGAACATTCAAGTAGAATTTCGTGAAATGCCTTCTGATACAGGGCAACAGCACGATCAATATGTAACGATGCTAAACGCTGAGTCTTCTGAAATTGATGTTATGGACTTAGACGTTGTATGGCCGGCCGAGTTTGCACAAGCTGGTTACGTGCTGCCGCTTGATCGGTTCTTGCAAAAAGACGGTGTAAATACTGATGATTACAACCAGGGAGCACTATCTGCTTCTTCCTTTAACGGAAAGCAGTGGGCACTGCCGAAGTTTATCGACACAGGACTATTATTCTATCGTACAGATATCATCTCAGAAGACCAAGTACCAACGACTTGGGATGAGCTGATTGCATCTGCTAAAGAGAACAAAGGTGCTGAAGGTACAGAATTTGGATACTTAATGCAAGCGAAGCAATACGAAGGTCTAGTGTGTAACGCGATTGAATTTATCGCTTCTTATGGCGGGTCCATCCTAAATGAAGACGGAGAAGTTGTTGTAAATAGCCCTGAAACGATTAAAGGGATTGAAAAGATGGTCGAAGTCGCTTCTTCTGATTTCGTTCCTGGAAACGTAACGACCTTTACTGAAGTTGAGTCTCATACTGCTTTCATTGAGGGACAGTCTCCGTTCATTCGTAACTGGCCATATCAATGGAATCTGGCAAATGATGAAAACGAATCTAACATCGTTGGAAACATCGGAGTTGCACCACTTCCAGCAGGTGATGCAGGTTCTGCAGCAGCGCTTGGTGGCTGGATGACAGCGATCAACAAATACTCTGAGCATCCACAAGAAGCGTGGGAGTTCGTTAAATTCATGACAGGTCCAGAAGGTCAGAAGATCTCTGCCATTCATGGTGGCCTAGCACCAACACTTCCAGCTCTATTTGAAGACGAAGAAGTGCTTGAAGCCAACCCATTCTTCAAGCAAGAAGGGTTCCAGAATGGACTTGAAGCAGCTGTTTCCCGTCCTGTAGCGCCAAACTATCCAGAAGTTTCTGAGATCATTCAAATTAATGTATCAAAAGCGATTGCTGGTGAGGTTACTCCAGAAGAAGCAGCAGCGAATATGGAAAAAGAATTACAAGAAGTGATGCAGTAAGTCCATTCAGAGAGATGAAGTGAAGGGCGACTTTTTCTTCCAACTTTATAAATGACAGTCGTTTATATCGTGGGAAGGAGGAGTGCCCTTTTCTACTCTCCTGAACCCTTTAGGGCAATAAAGGAGGAGGTTGTCGTGTCGACTCGGCTGAAAACGTCAAAACAGGATGTCACCACGAAGGTAAATGATTCAAAGAAGAAAGAGAGAAGAATGGGTTACCTTTTAGTTGCTCCATCGTTAATCCTCATATTGGCCATTGCGATTTGGCCTGTTATGCAATCCTTTTATTTTAGCTTATTTGATTACAGATTAAATGACCCAACGAAGTCTAGCATTCATTTAGATTATACGCTTGATCTCGAGCGGTACTTAAATAACCAGCCCTTTTTAGTGACGGCACTTGACCAAGAGATCGATGATGCACCCTCTGATGTTCAAAATCAGCTCCAGGGCATGTTGGCAGAGTTAACGGAGTTTGATGAGCGGTTAAAAGCTCAGGATGGTGTGGCAGGTCCTTATGAAGAGGTAGATGAACTCCTATTTAACTTTAAAGTTCCAAGTGAGGATCTTAAATTTGTTGAGATTGACCGATCATTCGGACAAGAGTTTGATGACGAATTCGCTTCCATTAATAAAGAGTTAAATGAGTTGCAGGATGAAGGCGTCTTGCAGCAAGGAGACAAGCTCACCGGTTTATCGAATGCTTTACTTAAAACGGTTGTCGAGTCGAACTTTATTGGCCTCGACCATTATAAAAATAGCTTAACAGAAAAGCGCATGTGGGTTTCCCTTATGAATACTGGAGTTTTCACTGTCATCTCAGTTGGATTTGAGCTCGTCCTTGGTATGGCGATTGCGCTTCTGATTAATAAAGCATTTTTCGGACGAGGTATGGTTAGGGCGGCAATTCTAATACCGTGGGCCATTCCGACAGCTGTTTCCGCTAAAATGTGGGGCTTTCTTTACGATGGGCAAAACGGAATCATCGCTAAATTCTTTGCTGATATTGGCATGATCGATCAAATGAGTACTCTTCTCACCACACCATTTGGCTCGATGGCAGCGGTTATTTTAACAGATGTATGGAAGACAACGCCGTATATGGCCCTTCTTTTACTAGCTGGGCTTCAAACGATTCCAAGTTCATTGTATGAGGCATCTTCGATTGATGGAGCAAGTAAGTGGAAGCAGTTCACACAAATCACCCTTCCGCTCCTTAAATCGAGTATCCTCGTCGCATTATTGTTCCGTACGCTCGATGCCTTCCGTGTTTTTGACTTAATTTACGTATTAACAGGTGGAGGGCCAGCGAACGCCACTGAAACAATCTCAATCTTTTCATATAAAGTTATGTTTGCTCAAACGAATTTTGGAGAAGGTTCGGCGCTTGCGGTTATTGTGTTTATCTGTGTAGCGATTATCTCAATGATTTACATTAAATTCTTAGGCTCAGACTTACTTGGAGACGGAGCGAAAAAATAAGGAGTGATCTAGATGCAGAAAAAAGCAGGGGTAGGCTTCTACCTATTCTTAGCGGTGTTTATTTTCATCATCATGTTCCCGTTTCTGTGGATCTTATTGAGCTCCGTCAAGCCGGTAGCTGAATTGTTTGGTGATGAAGCATTTAATTGGTTTACAAGTAATCCAACAGTTGAGAACTATGTGTCTGTCTTTGTGAATTATCCATTTTTGAAGTACCTATGGAATAGTACCGTCGTAGCGACGATCACAACGGTTTATACCGTTTTTGTAGCGGCTTTTGCAGCTTATGCGATAGCACGTCTCGATTTCCCTGGGAAAACCGTAATTCTAGGCATCGTGTTATCCGTTTCTATGTTTCCGCAAATCGCAACGATTTCGCCGATTTATATTTTTATGAAGAATTTGGGTTTAACGAATAGTTATCTCGGGTTAATTATCCCATATACGACATTTGCACTACCTTTATCGATCTGGTTACTCGTTACGTTTTTCCGTAAGATCCCGTTCGATTTAGAAGAGTCAGCGAAAATGGACGGTGCGTCTATGATGCAGACGTATTTCAAGATTATCCTGCCACTTGCTGTGCCAGGCATTTTTACAACAGCAATCTTAGTGTTCATAGCAGCATGGAATGAGTTTCTATTTGCTTTAACGATTAATACAGCAGAAAGCCATAAGACGGTGCCGGTTGGTATTGGCATGTTCCAGGGACAGTACACAATTCCGTGGGGAGAGATCACTGCGGCAACGGTAATTGTGACGGTTCCACTTGTCATTATGGTGCTGTTATTCCAGCGCCGAATCGTATCTGGTCTGACTTCAGGTGCTGTAAAAGAATAAACGAGGGGGATTTAAGAAATGGGACAATCAACACAATGGTGGAAAAACTCGGTCGTCTATCAAATCTATCCGAGAAGCTTTAATGACAGCAACGGTGATGGTATTGGAGATTTAGAAGGCATTATCGAAAAGCTTGATTATCTTGTTGAGCTTGGGATTGATGTCATCTGGCTCTCACCGATCTATAAGTCCCCTAATGATGATAACGGCTATGATATTAGTGATTATCAGGACATTATGACAGAGTTCGGTGACCTTGAAACGTGGGATCGGTTAATTACGACGATGCACGAGAAAGGACTGAAGCTTGTGATGGACCTTGTTGTCAATCACACGTCTGACGAACACCCTTGGTTCCAGGAAGCGAAGAAGTCAAAAGACAATCCGTATCGTGACTTTTATATTTGGCGTCCACCTAATGAAGAGGGGAAAGAGCCGAACAACTGGCTATCCTTTTTCAGTGGTTCAGCGTGGGAGTACCATGAGCCAACAGGCGAGTATTATCTTCATTTATTTACGAAGAAGCAGCCGGATTTGAACTGGGAAAATCCAGATGTGCGTCAGAAAGTATATGAGATGATGCGCTGGTGGTTAGATCGCGGTGTCGATGGCTTCCGAATGGACGTTATTAACTTAATTTCAAAAGTGGAAGGACTACCGGATGCGCCTGTCACGAAGCCTGATGATGAATTCCAGTGGGGGAGCGATTATTTCGCCAACGGTCCTCGTTTCATGGAATTTATGCAGGAAATGAAAGAAGAAGTGCTTGACCATTACGATATTCTGACCGTTGGGGAGACTGGATTTGTAACGCCTGAGGAAGGGAAGCAGTTTACAAATGAAGATTCAGGCGTGTTATCGATGTTATTCCAGTTCCAGCACATGGATGTCGATGCGCAGCCTGGTGGTCAGATGGGGAAATGGGAAGAGAAAGACTGGAAGCTAACTGAGTTAAAAGAAATTATGTCAAAATGGCAAGTTGAGCTCTTTAATAAGGGGTGGAACTCCCTTTATCTGGAGAACCATGACCAGCCTCGTTCGGTTTCTCGCTTCGGTGATGATGGAGAGTACCACGCTGAAAGTGCGAAGATGCTTGCAACGTGGCTCCACATGATGCAAGGCACGCCATATGTCTATCAGGGTCAGGAAATCGGGATGACAAACGTGCACTTTCCATCCATTGAGGATTACGAAGATGTGGAGATCCGAAATCTTTGGCAGGATATGGTCGTTGAAAAAGGGCATGACCCGGATGAAATTTTAAAAGCCATTCATGAAAAAGGCCGTGACAATGCACGTACGCCGATGCAGTGGGATGCTTCTGACAATGCGGGCTTCACTTCTGGCACCCCTTGGCTAAAAGTGAATCCGAATTACGATCAGATTAACGTCGAGAAAGAACGTGAGAATCCGGATTCAATCTTTCATTACTATAAGAAGCTGATTGCTCTTCGTAAAGAACATGAGGTGATCGTAAATGGGGATCACACCCTCATTTGGCCGGAAGATGAAGAAGTCTATGCATATAAGCGTGAACATGAAGGAGAAACGCTTGTCGTTGTAACAAACTGGACAGGGGAAACAGTTGAACGTCCATGGCCAGAAGACGTAAGCTTTGATCAAGCTTCCGTTATGATTCATAACTATAGCGGTTCACCTGACGCATCTAAGGAGGGTATCACCCTTCGCCCATACGAAGCAGTCGTTTACCACCAAAAATAAACTTGAAAGCAAGTACCTGGTAGCAGGTACTTGCTTTTTTGTGTTTTAGAGCAGTGAAGGGTGTCAGACACCCAGTAGTGCTTTAGAGCGTGAAAGGGTGTCTGGCACGCGGCGTTGCTTTAAAGAGATGAAGGGTGTCTGGCCCCTCTTAGTACTTTTGCAAAGTATTGAATACATCGAGTTAAATATCTAGCGATATGCTAACGGTTTAAATGAAACATAGTCCTTGACCAACGATACGCATATTGGTACCATTACATTTATTCAAAAGAATAGTGGCTGTGAAGGTTATGGGTAACACTATAACTGGAGCCAATCCTGGAGAGATCGCTTTTAAAGCGACGCCGAAGGGTTCATGATCTCAGGCAACCGGACAGGAACGAACTACATACAGAATACGTGTATGGGTACGTTTGTCTGAGGTCGGCGAGAGCTGATCTCTTTTTTTGTTCACAGAAAATAAAGTCAGAGGTGGATCATCATGGAAAAACGTAAAGCAGTAGTAAGCGTTATTGGAAAAGACCAAGTCGGCATTATCGCGAACGTGACAAACGTACTCGCAGAATATAAATTAAACGTGCTCGATATTAGCCAAACGATCGTGGAAGAGTACTTCACCATGATCATGATTATCGATGTGAAAGAAGCGCATGATCTTGATGCAATCAGAAAAGTACTACAAGAAACTGGCGAGAACTTAGGCGTGCAAATTAGTCTGCAGCTAGAAGAAGTCTTCCAGTCTATGCACCGCATTTAAGGAGGCCTCCCCATGAATATTGCATTTAACGAAATAACAGAAACCATACGTATGGTCCAAATGGAGAACCTCGATATCCGTACGGTTACAATTGGGATTAGCCTACGCGACTGTGCCGATCCCAATATCGATAAGTTAAAAGAAAATGTCTACAACAAAATCACAACGTACGCAAAAGACTTAACAACTGTAGCGGAACAAGTCGAGAAAGAATACGGCGTACCAATCATCAATAAACGAATCTCGATTACGCCTGTATCTGAGATTCTCGGTAATGCAACGGTCGCAGAAGCTGTTGAAGTTGCAAAATCATTAGACCAGGCAGCGAAAGACCTTGGCGTTGATTTTATTGGTGGTTATTCCGCTCTTACTCATAAAGGTGTCACCAAAGGCGATCAGACCTTAATTGACTCTCTTCCTGAAGCCCTAAGTGTCACTGAGCGTGTCTGTGGTTCTGTTTCTGTAGCGACTACTCGTACAGGAATCAACATGGACGTAGTCAAACAAATGGGGCACGTCATCAGTGACGCAGCAGAACGCACGAAGGATCAAAACGGAATCGCTTGTGCGAAGCTTGTGATCTTCAGTAATCCAGTAGAAGACAACCCATTTATGGCCGGCGCTTTCCACGGAACAGGTGAAGGCGAAGCGGTCCTGAACGTTGGCGTTAGTGGACCAGGAGTTGTATTGAGCGCGCTCAAGCGTTACCCGGAAGCTGATCTTGGTGAAGTATCTGACGTTATTAAAAATACGGTCTTCAAAATCACCCGCGCTGGTGAACTCGTTGGGCGCCAAGTAGCTGAACGAATCGGCGTTCCATTCGGTATTCTCGACCTTTCTCTTGCACCTACGAATGCGCTAAACGACAGTGTTGCTCGCATATTAGAAGAGATCGGACTTGAACGTGTCGGTACGCACGGGACAATCGCAGCGCTCGCTCTTATGAACGACGCTGTGAAAAAAGGTGGCGCCATGGCGAGTTCGTATGTTGGTGGCTTAAGCGGTGCGTTCATCCCAGTCAGTGAAGACGAAGGTATGATTGAAGGGGTAACAGAAGGATCCCTTTCCTTGTCAAAACTTGAAGCGATGACATGCGTCTGTTCTGTGGGTCTTGATATGATCGCCCTAACAGGTGACGCTTCACCTGCAACATTATCTGGCATCATCGCAGACGAAGCGGCAATCGGTATGATCAATAAGAAAACAACAGCCGTACGCGTCATTCCGGTTCCAGGAAGAGAAGAAGGCGAAATGATCGAATTCGGCGGACTCCTTGGCCGCGCTCCAGTTATGGGTGTAAATCCATACAGTAGCGAAGGCTTCGTGAACCGCGGCGGACGTATTCCTGCTCCGTTGCAGGCTTTGATTAATTAAATGTTTGTTATGTAGGCTGCCCAAACTTGGTTTGGGCAGTTTTTTTGTGGTCTGAGAAGAGCGTCACAAGTCTGAACGAAAGTGACTTAAGTGGAGGGAGAGTGGCTCAAGTCCAGGTGGAAGTGGCTCAAGTAGGAAGAAAGTGACTCAAGCCCTGGGGGGCGGCTCAAGTCCGGGTGGAAGTGACTCAAGCCCGAGAGACAAGCTGGAGTCTGACCAGTCTCCTGGGCTTAACTCCTCAACTTCTAAATCCACAAAAAAACAGGCTGAACGCTCAGCCTGTATACCGGTTATGAATATTATTTTTCTTCTGAGTAGGGAAGTTAAATTCCGTCACCTCAAGCGATAGAGCCAGATAGTGATCTTTAAAGCAGTCGTTAAAGAACGATTCAGCTACTGCAAATAGGGCTTCACTTGTCTCTTTTAAAATTTCCTCACTTCGACCTGCTCCTACTTTTAATTCAATATGAACGAACGAATCATCTTCCGTTCCATCAGCGACTACGTAATCTGTTAGCTTCACAGCTCGGGAACGGATCCCACCTGTTGGGAAGTGGGGAGATTCCACTAATACCAGGTTCAAGTGCTGCAACAAAGAAGGGAAATCAAAATCGACTAAATTATCGGTGTACTCCACAATAATATGAGGCAATGGGTCATTCCTCCTTCAGGATATTGGAGCGGGTTGTTCTTCAATAATCATATTCGCTAAACGGCCGATGCCCTCAATTTCTGTAACAACTTCATCACCGACGTTTACTTTTGTTGGGCCTTTTGGAGTTCCGGTTAAGATGATATCGCCTTCGTTAAGTGTCATGAAGCTACTTAAATATTCAATTAGATACGGAACAGAAAAAATCATATCTTTCGTGCTTCCTTCTTGCTCAAGTGTCCCGTTTACATACGTTCTGAGAGCGAGGTTCATGGGATCAACGATATCATCTTTATCCATAATCCAAGGCCCAATTGGCGTACAGTTATCACGGTTTTTCACACGGAAGTTCGGACGGTAGTAATTTTCTAGGTAATCACGGAAAGCGTAGTCGTTTGCAATCGTGTAGCCGGCTACATAATCGTATGCCTCATCTTTTCCGATGTTTTTTCCCTGCCTTCCGATGACAACAGCAAGCTCACATTCGTAATGCATATGCGTCACATCAGTTGGTCGAGGTGTTTCGCCATGATGGCCGATAAGTGTATTTGGTCCTTTTAAAAAGACAAGAGGTTCCTTTGGTGCGTTGAAAGCAAGTTCTGATGCATGGTCGGCGAAATTCAGACCAAGGGCAAAAATGGTGCCTGCTTCAAGAGGTGGGAGCCAAGTGACCTCTGATTCTTGTACGGTTTGTCCAGATTCTAGAATAAGCTGATCATGTTCTACAATGGCCCCGTAAATATTCCCTTTGTAACTTACGCGTGCTCTCTTCATCGGTTGCCCTCCTTCACATACGAACGTTCTGAAACAAAATGATTGGTGAGTGCGCCGATTTCATCGATTTGGATACGGACTTCATCACCTGATTGAACGTGTGGTGCGCCTGGTGGCAGACCGACGAGCAGCGTATCGCCTTTATAGAGCGTCATAAATGAGGTCACATCCGCAATGAGTTTTCCAACAGGTCGAACCAATTCTGAAGTGGAATGTTCCTGACGCAGGGCGCCGTTTATATAAATGCGAATACCGAGGTCATCTGGATTCACTACTTCATCTGTGTTTACAATCCAGGGGCCTGCTGCACAGAAGCCGTCTTGAGCTTTCTCCTTAATCGCTGGTCGGTGGATGCTTTTATGTGGTATGGATATATCGTTCACAATTGTGTATCCGCTTACAAAATCAAGCGCGTTTTTTTCTATCACTTTACTAGCCGTTCTACCAAATACGATTGCAAGCGCGGCACCGATTTCCACTTCCGTTTCGCCGTCTGGAATCGTAATCGATGTTTCTGGTCCTGTGAATGTATTACGAGGTTTCATATATAAAACGGGTGCTTCTGGTGGCTTTTTGTACGGGGCTTCATGTAGGGCTAAACCAAATTCATCTAAATTTCCTTTGTAGTTCATGGCTGTTCCGTAGACGTTGCCGGTTAAAGGGAAGTCTAATCGCAACGACCCGTCACCATCAGAGAGTGTACCTTTAGCTGGGTCAATGGTCATTTCTTTTGCTTGTGGAACGCCACTTAACTGAACTTGTGCTTTCTTCATCAGGGTTTCCTCCTTCAAGCCGAATTCGAATCACGTCTATCATAAACACAAAGATTCTAAAAATTCAAATCTTTTTTACTGGAGACTTTGAACCGGTTCAAATTGATCCATAAACTTCCTAGCAGCGACAGAGAGAAAGCGGTCCTTTAACCAGACAATAGCTGGCTCAGCCTGAATGGTCGCATCATGAATCGTTAAGACTCGGAGTCCGGGTTCATGTCTGTCCTTTAATGAGGCTTGAGGTACGATTGTGGCTCCAACTTGAGCTGAGACTAGCGACAAAAGCATGGTTACATCCGGGCATTCACAGATCACCGATGGTTCAAATCCGTGATGGCGACATTCGTCTAAGATCAATTCATATTGGCCAATTCCGCTGAGTCTATGAAGCAATAAAAGGGGAAGTTCTTCTAATTCACGCATTGAAACGCTCGTACGTCCCACAGCAAAATCTGACCAACTTTCAGGCACGACAAGAACGTAAGGTTCGGTTGGTAAATGGATGATCGAGAAATCCTCGCTATCGACAGGGAGCCGAACAATCGCTAGCTCAATTTCCCGGTTACGTAAGCTTTCGGATAGAGAAGAAGTATCGCCTTCTTGGAGTTTATAACGAAGATGAGGGTGATCGTCACGGAAGGATTTTAGTTTGGGTGGGAGATAGGAAAAACAAGACTTCACAGATCCGAGAGAGAGCGTTCCTCTTATTCCTTCACCCGTTTCCTTCACTTCTGTAACGATGTCGTCCATTTCGTGAAGAATTTTCTCAGCTCTTTGATAGAGCACCTTTCCAGCTTCTGTTAGCTCAAGTGTTCGCCCGTTCCGTTCGACCAGACTTACTTCAAGCTCTGATTCTAGTTGTTTGAGCTGCTGGCTGAGAGGAGGCTGAGCTATGTGAAGTCGCTTAGCCGCACGGGTGATCTGACGTTCCTGGGCAATCACGTAAAAATAGCGTAGCTGACGAATATCCATTCATTCAACTCCTATTCTATATATGTTTTAAATATGAAAAGAAGACTTTTTAGATATTTTAAATCTATCGTAGCACATGCTATCGTTAAAATGACAAATATTTCAGAAAAATATAAAATCTTTTCGGGCAAGAAGGGAGTTTTCTAAATGAATATTCAAGAAGCGAAACAAAGACTACGAGGGTCAATCGCGCCGATTGTGACCCCTTTTCAAAAAGACCATTCCATTGATTTTGAAGCCTTCAGAAAGCTCATTCATTGGCATATAGCCAGTGGAACGCATGCGATCTCTGTGACTGGAACAACGGGGGAGCCGAGTTCATTAACGGTTGAAGAGCGGGTTGATGTAATGAAAGAGGCTCACAAAGCGATTAACGGAAGAGTTCCTTTTGTACCTGGAACGGGGTCTACAAACCATCAGGAAACCTTGTACCTGACAAAGAAAGCTCAGGAAATCGGGGCAGATGCAGCACTTGTGATCGTTCCATATTACAATAAACCTTCACAGCATGCGCTATATAAACATTTTAAAGCCGTCGCAGATTCAGTGGATCTTCCTATCATTATCTACAACATCCCTGGGCGTACAGCGACGAATTTACATGTTGAAACGCTTCGGAAACTTAGTCAAGACTGTGAAAACATCATTGGAGTAAAAGAGTCAAACAAAGATTTTGAGCATATTAATCGCGTGTTATTAAATTGCGGTCGTGATTTCCTTCTTTATTCAGGTATTGAACTACTTTGCTACCCGATGCTTGCGATTGGTGGGGCCGGTCACATTAGTGCAACGGCGAACGTAGTGCCTGATAAAGTAGCAGAAATCTACGATGCGTGGGTAGAAGGGGATGTGCAGCGAGCGCAGGATCTGCACTATGACCTGATGCCTCTGAACGACGTACTCTTTAAAGATACAAATCCAGCTCCACTAAAAGCGGCGCTCGGTATGATGGGTAAAATCAATCCCGACCTTCGTCTGCCGATGGATTTACCAACAGGAACTTTGCAAGATGAGATTCGTTCTGTCCTTGCAAATTATGTAGAGATTGCTGATGGTATTGGATTGAAGTAATTTTTTTATCATTATAAGAAAGTGTTTACAAAAAGGAGGTCTAAACATTGAGTAATCAGTTACAGGATAAAACGCAAATGGTGAAAGACATCTTAGAGAGCGTGCGTGATGTAAATTTATATATAAACGGCTCATTTGTGGCCGCATCAAGCGGGAAGAGTTTTGAGAATATCAATCCATTTACAAATGAAACGATTAATCACATCGCAGAAGGAGACAGTGCAGATATCGATGAGGCCGTACTAGCTGCAAAGGCCGCGTTTAAAGGGGAATGGGGGCAGATGAAAGTAAAAGACCGTCTCTCCTTCATTTACAAAATCGCGGACTTAATCGATGAGCACATTCATGAAATTGCACCGCTCGAATCATACGACACAGGACTGCCCATTAGCCAGACGAAAAAGATGGTGGCCCGAGCGGCGCAGAATTTCCGTTTCTATGCTGAAATGGTCTCATCTCGTTTGGTTGGAGACGCATACCCTGTTGACGACGAATTCTTAAACTACACGATTCATAAACCGGTAGGAGTTGCCGGGCTCATTACGCCTTGGAATGCACCGTTTATGCTTGAGACGTGGAAGATTGCACCGGCGCTTGCGACAGGAAACACGGTCATTCTAAAACCTGCTGAGTGGTCACCGCTTACAGCGAACCGATTAGCGGAAATCATTGACCAGGCCGGTCTGCCAAAAGGCGTGTTCAATGTTGTTCACGGCTTCGGGGAAACAGCCGGGGCTTCACTTGTCGCTCATCCTGATGTGCAGCTTATTTCTTTCACAGGTGAAACGACAACAGGGTCTGAAATTATGCGTAACGGAGCGGATACGCTGAAGCGCTTCTCGATGGAGCTTGGTGGCAAGTCACCGATTATTGTGTTTGATGACGCCGAATTTGATCGAGCGCTCGATGCGTGTACATGGGGAATTTTCTCCTTTAACGGTGAGCGTTGTACGGCGAACTCTCGTCTTTTCATTCACGAGGGGATTTATGACGCATTCGTGGCTGCTCTGAAGGAGCGGGTCGACAATATTATCGTTGGCGATCCACTAGATGAAGGCACGCAAGTCGGGCCTCTTGCTCACCGGACGCATTATAACAGGGTGAAGAGTTATCTCGATATTGCAAAAGAAGAAGGTTGTGAAGTGTATAGCGGGCAAGTTCCAGAGAGTTTCAGTAGCGGCAATTACGTAGCGCCAACTCTTCTACTCGGAGCCGACAACAAAATGCGCATTGCTCAGGAAGAGATCTTCGGTCCTGTGATGACCGTGATTCCGTTTAAGGATGAAGAAGAAGTGATCGAGAAAGCAAATGACATTCGTTACGGCCTTGCCGGTTATGTTTGGACAAAAGACATTCAGCGCGGTCACCGCGTTGCACAGGCGGTAGATGCTGGAATGCTTTGGGTGAACTCGCAAAACGTCCGCGATCTGCGTACGCCATTTGGAGGTTCTAAGCACAGCGGGATCGGTCGTGAAGGTGGCTATTATGCGTTTGAATTTTACACCGAACAGCAAGTGATTCACGTTGCGCTTTCTGAACACCATATTCCGCAGTTCGGGAAAAAGAAATAAGGGGGAGATACGATGCCAGCAAAAACAGGTGATCAGTATATTGAGAGAATACGGAAGGCGAAGAACAATGTCTACATCGGAGGAGAGCGGGTCGAGGATCCGACTACGCACCCTTCATTTAAAAACGTCGTCAAATCAATGGCGCATTTGTATGATCTTCAGTATGAAAATCAAGACAAAATGCTGTACACATCTCCAACCTCAGGGGACAAAGTCGGCATGACGTTCATGCGTCCAGAGTCGATTGAGGATCTTATTAAGCGTCGTGAAGCGATTACGGAATGGGCCAAAGCAACAGGTGGCATGATGGGACGCTCGCCTGACTATTTGAATGCTGAAGTGATGGCAATGGGAACGGCAACAGATTTATTTGCTGAAGCCGATCCGATGTTTGCTGAGAATGCGCGTAATTACTATGAGTATTGCCGCGAGAATGACATTAGCCTCACCCACACGCTTATACATCCGCAGGTAAACCGCGCCAAAGCACAGCACGAACAGAAGGATGCGAATAATGCCCTTCACCTTGTTGAGAAGCGAAAAGACGGTATTATCGTCGATGGTATTCGCCTATTGGCAACGCAGGGTGGTATCACGGATGAGATTCTTGTTTTCCCGTCGACAGTTAAGAAGTCTGGCGAACTAGATGATCCGTATTCGTTAGCTTTTGCTGTACCAAATAACACAGAAGGCTTAAAGTTCATTAGTCGTGAGTCGTTTGATTACGGAAAGAACGAGTGGGATCATCCATTGTCCTCTAGGTTTGAAGAGGGAGACGCGATCGTTTCTTTTGAAAACGTTTTCGTTCCGTGGGAGCGTGTCTTCGTTTGTGAGAACTCGTCGATCTGTAACCGTACGTTTGGTGAAACGGGTGCCGTTGTGCATATGTCTCACCAGGTCGTCTCGAAGAACGTTGTGAAAACAGAATTCTTACTTGGCATTATCCTACAGGTTATGGACGCGATCGGCATTGATCAGTTCCAGCACGTAAAAGACAAAGGAACAGAAGTGATGCTGACTCTTGAGACGATGAAATCGCACCTTTATAAAGCTGAGCATAACGCGAAACTAGACAAATGGGGCACGATGACGCCGGACTTTGAAGCGCTTAATGCAGCTCGTAACTGGTATCCGCGTGTGTACCCTCGTATCACAGAAATTCTTCGTATTCTTGGGGCATCAGGTCTTATGGGAATCCCGACTGAAGCAGACTTCCAGCACGAGGAGATTGGTCCGATTATTAATCGTGCCATGCAAGGGAAGAACCTTGATGGTTTTGAACGTGTCCAACTGTTCCGTTTAGCATGGGATGCAACGCTTAGTGCTTTCGGTTCGCGCCAGGCGCACTATGAGTATTACTTCTTCGGAGATCCGATTAAGATGGGCATGACGTACTTTGACCAGTATGACAAAGATCCGTACAAAGACTTTGTGCAGGACTTTCTTAATAAAAGCGGTTCGAAAAAGCCAAACGTCACAAGCGTATAAGGAGGAGTCCAAATGACATTTGATATTATTCGTTCAGCCCGTGCAGTCTTACATGTAAAAGACTTAGACGCTTCTCGCACTTTTTACGAAGCGCTCGGCTTTGTGGAGACAGATGCCGATGACACGCATATTTACTACAGAGGTCTTGAAGAACACAATCATCACAGTCTTCTATTGAAAAAAGGTGACGAAGCCTCTGTTGAAGTCATTAGCTACAAGTTGATGTGTGAGGAAGACCTTGATACTCTTGCAAGCCTATTTGACGGCAAAGGCTACAAAGTAAAGTGGATGGAAGCAGGTTCGCAAAAAGCAATCGGCCGTTCCTTCCGTGTTCAAGATGTTTCTGGAATACCAGTTGAATTCTTTGCCAAAATGGATACGGTAGACCGGATGCTGCAGCGTTATGATCAATACCGCGGAGCCCGAGTGCAGCGTATTGATCACTTTAACTGCATGGTTGCTGACGTACAAAAAGCGTATGACTTTTACACAGAAGAGTTAGGCTTCCGTTGTTCGGAGTATACATCCTCAGATGACGAAGCGATTTGGGCAGCATGGCTCCACCGTAAACCAAGTGTTCACGACGTTGCCTTTATGAACGGGGACGGTCCGCGCCTTCACCACATAGGCTTCTGGCTCAGTGACCAGCTTAGCCTGATTCATGCGTGTGACGTACTCGCCTCAATGGGTTACGTCGACAGCATCGAACGCGGCCCAGGACGACACGGATTGTCGAACGCGTTCTTCCTATATTTAAGAGATCCAGACGGTCACCGGATTGAACTTTACAACGGTGACTACTTAACAAGTGATCCAGATTTCAAACCAATCCGTTGGGATATCAATGACCCCATGCGCCAGACCTTCTGGGGACACGAAGCCCCCGACCGCTGGTTCAACGAGGCGTCCCTGGTGCAGAATGTGCACACAGGCAAAACACTCCCACTCCAGGAGCCAACGCTCAAGAAAAAGAAACCAACCTTTATCATTTAGGAGGTTGTATGAGGGGATGTCCGTTGCCATATGACTGCTTGGGCAGGCTTGGGGACCACTCGCTTTCCTGCGGGGAGCTGGGAAGCCTCCTCGTTCGCTTGCGCTCTCTGTGGGGTCTCCCCTAGGCTCCTTTCCCCGCGGGAGTCTCGCAGTCCCCAAGCCTGCCCTTACGATAAGTTGGTGAACGGACTACGCTCAATGTTTTATAAGCTCCCTTGCTCCAAATTTAGTACGTTTCCGTTACTCCTAATACAGAAAAGATGGGCCGGGAAACTGCGAGACTCCTGCGGGAAGAAGAGGTAGACGAGACCCCGCAGGGCATGCTTTTTGCCCGAGGAGGCTCGACATCTCGCCCGCGGAAAGCGAGTAGTTTCCCGGCCCATCTTAATCCCCGTAAAAGTTAACGGAAACATTTCTCTAACTATTGCAAAACAACTAATGTGATCCAAGTCTATATATGATGGAGCTTATATGTGATAAATAAAAATTAGTAGAAAATTTATGAAGATGAAGAGAATTCAAGGGGGAATGGTTCGTGGGTACATTAAATACGTATACAAAGAAACATCTCTATATAGGCGGCGAGTGGGTGGAAGGGGAGCGTTATGTTCCCCTTTTTTCTCCTTATAACGGAGAAAAACTAGCCGATATCCCACAAGGAACAATCGAGGACGTGGACAGGGCGATTGAGGCGGCTGAGAAAGCGGCTTATTTAATGCGTGCCCTCTCATCACACGAGAGAGCAGGGATTCTTGATCGACTTGCTAGTCTGCTAGAGGAACGACAGGACGAAGCGGCTATGATTATTGCAAATGAAGCTGCGAAGCCGATTAAGGCGGCTCGGGTTGAGGTGAAGCGAACGATTCAGACGTATACATTTTCGGCGATGGAAGCGCGTAATCGCTATGGTGAGACGCTTCCGATGGATGCGGCGCCTGGTGGTGAGAATCGTGTTGGTTACACAGTACGGGAGCCGCTTGGCGTCATTGGGGCGATTACGCCGTTTAACTTTCCTATGAATCTGGTAGCTCATAAAGTTGGACCTGCGATTGCAGCTGGGAACTCAGTCGTCCTTAAACCGGCATCTGGTACGCCGCTTTCGGCCTTCTTTCTTGCAGAGCTATTAGAAGAAGCTGGTTTGCCAAAGGGCGCATGTAATGTGGTTACCGGAAGCGGGCGTGTTGTAGGTGATCGACTTGTAAAGGACGAACGAGTTAAGATGATTACGTTTACGGGGAGTGCGGAAACTGGGATTGGAATACGAAACCAGGCAGGACTCAAACGAGTCACCCTTGAACTTGGTTCAAATGCAGCGCTCATTGTTGATGAAGGTGTTGACCTAGCTGACGTGGCGAAGCGGGCGGTTACAGGGGCTTTTGCTTACCAGGGACAGGTGTGTATTTCGTTACAACGCATTTATGTCCATGACGCTGTCTACCAGGCGTTCCTCCGTGCTTTTGTCTCAGAAGCAGAGAAGCTGAAGATGGGGGACCCGCTTGATCCTGAGACTGATGTATCTTCTCTTATTACAAAAGAAGATACAAAACGCGCGCTTTCCTGGGTCGAAGAAGCAGTTCAGGGTGGAGCCATACTAGAAACAGGTGGTATGATAGAGGAGTATGTCATGCGTCCAACTGTGTTGACGAACGTCGATCGAACGATGAAGGTATCTTGTAAAGAGGTGTTCGCTCCTGTTGTAGTAATCGAGCGCATTCAAACGATTGAAGACGGCATTGAAGCTGTAAATGATTCCCGCTACGGACTACAGGCAGGTATTTTTACGCCAAACATTCACCACGCTTTCGAAGCAGCGGATCAACTTCACGTAGGTGGCGTGCTTATTAACGACATCCCAACGTACCGCGTTGATCACATGCCATATGGGGGTGTGAAAGAAAGTGGTACCGGACGGGAAGGAATTCGTTACTCCGTTGACGAAATGACAGAGATGAAGCTAATTATAGTTAATAAAAATAAATGAGGTGTTTTGATGGACGATCGTATGTTTAAAACCGCAATGAGTAAATTCGCAACAGGTGTCACTGTTGTGACAACAGAAACGGATGATGAAGTGCGCGGCATGACGGCCAATGCATTTATGTCTGTTTCAATGGATCCGAAATTAATCGCTGTATCTGTGGCGAAGAAAGCTAGAATGCACGAGTACATTAAAGAGTCTGGCCAATTTGTGGTGAATATCCTCTCTAACGAACAAGAAGATATGTCGAACTACTTTGCTGGAATGGTGAAAGAAAAGTGGGAGCTTACCTTTGACCGCTTTGAAGAACAGCCAGCAATTAAAGACTCACTCGTTAATATCGCGTGTAGCCTTTACGATAGCCACGAAGCAGGGGACCACACGATCTATATCGGTGAAGTGAAGAACTTGAGTATTAAAGACGGGGTTCCACTTGGGTATTATCAAGGAAAGTATTGCAAGATTACCGAATAATGATAAATAGACACGTCACTTTGAGTGGCGTGTTTTTTTGATACATAGGAGGGGTTAGATGAGGCAGATGATTTTCGCTATGATATGGGTTATGTTAGTGGGTGGAACAATCTCTGTCGTAACGTCTACAGATGTAGAATGGACTCCTATTATTGTTATGGTAATTGCAGGATTCGTGTTCGTAACTATTTTTGGTATAGTAACCTTAAATAAGAGTACAAGAGTTGCAATCATACCGCTATTGCTAGGAGGGTTCTGTTTTAGTGTGTTATGTACATTTCTCGAAGTAAGGGATTGGTTCCTTGTAAGTCTCGTGTATTATGTCGGGTTAATGATTTACTTCCTGGGTTATGAGGAGTTTCATGGTGAGTAAAGTGGGGCGCCTGTCCAACTATCTAATTAGTTATTCTCCTCATAATTAATCGTATCCATTATATAGCGAGCATCCCTATTATCCCATTTGTAAAACGCTACCTCATCCCAGTTTTCTCCGCGTCTTTCCCCTACAATCGCCCCGTCAGGTGTAAACCAAATCCGGGCACTAATTAATATAACAGATTGCTTCGGACTTCCTACACTCATATAAAGATCAGGCTTTTCTACATTTACATTAGCACTTTCTATCTTTTCCTTATGTAAGTATGTCATCATCAAGTTATCAATAATCGTCTGATTCTCCAAATCTGTAAACACATGAGGATAATCCACTCGATTTGGTTGCTCACTGTGTTGGTAGCCGAAACGGATTTCTCTTGAAACCTCATTGTGAGTAATAATTCCAACGACATACCCGCCTAGAAACAGGACAATACAAACTGATATTGTACTAATGATAAGAATTGATTTCTTCAAGCTGAACCCTCCCATTTCCAATTTCACTTACAATCCTATTCTATGAAAAGTAGTTTACAAAAGGCGTAAAAGGTTAATTTTCCATAATTTATATGATACTCCTTCATTATGAAACGAATCTTGCTTTAAAGCAAAATAATTAGCTCTAAATAAAGGAAATGTAGGGGGCGGTAACGTAAATGGTACATTAGGAATAATTAGAAAATTGTTACAACTATAAAACGAGGAGAATGTAAGAGAGAAAAGCGAATCAAAGAGTTTACGAACATACGCCGATGTTGGATCAGTTTCGTGAGAATTTTTGAAGACCAAGAGGAGGAAACGAAATGAATGGATCTGAACTGTTAGCCATGCAAGCACGTAGAAGCCCTGATCAGGAAGCGATTGTGTCAAATGGAAATCGAGTGACGTATGAGGAATGGGACGTGAGAGTGAACCGGTTGGCAAATGGACTAGCTTCTTTAGGCGTTGGCGCCGGGGACAAGGTTATTCTTCATATGCCCAATACAGAAGAGTTTCTGTATGCGTACTTCGCTGTACAGCGACTCGATGCTGTGATCGTGCCGATTAATGCAAAGCTCGTATATGATGAAATCCTTTATATTGTCGAGCACAGTGATGCGAAAGCTTTTCTCACTCATGATCTACTTTTCTCTCAAGTAGCGCCGTTTGTTGACTCCAATCTTATTTGTTTGAAGACAGGCGACGCCGATGATGGATGGCGTTCGATGGAAGCGCTGATGAAAGCTTCACCTGATACTCCTCGAACCTCAACAACAAAAGAAGACGATGAAGTCGCACTCCTCTATACATCTGGTACAACCGGAAAACCTAAAGGTGTTTTGTTTACGAACCGAAATATTCAAACCGTTGCCACCATGATGGCGATTGAAATGAAAATGGAGCCCGGTAGCCGCGTGCTCCACATGATGCCACTTAGCCACTCTGCCCCTCTCCACTTATTTATGATGTCGACGACCTACGTCGGAGCTACTCACATCCTAGCACCAACCTTCACCCCAGATTTACTTCTTGATCTTGTCTCAAAAGAACACGTCACACACTTTTTCGGCGCTCCAGTTGCTTATCTATTAACCGCCAAACATCCAAACGTAAAAGAATACGACTTAAGCTCCGTGCAATATTGGGTATACGGAGGAGCCCCGCTTGGAACGGAGGAAGTGGAGTTTGTGAAAGAACAGTTCCAGACCGATCGCTTCATGTGCGTGTATGGGTTAACCGAAGCAGGGCCAAACGGTACACTTTTATCACCACACGAACATAACAAGAAGGCAGGAAGCATTGGAAGAAGACCGGCCTTAAATAGTGAAATCGAACTTGTTGATGAAAATGGAGAGCCAGCTCCACCTGGTGAAGTCGGCGAGATTGTCCTTAGAGGCGAAGGGGTTATGAAGGGATACTACAAAGACCCTGAGAAGACGCACGAAGTTCTGCGTAATGGTTGGCTTTATACTGGTGATGTTGGGAAACGCGATGAAGATGGGTTCTTCTGGGTCATCGATCGGAAGAAGGATATGATCATCTCGGGTGGTGTGAACATCTTCCCTAAAGAGATTGAAGAATCACTCCAGACTCATCCATCTGTTGCAGAAGTTGCTGTCGTTGGAATTCCTCATCCGGACTGGGGTGAGACGGTGAAAGCATTCATTGTTCCTCAAAATGGTGTTGAATCTTCATCAGAAGAGTTGTCTTCTTTCCTTAGAAGTAAGGTTGCAGATTATAAAATCCCTAGAGTTTACGAATTTTTAGAAGCGCTACCGCGGAATGCAACAGGTAAGTTGCTGAAGCATCAGTTACGGCAAGCGCAAGCAGTGAAGGAGGTCTAATATTGAACTATTATCGTGAAGATCCGAATTTATCGTTTATTCTTGATCAGTATTTAGAGGATGATTTTGCCGAGTGGGCGAAGCAGGAGCTTGATGAATATGGCGAGCTTTGTGGAACTGAAATTGATGAGCGTGCAGCACACACTGACCGGGAAGGGCAACCGAAGTTAATCAAATACGACAAAATGGGGAACGACATTTCTTATGTGTGGGTAAATGACGGGTATAAGAGGACTATACAGCAGACGTATGACCGCGGAATCGTTGGGTATGTGCATAAGCCGATTCCGGAGCTAGGACAAAAAGGCAATTACATTTATTCGTATGCGCAAGGGTATCTTCTTTCTCATACAGAGCCTGGGTTTTACTGTCCTGTTACGTTAACAATGGCAACCGCCTACTTAATCGATCATTATGCCAGCGATGAATTGAAGAAGAAATACTTGCCTCACGTACTCTCGACAGGGGACGTGGAGTTGTATGAAGGCGCAACGTTTCTGACTGAGCGACAAGGTGGATCAGATGTTGGAGCGAATGAAACAACAGCGATTAAGGACGGAGAGGTGTACCGTCTTACTGGTGAGAAGTATTTTGCCAGTAACGCAGGCATGTGCGGTGTGGCTATGGTACTTGCCAGAAGAGAAGGAGACGGCGATGGATCTAAGGGGCTTAGCTTATTCCTTGTGCCTTGGAAAGATAAAGAGCAAACGGCAGAAGGCATATCCATTCGTCGTTTAAAAGACAAATTAGGTGTCAGGGCCGTTCCATCAGCTGAGGTGGAATTTAAAGGAGTGAAAGCCTACCTCGTAGGTGAACCGGAGCGTGGCATCTATTACATGATGGAAGCTTTGAATCTATCGCGTGTCTGTAACGCTGTTGCTTCGATCGGTATTATGCAAAGAGCCTATCTTGAAGCGAAGCAATACGCCTACGACAGGGTCGCGTTCGGAAGTCCATTAAAAGAATTTCCGATGGTTCAGGATACACTTGTCTCGTTAAAAGCAAAGCAAGAAGTCGAAACGAGCAGTGTCTTTAAGCTTATCTCCTTATTTGACAACATTGCCAATGAGCCAGAGAAAGCTTCCAAGCGAGGCATTGCTTTTGAGCGCCTGCTGATCGCCATTTTGAAAAAAGAAACCGCCGAGCAGGCCATTCACTTCTGTCACGAAAGCATCGAAATGCACGGGGGTAATGGTTATATCGAAGACTTTGTCATGCCTCGTCTTTTACGCGATGCCCAGGTGCTTACCGTTTGGGAGGGAACAGCCAACATCCTCGGTCTTGAGGTGTTAAAGCTGATGAAGAAATTTCAGGTTCACAACGTTTTCATAGAGGAGATGAAGTCTTCTTTAGACGCCTTACCAGCCAACCTTCAATCACAACGAGCACTTGTCTATGAAAAAGTAGAAGAGCTAGATCAAGAGATTAGTCAACTCTTTTCATACACTGAAGAGGAGCAAACGTTTTATGCCAAGCACCTGGCAGAGAAAATGGCTAGGATTTTCGAGAGTGTGGTGGCTCTTGAAGATGCAGTCAAAGGAGGAGCGCGTAAGACAGCTGTTGCTGAAGTGTTCTTGCAGAAGACTTGGAAGAAAGGTGAGTTGGACATAGACCGAAAGTCATTGACCTACTTTAATTTAATTGTAGAAGGAAAAGAATCAGAGGTAGGGGTGAAATAGAAATGGGATGGAGGGACAGGTACCTTGTCCCGTTTACCTTTAGCATAGGTGAGGGATAACCAAACGGACAAGATGCTTAAGCATTTTGTCCGTTTTTATATATGGTGGGTAAAACGTTTTATTTTGAGACTCGAAGGGGCATGAAACTGTCCCTATGTCCCAGGATTTGATAAGGAATTTGAAGGTATGTCATTTATAGACTGTTGAAGTATGATATTATTTTATGTAGTGAGATAATATTGGAGCATACATATGCTTTCTTGCAGAAGGTGTTATACTTAAGATTGGTTCCAATTATTATTATTATTATTTAGATGGAACTGACTTACGAAAGAAGTTAGAGATGATTAGAATTCAATATGATTGTGAACAAAGAAAAAATATGTTCATAATATAAACTAGACGAATGAAACAAAAGGATTGAATAGATATGACAAAAATGAAATGGTACGATGATCTTTCAAAGTTAATTAACGTGAACCATGTAAAAAAAGATGAACCGTTAAGAACCTACACATTCACCAATACTGGCGGAGAAGCGGATATTTTGGTCTCCCCTGAGAGTAACAACGAGGCAGGAGAGGTATTGGCCTATTGCTATGAAAACGAAGTGCCTGTAACGTTCCTTGGGAATGGGTCGAACATGATTATTAAAGATGGTGGCATTAGAGGTGTCGTTCTTTTCTTAGGGAAGATGAAGGACATTAGTAATAATGGAAACAAAATAACAGCTCAAGCTGGTGCTAAGATTATTGATGTTTCTAGATATGCTTTAGAGAAAAAGCTTACTGGATTGGAATTTGCATGCGGAATCCCTGGCACAACAGGCGGAGCCCTCTATATGAACGCAGGAGCATACGGTGGCGAGGTTTCCGATGTGCTTGAAAGCGCGGTTGTCGTTACGGATAAAGGAGAGCTTCTAGCCGTAAGTGCTGAAGATCTTGGATTAGGTTATCGAACAAGTAACATCCCTGATCGGAACTTACTGGTATTAGAGGCTACCTTCGCATTACAAGAAGGGGAGTATGACGTCATTAAGGAAAAGATGGATGATTTGACGTTCAAACGTGAATCCAAACAGCCTTTAGAATTCCCTTCATGCGGCAGCGTCTTTAAAAGGCCTCCAGGCTATTTCGCTGGTAAGTTAATTCAAGACAGTGACTTACAGGGCGTTCAAATTGGCGGCGTAATGGTTTCAACGAAGCACGCTGGGTTTATGGTGAATGTCGGTGGAGGAACGGCAACGGATTATGTGAATTTAATCAAACACGTTCAGAAAACCGTTAAAGAGAAGTTCGGTGTAGACCTTGAAACAGAAGTTAGAATTATAGGTGAAGATTAAAAGGTAAAGAGCCCTGGGCTCTTTACCTTTTTTATGTATGGATTACCCTAAAACAGGAGAGCATACCTGAAATTTCTTCAACATATACATAGTAGAATCTAAGAAATATCACGTTGAACTAAATAAGGAGATTCAATTTTGGAGGTTAAAGAAATGAAACGTGTACTAAACCTGTTAGGACTAGGTTTTACAACTCTTATTATTGCCACGGTGGGCTGTGCCCTGGTTTTTGGGTTTGTGGTGAGTGCTTTTCTTCTACTAATAGCAGGGATTCTTCGCACGTTTGGCATGGAATGGATTCAGATGAATATCGGAGCTTGGGAGGTTCCTCAGGCATTCAGTTTGCCTGTAGCTTTGGGGGTGTCGATTCTTTTGTGTGCAGTGGCTTTTGGGATCTGGAAGGGTTTGAAGAAATATGTAATCTGGGTGAGGGGGTAAGCCTCTGAATGATCTTTATAATAGGTGTTAAGAAAGACGCCATAACTATGTTGGCGTCTTTTTAGTATGTTGTTAATTCCTCATCGATCCAGCCTCACGAGACGTCATATCTCCGATTCCGGCTTCTAAGTCCTTTTGAATGTCTTGTTTTACTTTCTGAGGATCTGTTCGGGCAAAGCCTTTTTTCATTGGGGATTTCGCATTTTCTTTAGATGATTTGTTTGGTTTCATATAATCTCTCCTTCTTAAGTTGATCCCTTTTATTGTTGAACCAAAGTTGACTCGGTATGCATAAAGGGTTTGGCTACTAAATGAAACGATACTTTAAAACTTTAGGAAAGAAATAATTTCCAATTCAAAAGTTTCATGCCCTCATCCTTTGTGATAAACTAGTGAAAATTTACCAAAAGGGAGAGGGCCAAATGAAACAACATCTCAAACTAGTAGAACCATCAATTGAATTACAAGCAGCTTATCAATCTTACTATAACGAATGGGTAGAAAGCGGAGAGAACATAATCCCATTTGTCCTACAGAAGGACCCAACAGACTTTGAAGCGATGCTTCTGTATTTACAAAATAATTCTAAAGGCATTGGTCAGCCTGAGGGATGGCTGCCTGACTCTACCTTTTGGCTAACGAATGAGTACAACCGCATACTTGGAATCGTAAATATTCGCCACGGGTTAACGGAGTTTCTCAAGAAAAGTGGTGGCCACATTGGTTACGGCATTCGTCCGTCTGAACGTCGTAAAGGGTATGCGACAGCTATACTACAACTCGCGCTCGAGAAAGCGAAAGAACTTGGTATTCAAGAAGCGTTGGTTGTATGTGATGCGGATAACGAAGGATCGATGAAAACGATCTTGAATAATGGGGGCGTACAAGATGCAGATCATATCGAAGAAAATGGGAATGTCGTGAAGCGGTTTTGGATTGGGGTCTAAAAGAATGCTATAAAGGAGCCTACATATGAACTTTCGAGAGTTTGGGTTGATTCTGTTTACGGAGAAGTATGAAGAATGTATTTCTTTTTATAAAGACCTTCTTCAGTTGCCTGTAAGGAACGTAAAAAGTACACTCGTTTCTTTTGATCTCCCGCACGGTTATTTGATGGTCGAGCAAGGTGGGGTTGGGAGTGATGTGGAAAAGGCGAGAAATCAAAACCCCACTGTTGTCCGTTTTGATGTGGAAGACTTGGACGAGGAAGTGCAACGGTTAGAAGAGCGAGGGGGATCGTTCAAAGAGAGAAGGCTAGAATTTGAATGGGGAACGATTGCTGTTTTATCAGATCCTGATGGGAATCGGATCGAGATTGGAGAGTTAAATGATTCTAGCGCTTCTGTTCGATCATAGCTTAATAGGGTTAGAGAATAGAGGCAAATTTCCACTTCTCATAAAATCGATTGAAACGATCATTTATTTAAACCGTAGATACTATAAAGGAGGGTGCGAAGCATGACAATTCTTTGGATAGGTCTCGGTTTGCTCGTATTTCTAATGATCGTTTACTTCTTTCAGGTACGTTGGAAAGTAAAAGGTGATGTTTTAGAAGTAAAGCACCTTTTCTCTCGTGTGACCATTCCGCTTCATGAAATTATAAAGGTAGAAGAATCGGAATACTTTGCGGGCCCAGGGGATGCTATTATTATAGGAATACCAGGTCGAATTAATGACCGTTTAGTGCTCACGACTACATCTAAGAAGTATTTACTTGCTCTTAATGGGTATGGGAAGTTTGTGAGAGATCTAGAGCAGGCCAAATCGGACATACAATTTAATCTTTAAAAGACAAAGGGACATGAGCAATCGATACTCATGTCCCTTATATTAGCGTATTTCACTTTTTATTTTTGGGTAATCATTTATTAGCAGTTGTAATAACAGCAAGCGCCAACAATGATTAACAGGATGAACAACACAACAATTAAAACAAACGTGTTGTCGTTACGGCAAGGCATCATTCCGTAAGAAGGTCCCATATAAGCAGGAGCCACATTTGAAGGGGCATTTACATTTGCAGGTGCGTTAACATTACCATACATATTCATTCTTCCTTTCAGACTAGTTATTTGTCACTACAGTATACGCACCTATTTCAATTTCGAGCCCGTCAACCTCAAAAATGGGTACATGTCACGGTTTCGATCATGAATTGCGATTTCCTTTAGAGAGATAGTAAATATGTTGAATGAGCGAGATGGATATTTTGTTGTGGTGGATTGATAGGAGTGGAACAGTAGGTAACACATTTCTATACGTATTCGAATAAGGCATGAAACGATCGACAAGTAAACGCGTGACAGAGCTTGTTAGATAAGCAGATCGTTGACTCCCTTCATATCTCTTACTATTTAGGAATTCAATCATCCCTTCGGTTGTTACGATGTTAATACCATGTCCAAAAAACTTCCCACCGCCCATCGCGACTGCATTTTCTCCTCTATAATTTGCGTTTTCACGATCATAGTCCGGATTATTAAAATAAACTACATCCCCAGGCAAGAAATCATTGGCATAATACGTATAAGTCCCGAGGTCAGGATCTGTATTCCAGCTGTATAGGTAAAGGTTCTGAAACAAGCGATTAAATGAAGATGCCCCAATACTTTTCATAACAGCATGATAAAAAACTATGACGCAAGCAGTCGCGCATTCATAAGCATAAAGGGAACTATTGTTATAGATATCTTGAATGGCGTCAGAAGGAAGGACATTGGGCTTGATTAAGAATCCGCCAGCCGGCGTCAAATACCAGTAATCAGGATTACAGGCAGCCGACCAAAACCCTCGAAACGTAGCTTCCCCTTCGCTCATCTCTTCTGCACTTTCTATTGTGTTTTTCCGAACTTGTAAATCAAATACTAATTCATTCATGGAAGAATAAGAGTATACTTCACTCGAATTTTGCATTCGCTCTATAATTTCGTTCTCCAAAGGACCAATGTTCACCTGAGGATTAGATGGATATGGACTTCCTGATACTTGTAGCAAGAAGATTCCCCATTTCGTGCTTTTATTTTTACTTATCTTATTCGGGGATAGGTTTAAAGATGTGCTATTCAGTTCATTTACGGAAAGAGGAAGAAAATGCAATAAGAAGGAACCATTTGTATCAGAAATCGTATATAAAGAAAAGGTAATCTAATACAAATCGTTATTAATCCTGTGAATGGATAGCGTGCTACTAAAAGGTGGGGGATGCAATGAGTGGACCGGAATGGGATCTACATAAAGTAAAACGAATGAGAAAGAGGTTACTAATCCAGTCTAATTTAATCTTTATATTAATGCTTGGGCTTTTTGTTACTTATTTATTAAACAAGGATTATTCAACCTTGTCTCTTTTGATTATATTTTCCGTGCTTTTTTGGGTCATTTCAGGGAATGAGCTGTTTAAACTTGTGAAGGGAAAGACGTTTGGGACAAAGGAAGCAAAGTATGTATACGCTTTTGAGAAAGATCGGATAGGAGAAAAACAGTGGGAACAAAGAACATGGGCAGGATTTATAATTGTAACTATAGTAAGTGTTGTATTTACTGTAAGCATATTTTTAGTAGATTTACACTCTTTTAGAATCGACTCTATTGGTGACCTTCTCCCTTTTTTAGGAGTCTGGGTCGGTACTAATATAGGGCAGATCATTAGAATGAATAATTTGTAGTAACGCAAGAATATGGATACATTTTTCAATTTAATCTTGAATGTAAAGATTATTAAGTAAAAAACTAAGTAATTTAAGGGTGTAGCCATAATATTAAGTCTTTGTCGGGGGACTAAGGGACAGGTCCATCGTCCCGATAAATAGATTAATAGGGAGAGGGAGCGGTTTGAAGAAAAAGGGGATCTTTATAGCTCTACTATACTCTCAGGCATTGGAATTTTTGTTTCGATCTTAGAGAAGATATTGAGTAAAAACCAAAAGCAGCCTGTCTCCAGGCTGCTTCTTTACATGTAATCCCTTTACGGTAACTGAGGGTTACTATTTTTGGCTTCTTGTAATTTTGGTTTACGATAACCGCCAGCAATGTCGGCTTTCTTAAATTCTTTAGAATAGATTACTTCTTTTGCTGCTGATGTATCGTATTCTCCTCCTCCGACAGGCTGGTATTGTGATCTCTTATACATTGATCTCATCCTTTCTGTTGGAATTCGGTGTACAGTTATTGCTTTCCCAATGTGAATGGGAGTAAAACATAAGATTTTGTCTTTTTGAAGAGAGGGACAAAAAGCTACCCATTTTTAAGGTTATCTTTTACCATGGTAGAAGTAACACTAGCACACAGAATCTCTGACAAGCATTCATGCCCATTAAAAGTTCCATATATTAACCCATAGCTTTACGAAATATTTCAGCACTCCTTTTATAATTTTAAAAGGAGTAACCACTATTTCAGATAAAAAAGGTTTCAACGGTCCTTCTGGCTTAGGTTCGTGATCTCCACTCATTTTTCCACCCTTTCATTTACGTTTTCTTACATTCTAAGGTCATAGTATCTCTTCACAATAGGCCGGACCGCAATTCTTATTATCAATAAGGAAAAGAGTAGGGTTTGGGCTATTATGGATAATTGTAAGTAAATAGATAGAATGGCGGCGATTACAATAAAGGCATCCATAATTAAATTGACGGCCTCGCCTGACTTAGCATTGATTAGTACATTTCGTTCATCGTACTTTTCAATCTCACTACGTTTCTTCCCTGTAGCTGTTTTTGTGTCCCGTATATGCCTTATGTAGACTTCTATCGAAATTCCAGCTAATGCAACGCCTAACCCAGCCACTCCAAATGGAAGATCCTCGACTAGTCCGTAAATAAATGTCGCTAAACCAGTTGTGGCTAACGCAATCATAACGATTAAATTTCGTACTCCACTATTCATTGTCATCATCCTCTTCAAAAGTAAATAGATCCTCAATGCGCACGTTAAATATCTTGGCAATCTTATAAGCTAAAAGAACAGAAGGATTGTATCGCCCCTTTTCTAAAGAAATGATCGTTCTTGAAGAAACAGAAACTAAATCTGCTAGTTCTTGTTGAGTTATGTTGGCTTCTTTCCTAAGACTTCTAATATGGTTTTTCAAACACTCATCACCCTGAATAAAATATGAAGTATCTTTCACATGAAGTTTATTTCATGTGAAGTTAACTTCATAATATAGTAACTGGTATTTTTAGTCAATCCTTTTTGCGAAATATTAGACATAAACGAAGTCTTTGGTTCTCTTTTTAAAAGAAAGGAAATAAGGGAAATCTGGTCTGTAACGAGAAAAGCATCGTTTAACAGGAGGAGCCAACATGAGAAAACTGGTGTATCGCGGAGTTATTCGTCTCTTCAATAATAAAGTGATTGGTAGCTTTCTTCAGAATATGAGTCAGGCTTCCATAAGTAAGAGTTTGATTCCTTTATATGCAAAATGGTTTAAGATCAATGAAGAAGAAATAGAGAAGAGCCGTAAAGAGTTTACTTCATTAGAAGATTTCTTTACCAGGGAACTAAGAGCAGGTGTTAGGCCTATTGAGGGGAGTGAGAATGAATTTATTAGCCCGGTAGATGCCAAGGTGGAGCAATTCGGAGGGGTAAAGAGTTCCTTAATTGAGGTGAAAGGCGTTACCTATTCTATAGAAAATTTATTAAAGGATGAGGAAATGAACGAACGGTACAAGGATGGGCTATTTGTTGTCCTGTACCTTAGCCCGGCTGATTATCATCGCATTCATTCTCCCGCTGAAGGCGTAGTTACGAAACAATACGAACTTGGTGGGAATTCTACTCCTGTGAACAAAGTAGGACTCACATTAGGGAAATCGCCCCTTTCGACGAACTACAGAATTGTTTCTGAACTACAACAAGAAGACGGAACACGACTTGCAATCGTGAAAGTGGGAGCGATGTGGGTGAACACCATTGAACTGACACATCCTTCTTCTCACGTTAAGAGAGGGGAAGAGGTCGGCTATTTCTCCTTTGGCTCAACGGTCGTTCTGTTATTTGAAAAGGATAAGGTCAGGCTTCACCCTGCCTTAAGACGATCCTCCTCTATTCGAGTGGGAGAACCTTTAGCTATAAAGCTAGTTTAGTCAGCAACTGGTTAAGCATGCGAAAGTATGAAGGTATGCTTGTATTTATAGAGAATAATAAAAAGTAGTGAGGATGTTATGAATATAGTTATGTAATCTCGGGGGGGATAGTATGATTGAACGGATTGATACGATCTGTCTGAAGGTTAAGGACGTAGAGAGATCTACGGTAACCGGCTGCAAGTTTGCAATTTTGAATAAACGTATAAGCTTCTTTACCTATGAGTGGCAAGTGTAAGGATGTATAACCACTAACAACATAAGAGAGGAAGAATAAATCATGCCAAAACACAAGATCTATACAATGAGCTTCAGTAGCGTATACCCCCATTATATTAAGAAAGCAGAGAGAAAAGGACGGACTAAAACAGAAGTCGATGAAATCATTCGTTGGCTAACGGGGTACGCTCAGGAAGACTTAGAAGCACAGCTGGAAAAGCAAACTGATATTGAAACCTTTTTTGAAGAAGCACCTCAACTCAATCCTTCACGTGCCATGATTAAAGGGGTGATCTGTGGTGTGCGGGTAGAAGAGATTGAAGAACCACTGATGCAGGAAATTCGCTATTTGGATAAGCTGATTGATGAGTTAGCGAAGGGAAAAGCGATGGAGAAGATTTTGCGTAAATGACATAATCGGAGGGGGAGAGGTATGCCCTTTTAACCAAGTAATAAAAACTTGCAACTCCCTATCCTTAGAGAAGATTTGTGCGAATAGGAAATTATTGTTAGAATATTATGTGAGAGATGTAATTGTGGAAATAAAGGGGGTACCCACATGGTTTGGTTAATCATTATCCTCAGCCTTCTCGGTTTCGGGGCACTGGTTGATTATATTGCCAAGAAGAGAAGCTTGAATGTAGGATCAGATGATGGCATCAAAAACGCCTCGTACTCCGAACAAGTTTATGTAGAAAGCTCATTACATCAGATGAAGCACGGGAACGATACTGATGGTCCTATTTAGAGAAAAAATTCTATTCACATAGTTAAAGAGAGACCAAATCATAGCGATTTGGTCTATTATTAGTGTGGAACAAGGGGACGGGGCCGTTGTCTCATCGAGTATTTCGGTCCCAAACCTTCTACATGTTTCCTTCATCTATAAGTCACTTTCATTGATTTCCCAACTAATCCATCTAGGATGTTCTAATAATTTGAACATTAGCTCATAACCATCCGCTTCCTCTACATCAAAAGCAATCTCACCGTTTAGTGAACCTCCTGGAGGTAATTCACCTTCAGCCTCTCCTTTAGTCTGAGGAAAAACAGTATGTTCTTGTTTATCCCCTTCGTTATTATACATATCGAAATTCATTAACACGGAAACATGCTTTTCTTTATCGCCAGTGTTTTCAATGGTAATATCTGCAATAATAAATTTATCGTTTTCAGGCTCCATTGCACCTTTAGTGGTTTCTCTGACGCTATGTAATGTGAGTTTTAGATCGCCTTGTTTTATAGTTTCCCCTTTGTAAGTCTTTTCGCTAGTATTCTTATTGCTGTTCTTATCATTTGGTATACTTTTATAAACCTTTTCTTCACTGGAGTTTTTTGCTTCACTTTGAGCACAAGCTCCCATAAGTACAACTGTAATCGATAGAGAAACAATTAGCCAAATCTTCTTAATCACCATATTTATCTTCATCTCCCCTTTTATATACTAATTAACGCTGAAGAAGCTTAAGTTTAACAGAAATATAATTTGAAGGAAATGTAAACCATTTAACGTTTACCCTATAAGCTTTATTCCAAGTTTACATTGAGAAGCAAAGTACAATACGGGTGCGTATATTAGCTCAAATTTTTAATTCTCTCACTGGTAGATATAGCCGAAAGCAACCAAACCTCCCAAAGTGACAATCAACCACACCGGTGATAAGTACACAAATGTTAAAACAATCGTTATAACCGTCATGAAAGGCACACTTATAAAAAGAATGCTTTTCTTCGAGGATAAAGTCAGGTCCTTCTCTCTCCAACTATACATTTTAAAATAAGAACTGCTTTGGAAATACATCCATAAACTCTTCGCAATGCTAACAAAAGCAAACAATGAGAATACCCAAAGGAATAGGCCGATCCACACACTGTCTACAATCACAAGGAAAACAGTTAGCAAGACGCATAACTGGATCAATGTCAGAACCATGCCTCCGTCTCGGAGCACCGATTTGATAAAAGTTTCTGTTAATACATTGTGCGGGGAACGGTTTTTAAACAGTGGCTTTTTGAAAGGCACATACTTCTTAGTTGGCTTAAACGTAACAAGTTTTGCATGGCCGTTTTGCCACAATAGAAGCTTGGTCCATTTGTGGTTCGCTTCTACATCGTAAGCTACTAAAGAAAAGAATTTACGCCCTCTAAAGATCGCCTGTTTGTAGGTAAGAACAAACAGAAGAATGGCTAAGAAGAGTAGAACTAGAAGCATTCCTTCTAAACGTAAGTTCAAATAGATCTTCCATAAAGATAGGTAACTGAGCAATAGAAGGCTGTACGATAGGAGTAAATAAACAAGTGACATCCCATTGATCTTCAGCACTTTTCTAACCATGACAAAGACCATATTCCAGACTAGTACATATCCTCCTAAACCGGTTATTTCCACTGTAGAAAAGCCATGGCCCATTTTAAACACAGGTAGAAAAATCACCATCATAACTATGGTGAATAGCGTCACTAGAAAAGTCGTGTAGAATAGGCCGAGAATCGTACCTCTTTTCAAAACGGACTTGTTTTGAACTAAGTATAGTTGATCTCCATTATGTATAAATGATTTAAGGTCATATAAAAAAGAAGAGAGAAAAACAATCAACAGAACGACTTCAATTGGCAGCTGTGCTAAATACTCAGGGGATTCACTCCATAAAGACCTATAGTAGGCGACGAAGATTGCAAGGGCTGGTGCAAGTATGTACAACACGACTACCCAATCCACCACAGATCGAATCGTTTCCCACAAATGCTTGTAGTGTAACCGTAATCTGGATAAAAATAAGCTTCTCGCTTTAATCATGAGAACTCTCCAGTATTTCATAAAAACAATCGAGTAAAGATGTACCTTCTGGTTTGTTGGCGTACGAAGTGATTGTCTTCATATCTCCCTGCGTAATAACTGTCCCTTGAGCCATAAGAATAAATCGATCGCATAGTTTCTCAGCACTGTCTAAAACGTGCGTAGACATAAGGATAGCGGCGCCATCTTCTCTCTCTGAGATCAGCAAGGAAATCAAATTCTTCGTTGCAATCGGGTCTAATCCAATAAACGGCTCATCGATGATGTAGATATCTGGTTTCACCATGGCACCTAAAACGATTAACGTCTTTTGCTTCATTCCTTTTGAGAAATGGATAGGTAATTGGTTTATATACGAACGTAATTGGAATGTTTCTAGCAATCTATTAGCATTCTCTTTCCAAACGGATTCAGGCAAGTGGTGAGAAGCTGCCGCAAACTCCAAATGTTCCCACAGCGTCAAATTTTCATAAAGAATCGGTTCCTCTGGGATGTATGAGATTTTATAGCCATCAGGATAGGTGACTTCACCCTTAAACTCATCCATTACGCCTAAAATCGTTTTAATTGACGTACTCTTACCTGCGCCATTAGGTCCCGTTAGCCCCACAATCTCTCCTTGGTTTACTTCAAATCGAACATCTCTGACATATAAGTTGTTTTTGTTATATCCTGCTTCATGGATTGTGACTGAAAGCAAGCCAGTGCACCTCTCTTCATTGTCTATGAAATACAATAACTTACAATAGTGTATCAAATGATACTAGATTTACATAATATAGAAAGAGTCTATTGTAGGTTCAATCTTGTTTTGGAATAATTGGTACCATCAACAGGCAGATGTTCACTACAAAAAACCTTCTAACATTTAGGGGGATTGGATGGAACTACAAGGACATATTCACTGGATCGCAGCATTTTATCGGAAAGTGTAGGGGGTGTCTTTTGCTAAAAATGAATAAGAAGGCATTAGAAACCTCCCATACTTCCACAGATCTATTAACGAAGGAATGTCCGCCCCCTCCCTCTCATAGACTTAGATAAGAGGAGGGAGGTGGTCTGAATGCTTGAGTGGAGTATTGCAATTGGAGCCATTGCGTTTGTTGTTCTCGTCGTTTATTTGGTTTTGACATTACGAAAAGTGATGACAACACTTGCAGAAACAGAGGAGACGCTGTCTGACGTGCGAAAATCCGTAAATGGGATTACAGAGGAGGCAGAAGAACTGCTAAATGAAGCCAACCAAATCTCGGTTGATGTAAAAGGAAAAATGGAAGCCGTTGATCCTTTAATCGAGTCCGCTCATGATGTGGGGGATATGATCCACGAGGTAACAAGCTCAATGAAAAGGACTGCTTTGGATAAGAATGATCGGAAAACCGTTCGGACTCAGGAGAGTCAGCCGGTGCAAATTAAATTAAAATGATGAGGAAGAGGCTGGGGGAACCGGTCTCTTCTTTATTAGTGAGCTTCCAACGGCAAGTTTCGGCACAAAATTGAAATCCCAGTCAACGACTGATACTATAAAAACAAACAAAACCAAAGCACTAAAACAAATGAGGGAAGAAAATGCCAAGAGAGTCAAAGCGGGATAAGATTTTAGAAGCGGCTGCGCTGATTGTGAAGGAGCAGGGTAGTGATGCTTTGACGTTGGATGCCGCAGCGAAGAAAGCGGAAGTGAGTAAAGGCGGATTGCTTTATCACTTTTCGACGAAAGAGACCCTGGTGAAGGGACTTGTTCAACATATGAATGACCTTTATCGTGAGAATGTCGAAGGACTTGTTGAAAACGATCCAGAAGAAGCAGGGAAATGGGCGCGTGCTTTTATCGAAGTAATGCGCGATAAGAGTGAAGAGAACCGTACCATTAGTGCCGGCATGCTAGCCGCACAAGGGATTAATCCTGAGCTCATGAAGCCACTTCAAGATACATACGAAAACTGGCAGGAGCACATGGAACATGATGGGCTGGATGAAGTCGATGCAACGATCACCCGTCTTGCCATCGATGGCCTGTGGCTTTCTGAGATCTTTGGATTAGCGCCACTTGATCCTGAGCTCAGGGGAAGGGTACTTGAGCGGTTGAAGAACCAGACATATAAAAAATAAACTATAAAAAAGTCACCAGCTCAACATAGAGCTGGTGACTTTTTTTAAGTTTTAGGCCATCGCTTTTTCTTCCGTACGTTCTGAAAATACACGCTTCGCTTGTTTAACCGCATTAATAACAGAAGGAAAGCCGAGGTAAGGGATGAGCTGGATCATCGCTTCAACAATCTCTTCTTCTGATAATCCTGCATTTAACGCCGTGTTAATGTGCAGTTCGAGTTGCGGCAAGCTTCCTTCCCCTTGTGTAATAAGGCTTGAGAGTACTGTTAATGCACGTTGTTTCTGATCCAGGTGGCTACGGTTGTAAATGTCACCGTAGGCGAATTCTACAATATATTTACCGATATCAGGAGCAATGGAGTCTAAGTCTTTCATTAAGTCAAAGTGGCTTGTCCCTTTTTCCTGATCGGTGTATGAGTTTAGTGCTTTTAATCCTTTTTCATAGCGTGTTGTCATGGTGTGAAATCTCCTTTTTATGCAGCTTCGTCTTGCTTCTTCTTGAGTCTTTTTTCTTTATCTTCATTAGCCATCTTAATAAACGACCATCCTAAGATCGGCAGGATAACAAGCAGTGGGAAGCCGCCGATAATGCTAATCGTTTGGAGCGTCTTCAGTCCGCCTAAGTACATGAAGATCATAGGAAGAACAGAAAGGGCAAGGGCCCAGAATAGACGATTCCAGCGAAGCGGTTCGTCTTCAACGTGCTTCTGTACAACTGATGCGATGACGTAAGAACCGGAGTCGTACGTCGTGGATAGGAAGATAATCGCTAGCACGACAAAGACAATAATTGCAAATGTAGATAACGGCAACTGTGTGAGCGTTCCGATGATGGCAGCTGGTGCTCCCTGGTTGTTTAACGTTTCAATAACCGGATACTGTCCGCTTAACTCAAGGTACATGGAGTAGTTTCCTAGAATACCGAAGAACAGAACTGTTCCAAGGCTACCGAATAGGACCGTACCGAATACAACCTGGCGAATGGTACGTCCTTTTGAAATGCGGGCGATGAATAAGCCAACGAATGGTGCGTATACAATCCACCATGCCCAGTAGAAGACCGTCCAGCCTTCAGGGAATCCGGAGCGTTCGAATAATCCTAAGTCATTAAATGGTTCTGCCCATGTACTCATGCTGAAGAAGTTGTCCATCATGCGCCCAAGGGATGTGACCGTCGTTTCTGTCATAAACGTTGTCGGTCCAACGCTGAAGATAAAGATTAATAGAGCAAATGCTAACCATAAATTAATGTCACTTAGTACGCGAATCCCTTTTTGCAGTCCGGAATAAGCGCTTAGTCCAAAGATTAACGTACAACCAAATAAGATAATCGATTTCGTCATGATATTGTTCGGAAGTCCAGCTAGGTGATTCAATCCTTCTGAAATGATCGGCGCAGATAAGGCAAGACCTGTACCGCCTCCGCCTAGTAGACCGAACATAAATAGGATGTCAACGAGTCTCCCTAGAAATCCGTCCGTGTGTTTCCCTAATGCAGGGCGACAAGCTTCACTGATTTTGAATACATTGGTTTTCCGTACAAAGAACATATAGCCGATTGGCAGGGCTGGTATGGCGAACATCGCCCAGGCAATCGGTCCCCAGTGGAAGAATCCATACGTAGACGCCCACTGAATCGCTTCTTTTGAGCCAGGCTCAAGACCAAATGGAGGTCCTTGGTAATAATAGGCCCACTCAATAACGCCCCAATACAGAATTCCTGTACCAATTCCACTTGTGAAGAGCATCGCTGCCCAGGAGCTTGTTCTAAACTCAGGCTTCGTATCTACATCGCCAAGTTTGATATCTCCATAACGACTGACTCCTACAAAGAGTAAGAACATAAGCATCAGTAATCCTACCGTTAAGAATAGGAATCCTAAGTTTTGTGTTACGACATCATTTGCCGCTAGCACAAGTTTCTTCCCTTGCTTCGGAAAGACCATTAGAGGTACCGATACAAATATCAGTAATGATAAGGCACCCCAGAAGGTTTTCCAATCCATTAATCTATTCGTCACAAAAATTCCTCCTTAAATTTCTTCTGATACGTATTCGTTTGTTTGCCATTGAAAACTGTACTATCCAGACGGTTCACCTTTCAAAAAGAGGATTGGGTAGGAAATAAAAGCATTTAAGAGATTATACGAGATAAAGACATACTCAAGTGAAATTCCAACTGATTTTCGTAAAATTTATATGCATTAGACTGATTGTACAGTTTGTTTTGTATAACATAAAAATTTTAATTCCTTTTAAATGCTGAATTGAAGACGTTTTTGGGATGTGTGAGGAGTATTTTTATTGAAAAACGGTTTGAAACTAAACAGTCCAGATGGTATAGTTTTGGCTAGTTGATCACAACAAAACAAAAAACGAATTCAAGAGGAGGAACTTTTGAATGAACAATAAAGTACTATTAACTTCCGCTGTAACAGGTGCGGGAGACACGATAAAGAAAAACCCTAACGTTCCTGTAACACCAAAGGAAATCGCAGAGTCAGCTATTGAGTCAGCAAAGGCCGGGGCGACGGTTGCCCACGTTCACGCTCGTGATCCGAAAACAGGAGGCATCAGCCACGATGTGGAGCACTACCGTGAAATTGTTGACCGCATTCGTGAGTCTGAAACAGATGTCATCATTAATATCACATCAGGCGGCGGGGGAGATTTTATCCCGAGCTTACAAACGCCAGCTGCTGGTGGTAATGGCACGGATATTCAAACGCCAGCGGAGCGTCATGAACCGGTAGGCGAATTGCTTCCTGAAATGTGTACACTGGATTGCGGAAGCACGAACTTCGGCAACATGATCTACATGAGCCCGACCGATTGGCTGCGCGATCAGGCGAAGATGATTCAAGAGAGTGGAGTAAAGCCAGAGCTTGAGTGCTTCGATACCGGCCATATCCGTTTTGCCAATCAGTTGGTGAAAGAAGGGCTTATCGACGGCGATCCGATGTATCAATTCTGCTTAGGCATTCCTTGGGGCGCTGCAGCGGATGCTGAGACAATGCTTTATATGAAGAATCGCATTCCGGACAATGCGCACTGGTCGGCATTTGGAATTGGACGTATGCAAATGCCAATCGCTTCTCAAACAGCTCAGCTAGGTGGAAACATCCGCGTTGGACTAGAGGACAACATTTATCTGTCAAAAGGTGTACCAGCAACGAACGAACAGCTTGTTGAGAAAGCTGTGAACATGCTTGGTGGACTAGATTTAGAGCCAATGACACCACAAGAAGCACGCCAATATCTTAATCTACGAAATCCACATGGAGGGAAGTAATTATGACAAAAATTGCAGTAGTCGGAACAGGAGTTATCGGAAACGGATGGATTGCACGCATGCTCGCTCAAGGGTATGACGTTGTTGCAACAGACCCAGCAGAAGGAGCAGAAGAGCGCATGCGCCGTGCGGTTGACCATGCTTGGCCTCATGTTGAAGCGCTAGGCTTAGCCGAAGGAGCTTCGAAGGACCGTCTAACGTTTGAAGCAGATCTTGCTGAAGCGGTGAAAGATGCGGACTTCATTCAAGAAAACGTACCTGAAATCGAGGAATTGAAGCAAACGGTTCTACAAAATATCGATAAATATGCGAAATCTGATGCCTTAATCGGATCTAGTACGTCTGGGATTATGCCATCAGAACTTCAGGCGAACTTAGAGCACCCGGAGCGTGTTGTTGTTGCTCACCCGTTCCATCCGGTTTATATCTTGCCACTTGTTGAAGTTGTGCCAGGGAAGAAGACGACGAAGGCATTCGTTGCAAAAGCGAAAGCATTCTATGAAGGCATTAACATGAGCGTACTGATTGTTCGCCATGAAATTGAAGGCCACATTGCAGACCGTTTACTAGAAGCGATCTGGCGCGAGTCTCTTCATATTGTCAATGAAGGCATTGCCACAACAGAAGAAGTAGACAAAGCGTTCACACACGGAGCAGGTCTTCGCTACGCGCAGTACGGACCTTTCTTAACGTTCCACTTAGCTGGAGGCGAAGGCGGAATGCGCCACATGCTGAAGCAGTTCGGCCCAGCACTTAAAAAGCCATGGACGAAGCTAGAAGCACCAGAACTTACAGATGAACTGTATGAAAAAGTCGTTTCTGGTTGCGAGGAACAATCAAGCGGCATGACGATGGCAGAACTTGACCAGAACCGCAACGAATTTTTAATTAAGTTGTACGACCTTGTGCAGGAATACTGGCCACAAGAAACGACGAAAACTCATGTGTAAAGGAGAGTCTAAAATGGAACAATCCTTTTCTTATAAGGGCACCGTACTCCGTGAATGGGTTGATTATAACGGTCATATGAATGACGCGGAGTACAATAAAGCGTTCAGCCAAGCAACGGACGCTTTTATTGACCATATTGGTCTCGATGAGCGTACTCGTGAGGTGTATGACTATACCGTCTATACTCTTGAGACGCACATTTGCTACCTGCAAGAGTTGCATGAAGGGGACACTTTTACAATTAAAGGACAGATCCTTGATGTAGACGCGAAGCGCGTTCATTTGTTCTTAACGATGGTGAATGAACAAGGCGAAGCTGTCGCAACCTTAGAGGAAATGCTGATGGGCATTGATCGAAAAGAAGGCCGAGGTGCCGCATTCCCAGGTGAGGTAGCGGATAAGTTAGCCGTTATGTTAGAAAATGATGAACAGCTTGAACGACCGAAGCAAGCTGGTAGAACGATTGGGATTCAGAGGAAGTAAGATGGAGAGGACAAGTCCTTATAGGGCTTGTCTTTTTTTGTGGGAAGGGGGCAACAAGGTATCTGTCCCTATGGTTCTAAGAAGCTAGTTGGTATGCTTTGGTTATAAATGGTAAACTGTTTATCGAGAAGAGTTTGTGTATAGCTAGGGGGAAAACTATTGTCTGGTTGATTGGAATATTATGTCTTCTCTCGTTCGGAGCGATCATTGATTTTATTGCTAAAAAGAATAGTATTAATGGAGATGAAGATGATGGAGTTAAAAATGGTAGTTTTTCAGAGGAAATTTATGCCCAAAGTGCGCTTTATCATATGAACCATGGAAATGAAACAGACAGCTCGGTTTAATGGGAATGGTCAAATCTCGGTTTTTATGGAGGATAGAAATATATGAAAGATCGATTGCTGCTGGTAGTGGTATTATTTTTTGTTTTAGGTTCTGCGATGGTCAGTAGTATGAATTCGCTTAGCTACACGTTTAAGTCGATTTATTATGGTGTCGCTATGACGGTTCTAATTGTCTTAGGATTAGTTAGTTTGTATAACTATTTTGCAAAAACTAAACACTAATCCATTTAATACTTATTAAATGATTGTCCAATAACAATAATCACTCTTTGTGCTAATGGGAGCGGTGTTGTTAAAAAGTGGTGGAGGAAAGGTCGAATGCTAAAGATTAAGATATTTTGAAAATCACTCTTCCTTAAAAAGGCTGATTAGAAAAGATGAAAAAATCAAAAAATAATTTATAAATGGGGTTACTTTTTTATGGGTTGGCTACTTATTGTTATGATTGCATATCTTCCGATATTTTACAGGGTTCATAAAAGGCTTGATTACTTAGAAAAAGAAGTTAGAAGGCTGAAGGGTGAAGATAACGTCATATAATAAAAGGGTGCAATTGCTGAAGGGATATTCAGATGGTAGTGAAGTAATTGGGAACGAAGAAATACAATCCATCATTGTAAATGACTAAATCTATCTTTTTAAACAAAAGGGGTATGACGTAAATCGAAGAAGGTATTAAAGAAAGTGCTAAAACACTCCCCTCTCTACCGTTATTTAATTACTAAAATTCTAGGATCCCTATTAGTTTGATCGCACCCTGATAACTCGTAACTTGTTCTTTCTTCACTCTTATCCATTTTGATTGATTCGCATGTTGCCTTATTTACATTCCCAGCACCAAATGAATCTCTCCTCGTATCTATTGTGGAGTGGATGACTTCCCCATCATACTTAAGGTCATGTAGCATAGGGTCTCCTTCGGTTGTATATGTTACCACTCTTATTTCATCTTCTATACCTTGGTCCACTCTCTCTAGAAAGGCATAGAACATATCTACGTTTGTAATGTCTCCATGCATGTCGACTATATCTTCTGGTGATTGAACATATTCAGGGGCGTTGGTTTGACCTGTGTTTTCAGACGATTCAAAGCCTGGATTGTTCTCATTTAATTGGCATCCCGACAAAATAAAGAGAAGTGTGCCAATCATCACAAACATCTTCATATTACCAATCTCCTTTTAAGGTAATTCCTATGTTACATTATACCATTTATACCCAATAGAGCCTTACCTATATTACATAAAGAGTAGCCTCCATTTTAAAAAGGATCCCCTTTTTCTGTATTTAGCGAAAATCTTATCTATCTTGTGAATAAATTACTGGTGGGGGTGATTTTTTGGAGATTGAAGATATATACGGTAACTTACCCACATTAGAAACAGATCGTCTTCTATTAAGAAGAATTACATCAGAAGATTTAGATGATATGTATGAGTATGTTTCTAATGAAGAAGTAACGAAATATGTTACGTGGGAGGCGCATAGGTCTTTATCTGACACAAAGGAATTTATTAAATATGCCCTTTCCCAATACGAGGATAAAGATCTTTCTCCCTGGGGGATCGAGTATAAATCGAACGGGAAATTTATAGGAACAATTGACTTTGTCTCGTGGGAAGTTAATCATCATGTGGCTGAGGTTGGATTTGCCATTTCCCAAGATTATTGGGGGAAAGGCATTACAACAGAAGCCGTAAATGAATTGATTAAGTTTGGCTTTACCCATATGAATTTAGTTCGTATTCAAGCAAGGTGTTTAGTAGAGAATAGAGGTTCAGAATGTGTTATGGAAAAAGCGGGGATGTCTTTTGAAGGAATCCTTCGAAAAAGTATGTTGGTAAAGGGAAAGCATCACGATTTAAAGATATACTCTATATTAAAAGAAGAGTTCTTCTCTAAGCATACACCTAAGGTAGAAAACGAGAGTCTTTAATCAGCAGCTTGAACATTTAAGCTGCCGATTTTTTATATTCATATGGTTGGTGTGGGTTGTATAGCGATTATCGTCAGCTTACTACGTAACATTAAACCCCCGTATAATCTCAAAAATGATCTACAAACTAAGAAAAGCAGTTTTACGTAAAAGTACTGATTCTTGGAAAGGAAGCGAATCATGAAAAACATCCTCATCGCTTTTATTAGTTTGTTTGTATTATTACAGCTACCTTTATCCCCAGCGCATGCTATGAATAACCCGAGAAACATCTATGAGGTCAAGCCAGGTGATGCGTTGTGGAAGATCGCCGCTACCTATGAAACCACTGTATCTGATTTAAAGCGAATCAATGGATTACAATCTAATCTGATATTGGTGGGCCAGAAGTTAAGAGTACCGATTGATTATGAGGTGAAGTCAGGCGATACATTGTGGGTCCTGTCTCAATCGTTTAATTCAACCGTATCTTCAATTAAAGAGGTCAATGGACTCGGGTCCAATATGCTCTACGTGGGCCAAACGATAAAAATCCCTCCAAAGAAACTTAGAATGGACGGGCAATTTGTTCTGATGACGAGAGAGGAATTTAGGGATTGGATTCTTAACCATCAATTCAGCCGATATGTAAAAACGATTCAACAGCACCATACTTATCAGCCTAACTACAAAAGTTTCAATGGGTCTAACCATTTTGCTTTACTTAAAGGGATGAAGGATTATCACGTAAACGGGATGGACTGGAGTGATATTAGTCAACAGTTAACGACTTTTCCTGATGGTACGGTAGCTGTAGGCCGGTCTTTTAATAACCCTCCAGAAGGTTCGTTTGGATTACAAAATGAAGCGGCTATGAAAAGGATCGAACAGAATGCTTTAGCAATCGAGAATGTGGGGAGTTTTGACAAGGGCGACAATGAAATGACGGCGGAACAACGTGAAACGCTTATTACCGTCACAGCCCTACTTATGTTGAAGTATGGCCTAACTCCATCAGTAGACAGTATTACGTATCACCATTGGTGGGATATAAATACAGGGGAGCGAGTGTTGGATCACGGGGAAGGTCATGCAGTTAAATCGTGTCCAGGTACGGGGTTCTTTGGTGGGAATTCTACGTCACATGCCAAACGTAACTTTTACCCCCTTGTTGTAGAGAAGATGAAGGAGATTCAAGCGAGTTTCCAATAATAAATAAGCGGACATGAGGCAATGCGTCTCATGTCCGTTTTATTTTGATTTGGTAATCGCTTTCAATGACTCTTTTAACGAATTGGCTTCCGCCGCATCCACTGCGTAGCAATCCATTTCTCACCTTTCACAACAGGGTTTCCGCTATGAAGCGTCTGGTTGTTTAGCTCCATATCTTGATAAAAGTACTCAAAATAAACAGCCATTCCTTTCTTAGGCGTAACGGATAAACCGAGCTCTGGGAATAAGGTTTCTCCGCCTTCTTCGACATCATTCAAATATAATACAAGAGTAGAGATACGATTGTTATCAGATTGCTTGAAGAAATCATGATGCGCTTTATATTCTTGTCCAGGTTGGTAGTGTAAGATTTGGAGACCATCTGCGTGTTGGGTAGGGATATTCATTATGGTAGAGAGTCGTCTTTCAATGCGTTCTACAAGTGAATTCTCATTTTCTTCAAAGAACATGCCACTGCTTGTTCTCATGTCATTCGTTTCTCGTGATTGTCCAATTTTAGAGCGACGCAATCGATCTTGGCTTAACGCGATTAATCCATCGCACTCCTCGTCACTTGCCACGTTATCCAGAACAACGACTAGTGGTTCATTGTATCTGGAAATGATGGGCATAACACGGTCTTCCGACACAATGCGGTTGCCTGTATGCGGGAAAATCGTTTGTTCTCTTTCTGTACGAATCGTCATGTAGCATTCCCCTTTTATAAAAAAATTCTCTATACATGGACTATATCACACAAAAAGGAAAATAAATCATATATTTTCCACATTAATGAAATCGCATACTATTATTTGGGGTGATGATCTCTTGGTTACAATGAAAAGAATCCCTGCTCTTTGTTAGGCAGGGATTCTTTGACGTGAAAAATGATTCGTGTTGAGGTATCTATCATTGAAACACTAAACTATTCCGCTTTAAGAAACGGTCATCAAATGTGATCGGTAACCCGGCGCCATCTCGTTCTGCGTGAATATGAAGGTGAGGTTCTGTTGTGTTTCCTGTATTGCCAACAAGTCCAAGCAGGTCACCTGTTTTTACGGTCTGGCCTTCTGTCACTTGCACCGACCCAGGCTTCATATGAGCCAGAATTACATCTGCACTCTGACAGCGAAGAGTAACGTGGTTTCCTCTTGCATCTTCAACCTTTTCAGGGCTTTCAAGTGGGGGGATGTCTTCATATTGATCGACCGCCTGGATGACCTCACCTGAACACGGGCTGTAAAGGGAGGCGTTGTAGATTTCAAAAGCTTCTAATTCAGATGGAGTCAGTCCTTTCGCTCGCAGCCCCGCACCATTCAGTTCGAGAATATCAATTGCATACTGCTGTGGTTTGTGTTCGTTATGGTAATTTATAATTGAAGTTCCACCACCTTGCCCCGTTGCGTAAACACCGTCTTTTAGCGGGAATGCCAATTCAATAGCCTCGTCATTCGAGGGAGAGTAGCCCGTAAGTCCGCTAACTGCCATAAAAGTGAAGAAAATCATCACCGCAAAGCTGAGCAAGTTCGAGAACATTCCACTTCGTTCTCCTTTCGGTTGCTTTAGAGGCAGTGGCTTCAATCTCTTTATAGCTATAAAGAGAACAGGCAGTAACAAAAGCACCCACAGAAACCGGATGTAATGTGAATACACGTGCCATGGAATGACAACAAAGAGATACGCAAAAAAGCTGAATGTAAGCCCAATTTCAAGCGCCCCAAGTAGACGGCTCTTTAGATCCCCTTTCCACAGCCTGATAAGTAAAGCAATCGGAAGTATGTAGTACACCGCTGCATATAACCAAATCGACATATAATCCTCCTCTTTATGATCTTTCCAAACTATGTGTATTTTCCCTTTTATTCTCTACGTATTATCGCAAAAAAAGTTCCATCTTTTCCTTTTTATTCAATCCTCCCTTCTAGTTATATAGCTGAATAATACCGACTCCAATAGAAGAGAATAAGCCTTATCTAATAAAGGAATTTACTGTGCTTCTGAAAGGAGTTGTTCGCAACATGCTTCAAAAATTAAATCCCGTATTTAAAATATCAGCTGCTGTTATGATCCTCTTATCTCTTGTTGGGATTGTAGTGCCTGACTGGTTGGAAACGGTGACATCAAACGTGCAATCATTCATTGCCAATCGTTTAGGGTGGTATTATTTAATTGTTGTAACCTTATTCACGATCGTGGCTTTAGTGTTCTTAATTACACCACTTGGGAAAATTCGTCTTGGTAAGCAAGATGAAAAACCTGAATTCACAAGGCCAACTTGGGTCGCGATGCTCTTTAGTGCAGGGATGGGGATCGGTCTTGTTTTCTGGGGAACAGCTGAGCCGATCAGTCATTATGCAGTCAATTCACCTACGGGGGAAGTAGGTACAGATCAGGCCATCAAAGATGCGATGAGATTTACTTACTTCCACTGGGGTATTCATGCTTGGGCCATTTATGGCATTGTCGCATTAGTATTAGCTTACTTTAGTTTCAGAAGAGGAACACCTGGCTTAATTAGTGCTACGTTACAACCGATTATTGGAGATAAAGCAAATGGAAATACAGGGCGATTGATTGATATCTTTTCTGTAATTGCGACGGTAATTGGTGTTGCCACTACCCTTGGGTTCGGAGCTGTGCAAATCAATGGAGGGTTGTCGTACCTTTTTGATATTCCAAGCAACTTCTGGGTGCAACTGATTATTATTGCAATAGTGACCGTTTTGTTTATGATTTCAGCGTGGTCAGGGCTAGGGAAAGGTATCAAATATTTAAGTAATGCCAACATGATTTTGGCAGCCGTACTTTTCCTGATGATGTTTATACTAGGTCCAACGCTTTTCCAATTGAATTTGTTTACGAATTCATTAGGTGCCTACATTCAGAATCTGCCTCAAATGAGCTTCCGCATTGCGCCACTTGATGAAGAGATCAGAGGGTGGATCAATTCGTGGACAATCTTTTACTGGGCGTGGTGGATTGCCTGGTCACCGTTTGTAGGCATTTTTATAGCACGGGTATCGAGAGGGCGAAGTATTCGTGAGTTTGTTTTCTTTGTCCTTTTGCTTCCTTCTGTAATTGGATTCTTATGGTTTGCTACATTTGGCGGTACTGCGATTTCTCTAGAACATAACGGAATGGCGGTCATTTCAGAGCTTGCTACAGAGAAGTCATTATTCGGAGTATTTGCGAATTACCCATTAAGTATGGTGGCATCCATCGTAGCCATTCTTTTAATTAGCACATTCTTTATCACATCAGCTGACTCTGGAACATTTGTTTTAGGACTGATGACTACAGGTGGGAAAGGCGATCCGAGCCAGTTCGTCAAACTAACATGGGGTGTCCTATTATCTGTTACAGCTTTAGCGCTTCTATATACAGGAGGGCTACAAGCCTTGCAAAACACAATGATTATTGCGGCGTTACCGTTTTCGGTTATTATGTTGTTAATGTCGTTTAGTTTTGTCAAGACAGTTTATCAGGAAGGGAAAGAGCTAGGAATTGGGAAGATTGATTCTTCTGGAAAAGGGAAAAATTCGAAGCGGGAATAGACTCAGTTTCGCTAAAGCTAATACAACTAGACCATCGTTGTATTAGCTTTTTACTATCTTTTTAAGGATAGGTTCTAGGACAAAAGAGGAAAAAAGGCGCTCTTTATTGAAATAGGAATTTAAGGTGCTTGGTTACTCAAGCCAGCAAAAACCATAAGGAGGATTTCTATGAAAAGCGATTCTTTTATCTATACTACATATATCTTATCCACTAAAGAAAAAGTGTGGGAAGCGTTAACCGAAGCAAAACATACGAAGCAATATTTCTTCGGATGCGAAGTACAGTCTGATTGGCAAGAAGGCTCATCCATATCCTATTTCAGAGGAGATGGCGAGCTTGATGTGGAGGGAGAGATTTTAACAGCTGTACCTTATGAAAAGCTTTCCTTTACATGGAAACATGTTGATGATCAAGTAAGAGAGAAGCCCCTCGTTGTCACTTTTAAAATAAAAGAGGTCGGTGAAGCGGTGAAACTAACGCTTCTTCACGAAAACCTTTTAAGCACGGATTTAAGCGAAGAGGAAGACACGTTTTATGGGTTGAATAACGGATGGCCTGCGATTGTGAGTAACTTGAAGACGTATTTGGAGACGGGGAGAACGTTGTCTCCTATGGATTTATAAGCGAGTGAGGGGATGATTCTTAAATAGAGGATTGAACCTTTTGCGAAACTCTCGTTTATTGTAAAGTGTACTGTAATCATCGACCTGTAATGGCGATAGACTAAACTGACGAGTTGGGTGATGACACGATGGCTTTACGAGACCTTGCTTATATACACAATGATTTCCCTTATCTGGTGTTCTATCCAGGTGGAAAGAAGAACAAGGGAGTGCGTTCAATTCCGAACAAAGTTCGAAAAGAATCTCTATCCCGTATTCACACGATTATAGAAAGACTAGTGAGGGAACGCACTTCTGAAGAGGTCGCTGCTTTGCAACAATTTTTACAATTAGAGGGGCAGAGTCTATTGCCTGTCCTGCTAGATAAAGAAGGGGAGCTCTATCATAGTGGCTTAGTGAAGCCTGAAGTGTTTCTGTATAAGGCATTCGATAGTGAGCACGGCATTCCCATTCATAAGGAATACTTATTTGAGACAAAGATATCAATGATGTCGAATGAGCAGTTAGAAAAGCAGCTCCAGTCCTTGATTCAGCAATACATGTATTGTGCTTCTATACATCAGACCTCACGTGTCGAGTGGATTCGTGCATTAGAGAAGCGTTTTGAACACCATCCTCTTGTGCAATTTGCCCACACCAAAAGGGAGGAGCTTCAGGCAGTGGAGAGGATGAATCGCTCTAATCTATTATCTCAGCTAAAGTACCCCGAAGATCTTTCTTATTGGCGCCACCGGGTCGAGATTGTGATGAGGCCATTTCGATCGATTCCCACTGATTGGCTTTGGTCAGAAGGAGACGCATGTGAGCACGAGAAAGAGATGTATGTGTATTCAGGACAAGAAGAGCTTGAACTGCACTGTGAGATATGTGATTACAGCGTGTTTATGAAAGATGATGCTTTACGTCTGGAAGAGGAATTTGACATTGAGAAAGCGAAGAAACGCATTCACACGATTGAACGTCAATTTAACGAAATAGCGGAGAAAAACGAAGGCGTCCTGGATAAAATTAAACGCCTTGATGCCATTCAACAAAAGTCCTCTCACTATGAGCAGGAATGGAAAGAGATCCAAAGTCTGCTTGGCAAGATTCAAGCTTTACCTAAGCATAAAGAGAATCAACCAACAAGTAAGTGGATTGATTTGTTTCAAGCCATAGAGGCAATGGACCTGCCTGAAGTCGAACACCCATCACCACTTGTGTGGCCGTCCTATGTGGAACTCCCAAATGTCTCGATGCTAAAGCGGGTTGAAGAGTGGGAGGAACTTCTTAATCAAGACGTTTCAAACGAGCTCAATCACCTGAAAATGGAGTTAGTATCCTACCTTGAGGGAAATGCGATGACACGAGAAGAAGAATTTACGAAAGTGAACAAACAAACCTTCTACTGGGGCGAAGTTGAACAAGTGCTTCAATTCGTACATGATACCAGCGGCGTTTATCCGGCTCATACCATTACCCAGGTTCTCGTGGGTAAAGCGACCAATAAAATCCGTACTGAACAGTTGGACAAGGCCATTCAGTTTGGGGCTATGGAGGATTGGCAGGAGAAGGACGCGATGAAGGCCCTGAAATCTTTAGAGAAACAAGGCTTTCTGAAAAAGTTACAAAAAGGATTCGCCCTGACCGATCAAGCCGTACCTTATATTGAAGAGACACCCTGACAAAACATATACCACCCTTGAATTCCACCGCTTTAATGATGTAAAGTATAGACGCGTGCCAGACACCCTTCACTGATCTAAAGCATTGATGCGTGTCTGGCACGCTTTCGTATGGTGAAGTGTAAGAGAGGGAGATAAGAAGTAGTGAAGCGATTGTTTATTGTGGTTATTCTTGTAATGATTGATTTGGTGATCAAGCGGTGGATGGATGCGCAGATGGATCTGGATGAAGTGATTCAGGTCATTCCTGGATGGTTGGAATGGAATCTTCTTTATAACGAAGGGATTACGGGAGGGCGACTCAGTTCGGTTTCTTGGGTCATTATTCCCCTCCAGAGCATCATATTAAGTTGGATCTTTATTTGGTGGAGTGTCCCTATTGATTCAAAGAGGAACCTCAGAGATCTGGCCTTTATATTGGTGTTAAGTGGAGGTCTTGGGAATTTTATCGATCGACTATTCCTGGGTCATGTCATCGACTTTATTCATATTGAGGGACGGTCAGGGATTTTTAATATAGCTGATGTGTATATTCTGCTTGGTTTCATTGCTCTTGCGATTTGGACTTATACTGCTAGGGAAGAACCTCAGTATTCTTAAAAAACTACATAGACAAGGGTTCTATAAAATGAACACGTCCGTCCCCTGATTGGGGGGCGGACTTTTTTATGGTTTTTAGATAACAGCCTATTATTTTCCACTTAATGCATAAAAGTAAACGTCTTTTACACATGAGTATGCTTAGAAATGTTTACCTAAGATTTTACGGGGGAATGGGAAAGAAGAATCAACACTTTAGCACGATGAAGTAAATAATTGTAAAAGGATGATGACATGAACAGTAATGAATACCTGATGAAGGACCTAATCAATGGAAGCGTTTGGGGCCCTGAATCCCAGGTCATTTCCTCTGTTACCTATGATTCGCGTGAAATTAGTAAGCATGACGCATTTGTGTGTATTACCGGTGAGCATCATAATGGCCACCTTTATATAGAACAAGCCATAGATAACGGAGCCACAACGATTATTGGTACAGAGTCTGAACCACTTCGTACATATTCAAAACAGTTTCCTGAAGTTAGTTTTATCCACGTGGAAGATAGTCGATTAGCCTTGGCCCAAGTTTCCTCTCTAATATTCGGATCTCCATCAGAATCTTTGTATACCATTGGCGTAACAGGAACAAATGGGAAGACGACAGTCTCTACCTTTATTCATTCTCTCCTCAATGATTTATCCTGCCGTACAGGGTGTCTTGGGACTGCTGGGATTTGGGATGAAGAACGAAAGACTGATTTTAAACAAACGGTCCCTACGACACCTGAAGCCCCGGATATTCATCGTGTCTTAGATTATTTTAAACAACGCGATTTGAAAGCGGCTGTTATTGAATCCACTTCCATTGCCATTGAACAGAAGCGTTTGGCTGGTATTGATTTTAATGTAGCGGTTCATACGAATTTAACTCCTGAACATTTAGAGTTTCATGGCACAATGGAAGCCTACAAAGAAGCTAAGTTGAAGTTGTTTGATCAAGCGAAAAGGGCGGTTGTCAATCTGGATGACCCTGTCATGTCGCCTGACATTATCAAGCGGTTTGACGGTTCTCTAATGACCTACGGAACGCATGAATCAGCCGATTTCCGTGCTGATAATATCCGAACGACTATAGAAGGGACATCCTTCACACTGATCTTTAATGATCTTCATTACCGTGTGGATGCACCTGTTTTTGGTGAATATAATATATCTAATTTGCTTGCTGCGATTGCAACTTGTTATCAAATGGGCCATTCACTTCACGATGTATTATCAGTTGTTTGGGGCATTACATGTCCTGAAGGTCGCTATCAGCTTGTTGATAATGAAGCACCGTTCCAGATCGTATTAGATTACGCGCACACACCTGATGCGTTGGCGACTGTTTTAAACACAGTTAAGCAAGTACCGCATCGCAGATTGATTGTCATGATTACAGGTGTCGGACTCAGAGATCCGAAGAAACGCCCATTGATGGCAGAAGTTGCTGAGGGCATTGGTGATGAGATTGTCGTAAGTGTGGACCAGCCTGGCCATGCTGATCGTCAGGAAGTGGTAAACGATGTATTAAAAGGGTTTAATACGCCTAACTCTCCACATATTCATTCTCAATTACACCGTGAAGATGCCATTCACTACGCATTTGATTTAGCTGAACCAGGAGACCTTGTACTGTTAACAGGGATCGGCTTTGGAGGCTATCAAATTATAGGCGATGAGCGCGTCCCTTATTCTGAGATGGATGTTGTAGACGCCTATTTCGATCAAGATTTTCGCTTTCGGAAGACCGTCTAAGGATCTGCAACAGTTAGATCATTAAGATAAGTCTAAGAGACACTATGCCTATATCGGCGTAATGTCTCTTTTTTTTGATATATATTTATTTTTTCTTCTTTCTAAACCAATCTATGCCGGCTCCAATGGAAACTCCAAGAGCAATACCGAGGGCTACATTATTGAATGCGACTCCAAGTGCAACACCTATTGCGGTTCCGACACCTATAAATGTATCTTTTCCTTTTCTGGCCATATACATTCACACCCCTTCAATTCCTATACGAATAAATGATTCGACTCGTTTCACTAGTTCACCTATTTTAAAATATGGATCTATCAATAAAAAATAATGCCTACAGGTAAGGGTTTCAAGGAGTTGTAAGCGATTGCGCTGTAGAAAAAGGGTTTGAAATCTAATTCGGATGGTGGTATTTTGTTTAAATGTGATTCAAAAATGGATTTCTAAAAGAACAGCAGAATTAGAGAGAGGGAAAAAACATCATGAGCAACATACTTTGGGGATTAGGTGGTATGTTTACCATCTTCTTAATTGCAATTATATTTTCAACAAACCGAAAGGCGATTAATTGGAGAACCGTAGCTGGTGGGCTAGCGATTCAAATTACATTCGCCTTTCTTGTATTTGTAACAACTTGGGGACAGAATATATTACAGTATATGTCCCAAAGTGTCAATAACTTAATTGGCTATACAACAGAGGGAATTGAATTCTTGTACGGTCCGCTCATTAATCATGAAAATATGGGGATGATGTTTGCGTTTCAAGTACTACCTACCATCATCTTCTTCAGTTCACTCATTGCCGTATTGTATCATTTAGGCATTATGCAAAAGGTCATCATGTTAATCGGTGGTCTTTTGTCAAAAGTGTTAGGGACAACGAAGGTCGAAAGCATCAACGCGGCAGGAAACATTTTCGTTGGGCAAACAGAGGCACCACTTCTCATTCGTCCATTCATCTCCCGTATTACAAAATCTGAGCTTTTCGCCGTCATGACAGGAGGTTTCACCTCTATTGCAGGTTCAACGCTAGTTGGGTATACGCTTTTAGGCATTGAAGTAGAGTATCTTCTAGCCGCATCCTTCATGGCTGCACCAGCAGCGCTAGTGCTCGCGAAGCTATTTGTGCCAGAAGTAGAGCCTCATCATGAAGTGATTGAGGACGTTGCTCCTGAAGAAAGTGACACGACGAACGTCTTTGACGCAATTGCAGGTGGTGCTGTGACTGGGCTTAAGTTAGCTGTGAACATTGGTGCGATCTTGCTATCATTTATCGCTTTATTAGCTTTACTAAATGGCATCATTGGCTGGGTTGGTAACTTATTTGACGTAGCGATTACGCTTGAAAAGATACTTGGTTACTTGCTTGCGCCGCTCGCCTTTGTTATCGGCGTTCCATGGGATGAAGCCGTTCGTTCTGCTAGTTTCATTGGCCAAAAGATCGTAACAAATGAGTTTGTTGCCTTCTCTGGTTTAGGAGAAGTGAAAGATGAGCTAAGTAAAAAAGCTGAAGTCGTAACCACTTTCGCCCTTACAGGGTTCGGGAGTCTTTCTGGTATCGGAGTACAAATCGGTGCCTTAGGCGGCATGGCTCCAGATCGTCGTAAAGACGTAGCGAATTTAGGACTCCGTGCAGTAATTGCCGCAACACTTGCAAACTTGCTTTCTGCTAGTATTGCTGGGATGTTTTTATTTTAATGATATATTAGGTGCCACTCGTATAAGCGAGTGGCACCTTTTTTAGATAATATGGAACGTTTTACCTTTTGCTCTCGTATGAATGACTACAAGATTAGAAAAAGCTATGGAAACTATAAAAAGTTAGAAACAACAAAAGGTTAAATAGAGGAGGACTAGCTTTTGAAAATATTGAAGAAAGTAAATATCATGTTAGCAATTATATCTCTTAGTCTTGTTATCTATCATATTTTTATTGAAAACATCCATGCACCTGACTATGCTTTATTCTTCTATTTATCGGTTGTCTTCTTACTAAATGGAATTGAATTAATAAAAGAAGGTAATAAAGGTTGGGCGGGATATGTACAGATTGTCGTAGCGATGGTTTGTTCTGTTGCGGCTATATCAGATTTGCTTTAAATATCTACTCGAGAAAATGTGCCACCTATGATAGAAGGAGACGGGATTTCGCTTATTGGGAAAGTGTCGGGAAGCGCTGGACAAGCGTCAGGACTGGCGGGCGAAGAGTCGGGACGCGCGCCGGAAGTGTCGGGATGCCCAGGCCAAGAGTCGAGACACGCGCCCGAAGAGTCGAGACGCCCAGGCCAAGAGTCCGGACGAGCGCCCGAAGGGTCGAGACGCGCGCGCCAAGTGTCGGGACGGGCGCCGGAAGTGACGTGACGCGCAGGCCAAGAGTCCGGACGCGCGCTCGAAGAGTCGAGACGCCCTCACCAAGTGTCAAGACGAGCCCCAAAAGCATCAGAACGCCCATCCCAAAGCAACGCCCCAAAAAACAAAAAAGCGCAAATTGCCTCCAACAAGACAATTCACGCTTTCCTACATAACCCTTATGAAGTTGCTAATGCTTTCGGTCTTTTAATAAAGAACGACAATCCCAACCCAACAATAGCCGAAATACCAGCAACAATGAAGGAGACGTTTACGCCGTGAACGAGACCTTCAACCCCATTACCTGGGCGAGCTGCTGTACTCATTACGGTTACAAGGAGAGCTGTACCAACAGCACCAGATACTTGGCGCATGGTGTTATTCATGGCCGTTCCGTGCGAGATCAGGTGTTCAGGCAGTTGGTTAATTCCAGCTGTTGTCACCGGCATCATGACCATCGCTACACTAAGCATGCGGAACGCATTGACAATCGTCAGGTACATAAATGAGGTCTGTGCGGTTAAGTTTGTAAACATAAATGTTGTTACAACAAGGATCAGTAAACCTATAATAGCAAGCCACTTCGCACCGAATTTGTCGAATAAGCGACCTGTTATGGGGTTACTAAAGCCCATAATAAGGGCGCCTGGTAACAACATTAAGCCAGACTCAAATGCAGTAAAGCCAAGCATGTTTTGCATATATAAAGGCAGAACGGTGGATGCGCCAATCATCGCGATAAACACAACCATGCCTAAGACGGTTGTTAGCGTAAAGGTTTTGTAGCTAAAGACCTTAAATTCTAAAATGGGCTCGCGCAAACGTCCTTGACGAAGGATGAACCACGTTAGGGATAAGGCGCCCACAATAATAGAAAGATAGACTTGATCACTACTCCAGCCTTCAGAACCAGCTACACTAAAGCCGTAAAGAATGCCTCCGAACCCGATTGTAGACAGAATAATAGATAAGATATCGAGTTTCGGGAATGTTTGTTTTGTTACATTTTTAAGAATAAAGTACGCTATGATAAAGTCCAAAATAACGATTGGTAAGATCACGTAGAATAAGCTTCTCCATGGGAATTGGTCGACAAGGTAACCGGATAGTGTCGGGCCAATCGCAGGAGCGAATGAAATAACGAGACCGAACATTCCCATTGCAGCACCGCGTTTTTCAACCGGGAATATCATAAATAAAATCGTCTGCATAAGCGGCATAATAATACCGGCACCAGATGCTTGTAGGATGCGCCCCACCATTAAGAGTGGGAAATTAGGGGCAATGGCGCAAATGAGGGTTCCAAGTGCGAACAGTCCCATAGCCGTTAAAAACAATCCCCTCGTTGTGAAGCGCCCAATTAAAAAGGCGGTGATCGGTATCATTACGCCGTTTACGAGCATGAAGATCGTCGTTAGCCACTGGGCCGTACTCGCATCTAGATCCAGATCTGCCATGATATTTGGCAGGGCGGTTGCAAGTAGGGTTTGATTTAAAATGGCTGCAAATGCGCCCGATAAAAGCACAATAATAAGGGGGACTTTATTAATCGGTTCTTCTTTTTGTGCTGTGTCTTGTGTGTTAACCACAATGTTCCCTTCTTTCTTTTTCTTAGTGATTCGTTGAAGTCTTCTAATGAAGTCCTGTTTGAATAATGTTCATTTCTTTCTTGTACTTAAGCATCGCCTCATCAATCGTGTAGTCATTTGAGAGGCACTGGACGAGGTTATGGAACGTAATCGCAATGACAATTTCAAAGACATGGTAGAGTTGCTCTGTGTCCTTAATGTTCAGGCCATCCATATCTACGAGTTCGCTTACTTGTGTAAATCTAGAATCATCTGATCCCTTCCGAATGTACCTAGTTACTTCTTTTTCGATCTTATAGTTTTTATTTAAAAGTACATTTCGAAGGTAGTTATTCTGTCCTTCTTCTTGAGAATGTATTAAAGCAGAATAGAACAGATCGGCCATGGCTTTGAACATGTCCCCTTCGTTGTTTCTTAAACGTTGTAAGAAGTTCTCGTGCTGATCTTTCGCGTGTTCATTCAATAAGTAAAAGAACGCATCTTCTTTATCTTCGAAATACTGATAGAAGCTTCCTCTTGGGATGCAAGCTTTCTTAAGAATATTGGATATGGATGCTTCATAAAGAGAAACGCGGGAGAATTCCTCTTTGGCCGCTTCAATGAGCTTTTCTCTTTTCTCTTCATTCAAATTATAGAACGTTGGTTTCGGCATTCTTCTCCTCCTTGTGCATACATATGACAACGTGTCACATGACGACCTGGTCTACTATATATGACACGGTGTCATACGTCAACAAAAATGCAAATGAAAACACGAGGCACATGGCCTCGTGTTTTTAGCTGTTTTGTAGCTTTTTCTTTTTGCGTGCTTTTTCTTTCTCAATTTGCTTACTGCGAAGTTGACCACAAGCTGCGTCAATGTCTGTTCCGTGTTCTGTACGGACACCACATTTAATGCCGCGATCCATAAGGGTTTGATAGAACGTAAGAATGGCTTCCTTCTCACTTCGATCATATGGGTGGTCGGCTACTGGGTTGTAAGGAATTAAGTTCACGTAAGATAAGTGACGTTTATCCTTTAATAAGTTAGCCAGCTGTTCAGCTTCCTCTTTATGGTCATTGACGTCTTTCAGTAAGATATACTCGAACGTAATGCGTCGGTTCGTTTTCTCTAGATAGTAGTCAATGGCTGGCATAAGCTTCTCTAGTGGATACGCTTTGTTGATCTTCATAATCTTAGAGCGAAGATCATTGTTCGGTGCGTGAATGGATAACGCCAGATTCACTTGAATGCCTTCGTCTGCGAAGTCGTACATCTTCGGTGCAATTCCACTTGTAGAGACGGTAATGTGACGAGCTCCGATGGAAAGACCTTTTTGATCGTTTACAACTCTTAAGAAGTCCATTAAGTGATCGTAGTTATCGAATGGTTCACCAATACCCATAACGACAATGTGGCTCACGCGCTCATCTTTACCTTGAGTGTCCAAGTGGTGTTGAACCTGCATGATCTGTTCCACAATCTCACCGCTTGTAAGGTCGCGGCTCTTGCTTAAAATTCCGCTTGCGCAGAATGAGCAGCCGATATTACAACCAACCTGGGTTGTAACACAAACAGAAAGGCCGTAGTTAAAGCGCATAAGAACTGTTTCAATTACGTTACCGTCAGCTAGTTTAAATAGAAACTTAATGGTGCCATCTTGTGATTCTTGTTTAATCTCTTCTGTTAACGTTCCGAGTGTGAAGTGAGATTCTAACAAATCAATCAAAGACTGGTTGACGTTTTTCATTTGAGAAAAGTCCGTTACACGTTTCTGATAAAGCCAGTCCCATACTTGTTTCGTACGGAACTTCTTCTCACCATGTTCCAGAATCCAATCCGTCAGTTGGTCAAACGTTAATCCGTAAATGGATTGCTTCATATATAGTTAACTCCTTTTAAAAAAATCGCTATTCCTATAGTAGTTCATTTGAGGGTCGTAAACAACCAGCAAGCGAACTATCATAATTTTGAGTCAATTGTGTTCTTATTTTTATCTTTACCAAAAGTCTTAGGTTTCAAAACTCTATTATCTCACAGAATTTGAGAAACAGAAACATTATACATGTAGATAGGGAATTTGTCTAACGAGTGCAGGTCTATGTTTCACCCGTTTATTATTGAGGTACCTTACGACTAGGATTGAAAATAATACAAAAAACACACTAAACTACTTGATTGTAAAAGGGTGAAGGCAATGTATAAACGAATATTACTAGCAACAGATGGATCTGAACATTCTGTGCGCTCAACAAAGCATGCGGCAGCGTTAGCCAAACAGTTCGGTGGAACAGTTGAGATCGTCTATGTGGTAGACGGAAACAAATCAAAAGAAGACGTTCTTCATAATATGAGCGAATATGAAATTGAACTAAAGAGAAAAGAAAAGACAAGATCGGTTCAAGAGGTTTTAGAACAAGAAGGCGTTTCCTTTAAGACCCACATTCTCCACGGTGAACCAGGACCAACGATTGTAGATTACGCAAACGAGAACGACTATGATTGCGTCGTAATCGGTAGCCGTGGTCACAATGCCCTACAAGAAATGATCCTTGGCAGCGTCAGCCACAAAGTGGTGAAGCGAGTGGATGCGCCTGTTATGGTGATTAAATAAGACGATTACGTAAAGAAGTCATCCTTTTAAAGGATGACTTCTTTTTAGTGTGAACTTCCTTAGAAAATAAGCGAGTCTACTCCTGATACGAACGGGAAGCATACTCGTTTTTTATTCATGTAGTTCTGTAATTTCTCCACCAATGGCTTCTCCGTATGACACATCATTTAAGGTGTATACAGTAAAACGCCATTTGTAACCAACATAAGCAGCAGGTTGTGTCCTAATTCTGACTACTTCTTCATCTGAGTATTGTTGATCAAGAGTTTGTTGAAGTTGTTGCTTTGAGTAGGCTTTCCACCCTAGTAATAGGCAAAGAATCAATAGACCGCTTACAACCCATTTCCATCCGTAAAGCTTTTGCGACAGGGAGAAAAGCGTAATCAAGAGTAAGCCTCCTAGAAGCCAAAGGTCCCTCTTAATAAGAGAATACTCTAGGTTATGTTCGTTTATAGGATAGAAAAGATGAGCCCCATTTCCCAAATAATCAATCCCGATCCCTGCAATAAGTAATAGTAGCGCGATGCCGATCCATCTTCTAAAAAAGGTAAAAGGCAAGAGTTTGTACGTTAAGAGGGCTAATGCAAGGCTTGTGAATGGGAGTAAAAATAGGGAGTGAGTAGACACATTGCCTATTAATTTCGGCACATCTATAATCATAACGAGCCCGCCACCAAGAAGTATGGTTGCAATTCTTCGGCTGTAAGACATGGTGTGTCGATAAAAAAATAGATGAGTTAGAGTCATAGCTGTTAAGATATGTAGCAATGAAGAAGGAATGTGATTTAATAAGATCTCGGTCATAGTGTCACTCTCGTTCTATTTGGTATAGTGTGTCTTTAGGTCTTTACCTTTTTTCTGGCAAACTAAACCATAAATGAGTGACTTGACCTAAAATAGTAGAACGATATACAATTTACCTACCGAACGTTAGGTAGGAGGCTTGGGTGTGAGTAAAGATAAAATTTTATCAGAATCGCTTAGGCTATTTGCTTCTAAAGGATATGAAGGAACGGCTCTCTCGGAGTTAGCGGAGCAAGTAGGAATGAAAAAGGCTTCGATCTATTCCCATTTTAAAAATAAGGAAGAGATTTTCTGGGCTGTCATTGATCGTGCTTACCAAGATGAAATTGATAAGTTCTCACAAGGAATGAAAGAGGTTCAACAACTTAGTTTTCGTGAGCGGCTTCATTTTATGATAGATCAGCATGTGCACTTTTATAAAGAGAATGATGTAAATGCTACGTTGTGGAGGCGAATGACCTTGTTTCCACCTGAAGCATTTCGTGAAGGGTTAAAGGCGAAATTACTAGAGTATGAGCAACAATTTAATACATTGTTAGAGAAAGAACTGCAAGTAGCCATTGAGGAGAAGGAAATCAGTGATATTGATCTTGATACTGGACTCGCCATGATCTTATGCATCGTGGATGGATTGTTTGTAGAGTACAGTTATTATGATGAGAACGAATTTAACGAACGGGTCGAAGCGGTCAAAAAAATGACATGGCGTTCGTTCGCTCCTAAAGTCGAGGAGGGATAAGTATGGCTTGGACGTATATACTTATAGCCGGAGTAATAGAAGTTTTATGGGTCTTTACAATGAAACTCTCAGAAGGGTTTACTCAAATGGTCCCGAGCCTGATTACAATTGTATTAATTGTGGTCAGTTTCTTTTTGATATCTAAAGCTATGCAATCCATATCAGTCGGGACAGCATACGCAGTGTTTACAGGGATCGGGACTGTTGGGGCGGTAATTATTGAGTTCATTACAGAGCCTCAGTTGATTAGTGTATTGAAAGTCTTTTTTATTCTGTTTCTCATAACAGGAATTATAGGACTTAAAGTGACAGAAAAAGAAGATTCAGAAGCAAGTGAGGTGAGTCACTAATGGCATGGATTCAGTTAATTGTAGCAGGACTGGCAGAAGTTTCTGGGGTTACCTTCTTGAAGCTTGCGGACGGATTTAAGAATAAAGGCTACGTGTTCCTGATGGTAGTTGCTGGAATCATAAACTTTTATTTATTATCAAAAGCGATCGAGATGCTACCAATCGGAACAGCATATGCGATTTGGACAGGAATTGGGTCCGTTGGAACGGTACTGATTGGAATGGTCTTCTTCCGTGAATCGAGAGAGTGGCTAAGACTTCTATTTATCACGATGATTGTCGTTGGGATCGTTGGTTTGAAGATGACAACATCGTAATCATGTAAAGTTTTCACAAATGTGAATGCGTTAGGGAACACAAAACTTCAAAGATGTATTACAATAGTCACTTGGAATACACAGAAAAAAGGAGACCCGACATCATGGACGAAACAAAACAAAACGAGCGCTATGAGTTTCTGGCCAATGATCCGAACTTTAAAGTCATGCCCGTGATGATTACGCTAATCATCGGGGCGTTTTTTGCGATATTAAATGAAACGTTATTGAACATTGCCCTTACAACTCTCATGGATCGTTTTTCAGTAAATGAACCTACCGTGCAATGGATGGCGACAGGATTCATGCTTGTTATGGGAATTATGACGCCCATCTCGGCTTTATTAATTCAATCGTTCACAACAAGAAAAATGTTTATAGGGACAATGACGATCTTCACGATTGGTACTGCCATTTGTGCAATAGCCCCAACGTTCCCAATTTTACTTGGAGGACGCTTGCTACAAGCAGTCGGCACAGGTGTGCTGATCCCGATTATCTTTAACACATTTCTATTAATCTTCCCACCGGAACGACGCGGTGCGGTGATGGGAACAGTCGGCCTTGTTATTATGTTCGCACCAGCCATTGGTCCGACACTATCAGGGATCATCGTTGAACATTTAGGATGGAGATACTTATTTATCACTGTAATCCCATTTTCATTGTTCTCAATCGCATTTGCTCTTAAATTCTTGCGAAACGTCGGGGAAGTGACGAAACCAAAACTTGATATTCTTTCAATTGTCTTATCGACAGTAGGCTTTGGCGGTGTCGTGTTAGGCTTTAGTCTAGCAGGCGAAGGGGATGCAGGCTTCCTTGCTCCGAAGGTTTATCTATCAATTATTGTTGGCGTGATCTCACTCATCGTGTTCACATTCCGTCAACTGAAGCTAGAGGAACCAATTTTAGACGTACGCGTATTCCGTTATCCGATGTTCACTCTCGGCCTAACAATGTTTGTCATCATTATGGTGTCTATGTTTTCATCAGAAATTATCTTACCTATGTACATGCAAGGAGCTCTCGGTTTACAGGCGGCTACCGCTGGACTTATCTTACTCCCAGGAGCCCTGCTGAACGGCTTAATGTCACCGATTATGGGTAAACTGTTTGATAAATACGGCCCACGAAAACTAATGATCCCAGCGACAGTTGTATTAAGCGGAACGATGTTTGCTTACAGCCGCATCGGTCTTGATACATCCATCCCTTACATTGTCGTGTGTTATTTACTATTGATGTTATCGGTATCTGCCATTATGATGCCAGCCCAAACAAACGGTCTAAACCAATTACCGAAGCACCTGTATCCACATGGAACAGCCATCATGAATACACTTCAACCTGTCTCAGGCGCGATCGGGATCTCGGTCTTTATCGGTATTATGACATCACGAAAAAATGCCTATTTAGAAAATGCCGCGAGTCCGACTACTGCAGGTAGCCAAGCAGAAGCACTCGTATCAGGTGTTGAGTTGGTGTACTGGGTTGTCTTCTTCTTTGCCATAGCAGCATTTGTCGTTACGTTATTTGTAAAGCGCGCTACTCCGGAGCAAGAAGTTGAATCTGAAGTGCAGGCAGAGGCAAAATAGTTGAATAGATCCAGAAGCAGTTCCGTTTAGAGTACTCATGAGAGGATGTGCTCTTTACGGGGCTGTTTTTTTATTGGAAGATTGGGGGAGTTGATTTGTGAGGTGGACGGATCGAACTTGGGCGCGACGGCTCAAGTGAATGCACCACGGCTCAAGTGAAGCAAGGACGGCTCAAGCTCGCCGCCCCTTGGCACGCGACTCGCATCAGATTAAACGCCCACTCATAACAAAAATAAGTCTAGATAATGACAAAAAGCAAAAAAAGCAAAAAAATTTTCAGAAAACGGGTTGCTTTTAAAAGAATCAAATGGTTATAATACAAGTAACGAAAGCGCTTTCGAAAAGTAAGAGGTGGACCTTATGGTTACAATCTATGATATTGCAAAGAAGACAGGGTTTTCTGTCACAACTGTATCAAAAGTATTAAACAATTATTCAGATGTAAGCGAAAAGACGAAGAAAGCGATTAAGGCTGCAGTTGAGGAGATGGACTATTTACCAAACTCTCATGCGAGAACGTTAACCACTAAAAAATCTTGGACGATTGGCGTAGTGTTCATCGAATCGTTAGGGATCGGTGTAAAACATCCGTTCTTTAATGCAGTAATCGAAAGCTTTAGGCAAGAGGTAGAAATAGAAGGTTACGATCTTCTGTTTGTTTCAAGAAATATTAGTAATCAGAAGAAAAGTTACTTGGATCATTTCAGGTATCGAGGCGTAGATGGTGTAGTCATTGTTTGTTCAACATATGATGACGAACAAGTGAAGGAATTGATTGAAGATCCGATTCCGACAGTCGTCATAGATATGAGTAGTGATCAATCGAGCGTCGTTTATTCTGATAACTATGAAGGCAGTCGGCTTGCGGTTGACCATTTGCATTCACTAGGACACACTCGAATCGCCCACATTGCAGGGCATGAGTCAACGTTTGCGGGGGAACAGCGTAAGAAGGGTTTCTATCAAGCTATGCAAGCATTACATCTTGAAGTACCTGATGAATACGTTGTGAATGGGGATTACTTTTCAATAGAAGGCGGCGCTAGAGCTATGAAGTCGTTGCTTGAATTGGAAGAGCGACCCACTGCTGTATATGCAGCAGGAGACAGCTTGGCCATGGGTGCCATGAATGCCATTCACGAACAGGGACTCCGAGTTCCGGAAGATCTATCTGTAGTCGGTTATGATGATATCGAACTGGCTCAGTATATCCATCCTGCCTTAACGACGATTCGACAACAGACCGATTTAATAGGTCAAGAATCTGCGAAACTATTATTAAAGCAAATTGATTGTAAAGAGAGTTATATAGCATGTACCCAGGTTCCGGTAGAGTTAATCATTCGTAAGAGTACTGGTCCTGTTGCATAAGCAAGGGAGGCTTTTAATGAATTCATTAAAGGCTCTTGTAAAATGAAAACGAAAGCGGTTTCGTGTAAGTAACTTATATTTTTTTAGCTTTTTCGAAAGCGGTTTCGCATGCAAGTGGATTTATATTTTTTTAAATATTTCGAAACCGGTTTCGAAAACTTATTAGGAGAAGGTCATTGTACCTTTTTAATAAAATCTCTGTAGGGGGTAGTAAGATGAAAAAGAGGTTAAGTTGGTCTTTGTTGTTGACGTTGATTTTAGGTATTGCACTACTTGCTGGGTGTTCTGATTCAGGTTCTGCATCAGGTGATGGAGCGAAAGATGATGACGTGCTGAAAGTATGGTCGTTCACGGACGAATTGAAAGAGCCGATCAAGACGTTTGAAGAGAAAAATGGCGTAAAAGTTGAATTAACGATTGTTCCGATTGCGGACTATCCTACAAAGCTTAAGCCTGTTTTAGAAAGCGGAGTTGGAGCACCGGATGTTTTCACAGGTGAGGTTGCATTCTTAAAGCAGTGGACAGATCGCGATTACTGGGAAAACTTATCTCAAGAGCCTTACAATGCGGATGAGTTGGAAGGTGACTACATTGACTATGTATACGATTTAGGGAAAGATTCTGAAGGTAATGTGAAAGCGTTATCTTGGCAAACAACACCAGGTGGTATTTTCTACAAACGTAGTATTGCTAAAGAAGTTCTAGGTACAGATGATCCAGGTCAGTTAGGTGAAATGATGTCTTCTTGGGACGGGCTTTTCGAAGTGGGCGAGCAGTTAAAAGCTGAAGGGTATCGCTTGTTCCCTGATGAAGGTGCGATTCGTTGGTTTGCAAAAGGTGAAGATCCACAGCCTTGGGTAAATGAAGATGATGAATTGGTTATGACAGATGCGAAATTGAACTATTTTGATCACGCGAAGAAATTAAGAGAGAAAGATTATACAGCTTTTGCTCCAGAATGGTCTCCATCTTGGAATGCTTCTATGAGTGGTCCAATCGCGTATAACGGCGGCTGGGAAGAAGTAGATGAAGATGCGGAAGCAAGCGACAAAACAGAAGTATTCTCTTATGCGCTACCAACTTGGGGTCTTCACAGTGTGTTGAAGCCTAATGCTGAAGACACTTCAGGCGATTGGGGCGTAACAACTGGTCCGGTACCTTACTTCTGGGGTGGAACTTGGATTGGTATTTATAGCGGATCTGAAAAGAAAGATTTAGCTTGGGACTTTGTACAAATGATGACGCATGATGAAGAATTCTTAACAGATTGGGCGAAAGAAACAGGTGACGTTCTATCTTACAAACCTGTTAATGACAAGATCAAAGACGAATTCAGCGAGCCATTTCTTAATGGACAAAACAACTACACGTTCTTCCTAGATCAAGCGAAAAAGATCGAGCCAGGCATCGTAACGAAGTATGATCAGCAAATTGATACACTTCTTGGGGCTCAGGTACTTGAGTATGTTGATGGTAAGAAGACGAAAGAAGAAGCGATTGAAGAATTCTACAAGCAAGTGAAAAATGCTTATCCGGAAATTAAGACACCATAAAGAGCAATGATAGAAGAGGTAGTCCGGTCTCCCGAGTGGACTGCGACTACCTCTATTCTATTTAAGGCACTTATGTAGATAGTCTGATAGAGAGAGGGATACCAATGAAGAAGTTAAACCACAAAGGGTATTATTTTATCGCACCATTTTTCGCGATCTTTCTCGTTTTTAATATCTATCCTGTTTTGCTGACCTTTTATTACACATTTACGAGGTATGAAGGGTATGGAAAGCCGGAGTTCATTGGACTCGAGAACTATACACGAATTTTAACCGATGGCTACTTCTTAGAAGCCTTCATCAATACTTGGAAGATCTGGGGATTAAACTTTGCGCTTCAACTTGGAATCGCATTGTTCCTAGCAGCACTATTCTCCGATTTACGATACCGCATTAAAGGGATCGGATTCTTCCGCGCCGTATTTTATCTACCGAACTTGATTACGATTAGTTCAGTAGCGATTCTGTTTAACATTATGCTTGATTGGCAGCATGGTTCGATCAATATGCTCTTAATGAAAATTGGTCTTATCTCTGATCCTATTAATTGGTTGAACGAACCGGCAACAGCTCAAATTTCTGTAGCGCTGATCTTAACGTGGATGTGGTTTGGTTACACCTTTATCGTTCTTATGGCCGGTGTATCTGGGATCCCTGGTGAACTCTATGAGGCGGCTCTCATTGATGGAGCGAACAGATGGCAGACTTTTGTACACATTACATTGCCTTTACTTAAACCTATTATGCTTTATGTCATGATTACATCACTTATTGGTGGATTGCAGTTGTTTGATCTACCGATGTTAATAACAGATGGTCTCGGGGCACCTGAAGGGTCCTTAAATACAATGGTTCTTTATCTGTATAACCAAGCATTCCGCTATAACAACTACGGATATGCAGCGACAATTGCTTATGCACTGTTCCTGATCACTGTAATATTCTCTGTAGTTACATTCCGATCCATGTATCGAACTAACGCGAAGAAAGAGGGGTAACGAGATGAAAACTGAGAAAAAGTCATTAAACGTGCCCGTTAACAAACAAGGGTTGAAGAAGAAAAGAAGTTTCTCCAGAAAGGCGATTTACACACTGTTGATCCTGTTAACGCTTATCAGCATTGTTCCTTTCTACATGATGATTATCAACGCAACTCGTGAAAATCAAGCCATATTAGGTGGGTTCTCCTTCCTTCCTGGAAGTGCTCTCATTGAGAACTACCGCACCATGATGGATTATGTGAACATTTGGAACGGATTTAAAAACAGTTTAATCGTTTCTGTTTCCGTTACGGTTCTAAGTGGTTATTTCTCAGCCTTAACGGCATTTGGATTTGCAGTCTATGAATTTAAAGGAAAGAATCTACTATTCATTTTCATGCTTCTTATGATGATGGTACCTGGACAGCTAGGGTTAATCGGATTCTATGAGCTAAACAATGCGATTGGAACACTTGATACGTACATTCCGCTAATTGTACCGGCTATTGCAAGTCCATTTGTGGTATTCTTCCTTCGTCAGTACTTATCTACGACGCTTCACCCTTCTTTACTTGAAGCAGCTCGTATGGACGGAGCAGGAGAGTTAAAAATCTTCCACACTGTAGCATTGCCAATTATGATGCCAGCGGTTGCGACGATGTCGATCTTCACATTTATCGGATCTTGGAACAACTATATCGTTCCATTAGTTGTCTTATTCTCACCAGAGAAGTATACGCTACCTGTACTTATGGGATTCTTAAAAGGTTCTCAAGTAGCTACAAACTTAGGTTCCATGTATTTAGGAATTGCGATTTCTGTTGTACCAATCATGATCGCGTTTCTATTCTTCTCTAAATATATCATTAGCAGTATTTCAGCAGGATCAATTAAAGGATAAAGAAGAGGGGTTACACTATGCAGCGATTTAAAGAAGATTTCATTTTTGGAACAGCGACATCTTCCTACCAAATTGAAGGAGCCGCATCAGTTGGGGGACGTACTCCTTCTATATGGGATACATTTTCCTTAACACCTGGTAAGGTTCACAACGGAGATACAGGAGAAGTTGCATGTGATCACTATCACCGTTTTGAAGAAGATATTGAAATTATAAAAAGTCTTGGAGTAGATTCTTATCGTTTCTCGATTGCCTGGCCACGAATTTTTCCTCATGAAGGTCAATATAATCCTGAGGGAATGGCGTTTTATAAACGTTTGGCTACTCGATTAAAAGAAGAAGGCATTCGCCCTTTCGTTACGCTTTACCACTGGGACCTACCTCAATGGGCTTATGAAAAAGGTGGCTTCACCAATCGTGAGAGTATTGATTGGTTCCTAGAATATGCAGAGAAATGTTTTGAAGAATTAGATGATGTAGTAGATATGTGGATCACCCATAATGAACCGTGGTGTGTAGCGATGCTAGGTTACTATGAAGGCGTTCATGCACCAGGACATCAGAATTTGCAAGAATCTATTCAAGTTGCGCATCACCTGCTTTTGTCTCACGGAAAAGCGGTTGAATTGTATAAAGAAACATTACAAAAAGACAAACCAATTGGCATTACATTGAACATGTCTCCTGTTTACCCAGCTAGCATGGAAACTCATGATTACACAGCGGCTCAGGCATATGATGGTTATCTGAATCGCTGGTTTATCGATCCTGTTTTCAAAGGAAGCTATCCTGAAGACATGAAGACGTTATATGGAAACAACGGTTGTGAATTTGATTTCATAAAAGAAGGCGATTTGAAATCGATTTCAATATCTTGTGACTTCTTTGGTATTAACTTCTACAATCGTGCTTTGATCGAAGCGTCCAGTGAAAATCCTTTAACATTCCAGGCAGCTCCATCTGATTATGAGAAAACGGGCATGGGTTGGGACATCTCGCCAAATGAATTTAAAGAGCTGATTTACCGAGTTCGTGAGGATTACACAACATTGCCGATTTTCATTACGGAAAATGGCGCTGCGTTCGATGATGTGTTAGAAGAAGACGGAAGCGTTCATGACGAAGGACGGAAAGGGTACGTGGAACAACATCTGACAGCGGTTGCTGAACTGAACGAAGAAGGAATGAACATTAAAGGATATTACTTATGGTCTCTTCTTGATAATTTCGAATGGGCGTTCGGATACGATAAGCGATTTGGGATCACATACGTTGATTTTGAAACACAAAACCGTTATGTCAAGGACAGTGCCAAGCGCTATACGGATATTGTGCGATCAAGAACCATATAAGGAGGAGAAACATGTCAAAGGTTCGAACCATTTTAACTTCTAAAGATACTGGAGACAGATTAACTGAAAAAGAATCTCTCCCTCTCGTTGATTTTAACGAGGAGGGGGATCTTACTGTTCAAGCGGATGAAACGTATCAAAAGATTCTCGGTTTCGGGGGAGCCTTCACAGAAGCGGCAGCTTATACATTAAGTCAAATCTCTCCAGAAAAACGGGATGAAGTCATCAAGAACTACTTCCATCCAGAAGAAGGACTAGGGTATACGATCGGAAGAGTGGCGATCCATAGCTGTGATTTCGCTCTTGGAAACTATACCTATGTGGAAGAGGGAGACGAAGAACTTACTACCTTTTCAATAGAACGAGAGCATAAATGGGTCCTTCCCCTTGTGAAAGATGCAATGAAGGAAAAAGGCGGGGAGATCGAGCTGCTAGCTTCCCCTTGGAGCCCACCGGCCTGGATGAAGAGTAATGGAGAGATGAACAACGGCGGAAAGCTTTTGCCACAGTACCGAGATGCGTGGGCGAAATATTACGCGAAGTTTGTTCATGCTTTCCGCGAAGCTGGAGTTGATATATGGGGCTTATCGGTTCAAAACGAACCAGCAGCTGTCCAGGTGTGGGACTCTTGTATTTATTCTGCAGAAGAAGAACGTGATTTTATTAAGGATCACCTCGGTCCTACTTTGGTCAGCGAGGGATTAGAAGATTTGAAACTTGTTATTTGGGATCATAATCGCGATATTATGGTCGAGAGAGCCTCAACTATATTAGAAGATCCTGAAGCTGCTAAGTATGTATGGGGCACTGGATTCCATTGGTACGTGAGCGAAGCGTTTGAAAACGTTGGGGAAGTGCACAACCGATTCCCAGATAAGCACTTGCTGTTTACAGAAGGATGCCAGGAAGGTGGCGTGAAGCTTGGAGAGTGGTTTACAGGTGAACGCTACGGCCGCAATATGATTGGCGATCTTAACAATTGGACAGAAGGATATATCGATTGGAATATGGTTCTAAATGAAGAAGGTGGACCAAACCATGTAGGGAATCTGTGTGATGCTCCGATTATCGCTGATACGAAAACAGGAGAAGTTCATTATAACAGTTCCTTCTATTATATTGGTCACTTTAGTAAGTACATACGTCCTGGAGCTGTAAGAGTAGGGCTTGAGATCAGCCATGAATCACTACAGTCTACAGCCTTCTTAAATGAGGATGGATCTCTCGTAATGGTTGTGATGAATGAATCCGACAAGGAAGCGGAATTCACGGTCAATCGGGATCAGAAAGCGTTCCACGGAGAACTTTCGCCTCATTCTATAGCGACGTACATTTGGGAACAAGATGCACAGTAAAGGAGAGGTTTTCATGGAGAGTATGATGGAAGGGATAACATATGGCTTTGATGAGTTGAATCGATTCGAAGTCGCTCAATATGATAAAGCAAAGCCTTTTTCAAGCTTTTTACCTGGCATAGCAGGTTTGGACGGAATTCCGATGTGGGCTTTTTATGTAAACAGAGGGCAAGGTATTTGTAGCTTTGGTATACAGGATAAGGATACCCCAATTATGGAATTCTCACCAGCTTCCATTGCTTATAAAAATGTAACGAATACAGGTTTTCGTACGTTTATTAAATGTGACGGCGAGGTCTATGAGCCATTCTCCCCTAGAGCAGGGATGGATACTGTCGAGCGCAAAATGACAGTAGAAGCGAATGAGCTTCAGATCCAGGAAGTTCATAACGGGCATGGGATTCAAGTGAATGTTGTGTATTTCACGATGCCCGGAGAAGATTTTGCTGCTCTAGTAAGACGTGTTGAGATTGTGAATTTGCGACCTGAAAAGCGGGACATTGAAGTCATTGATGGCTTGCCTGAAATCCTTCCATACGGGGTTACAAACGCTGCTTATAAAGAAGTAGGAAATCTAACACGTAGTTGGATGGAAGTGTTTAACCTGGAGAGTCGGATTCCTTACTATAAAGTTCGTGCGAGTATGGAAGACGTTGCCGAGGTACGTGAGGTACAGGGAGGGCACTTTTATCTATCATTTTCAGAAGATGAGGTGGTGTTGCCTCCTATTATAGATGCGAATGTCATCTTTGGGAGCGAGCAGTCCCTTCAGTTCCCTGAACGATTCCTGACGCATTCTGTTGATGAACTTCTAAGTACCGTTCAGCGTGCGACCAATAAAGTTCCATGTGGTTTCTCGGCTGTGAAGAGTACGCTAGATCAGGGAGGAACATTACCTCTTAACACATTAATTGGTCACGTATCAGATTCTGAGAAAATTCATCGAAAACGGGATACGCTAACACAAATACAGTTTATCGATCAGAAGCAACAAGAAGCCAAGCAACTTGCTGAAGATCTAACAAGTGCGATTCAAACGAAGACCTCATCCCCGATATTCGATCAATATTGCCGCCACAGTTACCTTGATAATGTTCTGCGGGGCGGCTTACCTCTTGTTTTAGATAATGGAGGAGAGGGCTTCATTTATCATGTATATTCAAGAAAGCATGGAGATCTGGAAAGGGACTATAACTTCTTCAAGCTAGCTCCGGAGTACTACTCTCAAGGTAATGGAAACTTTAGGGATATGAACCAAAATCGTCGTAATGACCTTTACTTCAATCCGAAAGTCGGTTCATTTAATGTTCGAATGTTTATGAACTTTATCCAAGCGGACGGGTACAACCCTTTGTTAGTAGAAGGGTGCCAATTTGACGTTAAAGCTGAAGATAAAGAGAAGATCATACAAGAAAACGTTGCAAACAAGCAAGAAGAGTTTGGTGCACTACTAGATCAACCTTTCACCCCAGGGAAGTTAATGACCTTCCTGAAAGAAGAAGAGGTCAAACTAAAGGGTGATGTAGAAGATGTATTTACCTCAGTTCTAAAGTATGCTGAACAAAGAATGGAAGCAAGCTTCGGAGAAGGATACTGGGTAGATCACTGGACGTATAACATGGACTTGATCGATAACTATCTATCCATTTATCCAGATCAAGTGGACAAACTGCTCTTTGAAGAAGAGCGTTATCGATTCTTCGATAGTCCGGTTCGTATTTCTCCTAGAAAAGAGAAGTATGTGTTAACGCCAAAGGGTGTAAGGCAATACGAAGCTGTTCATGAAGATGAGGAGAAGGAAACTCGATTAGGCATTCGTCGCAATGACACAAACTGGTTGAGAACGAATCATGGTAAAGGTGAAATTTATGAAACAACGTTAATCGTTAAGCTCGCATCATTAGCGCTTAATAAATTCTCTCTATTAGATGCTGAGGGTATGGGCGTTGAGATGGAGGCAAACAAACCAGGGTGGAATGATGCATTAAACGGATTACCTGGTTTAGTAGGTTCCGGTATGAGTGAAACATTTGAACTGAAAAGACTCCTTACTTTCCTTGTATCTTCATTGAAACGTGTCGACGAAGGGATTCTGATTCCTGTAGAGATGCATACACTTCTGCATGGAGTATATGAGAATGTGCGCCTGTGGGAGGATAGAGAGATAACCGACATCCAATATTGGGACCGGGTTGCTTCTCTGCGTGAGGAATACCGAGAGTCTGTCAACTTCGGAATTGATGGTCAGGAAGCATCTGTAGACCATCAGCATCTTCTTACAGCACTCACTCATTTCTTAAATAAAGTTGAACAAGGGATTGAAAAGGCCAAAGAATTCGGTGAAGGTCTTTATCCGACTTACTTCTATTATGAAGCTGTTGATTATGAAGTGATTGATGGAAGTAAGGGGCAAGATGGTTATGACCATGTTGATGTAAAGAAGTGGGAAACACATGTGTTGCCTGCTTTTCTTGAAGGACCTGCGCGTGCCATGAAAGTTATGAACGATGCAGAGGACATCCACAGTCTCGTTCGTCAGAGTGACCTGTATGATCAAGACATTCATATGTTTAAGACTTCGGTAAGTTTAGAAGGACAACCGAATGAAATTGGACGAATTAAAGCTTTCACTCCAGGTTGGCTCGAACGCGAATCTGTCTTCCTTCATATGTCGTATAAATATTTGCTATCTTTATTGAAAGCAGGCCTGTACGATAAATTCTATGAAGAAATGCATGATAGCTTAGTGCCTTTCTTAGACCCGGCGGTTTATGGAAGAAGCACACTTGAGAATTCTTCTTTCATTGCAAGTTCCGTCAATCCTGATCCTACATTGCATGGGCAAGGATTTGTTGCAAGGTTAAGCGGGTCAACGGCTGAATTCTTAAGTATGTGGAAATACATGATGATGGGGAATGGTCCTTTCATTATGAAAGAAGGCGAATTAAGTTTAGCGCTTTCTCCAATACTTCAAGGTGACTTGTTTACAGTAGAAGGTGAAGTATCGTTTACGTTCTTAGGTCATACGAAAGTGACGTATATCAATTCTGAGCGGAAGGATACATTTGGGGATGACAGAGTAACCATCCAGCAAACTGTCATTGTTTATCAGGATGGTAAACGTGTAACCCTCGAAGGACAAGAAATTGAGGGATCACATGCTAAAGCGATAAGAGAAGGAAAAGCGACTTCAATTACGGTCTATCTTGCCTAACTTCTGAAAAAAGAGCTCTTTATGAGCTCTTTTTTTGATTTATCTGAAACTTGCTAGTGCTAATGTCGTATATACAGGTGGGAGAATATACTATAAGATGTTTTTTAGTGTAAATTTGCAATTATGATGGAAAAACAACACTCTGTTTACATAAAATATGATAAAATGGTAACGTCTTTGCAGAATGGAACATTGAGGAAATTCATCATACATATTATCTAAAACATTTGAACTAGTGTACAAAGAGGTTAGAAAGGGTTAGATTATGACAGAACATCAAATTCGAACAGTTGTACAACAACTACTTTACGATATGCAAGGGTTAAAAACAAAAGTTAGAGAATTAGAAGACGAAGTAGAAAGTCTTAAACATAATCAATCAAGTAATCCAGGTTCTAAAGAGGAGCTAGAAGGTGTTCCGGTAAGTGGGCTTATCATTCATTATTTGCAGCGGATTGGAGTCCCTTCTCATATAAAGGGCTACAAGTATATCCAAAAAGCTGCCACACTTGTTTTTGAGGACCCTATCTACTTACAGAAGATGACGAAGGCCCTTTACCCAGAGATCGCCAACGCTTATGGAACGACATCGAGTCGAGTCGAGCGCGCCATTCGTCATGCAATCGAACAAGCCTGGAAGCGAGGTAGCGCAAGTCTTTTTTCTCAATGGCTCGAATGCCCTGAACACGTATTCGAACAAAAACCTTCTAACCGATTACTCATTACTCTTCTGGTGGACAAGATTCATAAAGACCGTACAGGTGAGCGTGTCCTTTATCAGGAAGTGAATATGTAACTTGAAAAGATCGCTCATTTGAGCGGTCTTTTTGTATTTTCATAAGCTCTTTTAAATGTATTTTCCGTATGAGGCATATATGGAACAAATCAACACTAAACATGAACTGAACAATCTTTAGTGACGAAACTGTAACAAAATAGCAACTAAAACGTGTATAGGGTGGAGAGGGGGAGAGGATGAAGAAGAAAAGATCTTTAGATGACTATTATGAAGCTTATGCGCAAGATGTTTATCGGTATTTGCTTTTCCTCTCCAAAGATGTAGAAACTGTAAAAGATTGTGTACAAGAAACGTTCTTTCGTGCCTATTTACATGTAGAAGAATTACCAGATGAGAAAGTAAAACCATGGCTGTTTCGGGTTGCTCGTAATGTATGGATTGATGATAAGCGTAAAAATTCCAGAGTTCATCCTTATGACGGGATCTTTGACCAAGAGGACACTCAGGGGATGCTTCCGATTGATGCCTTGCTGGTTAAAGAACGTCTGCAGACGACGCTAACTCATATTGAGCAATTACCCGATCAACAAAAGCAGGCTATTGTCCTTGTGGGGATTCATGAACTGTCGCAGGCAGAAGCTGCAAGTGTTTTGGGAATCTCTCCAGGCCATTTAAGAATATTGCTGTTTCGGGCTAGGAAGACGTTACGACAGAAGGAGAGTGAAATAGAAGATGGATGAGGAATTTAAGCGAAAGTTAGCTGCCTATGAGCGGGGGGAGTTAACGGATGAAGAGGCAGAAGAAGTGGAGAAAGATCTCGAGCGTTTGGAGGCGTATCAATCTTATTTTGATGAGACGATGGGAGAAGAAAGTGAAGCCTCAGTAGATACAAAACGTTTTGTTCGAAGGGGGAAATGGAAGGCTCGTTTTCAAAATGCTGCAACGGTTATTGGAATTCTTCTCATTGGGGCAGTAGTGATGTCGGTTGTTACGATTCTCTTTTACGGGTTAGGTGAGGAGTCCAAAATGGAAGCCTATCCAAAGGCAATCAAGGCAGCGGTAGCGACTACCAAACCTAACCTTGAGGTGGGAAGTTCAGGAGCAAATGCTGTTTTTCTTCATATGAATTTTAACGGTGATTTAGTAAAACGGGTTGGAGCAGAACGTGAGCAAGTTGGTGAGTTAAACGGAGACTTCTTGCTAAATATGCCGAATATTGATCTCGATTATGAGGAATCCCATTTTGTGCCATTTTGGTATCCAGAGCAACTAGAGGATGGAGAGTTGAAGGATGAACAGTGGGAGCGGAGGTTAGAACAGCTCCCTGAAGGTACTGTGAGTGAGTTGTATATCTCTTTCACAGAATATTTCTCGACAGATGAACTACTGTCCATTCTAAAAGATCGAGACCTGATGCCTGTTTGGTTTGCGGTAGATACGGGGCCGGATCTTGAGGAAAGGGAGATTACTCCAAAGTCTCCTATTGGATTTCCATATATCTCTCCAGCTTTGTTCATGGAGACGGAAGTCACTAAGAAAAGTGGCGGATTCTTTTTTGGTGTTGAAAGTGGTGGAGGAAGTTATTCTGTAGATTCGTATGGCGATGGGCAGAAGAGAAATCAAGACTTCTTAAATATGCTTCATTATATGAAAGAATATGAAGGAATCACAATGGATATTGCCTATCGGTCAGAGGAAGACCTCTCTCGTGACATTGCGTATATTGAAGAAAACGGAGTTCGAATCTATGGAATGGTCGTGACTGGACCTACAAAGGATTTGCTCAAATTGAAGGATGAAGAATGGGTAGGCTCAGCTTTAGTTGGGGAAGTACGACTGTGGAACTGGTTTGATTAACGGGCCTATAGAAATGATGTGAAAAGGAAGAGCGTATGAGGCTCTTCTTTTTTACGTGCATTTCATTGGATGTTAAAAATACTCAAAGTTCCGAAGGTGAGCGAGTAATGAACAGAACTTCCTACAAGAAGAATGCAATTGACCTATTTCGCAAAAGATAAAGGAACTATACCTGGAAAGGCGAGATAGTTATGAGAGTGTTTGTGTGTGCTTTGGTGTTGTTAGTCGGATGGGGTGGGATGACTACTGCTTGGGCAGGGGAGTCCAAGAAAGAACTTGCCATTGTAATCGACGATTTTGGAAATGATATGGGAGGAACTGACGCAATGTTAGAGCTTCCTGTGTCGTTGACTGTTGCTGTGATGCCATTTATGCCAACGACTGCAGAAGATGCGGAGCGTGCTTATTACTTGGGTCATGAAGTGATCGTTCATATGCCGATGGAGCCTATGAAAGGGAAGAGAAGTTGGCTGGGACCTGGGGCGATTACGACAGACCTTTCAGATGAAGAGATTAGGAAGCGCGTTCACGATGCGATTCATGCTGTTCCACATGCAGTGGGGATGAACCATCACATGGGATCAAAAGCAACGGCAAGTGAACGGGTAATGCGTATTGTACTTGAAGAGTGTAAGAATCATGGTCTGTATTATTTGGATAGTAAAACAACAGGGAGTAGCGTTATTCCCGAATTAGCTACTGAATTAGGTGTTCCTTATTTGGAAAATGAGATTTTTTTAGACCATGTGTATTCGATTGAGCATATGAAAAAGCAAGCAAAGAGGGTTGAAGAAGAGTTGGTAGAGGAAAAGGATCTTATTGCCATTGGGCATGTGGGGATTGCTGGCGAGAAGATGGTATCTGTTTTAAGCGAATTTATTCCGATTTTTAAAAGCAAAGCTGAAATCGTTCCGTTATCTGATCTTTTGCCATAGAGTAAGGTGGCCCTGGTAATTGTGCAAGTGAAACGTCATGCTTAATTAAAAAAAGGTGCCAACTCCCTTTTTATAAACAGGGGGTTGGCACCTTTTCCTTTTAAGCTTAACTTGCTTGGCGGTTTACGTCTACTGCCGGTTTGTGAGCTTTTTGTTTCAAGATCTGGATGACGAACCATGCTACAACGGCTAGCCAGATGACGGATCCGATCATCATGGACGTGGTGTAAGATAGTCCGAAACCTTCTGGTGCGTAGAAGATGTAGGTACTTACTACAGCTGTCATGAACAGGGCTGGTACGGAACAGATCCAATGAAACTTTTGATTTTGTAATAAATAAATGGCCGCGGTCCAAAGCATTACGGTTGCAACGACCTGGTTAGACCAGCCTACATAACGCCAAAGGAAGCTGTAATCAATTTGCGTTAAGAAGAATGTAGGTAGAGCAACAGGAACGATTAAGAATAGTGAACTGAGCTTACCTGTTAACTCTTTATTACGCATACGTCCAATTAAGTCTGCAAGCATCATACGGGATGAGCGAAGTGCTGTGTCTCCTGTTGTAACAGGTAAGATAATGACTCCGATTACAGCAAGGACCCCGCCAAATGCTCCAAGAGTTGATGTGCTGATTTCGTTTACAACCCCTGCTGGGCCACCAGAATTAAGAGCGGCTTGTAGGGAGCCTGTACTACCGAAGAATGTCATACCAGCTGCAGCCCAGATTAGCGCGATTACGCCTTCTGCGATCATTGCGCCGAAGAATACCTTACGACCTTCGCTTTCTTTTTTCAGTGTGCGGGCTAAGATCGGACTTTGTGTACTATGGAACCCTGAGATTGCACCGCAAGATACGGTAACCATTAGAAGCGGCCACATCGGCAGTTCGTCAGGGTGTAAGTTTTGTACGGTTAGGTTTGGAATTGGATTATCAAAGAAGAATAATCCGATGCCTATAGAAACAGCCATGAAAATTAAGATGGCACCGAATATTGGATAAACTTTTCCGATAATTTTGTTAATCGGAAGAACGGCTGCGATTAAGAAATAAGCAAAGATGACAAGTAAAGATGCCATAAATCCAAGTGGTGTCACCTCAGCCATAAGTTGGGCTGGGCCTGCTGTGAAAGCCGCAGCAACTAATATCATGAGTCCGATTGATAGGACGTTGATAATAGAACTAGCATATTTTCCTAAGTACTTTCCAACGATTGTTGGATATTGGGCTCCATTGTGTCGAATGGATAGCATACCTGAGAAGTAATCGTGAACGGCTCCTCCAAAAATAGATCCCACTACGATCCAGATAAAAGCAACTGGTCCGTAAAGAGCTCCCATGATTGCGCCGAAAATCGGTCCAAGGCCGGCGATGTTTAAGAGTTGAATTAAACTCGCTTTCCACCAGCTCATGGGCATATAGTCAAGGCCATCGTTATTTGCATAAGCGGGGGTTTGGGAATCATCGTTGACTCCAAAAATTCGTTCCACCACCTTTGCATAAACGAAATAACCTAATAGTAGTAACATGATGGATGCAAAAAATGTAACCATCGCCTAGCCTCCTCTCGAAAATTGAATGTAAGACGTATTCTATACGGATTGTTATACATAAACAACCTTTTTTCTGAAAATTTTATTTTTTCTCTTATTTTTCTCAGGGAAAGGTGGGAAGCCCGGGTTTGTGTAAGTGCTTTCAATGATAAAAATCTATATTTCCTTTAAAAAATAGATTCTTATCGGGCTAACTTATGGTATAATTCCTCGATATAAGTGAATTTTTATACGAATTTGCCGTCCTTCTTTAACGAGGATTGGCTTTTTTTGTGGAGGAGGATCAAAATGGGGCAAGCAAGATTACCCTCATTGCTTGAGGTTATTAGTGTTTTAGCTATCTTTTTAGCGATTGTATTTTCATTTACAATCTACGAATTGCCAATTCAGTTGGCATTATTTATTTCATTATTTGTTGTCATTGGACTAGGGTTGCTAGTTGGATATACGTATGATGATTTACAAGCCGCTATGATCAAAGGAATTTCAAATGGTCTAGAAGCGGTTCTGATTCTTTTGGCAGTTGGGGCGTTAGTTGGAACGTGGATTGCTGGTGGTGTTGTTCCGACACTCATCTATTATGGTTTAGAATTTATTAATCCTTCCATCTTCTTACTAGCAACACTCGTGATCTGTTCTGTTACGGCCCTTGCGACAGGGACTTCTTGGGGAACAGTAGGTACAGCCGGAATTGCTATGATGGGAATCGGTGAAGGTCTTGGAATGCCACTTCCTATGGTTGCTGGTGCTATTTTGTCTGGAGCTTACTTCGGGGATAAACTATCTCCTTTATCGGACAGTACAGTCCTAACAGCTTCGATGTCGAAAGTAAATGTGATTCAGCACGTGAAGTCGATGCTTTATTTAGACGTTCCGGCCTTTATCATTACAGGCATCTTGTTTACGGTTACAGGGTTTATGTATGGAGGCGGTGAAGCTGACCTTGATAAAGTAAACTCGATTATGGCTTCGTTAACAGATGTATTTAACATTAACGGCTTTATGTTATTGCCGGCGGTTATTGTTATTAGTTTATTGGTTATGAAGAAGCCTTCTATTCCTACCATTTCCTTTGGTGCATTGCTTGGTATTATTTGGGCGATTGGTTTCCAAGGTATGGGGCTTGCTGATGCAATTAGCACAGCGTACAGTGGCTTCAATATTACATCAGACATTGATTTTATCAATGAATTACTAGCTGGCGGCGGAATTAGCGGTATGCTTGGTTCAATCGTCGTGATTATCTTTGGTTTAGGGTTTGGCGGTTTGCTTGAGAAGATTGGAGTACTGCAGGTAATTATGGAGGCTTTCATCAATAAGATTCAATCTGCTGGTAGTCTTACTTCTTCAACACTCCTTGTTGGATTCTTCTCGAACGTATTTGGCTGTGCCATGTATGTATCGCTCATCTTAACACCTAAGATTATGGAAAGAAGCTATGATTCTCTGGGGTATCGACGCGACACATTGAGTCGTAACACAGAAGTAGGGGGAACAATGACATCAAGCATGGTGCCATGGTCAGATAATGGTATTTATATGGCTGCAACACTTGGTATTTCAACGTTCTCTTATCTACCATTTATGTGGATGAGCTTTGTTTCAATCATTATTGCGCTTATCTATGGCTATACTGGCAAGTTTATGTGGAAGAAACAAAATCCAAACGAAGCAACGCAATCCGCATAAATCAATCTCAACCTAAAAAGCCTGTCCCAACTGGGGCAGGCTTTTATTATGTGCAGCTTTAGAGAAATGAAGGGTGCCAGACACCGTTTAGTGCTTTAGCGCGAAGAAGGGTGTCTGGCACGCTTCTTTACGTTAATGTGTAGAAGTGGTCTGGTATTCTATAAATTAAAAAAGGGCAAACCAGGGGAGTGGTTTGCCAGTTCCGTATCTTAAAGAAAGGAGAACATGGGGGTTGAATTAGTCTTCTGAAGATAGTGAACCCATCATAGAAGGGTCAGATTTTAATTGTTGAACCAACTCGGCACCAGCATCCATGTCTGCCTCGCTTGCATTTAATGCAGCTACTGGGTGGAAGCAAGTGATGCCTGTAAATTTACTAAGGTCGACTTCTACACAAATCCCTGTACGGAAGAAGTTACTATATTTGAACAAAGAACCACTGCATCTTTCAGGGTAAAGAAGTTCTAAAATCGCACAGCAACGTTTGCCATCTACGAATCGCTTCACACGGAAGAATGGAGAAGGGTAAAGGCCAGAACAGCCATTATACTTCTTAACTCCCCAAGCAAAGTAAGGTAATAGACCCGCAAATGTGTTTTCGCATCCACATAGAAGTACGAACGGAATGGTGTCTCTCCCATCACCGCCTGTAGGAGAAACAAGGTCTTCAATGGCGCGGTGACATGAACCACTTTCACAGCAGTTATTGTCTACAGCGTCTTGTACTCTTGCAATTTCTCTCACCTTATCGCATACACAACGATCTTTACCAGATTTACCACAACAACTCATATACTCAACTCCTTTTTATTGATTACCCGAAGGTACTAATAGAGTATGCTGGTCCATAAATTTAGTATAGGAGTTTGTCTCTAGTACTACTAAAATGTACGGTTGTACCCTATTAAAACGTCTAGTTGTGTGGATGCATTTTGTATTTAATGTAAATTCAGGTATAATGGGCAAAAGGAACTAAATGGATAGGGGATGGAGCAAGGTGAGCATGAATGCGATGAATAGGGGAAGTAAGCTTATTTTACTAGCATTGGCTATGGCAGTTCTATCGTTTTTCTTTGCGTGGGTAGATGCAGGGATCTTATCTGAGAATGGCTTTCAGCAGCAGGGATATATATTCTTAGTTTTTTTCGTGTATCCTGTTTTCCAAGTGATAAGAAGGGGATCGATTCGCCTACTCACTGGGTATGGTAGCGCTATCGGGGGTTCTGTGTCTATCATAGCTTATATGATAAGTAAGTCGGGCAATATTTCAGGGGAAAGAGTTAACTTGGCTTCAACGGGGATGTACATCTTCCTTATCTCTACATTCTTATTAATCGCAGGCATCTATTTAAGTAGAAAAGAGGACGCTACGTCTTCTGTTACGGATGCTTCACCTTTATCTAAGTAGAAAGAGCGCTGATCCTTGGGAGCAGCGCTCTTTTTTAATTAAAAATTATTTGCTGTTTTGAGAGGAATAAACTTGATCGCTTGTGGAAGATGCTCCCCATTGTTCCTTAAGATTTTTACCTTTTTGTTTTAGAGAACGAGAAGAAGTGGACTTCATATACTTCTCATTCCAACTTCTAAGGCTGAATAACATGCAGACTATCGTAAGCCCAGCGAGAGCTGCTGTAGCTGGCCAGAAGGAAGAGGATACAATGCCTTCAGTATAAGCCACCCCAATAGGAGAGAATACGATATACGTTTGACCGACACATGCGAACAAGAAGATCGAAGTAGGCATAGCGTATTTCCAAGGTGTCATCTCTACGCTAGGATTGTGTGGCATTTGATACGCTGTTTCTCTTGGTTTGACGAAACCAATAATGAGCATGATTGCTAATTCAGTAGCAAATAGAATGCCATAGATGTGGATAAAGTGAATGGATACACTTAGTCCGAATAACTGTTCGAATCCCTACACCATTAAGTAATACGCAAACACGTGGAAGATGACCACTGATTTAGCAGCAATGGCTGGAATCTTCTTCGCTAAAACACCCATTAACACAATGGTAATAATAGGGATGTTAAAGAATCCGGTAAATTTACGGATGAGATCGCATAACCCATTTGGTGCATTTAAGAGCATAGGTGAAATGAAAAATGTTGCTAACGCGATAAGGGTTCCAACCCATTTACTAATTCGAATCATCTCTTGATCGGTAGCGTTTTTATTAATGCTTGTTTTATAGATATCAAAAGCAAACATTGTGGATGCACTGTTTAGTAATGAGTTAAATGAGCTTAGGACCGCTCCTAGTAAAACAGCTAGGAAAAAGCCATTTAAGTAAGAAGGCAGCACGTTTGCTACAAGTGTCGGATAAGCCAAGTCCGCCGAAAATTGCGTAAATAGCACCTATTATACCAATAACCCAAATGACGAGCCATACGGATTGTGTATAAGATAAGTTTAATAATGAAGGAATGTCAAAAAGTTTCAATACTGCTAGAGCGCCTGAGTAAAGCATAGAAGGGATTGTGACGAATACATAACCTAGCATAAAGAAACATATACATGTGAGTTAATGTATAAAATGGGACATATTTACTGCTTGAAATGTTTTTACATTTATGTTTAATACCCAGGAGATTATCACGATTTTTAGATGCAAACATACAGTGAAAAAAGATGAAAAGAAGGGGGTCTAGTGTGACAAATGTGCTGATCTTTACGGATATAGGAGTGGACGATACGTTTGCGCTCTTGTATGCATTTAATCATCCAGATATTCGTGTTGTAGGCGTTGTGGCAGGGTTTGGGAATGTTTCTAAAGAGAAAGTTACACGAAACGCTTATTACGTATTGAAGCAAATGAAGAAAGAGAACATCCCTCTAATCAGCGGCGCTGCTCGGTCATTTTCTGGGGATGAGCCTACGTATTATGAGGAGATTCATGGAATAAGCGGATTGGGGAATATCCAAACGGAAATCGAGAAATTTACGTTATATAACTTCGATAAAGTATTTGAAATTATCGATGAATCAGAGGATTTGGTTATTGTGAATATGGGACGTCTTACGTCTCTGGCAATGGCTTATATTACATCACCTGAAAGGATGAAGAGGACATCGCGGGTTGTGATTATGGGTGGGGCTTTTTTAGTTCCTGGCAATGTGACTCCCTATGCTGAGGCTAATTTTTTTCGGGGACCCTGTTGCAGCAAACGTTGTCTTAGACAATACTGGGCCGAATAAGATTGTACTTTGTCCCCTAAATGTTTCGATGAAAGGGATTATAACGCCTAGTCTTGTAGACAGTATCCAAAATGAATCCATAACCGAGATTGGCTCCTTAATTGGTCAATTATACGAGCCTTACTATGATTTTTATAAGAAACAAAGGCCATCTTTAAACGGAGCTCCTATGCATGATTTAATAACAATTGTTTACGTTTCTAATCCCTCTTTGTTTAAAAGTGTTAAACGTAACGTAACTGTTGAAGAGTCTTCCTACCTGACAACGGGGGTTAGTGTGGCAGATTTTCGCGATCAACCCCAAGTGAATGAATCCTTTAATAACTATTGCGAAATATTACTAGACATAGATTATCCTGCATTTATAACAGAAATCTCCACCACCATGATCGGCAAAATCTAACCACTCTAATGAAGCTTTCGTACATTACAACAGTAAAGGGTGTCTGACACTCTTTATTGCTTTAAAGATACAGAAGGTGCCAGACACGCGTCATCCCTTTAAAGCGATGATGTGGGTCTGGCACTTTTGGTTGGTTAGTTTGTTGTGCTTAGGCTTTGATTTGCTTTTTCAAGGGCTTGTTCGAAGTCGGCTGTCAGGTCTTCGATTGCTTCGATCCCTACTGAAAGGCGGAGTAGTCTGTTGCAGACTCCGTAACTAGAACGAACTTCTTCTGGTATGTCCGCATGTGTTTGTGTAGCTGGATAGGTAATGAAGGTCTCAACGCCCCCAAGACTCTCAGCAAATGTTACAAGCTCAAAATATTCTAGTAGTTTAGGAGCTAAAGCTTCTTCAGTGACACGGAAGGAGATCATACCACCTCGCCCTGGGTAAAGCACGTCTTTGATAAGCGGGTGTTCAGAAAGAAACGTGACAAGCTCTTTTGCGTTTTGTTCATGTTGTTTCATACGAAGGGGGAGTGTTTTCAACCCACGCATAAGAAGCCAACTATCAAATGGAGATAATACAGCTCCAGACCCATTTTGCTCAAGGCGTAGAGAAGTGCAAATGTCTTCATCTTGAGCGACAACAAGACCCGCTAAGCAGTCATTATGACCACCGATGTATTTGGTCGCACTGTGAATGACAAGATCGGCACCAAGTTCTATTGGTCGCTGGATATACGGTGTGTAGAAAGTGTTATCTACAATAAGGTGAAGTCCATGCTTCTTGGCAACCTCCGCCATATCTACTATATCTACTTGATGCATAAGGGGATTCGTCGGTGTCTCAATGAAGAAACCTTTTGTATTGGAAGTTATACAGGCTTCAAATTCCTCTTTACTACTCCCGCTCACATAAGAGAAAGAAAGTCCAAACTTCTTAAAGTGTGTTTCGAATAAACGATAAGATCCACCGTACACATCTTGAGTTACGATGAAATGATCGCCTGGTTGATAAGTGGAAAAGACAGCTTGGATTGCAGCCATCCCTGAGCTGAACGCAAACCCTTCACGCCCGCTCTCAAGCTGAGCAATCTTATCCTCTAATAGATTACGAGTCGGGTTTCCTGTACGTACATAATCATATCCAGTCGATTGGCCTACTCCTGCATGTCGGTAAGCTGTAGATAAATATAATGGGGGATTAACCGTACCTGTTGTACTTTCGCTACGGTTACCCGTCTGTGCAAATTCTGTTTCTGCCTGATATCGTCTCATAGTACCCTTCAACTCCTTTAGTATAGTGAAGCGTGCCAGACACCCGTTAACGCTTTAGTGCGACAAAGGGTGCCAGACACCCATCAGTGCTTTAGTGCATGAACGTATTCTTAGCATTAGAAAAAGGCTCTTCAGAAGAAGAGCCTTTTGTGGGTAAGGTGCACTTCTTCTTATCTTCAAGTGATTCATCACTTGCTGGAAGGAGCACCACATCATTTAAGATAGGTTGCTGAAGCGTCAACGGACCAGTTCCCTCGGCTTCTCTGAATAAGAAATAAGAAAGTGTTTAACTATAATTTTCTCTATACTATACATAAAATTGGTTCATCATGCAATAAGATATCAGAATTTTTTTACTTGAATGACTTCTTTAACGAATCGGTTAAACAGCTGCTGCATCCGTTTATGCTTGGCTGTCATCATTTCAGCATGCCATTGTACACCGATCACAAATCCTTCTTCGTCTTCTTTTTCAATTGCCTCAATCACTCCATCAGCTGCGAAAGCCGTAGCTCTAAACCCTGGAGCGACCTCTTTAATCGATTGGTGATGAAAGGAGTTGGTAATGGTTTTCTCGCCAAATTGTTCCCGCATTATGCTTTCTGGTTCTGTTGTAATTGTATGAGTCTCTTGCCATGGTTTGTTGTACTGATCATGCTTCAGGGGTTCTTGGGCCATATAAGATACGTCCTGATATAACGAACCACCATAAGTGACGTTTAAGATCTGAACGCCTCTGCAAATAGCGAACACCGGCTTTCCTTGACGAATCATTTCTTTTGCTAGGATCGCTTCAGAGTGATCACGTTCTGGAAAAGGGGAGCCTTGTTTCGGACGAGGCTCTTCATTGTATAGCAGCGGATTTACATCTTGTCCTCCCGAAAGAACAAGTCCGTCCATGGCTAAAGCTTGCGCTTGAACGGTTTCGTCATCTTCAAGAACAGGGAGAATAAACGGAACTCCACCTGCACGTAATACGGATTGAACATAATCATTATTTACATAAGCGCGGTCGTAACCAGGGAATCGACCACCCTGATCGATAATCATACTTCCTGATATTCCGATAAGTGGTTTCATACGGAGTGAGCTCCTTTTGTTAAATTCTTTTAAATTTTTATTTTGACAACCAGATACTTCTATTATAAAATCCAAGTAATTTGATATGAATTACATGCTATTATAGTATAGCTAGTGATGGTGTACATAATCAATTAAAAAATTAACAAAGGGGAGTCATTTTTGAAGTTATCACGCTTATTTACGGTCTTATTTCTTACTCTTGTACTTGTCGTTGCTGGTTGCAGCAACGGTGGAGATACGGAGGAAGACACATCATCAAAAAATAAAGACAAAACTACACCTCCTTCTAGTGAAGAAGGGTTAACGATTGCGGTGGAGAGTAATTTTACTAGTTTAGACCCGCATGACACGAACGACAACCAATCATACTCTGCACAGTCTGCCATTTACGAAGGCTTGCTGGGTTTTGATGAGGATTTAAACATCGTTCCTGTCTTAGCGAAAGATTATAGTGCGAATGAAGACTCAACAGAATTTACATTCACATTAAAAGAAGGCATTACGTTCCATGATGGAGCGCCTTTCAATGCGGAAGCTGTGAAAGCAAACTTAGATCGTTTATCAGATCCGGAAAGTCAGCTTCGTCGAGCGTCTTTATTTGAGCTCGTTGAGAAAACAGAAGTCCTTAGCGAATATGAAGTGAAAGTGACATTGAAAGAACCATTTGGTGCGATGCCGAACAACTTTGCACACCCAGCTGCTGGAATGATTAGTCCGAAAGCTTTAGAACAAAGCAATCAGGATATTGCTCGTAACCCGGCCGGTACGGGACCATTCAAATTCGTAGAATGGAAAAGTGGCGACCATCTAACGGTGGAGAAGAACGAAGAGTACCGTGAGGAAGGGTTACCGAAAGTAGACAAAATCGAATTTAAACCAGTACCAGAGAGTGGTTCTCGCGTTGCGATGCTTCAAACAGGAGAAGCAGATTTCGCTTTCCCTGTAGCACCAAACCAAGTTGAAACTCTTAAAGAAGAAGAGGGCGTTTCCATCGAAACGAAACCATCTCTTGTTGTTAAGTACTTCTCTATGAACACGATGAAAGAACCATTTAATGATCCGAAAGTTCGTAAGGCGATGAATTATGCAATCGATAAAGAAGCATACATTAAAGTGGTTTACGACGGCTATGCAACTCAGACGAAATCAGTTATTGCTCCGAATACCCAACACTATGAAGAACAAGAGGTTTACGAATATGACCCAGAAAAAGCTAAAGAACTACTAGCTGAAGCGGGTTATCCAGATGGTTTTGAAACAACAATTTGGGGCGGTACAAGCTCATTGAAACAAAAAATGATGTCATTCTATAAACAGCAGCTTAGTCAAGTTGGTGTAACATTAAATGTTGTACCAATGGAAGGTGGAACGTTAGGCGATAAAATTTGGGGTGTCGACAATCCTGAAGACGCTGAACTAGAACTTTATAACGGTGGTTGGTCTCCATCTACAGCGGATGCGGACTGGGGTATGCGCCCGCTATTTAGCAGCAATTCCTTCCCACCTGACGCCTACAACACAGCTTACTATAAGAATGAAAAAGTGGATGAACTGCTTCAAAAAGGATTGTCCACTGCTGATGACCAAGAGCGCGGTGAATACTACGCTGAGGCGCAAAAGATCATTTGGGATGAGTCCCCTTGGGTACCTCTTGCCGTACCAGATATTCTTTACGGAAAGCAGGATTACGTTCAAGGCTTAACCATGCTTTCTTCAGGCGTTATGGATCTTAAACAAGCAGAAATCGTATCAGAATAACCAAGGAGAGGTTGAGCGATTAGCTCAGCCTCTTTCATTGCTTATATACGAAAAAAAGGAGGGAGCTCATGCTGAAGTATAGTGTGAAGCGGATATTGGGTATGATTCCGCTGTTGTTTGTTATATCTCTTATTGCCTTTATGTTCGTTCACTTAATACCAGGTGACCCTGCGAGACTGATCGCTGGTACGGACGCTACGATTGAAGAAATTGAAAATATTCGTGAAAAGTATGGATTAGATCAGCCGCTGTATCAGCAGTATATTGACTATATGGGGAATCTTTTTCAAGGCGACCTAGGACAGTCGATTGTAACGGGGCGCCCTGTTTTAGACATGTTAGTCGAGCGCTTCGGTCCTACCCTTAGGCTGACACTAGCTAGTATGGCATGGGCGCTTATCTTTGGTCTTTTAATTGGCGTTATCTCAGCTGTTAAACGGAACAAATGGCCAGATCACTTTTCCATGTTTCTTGCGGTATCTGGTGTATCGATTCCGTCCTTTTGGCTTGGGCTTATGATGATTCAACTCTTCTCTGTTCAGCTAGGCTGGTTCCCAACAGGAGGAATAGGTGGATTAGAAACGTATATTCTTCCATCCTTTACGCTCGGAGCAGGTGTGGCGGCTATTATCGCGCGCTTCACGAGGTCGTCTTTAATGGATGTGTTAAAAGAAGATTACATCCGCACAGGGCGATCAAAAGGTTTGACCGAATTTAAAGTGATCAATCGGCATGCAGTCAGAAATGCACTCATTCCGGTCGTCACCATGTCTGGACTACAGTTTGGATTCTTATTGAGTGGCTCCATTATTACGGAAACAATCTTCAGCTGGCCGGGTCTTGGTAGATTATTAATTAATTCCATAACAGCTCGTGATTATCCCGTGATTCAGTCAGAGATTCTATTATTCTCGCTCGAGTTCTTACTTATTAATCTATTAGTTGATTTGTTATATGGATTCTTAAATCCAAAAATTCGCTATGAGGAGGGTTCATAATGGCGGAAGCAGCGACTAAAACAGAAGAGCAACAAGAGAAGAAAGCAACACCGACCCAACAATTTTGGAAGTCTTTTAAGAAACAAAAAGTCTCCTTTGCTGCAGGGATCTTTTTACTCCTATTATTTATCGTTGCCATTATCGGACCATGGATCGCTCCTTATGGACCCCAAGAATACGATTACGACAATCTTTTATCAGGACCTTCTTGGGAGCACCTGGCGGGAACGGATGATTTCGGTCGGGACATCTTTAGCCGTATTCTTCACGGTGCTTGGATTTCTCTATCAGTCGGGTTATCGTCTGTTTTTATAGGTGCTTTATTAGGTACGATTCTTGGCATTATTAGTGGTTATTTTGGCAAGTGGGTGGATAGTGCCATTATGCGTGTGATGGACGTCTTGCTCGCGTTTCCTGGGATGCTTCTTGCGATTGGGATTATTGCCATATTAGGGCCTGGCCTTTTCAATGTCGTCATGGCTGTGGCGATTTTTAGCGTGCCTGTCTTTGCGCGCATTATCAGAAGTAGCACGCTTGCGATTAAATCAACGCTTTATGTGGAAGCGACTCAATCCATCGGTTCCTCTCACTTTCGAGTCATCATGAAGCACATTTTCCCTGGAACGGTCTCGACGCTAATTGTGTACTTCACGATGCGTATTGGTTCAGCGATCTTAATTGCAGCTGGACTAAGTTTCTTAGGGTTAGGGGCTGATCCTTCTACACCAGAGTGGGGAGCGATGCTTAGTAATGGGCGAGATTATTTAAACAATGCACCACACGTTACGTTTTTCCCGGGGCTTGCGATTTTCCTTACCGTGCTTGCCTTTAATTTATTAGGGGATGGACTGCGTGATGCGCTCGATCCGAAAATACGAGATTAGGCCGTAGCGAAGGGAGAGAAGTACGATGACAGCACCTATTTTATCAATTAATCAACTGTATACAAGCTTCCGCGTTGACGGCGAAACGATTCCGGCTGTGGAGGGGATCGATCTATCCCTTTATCCTGGCGAAATCGTTGGTCTCGTGGGGGAGTCCGGAAGTGGTAAAAGTGTAACCTCCTTATCTGTAATGCAACTACTGGATGAAACGCCAGGAGAAGTGACAGGAGGAGAGGTTTTATTCCAAGGTCAAGATCTATTGAAGTTCACAGATCGTCAAAAGCGAAAGGTTCGAGGGAATGATATCTCAATGATTTTCCAAGAACCGATGACTTCGTTGAACCCTGTTTTAAAAATTGGTAAGCAGCTTGTTGAAGCGATTCGAGAGCATCAGCGAATAAGTCAGACGGATGCCAAGAAGCATGCGATTCACATGCTGAATCAGGTAGGGATTCCTCGCTCAGAGGAAATTATGAATGAATACCCTCACCAGCTATCAGGAGGGATGCGTCAGCGGGTGATGATTGCCATGGCGATGTCGTGTGATCCGAAAGTGTTAATTGCAGACGAACCGACAACAGCCCTTGATGTAACAATTCAGGCACAAATCTTAGATGTGATGCGCAACATGCGTGAGGAGCATAACACTTCGATTTTGTTTATCACTCATGACTTAGGTGTCATTGCTGAGATGTGTGATCGAGTGGCTGTCATGTATTCAGGCCGGATTGTGGAACAGGGGACCGTTTATGAAATCTTTGAGAACCCGAAGCACCCTTATACAAAAGGGCTTCTTGGCTCGATTCCAAAGCTTGGAGCAAAAGAAGATCGTTTAGATTCCATTCAAGGTCAGGTGCCTACAGTGGAAGACCGACCAAAAGGATGTAAGTTTGCAAACCGGTGTCCATTTGTCATGGATCATTGCTGGGAAGAGGAACCGCCATTATTCGATGGTGAGAACAGGTGCTGGCTGCATGAACGAGAGGAGGCTTGAGAATGAAGGAACCGCTATTACAAGTAGATGGTTTGAAGAAGCATTTCGTTAGTCAAAAGGGATTCCGCAAAAGTTCCAAGCAAGTGGTAAAAGCCGTGGATGGTGTATCATTTGATATTAAACCTGGTGAAACATTTGGGCTTGTTGGCGAATCAGGCTGCGGGAAATCGACAACGGGTCGAATGATTATGAGAATGCTTGAGGCGACAGAAGGGACGATTACCTTTAATGGTGAGCGTTTGGACCAATTGTCAGGCAAGGACTTGAAGAAAGCTAGAAAAGATTTTCAAATGATATTTCAGGATCCTTATGCTTCCTTAAATCCTCGCATGACGGTTAGAGATATTATTGCTGAGCCGTTAATCGTTCATGAGGTGGAAACAGCAAATGGAATTGATAGAAGAGTATACGAACTGCTAGATACAGTTGGGTTGCCACGCAAGGTTGCACAACGCTATCCGCATGAATTTAGTGGAGGTCAACGCCAACGTATTGGGATTGCTCGAGCTCTGGCTGTTAAGCCGAAGCTGATTATTGCAGATGAGCCCGTATCTGCATTAGATGTTTCGATTCAGTCTCAAGTATTGAACTTGTTGAAAGACTTGCAAGATGAATTCGACTTAACGTATTTATTCATTGCTCACGACTTAAGCGTCGTTGACTTCATCTCAGATCGTATTGGTGTTATGTACTTAGGGAAGCTAGTGGAAATAGGGGATCGGGAGTCGATTATTCAGAATCCTCAGCACCCATATACCAAAGCACTGTTATCAGCAGTACCAGTTCCAGATCCAAGAGCGAAGAGGGAGCGAATTGTACTTGAAGGAGATCTACCAAGTCCTTCAAATCCACCATCAGGATGCCCATTCCACACACGCTGTCCATTCGCATGGGATCGGTGCGTGAACGAAACACCAGAGCTTCAAACAGCCGAAACAACAGGCCACACCGCAGCCTGCCACCTCCTCGATGAACTTTAGCCAAGTAAAGGGTGCCAGACACGCATCAGTGCTGTAGTGAACGAAAGGGTGTCTGGCACGCGTTTATGCTTCACAGAGGTAAAGTAATAGAGAGGAACAAGCGTTTAGCACTGCTTTTGTAGTGTGAGTGTGCTTGTTCCGTTTTGTTGTGGTATAACAGATTCCTGCCTATTCTGAAGTGTTCGAATTATTTCAATGTTACGAACTATTGCGAATGTAATCGGATACACAATATGCTGTGCTATAATAGATTCCTCGACATAGTTCGACAGATTAGGAGGATGACGATGTACTTAACATTAAATGCAGCATTAATACAGGAACCTATGGCTCTATTAGCCTATCTGTCTGCCCTTATCGGCGGTGTGTATATGCTAGCTCAATGGAAGAATCCATTCGTGCAGAAGTTCTTTCATTATGCACCCCCATTAATTTGGGCTTATTTCTTGCCTATGCTATCTACTACGTTTGGGATAACGCCTTCAAGTTCAGATCTTTATAGCTTTGTAAGTGCGTATATTCTACCATTTGGTCTCTTATTACTTTTACTCTCTACTGATGTAAAAGCAACGTTACGCCTTGGACCAAAAGCAATCTTTTTATTCTTATCAGGGACAATTGGTGTCATTATTGGTGCACCTATTGCTATGGCGATCTTCCAACCATTCCTGCCAGAAGATGCATGGAAAGGGGTAGCAGCTCTTGCCGGAAGTTGGATTGGCGGTACTGCAAACATGGCTGCCTTAACGGAAGCGGTCGGTACCCCAAGCGATGTACTTTCACCTATAATTGTCGTCGACACAGTTGTTGGTTACACATGGATGGGAATTATGATCGCTCTTGCTGGTTATCAGGATCAGTTTAATAGATGGAACAAAGCAGATAATTCTGTAGTAGAGAAAATCAATGCTCAAATCGGTGAAATTGCTGCGAAGCGTGCGCAACCTATAGCCGTTCCACAATTGTTAGGAATCTTGGGCCTTGGTTTTGGTGTTTCTTACGTGGTGCGTAAATTTGCTGAAACGGATTTTCTGCCAACCAGTTCTGTCCTTTCAGCGGGGACATGGACCATCATGATTATCGCGGCTATTGGTGTAGCCTTATCATTTACTAAAGTGCGAGAGTTAGATGACTACGGTGCAAGTAATATTGGTTACGCTGGTATTTATTTATTGCTTACAACCATTGGTGCAAAAGCGGACCTGGCAGCTGTTGTCGAAGCACCAGCTTATATTGGTCTTGGTATCGTTTGGCTAGCGATTCACATCCTAGTTATCTTTATGATGGCTAGACTACTTCGTGCACCATTATTCTTCGTGGCTGTTGGATCTCAAGGAAATATTGGGGGAACAAGTTCAGCACCCGTTGTTGCTTCTGTATTCCAACCAGCTCTTGCTCCGGTAGGCTTACTTATGGGAATTTTGGGGAACGTCGTCGGTACGTATGCAGCTGTATTAACGGCCTGGTTAGCAGAATTGGCCTCAAAACTGTTTTAATCGTATATAAGAATTTCATATGTATGAATAAGAAGCCCTCCCGTGAAATGGGGAGGGCTTCTTTACGTTAAGGTCTTAAAATGTGCGTTCCATTGCTTCGCTTTTTCTAGTGCAAGAACGTCTAATTTAATTTCCCCTGGCTTTACAGCGTTTGCAATCACATAGTCCGTATAAGTCATACCAACAAAGTCAAAGATATGGCCGAATTGCTGAATAAGCGGGAGGGCTGTGATATGAGGGTTACTTCCGCCAGCAGTCACCACATAAGCCTGCTTTTCCCTCAAAGAATCTTTCATGTTAAAGCGCTTATCTCTTAAATACTGACTCCAGCGATCAAAGAAAGTCTTCATCTGAGCAGACATCCCGAACCAATAAACAGGCGTTGCAAACACGATCACATCATGAGCTAGCAACTGTTCTAAAACCAATTCGTAATCATCGGAAGAAGGAGAGAATCCCTTCTCACTATGACGCTGATCGATAATCGGATCGAGCTTATAGTCACCTAAAAAAAGTTCTGTATGCTGAACCCCGTCCATGATCTGATTAACCAGATATTCCGTATTCCCCTCACGCCTTGAACTTCCTAGAATCGTTAAGATCTTCATCGTAACACTCCTTTATACCAAAGCTTTGTTAAAGTTTAATGTTTCTATTTAATCAAGATTAGGGCAGTAATCCTGGAAGAATCAACACCCAATATCAATAGAGCCTATAGTAAAGTGTACCATTGTAACCACCATCAACGTTATCTATAATAGATGATACTAATCATTAAAAATATTGATAGGAGACAGGTATGGATCTAAAGTTATTTGAAACGTTTCACGAGGTAGCCAAGTCTGGAAGTTATACAAAGACCGGAGAAGCTCTGGGGTACGCTCAATCAAGTGTAACGACACAAATTAAAAAGATAGAAGATTATTATGGAGTAAAGTTGTTTGAGCGAGTAGGGCAAAGGATGCGTCTTACATCTTCAGGTGAAGAACTACTCTACTACACAAAACAAGTGGAGGACCTATTAGATGAAGCGGAAATTCGGTTATCAGAAGGGAGCTCTGTAAGAGGTACAATTCGAATTGGGACAGTCGAATCTTTGGCTGCCTATTTTATCACTCCTTATATTAAATTATTAAAAACACGTCACCCGGACCTTGTTATTCAACTTGAGGCAGGGCTTTGTCCGAATTTAAAGCAAGGAACGGTCGATGCCAATTTTGATGTAGCCATCCTTTTAGATCGGTATGTGAATCATCCAAGCTTAACCACGATTCCAATTCGAGAAGAGGAACTCGTACTCATTGCCCCACCTAATCATCCGTTATCGAAAGAGTCTCATCTGGATCTAAAAGCTTTGGCAGCGGAAACACTTATTTTGACAGAAAAGGGCTGTTCATACCGCACTTTATTTGAGGACTTGCTCCGAGAAGAAGGGGTAGACATTCAATCTGTCATATCTTTTACTAGCCTCGAGGCGATCAAGCAATGCGTAGCAGATGGTCTTGGGATTGCGCTCTTACCTAAGATTACGGTAGAACAGGAATTAAAGCAGAATAAGGTAGTTGAGCTACCGTTTCACCATGAGAAGGTAATGTTATGGACGCAGCTTGTATACCAAAAGAAGAAGTGGATTACACCTCCAATTCAAGAGTTATTGACCCTTATAACAGATCAAGCAGAGTAGCCATCATTTTTATTGATACCGATCATTAAAAACCTTGCATAATGGTTGCTCCCTTAGCATGGTATGATGGCCGGTGAGGTGATTTTATGAATACATTTTTACAACACAATCCAACTAAACTTTATTTTGGCAAAGGTCAAGTTGAACATATTGCAACAGAAATACCTGAAGACAGCCGGGTTCTCCTTGTATATGGGGGCGGAAGTATTAAAAGGAATGGTGTCTATGATGCTGTTATGGCTCAGTTAAACAGCATGAATGCATCTGTCTTTGAACTTACTGGAGTTGAACCGAATCCTCGTTTAACAACGGTAGAGAAAGGGGTTGCGATTTGTAAAGAAGAACAAATCGACTACCTTTTAGCTGTTGGAGGGGGGAGTGTAATTGATTGTACAAAAGGAATTGCGGCTGCTGCCCATTATGATGGTGAGGCGTGGGATTTATTTACACAAAAAGCTCCTATTGAATCAGCCATTCCGCTTGGCACTGTGCTTACATTGGCAGCAACAGGATCTGAGATGAATCCTGTATCGGTCATTACGAATTTGGATACGAAAGATAAAATTGGCTGGGGTTCACCACATGTGTATCCCACATTCTCTATTCTTGATCCGTCCTATACGTTCTCCGTACCTGAAGATCAAACGGTATATGGAATCGTTGACAGTATGTCCCATGCGTTAGAGCATTACTTTCACCGCACAGAGAATACTCCAATGATCGACGGGTTTATCGAATCCTTATTAAGGACAGCCATTGAAACGGGGCCGAAGCTTGTTAAAGATCCACAATCCTTCGACCACCGTGAAACGATGATGTACCTTAGTACCACTGCTTTTAATGGTACACTCTCAAACGGAACAGATGGCGGAGATTGGGCCACACATCGCATTGAGCATGCAATAAGTGCAGTCTATGACATTCCTCATGGCGGCGGACTGGCTATCTTGTTCCCTAACTGGTTAGAGCACGTACTTGAAGAAGATCCAACTCGTGTGAAGCAGTTAGCTGTGAGAGTCCTTGGAGTGTCACCTGAAGGAAAAGAGGATAAAGAAGTGGCGCTTGAAGGGGCAATAGCCTTACGCAACTTCTGGAACTCAATCGGAGCACCCAATCGATTAAGCGACTATGACATTGATGATCGTCATTTCGATGACATTGTTAAGAAAACATTTATCAAGCCAGGTGTCGGGACGTACAAAGAGATGGACCCTGCTAGCGTTCTTGATATTCTGAATCGTTCGTTATAATACGTGACATATAAAAGGGGCACATCTATCCAATAGAAGCGCTCCTTTTATTTTGTAGGCGAAGCTAGTTGCTTTCATAATCAACTGAATTAGCTATATCAATCAGCGATTCAGTAGTAACCTTGCTAGAAATCCTCTTATCTACACTGATCCAATATTGCCAATGATTTTCCTCGAAGACTAATGCATTCCAACCTTCACTAAGGTGTAAATACAAAGCTTCACTACCATTATGAAGTTTTAGTCTTTTAGCAACATAGTTATCTTTAATCGGAATTTTAGCTTCTATCGGTCGAACATCTATTTTGTAGTGATTTTTAGAGGAACTTTCATGTACATATTCGATTGCTAAAGAGTCATTCTGGGTTCCTTCTAAGTTGTTAAATCTTCCGAAATAATGTGTGAAGGTTACGGGTGGAACTCTAAGGGGGAGCTTCAAATCGCGCTTGAAATGTTGTTCGACCTCCTTAATAGCCTCTTCAGGTGTTTTGTATCCAATCTCTGAGTAAATCTCTTCTAAAGGTCGAGAGCTATTACTCGCCTGACCTTGAATGATCCCGTATTGGCATGTGTGAAAATAAATGAAAACAATTAATGAAAGATAAACATACTTTTTGATCGTCATCACCCTGACTTTCTTTTAGGTATATGTTTAACCATTAAATAAGAATCATTCCAGAGGTGTTTATATGAAGGTTTCTCTATATTTGTGGAGAATAATAATTCCATCACTAACAGAACCTAAGAAATATATAGAAAAAAAGTCATATTTATGGTACTTTTAATACTAGATTACAACGTAAATAGGCAAATATATCGAAAGGTATGGACGCAAAGCCACGAGCCTAAAGTCTTAAGGATTACGGTGGTCGGGCTGCAAATTTTTCGAGGGGGTCTTCTGTTTGGAGACGTCTTTTTTGATCTATTACTTTTCATTGTGTCTTTTATGTATACTTGGAGGGGACCATTACGGGGAACGTGTAATGTGTCGTTTAAGGATTAAAGTTCTAAGGGTAGGGTATAGTGAAGAGGATTGTTCATAAGCATAAAAAGGCTGTACTGTTTGTTTGATAATGAGACAATCGCATACCAAAAAAGAATACATTGGATATGAGGAATCAATCAACCATGGAAAACAACACACAAAATCGAATTACAAAAGAAGATATTGATCTACTTATTCAGAAGTTAGATGATTTAATTAATGAAGAAGAAGATAAGATTTCATGTAAATAAGAAACAGAACGCCCAAGCTTATCATAAGCTTGGGCGTTTCTTTATAGGGAGAACCGTTTTACTTCATCGTCTAATCGCTCGGAAAGCTCAGCTAATTCTCTAGAGCGGTTAGAGATCTCTTCCATAGAACTGCTCGACTGCTCTGCAGACGCTGCGGCTTGTTCAACGCCTGCGGCAGATTCTTCTGAAACAGATGCGATCTCCTCTATAGAATGATTCATCTCCTGGCTGTTATCTACGATTTCAGTTAACGTTGTGGTGACTTGCTGGATGTTTGTGGCCATATCTGACACGGACTGATAAATATTCTCGAATGTGTCGCCTGTTACTTTAATTTGTTTTGATCCCTTATCAACCTCAGCATATCCTTGTTCAAGAGACTGCACGACAGTGGCGGATTCCGACTGAATGGTTTGAACGATTCCTGTGATTTCGACAACAGAATGGGATACTTGTTCAGCCAATTTCCTTACTTCATCAGCCACTACCGCGAACCCTTTACCGTGTTCTCCTGCACGAGCTGCCTCAATTGCCGCGTTTAACGATAAGAGGTTGGTTTGGTCAGCAATGTCTCGGATGACCTTAACAAGTTTTGATATTTCTTTCGACTGAGCATCTAGTCCTCTTACGCTATCAACCGATGTTTTCACAATTTCATCAATTCGCTCCATTTGTTCAACAGACTGATTCATTAAGCCAGTGCCTTCTTTCGTCATCGTTAACACGCTTGCTGATGTGTTAGAGATCGTTTCGCCGCTCCTGTGCGCTTGTCGAATTTCTTGGAGGAGATGGTCCATCATGATTGCAAGACGAGAGGAACTAGTGGCTTGAGTTTCAGCACCAGATGATAATTCTTCCATTGTTACTGCGATTTGTTCACTTCCTTCTTTTACTTCAAAAGAAGACTGTGTGAATTCCTCACTTTGTTTTGTAACAGTGGAGGAGACGTTCGCTATATTTGAAATCATATCCTTTAAGTCGTTTTTCATTCCATTTATTGCAATCGTTAGGGAACCAATTTCATCTTTTGAGTGGTGATGAATGTCTTCTGAATCTAACCGTCCTTGAGCGACTTCGTTAGCTAAGTTGGTCACTTTACCCAATGGCTTGATTCGACGGTAAAGGGTCAAATATGTAGATACGCTTAACAAAACCATGAGTCCTACTGCACCAATCGTTAAGTATGAAAACGTCTCCATTTGGCGCTTTGCTGTGTCTGCTTTACGAGATCCAAGGGCTAAAAGCTCACTCTGAAACGTTGCTAACTTCTCATCAATACTAGCTTTCCTGCTTTGATAATTCTGGTCAAATACTTTCATTTGAGCCATCTCCATATTATTCTTCTCAACGAAAGTAATGGCTTTCTCCTCCATTTTAGCTAATTCATTTGATTTCTTCACAGCTTCCTCTACATGAGCCATGATATCATCAGGAACGTTGTATGTAGCTAATTCGTTTAAGGCGCTTTCTCTCCGCTTTGTTTTCTTTGCTTCGGTGTTATAGTTTTCGAGATTTTCAGGTGCTCCGTATTGGGAGTAAATACGTACTTGATTGGTTAAATAGTCTGATGCTTCTTGAACTTGGCGTCCGAGGTCTTGAAACTTCATTTGTTGTTCCACGGCTTCCGTTCGGTTGCTGATACTCATAAATAGCAATGATAAACTAATGATGGCAACTGCGCCAAGCAACGTAACGGTCAGGCCGATCACTTTTACTAACTTGGATATTTTCAAGTGGCACACCCTTTCTTTTAAGTTTAATATACACATTGTTGTAAGATTCCCTCTATTTCCAAATCAGTGGGTAAAAAATCCTATCCTCTTTTTTATCGGTCATAATGAAACAATATCAACTAAAATGTTAGAAAATTTAATCAACTAATGAAGTTAGAAGAAAAAAGCCAGGGAGAGATCCCTGGCTTTTGTTACATTGTAGCATTGTAAAGTTGTTTGGCTGCTTGTGTGCCGTTTGGATGTGAGGTGATAGCGGATATGAAAGAGCCGCCGTCTGCGCCTGCTTGGAACACATCTTTTAGATTACCTGAGTGAATACCGCCGATCGCGACGATTGGGAAGTCATGAACTTTTTTTCTAATCTTAGTTAAGCCTGTTAATCCAATCGGTGTTTTGGAATCACGTTTTGTAGACGTTTGATAGATGGGACCGACCCCAATGTAATCGATGGAATCAAAGGGTGAGCTTATGGCTTCTTCTAAAGAAGTGGTGGAGAGACCGATAATAAGCCCGCTACACCGGTTCACAACTTCATGAATATCGGAGTCATCCTGCCCAACATGAATACCATTAGCTTTTATGCTAAGAGCGAGGTCAACATCATCGTTGACGATAAAGGGGATCTGGTACTCCTGGCATATGAGCTGTAGGTCTTTTGCTAACTGTATTTTTTGATTACCTTTAAGGGAGTGAGGACCTTTCTCCCTAAACTGAAAGCAAGTAATCCCGCCCTGAATCGCTTCTAGCAAAATAACTCGAGGGTCTCTTTGACAATCCTGACTCCCCATAATGAAATACAGTTTTAATAGGGGTTTGATATCAATTTTCATCTTATTTCTACTTTCTGACGCTTCCTAACATCTTCAGGCGTGATGTTGTAAAGGGCATCCAGGAAGTAAGGGTGGAGGGTCCCTGGTCCATGAACGTCCGATTGCTCAACAGCCATTTCACTTGCAATCGTATAGACAGATACGGCCTCTTTGGCTTTCTCGACGTTTGGTCCCTTAAGAGAAAGGAAGGCTGTCAAAATAGAGCTTAGTAAGCAACCGGTGCCTGTTATGCTACCTAGAAGTGGGGTGCCATTCTGGCATACAACGGTTTCGTCCTTTGTAGTAATCACGTCTGTTTCCCCCGTCAGGACGATTAGACAATTAAATGAAGTTGCAGCTATTTGAGCAAGCTTTTCCACGTTCCCTTTTCCAGTTGAATCAACACCTCTTGATTGCCACTGGTCATCACCAATCAGAGCTGCAATTTCACTAGCATTTCCGCGAATTGCTGTAATGTCTAGTTCATCTAAAAGCCTGTGACAAGTCTCCAGACGAAAAGGAGTAGCACCAGCCCCAACAGGGTCTAATACAACAGGGATCCCCTTTTCGTTGGCTGCTTTACCCGCTAGGAGCATGGCTTCTACATCTGTTGAGGAAATCGTTCCAATATTTAATAGAACACCACTTGATATGCTGGCCATGGCAGATACTTCATCAATAGATTTTGACATAACAGGAGCGGCTCCGATGGCATATAACCCATTAGCGGTAAAATTCATGACGACCTCGTTTGTTAGGTTATGAATGAGTGGCGTTGTTTCTCTTAACGTTTGCAGGTAAGACATTATACATATTCTCCTTTCCGCTTTGTATTCTGATAAGCCCAATGATTCGTAGGGCCTTGTCCGTGTCCAATCTCAAGCGTATGTTTAATGGCAGCTGATATGAAGGTCTTAGCCACATTCACGGCTTCTTTTAAGCTTTTGCCTTTTGCAAGTTCAGCTGTGATCGCAGCTGCATAGGTGCACCCTGTCCCGTGCGTGTGCAATGTATCAAAGCGAGGGGACGTAAAGGTCTCGAACGTTTCTCCATCGTAAAAGAGATCAGTTGCTTCTCCATCAAGGTGGCCGCCTTTAATGACAACAGAAGAAGAACCAAAATCGTGTACAATCTTTTTGGCGGCTTCGTATCGATCTTCTTCTGACTCCAAGCTTCTACCTGTTAACGCCGATGCTTCCGGAATGTTTGGTGTGACAATCGTTGCAAGAGGGATGAGCTCATCGCGCATGGCTTGCAGTGCTTTATGATCAACGAGAGCATCACCGCTTTGGGCAATCATGACAGGGTCCACGCAAAGAGGTAACGTAAGAGGACGCAGGTGCTCTGCAATGGTTTCAATCATTTCAGAATTTGCAATCATTCCTGTTTTGACCGCGTGAACAGGCATATCGCTCGTAACGGATTCAAGCTGCTCTTTTATAAAACTAGCTTCTAAATGGCGAATTCCCTTCACACCTAACGTGTTTTGAGCAACAACAGAAGTGATGACAGACATGCCGTACACGTCTAATTCTTGAAAGGTTTTAAGATCTGCCTGGATACCTGCGCCACCACTAGGGTCCGTGCCCGCAATTGAAAGAGCGCCTTTCACGTTACGCATGATTCGTCACCTCTTTGAGAGCGGAAGTTGGCCATGTTTCCAAGCGGTACGCCATTTCCCAGAATGCCCACTCTAACTGACAGCTCTTTATAAAAGCATCTTTCATGGCTTTCTTTTCCCGGGGTGAAGCAGTCTCTGCCCAGGTGTCTAGTTTTGTGCGAAGTTGATTCGTTGTAGACCTTATTTCATCGTTCACATAAAAGGTGATCCACTCATAGAAAGGGTGGTCAGGTGTTGGCTGCACGTGCTCCATTAAATAGTCCCCAATTTCAAGGTACGTCCAAGGGCATGGAAGGAGTACGGCCAAGATTTGCCCTAGTGTCCCTTCGTAGGCATGGGTCTTCATATGTTTAATATAGTGATCAGCCGTAGGGGGAAGGGGGTATCCTTGTAAATCCTCATACGGGGTATTGATATAAGTACATAGATTGTGATGGGGATGAATTTCACTGTGAAGAACAAATTCGATATTTTCTTTGAAGAAGGAGATATCCTCCCGATCGCTACATTTGGAGATCGCGATTCCATACACATTCATGAATGCATGAAGGTACTCAGCATCGGCTTTCACGTAATGGGCTATGGCTTCTTTCGGAAGGTCGCCTTCTCCAATCCCTTTCACGAAAGGGTGGTTGAAAATTGCTTGAAAAATCGGCTTTGCATCGTGACGAAGTTGTTCAGTAAATGACATAGTAGTTGCCTCCTGGTTTTATTTATAGGAAGTGAACCAGGTAGTGAGGAGGGAGGGGGTTGGGGGTTATGAACATAAAAAAACCGCTCCTAGAACTGGAGCGGTTTTGGGATTATAAAGTAATAGATTGAGAGATCATATGATAAAATACGCCCTCTAATCGTAGGTATAACAAATCCAACCGACTCCACTTCCCTTCGCTGGTACTAACCAGATCAGGTTCAAAGGGACCAAGGATTTCTCCTTATCTCAGCCATTAAATGGGCGCCCCTAGTGGACTTCCTATATTGTACGGTTACCGTAACACAGGTTTCCTGGATTTGTCTACACTGGAAAGGGTCCGTTACTCTAAAGGGGTTTGGGCTCGATGGGGGACAACTCGCTTTCCTGCGGCCCCACAAGATGTGGGGTCGTTCGACGTAGTCACAGGACGTGACGTTTTTAGTCGAACTTCCTCTTTCTTTTTTGCCTCCTCGTTCGCTGTCGCTCATGTTTGCTGTGCCTTATGCACAACTATTTATGGGCACGTCTGTCGGTGCTTTAGCGTTTTTACCGCCGTTTTTCGTAAGTAGTGTGTCGGGTGCATTTCTTGGGTGGTTTGTGTTGTCGAGAGTGGGAGATAGGTTGTATGTTCGTAGAGTTTGAGGTTTGGTGTGTGTTGTAACTAGATGCAGAGGGACTTTAGTAAAACTATGCTTATCTCTGACGTTTTAGAGTAGGTCAGGGTTCAAAAGGTAAGAGAGAGGCGTGATCTATGACCTTTTTATTGCTTAAAACGGTGGAAAGGTAACAGAACTACAGTATCTATGACCTTTTGTAGGATTATTACTTCCAAAAGGTAACAGATAACGTGAATCAGTGACGTTTTATGGTGGGGAGCTTTAGAAAAGGTAAAAGATCAATTTTAGGATACCCATAAAGTAACAGAAAAAGCCCAGACCATATAGGACTGGGCTTCTCATTAACTTGTTTGCATCTAGCTGCAGCGCCCAGCAACTAGTAGACTTCCCTCACCTCCGGTCGATCAGTCAACATCGATTCGCTTGTCGCTCATCGTGTTTCCTTGATCTCGCGGTGGCTCAGTCCAGTCTATACGTTGCTAACCGGGCGCTTCCGCTTTTGTTATAGCTTTCAAGAAGCTACAAAGGAAGGGCTTTTTTGAACGGCTGAGACAGAGGTAGGTTCTTCCTGCTGGCTCATGTTTTGAATCATAGGTAATCGCGCAAGGTCCATGTTGCCCCCGCTTACGATAATACCCGTATAATTCGATTGGATGTTGGAACCGTGTTCGAGAACAGCTGCAAGTGCTGAGGCTCCGGCTCCTTCGACAAGTGACTTGTTTCGCTCAAGCATCGTAACGATGGCTTTTGCGATGTGTGTTTCTGACACGGTTACGATCTCATCGACATACTGCTTGATGAGTGGGAACGTGTTTTGACCAGGTTTCTTCACGGCGATTCCATCTGCAATGGTGGAAACATTCTTTAAGGTGGAAGGTCCTTGTTTGTAATACTGATTGTACATGGCACTCGCTCCTGCAGACTGCACGCCGATGATTTTGATAGACGGCTTAACAGATTTTGCTGCAACGGCGACACCACTAATCAGTCCGCCTCCTCCGATTGGAACGACTAGCGTATCAAGGGATGGATTTTGTTCAAGCATTTCAAGAGCAATCGTACCTTGACCGGCCATCACGTCATAATCATCGAATGGATGAATAAAGACGCTGTCGTTTCGGCGCTGATCAGCACAAGCTGCTTCATAGGATTCTTGGAAAGATTCACCGGTCAGCACGATTTCAGCTCCATAGCTTTCTGTTGCCTTGACTTTAGCCTCTGGTGTATGCTCAGGCATAAAGATTTTCGCCTTGATTCCTCTTTTGGAAGCGGCCAAGGCGACACCTTGTGCGTGATTTCCTGCAGATGCAGCGATGACTCCTCTTTTAGCTTCTTCTTTGGTAAGTTGAGAAACTTTAAAGCTGGCCCCCCGAACTTTAAAAGCACCTGTTTTCTGCATGTTTTCCATCTTGAAATAAACTTGTTTTCCTGTTAGTTCGTTGATTGATGTTGATGTAGTTAATGGGGTACGGTGGACCACGTCTTTAAGCTGCTCCATCGCCTCCGTGATTTTGGTTCCGGTTAAGCAATTCCCAATGTCTTCACACTCCTACTTTTTTAGATTCGTATTGCTTGATCTTATTTTCATGGGTGAGGGTAACAGATATGTCATCCCACCCATTGATCAACATTTCTTTTTGGTAATCATTGACTTCAAACGACGTCTTGAATCCTTCATTGTCGTAAATAACCTGATTTTCAAGGTCAGCGGTCAAGTGATACGTTTCGTTTTCTGCTTTTTGAATGAGCTGGCTAATTTCTTCTTCTGGTAGCGTGACAGCAAGAATGCCGTTTTTTATGCAGTTATTAAAAAAGATATCAGCAAAACTTGGGGCAAGAATGACTTTGAATCCATAATCTTCAAGCGCCCAAGGAGCATGCTCACGAGAAGAGCCGCAACCGAAGTTCTCTCCTGCAACGAGAATGGAAGTCCCGTCGTATTTTGGTTGATTTAGTGAGAAGTCTTCTTTCTGCGTTCCATCATGATGAAAGCGCCAGTTATAGAAGAGAAACTGGCCAAACCCTTGACGTTCAATGCGCTTTAAGAATTGCTTCGGTATAATCTGATCAGTATCTACATTGGAGCGGTTTAACGGATAAACCAAACCCTCATGCTTCCGTATCGGTTCCATTGTCTAGTCCCTCCTGGTTAAGGGGGAGAGAGGTGGCTTTCCTGCATTAAAGCAAAAGAGCGTGCCAGTCCCCCTTTGTTGCTTTAGCGTGGTGAACGGTGTCAGGCACGCTGTGTTGCTTTAGTGTAGTAAATGGTGCCAGACACGCTTTAGTGTTGTAAAGCGTTTGTGAATTGTCGGACGTCTGTGAAGTGGCCGGTGATGGCTGCGGCTGCGGCCATTTCTGGGCTCACTAAGTGAGTGCGGGCATCTGTTCCTTGTCGACCTTCGAAGTTACGGTTCGATGTGGAAGCACAGCGCTCACCTGGTGGGATGACGTCATCGTTCATAGCTAGACACATGCTACAGCCGGCATCTCGCCATTCGAAGCCTGCCTGTTTGAACACGACATCTAATCCTTCTGCTTCTGCTTGTAGTTTTACGGATTGAGAACCGGGGACCACGATAGCTGTTACAGATGAGTGAACGGTTTTGCCGCGAATAATTTCGGCAGCCTTTTGTAAGTCGCTGATCCGTGAATTGGTACAAGAACCAATAAAGACGTGCTCAATTGCAATGTCTGAAATGGGCTGATTAGGCTGTAAATCCATATAGGCCAAAGCGTGCTCAATTTCTGTGCGCTTATTGTCTGTAGTTGATTCAGCAGGGTCTGGAACTGATGCTGAAACAGGTAAACACATGCCTGGGTTTGTTCCCCATGTAACTTGTGGTTCGATTTCAGAAGCATCGATCTCAAGTGTATGGTCATATACAGCACCTTCGTCTGAAGCTAGAGCCAGCCATTCATCTGCGGCTTCATCGAAAGACGCACCTTCTGGAACGTGGCGTTTACCGCGAAGGTACTCGACTGTCGTTTCATCCGGGCTAATTAAACCAGCACGAGCACCGGCTTCAATCGACATGTTACAAACCGTCATACGCTGTTCCATCGTAAGGGAACGAATCGCATCGCCTGTATATTCAATCACATACCCTGTCCCAAAGCGTACGCCGTATTTACCGATGACAGCTAGTATCAAATCTTTCGCTGTAACACCCGTGCCAAGTTGGCCGTTCACTTTTACGTTTAATGTTTTAGGAGGGTCTTGCCAAAGGGTCTGAGTGGCTAGCACATGTTCAACTTCACTCGTTCCAATACCAAATGCTAATGCGCCAAATGCACCATGAGTGGAAGTATGACTATCTCCACAAACGATTGTTTTGCCTGGCTGAGTAAGACCAAGCTCAGGTCCGATGACGTGAACAATTCCCTGGTCAGGGTGGTCAATATCAGCTAAAGGGATGCCGAATTCATCGCAATTTTGCTTTAATGTCTCCATTTGTTTCTTAGAGACGGCATCCTTTATAATATGACGTTCACGCGTCGGTACGTTATGGTCCATCGTGGCGTAGGTGCGTTCTGGGCGACGAACGGAACGACCGTTCATTCGTAATCCTTCAAACGCCTGTGGTGATGTGACTTCATGAATTAAATGGAGATCGATATAGAGTAGATCTGGCTTTCCTTGTTCTTGATGGACAACATGTTGATCCCAAATCTTTTCAACGATTGTTTTGGGCTGGGTCATGGTCTCACTCCTTTATGAAAAAATAGGGGGGAAGAATATAAGGGGGGAGTCCCCTTATATCCACCTCACTAGGCGTAACAAGTCATGATACTTTTAGTTGCATCTTGTGCAGTCACTCGCTCTAGGACGAGACGAGTCATCTCTTTGGTACCGACTTGTTTACCGCCTTTAACGTCTAAATCGCCTGTGCAGTAGCCATCCTCTAGTACTTGTTCAACAGCTTCTTCAATTACAGCTGCTTCTTTCTCTAGCCCGAATGAGTGGCGAAGCATAAGGGCAGTTGAAAGGATCGTCGCAAGTGGGTTTGCAACTCCTTGATCCGCGATGTCTGGGGCTGAACCGTGAACCGGTTCGTATAAGCCCATACCGTCTTCTCTTAGACTAGCAGAAGGAAGCATGCCGAGTGATCCTGTTAATACAGAAGCCTCATCACTCAAAATATCGCCGAACATGTTCTCTGTAACGATGACGTCAAACTGTTTTGGATTTGTGATGATCTTCATCGCAGCTGCATCGACTAGCAGGTGTTCCACTTCAACATCTGGATAATCTGCCTTCTTCTCCTCAACGACTTCGCGCCAGACTTTACTAGATTCTAAGACATTTGCTTTATCAACACTTGTTAGGTGTTTGCGTCTCAAACGAGCGCTTTGGAACGCATTGTCTACAATTCTCTCAATCTCGTCACGCTGATAGGAAAGGGTATCTACGACTTCTTTGCCATTGTTTCGTCGCTCACTCGGGGTACCAAAGTAAAGGCCACCTGTTAGCTCACGAACGATGAGAAGGTCGCTACCAGCAACAACATCGTGCTTTAAAGGAGAAGCGTGAAGAAGTTGATCAAACCCTTTAATCGGACGAAGATTCGCGAAAAGACCAAGTTGCTTACGAATACCAAGGAGCCCTTTTTCTGGACGAAGGTGAGAAGGATTCTGATCCCACTTTGGTCCACCAACGGCTCCTAGCAAAACAGCATCTGATTGCTGACAAGCTCGGACTGTATCTTCTGGGAGAGGCGTGCCATGTTTATCAATGGCTACTCCGCCGATATCGTGTGTGTGATACGTAAATGTATGGTGGAAGCGTTCTGTGACGGCTTCTAGAACTTGTTTAGCTGATTCAATGACTTCCTGACCGATGCCATCACCAGGTAACAATACGATTTGCTTTTCCAATAGAAGAACCTCCTTATACGGGTGCAGATTGTTTGTTTAATAGTTGTTGATTTAAAATAACGCGGTTAACGGCATTTAAGAATGCGTTAGCCGATGCTTCAAGTACGTCTTGTGCAGCACCTCGGCCGCTCGCTGCAGTTCCATTAACGGTTAGCCTTACATGTACTTCTGCAAGGGCATCGCGTCCTTCACCAACTGAACTTAAGCGATAATCTTCTAAGTGAATATCTTCATGGATTAATGCCTCAAGCGTGTTATAGATGGCTTCAACACTTCCCTGACCTGTACCAGCTGTTTCAACGCGTGTATATTCTGGTGTCGTCATAGCTACTGTGGCAGTAGGAATATTTGCGGAACTATATTGGACTTGGAAAGCTTCTAGTTTATATTTGGCAGCATCGGATGAGTCGGTTTGAACATCTGTCAAAATCGTAAACAAGTCTTCGTCTGTTACGTCTTTCTTGCGGTCTGTTAAACTCTTAAAGGCTTTGAAGGCTTCTTTAAGTTTTTCTTCAGAAAGTTCATACCCAAGGGATTTCACTTTATCTTCGAACGCGTGACGACCGGAGTGTTTCCCAAGTACCATATTACTAGCCCCGATGCCAACCATTTCAGGTGTAATGATCTCGTAGGTGGATGCGTTCTTCATCATGCCATCTTGGTGAATACCAGATTCATGAGCGAATGCATTCTTTCCTACAATCGCTTTGTTGCCAGGGACAACCATTCCAGTAAACTTACTTACTAGATCACTTGTGCGTTTGATTTCATTTAACACGAGATTAGTAGAATGCTCGTAGAAATTGTTGCGAATCTGTAGTGCTACTGCAACTTCTTCAATGGAAGCATTTCCTGCCCGTTCACCAATTCCGTTAATCGTTCCTTCAATCTGAGTTGCACCGTTTTCAATAGCAGCTAAAGAGTTTGCAACCGCCATGCCAAGGTCATCGTGACAATGACAGGAAAGGGAGACACGGTCAATGTTTGGGACATTTTCTTTCACGTAGCGGAAAAGTTCTCCGTATTCGTATGGAGTCGTATATCCAACCGTATCTGGTAAATTAACAACCGTGGCTCCAGCTTCAATGACCTTCTCAATGATTCGGACAAGGAAATCTTTATCAGATCGGCACGCATCTTCTGCTGACCATTCGACTTGAGGGAATCGTTCCCTTGCATATTCGACCATTTCAACAGCGGTTTCAATGACTTCATCTGGCGTTTTCTTCAGCTTATGTGTCATGTGAATAGGGGAGGTAGCTAAAAATACGTGAAGACGAGGTTCTGAAGCGTCTTTCAATGCTTCCCAAGCTGTATCAATATCCGATTTCTTCGCACGTGCAAGGCCGGTTACAGAACTATTTTTAACGGTGCGTGCAATCTCTTGAACCGATTCAAATTCATTTTGGGAGGAAGCGGGAAAGCCCGCTTCCATAATATCTACTCCAAGTTTCTCTAGTTGTTTGGCGATCTCAAGTTTCTCTAGCTTATTCAAATTGACTCCAGGGGACTGTTCTCCGTCTCGTAGGGTTGTGTCGAATACCTTAACGTGCGCCATTTGCGACCACTTCCTTTTCTTTTTTAGATTTGGCCTGCTCTTTCACGAAAGGCATTAATTCACGGAGCTCATGCCCCACCTGTTCAATTTGATGGCTGTTTTCTTTTACATTAATGGCGTTAAACTGAGGGCGATTCACCTGGTTCTCAAGGATCCAGCCTTTAGCGAATGCACCTGTTTGGATATCAGTCAGAACATCTTTCATGCGAGCTTTCGTATCTTCGTTCACAACGCGAGGGCCGGATACGAAGTCACCCCACTGAGCTGTGTCGGAAATTGAATGACGCATGCCTTCAAGACCGCCTTCGTACATTAGGTCAACGATTAGCTTCAGTTCATGCATACATTCGAAGTAGGCAACCTCTGGCTGGTAACCGGCTTCAGTTAGCGTTTCGAAACCAGCTTTCACAAGGCTTGTAAGGCCACCGCAAAGAACGGCTTGCTCACCGAACAGGTCCGTTTCTGTTTCTTCTTGGAAGCTAGTTTGAAGAACACCTGCACGACCTGCACCAATTCCTTTTGCGTATGCTTGCGCCAGTGTTTCAGCCTGACCTGTGTAATCTTGATACACACCGTAAAGGGCAGGAACTCCAGCGCCTTCTTCAAATGTGCGTCGTACAAGATGCCCTGGTCCTTTTGGAGCAACTAGGAATACATCCACATCTTCTGGTGGTACGACTTGATTAAAGTGAACGTTGAAACCATGGGCGAATACAAGAGCATTTCCTGCATCCAGGTTTGGTTTGATTTCTTCTTCGTAAACAGAAGGTTGATATTCATCCGGAAGAAGAACCATAACCACTTCTGATTCTTTAACAGCGTCAGCAACGCGTTTTACTTCAACACCGTCTTGTTCTGCTTTATCCCAAGATTTCCCCGGGCGAAGGCCAACGACAACGTCAAATCCGCTTTCTTTCAAGTTTTGTGCATGTGCATGACCTTGAGAGCCATAGCCTACGACTGCGACCTTTTTATTTTTTAAAACCTCTTCGTTAATGTTCTGATTGTAAAGTACTTCTGCCATTTTCAATCCATCCTCTCTGGTTTTGGTTTATTCATTGAATATTCAAACTACTTAAGGTGTAAAAGTTCCTGGTTCCCTTACTGCAATAGGGATTGCGGGGTGAACTCAGCGACTTGTGGCTGTTGTCCTCGTAAGAAGGCCGTCAGCCCAGTTCGCGCTAATTCCTTCACGCCGTAGGGGCGGAGGAGGTCTATCAGCGCTTCGACTTTATCTGATTTTCCAGTAACCTGAACCGTCATGCTCTCTTTACTGACATCAATAACGGTGGCCCGGAAAGGTTCAATAATCGTCTGGATTTCGTTGCGGTTTTGAATGTTGCTGCCAACTTTGATTAGCGCCAGTTCCCGCGCTACGATCGCTTTATCGGTAATGTCTGATACCTTTAAAACATCAACTTGTTTATTGAGCTGTTTTGTTAATTGTTCAAGCTTTTGATTATCCTCGACCTCTACTACAAAGGTCATTTTGGAAATGCCTTCTGTTTCCGTTCTGCCAACAGAAATGCTTTCGATATTGAATTGGCGTTTGTGCAAAAGGCCGGTAACGCGGTTTAGTACGCCACTTCGGTTTTGCACGGTTGCCGTAATGATTCGTTTCATCGTTTCACCCCAATCATTTCGTGTAGCCCTTTGCCTGGGGCGATCATTGGATAGACATTTTCTTGTTGAAGGACGCGGCAGTCTAGAAGGACCGGTCCATCGTAGTCAAACACATCCGGCAAGATTTGAGAAAGTTCGTCTTGCGACTGAACGAGTTCCCCGCGGATGCCGTAACTCTCTGCAAGCTTTACGAAGTCTGGTTGTGTTTGAAGAAGGGATTCTGAGAATCGCTCATCGTAAAATTTCTCTTGCCACTGACGAACCATACCAAGCGCACCATTGTTGACGATGACAATTTTGACAGGTAATTTCTTTTCTTTTAAGACAGACAGTTCTTGCAGTGTCATTTGGAAACCACCGTCTCCGACGACCGCGACTACAGGTTCGTCAGGGGAGGCAATTTGTGCACCGATTGCAGCAGGGAAGCCAAAGCCCATCGTGCCAAGTCCGCCTGAAGTGACCCATCGGTTTGGTTTATTAAAGGAATAATACTGAGCTGCCCACATTTGGTGCTGTCCGACGTCTGTTGTTACAATCGCATTTCCGTCTGTAACTCTGTGAAGGGCTGAGATGAGCCATTGTGGCACCATTTCTTTTTCAGGGTTATCGAACCAAAGAGGGAAGTTTGCCTTATTCCCGGATACTTCTTTCAACCAGTCACCATGGTTTTTCATATCAACATCCATGTTTTCAATTTCTGTGAGCGTCTTTTTAGCGTCTGCAACAATTGGGATGTGCGTCTCTACGTTTTTGCCAATTTCAGCGGGATCAATGTCAACGTGAGCGACAGTTGCTTTAGGAGCGAAATGTTTGAGATTCCCTGTTAAACGATCATCGAAGCGAGCTCCGATATTAATAAGCAGATCACACTCATAAAGGGCTGTGTTAGCGGCATACGTTCCATGCATACCGGCCATTCCTAGGCTTAATTCATTCTCGCCAGGGAAGCTGCCAAGTCCTAAAAGCGTAGTGGTTACAAGAAGCGCGTGCTTTTGGGCGAAGCTTTTCAATTCTTCAGAAGCACCAGCGTGTATAACGCCTGCACCAGCCAGAATGACTGGTTTCTTTGCTTGAGATAGAGCTTCTTTCAACTTCGTTAGCTGAAGTGGATTAGGCTTTACCGTTGGCTGATAGCCTTGCAGGAAGAAAGTGGTATCATAGGATTCCTCTGCAATGCTTGATGAGATATCTTTTGGAATATCTACAACAACAGGACCAGGTCGACCAGTAGAAGCAATGTGGAATGCTTCTTTCACTATGCGAGGCAGGTCGCTTAAGGATTGGACTTGGTAATTGTGTTTCGTGATCGGTGTTGTAAGACCCATTACGTCAGCTTCTTGGAAAGCATCTGTTCCAATAACGCCGCTAGCCACCTGACCTGTGAATACCACAAGTGGTAGTGAATCCATCATGGCATCAGCGATTCCGGTAATTAAGTTAGTAGCACCTGGCCCGGAGGTTGCAATCACAACGCCAGGTTTGCCCGAAACGCGAGCGTAGCCTTCCGCTGCATGAATGGAGCCTTGTTCATGGCGTGAGAGAATGTGATCAAATGCGTCTCCTGCACGATAAATTGCATCATAAATGGGTAAAACGGCTCCTCCTGGATACCCAAATAACGTATCAACACCAACTTGCTGTAGTGTGTCAACGAGAAGGTCTGCTCCTGTTTTAGGAGCTTTTGTGTGCGACGCAGCAGATTGTTGCGTTTGATGTTTTGCTTCTACCTTCACCTGTAATCCCTCCATTTCATTTGAATTTGTTTAGTAATAACTAGCTTAAAGCTAGTTATTCCTTGATTTTTTTCATAATAAAAACCATCCCACCCCATATAAACTCCACGTGTGTTGTGAAGAGTTAGGGGCGAAATGGTTATTTTCGCGGTACCACCCTGATTTCGCAGCATGTTGCTCACTGCCTTACGAGACAAACGCACGAGGTGTGCATTGTCTCTTTCGATAACAGGTGCTCATAGTACACCTGACTTGAGCCTACTAAACAGAGTCGTTCAGCCAAGCACTCAGGGAGGATGTCAGAGTAAGGTGTATTTCCGGGCTTCCAGCAACCCCGGCTCTCTGTGAATACAGGTTTTTACTCCTTTATTCCCGTCGTAGATTTTTTCGATATCCACTTTTTATACTTTCATGACTCCGTCTGTATTTGCGGACGTAACGAGCTTCTGGTATTTAGCAAAAGTTTAATCGTTCTTGCTTCTAGGTCGATCTGAATTGGGTCACCGTCAGCGACTAAGCCGACCGGGCCACCTTCAGCAGCTTCTGGAGAAACGTGACCGATTGAGATACCACTTGTTGCATCTCACTTCTCATGATTCGTTTCTCCTAACTAACAGCAACATCTTTTTGATTCTCAGGGTAACACTGAACACCGTCACGTACGACAAGATCGCGGAATAATTGGAGTAATTCGTTTGTCATTTCACCAGGCAACCCATTCCCAATTTGACGTTTGTCGACGTCAACAACAGCAATTACCTCAGCAGCTGTTCCTGTTAAGAAGACCTCATCAGCCACATATACATCGTGGCGTGTGAAAGGTTCTTGTTTTAGTTCATATCCATGTTCCTCAGCAAGGTCGATAATCGCATTACGCGTTACACCTTCTAATGCTCCGAGGTAAACAGGAGGGGTATAGATCGTGCCGTTTTTCACGATAAAGATGTTATCAGCAGATCCTTCTGTTACGTACCCTTGATCGTTTAACATAAGAGCTTCGTCTACACCGGCTTGGTTCGCTTCTAATTTCACTAGGATATTATTTAAGTAATTCAATGATTTTACTTGTGGACTTAGTACGTCTGGTCGATTGCGTCTTGAAGCAACGGACCCTAGGCGTAAACCTCGTTCATATAATTCCTTAGGGAAAAGCGCGAGTGCTTCTGCGATGACAACAACGCGTGGTGTAGGGCAGCTTGCTGGATCTAAGCCAAGATTGCCAGGTCCGCGTGATACAACAACTCTGATGTATGCATCAGACAATTCGTTTTGACGGATTGTATCCACAATGACTTGCTTAAATTCCTCCTTTTCGTATGGTAATTCAAGCAAGATTGACTTCGCGGAGTCATAAAGGCGGTTTACGTGTTCGTCTAGTTTGAAGATATTGCCGCTATAAGCTCTAATCCCTTCGAACACCCCGTCTCCATATAAAAATCCATGGTCGTAGACTGAAACAACTGCCTCTTCCTTTTTAACAAATTGGCCGTTTAGGAAAATCCATTGACTGCTCATACTTACACTCCTTCCCTTTAATGTATTAATGCTTAAACTCGGTAAAGTATGATCGGTAAAAATGTAGCCCGATTGCTTCATCTAAATTTTTAACTTGAAACAAGGGGCAACTGGTTCATGAATCAATCGCGAAAAGTTCATTTGCTTTTCAATGAATGATTTAAATTATGGATAATCATAAGCCGTATTGAAGGCAAGGTCAACAGCTATTTCCTAACTTTTCTGACAGTTGTGATAACTCTGTGTACTAGAAAACGCTTACATCCTTGAGAGCGTAGAGGTTGGGGAAAATGAGAAGAAATCGAGAAAATAAAGAAAAAAAGTAAGGTGGTCTAGAGGCTTTACACAGTTGGTTCCATACCGTTGTAAAGGAATAGAAACTAGTGAGAAAGTAAAGGTTTTATTCATTTTTTTCTAATTTTATTTGGTCATTGAACGAGGGAGGTCTAACGTTGCTGAGGAGTGACGAAAGAGTGCAGGGAATTGACTAAAGAGGCTCTGAAGTTACGAAAAGGGTAGTTGAAGTGACTAAAGACCGGTGCGAAGTTACAAAAGAATGCAGAGGAATGACTAAAAGAGGGTGTGGAGTTACGAAAGGAGGAGTCGGATTGACTAAAGAGCGGCGCGGAGTTACGAAAGAATGGAGTGGAATGACTAAAAGAGGCTCTGAAGTTACGAAAGGGGGAGTCGCAGTTACGAAAGAGGGAACCTCAGAGACGAAAAAGTTAATAACGACTCTTTTACTAGCATAAATGCATTTAAAATAACTTATTTATGCTTCTTCTTTATAAAAAATGTAGATAGCCTCGCCTTGTAACGGCTATAATAGAACAAGTAACCGTAAGAGCGGTAGATTAGAAAGGATTTGTGTAATGGAACAACAATCACCATTTTTTGAAAGCCTGAAACCTTTCATTCAGGAAGCATGGAATAAAGCAGGGTTCGACAAACCGACTGCAGTTCAGAACGAAACAGCTCCGATTATAGTAGAAGGAGGAGACGTTATTGCAGAAGCTCCAACAGGGAGTGGGAAAACACTAGCGTATCTCTTGCCTGTACTACAAAAAATTGATCCAGAAGCGAAGCAGGCGCAAGTGTTGATCTTAGCATCTTCTCATGAGCTAGTGATGCAAATTTTCGACGAAGTCAGGAAGTGGACTGAAGGAAGCGGCATCAGAAGTACTTCCCTAATCGGGGGCGCGAATGTGAAGCGTCAGCTTGAGAAATTGAAAAAGAAACCTCACGTCATCGTGGGAACACCAGGGCGTGTAAATGACCTGATCGAGAAGAAAAAGCTGAAAATGCATGAAGTAAAGACGATTGTTCTTGATGAGGGAGATCAGCTACTTGTACCTGAACATATGAAAACAGTCCAAAGCATTGTCAAAACAACACTTAAAGAACGTCAACTTTTAGTCTTCTCAGCTACACTTTCTGAAGCTGCTATCGAAGATGCACAAAGCATGATGAAAGAGCCAGAAGTGTTGAAAGTAGAAGATAAGGAATCAGAACAGCCTGACGTGGATCATTACTACATTGTGAGCGAAGGGCGTAAGAAAGCCGATACGCTTCGTAAACTTGTGTATTTAAAAGGATTTAAAGGTCTTGCATTTATGCGCGATATTGGAAACTTGACCGTATTTGCTGAAAAGCTCGATTACCGTGGAATTGATGTTGGTACCCTTCACGGAGAGACGAAAAAGCAGCACCGCGCGCAAGTGTTAAAGAAATTTCAACGCAACGAGTTCAGACTCGTAATGGCAACAGATGTCGCTGCTCGGGGGATTGATATGCCTGATATTAATCATATTATTAACGTAGATCTTCCGCGAGCAACCGAATACACACACAGAGCAGGACGGACGGGGAGACTCGGTTCTTCATCTGGTACAGTCATTACAATCGTGACTCCTGATGAAGAGAAGCAAATGAAAAAGTTAGCCAAAGACCTAAACCTAACAATTAAAAAGACAGAAATCTACAAAGGTCAACTTAAATAAACAAGAACCGCATGCTCATTTAGAGCATGCGGTTCTTTAATGTGTTAAAGCGTGTCAGACACGCGCTAGTGCTTTAGTGCGATGAAGGGTGCCAGACACCCATTTGTGCTTTAAAGGGATAACGTGTCTAGTCTTCTAGGTTTGTGTAGGCTTCGTCGTAGCGCTGGGCCAGGTCGAAGTCTCTTGCTGATAATCCTTTCACGTCATGGGAAGTTAACGATACGGTTACTTTGCCGTAGTCCACGCCAATGTAAGGATGATGGTCTTTTTCTTCTGCAATTGCGCCTAGTTTGTTGACAAACTGGATGCCATCTAAGTATTCGTTAAACGTGAAGGTACGTTCAATTGAGCCCTTATTTCGATCCCATTCTGGAACGTCTTGTAATGAGTGTTGAATTTCTTCTTCTGTATATGCTGCCATTATTCATCACCTGCTTTTGTATATTTATAAAATCATTTATGGCTCCTGCTTATAGAGGAAGCTCTTTAGTTTTTTTACCTTTTTAGTCTTTCCTTTAAACGTCTGTTCATGTTATTATCTCATCCTTTGGGAAATCTCTCACCCAAAGCCCATTTATGCATATTATTAAGATTATCTTGCTGTGATATGGGTAACGATAAGAATAAGAGTTATTTTCTCAGGAGAGGTGAAACAGAAACAATGAGGCTTTTTACAAAAGAAGACATTAAAGCCGACAACGGGCATTACGAAATTCATTTGACGATTAACAAGCAACAACTGCTTAAGCACATTGATGATGAAATGACAGCTTTTATAAAGAAACAAGCCATTGACCATATACAAGCCAAATACGACCACGTGCCGATTCGAGTTGTTCGAATTATGATCGGATCCATGCTCTACTTTTCTTTTGCTGTGAATCAAAAGAAACAGTTAAGCCCACTCACGTAAAAAAAGCGCCTCCTTACGATGAAGGAGGCGCTTTTTATAGTGCTTTTAGAACTAAAAGAATACACTGATACCCAAAATACCCCCCAAATCCCATCAACACACAGCTTGCAATGATACAAATGATCCTCATAGCTACCGCATTCATTAAGGTGCGACCGAAATGAACGGTCAAGGCGAGATTCGCGTTCCAAAGACCAATTCCTACAAAGACCAAACTACTTGTAAAAAAGGCGTAAAGGTGATTATCCTGTTGTAAACTTGAGCTTAAAACAGAGCCATAAATACTAATCCAAAATAATAAATTCATTGGGTTTGTTCCTGCGATTGTCATGCCGGTTGCATAGGATCTCCAACCTACATGTGGAAGATTTCGTTGGTCGTTCTCATCACGCTGGTCACGTTCAAAGCTCGTAAAAAAGTTGGCATATCCTGAATAGAGGAGAATGAGACAACCGAGTCCCATTAGGGTGATCTTCACCCAGATAAATCCTAAAACTTGTGATAGGCCAAAAAACATCGCTGCCATGAGAATCAAGTCTGAAGACATGCCTCCAAGCCCAACTAAAAAAGCAGGCCAAAACCCATAAAGTAACCCTCGTTTCACAATTTCGATGTTAATGGGTCCAACAGGGGCTGCAATGGATAAACCAAGTACGATCGAACTAATCATCAAAGGAAACATATTCTAACCCTCTCCAAATAGCTTGTCTATCATTAGTAAATGAGAGGAGAGGGGGAGTTTAGAACATCATTTTAATCATATCGTTGAAATGGAAAGATACTTGTGTGAAGGCTTTTTGAAAAATACGCTACAGGCTTTTGCTCAAATACATAAGAGGGGAGAAAGTCTGCTAATCCATTCATGGGTATCTCAACCTCTGCTTTTTGTAATTGCCAGTTTTGATGGAAAATCGGGCCTTTGTATATTCGTTTTCCTCGATTTACCCAAAGCGCATAACGTTCTGTAAGCCAGTACATCAAAGAGCCCGGTTGAGTTCTAAGTACAGGCGATAATGGACGGTACCTTGCGTGAAAATGAGAGTGTGGCAAACCAATATGGGTTCTCCGGCTTAAGAAATGAACCGTGTCATTTTTCTTCTGTAAGGACATTCGAGCAGTTACATAGTTTAATCCAAATATGTATCTGGCGATGCTGACCCCAGTAAGATGATTCGCATCTAATGTATAAAAATAAACACCTGGTTCTCCATTGTACCTAACGTACGTCCTGACGTTTAGTTCAAGTAACTCGTTAAAACCAGGGACAACAGGCAGCCCGCGAAGTTGAATATTTGCCATTTGAAACGGTACGATTGCGATCCATGCCCATCCGTCGTATGTGTCAATTTCAAAGCAACTCGGAACGTGTGGCCTTAGATCACTTACTTTAACAGGCCAATGTATAAATACTAAGTCATTCCACTCTTGTTTCATAATCCACGGTCTTCTCAAATGTTAAAACACCTCCTCATCCATATATTTGTTTACCCCGAGAAGTGTTAGAACATACATGACAAAGCGCTCTAAGGGAAGATAGAAAAAGGACTACTCACCATATCGGTGAATAGTCCTTCGAGTACGTCTACCTATTTTATGAGCTTTAGTAATTCTTCATTACATTTCTCGCGTTCGTCATAAATTAAACCGTGACCACTTATTTCAAAGGAGACGAATGTGGAGTTCTTAATTTCTTCGTGTAAAATTTCCGAGAAAGCATAATCACAAATGTTGTCGTCTTCTCCGTGCATAATCAGTGTAGGCACGTTAATGTACTCTAACACATGTCGTAAGTCTTCATCGCGTAGAGATTTCGCCGTCTCGATTGTCGCATGTCCGCTTGCCTCTAATCCTAAATGGAAAAACCATTCATTGAATGGAGCTGACGTAGCCTTATGGAAGAAGTTCACACCGAAGTCTTTCAGCGCGTTCGGACGGTCGTTTTGGAAAGCGTGAATTAGACCATCTACTTCTTCTTGAGCCATACCGTGCTGGAAACCATCACGGCTTGTAAAGCTCGGTGCCGCGGCTCCGATTAGAATAAGTTGTGTCAGTTCATCGTTCGCATGCTTCGTTGCGTACTGAATACTAATCGGCCCTCCCATTGAAAAACCTGCTAGGAAGAAGTTCTTGAGATCTAATGACTCAACAACGACTTTAATATCGTGAGCAAGTGTATCATAATCATAGCCAAATGCTGGCTTGTCTGACTGACCGAACCCGCGGAGGTCAATGCCGATAAAACGGTATCCTTTCTGAGGAAGTTCATTCATTTGATACTCGAACATCTTATGATTTAAAGGCCACCCATGAATGAAAACGATGGGCTGTCCTTCTCCTATATCTTCTACAAAAAGCTTAACTCCTGGTTCCACTTCAATAAAATGAGACATCCTAACACTCCTTATAAGTACATAGATAGTGCACGTATTCCCTCATAATGGAAGGATAAACCCGCGGAGAAAGAGGTCGGCGAGACCCGGTACTGAACGCAGTAAGGGAGGAGGCTCAAAAAAGAAAGGGGAAGTTCGACTAAAACCGTCACGTCAATAGCCAACGTCGAACGACCCCACATCGTGTGGGGCCGCACGCGGAAAGTGAGTCGTTTCCCAGACACCCCAAGTTCTCAATAACATAAAGGCCCCAATACGTTCTAACATGTCTCAGTTGAGAGTATTCAAAATTTTGCTCTGTTCTTTAGCAAGCATTTTAAATATGAAACCTGAAAATGGAGCCAGGTCTTAAACATAAAAATACGCCCCGTTAAGGGACGTATTTTAAAGAGTATTCTTTATCGAACCATAGAAGTTCTTGGTCATCAACAAAACCGTTATAGTTAATGAGGATTTCCTCACCAGCTTTAATATCCGTATAGGCGTAAAACTCGAACGTATCATTATCAAAGTTAATGACGTAATTTGAATTTGGTTGATACGAGTGGTTAAATAGCATGCCGTACCCTAGAAGAAGGGCGGTATGGTTCTCGCCGTATTCAAAAGCATAATCAGCAAGTAGTGTTTTCTCAATATGCTCATGGTCTTCGTTTGGATAAGGGATGACTGGGGCTTCATGGATTAGCTCACGCTTCTCTATATCGCGCGTAGCGAAAACTCCTCTGTTATACTCTCCATCTGAGAGACTCGATGTTTTAATTTCAATCATGTGTATCACCACGCATTCTAATAAACTATACTTAGTCTGACACGTCTCAACCAAAAAAACAACCCACCCTTTAGTGGAGTAAAAGGGTGAAGCGTGTCAGACACCCTTTCGTGCTGTAGTGCATTGCAGGGTGTCAGACACGCTTCAGTACATTAAAGCCCTGAACGGAAATCCGTTCAGGGCTCTTGAGAGTCTTCATTTAGTCTTTGAAGATGCCAAATGGCTTTCCTACTGGCAGGGTTACTCGACCGAAGTGGGTGTTGAGTACGCTTGCAGCGGAGCCGTAGAAGCTTAAGAGCGCGATGCAGAATTCTGCAATAGCAGCTAGTAAGTGCATAGCGTGTGGCATAATTCCTAAAGTAGATAGGGATAAACCGATAAATAAGAAATCAATAAAAACAAAGATAGAGAATAATACTTTATGGGTTTCCATAGCACCGACTGTCATGAATAGGCTGAAGATTAAGTATCCGATATAGGCAATACCTAATTGGTTAGGATCTACAGCAGCCGCGGCAGCCTCACCAAATACGCCAAAGTCGATTAACCACGATGTTCCAACGCCGAGCCAGAACAAACCGAACGCACCAAATGCTGTTGTACCAAATGTATTATTGTGTTTCGAATCCAGCATACTTGCGATAAGCTGCGCGATTCCTCCTAAGAAAATCGCCCATGGCAAGACAAAGGATACACCGTCTGTCCATCCTAACTTAGCTGAAGATGCCACAAGCGTCACCATCGCAAGACCAAATAAGCCAATAGCAGATGGGTCTGCCGTCGCTACTTGAACTCGCTGAGTAGATTGTTGTTCATTCATGATGATACCTCCTATTAAACATACTTAGCTAATTTACATAAAAATGAGCAAGCATGCAATAGGAATTCTAATGTAAGCGTGATTTTCATAAAAAAAGAAAAATGAAGAATTCAACAAAATGGAAAAAATTAATCGCTTCATGGTAGCAGGTCGTATTTTAAAGAGTTTAAAATAAAAAGGGAGTACGTCATGTGATATGAATAGGGGGGGATAGGGAAATGAATCAATCTGAAAATTACGAGGGCGCTTATTTTGGAGATATGTTTATTCAGTTTGGTGTTTTTGTAATCGTTATAGCGATTGTAACTTATCTAATAATAAGAAAGTTAAAGTCTTGAGATCAGAGAACATTCAATACATGATTAATGGAACATACATAAGTTTACGGTCATATAGTAGAAATTTTGTTAACGTTTTGTAGAGCCCTATTTTATAGAAAAACTATGTTTACTCAATAGAGAAGGAAATCATATGTGAAGCACGAAACTGTTCATAAAACCAAGACTGTCCACCAAGGGAGTGCTAACTATGAAAAAATCAAAACTATGGCTAATCAGTATTTTGCTCTTGCTAGGTGGGTGTGTTTCAGAAGTTAGTACCCTTCTTGACGTAGGAGAAGGGATAGGGGTACCAAACGGAAATAAGATAACAGTAGAAGGCTATATCGTAGGAGTGCCAACAGCGGTAGATTACGTTGAGCAGAGTAACTTCTCGAGTGACTATGCTTTGGCACTAGCTGATGATCCGAATGAATCCGACGTATCAAATATGATTTTTGTTAAACTGGATTCTCCCTACAGAAGCGAATTTGGCCTGCAAACGAATCCTGATAAGTTTGGAGAAGTCATTCGTGTAGATGGTACTCGTGATGATTACTTCAATCATGAAGGTGTAGAAGCCGTTACATCTATTACATTAGAAACGGATTCTGGAGATGATGGTGATTCGGGTGATGGCGGAGAAACAATAGGTGACTATTACCGGTCGGTTGAAGGGCTAACAGGAAATGCGCTGAAAGAAGAACTTCATTCGATTATAGATGATCATACGGAACTGTCTTATGACCAGGTATGGGAAGCGCTCCGTCACACGGACGAGGATCCAACGAACTCAAATCATGTGCTGCTTTTATATACAGGAGATTCGATTTCAAAATATGAAAACGGCGGGCTTATTGACGAATGGAACCGAGAGCACGTTTGGGCTAAATCCCATGGTGATTTCGGTACTTCGATGGGAGCAGGGACAGATATTCATCACTTACGACCAACTGATGTCTCAGTCAATTCCTCGCGAGGGAATTTAGATTTTGACAATGGGGGTAACCTCCATTCAGAAGCTCCAGATACGTATTATGATTCTGATTCATGGGAGCCTCGAGATGAGGTGAAAGGAGACGTAGCGCGGATGATCTTTTACATGGCCGTACGCTATGAAGGAGACAGCGGTGAATTGGATTTAGAGATTGCAGATACCGTTGGCACAAGTGGACCGTACTTAGGTAAGTTATCGACGTTAAAAGAATGGCATGAAAGCGACCCAGTTGATTCCTTTGAACGAAATCGAAATGAGATCATTTTCACAGACTACCAAGGAAATCGGAATCCATTTATTGATCATCCTGAATACGTCGAGCAGATTTGGTAGAATTCATCTCCAAGTCCTCCTTTCTTTAATAGGAAGGAGGACTTGCCTTATTCTATAAAGAATACTTCTATATACAAAAAGCAGGGAGTTTTCGATATGTCTATTACAGAGAAGCTAAAATTGGATAAGTTTAATCATTTTGTCGTATTAAACAAACCGGAGGATGTACAGGGGATTGATGTTGGTGCCAGTAATTTAGAAGAGGAGCATGATGGTGTGTTGATTTTTATCCACACAAAAGAAGAATTGCAAGAAAGGGTGAGGGAGTTTATTAAGAATCCTCGTCTTTTAAAGGAGAAGGGATATCTTTATGTGGCTTACCCGAAAAAAGGGAATAAACGGTTCAATACTTATGTACATAGGGATGAGTTGTTCAACCTTTTAGGCGTTGGGGAGGATCGTTATATTCCAGACACAAATATAAAGTTTTCTCGCTTGGTGAGTATGGATGAAGACTACACAATCGTGGGTTTAAAAAAAGAGAAGAAAAAAGCAAAGGCAAAAAACTCTCCTAGTCAATGTGTTGCAGATTACGAGGACCGCATTGAGGATGTTAAAGCCTTGCTCTCTAATCAACCAGAAGTTTTGAGTCAATTCGAAGATTTAACTCCAGGGTATCAAAGAGATTGGGCCCGACAAATTTATTCAGCAAAACAGCAGCAGACAAGAGATAAAAGAGTGGAAAAAATGATTGAAGTATTATCAAAAGGTTATAAGTCCCTTGACTTATATAGGAGAGATCAAAAGTAACTACTAGTGTATACTTCTAGTGGTTGTAAGGGTGAGATAAAAACAATGGTTGTTAGAGAAGAGAGTCCACTCTTTTTAGAGGGCTCTTTTTTTTATAAAAGTAATGTCATTTTCCTTTGACGTAGCACACCTATCGTGCTAACTTTAAAGTAGAATGAACGTTCTATCTAAACTGGAGGTTTGCCATTGAGTAAGAAGAGGAAACAACTTTTAAACGTAGCCGAACAATTATTTTACGATTACGGATTTCACGGTGTTGGTCTGAAGCAAATTATTCAAGAAGCCAATGTCGCTACCATGACGCTGTACAATCACTTCTCATCAAAAGATAAGTTAGTAGAGGAGTCGATTCGACACCGGGAGGAGCGGTATTGGGCTTACATGGATACGGTTAATCAACACACGGAAACCCCTTTTATTGCATTAGCAGAACAGCACGGACGATTTTTGAGTGACGTATCTCCTCAGGGTTGTATGTTTTTAAGAGCAATTGAAGTATATGCAGAAACAAATCCTGAGATCGCTCAAATTGCCCGTGATCATAAAGCAAAGCTACTCCGTTTTTTTGAAGAACTTGGGGAAAGCATAGGAATCAAGGAACATAAAGATTTCTCTTATCAATTCTTATTGATTTTAGAAGGTGCGACCTCGATGACACAGATAACAAATTCGGAGCAAGCAACCGCACACGCCATAACCATGACAAAACGATTACTAGAGACCTATCACTAAAAACGGCATCCGAACCTTGGGTACCGTTTTTCGTATAAGCTCATAAGCCAAAATAGAAACAAAGCGTGACTGCGACGATCTGCTTGCCCAACCGGTGAGCGTATCTTTTTTTACACAAAGTAGAAAGAACGTTCTATCTAAATTTCATGAAAAGGTGGGAATGAATAATGAAATTTACGAAACTCGTTTTTCCTGGCGTAACGATGATCGCGGTCACGTACGGACTAGCCCGTTATAGCTATGGCTTATTGCTGCCAAACATTCATGCCGCCTTTGGCATGTCAGATCTAGTATCTGGTATTATATCTTCTTTATTTTATCTCGCGTACTGTTTTACCATTCTCTATTCGACTGTAATGACTTCAAGAAAAGGTCCAAGACAAATGATCTTGCTCGCTGGTTCGTTTGCTTTGTTTGGACTACTTATTATAAGCGGCGCAAGATCAGAGTGGACGCTTGCGCTCGGGGTCTTACTGGCTGGGGGCAGTACGGGGCTCGTGTCTCCGCCTTATGGGGCAGCTATTGCCTTATGGATTAAAGAACCTTTACAAGGTAAAGCCAACACATGGATTAACTCCGGTACGAGTATTGGAATTGTGGTGACAGGAATGGCAGCGATCCTGCTTACACCGCATTGGCGCATGACGTATTTAATCTATGCAGCCATTGCCTTAATCGTATTAATCTGGAACTACAAAATCATTCCGAAAGAGGAATCTTCACTTCGATTTGAACAAGGACGCTTGTCGCTTAGTGCTTTAAAAGGAAGTCCTTCTATTGTAATAGGATCAATCTTAATGGGAGCTTCTAGCGCTTGCTTCTGGACATTCTCTCGTTCTTATATCGAGGTTTCAGGTGACTATACCAATCTAGAACTCTCTCTATTCTGGATTGTAATTGGTCTATTTGGCACATTAAGTGGCCTTGGGGGTGCCGTTATTGAGAAGATTGGTTTGCAAGCGGCCTATACGATATTTGGCGTCATGATGGGTATTGCTCCTATTTTGCTTGCCGTGGCACCTGGTGATCTGTTCTTGGCCTATACAGCAGCGGCTTTATTCGGTATTGCAAACTTGTTTATGATGGGATTGCTCATCGTATGGGGGATCCGTGTCTTCTCATCAAACGCTTCTTTAGGCATAGGAGTTCCATTCTTAATGCTATCCATCGGCCAAGTGATTGGTTCCATTCTTGCAGGTGGATTAGTAGGCGGTATAGGATATGCGTTAACATTTGGTATTTATGGCATCGTTTCAATTGTGGCTTCTTTCTTACGCACGGCATAACTCGATGGGACGCTCCCTATTCATAGGGGGCGTCTTTAGTAATGTCTTTGTATTGGGGGTGGTCCGTTACGGTAAAAGTGCTTGGGCTGGATGGAGGACCACTCGCTTTCCTGCGAGGAGCTGGGAAGCCTCCTATTCCCGCAGTCCTCCAGCCAGCCCTAATCATATATAGATAAACGGACCGTGGTTAGAATTTTAGAGTAAGCAGACCAACTAGCATACGCAACAAAAAAGGCTTTGAACTCTTAGTTAGAGGCCTTTTGGGGTTACGTGTAATATGCTAGATTGTTTCCATTACAGATTCTGCAGTTATAGAGGCATAATCGAGACGATTTGTTGAATACGTATGAAAAATGTTGAATCTCCGATCTGAAGTACAATATGATCGGGCTGTACTTCTGTTAAGGTTCCTCTTGTCGTATCTTTTGTTGTTTCAATGATTAATTCACTTCCCACTACGGATTGAAGGCGCTGAATGACAAATGGGTCAACTAATGTCTGGTATTGTGGGTCCATCCACCCTTCGCGCCAGCCTGTGTGGTGATAATACATTCTATTTCCTCCTTAGGCAAATGTCCATATACACTATGCAACTTGTGGGCTAGGTGTTCCCATCATTGCTATCTTCGGCTATCTCTTCCAGTAGTGGCAACAATTAATAGTGAAAACAAGTGAACTCTTGTGTTACCTTAATATCAGAAAACAGCAACTTGGAGGTCGATACAACGTGTTAAAGAAATTAGGAATTATTGCAACTATTACTTGTTCAATTTTCGCATTTTCATTCCCAGGCCAAAGTGAAGCTCATGCCAACACTCATAACGTCCAAAAAGGCGAATCTATATATACAATCGCAACGAAATATGGAGTATCTTACAAACAACTTCAGGAGATGAATGAGAAGGGTGAATCTACTATTCATCCTGGAGAACAGTTGAAGCTTCCTGTCGTTCCTAACGACTATGAAAGAGATTTATTGAGTCGTCTTGTTGAAGCAGAGGCTAAGGGTGAGAGCTATGCGGGGAAAGTAGCTGTTGCAACGGTTGTCTTGAACCGTGTTGAAAGTGATCTATTCCCTAATTCCATTCATAGTGTCATACACGATGGGATTCAGTTTTCTCCTGTATTAAATGGAACCATTAAAGAGCCAGCTAGCGCTGAATCAAAGCGTGCTGTTGAAGAAGCTCTTGATTATCAAGGCTATGACAATGACTCTCTCTTTTTCTATAACCCTGATAAAGCACAAAGTGACTATTTAAGTCAAAGAGAGGTTACTACGGTTATTGGTGATCACGTATTCATGAAATAGTAGATGAATAGAGCAAGCACTCCCTAATGAGTGCTTGCTTTTTTATATTATTGAAAGGTGAAATAAGGAAAATGGTGACAAGTCGAGTGAGGAAAAGTAAAACGAGCCCTTACTCATAAGGGCTCGTTTTGATATGGTTTATTCTCCAGAATAATTGCTTTCAGGTAGCGTATCCCAGAAGGAAGCGTCAGTGGATTCTAACGTATCATCAGCTAAAGCCTCCAGGGTAGATTTCATGGCTACAACAGCTTGTTGAATTAAATATCCATTACTCTTCTGCTTTCGATTGGAGTAAAAGGTACTACAATTTTTGTCAGAAAAAGTATGTTCTTGCAGGTAATCGTATGAAAGCATAGAAGTATGTAGTAGGAAATTTTGGAGGTGCAAAGGCGTGAATAAGGAAGTTTATATCATCCGACATTGTAAAGCTGAAGGGCAGGAGCCAGAAGCTTCGCTAACAAAAGAAGGAATGGCCCAAGCGGAGAAGTTACAGGTGTTTTTTCAAGATAAAGAAATTGATCGAATTCTCACTAGCCCCTATAAACCAGCGATTCAGTCAATCCATCCTCTTGGGCGAGAGAAACGAGTAGCTTTAGAAGAAGACGCGAGACTTGAAGAACGACATTTGAGTAGTGAACCTCTCACAGACTGGTTAGAAAAGTTAGAACGTACATACTCTGACAAGGAGCTTGCTTATGAAGGAGGCGAGTCTAGTCGTATAGCATCGGAGCGGGCTATGTCTGTTTTAGAAGAGGTGCTTCAGGGTGAAGGGAGGATTATTATTCTTGTCACACATGGAAACTTGATGTCGCTGATATTAGGGGAATTCGACCAAAGCTTTGGATTTGAAGAGTGGAAGAGATTGAGTAACCCAGACGTGTATCGGATCAAACCTTTTAGTAGAACAGTAGAACGAATATGGGTGGAGGATTGAATTAAAATAAAACAAGAGCCACTCTATATAGAGTGGCTCTTGTTTTATTCCGCTTCCTCTTCATCTTCCTTGTACTCCAAAATGTCACCAGGCTGACAATCAAGTGCTTTACAAATTGCATCAAGCGTTGTTACGCGGATAGCCTTGGCTTTCCCGTTTTTTAGTATGGACATATTCGCCATTGTGATTCCGACCCGCTCAGAAAGCTCCGTAACACTCATCTTTCGCTTCGCTAGCATTACATCGATGTTAATAATAATCGCCATGTCATTTCACCTCAAACTGTTAGGTCGTTTTCTGATTTTATATCTACAGCACTTTGTAGCAATTCTTGCAAGACGGTGGAGAAGACAGAAATAATTAGGCAGGCAAAGATGATGGCAAGCCACATCAAGATAATGCCAGGTTGTAGAGCGCTTTGAGTGATGAGTATAACCATTCCTGCAATGTACATTCCTAAAATAATAAGGGCATCGTATTTAATCTTCCGAAGTAATTCAACAGCTCGCTCAGAGAAGGCTGTTTTCTCTTCAATTAGTTGTAAAAGTTGATACGCCTGATAAAGAGCCATTAAAAAGGGAACAACCGTTAAATTAATCCCGATTAATACAGGATACTGCAAATGGCTGAACTCCGGATAAGATTGTGCTGCTTCTGAAGCTAACAGGGGAAGAGCGAATAAACTTAAAGAAACTACAATCACCCCAAACAGGATAAGGGAAACTTTTAAAAAAAACGTCGTTCCTCGTTTCATAATGCACCTCTTTTTATGTATGATGCTCTAATTATAAGGTTTTATTTATTGATTTACAATAAATTATTATCTGTTTATAATAAATATATGTTGTTTAGAGATTTTTGGAAATTAAATTTTGATTGGGTGCACGGATAGCAAAGGGAGGGCTTTATGAAGAAAAAATTTTTTGCAGGCGTCATGTTGTTGTTCCTTGTCATGGGGCTTACTATATTTAGTCCTTATAACGTACTTTCTGAATTTAACGAGAAACGTGCTGTAAAATCCTTTATTTCTTCAGATCGTAAATTTAAAGGGTTAGAGATTGTAGATATAGATTACAGAGGGTCTGATACATACTTGATCCAAACAAAAGACGGCGATCTTATGAGATACTTCATTGTTATGAGATATAACTCTTCTGTAATGAATGGGCACTGGAAGGTGTTTGAAGAAACCTCGAGAGAGCACTATTATTGATAGTCAGAGATGTAGCTTATAACACGAGGCCAGGTGAATAAACTGTCCAAAAACGAACGAGAATGGACATTTGTGAAGAAAATGGGTAAAATAACGGAAGTAGCTTAGAGAAGAAATGAGGACATTTACATGAAGGATCGTACATTTCTGTATATCATTGGTGGCGTGGCCATCGTATCTTGGTTGCTTTATTTTGCAGCGTATTTTAACCATTACAAAATGCATTATATCGTTGAAGGATTGATATTCAGTGCATCAGCCACTATTCTTTACTTCGTACTCGTCGCAAGTTTCTTTAAGGGAAGCGGCGGAAGAAAAGTGACAGGCACTATTCTTGGACTTGTAGCGGCAACATTTGTGGTTGTCATCGCTTTATAAAAGGTGAAAGCCAAAGGGCTTTCACCTTTTGTTTTAAGCGTGAAGAATGGGGAATCCATTCAAACCTGCTATAGTAGAAATGTAGGGAAAGGGGGGATTTCATGAACTTGAAAACCATACAAGACAAATTAGAACAACACATCCCAACTATTATCGGGGAAGAATCAATGAAAAAGTACTCATTGTTTTTACCCATTATAGAAAAAGAAAATGAACTCCACCTTATGTTTGAAGTACGTTCTCATACAATGAGACGGCAGCCTGGTGAAGTTTGTTTCCCGGGCGGAAAAATGGATCGGGATGATCAAGGTCCATTGCATACGGCTGTTCGAGAAGCATCGGAGGAGCTTGGCGTTCGTCCTGGTGCCATGACCGATGTCTATTCCTTTGGTCAAATGATCTCGCCATTTGGTATGAAGATTGAAGCGTATGTTGGCTTGCTCCACTGTGAAGAAAAAGAGCTAGAGCCAAATCCAGATGAAGTAGCTGAAGTATTTACCGTTCCTCTTCAATACTTTTTAGAACATGATCCGACCGTGCACTATGTTCAAATGGAGATCAAACCTGATCCAGACTTCCCTTATCACTTAATTAGCAATGGCGAAGATTACGAGTGGCAAGCACGGAAGTATGAAGAATATTTTTATCAGTATAACGACCGTGTCATCTGGGGATTAACAGCTCGTGTGCTGCGTTCGTTCATTCATATGATTCGATAAGACCTGGTATGAGGCCGGGTCTTTTTTTGTTGGACCTGTTTTAGTTTGAGTCGCTTACTCGGTGCGTGGAGGAGAACTCGGAGTCGGAACCCCTCAGCTTGAGCCGGAATTACGAAAACATGAGCCAGTATAGCGAATCATGAGCCAATAAAGTTCAACACGAGCCAGAAATGGTAATCTTGAGTCGTAAAAAATCAAACATGAGCCGTTTTCTTAAAAAGTAGAGCCATAATGGACTGGACTTGAGTCAGAAACTCATAACTTGAGCCACTCGTCCGCGGGTGTGACGCGGACTTGAGTCAGAAACTCGTAACATGAGCCACTCATCCGCCACTGCTCGAGCCACTCATCCACTTCTGCCAAGCCATATAACAAGGTCCCCTAGCTACTTCACAAGACTCTCCACAATATTCTTATTCTTTTCCTTAAAAATCGCATTATGAGAAGACACCATCGCCTTAGCCGTCGCGTTTGGTTCAATGTATTGCTTCGCTTTATTCACAGCATTGGCAGCGTCCTGGAAAGCGCCTGCAATGAGATTCAGCTTCCCGTCGTGAGCTAATATATCTCCTGCTGCATACATTCCTGGTATTGAGGACTCACTATTTTCATTCCCTGCAATAAAATAATGATCTTTTCGCTCAACAGGGAGGGGGCTATGATCAAGAAGGGATGCATCCTGGTCGAAGCCATGATTGATGAGAACTTCATCCACATCTATCGAGATAGCGTCACCGCTTTTATGGTTAACAAGCTCCACTGTATCAATGTGATGTCCATCATCTGTACATAGTTTCGTAATCTCTGTATGTAACAAACAAGTTGCTGAACTTTCAAGCAGTTGAGATACTTGGGCCTCGTGTCCTTTTAGTTCTCCTTTGCGGTAAGATACGTACACCTTCTTCGCAATTGGAGTCAGTTCGTTCGCCCAATCGATGGCTGAATTACCGCCGCCTGAAATAAGAACGGTTTTATCTTTAAATTCTTTTAAAGATTGAATGGTGTAGTGGAGGTTCGAAACTTCAAAGCGTTCAGCACCTTCAATCTGAAGCTTTTGCGGCTGTAAGATTCCGCTCCCTACAGCAACAATGACTGTTTTGGAGTAATGAACGGCTCCAGAAGAAACGGTTAGTTCAAATATACCTTCCTCGTTTTTCTGTACTGATTCTACCTTTTCTCCTAAAACAACCTCAGGATCAAAAGAAAGACCTTGCTCTACTATACTCTCAATAAGTTTCTCACCAGGAGTAGGGAGCAAGCCTCCTACGTCCCACACAATTTTCTCAGGGTAGACATGAACCTTGCCACCAAGCTGAGGTTGGAACTCAATAATTTTCGTTTTCAGTTCCCGCAACCCGCTATAGAACGCGGAGTATAAACCAGCAGGGCCACCACCGATAATCGTTACGTCAAAGCATTCTTCATTATGCATGTGTTCCACTCCTTTTATAAAAACAAACTTCTAGTTGACATCGATTCTCATTCGCATTATAGTTTACATTGTACTGCTAGTGATAATCATTATCAACATAAATTGTGCACAATTTTGAAATCAGGAGGGTACATATGACTCGCCTTTTTACTGAGAACGTGAACGTAGGGTACGGGGAGAAGACAATCGTGAAGGATTTGCACGTGGAGATCCCTGATCAACAAATAACCACCATCATTGGTTCGAATGGCTGTGGGAAGTCGACGCTCTTAAAAGCGATGACCCGTATTCTTTCCCATCAATCCGGTTCGATTATATTGGATGGTGAATCAATCACACGACAGAATACGAAAGAACTCGCTCGGAAGCTCGCTATTTTGCCCCAAAATCCTGAAGGTGCTAGTGGGTTAACGGTAGGTGAGCTTGTATCTTATGGTCGATTCCCTTACCAAAAAGGTTTCGGTCGCTTAACAAAGCGAGATATGGAAGTGATCGAGTGGGCACTTGAAGTGACAGGCACAGCGGAATTTAAATACCAGGCAGTTGATTCCTTATCAGGTGGACAGCGTCAACGGGTTTGGATTGCGATGTCACTGGCTCAGGAAACGGATATGATTTTCCTTGATGAGCCGACCACATATCTTGATATGGCTCACCAGCTTGAAGTGCTAGAGCTACTGCAGAAGCTGAACCAGGAAGAAGGGCGGACGATTGTAATGGTTCTTCATGACTTGAATCAGGCGGCTCGTTTTGCAGATTATATTGTCGCTATGAAAGATGGGGAAATTGTGAAGGCTGGGAGCCCGGAAGACGTCATTCAGCGTGATGTGCTCAGAGATGTATTTAGTATTGATGCAGACATAGGACGCGATCCGAGAACAAATAAACCAATGTGTGTAACATACAACTTATGGAAGGGAGAACAACAAAATGAAGAAGATTCAAATCACACTGCTTCTTATGCTAGCGCTTGTTCTTAGTGCTTGCTCCAATAGTGCAGGAGGGAATACAGAAGAAGACACAACGAAGAAAGAGGAGACAGGTTCAGAAACCTTTACATACGAATCGGAAAATGGACCTGTAGAAGTTCCGAAAGACCCTGAACGTGTTGTCGTGTTATCTTCATATGCAGGAGACTTAATCAACCTTGATGTCAACATGGTCGGTGTAGACTCATGGTCAAAGAATAACCCTAGATTCCAAGATGATCTTGAAGGAGTAGAAGCTGTAACAGCTGATAATCTTGAGAAAATTATTGAACTAGATCCTGATCTTATCATTGGATTATCGTCTACTAAGAATATTGAAAAGTTAAAGGATATTGCTCCAACAGTTACATACACATACGGAAAAGCGGGTTACCTAGAGCAGCATATCGAGATTGGTAAACTCGTAAACAAAGAAGAACAAGCACGTGAATGGGTAGAAGATTTCGAGAAGCGCGCGAAAGAAGCAGGAGAGAAGATTAAAGATAAGATTGGTGAAGACGCAACGGTTTCTGTTATTGAGAAGTTCGACAAGCAAATCTACGTATTCGGCGATAACTGGGCACGCGGTACAGAAATTCTTTACCAAGCAATGGATCTGAAAATGCCTGAGAAAGTTAAAGAAATGGCGCTTGAACCAGGTTACTACGCGATCTCACCTGAAGTACTTCCAGAGTATGCAGGAGATTACGTAATTTTTAGTAAGAACAGTGAACAGGATAACTCATTCCAAGAAACGAAAACGTATCAAAACATTTCGGCTGTAAAGAACGATCAAGTCTTTGAAGTAGATGCGAAAGCTTTCTACTTTAATGATGCAAACTCGCTAGATTACCAACTTGATTACTTTAAAGAAGCCTTCCTAGGTGAATAACAGAAAAAGAGGATCATCATATGATCCTCTTTTTTACATAAATACCAATTTAAGAAAGATGATGACAATGAAAAAACTCTCGTTTCCAATTCAACTAATGATCGGGATCGTCCTTTGTGTTTTGTCCTTCCTGTTGGCTTTACGCTTAGGGGCAGCTGACCTTTCCTTTAAAGACATATGGATGACATTCATGACAGATGTAGAGAATGAATCAACGCTCCTCTTGTCGGAAATTCGCATCCCTCGTGAAGTAGGAGCCATTGTAGTAGGTGCAGCTCTTGCGGTTTCAGGTGCGATCATGCAAGGCCTTACGAAAAATCCTCTTGCCGATCCAGGCCTTCTTGGATTAACCTCGGGCGCGAATATGACACTAGCGATTGCACTTGCGTTACTACCGGGGGCAAATTACATCTGGATCACAATCGCTTGCTTTATAGGTGCAGCGATTGGTGCTGGCCTTGTTATGGGGATTGGCTCTATGAAAAGAGGTGGCTTCTCTCCATTTCGAATTGTGTTGGCAGGAGCTGCGGTGTCGGCTTTCCTTACAGCCATTGGAGAATTTATTGGCTTATATTTTCACGTTTCAAAAGATATTACGATGTGGACTGCAGGTGGTTTAATGGGGACCTCATGGAGTCAGCTTCAACTCATTATTCCTTTTATTGTTATAGGAGTCTTGGTAGCTCTCATCTTATCGAAGCAGCTCACCATTTTAAGTCTGAACGAAGAACTAGCGGTTGGCTTAGGTCAGAAAGTAACGTTAATTAAATTAGCCCTCTTTACCGTTGTGATTATACTAGCTGGCTCAGCTGTTGCATTGGTTGGGAATATGGTGTTTATCGGGCTTATGATTCCACACATCGTCAGAGCGATGGTAGGAACGGATTATAGGTTTATTATTCCCATATCCGTTTTCGTTGGAGCGGCGTTTATGCTCATAGCTGACACGGTAGGACGGACGATTAACGCTCCCTATGAAACGCCTGTAGCCGCCATTATTGCGTTACTTGGACTGCCTTTCTTCTTATATATTGTAAAAAGGGGAGGGGGGGTATTCTCATGATTCATCCAAAACTTGTACGAAAACAACGTCTACTAGTAGCTTTCCTTTCGTTTTTCATGATTGGTACTGCATTTGTAGCAACAGGTCTTGGATACTCTTCGGTGTCCTTTGATCGAATTCTTCCTACACTAATGGGCGATGGGACTTTTAAAGAATCATTTGTGATTTTCTCTGTTCGACTTCCGAGGATTGTCATCACCGTGTTGGCAGGAATGGCCCTTGCTTTATCGGGTGCGATCTTGCAAAGTATTACGAGAAATGACCTCGCTGACCCTGGAATTATTGGTATTAACGCAGGTGCTGGGCTTGGAATAGCCGTATACTTCTTGTTCTTTCCGGTACAAGTAGACACATTTGTATACATGATTCCGGCTGTTGGTTTTCTTGGTGCGATTGTTACTTCAGCTCTTATTTATTTCTTCTCGTATCAAAAGCATGTGGGATTTCAGCCGGTTCGTTTAGTCCTTGTCGGAATTGGATTTGCCATGGCTTTATCAGGATCTATGATCATTCTGATTTCCTCCGCTGAACGACAGAAAGTCGATTTTATAGCCAACTGGTTAGCGGGAAACATATGGGGGACGGACTGGCCATTTGTTCTAGCTTTACTTCCATGGCTTGTGATCCTTATTCCGTATACACTTTACAAGGCGAATCGTATGAATTTATTAAGCTTAAGTGAACCTATTGCGATCGGAGCAGGGGTCTCCATTGAGAAAGAGCGAGCCACGCTTCTAATCGCAGCGGTTGCTCTTGCAGCAGCTTCAGTCTCGGTGACAGGTGGAATCGCCTTTATCGGTCTATTAGCTCCTCATTTAGCAAAAGCTCTCATTGGACCAAGAGCACAAAGCTATATTCCCATTTCAATTCTTTTGGGAGGGCTCCTTTTATTAATTGCTGATACAGTGGGACGAAATGTGTTGGACCCTGAGGGGATTCCAGCAGGTATTATGACCGCTCTTATTGGAGCTCCTTACTTTATATATCTTCTTATTCGGAAGACATAAAACAGTCTCGTACTTAACGAGGCTGTTTTATTTTATATACCACCTTATTACATTCCTTCTATTGAACATACTTATTGTAGAAGTAACAATTTCAAATTTAGGCCAGCCCATTATTCTAGAAAATAAAGGATATTCTCTGTTAAGCTTGAAATAAATTTAGAAGGAAATATTGTACATAAATGTAAAAAGGGGTGCGGATTACTATGAATCGATCAGCTATTGCGATCCGGCAGAAGCTTGAGGATCAGATGTTACGGACACATTTCTCTGGATCGATCTATATAGAGCAAAAGAACGAAGTCTTATTTGAAGCAGCAGGTGGGGATGCCGACCGGTCAGAAGAAAGGAAAAACACGATTGACACTCGGTTCGGGATCGCATCTGGGTGTAAGTTGTTTACGGCTATCGCAATCTGTCAGCTTGTGGATAAAGGAGCTATTTCGTTTTATTCAAAACTATCTAATTGCGTTGATCAATCTTTTCCGACCTTTGATGAGGGAATTACCATCCATCATTTACTCACTCATACATCGGGCATTCCTGATTATTTTGATGAAGATGAAATGGATGATTTCGAAGCACTATGGAAGACTGTTCCGATGTATACACTCAGGAATTGCAGTGATTTCTTACCAATGTTTGAAAAAGGGAGAATGAAATTTCAGCCCGGTGACGATTTTCATTATAACAATGCGGGATATATCATACTTGGACTTGTAGTAGAAGCTCAGACAGGTATGAAATTTCAGGAATACATAGAAGAGCACGTATTTAAACCAGCTGGAATGATGAGTTCTGGGTACTTTGCTCTCGATCAGCTCCCAAGTAATGTGGCTTATGGCTATGTGGAATTAGATGATGGCTCATGGAAAACCAATCAGTATTCCATTCCTGTTATGGGGGGAGCTGATGGAGGGGCATACGTAACCGCACCTGATATGGGCAGACTTTGGAAAGCTCTTTTAGGCGGTACACTTTTAGAGGAAGAAACGCAGCACGAAATGTTTACCCCCCATGTGGATGTGAGGAAAGACGTTTACTATGGATATGGGTTATGGATTCATAAGAAGGAAGATCAACTATATAAATACCATGTCATGGGTTATGACCCTGGTGTAAGCTTTCACTCGGCTTATTATCCGAATGCTAATATTGTAATCGCTGTGCCATCTAACCATAGTGATGATGCGTATGATGTGATGAAAGCGGTGGAAGACACACTAATCGATTAAGGCGGGATAGGTATGGAGTGGTTTCGGTTCGATGAGAAGGTAGGGAAGCCGATTACAGAATTCGGTTCAGACTTCATTATGTCTAAGGTAGTAGTGACAGAGGAAAAGACACATGTGACGTGCATGCATCTACCAGAGGGAGGAAAAATTGGGTATCATCCGGCTGTTGTGAACCAACTCCTTCTTGTTGTAAAAGGGGAAGGAACGGTTTGTGGAGAAGAGCGGGAATATATTACGATTTCTGAAGGAGAAGCTGTGTTTTGGTTGAAAGGGGAGAAGCATGAAACCCGTACAGAAAATGGGTTAATCGCCCTTGTCATTGAAGGGGATGGGGTTACGCCTTCTTTGATGGCATCGCAATAATATTCAGGAGATTGAAAGTTTTGCATACAATCTAGTGAAAAGTAGATAATGAAAAAAGGACGCTTATATAAGCGTCCTTTTCCTTAGGCAAAAATATTTCTGATTCCATTAATTAACGAGCTAATTAGATCACTAATAGCATTTAAGATCTTTTCAAAGAAATTTGCTACGCTGTTCCAAAATCCTTCGTCATTTAATAGTTCCTTCGCACTTGCAGTAATATCTTCTAACTGCTTTTGAAGTTCATCGAAATTAATATTGAGTGAGCGAATTTGATCAAAGAGGTTGGTTAACAGTTCAACGTCTTCAGGGTTTAAGTTGATGTTAAGTGAATCCAACTGGTTTTGAACGATTCTTTCGACTTCTTCTCTTGTCGCAGGGTTTTGTTCTGCGATTTCTTTCTTAATTTGAGAGATGAGCTGACTCACTTCTTCTTTACTAATCCCAGACTCTTCTGCAAGTTTAGTAGCTACATCCAGTTCCTCACTAGCGACCTTCATTCGATCTGAGTCTAACTTAACTCCTTTTTCATCATATGCTTTATAAATCCCAGTTAAGGCAGAATGTCCACTTACTTTAACGGGGGACGCCACATCAACAGTGGCATCTGATACGCCTGCTGTTAAAAGGGCGTTTTTATACATTTCTTTCGTAACCTGCGTAATGTTATCAGGTGTTACTAGATTGACTGTTAACCCTGTTCCTTCTTCTTCAGGAGTAATTTTGACAGAAGAATACATCCTTGAATTGGGATTGCCACCAATGTAATTGGCGATATCCTGACCGTTTACACTATATTCGTCAACTGAATCGCGATTTTCTACATCTAATTGATTTCTTACTTCTTCTTCCTGAGCATCAGTCAGCGTTTCTCCGTAAACCACAATGGGCACGCCTAACTTCTCATTAATCCCCTCGCCATTTGATGTAGAAGCGGATACGGCTGGGGTTAGACTTACACATAATAGGAAAATTGCTGCAATGAATGATAACCATCGTTTCATATTCCACACACCTTTTCTTTTCATTCCTTTTTTATCTACCTTTTCAATGTACGTTCCGATCTTCGTATTAGAATCAGAACATATATGCTCATTACGACAAAACTCGAGGAAATCCTTTTTTGTATAAAGGATTCGGGATAAACTCTGTAAGAAGAACGTCCGTTACGAAATGAATGCAAAGAAGCATGGAGCTTTGAGGCTACATGCTTCCTATATGAATTACTTTAGCTTGAATTTCCATTTTATTCAATGGTTGACCTTTATATTTGTCCTTTAAACTTATTAAGAAGTGGGCCACTGAACTATACACTTTTACCGTTCACCCATAAATTAATTATAAGAAACTATGGAAAAGGTGAGGATCAAAATGAATAAACATGGTTATGAGCTATGGACAGAATTGCCCTATGCTGGTGAAAATCACCCACCTCTTAACCCCGAAACACCTCACTCTGGGTCATGGAGCACCTATTACGTGAAGCATAATAATGAAGGTGGCTTTTCAACAACAGATGGAAAACCAATCGTATTAGATATCCGTCATCCCAACACCATTAATTGGGATGCTCAATTAAACAGAGTGAAACGAACACTGTCTGAACTCACGCCTGAGGAAGAAGATATAGCCTATTATTGGTCTAGAGGTCCTGCAACGAAACAATGGACACCAATTGCAGACATTCTGATTGATACGTATGGTGTAGAAGCGCCGCGAGCTGGGAGAATATTAGCTGCCCTTCAAGCTGGAATAAATGATGCGTTTGTAGTCGCTTGGCACTTAAAATTTAAGTGGCTTGTGGCTCGTCCAAACCAACTAGATGATGAACTTGTTACGGTCATTTGTACACCAAGGCACCCATCCTACCCATCAGGTCATGCTGCCGTAGCCGGGACAGCTGAAGTGATTCTTAGTTACTTCTTTCCAGCAGAAAAACGTCGCCTTCGTGAATTAGCAGAAGAGTGTGCAACATCCAGGTTATATGCAGGTGTTCATTTTCCGATTGATAATGACGAGGGCTTAAGACTTGGAAGACAAATCGGTCAAATTGTCGTAAATGAGCTTCAGCAGGACTATGACTCAGAAGAGAACCCTGTGGACATTCATTACCGGGAGAACAGGGGAGCTAAACTACTTCCGCCTCCTTACGAACAAGCGATTCTTTTTGATTTCAATGCTCCATGTGATTCATTAGTAGAGAATCAAACAAATTCTCACAAGAGGGAGAACAAGACTTCTAAACCAAAACTCTTCTTTTAACCTAAGTTCAATTTATATAAAAAGAAAACGCATGGCATTTCTAATGTGAAATACCATGCGTTTTCGTTCATGTGACATGGTCAGCTAAACCTTGTCAATCCCCTTCGTCTTTCTTCTCCCAAATAGTAAGTACAATCCGATGATGATAAAGATAACAGGCCATAATCGTCCAACTGCAGACATGAGCATTTCACCCCATGAAAAGACTGCAATACCAGTAAGGATGCTAATGGGGATTAGGAGTCCCTTCTCACGTTTGCCAAAGTACCAAAGTTCAAACAATCCAAAAGCAGGGGCTAGTAAATAGACAGGCCATGTGTACGCTGAATAAGTAAAGCCTGTTGCTGTTTCAAAAAAGAATAATAGACTGATGACAAGCAGAATGCCACCGGGTACAAGTAGACCGGCTAATTCCCTTTTTTGTCCTGACAAGAAAAATCCGGCGTGAAAGCCGACTGCAGGGAGTAAGATAAAAGCGGGCCAAGCTTCAGACGCGCTTGGCATTGGAATGATTTCTAAGTTTGCAAGGAGAATGAAAATGCCAGTTATCACAAAGATCAAGCCTGTAATAGCGTTGACGGGTTTTGTTTTCATTCAGATCGCTCCTTTACTAGAAAGGTAGGGTTATTTTGTATACCGATTGGCGTAACTTGAAGCGGCATAGGCATCTGGTTTAATTTTAACATTAATCCCCATCGCATCGATGCGTTCCGTCATGTCTTTGATGAGCTCTTTACTACGGCCTTTTGTCCCAATGTCGAGATGAATTTCAAATTGAAGAGCAGCGCCCTCCTTCTCATAGGGGGCTAAGATTTGTCCGAGACCTGCTAAGTATTCAGGTGTAAAGTGAAAGGCGATTTCTTGACTTAGCCATGTTTCAATAGATATTTTTTCTTTTAAACTCATGATTTTTCTGGAGACGGTGTGATTCCTTAGAGCTCCCCAGGCTCCTTTACCGATTCGGTGGATATGAATCGCTGTGATGAAGCGGGTGTGGCTTTTGTGTACGTGGGAGTCTGTACCTATGGACAAGCGATACTGATTGGCGGGGTCTTGTGCGATAAAGGATTCGATAGATTGAAGAACGTCTTCTGCAGTCATGTGTTGCTTAGATTGGTTGTAAAAGGTGGAGTATTCCATAATCTTTTCACCTCAAATTAAGTTTTGTCGGTGCTATTTATAGTATATTCGAATTTTGAAGGACATGTGCACCAAAGCAGATTCTTAACACAATTGTAGATATTCATTATTTCGTTTATCTAAATAATATGTCCAAATATATAGAAAATTGTCAGAAGAGTCTTTATAATGAGAAATAGAATGTTTACTAGAATGGGGATAGGTGGGGTTTACAATGAGTACAGATTATAATCATTATCCATATGGATCACAACGAATGACGACATTCGCTCAAAACGGAATGGTAGCTACGTCACAGCCTTTAGCAGCGCAAGCTGGACTAGATATTATGAAACAAGGTGGTAACGCCATTGACGCAGCAATCGCTACAGCGGCGTGTTTGACGGTGGTTGAACCGACATCAAATGGAATTGGTGGAGATGCGTTTGCCCTTGTATGGACGAAAGGGGAACTACATGGACTAAATGCGAGCGGACCAGCCCCTAAGAGTCTATCCATTGATGCTGTTAAAGAGAAGGGGTACGAAGAAATCCCTGCTTTTGGCTTTATTCCTGTAACAGTTCCAGGTGTGCCTGCAGGTTGGGCGGAGCTTTCAAAGCGCTTCGGGAAATTGCCTTTTAAAGAGGTCATTCAACCAGCAATTGAATACGCAGAAGAAGGCTTTCCAATCTCTCCGGTTCTCGGGAAGTTTTGGCAAGGCGCGTATAAGAAATTTAAAGAAACGTTAACAGATGAAGAATTTACATATTGGTTTGATACTTTTGCTCCTGACGGGAAAGCTCCTGAGATTGGTGAGGTGTGGAAGTCTAAAGGACATGCTGAAACGCTTCGATCGATCGCAGAGACAGAAGCAGAAAGTTTTTATCACGGGGAAATAGCTGATAAAATCGATCAATTTTCAAAAGAGCATGATGGGTTCTTAAGAAAAGAGGACTTAGAAGCGTTCTCACCAGAGTGGGTACAGCCGATTAAGGTCCATTACAAAGGATATGACGTTTGGGAGATCCCGCCGAATGGGCAGGGGTTAGCTGCACTTATGGCGCTTCGTACACTCGAAGATTATGATTTTAGAGAAAAAGAATCTGCTGAGACGTATCATAAAATGATAGAGGCCATGAAGCTTGCATTCGTAGATACTCAGAAGTACGTTACAGAAGAGAAAGAAATGTCAGTTTCCGTTGAAGATTTATTATCAAAAGCGTATGCGGATGAACGACGAAAGCTGATAGGTGAGGAAGCGATCACCCCAGAATCTGGAACTCCTCCAAAAGGGGGAACGGTGTATCTAGCAACAGCGGACAACGAAGGCAATATGGTATCCTTCATTCAGAGTAACTACATGGGCTTTGGATCTGGTTTAGTTGTACCAGGGACAGGGATTGCCCTTCAAAACAGAGGACATAACTTTTCCATGGATCCTGAACACGATAATGCCTTAAAAGGTGGAAAGCGAACGTATCACACCATTATCCCAGGTTTCCTCACAAAAGGAGATGAGCCGGTTGGACCATTTGGTGTAATGGGTGGCTTTATGCAGCCTCAAGGACACCTTCAAGTCGTCATGAATACAATTGACTTCCACCTCAATCCTCAAGCAGCTTTAGATGCACCGCGTTGGCAGTGGATGGAAGGCAAGACGGTTATGGTAGAACCTCAATTCCCGAATGCCATTGCTCAAATACTGGCGCGTAAAGGGCACCACATTAAGGTCGCACTAGATGGCGGTGGATTTGGACGTGGGCAGATTATATGGCGGAACCCAGACACCGGCGTCCTGCAAGGTGGAACAGAAGCAAGAACTGACGGAACGATCGCAGCCTGGTAAACTAGTGAAGGGGCATCCTTGTGCCTCTTCTTTTGTTTTTTAAGTCTTCCATATATGGAGGGTTATGTGGAAGACTGGAAGCAGAAGCTGAGATAAATTTAGCATAGTCCGTTACGGCAAAAGGCGCTCGGACTTGCTGGGGGACCACTCGCTTTCCTGCGGGGAGCTGGGGAGCCTCCTCGTTCGCTATCGCTCTCTGTGGGGTCTCCCCTAGGCTCCTTGTCCCGCGGGAGTCTCGCAGTCCCCCACCTTACACTCCACAAACGTTAACGGAAAAGTTATCTCATTTTAAAGACTAGAAAGATTAAGTATAGAAAGGAACTAACTATGAAAGCAGTGCATCTATTTCTGGCATTTTTTCGAGTAGGTATTTTAGGTTATGGCGGTGGACCGGCGTCGATTCCGCTTGTGCATAAGGAAGTGGTTGATAAGTATAATTGGATGAATGAGGATGAGTTCTCGGATCTCTTAGCACTGGCGAACACCCTTCCAGGGCCTGTTGCAACAAAGTTAGCAGGTTACATTGGCTACCGGGTTCAAGGCGTTCGTGGGATGCTAAACGCTACTTTAGCTGTGATGGTACCAACGATTGTTCTTATGATTGTTTTGTTAACATCCATCTCTTCTATAAAGGACCAAGCTTGGGTGCAGGGAATGACAGAGGCCGTTGTGCCGGTTGTTGGTGTCATGTTAGCGGTGTTAACGTGGCAGTTTTTAAAGAAATCAAAAAGTGGTCTTGGTTGGACTGTGACGCTTGTAATGGCTGTTGTGACTGGACTCCTAATGGAAGCAGCAGGTGTTCATCCTGGAATTATTATTGCAGCACTCCTCCTAGTAGCGATCTTTAAGAAAGATAAGAAAGCGGGGGATGCGCAATGATCTACTGGGAGATCTTTTTAGCCTTCTTTATTCCTGGAATTCTCGGTTATGGTGGTGGCCCGGCGTCGATTCCTCTTGTTGAAAACGAAGTTGTCGGCCGCTATGGATGGTTAACCGTCAATGAGTTTAGTGAGGTACTGGCGATGGGGAATGCGTTGCCAGGTCCAATTGCGACAAAGATGGCAGGGTATATTGGCTTTGAGGTAGGTGGTGTTATAGGAGCCACTGTAGGAGTGTTTGCAGCTGTGGCCCCGTCGCTCATCTTAATGATTGCCTTGCTTGGCTTATTGTACAAATACAAAGATTCTCCAAAAGTAAAACGTATGACTCTTTATGTGCGTCCAACGATTGCTGTATTGCTTGGAGTCATTGCTTTTCGCTTTTTCGTTACATCCTTTGAAGGGGGAGGAACCTTTCATACGATTCTTTTAATCGCTCTTAGTTACGTGTTACTTGAGAGGGTGAAAGTCCACCCGGCTTTCGTGATTGCAGGATCGCTTTTATATGGCGCATTATTCATGGGATGAAGTGTCACACAATTGTTGAAAAGGTAGCGGGGATTCGAGTGCTGCTCGCTTTCTCACAATCCCCAGAAGTATGATATCTTGACTCTTAGAGAAAAGTGTTCCTATAATAGCCTCGAGTGTAGAATTAAAAAATACATATTCAATAGAATCGTGAAACCAAGAAGGGTGAGGAAACATGGCGAAGACAAAACAAAAAAGCAGCAACGCTTGGATTTATTGGATGATCGGAATTGTCATAGTAGCGGTCGTTCTTATAGTATTCATCGATCGACAAATGTCAGATAATAGCGCAGAATCCATCTCTTATGAAAATCAACCATACATTGGCGAAGAAGATGCTCCTGTAACGATGATTGAGTTTTATGACTATTTATGTCCGCACTGCCATGATTATCAGGAAGCAGCCATTCCGGAAATTAAACAGAAGTTAGTGGATACAGGGAAAGCTAAACTTTACTTAGTTAACCACGCTTTTATTGGTGACTCTGATAAAGCAGCAAAATTTGCTGAAGTTGTCTATCAAGAATTAGGCAACGACACATTTTTTAAGTTTCATGAACACCTTATGAGTGAGAGGGTTCAAGAAGCAGGTACTTTCACTAATGAATACCTTAAAGATGCTTTAAGCACAGTTGTGGAAGATGACTCAAAAGTTGAATCGGTTATGTCGGCCTATGAAGATGGGGCTGGTGAAGAAGCTTTATCATCAGATAAGGAGATCGTTTCTGATCTAGGTGTTACATCAACGCCAACACTTGTTGTAGATGGAGAGATTTTCGAAGGTGGCACTTTTGAAGAATTAGAAAAAGCTGTTGAGGAAGCGGCTGAAGAAAAATAGAGATATACGTTTAGGAGGGCATCTTGATAAGGTGCTCTTTTTTTGTGGGATTCTTGGGCAAGTGTCTAGTCACTTTTCTTTCTTGTGCATAGGCTGAAGCATAGAGCTTTGCAGGGAGGAGTTTAGTTATGGGTCAATCGAATAAACCAGCTCGCGGAAAGAGTATGTTCGATGAGCTGTTTCAGATTAACCCCAACCGTTCTTTTTTAGATGCGATTGATGATTTCTTTACAGAATCGTTTCAAGGTGGGTCTGGGGTAAAGATAGACGATACGAAGTCAAGATTTACAGTGTGGGTAGAGCTTCCTGGTGTAGCGAAAGAAAATATTGATATTGAACTGTATGACCAAAGTTTGCGCATTGCAGTAGATCATAATGAATCCATTTCTGAATCAACAACGGGCTATTTCAGGCGTTCACAAACCCATTTTGAAAGGAATATCTCACTTCCGGATAATATTATTGTCCGTGATATGAAAGCTAAACATCAAGACGGTATCTTAGGAGTATCTTTTCCAAAAAGAAGAGGTAAAAAGATTGAGATTGAATAGTGAAAAGCGCTTTGCCCGTTTCAGAGCAAAGCGCTTTTTTCGTCAGGATAAAATGTTGACTTTGTATTGTTGAAATAGGCCTGACTCGATTACCCCCGGTAGCTTTTTGAGAGTGGACTCTAAGTCAGGTGCGATGGTAGTGAAGTGAACATCTAAAATGACGTTGCCGGCTTCTGTTAGAACAGGGCCATCTTTTGATTTGGCCATTCTTAGGGAGACGGATTCTACAGGGAGTTCCTCTAAACGAGATTCAACTAAATGGATGGCTCTTGAGTCCACCTCAAGTGGAACGGGGTGTTTTGAGCCTAATACGTCAACGAATTTAGACTCATCAACAAGGATGTAGGTTTCGCTGCTGCTTGCGATTACAAGCTTCTCATGAAACATGGCACCACCGCGTCCCTTTATAAGGTGATGGATAGGGTCGACTTCATCTGCTCCATCAAAAGCCCAGTCAGGTTTGGCGGATGCAAGAGAAGTGGTAGGTATACCGAGAATACTACATGTTAAGGCGACTTCGTGTGAAGTGGGGATCGCTTGGACAGACAATTGTTGGTCTTTAATCTTTCGCGCAATGGATTGAATAGCTAAAAAAGCTGTTGATCCTGATCCTACGCCGATGACGTCACCGTCTTTTACACGTTCAGCCATTCTATTGGCTACTTGTTGCTTTGCATCCTTATTTGAAATCTCGCTTGACCATTGAAGATCGCTTGCAAGTGAATTATGCCAGGGCATAGGGATTCCTCCTTTTTTGGGTGGTTTTCCCTAAACCTTAGTGTTTCATTCCTGAATTACGAATCTTAGAGGGAAATGTTAGTGAAGATTAAAAAATCGCCTTCTTACTATAAAGGAGGCGAAGCGTTATTCAGCAGTTTTATGAGTCGTGTCATGATTACTGTGGTCCTCATAAGGATTGTCTGGTAACGGATCTACGGTTTCTGTATGATTATAGCCAGCTGAGATCGTGGCCATTGTAAGGGCTAATACAGCGATCATGATGATAAGGCAGATAACAATTACTCCTACCACCGACATGACCTCCTTATACATAATCTCGAAAACTATGAAAACACTTCCATTGTATCACACCCTAACTACGAATGAAATACCAATCGCTTTAGCGCTGTAAAGAAGCAACGCGTGCCAGGCACGCTTTAATGCTTTAGAGAAAGAGTGGGTGTCAGACACCCTTTAGTGCTGTAAAGTTTAGATAAAGTTCAGGTGGCTTCTCTTGAAAATTAGCTGAGAAAAGGGGAGAATGAGAGGTAATGTAGTTAACTGTGAAGGAGTGTTTTGGATTGAATATTGAGATTTTGAAGTGCCATGGGTCAAATAATGATTTTGTATTAATAGATGAAATGACAGGAGCTTATTCCTTTGGTGAAGAAGATCGGGTAAAGATTGCCAAAGCGTTATGCAATCGAGAAGGGATTGTTGGCGCTGATGGCATCCTTTTTGTGTTAAATAGTGATGTAGCAGAAGCTCAAATGCGTATGTTTAACCCGGACGGATCAGAAGCTGAAATGTGTGGAAATGGTCTGCGTTGTGTAGCTCGTTACGTGACAGAGAAATTAGGGAAAGATGAAATTGTGATTGAAACTCCAGAAGCGAATTTACCTGTTGTGAAGCGAGAGGAAATGTATGAAGACATTCCTTCCTTTGAAGTAAACATTGAGCCTGTATCCTTTGAAACATCTTCATTGCCTTTACAGTCATCGCATCAGATTCATATTGAGCAGCCAATCCCTACTTTATCTAAAGATTTAACATTTACTGCTTTAAGTGTACCCAATCCTCATCTAATAACAGTCGTGCCTGAAGTGCATGATGAAAATCTCTCTTGGTTAGGAAAAGTAGCCAATCAGGATAAAGAACTTCTTCCAAATGGAGTTAATGTGAGTTATGTTCAACCACTTGGTGATCAGAAAATTTTTGTACGCACCTACGAGCGCGGTGTTGGGCTAACAAATGCATGTGGAACAGCAATGTCTGCCTCTGCACTTACAACGGTCATTGTAGAGATGAATCAATTGAATGAAGAAATCTTCGTTTTTAACCGTGGCGGTTTCGTTATTTGCACGGCTTTAAAAAATGGAGATGATTATGTTATTAAACTTCGTGGAAATGCTACTTATGTTTATTCATCAACGATTCAGCTAGATGAAGCATCGAGTGAAATTAAAGAAGTAAAGGATCGTACGCTGTTTGAAGCAGAGAACCATGCCTATGCTAAAATGCAGTCATACGCACAGGAGCAAATTACGTTATAATGAGAAAATAGCCCTCCCCATTTAAACGGGAGGCTTTTTCATGCAAAATGAACAGGTGCAATGATATAATGAGCAAGAAATTATGATTATATGGAGCGTTGTTATGATTACAACTTTAATATGGGTCGCACTTATCATAAGTATTGTTATTACAATTTTTCGAGCTATTCGACGCAAAAGGAAATATGGGAAGGTTGGGGGATTTAAGAGTTACTTAACCTCAATCAGTTTGTATGCGGTGGCTGTAGTCAATTTGATTGCCGCTCATATGGAATCTCTCGGGATCGTGAGCTGGGTGCTTACACTTATTTTTATTCTGTTAGGAGCGTACTTCACAAAATTTATCCCAGTCGAAGAGAAGTCTCCATTTGTAAAGGATTCATAAAGTCGTGCGTATTGCCTCATACTATGTGTAGGAGGCGATGTAGATGAGTGAGAAAATCGTAGCAGTCCGAAAAAATGACCAGGGTTCGATCGTAGAGATGAAATTATCATCAGGTCAGGTAGTTGGGTATAAAGAAGCCCAACAAATGGCTCGCGATGGCATGCTAGAGCATGTGAATTTAATTCGTGGCAAGGACAGCGAAGAACATCTGCGAAGCGAACCAGACGGCGATCCAACAAACAATTTAGCTAATTTACCACTATTTTAAAGAACCAAAACCTCTGGCCAAAAGCCAGAGGTTTTTTGCGTAGTAAAGAACTAAAGGGTGTCTGGCACCGTGTAGTACTTTAATGCGTTAAAGGGTGTCTGGCGCCGTTTAGTGCGTTAAAGTGATAAACGTTTGAGCATTGATACAATGGGATTTTTTGAAGGGGGTTGCTTTTTTTGGTAATAGGTTTTATTATCAGTTAAAATAGGGATATTATTTGGGAGAACGTACTGTTGAGGTAATGATTTCAAATAGCAGGGACATCGAAAGAGGGTGACATAGGTGGAGCGGATCTCTTTTATTCAAATGTTAAGTGCGCGGTTTGATGAAGAGCTAGTCAATTATGCTGAAAAACACGATGCATTAAAAGAACCTAAAGTGAAAAATTGGGACCCGATGAAAGCGGAGGGCTTATATGAGTTAATGCGGTTCGACTGGAAACAAGACGAGGACGAAGTATGGTCTTGGATTCTGAAAGAATGGCAGTTTTGGAAAAAAGCAAAAGCTCATAATAATATCGTGTTGATACGAGGTTCTAAGTACTTTCAAGCTCTCCATCCAGAGAGTAGCGGAATGCACGTTTGGTGGACATTGTTCGATGAAATTGTACTTGAAGTATTACGTCAAAAAGTAAAATGGTACAATAATTAAGAAGCTGCTTTCGGATGGAAGCAGTTTTTTGGTGCTTGTCTGAACGACTTAGACTGTTAGAAAGCAAAAGCAATCAAGATTCATATATAAAGAAAGAAGAGGTGGGAAAGATGCAGCTGGAGGCATTCACTAGAGTGTTCGAAGACTACACGGATTCCATACATAACTCATTACATATAACCTTTTCCTTTAACGGTGATTATCAGATTGCTATTGGAAAGGGTGAGAATCAAAAGATGGTGTCTCTTACGCTAGAGCACCTTCAACTTCTTTATCAATCCATAGGAGACCATCTGGATCGTCATGCATTCAGAAGTCAGTTGATGGAGGACATCGTACAGTATGCTTTAAGTATTCCGACTATTGATGGGCTGCGTAGCTTTTTGAGGGAAGTGGATCAAGTTGAAGGGATTGAAGTGACTGAAATCGGAGAAAGGATTAAGAACAAGTCTCCGGCTTTCATGTTTGATTTTTTGGATTCACTAATCAATGAGGTTGTAAATGGGAGACAAACAGCAGAATCATAATTTATAGAAGACCCCTTAAAGGGTCTTTTTTTTTGTTGCCTCTTTGTGGTCAACATAAAGCACACCACGATTGTACAAAAATTGTAATTTTACAGTAAACAATAGATTGATGGTATCGATTACAGGGTAAAGAATAAATAGAAAATTGAGAAGAAAAGGGACAAGTACATGAAGGAGGCCAATGATGGGATACAATGTAACCCAGAAGTTAATTCAGGATCATCTTGTAAAGGGAGAAATGAAGCCTGGTGACGAGATCGGGCTAAAGATTGATCAAACGTTAACCCAGGATGCTACAGGAACGATGGTCATGCTTGAACTTGAAGCGATGGGGCTTGACTATCGTAAGACGGAAGCATCAGCACAATATGTGGATCATAACTTAATTCAAGAAGATAGTAAGAATCCGGATGACCACTTATTCTTAGAAAGTGCAGCACAGCGATTTGGGCTACATTTCAGCCGTCCTGGAAATGGTGTCAGTCACCCGGTTCACATGCAGCGCCTGGCAAAACCAGGACAAACGCTACTTGGTTCAGATTCTCACACTTGTGCGAATGGCTGTATGGGTATGCTTGCGATGGGAGCAGGCGGAATTGACGTAGCCATGGCCATAGCAGGTGAACCATTTTACGTTAAGATGCCTGAAGTTTGGGGAGTGTATGTAAAGGGAGAACTTCCTGACTGGGTAGGTGCAAAGGACGTTATTCTTGAGATGCTTCGTCGCCATGATGTAAAAGGCGGAGTAGGAAAAGTAATTGAATACTATGGACCAGGTTTAAAAGAGTTATCTGCTATGGATCGCCACGTTATTGCAAACATGGGAGCAGAGCTAGGGGCGACAGGCACAGTATTCCCTTCCGATGATGTTGTGAAAGATTACTTAAAACGTCAAGAGCGGGAAGAAGACTGGATTGAGCTTGTGGCTGACAAGGACGCTGACTATGACGTGCACGAAACGATTAACTTGTCAGAACTTGAACCTCTAATCGCTAAACCTTCAAGCCCTGGTAACGTGGTCCCTGTCCGTGAAGTTGCAGGAGAGCCAATCTATCAATCTTATATAGGTTCCTCAGCTAATCCAGGATACCGTGATTTTGCTATAGCTGCAGAGATTGTAAAAGGAAAGTCCGTTGCAAATGGCGTATCGTTTGATCTTAATCCAACTTCTCGTCAAATGCTTCAGGACTTAGTAAAAGATAACCATATCGCAAGCCTTTTATCTAGTGGTGGCCGTTTACACCAGGCAGGTTGTAACGGATGTATTGGTATGGGACAAGCACCGGCGACTGGACGAAATAGCCTTCGTACAACGCCGCGTAACTTCCCAGGTCGTTCTGGTACCAAAGAAGACAGTGTGTTCCTTTGTGGACCGGAAACAGCAGCAGCTTCTGCATTGTATGGAAAGATTGTCGATCCACGAGACTTAGGAGAATACCCTAAAGTTGAAGAGCCAGCCCATCCTACAGTGGATACAAGCTTACTGGAGTATCCATTGCCAGAAGATGAGGCGAAGAAGGTAGAACTTGTGAAAGGTCCAAATATTGCTTCTATTCCTGAGATGGACGAGTTACCAGATCAGCTTGAGCTACCGATCTTACTGAAGATGGGAGATAACATTTCGACTGATGAAATTCTTGCTGGTGGTGCTCGCGTTCTTCCGTACCGCAGTAATCTTCCTGAGATCAGTAAATTCACTTTCGAAATTGTAGACGACACATACTACAACCGAGCGATGGACACGAAAGAACAAAGTGGTCATGCCATTGTTGGAGGATACAACTATGGACAAGGTTCAAGTCGGGAACACGCAGCTCTAGCTCCACGTTATCTAGGTCTTCGAGTAGCCATTGTTCAAGACTTTGCCCGCATCCATTGGCAAAATCTTGTGAACTTTGGGGTACTTCCTTTAACATTTGCAGAAAGTACTGAAGCGGAGAAAATCGAGCAAGGAGATGTCATTCAGTTTAGTGGATTGCGAGAAGCTATGAAGAATGGAGAAACCATTACTGCAAAACTTAAAGATAAGAATCAAGAAGTTCAATTACGACACACATTATCAAGTCGTCAAGTTGATATGATGCTAAAGGGTGGACTTATTAACTGGACGAAAGAAAAAGCCTAAATATAAGAAAAGAGACAGCTCTTGGCAGGGGGCTGTCTCTTTTTAATGGTAAGGGGATAAAATTTTCAGAGACTGTGTAAAGTATATAAATATAGAAGGGCATGTATTGACCATTTTTAGTACCATATCGTAAATATTGTCGAAACATTGCCTGGGAAATAGAAAACAAGTTATATCAACAAAAGCATACCCCGCAAACATTGAAAGAGGAGGGAAATGCCCTCCTTATTGACGTAAATCAATTAACCCATTTCCTTCAATACTTTTAGAGAGGCCTAGGTCTCGTGTATGCTTCACTAATAAAGCATAAAGTTCTGGTTCTGTAAGTGTACGTTCAAATTCCTTATTTCCTTTTTCGAGTAAAAGCGCTGCGGCGCCTGCTACGTGTGGTGTGGCCATAGAAGTGCCGGAGAGTTTGGCATATTGATTTCTAGGATAGGTGGAGATAATATCTACACCAGGTGCCACAAGATCAATTTCATCATTTGTGTTGGTGAAATCGGCCATCTGTCCCTCATAGTCAACAGCCCCTACTTGCACGACTTCTTTATAAAAGCCTGGATACATCTGTTCTGAGGTTCTGGCATTGCCATCGCCTTGATTACCAGCAGCACACACAATCAGAATATCTTGTTCGACTGCACGCTTTATAGCTTTATGAAGTAAAGAGTAGTCTCTGCTTCCACCGAAAGACATGGAAATAATTCGAACCTTTTCACCTCTTGGTCCTCTCCATCTAGTTGCGTACTGAATGGCTTGAATGATGGTTTGATAAGATGTTTCCCCGTTAGCATCAAATGCTTTCAAGATCAGTAACTTTGATTTTGGAGCTACACCCGCAACTCCTTTTCGATTCAAGGAAGCTGCAATCGTTCCAGCTACATGTGTTCCGTGCCCGTTTTCATCAGTAACATTTCTGCGGCTTCCCTTCGTAAAATTATGCCAGTCGATAATGGAATTCTCTAAATCAGGGTGATCAATTTGGCAACCAGAGTCAATAACGGCCACAACAGAACCTTCCCCTTCGATTCCCTCTTGCCACAATGTGTCAGCCCCAATCATCTCGATGCCTCTTGGAGCTTCGTCTTGTAGCTCTAATAATTCTTGCAGGTGAAATGGTATGAGTTTCATGTTTGACATATCTTAATTCCCCTTTGTATTGGTCCTACTGTATTACATTCAAAAGGGAATAATATGTGCTTCATTCCCCCTGCCATAAGTTGTAAGCATTCACTTGAATAGATTAAGGTGAAAGAGGCATACCAAGGAAGAAAGGGGGCTAACAAATGGCTCGTCGTAATAAGTTATTGGTACCTGAAGCAAGACAAGGTCTAGATCAATTAAAAGCTCAGTTATCTAAATCAAATGATCCAAATGAAGCGAAATATGAAGTAGCTCGTGAACAAGGTGTAACGTTAAATAAAGGATATAATGGAGACTTAACCTCTAAAGAAGCAGGAAAAGTCGGGGGTAATATGGGTGGTAAAATGGTGCAAGAGTTGGTTAAGATGGCTCAGCAACAAATAAATGATCAACAAAAGAAATAGCAGTTCTAAACAGTTTTTTTAATTAAACAAAAAGCATGGAATCCTTTATGGATTCCATGCTTTATCTCTATAGCTTCGTGAATGATTATGAATGAATGGTTTTGGATGCCGCTATTTCATTAAGAGCCATAGTAGAATTTACCTCTTCTAAGAATAAAGAGGCAAAGTAAGGATCCCACTGAGTTCCACTGCCTTCCTCAATAATTGACATCGCTTTTTCAATTGGCATTCCCGTACGGTACGGACGATCCGAGGTCATGGCGTCAAACGCATCAGCTACAGCCATTAACCGTCCAAATACAGGAATGTCTTCACCCGCTAATTGATCCGGATATCCTTTCCCATCATAACGTTCATGATGAGACCTGACGCCTGGTAAAATAGGGAGAAGATCATCTGGCAAACCGACTTGTTTTAAAATACTATAGCCAATTACCGGATGTTCTTGGATCTTAGAGAATTCTTCCTCCGTTAGCTTGCCTTCTTTTAGAAGAACGTAATCACGAACACCGATCTTTCCAATGTCGTGGAGAAGTGCTGATTTCCTCAACAACTCTATTCTTTCATCAGAAAAACCGGCCCGTTTTGCAATTCGTACTGAATAGTCGGCTACTCGTTCAGAATGTCCAGCTGTATAAGGGTCTCTTGCATCTAAAGTAGCTGCAAACACCGTAAAGAAACTTTCAATTAGATGTTCATTCTGTTTATCGCGTTCTTTTATGCCCTCAACCATATGATTAAACCCGTTTACCAGATGAGAGAACTCGTCATCGTATAAGTTATCCATTGATTGGAAATCCCCTTCAAAAACTGAATCAAAGCGTTCCTCTAGTTCCACAATAGGGTGCTGGATATTTTTAAATAATAAGATCGCACCAGATAAAGAAACAATGAGAACGACTACAACAATGATTGAAGCCCAACTCCAGTAGTTAGAAAGCATCTGGCCTTCATTTTCAACAAGGCGAATTTGAGAAGCTAATATAAATAAAAGAACGGGAAATAGCGCAGTAAAAACAGCGCTAGCTAAGAGTTTCGCGCGTATACTAACTTGATTCCTTGGGTCGATCTTTAAAGTCATACCGTAACGCTTCATACTCTCAGATGTAATGTATTGGATGATCGGACGAATAGAGCGATAGGTTAAAAAGAATTCAATCATTGCATGCATAAGTGCGATGAGGATTGCACCACACCACGCTAATGCGATGTAATAGATTGGTAGATTCAGGACTCCTAAGCTAATAAGAACAAAAGCTAGAATAGAGACAGGAATTGAAAAACCGAGTAAATGCGGACCTAATATACGTTGTACGGTTAATAAAGGAAAGCGATGTGCTGTTCTATAGGCGAGTTGTAAATCAGCCTGAGTTGTATTATGCCGGCTAGTAAAAATCTTGCGAATGGGATAGACGTGTTTGTAATAAAGTAAGAATTCGCTGTAAAGCATGATGATGACGGAAACACTCATTATAAATAGTAAGTAATTCATCTCTACTGATGTGAGGTCTAATGTATGAAATATAAACATACTCCCCACGCCAAAAACAGCGATGAAGGAGCCAATTAAATAGTTTAAGAGCATTTTGCGTTGAAACGATTGGAACAAGGTTGAGAAGCCTCCTCCAGAATATATGTAGTTCTATTATACCAAATAAAACCTCTAAAGGAAGGTTTTATTGAAAGAGGTCATTATGTCACTCGTCTAGATTATTAAAAAGTTTTAAAAATATTAATATAAGGAATAGAAGAATAGATTATAAACAGGAGGTTTTATTGTGGCTAGGTTACAAGATAAAATTGCTGTGATCACAGGCGCTGCAACTGGAATTGGTCAAGCGACAGCTGAGCGCTTTTCAGAAGAAGGCGCTACAGTAATTTGTGCTGATGTGGACCAGGATGGGCTGGACAGAACAGTAACGCAAATTCGAGAGAATGGAGGAGATGCTGAAGCTTATTACTTAGACGTTTCAGACGTTGAAAGTGTCCAGACATTCGCTAAACAAGTTGAAGAGAAGTATAAAAAAATTGATATCCTTTTCAACAATGCAGGTGTTGATCAAGAAGGTGGAAAGGTACATGAATATCCGGTGGAACTATTTGACCGAATTATAAATGTAGATCTGCGTGGGACCTTCTTAGCGAGTAAGTTTCTGATTCCGCTTATGCTGGAGGAAGGAGGTTCGATTATAAATACTTCTTCAATGTCAGGACAAGCTGCTGATTTAGACCGCTCTGGTTATAATGCGGCTAAAGGGGGTATTACGAACTTCACCAGAGCCATGGCGATCGACTATGCTCGTGAAGGAATTCGCGTAAACTCAATATCGCCTGGAACCATTGAAACACCTCTAGTTGATAAATTAGCAGGTTCTAAGAATGAAGAAGAAGGGCAAGAGTTCCGCGAAGCACAGAAGTGGGTTACCCCTATGGGACGCTTAGGTGATCCAAGTGAAATGGCTTCAGTAGCCCTTTTCTTAGCTTCTGATGATGCTTCTTACGTAACGGGTGAGGATATTACAGCTGACGGTGGCCTTCTAGCTTACACATGGCCAGGAAAGATGCTTATAGATGAAAGTTGGAAAAAAGGGACAAAATAAGCACTTAGAAAGAAAAGGCAGCTCGTTATAGAGCTGCCTTTTCTTTAAGTTATAATGAGGATTAGTTGGGCTTTACTAAAAATTACATATCAAAAAATAGTAAAGCAGTCTAACTGAAGGATCTTACTTAAAGGATGCATCAATTGAGTTAGACTGAGGTATAAAAAAGGAGGGAGTATCATGCAACCTTTCACTAAAGAAGTTATTAAGATCATAAAAGCAATTCCAAAAGGTCAAGTCATGAGCTACGGGCAAATTGCCAAAGTAGCTGGAAACCCAAGAGCTGCTCGCCAAGTGGCTCGGATTCTCCACTCCATGAGTCATAAAGAAAATCTACCATGGCATAGAGTTGTGAATGTTAAAGGTGAGATTGTGGTTGGAGGGGAAGAGGCTTCTTTTACCCAAAGAGATACACTAGAAGAGGAAGGAGTTCAGGTTCAAAACGGGAAAGTTTCTCTCTCTAGGTATCGTTATAACTTTGATAAGAGGGAGTAGCAGCGGTTTAACATGTATTTCACTAGGGGATAAGAATTATACGCCCTTATTAACTCGTATAAAAAGAAAGGTCGATTCTTATGCATCCTAAAGTGAAAAGCGTTGTAATTCAAATTAGTATCGTACTTATTGCAGCAGGGGTTATGGTAGCTTTAAATCATTATGTGTTTCAAATTAAGCCGAAGCAAATTAAAGATTGGGTAGATCAATTTGGCTTTTGGGCACCTTTTATCTTTTTATTAATCTTTGCGGTGCGCCCATTTACACTAGTGCCGCTATCCATTATCGCGATCTCATGTGGAATCATGTTTGGTTCTATTAATGGGACTATCTATATTATTTTGGGCACCACATTTGGGGCTCTTACATCTTTTATTGCTATGAAATATTTCTTTAAAGAACTGCATATGAAAGAGGAAGGCCAAGTGAACCTGAAGGCATTAAAAAATGACCTGGAGGAACATGGTTTTAAATCTGTACTATTTATTCGTTTAATACCAGGCCTAAATTTTGATTTTATCACTTACCTCTGTGCGAAAACGAAAGTGAACTTGTTAAAGCTCTTGCTTGCTACATTGGTCGGAACGATACCAGGCTCAATGATGTTTGGCTTCTTCGGTTCAAGTCTTCTTTCCTTAAAAACAGAAAATCTAATTGTTTTAGGTATTATCCTACTTGTTATGGTCTCTCTTGGACTTATCATTAAGAAATCAGTTGGGAAGAAGTATGACGTAGATCAACTTAAATCAGAGATTAGGGATTTAAAACAAAGCTCATAGAAAAAAACGACACTCTAAGAAGAAATAGAGTGTCGTCTTTTTTATGTTTTCTTTTTTCGTCTCCTCTGACGCCAAAGGGTTAATTCTAATCCGTAGATACAAACAAACAGCCAGGAAATTCCGAAAGCGAATCCTGCTAGTATATCTGTTGGGAAATGGACTCCAAGATATACCCGGCTAAATCCGATTAGAAAGATTAATAGACCTAAAATGGTATTCAATACATAACGAATGGACTTTTTCCACTTTGTAGTTGAAACCATATAGATCATGAAGCCGTAGAACACCATAGATCCAGTGGTATGTCCGCTTGGGAAGCTAAACCCTGTACCGTCATATTGCTGCAATACTTCAGGTCGTTGTCTTTCAAATAGAAGTTTTAAGACTTTCGTAAGTAGACTAATGCCAAGCATATTGATAGCGAAATAAACGATAACCCACCGACTCTTTTTGGTGAAGAAATAAATGAATAAAGCAAATAAGATAGATGCTACAGTAAGTAGCATGACAGAGCCGAGTTCTGTAATCCAGCCGAACATTGTGCCAAGCCATGGAGCTTGAATGTCTCGTACCCAATCTGTAACCATTTGGTCAAAGGCAAACTTCTCTTCTGCAATAACTTGCTCAGCTAATTCAGCAAATAAATAAACGGCCATGCCAATCGTGACAAATCCTATTAAAAGAATAATAAGTGATTTCTTCGAGAAATCTGATGGTTTGGTTCCTTGGAATATCAAGTTGCTAACCTCCTATTATAAACGTGTTTATATTTGGCTTTTCCTAATGTTTTACCCTTTTCAATAGCTTGTAAACAGTCCTATATTCTATGGAAGAAGATAACGGGAATCTTCCTATTTAGCGCTGATAGAAAAGCGTAGCAATATTAAATACTCGAAACTGAGAGAATACTTTAACAGAGCTTCTTTTTAAAATGAGTGAATTGTGAGAAAATAATGGAGATTTCAATAAAGAGGAGAAAGCGATATGTCTAAGGAACAAATCATTATTGAACGCACGAAAGAACCAAGAACAAGGGAGACAATAAAGAAGAATTTGATTGAAATGGGAATTAAAGAGGGGATGACGATTCTTGTCCATTCGTCCTTATCTGAAATCGGTTGGACAAATGGTGGGGCGGTAGCGGTCGTTCAAGCATTAATGGATGTTGTTACCGATAAAGGCACTATTGTCATGCCATCTCAGTCTCCTAATTTATCCGATCCATCTGAATGGGAAAATCCACCGGTACCTGAAGAGTGGTGGCAAAAGATTAGAGATACGATGCCTGCTTATGACCCCGTCATCACTCCGACGTCAGGGATGGGTGGGATAGTAGAACTCTTTCGAACGTTTCCTGGTGTGAAACGAAGTGATCATCCTGCTGTATCTTTTATAGCTTGGGGAAATCGAGCGGATACTTTTCTTTCAGACCATTCTTTACATAATGGTTTAGGGGAACGTTCCCCACTTGGAAAGTTGTATGATGAAGACGCTCATATCCTCTTTATCGGAACAGGGTATGATACAGCAACAGCCTTTCACCTGGCTGAGTATCGTATACCTAATCAGACCAAAGTACGTAAAGGTGCTCCCATTATGGTTCAAGGGGAGCGGGTTTGGGAAGTCTATGAAGATATCGTCTTTCGTGAGGAGTTGTTCGAAGAAATTGGTAATAGCTTAGAAGAGCATATTTCCGTCACTAAAGGGTATATAGGGTCAGCGGAGTCGAAGCTATTCTCTATGAAGCAAGGTGTAGATTTTGCAGTCGGGTGGCTTCATGCTTATGACCAGAAATATGAGGAGTGAATCATGAAGTGTTAAAACAATTTGAACATGTGCGAGGGTGTAATATTTATACGAAACAGTTTGGTTCAGGAGAGCCGATTGTATTCTTGCACGGAGGACCAGGTGCAAGTCATAGAGTCTTTCTTCCGCATATAGAACCATTAGCTGAGGACTATCACCTTCTGTTGTATGATCAAAAAGGGTGTGGTCGTTCTGATGCCCCTTCTGATAACGAATACAGCATGAAAGAAGAAGTAGAAACGCTTGAAGCGTTACGCAAGGTGTGGGGATATGGACAAGTAACGCTAGTCGGTGAGTCCTGGGGCTCCATACTCGCATTACAATACGCCAGCATGTATCCCACGCGTGTTAAGAAACTATTCTTAACAGCAGCAATTGGTGTAGACGCCAGGGGATATAAGGAATTTCCTAAACAGTTAATCAGACGTATGAATGTTCAGGATCGTTTAAAGTTTCTCTATCATGAGCGAAAGGGAAATTCAGATCAAGTTATGGATTTAATTGAGCCTTATTACGTTTATGAGGGGGCTTCTTTAAAAAGAAAAAAATCGATGGCTTTTAATCAACAGGCGAATGAACAGATCGGTAAAGATATCATAAAGCATTACAACCTTAGGCCATTTGCTCATGAACTACAATCGATTCCTATTCGGATTGTCCAAGGAAGTCATGACCTTCTTTCACCTGAGAAAGTTTTGAAAACAGTGAAAAACGTTATTCCCAAAGCTCAGGTGATCCGATTAGATGAATGTGGGCACTGGAGTTTTATTGAATGTCCCGAGATGATGAATCACTTATTAAGAGAATTTATGGAGATTAAATAATAGTAAATTGAATAGAAGAAGGGAGAGGAGAACCATGTTGAAAAAGTTTTTTGTTATGGCATTAGGGGTAATGCTCGTTATTCTGGTGGCTTGTTCTGATGAGGACAAAAAAGAAGAATTAACACCTGAGAGTAATGAGGGGACCGTTAAAGCAGAAGAGGTAGTAGGTACATGGAATGGTGAGATTGAAGTTCCGGATGGAGCACTTCAAATTATTGTCGAATTTAAAAAGGATGAAAAACTAAATGGAACAATTGATATACCTAAGCAACAAATTGAAGACTTCGATTTAGAAAATATTGAGTTAAATGGAAGTGGGGTTAAATTCCAAATGCCATTGTCCGGTACGCCAATGACATTTGACGGAACTGTTGAGGGAGAAACAATCTCAGGTACATTCGTTCAATCCGGACAAAGTTTCCCATTCACTTTAGAGAAAGGAGAAGCTACGAGTGATTTGGGATCGATTCAAGACGAAACCTTTTTATCTATTGAAACAGATGTTGTCACCTTGAGTGGGGCTTTAATGACACCTTAAGGTCAAAGGGGGAGGGAGGAAACTAGTGACGATACAAATGAATGTGTTTTTATTTCTCTTAGTAGTCTCGCTTATAATCATCCTATTTTGGTATATTTACTATCGAGTGAAAATGGCGACAGTTAAAGATGGGAAACCAGTGATCATCGTAGAAAATTACGAGGTTGAAGAGGGGGATAACCACCTACATATACAGGTTACATGCCATGCTTATGGAAATTCTGTAGCGCCTGTAGTGTATTTGTTAGGAAAATGGGAGGGCAGAGAGCGCATAGAGAAAGCTGCTCCGAAGCAATTTATCACTTCAAAGGCCGGCGTTTTCACAATAAATCTCGATATACCGCTTCAAGAAGATATGTCTGATTCAAATGTTAATGAGCTCGAGCTTGTAATCTATTACAATGATCCGTTTGGAACCATATATGAATCTCCTGTTGTAAAGCGCAAAGAAGGATATGTGGATCATGCATTCTCAAGGTCTATTCGCACTTATCCCAAATGGTCTTTTCAATATAACGAGATTTTAGGGCACATTCAAAAACAAAAATAAGAGGGAGGGAAGTCGATGAAGCTGTTAATTGCGGATCGAGATGAAACCGAAAGACTTGGAATACGATGGCTAGTCGCGTCGTCTTCTTTGCCCTTCTCTTCTGTGTTACTAGCAAGTACATTAGAAGAAACCTTAAGTATAATAGAGTCTGAACGCCCGCACGTCCTCATACTCGAACTTGATATGATGAACGAGAATTCGTTTAGTGATATAAAATGGCGTCTTGCGGACTACGTGAAGAAGGTGGTCGCTACTACAACAGAAGCGACTTTTGCACGGGCGATGGAAGGGATCGAGCTTCAGGTCGAGAAGCTACTTATGAAACCTTTATCGCCTATGCAACTACAGAGTATACTAAAGAAAAGTTTAGTAGATATAGAGTCTCAACGTTCGAAAGAATCAAGTGTTGAAAAGCTTGACGATCATCACTTTCTTTATCATGCTCTCTTTGTAAAAGATTCCCCTGCTTTGAACGAAAATCTAAGCCTTTTCTTAGTACAACCTGAGTATTCACGTGTTCTAAAGCCTCTACACCACTCGCTCCAATCCTACCCTTTTCAGTATCCGGTTACGGTATTGCCACTAAGCGATCGAATCATCTGCCTTTACCCTTCCTCGGATCGGAATCTTGTTATCGATGAAGCCAGGCGTTTTTTAAGGGATTGGCATGATAGCTCGGAAGGCTCCATTGGGATTTCCTTACCAGCAACTGCGCTTAACGAGAATAGTATCTATCACCAGTATCAGGATGTGAAGAAGGGAGTTGAACTCTTTTTTTATAAAGGATTTCGTCACGTGATGGCTCTTGAAGAACCAGTAAATTGGCGATATTTAGATCCATTTCTTAGTCCAAGTGAGCAAGCCGAATGGGAAAATATGCTTAAGAAGAAGGATCAAAGAGGCATGAAAGATTGGATGTATGGTTCATTTCTTCATATTACACCTCCATATCCTGATCCTGGATTGTTAAAAACTCGTCTAACGAGCATACTAGCTCAGGTAAGGCGTTATATGAAGACTCATCATCTTGATGAGGACGATCTATTAGAAGAGCGATATCAAGGTGTGTTTGAATCCATTCTTCATCACCGTCTTCTCTATAAGATTGTGCAAGATATGCTGTTGTTTATGAGTTTGGTTGTGGAGGAGGTAGAAGAAAAGGAGATTGATCATTACGATGTGGTAGAGGGTTGCCTTAGTTATATGAAGACACACTTTGCTAACCCGAGTTTATCGCTTGTGGAAGTGGCTCAATCGGTGAATCGTAATCCGTCATATATCAGTACGTTAATAAAGGACCGAAAAGAGCGGTCTTATCGAGAGATCTTGTTACGCATTCGTATGAAGGAAGCAAAAGTTTTGTTAGAATCCTCAAAAGAACCGATTCAGCAGATTGCTGAACATGTAGGGTTTTCTCAGGCCAATCATTTTAGCCGGAAATTCAAAGAAGCAACAGGGGTGAGCCCTAGTACATACCGTAATCAAAAATTGAGATCATAATCCAATTAATCGATCATTGATTGGGTGAGATGGTCGAATGAGATGCACATACACCTAATGTATGTGTATTTTTTTATGTTTTTTCGACATTCTAACGATCTTTTTCATTCGATATAGTGTAATTAGACAGAAAATTAAGTGAAAAAAGGATGATTACAATGGAACGATTAAAAGGAAATCAGCCCATCAAAAGTCCAACAGGATCAACGCTTCATACAAAAGGGTGGATTCAAGAAGCGGCTCTAAGAATGCTCTTAAACAATTTAGACCCAGAAGTAGCAGAGCGCCCGGAAGATCTCGTGGTGTACGGAGGGATTGGGAAGGCTGCCAGAAATCAAGAGTCATTTAACGCTATAGTGAAAACGCTTCAAAACTTAGAGAACGATGAAACGATGCTCATTCAATCAGGAAAACCAGTGGCCGTCTTTACGTCCCATAAAGACGCGCCTCGCGTTTTGCTTGCGAATTCTAACCTAGTGCCAGCCTGGGCAAATTGGGACCATTTTCATGAACTAGACCAAAAGGGGCTCATGATGTATGGCCAAATGACAGCTGGCAGTTGGATCTATATTGGGAGTCAGGGCATTGTGCAGGGGACGTATGAAACGTTCGCTGAAGCGGCTAAGCAACATTTCGGTGGATCCTTGAAAGGATCCATTACGGTGACAGCAGGTCTTGGTGGTATGGGGGGTGCCCAACCTTTGGCTGTGACGCTGAACGGTGGTGTCTGTATTGCCATTGAAGTGGATCGCTCAAGAATTCAAAAACGCCTTGATACAGGTTATGTCGATACAATGGTTGAAACATTGGATGAAGCAATTCAACTAGCGCAGGATGCCAAAAATAAAGGGGAAGCCCTTTCCATTGGCTTGCTAGGTAATGCATGTGAAATCCTACCTACTATGCTTGACCGTTCATTTATACCAGATGTTCTCACGGATCAAACATCGGCTCATGATCCGTTAAATGGATACGTACCAGAACATACATCCCTTGAAAAAGCAAACTCCTGGCGTAAGGAGAATCCAAAGACATACATGGCGGCTTCTAAGAAAGCGATGGCGAAACATGTGAGAGCAATGCTTCAGATGCAGCAAAAGGGAGCCATAACATTCGATTATGGAAACAACATTAGGCAAGTGGCAAAAGAGGAGGGTGTAGAGAATGCCTTTGACTTCCCTGGCTTTGTTCCTGCTTATATTCGTCCCCAATTTTGTGAAGGGAAAGGTCCTTTCAGGTGGGTGGCATTATCTGGGGATCCTGAAGATATTTATAAAACAGATGAAGTGATTTTACGAGAGTTCAGTGACAATAAACACTTGTGTAATTGGATTAAAATGGCCCGGGAGAAGATTCAGTTTCAAGGCTTGCCATCAAGGATTTGTTGGCTTGGATACGGCGAACGAGCTCGATTTGGCAAAATCATTAACGATATGGTTAGGAATGGAGAACTAAAAGCCCCGATTGTGATAGGTCGAGATCATTTAGATTCAGGATCTGTAGCTTCCCCTAACAGGGAAACAGAAGGGATGAAAGATGGCAGTGATGCTGTAGCAGATTGGCCAATTTTAAATGCGATGATCAATAGCGTAGGGGGCGCCAGCTGGGTATCCGTTCATCATGGTGGTGGCGTAGGAATGGGGTATTCCATCCACGCAGGTATGGTCATTGTTGCTGATGGAACGAAAGACGCAGAAGCAAGATTAGAACGGGTGTTAACTACAGACCCTGGCATGGGCATAGCAAGGCATGCAGACGCTGGATACGCCCTGGCTAAACAAACGGCAAGAGATAAAGGTATACACATTCCAATGCTAGATCAATAGAAGGAGGAAAGGATATGAAACCGATTTTTATTCGACATGCTAGCCAAGTAATTGCAGGTCAGAACGATCAAGGAGACCCACTCACTCAAGAGGCAATGAATGCCCTGAATGTAATCGAGGACGGAAGTGTGTGGATCGAAGAAGGAGTCATTAAACGTGTCGGTACTGATACACAGTTGGTGGAGGAGTTCGGTAGCCGTGTGGAAGAAGCGGACGTAATCGACGCACGAGGCAAACTCGTTACACCAGGTCTTGTTGATCCTCATACGCACCTTGTTCACTCAGGGACAAGAGAGAATGAATTTGATATGCGCTTAAATGGAAAAACGTATATGGAAATTATGAATGCAGGTGGGGGTATCCACGCCACTACAAGAGCAACAAGAGAAGCGACAGAAGAAGAACTATATAAGGAGAGCTATGAACGACTCAATCAATTTCTTTTGCATGGGGTGACAACTGTTGAAGCTAAGAGTGGCTATGGAATGAACCTTGAAGTGGAAATGCGGCAGCTTCAAGTGGCTTCGGAGCTACACAAGGATCATCCAATTGATATCGTTCGTACGTTTATGGGAGCTCATGTTGTACCACCCGAATACAAAGAGGATACAGATGCCTTTGTGGATCTCGTCATTGATCATATGATTCCGAAGGTGGCTGAATCCGGACTTGCTGAGTTTAACGATGTATTCTGTGAACGTGGTGTCTTTACGCCGGAACAATCGAAGCGCATTTTAGAAGCCGGCAAGGCATATGGTCTACACCCTAAAATACATGCAGATGAGATTGAACCATACAAAGGAGCTGAACTAGCCGCTGAAGTAGGAGCCATATCGGCTGATCATTTACTTCGTGCCTCTGATGAAGGGGTAAGGATGATGGCTGAGCGCGGGGTAATGGGTGTGTTATTACCTGGTACTGCCTTTTTCTTAATGGCTGATAGTGCAAATGGTCGCGGTATGATTGACGCTGGGGTACCTGTAGCACTGTCGACTGATTGCAATCCAGGCTCTTCTCCGACGGTTTCTCTTCCTTTTATTATGAACCTCGGCTGCTTGAAGATGGGAATGACTCCTGCTGAAGTGTTAAATGCAGCAACAGTGAACGCTGCGTATGCCATTCGTCGCGGAAACGTAGCAGGAAGTCTCTCTGAAGGAAGGAAAGCAGATGTTGTCATTCATAATACGCCTAACTTTATGCAATTGCAGTATCGCTATGGAGTGAATCATACAGATACCGTCATTAAAGCTGGGAAGGTGGTTGTGAAAGGGGGTGCCCTCGTATGATGAACTACCCGTATCCTCAGCTTGAGCGTCCGTCTTTTAAGTGGAACAGGTCTGTAAATGAAGACCCTAAAGTTCATGAATGGATCCGTACGATTCCTGAAGAAGGGGATATGGACTGGTCCAATGTTGATGTGACACTTCTCGGGGTACCACTTAGCAGGTCTTCAATTAGTGCTTCTGCTGCAAGTGAAAATCCCGACGCTATGCGGAGAGCCTGGAAGTCGTTTTCAACCTATAATATTGATTACGATATAGACCTAACCGCGTTAACGGTTGTCGACCTTGGTGATACGAGGCAACATGTTACGGATATTGAAACATGTCACAGGCACATTGTAGAAGCTATGGAATCGGGGCGAAAAATTCACCCTCATACGACCGCTTTGACCCTTGGGGGAGATCATTCCATTACAGCTATGCTTATAAAAGGGATAAAACGAGCTGAACCTCATAAACGAATTGGCTTACTTCAACTTGATACTCATTTTGACTTAAGGGATCTCGGGACGTATGGACCAGCGAATGGCACTCCTGTTAGGAACTTAATTGAGAGCGGAACGGTTAAAGGAGAAGATATTTACAACATTGGATTGCACGGATTTTTTAATGCCAAATCATTAAAAACATATGCTGATAAAGTTGGATTACAGTATGTGACGATGAGAGAAGCAAGGAAAATAGGGCTGGAGTCTGTCGTCAATGAAGCCATTACGGAGCTTTCTAAAAAAGTCGATACGATATATATGACGATCGACATGGATGTCCTCGATATGACGCAAGGACCTGCAGCACCAGCCTCAACTCCAGGAGGTATGCGAACGGATGAACTGTTCGAAGCGGTCACACTAGCAGGCAGCTCACCCCACGTTCAAGCTATGGACATCGTCTGTCTCGATCCTACAAAAGACATTGGCGACTTCACCGTCAAAGCCGCCGTCCACACCATGCTCTCCTTCCTAACAGGCCTAAGCATGAGGGAAGCGTGAATGCTTTAAACTACGAAAGCGTGCCAGACACCCGTCAGTGCTTTAGAGCAAGAAAGGGTGTCTGGCACGCTTTAATGAGGAAAGAAAAAATGAACAAAACTCGTCTCGTAGACCACATTTACTTTCATCCTTTCGTAAAGGAAGATTCTTTAGAAGTATACAAGACACTCCAAATGATTCCAATATTCCATGTACTAGAAATATAGATCTCCCCTCTAAAAAAGCATAAAAAAAGAACCTTCTTCAGGTTCTTGATCTTGCATTTTCTTATCATCATCCCATAAATAAGGGAACAGTTGCTGTTCTTCTTGCGGAGCTACACTTTGGTTAAAAAAACTTTGCACAATATGGTTTCCAAGCAACGATACATAGATAGCAAACAGAAGGACTGGTATGACAGGAACTCTCAACAAACCCCCTCCTTCTTTCTTGATGTTACTGTAAAATATGATTAGAAAGGGAGAATTATGTCAGGATCATTTCCACTACGTACTTGTCCGCAAGAACATATTTTTTGTTATACTAGTTAATTAGAAATGAGTAGAAGGAGTACGGTCACATGGAAAAGAACAAAGTATTGCTCGTAGATGGAATGGCGTTATTGTTTAGAGCCTTTTATGCGACTGCAATGAGTGGATATTACATGGTCAATAGTAAAGGAATGCCGACCAATGCCGTCTACGGATTTGTGAAGCACTTATTTGCAGCGAAGAATGAATATAAACCAAGTCACGTCATTTGTTGTTGGGATATGGGGAGTCATACGTTCCGTAATGATTTATATCCAGAATATAAAGCAAATAGAGGTGAGGCTCCTGTTGAATTGATTCCACAGTTTGAGCTTGTAAAAGAAGTTACCGCCTCAATGGACATTCCGAATGTAGGTATTACAGGCTACGAGGCTGATGACTTAATGGGCACGCTCGCTAACGTATATAGTGAAGAGAATGAAGTGCTTATTCTAACCGGAGACCAAGACACGTTACAACTTCTAAAGGATAACGTAAAAGTCATTCTTATGAAGAAAGGGTACGGCAACTTTGCAGAATATGAACATGGAACGTTTTACGATGAAAAAGGGATCTCACCTCAGCAAATGATTGATCTAAAAGCACTTATGGGAGATAGTAGCGATAACTACCCTGGTGTCAAAGGAATTGGTGAGAAAACAGCGTTAAAATTATTACAAAAGCACGAGACAATCGAAGGACTTCTTGAAAATCTCGACACCCTAACCAAAGCACAGCGAACAAAGATCGAACAAGACCTAGAAATGCTTCACTTATCTAGAAAACTAGCCCGTATCCATTGCGAAGTAGACGTCACATGCTCTCTTGAAGAAGCTGTACTCTCCATTAACGAAGACCTCATGCATAATAAATTTAATGAGCTTGAGTTTAAAAATATCAATCGATTAATCAATCCGTAAACAAAACGAGTATGAAATCTTGGAGATTTCATACTCGTTTTTTATAATGTTCCCGTTTGCTTCGGTTGATCGTAAGGCGATTTTGGAAATTACTCGCTTTCCGCGGCTAGCTGGGGAGCCTTTTCAGTCGCGTTGTTCTTTATTATTCAACCGATTCGAAATAAACGACATCACTATAACGATCATAATCACTCCGACTACATTAACCCAAAATGGGGATTCAAAAGCTGATGTAATAATCCCTAATAAAAAAGCTAGGGCGAGTGTCCAGACAAAACGAGTAGTAGATTTCATATTGAAACGACCTTTCTCTTAGTTGTATAGGTTCAGTGTAATGGAAATCCCTCGTAAATGAAAGTTATCATTGAATAATGCTTATAGGTGTATGGGTATAATTGTTTATATTTGGTGGAATAGGTTTAAGGAATCCTTGATGAGGTATGAGTACAGTGGTTGTAATCATAGTAAAGGAGGTTTCCATGTATGGAAAAAGAAAATCAAGAACAAACGTATATGATGCCAAGGATTGGCGATGAGGCGCCATCTTTCCAGGCGGCTACGAGTCAGGGGAACCTGAGTCTTGAAGATTATAAAGGAAAATGGGTTGTTCTATTCTCGCACCCATCTGACTTTACTCCCGTATGTACAACAGAATTTGTAGCTTTTCAAGAGATTTATCCAGAATTAAAAGAAATGAACACAGAACTGCTCGGCTTAAGTGTGGATAGTGTCCCTTCTCACATAGCTTGGATCAGAAGCATTGAAGAAAACTTTAATACGCAGATCGAGTTCCCGGTAATAGCTGATCTGGATAAGCAGGTGGCTATGAAATATGGCATGATTATGCCAGGTGAAAGTCAAGTGGAAACGAGTCGTGCTGTATTCGTAATTGATGATAAACAAAAGATTCGCTCCATTATCTACTATCCATTAACTACTGGTCGTAACATGCAAGAAATTCTTCGCCTTGTAAAAGCTCTGCAAACGACAGATGAGCATGGTGTTTCAACACCTGCTAACTGGACAGAAGGGGACAAAGCAGTCGTTTCACCACCTAAAACACAAGAAGATGCAGCAAAACGAGCGCAAGAAGAAGGCATAGAATACATTGATTGGTATATTTCTAAGAAAGAACTTTAATGTTTTGAGGCAGTTAAAGGTTATGTAGTTTCGCTTTATCGAAAATCGCATATTCAATTTAAAAAGGCAGCTCCCCAAAAAGGGGCTGCCTTTTTAATTGTTTCAATCATCAACTCTAGTCTTTTTAGTTTATGTAAAGTCTGAGTCTTGAACGAGTTGGATAAATCGGTCCACCTGAGGGAGATTACGGACACTTTTTTGAAAACACAGCCACGTTTCCCTGCTGAGTGGTTCATTGTCAAGAGTCAACGGTAGGTGTGGATACTGATGAAGTTCTTCAGAGACGACACTTTTTGGGAGAACGGCCATCCCTAGCCCTTTCTTCATAAACTGCTTACACGTTTCAATTTGGTCCACTTGAATACTCTTGATGGGTTTAAAAGAGGGATGAGATAGGAACCACTCGTCTACTAGATTATGGAACGTTGAATCGCTTTTGAACGCAATAAGAGGGCGTTCTTTACCAGAGGTAAACGGCTTTGTGTCATAAAGGTATAGGGGGTCGCTCAATAAGTGAATGTTCTCTCCATCTTTCATCGATTTACCGCGAATAAGGCGGACATGGAAGTTCTGGTTGGGATTTCTAAGATCTTCGCTTAATCCTGTTACCAAATCAATTTTTACATCTGGATAAAGGGAGGTGTATGTTTCAAGTAAGCTCGGTAAAAATTGCTGACTTACAATAGAAGAAGCTCCGATGGACAACGTTCCGGAAATTTGATCGCCATACGATTGAAGAACGGTTTGAAGTTCAGTTTCCTTCTCCATTACTTCTTGTGCGTGTTCTACAATTTGTTCTCCAATGGGTGTTAGCAAAAGCTTCTTTGATGTTCGTATAAATAACGGATGTTGAAAGTACGACTCTATATAGCGGAGACGCTGGGTGATGGCGGGTTGAGAAACATATAAGTGCTTGGCTGTACCTCGGACGGTGCCGATTGTGGATAGATGAATGATCAATTCATAATCTTCTAGCTTCATAGATTCACCTCCTAGAGTGATAAGTGCTCGTTATTGCTTTTTATTATAACTTAGTATTATTCCTATTGCGATAAATTGAATATAGTAAAAGTAGATGACAAAGGAGGAATCATGATGAATACGAAACGAAATGTGCAAGAACAGTTTGGGAAGCATGCAAACCGCTATGTCACAAGTACCACTCATGCAACAGGGGAAGATCTCCAGAAGATGGTGGAATGGCTGCAGCCTCAAAAGATAGAGAAGGTACTTGATATCGCAACAGGAGGGGGGCATGTCGCTCACGCACTAGCTCCGCATGTGAAAAGTATTGTGGTTAGTGATCTCACTAAACCAATGCTACAGGCTGCAGCGAATTTTTTAGAAACACATGACAATGTTGATGCCGTATTGGCCGATGCAGAAGAGTTGCCGTTTTTAGATGAATCTTTTGATATTGTCACATGCCGTATTGCAGCCCATCATTTTCCTAACCCTGATCGATTCATTCAAGAAGTAGCGCGTGTTTTAAAGGCAGGAGGAGCTTTTGTTCTTATCGATAATGTTTCTTCTGAACACCACAAGGTAGCGGACTTTTATAATACATTTGAAAAGAAGAGAGACTGTAGTCACCAGCGAGCGCTTCCCATATCAGAATGGAAAACGCTCATGAATCATTCCCATTTTCAAATCCAGAAGCAGTCGTTAAGGAAGAAAACGCTCCCTTATCATGAATGGGTGAGTCGCATGATAGAAGATGAGATTGAGAGAGAGGAAATTCATCAAATGATGGTTGGTGCGGAGCAAGAGATAAAAGAGTATTTTCAAATGAAAGTGAAAGAAAATAGACTCCTATCCTTTGCTATTGATGAGTGGATGGTGCTTTGTACTAAAGAGTAAAGGAGGGGCTGGCATGGTAAAAGGCAAAATCTATCTATCTTATTTCGTGGCGGAATTTGGGAGAGCCATGTATTTTGTCATTATTACGTGGTATTTATACAAAGCTACAGAAGATGCCTTTTATACAGGCCTTCTTGTCAGTTTAGGTTTCCTTCCTGGTATGCTATTAAATATGTTATTTGGAGTCATCGTTGATCGATTCAATCGAAAATTCCTTATTATCGTGTCATTACTTCTATCTATGGCTGCTGTTCTTATAATGGGTGGAAGTGTTGCGGGCGAAGAGTTAGCGGTTCCTGTGATCTTTATCTTTCATATGTTGTTACAAGCGATGGGGTCTTTGCTGAGGCCAGCTATTCAAGCGTTCGTTGCTGAACAATTTGGTCATGAAGAACTCCCCCGTGTTTATTCTCTATCAGCTTCCTTTGCCATTATAGGAAGTATGACGGGAGCAACCAGTGGTGGAATGTTAACAGGATGGATCGGAGCAAGTAGTGCTCTTATCTGGAACGGTGGTGCATATGGTTTAGCTTTAATCGCAATCATATTGGTGCCATCAATAGAAGGAACTAGCAAAAAGTCTAAAAAATCGGGGTGGGAGGACTTTAAAGAAGGGGTCATCTATCTCCGTAATCACGCTTTGTTAAAAAGGTTATTTGTTATCATGTTTGTGGGTCAGACGGTTTTCCATTCAACGATTGCTTTCTTATCGGTTTATGCCAGTGAGGTTCTTGAAGCTTCTGCACTCGTCTATGGTTGGCTTGATGCTTCTTTATCGGTTGGGGGAGCTATTGCTAGTTTTGCGGGTGCCTGGCTCTTAAGAAGGTTCAGGTCTTATATAACAATGATTTCCTTCCTTGTTATGGGAGCAGGTCTATCGATTCTGGCATCTTCTTCGGTCACAGTGGGGGCTTTTATCGGTGTTTGCAGTATTGGGATAGGAACAACTTGGATCCGAGTATTGCTACAAACCGTTCAGCAGCTCGTAACAGATTCTAAATACCATGGAAGAATGGCGGGCTTTCGGATGCTATTTAATCAAGGCTCTGTCGTCATCAGCGGTCCTTTATTAGGGTGGCTAGCTGGTAGTTTTGGGGCTCACTATGTGTTTTTTGCCTTGTTGCTTCCTGTTATATTTGTAACGATCTTCTCCATTTCTCAGTCACGCCATGTTGAATTCGAGTCTTCCATATAAGGAGGCTTATATGGAGTGAAAATCAACACGAACATTAACAAAGCCATCATAAAAAGTTTTTATTGAATTTTTATGCTGGTTTTTCTATGATTGAGGTACGTTTGTGGAAGGAGATTTAGGTAGATGGCTTGGGAGATTGTAAATGTAATCGCAGTTGCTGCATTTGCCTTTAGTGGCGCGATTGTAGCCTTAAGTGAGCGATATGATATTTTTGGTGTTTTCATTTTGGGCCTTGCACCTCCGTTTGTTGGTGGTATAGCTCGAAATTTATTTTTACAAATTGATGTTGTACATGTGTGGGAACAGGGTATGTTTCTATATGTGGCTCTTGGAACCATTGCAATTGTCTATTTCTTTCCAAAAAGCTGGGTCATGTTTTGGGACAGATGGAACGTCTATTTAGATGCGATTGGACTATCTGCTTTCGCCGTTCAAGGTGCGATGTTTGCACTTGAAGCGGATCTCCCGTTTGGTGCTGTTGTATTTTCAGCTATTATTACAGGCGTTGGTGGCGGAGTTGCGCGTGATGTATTAGCTCAAAGAAGACCAATGGTATTACATAAAGAGATTTATGCGGTCTGGGCTATGATGGCGGGTGTGCTATTAGCAATTGGAATTATTGACTATGAGAGTACGGTCCAACTGTATGTGCTTTTTGGAGCGACTGCTATGTTCCGCTTGCTTTCTTATCATTTGAACTGGCATCTCATGTTCAGGGACCTATATAGGCTATAATAGAAGAGCAGTGTTACATAACTGATGAGTCCAGGGAATAGAATAAACGTAAGAAATTTTTAAAAAGGGAGCGATTTTGATGAGTGACAAACTAAACGTTGGGGTAATCTTCGGAGGAAAATCCTCAGAACATGAAGTATCCTTACAATCTGCAAAAAATATCGTTGATGCCATCGACAAAGACAAATATGATGTAACGCTTATCGGAATCGATAAAAATGGCCAATGGCACCTGAGTGAGCCAAGCCACTATTTATTGAACGAAGAAGACCCGGCAAATATTGCTTTGAATAAAACAAATGAAGGCATTGCACTTGTACCAGGACAAGATCATGATCAGCTAATCCGCACATCCACAGTGGAAAGCCTTGGAGAACTTGATGTCGTATTCCCAATTGTACATGGTACGCTCGGTGAGGACGGAAGCATGCAAGGGATGCTTCGCATTGCAAACATCCCTTATGTAGGACCTAATGTACTTAGTTCAGCACTATGCATGGATAAGGATATAGCGAAGCGTCTGCTTCGTGATGCAGATATTAAAGTAGCAGACTGGGTTACGTATAAACAACCACAACAGCCAGACATCTCATTTGAAGCTGTAGAAGAGCGCTTAGGTTTACCAATGTTTGTGAAACCTGCCAATCAAGGCTCATCTGTTGGTGTAAGTAAGGTGCGTAATGAGAAAGAATTTTACGAAGCAATTGAAGAAGCTTTTCAATATGACACGAAACTAATTATTGAAGAAGCCGTTAATGGTCGAGAGATTGAAGTAGCGGTGTTAGGTAATGATCATCCTAAAGCCTCTGTACCAGGTGAGATCCTACCACAGGGAGATGATTTCTACTCTTATGAGACGAAGTATATTAGCGAGAGTGGAGCACTGTTAGAATTACCTGCAAAGCTTGATGACCATACAACTGAGAGAGTATGTGAAGCGGCTGTAGATGCGTTTCAGGCTCTAGAATGCGAAGGGTTAGCACGTGTTGATTTCTTCTTGAAGGAGAATGGCTCGCTTGTCGTTAACGAGGTGAATACATTACCAGGTTTTACAAAGATCAGTATGTATCCTAAACTGTGGGACTTAAGCGGTGTTTCTTATCCTGAACTTATTAATCAACTGCTTCAGCTTGCAATGGATCGTCATCATCGCGATAGTAATTTAAAGAGTTCAATTTAATGAAGTAGCCTTGAGGGATCCTTCCTTGAGGCTTTTTCTATTTATTTATCCAAAAGTTGAAACCATTGAAGGATGTATTCGTACAGACAAGTAGATTAAACTAAATGAAGGAGTGCAGCTACATGAGTGATAAAGGTTGTATTAAATGCGGAAGTACAGATGCAGGTAAGAAAGAAGTAGCCATGACAGGAGCTGGACTTGCGAAAATGTTTGATGTTCAGAATAACAAATTCTTAGTCGTGTACTGCAAGAACTGTGGTTACTCTGAATTTTATAATAAAGAAGCGTCAGCAGGTGGAAACATACTAGACTTCTTCTTCGGATAAAGGAACGAGGCGATGATCTCGCCTCGCTTTTTTATTTAAAGACAAGGTAAAGGGAGAATGGAAAATGAAACATATTTGGGCAACAAGCTTAGCCTTAATGATGATCTTAGCCGGGTGCACATCTGATGCTAACCAAGAAAAAGAGACAAAAGAGAATCCTTCACAAGAGATGGAGCAAGAAGAAACACAAGAAGACAGCAACAAAGAAGCCGACAAAGATTTGGAAAAAGAAAAAGAGGAGCCCGAAAAGAAATCAGATGATGATGCTTCAAAAGAAATAGAAAAAGCTGACAAAGAAGCTTCAGAAGATAACGCAGTAGAAAAAGAGCAGGAGAAAAATGATGAAAAAGAAACATCCAAAACGGATAGTGACAATCAGTCGGATCAACCGAAAGATGAGATAGACCAAAAACAAGTTCCTGCAGACTTAACGGAGCAAGAAGCCAAAGCTGTTGTCAATGAATATAAACAAGTCTTCTTCGATGTCATAAAAAATACAGATGATAACTTAATGATCAAAGATTATTCGTCTCTTCAGGAAATTGAGAAAGAGTTTAAAACGGCTATGTCACAATCACTGACTGATGATTTTATGTCGTACTACATACGGCAAGAAAACGAGAAGCTTTACGTCGTCCCATCAAGCGCTCCGAGTTTCTTAAACCCAGACCACCCTGTATCGATTAAGCGCATAAATGATACTACATCTCATGTCATACAGACTCAAACAGATGAGATGGAAGGAAGTAGCAAAGTGAAGTTTGTTGTGGTTCATGACGGAACTCAATGGGTCGTAGATGATATTCAAACCGCTTATGAACAAGAAGAGACTTCAGAGACGAATCAAGCAGCTAAAGAACAAGCAATTCAAGCTGTAAGAAACCACTTAGATATTAAATCTAATAATGACCGTGTTAAAGTGCAAGTTGACCATGAAGAGAGCGGTAAATACCTTGTTCACGTATACGAACTCGTTGAACAAGACGGGACCTCGCATACTGCGACTATAGGGTGGTATTACGTAGATAAGAAGACAAGTAAAGTTACAGATATGATGAATCCGTAAATGAGAGAAAAAGAGGTTGGTAGAACAACCTCTTTTTCTATTCTTGCTGAACATAATAGCAGGATTTTTGTACTTGCAGCTAAGTTTGTGTGTCCGTTACTGTAAAGTGTGCTTGGGCAGGCTTTTGGGACAACTCGCTTTCCTGCGGGGAGCTGGGGAGACTATCCAGTTCCGGCGTGGAGGACCTAGCGAGATAAGTCATCTTTTTTCCAAAGGCTAATCGCCTTTTCCAAAAAGCTGTCTTATCCGTACGGTCCTAGGCACCACGCCTGCACTTTAAATATTAGAAAGGATTGGTGATTATGGTTCAATCAAAGGTGGCTGTTGTAACTGGAGCTTCGGGTGGGTTTGGTTCTTTGACGGTGGTCAATCTAGCTAAACAAGGATTTGTCGTGCTTGCTGCAATGAGAAATGTTAGCAAGATGTCAGTGTTTGAACCTTTTGAAGGTGAAACGTGGTATAAACAAATCATCCCTGTTCCTTTAGATGTAACGAAAGAAAACTCGATTCGAGACTTTCAGTATTATATAGAGAAAATAGGGCGGTGTGATGTTCTTGTTAATAATGCCGGATATGCCCTTGGTGGTTTTAGTGAAGAAATTCAAATGAGTGAATACCGAGAACAGTTTGAGACGAATGTATTTGGCGTAATGGCAGTCACACAAAAGGTCTTGCCTCTTATGAGACAGCAGAGGTTTGGGAAGGTCATTAATGTGAGCAGCATTAGCGGATTGTTTGGATTCCCTGGTTTATCACCCTATGTTTCTTCTAAATACGCACTAGAAGGGTATAGTGAAAGTTTGCGTCTAGAGGTGAAGCCGTTTGGGATCGATGTGGCATTGGTTGAGCCCGGGTCTTATCGAACGAACATTTGGACCTCTGGAAGAGTTGTAACGGAGCAGTCGCTGAAGAAAGATTCTCCTTATTTCGATTACATGGAACGCATTGAACAAGAATTAAAAGATGGAGAAGATTCGCTCGGTGATCCTCAAGAGGTAGCTGATCTCATATCAGAGTTAGCTGATAAGAAGACGATTAGGCATTTACGTTATCCAGTCGGTAAAGGGGTTAAAGGAATGGTGAAGGCTAAATCTATTTTACCATGGAGCGCATTAGAGAGAATAATTTTAAAGAAATTAAAACAAATATAAGGAAGGCCAGTCTCTTCTATAAGAGACTGGCCTTTTACTATTAAATAGATGCGACAACTTTTCCTGTTACGTGACGCTTTGATAGATCAATTAGTGCTTGGGGGACTTTTTCTAATGGCACAACTTTATCAAGTACTGTTGAAATTGAACCATTTTCAATAAGTTGGAACATTTCTTGATGACCGTTGAAACGAAGGGTATCAAGTGAACGTGTTGCATTCTCGCGCCCTACCGTATCAAGAACAGCATGAACACCTTTCCCTTGAGTAAGTTCAAATGTTTTCTTTACAAAGTCTTCTTGCTTATAATCAATAGCATAATCTGCTCCTAATGATTGAACAAATTCATGATTTGAGGCAGAAGCAGTTGTTATAACCGTTAATCCAGCTTGTTTTGCCAGTTGGATTGCAAAACCACCAACACCACCAGCGCCAGCGTGGATTAAAATCGGAAGCCGGCTTGCTGGCTGAAGAGGCTTACCAGCTCCCCGCAGGAAAGCGAGTGGTTTCCAGGCCCACCTTACACTCAATTAAAGCTAATGGAAACATTCTCTCAGCTCGGGACTTCAACAATTCTACCCTACTCTTGAACAAGCTTGTTATAAAGAATAACAACATTAAACTTTAAAAGAGCCTAATAGTGAGCTAAACCGCTTAACGATTTAGCTCACTCCCATTAACACATAGAATCTTTAGGGTTTGGGTTCTTCAATCCAAAGAGAGGTCTAATGAACAATGCTAGGAAGGTTCCTGCAAGCGCCATAATCATCCATACCCAACCATGTAGGCTCATTGATGCAATGCCTCCAAAGTAAGCACCAATATTACAGCCGAAAGCAAGTCGTGCGCCGTATCCCATCATAATGCCACCTACTAAGGAAGCGAAGAAGATGCCAGGTTTAAAGCGTTGTGGTTTAAAGGAACCTTGTGCAGCTGCTGCAATGAAGGCCCCAATGATTATTCCGAAGTTCATGACGCTTGTTGAGTCAAGGAAGACGCTATTGGTGAGTTGATCTGTTTTACCAGCCCAATACCCCCAGCTACTTACATCTACTCCAATAGCCATAAGAGCTTTTGAACCCCAAAGGGCAAAGGCTGAGGTAATCCCCCAAGGGTTACCACGGACAGAAAGTGTAATGGCATTTAAGATTGCTAATACAATGGCCGCTACAAGTAAAGGCCATGAACCTCGCACAAGTTTTTTCCATCCCTTTACGGTTGGGAGTGGTTTCATTTGCGGTGGGTTTTTCTTACGAGCGTAGCGTACGGTAAGTCCGTAAATTCCTGCAAAAAGGATAATTTGAAATAACCAGCCTCCAAAATAGCCAAAACCGGTAGATTCAGCTAGTGAGATAGCAGGGAGAGATGGCATTGCTTCGCTTGTCCACCAAGGAAGGTGATACGCGCCAAGTGCTGAGCCAGCGATAAATCCTATTAAGGTAATAAATAAAGAAGCTTTTCCGCCTCCGACATTATAAAGCGTACCTGATGCACAGCCGTTCCCAAGCTGCATCCCGATACCAAATAGAAACGAGCCGAAGATAACGCTCATCCCAACAGGGAAGACATAACCTGAAGGTGTAACTCCAGTAAAACTAAAGCCTGTAGCCAGTATAATAGCAAACAAGGTCGTAGCTACTGCAAGCATTACCATATGCGCTTGCAGCCCTTGAACGTTCCCGACTGATGTTAATCGTCTAAAAGCTGACGTAAACCCGAAACGGGCGTGTAATAGCGTTAATCCAAGCGCCATTCCAACAATATAGAGAACACCTTGTGCCCATCCTCCAATTGATACAGAAGTTATGAATAGAATGATAGAAACAAGTAGTCCTAGCGTCACAAGTGGCTTTTGAACTGGGTTTAGTGTAGAAGTCACGGTTGTGAAAGGACGACTCTTAGCTGTCATTGTTTCCATTTTTAAATACACCTCAATTCTTATCTATTTACTATGAATTAAATCCTTTACGTATAATAATATGAATGAATGTGTTTGTAAATCATAAAAACTTATAGCCCTACTTCCTGATGTTTTCTATCGGTAGTTAGTAACTATAATTTGAGGTTTCTTTTTGGGGAGAACGGTTACATAAAGAATAAGGAGTGATATTGGATGAAGACATTTACAGTAAAAACGACTGAACATGATCAGATGGTTGATATTACAAGCGAACTGAACAACTTTGTTAAAGCATCTGGAGTTAAAGAAGGAGTACTTGTAGTTTCTTCTTTACATACAACAGCAGGGATTACAGTGAACGAAAATGCAGATCCGGATGTGAAAATTGATTTTCTTAGAAGGTTAGATGAAGTGTATCCTTGGGAACATGCGGAAGATCTTCACGGGGAAGGCAATACAGCTTCGCATTTAAAAACAAGCACAGTAGGTTCTTCTGAAATGGTGATCATTTCAGGTGGAGAGCTAGTCCTTGGTACTTGGCAAGGAGTGTATTTTTGCGAATTTGATGGACCTAGACAGCGTAAGTACGTTGCAAAAATTTTGTAATTCTTTAGTTGTGTATTTAAATGATAATTAGATTAAAGGTTTTATCGTAGTATATTAGGGGCAATAAATATATAAAGGATGAGGAGGAGGGTTATGTATGAAAGAAATGCTCAGAGTCGGAGTATGTTTTATGTTCCTATCTGTAATGATTCTGTTCCCCTTCAAAAAGACCGTCCTAAGTGCTGTAGACATTATGGACCTTACAAACGAATCAGCTGTACATGATGAATCTACTACTATTGCTATAGCGGATCTACTTAAGTATTTACCCTAAATCTATATAACTGTGCTGATTTTTAAAGTGACCTGAACGATACAAGAAATTATATACTGTTAAACATGAGCCATGCGTAACTTATATGCATGGCTCATGTTTTTCTTGCGTTTTTATCAAAGTTACTGTACGCTTCTTCAAGATTAGTCATTGGGAGTAAAGGAGTTTCATGTATGACATTTAAAGCAGTAATCTTTGACCTAGATGGTGTGATTGTAAACACGGTCCCACTTTATCATAAAGCGACACTACCCGTTGCTGATAAGCTCGGCATTTCTTTTACAGAAGAGGATAACCTCGCTTATCAAGGAAGGCCTCGAATGGAATTAGTTCAAATGTTAGTGGAGCGTTCCAATCAGTCTTTTTCTCATGAAGAGATGATAGAGCTTGGTGAATGGAGGAACAGGAACTACCAACAATTAATTGCTCAACTTACAGAAGATGACTTGATGCCTGGTATGAAAGCTTTCATTCAGGATTTAGCAAATGAAAGCATTCCAATGGCTTTGGCTTCTGCTAGTTCAAATGCAGATTTTGTGCTGCATCAGTTGGGTTTATTTTCATATTTTGATGTGATAATGGATCCAAAAGCCTTAAAGAATGGAAAGCCACACCCTGAAATTTTCGTTACAGCAGCAGATCGGTTAGGTGTTGCATACAAAGACTGCGTGGCTATAGAGGATGGAGAGGCAGGACTCGAGGCGATTCTATCAACTCAAATGTTTTCTATTGGGGTAGGAACATCTTCTTACTTAAGCGCAGCTGATTGGACAATTAGCCAAACATCGTTTCTAACTCTAGAAAAAGTAAGAGCTCAATATAGACAAAGACAAGAAAAGTGAATCTTTTTTCATACAAACAAAAGAGCTTGGGATTCCAAGCTCTTTTTATATAGAAGAGATTACATTGTCTAGAACAGGTTTTAAGGAATTAAAATGAGGTTTCACAATATAATCCTTAGCTCCAAGGCAGAGCGATTGTTGAATGTGATACTGTTGTCCCATAGATGAACACATAATAATTGAGCTCTTTGGATCTATTTCTAACATCTTACGTAAACAGCTCATTCCACAGTAATAGGGGATTATAATATCTAAAACCGTTACATCCGGTTTATGTAATCGGAATAACTCTATAGCTTCAAGACCATCAGCAGCCTCGGCTATAACATGATAGTTAGAGTTAGTAAGCTGGTCCTTTAAAAAAGACCGGGTGAGCTTTGAATCATCAACTAACATGACACTATACATGTAAACATCCTCCATCATTAAATTAAATAGTTAATAGAGCATAAGCCCTATGCTTTTCCTGATATAACTATACCATGAATTCGACAAAATGTGACAAAAAATGTTTTTTCTTCTATATTCCTTATGTGGTTTAAGTTTTTCAACCACATCTTAAAAGAGGGGGGAGATCCCGCAGGGAGTGAAACGACTGAGGAAGCTCTGGAGTTCATCCGCAGGAAAGCGAGTGTTTTCAATGGTTCATCTTTCTCTTACTAAAGCAAACAAAATCGTTATACTGTATTGATCCCACACCCATTTAACTCGATTTTGAGTATTCCATATAAGGGGCTTATACGGAACAGATAAAAGATCAACACCGACTTAATAAAGCATTAGAATAAAAAGAGGACAAACTTCATAATAAGTTTGTCCTCTTCGTTATTGCTGCTGAGAGAGCCCGAAGTTAAAAGCTACGAGATGTTTCTTTGAAGCGTCTCGTAAATTGGTGAAAATTTTCGTTGCATTTGGAGGTAAATTCTTAATTTCTAAAAATCGGTTATACATAGCGATGTTATCGATTTCAGCTTGTACGGCTTGTTGAAGGGCTACTTTAATAGAGGCAGGCATAACAGTATATTGTTTTGCTTGATTTTCTGGAATACTCAGGTTTGCTTTATTATAAAGCCGTGTAAGTGCCTCAATATGTTTTTTTTCTGCTGCTTGAATTTTTGGGAAAGGGAAGACTTGTCCATATTTCTGGATCACTTTATTGTACCGTTCTTGGGCTAAGTATTCGTCTTCAATGGCATACTCTAAAGCTTTTTCGTAAGTTAATCGAGGGTCTTTTAATGCTCCCTTAGCTCCATAGTCCTCGGGGATCGTTTGAGCATTTATAAAAGAACTAGCTAGGAATAAAATAAAACTAAACACAATCAAGCCAATTCTGAACCGACGTGATAATAGAAATTTCATTTTTACACTCCTTCGTTCATCATTTGGTATTAGGGTGTTCTAAATGGTTTAAATCATACCAGAATAGCCAACTGACTTGTTTAAATTAACTTAAAATCAGGAACACTAGCTAAGAAACAATGATGAAGGGAGTCCTGAGAAAATGAATGAACAACAAGTGAAAGATAAAATTCTAGAGGTTCTGGAGCATCATAAAGTTGGTACCCTTGCTACGGTCCAACAAAATAAACCGCATTCACGTTATATGACATTCCATAATGAAGACTTGCACCTTTATACAGCAACGGACAAGGATACGCACAAAGCTGATGAAATCGAACAAAATCCTTATGTGCACATCTTGCTAGGCTATGATGGGAAAGGGTTTGAAGACCCGTATATCGAGGTAGAGGGTAAGGCGGTTATTAATGATTCAAAAGAGTTAAAAGAAAAGTTATGGAATGAATACATGAAGCATTGGTTTAAAGGACCTGAGGATCCAGATTATATCGTCTTAGATATTCAACCAACGCAAATTCGCTTAATGAATGTAGAAGGGGAAGACCCGCTAACGATTCAATTATAAAAATGGAAGAACCTGACATAATTTGGATGCCAGGTTCTTTTAATTTTATATAAAAAGAAGACAATTTATCGTAGTTATTTTAATACTTTAATGCACAAAAAGGTTCTTCTAATTGAGAATAGACTCACCGATTTATGACAAAAATATTACGAATTGAGAAAGTATCTAAAACCATTGAAATGACAGTAAAAAAGAGGGTTAAAAAAATCAGGTTATACATGTAATTTAATCTGTACAGTTTAAAATGATTATTAATAAAAATGTAGTTTTATCATTTACAAATGCAGGTTTCAGGGAGTACAATGAAAATTGTAAACGGAAGTTTTAGCTCTGGAAATGCAGGGAAATGCTTTTGTAAGAAATTATTAAGGAGGGTCACACTATGACCATCATGTTTTCAAAAGCTCGCGAGCTATTCGAGAAAGACTATCAAAACAGCCAGGAGCTAACAGCAAGCAACACTACAACTCAGAACACAAACGCTGCTAAAAAAGGAAAGATGGGAGCCAGAGCAAAAAAGAAAAAGAAAAATAAGTAACCCATAAGGAAGGATTCTACATTCATGCTTACGAAAACTAAAGAAGTGCCTGTGTAGCGATGAACCCGATTCATAGAAAGTTACATCTTGCTCGTTATACCAGTATAAGATCAAGCAGGCACTTTCTTTTACATACTTTGTTTGATCAGACCACCGTTCAAGAGAAGGGTGCTTTTTTATGTGCTCTTTTAGTGAGTCTCTGAGCGTATTAGGTTAAGTTACCGCTAAAAATGTAAAAGGGAGAACAAAAGTGTCCTCCCAGAAAGTTAAGATATGATTTTAATCTTGATTGTTCTTCTTCCGTAATCTAAAGCATCCTCTTTATCTTTCATATAAATATCGATTCGGTTTCCTTTGATTGCACTTCCGATATCCCCTGCTACTGCTGTTCCATACCCTTCTATATAAACTTTTGTACCCAATGGAATTACACTTGGATCAACGGCAATGACTTTTAAATTTGGATTTTTTAATAAGTTAATTCCAGTTCTAGTTATGCCGCTGCAACCTTCACAATGAGCTGTGTAAGCTGTTGCTTCTACTGTAATCTCTTTGGTGTATGCCTTTTTTGGTTCAATGGCTTTTCCCTTTTTTGAAGGGGTATGTGTTTCTGCCGAAGTTTGTAGGAACCTTGAAACTCCTTTTTTCTTTTGCAAAGTGATTTGTTTATTTATGTCATGATCTTGATAAAGTAGGCTATGATCTTCTTTGTTTTTTTCTTTTATCTCTGCAGACTGAGCTTGTACAACTTGATGATTTGAAATGAGAATACCTATAAATCCAAAGGCAATGAGGAACAAGACCGCTGTCGTCATGATGTTTTTCATCATCAATCATCCTCCTTTAGTATCTGAGATGAGTATAGCAGGTCTAGTTCTAAAACCCCATTAAAGAACGATGACATTTATAAGTCAAACCCGTGTCAATCATGTCAGTTTTGTAACAGAAATTGCCTTAAGTTGTGGCTTCAATATTGCCCATATCCTTGAACAAGCTCATAACCTGAAAATATTATGATGAAAAGTAAACAGAGTTTAATGAAAAAATGGGTGAGCAGGGTTAGATGCGGGAATTAGTGTTAAATTAAGTTTTATTTTATAGTAAATAAGACCCGTATGCTTTTGTGATTTATAGGTAATTTAGATCATTTATATTTAGGGTAACAGAGTATAATTCAGAATATTTATATCAATAAAAAAACTTCTGAAGTGTGCATAATGAATGAAATGAACAGTGGTGTAAATAAATGGGAAGTCTTAAAAATGGTCTAAAATCATTAAAAAACGCTGTTATAAAGGCATTTTTGCTTTTCAAAAAATTATGGTAGATTTATTAACAATTGTTCTTATGTGAAGCGAAGACATAAGCAAGAGTACCACTTTGATTAGGTTAGTTTAACCTGATCCCTCTAATTATTAATCTTCGTTTTGTTTTCTACAGATCCGGATCGGAAAACAGCAATTCTTTATTTCCACTCAGTTCACATAAGTAGCGCGCGTAAGTATACGCTTAAAGCTAACAGAATTTAGTCAAATCAAAATGATCAAGCAGGAGAGGAAACTAAACTTATGGAACTACAACAAGATCCAACATTACTATGGTTTATTGGATTATATGCCCTTCTTATGATAGGAATTGGGGTATTCATGTCGAAGAAAGTGTCTGGAACAGAGGATTTCGTCCTCGCAGGTAAGAGTCTGGGGCCTTTCGTATTAATGGGAACACTTCTCGCTACCTGGACCGGAAGTGGAAGTATCTCAGGAGGAGAAACGTCCATGGCATTTAGCTATGGGATTATTCCATCCTTTATGTTAATGGTTCCTACACTATTTGGTATCATTATGCTTTATATCGTAGCTCCGAAAATCCGTGCGTTTGGTAAATATACCGTATCGGGAATCTTGGAAGCGAAATATGGAAAGTCTGCACGTAATATAGCGAGCGTCATTATTATTCTAGCTTATGTAGGAATCGTTTCTTATCAGATGAAAGGTTTCGGTTTCATTTTAAACCTGACAACAGGTATGACGGTTGAAACAGGTACCATGATTGGTGCTGCTCTAATTATCTTCTTAGCCATGATTGGAGGCTTACGTTCTGTATCACAAACGGATGCGTTAAGTGGATTTCTTATGGTAGGCGGTTTACTCATTACGGTACCGACAATCTTTATCATAGCTGGTGGTTGGGAAGAGATTGTTCAAAATGTACCTGAATCTCATATGAGCAATACAGGTGGGCTATCAACAATCCAATTACTCGGTTACTTGCTTCCGTCTCTTTTCTTATTATTAGGTGATCAGAATATGTACCAACGATTGGCTTCATCTAAGAGTGATCAATCCTCTAAAAAAGCTCAAATTGGTTGGCTAATAGCGATGATCGTTATTTCACCTGCTATTTCTCTTATCGCATTTGCTTCTAGATCACTATTCCCTGGAATTGATCCAGGAATGGCACTAATGGCAACCACCACGGTGATGCCTTTAGCAATCGGGGGAATTTTACTTGCTGCAGCAGCTTCCTTCATTATTACAACAGGGAACTCTTATTTACTTTCAGCAGCGACCAATCTAACGTATGATATATACAGAAACTATATCAATCCTAAAGCGTCTGATGAGAAGCAACTGCGTATTACAAAAGGCTTTATTGTTCTATTAGGAATTCTGGCATTTGTCATTATTACGTACTTCCCAAGTGTTCTAGCTGTACAAATGTATGCCTACACCGTATATGGAGCAGGTATAACACCAGCGGTTCTAGCGGTGTTCTTCTGGAAGCGTGTAACAGCTGCCGGTGGTATTTCATCCATGCTCGCCGGGGTAACATCAACACTGGTTTGGGAAGTTGTCTTGCAAAAGCCATTTGACCTTAACAGTGTAGTCATTGCTGTACCGGTAGCGATTCTATTCTTAATCATCGTTACTCTAAGTACAGAGAGGCATTCATCTGACCTTGCAAAATCAGCTTAGGGAGAGTGAAAAGAATGAAGCAACGCTTACAACAATTAACAGAGTGGATGGAGAAAGAGTCAGTAGATGTTACTTTCTTCAACTCTACAGAAAATGTATTTTATCTAACGGATTTCCATACAGATCCGCATGAGAGGCTAATGGGTCTCTTTGTATTCCAGGAAGCTGAACCACTCTTTATCGTTCCAGGTATGGAAAGAGACCAAGTGAAAGATGCTGGATGGCCGTATGAAGTACTTGGCTATGCCGACCATGAGGACCCATGGGAGATGGTGAGAGCTGCTCTTCTAAAACGCTCACTAAAATCGGTTGAACGGATCGCTTTTGAACAAGAGGTTTTAACGTTTAATAGAAGCCAAGCTCTTCTAAGTCTATTCCCAGATGCTACATCGCGATCTGTTGAAGAGGCGATTAACCTCATGCGTGTTGTAAAAGATGAAAACGAAATAAACATCATGCGACGGGCAGCTGAAATGGCTGACTATGGGGTTAAAGTAGGCGTTGAAGCGTTACGTGAAGGCGTAACCGAGATGGAAGTACTCGCTAAAATCGAATATGAATTAAAGAAAAAAGGTATTCGTGAAATGTCTTTTTCTACAATGGTTCTTTTCGGAGAGAAATCGGGTCAGCCACACGGAAATCCTGGAGATCGTACACTGCAAAAAGGCGACTTTGTTCTATTTGATTTAGGGGTGGTATTAGAAGGATACACATCGGATATAACAAGAACCTTTTTATATGGCGCCGTATCTGACCAACAACGAAGTATCTACGAAACAGTTCTAGAAGCTCAGCTTGCGTCTCTTAACATCAGTAAGCCGGGGACTAGAATCGGAGACTTGGATCAAATTGCTCGTGATGTCATTGAAAAAGCAGGATTCGGCCACTTATTCCCTCACCGTATCGGACATGGACTTGGGATCAACGTGCACGAATTCCCATCCATGAGTCATCTAAATGAAGATGAACTGAAAGTGGGGATGACGTACACCATCGAACCTGGTATCTATGACCCTGCAGTAGGTGGGGTTCGAATAGAAGATGATGTGCTCATTACTGAAAATGGTTATGAAACATTGACGAAATTTCCTAAAGAGCTTCAAATCATTGATTAAAAAAAATCCCGTCCATAGTGACGGGATTTTTTGTGCGTGTAAGATGTTTTAGGAAAGAAGTCCTTATCTTTCCTTAGCGGTCGTCTTTTTACTTTGTTTCTTGCTTTGAATTTTTACTGAAAGAATTTCTTAAATGATTCGATTTCTTCTGGCGTGTGCTTTTTCTTTTCATTGAAATATGGGTTGTCTTTGGTGACATCTTTTGGATCTAAGTTAGTCTTCATAGAGAGGGAAGGCTCCTCAGTTGCTTCTCCAATAAAACGGTCACTCAACTCATCGAATGTCGGTTGATTTGTATCTTTCTGGTGATCACTCATGGTAGCACCTCCTATATAGTAGGATGGATCTCATCAATAGAAATATGTATCATAAAAAAGCTCCCTTTCTAGGGAGCTTTTTATTAAGAGGATAGAATCTCTACTTTTATATCTTGACGACGTCCGTAGTCCATAGCATCGTTATGATCCTTCATATATAAGTCAATACGGTTACCCTGGATCGCACTGCCGATGTCACCAGCGATTGCACGACCATAGCCTTCAACGTAAACCTCTGATCCTAATGGAATAACATCTGGGTCTACAGCAATGACTTTCTTATTAGGGTTTTCAAGTAAATTGATTCCCGTCTTTGTAATGCCACTGCAGCCATCACAGTGAGCAGTATAAGCTGTAGCCTCAACGTGAACGGTGCGTTCGACGTTTGAAGGTGATTGCTCTTCTTGCTCTGTTGTATCATAAAGGGCAAATTCGGTCTTCTTCTTGTCTACTTCTATTTTCTTTATAGGAAGAGAAGCGCCATTAACAGCACTTTCCTCTTGTAGATCGGTTTGTTTCTCCTCGACGTTTGCTTTTTCATCAGCGTGTACAGAAGGTAATCCAAATGCAAAGATTCCAAAAGCGATAAGAGGCGCTATCAATGACTTGATGATGGTATTCATATAAGTTCCTCCTTAAAATTCATTGGGAGGCATGAAAAAAAGCCATGTTCACCTTGGGGGGCAAATGGCTTTTTTTATGCAAATGCGCAAATCTATTCGTTCCACTCGTTTTCGTTTAAATGTTGAATAATTAAGATGTCTTTCCTTCCACATGATAAGGTAACACGGTAGCAGGTATGTGTAAACCCGCGTTAGCGAAAATAATGAGAATGATTTTCGTTCTCGTTTAGAAAGAGAATAAAAAAACCTCCTTCGCTCAAGATAAAGGCAAACAGGTACAAGAAGGAGATCGTGAACATGAAATTTAAGCAAATTGATTGGCCAACGTTTATTGGTGCACTTGTTTTATTATTGGCAGTTTCTGTTCCACTAGTTGTCTTTCCGGAATCAGGCAACAAGGTTGTCAATATAGCTAATGAATTTATGACCAGGCGCCTTGGAGTTGTCTACCTAATAGCAGGTCTTGGAATCTTATTCTTTATGCTTTATGTCTCTTTTAGTGAGAAAGGCAAAATCAAACTAGGGGACATGGATGAGGAGCCTGAGTTTAATAACTTCTCATGGGCGGGGATGATTTTCTGTGCAGGTATTGGAGCAAGTATTTTGTATTGGTCCACAATTGAATGGGCTTATTACTATCAGAGCCCACCATTTGGTATAGAAAAAGGGACAGAAGAAGCGGTTTTATGGGCAAGCTCTTATGGAATGTTTCACTGGGGTCCTATTGCATGGGGAATGTATTCGTTACCAGCTTTAACGATTGCCTATTTCTATTATGTGCGGAAGAAGCCAGTATTGAAGATTAGTGAAGCCACAAGACCTGTAATCGGTAAGTTGGCAGATACGCCTATTGGGAATCTGATTGATATTTTATTTATGTTTGGGTTGATAGGAGGAGCAGCAACCACGCTTGCTCTTGGAACGCCAATGATTGCTTATGGCCTAGAAAATTTATTTGGTCTTCAAGTAAGCTTGTTTGTTAAAACGATTGTATTACTAGTGTGTACGACGATCTTCGCTATCAGCGCCTATGTGGGGTTAAATAAAGGGATCAAAGTGTTAAGTGACATAAACTTATGGGGATCGATTTTCCTAATTGCTTTTGTCTTCGTTTTTGGCCCTACTCAGTTTATAGCTGAAACAACGCTAAATAGTATTGGATTAATATTCGATAACTTCTTCAGAATGAGCACGTGGACAGAGCCTTATAACAGCTTAGGCCCTTATGAACGAACAGGTTTTCCAGAGAGTTGGACGATTTTCTACTGGGCATGGTGGCTTGTGTATGCGCCATTTGTCGGTTTATTTGTTGCCAAAATTTCTAGAGGACGTACGCTAAAGCAAATGGTGCTCGGAACGATTGCGTACGGTTCTACGGGGAGTATTCTATTCTTTGGAGTCATAGGAAACTACGGTTTACACATGCAGTTAACCGGAAAGTTTGACGTAATTTCTGTTCTTGAAAATAATGAACCAGCTAAAGCGATTATCGATGTAATAGGTACATTACCATTATCATTCGTCATGGTTGCTTTGTTCACCATTCTGTCTGTAATCTTCTTAGCTACTACATTTGATTCAAGCTCTTACATTCTAGCTTCTGTTGTTCAAAATGAGGTAGAAGGGGAGCCGCTACGATGGAACCGCTTATTCTGGGCCTTTGCACTATGCCTTATGCCGCTTGTTCTTATGTTCCTAGGGGGATTATCTGCGCTGCAAACCGCAAGTATTGTGGGAGGATTTCCGCTCATATTTATTATGATTTTGCTTGCAATCTCCTTTATGAGGGCTTCAACTGGTGATATTAAAGATGCAGGTGAATATGAACCAAAAGCCATCCATATTGACTTTGAAGATGTAAAAAGGGCTAGAAAGAAAAAGAAGAAGAAAAAAGGCCCAGATGAAACGCATGTGGAAAAGGACCGTGAGGAGTAAATGGATATCCGCATGAAAGGTTCATACCCAGAGCATCCTAAGTTTGGAAGTCTAACATCAAAGGAGACACAACCATGAAAAAAGGAATAATGGATTGGCCTACTTTTTTAGGGGCCTTTCTACTATTATTATTAGTTACGATTCCCCTGGTTCTATTCCCGGAAAAGGGAGCTGAGTACGTTAATCAGGCTAATACATTTGTAACAACTAATTTTGGTGTATTGTACTTACTCGTTGGGTTAGGCATTTTCTTCTTTCTTATCTATGTTGCGTTTAGTGACAATGGGCGTGTGAAATTAGGTGATGCAGGGGAGAAGCCTGAATTTAATAACTTTTCTTGGGCGGGTATGTTGTTCTGCGCTGGGATAGGATCAAGTATTCTGTACTGGGGTACGATTGAATGGGCATATTATTATCAAGGCCCTCCGTTCGGTGTTGAACCAGGAACACAAGAAGCCATCGCCTGGGCAAGTACGTATGGAATATTTCATTGGGGACCGATTGCATGGGCGATTTATACTCTCCCTGCACTCCCAATGGCTTACTTTTACTATGTTCGCAAAAAACCTGTGCTAAAAGTTAGTGAAGCCACAAGGCCACTTATAGGAAACCTTGCTAACGGTCCTGTAGGGACGGCAATTGATATCTTATTTATGTTTGGATTGTTAGGTGGAGCAGGAACTACGTTGGCTTTAGGTACTCCAATGATTGCTGAAGGAATTAATGAATTAACAGGGATTCCTGTTAATATGCTCATGAAGACAGCGATCCTGGCGATTGTTACGCTTATCTTTGCAATCAGTGCGTATAGTGGGTTGAAAAAAGGAATCAAGGTTCTAAGTGATCTTAATTTATGGTTGTCGATCTTTCTATTAGCTTTTGTGTTTATGTTTGGTCCTACGAGGTTTATGGCAGAAACGACTACAAATAGTCTTGGTTTATTGCTTGACAACTTCTTTCATATGAGTACATGGACAGAGCCATATAATGCGCTCGGGCCATATGAACAAACCAGTTTCCCTGAGTCATGGACTGTTTTTTACTGGGCATGGTGGCTTGTGTATGCACCCTTCGTTGGTTTATTTGTAGCGAAGATCTCAAGAGGTCGTTCTATACGCCAAATGATTCTTGGGACCATCATTTATGGAACGATTGGAAGTATACTGTTCTTTGGTATCATAGGAAATTACGGCCTGCATATGCAACTTACAGGGGAGTTTGATGTCATCAATGTATTGAATAATGATGGTGCGCCAAAAGCGATTATTGAGATTATTGGTCAACTACCACTAGCATGGTTTATGATCTTTATCTTTACCATCTTAGCGATTATATTCTTAGCAACGACATTTGATTCAAGTTCCTACATTCTGGCATCGGTTGTTCAAAAAGAAGTAGAAGACGAGCCTTTACGATGGAATCGCCTCTTCTGGGCATTTGCTCTATGTCTCATGCCACTTGTGTTAATGTTCCTTGGCGGACTAGGAACATTACAAACAGCCGCCATAGTTGGTGGGTTCCCGCTATTATTTATCATGATTATGCTAGCATGGTCCTTTATGCGAGCGTCATCTGAAGACATTCGAGCTTCTGAACATTATGAACCAAAGACGTTTTCGTTGAATTATAAGAAAATTGTTCAGCGCTTGAAGCGGAAGAAGAAAAGAGAACAAAAACAAAAAGGTCCAATCGATGCTCATTTTGAGGATGAGGAAAAAGATAAGGACCATCAAGATGACACGAAGGATTAATAATAAACAAAGCCTGAAGCAAGTTTGCTCCAGGCTTTTATATATGAAGATGTAAAGGATAACCGAAGGCATATGTTTAAGAATGAATGAACAAGGCTAGGAATTTACATAATACTTAAAAAATAATGCTTGCTATAAAAGTATTTTTTTTATTATAGTTAGATTAATTTATGGTACGAGAAGGGGAGAAGTAAAATGAACAGAGTTTCTAATCCTATAGTTGCAACGTTTTCGATTGTTGGATACGATCCTGAAACAGGTGAGCTAGGAGTTGCCGTTCAGTCTAAGTTCTTAGGTTCTGGCTCTGTTGTTCCCTGGGCAAAAGCGGGTGTAGGCGCTGTTGCTACCCAATCCTTAGCTAATCCTTCTTTTGGGCCTGAAGGGCTTCGCTTATTAGAAGAAGGCTTTGCTCCTGATGAAGTGGTAAAACAATTAACGGAAGCTGATCCTGAAAGGGGAATGCGTCAGGTTGGAATCGTGAATGCAGAGGGAAAGTCAGCTAACTATACAGGTGACGCTTGTTATGAATGGGCAGGAGGCTTAACAGGATCGAATTTTGCCGTTCAAGGAAACATATTGGTCAATGAAGAAACCGTAACCGAGATGGCTTCTGCCTTCGAATCAGGTAAAGGGTCTTTGGCTGATCGCCTGCTACAGGCGCTCCAAGCTGGACAGATGGCTGGTGGGGATAAGCGTGGGAAGCAATCTGCAGCTCTTCTTGTCGTTAAAGAAAATGGAGGTTATGGTGGATTTAATGACCGTTTCATTGATCTTCGGGTAGATGAGCATGAAGAACCCATTCATGAGCTAGTGAGAATCTATCACCTTCAGCAACTTTACTTTGGGGCTACGAAAGAAGAAAATGTGGCCTTAATTGAAGGAGAAGTTAAGCAAGAGCTCTTATTTCATTTGAAAAGACTCGGATACCTCCCTACTGTCAATGTTGTAGAATCCATTATGTATAAAGCATTTACTTCATTCCTCCACAGAGAGAACTTCGAGGAACGAGCCCTTGAACATGGTAAACTTGACTTAGAGGTTCTTGATTTTATGAAACACAAGCAATTATAAGGCTATAGTGACTCTACCCCTTTTTGAAAAAAGGGGGTGGAGTTTTTTTGTGGGTCATAGTGAGGGGGGTGGACCGCGGCCGTGGGTTATTGGGTTATGAGAGCCTAAGCTCGATTTAGTGGCTCGAGCCTCTACCCTTTTGAACTATAATGAATAAGGACGTATGAAATTGTACATAAAAAGGAAATTCTTTTAATTTTTATCTTTATACCTGTCACAAAAACCATAAATCCGGTGTCTCTACTATGAAAGCTGTTCGAAAGGAGGGGCCGCTTTGGAGGTGAGAGCAAATTTGTTCGATTCCAATTACTCAAATGAAACGGAGCCAACAGGAGCTCAGTTTCAACACTTATTTAAACAGTACTACCCAAATATCGTCCGTAAAATTATTACGATTGTACACGATCAGCAAACAGCAGAAGAAATTGCTCAAGAAGTATTTCTGAAACTTTATCATTCTGAAAAGGAAGAGATCGAATCTATTCCTGCTTGGCTTATGAAAGTCGCTGTTCGTTTATCTTACAACTACATACGAACTGAAAAACGACAGATGAAGAAAGCTGAGAAACAAGCAGAATATAGTCATGACATTATGGCTTCCGTAGAAGAAGCTTATATGGAAAAGGAACACCGCCAAGAAGTAAAAGATGCGCTAGCTCAATTAAATGAACGGGATCAACTGTTACTGATGATGAAATTTTCAGGCTTTAAGTATGGAGAGATTGCTCAAACAGCAAACGTTGAGCGTACGTCCGTTGGTACGTTGATCGCCAGGGCGAAGAAGCGGTTCAAAAATGTATACTCAGAGATGAAAGGAGATGACCGGGATGGCATGTATTGAAAATGGAACGTTACAAGCTTACCTAGATGATGAGCTTACCCGTGAGGAGAAAAAAGTTGTCATGCAACATCTAGAGACTTGTGCTTCTTGTCGTGGAGAATTAGAAGAGTTACAAGCACTTGAATCTGAAATCGAATTCTCCTTTCAAGGACCAAATGCCGACATCGATGTAGATGCCGCCTGGCGTTCATTTGAAAATAAGATTCAAGAGAATAAAGTGAAGAAAGACCCAATCGTAACCCAAAATAGTGAAAAACCACAAAAACAAAAAGGAGTGTTTAAATTGACTACGAAGACCAAACGTTTTATTGCTTCTGGAGTAGCAGCGGCTACAATTTTTGGATCTCTTGCTTTCCCGCAAGTTCAAGTTGCTGCCGATCAATTTCTTTCTATGTTCCGCGTCAATCAGGTTGAAATGGTTAAATTGACACAAGAGGATATGAACGAAGTCGACCGTTGGTTAAGCAGAGAAGAAGAAGGAACCTATGAATTGAAGGGGCTTGGTGAAATAGGAATTTCAGATAGGACAACTGACTTTAACAGTTATAGTGAACAATCTCGATTTAACCGAGTGCAAGAAGCGGTGGAAGCGGGGTATGATGTTCCGGAAATCGATTCATTTACATTTGAAAGCTTGAATATTGATCCCGGATATACGATGAGCTTTAATCTAGATGTAACGAAAGCCAATAATCTGTTAACGCAGTTCGGTGTGGTACAACAATTTGATGAAGCATTGGATGGGAAAACGTTCTCGTTACACGTTGGTGAATCGAACAATTTCGATTTTAAACGAGGAGAGAACCAAATAAGTTATTCGAATATAGACGCTCCCACCTTTACGGTCCCTGAAGGTACTTCGGTTGAAGAGTTGAAGAATACTTTATTGGAGCTTCCGTTTGTGCCATATAATGTGAAACGTCAAATTCAACAAATACAGAGCATCGAAGAAACCCTGCCTCTTCCTTACATTGAAAATGAGGGTGAGAAGGTAGAAGAGTTGACCATTGCAGGCAATAAGGGATATATGATGAGTAGCGATCAAGTGGCTACAATTATGTGGCAAGAAGGAGAACACATCCATGTAGTAGATTCCTTTACGGTACATGGCCAAAAAGGTATTGAAAAATCTAGACTAACGAATCAAGAACTAAAATCAATCGCCAACGAATTAGCACAATAATAGTAAAGGGCTGCTCCAGCAGCCCATTTTGTGCGTTTCTGTAGAGAGGGGAGTCTTTTATGAATGTAATGGAAGCTAATGGATTAACGAAAACCTACAATGGCCAGGCTGGTATACGTGATGTGTCCTTAGAGATCCAAGAGGGCATGGTTTATGGATTCCTTGGTCCGAATGGTGCTGGTAAGAGTACATTTGTGCGAACGATGTTAGGTTTACTTAATCCAACAAGTGGAGAGGGGCGAATTTTAGGTGAGCCGATTGGCACTCCTAAATCAAGAGAAAAGGTAGGTTATCTACCAGAGTTGTTTCGATATCCAGATTGGCTTACAGGTCGTAAACTACTTGAAAGTCATGCAGAACTGTGTAAGGTGCCAATTCGTGAAAGGAAGAAACGAATTGAAGAAGTGATTGACCTCGTTGGCATGACAGGGCGTGATAAAGAAAAGATTAAAGGGTATTCAAAAGGAATGTCTCAGCGTATTGGACTTGCTTGTGCGCTTATTAATGATCCAAAACTGATTTTCTTAGACGAACCCACTTCAGCTCTTGACCCAATTGGAAGGAAAGATGTCCGTGACTTGATGCTTCATTTAAAAGATCAAGGAAAAACCATTTTCCTAAATAGCCACTTGCTTAATGAGGTGGAGTCAGTTTGTGATCATGTTTCTATTGTGCATAAGAGTGAAATGATCGTTCAGGGAAAATGGCGGGAACTGATGATGGTGGAAGCACAGGTTGAAATTATGTCCTCGGCTACAGCTGGATTAACCAATCATGATTTTCCTGACTTTGTTCGTAATGTAGAAAACAAGGAAGCCGTTAATGACCGTTCTAAAGCCTTATACCAATTGAAAAGGGAAGAGGATATTCCAAGACTTGTCGATTTCTTGGCGAGTCACAAGCTTCCTATTTATGAAGTAACACCCGTCATTCCTCATTTAGAAGATGTGTTTATGTACTGGGTGAATGAAAAGGAGCAGCGTTATGTGGACCATCGCTAAGTTAACATTTAAAGAGATTGTATCCAAACGGATTTTCCTTATTACGATGATTATGACAGCGGTCTTCCTTATTTTATATGGCGTAGCGATTCACTATGCAGTGAAAGACTGGGAAAGTTTTGGGGCCTCAACGGTAGACCAAATGATGCAACAGCAGCTGTTCTCATCACAATTACTTAGTGTTGGACTTTATTTCTCTTCGTTCATTGTTGCTTTGCTCTCTATTTTATCTAGTGTCAGTGCAATTGCTAGTGAAATAGATAGTCATCAAATAGATACGTGGCTAATGCGCCCCATAACTCGTACACAATTTCTTTTAGGTAAAGTCATCGGACTTGGAGGTCTGTTGATTGCTTACGCGGCTTTATTGTTTGCGGGTATCATCATTTTGCACCAAGGCATAGGGGGCGAAGTTGTATCCCTTGATTTCTCAATTAGCCAGATTGCAAGTGCTGTATCAACGTATATGTTACAACCTCTAGTTTTAGTGACATTAGGTGTCATGTTAAGTAGTAGAATGACAACCCTAAATGCAGGGATCGTGTTAATCATCCTATACGGATCTGCCTTCATTGGAGGATTTGTTGAGCAAATTGGAACCATAATGGAAAAGGGGGCACTTGTGAATATTGGAATTATCTCAAGCCTTATTTTTCCTGTAGACGCCATGTACCGAAAAATGACGGTATTCTTATTTGATACAGCAGATAATCCCGTCAGCCTTGCTCAGCAAGGGATGTTTGCAAGTGCATCAGCTCCTAATAATGTGATGATTCTTTATACCATTATGTACGGATGTATTGCGCTTGCAGTAGCGATTACATTATTCCGGAAGCGTGATGTATAGGGGGGGGCACATGGGGAAGTGGTGGACCATTTCATTATTTACGATTTTCTTTTTGTTTTTATTATTTGTATTTACAAAGCGAGAGACATTGGCAGGGCAATTGTTAGGTGTTGACCCTTTCTTATAGTTCTAAAGGGATAAAAAAATGACGGGATACATGTATCCCGTCATTTTTAGTAATTTTACGCAGATTTTTTAAAGCGTGGGAACCCAATTGCAATTGCTATGAGACCTGAGATTGCAATTAATATAGGATAGAAAGAATACGGTAGTAATTCTATTGGCGATAGGCTACCGATTTGGGCTGCTGTTAATAATTGCGCTCCATATGGGATTAAGCCTTGGATTGTACAAGAGAATATATCTAGTAAACTTGCAGACTTTCTGGAATCAATCTCATACTCGTCAGCAATGTTCTTTGCCAATTGTCCAGTCGTAATTATAGCAATTGTATTATTTGCTGTAGCTAAGTTTGTAGTGGCTACAAGACCGGCGATACTTCCTTCGGCACCACGTTTAGAGCGAATTCCTTTTGTAAGGGTATGGAGAAGGAATTGAATGCCGCCATTGTGTTGAATCATAGCTACGATTCCGCCAATTATTATTGTAAGGAAAATTAATTCCGACATGGAGTTAATTCCTGATGTTATGTTAGACATAAAGGCATCAAGAGAATAATCACCACTAATTCCTCCAATTATTCCTGATAAAAGAATACCTCCAATGAGCACGGCCATCACATTCAGTCCTGCTAACGCACCCACTAAAACTCCGACATAAGGAATCACTTTTAACCAGTTGAAGCTATCTGCATCAACAGACGATGTTCCGCCTGAAGTGATCACGATTAACAATATAATAGTCGCAATAGCTGCAGGGAGAACGATGAAGAAGTTGGCTTTGAACTTGTCTTTCATTTCAGTTTTCTGTGTTCGAACCGCCGCAATTGTCGTATCAGAAATGATGGATAGGTTATCACCAAACATTGCACCACCAACAACAGCTGCAAGTGATAAGGCTGCAGAAAAGTCTGTTTCGGCACTAATACCGACAGCAATTGGTGCAAGTGCACTTATTGTGCCAACCGATGTTCCCATAGAAAGTGAAATGAAGCCAGCAATAATGAAGACTCCAACAATGATTAAGTTTTCAGGAAGATAAGTTAATGCCAGGTTTACTGTAGATTCTACGGCACCAATGCTGCTTGCCACCGATGAGAACGCACCGGCTAATATGAATATGAAGACCATAATCATGATGTCAGGATGGCCTGCACCTTTTGCAAATTGCTCCACTTTTTCGAAGGTTGGCTTCTTACGATTTTGTAGAATTGCAACAATCGCTGCAATTAGGGCTGGGATTAAGATTGAAATATAATAGAAATCACCTGTTACTATGCCAGATCCTACAAAGATAACTAAGAAAATGAGTAAGGGTAATAGAGCAAGTGGATTCCCTTTGTTTATATTCATGTTGCTGCACCTCTTTCTTGCTTGTTTAAATTCTTGTGTAATGGAAAACACTAGCCATGTATCATTAAAAAAGCCCTCTTCTTAATCAGAAGAGGGCTTTATATTTAGAGCTCCTCTTCTCATCTATCAAGTGTAACCTTGCTGGATTTGGCACAGCACTCATTTGCAATGAGCCCGCTGCCGAGACATCGTAGGGCCAGTCCCTCCGCCTCTCGTGATAAGAAGGAGTATTCACTTTTTGTTTTACATGCAGTACCTAAGTTTACTTATAACGTGGTTTATTGTCAATGAATGAAGAAAAAATGAGGTGTTGATAGGTTGGTGAAGAGTGAATGAAGAGACTCGTGTTGTGAGAAAAGTAAACTTTTTGGGAACAACTCCCTAAGTATACGTATGTTTAAATCTTGTACGAAAGTTTCATTTTCTTATAATCCCTATATTTACCTATTACAGTAAAAATGAAGTAATGAAGGGATCTTGTTGTATTATTATAAAAAATATGTCTTTTTTGAAAACAAATTGTAATATAAACGTAACTTTATGACAAACAAACTTTTGGTAGAATAGTCGTAGAAGAAAAAACAGACGATACTAGAAGAAAATGGAGTGGGGAATATGTTGAAGAAAATTGTAGCTTGTGGAATGGCTGTAATGTTTACGTTTAGTGGTGCATCAGTAGCTGGGGCGGCTAGTCAAGATGATTTGTTAAGTGTAGCTAAGAATCATATGGGAGTACCTTATGTATTTGGTGGTCAAAGCCCTAGTGGATTTGACTGTTCTGGATATACACAGTATGTCTTTAACAAAGTGGGTATCTCAATCCCTCGTACAACTGGAAGTCAAGCCACAGTAGGACAAGCAGTTAGTAAAAGCAATATGAAGCCAGGAGACCTAGTATTCTTTGAGAACACATATAAAGCAGGCATCTCGCATGTCGGAATTTATGTGGGTAATAATAAGTTTATTAGTGCTACCTCTAGCAAGGGGATTGATATTGTCTCTCTTAGCAATCCGTACTGGGGTCCTAAGTTTTCTACGGCACGTCGTGTAGCAGGGTTAAATAATGTAGACAGTTTATTTGCAGATGTGGATGAAAATCATGTTGCTTATGAAGCGATCAAAGCTTTAGTTAGTAGTGAGATTATAAAAGGATACCATGATGGTACATTTAAACCTAACCAAGATGTTACTAGAGGGCAAGCAGCTGCTTTATTTAACAGAATCATTGAGCATGAAGCTTCTGATAAAACAACATTCCCAGATGTAGATCCTAATCATCAATTTGCTAATGATATAGCAGCTATGAAAGAGCTAGACATTATTAATGGCTTCTTAAACGGTGAATTTAAACCAAACGAAACGATCACATTTAGTGAAATGACTACGATGGTTTTAAATTCGTTTGAAGCATCAGGTATTGAAAAGGATCAAAGTGTAAAAAGCTATTCCGCAGAAAATGTATCTCGCGCTGATTTTTCTTCAACTTTATATGACACACTTTATCAACACCAACAGTAAGTCTATCTTACACGTACGGTTATATATCCTCTTTGGTTTCAAAAACCAAAGGGGTTTTTTTATGATTTATTCTATTAATACCCAGGTTAATGGTGCTATAAACTCGTAGAGATCAATCATTACGCAATTTTAGTTATAGAACATAGCTTAATATACGTTTACCATCATTTAATAGGTCAAATGAACTTAGCAAAAATAAGGTTTGAGCCATAAGAACTAGTCCTCTAGTACCTAAAATTATCAGAATATTGATATATTTCTAATTTTTGATTATGATGAATGTAACTTACATCCCATATTCCAAATATGTTTGGGAAAAAATGCAGATGTAATACAGCCTTTTTGGCTATATTGATAGATAGACTTTCCCAAACGAGAAAATGGATGTGAGAGGGGTAGTCTCAACATTTGAAGCATACACTCTAGCAAAGGAGGATGCTTCAGTAGAGAGTGAGTTGATTCAAATCTTAAAAGGGTCTGAAGTGGGCAAAACAATCAAGTTACATCGGTTAAACCAAAATCGTACTCTTGAAGAAACGGCTCAAGGTATTTGTTCGATTTCTTACTTAAGTAAAATCGAAAATGGGCTTACGAAATCAAGTGAGGAAATTGTTCAACTGCTCTTACATCGCCTGGATATTCCAGTCGAAGTACTAGAAGAAGGCGTAGATGAGGAGTTACTCGAGCAAGAACTACACGAATGGTATACCGTTATCATGCAAAGAGAAACGGACCAGGCAACAGAGTTATATGTAAAGTTAAAGCAAAAATTGAGCACACTCTCAACTCCTAGTATACTAGCTTTGTTTAAGTTGTATGAGGTTCGCTATCATTTGTTGATGCGTCATTTTGCAGAAGTGCCGGTCTTATTAGACAAGTTAGAGAGAATGCAAGATTTGTTTGAGGAAAAACATCAGTACTATTATATAAAGTTCTCTGGCCTTTATCATAATATGCAAGAGAGATATCGAGAGGCTCAGCAATATTATAAGAAGGCGTTAGCACTTGTTCACCAAAATACGCTAAGTGATAGTGAACGAGCTGATTTGTACTTTATAACAGCCATTAATGAATCATCTCTTCAAAATGTGACTCTGTCCCTTCATTACGCAAGATTAGCGTTAAATTTATACACGATTCAATTCGATTTTAAAAGAAGTGGAGATTGTCAGATTTTACTTGGGATTTGCTATAAGCGGATTCACCAGTTTGAACAAGCGGAACAGTGCTTTCAGCTGGCGGTAAAGGCAGCGGGAAACTTGCAGAGTTCTTACTTAAAAGGGATTGCTTACCATAACCTCGGAGCTCTTCATGCAGCTCTCAAGCATCATGAAAAAGCAATTGATTATTTTGAAAAGAGTTTAGTGTTTAAAGATGATCATAACGTAAAAGGAAAGCTAACAAGTATTGCCTCCATTGTGGAATCGCTTTTTGAGTTAAGTGAACGAGGCAGGGCGTTGGAATGGATCGATCGAGGATTAATTATGATCCAACAACAGAACGATTTCCAAATTCTACGCTATTATTTTCAGGTATATAAATACCGAGTTCTTGAGGATCTCATTAGTCTGGAGCATTATTTAAAAGAAACAGTCATTCCTTATTTTATCGATAACGAGAATCAGTTCTATATCGGACTTTATTGTGAACTGTTGGCTGAGTGCTTACAAAAACACAAAAGGTATAAGGATGCTTGTTACTATCTAACTCTAGCTAATGAATCATATAAAAAATTATCAATTACGTAGAGGGAGAGTGGGGAAGTATGAAAAAATGGATGATTTCAGCTTTAGCAGTAGGGGCAATTGCATTTTCGGCATTGGGAGGCTTCACAACAAGTCAATTATCACTTGATGAAGAACCAGAACCAACAACAATTGAATTAACAGATATTTAATACTAAAAATCCCCTGGCTCTTATGAGCCAGGGGATTTTGATTTGTATTGGAGGAGGTATTTTGCTCAAAACCATCCTCGTTAGGAAGAGTGAACGGTTGATCTTGAGTTAATTGAAGTTGTTTTTCTGTTATTCATGACTTTGTAAAGATACATAACAATAAACACAAACAGACCCATCACAAAATATAACGGTTTATATCCTAGTAGGGAGACTACGACTCCCAAAACATAAGATCCAGTTGCAATTCCTATATCAAAGAGTGTAAAGAATGTCGCTGTTGCATGGCCGCTTCGGTGTTGATCAGCAGATTGAATAGCTAACGTTTGGAAACAAGGCACAAGACTCCCGTAGCCAAGACCGATTAGTGTAGCTGACAGCAAGAGCATAAAGGGAGAAGTTGTCATACTTAAATTAAATAAACCTAAAGCAAAGAGGCCTAGAGACGGATAGATGACAATGCTTGGACCTCTAGAGTCAAAGATGCGCCCGACGAACGGTCTCGAAATGAGCATCGCAACAGCAAATACAGCAAAGAAAAAACTTGCTGCTTCTAGTAATCCAAGAGATTTCGTATAAATAGAAATATAAGAAATAACACTAGAGTAGGTGAAAGCTAGTAAACTTCCTACTAATGCAATGGGTAAAGCATTTATTTCAAATAAATCATGAAGGGTTATTTTCTTCCTCTTGGAAGTTTCTTTCATAACGGGAGCAGCTACAAAGCTAGTGAATAGAAGAGCTCCAGCTAAAAGGGCACCAAGTACAATAAAGAGTGTTGAGAATGAGATCCAATTTAAAAGCGATAAAGCCAAAAAAGGACCTGCAACAACGGCAAGATTCATCGACATAGCAAAATACCCAAGTCCTTCTCCGCGTCGGCTATCAGGTATAATGTCTGCAGCAATTGCACCAGCTGCTGTAGTGGCAATGGCGAACCAAATACCGTGAAAGAATCGCAAAGCTAATAATAAGTAAAAACTAGTTGCTGCTACATAAACGAATGTAGTCAACATAAATAGTAAAAGACTTATTAGAAGCATTTTTTTCTTTCCGAAGTCTTCTAAAAGTTTTCCGGAAAAAGGTCTTACAAGGATAGCCGATAGTAAAAACAATGTAACAATTAAACCTGCTTGTGCTTCTGTTCCTTGTAGATCATCTGTCACAAAAATCGGTAAAGTGGTTAACAGAGCATAAAAGGTTAGGAATAAAAAGAAATTGCTTAAGGAAATGAAAAGGAAGCTTTTCGTCCATATTGGTAATTTTGTTTGTGTCATAATAAGTCCTCCTATGGTGCTTCGTTTCCTGATGGAATCTCGATTTTAAACACCAAGGAACATCATAGGCTTATCAAGAATCTTTGTAAAGGTATATGCTTTTAAAGGGTTCCATATAAGCCCCCCCCTTAGGTGGAAGACTTGAAGCTGAGATGTTTAAGCCGGAAAGGACCGTTATGTTTGATGAGTGGTTGGGCTAGCTCGGGGACAACTCGCTTTCCTGCGGGGAGCTGGGAAGCCTCCTCGTTCGCTTGCGCTCTCTGTGGGGTCTTCCCTAGGCTCCTTTTCCCGCGGGAGTCTCGCAGTCCCCGAGCAAGCCCTGGCTTTATAGAGGTGAACGGCCTCGCAGGTCGCATCAGGAGCTCTGAAGTCACCCTATATGGCATGTTTTCGTTTACCCTAATATGGTAAAGGTGGGCCTGGAAACTGCGAGACTCCCGTGGGCAGAAGAGCCTAGGTGAGACCCCGGAAGCCGGCGTGCCGGCTGAGGAGGCTCACCAGCTCCCCACAGGAAAGCGAGTGGTTTCCAGGCCCACCTTATGCTCAATTGAAGTTAACGAAAACATTCTCTCAGTTTCGAGTCTTCAACAATCCAGCCCTAATCTTAAAGATATAACAACATTTAACCTTAAAGCAAAAAGACAAAAAAATTCCCCGGGAGGGCCCGGGGACGAAGGGGAAAGTTCATTTATTGTGCTACTGCAAAAGTAGTAGTAGCTGCGTTGATTGCTTCCTGTACGTTAATTAATCCATTACCGTAGTAGAAAGCATCGCCTAGAGGCGTTGTCGTGCTATTTAATAAGCTGCGCACTTCTTGATTTGTGAGAGAACTGTCCTCTGCTAAGATGAGTGCTGCAGCTCCGGCTACGTGAGGAGACGCCATAGACGTTCCGTTATAAGAGCCGTATGTGTTACCTGGAAGTGTGCTAAGAATATCTGCACCTGGAGCCATTACTTCTAATTCCTCTCCAACTGAAGAGAATGAAGCACGGTTTAGGCCTTCATCTACAGCACCAACAGCAACAACGGATGTGTATTTGGCAGGATAGCCAATTGTGTTCTTTTTGCCTTTTGATCCTTCGTTACCAGCTGCAGCAATTAACAAAACACCTTGCTGATAAGCGTTATCCATTGCTTGTTGTAGTGTAGTCGAGCCGCGGCTTCCGCCTAAACTCATATTGACAACATCAATATTATTGTCAATTGCCCACTCTACACCTTTTGCGATCCCACTATAAGAACCGCTACCGCTACTGCTTAATACCTTAACAGCGTAAAGCTCAGCTGATGGAGCTACACCAAGTACTCCAAGAGTATTGTTAACACCAGCAATCGTTCCAGCTACGTGGGTACCGTGGCCATTTCCATCATTGAATGGATCAGGCTCACTATCTACGAAGCTTGCACCACCTGCAACTTGTAAATCTTCATGACTAGCGCTTATGCCGCTGTCTAAAACAGCTACTTTAATACCGCTTCCAGAATTGCCACTTGCTTGAACATCATCAGCGTTAATGGCTGGAATGCCCCATGGAGTTGTTTGACCGTAAGCTTGTACACTTGCATCTTCTTCAATATAAGTAACATTTGGATTCTTTTGAAGGGCCTCTACAGCTTTAGAAGGAAGTTTAGCCTGTACGACATTCATGTACTTGAATTGGTGCTTAACTTTTCCGCCTAACTGTTTAATGTTAGATGCTTCTTGCTTATCTACCCCTGTCTTAAAACCTATTAAGTAATCCTGAGGTTTCTCTGATGGTTGTGCCGAAGTTGCGATCGGCCCAATAGATAAAGATAAGATGAACATGAAACTAAGTATAACGATTTAAAAACGTTTCAATAGAATCCCTCCTTAAGTAGTTGATTCTATTGTAATACGAAGCCATAGTAAAAATCTTTGAGACATATGAGTGTGATAGATCAAGAGAATACGAGGAAAATAAGAAGTTTTCTCGAAAATTAGGTAAAAAGACACATGGTTATAAGTAGATTTAGGGGGGGTTTCGCAAGTGGAAGGGAAAAAGGAGTATAGAACGGATGTTTGTAGTAGCAGTTTGAGAAAAAAATGAATAAATGATAGGCTATCCATTTCTTAGTATACCATATATAAAAAGAAAATATTGGATAAAGTAGAAGAACTTTTGGTAGATGACTTGAGTACGGTGATTTATTCACCTATAATGGGATTAACGAAAAAAGCATAAGTAAGAAGACCACAAGGGGAGCCTTATGGCTGAGATTGAACAAATTGTTCTGACCCTCTGAACCTGTTAGTTAGTACTAGCGTAGGGATGTGGCTTTAGTGATGGCGCAATGCAAAAGGACTATCCATCTTAAAGCTCTCCCTTGCATTGCTTTTTTTGTGTGTAAATTTATCTTTAGGGAGGAGATTTAAGATGAAACGTAGTCCGATTTTATTTTTAGTTGAGATTGCCATGTTTGCTGCATTAGGTGCGGTTCTTAGTTTACCCTTTTTAACGATTCCGTTATGGGTACAAGGGGGATCCATCGCTTTTTCTATGGTGCCGATTTTCTTTATGGCTTACCGTTGGGGGCTAAAAGGAGGCTTAATGACAGGTCTCTTAGTAGGTGTATTTAACTCCTTGATTAATCCCTTTATCGTTCATCCTGTGCAGTATGTAATGGACTATCCTCTTGCATATGCTGTTGTAGGAGTGGCAGGTTTGTTCTCAAAACCAGCTCTAAAAGCTGTTCGTGAGGGGCATGCAAAAGCGTTTACGATTTACATCATTTTGGGAACGCTTATTGGTAGTGGCCTTCGATTCATGAGCCACTTTGTAGGTGGGATAGTATTCTTCTCTTCATTCGCACCAAAAGGTACACCTGCTTGGATTTATTCCTTAACCTATAACATCGGCTATATGCTCCCATCTTTCATTATCAGCGCTGTGATATTAAATATTATCTTATACAAACAGCCGAAGTTACTACATTTCGGCGGATCCCAATCCATTAAATCTGCCTAAATATTATAAAATATAACTGTTAGTTCATTACGTGTCGCAGGGGAGAATCCCACCTGCGGCACGTTTTTTGTTTCAATATAGAGTTTGAAAGTGGTTTGATTGAGGAAGAACTAGCCTTGAAAGGGCTTCGTTTACGAGCGTCATTAGTTTAGGGAAATTAAGAAGAATCTTATTTGAAAATAGATGAAAGTAGATTTAAAGAAAAGTTTATAAATAATTCTTGGAAAAAGGTTCATAAATTCATAAAAAGGGTAAAGGTGTATGTGGAATATATCTTAAAAGGGGGAAATTAACAAATGAGTCAAAACCAAACACTAACGGCGCAAACATTTCTCTCTAAACTTCTTACTCAGTACGCAACATTACATGAAAAAGCAATAGGTGATCGTGCCGAAGAATATATAAAACAACTAGGAATACGGACAGGAGAATGGATGGAAGGCCATTATGTAGATGCTAAATCTACATGGTCTGTCGATCAATATGTCAATGTAATTCTTGCCATTAAGAATGATATCGGTGGACAATTTGAAATAGAAGAAGTAACACCTGAAAGAATCGTTGTTAAAGGAACTCAATGTCCATTTGGGGATATGGTGAAGGATGCTCCTCACTTGTGTCAGATGACATCTAGTGTTATCGGAGGAATCGCTTCAAGGCATTTTGGATACTCAAAAGTCAAACTCGATAAACGGATTGCTGTTGGAGACGATCACTGCCGTGTCGTAGTTCACTTGAATCAGAACGAAGAGCACGGAGGAGAGGAGTATTATAATTTACCCGTCACTCCAGAAAATGGAGATCCGTTCCAGTGGGAAGAGGAAACGATTAAAATGTTGGGAGAAGAGTTACGTAAGAGCGACGAGATGATTGCAGACCTCGTTTCAGAAATCGAAGATCTTCGTTCGCAAGTTCGCATGCAAGAAAGAAAGAGCAAAAGAGACTTCCGATAAGGGAGTCTCTTCTATTGTCTAATCTTTAAGCATATTTGTAATGGATTCATAGCATAAGTCTTTATACATCTTATGCAGACTATGATCCCCACTCATTACCCATTGTATAATACACCCATCAATTAGGCTCCTAATCGCTTTAGCTCCCTTTTCAGTGTCTACATTAAGAAACTTTCCTTCACTTTTCCCTTTAGAAATAATAGATTGCCCAATAGCAAAACAATTGTTGTAAAACCGCTGATTGATTTCTTGAAAACGGGGTATTTTAGGAACGTAAGAGAGAAAATCCAGATATACTTTGTAAAATCGGTCATTCTCCCTCGGCCCAACGAATACAGCGTTCACATAGGCTGATAACATATCATCTGCCGTATGAGCATCTTGTACCGCATTTGCTTCTTTTTGATAGATCTTATTGGTTAGCCATTCTAATAGGTGAGCAAAGACATCTTCTTTATTTTTAAAGTAGTAATTGGTTACGCCTTTGCTTACGCCAGCATAATTTGAGATGTCCTGAAGTGTAACTGCGCTATACCCTTTATCTGCTATCGCTTCAAATGTTGCCTGAAGCAATTGTTCTTTTCGTTGTTGCTCTCTTTTTTTCATGTCAGCCTCCGAATTGTCTATAGTACCTCTATTGTATAAAAATTATACCGGTGGGACAAATTAATTGACATTTATATTTTGACCAGTCAGAATAAAAAATGAGCCAGAAGCAAAGATTACTCTATTAAGAGGAGGAATTAGAATATGACATTCCGCGCTTTATTAGCTACAAAAGAACAAGATCAAGTTACAACGAATGTAATAGAACGACAAGAATCAGAGCTTCCAGAAGGTGATGTGACCATTCAGGTAGCCTATTCAAGTGTAAACTATAAAGATGGATTAGCTACAAACCATAAAGCGAAAGTGGTACAAGATTATCCAATCGTCCCTGGAATTGACCTTGCAGGTACAGTTACGTCTTCTAATGATGAACGTTATAAAGAAGGAGACGAGGTAATTGTAACAAGTTATGAATTAGGTGTTTCTCATGATGGTGGATTTAGTGAATACGCACGTGTTCCCGCTGATTGGGTTGTACCTTTGCCAGATGGTCTATCTCTTCGTGAAGCCATGACATTTGGTACAGCCGGCTTCACAGCAGCTTTATCTGTTCACCGTTTAGAACAAAATGGATTAACTCCTGAAGATGGTCCTGTACTTGTTAGTGGAGCTACTGGTGGCGTAGGTAGTATGGCAGTGGCCATGCTTTCGAAAAAAGGGTATCACGTAGTTGCCTCCACAGGTAAAGAGTCTGAACACGATTATTTACGTACAATAGGAGCTACAGAAATTATCTCTCGTGAAGAGGTAACACCTGAGAAAGTGCGCCCTCTCCAATCGCAAAAATGGGCAGCAGCTATAGACCCTGTGGGAGGCAAACCATTAGCAAGTGTGTTAGCTTCTGTTCAATATGGAGGTTCTGTTGCAGTAAGTGGCTTAACAGCAGGTGTAGAAGTTCCGACAACGGTTATGCCATTCATACTTCGAGGCGTTGATTTATTGGGAATTGACTCTGTCTATTGTCCAATGGATATGCGTAAGCAAGTATGGGATCGCCTTGCTACTGACTTAAAGCCAGATCAAATGAACGAAATAGAGAATGAAATTACTTTAGACGAACTTCCTCAATCGCTTACTGATATATTACAGAACAAAGTAAAAGGTCGTACGATTGTGAAAATGTAACATGATGAGAAGCCCTTCTATAACAGAAGGGCTTCTTTTGTGTCTTTAAATAGTATAATGTAGTGGGAAGTACTGTTTTTTGCTTGAAAAGTCTTCAAGTGTTCCTGTAGCTATAAAAAGTAAGGTTGAATGGTAGAAAGAAAACTCGTCCGCGAGATAAAAAGGCCTTACAATAGGAAAAGACTGTATATCATAAGAGTTAAATTTTAGTAGTGTAGTTATTGAGTTACATAAATGAAATAAGGAGTTTAAGGTGATGAAGTTTAAGCAACATACGACATATCCTTTGACAAGGTGGGTCTGGCAAAACTTTTTGAAAGTCGCTTTGATCCCTTTGCTAGTAGTGGAACTAGCATTTGTTGGGATCTACTTTGTAGCGAGCGAATGGTCAAAGAATGAAATGATCGACATGATAAAAAGTGAGGCAGAAGAAGACATGAGAGAATCCGCTTCAAGGGAAGCGGAGATCATCTCTAATCAAGTTCGGTCTATTTCAAATGCAACGAAGTTATTTCAAGAAGAAATAAAAGAAACATTTCAACAACCCTCCACATTGGACGATATCGATCAAATAGATTCCAATAGAATGAAGGAAACGGAAGAAGGAGTACTGTATACTGATCATGATCAGCCGGACGGTGGGGCTTCGATTTTCTATAGTACAAGAAAGGGGCAAGAGCGTGAGAAGCTGGCTCAGTTACTCAAAAGCCAAGAGTTAATGGAGAACATTTATAACTCGCAGCCATTAGCCTCCTCTATTTATTTTAATACATCTGACTCCCTTAATATCATCTATCCATTCGTAGATGAAATGGAAGAATTCCCTTCTGACCTAGATATTACAAAATATAATTTTTATTATAGAGCTGACGAGGACCACAATCAGAATCGGGAGCAGTTATGGACGCCTGCTTATTGGGATCCGGCTGGTAATGGATGGATCTTCTCTTCTATTGCACCTGTGTACAACAAGGATCAACTAGAAGGTGTCGTAGGAATCGATATAACCATAGGTACAATAGGAGATAAAATCGAAGACCTCGATCTTCCTTGGCAAGGAGTGGGGGTGCTTGTACAAGATGATGCTGAGATTTTAGCCTTATCTGAGGACGGGGAGGAATTATTAGAGTTAGAAGCACTTGAGGATCAGGAACATGATGGTTCAAATGCTGGAGACATCTATAAGCCAAATACATTCAATATGTTAAAACATCCTTATGCAAAGCCACTTGCAACGGTGTTAGTTGGGCAGGAAAATGGGTTGAAGACTCTGGAATGGGAAGGTGAGAAGAAATTTGCAGCTTGGTCGACCGTCGAAGGGACAGGTTGGCGCTTTTTAATTTTTGTAGATGAGTCTTCTATTTTTAAAGATGTCTACACGATGAATGAGAAGTTAGTGAAAATTGGTGCCCTAATGATTTTGGGTTTAATTTTCTTCTATATCTTTTTCTTCATCGTATTGTACCGGAATTCTCATAAAGTTAGTCAAACCATATCCAAGCCTCTTGTAGAGATGAATCAAATGGTGAAGGAAATAGGGGAAGGGAACTATTTCCAAAGAAGGCGAGCCTTTGATATTGACGAGTTAGATGAAACGTCTAAAAGCATAATTGAAATGGGGCAAAATTTAGGGCTTTCTAATAAAGCTTTAAAAGAAGCACAAGATGAGATTCGTTCTAAGGAAGGAGATCTTCGAGCGCTTGTTATGTCTATTGATGATGTCATTATGCAGTTGGACCGAAAGGGTACCTATCTCAACGTATGGACAAACGATGAAGGAAAGCTCTCTAAGCCAAAAAACGAACTTCTGCAGACAACGATCGGTCAAGTTTTCTCTGAAGAAGAGGCCAATCTATTTATGGAAACGATCGACTACGTAAACGAAACAGGGAAAGCAGAAAATATTGAATATGTTATTGAGACTTTAACTGGCACGAGGTGGTTCCAAGGGAGGATTGCTCCGATTATTGAATCATCTGGTGAATTTCAACATTTTGTCTTAACCGCTCGAGATATCACCCCATTAAAGGAAATGGAGAAATCTCTCCGGGATGCAAAAGAAGAAGCCGAGCGTGCAAGTCAAGCTAAATCGGATTTCTTATCTAGTATGAGTCATGAATTGAGAACGCCTATGAATGCAATATTAGGATTTGCTCAGCTTTTACAATATGACAGTGATCATCAGTTGAGCCCTACTCAAGATGAGAGTGTTGAGGAAATTATAAAAGCAGGAAATCATTTGTTAACCATTATCAATGATATCTTAGATTTAGCTCGAGTGGAGTCAGGTAAGATGTCGATTTCCATTGAGCCAGTCGAGGTTTCACCTGTGATTAATGAAGTTGTTAGCATCACACAGCCACTTGCTAAAAAGCGGGATATTAAACTCATCGTAGAAGAAAGTGCTTGTCACAACCAATTTGTGTTTGCTGATCGAACAAGACTAAAGCAAGTTCTTCTAAATTTAATGTCAAACGCTGTAAAGTATAATCATGAAGGTGGAGAAATTACATTCACTTGTCATGTTCACAATGATAAGGTTTCTTTCTCAGTTATAGATACAGGTATTGGAATTGGTGAGGAGGAAATGGACAGTATTTTCGAGCCGTTCACTCGCGTTCCAAGTAATGATATTGTAGAAGGGACTGGGATTGGATTAACGTTATCGAAGCAGCTAGTATCCTTAATGGATGGTTCAATTTCTTTAACAAGTGAATCAGGTAAAGGGAGTACCTTTTGGATTGAACTTCCGCTTGTGAATAAACCTGATCGTTTATCAGGTCAATGGTATGATCAACGAGATAACGTTCCAATACAGTTTGCAGAACAGAAAAAAGTGTTGTATATAGAAGACAACCCGGCTAACTTAAATTTAGTCAGGCGCATAATGGAAACATACGAGCAAATTGAATTAATTTCATCTACTACAGGTGAGATGGGAATTGATCTAGCACAAGCTCATGAGCCTAACCTTATATTAATTGATCTTAATTTACCAGGTATAGATGGTTTCACCGTTCTCTCGCGTCTAAAGGACATGCATGAAACGCGTGATATTCCTGTAATAGCCATTAGTGCAAACGCTATGCCTCGAGACATTGAGAAAGGATTAGCGGCTGGGTTTGACGATTATTTGACGAAGCCGATTCAAGTAGGGAAGTTTATGAAAATGGTTGAAACTAATTTATTTAAACAATCTGATTAAAGGAAAAGCAGCTGAGTAGTCTACCTCAGCTGCTTTTTTTCGTGAATTAGTTATATGTCGTCGTTTATTTATCTTCATTAAATTTTTGTATTTACCTAAACAAAATGGTAGCTTTATCGTATACTAATTATTAGGAAACTAGTCTTATTAGGATGATGTGAAGAATGAAGTATCGAGTATTAATAGCCGATGATCAAGATGCCTCGCGTAAGTTGCTAAGGCAAATGGTTGAGAAGATTGCTGGTGATGCATTTGAAATCATCGATGAAGCAACAGACGGGGAACAGCTTGTTGAGAAAGTGATTGTCTCTGAACCTGACCTAGTTCTATGTGACATTGAAATGCCAAAACAAAAGGGAAATGAAGCAATCCGAGCTTGTAAAGAAGTAAATGCAGACCTTCAGTTTATTTTTACTACAGCGTACGACACATTTGCGGTAGAGGCTTTTAATTTAAATGCGGTTGATTATGTTATGAAGCCTATTCAAATGAACCGTTTGCTCCTATCTTTAGAAAGGGCAAAGAAAGTATTGCGCCAGCTTAATACTGAAAAGCAAGAAACGAAATCAAAGGAATATCAACGAATCCCGATCCGCTTTAATCGTTCACTGTACTATGTCCAGGTGGATGACATTTTATTTATAGAGAAAAGTGACAGAAAAGCAGTTATACATACGTCTTATGAACAGTATTCCTCCCCTGAAACACTTGAATATTTCATGGAGTATTTAGATAACAAATTCGTCCAGTCTCACAGGTCTTTCATCATCAATTTAGAACGAATTTCGAGGATTCAAACATCAGGGAAAAGTTATTTGGTTTTCTTTCATGGATATGAAGAGCCAGCTCAAATATCAAAGCAAAACATTCAACGCATTCAAAATATGATGAATGACTTTTTGTAATGGTTTAAAGCTCGTTGTGATCAGACGGGCTTTTTGGTTTTTCTATATAAGCTCACTTTTATGGAAGACTTGAATTCAAGATGATTACGTTTTGCTATGAATAGAGATACGCTCCCGTCAACTTTTATGGAGCGTAAGGTGGGGAGAGACGGTAGCGAGCCACATCTAGTAAGTGGGGCTTTAATGCAACCATGATGAGGGGCTGTTCATCCAATAAACGTAACGGCCCCATACACAATGAAGTGTCGCGGCTTCGAGTCTTCAAAATTACTGTCTTATTTTTTAGAAGAAGCGTGTTCTAAAAAATAACAACATTAAACTTTACAGATCCTTTTGTGTAGAAATGTACTCCTTATACTCAAAAATTTTTAATCCGTCTAGGACATATGTCAATTTTTTATTAAATATTGCATTAAATGGTCTTTTTTTTTGTTTGAAATGCTCTTCTAAATGTCTTAAAGGGGGTAAGAATTGGTCTAAAGTACCATTTTTATTTTGAATTAAAAGGAATAAACTGATACATTATAAACAAGATCAATGAGAGGTAAATAGAGAGTTACTTATTTAATGATTTCAATTACCTGATTTGATTTGAGTATAGGGTTCTTTCGAAAACCACCATCAACGATTCGTAAGGACCGATCGGGGAAACATACTCAATTGAATACTTGATCTTACCCACATAGGCCGTTTAGGTGGGTCATCACTTTTGGTAAGAGTGAGCTCACCTTTCCAAGAAAAAGAGATAACTAGAGAAAACACGTTTGGATTGGCTAAAAAGAGACGACGATATATAGAGACAAAGAAGAAAAAGGCTGTGCATTTGCACAGCCTTTTTCTAATGCTTTTATAGGATCACACACCACTCTGGGCATTCGTGCATAGTGTAATAGCACACACAGAATGTGTAGAAGAAAAGGGTGGTGATCCTGAAGTGGAATTAACCGTTACGCATTGGATGTATGGGATCATAACGATCGTTATCATTGCCACGATGATGTTAAGAAAAGGGGTTGTGTTACCGACTCTACTTGGTACGTTTTTAATTGCCTGGGTATATAAGGGGGGGATAATAGGTGGCTTTACGTCTGTCTTTAATGCAAATCTTGTAGCAGCGAAAGAGCTATTTAATATCTTCTTAATTATTACGTTTATGGTTGCTTTACTGCAGGCATTAAGTGATTTAGGGGCTGATCGAAGGATGATTACCCCGATTCAAAAAGTCATGACAAATGGGCACATCGCTTACTTCGTGTTAGCAGCTGTTACTTATGTTATATCTTTATTCTTCTGGCCAACACCAGCAGTTCCTTTAATCTGTGCCCTTCTAGTACCTGCTGCCGTTCGAGCTGGATTACCTGCTATGTTAGCAGCCATGGCTGTTGCTCTTGCAGGGCAGGGGATGGCCCTGTCATCTGATTACATTATGCAAGTTGCACCTGGACTCTCAGCAGCCTCAGCAGGTATAGAAACAAGCGAAGTCGTAGACAAAGCGTTTATATTATCGATTATTACAGGTGTGATTGCTCTAGGTATGACATATTTATTCTACCGTTCTAGCATAAGATCGCCACTTGATCAGCGAAACGAAGTAGAATTGCGATCTTTGCAAGGCTTAGGGGCAGGGACTGAATCGACAAGGGAAGCAAAGAGCAACGAAATAGGTATGTGGAGTAAACTATTTGCTGTACTGGTTCCTTTATCTATGCTAGGCGTGATGGTCTTCATGATTACAACGAAATTGAATTCAGGGCGAATGGGAGGATTAGAAGGAGGAGACGGCGCGGCTTTTATTGGCGGAGTAGCTGTTATCCTACTTTTACTAGCGACTGTAGCCTTTGGACGTCACCATTCACTTGACTATATTACTGAGCATATAACAGATGGGTTTGTATTTGCATTTAAGGCTATGGGACCTGTTATTCCGATTGCTGGATTTTTCTTTTTAGGAAGCTCAGACTTTTCTGGTACTATATTGTCTCTTGGTGATGCTTCGCCTCCAGCATTTTTGTTTGATCTTGTACAATCAAGTCAGGATATTTTGCCTCAAAGCTCGATTCTAGTAGCTTTTAGTATCCTGTTAATTGGAATTATAACGGGGCTTGATGGATCAGGGTTTTCCGGTTTACCTCTAACGGGGGCTCTTGCAGGAGCGATGGCTTCTTCAGGATTGGATGCAGGAACACTTGCGGCCATCGGTCAAATGGGATCAATTTGGACTGGTGGAGGAACGATTATAGCTTGGTCATCCGTCATTGCAATTGCTGGTTTTTGTGGTGTCTCAGTAATGGAACTTGTACGGAGAAACTTTCTTCCAGTCATAATTGGCCTAATAGCTGCAACAGTGTTTGGTATACTATTTTTGTAAACATTCATACAGGTGGACATATGTTCACCTTTTTTTTGTGACCTTACATCTTTATGAATGTTAAAATAAAAATATCTTAGTAATTGATGAAACATATTGAAATAATGAAACGTATAAAAGGTATGAAGCAATAAAGAAGAAAGGAATGATAACGATGTTTAAAAAGATTATGGCGAGTATTGGTGTAGGGGCTGCGAAAGTAGATACACAGTTAGAGAAAGAACGCTTTTCAGCTGGTGAAGAGGTGCGAGGTAAGGTTGTGATGAAAGGCGGAAATGCAGAGCAACAAATTGATCGCATCAATTTGTTTTTAATGACAGAAGTTGTGAAAGAAAAGGATGATCGAAAAGTACGTGAAGAAGAGATTATTCACAGCTTCAACATCACAGAATCCTTTACATTGAAGGAAGGAGAGGACAAAGAAATTGATTTCTCCTTTAAGCTTCCTTTAAATACTCCTGCAAGTTTTGGGCGCCTTCCGATCTGGTTCCAGACAGGTCTTGATATTCCAATGGCTTTAGATCCTCAGGACCGTGATTTTATTCATGTGGATCCATCTGAATCTGTCCAGACCATTTTAACGGCTCTTCAACATGAGCTTGGGTTCTCTTTACGTAAAGTAGAGATGGAAGAGGCGCGTCACCGTCAAATTGTACAAGAATTTGAGTTCTTGCCAGGAGGACGTTTCCGCGGCGATCTTGATGAGTTAGAAGTAGTATTCTTCCCACAAGAAGACGGTGTAGAACTTCTTCTAGAAGTAGACCGCCGTGCTAAAGGTTTAGGAGGTTTATTAGCAGAAGCACTTGACGCTGACGAGAGTCATGTTCGTACACGCCTAACCAATGCTGATATTGCAAAAGGAGAACGATCTGTTGCAAGTCAGTTAGAACAAGTGATTGCGAGATTTGCTAAGTAAACGATTAATTCAGGGATAAAGGTAAGCCAATGGCTTTCCTTTTTTTATGTCATCCTACTCGTTACCCGTTTTTTCGTTTCGAGAATGAAAAACGTATTTCCCATTTACAAAACTTGGAGTTTAGTTTACTATCTAATTAGATATTCATCGAATTTGGAGGTCTGTAAATGCAATTAGACAAAGTGGTCAACTTTCATAAAGTGGTGGGGGATCCAACAAGAATTCGTATTATTTCACTTCTTAAACAAGGCCCACTCCATGGTCAGGCAATTGCCAACAAGTTAGGCTTAAAACCACCAACGATTACTCATCACGTAGCGAAATTGAAACAAATTGGGATTGTGTATCAAAGAAGAGATAAGAATACGATCTATTTTTACTTAGATCAAAAGAAATTGGAATATAGTGCTAACGCTATTTTACAACTTGGGGAGGTGACAAATGTGCGTCCTGAAATGAGTGTAGAAGATAAAGATAAGTTATCAATTGTGAAAAACTTCTTTGCGACAGATGGTACGCTTAAGCAAATTCCAAGTCAAAGGAAGAAGAAGCTCGTCGTACTGTCTTATATGATTAGAGGTATAGAGACAGGGAAACTGTATGAGGAAAAAGAAATAAATGAGTACATTAAGCAGTATCATGAAGACTACGCAACCATTCGCCGTGAATGGGTGATGAATCATTTTATGTATAGAGAAAACAACCAGTATGAACTTAACCCTAAAGAAATGTGGCCGATAGAATTTTAAGAGTGTCAGTTAGACACTCTTTCTTTTAGATAACTAATTTGATTAGTATCTAATCAGTTTGGCTATAAAGATCTTATATAGGATAAAGCCTACTTAAATGCTAGAGATTGTTTACACTTAACTAATTTGATGAATATCTAATTAATAAGGTGAGGAGGTAATTTTATGATTTCAACATCTCATTCTCCTTATAGAAAATTATTTGCTGCAGGAATTATTAATGGAATTGGTGATCGATTTAATCAAGTGGCTGTTTTAACAATGGTTTTGACAATTACAGGGTCAGGAGTCGCCGTGGGTGGGGCGCTAGCGATCCGTATTGTCCCTTATTTATTTTTCTCACCGGTTGGGGCATGGCTTGCTACAGTGGTTTCGTTAAGGAGAATTATGGTGGGCACAGACATAGTGCGTATATTCTTTGCACTTTCTCTCTTATTGGTCGAAAGTCGTCAAGATCTTTGGATCGTCTATACCATTTTATTTCTGTTAGCTGCTTCAGAAGCAGTTTACCAGCCCGTTCGACGTACATATTTGTCACGTCATATTAAACGAGACGACATGTTAAACGTAAATAAGTTAGAACAAGTTTTGTTAGGGATTGTTCTTATTTTAGGTTCTGCAGGGGGAGGGGTTGTTTCATATCTGTTCAGTCCACAACTTGTATTCGTTGTAAATGCATTTACATTCCTTTTTGCTGCTTTAATTCTGTTGCAAGTTTATGAAGAGAAGTCGAAGTTTAGGTCATCGATAAAAGCCGTTCCTGCTGTTATTCAAAAAGGCTGGGAGATTACTATGAGACATCCACTATTACGTAGGATATTTTTCATAGACGCTTGCATATCAATGGCAGATGGTATATTTAATGTTCTTATTAGTGTGTACGCTTATCAGAGATTCCAAATGGGAGATGTAGGGATAGGTGTATTTTATGGAGCCTTAGGCGTTGGGCTTGTATTAAGTATGTGGGTGCCGGTAGCGCGATTTAAATATCTAATGCCTGTTGCAGTGGGGGCGATTTTGACTGAAGGGATTTTCCAAGTGTTCCTTAGCCAGGTTAACGGGTTTTATTATGCCATCTTCCTCTTTATTCTTGTTTCTTTAAGTGGAGGTGTGGGGAAAGGTGCGATGGACACAATGGTTATGAAACAATTATCTAGTCAACACCAAAGTGCTGTTTATTCTTTGTTTGATATGGTAACTAATGTCGTTATGGGTCTGTCTATGTTTGGGGCCGGATTACTGCTGACTTATTATTCACCTACCACATTAGGCATAGTAGCGGGTATCACCTTCGTAGGAGTGGCGGCTATAGGTGGATGGGCAGTGTATGGGAAATCACAGTTGGAGGAAGGCAGAGTAAACGAAATTAATGCCCCTAGATAAAGGATTTGGCTGAAAAAGAACTTTGTCGAATTATGTCTGATTGTATTAAGTCTCTAAGAATATTGATATCCGTATTGAATTTTCAGAAATTTTGGCGGATAATAGATGAAAAGGTAGAAAACGTTCACCTTTGAGGAGGCGACTTCCCATGAGATTCAAAGTTATTGCATATTATAATCAGATGACGAAGATTACATTTCAGAGTACTGACAACCAGGATCTCGTTTTTAATGATTTTGGAGCCGCCAAATGCTTTGTGAATGAACTCAAAGAATTAGGAAGCTACGAACGTTATTCATTTCAAATTGTCTCAATGGATCAAGAATTGATGCTGCCCTCCTCAACTTCCTCTCCACATGAGAAGAAGTACCTTTATTCATATTAACCAGAGCTGTCTCTAAAGCTGTGCACACTTTAGAGACAGCTTTTTTTGTTTGGCATTGTGTGAATGGGATCGTTCCGATTGTTTAGTAAGCCAAGCGTTTAATCATTCGATAAATAGGATAAAAGGTAGATAAAAGAACGAGGAGGGGAAGTATGGCCATATTCGCAGAAGACGCCTTGCTAGGGAAGCATATTATTATTACAGGAGCTACAGGTGGGATCGGATATGAGACAGCAAAAGCAGCGGTACAAGCTGGTGCTACGATTACAATTACAGGACGAGATTCTGAAAAGCTCTATCAACTGAAAGATGAATGCATCGCACTCGATGGTCGTGCTCATGTATTAAGTGTATCAGCTGATATAAATAAAGAAGAAGATAGGGAACGAATTGTTCGTGAGGCTATTAAGGAAATTGGACCTGTATATGGGCTTGTTAATTCAGCTGGAAAAACAGGTGGTGGAGCCTTGGAAGATCTTTCAGAAGAAGAGCTTCGTTCAACGATAGAACTAAATTTCTTCTCCACCGTTTTATTTACACAATCGGTATATCAAGAAATGAAACAACATCAAAAAGGGGCCATTGTGAACCTTTCCTCTTTATCTGGTTTAAGAGGTACCTACGGAAATACAGCTTATAGTGGGTCGAAATTTGCAATAACTGCTTTTACTCAATCGTTTGCTCATGAAGCGATTCAACATAAGATACGAGTGAACGCTGTGTGTCCTGGTTTCGTTGATACAGAAATGGGGAGGAACTCCATTGCTTCTATAGGTGAACGGGAAGGAAGAGGTTTTGAGGAACAGTTGGAGTTCGCAGAACAAGGGTTACCTTCAGGACGTATAACTCAACCTGAAGAAGTAGCCAACTCAATTCTTTTCTTACTTACTGAAGCTTCAGAGAATATTGTAGGAGAGTCATTAAAGATATCAGGTGGAGGGGTGATGAGATAATAAAAGCCTTGGAAGATTACTTCCAAGGCTTCTTTTATTGTTCTAAATTACTGTAATCAATATCTTCGTAAACATAAGTTTGCTTAGGTTTCTTGATCTCATGGATTGAGGAGAGTTCGATAATAGGCAATTGCCAGTCATTGAACATAGCCGTTTGAACGGTTCCATGCACTTCAATCCATGTATCTTCATTGTAATTAAGGACTTGCTTTCCTTCTGCCATAATGCCATAGATACCAGCATCGGCTACACAACAGCTTACTCCAAAACGGCCTACAACAATTCTTGAAGAGGGGAAATTAGGTTCCCTGTATACAAATCCTCGAATCACAATCGATTTACCTGCAAATGTTTCAGGTTCTTCCTCTAAAAGGTTAATCGTACTGATATAATTATCGTCATTTAACACGATCTTCTCTTCTGTACTCATTTCTTTGTATCGGTCTGGATACATGTCTTTGGGCGTAATTACGCTATTTTCTAGAGATGTTTCGTCTGGTTCAGCTGGAACTTCTGGTTGTTTCACGCCCTCTTGCTGATTGTTCTCAGTTGGGACTTCAACTCTAGATTCTGTTGTTTCTTCTATTTGAGCAAACTGATACCCTTTTTTCTTAGCGACAGAAGCCCCCAGGGTATGTTCTGAAAATAAAAATCCACTTATTACAGGAATAATAAATAACAGGTAGATACTTAAAGATTTAATTGTTGACGTTGAATAAGTATGCTCATGATTGCATCCGCATGCTGCTTCTTTTTCCCGGTCTCCTCTCAAAAATTGCCTACCACCAAGGATCATAAAAACGATTAAAGCGAAATAAAAGTAAGGAAGCATTTTAGGAGCGATGTAATTATAAATATTGCCTGTAACCATTAATTTAAATAGTAGTAACGTAAAGCCGAGTAAAATCACACTTCTAATAAAAATATGATGGTGACGTTTCATAAAGATTAGCCTCCTTAAAAGAAGTTTTGGTAGATCATAATGATGCTAAAGGTAGTTAACGTTATTACGAATACGAGTGAAGCTACAAATCTCGCTCTGAAATAGGCGAAGAGAAGGATTGTATTCTTTAAGTCTATCATAGGACCGTACACAAGAAAGGCTAGCAAAGAGGCTGGAGTCGCAAATGACTGAAACGAAGAGGCTACAAATGCATCTGCTTCAGAACATAAGGATAAAATATACGCCATTCCCATCATTGCAGCTGGTCCTGTATATACTCCGTTACCTATGGCAGCCAGAGTATCCCGGTCCATAAAAGTTTGCACAAGGGCTGCTAAGAATGCCCCGATTATTAAAAACTTCCCCATATCAAAAAATTCATCACTAGCATGATCAAACATTTCTTTGAATCGGTTCCTTGAGTGGTGGTGGTGTTCAACTTTACTTTTATTTTCTTTTAAAGGATTGGCACGCTCATACAAAAGGTACATCAACAAACCAATAAGCAGTGCGATTACAAAGGCTAGTCCCATCCTGGCGTAAGCAATAGAAGGGGTGGACTGAAAAGCATGGTAGGTAGACAGGTACACAATTGGGTTTAAGACGGGAGCGGAAACAAGAACGACCATCCCGACATGCATGGGCATCCCTTTAGCAATTAGTCTTCTGACAATAGGTACGATTGCGCACTCGCAAACAGGGAAAATTACGCCAATTGCGACTGCTGGTGCAAGGGCAAGTATTGGATTGCGAGGAATAAATCGGTTTAGATGCTCTTCTTTCACAAAGAGTTGAATAAGGGACGAGACAAATACCCCTAACAGAATAAACGGAATAGCTTCTAACACAATACTCAAGAAAATCGTATTCACATTTAATATATTTTCAGACGGTGAGAATCTTTCAGGAATCGGGAACAAATCACCGAATAAAAAGAGAGTGAAAAATAAAAGTAACAATATGTATCCTATCAATGTTGAGAATTTTTGAGAAATCATGTAGATCAAACACCTCCTAGATCGTAATCATTATCATTTAATACTATACTATTAAATCTAATCGATGTGTATACCTTTTTTTAAGAGTTTTACATGTAAACTGCTTGAATGGGTGTGTGTAACTACAGTAAATGAGATGAGGAATATTGTAATCCCTGTTCTACTGCAGAGTAAATTCTTAAAAAATGTACAGAAAGCGTTAGATTTACTATAATGTAAGAAGAAGACAGATAAAGGAATGATAGAATGAATTCCACTAGAGCATTAAAGGTTTTAAAAGAGCATGGTTACAAGCATACGAAACAGCGAGAGAGACTATTGACTTTGCTAGATCAACACGATGATATTTATGTTTCTGTGAAGCAGTTATGGGAAGAATTCAGTGAGGATTTTCCTGGTGCGAGTTATGATACGGTTTACCGAAATCTATATACACTAGCTGATATTGGCATTTTGGAAACGACGACTTTTGACGGTGAAAAACAATTTCGTTTCCATTGTGATACAAGTGATCACCACCACCATTTTATTTGTACAACTTGTGGGAAAACTAGCGCTATTCATTTGTGTCCTGTTGAAGATGTAGCATTATCTTTACCGGATCACCAAATTGAAAATCATAAGTTTGAAGTGTATGGTAAGTGCCCAGCATGTCATTAAACAGGGTCTTTTGGATAAAGACCCTGTCTTTTTTTGGTGAATAAAACGTAACGATTACTATTTACAAAACGTAATCGTTACGATAGAATGTGTTTTGTACTTATACATAACTCATTTGGAGGGGACAATGATGAAAATACGAATTCTAATGTTGGGCTCGATTTTACTGTTGCTCGGGCTTGTAGCTTGTGGAAATGCAGAAGATCAGAGCGCATCTAGCCTTGCATCAGAAGAATCTAATAAACTAACAATCTATACGACGTTATTCCCATTGCAAGATTTTGCTGAGCGAATTGGTGGAGAACACGTTGAAGTGGAGTCTATTTTACCGGCAGGGGCTAACCCACATACATTTGAGCCTACTACCAAAATGATGGTCGAACTTGCTGAAGCCGACGCATTTATTTATAACGGGGCAAACTTAGAAGCCTATGCGACGAAAATCTCTGAAGCAATCGGAGGAGAAGGCGTTGAAATTCTAGAAGCTTCAGAAGGTGTTGAGCTATTAACCCATGTCCATGATCACTCGGACGAGGGGGAAGAAGAATCCCACGAAGACCACGCTCATGAAGAAGGGGAAGAACCTCACGAGGACCACGCTCATGAAGAAGGAGAAGAATCTCACGAGGATCACGCTCATGAAGAAGGAAAAGAATCTCACGAGGACCATGCTCATGAAGAAGGAGAAGAATCCCATGAGGACCACGCTCATGAAGAAGAAGCTAATGAGAGTGGGAGTCATAATGACCAATCAGAAGAACATGTTGGTCATAACCATGGTGATCAGGATCCGCATGTTTGGCTAGATCCTGTTCGAGCTATTACGTTAGCAGAGAATATTAAAGATCAACTGGTAGAATTAAATCCGGAGGCTAAAGAAGATTTTGAAAAAAACTTTGATCAATTAAAGCAGGATTTAATGGAATTAGATCAAACATTCCATTCAAAACTTGAAGCAGCTGAATCAAACAAAATTCTTGTTTCACACGCAGCGTATGGCTATTGGGAAAAAGCATATGGGCTCGAGCAGATAGCTATTTCAGGGTTGTCTCCAACCAATGAGCCATCTCAGAAGCAATTAGAAAGTATTATAAAAAAATCACAAAAAAATAACATTGATAACATTCTTTTCGAACAAAACGTTACACCAAAAGTTGCGTCTGTTATTCAAAAAGAAATCGACGCTGACATAAAACGAATCCACAATTTATCGGTTCTTACTGAAGATGACCTTAATGCAGGTGAGGATTACTTTAGCTTAATGAATCATAATTTAGAAGTGTTATTAGAAGTATTAAATAAATAAAATACTTGAGTTTAATAGTTTCAACATTAAAGTCACCATAGTGGTGGCTTTTTTTTACGTTTAAAGGTGATCTAAAAAGGCACACAGAACGATTTCTTTATAACTCCCATCTTGTCGAGTTCTCATTGCCTCCCCTTAGTATGCTATGATATTGGTATTATTGATCGTAAAAGGAGAATGGTATGAAGGAGCGGGACTATGATCTTTATCAAAAGGTCTTAACAGGCGATAAACATGCGCTTGAGAAGATTTATGATAAATACGAGAAGTTGCTTTACTCCTTTGCCTATAAGACATGTGGGCAAAAGGAGATGTCAGAGGAAGTTATGCAAGAAGTGTTCATAAAAATATGGACTCAAAAGGCAACATATGATGAAACAAAAGGGAAATTTTCATCATGGATTATTACGATTGCCAGGTATACAGCGATTGATGTGTTACGTAAAAAGGAAAATCAAAACTATGCATTAGATGAAGAGTGGGATGCACCAAATGAGAAAGAACCTTCTGTTGAGGATCTCGTGGAATGGAAGGAAAGAGGGAGTATGATTAGGGAAGCTATGAAGCATCTTCCCAAAGAACAAAAGAAAATCGTCATGCTATTTTATTTTAAAGGATTGACACAGCAGCGGATCGCTGAACATTTAGATATATCTTTAGGGACGGTAAAGAGTCGAATTAGGTTAGCTTTAAAACGTCTGAAAAAAGAACTGGCCATCATCGAAGAGAAAGGGGGTGTGAGTGATGCCTGAACAATGTGATCGTCTAATTGATTATATAAGCGGCGAGCTTAATGAAGAAGAAAAACGAGCATTTGAAGATCATTTGAAAGAATGCTCTGAATGTCGTGAAGAAGTTGAAGAGATGGGCAGCATTATGGAAGACCTTCCATACGCTGCAGAGCCAGTAGAACCACCTGAAGGCATGAAGAACAGGGTGCTTAAGAGTGTGTTTGAGGAAGAACAAACGGAAGCGGATTCTGTACGTGATGAATTGGAACAATCTTATGAAGACGATAAAGGAGCATCGCTCACGACTCGCAAACAAGAGAAGCGTGCTAGAAAACCATGGACAGCGTTATTAGCAGCTGGATTACTATTATCCGTGTCAGGAAATGTTTACACTCTATTCAATGAAGAGGATAAAGATACCGGTACTGTGGTGGACAGCATAGACGAGGTAACGAATAAAGTCACGTTATCTGGGCAGCAAGAAGGATCTGCCTCTGCCTCTATAATTAAACAACAAGAAGATATGACGCTTGTTGTAGAAGCGGAACAGCTGAAGCAGTTACAAGGAGAAGAAGTTTATCAAGTATGGCTAATCAATGGAAAGACCCCATACAGAGCAGGTAGCTTTGTGACCAATCAAAATGGTGAAGGAGCTGTAGCATTTTCACTAGAGAACCTAAAAGATCAAGGGGATTTTGACACAATCGCCATTACGAAAGAGCCTGACGCAACAAGTGAAACACCTCAAGGAGACATCGTTTTGTCCTCGAAGCTATAAAGAAAAGAAGACCTGGACCAAAATTGGTTCAGGTCTTTTTTGGAATTAAATGGAATAAGTGTTAAGCTGAAAGGAGAAATGGGGGAGGTTTTCATGTTGAAAGTATTGAAAGGGTATTTGGTTACTATAGCAGAACTATTGGTATTTATTGTGATCGGATTTTTTATAAGTGAATATGGTCTTAGTTTTGCTTATGAACAAGCTGGTATTTCTTATATGGGTAATATAGGGAAAGTTTGGTTTGGAATCTCTTTATCTTTGTTTTGTCTCTATTCGATTATTACACATCGAAGTAAAGGGGAGAGTCATGAACTTCTTAAGGGAAGGATTGGCTCCAAAACGTTTTATGTTGTGTTCGTGATCTCCATCTATACAGTCCTGGCTCCACTCTTTGAAGGGGCATTATAAATTTTTTAAAAAAATGGTGATCCAAATAAAGATCCTCCTCGATAGCTTAGTGAATAAACAAAAACAAAGAGGAGTGGATCTTTCCATGAACATGAAAAAAGCACTTGTAACTGTACCTTTAAGTTTCTCTTTATTACTTCCGACAACAGCAAGTATTGTGAGCGCGGATGATCACAGCTCAGCAAAACCAACTGTCACGACAGAAGCTGTTGAATTACGTGCTTCCTTGGATCGCCTTTTAAGTGAGCACGCTTACCTGGCTGTTGAAACGATGAGAAAAGGGGCTGAAGGGGCAGAGGATTTTGAGGCATCGGCAAATGCCCTTAGCAGTAATACAGAAGGTTTATCAAAAGCGATTGCTTCTGTGTATGGTGAAGAAGCAGGTAAACAATTTAAACAGATTTGGTCAGATCATATTGGTTACTTCGTTGATTATGTAAAAGCTACAGGCAACGAAGACGCTGAAGCTAAAGAAGCAGCTCTTCAGGAATTAACTGAATACCGCAAAGACTTCTCCCAGTTCTTAGAAAATGCAACAGATGAACGCTTGAAAGCAGGAAAACTTGCAGATGGACTACAGATGCATGTTAACCAACTTATCGGAGCTTTTGATAGCTACGTAGCTGGCGATTATGAAAAAGCTTACGAATATGAACGTAAAGCGATTGAACACATGTACGGAGTAAGTAAAGGACTAACGAGTGCAATTGTCGATCAGTTCCCGGATCAATTCAATGAGACGAAGGCTGTAACACCAGCGGCTGATTTGCGCTCAAACTTAAACCATCTCATGAGCGAACACGCAGGTTTGGCTATGATGGCTATGCAAAATGGTATTGATGGATCAGAAGACTTCAAAGCATCTACACAAGCTTTAAGCCATAACACAGATGATCTTGCAGCAGCCATTAGCTCCATTTATGGTGAAGAAGCAGGTCAGGAGTTTAAGAAAATGTGGACGAACCATATCGGCCACTTTGTAGACTATGTAAAAGCTACCGGTGCTGATGATGAGGAGATGAAACAAAAAGCATTAGAAGCTCTTGATCAGTATCGTCAGGATTTCTCCATGTTCCTAGAGAAAGCAACAGAAGGAGAGTTGAAATCTGAAACTCTAGCAAAGAATCTACAGAGCCACGTTGACTACTTGATTACTACGTTTGATCAGTATGCACAAGAAGATTATGATATGGCTTATGAAACACTTCGTGAATCTTATGGCCACATGTTCGGAGCAGCAAAAGCTTTATCATCAGGGTTCGTAAATCAACACCCAGAGAAATTTAGTTCTGAAATGCCTTCAGAAATGCCAGATACGGGAATGGGTGGAGCAGAGCAGTCAAACAACTTCACTTGGATTATCCTATCTGTGTTAGCGATGCTAGCTGGTACAGCAGTCTTTGCACGTAAGCAATCCTATAACCAATAAGAGGAACTCCTCTATAGTTGAACAAAAAAAGAGGTCGAAATCCTAAACTAGGATTTCGACCTCTTCTTTTAATTTGCATAAGTAAAAAGGGAGGATTAGGACTAACAACGTTTGTGAGTAGGGTTATCAATCCATTCATCTGCCCATGCTTTAATATCTTTCATTAATGGTTTAAGAGAATGTCCTTTATCTGTTAAGGAATATTCGATCCTTACAGGTGTTTCGGCGTAAACTTCTCGGTGAATGATGTCTTCGGCTTCTAAATCTTTTAGTCGCTCAGATAATAAGCGGCCGCTAATTCCAATTGCGTCTTTAATCTCATGGTTTCGCTGAGGACCGGATAATAATTGATATATAATAAGTGCATTCCACCGCTGACTAATGATCCCGACAGCTTTTTCAAACTTTGGACATAAACTAGAGTCTTCCACAGTCGATCTCTCCTTCCTTTTTAGTGTAACATAACTTTTGTTCTTCCGTAACCTGATTGCATACCGTAAACAAATTACTTGTCGTATTAAGGTTACATGATTATAATTAGTTACATAAAGTAACTTCAAGTGAGAGAAGTATGTCTGATTATAGAAAGGATGATAGGAATGAACCAGAAACGACATCAATTTGGCATTTTACTGTTACGCCTCTTTTTAGGGTTTACAGTCTTCATACATGGCCTTACGAAATTTAAAATAGGAATGGGAAACACATCTGTTGCTCTTGAAACAGTAACGATCCCCATGTCTTTGTTATATTCATTTGGTATTATAGAAGTAGCAGGGGGGCTCTTGCTAATGATTGGGTTTAAAGTTCGAATTACTGCATCCATCATTGCAGTAATTATGTTACTTTCTATTACACAACTAAAATTAATGATTGGATTTTTGGGCAACAGTCTTATGGCAGGGTTTGAGCTTGATTTGGCTCTTTTATCTATTGCGACATTTCTTGCACTAGATGGAAAGACACCCTTTGCGATTGAGAATATTACATTTCAGTCAGATGAGTGTTATAAATGTCCGGAAGTATAAGTGAATATAGACAGCAAGGTAATTTAGAAAAAAGCTAGCCCGACCCCTAAGTGTGTATACGATTTAGGACCGGGCTATTTTTATGCTGAAAAAGTAGAATCGGTGGAAGATTTTGCGTGTCTTTTATGGTAAAGAACGTTTATTTCTGCGCCAATCATAAGGATAAGTCCAGTAAGGAAGAACCATAATAATAAGATAATGATCCCTCCTAAGCTACCGTAAGTGGCTGAATAGCTTCCAAAGTTACTAACATAGAAGGAGAAAGCAAGGGAAATAAGTTGCCATAAGATCGCAGTGATCATAGCGCCTGGAAGTATGTGTTTAAATGGATAGGTTTTGTTCGGTGCAAAATGATATAAAGCCATTAAAATTCCTGTCATTACAACAATCCCAATCGCCCATCTCAGAAGCTGGAAGATAATGACGGATTGTCCAGGTAGATTTAAAGCTTGGTTGATCCCTTGAATGATAAGATCACCAAACACAGGCAGTACTAGTGCTACAGCAATGGCTACAATCATACCTAATGTAAGGACGATCGATAATAAACGGACCTTAATGAAAGATCTCGTTTCCTCAACTTCATATGCAAGATTCGCTGAATTAATGAATGCCATTACTCCTGAGGATGCAGACCAAAGCGTACCAATAATACCAACTGTTAATAACCCTCCCTTAGGGGAATCGACTAAACTGATGATCTGCTCTCTAAATATACTCATCGTCTCATCTGGTATCATACTTCCCATAAATTCAATAGCTTGTTGAGGATCTATCTGTAAGTAAGGAAGAATAGAGAGCATTAGTATAAGTAGCGGAACGATTGCTAATAAATAGTAATAGGCTTGTGCTGCAGCAAGTATGGGGATATTATTTTCTTGAAACTTGTTCTTTAACTCTTTTACATAACTAATGATTGATTTCAATGAAAAACCCTCCCGTTTTATCTGTTTATGTACATTCCTTCCCCTTTTGGGAAACTTTTTAATCGTCAAGATGTAAAGAATGTGTTTTGATTAGATTGTGTTGTGGTAAAACGTAGAGAAGGGAGGACGGGGAAGATGATTTATCTTTATATTGGAATACTAATCGTTTCCATTTCATTTGCTCTACTGTCGATCTACATTGCTAAACTATTATCGTCAGTTTCAAGGTCAATGAATGATTTAGGGAACACATTATCTGAAGTGGAGCAACAGCTTCATGGGATTACACAAGAAACAGAAGAGATGGTTCAGGAAACGCATCTCATTGTTGATGATGTAAAGGAGAAAACGGATGCCCTTCAACCGGTTTTTCAGTCTTTACATGGTTTAGGTTCTTCCCTTATTCAACTAAATCGGTCTATTGATGGGGTCCCAAGTACGCTTAGGACATACACAGCCGACCACTCCGTTAAAATGACGGAAGCTTATCATTGGGGTACGACAGCTCTGTCTCTTTATCAAAAGTGGAAGATAACCAAGCAAGAGACACACTAAAATTGGAAAGAAGGTGAGTAAGTTTGACGTTAGTAGGAATTGGAGTACTCATTATCGGAATCGCTTTCGCTATTATTTCGATTTTTGTAGCACGTACCTTGAATAACTTAGCTCATGTACTAAATGGCGTAGACGAAACGGTAAAGAAATTGCCTGAACAATTAGACGGAGTAATGAACCAAACAGCAGAAGTGTTAGGTCAAAGTAAAGATACGTTAGCAGATGTAAATGAAAAGATTCGCACGCTTAGTCCCTTGTTTTACATAATCGGCGATGTTGGAGAGTCTTCTAGAAAGTTAACCTCTTCCTTAGTCGATATGACTTCTTCGTTAAAGAAGAATACTAAAGACGGTAGAACCGTTGTGAATGAAGAAAACCTACGCGGACTATATGGAGCGATTGCGTTTAGTTATTTCTTAACCAAGCGCAAAAAAGCAATGAAAGATGCACTAGATCACACAAACCAAAAATAAATAATTACACAAAGGAGAATGAATATGGCAAATCAAAAAAGTGGATTAGGTAAAGTTACATTTTATATGGCGATCGGAGCTCTAGTAGGTGGAGCGGTTACACTTATGAATCGTGACACACGCAACTCTCTTAAAGAGAAGTCTTCCTCTACGAAGGATTCTGTAAGCAGTTATGTATCAACAGTAAAAGAAGACCCACAAGGAACAAAAGATGACCTAGTGGACCGCATCCAACGTACTGCTTCAGCAACAAAAGAAGCAGTCAATCAAATCCAGAACATTATTAATGACCAAGGTAAAGATTTAGCGAAACAAATGCAAGATGTGAAAGAAGAATCAGAAGAAATTGTCTCTACTGTAAAAGAGACAGGGGAAGAGTTAAAAGATGTAGGTGAGAAAGCAGCGGAAGCAAAAGAAGAATTAACAAACTCATACGAAGAAGAGCAAACAGCTCCGACTACATCAACTATTCAGACTCCACAGTCTACAGATAACAGAGCACTATAAGCTAAAATACCAAATCGCGAGAATATTTATAAATGTTCTCGCGATTTTCTGTTTTCATAAGCTTCTAGTCTGCCAATCTCTTTATTTAAAAGTTGCTGCATCTCTTCACGATCTTCCATTGTAACCATAGGATCTTCCTGACACCAGTCCAAGGAGTATACACTATAATATCGTTTAATTCTTTTGAAATAGATCGTGGAATTTGGAAATTTGTCGAAATATCCGCGAATCCTATTCTTACGGTCGAAACTCCAACGTGATAATCTCATGGTGTTCACCTATTCCATATATTTATTTGAATTTTCTGGGGCATTATTGTAACATAAATAACTAGTGAAAGGGCGAAATGAGTCGAAAAAAGGGATATTTTATCATTTTCCCCTGAATAAGGCGGTGGAGTGTGTTCTAGTAAGGTAGAGGTTTAAAAAGATTAATAAAAGGGATTAATTAGTAGAAAGAATCTATGGGAGAGGACAAAGAGTTTCTAAGTTACATAAACTCTCCTGCGCCCGGAGAATAATGGGGCGTCTATTAAAAAGAGGAGGAAAACACGTGAAGAGTTTCACGAAAATGTTTTGGATTTCATTATCAATAGGTATCGCATTCGTACTATGGGGAGCTATATTACCTGATCAAATGTTCAATGTCATGAGTGCGGGTAAAAGTTTTGTGCTTGATCAATTTGGATGGTTCTATCAATTCGCCACAACGTTCTTCTTTGTCATTTCTCTTGTTATCGCATTCAGTAAATACGGGAAGATTAAATTAGGGAAAGAAGGAGAAAAACCAGAATATAGTACATCAACTTGGTTTGCTATGCTCTTTAGTGCTGGTATGGGAATCGGGCTACTATTTTATGGTGTTTCAGAGCCGGTATCTCACTATTCGACACCTCCTTTTGGGGAGGCAAATACTATTGAATCAGCAAAGGTAGGTTTACGATATACGTATCTCCATTGGGGCTTTCATGCCTGGGCAATTTACGCGATCGTAGCTCTGGCACTTGCTTATTATAAATTTAAGAAAGACATGCCAGGGTTAATGAGTGTTACGTTACGACCAGTCATTGGTGATCGTGCAAACGGCCCTATAGGGATGGTAGTCGACATCATCGCTGTTTTTGCAACATTATTTGGAGTAGCCATATCACTTGGTATAGGTGCATCGCAAATTAATGGAGGTTTGAACTTCTTATTTGATGTTCCAAATAATTTTGGTGTGCAGCTTATCATTATGGCCATAACAACTGTTTTATTTATCACATCAGCAGCAAGTGGCTTATCAAAAGGAATTCGCTATTTAAGTAATGCGAACCTAATTTTAGCCGTAACCCTATTCTTTGCCTTTTTATTCCTTGGACCAACCCAGTTTATGTTGGAAACGTTCTCTGCTACGTTTGGATCCTATGTACAGAACCTGCCTAGTATGGGGCTTAGGTTCTCTCCATTCCAACAAGAGAATAATGACTGGGTAAAAGGCTGGACAATCTTCTACTGGGCATGGTGGATTTCTTGGACACCGTTTGTTAGTACATTTATTGCCCGTGTTTCAAGAGGTCGTTCAGTAAGAGAATTCCTTGTAGCAGTTATTATAGCACCATCAATTGTTTGTGCTTTATGGTTTGGCGTCTTCGGTAGTGCAGGTATTTACTACGATCATATCATGGGAATTGATGTGGCAGGTCAAAACTTAGAGACAGCTTTATTCTATGTATTTGAACAAATGAACTTTAGCTTTATTCTGTCTGGGGTATCGGTTTTACTAATCCTTACATTCTTCGTTACTTCAGCAGACTCAGCTACATTTGTACTTGGAATGCAGACGCACAATGGTAGTCTAAATCCGCCATTCTTCGTCAAATTTGCATGGGGTATTGTAATGGTAGCTATTGCAGCAATCCTAATGTGGTCAGGTGGAGTAGATGGTCTGCAAGCCGCAACGATTATTACTGGATTACCACTCACGATCATATTACTTGTTATGGTGTGGGGACTTCTCAAATCATTCTCAGCCGATCTTAAGGCAGGGAAGAAGTAGTTTAAAGGATAAATAAAAGGACCAGGGTGCATATCAAAGCGCCCTGGTCCTTTTTTTTGATGTTATTGAATAAATAAATGTTGGAAGTGAGGAATCCATGTGTTCCCCCATACAAGGGTTACACCTGCTGCTATAATCATGGAAAGGCTTGAGAACGTTCCTTCCTGATCACCAAATTCAAATGCTTTCGATGTTCCTGCACCATGCGCGGCCACTCCGAAAGAAACTCCGCGAGCAACAGGGGATTTTAAGGAGAACAACCTTATGACATGGGGGCCCACAATCGATCCAATAATTCCGGTTGCTACAACAAAAGCGGCTGTTAATGCTGGTACTCCTCCGATTGTTTTAGAAACTTCCATTGCAATTGGTGTCGTAATTGATCTAGGCATAATGCTTGTCATAAAACTTCCACTTAAATGAATGAAATACCCTAAGAAAAAGGACGATAACACAGCTACGACAGAGCCAGCTACGATGCTTGATAAGATCTCAACCATAAACTTCTTAATTAGCTCAAAGTGTTTATAAATAGGTATTGCAAACGCGACTGTCGCTGGTCCTAAAAAGTAACTGATGACACTTGTTCCTTTTTCGTAGTTCTGAAAAGGGATATCGAGTACGACCAATGCGGTCACCAATACAACTGGAACAACAAGTAATGGTGTTAAATATGCTTTTGGATATTGTTTATATATACGTTTACTCACAATATAAATGAGTACTGTTGCAATTAGGTAAATCAATTTGAATCTTCCTTTCTTCGTTTAGAAAGAAAATCCGCCACAATGCCGGTAATTCCCATCACTAAGATAGTGCTGATCATAATAATAATGAGTATCTGGAATCCATTCCACCCAGCCATTTCAGGATATTGAACAATCCCAACTGCTGCAGGAATGAAGAATAATAGAAGTTCTGCCAAGAGCCATTTACCGGCTTCATCTACCCATTCTAATTTTACCCAACCAAAATAAAGAGCTATAAAAAGAAATAGTAATCCAAAGATGCTTCCTGGTATCGGAAACTGTGTAAGCTGCTGGACGGCTATTCCTAAAAAGAAAAAAACATTGATGAGTAAAAACTGTAAGACAAGCTTTAGAAACGTTTTGTAAATGCTTACACCCCCTGAACATACGAAAAGAGCCTTGGGAAGGGCTCTTTTCATGAACGATCTTTTAATTTTGAAAGCTTTTGGGAGTCAAAGGTTTGGGAGAACCTTTCATGAAAAAGACAGGTTGGGAGCTGTTTTCTTCATGATGTTGACGTGTATTCATTATATGATGGCTATGTTCATAATGAAAATACATATTTCTTATTTGAATTATAAATAAAAGTTATGGTTTTGATTCATGGATAAATTGTATAAACTCCCTTGCTGCATAAGGTAAGTAGCGATCTCGTTTGACGATCATGGATAATGTCCACGGAACGCATGGGTTCACTACTGGAATATTTTTCACTTCAGTAGAATTAATCTTTTCACATATGGACTTAGGCATAATAGCAATTCCTATGTGAGCTTTCACCATTTCTACAATAAAGTCCCATTGAGAACTCTCTAGCTCAATCTCAGGTGTAAATCCTACAGACTGGCAGTAGGTTTGTATAATATCGTGCATGGCGAAATCTTCTTGAAACAAGATGAACTTTTCATGAGCTAGTTCTGCTAGCTCAACTGAATCTTTCTTAGCTAACTTATGGTCAGTTGGTAATACAACATCCATTGTTTCTTCATTGAAGGGGTAAGCTTTAAATACGGTTTCATCTATAGGCGCAACAGCTACAGCCACATCGACATGTCCTTCTTCAAGAATTTTTTCAATTTTTTTAGCGCCATATTCAGTGATCTTTATAGAGATGCCTGGGAATCTTTGGCGAAACCCGGCGATAAGTTCAGGGAAGAAAAGCGTTCCAATTAACGGAGGTAAGCCAAGTTCAATCGTACCTTTTTTCAAGTGTACCATATCATATAGGGAACTCGTTAAATCATCCATCATACTAAGCACACGCTGAGCCTGGGTGTAAACAAGTTCTCCGGAATCTGTCAATGTAATTTGTTTCTTTGAACGGTCAATTAGCGTTACGTCTAATTCTTCTTCAAGGTTTCGGATCATTTTACTCAAAGCTGGCTGCGAAAGTTTCAGCGAATGAGATGCTTTCGTGAAACTCTTAACACGTGCCACTTCTACGAAATACCTTAAATGACGACTATCCATACGATCCCCCCTAATCTAAACATGAACCCATTATAGTTATTCACTGCACTGAAGTAAAGCAACAACGCGTGCCAGACACCCTTTACTTCAGTAAAGGGTGTCTGGCACGCGTTCTCCCACTAAAGTGATGAAGGGTGTCTGACACCCTTCAATATGGTAAACTATTACAATGGGGGAGGGAGCTATATGAAACGTGTGATGGTAGTGGGGTGCCCTGGGGCTGGAAAGTCTACCTTTTCAAAGCATCTAGGTAGGGTTTTAAATAAAGAGGTGTATCATTTAGATCAATTATTTTGGTTACCAGGTTGGGTTATGAGAGAGCGTGAAGAGTTTATATCCTTGCAGCAGGAAGTTATGAATCAGGATTCATGGATTATAGATGGAAACTTTGGAGCCACTCTTCCTGTTCGCTTGGAGAAGGCTGATACGGTTATTTGGCTAGACCTACCTAGAGAAGTGTGCCTTTATAGGATATTAAAAAGGTACGCAATGAACCGGAACCGAACAAGGCCAGATATGGGAGAAGGTTGTGAGGAAAAGTTAGACTGGGAGTTTATGAAATACGTTTGGAACTTTAATCAGGATAAACGACCAAAGTTGAAGGAGCGACTTCATAAAGCATCCCCACAGAAGGCCATACATATATTGAGATCTACTAAAGAATCAGATCATTTCCTTAAGAATGTCCAGATAATACAACACGGATCAACACTTTAACAGTGTTGACCCCGACTAGTTTTCCTCTACTATCAAAGTTCTAGTGAAAGAACTCAAACGTTTAAGAATCTAGTTTCTAGTGAATGACTTGATATGTAAGGCAATAAGAAGCACTAAATCCAAGGGGGACGGCTATCAATACTCGTACCGAAAGTCGAATAAGTTGATCTTTGATGTAGTGATTTGCTATTTTGAATATTCAAGGTGCTAAATGGAAGGAGCATTTTTACTATGACAAAAGAAAATCAACAAATCGTTCTTGCGAAGCGTCCTGAAGGGATGCCCACACATGAAAATTTCACTTATGAAGATGTAGAAATCAAATCTCCACAAAAAGGAGAAGTAGTTGTTCGGAGCTTATATATTTCTGTAGATCCTTATATGCGAGGACGTATGAGTGATCAGAAATCCTACACTCAACCATTTCCTTTAAATGAAACCATTAACGGTACGGTTGTAGGTGAAGTAGTTGAATCTGAAGACAATCATTTCTCAGTAGGGGACAAAGTAACAGGCTTCCTTGGTTGGCGCTATTACAATACTGTCCCTGCAAGTCAGGTACGCCAAATAGATGGTGAACAAGCTCCATTGTCTGCATACCTTGGCGTATTAGGAATGACAGGCTTAACCGCATATTTTGGCTTACTTGATATTGGTGAACCAAAAGATGGGGAAACAGTTGTTGTATCAGGTGCTGCCGGTGCGGTTGGTATGATCGTTGGTCAAATCGCAAAGCTTAAAGGAGCCGACGTAGTTGGTATTGCTGGTTCTGATGAGAAGGTAAACTATATCACAGAAGAACTAGGATTCGACGCAGGCATTAACTATAAAACAGTCGATGATATACAAGAAGCTCTCTCAGGACTGTGCCCAAATGGCGTTGACGTTTACTTCGATAACGTAGGTGGAGAGATTTCAGACGCTGTTCTAAACCTCTTAAACTCTTTTGCCAGAATCCCTCTTTGCGGAGCGATCTCATCGTATAACCGCACAGATGGCGACTTAGGCCCACGCGTTCAAACCAAACTACTCAAATCCCGCGCTAAGCTTCAGGCCTTTATCGTGGGAGACTACGCAGACCGCTTTGGCGAAGGTGTTCAAGACCTTGCCAAATGGCTCTCTGAAGGCAATCTTAAATATGAAGAAACGATAACAGATGGCTTTGAAAACATTCCAGACGCATTCTTCGGACTATTCCAAGGGAAAAACCTAGGAAAACAATTAGTAAAAATCGCTGACCCTAAATACTAATACAACCCAAACCCTGCTCATAAAGAGCAGGGTTTTTTGTAGGATTGACCAAGACAAAATTATGCAAATAGCTATACCACATTGGGTTTATGGGAATGGTAATAGAGGAACATACTAGTATACATGAAAAAGAGAGGTGTTACGATGAAATACATTATCATCGGGGGAGATGCGGCTGGAATGAGTGCCGCCATGCAAATTGTACGAAACAGTGAAGGAAATGAAATCGTAACCTATGAGAAAGGTGAAACCTATTCGTATGGCCAATGCGGATTGCCTTATACCTTTAATGGCATCGTCGATTCAACAGATGACCTTATTGCTAGAACACCAGAGACGTTTCAAGAGAAATACGGAATTAAGACACATACGCTACATGAAGTAACAAAAGTTGATTGTGAGAAAAAAATGGTATATGGAACCAATCATCACACTGGGGAACGTTTTGAAGATCATTATGACCGACTTCTCGTAGCGACAGGAGCTAGTCCAAATTGTCCTCCGTGGGAAGGAATCGAGTCTGACGGGATCTTCACATTAAAGACGATCCCTGATGCGGAGCAAATAATGAATTACATAAATGATGATGTGCAGAATGTGACCATTATCGGAGGAGGTTACATTGGTCTTGAGATGGCCGAAACCCTCTGTGATATTGGGAAAAATGTTCAAATTATCGAGCGTGGTGAGCGTCTTGCTAAGATTTTCGATGAGGACATGAGTGGGCTGATCCATGAGCAAGCAGAGAAACAAAATGTGAAGCTTACATTTAAAGAATCGGTAGAGGGCTTTAAGACACATAATAATGGTCGTGTCAGATGTGTTGTGACCGACCAAGGAGAACACCCGTCAGATCTCGTTTTAGTAGCTGTCGGGGTTACGCCAAATACATCGTTCTTGCAAGGAACGGGAATCTTCACAAGTGTCGATGGAGCCATTGAAGTGAATGCTTATATGGAAAGTACGATTAAGGACATTTATGCTGCTGGTGACTGTGCTACACAGTATCACCGAGTGAAACAGCGTCCAGATTATATCCCTCTTGGAACACATGCTAATAAGCAAGGAAGAGTGGCTGGATTAAATATGATTAATACCCCTACACCATTTAAGGGGATTGTAGGTTCCTCAATCATCAAGTTCTTTGATGCTGCTCTTGGTAAAACGGGATTATCTGAACATGAGGCTGGGGCGATTCATTTTCCTTATACCTCAGTCACGATTGATTCTACTCATGCTGCTGGGTATTACTCAAAAGAAGATCCAATGAAAGTTAAGCTAGTATACAATGATAAAACACGTGCCTTATTAGGCGCTCAAATTATTGGAGGAGAAGGAGTTGATAAGCGTATTGATGTATTAGCAACTGCGTTATATCACTCCATGACGGTGGACGAACTCCTAGACTTAGATCTATCCTATGCCCCTCCTTTTAACAGTGTGTGGGACCCGATCCAGCAAGCTGCTAGAAGAGCCTGACTAGAAAGGAGCGATTCATAATTTACTTATGAATCGCTTTTTATTTCCCGATCCAGGCAAGTACGTCTTGGATAGAGGACAGTGAAAACAACAGATATAAAGAGAATCGCGTTGAAACACGTGTGGATGACAACACGTTTAAGCAAACGTTTTACGATTTCCCTGCTGAAAAAGACATTTATCTTCACACAACAGAAATGGATTCCCTTCACTACTTAAGTGATTTTGAAGTTACATTTGATATACAATGAAAAAATTCTAGGAACTTGGTACACATAAAAATCCCCCGTCTATCAAGACGGGGAAATTATTTATTCGATCTCTCTTCTAGTAGGAGGAGCCATAAACTCAGGACCTACTGGATCTTTAATGTTTTTAACGAGTATTTCGTCAATGTCTTTTTGTGTTTCTTCATCTACCTTAAAGTCCATTACATCATCAATTGGGTCCATTTGTTCTGGCTTACGTCCACCCCATAAGGCTGTTCCTGTGCCAGGCTGATCTAAAATAAATCGAAGGGCCAGGTGAATAATGCGTTTGTCGAACCGATCTTGAGCTAACTGGTCGAGCTCCGTCACCGCATTTAGGTACTGCTCGTAACGAGGCTGCTGGAATTTAGGGTCATTATTACGAAGGTCATCACCATTAAATTGTGAATCCTTTGTCATCTTTCCTGTTAATAACCCTCGGCATAAGCTTCCGTATAGTAACGTATGAAGACCGTGTTCTTGAACATACGGCAGAATATTTTCTTCAATTCCTCGCTCAAACATATTGTATGGAGGTTGTACCGTATGAATTGGTGCGGCTTCACGGAAGGTATCCATTTGCTCTGGAGTGAAGTTGCTTACCCCAATGGCACGGATTTTACCTTGCTTATATAAGTAGTAAAGCGCCTCCGCTGTTTCTTCAATTGGCACAGTAGGGTCTGGCCAATGAACTTGATAAATGTCGATATAGTCAGTCTGAAGTCGACGTAGGGAATCGTCAATCTCTTTATGGATGCGTTGTTTAGACGCATCACGAAAAACTTGTTCGTCTTTCCAGTTCAATGCTACTTTCGTTGCTAGTGTAATATTATCACGGCCACCATATTGTTGAACGGCTTTGCCGACAATTTCTTCAGAACGACCGAAACCATATACTGGAGCGGTGTCAATGAGTTTAATGCCTTTATCTAAAGCAGCGTGGATCGTTTTAATAGATTGGTTTTCATCAGTTCCACCCCACATCCAACCACCAATGGCCCATGTACCTAGACCAATGCGTGAAGTTTCAATTCCTGTATTGCTGACTTGCATATTTTCCATTGTTTCACCTCCATAGGTTAGTAGCTTTAGCTACTCTCATGCGAAGTTTACCCGCATCCTATATAGGCTAATCATTTAAATAGGTTTTTCAGATGCATGAAAAAAAGACCTCTCTTTTCATTATAAGAGAGGTCTTTTTCCTAATTTAAGCTTTTGTCCAGTTTGTAATCATATCAACATCGGCGTTGTATAAGGTTTGGAATACAGGACAACGGTCATCTGTTTTATCTTTTAATTCTTGAATACGGTCATCAGACTCGCTTGTTTTAATTTGAGCATTAACAGTCACAGTTTGGAAGTGACGACGTACGCCTTCTGTTCCCATCATACCGCGAGGGTCTAATTCTCCACGAATTTCGAATTCTATTGCCTGCAAGTCAAAGTCCATTTCACTTGCCACCATGTTTGCTACAGCATTTTCACACCCAGCTAAAGCAGCTAATAACGTTTCAAGTGGATTAGCCCCTTCGTCCGTTCCGCCTTGCTGTTTAGGCTCATCGATAATAATTGTGTGTTTTTTAGCTGTTGCTTCTACCTTTGTACCTTTTGCTGTTGCTTTAACTCTCATTTGAACATTACTCATGTGAAATACTCCTTTGATGTAATAACGTATTTTTTAAAATCGAAATAGTGTTTTCAATCGGTTTAGATGTCTGCTTAACCTTCGCTATGAGGATCGCGCCTTCAATAGAGCTAATGATATGCTCTGCATAATCATAGGCGCGGTCATCGGGGATGAGGCCTGCATCTTTTAATGTTTCACTAAGGACCATAGCCCATTCATGGAAAAAGGAAGCGATTCGTTCACGAAAAGAAGCGTCATGTTCGCTCATTTCGATTGCTAAATTTCCAAACGGACACCCTTTTTTTACATTTGAATCTTGGAAAGATCCAAGGGTTTCTTCAAGCATATGAAAAATCCTTGTCTTAGCAGGTAAATCCCCTTGAAGAATCTCTTCGATCATTCTCGTTTTCCATGTGTCAATATAGCGATCGACAACGGCGATACCGAGGTCATGTTTCGTTTTAAAATGGTGAAAGAACTTTCCTTTCCCAATTCCTGAACTGACTAAAATATCATTTATGGAAGTGGATTGGTATCCTTTCGATCGGATTACATCGGCAGCAACCGATACAATTTCTTCTTTTGCCAAGGAACCTTTATTCATATAGAAAACCCTTCCTTTCAAAACCAACCAGTTGGTATGCTTATACAATAAATGATAAAGGGGATGTTCACAATAAATGTGCTTAGACAAACTTTTTCATAAATTCAATTATTATTGAATAGAGTAGTACTAGCTTTATGAGGAGGTTTCTACAATGGTTAAAGTGTCTCAAGGATCCGTTCTTATTTTGTGTTTACTTTTCTTTATTATACTGAGTTGGATTGGTCTTATGCGGGCGGAAGATTTGATTGTGCCAGACGGATCATTTTCTCAGGAGACCGTTGCTTTCCCTGAAGCCATCACGTACGTAGATACAGTTAGAGAACTTGAAGAGCAAGTAAGCACATCTGTCTCTACATTTAACGTATTACCAGACTCCTTCGAACGAATCAGTATGGGTTACAAAAAAATAGGTGAGGAATCTTTTCTGACAAGGCAGACTTTCATACGTTATCCCGATGGTAAAATGACGTTTGAACAAGGACCTAAATTTGCGAGTGATGAAGTCATCTCATCACAATCAACGGATATGACAGAACTCATGGTGAATGGACAAGTGTTCCATATGAATATTGAAAAAGGGAAAGCAGACTATGTGATTTGGGAAAATGGTGAAAACGTTTATGCTGTATCAACAAACGAAACGTTTTCTGTAGAAGAGTGGGAGATTTTGCTGAGCTCATTACAATAAGTGAAAAACGCCTTAACGACTCGACCGTTAAGGCTTTCTATATGCCATTGTACAATTATCTGAAAATTCGTATTATAATATAGATATGGGAGGGGAAAGCATGGAAACCGTAACACAATATGAAAATAGAAGGCATTTAAAAAGGTGGCAAAAAATAAGTTTGATGCTAGTTGCATTCCTTATTACAGCAGGAGTTGGGCTGCTTATTTTTGTAAACGGTTACATCGACAGGAGTATACCTCAAACGAATGGGAGTATCAAAATTACGGGATTAAAAGCGCCTGTCAACGTAACTCGGGACGAAAGCGGAGTACCTCATATTGAGGCAAGTAACAGTAAAGACTTGTTTATGGCTCAAGGGTATATTCAAGCACAGGAACGCTTGTTTCAAATGGATATGGCTAGGAGACAAGCTTCTGGTACGTTAAGTGAAGTCGCAGGTATAAAAGCTTTAGATCAAGATAAATACTTCCGCACACTAGGACTTAGGAGAGCGGCTGCAACGTCTTATAATGAATACTCGGATGAAGCTAAGCAAGTAATGGAATGGTACGCAGATGGGGTGAATGCTTATATTAAACAGGCAAAGAACAATCGCGCACTTCCTATTGAATTTACCTTAATGGGGGCAGCTCCAGAAGCATGGACTCCTATTGATTCTTTAACGATTGGAAAATACATGGCGTTTGATCTTGGGGGCCATTGGGAGAGGCAGGCTTTTCATTATTATTTGCTTCAGAACTATCCACAAGAGAAAGCCTATGAATTATTTTCTAGCTATCCAGAAGAAGCGCCAACAATCATTAAAGACGATGAACTGGATATCGACTCAAGCTTTAAGAGTGCGGTTTTTCCACATGCGTTCAATGGCAGTAACAACTGGGTAGTGAGCGGAAGTAAAACAAAATCAGGAGAACCTTTGTTAGCAGATGATCCACATTTAGGCTTAGCAACTCCATCGGTGTGGTTGCAGATGAAGTTAGATTCTCCTGGCTATCAAGTGAGTGGTGTCATTTTTGCAGGCATTCCGGGTATTATTTTAGGACATAACAAAGATATAGCATGGGGGGTAACCAATACAGGGCCTGATGTACAACAGCTCTATTTGGAAAAGAGGAACCCAGATAATAAGAATGAATTTTTGTTTGAGGGAAGGTATGAAAAAGCGAGGATTTTTAAAGAAACGATTGAAGTAAAAGATGAAGAACCTGTTGAATATGAAGTAGTTGAGACGAGACATGGTCCCGTTCTGTCTGAATTTGCGGAAAGTAGTGGTGAGGATACGGTTCTATCTTTAAGATGGACAGCTCTCGATGCAACAACTGAGCTTGAGGCAATTCTTGAGATCAATCAAGCTTCCAATTGGACTGAATTTGAGAATGGATTAGAAAAATTTCTCGTCCCTGCCCAAAACTTTGTGTTTGCCAGTAAGGATGGAACGATTGCTTATAAAGCAAATGGTAAAATTCCAATTTATGAAAACGGATCGGACGCCTTGATGCCTCTTGAAGGTTGGAAGGAAGAAAATGAATGGAGAGGATTTATTCCATTTGATGAATTACCAACAGTCATAAATCCTGATAAAGGGTTCATAGCAACTGCAAACAACAAAGTTGTTGGAGAACAATATCCTTATCACATTTCTAATAATTGGGCTCAACCTTATCGTTATATGCGTATTGAGGAGGTACTTCAAACAAGAAGTGATTTTACAAAAGAAGACATGAAAGATCTGCAAATGGATCAAGTGAATCTCCAAGCTCGTGAGTTCGTCCCATTGTTCCTAGAGTATGTAGGATCGAAAAGATGGTCAGAAATGGAGACAGAAGCGGTCAACTTGTTAAAAGATTGGGACTATGTTGACGAAGTAGGCGCACCTCAGCCTCTTGTATTTCATACTTGGATGAACATGATCATGGAACAACTGTATTCTGACATTCCAGAATCAATGGATCGTTTATTTAAAGGGAAGGGTCAAACGACAGATGAATTGCTTAGGAAGGCCAATGAAGGTAAAGAAACAGTATGGATAGAAGAGCAAGGAGGGTTACAAAATCTAATACAAGAGACACTTACACAAACAGTCGCTGCTTTAACGAAGCAATACGGAGAAGATCTAAAGAAGTGGGCGTGGGGAGATTACCACAAGGTCTCTTTTGAACATCCTCTCTCTTCTGTTTCATTCCTAGAAAGGTTTTTTAACAGTGAAGATCCAATACCCGTGGGTGGAAGTCAGGTAACGGTTATGGCAGCAAGTTATGAGGAAGAAAGTGGTCTAGTAAACCACGGTGCTTCGTGGCGGTTTGTCTTAGATGGAACTGACTTTACTACAGCTTCACATATTGTGGGGCCTGGTCAGACTGGTCACTTTAGAAGTCCTTGGTATCATGACCAACGTGATGACTGGGTAAACGGGAACTATCATGATACGAGTCTAAATAAGCCTGAGGGGGAAACGTTGACCCTTACTCCGTAAGAAACAAGCTGACTCAATTTGAGTCAGCTTATTTTTTTGTTTTATAGAGGTAAGTTTTGTCATTTGATTGCAAATTCAATGTATGGAAAGTTATGGATTTGTGTTGGAAGGGGATTCTTCTAATGAGTGTGCATCAGATTTATTAGTAAGGTAAAGCTAAATACAACAAAGACATGAATTTTAGAAGTGGATGGAGGCTAGGTCAATGCATGGGTTTCATGAAGTATTTATACAGATATTAGTATTACTGGCGATTTCAATCACCGTGATAGGGATTGCTAAGCTCATCAAAGAGCCTTATTCAATTGCACTTGTACTTGTTGGAGTATTATTAGGGATGACTGAGATTCCCTTCATCGAAGAAGCAGAATCCTACATAACTCAGTCCTCAGTATTTCAGGCGATTATTATTTCGCTTTTCTTACCTATCTTATTAGGTGATGCAACACTCAAAATGCCATTTCACCATTTATACGGAATGAAAAAGTTGGTTCTATCGCTTGCCTTTTTAGGGACCTTTATATCCTTTGTAGTGATTGGATTTAGCGTTTATTTTCTACTAGGCTTGCCGATTGTAGTAGCCTTTACATTTGCAGCTCTTATGAGTGCGACTGATCCAATTAGTGTAATCTCAATATTTAAAGATCTTGGAGTGCCAGAGAAAATGTCCACCATTATGGAAGGTGAATCTTTATTTAATGACGGGATTGCAGTAGTGCTGTTTAAAATTTCCTCTATCTATTTGTTAAGTTATATGGATATGGGCGCAGCAGGGATTGGTAGTGGAGTCTTTTTATTCTTGAAATTTGCCATTGGAGGAGCGCTCGTTGGCTTAGTAATCGGGTTTATCTTTTCGCAGGTCATTCGTATTTTTGATGATTATCCGCTTGAAATTGCCCTTTCTATGCTCTTGTTCTTCGGAAGTTACTTCATAGCCGAACACTTTAAAGTTTCAGGTGTTATTGCGGTAGTAATTGGTGGACTTCTGTTTGGTAGCTATGGGAAGAAAATAGGAATGTCAGAAGAGACTAAGGTTAATATTAATACCTTTTGGGACACGATTACCTTGCTGGCTAATTCCATTATCTTTTTGATGGTGGGAATTGAAATTCGTGAGATTGATTTTACAGGGAAGTGGGGCATTATTGCGTTGGCAATCGTTATTGTTTTAGTTGGCCGAGCGATAGCGATTTATACAGCAACTAGTTATATTTCACACCTGACTCAGAAAGAGCGATTCCTTGTGAACTGGGCTGGTCTTCGAGGCAGCTTATCCATTGCATTAGCTCTTAGTCTCCCATCTGATTTCTCAGGGCGTGAAGACATATTGCTTCTTACATTCTCAGTCGTTCTCTTCTCTTTAGTGGTTCAAGGCCTATCCATTAAGCCTCTTATTAAGAAATTTAATATGGCTAAAGAAGCTTCTTAATAATAAACAAGCCACTTGCAAACGCAAGCGGCTTGTTTTATTGGGTTCTGTTAAAGTAGCTTCAAGGCTTCCATATTAATTAGCTAATTGAGTCTTGATCTGTTGTAAACGGCTAATCAAATCATCGTGAATGACATAGTGAAATAAGCGGTCTTTTGGAGTAGCTTCTCGATTAATAAGTGCCGTTGGGATCTTTCTAGAATATGCATACTCAGGCAAGAAGTTAAACGGCATTACCAAAAGAGAAGTTCCTAGAACAAGTACAAGATCGGTTTGGTCAATAATCGCTTCAGCTCGGTCGTGTTCTGTAATGGGATCTCCAAATAAAACAATATCAGGTTTCAATATAGCCTCACATGTCTCTCGTTCACAGCGGGGAACTACAGTATTGTTAATATGATCCATATCATAAGAATCTCCACAAGCAGGACAAGTTGATGTCGTTAAAGAACCATGATACTCAATAACGTTAGAGGACCCTGCTTGTTGATGTAATCCATCTACATTCTGGGTGATAACAGCAACTTTCTTCCCTTCTTCCTCTAGACTATGAATGAAACCATGTACTTCATTTGGTTCATAGTTATGAAGAAGTTTAAGTTGAAAAATCTCCTTATACTTCTTCCAAAAATCATCCGGGTCTAAGTGAAAATACTGATTAGACATAAAGTATTCCCGTGAACCGTCTTCTGTCCAAATTCCATTTGTAGAGCGAAAATCAGGGATTCCACTCGCTGTACTTACACCTGCACCTGTCAATACGGTAATATGATTTGCTTGGTTTATTTCTTGTATAAGTTGATCCATCGTATCCTATCCTTTAATGCTTTTGTACTATTGTAGCAAACACAATCAGTCAGACCAAAGAGCAAATTAACGCTTGTTTAAACCTTTGGATTGCACGAAATCACTAACATCCATTCTCATAGGATGACTGAAACGTCGAATCATTTGATCTGTCCATGAGTCCAACCGCGCATTTTGCTTACGGCTCTCATAATATTCTTTTATCGTGTGATCAAAGGAACGTAGGTCATCTGACTGATCCTTATTATAGGAATTCACATGATAAACAGCTTGCTTTGGTAGGCGAGGTTTTTGCTCAGTTTGCTTATTTGGATAACCCACAACCATACCAAATAATGGGATTACGTGTTCTGGTAATTGTAATAGTTGGTCTACTCGCTCAATGTTATTTCTAATACTTCCGATGTAGCACATCCCAAGCCCCATTGATTCTGCTGCAATAGCTCCGTTTTGAGCAGCAAGTGAAGCATCAATAGAAGAAACAAGAAAGTGCTCTGTATTCTCGATATTTTGAATCATGTCTTGTTTTTGTAAATCAGAGGCAAGAATTTGGTGTCTGTATAAGTCAGCGCAAAAGATAAAGAGGTGTCCGTTGTCTTTAACGTATGACTGTCCCGTTATATCTGCTAATTCTTTCTTTTTCTCTAGATCTGTAACACCGATAATCGAATACGCTTGCATATAACTAGAAGTTGAAGCCATTTGAGCAGCTTGCACAATTGTATTAATTTGCTCTTCTGTTAACGCTGTGTTCGTAAATGATCGAATTGAACGATGTTGCAATAGAGTTTCTAGTGTTTGATTCATAGATTAGATCTCCTTCACTATACGTTTTGTACTTGTTATGGTACCTTTTCTTGAATCAATTCTTCAAAAAATATGATTGTTCTCAATTTTAGTGAAGGAACAATTAGTGTAAAAATATTATTTCAGGCGAATAGTAAAATCTATATTAAGAAAACACAAATATTATTGTGAGACGGGTTACATAATATAGGAAACAAATGGTATAGTGGTTAAAAGTGTCCTGCTTTGTGTTAGGATAGAATATACAACATCAATTACTTCCTTATAGCACGCGTTTCCTATAGGCCTCTTGGAAACAAATCATCTGCAGATTCTTCACTCAGTACCCTCTTCTAAATGTTAAGTATCAGTACCATTATAGCTTTATTGGAATAACATTAGTAGTTATATAATATTGCAAGATTCGTAGAATAATTGTTTAAACATTGTATAGGAGTTGTTATAGTTCTGACGCTTGTCACTAAAACTGTACACTTTTGCTTAGTTCTTAAAAAAGGTGTGGATAACTCATGGGGGAATTGATCGATTTTCAAACTAGACGAGCGAGAAAAGATTTAAAGAAGTCTGCGGGCAATAAAGGGGTCATTTACGAGATTTATTTAACAGTAGTGAAGTACGTAAATGAAAACTTACAGAAAGAGTATGAGAAGCCGGTTGAGAATATTAATACCAAAACTCCACTCTCTTACGTTTTCCAAGGGGAAAGTGACCGATTTCGATCTTCGTTTGGTGAATTAATGAATTATTGGGATTTGCCAGGCGGAGGCTTGGATGAAGTTCCTGATGGAGAAGAATTTCAATACTTTAAAACCGTAGAGGACCTTTGTTGGTTTATTGAGAAGCGTGTAAGAAAGTCAAATAATTAAGGGGGTGGGTGTCCAAAGAGGAGGGCACCCTTTTTTATTCTGCTGTTTTTCGAGATTGTGTGTGAATAATACCGTAAAAGACTTGAGTTGTTCCAATCGCAAACACGAGAGGTCCAAACGTCCAAGATAAAGGTATGCTTAAAATGATATGAGTGAAGCCGGTAGCGAACACAAATTGGTGCTGGCTTTTTTTATAGCTAACTACTCCGATAAAACCGTTAATGACTACAGCTATGTATATATAGAATTGTAATAAGCTTTCCATGTATGTTCAAATCCTTTCATTATGTTAACCATCTTATTGAATATACCCTTACTAACTACCTCTTAAACATCTTCATGAATTAAAATTAGAATCTTATTCAAGCTTGATCTTTTTTAAAGGAGGAAAGTAGAGAGTGAGATGGAATATAGTACGTAAGTCAGGAAAGGAGCTAATGGATATGGTAAAAGGAACGATTTATGTTGAACATTTGTCAAAAACCTTTAAAAAAGGAAATGTTCAAGCGGTAAAAGATGTAAGTTTTGCGGTTGAAGAAGGAGAGTTTTTTGCCTTCTTAGGACCTAACGGTGCAGGGAAATCAACAACGGTGCAAATCGTTACAACACTCATTAGCCCATCTGCAGGAAAGGTGTATGTTGCAGAGCAGGACGTACTAACAAATCCTAAGGGGGTACGGGAGCATATTGGTGTGGCCCTTCAAGAAACAGGGATTGATCCAAGTTTAACTGGTAGAGAGATGTTGCATCTTCAATGTAGAATATTTGGATTTACCAACCAACAAGCTAAGTTAAGAACAAATGAATTACTGGAAGTGGTTCAGCTTAAAGAAGCTGCTGACCGAATTTGTGGAAATTACTCAGGAGGGATGAGAAGGAGATTGGACCTTGCTTTGACATTAGTGAATAAGCCCAAAATTCTTTTTCTGGATGAACCAACTACAGGACTGGATCCTTCTAACCGTAAGAGTATATGGGACTACTTAGAGAGGTTAAACAAAGAAGAGGGAACAACAATCTTTCTCACCACGCAATACTTAGAAGAAGCAGATACGTTAGCAGACCGTATCTCAATTATTGATGATGGAGAAATCGTAGCAACTGGTACTCCTCAGGAGTTAAAAGCCCAAATCGGAAACGATATTATTGCAATGACTTTCGGAAATGAGAGAGAGGCTGAAAAGGCAAAAGTTGCCATCACCCAACATATGCATGGTGCTGATACTGTGAAGAGATCTACTGAATTGAATATATACGTTCAAGATGGTACCAAGCGACTAATGGAGATTGTTCGATTATTAGATCAGCAAAATTTGACCGCTCAAACCATTAATGTCAATACACCTACTCTTGATGATATTTTCCTAAAAATCACGGCAGAAGGAGAACAGAAGAGAGGAGAGATTGAACATGGGTAATGGCTTATTAAAAGATATTTGGGTATTGTCCAAGCGAAGTGTTTTAACCACCCTTCGGAGCCCATTTTCCTTTATTCCTAATTTACTAATTTCGACTTTCTTCCTTCTCGTCTACGATAGCGGATTGAGTGGTATATCACAGCTTCCTGCGTTTGAAGGAGCGAATTATTTAGCGTTTATATTGCCGGTTTCTGTAGTTTCAGCAGCGATTGGTGGTGCTGGAGGAGCGGGTCAAGGAATCGTGAAGGATATTGAGAATGGTTTCTTTTCAAGGCTCCTGCTTACACCTGCTTCTAGACTCTCTATCGTTCTTGGTCCTATTATTGCAGGAATGTTGCAATTATTCGTTCAGACCATACTAATTCTTATCGTTGCTTTTATAATGGGGCTGGAAGTAGCTACGGGCTTTTTAGGGGTGCTCGTTGTTTTGTTATTAGCTGTTGGTTGGGGGCTTGCTTTTGCGGGGTATTCAGCAGGGGTAGCTCTCAAGACAAAAAATGCTCAAGCTGCACAAGCAGGTACCCTAATCTTTTTTCCTTTAATATTTTTAAGTACAACGTTTGTTCCTTATGAGCTCATTGAATCTTCTTGGTTAAAGGTAGCGGCAACCATTAACCCGACTACGTATATTTTTGAAAGTATGCGAACGGTTTTAATAGAAGGTTGGGAGTTCTGGGGTATTGCTAAAGGGATTATAGCCATCACGATTGTGTGCGCTATTACAATAACATTTGCTGCTTTATCAGCAAAAAAAGCAGTCAGCAGAGGGTAAGGGGAAGGAATAAGATCTCTTGATGTGAACCGTGGGTTCGTCCATCTCTATAATTCCTGGCCGAGCGAGACAAGACATCTTTTTTACATATCCCAAACCCTTTATTTCAAAAACCTATGTCAGGGTCTATGTTTAGCTTTTCTTCTAAATTGGTAAGATTACAGTAGTGAACGGAATATAATTTAATTTAGATAAAAAGGAGTGCATCAGCATGGCGGGAGAGGTATTTGACCCAAAAAAAGCGGAAAAGCTAGTGGACCCAAGTCGTCAAGAAACAGTACCTGTTGAAAAGGTCTTAGAATTACTTCAGTTATCAGGTGAAGAGAAAGTAGCCGATTTAGGTGCTGGTAATGGCTATTTAACCTTACCTATTGCTAGAGGAACAAAGGATCGCGTTACGGCAGTAGATCTTCAATTTGAAATGTTAGAACTGCTCGCTTCAAGGGCTGAAGGAGAAGGCATTACGAATATAGAGCGTATGGAGAGTAGCCTAGACGCTTTAAACCTTCCGGATGCATCATTCCACCGAGCAGTAGCGGCATTTGTATTGCATGAAGTTCCTGATCTTCATCAAACATTAACGGAAGTTCATCGCATTTTAATGGAAAACAGTCGCCTTCTCATTTTAGACTGGGAAAAGGTTGAAGGAGAACAAGGACCACCTAAAGCACATCGAATTGCATCTAATGAACTGGCTGAAAAAGTGGCAGAAGAAGGTTTTGACGTTGAAGTTGGCCATCTAAACAACGAAGTGTACTATATCGTTGCAACAAATTAATATGGGGATTGACGTATACCTCCCCACCCATTAAAATATACCCATAGGGGTTAATAAGAGGTTAAGGGGAGGATTCTTTGGATACAATTATAACAGTTCTGCTAGTTGGAGTAGCGATCTATTTTATCGTTAAAACAATGATCCCACCAAAGGGTGTGCAACAGATTACTCCGAAAGAAGCTCAGGAAAAATTACAGAGCAAAAAGAAGTCAGATCAATTCGTTGATGTTCGTACCCCTGGGGAGTATAATAGAAATCAAATCAGAGGGTTCACTAATATCCCTCTTCAATCCTTGAAATCAGCTTCAAGCGAGTTGGATTCGTCTAAAGAAGTCGTGTTACTATGTCAAAGTGGTACACGCAGTATGGCGGCAGCTCGATTGTTAAAAAAACAAGGATTTACACACATTACAAATATTCGTGGCGGTTTAAACGCCTGGAACTAATACTAAGGAGGAATTAATGATGAAAAACATTACACCAGAAGAAGTTCGTAAAAAAGTAGAAGGTAACGAAACAATTAACATTGTTGACGTGCGTGAGCCTGAAGAGGTTGAAGAAGGAAAAATTCCAGGAGCAAAGCATATTCCTCTAGGTTCTCTTGATGAACGTAAAGATGAGTTAGATAAAGACACAGAATATGTAATGGTTTGTCGTTCTGGAGGACGTAGTGGTAAAGCTACAGCGTTCTTAGAAGAGAACGGCTACAATGTCATCAACATGGATGGCGGCATGCTTGCATGGGAAGGCAGCGTTGACAAATAAGCAAGAGCCTTTTAGTCAATAAAGGTATCTAATGCTTTATTAAACAACCTCAAGCTAAAAGCGAAACCCTATAGGGTTTCGCTTTTTTTGTCTATTTTAACGAGTCTTTGTTAATGGATAGATTTATTTGCGCCATATAAGCCCCTTTCGCTCTCTGCGGTGTCTTCCTTAGATTGAAAAGTGCAGGCGTGGTGCCTAGGATCTTAAAATAAGGCAGCTTTTTGGAGAAGGCGTTTAGCCTTTATAAAAAAGATGACTTGTCATGCTAGATCGTCCACGCAGGAACTAGAGTGACTTCTTTTCCCTCGGGAGTCTCGCAGTCCCTTTAGGAGTAGAAATACCATTGAGCTATGTAGGTCCAATTCTAGTGGTATAGAAATGATTACCACTGCCAAAATAAGAAGAAGAAAACAGAAGATGGAGGGGTACTATGGCTCAATCATTAACTTCGCGTCAATTGTATAAGCGATGTCGAGAAGAGCGGCAATTTGTATTGATTGACGCTCGTAACAACACGTACTCAAGAGAGTTATCTTTCCCAGTAGAAATGCTAAGTATCGAGGAAGGTCTTAACGATAAACGAATCATGAATGAAAAACTCGAAGCCATTCTTATAGGGGAAGATGAAGAAACGTCTTTTAATAAAGTTACTACACTTGAGCAACAGCTAGGCATTGAAATGTATTATGTTAAAGGCGGTATGAAGGAATGGGCAATGTATATCGAATCGGTTCAAATTGGTGAGCTTACAGACGGAGGAGAAGTTTACCAATTTGTACGCCCAAGCACAGGGCATCTTTCTTATATGATTGTTAGCGAAGCTGAGATCCTTCTACTTAATCCAGACGTTTGGATACAGCCATACTTAGATTTCGTTGAAGATAAGGCCTTTACCTTCAGGCATATTGTAGACACATGTCTACATGATACACATATTTCTGGCGGGCCAACTTTAGCAGAAGAAGTGGAAGAAACGTATTGGTTACCCGAACTAGAGGAAAGCATCTCTTTACCTTATGAACCAATTAGCAAAAGTCATGTACCGAAGATAGGGAATACCAATATCCCTATAAAAATTTCACAAAGCGATCGTTTTGTTACTTTTATTGTGGACCAGCACTATATTTTTACTTTAAATGAGGAAGCAAATTTGTATGAGGGTAAGGGAACTATTCTTAGTGATCGTATGTTGTCCTATAAACAATTAAACGAAAAAGGGTGGGTATCAGCCGAAGGAAAGAAAACAGAAATACACAATTCAGTTCATAGTGAAAGAATTCAAGCTGTAAATAAAGGTGAAATAAACGTGACAAGTGAAGAAATACTCATGCTAGAGTATGGGTGCTAAAAGCATATAGACATCATTAAAAAAACAGCAGCCAGGAAAAACTGGCTGCTTATTCTTCGGGGCGATGAGTATCTTCTTCTTGCGCCTCTTTCCGTTGCGCTTCATATGGGAATAATTCTTCAGATGCTTCTACTCGTAATTTCTTTGGCACGAGTAATTGGCGACGTTTATCATAGACATGTGGTCCAAGGTGTAATACGCGATTTTCCATGTAGATATGGAAGAACGTTTCAAATGCAACAATGAACCCAGCTCCTGCAATAGCAGGTAGTACAGTTTGTGTAGTTATTCCATTGATTACATTTCCAAATAGATATAGGATACTAAACGTTAAGACAAGGTCTACGATTGAAGTAATTATAAGCCCAAATCGCTTTAGTATGAATAAATCTCCAATTACATAAGTTACTCCAAGTAATACAAATGTGATAAGAAATACATTTATTAAGGAAGCCCCAGCAATTACCCCATAGACTGGAAAAACAGCAGCAATTAAAATAACCCACTTGATCCCAAGCGCTTTAATATGTTCCAGTTTGAACACCTCCACTTATAGTTTTTTCGAAAGACATGCGTAATATACGATTCATTTCCATAGTGGTTTTCTTTTATCTTGTAAAGGTGTATAATTGTTATAAAATTCAGTTAAATTTAAATTGAAATTAAACGGTTTATCAAGTGAAAAAGTGGGTAAGAAAACTGGAGAGGTGAAATAGTATGGCGATAAAACAACTTAACTCAATACGTATACCGTGTAAAAACTTACAAGAAACCAAAGAATGGTATAAAAATCATTTACAGCTAGAGGCTAAAGGGGATCAAGAAGAAGTAACCATTTCATTTGCTGAAGGCGCCGATTTAGTTTTTTATAAAAGTAATGTGACACAAGAATATCCGTTTAGTCCGTTTAATATTAATGTATACGAACCGCAATATCTACATAGAGATTTATTCTTAAAAGGGGCAAAATTAACAGACATTGATGACTTCTTTGACATGCTTTGTTACGAGGTGACAGATCCGAATAATATACAAATTGGAATTGTTGGGTGGGAAGAAGAAGCAAAAGCAAAAAATCCTGTCACTAAATTAGGAGGATATTTCCTGCCAGTAAAAAGTTTAGAGGACGCTTCTTTTTGGTATAAGACTCATTTAAATGTGGAGCAGTTGTATGACTTTTCTTTCAATACTCCAATGTATGGAGAAATGCGTGCCTTAACGCTCGATCATTTGGGTATTACACTTGTTGAGATTCCAAGTGATCTTCATAACGTGATTGAGCATCCGTTTACTTTAGGTTCCACAAACCTTGAAGAGGATTTAAAATCCCTTCAGCAGTCTGGGGTAGAAATAGAAGAAGGCACCCCTGGGGAATCGTTCTATTTTAAAGACCAGGAAGGACACAAGATTCAGGTGCAATTTATCTCATAACGAAAAGGGGCTATTACGATTAGCTCCTTTTTGTGTGTTATTAAAGAACTGGATCTGAAGAATAACCGATTTCCCAGGGAATAAAGCCCTTTAACTTTACGTAGGAATAGTATCCTACTTGATGATATTCACGGTGACAATTGAAGGTTATTTAGGGTCTTCTTTTTTAACCTGCTGTGATAAGATGAACAAAAGGCAGGTGACCAATTGATGTGGATACGAAACGCAGAAGCAAAGGATCTACCCTTTATAAAAGAAATTGAAAACGATGCAATCACTCATACAACAGCGATCTTTGATCTAGAGGAGAAGTCTTTGGCTGATAAAGAAAAGTGGTTTGCAAACCTTCATGGCATCTATCCAATTCTTGTCGCAGAATGGGAAGGCGAGGTTGCGGGCTATGGTTATTTATCTCCTTATAATGACAAGCTTGCCTATCAAACGACGGCAGAACTTTCTTTATATGTGAACCGGAATTTCAGAGGATATGGAGTTGGGCACGGGTTAATGAAGGCATTGTTGGAGAAAGCGAGAGATTATCAATTCCATTCCATTATTTCACTTATTACAGAAGGGAACGAAGCAAGTGAACGATTACATGATAAATACCAATTTTCTCATGTAGGTACTTTAAAAGAAGTCGGAAATAAGTTTGATGAATGGCAAAATGTGAAATTATATCAATGGATAGGAATCGATTAGGAGAGGAAAGGTCAATATGATCAGAACTATAGCGATCACAAAAGACCAGCAATTACATAAAGATTTGCCATTAGAGCAGCTCACAGAGGATGGAATCATGTGGTACTGGGTGGACTTCTCAGAACCGACACCTACTGAAACGCAGAAATTGGATACAGTGTTCCAATTTCACCCTTTGGCGATTGAAGATTGTATACATAATTTACAGCGGCCAAAACTGGATTATTATGATGATCATACTTTTTTTGTTATGCATGCTCTTAACGCTAAGACGCTTGAGAAAGAAGAAGTGGATTTGTTTAATGGAGATGGATACATTGTTACCTATCACAAGCATGTCTGTCCTGAGCTTGAACAAGTCTGGAATCGACTTTTAAGAGAACGGTCGTTCAACGTTTGGGATGAGTTTCACGTGCTTCACCAGATCTTTGACAAGGTAGTCGATAATTATTTTCCAATCGTTTATGCTATTGAGGATCATATTAATGATATAGAAGATAATACAAAAGAATTATCTATGGAAACGTTGCTTGAGCAGTTATTTGATACAAGGGCAGACTTATTAACAATGCGTCAAACGGTCCATCCGATGAGAGACTTAATGTATAGGATTTTAAGTTCTCACAGGCTCGATGGGGTTCGTGAGAGGAAAGAGTATTTTTCAGACATTTATGATCATCTTTTGAAGGTATCTGAGCTGATTGAATCAAATCGAGAAATGACTCAGGATATCCGAGACAGTTATATGTCTCTAAATTCACATGAAACGAATCGTACAATGCAAATACTAACTGTGATATCAACGATCTTTATGCCTTTAACGTTTATTGTAGGGGTGTATGGAATGAACTTTTCCTATATGCCAGAACTAGATGAAAGGTACGCCTATTTCGTTGTGTTATTTATTATGTCTGTTATAGCGATTTTAATGTTTCTGTGGTTTAAACGGAAAGGCTGGTTTGATTAGCAAAAGGTAAAAGCATGTGCTCCCTCTATGGGGCACATGCTTTTTAGTGATGGTTTGAACTTTAGGAATTCTAAGCTTTCGTCTGTAGAAGTAGAAACATTTCAGCCTGCAGGATGATAAACATTCATGCCTTGTGCCGTTAAAAAGAATGCTCCACCTCCTTATAATTAGAATTACCATCAAAGCTAGAGATGGAAATTTCTTAATAAGGAAGTGGTCTTTGTGATCTTAACTGAAATGGAAATTCGTGATCTTATAGACAAGAGAAAGCCTGAAAAAGTAGCTATCCATCCTGATCCCATGAAATATAAATTAAAATCAACATCAACATGGATACAACGCTGTTTAGCAAGTGCATTGAATGTTTTGAAGGGATAAGGTATGCTAGATGGTCTTCTTCGTAGAAAAATAATAGACTTTAGGGATTCTTGAGTAGTACCAATGCTCACTAACGGTGGTACCAAGTATGAAAGCATATAATTTCCAATCCATAAGGATCCCTTCTTTCTGTCTTTCTTTAAAGTATTATACGCGAAAAGAAGTTCGTCCTATGATACAGATGGCCATGGACATGTTTCTTGTTGTGCTCTCATATAGTAATGAGGGGGGAGGGACATGAATGAAAGCGGCTCTTGGAATCGTTTGGATAATAATGGTCCTTGGTATATGTGTTTTATCCTTTTTACATCGAATTAGCAATAAGGAACATAAAGAGCGAACTGTCCATGCTGTTGTTATGTTTGCGAGTATCTATTATGGAATGACTATATACTTTTTAACTCAAAATTTATTAATGTCTATGGGAATCGCATCGGCGATCGGGCTACTTCTCCCATTCTTTTTTCAGTATCCAAGTTCTGCACGAATCATACATAGTAGCATGCAAGCGATTATGGGAGGAATGATGGGGGGGATGCTAAGTGGGATGCTTCCTGTTTCAGAGTGGAATGTGCTTTTCAAAGTGATGACCATGAGTACCTTCGCCTTTGGCTTGCTATTAATATATGACCTGGGTGTTTCGCATCCTCTAATCAAATGGTTGTACAACCCTCTTAGTATTGCAATATGCATGTTAGTTTTAGGAGTATTGATTCAAGTTTTACCTATACCTTCCGTTGGGATTGAACACTCTCATACCCATTAGAACAAAAGGGACAGGAGCTGCTTTACCCCTAAGGATAAAGCAGCTCCTGTCCCTTTTAATTTTTAATTGGTTTCTTCTTTCGTAGATGTTGTCTGCAATGGAGAAGTATCACATGATTTTGCTTTTTTACGTTGTATGATTTTATATGCGAGGAACATAATGAGTGCAAAAGCAACTGCAAGATAAACATATTGCTGAAGACCTGTTATTGTATTTTTAATTGATGACAAGTTTCCCATTCTTCCTACAAGAAGCATGATATAAATATACGGTGTAATGCCAATAAAAGTGATAAATCCAAATCGGACCGGTTTTACGTGACTAATACCTGAAAAATAGGAAACGTAATTTCCCAATCCTAGTGGTCGTGAGAGTGCGATGGTCCATTCTCCACACCGACTAAACCAACGCTCGGCTTTTTCTAACTTATCACTTTTAAACCAATTTTGTAATTTTCCTTCAAGTTTATACCCTATGACATAAGGGATATAGCTGAATAATGTGTAGACTCCTCCTGCAAGAAGCGCTATTCCTAAGCTTGTTAAAGCAGAAGCTTTTAGTAAATAACCATAAGCTAATACAACTAACCCACCAGGAAAGGGAAGAGAAGATGCTTCAATCGATAAGCTCAATAAAAGCCCGAATAATCCCCAGTCCTTTAATGTGCTTACAATAAAATCAAGCATAGGCAGTCCTTTCTGAAATTGATTTATACGAAACATGTAGGGTTGCAATCATGTAATGATTGCAACCCTTTTTTCGTTAGACCAGAATAGTCTGATCACGGTTGGCTTCATGAAATCGGCGTACAACACAATTTTCAATAGGTTCCTCGCAAATGTTCATGATTTTTTGATAGGCATACTGTACGTCTTTTCCATCGATAATCATAACCAGAGGACGATCAGTATTATAATAGAAAAAGAACGACAATAACTTAGGAAGATTACTAACGTCTGCAATCAAATGGTCTTGGTATAAGTATAAATCATAAGAGCTATCTACTATAAAATGATGAATGTTCATAACTTCTTCCATTTCAATTTGTTGTTTAAATTGTACTTGGTACGATGTAAGCTGCTCCAAGGTTTTCACCTCTACTTGTTTTTTTCTTTTCTTACATATCGAATACCCTCCTCCTCAATAATGAAACGTAAAAACGGTCTTAAGGCTCATTTTAGCTTTGTAGGGGAGTGGAAAGCGAGTTGACCTCAGCAAGCCCAAGTACTCATAAACGTAAAGGCCTCTCCCGGCTAAAATGTCTCGACTTGTAACAGACCCAAACTAAAAACAGAACCCGTATACTTCGGGTTCTGTTAGTGTTCATAGATCATTTTTCTCGTCATCCCACCATCAACGACAAGGTTCTCTCCTGTTACGAAGGTGTTATCTTTATCTGTAAGGTAAAAACAAGCTTTTGAGATATCATCTGGGTGACCAACTCGTTTGGATGGGTGTTGATTATGGTCAATATCTCGAAGTTCATCATAGTGTGTTGTTTGAATCCAGCCTGGACTAATCGCATTCACTCTAATTTGATAATCACTAAGGGACATCGCCATGGTATAGGTTAATGCTAATATTCCTCCCTTTGAAGCCCCGTATGCTTCAGAATGTGGTTCTGCCATCATTGCTCTTGTAGAAGCCATGTTTACAATTCTTCCATGAATGCCATGATCTCTCCAATACGTTGCTGTAATCTGAGATAGTAAAAAGATACTTCGTAAGTTTGTGGCTTGAACATCATCCCATTCAGATAAAGACATGTCGAAGAAATTTGTAAACCGACTTACTCCGGCATTATTAATTAATATGGTAGGAGAATATCCATCTTCTAAAATAGAGGCAAAGCAAGATCTTACTGAGGACTCATCCCGTACGTCACAAAAATAATATGCGGCTTTTCCTTCCGTGTCACAAATTTCATTTACAAGCTTCTCCCCATTGCCTTTGTCATTATCAATTAAAATCACAGTCGCGTCCTCTTTTACATATGCATGAGCTAAAGACTTTCCAATTCCATGACTAGCTCCTGTAATGATGACTGTATCTTTTTTAAAATAATACTCCACGTTTTCATCTCCTCGTCCTAACTACTACATTCCTATAATACCATCACGGAGTCTCCCTTAAACGAAGTATTTTGTTTATCAGATGATTAATAAGGTAAAGAATATAAGAAGGATTGTTTGTACGAAAAACGTGTGGTATATTATTCTGAAAACAATCGGAGGGATTACGATGAGGAACGTAACATTAGTAGATCTATTTAAACATCATATCACTCGGAAATACCTTCGTCGCTCAGGTGTCCATCATGCGGTAACGGCCGCAAATTATGCCTTTGAAATTGCGCTTGAACGAGGCGTAGATGTGGATCAGGCTTCTAAAGCAGCGCTTCTTCATGATATAGGACATTATGAATGGTACACCAATGATGGCGAATGGGATTATGATGACTACCGTCAAAACGATATTCACGCCATAAAGGGTGCAGAACGCGCTCATAAGCTATTGATAAGACTAGGAGAAGATCGGGTAGCTGCTAAGCAAATATCGGTGGCAATCCTTCTTCATACAGATTCCTACCTGCCGTTTACGTTAGATGGGAAACAAACGCCACTTCAAGAAGTAGTGACCCTAGCTGATAATAAAGATGAACAACCTAAAGGGATGCACCATTACAAACAAATGGAGATCAGCGAAGCGATTCAAGAGCTTCATCAATTGGACCAAAAAATCGATGTCGTTTCTGCCAAACAAAATATCCCTCGTGAACAATCAAGTTAAGACAAAAAGAGATGCTCCGCAACCTTGGGCATCTTTTTATTTACTCGATATGAAAAGGTATTCGATAAACGTGCTTGGTTAAGAGGTGTAGACAAGAGTAATAAGCCAGAGGGAGTACAAAGTTCATACTCCCCTAATACTCCACATGAGTGGGTAGATCAAACTTATTAAGGAACACACCTGCCTATGGAAATAATGTGGAATGTTTGTTATGTTACATGTAAGAGAATGTAGATTCGCCTAAACTATTCGTTTTACATAACATTTACTTTAGATTTAACAAGAGGGGGGGGCTTTTATTGAAGACGTTCAAGTTGATTAAATTAAACATTCTTAAAGAAAGTGGTGAAGATTTTCAGAAAAGGTCTATACCACTTATTGATGGTTTAATTATAAACCGTGAAGACGAACAGAACCGTTGGATTATCGAAGCTTATTTAGACAAACAATACCTTGATGAATTCTTACGTTTTCGACAGAATGAAGAGGAAATGGTGTTAGAAGCTAAAATCACCAAGAGCTCAAACCATCCTGCTGTTTTCTTAGTTAAAGTACTGGATGTAAATGAAATTGGTGAACATTTTAATGTACTTTTCATGGGGAATATCGTTGATCATAAAAAAGATCAAGTCGAACATATGCTTCGTCGCTTAATCGAAGAGGGATTTCAAGGAGAGGAGCTTCTTGAAGAATTTAAAAATAGAGTAGAAAAAGCTGAAGCCGAGAACTCTGTATAAGTGAACTGGGATACCCACTAAAATGAGTGGGTATTTTTTGTCGTCTTTGAAACTATTGAATTAAATTTGCTCTGGTAAGCCGATTGAGGTTAGGTAAGTTAATTTTTGCGAGAAAGAAAACTTCTTGTACATATACATTGCTAAGTGTTCGGTTTGACATGAGTTCTGAAAATTAAAATTTACTCTTAGACACTTGATGTAGAGCACAAAAACGCTAAAATAATAGTTGCTCTTTCCTTAGGGAGTAAGATGTTTTATCTCTTCAGATTATAATAAATAGGAAAGTAGTAAAAACTAAATATGTTTTAAAAAAGAATGGGAATCCTTCAAAAACCAACAAATGAACCGATATAAAGAAAGAATTCTCCTTTTCGTATTGGTATAATGGTATAAAATGATGGTTTAGTAAGGATTCTTGTAAGAAAAGGAGAAATTTGAATGTGGATTAGGCATCATAGCTTACGCTGGCTTAATAATTTATCTCCCGTTCAAATCATTGTTCTGTTCTATGGATTTGCTGTCTTAACGGCTTGTATTTTGTTAGGGCTTCCCGTTGCTCACCAGGAGGGAGTTACGATATCATTTATTGATCTCGTGTTCACTGCTGTAAGTGCGGTGGCGGTTACAGGACTCACTGTTGTAAATATCTCGGAAACGTTTAGTGTAACGGGCGTATTTTTACTCGCTTTTGTACTTCAGTTTGGTGGTATTGGCATCATGACATTGGGTACGATGATTTGGATCTTGTTAGGGAAGAAAATTGGGCTTAAAGAGCGAAGGCTAATCATGACGGATCATAACCAAACTACTTTCCAAGGCATGGTTCGTTTAATTAAACAAATTTTATTTTTAATATTTGTCATAGAATTTCTAGGCTTTATTATTCTGGGAGTATACTTTATGCAGTATTTTCCCACCTGGTATGAAGCATTTTATCAAGGGTTTTTTGCCTCAATAAGTGCCACAACAAATGCGGGCTTTGATATAACAGGACAATCTCTTATTCCCTACAAGGATGATTATTTCGTCCAATTTATTCATATGGGGTTAATTGTACTAGGGGCGATCGGGTTCCCTGTTCTCATTGAAGTGCGAGAGCATTTGTTTGCTTCTAACGAAGAGCGAAAGTTTATGCGATTTTCATTGTTTACAAAGTTAACGACCTTCACGTTCCTTGCTCTAATTATCGTAGGGACGTTAGTGATCATATTGCTTGAAACGAATTACTTCTTTGCAGGTAAACCTTGGCATGAGGTTTTGTTTTATGCACTGTTTCAATCTGTTACGACTCGTAGTGCTGGTCTCTCTACAATGGATGTTAATATGTTCACAGAGCAAACTCACATTTTCATGTCTGTTCTGATGATTATAGGAGCATCTCCAAGTAGTGTAGGTGGGGGAATACGAACAACTTCTTTTGCGTTAGTTATTATATTCTTGCTTACTTATGCTAGAGGTCAGCAGCGCATACGCATATTTAGAAGAGAAGTGCATGATGATGATCTCATTAAGGCCGTTGTGGTGACAATGTTTGCATCCATTTCAGTCTTTGTCGGTGTAGTCATTTTAACAATTGCCGAGGATTTCAGTTTAACCCAAATTTTCTTTGAAGTGAGTTCTGCATTCGGAACTACCGGACTTTCTTTAGGGATTACACCTTATTTAACTACTGTAAGCAAAATTGTTTTAATGGCTCTGATGTTTATCGGAAGAATTGGAATCTTGTCGTTCCTGTTCACCTTTAAGAAAGAAAAGAAAAAAGGCAATTATCACTATCCAACGGAACGCATTATTATTGGATAGACCAAAACCTATAGTTTGCAAGGTTTAGTTTTGGGAGGAATAAGACATGTCGAACCCATGTGATCACTCATCCCTTCCTATCCATAAGAAGCTCCTGGATCATCTCCAGGATGCTCTTCTTTTTGTGGATGAGGGTGGTGAGATAGTGGAGTGGAACCAACCAGCTAAGGATCTCCTGAATATTTCTGTTGTGCAACCAACTTCTATCTATTCTTATTTTGACTTTGATCAATTGATAGTAGATGAAGATGTACAAAGGTTGATGAAAGTTGTTGACGGATCAGGGCGCCAACTGAGCGTGAAAGTACTTGGGCTCAACTGCGATAATAAGAAGCTTTATTGTTTAACCCTTCAAGATTCATCCTTTTATGATCGAATTAAAGAATTGAGGCAACAGATTGGTCAGTTTATGGATTCTAGTCTTGAAGGAATGGTCCTTCATGATAATGGGGTTATTGTAGAATGTGATGATACCTTTGCTGAAATCTTAGGTTATGAAAGTGAAGAGCTCCTACATAAAAGTGTGTTTGATATCGTGGACCCTCAATATTCTAGAACCTTAAAAGAAAAAATAGACATAATCCCAAATAAACCTTATGAGATCGCTGCTGTAACCAAAAGTGGTAAGCGAATTCATCTCGAAGTTATGGCTCACCCGTATCCATATGACAATAAGATCCTTCGAGGTGCTGTCATTCGTGATATTACAGAACGCGTTGAGAACGAACAGCGGATTGAATTTATGGCTTATTTTGATGAGTTAACAAATTTACCAAATCGTACATATTTTCTTCAGGAACTTATGGATGTTATCAATCAGGCTCAAACAAGCGGGGAAATGTTTGCTGTTTATTTTATGGATATTGATTATTTTAAACAAATTAATGACACGATGGGGTACGTGTTTGGAGACAAATTACTTCAATCGTGTGCCCGCCGTTTAAAGTATTTACAAAATGAACATACGTTTCTTGCAAGAATGGGAGGAGATGAATTTCTCATTCTGCAACGTTATGTAAAAACGAAAGAAGAAGCAGAGGCGTTAGCACAGGAAATCATTAACCAGTTCCAAGAACCCATTCATATTGATGATTTTGAATTGTTTACCTCTGTTAGTATTGGTATCAGCTTGTATCCAGATGACGGTCAAGATGCAAATGAATTGATTAAGCATGCTGATTCAGCAATGAATGTGATTAAAGAACACTATAGAAATGATTACAAAATGTTTGAGTCCTCTATATCCAAGGATTTTAAGACCATTTTGACAATGGAAACAGAACTACGCAAAGCACTGAAAGAGGGTCAATTTGAACTCCATTATCAGCCTCAGAAGAATATTGTAACAGGAAGAATAGTAGGGGTAGAGGCTTTGCTACGCTGGAATCATCCGAAAGAAGGCTTTATATCTCCAGGAACGTTTATCCCTCTTGCTGAAAAAACAGGCCTCATATTAGAGATTGGGGATTGGGTTATGTATGAGGCATGTCGTCAAAACAAACAATGGCAAGATGAGGGATATGATCCAATAATCGTAGGGGTCAACCTGTCAGCTAAACAATTTCATCAAAGTGATCTTGTAGAACGTGTGGCATTGATATTGAACAAAACGGGCCTTCACCCTTCCCATTTGGAGTTAGAGATTACAGAAAGTATGGCAATGAGTAATGAAGAAGATATTATACAAACGCTAGAAGGCTTAAGGGATTTAGGTGTGTATGTATCTATTGATGACTTTGGAACAGGGTACTCGTCTTTGAAATATTTAAGCAGATTTCCAGTTAATAAACTAAAGATCGATAAGGTGTTTATTCAAAATCGTAAACAAAATGAAGCCATTGTAAAGTCGATTATCCATATGTCCCATTCATTAGATATGAAAGTAATTGCAGAAGGGGTGGAGACAGAAGAGCAACTTACATTTCTTAAAAACGAACGGTGTGATGAGATGCAAGGGTTCTTCTACAGTAAGCCACTTCCACCTACTGATCTTAACGAAATGTTTCAAAAGCAGACCGTGTAATGAAAAAAGGCAGTCCAGAGTGGGCTGCCTTTTTCGTTTTAATCTTATAAGAGGTTAGCAATAAAAAGCTGCACCAACGATGATTAAAAGGATGAATAGTACAACAATTAACGCAAAACTGCCTCCGTAGCCATAGCCGCCTTGGCCATATCCGCAACAATACATCCAAATCACCTCCTATCTAGTTATATGTATATGTGATGAGAGCTGATTTGGTATAGACGAGTGCCTAGTTATATGTATTTGTTTTTTCATCTACACCTCCCTATACTGAAGGTTCGAAACTGAGAGAACGTTTCCGTTTGTTTTACTGGATCGTAAGATGGGCCGTGAAATCACTCGCTTTCCGCGGGCGAGCTGTCGAGCTTCCTCGTTCGCTTGCGCTCTCTCCGGGATCTCGTCTAGCTCTCTCTCCCGCGGGGTAAGGAGTCTAGGGACGACCCCGGACGGAGCGTCAGCGAAGGAGGAGGCTTCCCAGATCCCCGCAGGAAAGCGAGTGGTCACCAAGCCTGCTTTAACCGCAAACGAGGGCGGACCTATCTCCATTTATGAGTCTCAACTTTACTAATCTCTAACAAATTTTCTAAGAAACAACCGATTAGCTAGTTGCTTGAAGAGGCAAATGAGAAGGATACTTTTTGATCACTCGGACTGTATAAAGCCATTAATATATCAGGGGTCTCTTCAATCTTTCCTGTGTTTAAATAATGTTGTACATTAAAGGGAACAGCGTCGATCATGGAATGCTTATGGAGATCACGTTTTGTGTACCCTTTCTCACCATAATTGTACTCATTCCATATTGAGTCATACATAGCCTGCTTCTCTTGTTTACTCCACTGATCACTGTGCCAAGTAGTCCTTGGTTTCTGATTGAAGTTCCCGTAGTAATCCAAGTTCATTAAACCTTTGATAATGGCTAAGTGCCGAGGTGCTACTTCTTGTAAGAATTGGTATAGACGTCTAAATAAATCTGTTAATTGATGGCCAATCTTGTCCCAATTTTGAAGGTGCCAGTATTCACCGAAGGATTGGAAGAAATCAAACGGACTTTCAAACACTTCCTTTGTAAGGTAATCAACAGTATGATCCATAAAGTGTTTATTCCAATATTTCTCTAGTATATCTTCAACCCGTTTAATCGCTGATACTTCTGAAAACGATAATACATGGTTTGAAAGCATCTCATATGGGGCGTTATCCATAAATTGATACCCCCACTTATGAGCGTCGTTTCTTAGCCCAGTTCCTCTCAACATTTTTAAGAAGCCTAATTGTAGCTCTTCTGGTTTCATAGCGAATACATCGTTGAAAGTCTGTTTAAAGGAGGTATAGTCTTCCTCGGGTAACCCAGCAATAAGGTCAAGGTGTTGAACAACTTTCCTGCCTTCTTTAACCATAGTAATCGTTCGTTTAAGTTTCTTGAAATTCTGTTTTCTCTTTATTAATTCATTTGTTTGTTCATTAGTAGATTGCACCCCAATCTCAAATCGAAAGAGTCCAGCTGGAGCATTTTCGTTGATAAATGTTAATACCTCAGGCCTCATAATATCGGCTGTGATTTCAAATTGAAAAACTGTGCCAGGTCGATGGTGGTTAATAAGAAAATCGAACATTTCAAGGGCATATTTTCGGTTTATATTAAATGTTCGGTCTAAAAATTTTATAGTCTTCGCTCCATTGTCCATTAAATAGGTGATTTCGTCTTTCATTCGATTAATATCAAAGTAGCGAACGCCAAACTCAATTGATGAAAGGCAGAACTGGCATGTAAATGGACAGCCTCGGCTTGTTTCTACATAAGTTATACGATTTGATAATTCTTTTTTGTCTTCTTCAAACCGAAAGGGGGAAGGGATTTCATTTAAAGGGAATTTAGGTGCTGGTCCTGTTTCTTTAATGGTCATTCCTTTCTCTCTGTAAGTAAGGCCATGTATAGAGTGGACCCCCTCTCTAGCCTCCAGAGCATTCAATACTTTTTTAAAGGTTTGTTCACCTTCACCTCGGACAATAATATCAACTTCTGGAATTCGTTCTATCCAATAGTTGCTATCGTAACTTACCTCAGGCCCTCCAAGAATAATCGTTACATTTGGTAACACTTTTTTTAGTATCGATAGAACTGGAATGGTTTCTTCTATATTCCAAATGTAACAGCTAAATCCAACAACGTCAGGGCTCTCAGCATAGATCGCACTTGCAATGGATAGGGCGGGATCATTAATGGTGAATTCTCTTATGAGCACATTATAATCAGGCTCAGCCGCTGCTTTTAAATATCGTATGGAAAGGGACGTATGAATATATTTCGCATTTAAAGTTGAAACCACTACTTTCATTACACGAACACTCCTTAAAATTTTCCTATTCAAATTTTACCATAATTAACCTGAGGAAGGGAGAGAGGTCGTGAGCTAACCAAAGATTGTACAAGTATTAAAAGAAAAAGCCCAACTTTTAATGTTAAATAGTTTAGAATTGCGGTCTGAGGGAACTAGTTGTATAATTAATGTACAATAAATGTATAACGGTGGGTGAGAATATGAAGAAAGTGGCCGTGATTGGTGCCGGGCCAGGGGGATTAGCCTCAGCTATGTTGCTGGCAGCCAAAGGATATGATGTTCATGTGTTTGAAAAAAACAGTGTCATCGGGGGAAGAAATTCAAAATTAACATTAGGAGAATATCAATTTGATGTAGGGCCAACGTTTTTCAGTATGCCACATATTTTAGAAGAGTTATTTGAAGCGGCAGGTCGTGACCTCCATGATTATATGGATCTAATCGAGCTTGACCCTATGTATGACCTTATATTTGAAGATCAAAAGGTTACGATGTACAGGGATCCTGATCGCATGACTCAAGAACTGAGCGAGCAATTCCCTGGTAGTGAAGAGGGGTACCACCGGTTTATGAATGAGACTAGAAAACGCATGAACGCTTTAATGCCCATGCTTCAAAATCGTCATCACCGTCTTATAGATTATGTTCGTCCCAGAACGCTAAAGGCGCTTCCTCATTTAGCATTAGGGAAGTCTCTTCATGGAGTATTATCTCAATATTTTAAAGATGAACGGTTAAAACTCGCTTTCACATTTCAAGCGAAATACTTAGGAATGTCTCCGTGGGAGTGTCCTGGTGCATTTTCAATACTCTCTTATATGGAACATGAGTATGGAGTATTTCATCCTATCGGAGGCGTGAATCAAATCTCGAATTCTATGGCAAAAGTCGTTCAAGAATACGGAGGTCAAATTCATTTAAATAGAGGTGTATCAAAGTTACTAACGAACGGGAAAACCGTAACTGGAGTACAACTAGAAGATGGAGAAGAAATTCATACAGATGAGGTTATCGTGAATGCGGATTTTGCTCAAGCAATGGATCAGCTGGTGGATCAAACTTACTTAAAGAAATATAAAAGTGAAAAGCTCGAAAAGAAAAAATATAGTTGCTCAACTTTCATGATGTACTTAGGAATAGATGGAGAGGTAGATCTTCCACATCATAGCATTATCTTTTCAGATGATTACAGAAAGAATGTCGAAGAGGTGACTAAATCTCTTGATCTATCAGAAGACCCCTCAATCTATGTTCACAACGCATCCGTTACAGATCCAACATTAGCTCCGAAAGGGAAGACAGCCCTATATGTCTTAGCACCTGTGCCTAATAATTTCTCAGAAATTGATTGGGACCAAGAAAAAGGCACATTCAGAAACTTAGTCTTGGATGTGTTAAAAGATAAAGGTGGTATTACCATTTCAGAAGATCTAATTGAGGAAGAGAAGATCTTAACACCTAAAGGTTGGGAACAAGATTATAACGTTTACCGCGGAGCAACATTTAATTTAGGCCATCAGTTATCTCAGATGATGTATTTCAGACCCCACAATCGCTTTAATGAATTAGACCATTGCTGGATTGTAGGAGGAGGGACTCATCCTGGGAGCGGGTTGCCAACGATATTAGAATCTGCTCGAATTACAGCTAACTGGTTATCAGAAACAGGGGAGGTGAAGCAAGCATGAAGCGAAAGATAGGTATTGTTGGAGGAGGAGTAGGAGGTCTTGTAACAGCCCTATTACTATCTAAAGACGAACGTTATGATATTACCGTATACGAACAAAAGGATCACTTTGGGGGACGCCTCCAATTTGTTGAGCATGGGGGATATAAAGTAGATGAAGGTCCTACGATTGTTCTTTTGCCGGAAATGCTTCTTTCAATTCTTGAAGAAGGAGGGTTATCAAGAGAGGAAATTCCTCTGGTTGCTTGTGACCCTTTATATTCTGTTAATTATACAAATGGTGAACAAATGCTTAAATTCCGTGATATTGAAAAACAAAAAGAAGAAATTGAACGACTTTTTCCTGGGGATGGAGAAGGCTTTGAGCGGTTTATCCAAGATATGAAGTGGAGATTTCACATGGGGCAGCAGCATTTTCTTGAACAACAATTTGTAAAGAAGCGTCAGTTCTTCACACCTAAAAACATTCAGATGCTCGTAAAACTTAGAGCGTATCAACATGTAAAGAAAATGATGAAAAGTTACTTTAAGAGTGAACAGCTTCAAAATACCTACGCACTTCAGACCCTTTATATAGGTGGTCACCCTGGAGAATCTCCGGCACTGTATTCTCTTGTATCTTACAGTGAACATGAACATGGTATATGGTATTTAAAAGGTGGATATGCTAGTTTAGTAGACATTTTACTTCAAAAATTGTCTGAGCGAGGTGTTACATTACAGGCTAATAGCTCAGTAGAACATATAGGTGTACAAAATAATCACTGTGATGGAATTGTTGTAAATGGAGAGTGGGAATCTTTTGATGATGTTGTATTAAATGGTGACTTTCCGATTATGGATAACCTCTTACCGAAAGAAAAGAAGCTGAACCGTACCTATACACCTTCCTCCGGCTGTTTTTTGGTTTATATGGGATTAGATCGTAACTATGACCAACCATCCATTCATAAATTCATCATGAGCAATGATTTTGACCAGCACATGTCTGACGTATTCCAACATAAGAAGTTGCCAGATGATCCTTCTATTTATACCTTTCACCCTTCCTTAGTAGATGATTCCCTTGCACCTGAGGGGAAAGGGGTATTATATACACTTGTACCTGTTCCTTCTGGAGAAGAATTAGACTGGGACAATAATAAGGAATCGTTTACTGAGAAGGTATTAGATCTACTTGAAGCTAGAGGATACGAAGAATTGCGTGAGCATATCGAATGGATTAAAGTAAAAACGCCACAAGAGTCGATGAGGGAAGGGTTATTTGGAGGAGGCAGCTTTGGAATTGCACCTACACTATTCCAATCAGGCGTTTTTCGTCCTCAGCTTAAACCTTATGAAGTGGACAATGTATATGCAGTAGGCGCATCCATTCATCCAGGTGGTGGTGTTCCAATTGTCATGCAAGGAGCGAAACTTCTATCAGATTACCTAAAGGACCATCATATGGTATACTACAACGTAAGTGAGGTGGTCGAGGGTTGAGACATATAAACAATGCATATTCTCATTGTAAGAAGATTATAGAAACACATTCTAAAACGTTCTCAAAAGCCTTCTCTTTGTTGCCAAAAAAACAAAAAAGAGCCGTATGGGCGATCTACGCATTTTGTCGTAAAGTTGATGACATTGTAGATGAGGGAAGTGCACCTAAAGAAGAATTAGATGCATTTGAAATGAATTTTCACAGCTTTTTGGAAGGTGAAATACCAGGAAATGACCCTATGTGGATTGCGTTAGAGGATGTTTTTTCATCCTTTTCTATGGACCCGGTTTATTTTCAAGAAATGATAGATGGTCAGCGTAAAGACATTGATTCTCACATAATAGAAACTGAGGAGGAACTGCTCCTTTATTGTTATCAAGTAGCGAGTACAGTTGGACTTATGCTACTACCTGTTTTAGCACCAGGGAAAGAAGCTGAACTAAGGCAAGGTGCTATTGACCTTGGTAAAGGGATGCAGTTAACAAATATATTAAGAGACGTAGGGGAAGATATAGAAAGAGAGCGAATATATATCCCTAAGACACTTTTAGATACTTATGGCTATTCTCATGAGGAATTACGTAACCATGAACGTAACGATGCCTTCATACAATTATGGGAGGACTTGGCCGATAAGGCTGAGAAATATTATGAATCATCTCTAATGAGTATTCATGAATACCCTCTATATTCAAGGACACCTGTCAAAGGTGCTGCCTACCTTTACAGAGCAATCCTACCATCTATCCGTGATAATTACTATCAAGTCTTTACTGAACGTAATTATGTTAGTGATCAAGCGAAAAAAGATATCTTATCTGATATCCAATTAATGAAGGCGTAAACCACCATATGGTTTACGCCTTTATTGTTATTATACCTGTTTATTATGAATGGCTCTTGCTACATTACGACCGCTTAATACGACCATGGGACTCCCGCCTCCTGGATGGGTGCTTCCGCCTGCAAACCAAACGTTTTCAAGGTCCTGTGAACGATTGAAAGGACGAAGGAAGGCGTCTAGCTTCTTATTAGCTGCAGGGCCGTATATAGAACCTCTAAAAGCTCCGAAATCAACTCGTATATCCTCAGGTGTATAAATTTGTTCAACCTTTACTTTATCTTTTATTGGAATACCGAAGCGCTCTAATTTGTTATAAATAAGTTGTTTGTAGGCTTCAGGATCGATGGGCTCTTTATCCTTGCTGGTTGCTGGGGCATTCACTAAAATAAAACAGTTATCTCCATCAGGGGAGACAGTTGGATCACTCTTTGAGGAGGTGCAAATATAAATAGTAGGATCGTCTGCATAATCTCCACTTTGAAGTTGTGTAAACTCCTTCTTATAGTTTGTAGAGAAGAAGAGGTGATGGTGATGGAGTTGATCCACTTTTCCATCAAGACCTGCTAAAATAACGAATCCTGAAATGGAAGGTTCGAAACCTCTTACTTTCTTATTAGGAAAGTTTGGGCGATCTTGTTCGCCTACGAGGTCAGGATAAGCTTTTAATAAATCCCCATTTACAACAATCTCATCAGCTTCTACATATTCTCCAGATTCCATTTGTAGACCAGTTGCTCTTCCTTTTGAAGTGATGATTTTATTTACCTTTGTGTGATTGTGTAACTCTACGCCTACATGTTCAGCTGCTTTTACTAGGACCTCAGCAATTCGTGTATTCCCACCTGATACATAATAAACGCCATCTGTAAGCTCCAGGTGAGCAATCATAGCGAATGTTGCAGGTGCGATATATGGATTAGATCCAATATAGGTCGCATACCTGTCAAGTGCCTGAATGGTTTTCGGGTTTTCGAAGTATGTATGGAAGAAATCGTGCATCGTTTGGTTTGGTCGTACTTTTAATAATGCTTTACCTAATGATGGAGATAAATAATCTTTCCAACTATTAAAGGTGCGATGTAAAAAATGTTTATGAGACAATTGATACAAGGATTCAATTGTCTTAAGGAACTCGTCATATCGAGAAGCTCCTTTGGGATCTAATCGTTTGAGTTGATTTTTCATGAAAGTAGAAGAGGAAGAGAAATCTAATACGAACCCATCTGGGAAAGCATTACGTGTATGGTGTTCAATTTTTTCAAAAGTAATATACTCTTCGGGAATTAGACCAGCCCTACGAATCGTTTCTAAAAAGACCTGCGGCATTGTGATGGTATTAGGACCAAAATCAAAATGATAACGATCAATATCTATTGATTTCATCTTTCCACCGAAATGTTCGTTTTTCTCAAATACTTTAACGTGATGCCCTTCAGCAGCAAGATGAATAGCAGCGGATAGACCACCTAAACCTCCTCCTACGATTGAAATGTTTTTCATGAGTAAGACCTTCCTTTCCATGTGTAAGCTTTTCCTTTTATTGATGTGTACATAGAACGAGTTAAGACGAACACAAAGAGTAGAGCCGAGAAAGGCATCAAGAGACAATACACTAAAGGTGTCTTATTCTTGTAATCTACGAACCCTTTCTGAAGAACGGTTAGTATTAAGGGGATCGCATAAAGAGCTTGTCCACTTGTTATACTGAAGATCAATAAGCCTACAGGCAACATATACAACGAAATGTACCAAGTGATCAGTAATAAAGCTAGTCCCACCGATTTGTTAATTCCAATAAAGATATTTTTCGTAAATCCTTCGATCGCTTCTTTTAGAGATTCATACATATAACAACTTACATATGATGAAATGTTCATAAGCTTCATTGTATGGCCGCTCTTTTTTGTTTCACGAGCTAAGTGAACATCTTCTAAAAGGGAAGAGGAGACAGCTTCATGCCCTCCAATTGCATCGTATGCTTTTCTAGTAAAACCGATAAAACCTCCACAAGCTGCAGTGAAGGAAGGGTGGTTGGTTGTGTTCGCTATGGAGATTGGAAGATGGGCGTACACAACGAAGTGTTGAAGCGTTACAAGGAATTGGGATAAGTGGCTTCTATCCGCGTAATGGGGGAATCCACTTATCATACCAGCTTGTTCTTTATCAAATGTTGCAACGGTCCTTTCAATGGTGTCAGGAGCTAACCTCACATCCGCATCAATAAACAGAAGAACTTCTCCTTGTGCATTTTGGCTGAGCTGGTGACAGGCATGAACTTTCCCATTCCAATCTTCTGGTAGGGACTTCCCTACGATAAGAGAAAAACGCTCATCATTTTTGATTGCTTCAACTGTAAACTTTTTCGTTTGGTCTGTTGATTGATCATCTAATAAAATGCACTCAAATGATGGATAGGTTAATGATTGTAAAGACTGTACGAGTTCTTTTATATTACGTTCTTCATTCCTCATCGGGATCAATAAGGAAACAGTTGGATTGGAAGCAGCGTCTGAAGGATTTGCTAATGGCTTTATAAAAGTACTATTTAATAAAATCCATAGGAGGCAGATGGCTTCTAAGCCAATGATTCCCCATAAGTAAATTGACATATGTATGGCCCCCTTTAAAAAAGTTTATAGAAAGAAGTCTTCTCCATTACTTGTTTCTTCAAATGGTCTAATTGATCCGTACATGCGTTCTCGAGGCACTGTGTACGATTATGTCGGTCTTGTTTTGGGTTAACTTCTGACCACAGATCTTGACCAATACTAACATAAATATTTGGCTTTCTCTGTTGTTCGAAAGCATAGTACAGTGAAACAGGAATAATTTGTATCTTCTCGCTTTTTTCAATAATATAAGAGGCTCCCGTTTGAAATTGGAGGGGGCGTTGTTCTAACGGACGCTCATCTCCTTGGGGGAAAATCCAGACTGCTTTTCCCTCGTCAATACGATCTTTGGCATAATTTAAAGAGGCAATAATATCTTTTGGGTTTGAACGATTAATAGAAAAGGTACCTATCTTTCTGAAAATCGGAAACGACTTTAACCCTTCTTCATGCATCATGCCATATCCATTTGCTTTGAATAAGTGTTTGTTTAAAAGGAAAATAATCAGTGGATCCCACCAAGTGCTATGATTGACGAGAAACAGCGTATGTTTCGCTGAAGTGGGAAGTGTTCCTTCATAAAATAGGTTGTTAAATTGAGATTTGAACATCCTTTTCAATACAAGATGAAATCCCCATTCCCAAAAAGAGCTTTTATTTGCTGGTATCATAGTAATCTCCTTTTCTGTATGTACAGTCTGATGGTGATGACCATAATGAATCCTACTAATGTAGCTGCAAGCCAAAGGTTTCCAATAATGGCAAGCCAAACAAACATTCCTTGTACACCCTCAAACACTAGAAACATACGATGTCCCCATTGAGGATTTGTTTGGCTTTTTCTCATAACTGAATATCCAATCAAGTGAAAGAATAAGCTCAAGAAAAACCAGCCCGTGAAATTTGAAAAAGGGATGCTATAATACATACCCGGTTCATCCCAGATCCAATACTCTTTTACATGGAAAGCAACTGGATCTAAAATAAGATCAATAGATACAGCGAGGGCACTTCCAATTAATAAGAACGAAATAAAGAAATATTTCCCTTGTGGAGATAGAACTCTAGCAATCTCATGTGAACCAGCAATTACCATTAGCCACGCAAAGCCGATGGAGATGGGAACACCACTCACCATTGGCCCGAAATCCTGTTCATAATGATAACTTCCGAACCACAAATTATATTGAACCCCGTAATGCTCAACAGCTATAGAAAAAATCACAATAAATAAGCTGTATAAGAAACCAATTGTTACTCCAAAGCGTTTAACGAAGTAAATTCCACCTATTAATCCTGCCACGATTAAAAAGACAGCGTTAGCCCATTCAAGTGCTGGGGGAATTAAATCAAAGGTAAGCAGGAGAAACCCACAAACGTACCAAAATACAAAAAAGCGAAAAATCCAAACCAAATCTATTTCTCCTTTCAACCTAAACACTTCATGATCGTTTATTTTTAACATATACATGATATAGGTATGTTTACTTGATTGTATTATAAAACACTGATTCTGTAGAATAATTATGCTTTTCTGATAATCTGGGGGCTTATAGGGTTATTGTCTATCAGGCTTAATAAGATTTATGATACTATTAATATGAGACTTTCAAAGAAAAAGGATTGAATAGAGCGAGGGATTTGCATGGAAAAATTCCTTCAAAACTTTCACACTGCTCAGCTTCAGACACTTAAACAATTTGCTGAAGTCCTAACAGACGGTGTATTTATTATGAAAGTAAAAAGGAAGGAAACACAACAACAGTACCTCTACGAATATTTAAATGAAGCGGCTATGGACATAGCCAGACTTTCACCATTTTACATAGGCTCTTCCATTCAGGATTGTATGAATGAGGAAGATGCGAACTTTTTGCAAAAAAAATACGATCAAGCCTTTATCACTCATAAATCTGTTACCTATTCAGATTACGTTATCTTACCAAATGGGCAATTCAAGGCCGAAACTTTTTTATACCCAGTTCACAATAAAGATAATACGCTTACCCATATAATCGGGATCACGAGGAATCTGAGTCACTTGTCAATTAAGACGAGTGAAGTTCGTCATGTAGATCGTCTGTTTCGATCCTATATTGATAACACTGAAGAAGCACTAGTTATGTTTGATATGAATCAACATATTCTTAACGTCAATCATGCCTTTTATCAAATGTTTGGTTATAGTAAAGAAGAGTTATTGAATGTGAGTTTAGAAAGTTTACAACCTCAACTAACGAAGTCAATTCGATCTCATTTCAAACTGTTAAACGAGGGGAAAAACATTTCTCGATTTTCTTCAAAGTGGAAAAGAAAAGACGGATCAGCTGTGTGGATATCTACAAACTTCACAACACTACCGAACGAGTCCGGAAATCAAGTTGCCGTTGTAGCATTCATACAAGATATTACGAAGGAGAAGATGGCAAAGCAAGCACTAGTGGAATCTCAGGAGCGGTATCGATTGATCGCAAATAACACCCAAGATCTGATTCAGATGTTAGAATGTGATGGAACGATTACTTATGCATCTCCGTCACATGAAATTGTACTTGGCATTGGTCCATTTCGTATGATTGGAGGCAACTTGTATGAGTATGTATACTCAGAAGACCGAGAAGATGTAAGGTCTGCAATCGATGATTCTATCCGTTCTAAAAAAGGGGAACGAATTGAATATCGTATGCCCCGATCATCCTCTAATGCGTTAATCTGGATGGAAGCAAACGTAAAACCGGTTTCTGATCAGGAGGGGAGTGTGGCAAAGGTCATCTTCACAGCTAGGGATATTACGAAGAGAAAAGAAGCAGAAATGTCATTAAAAGAAATGGCTTATACAGATTATTTAACCGGACTTACGAATAGAAGGGTATTTGAAGAATTCCTTCATAAAGCGATGGCTCGAGTAAAACGGTCTGATGATTATCAATTTGGACTTATGTATTTGGATGGGAATGGCTTTAAGAAAGTTAATGATACGCTAGGGCACGATGTAGGTGATGAATTGTTAGTTTCGTTATCTAGTAGACTTTTATCTATAGTGAGGGAAGAAGATCTTGTCTCTCGAATAGGCGGAGATGAATTTGCTATTCTACTTCCTGATATTGAAACACAGCAACAACTAGAGAAAATTGCTACTCGTGTAATTGATAAGATGAAAGAGCCTATCGCTGTTGAGGGTCAACTCATTCATTTCAGCTTTAGTATCGGTATTGCTATGGCCCCTCTTGATGCAACAAGTGAAGCTGAATTGTTGAAGAAAGCGGATCAGGCTTTATATTCTGCTAAACAAAAAGGGAGTACCGGATATATGTTCTCATCTTGGTTTAATAGCTAACATTATGAACGGGGGAGCTCTATGGCTGGATATAAAGAAATAACAATGGATCATGATTACGTATCTTCAGTTATTCTAAATGTCACCAATCAGGAAGTAGATCTCACACCAGACCTATACCTTAAAAGTGGAGAGTATCAACTCATTAGAGGAGAAGGGGAGAAGGGAGACTGTGAGCCTTTATTTCACATTATCCATCCTTTCATGGAATCAATAGCTGTGTCATTATTTACCATCCCCTTAAGGGAGCCTCCTACAGGAGAAACGTACTTTCAACTCCTTCATTTAAATCCTTCTACACAACCGGTCGTTGTGAAAGCTAGGTATGGAGACGTTTTACATAGGTGCCTTGATTACAAAGGCACAATAGAACCTATTCTCTTATATACCCCAATGGATGTGCCTATCGACATTAATCAGAGTAAGGAACTCAACACTGTTTCTCTTGAGGGTTATGTGACACAACCAAATGTTTACACAATAGGAGTCTATGTCGAGGATGAAGCGGCTCCTTACTGGATCGTCCATATAAAAGGCGCGAGGTCAGTCTGATGACCTTGCGCCTTTTTTATATTAACGGTATGCTTCAGCAGTTTTGTGATGTATTTTCTTATCTACATTTTTACGTAGGAATGGAATGACGTAACGATCTAATCCATACTTTCCAGCGTTGTATCCAGCAACAAGGATGAAGATGGTTAAGATCACCATTTGGGGGTTTGTGCTAGTTGTTCCACTTAATAAGAAGGCGAAATTCATTGTAATTCCCATAAGTGCAGCGAATGTAGTAAAGATACCTAGAATAAGAGCAGCCCCGACAAGAATTTCTCCCCACATAACAAGGAAAGTAAACAATCCGCTATTAGGAATAGCAATCGTATCTAGAAAAGCGGCCCACCAGCCTTGAACAGCAGGATGTTCACCACTTGCTTTTCCCACAGCCCCTTGTAAGTAACCGTTGGCGTCAAAACCTGGACCAGTCAATTTGTGTATACCTGCCATAAACCATGTGTATCCTAAATATACTCGGATAATAGTCAATAGTGCAGCTACAATATTGTTCTCACGCAATACTTTGTTAAACATAAGAACCACTCCTTGGGTACAATAGAAGTACCATTTATTTTTTTGGTCACTCAGGATGTGCCGGCTGTTTGTGAGTGATGTTTTCTTTACACTTATAATATATCATCAAAATAGCTGAAATGAACCAGTTTGTGAATTGGTTCACAAACTGTTCAATGTTTTATGGCTAATGTGTGACAGGAAGTAACAATCCTCTATTATGGTTTAGGGAAGTGGGGAGATAGAAAAGTAGAAAAGGGGATCCCCTTTTCTACTTTAAAGGCTTGAGTAGTCATTTTATTGTGCCGATGATTGCTCTTTACTCCCTCTCAATAATTTTAATTGGTCATTTTCATAGCCAATAAGGAATGTGACAACGTACGTTTTAGTTATACGTTCCTGGTTGTCGTTATCTTGATTATTGTCTAGGCTTTTCTTATGAACGGTTTCTTTAGCTTCAAGGGTTACTTTGACCTGATTCTTTGCATTCACGTTTAGAGATAGGTCAGACAAATCAATATCTATAGTATGAATGTATTGATCTCGGAACTCTTGATAGGATTGTTTAGATTGCCATGCACTTCCAAGCATAGAGTATGCACTAATATAATCACGCATTAAAAGACTCTCATGGAAGTAATGAACTAAATACTTAGCGTCTTCTTTTAATTGTGACTCAGTAAGATTGCGATTTTCTGAAAAGCTTTCATATGTTAGATCTTTCGAGTCAGCATCCTTTGACCACTTATCTAACTGGTCTTTAACGTTTTGCAACGGAAGGCTGAACCCAATAGCTCCTTGCTCAGTCCCTGCTGAGTTAATTGCGAGGACTTTCCCTGTTTTTTTGTGGATGAGAGGTCCGCCGCTATTCCCATGAGTTATCGGTGCGGAAATCTGATAAGCATCATGATAAGTGAAATCATTAATAGTGAATTCTCGATCTGTTCCAGAAATTGTACCCATTGTGACCGTGTTTTGCAATCCAAGTGGACTCCCTACGGCAATGATATCATCACCGATTTCACCAATTTCCTTTAAGTCCATATTCATAGGAGATCGGTTAGATAGTTGAGGAACACGCAAAAGGGCAATATCTTTTTCTGTACCTACTCCGATCACAGCAGCAGGATACATCCTGGCGTCTGTAGTTTTAATGAAAACAGAGTCATAACCTTTAACTACATGAGCATTCGTAACGACGTCACCCTTCTCGTTAAATACGAATCCTGAGCCGATACTTGATTCCGTTTCATCTGACGCTTCGATTTGGACGACACTTTTCTCAGCCTCGTGAATGAGTGTCTTTAAATCAATTTGTCTTAACTGTTCACTCCCGTTGACTTCCTGAGCCAGTGCACTTTGCTTTTTTATAGGGTCTTTATATGTTGTTTTATAGATGGAAACGAGGGCTATAGCTGCAATAGCAACAATGAAAAATGTAAAGGTAATTGGAAGTCTTTTGCTGTTTTTTTCCATAGTCTCATCCTTATTCTGTGTTAATTCAAGAACCACTTCACTTTGTTAATTTTCACTTGTAGAGCTTTTTGTACATCGTAGTGAGTGAATTCAAATTGCCCCACCTCGTCAGGATATAATGTGTCTGGGTAGATATAGACTTCGTTCTTATCGACTATTATTCCATCTTTATTTATCAAATTATAAGAGAGTGAAACGGAAGTGATCGGGACAGTTGCTACACTTTTAATTTTTCCGTTTACAACAAGGTTGTCTTGTTTATTTAGGTTCTTTTCGATTTTAACAATTTCGACAGCATCATTTTTATTCTTCTTATGTTCTTCTTCGGCTGCATTCATAGCTTGTTCAATCCGATTTTGCTGTGCCGTTTCAAATGCTGCTTTCTCTTTCTCAACCGTTGTTTTAAAGCTTTGAAGTTTCTGGCTTTCTGGTGCATAGCGTAGACCTTCTTCTACATAGCTTCGAGCTATAGAGAATTGATTTTGTTTTAAAGCTTCGTTGGCATTTGAGAATGCATGAGAGATAATTTGTTCTTGTATAGTGTTGGCCATAGTCTGAGCTTTCTCATTTTGTATAGCTTCAATTTGCCATAAAACACTTTTCAGATTTGATATAGAGGGATCCTGATTAATGTTGGCTTTAATTTGAGCTACTTTTGCTTTATTTCGAATCGTCACAATATCTTCTATAAGCTTTTGAATTAACTCCCCGTCCATGTTGTTTAGTTTCCCTTCAGCTTTCTCAACCGTCTTTAAAGCTTCTTGAAATTGCTCATTTGCTATATAATATTTGGCATCCTTTATGAGGGAATCTATTTGTATAGCAAGATCCATATATTGTTTATTCTGATTGGCAGCAGGGAATTTATATGTGAGTCTTAGAGCATCATTAAAATACTTTGTAGCAGATTCATAATTTCCTTCTAATGCCAATTCTTCCCCTTTTTCTAGTTTTTCTTCTGCTTTAGTAGATCGGTGATCAATGAACCAATAAGAGCCGCCTGTAAAAGTAATACTAAAAAGAAGAACAGACAAGGGGAGAATCCACCATGTGTTAAAGCTTTTCTTATACTCTTTAGACCTTGTATGTATATCTTCAGGAACAGATTTACCGCAAGAGACACAATAGATCTCATCGCTATTTATTCTTGTTCCACAATAAGGACAATAAGCCATAGTTTCACCATCTTTCGAGCATGTAATGTGGATACTAGTAGTTTATCATAATCCTTTTGGAAGAAGCACCCATATTTTTGGAAATAAATTATAGGGAGAATTTCAAGGGGAGCTGACACATTTTTGTTTATAAAAAGTAAATATTTTGTGGCATTTTCTGATAAAATACAGATGAATGTACATATTAGGGGGTGGACTTAATGGGTGAAATGTTTCAAGTCGTATTTGGGATTGTTTCCTTAGTGATCCTACTAGTGAATATTGGTTTTTGCATTTTTGATCATGGTTAAAATAAACAAAGGTCCCTTTATTATAGGGGCTTTTTTTATTTGGAGTTGTTACAGTTTAATCTTGTTTCTTTCTAAAAAAAGGAGACCCGTAAAAACGGGTCTCCTTTTAAGGATAGTATTAGCGTGTCCAGTTCAATTCATCGAATGGGAAAATGACAAGTTCCGATCGACCGATAACTTCATCATGATTAATAAATCCAAGTCCATTACGGCTGTCCTTAGAAACAATCCGATTATCTCCCATGACAAAGTATTCATCTTCTGGAACTTCCTTTTCGGAAAAAGGAAAAGTTCCTTGAATTGCCTGTTTATTTAGATAATCTTGTTCTACTTCTTTGCCATTTACATATAAAGAGTGGTCTTCACTTACTTCAACCGTATCCCCTGGTAAACCGATGATACGTTTGACATAATTTTTAGTTGGGCGTTGGATAATCACAATATCTCCACGTTCTGGTTCGCCGACCAAGTAGACGAATTTATTATACATTACACGTTCTCCATCTTCTAAAGTAGGGTCCATGCTTGTGCCCTCTACAATAGATGTGGCAAAGACAAAGTGTCGAATTGCAAACGCCAGTACAAGGGCGAACCCAATGGCTTTTGTCCAGTCCAATATTTCTTTTAGAATTTTATTCTTCAAGTGTGATCTTCCTTTCGTCTCCTGATGAGCTCTTCTTTGTCTATCGTATCATAGATTAGGATAAGTCTAGATATGTTTTTTAGCATATTGTTTTAATGTTTGTACTAATTTGTTGCGCCATGTACTGTCTGTGTCTAGGTCAATACCTGTTTGTGGTATACCGGCGATGGATTTGTTCCACCTAATCGTGCCGACTGCAGAGAATTCCTGATCAAGGAGGGTGAAGAAAATATGAACCGTTTCTTCAGGCTTCAAGTCTAACGATTCTAATGGTTCAACTCGCATTCCTTGCTGACTAATATCCCATATCTTCATTTCGACTTCTTCTTCATTTGTAGGATTTTTCAATTGGCCCATAACTGGGGTACCAAACGTGTAGCGAAATGGTTCATTTCTTTTAAAGTACATCGAATCTCTCCCTGAAGTTAAAATGGAAAAGCATTCTTAACAGCATAAGCTTAGAAGAATGCTTTGTTGTTCATTTAAGAAGTACGCTCATTGTTCGGTATGAATTTTGGAAATTTTATATGTTGCTGCTCCAACTTTTCTTTTTATAATTTGATTATAATACCAAAACTAAACAAATTATAAAAAGATTCTATAAAAATAGCAATAGGAATATTTGTCGATATTTGTAAGTAGGGTGAGAACTCAAAAAGGAGTTTATAGGAATTTTTGTCTTATTTTGCGATCAGCTTTACAGGGGATCATTTGTTTGGCATAATGAGTTCAGATACAATATATGGTGTTTCTGTTGTTATTTTCATCAATATGTTATGTATTGGGATGAAATGTTGTATGTGATTAAGATAATAAATCAGTTCTTTAAATTATTTAATTTAGCACTTTATATGTTTTGTGAAAGTATTGTGAATACACAGATAAAACACATCTATTTGACGTTTACATACTTGATTTAAGGATATATAGGTTGGTGGAGAGGGTGGGGAATGTGGTTGCTTGCTTATTAACAAAAGGTCAATTATTAGAGCGGATTGAATGGTTGCGGCACAGAATGATCGTAGTAGCAGAGGCCAAAGGCTTTACATGTGAGGAATCACTAAGACTTAGCCAGCAATTGGACGAGTTATTAAACCTATATCATCAACAGGGTAAAAGTAGAAATCATATAACAAACCAGTAGGCTAAGCCTACTGGTTTGTTTTTTGGTCTTTTTCTTCACTTAGTTCCTCGAAGCTTTTTACTTTACCATGAGGGTTTTGCTTCTCTTTTCGTTGACGTAAAGCACGCTCTTTTCGTCGTTTTTGATGACTCATCTTCTAATCACCTCATATATAGGATGCCTCAGTTTTACGGTTATATGAGGGTGGATTTAGTCAAGTATGCCTCTAATCGATCTAATCCCTCTTTCAAGGTATCAATATTATAGGCATAAGATATGCGCATATAGCCTTGGCCATGTGTAGAAAAAGCGTCACCAGGGACAAGGGCTAATTTTGCTTCTTCAACTAAGTCTACACCTAAGTCAAATGAACTTTTTTCAAGTCCAGGGAAATAAGGGAATAGATAAAATGCTCCACCTGGCTTCGTGCAAGGTACACCCATATCTGTAAGGCGCTGGTATACATAGTCTAACCGTTCTTTATATTCTGCACGCATTGCTTCTGTATCTGCTTTACCACCTTCAATTGCTGCTAGGGCAGCGTGTTGGCTAATCGAAGTTGGGCAAGATACATTATACTGATGCACCTTTAACATTTCTTTAGAAAGCCAAACAGGAGCTAATGTATAACCAATACGCCAACCGGTCATAGAATGCGATTTAGATACCCCGTTAATGACAATGGTTTTTTCCTTCATTCCTTCTTGAGTTGCAATGGAAGTGTGTGGTTCATCGTATGTTAACTGGCTATAGATTTCATCTGAGAGCACGAATATTTCTTTTTCTTTCAAAAATGTAGCAAGTGCTTTTACTTCTTCTATTGTAAGTGTTGCACCTGTAGGGTTAGACGGATAAGGTAATACTACGCATTTTGTTTGGTCCGTAATATATTTTTCTAACGTATCAACCGTTAATTTGAAGTCGGTATGAGTTGTATCAGCATGGACTGGAATTCCGCCAGCAAGACGAATACATGGTTCATAGCCTGGGTAAACAGGAGCTGGAAGAATGACTTCATCTCCAGGTGTTAGGATCGTTCGAAACGTAAGGTCAATAGCTTGTGAAGCACCTACAGTTGTAATAATTTCGGTATCCGGTTGATAGGAAAGACCGTATTCTTGTTTAGCAAATTCAGATATAGCTTTTCGAAGTGGCAACATACCTGCATTGTGGGTATACGATGTTTGATTGTCATTGATGGCTTCAATTCCAGCTTGCTTAATATGCTGAGGTGTTGGGAAATCTGGTTGTCCAATTGTTAATGAGACAACACCTTCTTTCCCAGAAACCATATTAAAAAATTTGCGAATTCCTGATATCTGTATGGATTGTAAGTGCGGATTTATTAAATGATGCACTGTTGTCACCTCCGGTTATCATCTACACGTCATCCATAGCGGTGACGTTTTAATAACCATCTTAACATGTTTTTATTGTTTGAAGGAAATTAGGTTGTATAGACCTTGTAGAATTTGAGGGAGACATTTGCTTAATACGGCTGACATCGTCTATACATTTAGGAACGTGGATTTTTTTATTATATCAAGAGTTGTTGTTATAATAAGTACATCATATGAATGAGGAAAGGGGAGGCATAGAATGAATGGAACTGGACTTGTGTTAGAAGGTGGAGGCATGAGAGGTGCTTATACAGCTGGTGTATTAGATTTCTTTCTAGATGAGGAGCTTCATTTCCCTTATGTCGTCGGGGCATCAGCAGGGGCTTGTAATGGTACTTCTTATGTAGCCAGACAAAAGGGACGTAATTATAAAGTTTTGGTAGAGTATGGTGGTCATCCTGAGTACATATCTTATAAAAGAGCTATTACCAAGCGAGAATTGTTTGGGATGGACTTTATCTTTAATAAGCTTCCAAATGAACTTGTTCCATTTGACTATGAAGGGTTCTTTCACTATTCTAAGCAAACGAAATTCGTTGTCGGAACGACAGATGTTCATACTGGCCTGCCTACTTACTATGACTTTTTTGAAGATGGACCTACTTTAATTTCTCTTATTCGTGCTTCAAGTTCCTTGCCTTTTATTGCTCCAATGATCTCACATGAGGGTAAACAGCTTCTTGATGGTGGTATTGCTGACCCTATACCTATATCTGCTTCTATACAAGATGGAAACACCAAGCATGTCGTCATCTCGACGCGTAATCCGGGGTATCGTAAGGAGAAAATGAAGTTTTCTTGGTTGGTAAAACAAAAATTTAAGGGCTATCCCAATTTAACGCACGCTTTAGAGAGTAGACATCTACGCTATAATGACACCGTAGAGAAGGTAGATGACTTAGTGGAACAAGGAACAGCCTTTATCATACAGCCCAAAAAACCGCTTGCTGTGAGCCGAATTGAACGAAATCGGAACAAGCTACATTGCTTATATGAACAAGGGTATGAAGAGGCAAAAGAGCAATACGACGATTTGATCCGTTTTCTTGAACCGTCTAAGAGCCCTGTTTCAATATAAAATTAGTAATTCTGTATCAACGTATAACGATGAATTTGTGAATCTAATTAGAATCGCTGTTAAATCTACAATAAATCACGCTTCGTTCTATTCTCAAAGAGAAAACACCCTTCTTGCTTGGTTATAGGTATATCTGTTTTAACTACTGACGATACTTGTACTAAATACGGGTAGGAGGGATGGGAGTGGAAGGATTTTTAACGTTTAATTGGCTTATAAAAGAGGCTCAATTAGCCCCTCTTGGAATCACGGATCTCCATTTGCACTTTTTTTTCGGGATGATTTTAATCATTTTATTCTACAATATAGTTCGTCCTATTATATACTGGATGATCTTATTAAAATGGGATAGGTTGTTAAGCTATATGGTTGCAGGTCTAATCGTATTGTTTATACTAACATTTTATGAAGTGTACCAGGGAGCTAGTGAAACTGGAGACGTTGAGGTAAGGGATGTAGCCAATGGAGCATTTGCTTTAATATGTTTTGGTGGTTTTGTTATTTGTTCCTACGCTATTGAACGTGTCATAAAATTTGTGAAGCAATCTAAAAAACAAAAGCCCAAAGGTGTGTAAAGATTTTAAGTTTCCTTCTTTTTGTTTGAATGATATGGTGTACGGGGTACAAAATAAGTGAAACTTATTACCCGAGTAATGCGTACATATATAGGTGATGAAAAGGAGGAGATGACATGCTAGGAGCTGCAACAGGCCTAGGTATTGCTGGATTATTTGTCGGTATCATGGCGTTTATAGTTATAGCTTTATTTATATTAAATATTGTTACAAGTATTTGGGCATATAGAGATGCTCAACGTAAAGGGAAAAGTAAAGAGTACGCTATTATCGTATTAATTCTAACGATTATTTTTCCTTTCATTGGACTTATTGTCTATTTCTTTATCCGCAATGATTAAGACCTCTTAATGATAAATACGTATTAAGACGAAACTCTACAAGGGTTTCGTCTTTTTTGTTGTGCTAGTTTCAGGGGATCTCTTAATGATGAACACTTGTTTAGGTGGGAATTCCTTCTTTGGAGGAATAATTTAGTACTAAAAACCTATGAAAATATAGGGGTACCTTCTATAATAGAGAAGTGTAAGCCATTTTTAGGGAGGTTTTCAGCATGGATTCATATGATAATGGTATTTTATTAGAAAGTGGAACAAATGAGTTAGAGGTTGTTGAGTTTGGGGTCGGGCAAAATAAGTTTGGAATTAATGTAATAAAGGTAAAAGAAATACTTAATCCTATGCAAGTAACGAAAATACCTCATGCTCATCATTCAGTAGAAGGTATTATTGAAATTAGGGGTGAGGTCGTTCCGGTAGTTGATGTAGCTCATGCGTTAGGATTTCCAACATCGGACCAACCAGAGTTAGATAAGTTTATCCTGGCTGAATTCAATAAAACGAAAATTGTCTTTCACGTACATACCGTTACACAAATTCATCGTATATCATGGGAGAATATAGAGAAGCCTGGTAAGATGTATCAAGGTTTAGAGACTCAAATAACTGGTGTTATTAAAAGGGAAGGTGAAATGCTTCTCATGCTTGATTTTGAGAAGATGGTGGCAGATATTAACCCTGAATCAAGCATAAACATGGATCAAATGAAGACTTTAGGTGTACGCGAACGTTCCCAAAAGCGTATATTGATAGCTGAAGATTCTGCGATGTTAAGGGCAATGTTAGAAGAAACATTGGGGGAAGCAGGTTATGAAAATGTTCATTTATTTGAGGATGGTAAAGAAGCAGTGGATCATCTTTATAGTGTTATTAATGAGGGGAAAGCTGTGGAAGACGAATACCAACTTATCATAACGGATATCGAGATGCCGCGTATGGACGGGCACCACTTTACCAAGCAAGTTAAAGAAGATCCTTCTATGCAGCATCTTCCTGTCATTATTTTTTCTTCTCTTATTACGGATGACTTGAGGCATAAAGGGGAAATGGTGGGAGCGAACGACCAAATTTCAAAGCCTGAAATTGTAGAACTTGTTAAGAAGATCGATCAATTGATCTTATAAAAAAAATCGGCTATAGTAGCCGATTTTTTTATGGATTATTTTTGCCTATTAATACGAGACCTTTTCGTGCATACTTTCATACCACTTTGTAACTTCTTTATTTAACTGCCTTGGAGTTTCTGTGAAAGGGGTATGCTTATTTACAAGCAACTGTTCCTCTTCACTAAGACGTTCATAGGCATCCTTCATTTCTTCAGACCATTTCATAAATTGATTGAGCTCATACATGAAATTCTTCATCTCGCTCACGTTCCATCCCTCCTTATGGTAGGAATTCCTTCCCTGGGAGAAATTGAAACCTTTCAATAGGCTGTTATCTTCGTCTGTCCTTTTGCTCCCAAGAAACAAGTTGACCCCAAGGTGCATAGTGAGGATTATTGTATGGAGACTTTGTATGTCTTTTGTTTCTTTGTTCCGCTGTTATTTTGCTGTCTTCCTCCCAATTTAGATAGCGATAAAGCACTTTTTTTGCCTTTGATAAAGAAAGACTTGGTTTTGGGTTTCGATAGGATTGATCGATGTTACCTAAGTGCTTAAGCGCTTGGAAGTCTTCTTTTCGAGGGGGAATATGGAAATAATAATTAGCAACTTGTACCAAAAGAGTGGAGTGCTGATGGCTATATTTCGGGTGGTCGGAATAGTGGAGGCCGATCTTTTTCGCATGTTTTTGGGCGATTAGTTGCTGAATCGCTTTTTTCTTAAGTGTATACAAATGTCTGGGATCTGGCGCCGTTTTGGCGTGGCGGTTAACGACATATATAGCTTCCGCAATTTCCTTTGTAGAAGAATGTTTTACATCATTTTTCAAAAAACTTCCTCCTTTGTCATAACTATTACCATCGTACAAAAGGTGGTCCGAAAAAGCAAATTTAAAAAATGATGAGAGCTCTTTGGAAGAAGAGACCCTCATCTTAAGTTAATTAATATAACCCTTTAAATCCTCGAATAAAGGTTCCATATTATTTATGTCTGTTCCAATATACCCTTTTATGGCGTTGCCTTCAGGCGTGATAATATACATGCGAGAAGAATGCATAAAGTCATAATCAGGCTGACCTTCAGGGGCGTCTTTTAAAGGTAACTTCTCAACAGGAGCTTTGAAGGATTTTAAGGCGAACTCTTTAATCGTTTCAGGCTCATAACCAGTTAAAAAATCCCAATTGGAAAAGTCAGCCTGAAATTTATTAGCGTAATCTTTCAAAACTTTAGGTGAATCATATTCTGGATCGATTGAAAAAGAGACAAAGCGAACCTGATTCTCAAGCCCAGCCTCTTCCACCATCGTTTGTAATCTTGCCATATTATTCGTCATAGGGGGGCAAGCACTTGTGCAATTCGTAAAAATAAAGTTTGCTACCCAAAAATCCCCTTCTAAATCTTCCTTAGAAACGGTTTCCCCGTCCTGATTAGTAAACTCAAATTCTTTGATATCATAAGAGTAATCTCCTTCATACCCTTTTGAATTTGAACAGGCCGTTAATAAAAGAATTATTAAAAGGAACCCAATACCTATAAACCCTCGTTTCATGTCATATCCCCCATTTTGCTTCAAGTTTCTACCTAAAGAATAGTTTAACATGAAGCTTAGAATGGAAGCTATGAACATTTCGTGAAACGATTTTAAAGGTTAAAGATATGGTCTGTAATAAGGAGGGCAAGCATATGGGCGACATCCGTATGGGGGATAATATGGATATGGTGGATAAGGGTATGGTGGTCTGAATGCACCGTAAAATAGTGGAGCAACGGCTAACCCTGTTAAAAATGGTATAAAAGGTCCGACAAAGCGCTGGTCCCTTTGATTTCCGTAAGGTACAGTTCTGTACATTCCTTGATGATAAATAGGTGGGTATTGATGCATAGGTGACTCTCCTTTCACTATAGACTCTTTAATCAGTCTATGTGAATGTGGGTGATGTTGAGTCTGTCCTTTTAAGTAGCGGATTCATTAATATTTAACATTGAATTTTCAAGTCTTCCACATAAGCTCCGATATCCAAAAGGCTCGAAGGCGTGAGGATGTTTCCGTTTGCTTTATTAGAGTGTAAGATGGGTATGGAAAAACTCGCTTTCCTGTGGGGAGCTGGTGAGCCTCCACGCTGGAACTAAACTGGCTCTTCTGCCCACGGGAGTCTCGCAGTTTCCATACCCACCTTTCCATATTGTGAGAAACGGAAAAAGACTACTTTCGTGTGAAAGTAGTCTAAGTTTGTTTAAGCGTATGAATGGTATATTCAGGGCGGCATAGGAATCTATATGGCTCACGAGTGGTACCAATACCACGACTAACGTATATAGATAGTGGATAATTTCCTGTTTTGTACCAGCCTTCAACATAGCGTTCAGCGAATGGGGGAGTAATAAGGTGTCCAATGAAGGGGATTTGTACTTGACCACCGTGACTATGTCCTGAAAGCTGTACATCTACTTCATATTGTTTAACGGATTCTGCGTAATCTGGTTCGTGACAAAGAAGAAGAGTGAAAAAGTTTTTTTCTCTTCCTTGTAGCGCGTTAGAAATATTTGGTCTTCCGAGCATAACGTCATCAAGGCCGGCTAATAGGATTTGATCACCCTGCTCTTCGATAAGGGCCTGACTATTTTGGAGCAGTTGAAAGCCAGCTTTCTTCATTGTATCGGCTATTACTTCTGTTCCATAGCCCCCGTGATCGTGATTCCCATAAATCCAAAATTTTCCCATTGGAGCATCCAATCTGCTTAATATAGTTGCTATTTTCTCAAATGTAAGAGTTGGCACTTCGTCTGGAGCGTCAATTAGGTCACCGGTAAATAGTAATAAATCAGGTTTTTGCGACTGAATGGATGTTACTAGTTTTTCGAACTGTCCAAGATCGTAATGAAAACCAATATGAGTATCACTGAATTGTAAGATCTTTTTGTTATGGAAAGAGGATGGTATACGAGAGGATTCAATAACCTCTTCTTGAACTGTAAGCATGGAAGGCTCAATATGTCTAGCATAATAATAAGTCCCTCCACCAATTCCGAACAAGCTTAAAACGCTACCAAAAAGGCGCTTCATGAATGTTCGACGAGTAATAGGTTTTGACATATGTTGTTCACGCCTTTTTACGAATCTGTTTATCCCTTGAGTAGGGATAGTAGCATTATAGCATGTAAGTTTATTTAAATTGGTAGATTTCCTAAGATGAAATGAAAATGAAAAATTACACAACTTTGAAAGGGTTTTCAACAGTTTGTAAAGAATTCATACAAAAAGGAGGAATAGCTCATGAAAGACGAGGTCGTTATTGTCACAGGTGGATCAAGCGGGATGGGGAAATACATGGCTCAAAAATTTGCCAATGAAGGAGCCAATGTCGTCATTACTGGACGTAATCAGGAACGGTTAGACCAAGCAAAGAGTGAGATTATGCACAGCGCAGAAGGTTCTGTACATACGATAGTGATGGATGTAAGAAAACCTGAGGATGTAGAACGAATGGTAGAAGAGACCGTTGATACATATGGAGGTCTCCATCATTTAGTTAATAATGCTGCAGGGAATTTTATATGTCCGGCTGAGAAGTTGTCCGTTAATGGATGGAACTCGGTTATTGATATTGTACTAAATGGAACGTTTTATTGCTGTCGTGCCGCAGGGGACTACTGGATGAAAGAAGGAATAAAAGGAAACATTTTAAATATGGTCGCTACATATGCATGGGATGCTGGAGCCGGAGTTATACATTCTGCAGCTGCAAAATCGGGTGTTCTTTCGATGACGCGTACACTGGCTGTTGAGTGGGGCTATAAATACGGTATTCGAACGAATGCTATTGCACCTGGTCCTATTGAACGTACTGGAGGAGCTGATAAGTTATTTGAGTCAGAAGAAGCAGCCAAGCGTACTTTGGAGTCAGTTCCTCTAAAACGTCTTGGACAACCTGAAGAAATAGCGGAGTTAGCTCATTTCATTCTTTCAGATAAAGCTTCTTACATGAATGGGGAAGTAGTTACATTAGACGGTGGTCAGTGGTTAAATAAGTTCCCATTTTAATTCTACGACTCTGTGCTTTTGTTACGTAAGGTGAGAATAAGGGAGTACGTAAAAAAGGCAACTCCGCGGAGTTGCCTTTTTTATATGACATAAAAGAAAATGGTGAAGAAATGCATCGCTGATCCGGCGAGTACGAATAAATGCCACACAGCGTGGTGGAAAGTAAAGCTTCTCCATACATAAAAGATTGTCCCGACAGAATAAAGGACGCCTCCGACAACCAAGAGAACTAATCCCCCAAAAGCAAGTTTTGTAGCAAGAGGATTCCAAGCGAGAACAATAATCCAACCCATTAATACGTAAAAGACAGTAGATAAAACAACAAATTTCTTAACAAAGAAAACTTTAAACACGACTCCGAAAATTGCTATTCCCCATACAATACCGAACAAGGTCCAACCAAGTGTACCTCGTAATACGACGAGTAATAAAGGAGTGTACGTGCCTGCAATAAATAGGTAGATCGCAGCATGATCAAAGATTTCAAATAAATCTTTCCATTTTCCTTCTGGCATTCCGTGTACCATTGTTGAAGAGAGGTACAAGAAGATCATCGTTGCTCCATAGATAGATACAGATACAATGTGCCACGGATTTCCATTCATAGAGGCATTAACGACTAAGAGGACTAAAGCAGCAATACTTAATAAGACTCCAACCCCGTGTGTGACCGCATTCACAATCTCTTCGCGCTTTGTATACGTATGTGTTTCCACATTCAGAACCTACCTCATTAATATAATTTCTTTAATTATAACGCTTTTTAACCATTTCTACCAAATGTTTCTCAATTCTTTATTTAGTTTAGTTGATGAAGATTAGAAAATCTCAATAAATATACAATTAAAATAAATAATGGGAAACACTAAAAAGTACTACAAAGAGGAGTGAAAAGCGTATGAAAAAATGGATTACTTATATTGTTGCTACCGTGATGGTGGTACTTGTTGTAACCCCTTCTATTTATGCTTATGATGATAAAGAGGATTGTCATAAACATCATCACAGAACAGAGGCAAAACAAGCTCTCATTGAAGAATTAGGGCTTACAAAAGAAGAGTTTAATAAGTATCGACAAGAGGGTCACACATTAAGGGAGATTATCATAAAAGGTGGGAAGACGCCTGAAGAAGTAAAACAGTCTTTAAAGAACAAGCATGAAGAATCATTACAGAAAAAAGTGGATGAAGAGTGGATGACAGAAAAGAAGAAACAAGCGATTTTACAAAAATTTGATAAAAACTTCGAGAGACACCTTGATCATAAACGTAAAGACAAATCTAGTTATAAAAAAGAAAATTAATAAAAGTAAAAGGGCCAGTTTCATTTCTGGTCTTTTTTAATGGAATCTCGTAAATGCACCTATCTCTTTTCACATAATTCCGATAAAATAGTACAATAAAGTAAGCGTCTATAGTAAATATATTGAGATAACCAGGAGGGATGCGCGCGTGGATCCATTAGATGTAGTTAGTCACTTAGAAAGAGTCAAACCTGTGTACCAGCCTGTATTCTCTGCCGTAAAGCATGATATTATCGGATACGAAGTATTAGGGAGATATTGGCATGAAGGGGAATGGGTTAGTTTGGGGGGGTTCTTCCATGATGCCCAAGTACCAGAAGATTTTAAATTAGAGGTTGATCAACATATTCTTCATCTTGCTATTGAAGATATGGTAGAACACGATATGAAAGGCAATTTATTTATTAACCGTAATGCAAAACAACTTATGCTTGAGAGTGGAGAGCCATTACTTACAGCTTTACACCACTATGAAGAAAAAGGGTTTGATATGAGTCGTATTGTTCTTGAGATTACAGAGCATGATTTTGATGAAGACTTTGAAATGTTAAATCATTTATTGCTTTATTACAAAACATACGGCATACAAATTGCTGTTGACCATGTCGGTGCTAAAAGCTCTAACTTAGACAGGTTGCGGCAGTTGGAGCCCCATATTCTTAAAGTCGATTCTAAGATACTATCAGGTGTAGATTCAAGCGGTTATCAAGATATCATTTATTCTCTTTCTATGCTTGCTAGAAGAATTGGAGCAGCACTTATATTTGAGAATATCGAAGATGCTTATCAATTGTATTATGCTTGGAAGCATGGCGGGCGTTACTATCAAGGATTTTATTTAGCTCGGCCTTCTTTTTCATTTCTTGAGCCCTTTAGTCAACAGCCACTTATTAAAGAGCACGTAGACGGGTTTATTAAACGGGAGAAGAACTTGATAGAAGAAAGGCTTGCCCACGTACTAAAGTGGGATCAACGAATAAGAGGACTGTTGGACCATTGGGACGGTCCAAAGAGAGTGGACTCTTTTCTTGAAAAGATAATAAGGTATTTTGATGAAGAAAGTTTCCGTATGTATGTTTGCGACAGCAATGGTCGTCAAATCTCATCTAACTTTAGAAAGCGTGAAGAAACATGGAAAAAGGAAACCGATATATTAGGAACAAACTGGGCGTTTCGTCCTTACTTTCTTGAGAATATGGTCCAAATGAGGCTATGGAATAAAGGAAGGTTATCTGATTTATATTCTGATATCGAAACAAGAGAAATGATCCGGACCTTCAGCTTTCCACTCTCTGACCATCATTACATATTTATTGATATTAAATATGCCTATATTTACGACCATGAATCGCTGCTGATTTAAAAAACTAGTTTCTTTAATGGGGGGATTCAAGAATAAGGCAGTACTCTTGAAGACTCGAAGCTGAGGCACATTTGTAAGGGTAGGGCCGTTACCTTGGAAAGTGCTAGGGGTGTCTGGGGAACAACTCGCTTCCCAGCTCGCCGCGGAAAGCGAGTAATTTCCCGAACCACCTTATCCTGAATCTGGGCAAACGGAAACATTCTCTCAACTTCGAGTATTACATATAAGGGGGCTTATATTGAGGGGACAAATTATGTATATAAAAAAGAGCTTGGTGATCTAACGGGTTCGGTTTTGGAGTACAAAAGTTAAATTCACAGTCGTTTTCACACCTTAAATAGCAAGACAATCGTAACTCAATTCACACCCGAAAACGCACAGATATTTGTTATCTGTGCGTTTTTGCGAGATGATTTATGATTTTGATGAAGGTTTATGGGATTTTATGTTAAAATGAATATACGAAACGTAAGTTTGTGAAGGAATGTACTTAAACTAACGGGCAGGTTAGTTTAATAGGTATTTTGGATTTTTAAGGAGAGTGCAGAATGGAATTAAGCATCATGTTAGTATTTGGGGCAGGCATTTTATCTTTTATATCTCCCTGCGTATTTCCCTTATATCCATCCTATTTATCTTTTATTACAGGTTTATCAGTAAAAGAAATTTCAAATAGGAAAGATCAATCGGTGAAAATAAAAAACAAAGTTATGCTTCACACTTTAATGTTCGTCCTCGGATTATCCATTGTGTTTTTTATCTTAGGTTCAGCTTTCACCTTGATTGGAGATATTTTTTATGAGTATCAAGATTTGATACGAATGCTTGGCGCAATATTTATCGTTACAATGGGGTTTTTCTTAACTGGAATATTTCAGCCTGTATCCATGTTGAAGGAAAAAAGAGTAATAAAATTAGCGAAAAAACCTGGGGGATACATAGGATCTTTATTTGTAGGGATTTTTTTTGCAGCAGGATGGACACCTTGTATTGGACCTATCCTAACTTCCGTATTATCTATGTCTGCAAGTAATCCAGAAAAAGGGATTTTATATACTTTCTCCTATACTTTGGGGTTTGCAATACCATTCTTAGTCATGTCTTTTTTTATTGGAAAAGCAAACTGGTTGTTGAAATATTCCGACAAAATTATGAAAATAAGTGGTTTCTTTATGATCATCGTCGGAGTTGCTTTATATTTTGATCAATTATCTGCTTTGGGTCTATGGTTAACGAACTTATTCGGCGGATACCGAGGGTTTTAACTCCCTAATAGTAGAGTAACCAGCAAAAAATCCACAACCGAAAAAGGATAGTGATTGGTTCTCTGCGCGTTATATAGAATAATTCGTGCATTTCAATAGGGGCTTGTGAGAATTTTGTGGTGAACTGAAAATAAGAAATATGAATTAATGAAAAAATATGCAATTCAAACGAGCAGGTTAGTGTAACTTAGGTATATTGGGGAGTGGATGTATGTGGAAAAAAACACAGAAGATCAAATTTTGAATGAACTAAAAAATATCAATAATTCATTACAAGATATAAATGAAAAAATAGATAATGAGAAAGGTGAAAGTAAGGGACCTTCTTTAGTTTCGGATATATTGAGGTCTTTTTTACAAGGAGTATTTATTGTTGGTCCTGCCATAGTTGTGGTAATAATGATTTTCCAAATTACAGGGGATTGGATATTCAACTAAAGGGTGCTAAAGTGAAAAAGAGCAACGTCAAAAGACGTTGCTCTTTCTTAAAAATATTTGTTATAAAACTCTTGTCTGATCCTCCCACTTAGTTGAGCATATATCCTTGTTGTTTCACTCTTCTCATGTCCCAGCAAGCTTTGGATGATCTCAAGAGGCGCACCATTATTTAAAAGGTGGGTGGCATAACTATGCCTTAATTGATGTGGGTGGATCGTTTTATTTATACCAGCACGTTTTGAGATTCGTTTTATAACGTAACGCATTTGTGCAATACTCATTCGGTGTGGAGAACGTTCTGTCACAAAAATGGCAGGATCATTATCTTCTCTTTCTTCTACATACTTTTTAAGCCAAATGTCACACCTGACGTTAAAATATACTTCTCTTTCTTTATCTCCTTTCCCCCTAACAATTGCTGAAGTACTTCCCCAATTATTACTGTTGCGATCAAGGTTTACAATTTCCCCTATACGACAACCAGTTGAAAACATAAATTCAAATAAGGCTTTTTCCATAGAGGAATAACATGCGTCACGCAAATGTTCAATTTCTCGTTCTGTTAAAAACTTCGGAATTCGTTTTCCTACTTTAGGTTCTTTGATCTGTCTTGCGGGATTACTGTTAATGATTCCTTCTTCATGTGACCAACGGAATACAGATTTTATAAATCGGATTCGATGAGCTAAACTAGATGGTTTTAAGTCTACGCTTAAATCAGCCAAATATTGTTTTAGACCACTTGTAGTAATCTCGTTAATTTGAATATCCCCAAAATAATCTATAAGCAATTTCATTTGAAGTTCATATGCCCTAAGTGTTTGTGACGAAAATCCTTCAATCCTTTTCTCTTGTTCATAAGACTTGGCAGCTTCGGATAACAACATAATAATCACTTCCAATACTTTTTGTTTTAAGGATGTCCTAATCTGTTGGAATTCAGAAATTTCAACCTATAATATGGGATTTAATGTTAAAATAAGTTCGGATATGATTAATAAATAAATCAAGCAGTTTAGTGAAAGAAGAACTGTCCTTTTAATTAAGGTGCATCGTGATAATAGAATTTTTAAAGCGAAGGAATTTAAATAAGGGAGGTCTTTTTAATAAATACGAGAATTATGGGATTAGCTACTGCACTAACGCTACTTCTTTTATGTGCTTGTTCACAAACGAATGAGGGAGAAGCAGTAGCGGGTGGAAAAGAAGAGGGGAAAGATAGTCTTGTTTTATCATTTGAAAACCCTCAAACAAATCAAGAGTTTAAAATTGTGAGAGCCGATAAGCTTTTTGAAGGTTTAAGAGAAAAAATAGAAAAGAACACCGAACGTTCCGAGTTGGATGTGTACAAAGAAGTGGTCATTGATCCCGTATACCAAGATTGTTTTGCGAATGCGGAATATCAGTATATGGCGGATTCCATCCTTTATTCGACACCAAGTGTTTACACCCCTCTGACTACACTGAGTGAAGAGTTTGAGGAAAAACAAGTTGAGGAAACCATAAAGCAAGCGTTAATCAAATCATCTAATCTTCTTCCAACTGAAAAGGAAACAACAGTTTGTGTATTTCCGACTACCAATACAACTGTACCTATGCTTACAGTTGGAGCTGGGAAAATCATAGTTCTATACAACCAATATTATGATGATAATTTAACTAAAGCAGCAATTTCCCACGAATACCATCATAGTGTTTGGACGGAGAAATACTTAAAGAACTATAAGCGATTCACAGTTTTAGACAATATCGTTTTTGAAGGGAAAGCCGTCATGTTTGAAAAGTTGGCATATCCTGATATTGACCACACCCCAATAGATGAAAATTATAAAAAAGAGTATTGGGAAAAAATCGAAAATGATCTTCATACAGTAAATCTAAATAGGGCTTTAGAAATATCCATGGGTGGCAATGGACTGCCTTCTTCTTACGGTTATAGTGAGGGGTATAAGATGGTCCAATCATACCTCAAATTACACCCAGATCTTACACCAGAAGAGTGGACACCTATTAAAGCCCTAGAGATTTTCAATGATGGCAACTATATAGATAATTACCAATAACAAGCTGAGAGTTACCTAAGTAGTACGGTAGGAGTACAAAACATTATGTTGTGCTACAAAATGAACTACATTTTGATGCGAATTTAGCTGGAAAAGGCGTAGTCATTTAAAGGTTTGGAAATTTAGTGGGGCAATACCGATGAAAGTAATTCCTTATTCAACTATCGGGTGCTTTAGTTGAATAAGATAGTACCTAAGCCAAAAAGACCGATTGAGCAATCATTCGGTCTTTTTTTGTGCCTACTGCATATATATTATGTTGTTTATCGTATATTGCTTTTGAGCAATACCAAGACGCTGAGCAGGCGTTAATAAATCCTTTCCTACGCGAGTTTTGAAACAGAAGTTGTAATAGGTCCTTAGGATCGTCATCGCCATTTGAGCGTACTTGGGATTAAAATTGGAGTAAATATAGCTCTTGCCATCACCACGTGCTGTCGTGAGCGGTCTTTCAAGAATAGATAGACGTCTGCGTATCTGCTGTATAAAAGTGTTGGTGGCGTTATCATTGACGTTCATTATCATGTTGGCAATTTCTTTTGGTTCCAAAGCAGAAAGATTTGTCTTGCAGTCAACCCAGCGTCTACCTTTATCTATGGTGGCTAGCGGATGTTGAATAGGATTATCAGCGAATTCAAAATGTGTGCCCGTCAATGTCGTTACCTCTTTATGAAAACAGTGGTGTTGAAACAATTCTTCTAGTTGTAAAAACGCAAGTTTCTTCAAAGAGTTTGTATCGTAGTCTCGTTTGCTCCCCCAATCCAGCAAATCCAATCTAGCCTCAACAAATTCTTCACGAGCTTGCTTTCTTGTTTTTGTTTTATCTGCTTGGCAGAGAAAATGATGGGCATCCGATTGTTTTATCTCTTTTGCGAAGACACGGTTTATCGACGTTGCGATAGATGAGTCATCATCTGTAACGAATCGCCATTCTTGAGCATTTACAAGCTGTTTGATGAGCCACAGATGAGCGATGGTGGTGTAAGTAGCCCCTACTTGGAGTCCGTCCATGTATTGAGATCTACGGTCAAACCTGGACATCTCAGCACGAAATTGTGCATCATCCTGGGTATCATTGGTTGTCGGTGGCTGCGGAAAGTGAGAATACCTTGGGAATCGAGCGTTCTTTTTCGCAAATTCATTGAGATGGTCCTCTTTTTGTAACACTGTGTCTAACGCTACGTCTCCAAGTGATATCGTCCAATCATAAGCTACATCCGAACGGAAAACATACCGACTATGAACGTCAGATGATACTACCACATTTGTAGGAAATTGACTTTCTTCTACATCACTATAATGACTTCCGCCCATACCTTTTTGACGAACGTTGTTAAGAAAGTAGGTCATCTTATCAGTATTAATCCACGCCTCCGTAAACACCTTCTTTTGAAGTTGCTTTGTTTCGTGTCTTTCTAAGAATTCCAAGCATCTGCGATAGAGAAATTCCAGCTTGTCATAGTAGGTGCCTCTCCCTATCTCTAAGATCTCGCAAGTTCTTGTGATCGGAACTCTGCTTAATAACAACCTCATAAACAAGGGCAATATGTCGCTCCTTTGTTGGTGATAAGTGATAGCTTGCCTCCCTTTGGGCAGGACGTTTGTGAATTTCTTACATGTTTTACATTGATAGCGTTTTGATTTCGCTTTGCTGGTACCTCTTTTATAGAATTCTTTCGGGTTATGAGAAGGTGTGGTCCCATAAACGGCGCAGTCCTCTTTATGGAAGGTATAATGTGGCTCTTGCTCTCGAACAGAATTGATACGAACTAATCGTTCAATTTCTTCTGCTATTGACCAGTTGGATAGAGTGTTGGTATAACATCCTAGTACAGCCCCGCCTTTATATCCAGTGGGAGCATCATTGCATTTAATGGATTTTTCTGTCCCTGATCCTGTTAAACGATATCGGCTGGATTTTCTTTTGGTCTCGAACTTCACTTGAGATGTTCCGTGCCATAAGCAATATGGATTCCCGCAATGGTTGTATTGAATTTGGTGTTCGATTCCATGTAACCTAAATCGAATAGGCTGATACAATAACTCACTATGCCTTGTACCAAATTGCTTGGGAGTCAGTCGTTGATAATCTCTGTTTCGGTTTTCAATTTCAGCAATGGTAAGAGGAGAAAGAATGTTCATTACGTTATCTTCTTTGGTAGCGAGACGTTTGAAGGTTGCCATTTACTTCGCCACAACCCTATCTTCTATATCAAGCTGTTGAATGAGTCTGCGATTGTTTCGTTTGCTATCAATCCACTCAATAAAATCTTCATCCTCCAGGATATTTAGGAGGAATTCATTCACAATTTCGCTTTCGGTATGTTCCGTGTACTCAGCATAACTTTTCACGACTGCCCTAGCCCGTTCAGATATCAACCAATCAACGTTTTCTGAGTTTAAGTTCTTCGGTTTAATAAACTTCATTTATCACCGCTCCTATTAATTTCGCACTAAGATTAGTATAACCAATTCGCATACGTTTTAGCACCCCAATTCACAGGAGTCTGTTGGCTAGCAGACTCCTGCGAATTGTATTGCGAAATATAGTGCGAATCTGCATGCGAATATAGCAAAAACCCTTTAATATCAGGAAAAACAAGAGGTCCAATTCCTATGCGAATTGGACCTCTATTTGGTGTGTTATTCTATTGTTTGTGCTCCAAAACCGAACCCGTTATTGGTGATCCAAGCTCTTTTTTTATTAATTACAACAGTCACCATCCTCATGCGGAAGAACTGACTGACCCTCTATTTGAATAGTGGAGTGGGTAATGTGATAGTCGGTTTTTAATAAACCAACGGCTTTTTGTAGTAAAAGGTCTCGTTCACAATCGTGATCGACTACAATGTGACAACTTAAAGCAGGAAATTCGCTTGTAATGGACCACACGTGTAAATCGTGAACATCTACAACATTAGGTAATCCCTTTAGGGAGTTATGCAGTTGTTCTACATCAATTCCTTTTGGCTTACCTTCCATTAATACATGGAAAGAATCTTTTGCCACGCGGTAACCGCTCGTTATAATAAGTAAGGCTACAAGCACACTTGCGATTGGGTCTGCAATATTCCAGTTAAAGAAATAAATAAGAAGTCCAGCGATAATAGCACCAACAGAACCAAGCAGATCTCCTAAAACGTGCAAGAAGGCGCTACGAAGATTTAGATTTTCCTCTGTATCTCCTCTCATTAAGATCCAAGCTACAAGTATATTAACAACTAGACCAATAAAGGCAACAATCATCATTCCCATACTGACGTTTGGTGGATCTAGAAAGCGTTGGTAAGCTTCCCAAAATATATAAAGGGAAATGACGATTAAGGTTACCCCGTTTAAAAATGCTGCTAAAATTTCGAATCGTTTATATCCATACGTTTTTGCGTTGCTTGCTGATCTTTCTCCAATTTTAAACGCCACTAAACTTAATCCTAGTGCTGCGGCATCACTTAACATGTGGCCAGCATCGGATAGAAGAGCCAGGCTGTTGGTTATAAGACCGCCTATTACTTCAACTATCATAAATCCAAATATAAGAATAAAGCTCCATAATAAAGCTGTTTTATTAGCTCCGTGTGTGTGGTCATGTCCGTGGTCGTGAGAATGCCCCATGAGTGTACCTCCTGTTTATATGTGTTTTGCGTGTTCAATTGCCTGGTTTAATAAATGGAATACGTGATAATCCTCAGGCGAGTAATAATATGTTGTCTTATGCCTTCTATATTTGATGAGACGTTGCTGTTTTAAATAGCGTAGCTGGTGAGAAACGGTGGATTGTTGCAGGTCTAAAGTTTCTGCTATCTCATTAACAGAACATTCCTTGTGAAATAACAAATGCAAAATGCGTAATCTTGTTGGATCTGATAGTGCTTTAAATGTTTGAGTTGTTTTATTGAGCGTCTCCTCATGCAAATCATAATCATGGTTACTCATGCACATCCCCCTATATATGGATATATGATCATATATTCATATTAACTTCTAAAGCTAAATCATTGAATCTATCGTATTGTTTCCCCAAAAACAAGCAAAATATGCTGAAAAATTTAAATCATAATTGTGATCAGCGCTTCTTCGCCAAGTATCTCCAATATGTGGTTCGTTCTTATACAAAGGTTAGGGATGCTTGTCTACCATTGGGGGGATTTTACGAACGAAACTATCTTTCCTGCATACTGTATATTGATAGAATAAAGATAAAGAAAAGAGAGGTATGTCTATGCATTATCAGTGTGATCGATGTTGTGTGTTGTCTACTGAGAATAAGCAATGTCCTGCTTGTGGCCATGTTGATTTAAAGCCAATTAAAATTGAGGTCCATAACAATTCACAAGAGAAAAAGTAAGTCTTAGGGGCGTGCCCTGGTAGGATGAATTTATTAAATCAGGTACGCCCTTGTTTACATTAAAGGGGGATGGGGTATGAGAAAGTCGTTATTGTTCGGATTTGTTCTTATGCTTGCGATTGTATTTTTGTCCTTTAAAACGGTACAAGCAGGTCAAGACAGAAACGTCGAATGGCAACAGATTCTCAAAGAAGCCCATCAAGTTCAGTCAGAACATGCTTCGAGACAGTCTACTTATAGTGAGATCCGAAGTTCTTTTATCAAGTTGTTTACCAAAGAGAGCATGATGACGGTCTTTACAGAGCATCTTATTATGGATGGAGAAATGTTTCAATTTGGCACAACTGACTTTTCGCCTTACGTAATTCCAAAGGATATAGGAAATTTCTCAGTAATAAAAAAGCAAAAACATCAAATTATTATTAAAGAAGAAAAGAAGGAAGTAACCGAGCTCTTAGGTGAGAGTGAAATTAGAAGAATCATTACGATTTCCAAAACGGGTGAAGGATGGCGGATCTCAAAGCTCGATTGGGATAAAGAGGTGTAAGTTATGTTATCGTTTTCTTATAGATTGTGTTATAATATTCTTCGGGATTTATAGAGCATATAACAATTGCTTACTCCTCCGTGTGTGAACAAGAAGGAGTGTACGAACGTATGATTAGTTTGCAAAGAGAAGAATTAGAGAAATATTATGTAGGAGAATTAATGATTCCCTCAGAGATTGTAGCTCACGTTCAAGGAGGAAACCCTCTTGAACACGCGCTATTAGTTCTTGTGAAATCAGGATATTCTGCTGTTCCAGTTCTAGATGCAAAATACAGATTACAAGGAACCATTAGTAAAACAATTATTATTGAAAATATGCTAGGAGTAGAGCAATTTGAGCTCGACAAACTATCTTCAGTACGCGTAGAAGAAGTTATGAATACAGATATTCCGTGTTTAAAGAAAGAGGATAGTTTTTCGAAAGCGTTAGGGGAAGTAGTCAACCATCCATTCGTATGTGTAGCTGACGAGAATGGGTATTTCGACGGAATTCTAACAAGAAGAGCCATCTTAAAACCATTAAACAAACACTTTCACACTTATAACAATAAAATGTAGCATGTAAGAGGTGTTCTCTTTGAGGACGCCTCTGTTTTTATAGATAGGAGGTGGGTTGTTTGGAAGCGCATACATCGGTGGCCCCAAACCAGAAGAAGTCTAAAAGACCCTTCGTACTCGCTTCTATTATGCTAGGGATGTTTTTGGCAGCGATAGAAGCTACAATTGTCTCTACAGCAATGCCGAGTATTGTCGCAGCGCTTGGAGGGTTTTCTCTATATAGTTGGGTGTTTTCAGCTTACTTATTAACAAATGCCAGCACGGTTTTAATTTTTGGGAAACTTTCTGATTTGTTTGGGAGAAAGCCTATATTCTTAATTGGAATAAGCTTATTTTTAACGGGCTCCTTGCTATGTGGCTTTGCTACTTCAATGACTACTCTGATCGTATTTCGTTTTCTACAAGGAATCGGAGCAGGAGCACTTATGCCCATCGCATCTACGATTGTAGGAGATCTTTATACCAAAGAGGAACGAGCCCAAATACAGGGATATCTTTCAAGTGTATGGGGGATATCAGCTGTAACAGGTCCTGCTCTTGGTGGTTTTTTTGTAGACTATTTAAGTTGGCGTTACGTGTTTTGGATGAACCTTCCTTTGGGGATATTAGCTATAATTGGAGTAGTATGGTTCTTCCATGAGAATGTAGAGAAAAAGAACCATTCAATTGACTTTGCAGGTTCAGCTATACTGATGATCGGGATATCATCCTTAATGGTCCTTCTAGTAGAAGGGGGGATAGGTATACCTTGGCAATCTCCGTTTGCTCTAGGGTTATTACTGATCTTTGGCATATGCTTGGTCGGTTTTTATATTCAAGAAAAGCGTGCGCTTGATCCAATGATGCCATTTTCTATATGGGAATACCGCTCTATTACGATTGCAAATGTAACATCTCTTATTACGGGGATTATTCTAATAGGTGTATCAAGCTATCTTCCGGCTTTCGTGCAAGGAGTTATGGGGATGTCGGCAACCGTTGCTGGTTTTACGCTCACCACAATGTCCATTGGATGGCCTATTTCCTCTATGATTGCAGGTCGCTTGCTGCTGAAAATCGGATTCCGTGCAACTTCTCTAATTGGAGGGGGAGCATTGGTTGTTGGAGGAATCTTCTTCTTCCTTTTATCTCCTGACAAGGGTCCTATCTGGGCAGCGTTAGGCTCGTTCTTCATTGGAATAGGTATGGGAATGTCAACTACTTCATTTATTGTCTCTATTCAAAGTACAGTTGACTGGAAGACAAGAGGGATCGCAACGGCCTCTAATATGTTTATGAGAAGTATTGGGAGTGCAATTGGGGCTGCAATTCTTGGAGGGGTGCTAAATAGTGTCATTCAGACGACGATTCGAGAGAAACAGTTAGACGAATCGGTCACACTTGATACGGTTAACCAACTGCTAGACAGAGAAGGAAGAGCTAGTTTGTCATCTAGTACACAAGTTGCGCTGAAAGAGGCTCTAACACTCGGGTTACACCAAGTATATTTAGGCATATTGGTTTTGGCAATTATCGCTCTAGTATTGATATTATTTTTGCCAAAAGGTGAAAAAACCTAATGCCTTGTCACCCCCTCTTGAGTCTGATAAAGTAGTGAAATAACGTTGTACTACATAAAGGAGGAGCAGCCATGGAAATGATGGATGCAAACGAAATTATTTCGTTTATTTCAAATAGTAAGAAATCTACACCAGTGAAAGTATATGTTAAAGGAGAGAACCTGAAGTCAATTGATTTTGGCGAAACGGTTAAAGCCTTTGTGGATAATGAAACAGGTGTTCTATTCGGTGAGTGGAAAGATGTTGAACCTGCACTTGAAAGTAACAAAGGTTCTATTGCAGATTACGTGATTGAAAATGATCGTCGTAACTCTGCGATTCCAACACTTGATCTTAAGAACGTAAATGCTCGTATTGAGCCTGGTGCAATCATACGTGATCAGGTTGAAATTGGTGACGGAGCCGTTATTATGCTTGGCGCTGCCATTAATATTGGTTCTGTAGTAGGCGAAGGCACAATGATCGACATGAATGTTGTGCTTGGTGGACGTGCTACAGTCGGTAAGAACTGCCACATCGGTGCAGGCGCTGTATTAGCGGGTGTTATTGAACCACCTTCTGCTAAACCAGTTGTAGTAGAAGATGAAGTAGTAGTTGGTGCTAACGCTGTCATTTTAGAGGGTGTAACAGTTGGTAAAGGATCTGTTGTAGCAGCAGGTTCAATCGTAACGCAAGATGTTCCTCCAAATACAGTTGTCGCAGGCACACCTGCTAAAGTCATCAAAGAAATTGATGAGCAAACTAAAGGGAAAACAGAAATTAAGCAAGAATTGCGCAAACTAGATAATTAATGAACTTTTATGAGGTTCTCCTTAGGGAGAGCCTCATTTTTAAAGAGGTGACAAGAGATGAATAGTGAAGCTTTACAAAAGGTTCGCAGAGATCTTCATAAGATACCTGAACTAGGTTTTCAAGAAAAGAAGACTCAAGAGTACCTACTCCAATTTATTGAAGAATTACCGCAAGATTATATTGAAGTTAGAAAGTGGCGTACAGGACTACTCGTTAGAGTGCAAGGGACAGACCCTTCAAAGACGATTGCCTACCGAGCTGACATTGATGGACTTCCAATTGTAGAAGAAACAGGTTATAGCTTTGCTTCGACTCACGAAGGCCAGATGCACGCTTGTGGTCACGACTTCCATATGACAATTGCGCTTGGAACGCTTACACGATTAGCGCAATCTCCAGCCCGTGAAAATGTTTTATTTCTATTCCAACCTGCAGAGGAGAATCCAGGGGGCGCATTACCCATGCTTCAAAGTAAAGAGATGAAAGCATGGTGGCCAGATGAAATCTTTGCCTTACATATTGCTCCTGAACACCCAGTAGGCACTGTGGCCACTAAAGAAGGTTTGCTATTCGCAAATACAAGCGAGTTGTACATTGACTTTAAAGGAAAAGGTGGCCACGCTGCGTATCCGCATTTAACGAGAGATATGGTTCTTGCTGCAAGTCAGTATACGGTACAAGCTCAGTCCATTGTGTCCCGAGCTGTTGATCCTCTTGATTCTGCTGTTGTGACAATCGGGAAGATTACAGGGGGAACAGTACAAAATGGTATTGCGGAAACAGCTCGCTTAGAAGGAACAATGCGAACGTTTAAAGCTGATACCATGAATCTCTTAAAGAATAAAATTGAAGGTTTAGCTAAAGGGATTGAACATAGCCACGAATGTGAAATTTCAATTGATTATGGTTCTAATTATTATCAAGTTAAAAATGACGGAACCTTCATGCAACCATTCCAGAGAATCGTCGAGGATCTGGGATATGCGTTTGTCGAGTCGAAAGCAGCCATGACAGGAGAAGACTTTGGTTATATGTTAAAAGAAATCCCTGGCTTTATGTTTTGGCTTGGTGTTGATTCTGAATATGGCCTTCATAATGGAAGTTTAAAGCCAAAAGAAGAAGCACTAGAAGTAGGGGTTAATGTTGTAGAACGGACTATCAGATCTCTGTAAAAAGCAATACGTATACCCAAACTTAATGTGGATACACTACTCCTTGAAGGACTCGTTCCTAACTAAAAAGGAGGTGGGTTACTTTGGCACGAATTGGTGTAGAAGGTACCCTTTCTGACGTACGTGAAGCTTTACAATCAAAAGGTCACGATATTGTTGAATTGAAAAGTGAGCAGGATACACAAGGCTGTGACTGCTGTGTTATTTCCGGTCAAGATAAAAATGTAATGGGCATGGCTGATGCAGCTATGCAAGGATCCGTTATTAATGCGAACGGGATGACAGCAGATGAAGTTTGCCAAGCTGTAGACTCTCGCGGCCAGCAACAATAAGGAATAGCTGAGCCACTATTGTGGTTCAGCTATTTTTTTTCCTTATTGGACGTTGCGTTTTCCTCTTAAATTCTAAGGGTAGAAATTCGTGATAGGAGATTGGTGCTGTAAAGGGAGAGTTCTGATGATTACATTAAATTTATTTTTAGTAGCCCTACTTATTGTTTTAACTGCTTTTTTTGTTATTAGCGAGTTTGCCATTGTCAAAGTACGGAGGTCTAAGATCGAATCGAGAGTTAAAGAAGGCGACAAAAAAGCAGAATCTGTTCTTCATTTATTAGACCGTTTAGATGATTATTTATCTGCCTGTCAACTGGGTATCACCATAACCTCACTAGGTCTTGGGTGGTTAGGTGAGCCCACTGTTGACAAGCTATTACACCCTTTAATTGAACAATCCCCTGTTCCTGAGGCGTTAAGTCATACGATCTCATTTGCGATTGCTTTCTTCATTATTACATTCTTACACGTTGTTCTAGGTGAACTGGCCCCAAAGACGATTGCCATTCAAAAAGCAGAAGCAGTAACACTAGTTATAGCTAAGCCGCTTATATGGTTTTATAAGATCATGTTCCCATTTATATGGTTGTTAAATGGAAGTGCAAATGTATTAACAAGGATGCTTGGTTTTGCTTCAGCGAATGAATCAGATGAAGTGCATTCAGAAGATGAGTTAAGACATATTTTGTCGGAAAGTTATGAACAAGGTGAAATTACACAAACGGAATACAAGTATGTAGACCGCATTTTTGAATTTGATAATAGGACTGCCAGGGAGATTATGGTGCCTCGAACAGAAGTAGTCGTTGTAGATATAAATGATACGATGAAAGATAATATGGAAATCATGCGTGACGAGCGGTACACTAGATACCCTGTTATCAATGAAGATAAAGATGATATTGTCGGTGTGATTCATATGAAAGAACTGTTTTATGATGATTGCGACGATTCAAGTGACATTTTATCTTATGTAAGACCTGTACCGAAAATCTTCGAAAATGTGCCCCTTAGGGATTTGTTGCTAAAGATGCAAAAAGACCATATTCACTTAGCTGTTCTTGTTGATGAATATGGTGGAACATCTGGTATTGTAACGGTAGAAGATATTTTAGAAGAAATTGTTGGTGAGATTCGTGATGAATTCGATTACGAAGAAGAATTACCTATCGATACGCTTGAAAATGGACATAAATTGTTAGATGGGAAAATGGCCATTCAAGATGTAAACGATTATTTTGACCTTGAACTTGATCATGATGAAGTAGACACAATATCTGGTTGGTTTTTAACTCAAAATATTAATGCAGTAGAAGGTACGGAGATTGATGTAAGCGGCTATCGTTTGAAAGTCAAGGAAATGGAAGATTCTCATATCCAAAAAATAGAGTTATGGAAAATAGAAAGGGAATGAGTATTTTGCTCATTCCCTCTTTGTATTAGCTTTCTTTTTTCTCAATATAAACTTGATGTGGGAATGGAATTTCAATTCCTGCTTCATCAAATGCTTCTTTCATGCGTTTTCGTAAGTCACGCTCAACAGCCCATTGCTGCATGTTTTCCGTTTGTCCAAGAACTCGGAGGACAACATCAGAAGAGCCAAGGCTCTGAACACCCAGTACGTTTGGACCGTCTTTGAAACGCTCATCATTTTGAGCGAATTCATCACATACATTTTGTAGTACCTGCATAGCTTCATCAATGTTCTCATCGTAGGCAATACCAATATCAACAAGCGCGCGCATATTCCCGCGAGAATGGTTACTAACCGTAGAGATGTGACGGTTCGGCACAAAGTTTAATGTCCCGTCAAAGCTTCTAATCTTCGTTGTACGAAGACCAATCTCTTCCACAACACCATTCATTCCACCAGCTGTTACATACTCATCCACCTCAACTTGTTTCTCTAACAATAGGAAGAAACCAGTAACAACGTCACTAACAAGACCTTGAGCACCAAAGCCGATAGCCAAACCAATAATACCAGCCCCGGCAATTAAGGGAGCAAGGTCAATACTTAGAAGTCCAAAAATCGTTGCAATAAGGATGAAACCTAATAAATAAGAGTAAATATTAAGCATGAGCTTTTCTAACGTTTTCGCTCTAGCTTCAGTTAGCTTTTGGTTATTTCCCGCTTTATAAAGAGAACGCTGAATAAGCTTCTTCCCAATCGGCGAAATAATTAAGTAGACCAGTAAAACAAGTACAATTTTTAGTGCAATTGTTGCGATGTTGACAAAGTCAATATCATTTAAAAAATCAGACATCGTATACTCCTTTCGACATAAACAGTACAATTTTTCAATACGTTTTCTATCATACCTTAAGGTGATAGATTCCATCAAATAGAAAATGTTTATAGAAGCGCATACAGTAAGGATGTTCCATATAAGCCCCCTTATATGGAACACTTGAAGCTTAGACATTTTAGTATGGAAAGGGCCGTTACGATTATGAGTGCTTGGGCTTGCTCGGGGACAACTCGCTTTCCTGCGGGGAGCTGGGAAGCCTCCTCGTTCGCTTGCGCTCTCTGTGGGGTCTTTCCTAGATTAAAAGTGCAGGAGTGGTGCTTAGGACCGTACGGATAAGACAGCTTTTTGGAAAAGGCGTTTAGCCTTTGGAAAAAAGATGACTTATCACGCTAGGTCCTCCACTCCAGAACTAGATAGGCTCCTTTTCCCGCGGGAGTCTCGCAGTCCCCGAGCAAGCCCTGGCTTTAAAGAGGTGAACGGCCTCGCAGGTCGCATCAGGAGCTCTGAAGTCACCCTATATGGCATGTTTACGTTTACCCTAATATGGTTTCCAGGCCCACCTTATGCTCAATTGAAGTTAACGAAAACATTCTCTCACCTTCGAGTCTTCAACAATCCTGCCCTTTAATGGAATATCAGGGGGAGAGGGTTAGAAATAAAAATTTTCAAAAAAATAAGTCAAATGGGTAGAAATTTATTTCGGAACTCGATATATTTATATGTACGTGAAAAATTTTACATTAAAAGGAGGGGTCGTTTTGGATACATTTAAAAAGCTAAAAATGTATTATTTACCATTCAAGCGGTATTTCTTTATATCCTTATTATTTCTGCTTATTGTAACAGGGGTAACGGTGGTCTATCCCATTGTATTGAAGTACACGATTGATGATGTCGTAGATCCAGGACGTTATAATCTTATACCATATTTAGCAGCTATATTCTTTGGGCTTATGATTCTAAAGGGAATAGCAACTTATATTCAACAATACTTAGGGGATTTATTTGGAATTAAATCTGTTTACACCCTTCGAGATGGTCTTTATAAAAAGCTTCAGCGCTTACCATTTCGTTATTATGACAATGCTCGTACGGGAGATTTAATGTCTCGTCTGACAGCTGATGTGGAAGCGTTTCGTTTCTTTTTATCGTTTGGGTTTGCAGAATTTATTAGGATTGTTTCCTTAATTGTCATTAGTTTGAGCGTGATGTTCTATTATTCTATACCCCTTGCATTAGTTACGATGGCCTCTATGCCGTTCTTGGCAGTAGTAGTCTACCGGTTTGACAAAAGAGTACACCCCGCCTTTAGAGGGATTCGTAAAGCATTTGGTCGGTTGAATACACGTGTTCAAGAGAATATTAGTGGAATGAATACGGTGAAATCATTGTCACGAGAAGATTTTGAAGTAGGGCGTTTTACAGATAAAAATGATGACTATCGTCAGAACTATCTTTCTACGTCAAATATTTGGGCTAAGTATTTCCCGCTTATGGAGTTTATAGGGAATATTAGCGTTGTAGCTTTATTAGGTTTTGGTGGGTATTTGTATATCCAGGGTGAGGTAACAATTGGTGTGTTGGTGGCTTTCTTTAACCTGATTTGGTACATTCTAGGGCCGCTTATGAACTTTGGGTTCGTAATTAATTTATTTTCTCAATCAAAAGCTTCAGGAGAACGCTTATTAGAGATCCTTGAAGCAACAGAAGACATTCAAGAGATCCCGGAAGCCATTCGTCAAAAACGTTTGAACGGCCATGTGACGTTTAAAGACGTTACGCTTTCTTATGAAGAAGATGATGATTCAGCGTTGAAAGATATAAGTTTTGACGCTCCACCTGGAAAAACAATTGGCTTAATTGGAGCCACTGGCTCTGGGAAAACGAGTATTACTCAGCTAATTACTCGTTTTTATGAGCCTGAAAAAGGTCAAGTTTTAGTGGACGGGAAGCCTGTTCAAAATTATGGTTTGAAAGAATTAAGAAGTAATATCGGATTTGTTTTACAAGAATCTTTCTTATTCTCTACAACGATTAAAGAGAATATTGCGTACGGAAATCCAGAAGCTTCAATGGAAGACATTATTGATGCAGCTAAAAGAGCACAAGCACATGACTTTATTCTCGAAATGCCGAAAGGTTACGATACTTTGTTAGGTGAACGAGGCATGGGTCTATCGGGTGGTCAAAAGCAGCGCGTTGCCATTGCTCGTGCGATCTTGATTGATCCTAGTATTCTAGTGCTTGATGATGCAACATCGGCAGTTGATATGGAAACAGAACTACAAATCCAAAAAGCATTAAAAGAAGTAATGGAAGGTCGTACAACATTTATCATTGCTCACCGGATCTCATCTTTAAAACACGCGGATGAGATTTTAGTTCTAGAAGATGGTCGAATTGTAGAGCGCGGTGTTCATGAAGAGTTGTTAGACAACGGAGGTCCGTACCAGCGCATCTACGATATACAATATCAAGATAAAGAAGCTATATTGCAAGCTTCAAGTCAAGGCTAAGGGGGGAGAAAGATGGCGAAAGCACCAAAGCAAGAATATAAGAGTCCTCATTTACAACGGTTCAAATATACACAAGACCAGGCAATTGAGAAGCAATTTAACTGGAAGCAAATGGCTAGAATGCTTCAATATGTAAAGCCTTATTCTAAACGGCTGTTACCAGCTGCTATCATAGCAATGCTCGTTTCCACCATCGTAAGGCTTATAGTGCCAGTTTTAATTGGTAAAGTTGCGATTGATATGGCTATTAAAGGAGAAGATTCTAATCTATTAATTCAACTTGTTGTTGGAATCTCCATTCTATACGTACTGAGCTATGTAGGGAACACGTTACGAATTAGGTGGGTGAATATTTTAGGGCAGAATGTCATATACGACCTGCGTAAGCATTTGTTCTCCCACGTACAACGCTTGAGTCATAAATTTTTTGATAACCGATCAGCGGGTTCGATTCTCGTTCGAATTATGAACGATATTAACTCACTACAAGAACTCTTCACCAACGGAATTATCAATTTGTTAATGGACGTCGTAACGTTAATTGGTATTGTTGTCATTCTGCTAGTATTGAGTCCTAAGCTTGCGCTAGCCATTATGGTCATCCTGCCGATTATGTTCTTTATCTCAACAAAACTCAGAAGAAATATTCGCAGGTCCTGGCAAGATGTTCGCATTCAGCAGTCTCGTTTAAATTCCCATTTAAATGAAAGTATACAAGGGATTCGGATAACTCAGTCATTCTCTCAGGAGAAAGAGAATACAGAGTATTTTGATGGGGTCAATAGTGACAATTTTGAATCCTGGCGTAATGCAACTAAGAAAAGTGCGTTGTTCCGTCCGTTTGTAGAAATGAGTAATGCAGTCGGAACGGTTATTCTTATTTCGTATGGTGCGTTCCTTATTATTAATGGGCAAATAACAGTAGGTACTTTTGTTACGTTCTCGACTTTCTTAGGTATGTTTTGGGAACCAATTTCAAGACTTGGTCAAATGTATAACCAGCTTTTGATGGCGATGGCTGCTTCAGAGCGTATATTTGAATTTTTGGACGAAGAGCCTAACGTTGAAGAGCGTAAAGATGCGATTGAATTGAAAGATATGAAAGGGCACATTGATTTTGATCATGTCCGTTTCTCTTATGACGAAGATCGCGTTGCTTTACATGATATTTCTTTAGAAATTAAGCAAGGTCAGACAGTAGCTCTTGTTGGTCATACTGGCAGCGGTAAATCAACAATTGCCAATCTGATTAGTCGTTTTTATGACCCTACGAACGGATCAGTTAAAATAGACGGGCACGATTTGAGAGATGTTAAATTAAATAGTGTCCGACAACAAATTAGTGTTGTTCTACAAGATACATTCATATTTTCAGGAACAATTATGGAGAATATTCGATTTGGCCGTCCGGATGCTACAGATGAAGAAGTTATGGAGTCTGCTAAAGTAGTCGGGGCTGATGACTTTATTCAACGACTTGCAAATGGTTATGAGACGGAGGTAGAGGAAAGGGGAAATATTCTCTCAGCCGGGGAACGTCAACTGTTATCCTTCGCCAGGGCATTGCTGGCTAATCCAAAAATATTAATATTAGATGAAGCGACTTCATCAATAGATACAGAAACAGAAGTGAAAATTCAAGAAGCGTTAAACCGTTTATTAAAAGGTAGAACGGCAATTATTATCGCTCACCGCTTGTCTACGATTCGTGACGCTGATAATATCATAGTCCTTGAACACGGCAGGATTTTAGAACAAGGAAATCATAGTGAGTTGATGGAGCAAAAAGGAGAGTACTTTGATTTAGTGAAGACTCAATTCCAAATGCTTGATGCTATGTAACCACTTAAAAAACCTCTAACTTTATAAAAAAAGTTAGAGGTTTATTTGTGCTTAATTGGTTTTAATTTCTAAAACTGGGTCAGATCTAGAATGCATTTTGTTGAAAAGGTAACATTTGATTTAACCAGCTTTTCGTCTTTCGAAAACCTTCTCATTTGAGTGTGGGCATATTTTTTGAAAAGAATAATGATGGATCGTTATAATGCGTATAAAGCAATTTAGAAGGCAGGGAATTGCTAATTACTTGGATGAATAGAAACATTATAGAGAAGCCTTTTTTATTTAATTGAGTTTGTGAAATATGTCACAAAACTGTCATTCGTTCATTCCCAACGGACTAGTTAGAGGGTTTATACTGTTATTACGTTGGAAATAGAGTAATGAAATAATAAAACGTTTGAATAATGAACTTTACTTATATAGGGGAGGTCATAATCAATGGAATTAGATAGTACCATGATGAGCCGGATGTTAACGAGTTTAACTCTGGTTTTCCATATAATATTTGCCACAGTAGGTGTTGGGATCCCAGTCATGATCTCAATAGCTGAGTTTATAGGTATTAAGAAGAAGGATGCTAATTACACATTGCTTGCGAGAAGGTGGGCGCGTGGTTTTACCATTACTGTTGCGGTAGGGGTTGTAACAGGTACTGCAATAGGGCTACAGCTTTCTTTGTTATGGCCTAAATTTATGCAGTTTGCTGGAAATGTCATAGCACTTCCTTTATTTATGGAGACATTTGCATTTTTCTTTGAAGCTATATTTTTAGGAATCTATTTGTATACATGGGACCGTTTCAAAAATCCAATTTACCACTGGTTACTCTCCATACCAGTTGTAATCGGTGCTACAATGTCTGCTTTCTTTATTACCACTGTGAATGCGTTTATGAATACACCACAAGGATTCGACCTTGAAGGTCGAACGCTTACGAATGTGGACCCATTAGCAGCTATGTTTAATCCCGCAACACCAACGAAAGTGTTTCACGTCGTATCTTCAAGCTACTTAACCTCTGCTGCGATTTTAGCAGCTATAGCAGCTTTTGCGATCTTGAAGAAGAATGCTTCTGATTATCATAAGAAAGCCTTAAAACTTACGATGGTAGCTACGTTTATTTTTGCTATTACAACAGCTATTGCCGGAGACCTTTCAGCTAAATTCCTAGCAAATGAACAGCCAGAAAAATTAGCTGCAGCGGAGTGGCACTTTGAGACAGAGAAGAATGCAGATTTAATCGTATTTGGAACGTTGAATGAAAATAATGAGGTGGAAAATGCACTTCGTCTTCCTAATGCACTAAGCTTCCTTGCTCATGGATCATTCGACAGTGAAGTTACGGGTTTAAATGAGTTTCCAGAAGATGAAACACCTCCACTATGGATTCATTACATGTTTGACCTTATGGTTATGCTTGGAATGTACGCTTTAGGCGTTTCCTTCTTATACTTGTTGTTCTCAAAACTTAAGAAGTGGAATGAGAATAATAAATGGCTCCTATGGCTTATTGTCATAAATGGACCTGGTGCAATGCTTGCTATTGAATTTGGTTGGATCTTTGCGGAAGTAGGCCGTCAACCTTGGATATTAAGAGGATTTATGAAGGTGGCAGAAGGAGCGACTACCTCTCCTCACGTAGGCTGGATGTTTATACTATTCCTTGGCTTATACATTGTACTTGGAGGAGGAGCTATATCTGTATTACGTAAAATGTTTAAGAATAATCCCGCAGAGCTAGAGTTAGAGAAAAAATATCCAGATGTAGCGAAGCGAGGAGGTCAAAAATGAGTTATGAAATGATAGGGATTACGGTCCTGTGGATCTTTTTATATGGCTATTTAATCGTGGCATCTGTTGACTTTGGCGCAGGCTTCTTTGCTTACTACGCCAAAACGACAAAGCAAGACCATATTATTAATCAGTTAATCAGCAGGTATCTTTCGCCGGTATGGGAAGTAACAAACGTGTTTTTTGTTTTCTTTTTCGTCGGTCTTGTCGGCTTCTTTCCGGATTCCGCCTATTACTTTGGGCAGTCTTTACTCATACCAGGAAGTATTGCTATCGTATTAATTGCAATTCGAGGATCCTTTTACGCATTTGAAAACTATGGGTCTAAGAAAAGTAATTTCTTTATGTTTTTATATGGGGCAACAGGCTTATTGATTCCAGCTTCATTAAGCACAGCCATGACCATATCAGAAGGAGGCTTTATCGAAGAAACCGAAAATGGAGTACGCCTATTAACGGGTGAGCTTTTAACGAGTCCTTATTCATGGAGCGTTGTATTCCTTGCCATTGTGTCCGTCTTGTTTATTAGTGCAGCCTTCTTAACTTACTATGCGTCAAAAGCTAATGATCAGCCTGCTCTTGAATTAATGAGAAAATATACACTTTTCTGGGGATCACCGACTATTATCGCTAGTTTGACTACATTTATAGCTATGAGTCAGCATAACGCTCGACATTTTGAGAATATGCTTGACTTATGGTGGATGTTTGGTCTTAGTGTGGCATTCTTTTTAGGTGCTTTACTGCTTGTTTATCAACAAAAACGTTATGGTCTAGCATTTATATTTGTTATGTTCCAGTTTTTCTTTGCCTTCTTTGGTTACGGAGCTGGGCACTTACCATATCTGTTGGAACCGTTTATTACGATTGAGAGTTCTGTTACGAATGAAGCAATGGGTCTTGCGCTTGTAATCGTATTTATTGCAGGTTTGCTTCTTCTTATTCCTTCTCTTATTCTTTTAATGCGTATGTTTTTATTTGATGCAGAATATGTAAAAGGGAAAAAATAATTTTATGAGAGGTGTTCTAAACAAGAGCGCCTCTTTATTTATGGGGTGAGTTCACTTTTGTGAGCTGTACTTGTTTTATATAAGATGAACTTTCCATATCAAATAGATCTATGATAATATGATGTAAGGTAAATGTGAAAGAATGGGGGAACAGGCATGAAGAAAGAATATGCAGTTATCGGTCTGGGCCGATTTGGCGGTAGTATATGTAAAGAATTAAGCCGCGAAGGAATGGAAGTTTTGGCTATAGACCTTGATGAAGATAAGGTGAATGAATACAAAGATATCGCCTCCCATGCTGTCATTGCGGACTCTACAGATGAAAATGTCCTAAAAGAATTAGGAATTCGAAATATTGACCATGTCATTGTAGCCATTGGTGATAATCAGCAAGCTAGTATTCTTACTACACTAATGTTAAAGGAGTTAGGTATTAAGAAGATTACCGTTAAAGCCCAAAATGATTATCACGAAAAAGTGTTAAATAAGATCGGTGCTGACCAAGTTGTTCACCCGGAACGAGATATGGGTAAACGAATTGCACATAATATTATTTCAAACAACGTTCTTGACTACTTAGAATTATCAGATGATCATTCGGTTGTAGAAGTTAAAGCCGGAAAGAAAATGATTGGAAAAACTTTAGTAGACTTGGACATTCGTGCTCGGTACGGATGTAACGTAGTCGGCATAAAGAGAAATAAAGAAATCAATGTCTCTCCACTAGCATCAGAAGTAATTTTAGAAGAAGATGTACTCATTATTATTGGAGAAGATAAAGATATTTCTCGTTTTGAGAAAAACTTAGTAGTAGAAGATGATGAATAAAAATTTTAAGAAGACAGCGCTCTCATTTAGAGTGCTGTCTTTTTTCTATCATAAAAAAGTTTTTTTCTGGCTCAGAACGGGCATAGCAATAAAGTATTGTACTTAGAAAGGATGAATCGCTATGTTCGAAAAAAGAACTGGAGAAATTATTACCAACTTACTTATAGATGACTGGGGAATCGACCATATTTATGGGATGCCTGGAGATTCGATAAATGAACTTATGGATGATTTCCGCAATCGTCAAGATGAACTACAATTTATTCAAGTTCGACATGAAGAAGTCGGTGCACTTGCGGCTTCATCCTATGCGAAGTTAACAGGGAAAGTTGGCGTTTGTTTATCAATTGGTGGCCCGGGTGCTACACACCTAGTAAATGGTCTTTATGATGCAAAATCTGACAGTGCTCCAGTACTAGCTCTTGTTGGCCAGGTTCCAAGTGAAGAAGTAGGAACTGGAGCTTTCCAAGAAGAAAATCTAGAACGTATGTTTGATGGTGTTGCTGTATTTAATAAACGTGTGCAAAGTGCACAACAGCTCCCAGACTTAGTCAATCAAGCGTTAAGAGAAGCATATGTAAACAACGGAGTATCTGTTCTTGTCATTCCAGATGATCTATCAGCTGTTAAGCAAAAATATGAAGAGAAATTAACATCATCTGTCTATGCAAAAACAGAAGTCTTTCCGTCTGAGAATTCCCTAATCGAAGCAAAAGAGGCAATTGCCGCAGCAGAGAAACCTGTTATCTTAGCGGGTAAAGGTGCCGCTCATGCACAGGAGGAATTAGTGAAGTTTGCAGAGACGATTCATTCTCCTGTCATTCTATCGTTATTAGCAAAAGGGGTAATTCCAGACAACCATCCCCTTTGCATGGGGCAACATGGTCAAATTGGAACACAACCAGCCTATAATGCGATGAAAGATGCAGACTTGCTTTTAATGATTGGTACATCATTCCCTTATCGTGATTTTCTCCCGAAAGATACAAAGGCCATACAAATTGATATCGATCCAAGTAAAATCGGCAAACACTATCCTGTCCAAATTGGCCTTGCAGGTAGCACTAAAGATACACTTCAATGGTTGAATGATCATATAGAAACAAAGGATAATCATGAACATCTTGAAAAATATCAAAAACAGATGGATGAGTGGCGTGTAAGTATGCAAATGCAAAAGCGTGCAAACACCGATCCAATTAACGGGCCTCAAGTTATGTATGAATTAGAGAAAATTATGCCTGAAGACGCGATTATTTCAAGTGACGTAGGGAACGTGACTGTGTGGGTAGCAAGATATCTCTCTATGGTTCGCCAAAAGATGGTGATATCAGGTTGGTTAGCCACAATGGGGTGTGGATTGCCGGGTGCAATCGCCGGACAACTCGCCTATCCTAATCGCCAGTCTATTGCTGTATGTGGTGATGGAGGATTTGCTATGAACATGCAGGACTTTATAACAGCGGTAAAATACAAATTACCCCTTAAAGTCATTGTTTTAAACAATAGTAAGATCGGTATGATTCAATATGAGCAGGAAGCTATGGGACATCTTCATTATGCAACGGAACTAGGCGATATGGACTTCGCTAAATTTGCAGAAAGCTGCGGAGGAGAAGGTTATCGTGTTGAGAAAAGGGAAGACCTTGAAGGCGCAATGCAAAAAGCCTTCCTCTCAGACAAACCTGCCATTATTGATGTAGCTATAGAAGACCAAGCGCCACTTCCGGGTAATATTGGATATGAGCAAGCGGTTCATTATACAGAGTATTTAATTAAAGAGTTCTTTGAAAGTGGTAAGATTGAATTACCACCATTGAAGACAGCAACGAAGCGATTGTTTAACTAAATCTTTTCGAGTGTGGAACATACAGTTCCACACTCGTTTTTTGATTGGCTCTGTACATATTTGTTGTTGGTTTCTTCTACCATATAAGCCCCCTTATACGTAACGCTCGAAGCTGTGTGAGTGTTTCCGTTAACTTTAAATGAGCGTATGGTGGGCCTTGAAACCACTCGCTTTCCTGTGGGGAGCTGGTGAGCCTCCTCAACCGGCAAAGCCGGTCTCCGGGGTCTCACCTAGGCTCTTCTGCCCACGGGAGTCTCGCAGTTTCCAGGCCCACCTATCCGTGTTGGGAGAAACGGAAACAGGCCATATGTAGTTGTAGTTCAAGAGTACACCATAACGCTCAAGCAGAGAGGCCGTTAGATAAAATATAGCCAGGGGTGTCTGGGGAACGGGGAGACTCCTACGGGAGAAAGAGGTCGACGAGACCCCGGAGCGAACGAAGTGAGTGAGGAGGCTCGACAGCTCGCCCGTGGAAAGCGAGTCGTTCCCCAGACACCCCTAACTCTCAATAAACATAACGGCTCCCACACACATAAAAGTGTCTTAGCCACGAGTCTTCAACAATCCTATAATAGAAAAATAACTATAAGGAAAAAGGAAGCCCCCATCCTAATGGATGGGGGCTTGTTGTATGACATATTGTTTTATAATTCGTATAAGGTAAACCGTTAAGAGGGGGTCTTACACTTCCATGATAATAGGTAAAACCATTGGTTTACGTTTTGTTTTCTCGTAAAGGAATGGAGCGATGGTGTCTGTGATTTCGTTCTTAATCTCAGACCACTGAGTTGTGCGTCGTTCCATAACTTTATCAAGATGCTTGGAAACAATTTTTTGAGCTTCGTTAATAAGGTCTTCTGATTCTCTCATGTATACGAACCCGCGGGATATGATGTCAGGTCCTGAAGCAATTTTGAATTCTTTCATGTTAATGCTTACAACGACAATCACAAGTCCTTCTTCAGAAAGGATGCGGCGATCGCGGAGAACAATGTTACCAATGTCACCGATACCGCTACCATCTACATAGATGGAGCCAGATGGAATTTTACCAGCAATCATAGCATTATCTTTACCAAGGGCAAGGACATCACCGTTGTCTGCGATAAAGCAATCACTTGGGTCCATTCCGATTTCTTGAGCTAATTTAGCGTGCTGTTTCTGCATCCGGAACTCTCCGTGGATTGGCATGAAGAATTTTGGTTGAATTAAACGTAGCATAAGTTTTTGCTCTTGCTGACCACCATGACCAGAGGTATGGATGTCGTTTAATGAACCATGAATAACTTCTGCACCAGCACGATATAACATGTTAATAACGCGGCTTACACTTACGGTGTTCCCTGGTATAGGGGAAGAGGAGAATACTACAGTGTCTCCTGGCATAATTTGAATTTGGCGGTGTGTGCCGTTGGCGATACGAGATAGGGCAGCCATTGGCTCACCTTGAGAACCAGTACAAAGGATCGTGACTTCATGTGCTGGAAGACGATTGATTTGTGATGGTTCAACGAACGTATCTTTTGGAGCGTTAATATAGCCTAATTCAATACCAATACTGATAGAGGCTTCCATACTGCGTCCAAAAACGGCTACTTTACGATTATGTTGAACGGATGCTTCCACAACTTGTTGTAGTCTGTGGATGTTAGAAGCGAAGGTTGCAAAGATTACACGACCTTTTACTTTGGTAAAGATATCGTTAATGCTTTCACCTACGCGACTTTCAGAAAGTGTGAAATCAGGGATTTCACTGTTTGTACTGTCAGATAGAAGGCAAAGTACACCTTCTTTTCCGATCTCAGCCATCTTTTGCAAGTTTGCAGGTTCGCCCACTGGTGTGAAGTCGAACTTGAAGTCTCCAGTGTGAACAACGTTCCCTGGAGGGGTTTTTACAACGATACCATAGGAGTCAGGAATACTGTGAGTTGTACGGAAGAATGTCACAGACGTTTTACGGAATTTAACGACTTCATCTTCTTGGATCGTATGAAGTTTCGCATTTCGTAAAAGACCATGCTCTTCTAATTTGTTCTTAATTAATCCGATCGCTAATTTGCCACCGTAGATCGGGATGTTTAATTCGCGAAGCAAATAAGGAATCCCGCCTATGTGGTCTTCGTGGCCGTGGGTAATGAATAACCCTTTAATTTTATCTTGGTTTTGCACTAAGTAAGTGTAGTCTGGGATGACGTAATCAATTCCAAGTAGTTCATCTTCAGGAAACTTAATTCCTGCATCGATCAAAATGATCTCATCCTGGAACTGAACGCCGTACGTATTTTTACCGATCTCACCTAGACCGCCTAGTGCAAATACAGCGGTTTGGTCGTTTTTAACAAACTTCATAGGTTATATGTTCTCCACTTCGAAATCTTCAGATTGTTTTTCATATGCTAAGTGGTCTTCATTTAACCCTTGAACATATTCGATATTGATATTGCGATCGGCCAGTTTTGTTCGTACTTCACGTTCTGTATTTGCTTCTACATAGAGACTCTTGGTTCGTTCTCGAACAGGAGCTTCTTCAGCCCTTTCTTGAAATAATACTTTAAAGATCATAATTATAAATCTCTCCTAACTTCCTAGTAATTTCCGTATTCTTGTCCTGTAAATATAATAGCACGTTTTGCACCTATATGGTAACAATAGAATGTTATAGCTAAGAGATTGTAGTAATCCACCGCATCATAAAGTGAAAGCTTAAGCATACAATTTTCGACTCAAGATATCTTTCCAACGATTTTTAAGCTTTTTCTTCAAACGTTTTAACATTATGTCATACAACTCCTTTCCTTATACGAAGAAAAGCTGTAAAAAAACGTATTGCCGACCATATCCCTCTTATCTCTAGTATAGTACCTTTTAAGCTAGAAATGAATAGATAGGTTAAAGAGAATTTTACTTTTTCTTATTCTTTCTTGTAGTATGCTCCACAAAATAGTTCTTTAAGGGTGTTTTTTTTAGAATTTTTAGTCCTTATTGAATTTGGATGGAAATTCCTATACATTATAAAGGGTTTAGGAAAGAAGGGGTTATTTGAAGAGACTTTATGTAGGTTTAGTAGCACTTTCTCTCATTTGGGGTACATCGTTTTTATTTATTAAGATTTTGGTTTCGTCGATGATGGTTTGGGAAGTTGTGTTCTGGCGCTGTATATTTGGTGCTGCTGTATTATGGGGGATTTATATCTGGAATGGGAAGCATCAATTATCTAAACTTCCCTGGGGGTCCTTGCTATTAGTCGGTCTGACAAATAATGCTCTACCTTGGGGGCTCATAGCCTTAAGTGAAACCAATATTTCCTCCAGTTTAGCATCTGTGTTAAATGCAACAACACCTATATGGACAGGAATAATCGGTTTGCTGTGCTTTGGAATTAGAATAAGAGGGAAGCAATGGCTTGGAATTATGGTTGGTTTTATAGGGATAATTATTCTTGCAGACCTTGGTAATTTGAGTTTGTTTAATAACGGCATGACAGGTATAGCTACTATGATTGCTGCTGCTATTTGTTACGGTTTCTCCTCTCAATACATAAAAAGGTATTTGCATGAGGTATCTTCAATAACAGTTGCAGCCGTGACGTTAACCCTGGCATCTCTATATGCATTCATTTTTGCTGAGATGAGTGGTACGATTAATTGGAGCTTAGTATCAGATCCTTCTATATTTGGTGCTTTAATCGGCTTGGGTGTATTTGGTTCTGGCGTAGGCATATATATATTTTATTATTTAATTCAAAAAGGTTCTGCTGAATTTGCAACTATGGTAACGTATCTTGTGCCCGTTTCTGCATTAGTTTGGGGATCTGTAATCTTAAGCGAAACACTTTCCATTCGCATGATATTTGGGCTAGCTCTTATCCTTATAGGAGTATATTTAGCTCAAGAAACGAAGAAATCAAAAAGGGGGAAACAACATGAGCAACAAACTCGTGTTTCTTGATATTGATGGAACAATAGTGGATCACAATAAAGAAATCCCAGAGGAGACAAAGAAGTCCATCGCTCGCCTCCAAGCTGAGGGAGTGGAAGTAGCCATTGCTACAGGACGAGCTCCTTTTATGTTTGCTGATCTTAGGGATGAACTAGGCATTCATTCATATATAAGTTTTAACGGTCAGTATGTCGTACATGATGGGAGAGTCATATATGAAAACCCTTTGTTAGAAGAAGATTTAGAGGCCTTATATACTCAGGCCAATGAAACTGGACACCAAATGGTCTTTCTTAATGAAGAAGGTATGAGGGCATCTGTTGGGGAACACAATCATATTTCAGAGAGTATTGGAAGCTTGAAGTTATCTTATCCTGAAATCGATCCCCATTACTATAAAGGCAAATCCATTTATCAAGCTTTACTGTTTTGCCAGCATGGTGAAGAGGGACAATACAAAGAACAACCACGTCAGTTGGACTTTATACGTTGGCACGATTATTCAATAGATGTAATTCCTCGAGGTGGGTCTAAAGCAGAAGGGATTAAACATTTTATGAAGAAGTTAGGTGTGGAACAACACAATACATATGCTTTTGGAGATGGATTGAATGACCGTGAAATGCTAGGTTTTGTTGCAAATGGCATTGCAATGGGGAATGCTTCAGACGAAATCAAAGCAGTAGCAAACTATGTGACAAAAGATGTTTCTGACAATGGACTTTCGCATGGTTTTCGTTTAGTAGGGCTATTGAAAGATGACTAACTTACGTGACTCTACAGGTTAATGATTATATTCACAGGCGAAATCGTGTTGATTTCGCCTTCTGTAGTATACCGGGGGGGTAATTTCTGACTTGTTTATAATGAGATTCAATGAGGGTTTATTACTTAAAAGAGTAGGGGATTATTATAAAAAGTAGGTAATGAAATAGAAGAGAAATAAAAAAAACGTCCTGGGTGTCCCAGAACGTTTCTCTTATGGCTATTAAACGGTGATTTCGTTTTTGGTTTAAAGTGGTAGGTTACTTTAGGATCCAAGCTTATTAAGAATCGATCACTGAAGCGTTTTCTGGCTCTTGGAATGGGTTATCACTATTGATATGATCGTAAAACATTACACCATTTAAATGATCAATTTCATGTTGGAAAACAATAGCTGCCATGCCACGAAGGCGAAGTTTAACTTCATTCCCTTCAAGATCTGTCCCTTTAACAGTAATTCGAGCATAACGAGGAACATACCCTGGTACATCACGGTCTACCGATAAACAACCTTCTCCGGAGGATAAGTAAGCTTTTTCAACCGAATGACTAACAATACGAGGATTAAATAATCCATAGCTATACACTTTATCGTCAAAATCAGTAAAGTGAACAGCCAACATGCGTTTGCTAACATTAATTTGAGGTGCTGCAATACCGACGCCAGGGCGCAAATTATATTGAGCAGCAAGTTCATCATCTTGACTGTTTTTTATAAATTGAAGCATTTTTTCTAATGTTTGTTGCTCTTCTTCGGTAGGAGGTAATGTGACCTCATCTGCTACTTCGCGTAGGACCGGGTGTCCTTCACGAACGATATCATCCATAGTAATCATAAGATTTACACAATCCTTTCTAGCTTGTTCATAATGTATAGTGTACCACATAAAGAAGCAGGTATGGAATATTTGGCATCATCTGGGCATGTTTGCTTTTCAATTGCATAAAGTACGTATGGAACAATCTGTTACAAGGTATGCATATATGTAACAGTTTTGTAACTTTTTGTTGGATATATATGATATACTGGTGAAGATTCTTCCAATTTGGAAGAATGAAACGCCTTAAGGAGGAAATAGACATTGCGCTTAGGAAAATTAATCTCTGTACTGGTACTATCTGCTGTCCTTCTCACTGCGTGTAATAATGGTCCGTCTGCTGCTGAACAAATGTACGACCATCTAGAGCAAGCTGTGACATTAGAAGATACATTCAAGGATCAGCAAGACCCACTTGTTCAATTAGAACAACAAGAAACGGAACTTTATAACGAAATTATCAATCTTGGGATGAAAGAATTTGAGAAAATTGAAGAATTATCTCAAGAAGCATTAGAGATTGTGAAGAAACGTCAGGAAAAGCTTGAAGTTGAGAAAGAAAGCATTGAATCAGCTAAAGAGGAATTCGATAATGTAAAACCCCTCATTGAGGATTTGGAGTCTGAGGAAGCAAAAGAAAAAGCGAATGAACTAGTAGAAGCATTTAATAAACGATTTGACGCATATCAGGAACTTTATAAAGCATATGAGAAATCTAATGAACTTGATAAAGAACTTTATAATATGTTCCAAGACAAAGAATTGACTCAAGAGAAGTTAGAGGAACAAGTAGATAAGATTAACAAGAGTTACGAGGCTGTCATTGAGAAGAATGAAAGCTTTAATAAACTTACTAAAGAGTACAATGACCTCAAAAGAGAGTTCTATGAAGCTGCAGAATTAAACATTGATTTTGACGAGTCTTCAGAGGAAGACCAAACAGACTCTTCAGGTGATTCTTCATCAGAAGAAGATGGAAGTTCAGAAACGAATGAAGAGCAATCAGAAGAAGATCAGAATAATGACGAAGAATAAGCTGTCCTATAAGGACAGCTTATTTTTATTTGATGCTCGGATATGCCCTTGATGGAAGAGGTATGAATGAACGCTTGGATCCAATTCGTCAGCTGTTACTGATACAGCGTTAAAATTGCACTAATACAGATTTGGGAGCATTTGGGTGTGACTAATCTATTTGAAGGATGGGAACGAATTATTCGTTAGTGGGAACAAAGTGTTTGACGAAATAGTTCTTCATAAGCTAAACTACTAAGTGTTGAAAAAGTTGTACCATTACTTTTTGCCAGACGTATGAAACAGATACTTATATAAGCTGCTATAAAACGATTATGTTCCTCAAAGTGAGGGTAAACATTATAAGAGCAAATTCGGTACACATTTTTTTTGCTTTTGGGAAAGCTAATAAAAGTAAATTTAATATGGATAAGAAAGGAAGAGGTGAAGAACTTTGAAACGCACTATCGAAAATGTTGAAAACCAATTTGAAACGTTTCAAATCTTAAACGAAGACGGCGAAGTTGTTAACCAAGACGCTATGCCTGATCTTTCTGATGAAGACTTACAAGAGTTAATGCGCCGTATGGTGTATACTCGTATTCTTGACCAACGCTCAATTGCTTTGAACCGTCAAGGACGCTTAGGATTCTACGCTCCAACAGCTGGACAGGAGGCTTCTCAACTAGGAAGTCATTTTGCTATGGAGAAAGAAGATTTCTTACTACCAGGATATCGTGATGTGCCTCAGTTAATCTGGCATGGCCTTCCACTATACCAAGCATTCCTATTCTCTCGTGGTCACTTCCACGGTAACCAAATGGGCGAAGTTAACGCAGTAAGCCCACAAATCATTATCGGTGCTCAAATCACACAAACAGCTGGTGTAGCACTTGGTATGAAGAAACGCGGTAAGAAAAATGTTGCTGTAACGTACACTGGTGACGGTGGCGCATCTCAAGGTGACTTCTATGAAGGTATGAACTTTGCTGGTGCCTTTGGTGCTCCTGCGATCTTCATCGTACAAAACAACCGTTATGCAATCTCTGTTCCAGTTGAAAAGCAGTCTGCTGCGCAAACTATTGCTCAAAAAGCTGTTGCAGCTGGTATCGATGGCGTACAAGTAGACGGCATGGACGTTCTTGCAGTTTACAAAGCTACTCAAGATGCTCGTGAGCGTGCAATTAATGGTGAAGGCCCGACTCTAATCGAGACGTTAACTTACCGTTATGGTCCACACACGATGGCAGGGGACGACCCAACTCGCTACCGTGTTGAAGATGAAGAAAACGAATGGGAAAAGAAAGACCCATTAGTTCGTTTCCGTAAATTCTTAGAAGCTAAAGGCCTATGGTCTGAAGATAAAGAGAATGAAGTAATCGAAAACGCTAAAGAAGAAATTAAAGCTGCGATTAAGAAAGCAGATGAGCAACCTAAACAAAAGGTTACTGACCTAATTTCTCTTATGCACGAAGAACTTCCACAGAACCTACAAGATCAAATGGAAGAATATAAAGAAAAGGAGTCGAAGTAAGCCATGGCACAAATGACAATGATCCAAGCTATTACTGATGCAATGCGCACAGAGCTTAAAAATGATGAAAACGTGCTAATCTTCGGTGAAGACGTTGGTCAAAACGGCGGTGTATTCCGTGCGACTGAAGGCCTTCAAGCTGATTATGGCGAAGATCGCGTATTTGACACACCACTAGCTGAGTCTGGTATTGGTGGTATGGCAATTGGTCTAGCGCTTCAAGGTTTCCGTCCGGTACCTGAGATTCAGTTCTTTGGTTTCGTATTTGAAGTAATGGACGCTATCAGCGGTCAAATGGCACGTTACCGTTACCGTTCTGGTAATTCCTACAACATGCCTGTAACAGTACGTTCTCCTTTCGGTGGTGGTGTACACACACCTGAACTACACGCAGACTCTCTAGAAGGACTTATGGCACAACAGCCTGGACTTAAAGTTGTTATCCCATCTACTCCATACGATGCGAAAGGACTTCTTATCCAGTCTATCCGTGACAACGATCCGGTTATCTTCCTAGAGCACATGAAACTTTACCGTTCATTCCGTGGCGAGGTACCTGAAGAAGAGTACACGATTGAATTAGGCAAAGCAGACGTTAAGCGTGAAGGTAAAGATGTAACATTAGTAGCATATGGTGCTATGGTTCACTCTGCTCTTAAAGCTGCAGAACAGTTAGAAAAAGACGGTGTAGATGCTGAAGTAATTGACTTACGTACAGTAAGCCCAGTAGATTATGAAACAATTATCGAATCCGTAGAGAAAACGAACCGTGTTGTAGTTATTCAAGAAGCTCAAAAGCAAGCGGGTATTGTTGCACACGTTGCTTCTGAAATTCAAGAACGTGCAATCTTACACCTAGAAGCTCCAGTTCTACGTGTAGCAGCACCTGATACAGTATATCCATTCTCTTCAGCTGAGGAAGTTTGGTTACCAAACCATAACGACATCCTTGAAAAAGTAAACACAGTAATGAACTTTTAATCCAACTTACGATAGGAGGGAATCATAGTGGCTTACGAATTTAAGCTACCGGATATCGGTGAAGGTATCCACGAAGGCGAAATTGCAAAATGGTTTGTAAAAAAAGGTGACGAAGTTAAAGAAGACGATGTTCTTTGCGAAGTCCAAAACGATAAAGCAGTAGTAGAAATCCCTTCTCCAGTTGATGGTACGGTTACAGACGTTCACGTTGACGAAGGTGAAGTTACAACTGTAGGTACGGTTATTATCACATTTGACGCACCTGGTTATGAAGACAATACTGGTGGTTCTGATGAAGATTCTAAAGAAGAGGAGAAGCAAGAAGAAGCTCCTAAAGAAGAATCTACTCAAAATGACCAAGAGCAAGAACCAGCTGCACAAGATGACGAAGCAAGCGACAAGCGCGTTATTGCAATGCCATCTGTTCGTAAATATGCACGTGAAAACAACGTGAACATTGCAAAAGTATCTGGGTCTGGTAAGAATAGCCGTATTCTTAAAGAAGACATTGATGCTTACCTAAACGGTGGTCAAACTTCTGAAGCAGCTGAAGCACAAGCTGATGAAGCTCCAGCTCAAGAAGAGGCACAAACTCAAACGCAAGCTGCACCTCAAGGTGAATACCCAGAATCTCGTGAGAAGATGAGCGGTATGCGTAAAGCGATTTCTAAAGCAATGGTTAACTCTAAGCAAACAGCTCCTCACGTTACACTTATGGACGAAGTAGACGTAACTGAGCTAGTTGCTCACCGTAAGAAGTTTAAACAAGTTGCTGCGGATCAAGATATCAAACTTACGTACCTTCCATACGTTGTACGTGCTCTAGTTTCTACCCTTAAGAAGTATCCAATCCTTAATACTTCTCTGGATGATGAAACTCAAGAAATCGTACACAAGCACTACTACAACATTGGTATTGCTGCAGACACTGATAAAGGTCTTGTTGTACCAGTTGTTAAAGATGCTGATCGTAAGTCAATCTTTGGCATTTCTTCTGAAATCAATGAATTGGCAGGAAAAGCACGTGATGGTAAACTATCAGGTGAGGAGATGAAAGGCGCTTCTTGTACAATCACTAACATTGGTTCTGCTGGTGGTCAGTGGTTTACTCCTGTTATCAACCACCCAGAAGTTGCAATCCTTGGCATCGGCCGTATTGCAGAGAAACCAGTTGTTAAAGATGGCGAAGTAGTCGTAGCTCCGGTTCTTGCTTTATCTCTAAGCTTCGACCACCGTCTAATTGATGGTGCGACTGCACAGAACGCAATGAACCAAATCAAACGTTTACTGAACGATCCACAACTAATCATGATGGAGGCGTAATCGTATGGTAGTAGGAGATTTTCCAATCGAACTTGACACGCTTGTTGTCGGCGCTGGACCTGGTGGCTATGTAGCTGCCATCCGTGCCGCTCAAGAAGGTCAAAACGTAACAATTGTAGACAAAGGTAATCTTGGTGGTGTTTGTTTAAACGTTGGGTGTATCCCATCTAAAGCACTAATCCAAGCTGGTCACCGCTACGAGCACGCTCAAGGTGCTGACGAAATGGGGATTACAACTGAAAACGTTTCTGTTGACTTCTCTAAAGTCCAAGAGTGGAAAGGCCAAGTTGTAAACAAACTGACTAGCGGCGTTGAAAGCCTTCTTAAAGGGAACAAAGTAGACATCGTAAAAGGTGAAGTATTCTTTGTAGACAAAAACACTGTACGTGTTATGGACGAAAAGAATGCTCAAACGTACACGTTTAACAACTGTATTATCGCGACAGGTTCTCGCCCAATCGAGCTTCCTACGTTCAAATACAGTGATCGTGTAATCCATTCAACAGGTGCTCTTAACCTAGATGAGATTCCTGAGAAAATGGTTGTTATCGGTGGTGGGTATATCGGTACTGAACTTGGTACTGCATATGCAAACTTCGGTACAGAAGTAACAATCCTTGAAGGTCAAGATGACATCCTTTTAGGTTTCGAAAAACAAATGCGTCAGCTTGTTAAAAAGAACCTTAAGAACAAAGGTGTTAACATTGTTACAAACGCTATGGCTCAAGGTGTTGAGGAAACAGATAGTGGCGTAACAGTAAGTTACGAAGCTAAAGGTGAAACTCAAAAAGTTGATGCAGATTACGTTCTTGTAACAGTAGGTCGTAAGCCTAACACAGACGAGCTTGGTTTAGAACAAGCTGGTGTAGAAATGGATGATAAAGGCCTAATCAAGATCGACAAACAGTGTCGCTCTAATGTGGACAACATCTATGCAATTGGCGATATCGTTGCTGGACCTCCACTTGCTCACAAAGCATCTTACGAAGGTAAGATCGCGGCTGAAGCAATTAGTGGCCTTGCTTCTGAAATTGATTACCACGGCATCCCAGCTGTTGTATTCTCTGAGCCAGAACTTGCAAGCGTTGGTTACACTGAACAAGAAGCAAAAGATGCTGGTTACGAAGTGAAAGCGGCTAAGTTCCCATTCGCTGCGAATGGCCGTGCGCTTTCTCTTAACAACACAGATGGCTTCTTGAAGCTAGTAACTCGTAAAGACGACGGTCTTGTTATTGGTGCTCAAATCGCTGGTGCAAACGCTAGTGACATGATTGCTGAACTAGGTTTAGCGATCGAATCTGGCATGACTGCAGAAGACTTAGCTCTTACAATCCATGCTCACCCAACTCTTGGTGAGATCTCTATGGAAGCTGCAGAAGTAGCTCTAGGTAAACCAATTCACACTGTTTAATCTTTCCTATCAAAATCCCCTGATCGTACGATCAGGGGATTTTTTATGTTCAATTTAATGTTGTTGGTCTGACTTATATGGTATGGTTATTCAAGAATAGGGCAGTAATCTTGAAGACTCGAAGCTGAGAGAATGTTTTCGTTAACTTCAATTGAGCATAAGGTGGGCCTGGAAACCACTCGCTTTCCTGTGGGGAGCTGGTGAGCCTCCTCAACCGGCACGCCGGCTTCCGGGGTCTCACCTAGGCTCTTCTGCCCACGGGAGTCTCGCAGTTTCCAGACCCACCTTTACCATGTAAGGGTGAACGAAAACATGCTATATAGGGTGACTTCAGACCCTCTCATGCGACCTACGGGGCCGTTCATCTCTTTAGAGCCAGGGCTTGCTCGGGGACTGCGAGACTCCCGCGGGGTAAGGAGCCTAGGGAAGACCCCACAGAGAGCGACAGCGAACGAGGAGGCTTCCCAGCTCCCCGCAGGAAAGCGAGTTGTCCCCGAGCAAGCCCAAGCCTCATAATCGTAACGGCCCTTTACCAAGCTAAAATATCTCAGCTTCAAGCCTTCCACATAAGGGGGCCAAGGGGGCAATATATGAGATTAAATACCATCAGGGCAAAAAAACGTTACCGATGTGGTAACGTTTTAGGAGGATGGGAGCTTTTGTATGGAATCGTTTATAACCTTTAGAATGTCATGCTTTGCTTTCTTACCAGAAATGGTTGCCATTGTACTTCCTTCTCTTTGTATGACTAATGCTGGATATTGATGGATTGTTTTTCTCTCTTTAGCTTCTGTTGTAGACCGGGTTTTCGTCAGAGTAAGAGGAGACGTAGAGCTATCATTTGATAACTTTAATTCTAAGAGTGCGTTAATATATTCTTCTTCTAGCTCAATTGTAGCCTTATTCGAGTAGAAGAAAACTTCATAATCTTCTGTTGGGTTCATTTTATATACATCCACGGAAGCATCTTGTTGGTCCGTACATGATCCGGTGAATAGGACTAATAAAAATGCCAATGGAAGCCACTTCATACTCAAAACATGCTTCACCTACCTACTTGCTATATTATTGTGTTCATTGTATCAGACATTTTCTCGTATACTCCTAATGTTATCTAAATGTTACATAAATGAAAAATACTCTACATGTCTGAAACATATACTGTAATAAAGCATGTCCGAGTAGGGGGGGTAGAATTGAGTAGGAAGTATTGGTATTTATATAATGTGCTCTTTATCTTTTGGAGTGGTTATTTACTTGTCATTCATATTTCAAGGAAAGACCATTGGATGTTTCAAGCTATATTGTTTGGTTTATTTCTAGTCGTCATAACACAGCTTCTGAAGAGGTACCATTTCTCTAAAAAAGAAAGCTTACCACACGTAATAGCGAGCTTTGCCTTAATAACGGGAGGACATGTGCTATATTCTTGGATTACACTACTATGAAGTTGAATAATAAAATAAAAACGCTTAGAGTTAAGACTCTAAGCGTTGTGTCGTTTCAGGTTAATTCTCTTGTTTTGGTTTTCTTTTCTGTCTCGTTAAAGGGTAACGTTGTGCCTCTTCTTTAAATGATTTTAGAAGAGAGAAAACCATTAAAATCATAATCATTGCAAAAGGAAACGCAGCTATAATGGCAGCTGTTTGTAAGGCACCTAAGCCTCCTTGCCAAAGTAAGACAGCTGCTGCAGTAGATTGTACAATTCCCCAAATAAATTTCACTTTATTAGATGGGTTAAGGTCTCCATTAGTGGTCTGCATTCCAAGCACGAATGTTGCCGAGTCAGCTGATGTAATAAAAAATGTGCTAATGAGTAAGATGGCTATAACAGACATAACTCCTCCAATGGGTACTTGATCAAGTACACTGAATAAAGCCACCTCTGAACCGTTCTCCGCTACTAGCTCTTGTATCTTAGCATCTTCAAAAAACTCTAAGTTGATTGCTGTTCCACCGAACACTGAGAACCATAAGGCACCGAATATAGTCGGCACAAGCAAAACCCCAAGTATAAATTCGCGAACGGTGCGACCTTTTGAAACTCGTGCGATAAATGTCCCTACAAATGGCGCCCATGCAATCCACCAAGCCCAGTAAAAGATTGTCCAGTCTTGAGTCCATGAGTTTTGTTCAAAAGGGCTAAGTTTAAAGCTCATAGAGGGCAAGTTTTGTAAATAACTGCCAAATGTGGTGGTAAATAAGTCCATGATAAAGTTTGTAGGCCCTGCAAATAAGAGGAATAGCATTAAAGCAATCGCTAATACGATATTAGTGTTACTTAAATATTTAATCCCTTTATTCAGACCCGTTTGAGCCGAAATCATGTAAAGAAACGTAACGATTAAAATGATGATTAGCTGAACCATAAACGTATCTTCTAAACCGTCAATTAAAAACGTGACTCCTCCAGAAATTTGTTTCGCTCCAAATCCAAGAGAAGTAGCTACGCCGAAAATAGTAGCAAACACTGCTATAAAATCGACAAGTGTTCCAATAGCTCCGCTAGTACGTTTTTCTCCTAGTAAAGGCGTTAAAATAGAGCTGATCAGTCCAGGAGCTTCTTTTCTGAATTGGAAATAAGCCAAAGCTAGTGCAATGATTGCATAAATACCCCATGGATGGAGTCCCCAATGGAAGAAGCTGTATCGAAGTGCTTCTCTTGCTGCTGCTGGGGTTTGGGACTCAGCGAGGGGAGGATTATGGAAATGGGCTATAGGTTCAGCTGCTCCCCAGAAAATTAGTCCAATCCCCATTCCTGCGCTAAATAGCATAGCGAACCAAGTTATATACGGGTATTCTGGTTCATCTGTGTCTTTTCCAAGCTTAATATTCCCATACTTAGAAAATATAAGGAAAATAGCAAAGATCAGAAATCCTGTTGAAGACAACAAGTAAAACCAACCAAACTTCTCCACTAAAAATCCTTGAATGTTACTTGTGACAGTATTTAAGTTGTAATTGGGTAGTGTTTCTTTCGGGATTACTCCCCAAATGATGAATAAAATGGCTACACCAATAGAAAGGAAAAATACCTTTGTTACGTTTTTCATTGAAGCTTCTCATTCCTTTCAGGATACCTTGCTTATTTAGGCAAGGAATGACCTGATGAGCTATTCCAAACATAATTATTCCTGAAGCTGTATTAGAGTATATTTATCACGTGAAATTTCCTCTAGTTCCTCTAATACGTCATGTAGACAAAGTAGCTCATATATGACGATTGTCTGGGGTGGGAAATGGTGGCGGTACTTCGAGTTTTGCTCAATATGCTCTTCTTTCCAGTGCCAGAATTCTTTGTCTAATGCTTCGATTTGTTTGAAGTGTTCATCTGTCATTTCATGTGATGGTGTTCTTAATATTTCCGCCATCGAAGAAATGATACTTAAGATTAGGGATTTTTCATCTTTACTAAAGGCATTCACATTTAAGTTAACGTACTGTAGGTTCCCTAAATGGTAAACAATTTGTTGTAATGTGTTTAATTTCTTTTGTGCGTACTGGAAGGCTTGCATGTCTTGTGTAGAATGCTTATGGTACTTCCATTCTTCACGCTGGAATTGAGAAAGCTGATACGTCTTCTCCAATTTAAAGGTTAGTTGTCTATATGCACGCTGCATACGTTTACTTTCTTCAGATTGCTTGTCCATACATGTTTGAAGTGTATGATCTAAGATATCTGCTGCTTGGCAAAATAGATTTTCTACATTTCTATAGATCATTTTAGAATAATCCGGAGGAAGCAAGAAAAAGTTCACAAGGCTTGAGACAACTATGCCAATTGATGTTGTTCCTAGTCTTGTGAAAAAGGACAAAATGTAATTGCTATCAAAATCAGGAATCATGGCAACAGCCGTTATAGTTGCAACTAATATACCATCATAGAGCTTAAGTCTGTAACAAACGGCAATGGTCAAGGTTGCTGCTAAAGCAAATGTTAGAGCATTTTGCCCAAGTAGACCAAACGCTAATGCCGCTAGTAAAGCTCCAATTGCAGAAGCAGGGAATCGAACAAGCGCTTTTTTTATGGAATCTGCAGCAGTGTTTTCAATCGTTACAATGGCCGTGATGACTGCAAAGGTTACGGGTAAATCAAATAACAAACATATAAAAGCTGTTACAAAGACAGAAATACCTGTCTTAAGGGTTCGGCTACCTAGGAAATTGAATTTTTTTAATAAAGATACCATTGATCTCACCTTGTCAAATTTATTGAAGGAACAAAGTCCTATTCTTTATTTTATTAAATGTTTTTGTTAAAAAACAATAGGATATGGGTAATGTCTTTATTATAATGGTAATGTGCACCATGTTATTACATAATATAGGGGGAAGCAAAATTGAAAAAATGGATTATTGTCGTATTACTTGTTTCCATCTTTAGTTTAGCCGCTTGTGCTCAAGATGAAACAACCGGAAAAACAGAAGATGAATCGACTGAACAAGTAAATCAGGAAGAAGAAACAATGAACACAGATGATGAGAGCTCAGATGAAAACATTGAGAACAAAGAAGAAGGCGAAACACCAGAAGAAGATGATACTTCCTCTGAAGAAGTAACAGACTCAGCTCAGAATGAAGAGGAAGTAGCTACAGAAGAGCCTGTTGAACCAAAGTATAAAATTAATGGCGTTTCATCTGTTGTTCCTTTAGAAGGGAAAGAGAATGTAAACAAACAAGTTGTTCTCCTTACAATTGATGATACCCCTGATGAACATGGTTTAGAAATGGCCAAAACCCTTAAAGAACAAAATGTGCCTGCGATTTTCTTTGTGAATGGCCATTTTATTGAATCGAAAGAAAAGAAAGAAATAGTTAAACAAATTCATGAAATGGGTTTTGAAATAGGGAACCACACCTATACTCACCAGAAGCTTGACGAAGTTAGTCAGGAAAAGCAACGAGAAGAAATCATTAGTCTTAGTGACAAAATTGAAGAGATTATCGGTGAACGACCAAAGTTCTTCCGTGCACCACACGGAGTAAACACTGACTATGCCCTTCAAGTGGTTGAGGAAGAAGGAATGGTTCAGATGAACTGGAGCTACGGATATGATTTTAAGGCTGATTATATGACTAAAGAATCCATTACAGATATTATGGTGAATACTCCGCTACTTGGAAATGGATCCAACTTGCTTATGCATGATCGTAAATGGACATCAGCAGCCCTTGGAGATATAGTTCAAGGTCTAAGAGATAAAGGATATGATTTTGTAGACCCTGCTGAAATTCAGACACTAGGTGAATAACATATCCAACAGAAGTCTTCTCAAGAAGGCTTCTTTCTTTTTGCTTTCATACATATAAGGCCCCCTTATATTCCACTTATTTACTTTAAAAGAAGAACGTTTTTTACCAGACAAGCTATATTTAGTGCACATACAGCGTATAGATTAGTAAGTAAGGCGTGTTTTAGCTTAATTACCACTGTGAAGGAGGGGAGATTTACTTAATTTAATAGTATTGCCCAAATTATAATATGACATACTAATTAAGGGTTGAAATCTTTTATATGTCATACTATAATGTAATTAAGTTAAATGAAAACGCTAACAAAGGAGTTGGATATTCAATGGGTACTATCGTTTGTCAGGATTGTCAGGGGATCATTGATCACTATGAGGATGAGAAGGTATCAACTCTTTATGGAACGTGCACGACTTGTAATGAAGAAGAATAATTAAGAGGGTTCTAGAAGAACATAAGCAAAACACATAAAGAGAGCAGAGGATGAAATCTAAAGATTTCGTCCTCTGCTCATTTTTATCGAGATTTGTTTTACTCGCTTATCGAAACGCTTTATGTTCTTTAATTACACGAATGGTTTCAAGCGTTTCATCTTCTGGTCCTTGAACAGGTAAGCCAGCATCCATATTGGAGTGGATATATTGAATGTTTTCTTTTGTAATAATTTCACCTGGGAGCCATATTGGGATACCTGGGGGATAGACCATAACAAACTCGGCGCTAATTCTTCCAATAGAATGATTTAAGGAAACAATTTCTGTGTCCGCATAAAAAGCATCTCTCGGTGATAGTGCAAGTACCGGGATATCTGGAACTTCTACCTGCAACGGTTCTTCATCTTTATTCTTTACTGCAAATTCTTCTGAAAGTATTTGTAATGCATGGACTAAGATGCTTGCTTCTTCTTCTGTATCCCCGGGTGTGACTATGCAAAGGATGTTATATAAGTCGGAGAGCTCTACTTCTATGTTAAAGCGTTCTCTAAGCCAAACCTCTACGTCATATCCCGTGATCCCCAATTGCTTAACCGATATGATGAGTTTCGTTGGATCGTAATCGTACGTTGCGTTACTCCCAAGAATTTCATCTCCAACACATAGAAGGTGAGAAATATTGTTGATTTGTTTTCTCGTTTTTTCAGCAAGCTTAATCGTATCTTCAATCAGAGTACGTCCATTAATCGCCAAATGCTTTCTGGCAGCATCTAAAGAAGCTAACAAAATATAAGATGTAGATGTAGTAGTCAGCATAGAAAGAACAGATTGAACACGCTCAGGCGTTACGTAGCGAGATTTTAAGTTTAAAACAGAGCTTTGGGTTAAAGATCCGCCTAATTTGTGTACACTAGTCGCTGCCATATCTGCTCCGGCTTGCATGGCAGAAAGAGGTAATTCCTCGTGAAAATGAATATGCACTCCGTGAGCTTCGTCTACTAAAACTGGGACATCGTATGAATGGGCAATCTCAACTATTTTCTTTAAGTCAGCTGATATACCGAAATAAGTAGGGTTAATGACGAATACTCCCTTAGCATCAGGGTTTGCGGCCAGGGCTTTTTGGACGGCTTCTGGTGTGATTCCATGAGAGATACCTAAATTCTCATCTAATTCTGGATGGATAAAGACAGGAGTAGCTCCTGAGAATATAATGGCTGATGTCACAGATTTATGAACATTTCTCGGGACGACAATTTTATCACCAGGATGACAAACCGACATGATCATGGCCATGATGGCTCCACTTGTTCCTTGAACAGAGAAGAATGTATGATCGGCTCCAAATGCTTCTGCAGCAAGATTTTGGGCTTCTTTAATCATGCCATGTGGATGGTGAAGATCATCCAATGGGCTTATATTAATTAAATCAATCGATAGTGCCTGATCTCCTATGAATTTTCTGAATTCTTCATCCATCCCTTTTCCTGTCTTATGACCTGGGATGTGGAATTGAACAGGTTTTTGATTCGCATGTTCTAATAGCCCTGTAAACAAGGGCGTGCGCTGTTGAGACAAGTACAACACCTCTTAATCATTTAGTAAAGCAAAGAAAGTATAGCAAAAGAGAGGAAGAAAAGCTAGATACTCACACAAAAAATCATTTTCTGATACGATAAAAAAAGATTGAATATTTAAATAAGGAGGTAGAGAGAATGTATGAGACTCGTGTCACACGTTTACTGAATGTAAGGTACCCGATCGTTCAAGGGGGGTTAGCTTATTTAGCCTATTCAGATCTTGCCTCAGCTGTTTCAAATGCAGGAGGACTTGGTCAAATCACAGCGATGAGTTTATCGTCACCGGAAGCTTTAAGGGAAGAAATACATAAGGTGAAACAAAAAACAGAGAAACCATTTGGCGTGAATTTTGCTATTGGACAACATGGAAGACCTTTTGAAGATATGGTTCAAGTAGCAATAGATGAACAGGTACCCGTAATATCTGTTACAGGTGGAAATCCTAAACCGGTTTTAGATATGGTGAAACCTCATTCCATCAAGACACTTGTTCTAGTTGCGGCAAAGCGTCAAGCTGTTAAAGCGGAAGCGTTAGGCGCCGATGCCGTGATGGTGGTAGGACAAGAAGGAGGAGGACACCTTGGAAGGGACGATGTAGGAACAATGGTTCTAACTCCTCAGGTTGTTGATGCGGTTTCCATACCAGTTATCGCATCAGGTGGTATTGGAGACGGAAGGGGGTTCATGGCTGCGCTTGCTCTTGGAGCCGAAGGAATTGAGATGGGAACTCGGTTTATTGCAACACAGGAATGCCGCCATGCTCATCCCTCATATAAACAAGCTATTATTGATGGAGACGAACAAGCAACTGTAGTCATTAAACGGTCTCTTGGAACCCCTGCAAGAGCTTTACTAAATCCTTGGACAGAAGAAATTCTAAAATTAGAACAAGACGACCCAGGTATAAGCGTGTTAAAATCGTATATCGACGGGGAAGCAAACAAAAAATATATTTATGAAGGAAACCACAAAAAAGGATTTGGCTGGGCTGGACAAGTGGTAGGGAGAATAGAAGATATACCTACTGTAGAAATGTTAATACAAAGAATAGTAGCTGAAGCAGACCAGATTCGAACAACGTGGAACAGATAAGGAGAGAAATCATGAGTGCTGATTATAACTATCCATTAGATACAGAACACTGGAGTACTGAAGAGATTATTGATGTTGTTAACTTTTATAACTTGGTAGAGAAAGCAAACGAGTCAGGAGTTAAGAGGGAAGATCTGATGCTTGCATATACTCGTTTCAAGCAAATCGTCCCTTCAAAGAGTGAAGAGAAGACTCTAGGATCAGATTTTGAGCAACAATCAGGGTACTCTCTATATAAAACGGTAAAGGCAGCTCGTAATGCTTCAGACGGTGATATAGTAAAAATTTGATTATTAGTCTTCAGGTAGTAAAATGACTGAATCCATTTCTGGATTCAGTCATTTTTAATGTTTAAATTGGTTAACGCTAATCATTTAAAGCATTGAAGGGTGTCAGGCACGCTTTAGCCTGGTAATGTATATAGATGTTTCAAAAGAGAAAAAAGGCTGTTCCTTAATAGGAACAGCCTTTTTATTAAAGCTTATTGCTTACCTTTTTTAGCGTCTTTTTCACGTTCATTTTTGTTAAGGATCTTCTTACGCAGACGTACGTTTTCTGGTGTAACTTCACAGAACTCGTCATCGTCAAGGTATTGGATCGCTTCTTCAAGGGTCATTTTACGGACACCTTTGATTGTATTCGTTTGGTCTTTGTTAGCTGAACGGATGTTTGTAAGGTGTTTTTCCTTAGTGATGTTAACCGTTAAGTCGTTCTCGCGGTTGTGCTCACCAACGATCATACCTGCGTATACGTCTGTAGTTGGTTCAACAAAGATCGTACCACGGTCTTCAAGTTGCATAATACCGTATGTGGAGGCTTTACCGTTCTCAAGAGCAACAAGTACTCCGCGACGACGCCCGCCAACTGTACCTTCTACAACAGGCTCATAGCCATCAAATGTATGGTTAAGGATACCGTAACCACGCGTTTGAGACATAAATTCAGTTGCATAACCAATTAAGCCACGGGAAGGAACTTTGAACTCTAAGCGAACTTGACCATTACCATCGTTCATCATGTCTAACATTTCGCCTTTACGATAACCAAGGGATTCCATAACCGTACCTTGGTAATCCTCTGGTACGTCTACTTGCACGCGTTCCATTGGTTCGCATTTCACTCCGTCAACTTCCTTGATAATTACCTGTGGTTTTGAGATCTGTAGCTCGTAACCTTCACGGCGCATGTTCTCAATCAGGATGGATAAGTGAAGCTCACCACGACCACTTACGACCCATTTATCCGGAGATTCAGTTTCTTGAACGCGTAAACTAACGTCTGTTTCTAGTTGTGTTAAAAGGCGTTCTTCAATTTTACGCGCAGTGATGAATTTACCTTCTTTACCTGCAAATGGACTGTTGTTTACTAAGAACGTCATTTGTAGAGTAGGTTCATCAATACGAGGGATTGGTAACGCTTCTGGTGCATCTTGACTCGTTACTGTTTCTCCGACGTTAATTCCTTCAAGACCAGCAACAGCGACAATGTCACCTGCTTTCGCTTCTTGAATTTCAACTCGTTTCAGGCCAATGAAGCCATACAGCTTCGAGATGCGGAAGTTTTGAACAGAACCATCTTTCTTCATTAGGGAAACAGGCTGTCCAACAGCAATACTTCCGCGGAAGACACGTCCAACACCGATACGACCTACATATTCGTTATAGTCCAGTAAGGTGATCTGGAATTGTAGTCCTTCTTCAGAGTTGTCTACTGGAGCTGGGATGTTGTCCATAATCGTTGTGAAGATTGGATCCATTGTTTCTTGTTGATCTTCTGGCTCTACTCCTGATGTTCCTTGAAGTGCAGATGCATATACAACAGGGAATTCCAGTTGATCTTCGTCTGCGCCTAATTCGATGAATAGATCTAATACTTCATCAACGACTTCTTCAGGACGGGCATTTGGACGGTCGATTTTATTTAATACAACCACCGGTGTTAATTTTTGCTCTAGCGCTTTCTTAAGAACGAAGCGAGTTTGAGGCATACACCCTTCATAGGCATCAACAACAAGTAGTACACCGTCTACCATCTTCATAATCCGTTCCACTTCACCGCCAAAGTCGGCGTGGCCAGGTGTATCTAAAATGTTAATGTGCGTATCGTTATATGAAATAGCTGTGTTTTTCGCTAAAATTGTGATTCCGCGCTCTTTCTCAAGATCGTTGGAATCCATTGCACGATCGTCTACGTGTTCATTATCACGGAATGTACCAGAGTAGTGAAGCATTTGGTCAACTAATGTTGTTTTACCGTGGTCAACGTGGGCGATAATTGCAATATTTCTAAGGTCTTGTCTTACGTTCATTCCTTAATACTCTCCTCTATAGTTCGAATGGCGTTCTCATTGAACTAAGTTATTATAACATATATCACGGTGTTAATTGTGTTTAGCGTGATAATTTACATAAGTTTAATCCATTACAAGCATGAAAAAACGCCTGTGGAAGGCGTTTTCTAATAAACTAAACAATAGTTTTGACAACTTTTCACCCTTTTAAACCATTAACCGATCTCTTTTGTTAGCTGGTATAAGTAAGATAGGGTGTTGAATGTTTCTTCACATTTATTCAAAAACGCATCCCGATCTTTAAGGATAACATCATTACGGTCGATGTGGATACCACAAAGAATTTCAGCTTTTTTTACAGATTGTAATCGATCCAACAGTTGTGTGAATTCATCTTCGTTTAAATCTTTATTAGGTATTGCACCAGGTTTAGTATGATCCTTTGACCAAACAAAATCAGCAGGTATATGATCCCGAACTTCTTCTTGATGTTTCTTAAGTACTTGAGCATAGTCTTGTTTAATTGGACTTTCATAAATCATAGCAAACCAAATAAAAAAGTGGCTTTCCCATAACCCGATTTGGAAGTGCGGAAGTTTCTTATAGCCTCTTTTGCTACTTGCAAGTGCAGCCCATGTGTCATTTGGTGGGTTGGTTGTTCTTCTGGCGTGTTTGGCCACATGAACATGCATCTCGTCTCCTGTTAAAGCTGTTAAAGCAGGTGCAAGCTCTTCGGCAATTGATTCTAATTTCGGTGAAACCTGACTCTTCAATGCGCTCATACGATCTTCCAGTCCATCAATTTTAAAGACGTCAAAATCTTCTTTAGTAAATCCGTTAAATTGTGTCATATATAAACTCCTTTCTTTCATTCCAAACGTTATACTATAAAATTCTATCATAGATCTTACCAAGGCGCCTAACTGCACAGTTGAGGTTTAAATCGGGCGTTATTTGGTTAAATAAAAGTAATAAAACATTTGTCAGATTTGAAGGTATTCACATATATATACTAAAAGAGCTCTCTAGGAGGAGTCGCAAATGAAACGAGTAATGGATAGCTTGCGTAAGAGGGAAGTGATGGAGAGGTTACCTGTTGTAAAAATGGAAATTGATTATGAATTAATGACATTATTTGAAGCGATGGAAGAACAAGATAAAATTCAGGTGAGAGAGTCCAAAGAGCGTTTAGAGCAATTAAGGAGAGAATGGGTTCATCTGATTTCATAGCTATACTGAGAACGAGTTCATAGCTCGTTCTTTTTTACGCCTTGTAATCCTCCGCCGCATAGATGTGGATACCTTAAAACCTAATGACCCGGTTAAGGAGAGATTCGAAAACTCCTAACGTGATGAATAATTGGCTAAAGGTGTATAGAAGGCCAGTGTTACTTTTATGGGGGAAATGAGCAAGGTGATCTCTGCTGAATGATCTCATTTGAATGCATCACATGAAGAGTGAAAAAGATGAAGGAATACCAATATTTTGATACCATAGGAAGCAACCTAACTAATAGAAGGAGTTCGACTCGCATGAATGATCAACAAAAGCAACTGATTTTTGAACAAGCCAAACAGTGGATTTTAGAAGCAGGAGAACGAATTCGAGCGAAAATGCACGAACCATTTGTAATAGAGACGAAATCTACCCCGGATGATCTTGTTACTGAGATTGATCAGAATACAGAGCAGTTCTTTGCTAAGAAGATACGAGAAACTTATCCTGATCATCGCGTGCTTGGGGAAGAAGGGTTTGGGGATGACCTAAAGGACTTGAATGGCATCGTTTGGATTGTGGACCCAATTGATGGAACCATGAATTTCGTCCATCAAAAACAAAACTTTGCTATTTCTGTTGGGATATATAAAGACGGTATAGGAGAAATAGGCTTTATTTACGATGTCATGGGAGATGTACTATATCAGAGTAAGCGTGGTGAAGGAGCTTACAAAAATGATCACAAGCTTTCTCCTCTTTCATCTGATATCGTATTGGAAAAGTCAATTGTTGGTTTAAATGCCTTTTGGGCTACAGAAAATCCTCGTGTAGATAAAGTTGGAATGCAAGAGCTTATCAGAAAAGTAAGAGGAACACGTTCCTATGGATCAGCTGCATTAGAGTTCGCCTATGTCGTTGAAGGGAATATGGATGCCTACGTGACGATGCGCCTTGCACCTTGGGATGTAGCTGCTGGAATCGTGCTCTTAAATGAAGTAGGGGGCATTACTACAAAAGCGGATGGAACAGAAGTGAACATGTTAACGACTAATTCTATAATAGCTTCTAATCGTGCTATTCATCGAGAAATCATAGATAAACATATCGAACTAAAGTAATACTGGAAACATTTTTCATAGAGGAGGGTTCTAGGTGAATAGAATACTCTATTACTTAATAGGATTATGAATCATGACTCTTGGAATTAGCCTCACAATTATAGCTAATCTAGGCACGATGCCTTTTGACTCTCTAAACGTGGGGTTGTCTGATGCCGTTGGATTAACTACTGGCACTTGGGAGGTCATTAATGGATTCTTACTCGTTTGTATAAATGCAATTTTAATACGTAAGAAACCAGACCTTCTCGCTCTTGGAACAGCAGTGGTAACCGGTATAGGGATAGATTTTTGGCTTCATGGCGTTTTTGGTTCAATGGAAGTTGATAGCAGGGGTTTAGCATATAGTTTCCTTATAGCTGGTATCCTACTCTTAGGGCTTGGTGTGGCGATTTATGTACGTAGTAAATTTGCTTATAATCCTGTGGATGGGTCGATGTTTGTTGTCAGGAAGTTGACAGGCTTTAGTTTGGGAATGTCTAAAACCGTTGTAAGCCTAATCCTTTTAGGGATATCCTTGTTAATAGGAGGGCCTGTGGGGGTTGGGACTGGGGTTGCTATTCTTCTAATAGGGCCTTCTGTTACTATTTTTGATAAAGGCTTAAGCCGCATTACAAAAGCTCAAGTTACTCCTGACGTTTAGGGGTGACTTGAGCTTTTGCTGACATGTAGTAAATAATTTAAGCTTCTTGGTTACGCTGTTTACGTTTAACCACGAAGCCAAAGCCCATAACTGAAAATCCTAACAAAAGAAATATTAGAGAAAAGATTACAGAACGGTATCCTATAGCTACCCCCACTAACATAAAACAAAACACGGCTAACAGTGCTAGAAGAAATAGTGGGATGTTTAAATTTTTCATATATGTTCACCTCTTGTGTGCATGCTAGTAATTAGTTTACCGTATTTTACTCCTTTTGAAAACGAATCCAATAAGAGGGTAGCGGGTAGTCAGAAGTTTTAGTATGATAGATATAGATCTATGTTACGAGTAATAGGGGGAAGCACCAATGAATGAAGCGAGTAATATTCTTCAAATTCCTAATGATCTATCGCCAGTAGCCAGCTTTCTTTTTAGTGGGTTAGGTGGAGAAATCAATCTGAATAATGATGATGAAGTAGCGCTTGCTATTCGAAGCGTTTTATTTTTATACTTAATTATTCTAGGCTTAGCGATCGTAACTTATAAATTAGGATTCGCTAAAAAGTTACCAGTTCTGAAATCTGCGGTGATCTACGTTGTTTTAGCTGCCGGATGTACAATTTTAACAGTACCACTTGGTTTGTCCCTGCCAATTGCAGAAGGACTTTTTGTATCATCGCTTGTATTAGGAATTTACAGAGTGCGTTTACACAATGAACGAAAAGGAAGAAAAACAGAAGCCTCATAAATAGAAAAAGGCCTGCACAACGTGCAGGCCTTTTCTTTATATTAAACTTTCATCATTCTTTGGTTCTCTGTATAGATTAAAATTGCCTGTTGCTTTTCTAGCATTTGTCTTTTCTCCAATTCGATCGTTGCAGGTTGGGCACATATACGTATTGATTCGTTTGTTACGCATACGTTTCGCTTGCAAAGAGTTTCCGTCGATCGAATGGACATCATCGCATAATACACATTTTACACGCATCGGTTTCACCTCAATTATTTCTCTCTTTGCTTTTGTATTATAACATGTTCGTGTCTTATGTACTAATAGATGTTCGAAAATTTGTAAGAAGTGGGAAACTTGGAAGTTAAATTAGTTTGTTTAGAGATAACTTATTATGGGAAAAGATTTACTAGAACTAAATGAAAGGGATGATACGATGAAGAAACGTTGGATTTATTCTGCAGTTGGAGCTGCTAGTGCAGGAGCTGCAATGTACGTACTTAAAGATGAAAAAAGAAGAAATGATTTGAAAGAACGAGCTAAATCTTTATCAACAACTGTACAAAACTCCATTCAAAAAGACAACCAAGAGGACCTTCCTGTTGAAAAAGCAGGTGTACCTGAATTCGATCACACGGAAAACACGAAGATGGTAGATGAAGGCTCACAGTTTGGGGTTCAATATTATAATGAATTGCAAGAGGAAGAAAAGGATCTAGAAAAGCAAAACACCTAAATCTTAATCAGATTTAGGTGTTTTTTTGTCTTTATAATCATTTGATTGTTCGTCTTGAATTTCTTCAAGTTCATTTTTCTGTTCAGTGGGTAATTTTCGTTTGTCTTGATCCGGCTCTGTTGGTTGATTTTCTGGAACTGGAACTTCTGGCATATACCTTCCTACAATAGCAGAAAGTTCATCAGTAATTCCTTGGATCGGATGTCCTTGTCTTATTTTTTTACCCATTTGTTTAACGCGTTCATAGCCATCAGCATCAGCTATAACAATTGCATCTTTCCCGTATGGATCTTTCTTTAAAGCTTCAGCTACAGAATACTTAATTGACCCAACGTGGGATCGATCTAGAGATTTATCCACATCTATTGCGACGACTACATATTGACCTGCGACAACAGCGGTTGCCTTATGCACATCAGGCACCTCATTAGCGACCCTGGCTAAATGTTTAGAACGCTTTCGATTGCTCATCTTCTCTTTTGGAGCAGGATCAGAATCTTGGACTTGGATAGTTGGGCTTTGATTCTCTTGTTGTGGCAGGCTTTCCTGTTCATTTGATTGACAAGCCGTTAAAGCAATAGCTAAACCAATTATAACGATATATTTCACAGTTCTCACTCCTTTATTTGTTGTTATATTTTGAAGTTCGTCTAACTTTATACATACAAGCATATAGTGGAAGTAGGAAGCCTTGCCAAACAATGTAGACCAATTCTCAGGAGGCGGCTGAATGGAAAAAATTTATGTGTTAGATACAAACGTGTTGTTACAAGACCCACGATCAATTTACACTTTTGGTCATAATGAGGTCGTTATTCCAGCCATAGTACTGGAAGAAGTGGATTCAAAAAAAAGAAATATGGATGAAGTTGGGCGGAATGCAAGAGAAGTTTCAAGAATTATGGATCGTTTGAGGTTAACGGGCAAGTTACACGAAGGAGTGAAACTTGAGAGTGGTGGTACACTTCGTGTGGAATTGAATCACAGGTCATTTACGAAGCTAGAAGAAGTCTTTATGGAACGTACAAATGATAATCGTATCTTAGCGGTGACGCTAAATTTGCATCTTGAGGAGACGGATAAAAGCGTAGGGAGACAAGTTGTTTTAGTTTCAAAAGATATGTTGATGCGAATTAAGGCAGATGCTATTGGACTTGTTGCTGAAGACTTTCTTAGTGAAAGAGCCGTCAATGAAGACACAATTCTAAATGGGTTTAAGGAACTTTATGTAAATGAAGATGAAATTAATTTATTTTTCCAAACGGGGGAATTAGCTCTATCAAAAGAGTTGTTAGCATCCCTACATCCAAATGAATTTATGATTTTAAAAAACAGGGCTAACCCTTCTCACTCTGCTATTGGTATTGTAAGACATCATGAAGGTCTTCTACAGAAGTGCAGATTCCAAAATGAACAAGCATGGGGGATTCGCCCAAGGAACGCTCAACAGGTCATGGCTTTGGAGTTATTGTTAAGACGGGATATTCCTTTGGTTACCATGATTGGGAAAGCTGGTACAGGTAAGACTCTACTTGCTTTAGCAGCAGGACTTATGCAAATTGAAGATTACGGTTTCTATAAGAAACTTCTTGTAGCCCGCCCAATTGTGCCACTTGGGAAAGATTTAGGCTATCTTCCGGGGGAGAAAGAAGAGAAGTTAAGGCCTTGGATGCAACCGATTTACGATAACTTGGAGTATTTGTTTGATGTAAAAAAACCGGGTGAACTTGATCAAATTTTATCCGGTATCGGTTCAATACAAGTTGAAGCGCTCACCTATATAAGAGGGAGAAGCATTCCTGAACAGCTAATCCTAATAGATGAAGCCCAGAATCTTACCAAACATGAAGTGAAAACAATACTTACTAGGATAGGTGAGGGAAGTAAGGTTGTCCTTTTAGGAGATCCTCATCAAATAGACCATCCTTATTTAGATGAATTCAATAACGGTCTTATTCACGTAGTGGAAAAATTTAAGGATCAAAACTTAAGTGGGCACGTGAAGCTTGTAAAAGGTGAACGTTCTCCTTTAGCTCAGTTGTCAGCAGATTTCTTATAGTAATAACCCCCGATCATATATATGACCGGGGGTTATTCATTTACATATTAGTCAATCACAATTTTTTTGACGCCTTTTACAGGCTTGTCCCTATTTGAACCATCTTGAAAATACACATGAACAGGCCCTTCCTGGTTTAATGGCTTGCCATCTTGTGAAAATAAAAAGAGGGACTGGTTTAATTCGTCTAGGGTAATCGTAGTGTCACCAGATTCAGTTACAAGTAAAGCATTTTTTGCTTCATCTTTGATCTCGGCATTTTTTAAAAAATGATGAATGGGCATAACATAAGTACCCTCTAGTATTTTTTTCTTATCGTATTTGGAGATGCTTTTATTTACAGGAGGATCAAGTTTTTGTTGATAAACTTCACGATCCCAGAACTCAGATGCTTTTCGTATTTCATCTTCTTCAGTTGCTTCTGGTGTCGTTTGAAATGTGAACGCTTCCTCAAAAGATACTTTGCGATCATCGAAAATCCAAACAGTAGGGTCTAGTGTAATGCTATAGTTTACGTTTCCGGTTAATTGTATGATCAATGGTAGACCACCCTTCGTTGTAAAAAGATTCTGAACCTAGTATAACGAACTTAAACCAATCATGCACTAAGGAGGTTTTCAAATGCAGAAAAAAGTAACTCAGGAAATGGTGGATGAATGGATTGAACACGTTAGTGCTTTTACTCAATTAGGTAAAGTCGCTGACTATATTCCAGCTCTAGAAAAGCAAGATCGTGAGAATATTGCAATTGGGGTTTACCACATGGATGGAGAATGTGTTGGGGCGGGTAAAGTCGAGAACACATTTACGATACAAAGCATATCTAAAGTGTTAGCATTAGCTTTAGCTTTAATGGATCAAGGAGAAGATTATGTATTTGCCAGAGTAGGAAAAGAACCAAGCGGTGATCCATTCCATTCTATAGCTAAGCTTGAAACAACGAACCCCTCTAAACCTCTAAATCCAATGATTAATGCAGGTGCTTTAGCTGTTACAAATATGATTGAAGGAACTACACCTGATGAAAAGGTTGGACGTTTGTTAGCATTCGTTCATGAACTGGCCAATGATCACAGTATTCAATACGACCAAGAGATCGCAAATTCAGAATATGAAACAGCTTATTTAAATAGATCACTTGCATTCTTTATGAAACAACATCACGTTATTGAAGGTTCAATTGAAGAGCTGTTAGATACCTATACTAAGCAATGCGCTATTGAAGTAAACATTAAGCAACTGGCTCGTATTGGAGCGGTTTTTGCGAACGAAGGAAAAGACATTGAATCAGGTCGTCAAATCATACCAAGACAGCTAGCAAGAATATGTAAAACCTTCATGGTAACCTGTGGCATGTATGATGCTTCTGGCTCGTTTGCTATCCGAGTAGGTATACCAGCTAAAAGTGGAGTGTCTGGTGCTGTAATGGGTTCTGTGAAAGACTTTGGAGGAATTGCAGTCTTTGGTCCTGCTCTTGATGAAAAAGGGAATAGTGTCGTTGGCATGCACTTGTTAGAAATGCTCTCTAGTCGGTTAGAGCTATCAATCTTTTAAGAAAGTCTTTGTTAAGTTTACTGTTGTTATTTAATCAAGATAGGGCAGGAATGTTGAAGGCTCGAAGCTGAGAGGACGTTTCCGTTTGCTTTAATTGATTGTAAGGTGGTTCGGGAAATCACTCGCTTTCCGCGGCGAGCTGAGGAGCCTCCTCAATCGCTACGCGCTTTCCGGGGTCTCCCCAGACACCCCAAGCACTCAACAAGCGTAACGGCCCTATCTACACAAAAGTGGCTAAGCTTCAAGTCTTCTGTTAATGGAACTTATATGTGAAGTAAGTATCCAAAATTAACAGAGCCTAAAATAAAGTAAAAACGTAGTTATCTTTCTGAACTTTCCTTGCATTTTTGTCCCTTAACCTATAATATAAATAAAAGAAAGTCTGTTTTAATCGGAGGGGATTAACGTGTCATCAGAAGTAGCGATCGATCATCGCCAACAAGCCTACGCCCTTCTTAAGGCTGATGCGGATAAAATAGCAAAACTCATCAAAGTTCAGATGGATAACCTAACCATGCCGCAGTGTCCTCTATATGAAGAGGTTCTAGATACCCAAATGTTCGGACTATCACGAGAGATTGATTTCGCTGTCCGCTTGAATTTAATAAGGGAAGAGGATGGCAAGAAGCTTCTCGAAAACTTAGAGCAAGAAATGAATGCTCTACATGAAGCCTCTCAAAAGTCCTGACAGATAAACTCAAATTTCACCCCTCTGGTGAACATTTGAGTTTTTTTACTATCTAGGCAATGAGTAGTGGGAAAAAGGAGTGATGTATACCATTCATAAGGAGAAAGTATGATAGTTGATGATAATATTTTTCTTGCAAAGAAGGAATTTGATGCTTTAATCTAGTAAAAAAATATAAGGGATCAAAACCAATTACATAAGGATGGACAACTATGAAAAAATTATGGAAAAACTTTGATTTCACTTTAATCTTTACACCGTTGATCTTAACAGCTTTTGGAGTCGTTATGATTTATAGTGCATCAATGGTTTATGCCGTTGCAAAGTGGGGATACTCTCCAGATCATTATCTGAACAAGCAATTAATTTGGTGTGGTTTAGGGTTGATTGCATTTATAACAACAATTAGTATACCCTATCAGAAGTATCAGAAATGGATGCCGTTAATCTTGATCGGCGTTGCCATATTGCTTGCGTTAGTCTGGTCTCCGCTTGGGGATTATGTAAATGGTGCTTATTCCTGGCTGGTATTAGGTCCTATCCGAGTTCAGCCGGCAGAGTTAGCGAAGGTAGGCTTAATTATGTACCTTGCCTCCGCACTCGCCAAAAAGCAAGATCGGTTATCGAGCTTTAGAAGAGGTGTTATACCACCATTATTTATTACGTTCCTAATTCTTGGGTTGATCATCTGGCAACCGGATGTGGGGACGGCTTCCATCATCGCGCTCATTGCAGCAACAATTTTTTTGAGTGCTGGTATTCACCCGAAAATAATAAGCATGTTAGCGGTTCTTGGTGGAGCTTTGATTACCATCTTCATATTAACGTCCGTTGTGACGGATTCAGAGCGTGTAGCTCGTTTTACAGGAGCTTATGAACCCTTTTCAGATCCGGCTGATGATGGTTATCATTTAATACAGTCGTATATTGCGATTGGGACAGGTGGTATAAGTGGTGATGGTCTTGGACAAGGTGTTCAAAAACTAGGTTATCTGCTTGAACCACATACAGATTTTATTATGGCAGTAATCGCTGAAGAGTTAGGTTTATTAGGTGTATTACTCGGTATCGGACTTTTGACAGTCATCGTTCTTCGAGGATTGTTTATCGCAAGACAGTGTAAAGATGCATTCGGGAGTCTTTTGGCAATTGGGATTTCCTCAATGGTTGGTATTCAAACAATTATTAACCTGGGGGCTGTAAGTGGCCTTCTTCCTATAACGGGGGTACCATTGCCATTTTTAAGTTATGGAGGTTCTTCTTTAGTGGTCTTATTGGCCTCTATGGGGATTTTAAATAATATAGCTAGACAGGTGCGTCTAGAAGACCAGCCGAAGGTTTACAACAAGAATGTCACTGATGAGGACAGGTCTAGTACAAATGCGCCTACAATACAGCAACAAAGAAAAGCTAGGGGAGGAAGACAATGGGTGAACGAAAGAAGATCAATAAGGTATTAGTTGCCAATCGAGGCGAAATTGCTATAAGAGTATTTCGTGCATGTACAGAACTTGATATAAGAACAGTAGCGGTGTATTCAAAGGAAGACAGCGGTTCTTATCATCGTTATAAAGCCGATGAGGCTTACATTGTTGGTGAAGGAAAGAAGCCAATTGACGCCTATCTGGATATTGAAGGAATTATTGAAATAGCGAAGAGTGTTGGTGTAGATGCCATCCACCCTGGTTATGGATTCTTATCTGAGAACATTCATTTTGCCAGAAGATGTGAAGAAGAGGGACTTACATTCATCGGGCCAACAAGTGAACATTTAAATATGTTTGGCGATAAGGTAAAAGCGAGATATCAAGCTGTTCAAGCAGACATTCCAGTTATTCCTGGAACAGATGGACCTGTAGCAGATATCGAAGAAGTAAAAGCCTTCGGTCGAAAACATGGTTATCCAATCATGATTAAAGCAGCCCTTGGTGGTGGCGGACGTGGAATGCGCATCGTTCGTAGTGAGGCTGCCCTCCAGGATGGATATGATCGTGCCAAATCGGAAGCGAAAGCGGCATTTGGTAACGATGATGTTTACGTTGAGAAGTTAGTTGAAAATCCAAAACATATTGAAGTCCAGATTTTAGGGGACGCCGATGGTAATGTCGTGCATTTATATGAACGAGATTGTTCGGTTCAAAGACGTCACCAAAAGGTTGTGGAGGTCGCTCCTAGCGTTTCCTTACATAACGATATCCGTGAACAGATGTGTGAAGCTGCTGTTAAATTAATGAACAATGTCACGTACTTAAATGCAGGAACAGTTGAGTTTCTTGTTTCAGGGGATGAATTCTATTTCATCGAAGTAAACCCCCGTGTCCAGGTAGAACACACGATTACGGAATTAATTACCGGTATTGATATTGTGCAAGCTCAAATTATGATTGCTGAAGGATATAACTTGTTTGATAAGCCAATTAGTATTCCTAAGCAAGAAGATATTCGTACACATGGCTTTGCCATTCAATCTCGTGTAACAACAGAAGATCCTCTTAATAACTTTATGCCTGATACAGGGAAGATTATGGCGTACCGATCTGGAGGTGGATTTGGAGTTCGTTTAGATGCAGGAAATGGGTTTCAAGGTGCTGTCATCTCACCTTATTACGATTCATTGCTTGTGAAGGTTTCTACATGGGCACTGAGTTTCGATCAGGCCGCTCATAAGATGGTGCGTAACTTGCGAGAATTCAGGATAAGAGGGATTAAAACAAATATTCCTTTCCTTGAGAATGTTATTCTGCACAATAATTTCTTGTCAGGGGAGTACAATACAACCTTTATTGACCAGTCACCTGAGTTATTTGTATTCCCGAAAAGGAAAGACAGAGGGACAAAAATGCTCTCCTATATTGGAGCTACAACGGTTAATGGTTTTGAAGGAACTTCTCACAGGAAGAAACCTGCTTTGCCTAAACCTAGAGAGCCAGTAGTGAAACATTCTGAACCTATTCCGGCTGGCACAAAACAATTACTTGATGAACAAGGGCCAGAAGCAGTGGCTGAATGGCTAAAGAATAGAAAAGAAGTATTATATACGGATACTACCTTCAGAGATGCCCATCAGTCTTTATTAGCTACTCGTGTTAGGGGTAAGGACTTGGAGCATATTGCAGAACCTACAGCACGATTACTCCCTAATCTATTTTCTGTAGAGATGTGGGGAGGAGCAACCTTTGATGTATCCTACCGATTCTTGAAGGAAGATCCTTGGAAGCGCTTGTTGACTATGCGTGAGAAAATGCCGAATATGTTATTCCAAATGCTACTTCGTGCTAGTAACGCGGTTGGGTATAAGAACTATCCTGACAATGTAATTAAGGAATTCGTTGAAAAGAGTGCTCAAGCAGGCATTGATGTCTTCCGTATCTTTGACAGCTTAAACTGGGTGGAAGGAATGAAGTTAGCTATTGAAGCTGTTAGAGACACAGGGAAAATCGCTGAAGCTGCTATGTGTTATACAGGAGACATTTTAGATCCATCCCGTCCTAAATATGACTTGGCTTACTATACGAATTTAGCCAAAGAACTAGAAGATGCTGGCGCCCATATCTTAGCTATTAAGGATATGGCAGGAGTTATGAAGCCTGAAGCAGCATATCAATTAGTCTCAGCGTTAAAAGAGACGATAAATATACCGATTCACCTTCATACCCATGATACAAGTGGAAATGGAATCTTCACTTACGCACGTGCTATAGAAGCGGGTGTAGATGTAGTTGACGTTGCTGCAAGTACGATGGCTGGTTTAACTTCTCAACCAAGTGCGAGTAGTCTATATTACGCTTTAGAGGGTAATGAGAGAAAGCCAAATGTTGATGTGCAAGCTTACGAAGAACTGGGGCACTACTGGCATGATATTCGAAAGTATTATCAAGATTTCGAAAGTGGCATGATGGCACCCCACTCAGAAGTTTATCAACACGAAATGCCAGGCGGACAATACAGTAACCTTCAACAGCAAGCAAAGGCTGTTGGGCTTGAATCACGTTGGGACGAAGTGAAACATATGTATCGCAGAGTAAATGATATGTTTGGTGATATTGTTAAAGTAACTCCTTCTTCCAAGGTAGTTGGAGATATGGCACTCTTTATGGTACAGAATGATCTAACTGAAGATGATGTTTATGAAAAAGGTGAATCGATTGATTTTCCTGATTCTGTCCTTGAATTCTTCCAAGGGTATTTAGGCCAACCATACCAAGGCTTCCCTCAAGAGCTTCAACGCATTATTCTAAAAGGGAAGGAACCTTTATCCGTTCGTCCGGGTGAACTACTAGAACCTGTTGATTTTAAAGACCTAAAAGAAAACCTCTTCCAAAAACTAGATCGTCAGGTGACGAGTTTTGATATGATTAGCTATGCACTTTATCCAAAGGTGTTTATGGATTATCATCAATTCTATGAGCAATACGGGGACATGTCTGTGTTAGATACATTGACATTCTTCTATGGAATGCGTCTTGGCGAAGAAATTGAAGTAGAGATCGAACAAGGGAAAACGTTAATTGTTAAACTTGTTTCTATTGGTGAAGCACAGCCAGATGCTACAAGAGTGGTTTACTTTGAATTGAATGGCCAACCTCGCGAAGTCGTTATCAAAGACCAAAATATTAAAGCATCTGTAGAGGCACGTCCTCAAGTGGATAAGCAAAATCCAAAACACATAGGGGCTACGATGCCTGGTACAGTTGTAAGTGTTATCTCGAATAAAGGTGAAACGGTTAATAAAGGAGACCATCTTATGATTACTGAAGCGATGAAGATGGAAACTACGGTTCAGGCACCATTTGATGGGAAAATCAAAGACATTTACGTTAAAAATGGAGAAGCAATTCATGTAGGTGATTTGTTAATCGAGTTCGAATAACGTGGTACACAGTGAAGACTAGCATTCAAAGCGCTTAGAGCCAAATACTCTAAGCGCTTTTTATGGGTGATTCTAGAGTGAATTCAGGTATAATCAATATCAAGGAGGGGTACAATGGCTGTATTTTATCCATATTTCTTTTGTGATGATGCAAGGGAGCAAGCAGATTTTTATACGTATGCGTTAGATGGAGAAGTTGTAAGCATTCAGACGTTTGAAGAGGCACCTGATATGCCAAGTGAGATAAAGGACAATGTGATGCATCTTGCGCTCAAAGCGAAAGGACAGCACTTCTTTATGGCGGATCGAATAGAAGGGAAAACGATCTCCGGAAATCAAATGGACCTTACGCTTGAATTTAAGGAAGAAGAAGAGGCTAGGGAAGTATTTAGGAGGCTTTCTGAAGAAGGACGTGTGTTTATGCCTTTTGAGAAAATGTTTTGGGGAGCTATGTTTGGAAGGCTAGAAGACCGTTTTGGCGTACGTTGGCAAATTGTCACAGAACATTAAAAAGACCGTAGAGAGATCTCTCTATGGTCTTTTTCGTTCCAACTAATTATTATTTTTAGTTTTATCATATTTTGCACTTCTAGAAGATAACAAAATAAAGTAAGTTAACAAGCTAAAGAAGCATGCTATCACGAGGGCGTGTAAAAGGGCAATAAACAGATTAAGTTGTGTAACAATTATCATTGCGCCTAAGAACACCTGAAGAGCCATAAGAAGAAATGCAAGATTCCAGCCTGTTCTCATTACTCCATTTGACTGATATTGCTTCCTAATTCTGACGAACAAATAAGCCGCCCAAACAAATATTAAACCAGCTGCTAAACGATGTCCCATTTGGACCCACTCATGCATATTAAAGGATCCAAGTTGCAAAGGGCTATTATTATCACAAAATGGCCAGCCAGTACATACGACGCTTGCTCCAACGTGACGAACAAGTGCTCCTGTATAAACCACCGCCAATGTGTAAATAGCTAAACTATAAAATTGAATGCGCAAACTTCGATCAATATAAAGAGAATCTGCATCAAATTTTCTATCAATCTCAAAAATCAATAGGGTTAATAAGAAAATGGACGCGAACGAAATCAATGAGATACCAAAATGCATTGCTAACACAAAATCTGATTGTCCAAATTTAACTGCAGCTGCTCCAATAAGCCCTTGAGCAACCAAGAAGAAAATAGATAAAAATGCAAGTAACTTTGTTTCTCGGATATGTCCTATATATCTCCATGCTAGGATGGATAACACTAATACAAATAATCCAACGCCTCCGGAAACAAGACGGTGAGCCATTTCTATAATAAGCTCTGGAGTAATGTTAGTTGGGATAATTTGACCATGACATAACGGCCAGCTTTTTCCACAACCCATACCTGACTCTGTTTTCGTTACTAGCGCCCCACCTATTAGGACAAATAGCATTCCAAGAGACGATAGAACGGAAAGCCATTTTAATAATTTAATCATTTCTCCACCTCTCTGTATATTTAGTGGAACATATCTATATTAATATAAACAAAAAAATAAGTGCAATTATCGAACGTAATGTTCACCAAATCGACACAAACTCTATGTTACCATGATTTTTAAAGTGTAGGAAATTATAAAGCGTTTGACTTGTGTAATACACATGTTTAGTAAGGGGGGAGAGGTTTGTCGGACAACTAGTAGGCTTCCTTTATCTCCGATCGATTAGTAATCATCAATTCTCATGAACTCCCAAGTGTTACCTTTACCTCACTTTAGTTCAGTTCAGCTTCTACGTTGCTAATTGGTCTATTAGGAATAGAATAGAATTAATTTTTCACAGCAAATGTCAAAAAAGTGCTTGCAATGTAAACGGTTGTTTGCTAGAAATAAATAGGGGATTTGTTCCGATACTTACAATTCTTACCCAACCATAAATGCTCTCTGCTCCTCATATGAAATCACGTCATCTATGTCTGATTATAGGGGTGTTCACAGATATTTCACAACTTAAAATATCTCTGATTAAATAGATAGAAAATCTATTCCATGATACAATAGGATGGAATGTTTAGAATCTGCACGTTCATAAAAGTTTTTTACAACACGCCCTCCTTTAAAATGTTAGGAGTTTGTTTATACTAAGTAGAATATGAACGAATTGTGAGGGAAGGTTGAAGGAGGAATACGAAGAGCGATGAACAATCCAAGAACTGTTGAGTCAACATCACAAGTGATGAATCGTTCAGCCAGAGATGAAACTACTTCATCCTTATGGGCTGACATCCTTTCTTTGATTAAGATAGGGATTATAAATTCAAACCTAATGACTGCATTTGCTGGCTTTTGGCTAGCGGTACATTTCACCGAGGCATCCTTTTTTGATCATTGGCAAGCATTCTTAATGTCTATGATCGGAATTACTTTTGTTATTGCTGGTGGTTGTATTATTAACAATTACTACGACCGGGATATAGATAAAGTAATGTCTCGTACCCAAAGCCGGCCAACGGTAACAGGAACAATATCATTAAAACACATCCTAATAATGGGTGTTAGTGTAACATCACTAGGACTACTCTTTTTACTATTTACCACGTGGGTAGCTGCTTTAATCGGTGCTTTTGGATGGTTTACCTATGTTGTTCTTTACACAATGTGGTCAAAAAGAAGGTACACATTAAACACGGTTATTGGTAGTTTTTCAGGTGCTGTTCCACCTTTAATAGGATGGGCAGCGATTGACCCTGGTTTACACCCAGTAGCGTGGGGATTATTTTTCGTCATGTTTATTTGGCAAACACCTCACTTCTTGGCCCTTGCCATGAAGAAAACAGAAGAGTATCGCAAGGCAGGCATACCAATGCTACCTGTCGTTCATGGATTCTCTATCACGAAACGCCAAATTGTAATATATACAGCATGTTTATTACCATTTCCATTTTATCTTCATTCTTTAGGGACAGTCTTCATGGTAATCGCCGCTTTACTTAGCGTCGGATGGTTTGCCATAGGGGTAGCAGGCTTCTTCATGAAGGATGATATGAAATGGGCAACATGGATGTTTGTTTACTCTTTAAACTATTTGACCATTCTATTTGTAGCGATGATTGTTGTTACATTGCCTAACCCTTTTTAAGTTGATCAGGAAAACTCTTAACGAGTTTTCCTGATTCTTAATAATAAAAATTTGCAATATTACAAAGAGAAAGAGAGGTATCTTTAATGAAAGGATGGATGGGAAAGTCTCGCGTTCTGTTCCTTTTTGGCATCATGTTGCTGACCTTGACCGGTTGTGGGCTGCCTAATCTGACAGCTCTAGAACCCAAGGGTGAAGGTGCGGATGTCATTTATGATCTTATGATGTTAAGCGTTATCATAATGGTCGTAGTAGGGGTCATAGTTATGGCGCTTTATTTCTTCGTTTTGATTCGCTATCGTCAGAAGGAGGACAATCAAGACTATATTCCGAAGCAAACAGAAGGGAACAAGTTTCTTGAACTGTTATGGACAGTGGTTCCAATTTTACTACTGATAGTTTTGGCTGTACCAACTGTTCAAAAGACATTTATGCTGGCTGATACAACTCCAGCAGAAGAGGACAAAGAAGATGCTGTTACGATTGAAGTGACAGGAAAACAGTATTGGTGGCATTATAATTATAACGGTCTTGAAGTTCAAGCTAGTCAAGATCTCTATATCCCTACTGGGGAACGCGTATACTTAAAATTAGCAGCTAGTGACGTTATCCACTCGTTCTGGGTGCCATCAATTTCAGGAAAGATGGACACAAACCCTGGTACTGGAAACGTCAATGAAATGTGGATTAATGCTTATGAAGAGGGCGTTTATTACGGTAAGTGTGCGGAGCTATGCGGTCCTTCACACTCTCTAATGAGCTTTAAAGTAGTAGCGGTTAGCCCTGAAGAGTTTGACCAATGGGTAGAAGAGATGAAAAACGTAAATCCTGACGCTACACCTGAATCTGAATCGGCCCAAGCCGGTAAAGAGTTATTTAATAGTAAAGGCTGTATCGCTTGTCATGCGATTGGATCTTCTCCAGCTGCAGCAGGACCTAATCTAACAAACTTTGGTTCTCGTGTGAAAATTGCTGGTATATTAGACAACAACAAGCAAAACCTTATTGATTGGCTACAACACCCAGAAGATATCAAACCAGGTAATAAGATGACAGGTAAATACGGGAATACTGATGCCGATAATCCGTTAACTTCAGAGGAAGCGGAACAACTGGCTGACTACTTACTACAGCTTAATCCTACAGAAATTACACCTGAGGATGCTGAAGCACAATAATAGAGAGAAAAGGGAGGTCGTAGCGTGAGTACAGCTACTGCGCAAAAGAAAGGCTTTGGCGCTACCCTATGGGATTACTTGACCACAGTGGATCACAAAAAAATTGCGATTCTTTATTTAGTCGCTGGTGGTATTTTCTTCCTTGCGGGTGGACTAGAAGCAATGCTGATTCGAATCCAGCTTGCTGTGCCTGACAATGATTTTGTCTCTGCTGGTCTTTATAACCAGCTGATTACGATGCACGGAACAACCATGATCTTCTTAGCTGCAATGCCATTAATCTTTGCATTGATGAACATTGCTGTTCCTTTACAGATCGGAGCGCGTGACGTTGCATTTCCATTTTTAAACTCATTAGGTTTTTGGCTCTTTTTCTTTGGAGGCGTTTTACTTAATGTTTCATGGTTTACAGGAGGTGCACCTGACGCAGGTTGGACAGCTTATGCACCATTGTCAACGACTTCACCAGGTCATGGTGTCGATTACTACGTAATGGGTCTTCAAATTTCTGGTGCAGGTACGCTAATTGGAGGAATTAACTTCCTGGTAACAATTGTAAACATGCGTGCGCCAGGTATGACATATATGCGTATGCCACTTTTCACGTGGACTGCATTTGTAACAAGTGTACTTATTCTTTTTGCATTCCCAGCTTTAACAGTTGGGCTGTTCCTTATGATGTTTGATCGTATGTTTGGTGCGAATTTCTTTGATCCTCAAATGGGAGGAAACCATGTCATTTGGGAACACTTATTCTGGATCTTTGGGCACCCAGAAGTATACATTTTGGTCTTGCCGATTTTTGGTTTGTTTAGTGATATAATTTCAACGTTCTCTAAAAAACGTTTATTTGGTTACTCTGCAATGGTTTTCGCTGTAGTCTTAATCGGCTTTTTAGGGTTCATGGTTTGGGCACACCATATGTTCACAACTGGTTTAGGTCCAGTAGCGAACTCTATTTTCGCTATTGCTACAATGGCTATTGCTGTCCCTACTGGTATTAAAATCTTTAACTGGATCTTTACTATGTGGGGCGGAAGCATTCGAATGACAACAGCGATGCTTTGGACTGTAGCGTTTATCCCATCCTTCACGCTTGGAGGATTTGGTGGGGTAATGCTTGCAGCAGCTGCTGCTGACTACCAGTACCATGATACGTATTTTGTTGTTGCGCACTTCCACTATGTAATTGTAGGTGGAGTAGTGTTCGGAGTATTCGCAGGTCTGCACTATTGGTGGCCTAAATTCTTCGGAACGATGTTAAGCGAGAAATTAGGAAAGCTTGCATTCTGGCCGTTCTTTATAGGATTCCATTTAACATTCTTTATTCAGCACTTCCTAGGTTTAATGGGAATGCCTCGTCGTTATTGGAAGTTCTTGCCGAACCAGGATCTCGATTTAGGAAACTTAGTAAGTACAATTGGTGCCTTCTTAATGGCCATTGGTGCTGTCATTTTCCTTATCAACGTAATCGTAACGTCTGTGAAAGGTGAGAAAGTTAGCGGTGACCCTTGGGATGGTCGTACACTAGAATGGTCTATTCCATCACCACCACCGTTTTATAACTTCACGCAAACACCGCTTGTACGTGGACTTGATCCGTTATGGATTGAAAAGCGTCAAGGTAATGGAAAAATGACTCCAGCAGAACCTCTTGGAGATATTCACATGCCGAATAATTCCTTTATTCCGTTTGTAATGTCCCTTGGTCTATTTATTGCTGGTTTCGGTTTCATTTACCAAGTTGATGACAAGAACTGGTTAATCGTAGGTATCGCCGGTATGCTCATAACTCTTGGATCTATGTTCGTAAGATCTGTTAAAGATGACCTCGGCTATCACATTCATAAAGAAGACCTAGAAAAGGGGGCTGGTTCTGAATGAGTAGCGATCAACTACAAAGACTAAAACCAGGGCAAAGCCCGCACGAACCTGAAAAAGCCACCCTCGAGGGGAAAAATAAATTCTTAGGGTTTTGGTTTTTCCTAGGAGGAGAAACAGTATTATTTGCAAGTTTGTTCGGAACGTATTTAGCTTTAAACGGACCTGAGTCTAACACGAATGGCCCAGGTCCAGCAGAATTATTTGGTCTTGAACTCGTCTTTATTATGACGGTTATTCTATTGACCAGCTCATTAACAAGTGTTTATGCGATTTACCATATGAAAAATTTAGACTTTGGTAAGATGCAATTATGGCTAGGGATTACGGTTGCTCTAGGTTTAACGTTCCTTGGCTTAGAAATTTACGAGTTTTACGAGTATATTATGCATGAAGAGCATACTTTTACATCTGATGCTTTTGGTTCTGCATTCTATGCTCTCGTTGGTTTCCATGGAGGGCACGTACTGTTTGGGCTACTATGGATCGTTACGCTTATGGTACGTAACTCTAAACGAGGCCTTAACTTATACAATGCACCGAAGTTTTACATTGCAAGCTTGTACTGGCACTTTATCGATGTTGTTTGGGTATTCATCTTTACGGTAGTATACCTAATGGGAAAATTGGGGGGCTAATTTATGGCGAAAAACACCAATTCCACTAGCTATGAGTTTTATAAACAAAAAAACAAAGAAGAAATGAAGTACCAACTCATTACGTTTGCTTTAATGATTATCTTTACGCTCGTTTCGTTTGGAATGGTTATTGCGGAATATAATCCAATGTTTACGATACCAGTCATTATTCTGCTAGCGTGCGTACAAGTTGGGTTCCAGCTTTACTACTTTATGCATATGAGCCACAAAGGACACGGCTTACCAGCGCTATTTTTATACTCTGGAATATTTGTAGCACTTCTAACGGTCCTAGCAATGGTTACAATTGTTTGGTGGTAAAGAAAAGGAGGTTGGAGAGGGGATTCCTCTCCAACTTTTTTTATTTTTTGAAATTAGAAATTTGTCAAACACTTGTCACTCTTCTGTGAGGAACGACGTGGGTTTTCGGTGAAAAATACGGTATAATGGTAATAGGTTGTACACCTAAGACAGATACATGGAGTGAGATAAATGTGGTTAGAAATACAAATATTTGGTTTTAGAGCTCTGTGGAGTCCTTATTACTTCTTGTTTGTCGTAACTTTGGGCGTGTTGTATTTTCTGCTAACAGGTCCATTAAGGAAGCGTTTTGGACAATATGAAAAGCCTACTAATGCGCAACAAGTCATGTTTTATACAGGTTTAGTACTTCTTTATATTATTAAAGGTTCTCCTGTAGATTTATTAGGACATATTTTATTTACAGCACATATGTTGCAAATGGCTTTATATTATTTATTGTTTCCCATCTTAATTATCAAAGGGTTACCTTCATGGATATGGGAGAAGTTATTCTCTGTTCCAATTTTGAAAAATGTACTGTATCTTTTAGCAAAGCCACTTATTGCTTTGCTGCTATTTAATGGGTTGTTCTCTTTATATCACATACCTGTCGTATTTGATTTTACTAAATCAAATACAATGGCACATGCGGTCGTTACGACGGTTATACTTGTGACTGCATTTCTAGTTTGGCTACCTATTTTTGCACCGTTAGAAAAATTAGATACGTTGTCACCATTACTAAAAATTGGTTTCATCTTTGCTAATGGAGTCTTAATAACACCAGCTTGTGGTCTTATTATTTTTGCGGAGACTTCTCTGTATAGCACATATAGCGATCCTTCGTCTTGGGCTGAAGCTATGAAGCTTTGTGTTCCACCTGGTGTGTTAGAAGGACTATCCTTAGGTGGTCCTGAGATTTTTTCACCAATGTCTGTTCGTGAAGATCAAGCTACAGGCGGTATTATTATGAAAATAACACAAGAAATTGTATATGGAACGATTCTGGCGATCATCTTCTTCTCTTGGTTTAATAAAGAGAGTACCAACATTGATCCGTTACCAAGTGAGTCGAACTAAGTGTAACTCCTCTTCGAGAGAGAGGAGTTTTTTCTTACATAATAGAGAATTGTTTTATTAGAGGAGTATGGGGGGAATCGATGATGTTACCAGTTTTACCTACGATTAGCACAGCCTTTATCGTAATCAGTGCGATTTTTATCGCTATTGGCTGGGTGCTCATTGCGAAGGGTAATGTTGTGGCGCACAAGAGAGTTATGATTGCAGGAGCAGTAAGTGCGCTTACATTTTTTATTATCTATCTTTCAAGAACGATTTTTGTGGGCAACACTAGCTTTGGAGGACCAGATGATATAAAAATCTACTATACGCTGTTTTTGATTTTCCATATCATTTTGGCCACAACTGGTGGAGTTTTTGGTATTGTTACACTCGTTTTAGCCTTTAAACGGAACATTACTAAACACCGCAAACTTGGACCAATTACAAGCGTAATTTGGTTCTTTACTGCAATAACAGGGGTTGCCGTATACTTGCTTCTTTATGTCATTTATAGTGGTGGAGAAACAACCAGCATGTTAAAAGCTATCCTTGGTTTTTAGTGGGTACCTTCTATCTATTATTAAATAGGTAGAAGGTTTTTTATGTTAGAAGACATAGGTTTCTTTGATAAAGGCAGTTGACCATAAACGTAGCGGTCCTTTCCTGGTGAAGTACCTTAACATAGAGTATTCCATATAAGAAGTCTTATGTAGAAGAGGTTAAACAACATCAACAAACATGAAACGAGCGTTAATTTAAAAAAGAAAAGTAGGTAAGGCTAGGTCTCTGTTTAAAATAATATGAGTAAAAGGCAAGTGATTTGGTTTAACTTATTGAGATAAAAGGTAAGTGTAGTAAAGGAAGAAGCAGTTACATACATAATGGACCTGAATGATTTCCGATTACTTTTAAATGAAAGGTGGCTACACAATGAATATAGAAAATCAGCGTTTAATGATGACGCCTATAACGATCTCACAGGCTCAGCAGCTGATGGTTAGCCCAGAGAGCTACCCAGACTGGCTCAGTGTTAAATACGATTCTTTATGGCCGGATGATGGGCTAAAGGCAATGCTCCCTATTTATGTAGAAGCTCTAGAAAACGATCGTGATGAATATGGATTTGGTCCTTGGATCATTTTACATAAACATAAAGATATGGTCATAGGTGATATAGGCTTTAAAGGGAAGCCTATTGATGGGGTGGTGGAAATTGGATATTTCATCTCCAATATTCATCGTAATCAAGGGTACGCAAAGGAAGCGATAGATTCTATGGTTAACTGGGCGTTTTCTCAAGAAGGAGTAGATACGATTGCAGCGACATGTACAGCGCAAAACGTTCCTTCTTGTAAGGTACTTGAAGCAAATGGATTTAAACGTACAGGCGAAGAAGATGGTTTGATTGTTTTTGAAACTCATAAAAAAACCTCTTGGCAAAAATAGAAAATATAAAAAGGTGTTATGGCTCTTACTAAAGCGCCATAACACCTTTTTATTTATATCTTATAGTTAAACTTAATGATTCCAGCTTCTTTCGCTGAATTAAAGGCAATTACAATGAAAGGACCAATAAAGAAACCTAATACACCAATTAGTTTTAATCCAAGGTACATCGCAATCAGTGTAGCTAAAGGAGAGAGGCCAATGTGACGTCCCATAACTTTTGGTTCTACAGTTCGTCGAATTGCTAAAAGGACAATAGCTAATATAGAAAGCTGTGTTCCCATAGCAATGTCACCGACAATAAAAGCGTAAAGCGCCCAAGGTCCAAGTACAGCAATGGAACCAATAATAGGGATAAAATCTATTGCCCAAATAATCAGAGACATAAGGATAGCAACTTTTGGAGAAATATAAAGCAATCCTATTAAGGATACGACAAAGATAATGATACTGACTAAAAATTGAGCTTTTAGAAATCCAAACACAACATAAGAAAGACGACTGTTCATAAAGCGTACTTTCTCAGCAGTCTTAGATGTCATATGATCGTAAGCTTTCGCTTTTAGCTTTGGTATCTCTAACATAAATAAGAACAGAGCGATTAAATACACTATGAAACTAACTAAATAGTTTGGAATTTCAGCCAGGAAATTCCCTATTTTCTTTAACTGGTCGTCCACTTTATATTCGCTTGTATATGTATCAAACTTATCTTTTAAAGTGCCACTCACTTCTTCAACAACAGTTGTCGGGAAGCGTTCAACAAATTGATTTGTGTCTTTTGCTCTCTCATCAAAGAAATCTTCCACTTGTTCAAAATAGACAGGAGCGTTGTTGGCAACGTTTATAACCTGTGTAACGGCTTTTGTTACTAATAGGGACCCTACTAGTCCCACAATAATTAAAAATGTAATGTAGACAATAATCACGGATAGTTTTCGCTTAAAGCGAAATTTGTACTGCAACCATCGTACCAATGGGTTTAAGAATAACGCTGTAAAGAATGCCAGTAAAAGTGGCAGGGATACAGGCAATATAAAATATGCCCCAATGATTAAGATAATGGTTAGGAAAATCAGGATCCAATGTTTTTTACTCATATAACGGAACAATTTGCTTTCAGAAGCTCCTTTCAATCAACACTCTCATAATGAAAATATAGCATGAACATATTCTTTTGAACAGTTAAAAAACTTAAATAGGATACATGTCTTATTGTAAACATACATACGATGGAACGAGAAGGGGGAGCGTCCATGTGGAAACAATTTAAAACCTTTGCTACAAAAGGAAATGTTCTTGACCTATCTATTGCTGTTGTCATTGGAGGAGCATTCGGGAAAATTATTGAGTCACTCGTAGACGACATTGTGATGCCTATTGTTGGTTTATTAATGGGTGGTGTAAACCTCCAAGCACTGCACATACAATTTACCTTAGGGAAAGGAACCGTATACATCCAGTATGGCGCATTCCTTCAGTCCGCAGTCGACTTTTTTATCATTACATTTGCTATTTTCTTATTTCTTAAAGTGATCTTAAAGCTTAAAGGGGAATCTAAAGGTCAAGTTCAGTTTCAGAAAGAAACGACGGATCAAATATTAGGTGATATAAGGGATATCATTAAAGAACAGACAGAAAATAAGGGAGGAGTAAAGAAAGCACCTATTATTCATATTCAAGAGCATAAGGAAAAGACTGCTAACGATTCTAATCGTTAACAGTCTATACCCTTAATTATTCTTCTGGTATTTTTCAAGCATCTCTTTCGCGCCGTCAAATTGATATTGATCAATTAGCTTCTTAGCGCGGTCAAGCAGGTGTTCATTTTGGAATTCGTCAATCATGTCTTTGACGCGATCTAATACTTTGTTACTTTTGTCTACAAGCGTATCAGGAAAATCTTCTCCGTCTCCGTATTCTACGCCGTGAGGATAATAGTGTTTGCCTAAGAGAGGAGTTAGCAGTTGCATAGTAGCATTATTTTTATCTACGTCTCCTTCTAGAGCATACCCTTGTACGCGTAGATAATAGGTTTCCCCTTTGGTAGCCGTGTTGATTTTATAATCGTAAGTTACTCGTTCGTAGTCCCATTGTCCGCCTCTGACAAATCCGGCTTTGTCCATTAAGTGGTCTAACTTTCTCAGTTCCACGATTGCGCCTTCGATACCTTTACCTTCAATTCTCATGTGTTTCCACCTCGCATCATGTCTTTATGTAAACGTGTTCTTACTTAATCATATAAAAAAGTCGCCCAACTTGCAATTATTTACCTATAAAAAGTAAGTTGACATTCATTTGTTTGTATTTCACCTATGTAAAATAATTGTCTTGGCGATATAAATCTTCCTTATACCCCTCTTATGCGGAAGACTCGAAGATGAGGCACTTTAATGTAGATAGGGCCGTTTTGTTTGTTGAGTGCTGGGGGAACGACTTGCTTTCCGCGGGCGGGCCCCACACGAGATGGGGTCGTTCGACGTTGGCTATTGACGTGACGGTTTTAGTCGAACTTCCTCTTTCTTTTTAAAGCCTCCTCGGGAAGACCACCCTTTTATTGAATAACTTATGATAAAAATCAAATCCCTCCATGTATCATGCAAGAAAAATTTAATTTAGGACACATTAAAGCGTGGGATGATTAATGAGGCATCCAAGAATACTACGAACGGAGGAGATTTGGATGAAATCAGTTCGAGATATTATGACAACAGATGTAGCATGTTGCACATCAGATGACACTCTTTATGAGGCAGCGGTTAAAATGAAGGAACGTAATGTAGGGTCAATTCCTGTATGTGATAATCAACAAAACCTTTTAGGGATGGTTACAGACCGTGACCTTGTTATTAGAGGTTATGCAGGAAAGCATGCGGGTTCAACAGCAATCAAAAAAGTTATGAGTGACCACATGGTTTCTGTAACACCGGAAACGTCCGTTACAGAAGCTGGAGATTTAATGGCAGATAAACAAATTCGTCGTTTGCCTATAGTTGAAAATGGGAAGCTTGTAGGTATTGTTTCTCTTGGAGATCTGTCATTAGATCAAAAATCCAATGAAGCAGCGGGTCATGCATTAGAAGAAATTTCTGAGCGTCCAGAACTTCATTAATACGTTTCTAAAGCCCCCTCTAAGGTAGAGGGGGCTTTTTTGTTCTATGATTTATATCATATTTTAGCTTGTTTGCTATTATACTAGACTATCAAGTATAAAGGGAGCGTGAAAGCTTGAAGAGAGCCCTTACAATTAGTTTCTTTTTATCACTTATCATTGGTGCGTATATAATAGGGTTTAGCGAAAATAAAGAGGAGCCACAAATATCCATAGCTCCGTCCTCAGAAATGAAAGGAAATAATGAGGAAAGCCTAGCAGTTCCAGTGCATACTTCTCTTGAAGTTAACGGTCAGATTTCTTCTATTCCTTTAAATGATCTCATTGGTAAAACGGCCAGAGAAATAGAATCTTTATTAGGAAAGGCCGAACGAAAGGATCCCACCCCTTATGGATATAAGTGGTGGATATATGGAGATGGTGAAAACTATTACCAAATTGGTATGAAGCAAAACAAAGTAGTATCTGTCTATGGTATTGGTCCCTCTTTGGTACTCGAATCTATTAAGATCGGACAAACAAGAAAAGAGATTGAAGGGATTCTGTCCTTGAAAGAGGAAGTCGAAGTAGTAACAGGAGAGGGATCTTTTCTTTTTACTTTAACAAATGAGGACTACATTCAACGACCCCTTGTTAAATTAGATGACTCTGTAGTTATGCAGTTGTACTTTGATTTCATTACAAACAAATTGTCATCTGTTCGTTTGTTAACAAATCATACTCTTCTTTTACACCGTCCTTACAACGTCTCTTATTCTGGGCAACTGCCTGAACTTCCTCTAATCATGGACGAAGATTGGACAGCAATTGAATATGGGATGGAGAAACAAATCCATGCAATATCAAACCAGATTCGCAGCCGGTTTGGTAAAGAAGGATTAGTGTGGGATGAATTAACTGCTGGGGTTGCTTTCAGACATAGTAAAGATATGTCTGTCCAGAATTATTTTTCCCATATCTCGCTTGATGGAGACGGTCTGGAAGAACGTTTACGAAAGAGTAAGATACAATATGCTTCAGCTGGAGAAAATATTGCAGCTCAGTACCCAGATGCCCCTTCAGTTGTAGAGGGATGGTTGAATAGTGAAGGACACAGGGAAGCATTATTGAATGAAAGCTACACACACCTTGGTGTAGGTGTGTATCGATACTATTATACTCAGAATTTTCTCGAACTACCCTACTAGGCAAATGCACATGACACTTCTGTCACTCATATACTACTTGTAAAGAAAGATCTAAATGTGAGGTGGTACAGAATGAGTTCAAACCTACATCCGTCTGTTGCGGAGTTTAAAGAATTTACTGGACGTTACCCCAAGTTAATCAAGCATGTTCGTGATAATCGAGAGAGTTGGCAACCTTACTACGAAAAGTGGGTACTATTAGGTGAAGATGACCCTTATTGGAATCAGTTTACCGAGGAAAATGAACAAGAAAAAGCAAGTAATCAAGAAACAGGTGGGAAAGAAGATAAAGATTCTACAAACAACAAAGAGATGATGGGCCAGTTTATGAATATGATTGAAAATGTGGATTTAAACAAAGTTCAAGGTCATATTCAACAATTAAATGGAGCCATATCAAATATACAAAATCTTGTAGGGCAGTTCCAAGAGATGAAGAAGACCACCCCTACTAAAGGAAACGCAACTAAAAAATCGCCATTTGGATTTGGGCGTGATTAAGGAGGGATTTTGTGCAACCAGGTGTTTATCAATATTTAAACAATCGACCTGATTTAATCAATTTTATTCGGCAAAATCCCAAATGGTACCGTAAAATCACGCGTGATCCTGGGGTTCTGCCTAACATGGAAGAGGAAGCAAAATATTTCTTTGGAAAAACGGCTTCTCAGAAAATGGAGAGAATGACGAATCAGTTACAAATGGTCCAAATGCTTATGCAAATGGCTCAGGCGATGAAAGAGTAAAAAAATGTTCATAAATATTTCGTTTTTCTAAAAGAATTTGGTAAAATAGCAAGTGGAGGTGATTTACTTGCTAGCTACTTCGGAGACAGTTGAAATTCTGGATCAAAGTGAACAGTTAGGAAAGTTGGTATCAGGTTCAGATGTATATGAAAGATACCTCCAAGCTAAACAAGATATGGAGCGGGATCGAGAGGCGCAGCGCCTGATTCGTGCTTTTCAAGATAGTAAAATACAGTATGAAGAGGTTGAGAGGTTCGGTCGATATCATCCTGATTACAACCAAATTATGAAGGCTGTACGTCAGAAAAAGCGTGATATGGATATGAATGACTATGTAGCCGCTTATAAGGTAGCCGAACGTGAACTTCAGAAGTTACTTGATGAACTTAGCCAAATCATTGCCGGAAGCATAAGTCCGCAAATTAAAGTTCCAAAAGACGGAGCGGTATTTCAAGATACAGGCGGCGGTTGTGGTTGCGGTAGTGGCGGCGGTTGTGGCTGCTCTTAACCAATATTACTGGAATCGAATACAGTCTATGCACATGTTTCCGCAACAAAACATTTTTTGCTGAGGAACAAGGAAGCGGACTCGATACACATATAGCGCCTCATGCTCTCTCACGAAGCTCATAGAGAGGGTGAGGCGTTTTCCTTTCATAGCAGAAGCCGCTGCCTTTTTAAGGCTTCTTTCAATCATCTTTCTTTCAACCTGGGGAGAAGAAGGTGTTACATATACAAAAGGAATCCCTGCAATAATCTTTTTATAGCATGTATGAGTGCACGGGTCTTGATTTAATGTCAACATGAATAGATGCTAGGCTTTTTCTACATCTGTCATTTTCATTACCCCCTGGTTATAAAAGATATTTATTCTGCGATTGAACCTTTTCGCAATATTTGCTAAACTAATTTAAAACCATTTATGAAAGAGGATGCCCTATGTTTACAAAGAGACAAGGATTGGTCATATGGTTCCAACATATGAAAAATATCCGCCAGATTAAACGTTATGGTCATTTAGTACATGCATCGAAAAAACATAAGTATGCTCTTTTATACGTCAATCAGGACGAAATAGAAGACGTTATGACTAAGCTTTCTAAACTTCATTATATACAGAAGGTAGAGCCTTCTTACAAGCCTTTTATTCGAACAGAATATGAAAATTCAAAACCGGATAAAGCAAAAGAATATGATTATAAATACGGCAGTATATAAAAAGAGCATGGGATGATGGTCCCGTGCTCTTTTTAATGCTCAACTCATAGGAGCAATGTAGCGGTTCATTCGAAGTATGCCTATAAGGTGCTGATAAAATAGTTCGCGCTCACCAAAAATATGACTAGGCTGAACCGTGAGTTCAATAATGTCCTTTTGAAGATCTTTAGCTAGACTTTGGAACAAATCGTATCGTTTATTAGGAATGTCGTGTGGATAAGGAATCCCTTCACGACAAATATAAAGCGGTTGAAAATCTCCTGGAGTTGTAGGTTTCATAACAACAACGAGGGAAGTGCGCTTTTCTTCTCCTGTGGTAGTGTGAAAGGCCATCAGATGTTGGATACGCTCAGGCATACATCTGCTTAATGTAAGTAATTCGTATAAATCGGAATACCCTTGACCTAGTTCAATAAAACGCTGAATCATATTGCCACCTCTTTCATGATCATCTCTTATGATACTGTAGCAAAAAATAAAGAGGATGGATAGATTTTATTGTATACCGCTTGAAATACTGAGGAGTTACAAACTATGATTAGGAAATCTTTACTTTACATAATCCCACTAATATTCTTACTGACACTCCTTACCTTATACCAGTGGAGTATGTATACGTATGGTGATCAAGAGGCTGATGCTAGTGCATCTTCCCCGAATGCAAATATACGAGTAACCCATGAAGGTGCTAGTGCTTATGTAGAACAGTCTTTTACAGATGTTAGAGAAGGGACTTATTCATTAAGAATTCCAGAAGGTATCAAGAACGTAGACTGTGTCTATGAGGAGGGGAAGCCATGTCTGTTAGAAAAATCCTCTACTATTGTTACAGTTTCCGCAAATAAAGAGCTTCACTTCACATATGAGCTACCTTTTGAAGATGAGGGTTGGGTTTCTGGAGTATGGTTCATTGGGCTAGAAAGAAGTGATTCCCTAGTGCCCATGGATATGGAAGTATCTGTTACAGAGAAACAACCTTCCAAATGGCTTTGGTTGAGCTCTTACTTAGAAGTTGCACAAATTAAAAAAGATCATATTGATTTTTATCAGTGGGAAGAAGGGAAAGTAGCTTACTTTCCACTTTATCCTATTGCAGCAGAAGGTTATACAGAACAGGAAAAAGGTCTTATCACGTATTACTCTAAAAATCGTTTACCTGAAAAGACTTTAGAGCAAATTCAAAATATGTATGAACAAGTATCTGACGAACCCCTTATCGTGATGGTAGGGAGTAAATCCAAACCATCTCGAAAAGGGTTTATACACGTTTCTTCACTGAACCTACACACTTTCAAAGAATCTTGGTATTACTCCCTACTTACTGCAGGTTCTAGTGTTCCTGAAGAGATGAACTGGCTAATAGATTCTGTAGTAGCTTATGCTGCTAACACAAGTCCTAATACGGAAAAAGGTAAGAAAATAAAAACGGCCTTAACAGAACAGTTAACAGAAAAAGAGAGTGAGAAGTTTTTAACGTCACTCTCAAAGGAAGAAGAAACTTCAATTCCAACCTACTTAGATAATATGCTCGGAAAAGTAAAAGGGCTCGAAACATCGTTCTTTCGAGAGAACATGTCTCTTGAGACGCCTTATATTCCTTTGTATTTTTATGAGACAAAAGAAATTGTCGTAAATAGTAATCCAGTAAAGGTTAGCTGGAGACCAATTAAGATTAATGGAGAACGTTTCTATCCTCTTGGAGGTTTAGCTACATTAATTGATATGGATGTAACAGGTATTCCTAGTGAAAATGTTTATATAGTAAAAAAAGCAGATGATACCTGGAGGTTCTCTCTTAATAAACAAACCTTTATTGAAAACGAAGAGTCATTCGGTATAGCTAGTGAGGTACTGATTCAAGTTAACAAAGATGTTTATATTCAAGAGCGCTATATGAAGGATCTATTAAGGCTAGATGTTCAAGAAGGGAATCAAGCTCTTTATATTAATGAATAAAAAAAGCCTGCAGACATTTGTCTGCAGGCACCTTTTTTGATTTAATTCACATCAAATCAAAAAGGCAAAGGGAGAGGAGAAACCGGAGGAAGAACTTATGGGGAACGTAAGTCTTCTCCGTCTTCGGGAACGATTAGGAGGAACCCTAACCGTTCCTTAGACAGTATGAGCGGTTTTAATTCCATTTATACACCTCAATTTAAAATAAAATTAAGAAGGTTGAAAAAAGGTTGAGGGGAAAGGTGGAAATGTGTGATTTTCTCTTTGTGAACGTTTATGGTAGGATTATGTACGAAATGGTTAGAGAAAGGTGTTGACTTTATGCGCGTAATAGCAGGAGAACATAAAGGTCGACAGCTTCAACCGGTTCCTCATCGGTTGACGCGTCCGACGACAGACAAAGTAAAAGAAGCATTATTTCAAATGATAGGCCCTTATTTTGATGGAGGGGTATGCCTTGACTTATTTGCTGGAAGTGGCGGCCTAGGCATTGAGTCATTAAGTAGAGGTATGGATAAATCGATCTTCGTTGATAAGCACCCAAAAGCTGTTGCGACGATTTATGATAATTTGAAGACTCTTAAGTTAGAAGATCATGCAGAAGTCTATAAGAATGATGCTTACAGAGCGATAAAAGCAGCAGGGAAAAGAGGGTTACGTTTTGACCTTGTATTCCTAGATCCTCCTTATGATAAATTCTCATACCAAGAGCTTATTGATTCTATGCTTGAGCATTCCGTAGTTCATGAGGGGACAACCATCGTTTGTGAACATTCTTCCGAACAATCTTTACCTGACTCACTTGGTCCTTTTAAACGCTTTCGTCATGAAACCTATTCAAGCATTATTTCCATAAGTCTTTATAAACAAGAATAGAGGAGGATTTTGATGGCAACATTAGCAATTTGTCCTGGAAGTTTTGACCCGATTACATATGGTCACCTTGATATTATAGAGCGTGGAGCAAAGATTTTTGATCACGTAACTGTAGCGGTGTTTCATAACCGTGCTAAATCTCCGCTATTTTCTGTTGATGAGCGTATAGAAATGATACAAGAGGTTACGAGTCATCTTGATAATGTAACTGTAGACTCTAGTAGTGGTTTACTAATTGATTATGCTGAAGAAAAAGGTGCTAATGTTGTACTAAGAGGGCTAAGAGCTGTCAGTGATTTTGAATATGAGATGCAAATCACTGCCATGAACCGAAAACTGAATGACTCTATTGAAACGTTTTTTGTCATGACAAATAATCAATACTCATTCTTAAGTTCAAGCATCGTGAAAGAAGTGTCCAAATATCATGGAGATGTCTCTGAGTTGGTACCTCCTCAAATAGAAGAAGCCTTAAAAGCTAAATATATGAAATAGCCCCCTAACAATAAGTTAGTTGGGCTATTTTTTTATCATTCTTCGATACAGAATAAGACTGGCAATAGCTAAGGAAGCTATAGTCATGATTGGACCTATGGTTACAAGTTTCTCAAAAAGTTCTGACCAGAATGTTTCATGTTTACTTAATCTGAGCCAAACAGGTGATTCGTCGGATTCAAATGCTTGCCGCTCAACATAGAGGGGGACAAACAGTAGTACACTTAAACCAGCAGCAAAAAGACCATGAAGAATGCGCGCAAGGAAATAAGGACGAAATCGGATGTCTGTATCCGCTAATATACTAGCTACTTGTGCTTGTACAGAAAAACCGTTAAAAGCTAATATAAAACTGACACAAATAACTTGTTGTAATAGAACTGAGTTTTCAGCTTGAGCCGTCATTTGAGAGCCCAGCGTAATTTCAAACAAACCGGAAATAAACGGGAGGGTCAATTCTTGCGGTAGTGTAATCATCTGGAATAGTATACCTATTGCCCCGGCAATAATAGGTGTGATTCCTACTAAAAATAATAGCTTATTAAACACAGAAAACATGATGATAAATCCACCGATCATAAGTAAAGTTTGGATAGAGGATAAAACAGCATCTCCAAAAAACTTACCAAATGGGCGAGGTTCTTCCAAGCGTGTTTGATGAAGGGCTAGGAAAGCCTTCTTTAAAGTGATCCTGTCTCTAGAACGATCTCGTGTAGGGGTTTGCTCTCGACCATAAAAACGCATGCATATGCCTACCAAGGTATTTCCTAAGTAATGGCTTGCTGCTAGTAAAATTCCTAAGGTAGGATCGTGAAAGAATCCTACAGAAACTGCTCCAAATATAAACAGTGGGTTAGAAGCATTAGTGAAAGAAACAAGTCGCTCAGCCTCTATTTTCGTAAGTTGCTTCTCTTGCCTTAATCTGGCTGTTAACTTTGCGCCAGATGGGTACCCGCTAGCCATGCCCATTGCCCATACGAAACTTCCAACTCCAGGAACTCTGAAGATTGGTCTCATAATTGGTTCAAAAAGAATCCCTATGAAACGAACAACTCCGAATCCGATTAAAAGTTCAGCCGTAATGAAAAATGGGAGCAGGGAGGGGAACACAATTTCCCACCACATATTTAATCCCCGGATGGATGCTTCAAGAGCTTGATCAGGGAAGCGAATTAGCGACAAAGCAATAAATAATGCCAATAACGCGAGTGCTAATGATTTAATTTGTGATTTCATATAAAGCCCCCTACAAATTGACCGACTGTACTTCTATTTTTGGAAATAGTAAAATGTTCATAACATATACATACAGTACAAGCGTTTCTATATCACTATACGCTCATGAGAAGAGGATTTATGCCATAAAATAAGAAAAGAATGGCGAGAAAAAGGGAGGTCTTAGGGTGAAGAGACCTGTTATTGGATTGGCCTTAGGTTCTGGAGGTGCGAGAGGGTTTGCCCATCTAGGTGTATTAAAGGCGCTAAAGGATGCGGGTATACCAGTTGATCTAATTGCGGGAAGTAGCATGGGAGCACTCGTTGGATCTTTGTATTGTGCTGGGCAGGATATGGAACAGCTATATAAATTAGCTAAAACGTTCAAGCGTAAGTATTATTTAGATTTTACCGTTCCAAAAATGGGTTTCATTCAAGGTAAGCGTATTAAAGAGTACATAAGCTTATTTACGTACAGAAAGAATATTGAGGATTTAGATATCCCGTTCTCCGTCATTGCAACGGATTTACATACGGGTGAGAAAGTTATTTTTAAAGAAGGCAATACAGCAGATGCTGTTAGAGCAAGCATCTCCATCCCTGGCATTTTTGTTCCTGTAAAGATTAGAGACCGTTTATTGATTGACGGAGGGGTTGTTGACCGGGTTCCGGTTTCTGTAGCAAGAGAGATGGGCGCTGACATTGTAATTGGAGTTGATTGTGCACACTTTGATGGCAGTAATGATGTTCAATCCATCTATGACGTAATTATTCAAAGTATAGAGATCATGCAAGATGAATTGCTCAGCCAAATTGATCTTGATGCTGATTTTATGTTGAAACCGGATGTGAAGAAGTTTAGTTCTAGGGCCTTTACGGATACAGTCGAGATCGTAAATGAGGGAGAGAAAGAAGCGAATCGCCACATTGCGGCGATTCGAACGTATATAGAGAATTGGAAGGAGCCCGACCATGAAGCAGAATAAAAGGTATTTTATAGTATTTGCGGTAGTAGTGGTACTTGCCTTTTTCTTGGCTCAGTACCGCTTGCCGTATTACATTTATCAGCCTGGATCGGCTGATGACTTAAATCCAGTAGTACAAGTTCAAGATGGATTCAACAGTGATGGAGAAATGCACCTCGTTACCGTTAGCGGTGGGCCTGCAACGCCGATTCGTTATGTAATTGCTAAAATTCTTCCTTACCATGAAATCTATGACATTGAAGATATCCTACCTGAAGGAGTTAGTCAAAATGAGTATCACCATGCACAACTTCAGGTTATGGAATCGTCTCAGGAAGCTGCCCAAGTTGTTGCTTATCAAGCTGCGGGTAAAGATATTACGATTAATTATGATGGTGTTTACGTTATGAGCGTAGGTCAAGATATGCCGGCAGAAGGGAAGCTTCAAATTGGGGATCGTATTATAGAAGTTAACGGTAAAGAGATTAAAAAGTCAGAAGAACTTATTGATTTAATAGCGCCACTTAAAGTAGGGGATAGCGTAGAAGTAACGTTTGAACGAAAAGATAAGAGAATGACAAAAACAGTATCGTTACAAAAACATCCTGAAGAGGAACGAGCTATTATGGGGATCGGGCTTGTGACCGATCGCAGTGTTAAAGTAGATCCTCCAGTAAACTTCAAGAGTGGAGAAATTGGAGGGCCTAGTGCGGGACTTATGTTTTCATTAGAAATTTATGATCAATTAACAGAAAGCGACATTACAAAAGGTTATCAAGTGGCTGGTACAGGAGAAATATCATATGAAGGTAAAGTAGGGCGTATTGGTGGAATTGATAAAAAAGTCGTAGCTTCTGACGAAGAAGGGATTGAAATCTTTTTCGCTCCAAATGAAGGTGGAAAAGAGGGTTCTAACTACGAGGTTGCTAAAAAGACTGCTGAAGATATTGGGACAGACATGAAAATTGTGCCTGTAGACACCTTTGAGGAAGCGTTGCAATATTTAAAGGACTTAGATCCTAAAACAGAAGAATAAAGGCTAGAAAGGGCTCCAAATTGTACAGAATACAATTTGGAGCCCTTTTTAACTTTGTTTAAAGGCCAATATCTGAGGTCCAGCTTTCTTCGCTATGTCGTGGCGCTACTGGCCGATTGAAAAAATGTAGTAATCAGAAGTATACATCCGTGTTTCCACGATTGTCTTGTTTTCTCCTTTAGAGAAAATTAGATCCGTTCCTTTTTGTTCTAGGAAAGCAAACCCTCTCTCTCCCATAAAGGTCTTGACGATGTAGTAATAATCGCCCTCCACAGGGGTGTGTGGTGTAATATAGGTCTCTGATTCAGTATCAATCTGCACATAAGGTTTGTCGCCAAATTTAAGCTGTACGATGCCGCTGATCACGGGGATTGGATTACCCTCTTGAAATAAGGTGTCTTTAAATGCGAATCCAATAGAACCTACAAAAATGAACAGCGCAAGGAATGTAATGCTGAACCATCGTAACAGATTGCGCAACCTCATTCCCCCTTTAATTTTTAGACGATATGTCTATTAGAAAAGTTTCACAAATGTGGCATTACAGGTGGTCCTATCTCTCTTTTTCGTAAGGATTTTTTTTGGTCCATTGGCAAACAAGACAAATAGGCGTCCACAGAACGCTCCTCTATTGTAACAAATTCATGTTCTCCTGACTGCATATTTGTCAGGATAGGTACGTTCATTTTTTTCTTTTGTTCCTTAATATACGTACGACCCGTCTCTGACATTCCTAATAAACGTACGTATGGCACTTGATCAAGTTCATGTAGTGGAAGAATTTCATCTTTTTTTGTGTTTGTAAGAATATGAGTGATCGTCCGTTGAAGTCGCGTCCATGTATAGCGTTTCGTCTTAAGTAAATTCATCCACTCTTCAAATGTAGTGGCTTCTTTTATTGTATGCTTTAATCGATATTCAAGTCCTTCTTCAACACCGTGAAATGTTCTGATCTCTTCTGGTGAAAGGGTGGTTAGTTTATAGTGTAGTAACGGGAAATACCGATCCCAGTAATGCCATCCATTTGCTTTATGCTCATATTCTTTTAATATGTTTATTGAAGAAGGTGGCAGAGCTCCTTCAGCTTCTTGAGTCATCTCTTGTTGCTTGAGAATGGACTTCCGTATACTCGTTGCGCTCGCAATTTTATGGGTGATCGTTTCATCATGATAACCGCTTTTTGAACGTTGTATCGTTATAGGGTTAATCGGTAATTTGTAATCAAGAATCGTTTTCGTGTAACCAAAGCCTAGTATATTATTTGGCTGAGTTAAGTCAATGGAATCCTCTGACAAACCAATTGCTTTGTATGCATGTCGGCTAGCCTCTGGAAATGAATAACCCTGGTCTAAAAAATGGTGGAGAGATTCTTTATAATACTCCTGTTGCTTATTTAATTGATCATATGCCTTTGTAAAAGGAGTGATATCACCTTGTTCGCTTCCAAAGCAAATGTTGTCTATACCGATTTCATGAAGAGTGAATACAGCACCTTTTGCAAATAAATCGCTATTTTGTACTGCAAAAACGTAGGGGAGTTCTAAAACGATATCGACCCCTTGAGATAAGGCAATTTGAGTTCGATGCCACTTGTCTATGATAGCTGGCTCTCCTCTTTGAAGGAAATTTCCACTCATTACTGCAATCATGCAATCAGCACCAGATGCTTCTTTAGACTGCTTAAGATGATATTGGTGACCGAAGTGGAAAGGATTATACTCAACAATAAGTCCACACGATTTCATTGCGTTAAACCTCTTTCATCAGATATTTTCCGTTCAGGTGCTTGGAGTTACTATGATTATAAACTAACGAAATAGGGAAGCGAAATCAATATAAAGGAGGCAATTTGTATGGTCTTACTTGCGTCGCGGGTTAAGATGTGGCATAGTGAGAAGACTATAAAAGCGAAATGATAAAAGGCGATATTGCTGTAAAGAAAAAATGTTGACAAATTGTCTATTTCCTTTTAAAATAACTCTTGTTGCCTTGAGGTGATTAGAATGAAATTTGCTTTACAAAAATTAAAAGCAGCTGATCTAGAACCGGTAACGTTTGATGATCACGTTGACATTTCTGAACTAGAAGAAATGCCTAATGACATCCGATCCATACCTGATGTACACGTAAAGGGTGAAGCTACTCGTAATGGAGATACGGTTACGTTTCGTTTCTCTGTCTCTGGTACGATGACGCTCCCATGTGCTCGTACATTAGCGGATGTGAAGTATCCGTTTTCCTTTGATGCGGTAGAAGTCTTCTCGCTATCTCCTTATCACCAAGAAGGTGAAGATGAGATCCATGAAATTGCTGGAGAAGTTCTTGACTTAACGCCTTATATCAAGGAAAATGTAATATTGGAAGTTCCTTTGCAAGTGTTCGCTGATGACGAGGTGCTAGAGGATGCTCTTTCTGAGGGGCATGGCTGGCAGTTGGTCACAGAGGAGAAGCAAGAAGAAAAGGTGGATCCTCGCCTTGCAAAGCTTCAACAATTTTTAGATGATAACAAAGAGTAAGAGATCCATCACATACAATCTGGATCGTGCATGAAGGAGGTGTAACACATGGCAGTACCAAAGCGTAGAACTTCAAAAAAGGTTAAAAACCAACGTCGTACTCACAAGAAACTTCACGTACCAGGAATGGTAGAATGCCAAAACTGCGGTGAATACACTAAACAACACCATGTTTGCAAATCTTGCGGACAGTACAATGGTAAACAAGTTGTTGAACAATAAACCGTTCTGAAAGGAGAGTGTCTCATAGAGACGCTCTTTTTTTGTGCCCTATAATGGTATTTATGTAGAGTCAATTAGAGTTAGTTTAGCTTTTTAAATGAGATATGTGCTAGTAAAGTCCACACTTACTTAAATAGTTTGGTAAAATAAAAGTAGAAAGAATAGAAAAGAGGGAACAACATGAGTGAATATGTGAAGTGGGATTTATATGAGCAAGGTTATGGTATGATAACTCTTCACCGCCCTGAGCGACGTAATGCCCTTTCTTCAGAAATGATTGAGGAGCTTCAAAGGCTTTTAAGGGAGGCGCGAGATCTTGATATAAAAGCATTAGTCATTACTGGAGCAGGTGATCAAGCCTTTTGCGCAGGAGGAGACCTCAATGACTTTCATGCGGGTTTGTCTTCTCAAGAAGCTTTTAGTGCCCTTTATCCTATGAAAGAGGTGCTTTATGAACTGTCTCGCTTTCCGGTGCCTACTATTGCTTTATTAAATGGGCATGCGCGAGGGGGAGGTTGTGAATTAGCCACTGCCTGTGATTTTAGGTATGCTGCTGAGGACTCCACAATCGGTTTTGTACAAGGGAATTTAGGGATTTCGCCTGGTTGGGGTGGCGGTGCGTTACTTTATCAAAGAATTCAACCTTTAAAGGCTTATGAAATGCTTGTACAGTCCCGCGTTTATGATACAGAAGAGGCGATTCACACAGGATGGCTACAAGGTACAATTCGCGAAGAGACAATAGCAGAAGACATTGACAATATTCTTCAACCGTTCTTAAGTAAGAATATCGATCAAGTGAAACATTTCAAGCAACAGTATGTGAAGCAACAAATCCCTATATCCCTTTCAGCTGATATGGATGATGAGGTAAGACGTTGCTCGAATCTCTGGGGAAATGAACTACACCAAGAAGCGGTTCAGGGTTATCAAAAGTCCTGATCCATATTTCTGGTCTCGTTTGAATTTTTGTTAATATGAAAAACAAATCATTTATCTCTAAGATGACCTATAAAGGACTGTTGCGCCAATGTGTGCAACAGTCTTATTTGTTACAGTGAGATCAGTTATCTTTTCTGTACGACCCTGGTCACCCCGCTTGGGCTTTTCATGTTGTCTAGCTCCGGCGGGGAAGGGCTAGCGAGATAAGCAAGCTGCCTGCAGTGACTAACGTCACTTCCGCCATCTTGCTTATCCGTACGCCCTTGACCACCCCGCCTGCGCTTTTCTTAATGTCTATCTCCGGCGGGGAAGGGCTAGCGAGATAAGCGAGCTGCCTGCAGTGACTAACGTCACTTCCGCCATCTTGCTTATCCGTACGCCCTTGACCACCCCGCCTGCGCTTTTCTTAATGTCTAGCTCCGGCGGGGAAGGGCTAGCGAGATAAGCAAGCTGCCTGCAGTGACTAACGTCACTTCCGCCATCTTGCTTATCCGTACGCCCTTGACCACCCCGCCTGCGCTTTTCTTAATGTCTAGCTCCGGCGGGGAGGGCCTAGCGAGATAAGTCATCTTTTCTACAGAGGCTATCGCCTCTTCCGAAAAGCTGTCTTATCCGTACGGCCCTGGTCACCCCGCCTGCGCTTTTCTTTGATGTCTAGCTCCGGCTCCTAGACCCTAGCGTCATAAGCAAGCTGACTGCAGTACGCTGCGCGTACTTTCGTCAGCTTGCTTATGCGGGCCCACAGGATGTGGGTCAGTTCAGCGTTGTCACAGGACGTGACGGTTTTAGCTGAACTTCCTCTGATATCTCTTGATTGCTCTTGTGTTTTTCATGTTGTCTAGCTCCGGCGGGGAAGGGCTAGCGAGATAAGCAAGCTGACTGCAGTGACTAACGTCACTTCCGCCATCTTGCTTATCCGTACGCCCTTGACCACCCCGCCTGTGCTTTTCTTAATTCCCTAGTCTATCTCTCCTATTAGTTGCATACATTTTTATTACACGTGATAGGAGGGATAGAATGAATGCTACGAGGCAGGATGCTTGGACACAGGATGAGGATGTTTTACTAGCTGAAACGGTTCTCCGTTATATACGGCTTGGGAAAACGCAGTTGGAGGCGTTTGAGGAGGTGGCAAAGAAACTCTCTCGCACTTCGGCTGCTTGTGGGTTTCGTTGGAATGCTACTGTTCGTAAACGATATGCAAAAGGGATTCAATTGGCGAAAGAAGAAAGAAAAAGAGGCGGGGCAGAAAAGGAAGAGGTAGCTTTTGCGGAGGATTCTATCACCTCCACTTTCTCCATAGATGATGCGATCTCTTTTTTAGAAACGATGAGACAAAATGTTTCTGGAAATAAGTCTGAATCTTCACACCAAGATGTTTCTAAGCTCTACGAAGAAAATCAGAAATTAAAAGATCAGGTAAAACGATATCATCAAGCATGGGAAGAAATGGGGAAACTTTGGCAGTGGGTGCAAATACCGAAAGAAAAAGGCTGATCACCATAGTGATCAGCCTTTTTTCTTTATTATGATGAAGGTGTCTTCTCTGATACTCCTGTAGGGGTCCAAATTAAAGGATTTTCGCCTAAATCTCGCTCCATATCATATTTTGCTTTTTGAAACCCCATCTTCTCCCAGAAACCGTGAGAGTTAATACGAGGATTTGTTTTAATTGGTAGTTGGAAACTTTTCGCGAAGTCTACAAGTTTCTTCCCATACCCTTTACTTCGGTAATCGGGTAAGACTTCAAGCTTCCAAAGTTCCAAGTAATCTTGAGGAGGCTCAAAGTAGTCATCGTATCGAGAAGAAACTTGATAGAGACTCATTCGAGCTACTAAAGCGTTTCCATAATAAACGCCGTAAAATGGTGAAACGCTGTCATTTTCGATTATGTTACTTTGCAGGTCTTCTAGCATAGAGAGTTCTTGATTTCCGTATTCTTTAAATCGCTTAAATTCTTCTAACGTTTTAAAATTAACCACTAGTTTTTGAACTTGTATGGTATCCATCATTATAAAATCCCCCTTAAAACCTTAATTGCTCTTCTCTATTATAATATAAAAATTTTCTGAATAAAATGATTGTTGTTCTTTTAAGAGTTAATGTTTTTGGTATGGTGTGATTTTTCGCTACGAGTTTTATTCCATTGTTAAAGACTTCCTTCCTTTTACGGCCTAATCTTGCACAATCATAATAAAATGTATCATCTCATTTGGCCTACATGAGAAGTAAGCTATTTTCTAAGGACTACATCATTAAAATTTTTGCTAAAATGGGCATATAGGAGGAATTTAACCTCTTATTGTATAAAGATAAGAATAGATGAACGTAAGTAGGTGGAGTAATGAAAGTGGCAGTAGTTGGGGCAGGGGCAATTGGTTTGCTTTATGCCATCAGAACACAGGAAGCTGGACATGAAGTAACCCTCTTTGTGAGGAGGGAGCAACAAATGGAACTCATCCGTAATAAAGGCATTCAGCTAGAGGGTGAATCCATGGTGTATGATATTCATGTAAAAAATGTTATGGATTTACGTGGTTCCTTCGATTTAATCATTGTTGCTACTAAGCAAACTCATGTAAAAAAGATTGTGGAGGTAGTGAAGACAAATGAAATCGTTGCCCCTCTTTTGTTCCTGCAAAATGGGATGGGACATATTGAAGACATAAATGAAATGGTAAATCCAACGGCTATTGGAGTTATAGAGCATGGAGCAAGGAAGTTGAGTGATCGGACTGTAGCTCATACTGGAGTAGGTATTACTCGAATAGCGAGTATAACTATGAAGAAAGAAGATCTAATTATTTATAAAGAAGAGCTAGACTCAAGTCACTTTCCATATAAATTAGAAAATGATTGGTTTGAAGTAATGTCAGATAAGTTAGTCATTAATGCTGTTATTAATCCGTTAACGTCTATTTTTATGGTTGTTAATGGAGAGGTTGTGAGTAATCCCAACCTGTTCCGCATTGCAAAAAAATTATGTGAAGAGGCGTGCAATGTACTTGGCAAGGCTGGTGTTGAGTATCACTTGGACAGAGTTAAGAAGGTTGCGCTGCAAACAAAAGATAATCACTCTTCTATGCTCGAAGATATTAAGAATGGTAGAAGAACAGAAATTGAAGGGATTTCAGGTTATTTGTTAAAAAGGGCTAATTACGAACTCCCTTATACCACATTTGTTTATGAAGGAGTACAAGCCATGCAACAAATGAATAGGAGGGGATATGAGTGAATCAAATAGTGGCATACTTGGCAGCTGTTTTTATTACACTACCGATACCGCTTACAATAATTGTTTATATGATTGTGAGAAAAACGGTGAAGAATAAGAAGAAGTCATTGCATGTAACGGTGAATAGTATGACTTTGATTTATGTTTTAGCTGTACCGGCAGCGTTATTTGTTCTTTTTGAGCGATCCTTTATTAGCTATGTTTTCATTTTGCTCATACTATTACTGAGTCTTTTTGTTTTTCTCCAATGGAAAGTTAAAGAAGAGATTGTATTTAAGAAGGCATTTAAAGGATTTTGGCGTTTTAGCTTTTTGCTCTTTGTAAGTTTGCACATAAGTCTAACGATTTACGGACTAGCCTATCGACTTATGACTTTGTGATGCCTTTTGAGTGAAATCCCTTCATCTTTTCGATACAATACGAGGGGAATACATAGATCATACTGAAAAAGGAGAAGGTTATCCATGCGGATCCAACCAATTGCATTACCATCACAGAATAAATTCATCCAACATTATCGTGCTCAGGAGCAGGAGCTATTAAATAAATTTCATTATAACCCATATATACAAGAAGAATATGAAAAACGCGTGCAAGAACTTGATAGTCGCACATTCCAAAGGGAAGAGTTGGCTAATCATCTTCAGGTGGTTAATAAAAAATGGGGAGCAGGCGAAGCAACATTTACAAATATTGAACGCTTAAGAAACCCTGAAAGTGTCGTTGTGGTTGGTGGCCAACAAGCGGGTTTACTTACTGGTCCGTTGTACACGATTCATAAGATGATATCGATTATTATTATGGCTAAAGAACAAGAAAACGCCCTTGGCCGTCCTGTACTCCCTGTTTTCTGGATTGCGGGTGAGGATCATGATTTTGATGAGATCAACCACATATACATGCCGCAATCCCCGCGAATGAAAAAACATAAAATTCTTCAAAAACAATTGAAAAAAGAAGCCATATCAGAAATGGAACTGGATGAAGAAGCCATACAATCATGGCTTGATCGTTTATTTGCGGGTTTACATGAGAGTGAATACACGAATCGTATCTATGATCTATTCAGGAGCGAGATAAAAGAATCGACAACGTTTGTTGATCTTTTTGCACGAATTACACATTACTTCTTCAGTGAGGAAGGACTTGTTCTAATTGACGCCCAGGATGAAGACCTCCGACGTCTTGAGAGTAGCTATTTCCAAGAAATGATAAAGAAGCAGTTTGAAATCAGTGAAGGCGTTGTGCGATCGCTACATCAGACAGCACAGCAAGGCTACTCCGTTAACCTTGAGGCGGAAGTTGATGACGGTCATCTATTCTATAAATGGAACGGGGAACGAACGCTATTAATGAAGGACGAAGAAGGGTATTGGCGAGGTAAGAAAGGTGAATGTTGTTTGAGTGAAGAAGAGCTTATGCATATTGCTGAAACTGAGCCTCATCTTCTTAGCAATAACGTAGTCACACGTCCTCTTATGCAAGACCTTGTACTTCCTTCTCTTTCCTTTATCGCAGGTCCCGGAGAGGTTGGATATTGGTCAGCGCTTAAGTCAGTGTTTGAATCACTTGATATACAAATGCCTCCGGTGATGCCTCGTTTATCCTTGACACTGCTGGATCGAAAAAATGAAAAATGGCTTCGTCGTCACTTGATTGATGTAGAAAAAGCTGTAAATGAAGGGGTCACTGAAGATAAAAGTAAATGGATTGCAATGCAAAGCTATCCTCCTGTTGAAGAGTTGGCAGATGAAGTGAAACGGGCGATTGAAAGAGCGCATCGTCCTTTGAAAGAAAAAGCTCATGAAATTAGAGATGATATTGGTCAATTAGCGGAGAAGAATTTATTCCATTTGTTTAGAGACGTGGAGTTTCTTCAAGAGCGAATGGCTCAAGGGCTAGAAGAAAAGCACAGTAGAGAGTTAGAAGTGTTTGATCAAATTGATTTACGTTTACACCCAGAAGGTGGATTGCAAGAGAGGGTGTGGAATATACTTCCTTTTGTGAATGATTATGGACCTGATCTTCCAAAGCAACTCTTGAGTGTGCAATATGATTGGAAGAAAGCTCACCACGTCATCTTTATGTAGGAACGTAAAGTGTTCACCTTTTCGTATTAAAATTCACAAAGACTTTTCACAAAATAATTAAATTATAAAAAATTCCTGCCCAAAAAGGCAGGATTTTTTTTGTTCCCAAAGAATATTTAAGTTAAAGTGGAGGAAAGTGGTGGGATGTGGTACGCTTGTGTGAGAAAGTGGGGCTATCTATATGTTTATGGGAGAATATCAGCACAATATAGATGCAAAAGGCCGAATTATCGTGCCTTCTAAGTTTCGTGAAGACTTAGGAGAGAAGTTTGTCATTACACGAGGCCTTGATAAATGCGTATTCGCATACCCGCTTTCCGAGTGGAACGTCATCGAAGAGAAGTTAAAGAAGCTCCCACTAACAAAGAAAGATGCTAGAGCGTTTACTCGATTTTTCTTTTCAGGTGCAGTTGAGTGTGAAGTAGACAAGCAAGGAAGAATTAATATTCCTGCCCCTTTGAGGACGTATGCAGCACTGGAAAAAGAATGTATAGTTATTGGCGTTTCTAATCGAGTTGAGTTTTGGGCTAAAGAAGATTGGGAGACGTATTTTGAGGAATCTGAAGATTCTTTTGCGGAAATCGCCGAGAACATGATGGATTTTGATATTTAGCAAATAATATAACAACAAGAGAATCTAACAAAAAAGGAATGAAAGTATGTTTGACCATATTACAGTATTGAAGGAAGAAACCGTCACTGGATTAAATGTAGAACCGAATGGTATTTATGTCGATTGTACACTCGGTGGTGGGGGACATAGTGAGCGTATAGCATCTCAATTAAGTGAAGAAGGTCGGCTTATTGCTTTTGATCAGGATGAGGTAGCCTTGAGCGCTGCAAAAGAACGTTTAGCTCCCTACGAAGACCGAATTACTTTTGTACATGCGAATTTCAGGGAATTGAAACAATCTCTTTTGGACCTTGGAATTGAAGAAGTAGATGGCATTGTTTTTGACTTAGGGGTATCTTCTCCGCAGCTTGACGAAGATGAGCGAGGATTTAGTTATCATCAGGATGCACGTTTAGATATGCGGATGAACAGGGAACAGCCACTTAGCGCTTATGAAGTCATTAACGAGTGGGATTATAATGACCTTGTCCGAATTTTCTTTAAGTATGGAGAAGAGAAATTCTCCAAACAAATTGCCCGAGGTATTGAGAAGAAACGTGAGGAAGCGCCAATTGAAACTACTACACAGCTAGTGGACATTATTAAAGAGGCGATTCCAGCTCCGGCCAGAAGGAAAGGTGGTCATCCAGCAAAGCGGATTTTTCAGGCAGTGCGCATTGCTGTAAATGATGAGTTAGGAGCTTTTGAAGACGCTTTAAAACAAGCGGCTGAAATGGTAGCAATGGAAGGCAGAATAGCTGTTATTACCTTCCACTCTTTAGAAGATCGTATATGTAAACAAACGTTTAAAGAGTGGAGTAGTAATCCACCGCTACCTAAAAGCATTCCAATTATTCCTGAGGACCAAAAGCCTCCGTTTGAATTAGTGAACCGAAAGCCAATCATTCCAAGTGAAGAAGAATTAGAAGAAAACCGAAGAGCTCGATCTGCGAAATTAAGAGTTGCTAAGAAAATACGTCCATGGGAAGGGTGGAATAATGAATGAGTGCAGAAAAAGCGAAACAATTGCACCAACATGAAACAACAGAGCAAAGCCAGAGTCAAAAGCAGGTTAAAGTCCAGGTACATAAAAAGAGATGGATTACACCTGGTGAAAAATTCTTATACACAGTAGTAAGCAGTCTAGCGATCCTTTTTAGTGTAGTCGTGGTTTCTTATTCATCATCGATTGATCAAATTAATCGTGATGTTCAACATTTGGACACAGACATAAACAAACAGCAGCTTGAGAATGAAAATCTTCAATACAAAATTAAAGAATTATCAAACCCTGAGCGTATCATGGAGATCGCGAAGGAAAACGGTCTTGAAATCCGTCAATCAAAAGTTAAACAAGCTAAATCAGTTTCCGGTAACGAATAAGGGGACGAGGGATTTATGAAGAAAAATCGAACAACTCACCGAATGGCGAAGCTCTACATGCTTGGATTTATGTTGGTCTTCATGATTATATTCGGCCGTTTCGCTTATATTCAGGCGACAGGTGAAATTGAAGGGGTATCGCTACAAGATTGGGCTGATCAAAAGCGAACGAGTTCCTATACAATCGAGGCTGATCGAGGGAAGATTATTGATCGTAATGGAATGACGCTCGCTTACGACCGTCCGACTTATAGTGTATATGCCATTATTGATGAAGAATATTCAAAAGATTCAAAGGAGCCATTACATGTTGAGAACCCGGAAAAAACGGCTGAACAACTGGCTCCTATTTTAGGTTTAGAAGAGTCTTATGTATATGAGCGGCTAACGAAAGAAGATCCTTTCCAAGTTGAATTTGGAGCAAACGGACGTTATCTATCTCAGGAAACCCGTGAGAAGATAGAGGGATTGGACCTGCCAGGTATACGCTTTAAGCAACAGGCGAAGCGGTACTACCCTAATGGCATGTTCGCATCACACGTACTTGGCTTCGCACAAAACCAAGGAGATAGTGAAGAGATCAATGGCATGATGGGAATTGAAGAACAGATGGATGATTATTTATCCGAGACAAACGGATCCATTTCTTACAAGCGAGACAAATATAATATGAAACTACTAAACCCTGAAGAAGTTTTTGAGAAACCAGAAGACGGTGCTAATGTCACGCTGACGATCGATCAAAAAATCCAGACATTCCTTGAAGATGCAATGAATCACGTTGTGAAGGAATATAGTCCTAAGAAAATAACAGCCATAGTTATGGATCCTAAGACAGGGGAAGTATTGGCAATGGGGAACAGGCCAAGCTTTAACCCAAATGAAAGACAAGATATTGGCAATTGGTACAACGATGTTATTGCCTCTCCATATGAACCTGGTTCTACAATGAAGATCTTCACATACGCTGCGGCTATGGAAGAAGGTGTGTATAACGGATCTGATACGTATAAGTCAGGTAGATATGTGTACAATGAGGCTGGCAATTATATTAGTGACCACAAACGTGATGGGTGGGGGATCATCGATTATGATGAAGGCTTTGAACGATCCTCAAACGTAGCTGCTGCCAAATTAGTTTGGGAACAGATGGGTCCTGAAACGTATATGGACTATTTACAAGCGTTCGGCCTTGACCAAAAGACAGGGATTGACCTTCCTGGAGAGCAAGCAGGACAGATTGTATACAAATGGGACAGCGAAGTCATTACAACGGCATTTGGACAAGGATCAACATTTACGCCAATTCAACAAATGAAAGCTGCCACTTCTGTAGCTAATAATGGGAAAATGATGCAACCTTACGTGGTCTCCCAAGTAACAGACCCTTCATCAGGGGATGTTTTAGAGAAGAAGGAGCCTAAAGTAGCCGGAGAACCGATCAGTGAAGATACTGCTAAAAAGATGCGGGAATTGATGGGGAATGTAGTAACAGGTGAACACGGTACAGGGGTGAACTTCTATAATCTTGCTAATTACTCAGTTGCAGGTAAGACTGGTACAGCTCAGATACCAAATCCTGAAAGTGGAGGATATTTAGGTGGTCACGGGAACTATTATTTATCTTTCCTTGGCATGGCCCCTAAGGAAGATCCTGAGCTTATGATGTATGTATCAGTGAAACAACCAGACCTTGAAGCAACTGAATATGAAGCTGAACCAAGTTCTTATATTTTCAAAACAGTGATGGAAAATAGTCTGCACTATATGAACATCAAACCTACTGAAAATAAAGAAGAGCTTTCTGTAGAATCGAAGTCTCTTAAGGATTACACAGGAGACTCTATCGACAAAGCAAAACAAGCACTAACAAAGGATGGATTGACCCCTGTAGTACTAGGAGATGGAAGTGAAGTGAAAGAGATGTTCCCACATGGAGGAACGAAGGTCATATCCAATGAGAAGATTTTCTTAGTTACATCAGATTCAACTAAAATGCCTGACATGTCAGGTTGGGCGCTTCGAGATGTGCTTACCTTTGGAGATGTAATGGACGTTAGTGTGGATTCAATTGGAAATGGTTTTGTTCGGAAGCAAAGTGTTACTCCGGGGGCTTCCATACAAGAAGGAGGGTATCTCGTTGTGGAACTAACTGGTCCGAATGAAGAACCTTCTGACAAGTCGCTCGAGGAACAAACAGAGCGATCAATGCAGCAAAAAGAAGAACAAGGATCCTCAGAAGAAGCAAAGGATGAAGAAAATACTTCAGATGAGGAACAATAAACGGTGACAAAGACAGTGTTCTAATCGATTTTCTGAACTCATAAAATGGATACAAGCATACCATGGACGTAAAGGAGATGTACCATGAAACGAGTATCCAATGTGACGTTACGAAAACGATTGGTCACTGTCTTTCTTTTGGCAGGAGTTGTACTAGCTATTATTATAACCCGCTTAGGGTATGTGCAATTTGTCATGGGAGACCAATTAATGGACAAGGCAAAAAATTTATGGAGCCGAGATATTCCTTTTGAACCTGAAAGAGGAGATATTTTAGATCGGAACGGGGTCGTTTTAGCAGAAAACGTTTCGGCTCCATCTGTTATGGTTGTTCCAAGACAAATTAAAGAGCCTCAAAAGACAGCAGAAAAACTAGCCAAAGTGCTGGATATGCCTATAGATAAGGCATACCAACACGTAACAAAAGTGAGTATGATTGAACGATTACATCCGGAAGGTCGTAAAATCTCTGAAGAGCAAGCAGATGCTATACGTGCATTGAATTTAGATGGTGTCTACATTGCAGAAGATTTTAAGCGTCATTATCCAAAAGGGGAGTATCTTTCCCATGTACTGGGTTTTAGCGGCATTGATAACCAAGGATTAATGGGGCTTGAATTGTATTATGACGAGCAGCTGAAAGGAGAAGAAGGTCAGCTTTCTTTCTACTCTGATGCCAAAGGGGGACGTCTTCCTAATATAGCTGATGTTTACGAACCACCAAAAGACGGGTATAACTTAAAGCTTACCATTGATGATCGAGTACAAACGATTATTGAACGGGAGCTTGATAACGCAGAAGCCAAATATAATCCTGATGGGGCAATTGCGATTGCTATGAATCCAGATACTGGAGAGATACTAGCGATGTCTAGTCGACCTACGTTTGATCCGGAAGACTATCAAAATGTACCTCAAGAAGTGTACAACCGTAACCTTCCGATATGGAGTTCTTATGAACCAGGGTCTACCTTTAAAATCATCACGCTTGCGTCTTCTTTAGAAGAGGGCCTTGTAGATCTGGAAGAGGATCATTTTCATGACAGTGGCTCTATTGAAGTAGATGGAGCGAGGCTTCGTTGTTGGAAAAGGGGAGGGCATGGAAGTCAGAGCTATTTAGAAGTTGTCCAGAACTCTTGTAACCCAGGGTTTGTAACGTTAGGTCAGGAACTAGGTAAAGAACGTTTATTTAGCTATATTAAAGATTTCGGATTTGGCACGAAAACAGGCATTGATCTTCAAGGTGAAGGGAATGGGATCTTGTTCAAAGAAGAGCGAGTAGGACCTGTAGAGTTAGCAACGACTGCTTTTGGCCAAGGGGTTTCTGTAACACCGATCCAACAAGTAACAGCTGTAGCTGCAGCAGTAAATGGTGGGTATTTATATGAACCATACATCGCTAAAGAATGGATTAACCCAATCACCGGTGAGGCTGTTGATCAAGCAGAACCAACTTTGAAAAAACGTGTTATATCTGAAGATACATCAGCTAAAGTAAGAGAGGCTCTTGAGAGTGTTGTGGCGCTTGGAACAGGAAAAGGGGCTTATGTAGAAGGGTACAGGGTCGGAGGTAAAACAGGGACAGCTCAAAAAGTAGGCCCAGATGGAAAATATATGACAGACAATCATATTGTTTCATTTATAGGATTTGCACCTGCTGATGACCCGGAACTTGTGGTATATTTAGCTATCGATAATCCGAAGAACACAGTGCAATTTGGTGGTGTAGTAGCTGCTCCTATTGTTGGAAACATTATGGGTGACAGCCTTCGTGCCATGGGGGTGGAACCTAGGACGGATGGTTTAGAGAAAGAAGTCCAATGGCCAGATCAGCCTCTAGTTGAGATTCCGGATTTAATTGGACTTGAAAAGAAGGAATTAACTCAATATATGGTGAACCTCTCTATTGAAACGAGCGGAACGGGTAATTATATCGTAGATCAAGCTCCAAAAGCAGGAACTAAGGTAGAAGAGGGTTCTAAAATTCGACTATTTTTAGCAGAGGAGGCTCCTCAAGAAGGTCAATCTGATCATTCTCACTAAAGAACAATCGCGAACCAGGGTCTTGTCTGCTATAATATACGTTGAAAATCTAATAGTAAGGAGTCCTTACATGAAGTTAAGTCAATTACTACAGACATTAAGCGTCTATCAAACTACAAAGGACATCAACAATGTAACGGTCACTGGAATAGAAATGGATTCAAGACTTGTTGACCCTGGTCATTTATTTATTTGTATAAATGGTTTTACAGTAGATGGGCATGATTTTGCTAAACAAGCGGAGGAGAATGGTGCTGCTGTAATTGTAGCAGAGCGCCCTTTAGATGTGTCCGTACCGGTCATCCTTGTAAGTGATACATCAAAAGCAATGGCTAAATTAGCAAACAGTTATTATCAAAATCCTACACAACAATTCAGATTAATTGGGATTACAGGTACCAACGGTAAGACGTCTACATCTTATTTAGTAGAATCTATATTTAAACATCAAAATAAGAAGACCGGCTTGATCGGTACAATCCAAATGAAAATTGGTGACAAGGAATACGAAGTGAAAAACACTACACCTGATTCGTTGTTTTTACAGAAGCATTTTGGAGAAATGGCGAATGAAGGTGTGGATACTGCTGTTATGGAGGTATCTTCTCACGCGCTTGATTTAGGGAGAGTTCATGGGGCGGATTTCGATATTGCTGTATTCACCAATTTAAGTCAGGATCATCTGGACTATCACAAAGATATGGATGATTACTTGCGTGCCAAGTCACTTCTTTTTGCTCAACTTGGAAATGGTTATGATTCTAATAAACCAAAATTTGGAGTAGTGAATAAAGACGATCCATATTATGAAGCGTTTTGTAAAAGTACTTCTCAAGAAGTTCTTACATATAGCATCAACCAAGAAGCAGATGTAACAGCGAAAAACGTAAACCTATCTGCGAGTGGCACCACCTTTACCCTTTGCACTCCCACTGGAGAGAAAGAGATTCATAGTCCTTTAATCGGGAAGTTCAGCGTATATAATATGTTAGCGGCTGCAAGTGCAGCATGGGTATCTGGAGTAGAACTGAACACCATTCAAGAAGCGTTATCAGCAACTAAAGGTGTGAGCGGACGCTTTGAGCCTGTGCTAGCTGGTCAAGAATATGGGGTTATTGTAGATTATGCACATACTCCTGATTCTTTAGAGAATGTGTTGGAAACCATTCAATCCTTTGCTAAAGAAAAGATCTACGTTGTTGTAGGTTGTGGGGGAGACAGAGACAAGACGAAGCGACCACTAATGGCCCAAGTAGCCGTTAAGTATGCAACAGAAGCGATTTTCACTTCTGATAATCCTAGAAGTGAAGACCCAGAATCCATTCTTCGAGATATGGAAAGTGGAGTGAAAGAGAATAGTCATACAACGATTGTTAACCGGAGAGAAGCCATTCAATTCGCCGTGGATAAGGCAAGTGCCGGAGATGTCATTTTAATAGCTGGTAAAGGTCACGAACCATATCAGGAAGTAAATGGGGTTACTCATCATTTTGACGACCGTGAAGTAGCGGCTGAGTGTATTAAGGCCAAACAATAAAGGAGTTATTATTACTAATGAAGATGACAACAGAATGGATTCATCGTCACTTCCCCTCTGCTAGAGGGGTTGCCTCTGAATCAATCGAAATAAAAAATGTATTTACCGATACGCGTAAAAAAACAGATAAAGGTTTGTTTGTTCCAATACGAGGAGACCGCTTTGATGGCCATGAGTTTTTAAAAGATGCCATTGAAGGAGGGGCCGTTGCTGCGTTGTGGGATGAGAAAATAGATGTTCCGTCCTATGTCCCAAACGATTTTCCTTTGTTTTTTGTGGATGATACAATTATAGGCTTACAGCAATTAGCCCATGTATACAGAAAAGAAGTTAACCCAAAAGTTATCGGGGTAACGGGCTCAAATGGAAAGACAACAACGAAAGATTTTGTTGATGCTGTTTTAGCTCCATCATTCAAAACTCACAAGACAGATGGGAATTTCAATAATCATATAGGGCTACCACTAACGATCCTTGCTATGCCGGCTTCAACTGAAGTGCTTGTATTAGAGATGGGTATGAATCACTTTGGGGAAATTGAGAACCTTTCCTTTATCGCCGAGCCGGATTTTGCAGTCATCACAAACATAGGAGAATCTCACATTGAGTTTTTAGGGTCTAGAGAGGGAATTGCTCAAGCGAAATCGGAAATACTTGCAGGTCTTCGTGATGGGGGCACACTCTTGTTAGATGGAGATGAACCATTGTTGGCACCTCTTCACACAAGAGAAGGTGTCGTTTCGTGTGGGTTTGATCAAAAGAATGAATGTTTCTTATCAAACATTCAAATGAGCGGATCTACTACAACATTCACAATAAATGATGGGGAATCTTACTCGATTCATTTGTTAGGGAAGCACAATGTAAAAAATGCCAGTTTTGCAATTGTAATCGGAAAAGCATTAGGGATGGACCCTTCTGACATTCAACAAGGTTTGAACGAAATGACTTTAACAGGGATGCGTTTTGAACTAATAGAAGGGAAGAATGGAGCACATATTGTTAATGATGCCTATAATGCTTCCCCGACTTCAATGCGTGCATCCATTGAGGTAATTAAAGATTTAAATCAATATTCGCGCAAGATTCTTATTTTAGGCGATATATTTGAATTAGGGGCTCAAAGTGAAGAAATGCATCGTTCTGTGGCTCCATCAATCGATTCATCCATTGATGTTCTTATAACAGTAGGGGATGAATCAGCTGTGATTGCAGAGGAAGTAAAGAAACACCATGAAGATCTGGATGTCTATTCTTATTCAACCAAAGAGGATGTTTCTGCAGTCGTTCAACCCATGTTGCAGCAAGATACAATTGTATTATTAAAAGCTTCTCGCTTAATGGCTTTTGAAAGTTTTGTAGAAGAATTTACAGATTAAAAGATTTAAGCGGACGGTTTACAGATCTAAAGGAGGAGCACAATGAACGAACAAGTACTATTAATCACTATGGCAATAGCCTTTTTAATTACCGTCCTCATCTCACCTATATTTATACCATTCTTACGTCGTTTGAAATTTGGTCAATCTATTCGAGATGAAGGTCCGAAATCTCACCAGAAAAAATCAGGAACACCTACGATGGGTGGTTTAATGATCCTTGTTGCTGTTTCTATTACTACGCTGGTGATGACATCGAAGTTCAACCCAGATCCAATGAACTTTGAAGTATTTTTATTGTTATTTGTTTTAATTGGTTATGGTCTTCTAGGATTTCTGGATGACTTTATTAAGGTAGCCATGAAACGTAACCTTGGGTTAACATCCAAACAAAAAATGGTAGGTCAATTATTTATTGCAGCTGTTTTTTATATTATTTTAAGACGTCATGATTTTCCAACTTATATCGGAATTCCAGGTACAGACTTTCAAGTTGATCTTGGATGGGGATATGCCCTTCTAATCGTAATTATGCTTGTAGGCTCATCGAATGCTGTTAATTTAACAGATGGCCTCGATGGTTTGTTAGCTGGTACGGCTGCAATTGCATTTGGAGCATTTGGAATCTTAGCTTGGCACGGTGTTCCTCAGTTTGAGATCGCTGTATTCACACTTGCCATTGTTGGTTCTTTGTTAGGATTTCTTGTATTCAATGCCCATCCTGCGAAAGTCTTTATGGGTGATACCGGTTCCCTGGCATTAGGTGGTGCTATTGGAGCCATTGCGATTTTAACAAAGTTAGAGATCTTACTTGTCATTATTGGGGGCGTATTCGTTCTCGAAACATTATCCGTTATTATTCAAGTTATTTCTTTCAAGACAACTGGTAAACGTGTCTTCAAAATGAGTCCGCTTCACCACCATTATGAACTTATGGGCTGGTCAGAATGGCGCGTTGTAACAACGTTTTGGCTTGTAGGTTTACTATTTGCCGCTCTAGGCGTCTATATTGAGGTGTGGATCAATTGAATAAGTTAACATCATTTCCTTATAATCAAGTGCTCGTGCTCGGGCTTGCTAAATCTGGGGAAGCTGCCGCTAAACTTCTTAACAGTAGTGGGGTATCGGTTAGGGTTAATGATCAGAAACCATTCCCCGAAAATCCTCAAGCTCAATCTCTTCATCATGAAGGGATTGAGGTTATTACAGGAGGACATCCTCTAAGTGTGTTAGAAGACGTAGATTATGTTGTGAAGAATCCCGGCATACCTTATACGAACCCTATAGTTGAAGCTGCGACAGAACGAGGGATTCCAGTGGTAACTGAGGTTGAATTGGCCTATATGCTTCATGAAGGCCCGATTGTTGCTATAACAGGTTCTAATGGAAAGACAACGACTACGACACTTGTGTATGAAATGCTAAAAAGAAGCAAAAAACCTGTCGCTCTTGCAGGGAATATCGGAAAAGTATCTTGTGAAGTTGCTCAAAATACAATCCCTGAAGAAACAATGGTTATGGAATTGTCTTCATTTCAATTACTTGGAACTGAAACGTTCAAGCCAAATGTATCTGTCTTTTTAAATCTGTATGAAGCGCATTTGGATTACCATAAAACGATGGAACATTATGGGCAATCAAAAGCAAAAATCGTTACTAATCAGACCCCTCAAGATTATGCGGTTTATAATGCAGATCACATAGAAGTGCGTGCACTTGTGCAAAAAACACAAGCTCAAACCATTCCGTTTTCCCTTCTTTCTAAACAACCTGAAGGGGTATGGACAGATGGTACCTCTATTTTCTATAAGGATACATTCATTATGAAACAGGATGATATTCTATTAGAGGGCGAACACAACCTGGAAAATACGATGGCGGCGATCGCTGCGTCCCTATTAGCAGGAGCCACAATTGAAGGGGTTCGTAAGGTTTTAACTACATTCACAGGAGTGGAGCATAGACTTCAATATGTGAAAGATGTCAAAGGTCGCCGGTTCTTTAATGATTCAAAAGCAACGAATATGTTAGCTGCTCAAAAAGCGCTTAATGCCTTTTCTGAGCCAACCATTTGGCTTGCTGGTGGATTAGATCGAGGGCAATCCTTTGAAGAGTTAGCCCCTTTAATGAAGCACGTCAAGGCAATGGTAGTGTTTGGGGAAACAGGTGAAAAGCTTCGTGAATTTGGAACTAAAAATGGAATAGAGACTATACTTATGGTCGATAATGTTAAGCAAGCAGCTGAAGAAGCTTATCGTATCTCTGCTGAACAAGATGTTATTCTTCTTTCTCCGGCATGTGCAAGCTGGGATCAATATAAAACTTTTGAAGAAAGAGGAAACATGTTTGTAAAAGCCGTGCATACATTAGAGTAGGGGGCTTGTCTTACTATATTTCATATGGCCCCCAACGTTCTGCTTGAACCAAGGGGGCCAATTTATGTTGCAGAGTCGGACAAAACAGTTGCATAAAGCACCAGATTTGTTGCTCATTATAGCCATTTTCTCACTACTCTTAATAGGGGTTATTATGGTCTATAGTGCATCCGCTATATGGGCAACTTATAAATTTGATGATTCTTTTTTCTTTGCAAAGCGTCAATTATTGTTCGCAGGTGCAGGGATCGTAGCAATGTTTGGCTTTATGAATATTCCATACCTTACATGGAGGAATAGCTCTAAAACACTTTTAATTATTTGCTTTATATTACTTGTAGCTGTGTTAATCCCTGGCGTTGGGATGGTCAGGGGAGGAGCAAGAAGTTGGATTGGAGTAGGGGCATTCAGTATTCAGCCATCTGAATTTATGAAACTTGGTTTAATCATCTTCTTGGCTAGGTATCTGGCTGATCATCAAAAGAAGATTACTTCTTTCACGAAGGGTTTCCTACCGTCTTTATCACTTGTTATGGTAGCCTTCGGGTTCATTATGTTGCAGCCAGACCTTGGAACTGGAGTAGTATTAGTTGGAACTTGTATGCTGATGATTTTTGTTTCTGGAGCACGAATTGCTCATTTTGTGGGACTAGGTGTACTGGGATTAGCCGGATTTGCTGGGCTTATTATTTCTGCACCATACCGCATGCAGCGTATTACTGCTTTCTTAAATCCTTGGGAAGATCCTCTTGGAGCTGGGTTTCAAATTATACAATCTTTGTATGCCATTGGCCCTGGTGGTCTAATGGGTCTTGGGCTCGGACAGAGTTTACAGAAATTTTATTACCTCCCGGAACCTCAAACGGATTTTATCTTTGCTATACTTGCCGAAGAACTCGGATTTATTGGGGGGACTCTAGTATTATTATTGTTTTTCCTGCTCTTGTGGCGAGGCATAAGGGTTGCTTTAAGCGCACCAGATACTTTCGGTAGCTTACTGGCATTAGGGATCGTTGGAATGATCACAATTCAAGTCATGATTAATATTAGTGTAGTAACAGGATTAATGCCAGTTACAGGGATCACCTTACCATTCTTAAGTTATGGAGGTTCCTCATTAACCTTGACACTCTGTTCTGTAGGGATCTTGCTAAACATTAGTCGTTACGCTAAGCTATAACATGAAAGCCATCCAAGAGGGATGGCTTTTTTTATGCAATTTGATGCCTCTTTAAGTAACTATATTAATAAAGTTATATATGTCGAAAAGGTTTCATTGTACCTCTTGAAATGTTTCTTATCCACTACACCTACGACCCCCAATTTATAGGGGAACGAGCCGAATCGTGTATCGTTCATAATTTTTTATAGAACTGTCACATCTGTTGGATAATGATGTAGAATGTATAGTAAACCTAACAAGTATGAATAGCTAGTTTGATAAGGCAGTGATGGAGTCAGTCGTTGTAAGGAGGAAGATTGATGCAAGAAATTCTAACCATTCTAGAAAAACAACAGGTAGGAAAAGTATCACTACATGAACCTTTAAGTAAACATACAACGATTAAGATTGGTGGTCCAGCTGATTTATTCATAGAGCCTTATTCAGTAGAGGGTTTAAAGCATACATTAGATGTCTTACATGAACATGGTGTAACTTATCGTGTTATTGGCCGCGGTTCGAATTTATTAATTCCTGATGAAGGGATCAGAGGGGCCGTTATAAAGCTAGGTACTAATTTCGATGAATTACATGAACTTGAAGGAAACAGGATTCGAGTGGCTGCAGGTTATCCAATCATTAAGTTAGCAACAGTATTGAGTCGTAAAGGACTTAGAGGCTTAACGTTTGCAGGAGGAATCCCAGGTAGTGTAGGAGGAGCTGTTTACATGAACGCTGGTGCACACGGTGCAGATATTTCTCAAATTTTAACAAAAGCTCGTGTGTTAACTATTGATGGACAATTAAAATGGCTAACAAAAGATGAAATGAAATTCTCTTATCGTACATCGGTTTTACAAACTGAAAAGCCGGGTATATGTGTAGAGGCTGAATTTCAATTGGAACCGGAAAACAAGGAAGTATTAATGTCTGAAATGAAGAATTACAAAGATTACCGTAGAGAAACGCAACCTTGGCGGGACCCTTGTGCTGGAAGTATATTCAGAAACCCTCTTCCAACTTACGCAGGAAAACTAGTCGAAGAAGCTGGTTTAAAGGGATATCAAATAGGCGGGGCTAAAATTTCTGAGTTACACGGAAACTTTATCGTTAATACTCGAGATGCTTCTTATGAAGACGTTTTGGCATTAATTTTTCACATTCAGAAAACGATTGCTGAGAGGTATCGTGTGGATTTGCATACAGAAGTAGAAATTGTTGGCACATAGATACAGAAAAATCACGAAAAATCAAGTGATTTGTGATATAATTTTCCTATGCATAATAGCGGCATCTCGTATGCCGTTTCCTTATGTAATTGAAAACACCGGGCAGGGGAATTTTCCATGGCTGAAAAGAAAATCGTTTCTATTGAAGATCGGATACCGAAACTAAAAGAATCCAGAAGAAAGAAGTCGAATCGACGCTTGATTATGTACTTGTCTTTTTTCTTTTTGCTTATTGCGATCATCATTTACTTGCAATCTTCATTGAGTGAAGTAAAGTCTGTTGAGGTAACAGGGAACGATCATGTTGATCGGGACATGATTCTCTCCTTAAGTGGATTAACTCCAGGAGAAGATAATTACTGGAAAGTAGATCGAGAAGCTTTAGCCAAAAAGATTGAACAACATGAAGAAATAAGTGCGGTTCAAGTTGACAAGCATTTCCCTTCCACTGTTGAAATGAAGATTGAGGAATACCAGAGAGTAGGGTATGTAGAAAGAGAAGGTTCCTATTACCCGATTTTAGAAACGGGTGAGGAATTGACTGATCAGAAATTAAAGAACCCTCATGGTGATGCTCCTTTATTACTTGGATTCGAGCGTCAATCTTATTTAGAAGAAATGACAAGAGAACTACAACAGTTACCTTCAAGTGTTACTCAGTTAATTTCGGAGGTACAGTGGACACCAAGTGATAAGAATCCTTACAAAATTCATTTATACATGAACGATGGATTTGAAGTGGAGGCTTCGATTCGGAATTTTTCTCAGAACATGCGATCATATCCTTCTATTATTGCACAGCTAGAACCAGGACAAAGAGGGATTATTCATATCGATGTTGGTGCTTATTTCGAAGAATATCCACAACAAGAGAAAGAAGGGGAAGAGAGCGATGAGGCTAACCGGTAGACACGTCATTTTCTCCCTTGTGTTATTCGTATCAGGATTCTTGGTTGCGTTTAGTTACCAACAAACCAACCAGGGTCCACAAGTCTACCAGCTTACTGACAAACAACTTGAGAAAGATTATTATTACAGGCAACAATTGATTAACATTGAAAAAGAAAATCAATCTATTCGAGAAGACATCGAAAAGAAAAAGTCTGAGATTCAAAAGATGGAAGATCAATTGGCCAATCAAGAACAAACAGTAAGTGACTATGTGCAAGACAAAAAAACGCTTCAAAAATTAACAGGGGAACTTCCGGTTAAAGGTACAGGTGTTGAAATTCAGCTAAAAGATGCAGATTACATACCATCAGAAGAAAATGTCAATCAATATATCGTACACGATAGTCACATTCATAAAGTTGTAAACGAATTGCTATCAGCAGGAGCAAATGCTATTGCTATTAATGGGCAAAGGCTATATCGAGATTCATATATAGCTTGTGTAGGACCCGTCGTTTCTGTTGATGGTGTTCAACATCCTGCGCCGTTTGTCATTACGGCAATCGGAAATCCTGATGTTCTAATGCCTAGCTTAACGTTAAAAGGTGGAGTAGTTGACCAACTACTAAGTGATAATGTAGAAGTTACCACTCAAAAGAAAGACATCATCAATATGGATGCTCGCCTTACAGGAGAAAGGTGATTGAAATGAACATTCGCAGTAAAATCATTTTCTCCTTCGTATTTGCTTTAGTCGGCTTTATGGTTGCCATACAATTCCAGACAACTCAAGAACCTAAAGTTAGGGATACTCGTGATTTATGGGAAGTTAGGACCGAGTTACAGAAGCAACAAAAAACGCAGCAAGAATTGTTAGCTAAAGAGCGAGACTTAAATAAGATGATTGCTCAATATGAAGGTCAATCAAACTTCGAGAAGGTAGAAACACTTAATAAATCTCTTAATAATTTAAAGTTAAAAGCTGGTCTTACAGAAGTAAAAGGGGCTGGAGTAATCCTTACAGTAGAGCCAATCTTTCAGGATTTGGAGTATGCAGAAACCTATCCTACTGTGTCGCCATCCCTACTACATCAGCTTATTAATGAGTTAAATACTTATGGTGCTAAAGACATTTCCATTGGGCAGGAAAGAATTACTAATCTATCACCTATTCGGGATGTAAATGGTACGACTTACGTTAATAACCATCCAGTTCCTCCGCTCCCTCTAAAAATTAAAGTTTTGGCTGAGGATCCAGAGAAACTGCTTAATTATATGGAAGTAAGTGATTCACTTGAAATGTTTGTAATTGAGAATCTATCTGTATCGATGGAAATAAGGAAGAAATTGACTCTGCCAGAGTATGAACAAACCCCAGACCTTCAATATCTTGAAACGGAAGATGCTACAGAAACAGGTGAAACATAATGTGGTTACCGATATTGTTTTTAATTGTAGGCATTAGTTTAGGTTTTATATCTGACATTAGAGTTCCTGAAGAGTATGCAAACTATTTGTCTATAGCCGTGTTAGCAGCATTTGATACTTTACTTGGAGGAATCAGGGCACATTTGGAAAAGAAGTTTGACCAAGCTGTTTTTGTTTCTGGTTTCTTCTTTAATGTTATATTAGCAGCCTTCTTAGCTTTTCTTGGGGTCCAATTGGGTGTCGATTTGTATTTAGCAGCAGTATTTGCATTTGGAGTTAGGTTATTTCAAAATATAGCCATTATCCGACGCTACATAGTAGACCGTAGGAGTAATAAGAAGGAAATTGAAAAAAACGAAAGAAAATAAAAGGAAATTATCTTATTTTTGTTGAATAAGGTAAATAGTTTCTGATGGTTCATATTGAATCGGATGAGTATAAAGCATTTTGGGCTTTCTTTTACAAAAAGATTAAATTAACAGAAGTAGCCGGAAATGAATTGCGATTAAAGAGAACATTCGGTAACATGTGAACTAATCAGATGCCTTAGTTTAGGAGGTGCCTTGGATTTGAACAACAATGATATACTTGTCAGCCTTGATATAGGTACATCAAAAATCAAAGTAATCATAGGCGAAGTAATGAATGATTCGTTAAATATTATAGGTGTTGGCACAGCAGCCTCTAATGGGATGAAAAAAGGTGCCATTGTAGACATAGATCAAACGGTCCAATCCATACGAAATGCTGTAGAACAGGCAGAAAGAATGGTAGGGATGCAAATTAACCGGGTGGTTGTTGGTATTAATGGTAGCCACATACAACTTCAGCCATGTCATGGTGTTGTAGCTGTGCAGAGCGAAAACCGTGAAATTGGAAATGAAGATATTGCACGTGTAATTGATGCAGCCCAGGTCATTTCCGTACCGCCAGAACGTGAAATTGTAGACGTTATTCCTAAGCAATTTATTGTGGATGGATTAGATGAAATTACAGATCCTCGCGGTATGATTGGTGTTCGTCTTGAAATGGAAGGAACCATTATAACTTGTTCAAAGACGGTTCTACATAACATCTTGAAGTGCGTAGAACGCGCTAACTTAGAAGTTCTCGATATATGTTTACAACCGTTAGCTTCTGGAGCTGTTGCTTTATCTAAAGATGAGAAAAATCTTGGTGTTGCTCTTCTTGATATTGGTGGCGGTTGCACGACTATTTCTGTTTTTGAACAAGGGTTCTTGCAAGATACAAGTGTTATTTCATTAGGTGGCGATAATGTCACAAAAGACTTGTCAATCGGTATGAGAACATCAACAGAAGAAGCTGAAGATGTAAAACTAAATTACGGTCATGCCTTCTTTGATGATGCTCAAGAAGAGGAAACATTTGAGGTTTCTATAATTGGTAGTGACCGGAAACAATCATTTAATCAGTTACAGATATCTGATATGATTGAAGCACGATTAGAAGAGATTTATGCATACGCTGAGCGTGAACTAAGACGCATGGGTTATCGTGAATTGCCAGGTGGATATGTCTTAACTGGTGGATTAGTAGGGATGCCAGGTTGTGCAGATTTAGCTCAGGATTGCTTCCAAACAAACGTTCGAATTGCAATACCTGATTATATTGGGGTACGCGAACCGCAATTTACTTCAGGAGTAGGTATATTGCAATTTGCCTATCATAATGCGAAAATACAAGGCAAAGAACTTTTCCCTTCGGTTACTGTAGAAGAAACAGAACAACCGAAAGTAAAGAAACAAAAGAAACAACCAAGTCAGTCTGATCATCAACCTGAACCAAAGAAACAAAAAGAATCAAAAGTTGCAAATTTAATTAAATATTTCTTCGATTAAACATCCATCCTATCGAAGTTTAAATCGTACTAGATACAGAATCTTGGAATCTTGCAAAGTGGGAGGAACGGAAAATGTTAGAGTTTGATACGAGCACGGACCAATTAGCCACCATAAAAGTTATTGGTGTAGGTGGAGGCGGTAGTAACGCTGTAAACCGAATGATTGAGCATGGAGTACAAGGTGTTGAGTTTATTGCGGTCAACACCGATGCACAAGCATTAAACTTATCTAAAGCTGAAGTAAAAATGCAAATAGGTAATAAGTTAACACGAGGTTTAGGCGCTGGAGCGAATCCTGAAGTTGGTCGCAAAGCAGCTGAAGAAAGTAAAGAACAGTTAGAGGAAGCCCTACAAGGTGCGGATATGGTCTTCGTTACTGCAGGAATGGGCGGCGGTACTGGTACTGGTGCTGCTCCTGTCATCGCTCAGGTCGCAAAAGAATTGGGTGCCTTAACAGTTGGTGTTGTTACACGTCCATTCACTTTCGAAGGACGTAAACGCTCTACACAAGCTACTGGAGGTATTGACTCATTAAAGAGTAACGTAGACACTCTTATCGTTATTCCAAATGATCGCCTTCTTGAGATTGTGGATAAAAACACACCTATGCTAGAAGCATTCCGTGAAGCGGATAACGTTTTACGTCAAGGTGTACAAGGTATCTCAGACTTAATTGCTGTACCTGGTCTCATAAACGTAGACTTTGCCGATGTGAAAACGATTATGGCTGATAAAGGGTCTGCCCTTATGGGAATTGGTATTGCTACAGGAGAGAGTCGAGCCGCAGAAGCCGCTAAGAAAGCTATTTCCTCACCATTACTTGAAACATCCATAGATGGCGCTCATGGTGTTCTTATGAATATTACAGGTGGAGCAAATCTAAGTCTTTATGAAGTACAAGAAGCAGCCGATATTGTAACGTCTGCAGCGGATCAAGAAGTAAACGTTATCTTTGGTTCTGTTATTAATGAGAATCTAAAAGATGAAATTGTAGTAACAGTCATCGCGACTGGATTTGATGAAAGTCAATTACAAGGCAATAAACCACAGGCACGTCCTGGTTTGAATAATCAGCAGCCTCAACAAGAGAAAAAACGTCCTGAGCCACGCCGAGAAGCCCCTGCTTCAAGTCAACCTCAGCAGCAACAACAATCTTCTCCAAGTTACAAGCCTCAACAAGAAGAGGATACGCTTGATATCCCGACATTCTTGAGAAACCGTAACCGAAACAGAAGACAATAACGAAGGAAGCCTACAGCATATTGCTGTAGGCTTTTTATTTTTGATCAGGCTTTCTAATAGTATTTGATGTATATGGAAGACTCTAAGCTGAGACACTTTAGTGTCAAAAGGGCCGTTACGATTATGAGTGCTTGAGCTTGCTCGGGGACAACTCGCTTTCCTGCGGGGAGCTGGGAAGCCTCCTCGTTCGCTGTCGCTGAGCTTGCCCCATATTTTTGGACACAGTTGATCCGAGAATATGAGGTGAGAAAATGAAAAAATTTACTCCATACATTAAACACGATGTGGTTCAAAGATATTTAGATGGAGGTACGAGCTACAGACAGTTAGCCGGCCGAGTGGGCGTGGATGATTCTGTCATCCGTTACTGGGTCAAACTTTACAAATATCATGAAGAAAAAGCATTTATTCCCGTCTATCCAAGCTACTCTCCAGATTTTAAAATGAGGGTGATTCAATTTATCGAAACCATGAATTACTCCATTCGAGAGGCCTCAGCCCTCTTCCGAATCCCAGACTACTCAATGGTCGCCAGGTGGAAAAAGAAGTGGGATAAAGGAGGAGCTGAAGCCCTTGATCGGTCTGGAAAGGGGCAACCAGAAATGACTAACAAGAAGCATGATTCTCAAAACGAACAGCCTAAGAGCTATGAGGATTTACAGGAAGAAAACGAACTCCTTCACATGGAAATTGCTTATTTAAAAAAGTTGAGAGCCTTAGTTCAAAAACACGACACCCGAAACATTCGAAACGATTCAAAGTAGAAGCGATCGACGAACTGAGGCGTAAACAAGGCTACTCTGCCGATCGCTTGTGTAAAATAGCCGGGCTCCCGCGTAGTACGTTTTATTATCAGGTTAAGGTGATGAATGAAACAGATCCAGATGAGGAGATCAGAACCGAGATTCATGAAATTTTTGAGGAACATGATGGTCTGTACGGCTACCGTCGCGTCCACATGGAACTTCGAAATAGAAACTATCTCGTTAACCCTAAAAAAGTCTTTCGGATTATGAAGGAAGACAATCTTAAATGCGAGGTTCGTGCACGCAAATATTATTCCTATGGCGGTAAAGTAGGAACGGTTTCTGATAACGTGTTAAACCGCGAATTTAAGGCTGAAAAACCAAATGAGAAGTGGGCAACTGACATCACAGAGTTCAAGCTGTTCGGACAGAAGATTTATCTTTCTCCCGTTCAAGATTTATTTAATGGTGAAATCATAACGTATACATGGGGATACAGACCGACGTATGCCCTTGTGGAAACCATGTTGGAGAGCGCTTTTGAGTCCCTTTCTGAATCCGATGATCTCCTCTTACACTCTGATCAAGGATGGCATTATCAAATGCCCCAATTTGTACGCCGTTTACAACGAGAAGGCGTTGTCCAAAGTATGTCGCGTAAAGGGAACTGTCATGACAACGCTGTAATGGAGAACTTCTTTGGTATCTTTAAGGCTGAATTCCTCTATAGAAAGTCATTTGAAAATATGAAAGACTTTGAAAGACAAATGGATACGTATATTCATTATTACAATACAAAACGAATTAAAGAGAGATTAAACGGGCAAAGCCCTACCAAATATCGCCAAAAAATACTAGAAGCAGTTTAAGAATTTGTGTCCAAATTTATGGGGCAAGTTCACGCTCTCTGTGGGGTCTTCCCTAGGCTCCTTCCCCCGCGGGAGTCTCGCAGTCCCCGAGCAAGCCCCGGTTTTAAAGAGGTGAACGGCCCCGTAGGTCGCATCAGGAGGGATGAAGTCACCCTATTTAGCATGTTTTCGTTCACCCTTATATGGTAAAGGTGGGCCTGGAAACTGCGAGACTCCCGTGGGCAGAAGAGTATAGGTGAGACCCCGGAAGCCGGCGTGCCGGCTGAGGAGGCTCACCAGCTCCCCACAGGAAAGCGAGTGGTTTCCAGGCCCACCTTACACTCAATTAAAGCAAACGGAAACATTCTCTCAGCTTCGAGTCTTCGACAATCCTGTCCTATTCACGAATACACACATGATAATAGTCTAGTATTACTTTCTTCAAATAGTGTAAAAGGTATTAAATAGATGTATGCTTCTCATTCACAAAAACCTTCCGACAAAACCTGCTTAAATCTATAAAAATAAGTTTTAACTTCCTCTCATAATGTGACAGACTTCTTTATCTATCTCTTCTATACTAAATTGCAACAGATGAAATTCCTAAGAGAAAGGGATGAAATGTTGACCATTTATTTGGATGCTGTTTGGCTTCTGAACTTTTTCCTAGACTGGATGATTTTACTTCTTACACATAGTTTATCCAAGTCACGAAGCCCTCGGTATCGATTAGCACTTGGTGCTGTTGTGGCTTCGTTGTTAGTTCCGCTGAACTTATTCTATCCATCTTCCTTATGGGCTACGCCAGCTGGAAAAGGCCTTTTCTCACTACTTATTATATTCACTTCTTTTGGTTACCGAAATGTACGAGTGTTTGCTAGAAGGCTTTTCTTATTCTACTTTGTGACGTTTTCGATTGGTGGAGGGCTATTTGGACTCTATTACTTCTTAAATGAGCAGATCTTTGTTTCGAGTGGAGTCATTGTTACGTATCAAACAGGGTTTGGAGACGGAGTCAGCTGGTTGTTTGTTCTAATCGGTTTCCCTATTGTTTGGATTTTCTCCAAACGTAGAATGGACCAGCTTATTGTCCAAAAAATTAAGTACGATGAAATTCTACCTGTTTCTATCTCGGTCAATAACCACGTACAACAACTTTTATCTTTTGTAGATAGTGGAAATCAGCTTGTTGATCCAATTACGAAGCAACCTGTCATTATATGTGATGAGGCAGTTATGAAGGAGTGGTTTAAAGAAGAGGAGTGGGAGAATATCCATAAAGTTCAACAAACCCTTGATTTTGAACTTATTCCTGAGGGATGGACGGATAAATTTCGAATTGTGCCTTATCAGGGGGTGGGAGGTGCGAGTCAGTTTATGCTTGTCTTAAAACCAGACTGGATTCGTCTAACGATTGAAGATAATCCAATTACGGTAGATCGCGTCCTGATTGGCATTCAATTTGGACAACTTTCACCAGATGAAAGCTATCAATGTTTGTTACATCCACATTTACTAAAGTCAATTGCTGTTGACTCTGCATAAATGTTTTACAAAAGGGGAGGAGAACTATGAGGAAATGGAAGCTTAAGGTTCAATTATGGTGGTATAAACTTTTATACAAATTAGGCTGGAAAACGGACGAAGTGTACTACATTGGGGGAAACGAGGCTCTTCCACCACCGCTTAGTAAAGAAGAAGAAGCAGAACTCTTGCAAAAGCTTACGAAAGGGGATCAAGCTGCGAGAGCCATCTTAATTGAACGAAATTTAAGGTTAGTGGTTTATATAGCTCGCAAGTTCGAAAATACAGGAATTAATATCGAGGACTTAATTAGTATTGGAACCATAGGACTGATCAAAGCAGTGAATACCTTTAACCCTGAAAAGAAGATTAAATTAGCTACGTATGCTTCTAGGTGTATAGAAAATGAGATTCTTATGTACTTAAGAAGAAATAATAAGATTCGCAGTGAAGTTTCATTTGATGAGCCACTAAACATTGATTGGGATGGAAACGAATTGCTGTTATCAGATGTGTTGGGAACGGATGAGGATATTATTACAAAAGATTTAGAAGCAAGCGTTGATAAGAAATTGTTGCTAAAAGCTTTAGAGCAACTGAATGATAGAGAAAAGCAAATTATGGGATTACGATTTGGTCTAGTCGGAGAAGAAGAGCGAACACAAAAAGACGTTGCTGATATGTTAGGGATATCACAGTCCTACATCTCAAGATTAGAGAAGAAAATTATTCGTCGTTTAAAGAAAGAGTTTAATAAAATGGTGTAGAAGAATAATGTATTAGACGAAAATGATTGAGTTCATTTTCGTCTCTTTTTTTGTAACTTTGTTTACCACTCAAGATTATATGGATATCCAACTACATATATTCCATTATTTCCATACATAAGATATGGATTTATGCGGTGAAAATAGAAGAACTGTAAATTTTTTTAGTTCTTCTTTTTTTAGCGATTTATAGCTAATTCTCATGTAAGAAAGCTGTTAGGCTTCCACACATGAAAAGACACTCGTGCATAAATTTCCCTCGCCAGGAGATACTGTTTTTTGACAGCAGCTCCACTGAGGAGGGTATAGATTTGACACGACATAAAGTTGAAATTTGCGGAGTCGATACATCAAAATTACCGGTACTTAAAAATGATGAAATGCGTAAGTTATTTACGCAAATGCAAGCAGGAGACGAAAGTGCCAGAGAAGTGTTGGTAAATGGGAACTTACGTCTTGTGCTGAGTGTTATTCAGCGCTTTAACAATCGAGGAGAATACGTGGATGACCTTTTCCAAGTTGGTTGTATTGGACTAATGAAATCCATTGATAATTTTGATTTGGGTCAAAATGTAAAATTCTCAACCTATGCTGTACCAATGATTATTGGAGAAATTAGACGTTACTTAAGGGATAATAATCCTATTCGTGTTTCTCGCTCGTTGAGAGATATCGCTTATAAAGCTTTACAAGTACGAGAGAAGCTCATGAGTAAGACGTCTAAAGAACCAACACCAATGGAGATTGCTGAGGAGATGGGAGTTCCCCATTCCGATGTTGTGTTTGCTCTTGATGCAATTCAAGATCCAGTTTCATTATTCGAACCCATTTATAATGATGGTGGGGACCCGATATTTGTTATGGATCAGTTAAGTGATGAGAAAAACAAGGATTCGATTTGGATTGATGAGATTGCCTTACAAGAGGGTATGAGAAGATTAAACGACCGAGAAAAAATGATTTTGAATAAGCGATTTTTCCAAGGAAAAACGCAAATGGAAGTTGCCGATGAAATTGGGATCTCCCAGGCTCAAGTCTCTCGTCTCGAAAAGGCTGCAATCAAGGAAATGAACAAACAAATGTATGACTAATGGATGGGTCTAAGTACGCATGAAATGTACTTAGACCTTTTCTGTTGTCTAATTTAAAGGTTATTGAATATATATTCTGGTGAAGATTAAGCCATCTTGAGCATAAAATAGCTACAAAGGTGGTGTCATGAATGGTGACGATATCTGATTTACAAGTAAAGGAAATTATTTCTGTAGAGAATGGTCAAAAAATTGGTCATATGACTGACTTAGAAATTGATGTAGATAGAGGGAAGCTTCTTGCAATCGTAGTTGGGACAAAGGGAAAGATGATGGGGTTATTTGGAAAAGATGAAGAGCTAGTTATCCCTTGGTCTTCGATCTTAACTATAGGAGAAGATGTTATATTAGTTAAAAATGTGACACGTCCTGAATTATATCCCCCGGAAAAGCCAGAATAAGCGGATTCACTCAAGAATTTTCCTACAGAATGTGATAAAATATACGAAACCATTATTTTTTTGGAGGTAAGAAGCATGGAGAGCTTTCATCATACACATCCTTCTTATATGGAGTTAACGAAGTGGACGTATCCTCATCCTGAATTGACTGTAGGGCTTACGACACGTATAGGCGGTACAGGAGAGGCTCCGTTTGATTCGTTCAACCTGGCTTGGCACGTTCCTGATCAACAAGATACGATTAGAAAAAATAGAGAATCGCTGGCCCAATTATTGGATTTCCCACTCGAATCCTGGGTAGGTGGGGAACAAGTTCATAAGACAGAAATTAAACGTGTTACAAAGAAAGATTTAGGGAAAGGTGCAACTTCAAGGGAAACCGCTATCCCGGATTGTGATGGCCTAATTACGAACGAACCTAACGTATTACTTACTGCTTTTTATGCGGATTGCGTACCATTATTTTTCTTTGACCCAGTACATAACTGGATTGGTATTGCTCATGCTGGTTGGCGAGGAACCGTAGCCAGCATGGGACCTAAGATGATCGAAGCTTTAGAAAAGTATGGTGCCGACAGAAGACACATTCGAGTTGCAGTAGGACCCTCAATAGGCGGGGATGCATACGAAGTAGATGATGCTGTGGTAGATCAGATTCCTGAACAATTTCGCTCTGAACCGACAGTAATTGAGCAAGGAAATGGAAAGTATTTATTGTCACTTCAGCAGATGCACAAGGAATTACTCATGCAAGCAGGTATAAAAGAAGACCATATTGAAGTATCTGAATATTGTACATATCAAAATAGCCATTTATTCTTCTCCCATAGAAGAGATGAGGGCAAGACCGGTAGAATGTTAGGTTTTATTGGGTTTAAAAAGTAAGAAAGGAGACATTTTTTCGTGGACATCAAGAAAAATGTCGAGACTGTGACAGAAGAGATCAAACAAGCCTGTGAAAGAAGCGGGAGGAACTCCTCGGATGTTACGGTCATAGCAGTGACAAAATACGTATCTATTGAACGTGCTAAAAAAGCAGTAGATGCCGGTATCACACACTTAGGTGAGAACCGTTCTGAAGGTTTACAAGAAAAATTTGATGCCATGGGCTCAGAAGCAAAATGGCACTTTATCGGTTCTTTACAATCTAGAAAAGTTAAAGATGTTATTGATACTATAACGACCATACATTCCTTGGACAGACTTTCTTTAGCTAAAGAAATTCATAAGCGAGCTAAACAAAAAATTTCTTGTTTCGTTCAGGTTAATGTTAGTGGTGAAGAGTCCAAACACGGTTTGTCGCCTGATGAGGTTCTTTCGTTTATTGAACGTTTGTCAAACTATGACAATATCCTAGTAGAAGGACTAATGACGATGGCGCCTCATACGGAAGACGAAGAACGGTTACGTTCTACTTTTCGCCACCTACGCGAAATAAAAGAAGAGGTAGAGAGAAAAGGTTGGGACCATGCTCCTTGCCATGGATTATCAATGGGGATGAGCAACGATTATCAGATTGCCATTGAAGAAGGAGCAACCCATGTACGCATTGGCTCAAAGTTAGTCGGTCGTGAGGATCAATAAAAGAGGTGAAAAATCATGGGATTCATGAAAAGTGTTAAGAAAATTTTCGCTTTAGAAGATGAATATGAATACGAATACGAATATGTGGATGCTGATGAGGAAGAAGTGGACCAGAGAAATCATCCGAAGCAACGTGATGCTCAGACGAAAGAAGAGAAAAAACAAAATGTAGTCAGTTTAAAAAGTGTACAACCTGCTTCAAAAGTTGTTCTGCTTGAGCCAAGAACGTATAATGAGGCACAAGAGATTGCTGATAATCTAGTCAATCGTAAAGCGGTTGTCATTAATTTGCAGCGAGTAGATCATCATCAGGCAAAACGTATTGTAGATTTTTTAAGTGGAACCGTTTATGCTATAGGTGGGGATATGCAAAAGCTAGGCTCACAAACCTTTTTGTGCACGCCTGATAATGTAGATGTCTCTGGCAACATTTCAGAAATGTTTGCTAGTGATGACGAATACGAGAAAAGGTGGTAGACAATTTGATAGGGATCATTTTTGAATTTTTAAGCTTTGCGCTTTCAGCATATTTTTATGCGCTTATCGGTTACATTTTAATGTCCTGGTTCCCGGGTGCACGAGATTCTTCAATTGGTCGATTTTTAAGTGCGATTTGCGAGCCGTATTTGGAGCCGTTTCGAAAGATTATTCCTCCACTTGGAATGATTGATATTTCGCCTATCGTAGCGATTTTTGCTTTAAATATTGCTCAGCTATACGGCTTACCCGTATTGTATAATATTTTAGTATAATCCATAAGAAATGAACCGATTATGGGATGTCTAAAGAGGGCTTTTCTCTTAATGATTAGAGAGGAAGTTTTCGTTAGACATCCTTATTTTATAGATCAAGTAGGTGAATGTGATGGACATCTATCAGCATTTCCGTAAAGAAGAACAACCCTTTATCGACCAAGTGCTATCATGGCAGGACGAAGTAGCTTCTCGCTATGAAAGGAAAGTAAGTGACTTTCTTGACCCAAGAGAGCAATACATATTTCGTTCTATTATTGGTAATAACGAAGATTTTGTATTAAGGGATTTTGGGGGATATGAAACGGCAGAACGTAAACGCCTTATATTAGCCCCGTTTTATGAGAATCCCCTGGATGAAGAGTTTGGTGTGACTTTATTAGAAGCTAGTTATCCAAGTAAGTTCGTTACACTTGAGCATAGGGATGTGCTTGGAGCTTTTATGTCTCTTGGTATTAAACGTAATAAGTTGGGAGACTTAATCGTAACGGATACCCATATTCAAATTCTTCTAGCAAGTGAAATTGCAGATTACGTTAAGATGAATATGACAGGTATTAAAAAAGCTGGGGTTTTGTTTGAAGAACGTCCCTTAGGAGAAGTTCTTGAAACACAAGAAGAGTGGCAAGAGCAATCTGGAACTGTATCATCTCTCCGTTTAGATGTTATGGTGAAAGAGATCTACAACATTTCAAGGCAAAAAGCTGGTTTATTTATTGATAAGGGAGCCGTTAAAGTAAACTTTCGCACAGTAGAAGATCCCTCTTTTACTTTGGAAACGGGGGACCTTATATCACTGAGAGGGAAAGGTCGTAGCGTTGTAAAAGAAATTGAGGGTAAAACAAAAAAAGATAAATGGCGAATTGTGACGGCTGTGTTAAAATAATAAGTAGAGGGCAAAAAGATGATTCTCTCTTTTTTCGATAAATTTACATGAATACTTGTGGAAATGAGAAGGATTTAGTGAGGTTTTGTCGAATTTATAGCTTACTGAAGAAATGTGTATATTTATTTATAAAAGGAGGTGGCCCTAGTGGCACTTACACCATTAGACATCCATAACAAAGAGTTTACGCGTGGGTTTAGAGGATATGATGAAGACGAGGTCAATGAATTTCTTGATCAGGTTATTAAAGACTATGAATCAGTTATTCGTGAAAAGAAGAACTTAGAGGAAAAAGTAAGCCAGCTGGAAGAAAAGCTTGGTCACTTTAGTAATATAGAAGAAACGTTGAATAAATCTATTCTTGTGGCTCAGGAGACAGCAGAAGAAGTGAAGGGGCACGCAAACAAAGAATCGAAGCTTATCTTAAAAGAAGCTGAGAAAAATGCTGATCGTATCATAAATGAAGCATTATCGAAATCTCGCCGAATCTCATTAGAAGTTGAAGAACTGAAAAAACAAGCTAAAGTGTTCCGTACCCGTCTAAAGATGATGGTAGAAGCACAGCTTGACATGTTAGAAACTGATGACTGGGATGAACTGTTCAATGAGGAGATCGAAGAAGAAACAGAATATGAAAAAGAGCTAGCCGAAAATAATTCTTGACGCTTAAGCTATTTTTACATATAATTCATTAACAGAACTATATCTATATACACATATGGTGACAGGGACAGTACGAAATAAATAATCTACACAAGCGAATCAGGGATGGTGGAAGCCTGAGTAAGATGTTATTTTGGAAGATCACCCTCGAGTACCTCTATTGATCTTGTTTGTAAATAGAGGCGTTTCATTCACGTTACGAATGCTAGAGTGGATTTTTAAAGACGTCATATGTCTTTTAATCTATAAGGGTGGTACCGCGAGACCTTCTCGTCCCTTCTGGGATGAGAGGGTCTTTTTTGTTTTTTTAGAGGTATCAGTCTATAGCAAATTGACTATGCTGAACTTATGAAGGAGGAACGGTTTAATGAACTATAAAGACACCTTGCTCATGCCTAAAACGGAGTTTCCTATGCGAGGGAACCTTCCGAATCGTGAGCCTAAAATGCAACAACAATGGGAAGAGATGAACATTTATGAAAAGGTACAAGAGCGTACACAAGGACGCCCGTTATTTGTACTTCATGATGGCCCTCCATACGCCAATGGTGATCTTCACATGGGTCACGCGCTAAATAAAGTATTGAAAGATTTTATTGTACGTTATAAATCTATGGCAGGATTTCATGCGCCTTACGTACCAGGTTGGGATACGCATGGCCTTCCGATTGAGCAAGCACTAGCGAAAAAGAAAGTTAACCGTAAGAAGATGACGGTCGCTGAATTTCGTGAAAAATGTGCTGAATATGCGTTAAAACAAGTTGATAACCAGCGTCATCAATTCAAGCAACTTGGTGTACGCGGTGACTGGGATCACCCATATATTACGTTGAATAAAGATTACGAAGCTGCCCAGATCGAAGTCTTTGGAACTATGGCAAATAAGGGTTATATCTATAAGGGTAAAAAACCAGTTTACTGGAGTCCTTCATCTGAATCCGCATTAGCTGAAGCGGAAATTGAGTATCAAGACAAACGATCTGCTTCTATTTACGTCGGATTTGATGTTAAAGAAACGAACGGGGTTTTAGAAGGAGATGAAACGTTTGTAATCTGGACTACTACACCTTGGACGATCCCGGCTAACCAAGGTATTGCCGTTCATCCTGAATTGAATTATGTGAAAGTGAAAGTAGATAGTGGTAAGTATATCATTGCTGAGAAATTAATTGATGAAGTTGCAGAAGCTCTTGAATGGTCAAATCCAGAAATCGTTAAGACATATAAAGGAAGCGAACTTGAACGAGTAGAAGCACAGCACCCCCTTTATGATCGCTCTTCTCTTGTCGTGCTAGGTGACCACGTTACGACAGACGCTGGTACTGGTTGTGTACACACAGCACCAGGACACGGGGAAGATGACTTCTGGGTAGGTAAACAATATGGACTTGAAGTCCTTTGTCCAGTTGATGAAAAAGGGTACTTCACAGATGAGGCACCTGGATATGAAGGTTTGTTCTATGATGCAGCGAATAAAGACATCACAGAAAAGTTAAAAGAAGTAGGGGCTTTATTAGACTTAACGTTTATCACGCACTCTTATCCACATGACTGGCGTACGAAGAAACCAACAATTTTCCGTGCGACAAGCCAGTGGTTCGCTTCTATTAAAGATTTCCGTGAAGATATTCTAGAAGAAATCAAACAAACGAAGTGGACGCCTGCATGGGGCGAAACACGCCTTTACAACATGGTTCGTGACCGTGAAGACTGGTGTATTTCCCGCCAACGTGCGTGGGGTGTTCCTATTCCTGTATTTTACGGTGAAGACAATACTCCAATTATTACAGAAGAGACCATTCAACACGTTTCAGACTTGTTCCGTGAACACGGATCAAACGTTTGGTTTGAGCGTGAAGCAAAAGACTTGCTTCCTGAAGGCTTCACATCAGAGCACAGCCCTAATGGGACGTTTACGAAAGAACAAGATATCATGGATGTTTGGTTCGACAGTGGCTCTTCTCATCAGGCTGTTCTTCATGAACGTGATGAACTTGCTCGTCCGGCAGACCTTTACTTAGAAGGTTCTGATCAGTATCGTGGTTGGTTCAACTCTTCTCTTTCTACAGCTGTTGCTGTAACAGGAAAAGCACCATTTAAAGGTATTCTTAGCCATGGCTTCGCTCTTGATGGCCAAGGCCGTAAAATGAGTAAATCTGTAGGGAATGTAGTTGTTCCAGATAAAGTGATGAAGCAGCTTGGTGCAGATATCCTTCGTCTATGGGTTGCGAGTGCAGACTATCAATCAGACGTACGTATATCAGACGATATCTTGAAACAAGTATCAGAAGTTTATCGTAAGATTCGTAATACATTCCGTTTCTTGCTAGGAAACTTACATGACTTTGATCCAAAGACAAATTATGTAGAGCAAGAGAATCTTCAAGAAGTTGACCGTTATATGTTCCTACGCTTACAAGAGCTAACAAGCACAGTGCGTAAGGCTTATGATGAATATGAGTTCTCTACCATCTATCATGCAGTTCATAACTTCTGTACGATCGATTTGAGCTCGTTCTACTTAGACTTTGCAAAAGATATTCTTTACATTGAAGCAAAAGACGATGCCCGTCGTCGTAGTATTCAAACGGTTTACTATGAAATGGTTATGTCTCTTACGAAGCTTCTATCGCCAATCCTTTCTCACACAGCAGATGAGGTGTACCAACACATTCCTGGCGTAGAAGAGTCGAGTGTTCAATTAACGGATCTTCCGGAAGTTCAAGAAGTTAAAGATCATGAAGCTCTTAAAGCAAAGTGGGATCACTTCATGGGCGTTCGTGACGATGTCTTAAAAGCACTAGAAGAAGCACGTGCTGACAAAGTAATTGGTAAATCTCTAGAAGCACATGTGACGGTTGTCCCTAAAGATGAACAAACAAAACAGCTTCTAGAAAGTGTCGATCATTTAGAACAACTATTGATTGTATCAGGAGCTACAGTTGCTGATACAGCAGCAGAAGCTAAAGAATATGATCACGTATCTGTTCTTGTGAAAGCTCACCCAGGTGAGAAATGCCAGCGCTGCTGGGTTGTCTCAGAAGAAATCGGAGAAAGCGAAGCTCATCCAGAACTTTGCCCACGCTGTGCTTCTGTTGTTGAAGAGCACTACAAAGCATAAGAATTCGTTTACTGCCTGTCTTCGCCATTTGGCGGAGGCAGGTTTTTCATTACCCCTTAAACTTTATTAGCGGGAAATGATTTTCGCGCACGTTTCTTAGAAGTGTGGTAAAATGCTAAAGGAATAGTTTGTGTAGAACGGAGGAACATGTTTTGTGGTATTACGTTTTGGCGATTGTGATCATACTTATTGATCAACTGACGAAATGGATAATTGATACACAAATGAAATTGCTAGAAAGTATCCCTGTAATTGAAGATGTTTTTTATATTACGTCTCACCGTAACAAAGGAGCGGCATGGGGGATGCTAGAAGGACAGTTTTGGTTTTTCTATATCATTACAGTATTCGTGATTGCTTTTGTGATTTATTACATTCAAAAGTATACAAAAGATAACCCCTTGCTTGGAATATCTCTTGGGTTGATTTTAGGCGGTGCTGTTGGGAATTTTATCGACCGGATCTTTAGGAAAGAAGTCGTAGATTTCCTTGATGTTTACATTGGTAGCTATGATTTCCCTATTTTTAACGTAGCTGATTCTGCGCTTGTTGTCGGAGTAGGGCTTGTCTTTATAGCTACAATTTTAGATGAACGGAAGAAAGGAAGCACAAAATGAGTTTAAACACCCATCATATAACACAAGAAGAACATAATGAGAGATTAGATAAAGTATTAACATCTTTAAGCGAAGATGCATCTCGTGCTCAAGTACAAGCATGGGTGAAGGATCAATTCGTAACGGTTAACGGTGCGCACCAGAAGAGTAACTATAAATGTCAAGAAGGAGATGTCTTATCCTGGGATATTCCAGAACCAGAACCAATGGAAGTAATGCCAGAAGACATTCCTGTTAACGTCGTATATGAAGACGAAGATGTGATTGTAGTGAACAAACCTAAAGGGATGGTCGTACATCCTTCAGCGGGCCATAGTGGCGGTACACTTGTAAATGCTCTATTACATCATTGTCAAGATTTATCAGGTATTAATGGAGTCATGCGCCCAGGTATTGTTCATCGTATAGATAAAGATACAAGCGGACTTTTAATGGTTGCAAAGAACGATAAAGCTCATACATCTTTAGCGGAACAGCTTTCGAATAAAACAGTGGAACGTAAATATGTAGCGCTAGTTCAAGGTGTGATCCATCATGAATATGGGACCATTGATGCTCCAATCGCGCGTGATCCAAAAGACCGCCAAAAGATGGGCGTTGTAGAAGGTGGCAAAGATGCTGTCACACACTTTAAAGTGTTAGACCGCTTTGAAGAACATACACTTGTCGAATGTGTTCTAGAAACAGGGCGTACTCACCAAATTCGTGTTCACATGAATTATATAGAGCATCCAATCATCGGGGATCCAAAGTATGGTCCACGTCGAACGCTTGATTTAAATGGACAAGCTCTTCACGCGAAAGAGTTAGGATTTGAGCATCCTTCCACAGGAGAATGGCTTCACTTTGATTCCGACCTCCCAGAGGAGCTCAAACAAGTTTTAGAGTATTTGAATAAATAGGTTGACGGAATAAATGTCCTATGGAATAATTGGGAACTAGAATAAAGACCTTTAAAACAGTCCCGTGAGGCTGAGAAGGGTACGGATGAACGAGACAGTTATGTCCTTAGTTGGGTATACGTCTATCTAAATCCCCTTCTACCGCGGTAGAAGGGGATTTTTTCGTACCTCGTGAAAACAGGAGGGAATAAGACAGCATGGAGAAGAAAGCACTCGTACTAGATGAAGCAGCCATACGACGCGGACTTACAAGAGTTGCCCACGAAATCCTTGAAAAGAATAAAGGGGGTAAGGGTCTTGTGCTTGTTGGAATAAAAACAAGAGGTGTCCCACTAGCGAAGCGTTTAGCTGAAAAGATCTCGCAAATAGAAGGGATCGAAGTGCCGATTGGTGAAGTGGACATCACGCTTTACAGAGATGATCTAACGAAATCCGAGGACAATGAAGATCCTACTATTAAAGGAACACATGTTGAAACAGACCTTGCCGGTAAGAAAGTCATTCTTGTCGATGATGTTCTCTACACAGGAAGAACAGTGCGGGCAGCTATGGATGCCATCATGGATTATGGTCGACCAGCCCAAGTTCAACTTGCTGTTCTAGTAGACAGAGGCCATCGTGAATTACCAATTCGAGCGGATTATGTAGGCAAAAATGTGCCAACATCTCAAGAAGAAGTCATCGGTGTTCAGTTGTTGGAATCAGATGAAGTGGATGAAGTAAGTATTTATACGAAGTAAAAATAGAAGACCTTTAAATGAAGTCCTGTGAGGCTCGAAAGGTCGCAATGACTAGGCAACGTGTATCTATAGGACACGTCTACCTCTTTGCGAGCTTTCGCAAAGAGGTTTTTTTATGGAAAGAAATCAAAGCATGCTCATACAAGAGGAGGATCATAAATGAAGAAGAACCAAGTGAATTTAGGCGTAAGAGAAGTACCGAACTTGCCTAAGTGGATTGCTTTAAGTTTACAACATTTGTTTGCCATGTTTGGGGCTACAATCTTAGTACCATTTCTTACTGGATTATCTCCAGCCGTTGCTTTAGTATCGAGCGGCGTAGGGACACTCGCTTACCTAGCGATTACAAAGGGGAGAATACCTGCTTATCTTGGTTCAAGCTTTGCGTTTATCCCTCCCATCATAGCTGCAGATCAAGCAGCAGGGGTTCCGGGTATTATGATTGGAAGCTTTATGGCTGGACTTGTATACGGCGGAGTTTCCATGCTTATTAAGCTGTTCGGAACGAAATGGATCATGAAAATTCTTCCACCTGTAGTGGTAGGTCCTGTCATCATCGTAATCGGACTAGGGCTAGCCTCTACTGCGGTGGACATGGCGATGAACGATAGTGATGGGAATTACTCATTAACTTACATGACAATCGCGGCTGTTACATTAACTTTAACCATAATTGCCTCTTTGTTCTTTAAAGGATTTATGAGTATCATTCCAGTGCTCTTTGGAATAACAGGCGGGTACTTGTTCGCATTAACGCAAGGTGTAGTTGACACTAGTGGAATACAAGCTGAATGGAATGAGATCACATCAGCAACAGGAGTTCTAAGCTTTTTAGGAAGCTTGTTCCAAATGCCAGACTTTACATTACCATTTAGAGATTTCTCACCAGGATCAGTGCCGATTGCAGAAATAGCACTAATTATGGTACCCATTGCATTTGTGACCATTGCTGAGCATATAGGAGATCAAATGGTTCTCTCAAAAGTCGTCGGTCAAAACTTCCTAGACAAACCAGGCCTTCATCGCTCTATTGCAGGAGACGGTTTAGCTACTATGATTGCATCCTTTTTAGGAGGACCACCTAATACAACATATGGAGAAAACATTGGAGTCTTGGCCATTACAAAAGTATTTAGCGTCTTCGTCATCGGTGGAGCGGCCGTAACAGCCATTTTCTTCGGATTCATTGGCATCGTTACAGAAGTGATCGGTGCAGTCCCATCAGCGGTTATGGGCGGGGTATCCATCCTTCTGTTTGGAATTATCGCTTCAAGTGGACTGCGGATGCTGATTGATAATAACATTGATCTTGGAGACAAACGAAACTTAATCATTTCCTCAGTCATCTTAGTTATTGGAGTGGGTGGAGCGAAACTTCAATTTAATGGTTTTGCAGTTTCTTCTATGGCATTAGCAACACTAGTCGGGGTACTCTTAAACTTGGCACTGCCAGGCAAAGAATCCGCCTACGGAAATGGAAACATGTTCAAAACAGAAGATGAACAAGCTGAAAAGTCAGATGACTCAGCTGCTTGAATCGACATCAACACTTTTTAAAGAAGTCCAGAGAGGTTTCAAAGGGTGAAAAGGTTCGATCTGTGTTTCGTGCGCTTTTTTATAAAATCACGGACCCAGTTTAACCAGCATCCTTATCACAGGGTGCTGGTTTTTTTATACCTTTTCTAAAACCAGAAAGGGGAGAGTAGCATGAAACACATTCTTACGATGAATGATTTCACGAACGAAGAGATTTATAACTTGCTAAAACAAGCAAAAGGGATGAAAGATGGAAAAGTTCAATCTTTCCGAGCTAAACCAACCTTTGTAGCAAACTTATTCTTTGAACCTAGCACAAGAACAAAGATGAGCTTTGAAGTCGCAGAGAAGCGATTAGGGTTAGACGTTCTGGATTTTTCTCCAGAGAGTTCGAGTGTTCAAAAAGGCGAATCCCTTTACGATACTGTTCGAACAGCTGAATCTCTAGGTGCTTCTGCGGTGGTTATCCGTCACCCGAAAGAAGGTTATTATCATGAGCTGGTCAACGGGGTATCAATCCCGATCTTAAACGGCGGTGATGGTAAAGGTGAACATCCTTCACAGTGTTTGTTAGACCTCTACACCATCTATGAAGAGTTTGGAACCTTTAAAGATGTGCATGTGGTCATATCAGGAGATGTCAAACACAGTCGAGTAGCGCGTTCAAATGCATACGCACTGAGTCATTTAGGGGCGAAAGTCAGCTTATCAGGGCCTAAAGAGTGGAAAGACAATACACTTGATTTTCCTTATCTAGAAACAGATGAGGCGGTGCAACAAGCAGATGCTCTTATGCTCTTACGTATTCAAAATGAGCGACACAATCAAAAAGGCAATCAGTCTCTATACTTACAACAGTACGGTTTAACGTCAGATCGGGAACAGAAAATGAAATCACATAGTATTATCTTGCATCCGGCACCAGTGAACAGGGGAGTAGAGATTGAGAGTGAACTGGTTGAAGGGGAGCGCTCACGCATTTTTGCTCAAATGGAAAACGGGGTTTATGTGCGTATGGCCATGCTGCGAGCGGCATTACAAGAAGGGGGTAAAACACATGCATACACTAATCAAAAATGTACACAACTTACACAATAATGAATTGACCAATCTAATCGTTGATGGAAAGACCATTAAAGGGTTTACTTCAGAAGAACTAGCTGTAGACAGAATGATAGATGGTAAAGGATGCGTAGTGGCTCCTGGCTTTGTGGACGTTCACATCCATCTGCGTGAACCTGGTGGAGAAGAGAAAGAAACGATTGAAACCGGTACAAACGCAGCTGCTCGTGGAGGATTCACGACAGTTTGTGCCATGCCAAATACCAGGCCTGTCCCTGATAGCGAGGAACATTTAAAAGCGCTGCAGGAAAAAATCAAAACAAAAGCAAGTGTTCGTGTCTTGCCTTACGCATCGATTACAACAAGGCAGCTGGGGCAAGAGTTAACAGATATGAGAGTTTTAAAGGAAAATGGAGCGTTTGCATTTACAGATGATGGAGTAGGTGTTCAGTCTGCTGGGATGATGCTTGAGGCAATGAAGAGAGCCGCTTCCCTGAATATGTCCGTGGTAGCTCATTGTGAAGACAACTCCCTAATTCACGGGGGCGTTATGCACCAAGGGGAGAGGAGCAGAGAACTGGGACTTCCAGGTATCCCTTCAATCTGTGAATCTGTTCAAATTGCTCGTGATGTCTTGCTTGCAGAAGCCACAGGATGTCACTACCATGTCTGTCACGTAAGCACGAAAGAATCGGTGCGTGTGATTCGAGATGCCAAACGGGCTGGAATCCACGTAACAGCAGAAGTTACCCCTCACCACCTTTTGCTAACAGAAGAAGATATTCCGGGGGATGATGCCCTGTTTAAAATGAACCCTCCGCTTCGTGCCCAAGAAGATCAACTTGCGCTTATTGAAGGGTTAGAAGATGGGACAATTGACTTTATCGCTACGGATCACGCTCCTCATACAGACGAAGAGAAAGAAGGCGGATTTTTAAGTGCCCCTTTCGGTATCGTTGGGCTCGAAACGGCATTCTCCTTGTTATTCACCCATTTTGTAAAAACAGGGCGGTGGACATTGCAACAGTTGGTAAACTGGATCAGCCATAAGCCGGCTAGAGTGTTTGGATTGCCGTATGGCACACTTCTAGAAGGAGCACCTGCTGACTTGGTGCTTTTAGATCTTAAGGCAACGGCAGAGGTGAATACAGAAGATTTTGCATCAAAAGGGAAGAACACTCCTTTTAGTGGGTGGCAAGTAACGGGTAGACCCGTTCTAACAATGGTTGATGGAGAAGTGATTTGGAAAGGGGTAGAAACACATGAAACGACAACTTATTCTTGAAGATGGAACAGTATTTATCGGAGAAGCCCTTGGAAGTGAAAACCTTACAAGCGGTGAGGTCGTATTCAATACAGGGATGACAGGGTACCAGGAAATTCTTTCTGACCCATCTTACTGCGGACAAATCATAACGTTAACGTACCCTTTAATAGGAAATTACGGTATTAATCGAGAAGATTTCGAAACGATTAATCCATTTGTAAGCGGACTTGTTGTGAAAGAAGCGTGCTATCATCCGAGTAACTTCCGCTCTGAAGAAACACTAGATGCTTATTTAAAGGCAAGAGATATTCCTGGAATTAGTGGTATAGACACCCGGATGTTAACGAAGAAGATCCGCCAGTATGGAACAATGAAGGGCGCTTTTGCTTCGATTGAACAATCTCCTAAAGAAGTGCTAGCAGCACTAGAAAATGAGAGTTTCCCCACAGATCAGGTTCAACGTGTTTCAACCGTTAAGCCATATGTGGTACCAGGTCGGGGAGAACGAATTGTACTTGTTGATTACGGTATGAAACATGGGATCTTAAGAGAATTCACAAAGCGTAACTGTCATGTAACGGTTGTTCCATATAGCACCACTGCTGAAGATATATTAAAACTAAAGCCAGACGGCGTCATGCTTTCTAATGGACCAGGAGATCCAAAAGATGTACCTGAAGCTGTAGAAATGATTCAGGGGGTGCTCGGGAAACTTCCTCTGTTTGGCATCTGCCTTGGACATCAACTCTTTGCTTTAGCGTGCGGGGCGGATACGGTCAAGATGAAGTTTGGTCACAGAGGTTCGAACCATCCAGTAAAAGATATAGCAACGGGTCGAGTGTATATGACTAGTCAAAACCACGGGTATGCTGTGGAAGAAGCATCGGTTGAGGCTACAGACTTACAAATTAGTCAGTACGCTTTAAATGATGAGAGTGTAGAGGGGCTTTTTCATCCCAAATATACAGCCTTTTCTGTACAGTATCACCCCGAGAGTGCACCAGGACCAGAAGATTCAAACGGATTATTTGATGAATTCCTATCTATTGTGAAACGAGATAAGAGAAGGGAGCGAGTTGTATGCCAAAGCGTACAGATATAAACAAAATATTGGTGATTGGATCCGGTCCAATCATCATAGGTCAAGCAGCGGAGTTCGATTATTCGGGTACGCAGGCATGCCAGTCGCTAAGAGAAGAAGGCTATGAAGTCATTCTTGCAAACTCCAATCCGGCTACGATAATGACAGATGAAACGATAGCGGATGAAGTATACATGGAGCCTTTAACTGTAGAATTCCTAGCAAAAATTATTCGTAAAGAGAAACCAGATGCCCTTCTACCTACACTTGGAGGTCAAACGGGTCTGAATATGGCTGTGCAACTAGAAGAGGCTGGAATCTTAAAAGATTTTAATGTTGAGTTACTAGGCACATCCCTAGAAGCCATCCAGCAAGCTGAAGATCGGGAGAAGTTCCGTTCCTTGATGTATGAGTTAAATGAGCCAGTTCCAGAAAGTACGATTGTCAGTACGGTAGACGATTGCTTTCAATTCGCTGAAGAGATTGGATATCCTGTCATTGTTCGCCCTGCCTACACAATGGGAGGAGCAGGTGGAGGAATGTGTTACTCAAGGGAAGACCTTAAAACCATTGCTCATTCTGGACTTCAGCTATCGCCTGTCAATCAGTGTCTAATTGAAAAAAATATTGCAGGCTTTAAAGAAATAGAATATGAAGTGATGCGAGACCATAACGACCACGCCATTGTGGTCTGTAATATGGAAAATGTCGACGCGGTCGGAATTCATACAGGCGATTCAATCGTAGTAGCTCCGAGTCAGACTCTCAGTGACCGTGAATACCAAATGCTTCGGAACGTTTCATTAAAAATTATCAGAGCCCTAGAGATTGAAGGGGGCTGTAACGTTCAACTAGCATTAGATCCAAACAGCTTTGACTATTACATCATTGAGGTCAACCCAAGGGTAAGTCGATCATCAGCTCTTGCATCAAAAGCAACGGGATATCCAATTGCCAAAATTGCTGCAAAGATTGCTGTTGGACTAACTCTTGATGAAATTAAGAACCCTGTGACAGAAACATCTTATGCTTTGTTTGAACCAGCTTTAGACTATGTGGTATCCAAAATACCAAGATGGCCGTTTGATAAATTTATTAAAGGACATCGTATTCTCGGTACGCAAATGAAAGCGACAGGGGAAGTTATGGCTATTGGTCGTAACTTTGAAGAGTCTATACTTAAAGCGGTTCGCTCGCTAGAAATTGGAACAGAAGAGTTGTACTTAAAGGAGATTACGCATTTAACCCAAGAAGAAATGATAGAACGACTTATTAAAGCAGATGATGAGCGGCTGTTTATCATTGCAGAAGCTTTACGTAGAGGAATGACCACTGAAGAGATCGTCCGCCACACCAAAATAGATCCTTTCTTTGTGGAGAAGTTCGAAGGGATTGTTCAGTTAGAGAATCGATTAGAAAATAAGGCGTGGGATAGGGATCTTCTTAAAATCGCTAAAGAAAAAGGCTTTTCAGACACTGCGTTGGCACGCTTATGGAATGTAACAGAAGATGAAGTATACACGTACCGCACCAATGAAAGTATTGTTCCAGTATATAAGATGGTAGACACATGTGCAGCTGAGTTTGAATCCACCACACCTTATTTCTACAGCACATATGAAACGGAGAATGAATCTGTTCACTCGGAGCGGGAGAAGATCCTTGTACTTGGCTCTGGACCGATCCGGATTGGACAGGGAGTTGAATTCGACTATGCGACTGTCCATTCCGTACTGGCACTAAAAGAAGCGGGATATGAAGCGATTATCATGAATAACAACCCTGAGACGGTTTCAACAGATTTCAGTATTTCTGACAAGCTTTACTTTGAGCCGCTAACACTAGAAGATGTCATGCATGTGGTCGAATTAGAACAACCATTGGGTGTTATTGTTCAGTTTGGAGGGCAGACGGCTATTAATCTAGCAGACGGATTAGCTAGAAGAGGCGTCAATATTTTAGGAACCTCTTTAGAGGCTATTGATCGCTCAGAGGATCGTGACAAATTTGAATATACCCTTTCTAAACTTGGCATTCCGCAGCCAAAGGGTATTTGTGCCACTACAGCGGAGGAAGCGATGCAAGCATCTGAAACGCTGGGCTTCCCACTAGTTGTGCGCCCATCATACGTCCTTGGAGGGCGTGCAATGGAAATTGTGTACGACCAGTCTGAATTTGAACGCTATATTGAAGAAGCTGTAAAAGTACACAAAGATCATCCTGTCCTAATCGATACGTACATGACTGGGATTGAAATCGAAGTGGATGCCATCAGTGACGGAGAAACCGTTGTTATACCAGGTATAATGGAACATATAGAGCGAGCAGGTGTTCACTCCGGCGACTCCATTGCAGTCTATCCAACACAACGTATAAGCGAAGATATTAAAGAAAAATGTGTAGAGTATACAACGCGAATTGCACGAGAACTTGGCATTGTGGGCTTAATCAACATTCAGCTTGTGCTTCATAATGACGAAGTATACGTACTCGAAGTAAATCCAAGAGCAAGTCGTACAGTCCCTTTTTTAAGTAAAATTACCGGTGTAACAATGGCGAAGCTTGCCACTGAACTTATCATAGGAACAAGCTTAAAAGAGCTTGGCTATTCTGACGGGGTTTTACCTGAACCAAATGAAGTCTTTGTGAAGGTGCCAGTCTTCTCGTTCGAGAAGCTTCGAAGTGTAGACACATATCTTGGGCCTGAAATGAAATCAACTGGTGAAGTGCTTGGTCGTGATGTCACACTCGAAAAAGCACTATATAAAGGATTAACAGCATCGGGAATTGAAGTGCCTCGGAATGGAGCTGTCTTGATGACAGTAGCAGATAAAGATAAAGAAGAGCTTTTAGAACTTGCAACTCGCTTCCATCAGCTTGGATTTGAACTATATGCTACTGAAGGTACTGGATCAACGCTTGAGGAAGAAGGGCTTCCTGTCACAAAAGTCGCTAAAATTGGTTCAGAAGAACAAACCGTTCTAGATGTAGTCCAAAGAGGGCAAGTTCACATGGTTATTAATACGCTAACAACAGGCAAACAACCACGAAAAGATGGTTTCCGCATTCGCCGTGAAGCGGTAGAGCATGGCCTTCCATGTATGACATCTTTAGATACTGCTTCAGCGATACTAAGAGTGATTGAATCAATGACCTTTACAGCGCAGTCCATGCCAAAGACGAAACAACAAAAGGTGAGTGTACCATGTTAAAGAAGGACGACATGCACGTACTCCAGAATAAATGGATTGCTTCTAACACATTCGAAATGAAACTTACTGGTCGCTTCGTCAAATCGATGAAGCAACCAGGCCAGTTTCTACACATTAAAGTTGGAGATGGGACTTCACATGTCTTAAGAAGACCATTGTCTATTGCGAATGTAGATCATCATATAGTCACGGTTATCTATAAGATTGTTGGCAAAGGTACAAAGTGGCTTTCGGAAAGGAAAATAGGGGAAACGGTTGATGTTATTGGCCCGCGTGGAACAGGCTTTCCGATAGAGGGGATTCGTAACGAGCATATTGTTCTAATCGGTGGTGGTGTAGGTGTACCTCCCTTGTACTACCTTGGTCGAGAGCTTGTTCAACAAGGAAACACCGTCACTTCTGTTCTGGGTTTTCAAGGTAAAGATGGAGTCTTTTATGAAGATGCATTTCGTCAGCTGGGGGAAACTTGGATTACTACTGACGATGGAAGTCACGGCTATAAAGGGCGCGTCACGGACTTAATCGGTGAGCTTGATCAAGATGTAACACAGTACTTCTCTTGTGGACCTAAGCCAATGCTCAAAGGAGTCTCAGAGACATTTACGATCCCTGGGTTTATCTCGCTCGAGGAACGAATGGGCTGTGGAGTGGGGGCGTGTTTTGCTTGCGTGTGTGAAACCAGTGACCCTGATGATTCGAAAGGCTATAGGAAAATCTGTCAAGATGGTCCTGTATTCCCTGCTGGAGAGGTGGTGTTGTAATGGACTTACGAGTCTCTTTACCTGGTTTAGAGTTAAAAAACCCAATCTTGCCTGCATCAGGCTGTTTCGGATTTGGACGAGAATTTAGTGAATTTTATGATTTAAATGAGCTTGGTGCCATTACCATCAAAGCAGCGACTAATGAGGGAAGGTATGGGAATTCAACTCCAAGAGTTGCTGAAACATCAGGAGGAATGCTAAATGCGATTGGCCTTCAAAATCCAGGTGTTAAGCGTATTATGGAAGAAGAACTCAAATTTCTTGAACAATATGAAACTCCGGTACTTGCTAATGTAGCTGGTAGTACTGAAGAGGAATATGTAGAAGTAGCTAGAGCGCTCGGGGCCCATCATAGAGTAAATGCTCTTGAACTAAATATATCGTGTCCTAATGTGAAAGAAGGCGGAATTCAATTTGGGACAGATCCTACACTAGCGGCTTCTTTAACAAGAGCAGTGAAGAGAGTTAGTGAAGTTCCGGTTTACGTAAAATTGTCCCCCAATACAGGCGATATCGTAGAGATGGCGAAGGCAGTAGAAGAGGCCGGTGCAGATGGACTATCTATGATAAACACTCTTGTCGGAATGAAGCTAGATCTAGGGACAGGACGCCCTATACTTGCAAATGGGACAGGTGGTTTATCAGGTCCTTCTATTAAACCTGTAGCCATTCGCATGGTCTATCAAGTAAGTCAGGCTGTATCTATTCCTGTGATTGGTATGGGCGGGGTTACATGCGTGGAAGATGTACTCGAATTTTTATTAGCAGGAGCAAGTGCAGTAGCAGTAGGGACGGCTAATTTCCAAAATCCACTCATTTGTCCTGAGCTAATTGAACAATTACCAGAGCTCCTTGAAAGCTATGGCTATGATTCTGTACATGCGTGCATTGGAAGGAGCTTTAAACATGAAGAAACCTCTTTATCTGGCACTTGACTTTCCATCTGGAACTGATGCACTTGACTTTATTCGTGATTACGAACTTGAAGGCGTCCCTGTAAAAGTAGGCATGGAATTGTACTACAAAGAGGGGGCTGAAATTGTGAGAGCTTTAAAAGAAAAAGGGCATCCAGTTTTTCTTGATTTAAAGCTTCATGATATCCCGAACACAGTAAGATCAGCTATGAGAAATCTTGCTTCTTTACGTGTGGATGTTGTAAATGTTCATGCAGCAGGAGGCAGTGAAATGATTCGGGCAGCTAAAGAGGGAGTCCTTGAAGGAACAAGGGAAGGAGAGAATCCCCCGCTTCTCTTAGCAGTCACTCAATTAACGTCTATAACAGAACAAATGTTGCAAGAAGAACTTGGGATACAAATGACACTGGAAGAGACTGTCGTGAATTATGCTCAAATGGCTTATGATGCTGGAGCAAATGGTGTAGTCTGTTCTGCACATGAAGTAAGAGCAATACGCCAAGAATTGCCCGATTCTTTCCATCTCCTCTGTCCAGGGATTCGATTAGAAGATAATGACGATCATGATCAGAAACGTGTAGTGACACCAAATCGAGCGAGAGACCTTGGTGTGGATTCTATCGTTGTCGGTAGAGGAGTTACGAAAGCAGACGAACCACAAAAAATGTATCAATTATTCGAAAAGGAGTGGTCGTATGTTAACCGATAAACAAATTGCAAAGCGACTATTTGAAATAGAGGCACTACAATTTAGCCCAGATGTACCTTTTAAATGGACATCCGGTATTCTATCACCAGTCTACTGTGATAATAGGCTTGTAATGAGTGATGTATCTTTGAGAAAAGAGATTGCTCATTCCTTAGCAGAACATATACAAGTGAAATACCCTGATGTCGAAGTTATAGCCGGATGCGCAACGGCCGGTATCCCGCACGCTGCATGGGTAGCGGACGTACTTGGGTTACCGATGGTATATGTTCGTGATAAAGCAAAAGGGCATGGAAAAGGGAATAGAATTGAAGGTGAAATTAAAAGGGGACAGAAGGCGGTTGTCATTGAAGATCTTATATCTACCGGAAAAAGTTCGATCGCTTCAGCACAAGCTTTACAAGAAGCTGGTGTTGTGGTCGTAGGTGTACAGGCTCTGTTTTCATATGAACTTAAGAAAGCAGAACAGGCTTTTAAGGAAGCATCTTTTGAGTATCACTCTCTTACGACATTTCCTATATTACTAGAGGTGATGAAAGAACAAGGTAAAATGACTCCCGAGAGCTACAGTCGCCTAAAAGAGTGGAATCAAGACCCAGAAGCCTTTTCATATAATTACCAAGCTTAAGGGCATTGCTAGTACGAACCTTCCGTTGTACAATCATGTCAAATGTACAAACGTATGAAGGTCGTGAGTTCATGTCTTTTAAAAAACAAGCCACAGTAATGATTGGTAACGCAGTGCTTGGAGTATTCACATGCTACTTATATCTTTATTTTTGGATATTCGTATCGATGGCCGCTCCTATTATAAATCTAAAAGCTTTTCTCAGTCTGATTATTTCTCTTACCTTATTTGGTGTGCTGAACGCCTCGTTAATTGGGAGAGAGCAAAAAATGGAGTGGCTGTATGCTAGTTTCACTTACCTAGGTGCCATCGTCCTATTTGTGGCGATTTTCTGGTTATTTTAATATATTTAAAGGCTTTGTTAATGTTCGTTGTTGATCATATCAGTTCCATATAAGCCCCTTGATGCGAAAAACTCGATCTTGCAAGGGCAAGATCGAGTTTTTTTAATCTTTTGCTTCGTTGTTTTTGAGGTCGCGAATGGCTGCTTCTTCAGGTGTTACAAATAGGGTTTTCTGGTTGTCATACGTTACAAAACCAGGTTTTGCACCGTTTGGTTTTTTCACGTGACGAATCAACGTGTAGTCGACTGGCACCGATGAAGAAGCTTTTGATTTACTGAAATAAGCTGCAAGTAAAGCTGCTTCTTGCAGGGTTTCTTCACTAGGGTCTTCACTTCGAATGACCACGTGTGAGCCCGGAATGTCTTTGGTGTGTAACCAATAGTCATTTCGGTTTGCCATGCGTGTTGTTACATATTCATTTTGCTTATTGTTTTTCCCGACTAGAATTGTCGTCCCATCGGAAGAAAAATATGTTTCTGGCTTAGGTGCTTGAGGTTTCTTTTTCTTCTTCTGTTGCGGTTTTGCCTTCATATAGCCTTCTTCTCGCAATTCTTCTCGAATTTCTTCGACGTCTTCTTCGCGAGCTGATTCGATTTGTTGAATCAGTTGGTCGAAATAAGCAATTTCCTCCTCTGCTTTTTGAATCTCTTTTTGAACAACCTCTTTCGATTTCTTCATCTTAGAATACGTCGCAAAGTAACTTTGCGCGTTTTCGCTTGGTGTTTTGTTAGGGTTTAACTCGATTGTGCGTTCGCCTTGCTCCGGATCGTAATAATCGACAACCGTCACGGATTTATCACCTTGTTTAACAAGATGAATATGAGCGGTCAGCAGTTCGCCTTGTCGCTGGTATTCATCTGCTTTTTCAGCTTTTTGAAGAGTCTCTTCGTGTTTTTTGATTTTACGGATGTTCTTATCTCGTTCGTTTTTCATGAAGCGAGCTAGATCGCCTGCTTGTTGCTTGACGCGGTCTCGTTCTGCTTTACCACTATAGTAAGCATCAAGAAGTTCGCTCACTGTGTTATACGTCTCTTTTTCAGCCTCCATTGATTCAAGTGGAAGAACATAAAAGTGTTCTTTCTTTCCTCTTAATAACTGAGGCGTGTAGTCATGATGAATAAGTTGAGACTGTACACGGCTGAACGTTTCTTGATAGGTAGTAGCAGAACCTAGGCGAGCGCGATAGCTGATCTCTGTAGCAATCATAGGTGAAAAGCCCATAAGAATGCTCATGATTTGTTTGTCCATACGACCAGAATTAAAGTCTAGTTTCTTCACAAAATCTTTAGGATCTAATGTGATTGGGTTCGTTTTTCCTTGATCAGGGGGTCTACGGTACGAATGACCAGGCAGTACTGTTCGGTAACTGCTTTGAGAAGGAGACACGTGTTTTATACTATCTAAGATCATGCCTCGCTCCTGATCAACTAAAATAATATTACTATGCTTACCCATGATTTCCATCACTAGGGTTTTAGTTCTTTCATCACCAATTTCGTCTTTTCCACGGACTTTTATTTGAATAACGCGCTCCATTTCAAGCTGCTCGATGGATTCAATAAATCCACCGACAAGGTGCTTGCGGAGTAGCATACAAAACATTGGCGGTTCTTTTGGATTTTGATACGTATCTTTTGTCATGTGCATTCTAGCGTAGGAAGGGTGTGCTGAAAGCAAGACAGAGTGATTCTTCCCTTGGCTTCGAATAGTGACAATAAGTTCGGTTTGCGTTGGCTGATAGATCTTCATAATTCGTCCGGGAGTTAACGAATCCATTAATTCGTGTGTGACTGCCCGGGTGACAACGCCATCAAAAGACATGGTAATCACCTCACAATATACCGATTATAGCATTTTTTTGGACGAGTCTGAATAGATATACCATAGACTCTCAGGTTCAGGAGGAATGTTACGTGAATTGGTATCAATATAATTTGGAGAATCTAGCACGAAAGCTAGATGTAGATATGAACTTGGGCCTTTCTTCTAAGCAAGCAGAGGAACGTCTAAAGAAACTAGGCCATAATGAACTAGAAGAAGGAAAGTCGGTCAGCGTCCTGTTATTATTCTTCCGCCAATTTCAAGATTTTATGGTTATTGTTCTTTTGGCTGCAACGCTTATTTCTGGATTACTTGGGGAGTATGTGGACGCGATTGCCATTATGGCAATTGTATTTGTTAACGCTTTGCTTGGTTTCTTTCAGGAGCAAAAGGCTGAGAAATCACTAGCAAAGCTTAAGGAGTTGTCCGCACCACATGCAGAAGTTTTGAGGGATGGAAACTGGGAAAAGGTGCATTCACGTGAGCTCGTAGTCGGAGATATTGTTAAAGTTACGAGCGGAGATCGAATTAGCGCTGACCTTCGTTTAATCACTGCATCAGGCCTTGAAGTAGAAGAGTCTTCTTTAACTGGAGAATCACTACCTGTATTAAAGCATACGAATGAATTAAAAGAAGGAAAGGTTGAATTAGGAGATCAAGGTAACATGGTTTTCTCAGGTACTCTAGCTACAAGGGGAAGTGGAGTTGGAGTGGTTGTGGGAACAGGGATGAAAACGGCCATGGGTCAAATCGCTTCTTTACTCGTCCAAACTAATCGTATGCCTACTCCACTTGAAAGAAAACTAGCTGAATTAGGAAAGATTTTAATTGTGACTGCTCTTCTATTAACAGCATTTGTAGTAATAGCAGGTGTATACCGTGGTCACCTATTGTATGAAATGTTTTTAGCTGGTGTTTCTTTGGCAGTGGCGGCGATACCAGAAGGGTTACCTGCAATTGTAACAGTAGCTTTGTCGCTAGGTGTTCAGCGTATGATTAAGAAAAAGGCTATAGTAAGAAAGTTATCGGCTGTTGAGACACTTGGCTGTGCTTCTGTCATCTGTTCAGACAAGACGGGAACAATGACTGAAAACCAAATGACTGTGAAGCAAGTAAGTACAATAGATGAACATTTTTACGTGACTGGAGAAGGATATGATCCGTATGGAGCTTTCTTTGATGGAAGAAAGGATGAAGTAAACGTAAAAGACATCCCCGGAGTAAGTCGCATGCTTCTTTATGGTTCGTTATGTAATCATGCTAGAGTTTTGCGTAAGGAAGATCGGTATGTTGTAAACGGGGACCCAACTGAGGGCGCTTTACGAGTGGTGGGCAAGAAAGCAGGGATTACAGAAGAAAATTTAGCAGAATGGGAAATAACATATGAAATTCCTTTTGACTCAGATCGTAAGCGCATGTCTGTAGTTGTTGAGCATCAAAATGGTGAACGCTTGGTTATTGTGAAAGGTGCACCAGATGTTTTGTTACCAAGAAGCACATCGATTTATTCATCTATGGGCAAACGGCCATTAAAGCAAGAGGATACACAGTTGGTTGAATTAAAGATTGGTGATATGGCGGATCAGGCGTTACGCACTATTGCAATTTGTTGTAAACCACTTAAAAAAGGTCAATCTTACAACGACTTCGAATTAGAAAAAGATTTAACTTTTATCGGCATTACAGGTATTATTGATCCTCCTCGAAAAGAAGTAAAGCGAGCCATTGAAGAGTGTCATCAAGCAGGGATAAAGACCGTTATGATTACGGGCGATCATGCGATGACTGCTCGAGCAATAGCGAGGGACTTAGAATTAATGCCAGATAATGGCCGAGTTATAGAAGGATCGAAACTTTCAACAATGAATGACGATCAATTGGAGTCAATAATAGAAGAAACGTACGTCTTTGCCCGAGTTACCCCTCAACATAAATTGCGAATCGTACAAGCTTTTCAAAAGCAAGGGCACGTAGTTGCTATGACAGGGGATGGGGTCAATGATGCACCTGCCATTAAGGCGAGTGACATAGGTATATCAATGGGACAAAGTGGAACAGATGTCGCAAAAGAGGCGTCTTCATTAGTCCTTCTTGATGATAATTTCGCTACAATCCGGTCAGCTATTCAAGAAGGACGAAATATCTACGAGAATATAAGGAAATTCATTCGGTATTTATTAGCTTCCAATGTAGGCGAAATATTGGTCATGCTTCTTGCAATGCTACTTGCTCTACCTTTACCTTTAGTACCAGTTCAAATTCTATGGGTGAACCTCGTAACAGATGGATTACCAGCTATGGCGCTTGGGCTTGATCGGTCAGAGGGGGATGTAATGAAGCGAGCCCCTAGAAATCCGAAAGAGGGGATCTTCGCCAGAGGGTTAGGATTCAAAATTATATCAAGAGGGTTTATGATTGGGATCGTGACTCTTATAGCTTTTATAATGGCGTATCAAGGGGATCCGGAAAGATTGTTATATGCCCAGACAATTGCGTTTAGTACGTTAGTAGTTGCGCAGCTCATCCACGTATTTGATTGTCGGAGTGAACGATCCATATTTGCCAGAAATCCTTTTTCAAACATTTATTTAATTGGTGCCGTCCTATCTTCGCTCCTATTAATGTTAGTCGTAATTTACTACGATCCTCTACATCCTGTATTCCATACCATGGACGTGCCATTACGAGATTGGATCTTTATAACAGGATTAGGTGCAGTTCCGACGATTCTATGGGGATTTTCTGAAAAATAAATGTAGTACTTTTACAAGCATTCTTCAATTGAAGGATGCTTTTTTGTTTTCTAATGTCTTTGTAAATGTAGCTTAATACTCACTTTACTAATAAATTTCTTAAATAAATTGTTATTTAGTATTGAAATATATCCTAAAAACGAATATTATTATCAATGTTTGTTATTATCATTCGTGAAAAGCAGGTGAAAGTAGTTGAATCGTTTTTTTAAATTACAAGAGAACCAAACGACAATCAAAACAGAAATCAACGCAGGAATTACAACATTCCTAACAATGGTTTATATTATATTTGTCAATCCGGTTATACTCGGAAATGCCGGGGTACCATCTGGACAAGTGTTTATGGCAACTATTATCTCAGCCCTTGTAGGTACTCTTCTCATGGCATTATTAGCTAACTACCCAATTGCTATTGCTCCTGGAATGGGATTAAATGCTTACTTTGTTACTGTAGTGACGAAATATGGGTTATCCTATAGCATTGTGTTTGGAGCGGTTTTCATTGCGGGTGTGATCTTCCTTTTACTCAGTTTCACAAGATTACGTGAGAAATTAATCGAAGCGATTCCGAACTCATTAAAGTTTGGTATAACATCAGGAATTGGCTTGTTTATTGCCTTTTTAGGTTTGCAATTTAGCGGTATTATTGTCGATGGAGGAGAAGCTGGGCTCTTAACACTCGGTGACCTTCAAGCCCCTAATACGCTTTTATCAATAGCTGGATTGTTTATTACGCTAATCTTAATGGCTCGAAATGTGAAGGGCGCTCTATTTTATGGAATTGTTATTACAGCGATTATTGCCTTCTTCACAGGTCAGCTTACGTTTAACGGCGTTGTTTCAATGCCTCCGGCTCCGGTATTCTTTGAAATGGATATAGCGGGAGTATTTACAGAAGGTCTTTACGCTGTTGTATTTGCTTTCTTATTGGTAACCATCTTTGATACTACAGGTACGCTTGTGGGTGTGGCGGAACAAGCTGGATTCATGAAGGACGGAAAGTTACCTAAGGCTAAATCAGCTTTGATGGCAGATGCAATTGCAACAACGGTAGGTTCTACATTTGGATCAAGTCCATCTACTGCTTACGTAGAATCAACATCAGGCGTCGCAGCAGGCGGGCGTACGGGTCTAACTTCTCTCGTTATAGCAGGGTTATTTTTCCTTTCTATGTTCTTCTCTCCATTTATTCAAGCTATTTCTGGAGTATCAGCTATAACGGCACCAGTACTAATTATTGTAGGGTGCTTTATGATGGAAGGGTTGTCTCGTGTTGATTGGAAGAGTTTCGACGAAGCATTTCCAAGTTTCATTATCATTTTAACGATGCCCCTTACTTCTAGTATTGCAACAGGGATTGCAATGGGCTTTATCACTTACCCATTACTAAAAGTAGTAAGCGGAAAAGGGAAAGAAGTTTCTTGGTTACTATACTTGTTTGGAATATTATTTGCTATTCAACTCGTGTTTTTCCCTGCTCACTAATAGTCAATTGTCATAGGAACTGCCCTTTAAAAAGGGCAGTTTTTGTTTTGATGACGTACAAGTTCTTTTATCCTGACTGGGTTATGTTAAAATGGGTATAATCTTGTAATAATAGGTGTGATGGATATGGTTAGAAGCATGACTGGATATGGGAGAAGCAGTAAAACATTAGATGATACAACGGTAACGGTAGAACTTAAAGCTGTGAATCACCGTTTTTTAGACATTTCCCCAAAAATGCCAAGGTCTCTCCTTTACCTTGAAGAAAAAGTAAAAAAAAGGTTGCAGTCTTCTTTCGCAAGAGGACGAGTTGAAGTGTTTATCACAGTTGAAGGAAATGCTTTAACTAAACGCAATGTAAAAACGGACTGGGACTTGCTAGATCAATACATAAAGCAGCTTCGAGAAGCTAAGGCTCGATATGAATTGGTTGAAGAAATTTCGATAAATGTCTTGACGAAGCTAGAAGATCTGTTTACTATTCAAGAGTTAGAGGAACACGAAGATCGTATGGAATCAATGATTCTTTCTTGTATAGATGAAGCAAGTGAGCACGTACTATCTATGCGAGTGCAAGAAGGGGATGCATTACGTCAAGATTTAAGAAACCGCGTAGAAACGGTTCTTTCAATTGTGGATGATTTAAAAAGCCGAAGACCAATCGTTGTTGATGAGACGAGAGAGCGTATAAAAGCGAAAATTGAAGAATATGCTCAAGCCGCCCTCCCTAGAGAGGATTCACGACTCCTCCATGAAGTTGGTATATTAGCTGAAAAAGGTGATATTGCAGAGGAAATTACTCGTTTGTATAGTCATGCAGAACAGTTTTTTACAACATTAGAGTTAAACGAGTCCATTGGACGTAAGCTTGATTTTATCGTTCAAGAAATGAATAGGGAAACGAATACTATTGGCTCTAAATCAACTGATTCAAAAATTAGTGAATGGGTAGTATTATTAAAGAGCGAAATAGAAAAAATAAAAGAACAAGTACAAAATGTTGAATAATGATTGAGTTTATCATAAAATTTTTCATATAATTATAGTATTCATATACAATCTTGAATGGTTTTAGATGATGAAGGAGGAGCCACATTGAGCTTACGACTAATCAATATCGGGTTTGGTAACGTAGTTTCCGCAAATCGTATCATTTCCATCGTGTCACCAGAATCAGCACCAATAAAAAGGATTATAACCGTTGCTCGGGATAATAATAAATTGGTAGATGCTACATACGGCCGCAGGACGCGTGCGGTAATTATAACTGACAGCGATCATGTCGTTTTATCGGCAGTTCAGCCTGAAACTGTAGGTGGACGTGTCACAAGTCATGACGATATGTCAGAAGAAGGGTAGGAGCTTTATTGTGATAGATGAGAAAGGGATTTTATTTATTTTGTCCGGTCCTTCCGGAGTTGGAAAGGGGACAGTAAGGAAGTCTCTTTTTGAAAAAGATACAGACCTAAGATACTCCATCTCTATGACGACACGAAACCCTCGTGAAGGGGAAGTAGATGGAGTCGATTATTTCTTTAAAAGCAAAGAAGAATTTGAAACACTAATTGAGAATAAAAAGTTGATTGAATATGCTCAATATGTGGGAAATTATTATGGAACACCTAAAGATTATGTGGAGCAACAATTAGAATCAGGGAACGATGTTTTTCTTGAGATCGAAGTTCAAGGGGCTTTACAAGTTAAAGAAAACTTTCCGCAAGGTGTATTCGTATTCTTGATCCCACCAAGTCTTGAAGAGCTTAAAGATCGAATTATTAGTCGTGGGACTGAAACAGAAGAATTAGTACGAAATCGTTTAGCAGCGGCTAAAGAGGAAATTGAAATGATGGATTATTATGATTATGTTGTTGTAAATGATCAAATTGACCGTGCGGTAGATACGGTTCAATCCATTGTCAGAAGTGAACACTGCAAACGTGACCGTGTAGCAAAACAATATAAACAAGCATTGGAGCGTGATGAATCATGATGTTAGAACCGTCCATCGATTCCCTAATGGAAACCATTAATTCTAAGTATACCCTAGTAACAATATCTGCTCGCAGAGCTCGTCAAATGCAAGAAACGAACAAGTATTTAATTGACTCATTTGACTCAAAAAAATACGTCGGCATTGCGCTTGAGGAAATCAAAGAAGGCAAATTGCATTATAAACACGAAGAATAACAACCTTACCAAGGTTGTTATTTTTATGTAGATGGGAAGGATGGGATAATCATGTTAAAAGGAAAGAAAGTCGTCCTAGGTGTTTCAGGTGGGATCGCTGCTTATAAAGCTTGTGCCTTAACGAGCAAACTTGTTCAGGCTGGGGCTGACGTTACTGTCATTATGACAAGTAGTGCCCAAGAGTTTGTTACGCCGCTAACGTTTCAAGCTTTATCACGAAACCCGGTTTACACAGATACATTTGATGAAAAAATCCCTGAACAAATATCACATATTGATGTAGCGGACTGGGCTGATTTAATTGTTCTTGCTCCTGCTACTGCAAATCTTTTAGGTAAAGTCGCAAATGGAATCGCAGATGATATGCTCACAACGACACTATTGGCTAGTGAAGCGCCTGTTTATATAGCGCCTGCAATGAATGTTCATATGTACGCCCATCCTGCCGTACAAGAGAACTTAAAAAGACTAGAAGCCTATGGTTACCAATTCATAGAGCCTGGTGAAGGGTATTTGGCTTGCGGTTATGTGGGGAAAGGTCGATTAGAAGAACCTGAAACGATCGTTTCCGTGTTAGAGGAACAAGTGAGCCCTTTCCTTCCATTAAAAGGGGAACGTGTGGTTGTTACGGCTGGCCCAACTAGAGAACGGGTTGATCCAGTTCGATTTTTCACAAACTTCTCAACAGGGAAAATGGGGTATGCTTTTGCCAGGAAAGCCAAGGAGCTAGGTGCTGACGTTACACTTATTTCAGGTCCAGTTTCCATTGATGCGCCTATTGGAGTTGAGGTCATCCAAACGGAGTCTGCTCATGATATGTATGAAGCCGTTATGAGAGAGCTTCCGAAATCGGATATTATCATTAAAACAGCTGCCGTAGCAGATTATCGTCCTGCAAACCCGTTAGACCAAAAGATGAAGAAGAAAGAGGGTTCTTTATCAATCGAGATGGCGCGAACAACAGATATATTAGGTGAAATTGGTAAGGTTAAAACGAATCAGTTTGTAGTCGGGTTTGCGGCTGAAACGACTGAACCGATTACTTATGCAAAGCAAAAACTAGTTAAGAAGAATGCAGACGCCATCGTTGTAAATAATGTTTCTGAAGCAGGTGCTGGTTTCGGAACTGATACAAATGTTGTTACTTATCTGAATAAAGATGGTTTGGAATGGAATCTGCCTCTTCAGTCTAAAGAAGATGTGGCTTATCAGATTCTCATACAAGTAGCTAATGAGCTGAAGGATGGTCGTACGTGAACATAGCTCGAGTTATAGTGGATGTACCTACAAGCCAAACAAACAGACCATTTGATTATAAAATACCTGACTCTTTATTAGGCGTTGTATCTCCGGGTATGAGGGTCATTATTCCATTTGGTCCTCGTAAAATCATGGGTTTTGTATTAGAAGTTACAGACCAAACAAGCTTTACACGATTGAAAAAAATTCAAGACGTTATGGATTTGACCCCTGTCTTAACTCATGAGCTTATTCAACTAGGAAGGTGGATTTCAGAGACAACGCTTTGTTTTTACGTTTCTGCCTATCAGGCTATGCTACCACAACTACTCAAAGCCAAATATGAGAAAGAGCTGTGGCTGCTAGCTGAACATGAAGAATTAACAGAAGATCTAGAGAGTTTGTTCGCTGGACGGGGTGTTATACCATATGAGGAGATTGAAGCTTCTTCTTTGTCCTACTCCCAAATCCAAAAGCGCATCCATGAAGGATTAGTAGAGGTTCATTATAAAGTGAAAGGAAAGGAAACGAAGAAAAAAGAAACCTATATCGTTCCGAATATTCCTCCACACCGCTTAGAAGAGATCTATCATGACACGCCCAAACAGGCTAAGAAACAACGCTTGATTCTGGCCTATTTTATTGAATATCCAGATGAAGCTTTACAGAAGAAATTATTAGAAGAGCTAAAAACGACAAGAGCATCCTTGAAACCCTTACTTGACAAAGAAATTTTAAAAACTGTTTATAAAGAAGTTTACCGGGATCCTTATCAACAACGAGAATATGAGCGTACTTCACCATTTCCGTTAACAGAAGAACAACAAGAGGCAATCGAGCCTGTTCTTGCTTCCATTGAAGAGAAGCGCCATGTTCCTTTCCTTCTTCATGGCGTAACCGGAAGTGGTAAAACGGAAGTGTATCTCCAATCTATCCAACAAGTACTCGATGATGGAAGGGAAGCTATTGTGCTAGTGCCTGAAATTGCTCTTACCCCACAAATGGTGGAGCGATTTAAAGGACGCTTTGGGTCAAGAGTCGCTGTATTACATAGTGCCCTATCTGCTGGAGAAAAGTTTGACGAATGGAGAAAAATTCAACGAAAGGAAGTGCAGGTTGTAGTTGGTGCTCGTTCTGCAATCTTTGCTCCTTTTGAGAATATTGGGATTATCATCATTGATGAAGAACATGAATCCAGTTATAAACAAGAAGACTACCCAAGGTACCATGCACGGGATGTAGCGATCGAACGTGGGAAATATCATCACTGCCCTGTTGTACTTGGCAGTGCCACACCAACACTTGAGTCTTTTGCAAGAGCACAAAAAGACGTCTATAAACTTCTTACATTAAAAAAACGAATGAACAATGCGAGTATGCCTGAAGTGGAACTTGTTGATATGAGAAAGGAATTACATGCAGGGAACAGATCCATGTTTTCTATACAACTTCGAGAGAAAATTGAAGATCGTATTCAAAAGGGAGAACAAGTTGTGCTGTTTCTGAATAGACGGGGTTACTCAACTTTCGTTATGTGCCGCGACTGTGGTGAAGTGAAAGAATGCCCTCACTGTGATATTGCTTTGACGTATCATCGAAAAGCAGAGCGATTGAAGTGTCATTATTGTTCTCATGAGGAATCAATGCCTACCACTTGTCCAAGCTGTGAGAGCGACACGATTCGTTACTTTGGTACAGGAACTCAGAAAGTGGAAGAGTCTCTTAACCAACTTATTCCAGATGCAAGAATCATACGAATGGATGTAGATACCACACGTCGTAAGGGCGCACACGAGAGACTTTTGACGAAATTTGCAGAGAAAGAAGCGGATATATTACTAGGTACACAGATGATTGCGAAAGGACTCGACTTTGGCAATGTTACGCTTGTTGGTGTGTTAGCAGCAGATTCGCTATTGCACCTCCCGGATTTCCGGTCATCTGAGAAGACGTTTCAACTTTTAACTCAAGTTAGTGGGCGAGCTGGTAGGCATACATTGCCTGGTGAGGTAATTGTACAAAGTTATACTCCTGAACATTACAGCATTGAGATGGCGAGTCAGTACGATTTCGAGTCGTTTTATAAGAAAGAAATGAAGATGCGGAAAACGTTCCGGTACCCTCCGTACTACTTTTTAACATTGCTCACTGTTTCCCATCCAAATCATTTGTACACAATGGATGTTACACAGAAAGTTGTACAGTTTTTACGTGATCATCTTTCGGACCAGGCCATTATTTTAGGACCGACACCATCACCGCTCACCCGGATCAAAGATAGATATCGGTATCAATGCATGATAAAATACAGAAATGAACCTACATTACACAAGGTCATGAATCGACTATTTCAAATACATGAGGACGCTATTCAACAAAAGGATTTGCAGCTCACAATCGATTTTCAACCGTACCAGCTAATGTAAGAAAGGAGATATGTTGATATGAAGCGTATCGTTTTTATGGGGACGCCTGATTTTGCCGTACCTGTTTTACAACAATTAATTAAAGATCAATATAATGTGGTGGCAGTTGTCACCCAACCAGATCGCCCTAAAGGTCGAAAGAGAGAGATGACACCACCTCCGGTTAAAGTTGAGGCGAACCGTCACGACATTCCGGTATTGCAACCAGAGAAAATTAAGCATGAGTATGAGGATGTTTTAGAATACCATCCCGACCTAATTGTCACAGCTGCATTTGGTCAAATCCTCCCAAAAGAATTATTAGAGGTGCCTGAGTACGGGTGTATAAACGTACATGCCTCCATCCTTCCAGAACTTAGAGGAGGAGCGCCCATTCATTATTCAATCCTTCAAGGGAAGAAAGAAACCGGGATTACAATTATGTATATGGTAGAAGCATTAGACGCAGGGGATATCCTGAGTCAACGTCGTGTATCGATTGAAGAAGAAGATCATGTTGGAACCCTTCACGATAAACTTTCAGAAGTCGGTGCAGCTCTTTTACATGACACATTACCTGATTTACTTAATGGTGCTATTACTCCCGTTAAGCAAGAAGAAAGTAAAGTAACCTTCGCTTCTAATATTAAGCGAGAGCAAGAGCGAATTGATTGGAATAATGACGCACAAACGGTTTATAACCATATTCGCGGTTTACACCCTTGGCCTGTTGCTTTTACAACATGGAATAATAAACCATTGAAAGTATGGTGGGGAGTGAAAGTACAAGACTCCTTTAAAGGAAGCCCCGGAGAAGTTGTTCGTTTAGATGAAGATGGATTTGTTGTTACTTGTGGAGATGGTAATGGTATTAAGTTAACGGATATTCAACCATCAGGGAAAAAGCGAATGGCTGCTGGCGATTTCTTACGTGGAGCTGGTCAGTCTCTTAAAGTGGGCTATGTCTTAGGTGAAGCTAATGAGTGAGATGGCCTTAAGAAATGCAGCACTAGATATTGTTACTCGCGTTGGTGAAAACGGAGGGTATAGCCACCTCTTAATTAATCAAACCATAGAAAAGAGAGGGTTGTCAGACCGTGACACCTCTCTACTTACAGAGATTGTTTACGGAACCGTGCAGCGCAAAGATACTTTAGATTACTACATCACACCCTTTGTTAAGAATAAGAAGAAGTTAAAGCCTTGGGTACTTTGGCTACTTTATATGTCAAGTTATCAGATGGTTTACTTAGAACGTGTGCCTGATCACGCTATTATTCATGAAGCAGTAGAAATTGCAAAAAAGCGAGGACATAAAGGCATTGTATCTATGGTAAATGGTGTGCTACGTAACCTGCAACGTAATGGAGTACCTTCCCTTGATGAGATCGAGGACCCTGTTGAGCGTGTAGCAGTAGAGACAAGTCATCCAAAATGGATGGTAGAACGCTGGAGTAATATGTATGGTCTTGAAGAAACGGCGAGAATGTGTCATAAGAACCTTGAGCGACCAACAATGTCTGTTCGAGTTAATACGACTCGCTATACACGGAGTCAGGTGATGGAGACGTTACAAGAGGATGGTTTTGATGTAGAAGCCTCTGCTTTGTCACCACAAGGAATTATCATCTTTTCAGGTAACATCCTTCGTCATAGCATCTTTAAAGAAGGCGGGATAACCGTTCAGGACGAAAGTTCAATGCTCGTGGCTGAGATGATGGGGCTTCAGGAAGGATTGCATGTTCTGGATTCTTGTAGCGCACCAGGCGGAAAGTCAACCCATATTGCTGAGAAGATGAATAACACTGGGCAAGTTGCTTCTTTTGATCTTCACAAGAAAAAGGTAAAGCTTGTAGCAGAGAAGGCGGAACAGCTAGGTTTAACGAATATTTCAACTGCACAAGCTGATGCAAGGCACCTGCCTGAGTTAATCGGTGCTGAAACATTTGACCGTGTATTATTAGATGCTCCTTGTTCTGGCCTTGGTGTAGTCAGGGGTAAACCAGACATTAAGTACTCCAAAACTGAAGATGATATTGCTTCTCTCTCAACTATACAGAAAGAGTTGCTTGAATCAGTCAGTTCATTAATGAAAAAAAATGGTACACTAGTATATAGTACATGTACAGTAGACCGCCAAGAAAATGAAGAAGTTATACAAGATTTCTTAAGTAGCCATCAGGAATTTGAAGTGGACAAGGACTTCTTTAACGATCTACCTGAAGATTGTAAAAATCTACCAGGTCTAAGTGAGTGGGGTCTTCAACTATTTCCACAAGACTTTGATACAGATGGTTTCTTCTTAACAAGATTAAAGCGTAAAGGATAAAAGTGTTTTGGATGTTCTTATTTGACTTTGTTTAGATAGAACATTTTCTTAAGAGAATGATTTTTTGGATCTTGTGAACGATAACCGTTTTTTAAGACACTTTACGTGAATTTAGAGTAAGAGCAACATAACCCCATTGTACAAAATAGAACATTGGGGTCTGTTCTTTTATAATAGGGCATGTTCCTATTATAGTGATAGATAAGAATGCCGTTTCCAAAGAGAATGAATGGTCAATCGATTTATCATTTAGTTATTATCACATTCAGCTTAAATAAGAGGCGAGGTGAAACCCTTGAATGGTTATTTTTTGACGGACAAAGGACAGGTTCGTAGCCATAATGAGGACTCTGGGGGAATTTTCTTTAACCGAAACAATCAAGTGTTAGCAGTTGTAGCAGATGGGATGGGTGGACATCGAGCAGGAGACGTAGCGAGTAATATAGCGACGACCTCTTTACATAATAAGTGGCTTGACGCTCATCCTATTCAAACAGCAGAAGAGGCAGAGGATTGGCTTAAGAATACGATTAAAAATGTTAATCAAGAATTATTTCAGTATGCCTTGAACCATGAAGAATGCCAGGGAATGGGAACAACGATTGTAGCCGCCATTTGTACAGAGGAATTTGTATCTGTAGCTCATATAGGCGATAGTCGCTGTTATTTGTCAAATGAATTCGGTTTTAAGCAAGTAACTGAAGATCATTCGTTGGTGAATGAACTTGTAAGAGCTGGTCAGATTACCCGTGAAGATGCTGAACATCACCCTAGGAAGAATGTATTATTAAAGGCACTTGGAACAGAGTCTGAAACGAGTGTGGATATTAATACGGTGATCTGGGAAGAAGATGATAAGTTATTACTTTGTTCAGATGGTTTATCGAATAAAATGATGGAAGATGAACTGGTTGAATTCGTTCAAGAGCCACTCCCGCTTGAAAAAGCTGCTGAAAAACTTGTCACCATTGCGAATGAGCGTGGGGGAGAAGATAACATTTCGTTAGTGCTCGTTCATCATGATGCGCCGACGGAAGAGGGTGTGTCTTAATGCTTAAGGGACACCTTTTAAATGACCGCTATGAAATCCGGGAAACCATTGGTGGCGGAGGAATGGCCAATGTATACCTAGGCCGTGATACGATTTTAAACCGAGATGTGGCAATTAAAGTACTTCGCTTGGAATACGCAAATGATGATGAATTTATTGCAAGGTTTCGAAGAGAAGCTCATTCGGCTACAAGCTTGTCTCATCCGAACATTGTAAATATATACGATGTCGGAGAAGAAGAACACATTTACTACATGGTCATGGAATATGTTGATGGAATGACTTTAAAACAATACATACAGTCATACGGACCACTAGATGTTCAAGAATCACTTGATATTACTAAGCAAATTACAGCAGCCATCACACATGCCCATGATAACCATATCGTGCACAGGGATATTAAACCTCAAAACATATTGATTGATGAATATAAACAAGTGAAAGTAACTGATTTCGGGATTGCTATGGCTTTAAGTGCTACGTCCTTAACCCAAACCAATTCAGTATTAGGTTCTGTGCACTACTTATCTCCTGAACAAGCTAGGGGAGGTATGGCAACTAAGAAATCAGACATATATTCGATTGGAATTGTTTTATTTGAGATGTTGACTGGACGACTTCCATTTTCGGGTCAGTCACCTGTGTCTATTGCTTTGAAGCATCTTCAAAGTGAGACTCCTTCTATGAAAAGATGGAATCCACAAGTACCTCAAAGTGTAGAAAATATTGTATTAAAAGCAACAGCCAAAGATCCATTTCATCGTTATGATGACATATCTGAAATCGATGAAGACTTAGATACTGCTCTTTTGCCCGAAAGGCAAGATGAAGCGAAATTTACCGTTCCTTTGGATGATGATGAAGAAGTAACGAAAGCAATACCGATTATAACGAATGATGCTTATAACTCTGAGCGTACAGATGATACGATTATACATCAGACGGATCATACGGAGGTTAACACTGACCCCGAACAGCCACCAACGCCTAAAAAGAAGCGGAAGTGGAAAGGATGGGTTTTTGGGATTTTATTTACGTTAATTGGAGCAGGTGCTTTGGCGTTATTTCTTATTCCTGCCCTTATGATTCCTGATGATGTAGAAGTGATTGATGTAAGAGGACTAGAGTATGAGGAAGCGCTTAGTCAGTTAATGGAGCTTAACTTGAAAGTAAATCGCGAGGCTATTAATTCCTCTGAAGTAGAAGAAGGAAAAGTCATTAGAACCAATCCTGAAGAAGGATCCACTGTGAAAGAAGGTTCAGAAATTACCGTTTTCTCAAGTCTTGGTAAGAAAAAAGAGGAGTTTAAGGATTATGCCGGGGCTTCTTTCGAGAAAGTTAAGAAAGAATTGGAAGAGAAAGGGTATAAGAAAGTTTATCTTAACCGAGAGAATTCATCTGACGTTCAAGAAGGGATAATCATCTCCAATCTTACTCCAGGAGCTGGAGATATGGTCCTTCCGGAAGAAACGTCTGTTGTGTTGGTGGTTAGTAGTGGTCCTGAACAAGTGGATGTACCAGATGTCACCGGGAGCACGATTCCAGAAGCAGAGTCAACTTTAGGAAATAACTTTTCGCTCGAAGAAGCTGGACAAGAGTTTAATTCATCAGTTCCCAAAGGTCGAATTATTCGTCAGCAGCCAACTGCCAATGAAGAAGTGGATATAGGGTCGAATATGAGGGTATGGGTCTCTAAAGGTCAGGAACCCCCAACTTATAGAACTATTAGTAGAAAATACACCGTTGAAGTCGAACAAAATGAATCTCAAGAAGATGAGCAACCTCAAGATAACATTGGGGAAGAAAACGCGGATCAACAAGAACCTATTGAAAAAACGGTTAAAATTTATATTGATGATGAAAATGAAGATGTGGATACTCCTTATATAGACGAAACCATAAATCAGACAAAAGAATTCACCATACCCCTTCGAGTGAAACAAGGTTCAACTGCTTACTACAGGGTAGAGGTAGATGGTGAGACGGTGAAAGAAGAAGAGGTACCATATGAAGAAGGTGAAGCTGAATAGATGTTAAAGGGTAAGATTGTAAAAGCGCTTAGTGGTTTTTATTACGTTCAGGATGGAAATTCTGTTTATCCGTGTAAAGGGCGAGGGAATTTCCGTAAGAGGAAAATCACTCCGCTTGTAGGTGACAACGTATCTTTTGAGATGGATGAGAATGAAGAAGGATATATCCTTGAAATTGACGAAAGAAAAAATGAGTTAGTTCGACCACCTATAGCGAATATTGATCAAGCGATGATTGTAGCATCAGTTGTAGAGCCTGAGTTTCGTACGATTTTAATGGATCGATTTCTAGTCTTGATCGAATCGAAAAATATTACACCAATGATTGTATTAACGAAGACAGACCTTGTCGATGATGAGGAGCTTGAGAAATTGGAGTCATACAAGGAAGACTATGAGAAATTGGGGTACACAGTGATTGTGGGCTCTTCAAAAGAAGAGGATGGTCTATTGGGAATTACGCCTTACCTTGAAAGGAAAACCACCGTTATTGCTGGACAATCTGGTGTAGGAAAGTCTTCAATGTTAAACGCCCTAAAGCCTCATTTAGACCTTGAAACGAATGACATTTCAAAAAGCCTTGGTCGAGGGAAGCATACAACACGTCACGTGGAGCTCATTGAAATGTACGGAGGGCTTATTGCGGATACGCCTGGTTTTAGTTCTCTTGAATTTCAAGACCTAGAATATGATGAACTTCCGGATTGTTTTCCTGAAATGCGTGAGCACGGAGAGTACTGTAAATTTAGAGGATGCTTACACAACAAAGAACCAAAGTGCGCGGTTAAAGCTGCGGTAGAAGAAGGGGAGATTCCTTCTTATAGATATGAACATTACTTGCAGTTTTTAGAAGAAATACAAAACAGAAAGCCGAGGTATTAATCTATGACAAAAATTGCTCCATCTATATTGTCTGCTGACTTTGCTAAGTTAGGAGAAGAAATAAAAGATATTGAACAAGGCGGCGCTGAATATGTCCACGTGGACGTGATGGATGGTCATTTTGTTCCGAACATCACGATTGGACCACTTATTGTTGATGCAATTAAACCACATACTAACTTACCGCTTGATGTTCACTTAATGATTGAAAATCCAGATCAGTACATTCCGCAGTTCGCTTCTGCTGGAGCAGATATTATTTCAGTTCATCAAGAAGCGTGCCCTCACCTTCATAGAACAATTCAGTTGATTAAATCAGCTGGTGTAAAAGCAGGTGTAGTCATAAACCCTGCTACACCGGTAGAGATGATCAAGTCTGTATTGCCTGATGTGGATTTAGTTCTTCTTATGACTGTTAATCCTGGGTTTGGGGGGCAGCAATTTATTGAAAATGTTGTTCCTAAAATCAAAGAGGTGGCAAACTTGAGGGAAGAGTTTGGATATAACTTTGAGATCGAAGTTGATGGTGGAGTTAAAGAAGGTACAGCTCAAACATGTGTAGAAGCAGGAGCAGACGTTCTTGTTGCGGGAAGTGCTGTCTTTAATAAAGAGGACCGAGGAGAAGCTATTCAATCGTTATTAGCTACTCGCGTGTAGCTTTAAATAGCAGAGAGAGTAGCACACAGTGCGTCGGATCTCAATAGGAAATAGACTCTTCGCTTTCGATGAGTTCTATCAACTAACCGTTTTTAATTTTCTGGATAACAAAAAGGCTGACCCTTTAGGAATGGGATCAGCCTTTTTTCATAGAATGTAGAAAGGGTGAAATGATGAAAGGGATCGCAATAGTTGGGGGAGGGCCAAGTGAGCACATTCCCTCATTAATGCAATACAAAGAAGAAGAGATTACATGGATTGGGGCTGATCATGGTGCTATCACCCTTGTAGACGATGGGATCTCCCCAGACTTTGCTGTAGGGGATTTTGATTCTGTTACTGAAGAACAATTAGAAAAGATTAAGCGTTGTACAAAGGAGTTTACAAAGCATCCGGCTGAAAAGGATGAAACTGATTTAGAAATTGCTGTAAGGACGGCTTTGACGTTGAATCCAGAAGTTATTTACTTCTTTGGTGTCACAGGAGGAAGGTTGGATCATGCTTTAACAAACTTGCAAATTCTAGCTCCACTAGAAGCGCAAGGGATTAAAGGGGTGATTATTGATAAGGGGAATTGGGTTGAGTGTAAATCACCCGGGCACCACGAAGTGCAGTTTGACCCTGGTTATCCGAACATTTCCTTCATTCCATTTACTCCTGAGGTTCGGGGGCTAACGCTTGAAGGCTTTTATTATCCTTTAGAAAATGCCTTTGTCCCATGGGGGTCTACGTTGTGTGTGTCGAATAAGCTTATTTCAGAAAAAGGTACTTTTTCATTTGAGCATGGCATACTATTACTAATAAAGAGCCGAGATGTACTAAGTGAAACTAGGAAATCCTAAGGCTATTAAAGGTCATTGTATGTTAGAGGAGGGGGACCAGTTGAAATTTTATACCATTAAACTCCCACGCTTCATTGGTGGTTTCGTGCGCGTCATCATAGGTACCTTCAAAAAAGACTAAAGGCGTACGACGTCTAACACACGTTCTCATTTGTAGTAATTTCTTATCTTTGGATACAAAAAAAGCACCCCAAAGGGTGCTTTTTTTGTATGGTAAAATGGTTAGCGATTAAACGCGTTGAATTTTACCGGATTTAAGAGCACGTGTTGAAACGTAAACCTTTTGAGGTTTACCGTCGATCATAACACGTACTTTTTGTACGTTAGATTTAAATTGACGTTTACTAGCGTTCATAGCGTGTGAACGGTTGTTTCCAGTAGTTGTTTTACGGCCTGTAACAGCACATTTACGACTCATAATTTTCCCTCCTACTTGCACTAAAGCTTTCATGTATATCATCAAATACTTATTTAATTTATCATACCGTCGTTAAGATTTCAACAAGTTTGACGAAATATATCAAGAAAAGTCACTTGACAGATAAATTGTTTTCGTCCATTGTTAAATGGGGTTTTCACAAGCTTTTATGCGAATTAGTCAATGAAAGTGTTCGATTGTAGAGAATGTGTCGCGTTTCTTCCATCAACCACACTTTTAAATTCAAGCTCGTTATAGTAAAATGACGATAAGTATGGAAGAGAACGAAGGAGGATCCAATATGTCCATTGATTTAAATACGAACTTTGGTCACGTAACCATTACGAATGAAGTGATTGCAACTGTAGCTGGCGGTGCAGCTGTAGAATGCTACGGAATTGTAGGAATGGCCTCAAAAAATCAAATCAAAGACGGTCTTACAGAAATATTGCGTAAAGAGAATTTCGCACGCGGCGTCATTGTCCGTCAAGAAGAAGAAGAAACACATATTGATATGTATATTATCGTAAGCTATGGGACGAAGATCTCGGAGGTTGCCTCTAATGTACAATCACAAGTGAAGTATACATTAAATAAAACAGTTGGCTTGTCCGTAGACTCTGTGAATATTTATGTTCAGGGTGTACGTGTGGCAAATGATTAATCAGACAAGTTAGTGGATGACGAAGGAGGAAGTCGGAGTGACGATAAGGACGTTAGATGGAGCAACGTTTGCGCAAATGGTGCTCGCAGGAGCAACCCATTTAACAAACAATGCGAATATGATCGACGCTCTTAATGTATTCCCTGTTCCAGATGGTGATACAGGTACGAATATGAATTTATCAATGACATCAGGAGCGAATGAAGTAAGAAATGTACAAGCAGACCACGTAGGTGAAGTAGCTAAAAGCTTAGCTAAGGGGTTGTTGATGGGCGCGCGCGGTAATTCAGGTGTAATCTTATCACAACTCTTTAGAGGTTTCTCAAAGGCTATTGAGGATAAAGAAACGATTACAACAACTGATTTTGCTGAGGCAATGAACCAGGGTGTTAAAACTGCTTATAAAGCAGTAATGAAACCTGTTGAAGGCACAATTCTTACTGTGGCTAAAGATTCCGCTGAAGCTGCTAACAAGATTGCTGACCAGGAAGAAGATATTGTTGTTTTCATGGAAGAAATGATTAAGAATGCAAAATCATCATTGAAACGCACTCCAGAACTGCTACCAGTCCTGAAAGAGGTTGGAGTGGTTGATAGTGGAGGTCAAGGTCTTGTTACGATTTATGAAGGGTTCTTGGCTAACTTAAAAGGCGAAGAGTTACCTGCTACGAATGAAGCCGGTCCAAGTATGGATGATATGGTTAATGCTGAACACCATAAACTCGCTCAAGACTTCATGAGCACCGATGAAATAGAGTTTGGATACTGTACAGAATTTATGGTGAAGTTCGAAGAAGATAAACTAGCTCAAAACCCATATGATGAAGATGCTTTCAGAGAGGACCTAAGTGAGCTTGGAGATTCTTTACTTGTCGTATCAGACGACGAGCTCATTAAAGTGCACGTCCATGCTGAGACGCCTGGTAAAGCGCTAACACTAGGTCAGCGCTATGGTAGTTTGGTTAATATGAAGATTGAAAATATGCGTGAACAGCACACATCCATTGTAGGCGAACAGAAGAAAGAAAAGCCTGCAAAGAAAGAAAAAGCTGAATTTGCTATTGTAACTGTTGCAATGGGAAGTGGCATTAAAGAGATGTTTGAAAGCCTTGGAGCTACAGTTGTAATCGAGGGCGGGCAAACGATGAACCCAAGTACTCAGGACATTACAAACGCGATTCAGGAAGCGAATGCGAAACAAATTATCGTATTGCCAAATAATAAAAACATAGTCATGGCTGCTGAACAAGCTGCAGAATTAGCAGAGGATCACGTTGTTGTGGTTCCTACAAAAACAGTTCCTCAAGGTATGAGTGCACTACTTTCATTCCACCCTGAACAATCGATTGAAGAGAATCAGGAAGGTATGAAAGAAGCCGCTGCAGCTGTAAAGACAGGTCAGCTAACATATGCTGTACGTGATACTCAAATTGATGGAATGACGATTGAAAAAGGGAACTTTATGGGGATTCTAGAAAGTAGCATTTCTTCCACTCATCAAGACAAACTTGAAGCAGCGAAACAACTTCTTCAAGACATGATTGATGAAGAAGAAGATGAGATCTTAACCATTCTTCAGGGTGAAGACGCTACGACAGAAGAGGTTGAGGCTCTTGAGAGCTTCTTAGAAGAAAACTTTGAAGATCTTGAAGTAGAAGTTCATAAAGGTAACCAGCCAATCTATTCTTTTATTTTCTCAGTGGAATAGTAAGGTGTATGTAACGAAAGCAGTTCAATTTTGGAGGACAAAGAAGCTTTTCCCCCTTAATTGAACTGCTTTTCTTATTCATTTGTTATAGGTTAATGTTGATATTTCTTTAGGGTAAGAATACTGAAGACTAGAAATTGAGGGATCTAGAAATGGTGGTCCGTTACTTTAAATAGGCTAGGTTATGATTGTTGGGCAAACGGAACAGTATCGTTCTTGTTTTTAGTCCCGCCTACCATATATGGGTGCTCCCGCCTCTGCTCTATTTGGCGAAGGTGGACCTGGAAATTGCGAGACTCCTGCGGGAGAAAGAGGTAGACGAGATCCCGCAGAGAGCGAAGCGAACGAGGAAGCTCGTCAGCTCGCCCGCGGAAAGCGAGTGATTTCCAGGTCCACCTTACGCTCCATTAAAATTGGCGGGAGCAATTCTCCATTCGTAGCAAATAGACATTGTCTTCAATCCAAATCTACATACAAAAAGAGCATTGGACTGTATAACAGTCCAATGCTCTAATTTACATCTGAAAGGATAGGGTTACAACCCTAATGCTTTAATGATGAATTCAGTTAGGAACATGCCTGCGATCACCATTACAGGAAGGGTGACTTTGCTTTTTTGACCACTTGCCATTTTAACAATGGGGTAAGCGATAAAGCCAAAGGCCATTCCATCAGCAATGCTGTTTGTGAACGGAATCATTACAATGATTAAGAAAGCGGGCATTGCTTCTGATAAATCGTCAAAGGCAATATGGCGAATGTTTTGTACCATAAGGGCCCCTACAATAATCAATATAGGGCTAATCGCCATGGAAGGAATCCATGATATAAACGGGATTAGTCCAAGGGTGAGCAAAAACAATACGCCTGTAGTGATGGCTGCTTTACCTGTACGACCATTTGAGGCAATCGTTGCTGCGCTTTCTGCCGAGGACACGGTTGGCGATGTGCCGAAGAAAGCGCATGTTAGGCTTGAAAAAGCTGTGGACTGGAAGGAGCGCTTAAACTTACTCATGTCTCCCACCATAGATAGCTGACCGTTGATGAGCCCCATGTTCTCAAAGACGAGTACAATCGTTAACGGAAATACACCTAACCAAAAGGCGAGTTCGTCTACTGCGCTGAAAGATGGGATGAAAACCCACTGTGCGTCTAATGCAATGCTGGTTATGCCTCCATCTAGAATTCCGAACAGATAGGCTAACGCCGTTCCAGTTCCCATGGTTAACAGAAAATGACCAGGAACATTTTTAATGAATAGGAATATGCCTACCGCCAAAGTTAGTAGACTAACAAGCACGGTTGGGGAAGTGAAATGCCCTAGTTCAATCAAAGAATGTTCCCCGCGCGTAATTAAGCCGCCTTTCTCAAGCCCAATAAACGTAAGAAATAGACCTAGTCCAACCGTAATGGCGTGCTTTAACGAGTCAGGTATAGCTTCTTGGAGCCATGAGCCTAATTTGGTTAGAGCAATAACGATAAAAAGGATTGACGATACAAGAACAACGCCTAATCCTTCCTGGAAAGAAAGCCCTCCACCTTGTACGATTGAATAGGCGAACAAGGCGTTAACGCCCATTCCTGGTATTAATACCATAGGAGCGTTTGCCCAAAAACCGATCATTAAGCACCCCACAAAGCTAGCTAAAATGGTAGCGATCATACCAGCTTGGTAGCTGATACCGGCTTCGCTAAGAATCGAACCATTAACTGCCACAATGTATACAGTCGTTAAATATCCGATTAACCCTGCCATCATCTCTGTTTTCAGGGATGTCTTTGCTCCTTGTGAATCAGGGTTACGTTGTTTCATATAAAACCCTCAGTATAAAATTGCCCTCTCCCACCCGATTATGCCGAACATAATCCACAAAGTTTTATTATAGGGAAGTCTGTGAATTTTATCAACTACTCTTCATACTCGTTTTTCTTTATCTTTGTTATAATAAAAGAGTTGATCGAAAACACTCTTACTTGTTGAATGCGCTTACAATTACGTGTATAAAGGAAATAGATGATCATTATAAATGGATAGGATGGTGGTAACAGTGAAGTTTAAATCTGTTTTTGATATTATTGGTCCGGTTATGATTGGGCCGTCTAGTTCACATACAGCAGGTGCTGCTCGTATAGGAAGAGTAGCTCGTACGTTATTTGGTAGGGAGCCTAAGTGGGTAACCGTCCATTTGTATGGATCATTTGCGAAAACGTATAAAGGTCATGGTACAGATGTTGCCATTGTAGGTGGCGTGCTTGATTTTGAAACGTGGGATACTAGAATTAGCACATCGCTTGATTTGGCAAAAGAAAAAGGAATTAAAGTTCAGTTTGAAGAGGAAGATGCTCATACAGATCATCCCAACACGGCTCGGGTAAGGATCGGGGATGATGATGGGGATCTTGAATTAGTTGGTATATCAATCGGTGGAGGAAAAGCGGAAATTACTGAACTAAATGGATTTGAGTTACGTCTTTCAGGTAATCACCCCGCTATTTTGGTTATGCATAACGACCGATTTGGTTCTATTGCCTCTGTCACTCAAACGCTTGCCAAGCATGAGATAAACATTGGGCATATGGAAGTTTCGAGAAAAGAAATGGGCAAAGAAGCCCTTATGGTTATTGAGGTAGACCAAAATGTTAGTGATGACCTTTTAAGAGAACTTGAAAGTTGTGATCATATCTTGCAAGTAGCGAAAGTTGTAGATTAACAGAATAGGGGAGGAATCATACATGAAAATCTTATTTCGTAATGTAGCGGAGTTAATAGAGCGTTGTGAAAGTGAAGGAGTATCTATATCAGAGTTAATGATTCGTCAGGAGATGGCGGTTCGTGAGCGATCTCGTGAAGAGGTTTTTGGACAAATGGAAGAAAACCTTAAGGTGATGGAAAACGCAGTAGAGGAAGGGCTGCAAGGGGTTAAGTCCCACTCAGGTTTAACGGGTGGAGATGCTGTACTCATTCAAAACTATATGAAAAACCACACCCCGCTTTCGGGTAACTTGTTAATGGATGCAGTAAGTAAAGCGGTAGCTACGAATGAAGTGAATGCGGCGATGGGAACCATATGTGCAACACCTACAGCAGGGAGTGCGGGATGTGTACCTGGTACACTATTCGCTGTGAAAAACCAATTAAACCCAACGCGTGAGCAAATGGTAAGATATTTATTTACTTCAGGTGCATTTGGATTTGTAGTTGCAAACAATGCATCCATCTCAGGTGCTGCTGGAGGTTGTCAAGCAGAAGTGGGATCAGCTGCAGGTATGGCAGCTGCTGCGATCGTAGAAATGGCAGGAGGTACACCTGCGCAATCAGCTGAAGCAATGGCGATTACTCTTAAAAATATGCTAGGGTTGGTGTGTGATCCTGTTGCAGGCCTTGTGGAAGTTCCGTGTGTGAAACGAAATGCGATGGGAGCTTCTAATGCAGTGGTTGCAGCAGATATGGCTCTTGCTGGTGTAACAAGTCGCATCCCGTGTGATGAAGTTATTGATGCTATGTATAAGATTGGTCAAACAATGCCTGTTGCTCTTAGAGAGACAGCTCAAGGTGGTTTAGCGGCTACACCGACAGGACGAGAGCTAGAAGCGAAAGTATATGGAATAAATTTAAAAAGTGAGTGAGACAAGTGCTACAACAATCGGTTTTACAATTGTCAGGAGTTGGTGAGAAAACTGGAGAAACGCTAAATGAAATGGGAATATTCACGATTGAAGATTTTCTTTTTTATTTTCCGTTTCGTTATGATGTTCACGAGGTAAAGCCGTTGACCGAACTTGTACACGATGAAAAAGCTACTATTGAAGGGGAGGTTGTAGGTGAACCTTCCCTCACCTTTTTTGGAAAGAAGAAATCACGCTTAACCATTACGTTACAAGTGGAACAATTTGCTGTGAAAGCAGTTATGTTTAATCGTGCTTTTGCTAAGAAACAGCTTCAACCAGGTGATACGGTTACTGTTACAGGCAAGTGGGACCAGCATCGTTTGCAGATTACGGTAAGTCATTATTATAAAGGTAGAGCAAAATCAAACACACCAATTCAACCGGTCTACTCTTTAAAAGGGAATATGAAAATGCCAACGTTTAAAAAGTGGATGAGAACTGCAGTAGATCATTATGGTTCTTACATAGAAGAGGTTTTGCCTTCTTCTTATTTGGAAGCATATAAGTTACCGGAACGTTCTAAAGCACTATATGGCATGCATTTCCCGGAAAGCCGGGTCGTGTTAAAGCATGCAAAACGTCGTTTTATATACGAAGAATTCTTGTTATTCCAATTGAAAATGCAGCTCCTCCGAAAAATTAAACGAGAAGCTACGACCGGTAATGCACAAAGCTTTGATAAAGAGTCCGTTACTCAATTTACAAATGACTTACCTTTTGCGTTGACAGGGGCGCAGTCCAAAAGTCTAAAAGAAATCTTAAAAGATATGAGCTCTCCTTACCGAATGAACCGTTTGCTTCAAGGGGATGTAGGATCTGGTAAAACTGCGGTAGCAGCTATAGCTTTATATGCAACTATTACTTCAGGGAAACAGGGTTCTCTAATGGTTCCTACGGAAATTCTTGCGGAGCAACATCATGAATCGTTGCAAGATTTGTTTGGAGATAAGGCCAATGTTGTCCTTTTAACAGGTAGCGTTAAAGGAAAGCGTCGTAAAGAAGTCCTAGAAAAAATTGCGAACCATGAGGCCGATATTATCATAGGAACACATGCGTTAATTCAAGATGAAGTTATCTTTAGTGATCTCGGACTAGCCATTATAGATGAACAGCACCGTTTTGGTGTAGAGCAGCGCCGAACGCTTCGTGACAAAGGCTTGATACCTGATGTGCTCTTTATGACCGCAACACCAATCCCTAGAACTCTAGCTATTACAGCTTTTGGTGATATGGATGTTTCTGTAATTGATGAAATGCCAGCTGGGCGCAAAGCTGTTGAGACTTATTGGGTGAAAGATCAAATGTTAGATCGTGTTTTAACATTTATCCAAAATGAAGTCGAAGAAGGTCGTCAGGCGTATGTAATTAGCCCGTTAATTGAAGAATCCGACAAGCTTGACATTCAGAATGCTGTAGATACTTATCATCAGCTTACTGCTTATTTCCCTTCATCTATAAAAGTGGGATTGATGCACGGTCGCTTAACATCTGAGGAAAAAGATGAAGTGATGAAGCAGTATGCCAATAACGAAGTGCAAGTATTAGTGTCTACAACGGTTGTAGAGGTGGGTGTGAACGTTCCCAACGCAACGGTAATGCTTATATACGATGCTGATCGTTTTGGTTTGTCACAACTTCATCAGTTAAGAGGTCGTGTTGGGAGAGGCAGCCATCAAAGTTACTGTATTTTACTTGCTGATCCAAAAGGAGATGTAGGTAAAGAGCGTATGAGGATTATGAGTGAAACCACAAATGGATTTGAATTGTCTGAGCATGACCTTAAACTTCGTGGCCCTGGTGATTTTTTTGGAAGGAAGCAAAGTGGCGTTCCAGAGTTTAAAGTTGCAGATATGGTGCATGATTATCGAGCTTTAGAAACCGCTCGTCAAGATGCGCAGAAAATGATTGAAGAGGATCATTTTAAGAAAGACCCATCCCTCCAGCCGCTGTTTAACATCTTAATGAATGATCCTATTCTAAAAGGAGAAGTTTTGGATTAAAGAAACAATCCTTGCATAAGATAGGGAGGTATTATATATTACTATTAGTACCTAGTCATAATTGGACGGTGTGTATAGATGAAGTTATCGAAGAAAGAGCGTCAGCAGCGCCTCAAGGAAACGATTAAGATGACTCCGTTCATTACAGATGAGGAATTAGCCAAGAAATATGGGGTTAGTATCCAAACAATACGTTTGGATCGAATGGAACTATCAATTCCTGAACTTCGTGAACGAATTAAGTCGGTCGCTACCTACCAATGGAATGAAACGGTTAAAGCCCTGCCTCTAGAGGAGGTTATTGGTGAGGTGGTTGATTTGGAGTTAGATCATAAAGCAATCTCGATATTAGATATAAAAGATGAACACGTATTCTCTCGTAACAGAATCGCCAGAGGTCATCACTTGTTTGCACAGGCAAACTCTTTGGCTGTGGCTGTTATTAATGATGAACTTGCTCTGACGGCTAAGTCTGAAATTCGATTTACACGTCAGGTAAAAGAAGGGGAACGCGTTGTAGCAAAGGCACAAGTTAAAGGGAACGATGACAAAGGTCGTACCATTGTAGAAGTAGAAAGTGTGGTTGACCAAGAGACTGTTTTTTCTGGTGTCTTTGTCATGTATCGTTCAAATGATGAAAAAGGAGAGGCCTAACCATGAGATTAGCAGTCGATGCAATGGGAGGAGACCATGCTCCTAAAGAAATCGTATTAGGCGCAATAGAAGCGGTAAAAAATATAGAGAACCTAGAAATCACCTTATTTGGCCAAGAGGACAAGATTCGTTCACACATGAACGAAGACTACTCAGCCATTAAGGTCGTACATACAGATGAAATGATTACTTCAGAAGACGAACCGGTTCGTGCGGTTCGTCGTAAGAAAAATGCTTCAATGGTATTGATGGCGAAAGAAGTTAAAGAAGGACGTGCGGATGCTTGTGTCTCTGCTGGCAACACAGGGGCGCTTATGAGTGCTGGCTTGTTCGTTGTTGGACGTATTGAGGGAATTGAACGCCCTGCGCTTAGTCCAACGCTTCCTACAGTAGATGGAAAAGGTTTTTTACTACTAGACGTAGGGGCGAATGTTGATGCAAAACCGAACCACCTAGTACAATACGCCGTGATGGGATCTGTTTATGCAGAGCAAGTGCGTGGCATAAATTCCCCTAGAGTTGGTCTTTTAAATGTTGGTACAGAAGACGGAAAAGGGAATGATCTTGTTAAGAAGACATTCAAGCAATTGCAAGGCGCACCGATTAATTTTGTAGGAAATGTGGAAGCGCGCGATTTGCTGAATGGTGTAGCGGATGTTGTTGTGGCGGATGGTTTTACTGGGAATGTAACCCTTAAAACAATAGAGGGCACAGCTATGTCTATGTTTGCTATGATTAAAGATACATTTATGACAAATTGGAAGACTAAGTTGGCTGCTAGTATGGCTAAAGAAAATCTACGTGGGTTAAAGAGTAAGCTAGATTATTCTGAATATGGTGGAGCTGGATTATTTGGTCTTGCCGCACCTGTTATAAAAGCTCATGGTTCTTCTGATGCTCGTGCAGTATATAACGCTATTAAACAAGCTTGTCACATGGTTGACCATGAGGTAAATCAAGCTATACAAGAAACGGTTCAAAATATGGACTGGGATAAGGATGATGATCAATGAAAAGAATAGCTTTTGTCTTTCCAGGACAAGGTTCTCAAGAAGTTGGTATGGGAAAGGCGTTCTATGATCAATATGAAAGTGTAAGAGAGCAGTTCGCTAAAGCGGACGATCGCTTAGGTGTTTCTCTCAGCCAATACATGTTAGAAGGGCCAGAGGAAACGCTAACGAAGACAGAGAATGCTCAACCCGCTCTTCTTCTACTTAGTACATCGATTGCTCAATTACTTAAAGATGAAGGCATCAAACCTGAACTTGTTGCAGGACATAGTTTAGGTGAGTATAGCGCTCATGTAGCTGCCGGGACAATGTCACAAGAAGAAGCATTGTCTTTAGTACAAAAGCGTGGTCAGCTTATGGAAGAAGCGGTCCCAGCTGGTCAAGGTTCCATGGCTGCTGTACTCGGGTTAGATATTGAAAGAATCGAACATGTAACTTCAGCAATTCGGGACCAAGGGCAAGTTGTGGAGGTTGCGAATTATAACTGCCCAGGTCAAATTGTTATTTCAGGTTCAAAAGAAGGCGTAGATCAAGCGTGTGAACGTTTGAAAGAAGAAGGTGCAAAGCGTGCCCTCCCTCTTAATGTAAGTGGTCCTTTCCACTCTCGTCTAATGAAACCTGCAAGTGAGCAATTTGAGTCAGAACTAAAAGGTGTTTCCTTACAAGAGGCTGAAGTTCCGGTGGTTGCCAATGTAACAGCAGAACCTGTTCAAGACAAAGATCAAATTTTTAATTCTTTAGTCGAACAACTTTATTCTCCGGTTCGTTTTGAAGAAACCATTCGTTACATGATGGACCAAGACATCGATGCCTTTGTGGAGGTTGGAAATGGAAAAGTCTTAAGCGGCTTGATTCGTAAAGTTAATCGACGAATGAAAACATTTAACATCCAAGACCCAGAAAGCTTAGAAGCATTTCTGGAATGGTATAAGGAGGACTAACATATGCTTGAAGGGAAAGTGGCCCTTGTAACTGGTGCATCTCGCGGAATTGGTCGTGCTATTGCTTTAGAGCTTGCAAGACAAGGGGCTAGAGTAGCTGTGAACTATGCAGGCAGCGAACAGAAGGCTCAAGACGTTGTAGATGAAATTACTTCTTTAGGAGCAGAGGGCATTAAGATCCAGGCAAATGTCTCATCAGAAGAAGAAGTAAAAGCAATGGTTAAACAGGTTACTGAAACGTTTGGTCGTATTGATCTATTAATCAATAACGCAGGTATTACCCGTGATAACCTTCTTATGCGAATGAAGGAAGAGGAGTTTGACCAAGTTATAGATACGAACCTTAAAGGTGTCTTCTTGACAACGAAGGCTGTAACACGTCCGATGATGAAGCAAAAAGGCGGGAAAATTATTAATATAGCGTCTGTTGTTGGCGTTAGTGGAAACCCTGGACAAGCTAACTATGTAGCCGCTAAAGCAGGTGTGATCGGATTAACCAAGACCTCTGCTAAAGAATTAGCTGCTCGTAATATTCTTGTCAATGCCGTTGCACCTGGATTTATTGAAACGGATATGACAGATGAACTGACAGACGAACAAGTTGAGAGTATGCAATCGATGATTCCATTGTCCCGTTTAGGACAAGGTGAAGATATCGCAAAAGTCGTACGCTTCTTAGCGTCTGACGATGCCAACTATATGACGGGTCAAACTCTTCATGTAGATGGCGGCATGGTCATGTAATTTTTATAAAGATCCACAGATAAAATCTTCTCATGACCTAGTATTTTAATGTGAAATCTTCTATAATTACTGAAGGGAGGTGAACAACGATGGCAGATGTATTTGAACGAGTAAAAGGCATAGTTGTTGAACGTCTAGATGTAGACGACTCAAAAGTAACCATGGAAGCTTCCTTTAAAGATGACCTAGAAGCAGACTCACTAGATGTGGTTGAGCTTGTTATGGAACTTGAAGATGAGTTCGACATGGAGATCTCTGATGAAGATGCAGAGAAAATTGAGACAGTTGGCGATGCTGTGAATTACATAAACAGCAAGTAACAATAAAGGTAGAAAGTCTCGCAAGATGCGAGACTTTCTCTGTATGTAATTCTAATAATAAGAATAGGTGGCATGAGACAGTGGATTTCACGAAATTTCAAGATAGAATTGGGATAAGCTTTGAGAGTAAAAAGTTATTAGAGCAGGCTTTCACCCATTCATCCTATGTGAATGAGCATCGCACCCGAGAATATGACGACAATGAACGATTAGAATTTTTAGGGGATGCTGTACTAGAATTAGCAATATCGCAATATCTATACCGTAAGCATCCAGAGATGACTGAAGGCGAATTAACGAAATATCGCGCTTCAATTGTTTGTGAAGCATCACTCGTTCGTTTCGCAAATGATTTACATTTCAGTGACCTGATCTTCTTAGGCAAAGGAGAAGAAATGACAGGTGGTCGTGAGCGTCCTGCTCTGTTAGCAGACGTATTTGAAGCGTTTATCGGAGCTATTTATTTGGATCAAGGCTTCCAGACTGTTATTCGATTTCTTGAAGAGTTTGTCTATCCTAAAATTCATAAAGGTGCTTTTTCGCATGCGATGGATTATAAAAGTCAATTACAAGAAGTGGTTCAAAGAGAACGTAATGGCGTTATAGAATATGAGATTGTGGAAGAAAGAGGCCCAGCTCATAATCGTGAATTTATCGCACATGTTTTCATACAAGGTGACCGTTCTGGAATTGGCATTGGTCGAACGAAAAAAGAAGCAGAACAAAATGCTGCTAAGGAAGCACTTGATGCTTTCGATATAGAGGTGTAAAAAAGCTGCTGGCTCCCGCTAGCAGCTTTTTCTATCTGCCTAGAGAATGTTTTATTTGGGCGATATTGAGCGTGAGGTGGGGACTAGCGAGAATAGGCCATATGCGAGTGCAATATAACCGACGTTATGCTGACGCTATGGGGCTGTTCATACAACAAAAAAGACAAGCCTATGTGAATAGGCTTGTCTTAAACGTTATGCTTTAACGCGGTATTTACCTAGTTCTCCAACAACAGCTTGGAGCTCTGAGACGCTAAGTTGTCCTTTTTTCATTTGAACCATGTCGTACATGTCTTTGATATCTTCATAATGCTTGATGTCGTAGTCTTCAGGGTCCATTAAACCTCGGTTAACAACTTGAAGCTGCTCGGCTAGTGTGTTGATCATAAACACTAAATTATCATTTGTTGGGGTATTTAAATCCATAAATCTCTCTCCTCTTTTTTCATTACTAGAATGCTTTCTTCTAACACCTTATAGTTTATGATAAAATAAATGAGTTGAAATTGAAATTATTCATCGCAGAAATACAAAAAATAGTTTTACATAGGAGGAAGTTAACATGTTCCTCAAACGTTTAGATACAGTAGGATTTAAATCGTTTGCCGAACGGATTACTGTAGATTTTGTGCCAGGCGTCACCTCAGTAGTAGGTCCGAACGGAAGCGGGAAAAGTAATATCACAGATGCCATAAGATGGGTGCTAGGTGAGCAATCAGCTAGATCTCTTCGTGGCTCTAAAATGGAGGATATTATTTTTCAGGGTAGTGATTCCCGTAAACCGCTTAATTTTGCAGAAGTTACATTAACGCTCGATAATGAAGACCACACACTTCCTCTTGATTATCAGGAAGTTTCCGTCACGCGAAGAGTGTATAGGTCTGGAGAAAGTGAGTTTCTAATTAATAAACAAGCATGTCGTTTAAAAGATATCATTGACTTGTTTATGGATTCCGGCCTAGGTAGGGAAGCTTTCTCTATTATCTCACAGGGAAAAGTAGAAGAGATTTTAAGCTCAAAAGCCGAAGAGCGCAGGGCCATCTTTGAAGAGGCTGCTGGTGTTCTTAAATATAAGAAGCGTAAACAAAAAGCCGAGTACAAATTAGCAGAAACACAAGAAAACTTGAACCGGGTAGAAGATATTATTTATGAGATAGAAGGGCAATTAGAGCCGTTAAAAGAACAAGCGGCTATTGCAAAAGACTACCTCGAGAAGAAAGAAGAGCTTGAGAATTATGAAGTTTCTCTAATGGTAGCAGAAATTGAGACTATACACGCAGATTGGGAAGCATTGTTGAAAGATTTAGAAACTCAAAAAGCTCGGGAACAAGAATTGCGTGTGCTCACTTCTAATCAAGAAGCAAATGTGGAAGAAGAGCGAAACGAAATGAAGGCCTTAGATGACTCTATTGAAGAGTTGCAAGAAGCTTTATTAGTTTTGACACAGGAGCTTGAAAACCTAGAAGGAAAGAAAGAGTTATTTAGTGAACGTCAGAAACACTACACCGAAAACCGCTCCAAACTGGAAGAGGATGTTACCAAACTTCAGGATCGTGAAGAAACTGTTCAAGGACAATACGACGAAGAGCAGTCTAAGTTAGATCGTGTCACATCCCAAGCGAATACGACTAAAGAAAAGTTAAACAAGGTTTGGGAACAATTGAATCAATTGGATAGCAATCAGGAAGAAAAAATAGAAAGCTTAAAGAGTGATTATATTGAACAGCTTAATGAGCAGGCTGCCAAACGTAACGAACGTCAGTCTGTAAGCCAACAACTAGAGCAGTTTGATGTGAGAACGACTCGTCTTGAAGGGAAATTTAAAGACCTTATTGATGACCGCGATGCTATCCAAAAACAAAAAGGCACTTTAGAACAAGAACTTGAGACGGTTACAGCTAAACGAACAGAACAAGAGCAAAGCTTAAACCGTGTTAAGACAGAGCTTGAACATGAGGAGAAGGAATATCAGGAGAAGCAATCTAAACTTTATCAGGGCTATCAACATTTAGAGAAATTACGTTCTAAAAAAGAAATGCTTGAAGACTTAAAAGAAGATTTTGCAGGTTTTTTCCAAGGGGTAAAAGAAGTCTTAAAAGCACGTGAGTCTGGTGAACTAAAAGGCGTTAAAGGTGCCGTTGCTGAACTCATTGATATCCCGAAAAATTATGTGACAGCTATTGAAACGACGCTTGGTGGAGCCGCACAGCATGTTGTGATGGAAGATGAAGCTACTGCTCGTAAGACTATTAACTGGTTAAAACAAACGAACAGAGGTAGAGCTACGTTCTTGCCACTACCTACGATCCAACCAAAATATATTCCTTCAGAAAAGTTAAATATAGCTAAAGGAATAAATGGTTTTGTTGGGGTAGCTTCTGAGCTCGTGCAATATGAAGAGCACTTCTCTAAAGCCATTCAACACCTTATGGGACATGTAATCATAGCAGAGTCATTAAAGGATGCCAATGAGATCGCAAAAGCAACTGGAAGGCGTTTCCGCGTTGTGACATTGGAAGGGGATGTAGTAAACCCTGGTGGTTCCATGACAGGTGGCGCGCAGAAAAAGAGTAACCAGTCGCTGTTTACAAGAGACCAAGAGCTACAGGAGTTACAAGAAAAGTTAACTCAATTTGAGCAAAGAAGCGCACAATATGAGCAAACAGTTAAGGACTTAAAAGAGAAAATTAAAGAGAAGAAAGAAAAACGCTCGACTTTACAACAGCAACTTGAATCATCAAGGCTTGAAGAACAAGCAAGCAGGGGACGCTTGAGGGAACTTGAATTACAAGAACAAAATTTAAACGATCAGCTCTCCCTTTATGACCAAGACAAAGCTCAATTTGATGATGACCGATCTTCTCTACAAGAGCGGAATAAGAAATTAACAACTGAACTAGAAACGATTGAAGAGAATCTAATCATCATTCAGAAAGATATTGATCAGCTAACAGAGCAGCAAACGACTCAAAAAGCAAGTTATGATCAACTTCAACAAGAATTAAATCAATTGCAAATTGAACATGCAGAGCAGCAAACACAAGTGAAAAACCAGCAGGAAAAAACAGAAGCTCTTCTCGTTCAATTAGAAGAAGTTCAGTCTTCCAAGCAAGAACAACAATCTCAGCTTGACCAGTTAAAAGATATTGCTGAGTCTAAAGAAACAGAAGAAGAGATTGACGCTCAAATTGAAGCAAAACGAAATCAAAAAGAAACAAATAGCGAACTAATACGAACTAGGCGTGAGGAGCGCACCAACCGCTCTCAAAAGATAAATGAAATCGAGGTTGAGTTAAAAGAGAACAAACGGGTGTACCAATCCTTGGTACAAGACATCCAGGATAAAGAGGTTAAAGCCAACCGTCTTGATGTGGAGCTTGAAAATCGACTTGAACACCTCAGGACCGAATATATGCTTTCTTACGAGAAGGCAAAAGCGACTTACCCTGAAGTAGAAGATATCGATGCCACGAAGAGACAAGTAAAGCTTATTCGTCTGGCTATTGATGAATTAGGTACCGTTAATATAGGGGCCATTGAAGAATATGATCGCATTAAAGAACGTCACACCTTCTTAACAGATCAGCAAACAGACTTGCTAGAGGCGAAAGATACGTTGTTTGGTGTGATTTCCGAGATGGATGGAGAGATGGAGCGTCGCTTTGAGAGTACGTTCGTTCAAATCCGGGAAGAGTTCACTCATGTCTTTAAAGATCTCTTTGGAGGTGGCAGGGCTGACCTTAGAATGACTGACCCTGACAATATTTTAGAGACAGGGATTGAAATTGTAGCACAACCTCCAGGTAAGAAGTTGCAGCATTTAGGGTTGTTATCTGGTGGAGAACGTGCACTAACAGCAATCGCTCTTCTGTTTGCAATCCTTCAAGTGCGCCCTGTTCCATTCTGTGTACTCGATGAAGTAGAAGCAGCACTTGATGAAGCAAATGTAACCCGGTTTGCTCAATATTTAAAACGTTTTAGTGCTAAAACACAGTTTATTGTCATCACTCACAGAAAAGGGACGATGGAAGAATCGGATGTCTTATATGGGGTAACGATGCAAGAGTCTGGTGTCTCAAAACTTGTCTCTGTTCGTTTGGAAGAGACTAAGGAATTAATATAACGTTCTTAGAAAGGAAGTAGGTAAAATGGGATTTTTTAAGAAGTTAAAAGAGAAATTTGTAAAAGAAGATGAGCATGTACAGGACGATTCTAGTAAAAGAGAAGACGTAGACAATCTTAAAGACGACCCTGATAAAGATGAGCAACAAGAACTTTCTACCTCGACCGAAGAAGATGAAGTAAAAGAAGACTTCACTGAGACAACTTCTGAAGAGGTTGTTGAAGAACAACCTAAAGAGGAAGAGGTTGTTGAAGCAACCCCTGTAGAAGAACAAGAAGTACAACAAGAAGTACATGAAGAAGTACAAGAAGAAATAGCAGAAGAAGTAGAAGAAAAAGAGAGCATTTCAACGAAGTTTAAAAAGGGGTTAGAGAAAACTCGTAACTCTTTTGCAACTAAAGTAAATGACCTTGTTGCACGTTATCGTACAGTTGATGAAGATTTCTTCGAAGAACTAGAAGAAATCCTTATTTCTGCTGATGTTGGTGTAAACACAGTTATGCATTTAATCGATGAATTAAAGATGGAAGTGAAGCGCCGGAACATTAAAGATACCCGTGAGGTGCGAGAAGTCATTTCAGAAAAACTTGTCGACATCTATTATGGAAATGATGACGAAGAAATTGAAGAGATTACGTTTAATCAAGACGGGCTTACTGTTCTCCTTTTCGTTGGGGTAAATGGTGTAGGGAAAACAACAACAATTGGTAAGATGGCTCACAGACTTAAACAACAAGGAAAGAATGTTGTTATGGCTGCAGGTGATACATTCCGCGCAGGTGCGATTGAGCAGCTTGAAGTGTGGGGTGATCGTGTGGGTGTGCCTGTTATTCGTCATAGTGAAGGAAGTGACCCGGCTGCAGTTATTTATGATGGCATTCAGTCGGCGAAATCTAAGGGAGCAGATGTACTATTGTGTGACACAGCTGGTCGTCTGCAAAACAAAGTTAACTTAATGAACGAACTATCCAAAGTAAAGCGTGTAATTGAACGTGAAATACCAGGTGCTCCTCATGAATCGTTACTTGTTCTTGATGCCACTACAGGCCAAAATGCCTTGAGTCAAGCAAAGACCTTCTCGGAAGCGACGAATGTTTCCGGTATTGTGCTGACAAAGCTTGATGGTACCGCTAAAGGTGGTATTGTTATGGCGATACGGAATGAATTAGATATACCAGTTAAGTTCGTAGGACTAGGCGAAAAGGTGACAGATCTTCAATCCTTTGATGCCCATGCTTTCGTTTATGGCCTATTTGCTGATATGCTTGAAGAGTCAGAACAAGAATAATTCATCGGGATAAACTTGACAGATCACACCTTTATTTTGTACTATTTGTATATGTAAAGGCATTTCACTTAACAAGGAGTGCTTACTTTGCTTGAGAAAACAACACGCATGAACTATTTGTTTGATTTTTACCAAGAATTACTGACAGATAAACAGCGAAGTTATATGGAGTACTATTACCTTGAAGATTATTCTTTAGGGGAGATCTCTGAAACATTCAATGTAAGTCGTCAGGCTGTATATGACAATATTAAACGAACAGAAACTATGCTTGAAGAATACGAACAGAAGTTAGACTTATACGATCGTTTTGAAAAGCGACAAAGGTTGTTGAAGCAATTGAAAGATTCCGTTCAGAAAGGGTCTGATGACGCGTTAGAAATCATTGAGACCCTTGAGAACTTAGATTAGGAGGGCGGCTTATATGGCATTCGAAGGTTTAGCCGACCGACTGCAGAATTCGATCCAAAAGATCAAAGGCAAAGGTAAGGTAACCGAAGCAGATGTAAAAGAAATGACCCGTGAAGTCCGCCTTGCGCTTCTTGAAGCGGACGTTAACTTCAAAGTTGTAAAAGACTTTGTGAAACGCGTAAAAGAACGTGCGGTTGGACAAGAAGTTATGCAGAGTTTAACTCCAGGTCAACAAGTGATTAAAGTTGTGAAAGAAGAGTTAACTGATCTTATGGGAGGAGACCAGAGCAAAATTGCTGTGGCCAATCGCCCACCAACAGTTATTATGATGGTAGGTCTTCAAGGTGCTGGTAAAACAACCACTACAGGTAAACTTGCTAATCATCTTCGGAAAAACCACAATAGGAATCCTTTATTAGTAGCAGCTGACGTTTACCGTCCTGCTGCAATTAACCAGTTAGAGACGCTTGGTACTCAGCTTAATATGCCTGTTTTCTCAAAAGGAACAGAGGCAAACCCAGTAGACATTGCTAATGAAGCAATTGCTCAAGCAAAAGAGAATCATAATGACTATGTTATTATTGATACAGCTGGTCGTCTTCATATTGACGAGAATCTTATGGGTGAGTTGAAAGAAATTCACTCAAACGTGAATCCAGATGAAGTTTTCCTAGTTGTTGATGCGATGACAGGTCAAGATGCTGTCAACGTAGCAGAATCCTTTAATGAGCAGCTAGACGTTAGTGGAGTAGTCCTAACTAAGTTAGATGGTGACACCCGTGGTGGTGCTGCGCTATCAATCAAAGCTGTAACAGACAAACCAATTAAGTTTGCCGGTATGGGTGAGAAACTTGATCAGCTAGAAGCGTTCCACCCTGAACGCATGGCATCTCGTATCTTAGGGATGGGAGACGTGCTAACGTTAATTGAAAAAGCCCAATCTGAAGTGAATGAAGACCAGGCGAAAGAGCTTGAGCAAAAAATGCGCGACGCCTCCTTCACATTGGACGACTTCTTAGAACAAATGGGCCAAGTTCGTAATATGGGACCACTCGATGAACTAATCGGCATGATCCCAGGCGCTGATAAAATGAAAGGTTTGAAGAATGCTAACATAGATGAGAAGCAATTAAATCACATCGAAGCAATCATTCAATCCATGACCAAAGCCGAACGAAACGATCCAAGTATTATGAACGCAAGTCGTAAAAAACGAATTGCCAAAGGCTCCGGCCGAAACGTATCCGAAGTGAACCGTTTATTAAAACAGTTCAACGACATGAAGAAAATGATGAAGCAGATGACGAATCAAAAAGGTAAAAAAGGTAAAGGCGGCGGATTTAAATTACCGTTTATGTAAAACGAAAAGCGCAGGCGGGGTGAACAGGAGCGTACGGATAAGCAAGCGACTGGAAGTGACGTTAGTCACTGCAAGTCGATTGCTTATCGCGCTAGCTCCTCCCCGCCGGAGCTGGACATCTGGAAAAGCGCAGGCGGGGTGAACAGGGCCGTACGGATAAGCAAAATGCCGGAAGTGGCGATTAGCCACTGCAGGTAGGTTGCTTATCGCGCTAGGCCCTAACCGTTGGAGCTGGACTGTGGTCGAAGCGGTTTAATAACAAGGCTTAATAGAGACAAAGTTCATTAAAGGTGTTATATTGGCTCAAATAAGCAGGTGGAGTTCGACTAAGGCCGCCACGTCCTGTGGCAACGTCGAACTGACCCACCTCGTGTGGGCCCCCGTACGGTTCTGACCAAACTGTTTCCGCTTTTTATCTCTCGCTTACACTTTTATTAATATGTAATGCAAAACCCCTTTACACACTCGCAGTTCTCTGCTAAAATCTAAAATTGTGTTAAGTAAAAATAAGCATTTGAAAATATGGAGGTATTTAATATGGCAGTAAAAATTCGCCTAAAGCGCATGGGTTCTAAGCGTAACCCATTCTATCGTATAGTAGTAGCAGATTCTCGTTCCCCACGTGATGGTCGTTTCATCGAAGAGATCGGAACGTACAACCCAACAGCTAACCCAACAGAGGTTACTGTAAATGAAGAAAAAGCTCTTAACTGGATGACAGAAGGTGCTAAGCCATCTGACACAGTTCGCAACTTGTTCTCAACACAAGGTCTTATGGAAAAGTTTCACGCACAAAAAACTCAAAAGTAAAGTAGTGTGATAACGTGAAAGCCTTAATTGAAACCATTGTACGTCCACTAGTTGATCATCCAGATGATGTTGCCGTTACAGAGCAAGAAGAAGAGCGTAAACTTACGTATCACTTATCTGTTCACAAAGATGATGTCGGCAAGGTAATTGGTAGACACGGACGAGTGGCTAAGGCCATCCGAACGGTTGTATATGCGGCAGGATCGAATTCCAAGAAGCGAATTTATTTAGATATTATGTAAAAAGGGAGAGGGGCCACCTTTCCCTTTTTTACTAGGTTAAACTTTTTCATGTAACTTGCTCTTCTTATAACCAAATCACTTTATGTATGGAAGAGTCGTTTACGATTATAGGAGCGAATATGATGAATATCATCAAACGTGTATCAGTAAAACGAGTTCTTACAGAAACAAGTAAAGAGACACTGCAGCAAGAGTTTGAAACAAGGAAAGCGAGACTTGATGAAGAGTGTCAGCAACTTTCCTTTGAAAAAAGAAAAATTGAAGTAAAACAAAATGTCTCTCGTGAAGAAGTAGCAAAGCGTTTTAATCGAGAAATCGATAAAAGAAAAGAAAAAATTCGGTGGCTTGAATATCAACTCGAACAACTAGAAATCCTACCATTAGGCAGTGAAATAGAAGATGGGGAAGTAGAATCCATTGTAGACCTAAAAGTAGGGGATATATGGGACGAACAAATGAACCAGGGCGCGATTGTTGTTCAAGATGGTAAAGTAATCCGGATTGATAAATAGGTGATGTGAATGGATAAAGAATTATATACAATAGGTAAGGTTGTGAACACACACGGCGTACGCGGTGAAATTCGCGTAATTCAAGTTACAGATTTTGAAGACCGTTTTGAACCAGGAAATGAAGTATACTGGGTTCCGCAGTCAAAGCAAGAAGAACCCCTTCTATTAACGATTAAAGGTCATCGTATGCATAAATCCTTTCACCTTCTTCATTTTGAGGAGTATAGTTCATTAAATGAGGTTGAATCGTTAAAAGGTGGTACATTAGCGATCACGAAAGAGCAACAAACTCCTCTGGATGAAGGAGAATTTTATTACCATGAGATTATCGGTTGTTCCGTTCAAACAACTGAAGAGGATGTTGTGGGAACCGTGAAAGAAATTTTAAGTCCTGGTGGAAATGATGTTTGGGTCGTAAAGCGTCCTCAGAAAAAGGATGCCTTAATTCCTTATATCGAACAAGTTGTAAAAGAAATAGACATCCACAACAAAACGATTACAATTGAACCTATGGAAGGGCTGCTAGACTAATGCATATTGATATTTTGACTTTGTTCCCTGAAATGTTCAGTGGGGTACTCAATACATCTATTATGAAAAAAGCTCAAGACTTAGATGCATTTTCATATGAGACTGTTAACTTTCGAGATTATACCGAAAGTAAACATTTAAAGGTGGATGACACCCCTTACGGAGGGGGAGCTGGTATGGTTTTATCTCCTCAGCCGATCTTTGACGCAGTAGATGCCATTAAAGATAAGCAAGGGAAAAAGCCAAGAGTCATTCTTATGTGCCCACAAGGGGAGCCTCACTCTCAAGCTAAGGCAGAAGAGTTAGCTCAGGAAGATCATTTAATCTTCTTATGTGGCCATTATGAAGGTTATGATGAGCGAATTCGGGAGCATGTTGTAACAGATGAGATCTCTATAGGGGATTATGTGTTAACCGGTGGTGAGCTAGGGGCTATGGTTGTCATGGATAGTGTCGTACGCTTGTTGCCTGGTGTACTAGGGAACGCATCATCAGCACCTGAAGATTCCTTCTCAAATGGGTTATTAGAACACCCTCACTACACGAGGCCTCGTGATTTCCGTAGCATGCAAGTACCTGAGGTGTTATTCTCAGGCAATCATGCAAAGATTGATGAATGGAGACATAAACAGTCTTTAAAGAGAACCTATGAGAGGCGTAAAGATCTCATTGAACAACGCTCATTAACCGATCAAGAAAAACAATGGATAAATGAATGGCAGGATGATTAAAAGCATATTGCATCATTGTTGTAATTATGCTATATTAAAACTTGTGCTTAGGCGTTGAGCTTAAGTCTAATTACGATGTTCCGCTACCAGGTAAATCCAGGTAAGAGCATTGGTGAAGAAGGAGTGAAACAGGATGCAAAATCTAATCCAAGAAATTACTAAAGAACAGCTACGCGAGGATCTTCCACGTTTCAAAGCTGGTGACACTGTAAAAGTTCACGTTAAAGTTGTTGAGGGAAGCCGCGAACGTATTCAGGTGTTTGAAGGTGTTGTAATTAAGCGCCGTGGCGGAGGCATCTCCGAAACATTCACTGTACGTAAAATTTCTTCTGGCGTTGGTGTTGAGCGTACGTTCCCAGTACATTCTCCACGCGTTGATAAACTTGAAGTTGTTCGTCGTGGTAAAGTACGTCGTGCTAAACTTTACTACCTACGTAACCTACGTGGTAAAGCTGCACGCATTAAAGAAATTCGCTAAGATGAACACGAAAGAAAGGAGCTTGTTTAGACAGGCTCCTTTTTGTTCTATAATGACTTATAACAGATGTTGTTTACATAGTGGAGGGAAGCTGGATGACGAAGAAAAGAAATGAATGGCTTGATTGGATAAAAGCGTTGATCGTTGCAGCCATTTTAGCAATTGTCATCCGCGTATTTTTATTTGCTCCAATCGTAGTGGACGGGCCATCTATGCTTCCGACGCTAGAAAATGGTGACCACATGATTGTGAATAAATTTAGTTACACTATTGGAAAACCAGAACGTTTTGATGTCGTTGTGTTTCATGCAACAGAAACGAAAGATTATATTAAACGAGTAATTGGCCTCCCGGGCGATCACATTGAATACCGGGATGATACTTTATATGTGAACGGAGAACCTGTAGAGGAAACGTTCTTAAAAGAAAGATTAGACCGACTTTCAGAGAATCAATCCTACACGTTTGATTTTCGATTACAAGATATAAAAGGGAACTATGAAACCATTCCTGAAGGGCATGTTCTATTACTTGGGGATAACCGAAATAACTCAACTGATAGCCGTATGCTTGGGCTGATCCCACTAGAGAGGATAGTAGGGGAAACCAGGTTTATTTATTGGCCAATGGAACGGTTTGGTTTTGTAGATTGATAAAGGATGATGACTATGACGATTCAATGGTTTCCAGGCCATATGGCTAAAGCCAAACGACAAGTAGAAGAGAAATTAAAGCTTGTTGACTTTGTCATTGAATTAGTAGATGCACGTGCACCATACTCTTCACAAAACCCAATGCTTCATCAAGTGCTTCAACAAAAGCCTAAGATGGTTCTTCTTATGAAGAGAGACTTAGCTGATGACGGGGTTACGAATAAGTGGATTAGTTGGTATAAAGAGCAAGACATCGAGGCAATAGCAGTAAATGTGGATGATCCAAAAGACGTACAGTATGTTATTCAAAAAGCTAAAGACATGGGTCAAGAAAAGCTTGAACGCCTAAAGAAAAAAGGAGTACGCCCTCGTCCCGCTCGAGCTATGATTATTGGAATTCCGAATGTTGGGAAGTCAACGCTTATTAACCGTTTGGCGAAAAAGAAGATTACTAAAACGGGTGATCGGCCAGGCGTTACGACGGCTCAACAATGGATTAAAGTGAAAAAAGACTTCGAGCTTCTAGATACGCCAGGAATACTTTGGCCGAAATTTGAAGAGGAAATCGTGGGCTATCGACTGGCTACGATTGGTACGATTAAAGATAATATTTTACCTATTCCAGACGTGGCAGCTTTCTTCATTCGCTTTTTACAAGAACATTATCCAAGCCTTTTGCAAGAACGCTTCGGAGTGACTGCTGACGTGGATGATATGGGTGAAGTATTTGATCATATCGGTACGAAGAGAGGCTGCTTAGAGAGCGGTGGAAATATTAATTATGACAAAGTGGCTGAGGTCATTATTCGAGATCTTCGTTCAGCTAAGATTGGCAGAGTTACTTTGGAAACACCAGATATGATACAATAAAAGATAAGGCTGACTTTCTCATGTTGAGGGTCAGCTTTTTGTATGGGAAAATAACAAATCCATTCTTAACAGATATAGATAGATAACCGATAAAAGAAGAAGCGAGGACAATCATGAGTAAAGAAACCATTGCAGAGATAAAGGAAAAACTTTTTGTAACAGGATGTACACCAAAAGAATTACAAGGTTTAGAATCTGATGAGCGTAAAGGTGTACAAAAGTTGGTTAAACAATATCACAAACAATTAGCAAGAAAACAAGCGCTCAAAGATCAATTTGAAGCTATGAAAACTTATGAGAATGCCTACAAGGGAAAAGGGAAAAAGCTAATCGCTGGAATTGATGAGGCGGGTCGAGGGCCTATAGCGGGTCCAGTAGTAGCGGCGGCAGTGATTTTACCTGATACATTCTATTTAGAAGGATTATATGATTCAAAAGCACTTTCAGAAAGCCAAAAGGACACGTTCTTTGACTATATAAAAGCTCATTCTATTTCATATGGAATTGGAATTGTCACAAGTGAAACGATTGATGATATTAACATCTATGAAGCTACTAAATTAGCTATGCATAGAGCAATTGCTCAGTTAAGCAAAGAGCCCGATCAACTGTTAATTGATGCTCTTCCTCTAACACATACAAATGCACCAGTAGATGCCTTCCCTAAAGGAGATCAGCGAAGCATTTCTATCGCAGCTGCGAGTGTGCTCGCAAAAGTTACAAGAGATCGTTATATGAATGATCTTCATCAATCTTATCCGGCGTACGAATTTAACCAGAACGCTGGTTATGGAACGAAAAATCATCTTCAAGCTTTAAAACAATATGGAGTCACGCCGTATCACAGGAGGTCGTTTGCACCGGTAAAGGAAGCTTCTTTAACATACCAATAAAGGGAGGGGGGAGAGTATGTCATCCTTAACGACTCCTCAATTGCTCAACCAACTTCGGTCATCAGCTGCTCTGAATCAACAATCGCAATCACTTCAACAAGGTAGTCTTGTCGGTGGTAAAGTATTAAAGTTATATCCTCAAGCAAGAGCGCTAATTCAGATTGGTGGAAGTCAAATGAATGCGCAGCTAGAAGCGTCCCTTTCTGTAAATGAAAGGTATGTATTTCAAGTTCAACAGACAAAACCCATGCTCCGCTTGAGAGTGATAGAAGAGGAGAATGGGAAAACGCTTCAATCTTCACCACAAGTGCTTCAACAATTAGGCATCTCTAGTCCCTCTAAAAGCCAAATGAACTTCGTGAGTGAACTGATCCAAAAGAATATTCCATTTACAAGACAAGATCTTAAAGAAGCCCTACAAATAATAGAGCAGTCAGGTTCTCGTTCAAGAGCATCTCAGGTGTTACTAGACATGTTTTCAAGAAATCTGCCAATTAAATCATCAGTGTTTCACGCTTTATACACTAGATACACAGATCCATCTTCATTGACGGCCTCTCTTCAATCTGCATTAAATGGTGTAGAAAACGTTGCGAATCAATCCCAAGCCTCTCTTGGTCATCAGTTACAACAAACTCTTGGAAGAGGAGGCTCTAGCTTACCGCTAGATCAGGCAATCATGAGAACACTTATGAACGCTCCTATAGGGGAACAAAAAAACGCTTTACAACTCTTGAAGCGAAGTGGACATGTATCTAACCAAATGTCGTTATCTCAACTTCAAGATCAGCTACCTATTAATGATTCTGACAAGTTGAAAAATCAGTTGGCTAGGTTGTTAGAGCAGCAACTTCCTGTTTCAAAAGGTACAAAGTCAGTAATCCATCAGTTTTCATCTATATTAAATAAATTAACAGATAAACAAGGGAACGTGGCTGAGCATATGCCACCCAAGCTTGAACAAGCCTTGAACCAACTTACTGAATCACTGAAAGGGTCAGGGGTGTGGTCATCTCTTAAAGTGGCATTAACGAATCAAGGAGCATCACAACAGTCTTTAAAAGCTCTCGAGTACCTTATAGGAAGTTCAAATCCAACTAAAGTACTGAACGAAAATCGCTCTTCTTTGAAAGAAGTTACAAACACTTTAAATCAAGTTATGAATCAGCAACTCTCTAAAGGGGAATCTGTAAAGCTCATAGAATGGCTAAGGCATGGGTTACAAGAACCGAATGAAATGGCTATGTCTATGAAAGATCAATTTTTAGTGAAGTTAAAAGCTTATACTCAACTCAGTGGAATTAATTATGAATATCAACTAGCAGAAAAAGGAGAAGCCCCATCCTTATCTTTAAAAGGAAGTATCCTCCAAGCTATGCAAGACCCCCTCTCTCCTATAGTAGAACGTTTGCAAAGAGTGTTGAATCATCTTAATGCTGCTCCAATTATGATGCAAGAATCCGAGCAATCCATCCAATTTAACGTACAGATGCCAGGAGAATGGTTTGGGATTGAGCAAGATGTGACAATGGATGTAGAGGGGAACAAGAAAGAAAATGGCGAAATTGATCCAGACTATTGTCACATTCTATTTTACCTTGATCTTCATTCTCTTAAAGAGACGGTTATTGATATGAGAATCCAACAACGTATTGTCCAACTTACCCTATTTACTGAAAAAAGTGGAGTTGAAGGTCTTATACAAGTGCTTAAGCCATCATTAGAAAAAGGTTTAGAACAATTGAATTATAAGCTATCTACTGTTCGACATAAGGAAATTAATCTTAAAGATTCTTCTGAAACCGCTACAAATAAAACAAATACACCGACTCGAAATACAGGAGGGTTTGATCAGACAATATGAGCGAATCTAACCAAAAAAGAGAAGCAGTTGCGTTAAGTTATGATGAAGAGCAATTCAACGCCCCAAAAGTTGTCGCTAAGGGAAAAGGTGATATTGCTGCGAACATTATTAATAAAGCAAATGATTACCGAGTTCCTATACAAGAAGACCCCACTCTTGTAAAGCTATTAGGAGAGCTTGATATTAATGAAAAGATACCGGAAGAATTGTATCAAGCCGTTGCCGAAGTATTTGCTTATGTTTATCAGCTCGATAAACAAATGAAGTCTTGAAGGTTTACTGCTTCCGTTACCTAACACATTTAAATCTTAACAAACGACTACTAAGCACTTAGATCAAAAACTGATTGTAAGTGCTTTTTTATTGTAAGCATCCTCTGAGGATCGTGTCTGCTATTCTAATGATCGTACGTCGTACATCAATGTACTTATAAAGATTGATATTTTTATGATGATATTTTTTTTAGCTTAAAACTCGAGATAATAGCGGATTTTGTCGGTATATTCTTAATTTTTTTGGAGATACTAGATGAATTTGTAGACAATTCACACATATTTTTTATACAATGGTCATGCAGTGACAATTTGATGGGAGGATGGAAGATGAACATTCATGAGTATCAAGGGAAAGAAATTTTACGTAGCTACGGCGTTGCCGTTCCAAGCGGAACAGTTGCATTTACTGTAGACGAAGCTGTAGAAGCCGCTAAAGGCTTAAGTACAGATGTATCTGTAGTAAAAGCACAAATCCATGCAGGGGGCCGCGGAAATGCTGGTGGTGTTAAAGTAGCCAAAAATATAGATGAAGTCCGTACATATGCTGAGGAAATTTTGGGCAAACAGCTTGTGACTCATCAAACGGGTCCTCAAGGGAAAGAAGTTAAGCGCTTACTCATTGAAGAAGGCTGTGATATTCAAAAAGAATATTACGTTGGTATTGTATTAGACCGTGCCACTTCTCGTGTAACGATGATGGCTTCAGAAGAAGGCGGTACTGAAATTGAAGAAGTAGCAGCTGAAACACCAGAGAAAATCTTCAAAGAAGTAATTGATCCTGTTACGGGTTTAATGCCTTATCAAGCACGTCGTTTGGCATTTAATATCAATATTCCAGACGAACTTCTAGGGAAAGCGGTTAAATTTATGATGGGTCTTTATCAAGTATTTGTTGAAAAAGATTGCTCTATTGCAGAGATTAACCCGCTTGTGACGACAGGAGACGGCCAAGTCATGGCGCTTGATGCGAAGTTAAACTTTGATGATAACGCTTTATATCGCCAAAAAGATGTATTTGAACTTCGTGATTTAGATGAAGAAGATCCAAAAGAAATCGAAGCTTCTCAATATGACCTAAGCTATATTGCTTTAGATGGTAATATTGGCTGTATGGTTAACGGTGCTGGTCTTGCGATGGCGACAATGGACACGATTAAGCACTACGGCGGAGAACCCGCTAACTTCCTTGACGTTGGGGGAGGCGCTACTACAGAAAAGGTAACAGAAGCTTTCAAAATCATTTTGTCCGACAACAGTGTGAAAGGGATTCTCGTTAATATCTTCGGCGGAATTATGAAGTGTGACGTCATCGCAGAAGGTGTCGTTGCGGCAACGAAAGAAGTTGGTCTTGAAATTCCACTTGTTGTTCGTCTTGAAGGAACAAACGTAGAACAAGGTAAGAAAATCCTTGATGAGTCAGGCCTAAACATTGTTGCATCCGAATCTATGGCCGAAGCAGCACAGAAAATCGTAGAATTAGTAAAATAAGAAAGGACGGACAAAAATGAGTGTATATATTAATAAAGATACAAAAGTCATTGTACAAGGTATTACAGGGTCTACTGCCCTTTTCCATACGAAACAAATGCTTGAATACGGTACCCAAATCGTAGGCGGCGTAACGCCGAAAAAAGGTGGTACTGAAGTAGAGGGAGTCCCTGTGTTCAACACTGTTGAAGAAGCTGTTGAAGAAACAGGCGCAACGGCATCTGTTGTATACGTACCAGCCGCATTTGCTGCTGATGCAATTATGGAAGCTGTTGATGCTGAGCTTGATCTTGTAATCTGTATTACAGAGCATATCCCTGTTATTGACATGGTAAAAGTGAAGCGTTATATGGAAGGGAAGAAAACACGCTTAGTAGGACCGAACTGTCCAGGTGTTATTACCCCAGAAGAATGTAAGATTGGTATTATGCCAGGATACATTCACAAAAAAGGACATATCGGCGTTGTTTCTAGAAGTGGAACATTAACATATGAAGCCGTACACCAACTTTCAGAGGCCGGTATTGGTCAGTCTACAGCTGTAGGGATTGGTGGAGACCCAGTGAATGGCACTGATTTTATCGATGTCTTGCAAGCTTTCCAGGATGATCCTGACACCTATGGAGTTATTATGATTGGTGAAATAGGTGGAACAGCTGAAGAAGAAGCTGCCCAATTTGTTAAAGACAACATGGATAAACCTGTCGTTGGCTTTATTGGAGGTCGCACAGCCCCTCCTGGTAAACGTATGGGACACGCAGGTGCCATTATTTCAGGCGGTAAAGGAACAGCAGAGGAAAAGATTAAAGTAATGAACGAGTGTGGCATACAAGTGGCTGAAACTCCTGCAGTTATGGGGGAAACGCTCATAAACGTGTTAAAAGAAAACAATATCTACGATAAATGTAAAACCCATTAAGATTTTAGGAAGGTGCTCCTAGTTGTAGGAGCACCTTTTTAAACGATCTCATATATGAAATGAAGGGACGTGTACGCTTGGAAGCAAGAACTTTAAGGTTAGCTCTTCTACATCAAACAAAAGGAGCAAGTCGTGTTTTGCTAAGGCAATTTCTTCAGTTTGATCCTTCTCTTGAGTTTGTTTTTTCACTCTCCTCAAAAGAACTTACTTCAAATTTTAAACTTTCCCCAAAAAGAGCTTCTACTTTTCTTACTCACCTCCACTCTGACTCTAACCGAAAGCAGCTCCTCACAAATTTATCAGAATGTGATTTAATGCCATTTTGGCATCCTAATTACCCTAGTTCATTAAGAAGCATTCCTGATGCTCCTTTACTTCTCTACGCAAAGGGGGATGTTAAGCTGTTGGGAAAGAATTCATACTTAAGTATAGTAGGAACTAGAAAGTGTTCAAATCTTGCCTTGGCTTCTGTGAAGAAGGTACTTCCTCCATTATTAAATGAAGAATTTGTTATAGTAAGCGGGATGGCTGAAGGGATTGATTCCTTTGCTCATGAGCTGACCGAAGAGTTGGGTGGAAAGACCATAGCTATATTAGGGTTTGGTTTTCAATATTGTTATCCTAAAGCAAACAAGCGACTAATGGAGACATTAGCTCATAAACATCTTCTCTTATCAGAATATGCTCCTCATATCCCCCCAAGAAAGTGGCATTTCCCTGAACGAAATAGAATTATAAGCGGCTTAAGTTTTGGCACCTTAGTTGTGGAAGCTAAAGAACGAAGCGGTACGTTAATAACAGTAGATCAAGCTTTAGAACAAGGAAGAGAAGTTTTTGCAATCCCTGGCTCTATATTGGATGATTTTTCCGGTGGATGTAACAAGATGATCCAAGATGGCGCGAAATTAGTACAAAATGCCTATGATATAGTAGAAGAATGGGAAGTTCAAAAGAGAAAATAGTGTCGAAAGCTGTCATAAAATCAATATTTTTCCGTTTCACTATTGGTTTTGTTTCTATAATTTGTTTGACAAATGAATAAGAAGTATTTAATAATAGGGAAGATTTAATTTAAAAACAAACGTTTACACATAAAATGAATAAAATAAAGAATAACCTCATCTAGGAGGATACTATATGGCAGATTATCTAGTTATCGTAGAATCACCAGCAAAAGCAAAAACAATAGAGAAATACTTAGGAAAAAAGTATACCGTAAAAGCGTCAATGGGGCATGTTATTGACTTACCCAAAAGTCAAATGGGTGTAAATGTAGAAGAAGGATATACCCCGAAATACATTACTATTCGAGGCAAAGGGCCTGTATTGAAAGAAATCAAAACAGCTGCTAAGAAAGCAAAGAAAGTCTATCTCGCAGCCGACCCCGATAGAGAAGGGGAAGCGATTGCCTGGCACTTAGCTCATAGCTTAAATATGGATGAGACATCTCAATGTCGTGTAGTATTTAATGAGATTACGAAAGATGCAATTAAGGAATCGTTTAAGCATCCTCGTACAATTGATATGGATCTTGTAAACGCGCAGCAAGCTAGAAGAGTTCTAGATCGATTAGTTGGTTACAACATCAGCCCGTTATTATGGAAAAAAGTCAAAAAAGGTCTTAGTGCAGGACGAGTACAGTCGGTAGCTGTAAAAATGATTATGGACCGGGAAAATGAAATTAAAAATTTCGAACCTGAAGAGTATTGGTCCATTGATGGGAACTTTATGAAAGATAATGAACAGTTTGAAGGTTCTTTTTATGGCATAGATGGTAAAAAACAAAAACTAGGATCTAGAGAAGATGTTGATAGGATTCTTTCTAAAATGAACGAGGAAGACTTCAATGTTGATAAAGTAAACAAAAGAGAACGTCGCCGTAACCCTGCTTCACCATTCACAACATCATCTTTACAACAAGAAGCAGCGCGAAAATTAAATTTCCGTGCTAAGAAAACAATGATGATGGCTCAACAATTATATGAAGGAATTCAACTTAGTAAAAAAGAGGGTACAGTTGGTTTGATTACTTATATGCGTACAGACTCAACTCGTATCTCCCAAACAGCTAAGGATGAAGCTGCTGGATATATTGAAGAGCAGTATGGAAAAGATTATCTTGGATCAGGTAGTCAAAAGAAATCACAGAAATCGCAAAATGCTCAAGATGCACACGAAGCGATTCGTCCAACTTCCTCTCTACGTACTCCAAAGGCAATGAAAGAATATTTGTCTAGAGATCAGTATCGCTTGTATAAATTAATCTGGGAGCGTTTTGTTGCTAGCCAAATGTCTCCTGCTGTTCTTGATACCATGACCGTTCACTTGTTAAATCAAGGCGTAGAGTTTAGAGCTACCGGTTCTAAAGTTAAATTTAAAGGGTTTATGAAAGTATATGTTGAAGGCAACGATGATAATAAGAAAGAAGAAGATAAGATGTTGCCAGATTTGGAAGAGGGCACTACAGTTAAAGCAGAGACCATTCAACCGAATCAGCACTTCACTCAGCCTCCACCGCGTTACACAGAAGCTCGTCTTGTACGTACATTAGAGGAGATGGGAATTGGACGTCCATCCACATACGCTCCTACCCTTGATACAATCCAAAGAAGAGGATATGTGAGTTTAGATAATAAGCGATTTGTACCTACTGAATTAGGGGAAATCGTGATTGAATTATTGAAAGAGTATTTCCCTGAAATCATTAACGTCGATTTCACTGTACAAATGGAAGGAAATCTAGATGCAGTTGAAGAGGGCAACAAAGAATGGGTTCAAATTATCGATGACTTTTATCAAGACTTTGAAAAGCGTTTAACAACTGCTGAGAAAGAAATGGAAGAGATCGAAATTAAAGATGAACCTGCAGGAATTGACTGCGAAGAATGTGGTCATGAAATGGTTTACAAAATGGGCCGCTATGGTAAGTTCCTTGCTTGTTCAAATTTCCCAGATTGCCGTAATACGAAGCCAATATTAAAAGAAATTGGTGTTAAATGCCCTCGATGTAAAGAGGGGAACGTCGTTGAACGTAAAAGTAAAAAGAAACGCACGTTCTATGGCTGTGATCGTTACCCAGAATGTGAGTTTATTTCATGGGATAAACCAATCAGTCGCCCATGTCCGAAATGTGAATCTATGTTAGTAGAGAAGAAAGCTAAAAAAGGAACACAAGTGCAGTGTTCTGAGTGTGACTATAAAGAAGAACTTCAGCAATAAGCATAAGGGGGCTATCCCCTTATGCTTTTATTTATGAGCAATATTCGTATACTCTCCGAATAAACGATTCCAGATAAGGGCAGCAATATGGAATACTCGAAACTGAGAGAATGTTTCGTTAGCTTTAGTTGAGTGTAAGGTGGGCCTGGAAAGCGAGTTGTCCCCGAGCAAGCCCAACACTCATCAAACACAACGGACCTCCCGGCTAAAATATAGCAACTTCCAGCCTTCCACATAAGAGTCTTATGATTATAATAGATCTTTTAATAGAATTTTTTGTAATTCTATTCCTTCCTTACAAACTGTTAAAAAATACTTAAAATAATTTTAATTGACACTAGTAGGTCATCAAGCTATAATCGTTGAGTGGTAAGGGAATATACTTGACAGAAATTAGTATATTTGCTCTTAGTCATGGATATGCTAGCAATGATAATTGACAAAGGTTTAAGAACAATTCAGAATTTTGTTACAATTAAGTAAAATTCATTGCATATGGTATATTATCTGTGTTAATATTTAAGCGCCTTATGTGAGGTGAGCTGATGGATGATAATCAACGTCAAATAAACTTATTCACGGAGTACTTACAAATTGAAAAGAACGCTTCATCATATACGATCCACTTTTACCAAAGTGATCTCCATTCCTTTAAAGCATTCCTGCAAAGAGAAGGAGATCTAAGTTGGGAGGAAGTGGATTATCCCATTATTAGAGTCTTTTTAACAGAGCTCTATGACCAGCAACTTTCTCGAAGGTCGGTTTCGAGAAAGCTTTCAAGCTTACGATCGTTTTATCGCTTCTTAGAAAGGGAAGGGCTTGTAGAGTCAAATCCTTTCTTACATGTTTCTTTGCCAAAGCAGGAAAATCCGATTCCTTCATTCTTATATGAAGAAGAGTTGGATAAGTTATTTCATGTGAGTAATATTGAAGAACCTTTAGGCCAAAGAAATCAAGCTATTTTAGAGCTTCTTTATGCTACAGGAATGCGTATAAGTGAATGTGTAACGTGTGAGTTATCTGATATAGATCTTGAGCTTGGTACGGTTCTGGTTCGAGGTAAAGGTAGGAAGGAACGTTACATTCCTTTCGGGAGCTTTGCAAGAGATGCTTTAAAACATTACATTTATAATGGAAGAAACTCGTTATTACAGAAATCCGGAATAGACACTGGAGCAATCTGGCTTAACGCAAAAGGATCTCCGTTAACTGACCGGGGAGTTCGGTTAGTCCTGAATAAAATGGTAGAAAAGGCAGCTATGACTATTCATGTCCATCCTCATATGCTTAGGCATACGTTTGCTACTCATATGTTAAATGAAGGGGCAGATTTACGTTCCGTACAGGAATTATTAGGACATGAGCACCTAACCTCTACTCAAATATATACACACGTAACCAAAGATCATTTGAAAAACGTATACATGAATAGCCATCCAAGAGCAGGCAAGGATGAATAAATGGAATGAGGTGGAGTTTTTGGAACAACAATTTCACGCAACAACGATTTTTGCCGTTCAACATAATGGACAATGTGCAATGAGCGGAGATGGGCAAGTTACATTTGGAAATGCAGTTGTAATGAAACATAAAGCAAAGAAGGTTCGTAGGTTATTTAAAGGGCAAGTCCTAGCAGGATTTGCAGGCTCTGTAGCTGATGCTTTTACGTTATTTGAGAAATTCGAAGCAAAGCTTGAAGCCTATAATGGAAACTTGGCACGTGCAGCTGTAGAGCTTGCTAAAGAGTGGCGGAGTGATAAAGTCCTTCGAAAGCTTGAGGCGATGTTAATTGTGATGAACAAAGACGACCTATTTCTTGTTTCGGGTACTGGTGAAGTCATCGAACCTGATGATGGTGTAATTGCAATTGGATCTGGAGGGCACTATGCGTTAAGTGCAGGCCGTGCTTTAAAACGCTACTCTCCGGAGAAAAACGCAACAGAAATTGCGCAAGCAGCTCTAGAAATTGCAGGAGAAATATGTGTGTATACCAATAATGAAATCGTATTAGAATCGCTGGAGGACTAAGGGAGGTCTTTATCGATGAGTGAAAACTTAACGCCTAGACAAATAGTTGAACGCTTAGATCAATATATCATTGGTCAAAATAATGCCAAAAAAGCTGTAGCGGTCGCTTTGCGTAATCGCTATCGACGCATGCAATTGGATGATAAGTTAAAAGACGAAATTGTACCTAAAAATATATTAATGATGGGTCCAACAGGGGTAGGTAAAACAGAGATTGCTCGTAGATTAGCGAAGCTTGTTGGTGCTCCATTTGTGAAGGTTGAAGCTACGAAATTTACTGAAGTAGGTTATGTGGGTCGTGACGTTGAATCCATGGTAAGAGACCTTATGGAGACAGCTGTCCGTATGGTGAAAGAAGAAAAAATGGAACAAGTGAAAGGGAAAGCTGAAGAGCGCGCGAACCAACGTATTGTTGAATATTTGGTACCTAAAAAGAAAAAGCAAAATAATTTTAAAAACCCATTAGAGATGTTTTTCTCTGGTCAAGAAGACACACAGCAGAACGAAGATCGTTCAGAAGAGCAGAATGTAGAGCAAAAAAGAAAGCAAGCTTCTCACAAGCTTGCAATGGGTGAGCTAGAAGAGACTATGATTACGATAGAAGTTGAAGAGCAACAATCTTCCATGTTTGATATGTTGCAAGGCTCGGGTATGGAACAGATGGGCATGAATATGCAAGATGCCTTTAGTCAATTCATGCCGAAAAAGTCCAAAAAACGCCGACTTTCTGTAAAGGATGCTCGTAAAGTGCTTACCCAAGATGAAGCTCAAAAGCTAATTGATATGGACGAAGTATCTCAAGATGCAATAGAACGCGTAGAGCAAAATGGAATGATCTTTGTAGATGAAATTGATAAAGTAGCTGGTGGAAATGAACAGTCGTCTGGGAATGTCTCAAGAGAGGGCGTGCAACGAGATATTTTACCTATCGTAGAAGGGTCTACAGTTGTTACAAAACATGGCCCTGTAAAAACGGACCATATTCTATTTGTGGCAGCGGGTGCATTCCATATGTCTAAGCCTTCAGATTTAATTCCTGAATTACAAGGACGTTTTCCAATTCGCGTAGAGCTTGAGAAACTGACTGTAGAAGATTTTGTGAACATTCTCACTGAACCATCAAATGCACTATTGAAGCAATATAAAGCTTTACTTGAAACAGAAGGTATAAATGTGGAATTTTCTGACGAAGCTGTTACCAGATTAGCAGAAGTAGCATTTGAAGTGAATCAGGAAACAGATAACATCGGTGCACGTAGATTGCACACTATTCTAGAGAAGCTATTAGAGGATCTTTCCTTTGAAGCTCCAGATGTTCACATGGAAACCATTGAAATCACTAAAGCTTATGTAGATGACAAATTAGCATCGATTGCCAAGAATAAAGACTTAAGTCAATTTATTTTATAGACACACTGATTAGGAGGATCAATATGAAATTATTAGATCGAGCACGCAATATTAACTCAATGCTGCAAAAAACTACAGGTAAATCCGTCAACTTTAACGATATGTCCGAGACGCTTCGTGATGCGATTGGAGCAAACACATATATCGTAAGTCGAAGAGGTAAACTGTTAGGTTTCGCTATTAAGCAGGAAATTGAAAACGACCGCATGAAAAGTATGTTAGCTGAGCGTCAGTTCCCAGAAGAGTATACTCAAAACTTATTCTCTATCAATGAAACAACTCCAAACCTGGACATTGATCACCCACTTACTGCATTTCCAGTTGAGAACCGTGAATTATTCCAACAAGGGTTGACGACTGTTGTACCTATTATCGGTGGTGGTGAGAGAATCGGTACTCTTATTCTTAGCCGATTAACTGAAAGTTTCAACGACGATGATCTTTTGCTAGGTGAGTATGGTGCTACTGTGGTAGGTATGGAAATCCTTCACGAGAAAACAGAAGAGATCGAAGTGGAAGCTAGAAGCAAAGCTGTTGTACAGATGGCGATTAGTTCTTTATCTTATAGTGAGTTAGAAGCAATTGAACACATCTTTGAAGAGTTAGAAGGAAATGAAGGGTTACTTGTGGCGAGTAAAATTGCTGACCGTGTTGGGATTACACGTTCAGTGATTGTTAATGCTCTCCGTAAATTAGAAAGTGCAGGCGTTATTGAGTCACGCTCTCTAGGAATGAAAGGAACGTATATTAAAGTACTAAACGACAAATTTCTTGTCGAATTGCAGAATATGCGTTTAAACTAAGGGAACTTACCCCAAAAAACCCATCCCCCTAGGGGGATGGGTTTTTTTGTATGCAACCACATAAATTGTTTAGAAATAGTTAAATTACCTTTTTCGACATTTTCTTTCATTCGCAGCTATGTCATAATGGAACATAGATGTGGAGAATAAAAGTCAAAAATATGATGAATAACCTCTAGTTGGGTCTTTTTCACTACATATAAGGACTAAATAACCAATGATATCCCATTTTCCATGACAAATCATGTATAAATAGGGAATACATCTTATGGACAAAAATTCGACGTTTTCTTACAATTAGCATTATGTAGGTCTGGATACTTATTTTTCTAAAAAAAAGGAGGGATTCAGATGACGATGTTCGGTGGTACAATCCAAACCCTAGAGAAATCTATGGACTATGCTTCACTTAAGAACAAAACAATAAGTAATAATATTGCTAATGTTGACACACCTAATTACAAAGCTAAAGATGTAAAGTTTAAAGATGTCTTCAGTCAGCAAATGAGCTCAATTGATGCTAAACGGACTAATAGTAAACATATACCCTTTTCTTCCACTAATACTTCCCGTTTTTCAATAACTTCAAACGGAAGTACGCAATATAATCACAATGGAAATAACGTGGATATAGATCAGGAAATGTCTGATCTCGCTAAGAACCAAATTTATTACCAAGCATTGGTTGATCGATTGAATGGTAAATTCAGAAGTTTAGAGTCTGTTATTAAGGGAGGAAGATAACGTTGGGGATATTTAATTCGTTTAATGCAAGTGCTAGTGCTTTAACAGCTCAACGCCTTAGAATGGATGTTATTTCATCTAACCTCTCAAATGCAGAGACAACTAGGGCAACGCAAACCGAAGATGGACAATGGGAACCTTATAGAAGAAAAATGGTAGAGTTTCAACCTAAAAGAGAAACATTTCAATCCCATTTACAAAAGGCAATGGGATCAAGTAATACTCCGGCGGAGGGTGTTAAGGTGTCTGAAATAAAGGAGGATGAATCTCCCTTTAAAATGGTGCATAACCCGGATCATCCAGACGCTGATGAAAATGGGTATGTTGCTATGCCAAACGTGGACCCGTTAAAAGAAATGGTAGATCTAATGAGTGCTACCAGGTCATACGAAGCAAATGTAACAGCTGTAAATGCTAGTAAGAGCATGTTGATGAAAGCCTTAGAGATCGGTCGATAACAAATGACAGGGAGGGGTTAAGAATGGAACCCGTAGTATTACAAGCTAGTCAAGCACCCTTACAGACTTCTCAGGATATGAAGAAAATTTCACCACAAGAAGCGCAATCGGCTTTTGCGAATAGCTTAAAAAATGCAATAAAAACTGTGAACAATGCGCAGGTTGAATCCAATATTAAAACAGAACAACTTGCTAAAGGCGAGATTGATAATCTTCACGATGTAATGATTGCTTCTAAAAAAGCTAGTATTACCTTACAGACTGCTGTTGAAGTGCAAGGGAAAGCGATCGATGCTTACAAGGAAATAATGAGAATGCAAGTATAACTTAATCAAACATCATTACATAGAACGAAAGGTACTAAATGATTTAGATGATGTTCAGCACGGGGGCTATTATGAGAGAAAAGCTACAAGATTATAAATACAAGACTAGCGAATTTTGGAAGGGGCGCAGCTTGCCTCAGAAAAGCATCATGGTGGGTGCTGTTATTGGTTTATTAGCGCTTATCGTTGGAGCTAGCCTTTTTGCCTCTAATCCAAGATTGGTTCCTCTATATAATGATTTATCAGTGCAAGAAGTAGGGCAAATAAAAGAGGAGCTTGATGCTAGAGGGGTGAAATATGAACTGGGAAATCAAGGTACAACAGTTATGGTCCCAGAAGCAACTGTAGATGGTTTACTCGTTGACTTGGCTGCTCAAGGTCTTCCTGATAGTGGTAGCATTGATTATGGTTTTTTCAGCGATAATACTTCTTGGGGAATGACAGATAATGAGTTTGACGTTATGAAACTAGATGCCATGCAAACAGAATTATCCTCTTTAATGAAACAAATTGAGGGGATTGAGAACGCTAAGGTTATGATAAACATGCCCAAAGAAAAGATCTTTGTTGGTGAGCAGGAGCAAACTGCTTCAGCCTCAATCGTCGTCAACGTAAATCAGGGCTACCAACTAAAAGAAGATCAAATACAATCGTTATATCATCTTGTTTCTAAAGCGATCCCAAATCTCCCTACTGATAATATCGCCATCATGGATCAAAACTTTAAGTATTTTGACCCAAAAAAATCTGGTTCAATAGCCTCGGGTCAATCGTATGAATACCAACAAACGGTTAAAGATGATATACAAAGTGACATTCAAAGGCGCGTCCAACAGATGCTTGGCATGATGATGGGACAAGATAAGGTTATGGTATCTGTCACAGCTGATGTAGACTTCACACAAGAAAACCGGACTGAAAATCTTGTACAGCCAACTGAAGAGGGAGAAGAAGGTCTTCCTGTTAGCGTTGAACGTATTACAGAAACCTATACAGGTGATCCTGGTGATGTGAATGCTGGTGGAACGGTTACTCCTGATGGTGATGTTCCTGCTTATCAAGGTGAAGATGGAGAGGCAGGAAACGGTGACTATGAAATGATGAAAGAAACGATTAATAATGAGTTTAATCGAATACAACGTAACATAGTCGAATCCCCTTACAAAGTTAGGGACCTGGGTATTCAAGTAGCTGTCGATCAGAATAAAGAGGCTAACCAAGATGGGGCTATTCAGCAACTATCAACAGCAGAACAGGCTACATTATCGGAGAGTATTACATCTATTCTAAGCTCAATAGTTACAACAAGTATTGATGAGGAATACGGTCCTGTTGAGCCAGAGAACAAAGTTTCAATTGTTTTTCAAGAATTTAACGGAAAACCACAATTTAATCCTGAAACATCGCCCGTTATACCTGTGTGGGCTTACGTTACGGGAGGTATTTTACTTGTAGTTATTGCAAGCTTAATTTGGACGTTATTTAGAAAAGGTCGTAAAAAGGAAGACCTGACAGAAGAGTACGTTGAGCGAGAGCGAACTCCGGTTGAGGTTCCTGCTATGGAAGAACCAGAAGAAACAGAAAGTTCTGTGCGACGCAAACAGCTAGAACGTATGGCGAAAGAGAAACCAGAAGACTTTGCTAAGTTATTACGTTCATGGATCGCCGAAGATTAGGAGTGAGTATATATGGCAAAGCATAAACAAGGATTATCAGGCAGACAAAAAGCAGCCGCTCTCCTCATATCTTTAGGTCCGGATGTTTCAGCGCAAGTTTATAAACATTTGACGGAAGAAGAGATAGAGAAGCTGACATTAGAAATTTCGTCTGTCAAAAAAGTTGAACCTGATCAAAAAGAAGAGATACTAGATCAATTCCACCAAATTGCCTTAGCGCAAGATTACATTTCACAAGGTGGAATTGGCTATGCTAAAACGGTTTTGGAAAAGGCACTTGGAGACAAGGAAGCTTCTGCTATTATTAATCGGTTAACCTCATCCCTTCAGGTTAAACCATTTGATTTTGCGAGAAAGGCAGATCCTTCTCAAATATTAAATTTTATACAAAATGAGCACCCTCAAACGATTGCGCTAATTTTGTCATATTTAGACTCAGATCAATCAGCTCAAATTCTGTCCGAGCTTCCACAAGAAATGCAAGCAGACATTGCAAGAAGAATTGCCATCATGGATTCTACTTCTCCTGAAGTAATCAATGAAGTCGAGCAAATTCTTGAAAGAAAGCTTTCGGCTACTGTTACACAAGATTATACCCAAACGGGTGGAATAGAAGCTGTCGTCAATGTATTAAATGGTGTAGATCGAAGCACAGAACGAACGATTCTAGATTCATTAGAAATTCAAGATCCTGAACTGGCTGAAGAAATCAAGAAGCGCATGTTTGTCTTTGAAGATATCGTTACGCTTGACAACCGAGCCATTCAGCGAGTTATTCGTGATGCAGATAATGAAGACTTGATGCTTTCATTAAAAGTTGCTAGCGAAGAAGTAAAAGAAGTTGTCTTTAAGAACATGTCTTCTCGCATGAGCGAAACATTCCAAGAAGAAATGGAATATATGGGACCCGTTCGCTTGCGTGACGTTGAAGAATCTCAAACTCGCATCGTTTCCATTATTAGGAGATTGGAAGAAGTTGGAGAGATTGTCATCGCACGCGGCGGAGGTGACGATATCATTGTATAACCAAAACAAAACTGGTCGTGTAATTGGAATAAAACCGATACGTCCTGAAACGCATGGATCTGGGTGCACTTCTTCTGACCAATCTTCAAATCTAGCATCATCACTCATTCAAGAAGCTAATGAGAAAATAGATTATGCTGATCAAATACTTCGTGATGCCAAAGAGAAATCTGACCGTCTTTTAAAAGAAACAGAAGAAAAAATTAAATCTCTTCGAAACGATTGGGAAACTGAAAAGGATGAGTTAATAGAATCAACAAAGAAGTTGGCATTTAAAGAAGGATTTGAATCGGGAGAACAAGAGGCTTTCCGGCAGTATGAGGAGCTTATTCAGAAAGCACAAGAAACAATAAACCAAGCTAACATGGATTACCGCTCTAAAGTTGAAAATAGCGAAGATGCTATCCTTCATTTAAGTATGAAAGCAGCATCTAAGATTATGAACCAAACGCTAGTAGATAATCCAGAAAGTTATTTGCCTATTGTGAGAGCTGTAATTGAAGAAGGGAATAATGGAGACCAGCTCCAAGTATATGTACATCCTGATCAATATGAACAAGTTTTAGAACAAAAATCTGAACTACAACTTATATTGGATCACCAGGCTGAACTTTCCATTTACCCGAAAACAAACTTAAAGCCTTTCCAATGCTATCTAGAATCATCCTATGGAAGAGTAGATGTGAGCATTGATAGTCAATTAGAAGAGCTGCGTACAAAGTTGTTTCGTTTACTCGAGGAGGGCAAATAGGTGAATGTAAGTCATTTAATGGATGCTATTAATGAACTTGATACATATAAACGATATGGAAAAATTGTAAGGGTCGTTGGTTTAATGATTGAATCAAAAGGCCCTGAAGCGAGTGTTGGAGAGGTTTGTGTCATTCATTCAAGTCCTAAAAAAGGTGAGACGATACTCGCTGAGGTCGTAGGTTTTTCTGAGGAAAAAGTTCTTCTTATGCCCTACTCAGAAATTACCGACATTGCTCCTGGTTGTTTAGTAGAAGCTACAGGTGAGCCTCTTCAAGTGAAAGTAGGTAGGGGGATGGTAGGGCAAGTTCTGGATTCCCTCGGTAGATCGATGTATGAATCAGCTTCCTTAAAGGGGTTAAGACCTTATCCAACTGATCAATCACCTCCAAACCCATTATCCAGACCTCCAATTGAAGAGCCTATCCAAGTAGGGGTTCGCTCTATCGATACATTACTGACGGTAGGGAAAGGGCAGCGTGTAGGCATATTCGCAGGTAGTGGTGTTGGGAAGAGTACTTTGATGGGGATGATTGCCAGAAACAGTGGAGCTGACATTAATGTGATTGCTTTAATCGGTGAACGTGGTCGTGAGGTAAGAGAATTTATCGAAAGGGACCTCGGTGAAGAAGGCTTAAAGAAATCTATTGTAGTAGTTGCTACATCTGATCAACCTGCTCTGATGAGAATTAAAGGGGCTTACACCGCTACAGCAATTAGTGAATACTTCCGTGATTTAGGTTACGATGTAAACCTTATGATGGATTCTGTTACAAGAGTGGCAATGGCCCAGAGGGAGGTCGGACTCGCAACAGGTGAACCTCCTACAACGAAAGGGTACACTCCTTCCGTATTTGCAATTTTGCCGAAACTTCTTGAGCGGACAGGGACGAATGCGTTTGGATCTATTACAGCCTTTTACACGGTTCTAGTAGATGGAGATGATATGAACGAACCGATCGCCGACACGGTAAGAGGTATACTTGACGGACACTTTGTACTAGATCGGAAATTAGCCGAACAAGGTCAGTTCCCAGCTATCAATGTATTAAAATCAATTAGTCGTGTTATGAATCATGTGGCAGAATCAGAACATCTAGACGCAGCTGTAAGGATGAGAAATCTTCTAGCAACCTATGAGGAAAACCAAGAACTTATTCAAATTGGCGCTTACCGAAAAGGAAGTTCAAAAGAAGTAGATGAAGCTATTCAATACCATCCAAAACTTATTTCTTTCTTAAAACAAGGGACTCATGAGCCGGTACGAAATGTTGAGGCCGTTGAACAACTTATTCAATTAGTAGGTCGAGGTGGTCAAGGATGACAAGCTTAAGTACATTTCATAAGCTATTAGATTTAAAAGAAAAAGATAAACACGTCGCTCAAAAAAATTATCAAGATTCCATGGATCAATTTGAGTACGTGGCAACCCGCCTTTATGAATTATTAAAGAAAAAAGAAAACAAGGAAGCTGCTTTTCAATCATCTATACAAAATGGATTGAGCATTACGGATTTAAATAGCTATCACACCTATGTAGGGCAGCTATCTATACAGATAGAACAGCTTCAACTTCAAGTCAAGGAAGCACGAAGTGAAATGGAGCATAAACAAATGGAACTCTCAGAATCACATATTGAATACAAGAAGTATGAATTGTTAATCAATCAAAAGGTTGAACAAAGAGAGTTAGAGCGAGTAACTTTTGATAAAAAAATGATGGATGAAATATCAGTCCAACAATATATTAATCAAGGAAATTAGGTGTAAGGTCGTGGCTATATCTGAAAAGCCAAAACAAAAATCAAGTAAAGTTCAATGGTTTGTGTTTGTAATCCTAATTCCACTAATCTTAGCTGTTACTGTAGCCCTTATTATTATGACTGTAGCAGGTGTCAATATATTTGAGAAAACAAAGCAGTTTGCTAATGATGTACCACAAGTATCGTCATTACTAAATACTGAAAATAAAGAAGAATCAGATGGTCAAACTGTGGAATTAAAGGCAACAATTGAAGACCAAAATGCTCAACTTGATGAACTAAAGTCCCAACTCACTGTAAAAGATCAAAAAATTGAAGAACTAAATAATGAAATTAATCAATTGGCGAAAGAGGTAAAGGATAAAAAGGTTTCTGATAAGAATAAAGAAGAAATTTTGACAGATCTGTCTTCTTCCTTCAAAAACATGGATCCAGAACAAGCTGCAGCTATTGTGTCACAGCTTGATCAAGCAGCATCTGTTGATCTTTTAGAAAAGCTACCTAGCGATGAGCGAGGCAAAGTTTTAGCAGCACTAAATCCAGAACAAGCAGCTAACTTAACAAGCGCACTTATGAATAGATAAGTTACTTTATGAAACTTTGAAAGGAGGTGAAGTCATGAATGGAAGTGTAGCTTTTCTACAACAAAGAGGGGCGACTGTTAAAAGTGGGAATAATCCTTTAACAGCTAATGCTACATCTGAGCAGGGTTTTGCAAACAAGTTGCAGTCTTTACTTGGTGAAGCTTCCTCAAACAATCAGGAGCTACAAACTTTACAAAAGCAACTTAAAGTACTTTTGAACAAAGAAGTGAAGCTTTCTGAAATGGGAAAGGAATTAAAAGAAGTCATTGATCATCTCAAAGCGCTCGTTGAATCTCTTCCTGAAGGAGTCTCAGCGTTAAATCAAGGCAATGTTCCTTCACAGATGAGAACGTTATCTAATAATGATAATATAAAGAGCTTTATAAACTCTATTGAAAAAGCTCTAGTAAATGAGGCTGACAGTTTTGTAGACAACAACATGGGTGAAAAATTAGAAGTGCTTCAGGGATGGCTTTCAGATTTAAAAAGCATTCTAGAACCAAAGCTAAGTCAAAACGATGTTCAAGAACAGCTATCAGCTATGTCATTAAGTATGCCTCAATCAATAACTTACTCAAGAAATGCGGCAGAACCTGGTGAGTCAAATCTTTCTGTAAGCGGTAATGTTGAAAAGGTAGCCACTGATCTTAAGAGATTGCTACAAAATTTATCGACAGTTATGACAGGAAATAAAGAACATACTTCGCTACAAATATCTAAACAAATGAAGGAACTATATTCTATAGCGGAACAATTAATAAAAATAGAGAAAAGCAGCCAAGCTTCAACTGAAGTAAAGCAACTATTGCAACAACTAAAGCAAGATACAACATCACCAAAGGCTTTTGCAAGCTTTGAACAAGCATTGATGAACTTAAGAAGGCGATCAAATCTATCATTAAATAATAAATATAGTCAAAATGCAAAAGTAACATCAACAGAATTTGGTAAGTGGATGGAGAACTCATGGTCACGCCTTGGGGAATTTTCTGAAACTAAAAAAGAACCTTCCTTAAAAACGATTGGTTTTTCCTCAACTGGTGATGGAATGATGACAAAGCAAGAACAAATGGTAATAAAGTTAAGCCCCAATAGACAGAGTGATCAAAGTATGCCGAAACAATTAATTGAAGAGTTCCAAAAGATCATGAACCGAAGCCGTTTTAATATGAACAAAGTAGGGTCCCAACTTTCTATAAAATTGAACCCAGGTTCTCTAGGCGACATGATGGTGAAAATGACTCAACAAAATGGTGAAATGATGGTAAAGATCATGGTAAGTACCCAAGCTGCAAAAGAAATGCTAGAAGGGAATCTGAATCAGCTTCGTCATATGTTCACACCGAGTCAGGTCCAAATAGAGAAGCAAGATCTCACAACTCAAACAGATCAGTCATTTACTTTTGAGAAAGATGAAGATCAACAGCAGGAAAAGGACAGGCAACATGAGCAGTCTACCGAAACTGCGAGTGAAGAAGATGATGAATCGCTAAGTTTTCATGATGTATTAATGAATGAAAAGGTGTAGGTGATAACGATGACAACTATTGATCCCTCTCTTTATTTAAAGTCACAGCAACAAACGAGATCAGTCGATGCTGGTAGTAATAGCATGTTAGGAAAAGATGATTTTTTGAAGATATTAATGACCCAGCTTCAAAACCAAGATCCGACTAGTCCTATGAAAGATAAAGAATTCATCTCTCAAATGACTAGCTTTTCAACTCTTGAACAAATGACAAATATGTCTACAGCCATCGAAAAGTTAACACAAGCCCAGAATTTTGCACCAGTTGTGAAATATAGCTCTATGATAGGGAAGCAGGTTTCCTACAAAACTAAAAATGAAAATGGAACCGTAACAGGAGCGGAAACGAGTGAAGTTTTGGCAGTTACGAAAAAACAAAATACTGTAGAGCTAGAACTTCGCAATGGTGAGAAGATATCTACAGATCAGATCATGAGGGTTGCTGACCAGCCGGACTAAATGTAGAAACGAATATTATCAGGAAAGAAGGAGGTAACATGGATCCAAGAATCCACCCGTTACAATCTCATCCTCCGTTAACTATCTCAAGCACGAAGAGAACACCTTCTAAAAATGGAAATGCCTCTTTTAAGAGTGTGCTACAGCAAGAACTATCCAGTATTAAGTTGAGTAAACATGCCCAACTACGATTGAAAGAGAGAAATCTTTACATATCTGAAACAGAGTGGGCAAAGATGGAGGAACGTATGCGGGAAGCTAACCAAAAAGGGGTTACTGATTCACTTATTCTTATGAAAGATAAGGCGCTTGTTGTGAGTACAAAAAACAATACTGTTATTACAGCAATGAATAAACAAGAAGCACAGTCACAAATTTTCACGAATATAAACGGAACGATCGTTATGGAAGACTAGGGCTGGACCTGCGGGAGGCCTGATCGCTGCGGACTGAATGATGCAGTGAGGTTAATTGTACTACTAAAAACCGAAAGGGATGGATGTTACATGTTACGTTCAATGTACGCTGGTATTTCAGGAATGAAAGGTATGCAAACGAAGTTAGATACGATTGGGAATAATATTGCAAATGTGAACACCTCCGGTTACAAAAAAGGCCGCGTGACGTTCCAGGATATGATGAGTCAAAGTGTGTCCCCTGCAGAAGCACCAGCAGGCGGATTGGGTGGTAAAAACCCTTCTCAAGTTGGTCTTGGATCACAACTTGGTTCAATCGATAATATCTACACCCAAGGAAATCGCCAAACTACTAATCGACCTCTTGATCTATCGATAGAAGGGGATGGAATGTTTCAAGTTAGAGATGGCAATGAGAGCTACTACACAAGGGCTGGTAACTTTTACTTAGATGATAGCGGAGATATTGTCAACAATGAAGGAATGTATTTATCTAATGATCAAGGTGCAACGATCAATATCCCTCCAAATGCTGAGAGTTTCAGTATACAGTCAAATGGAACGGTAAGTTATATTACTCCTGGTAATGCTACCCCCCAAACAGCTGGACCGGTAGGATTAATGAAATTTTCAAACCCAGGTGGACTCGAGAAAGTTGGAAGCAATGCTTACAGAGCCACTACAAACTCTGGAGCTGCAGCAAATCTCTCTCAACCTGGGGCAAATGGCACTGGTTCTCTAGTATCTGGGTCTCTTGAGATGTCTAACGTTGACCTTGCAGAAGAATTTACGGAAATGATAACAGCTCAGCGAGGCTTTCAGGCAAATACACGTATTATCACAACGTCTGATGAGATTCTTCAAGAACTTGTTAATCTGAAGCGTTAAGCTCTGATTTTCCAAAAAAGGGAGGTAGGAAGACGTAATGTGCGTCTTCCTCATACATAATGATTTCATTAACTCGATTAAATGGTGATTCGTTTACAGTGAATGCAATTTACATAGAACAAATTCAAGCTTATCCAGATACCACCATTACATTAACGAATGGTCGGAAGCTCCTTGTTCGTGAGAAAGAAGAGGAAGTTATTACGTTAACCAAACAGTTCTACAGACAGATTGGACTAGCTACTATTAGCGCAAATCAAAAGGAGGGATCATAACTTGAACCCGAAAATTCTAAAAGCAATGGTAATCAGTCTTGTGGTAATCACTGTAGGAGGAGTCGTTGCGCTTATCTTAGTCTTGAATTCTAGTACTCAAGCAAGTGATGAACCAACAATTGACGAATTAAGAGAATATTCGATTGAAACAGATGAACTTACAACTGATTTACAAAATGATCGCTTTGTTCGTATTCAATTTAGGATCGTAACAGATAGTAAAGACGCTAAAGAAGAATTAGAAAAACGGGACTTCCAATTAAAAAATATCTTAATTAAGCAATTATCTCCTATGAATGAAGAAGAATTTAAATCAGGTGTAGAAAATTTAGAAGGAACACTTAAAACCCGCTTGAACGAACTTATGACAGAGGGTGTCGTGACGGAAGTCTACACCATTAAGAAAGTATTGCAATAATAAAAATGAAGAGCACCTGATTGGAGGTGACGTTTTGGCAGAAGAAGTTCTTTCTCAAAATGAGATTGATGCATTGTTATCCGCAATCTCGACAGGGGAAATGGATGCAGATGATTTAAAAAAGGAAGAGAAAGAAAGAAAAGTACGCGTGTACGACTTTAAAAGAGCCTTAAGGTTTTCGAAAGATCAGATAAGAAGCTTAGGCAGAATTCATGAGAATTTCGCGCGACTATTAACAACGTATTTCTCAGCGCAGTTAAGAACGTACATTCAAATTTCTGTTGCTTCGGTTGATCAAATTCCTTATGAAGAGTTTATTAGGTCTATTCCAAAAATGACAATATTGAACGTGTTTTCAGTAGAACCTCTAGATGGGAGGATCTTACTTGAGGCGAATCCCAACATTGCCTACGCCATGCTTGACCGCGTCTTAGGTGGTAAAGGTGTCAGCGTAAACAAAGTTGAAAGTTTAACTGAAATAGAAACCAATATCATGTCCCAACTTTTTGAGAAGGCAATTGATAATCTTCAAGAGGCATGGAGTTCTGTAGTGGACATCAACCCAGAATTGGAAGAATTTGAAGTGAATCCCCAATTCCTTCAGATGGTTTCACCAAATGAAACAGTGGTTGTTATATCGTTGAACACAGAGATTGGTGAATCCTCGGGAATGATTAATATTTGCATTCCGCATGTAGTATTAGAACCCATAATACCGAAGTTATCTGTTCACTACTGGATGCAAACACAGACACCTCAAGAGACAAGCACTGAGGAGTATCAGTCACTTTCCAAAACGATTGAAAAAGCTGAAGTGGATGTCAAAGCCATACTAGGTGAGTCTAAAATCACAGTAGACGAACTTTATCATCTATCGAAAGATGATGTGATTCAGTTAGACCAACTGATTGATGATCCATTAAGAATACAAGTAGACGAAGAAACGAAGTTCTTAGCACAGCCTGGACAAATTAAAAAGAAAGTAGCTGTGCAAATATTAGACGAATACCAAGGGGGGGACGAAGATGATGAGTGACGATATGCTGTCCCAAGATGAGATAGATGCTCTATTAAATGGGACTGCTGATACAAATAATATGAATAACGCACAACCCTCAACCGAGGAATATTTAAGTTCATTAGAGCAAGATGCGCTGGGGGAGATTGGAAATATATCATTTGGTAGCTCTGCCACTGCTTTATCAAGCCTGTTAATGCAAAAGGTGGACATAACAACACCAACAATCTCCATCATTAAACGATCCAATTTGGTGGATGAATTTCCTGAACCGAATGTTGCGATTCAGGTCGAATATACAGAAGGGTTTTCAGGCATGAACTTACTGGTTATTCAGCAAAGTGATGCAGCGATTATCGCAGACTTGATGCTCGGTGGGGATGGGACTTCACCTTCTGAAGAAATGAATGAAATCCATCTTAGTGCCGTGCAAGAAGCGATGAATCAAATGATGGGTTCGGCTGCAACAAGTATGTCTACGGTATTTAATAAGCGAGTAGATATTTCTCCACCAAGTATTGACCTGCTTCATGTAAAAGAAGGAGAAGGTACAGAACAAATACCTGATGAAGATTTAGTTAATGTTAGTTTTCAAATTAAAGTTGGAGACTTAATAGATTCTAGAATTATGCAAGTGTTGCCAATTGACTTTGCTAGGGAATTGGTAGATCAATTGTTAAATCCTCCTTCTGAAGAGGATGATATCTTAGAGCAAACAGAAACACACCAAGAATCTAATCCTGCTAGTGAGATAGATAAAGATAGTTCTTCCCATTCAGCTGCATATCAGCAGACTCATGAAGATGCTTCACACCCTCAATCTTCTACTCACTATACGACTCAGTCGCAAGAGACTCCTTCCCCAAGAGAAACACAATATATGGGAGGGATGAGCCAGGAGGATTCAAGTCAGGTTCAACAAGCAGTGTTTAGTCAGTTTGAACCAACAGCTCTTCAACAACAAGAAAAACGTAATCTTGATATGCTTATGGATATACCGCTAAAAGTCACAGTAGAATTAGGACGTACGAAGCGGACAATTAAAGACATTCTTGAACTCTCATCTGGTTCGATAGTAGAGCTTGATAAATTAGCAGGTGAACCAGTTGATATACTTGTTAATGACAAACCTATTGCACAAGGTGAAGTGGTTGTTATTGATGAAAACTTTGGTGTTCGGGTAACTGAGATACTTAGTCAGCAAGAGCGATTGAGAAAATTACAATAGTAATTATTAGGAGGATTTTTATGGCCAGTAAAATTTTAATTGTAGACGATGCAGCATTTATGAGAATGATGATTAAAGACATTTTGACGAAGAACGGATTTGAGGTAGTAGGAGAAGCTCAAGACGGAAGTGAAGCAGTGGATAAATATAAAGAGCTGCAACCAGATCTTATCACGATGGATATCACAATGCCTGAAATGGATGGAATCTCTGCCCTTAAAGAAATTAAAGGGATGAATGCTGATGCTAAGATTATTATGTGCTCTGCAATGGGGCAGCAAGCGATGGTTATTGATGCCATTCAAGCAGGAGCAAAAGACTTCATTGTAAAACCATTCCAAGCAGACCGAGTACTTGAAGCAATTAATAAAGCATTAGCTTAACAAGGAGGAAGTATGACTAAGCAGTTATTTATTTGGGTGAGTACCCTCGTCATCATTACGGTATTGTGGCCAACATCAATGAATTTATCTGCACAACCAAGTGTAGAAACATGCATAGAAAATCCAAACCTTGAAGGATGTGGGGATTACGATTCATCTAAAGAAAAAGGAGAAGAGGAAGAACAAAACACCTCTTCTTCACCTGCTTCCTCTGAGAGTTCGATTATTTTAGATTTAATAAAGATTATACTGGCTCTTGCTTTCATTATCTTCTTAATCTATATGTTATTGAAGTTTATGAACAAACGAAATAAAAGCATACACCCTTCTAGAGCTTTGGAAAATATGGGAGGAGTGCCTTTAGGTCAGCAAAAGTCTTTACAAATTGTTCGTATTGGACAACAATTCTACGCAATTGGTGTAGGAGAGAACGTGGAGCTAGTAACAGAGATTACCGATGAGAGTACGATAAAAGAATTAACGAAGAACAATGAAGCGGATTCTGAAAGCTTTTCACCATCGATGTTAAAGCAGCTGTTGCCACAGAAGAAAAAAGAGGCAAACCATAATGGAAGCTATCAAAATCAATCGTTTCAAAAACTATTTCAATCAGAACTTTCTTCTTTGAAGGAACGGAGACAGCAACTTATAGAAGCGGAAAAGAAAAAGAAAGAGGATTCAAATGAATGAATTTATAAATCTATTTGCAGACTCAGATCCAGCAAACGTAGCCACATCCGTAAAGCTTCTATTGGTACTAACAGTTCTCTCTATAGCTCCTGGAATTTTAGTTCTTATGACAAGTTTTACAAGAATTATTATTGTTCTATCATTTGTTCGTACATCACTGGCAACACAACAAATGCCTCCAAACCAAGTATTAGTAGGATTAGCCTTGTTTTTGTCTTTCTTTGTGATGGCGCCAACACTACAAGAAGTGAATGAAGAAGCCCTCACTCCTTTGTTTAATGAAGATATTTCTTTAGAAGAAGCTTATCAGAATGCTAGTGAACCAATGAAAGAGTTTATGGCAAAACACACAAGGGAGAAAGACCTTGCTTTATTTATGAACTATGCTCAAATGGAAAAACCAGAAAGTGTACAGGATATCCCCTTAACTACTATGGTTCCGGCCTTTGCTATTAGTGAGTTAAAAACCGCTTTTCAAATGGGGTTTATGATTTTTGTTCCCTTCCTCGTGATTGATATGGCTGTGGCAAGTATCCTTATGTCAATGGGGATGATGATGTTACCTCCTGTAATGATTTCACTTCCGTTTAAGATTTTGCTTTTTGTTCTTGTGGATGGTTGGTATCTCATTATGCAGTCACTTTTAGAAGGATTTTAAGAAAGGAAGGGAGATCAATAGATGAATAGTCAGTTTGTTATTTCACTAGCTGAAAAAGGTGTAGTAACCGTGCTTACCATTACAGGACCATTGCTCATATTGGCGTTATCCGTGGGTTTACTTGTTTCTATATTCCAGGCCACCACACAAATTCAAGAACAGACACTTGCCTTTATTCCGAAAATTGTAGCTGTAATGGGTGGACTTGTTTTCTTTGGTCCATGGATGTTAACAAGAATGGTAGAATTTACAGCCACTATTTTTGAGAACTTGAACCAGTTTGTAGGGTAGGAATGGTTAATTTAATTGACCTAGCGAAAGTGCCTGGATTTTTATTAATATTCATGCGAGTCACAGCCTTTTTTGTTACTCTTCCTCTGTTTTCGTATCGGAATATGCCTACTCAGCATAAAATAGGATTTAGTGTGTTTCTGGCTTTATTAATGTATTTCACAATTGATGTACCAATTATTCTATTAGATGGAACATTTATTCTCCTAATTTTGAAAGAGGCCATGGTTGGATTATTAGTGGGTTTCATTGCTTACCTGATCTTATCAGCCATTCAAATAGCGGGAGGATTCATTGACTTTCAAATGGGGTTTGCAATTGCAAATGTAATCGATCCCCAGACCGGCGTTCAAAGCCCTTTAATTGGGCAGTATCTATATACATTTACACTATTATTTTTACTAGCTGTAAATGGTCATCACCTATTAATTGATGGTGTTTTTTACAGCTATGAAGTGATTCCTATGGAACAAGTAGTTATACCTTTTGGCGAAGGTTCTATTGCTGAATTTGTTCTATTTACTTTTAATAAAATGTTTATAGTAGCTTTCCAGATGGCAATGCCTGTTGTCGGATGCCTATTCTTGGTTGACGTCGCTTTAGGCATTATTGCTCGTACGGTTCCCCAATTGAACGTTTTCGTTGTGGGCTTACCTTTAAAAATATTTGTAAGTTTTGTAGTCATTATTATTTCATTTGGTATGTTTTCGATCTTAGTAGAGAATTTATTTGATTTAATGCTTGTCTCAATGAGGGATTTAATGGCACTGATGGGAGGGTCTTAAATGCAGAAGTTACAATTAGATCTGCAATATTTTTCTGGTGAAAAAACGGAGAAAGCAACACCGAAAAAACGTGAAGACTCTCGTAAAAAAGGTCAGGTTGCCAAAAGTCAAGATGTGAACACTGCTCTGCTTCTTTTTGCGGTATTTTTAATGATGTTCGTAATTGGCGGTTTTTTAAGGGACAGGTTCACAAGTTTATACAGACATACCTTCCAAGAGTACATAACTTGGGAAGTAACAGAGCAAACAGTCCATCAGATGTTACTCCAGGTTACGATGGAAATGGCTCTTACCGTAGCTCCTTTGATGGGAGCGGCTATTGTTGCGGGATTAGCTGCAAATTTTTTGCAAATTGGTTTTCTTTTCACAGGAGAACCATTGAAAATGGACTTGAAAAAGTTAAACCCTATTCAAGGGGCGAAAAAGATTTTTGCGGCTCGTGCATTAGTAGAACTACTTAAGTCTTTGCTCAAGATTGGTTTTATCGGGACTGTAACATTTACAGTGTTATGGATGAGACGGGGCGATCTTTTAGAAATGTCTCAAAAAAGTGTAGAAAGCGCCGTTAGTTTCTTCGGTCAAACAACAGTCATTATGGGACTTGCTGCTTCTCTTTTGCTTTTACTGTTATCTACCATTGATTATATTTATCAGCGCTATGACTATGAAAAGAATATTCGGATGTCAAAGCAAGACTTGAAAGATGAGCATAAAAACATTGAAGGGGATCCTCAAATTAAATCAAAGATAAAAGAACGGCAGCGTCAGATGTCACAGCAGCGAATGATGAGTGAAGTGCCAGAAGCGGATGTTGTCATTACAAACCCTACACACTTCGCCATTGCGATTAAATATGATGAGGAGAAAGCTCAAGCCCCTTATGTTGTTGCTAAGGGTGTCGATTATGTCGCTTTAAAAATAAAAGAGATTGCGCATGCAAATGACGTTACTACTGTTGAAAATCGACCGTTAGCAAGAGCATTGTATGATCAGTCAGAAATTGACCAACCCATAGGTGAAGAATTTTACCAAGCGGTTGCTGAAATATTAGCTTACGTATATAAACTTCAGAAGAAAGCGTAATTGTAGGGAGAGAAATGCATGGCCATTAGAGATTTATCGGTATTGGTTGGCGTTATACTTATCATCGTTATGTTAGTCATTCCAATGCCTCCTGTACTCTTAAGTATCTTTATACTCATTAATATTACATTAGCTCTCATTGTCATTTTAGTGGCAATGAACACGACTGAAGCATTACAGTTTTCCATTTTTCCATCCCTTTTATTATTGCTCACTTTGTTTAGGTTGGGGTTAAACGTTTCTACAACGCGTTCCATATTAGCAAATGCAGAGGCTGGAGGCGTTGTTGCAACGTTTGGTACATTTGTTACGGGAAACAGCGCACTAGTTGGTTTTGTAATCTTTGCTATCCTTGTAATCATTCAATTCCTGGTCATAACAAAAGGGGCTGAACGTGTGTCAGAAGTTGCTGCACGATTTACACTAGATGCGATGCCAGGTAAGCAGATGAGTATTGATGCTGACTTGAATGCGGGATTAATTTCCGAGCAACAAGCAAAAAATCGCCGAGAAAAAATTGAAAATGAAGCCGATTTTTATGGGGCGATGGATGGTGCAAGTAAGTTTGTAAAAGGTGACGCCATCGCTGGAATTATTATAGTATTAATTAATATCATTTTCGGACTGATTATCGGAATGACTCAAAAAGGGTATGGCTTCTCTGAAGCTATTGATACATATATGAGATTAACTGTAGGAGATGGGCTTGTGAGTCAAATTCCCGCTTTGCTTATATCTACTGCAACAGGGATTGTCGTCACACGTGTTGCTTCAGAAGGGAATCTTGGAACAGATGTTTCCACACAGCTATTAAGGTACCCGAAACTTTTATACATTGCGTCTGCAACAATCTTTATGCTCGGGCTCACACCGATACCGATTCTAATTACAACCTTCATATCGGGTGTATTGGCATTTGGGGGTTGGTGGCTCTCAAGAGAGGAAGCCCAAGACCAAGAACCTGATTTAGAAGAAGAGACAGAGCAAGAGAGTTCTGACATGAAGTCACCTGAGAATGTCGTTAGCTTGATTTCAACTGATCCTATTGAATTTGAATTTGGCTATGCTCTTATTCCCTTGGCAGATACAAATCAAGGAGGAGATTTACTAGATAGAATCGTAATGATCAGGCGACAGTTAGCAATTGAACTCGGCTTAGTTATCCCTGTTGTTAGAATTAGAGACAACATTCAGCTAAATCCTAATGAATATCGTCTAAAAATAAAAGGGAATGAAGTGGCAAAGGGAGAGCTTCTTCTTGATCATTATTTAGCTATGAGTCCAGGCGTTGAGGACGAGAGTGTAGAGGGGATTGATACACAAGAACCCGCTTTCGGCTTACCAGCTAAATGGATAGCTGAGGAAACGAAAGAAGATGCTGAAATGTTTGGCTACACGGTGGTAGACCCACCATCTGTTGTATCTACACATATAACAGAAGTCATTAAGCAGTATGCTCACCAGTTATTAGGAAGGCAGGAGACGAAACAGCTTATTGATCATTTGAAAGAGTCGTATCCTATCTTAGTTGACGAAGTAACACCAGAGCCATTATCTGTAGGGGAAGTGCAAAAAGTATTAGGGAAGTTATTAAGAGAAAATGTATCGATTAAAAATCTTCCTGTCATTTTTGAAACATTGGCGGACTTTGGGAAGATGACGAATGATACAGAACTTCTTGCTGAGTATGCCAGACAGTCGTTATCAACTCAAATCACTCAACAATATTCTACTGGCCCGAATGGACTAAAAGTCATTACCGTTTCAGGAAAAGTGGAAAAAACTATAGCTGAACATGTTCAACAAACAGAACATGGTAGCTATTTGGCTTTAGATCCTGAAACCCAACAGCAAATTGTTCAATCGGTTGCTAGTCAGGTTGAGCAGCTTTCCTTGCAGGAAGAGACTCCGATTGTATTATGTTCGCCTGCTACAAGAATGTATGTGAAGCAGTTATTAGAACGATTCCTACCTCAGGTAGCCGTTCTTTCTTACAACGAATTAGAACCTAGTGTAGAGGTACAAAGTGTAGGGGAGGTGAATGTAGCGTGAAGGTAAAAAAATATCGTGCCCCAACGATGCCAGAAGTAATGAAGCAGGTTCGAAATGAATTAGGGTCAGAGGCCGTAATTCTTAATTCCAAAGAAATTCATAACGGAGGGTTTCTTGGAATGTTTAAGAAAAAGTCTATAGAAGTTGTGGCAGCTATAGACCCAGAACCAAAGCGTGATTCAGAACAAACTTATACAATGCAACCTATGCAAAGATCCTCACAAGGTAGCTCATCAAAAGACATACGTACCGATCAAAGTCAAAATGTGTACGATGAATTACAAGAGCTTAAGAAATTAATGAAGACTCAATCAACAAGCAGCCCGCTGGTGTATCCAGGTGTGTTACAAAAACTATATACCCAGCTGATTGATCAAGAAGTAGCTGAAAGAATTGCGAAAAGTCTTATTGACCCATTAGTCGAACATTATTACGTTGCAAAGGGGGACGTTGACATTGCAACTGCAAAAGAGTGGGTAAAAGAGCGTCTTTGTTCAGAATTAGAAGGAATACCTTTTGGAGGTATTGACTTTAATAAAAAGTACATCCATCTCGTTGGACCTACAGGAGTAGGGAAAACAACATCGCTTGCTAAAATTGCTGCAGAAAGTGTGTTAAGCCATCAAAAACGAGTAGCTTTCATCACTACTGACACGTATCGTATAGCAGCGATTGATCAATTAAAAACATATGCAAAAATATTAGATGTTCCAATAGAAGTTGCTTATAACCTTGATGATTATAAGAAAGCCAAAGAAAAATTTTCTGACTACGATATTGTGTTGGTTGACACAGCGGGGCGGAATTTTAAAGATGAGAAATATGTTCAAGAATTAAAGGAAACAGTTGATTTTGAAGAAGAGTTAGAAACTTATCTAGTTTTATCTATTACAAGTAAGGCGAAAGACATTGAGGAGATTTATAAACAGTTTAATAGTGTTCCCCTTAAACGATTGATTTTTACTAAAGTCGATGAAACGTCTCATTATGGTGCCATGGTCAATATGATGATGAAATATAATATTGGCGTTGCTTATCTAACCGATGGTCAAAACGTTCCGGATGATATAAGAGAAGCCTCCTCTAAATCAATTGTCTCAAAATTAGTGGGAGGGCTGACTTATGAATGATCAAGCCTCTAACTTGAGAGAGAAATTAAAACATATCAAATCATCTAAGGAAGCTAAAACGATTGCTGTTACAAGTGGTAAAGGGGGCGTAGGGAAGTCAAATTTTGCTCTCAACTTCGGTCTGACTTTAGCAGATAAGGGGAAACGAGTCTTGCTGTTTGATCTTGATATTGGAATGGGAAACATCGATATTCTATTAGGTCTTACTCCTAAGAGATCGATTGTAGAAATGTTTGAAAACAATTTATCCATTTTTGACATCATTGAAAAAGGGCCCAAATCTCTTTCCTATATTGCAGGAGGGTCAGGGCTTTCTACGATATTCACCTTTAATGACGGGCGTATAGATTACTTTTTTGATCAATTAGAGAAACTTATGCAGAGTTATGATTATATTCTGTTTGACATGGGAGCAGGTATCACGCATGAAGGGGTCCATTTCATTCTTGCGAGTAACGAGTGTATTGTTGTAACGACTCCTGAACCTACATCATTAACAGATGCATATGCCATGATGAAGCATATCCACCAAAGAACGAGTGAACTACCAATTCGAGTAGTTGTCAACCGTTCCTTTTCAAATAAGTCCGGTGAAGAAACACTCAAACGTTTACAAACTGTAGCAGGAAAATTCTTGAACCGAACCGTTTATCCTCTTGGAATCCTTCCAGATGATCGAACGGTCGTAAAAGCTGTGACAGCTCAAGTCCCTTATACGTTATATAATGATAAAGCTCAAGTAAGTAAAGCGATAAATGAAATCGCTCTTAACTATTTAGGAGATCGACTAACGGTAAATCCTAAACGTTCATTTTTGTCCCGGTTAAAGCACTCTTTATTAGAAAGGTAGATCCTATATGAACACCATTCGAGTATTGGTCGTTGATGACTCTGCCTTTATGAGAAAAATGATAGGGGAAATTTTAGAAGCAGATCATCGAATAACTGTAGTTGGAACAGCAAGGAATGGAGAAGAGGGCCTTAAAAAGGTGAAAGAATTATCTCCTGACATCATAACGCTCGATGTAGAAATGCCTAAAATGGATGGCCTGACCTGTTTGAAAGAAATTATGAGAGCGCACCCACTTCCAGTAGTGATGTTATCTAGTATGACGACTCGTGGTGGAGAAAATACATTAAAAGCCATGGAATATGGGGCGGTCGATTTCATAGAGAAGCCTTCTGGGCCTATATCATTAAACATCGATTCCATAGCAGAAAAAATTGTAGGAAAAGTGATTGCTGCATCAAAGGCCAACCTTAATGAAGTTAATAAGTCAGTGGTTTCCCCTATAATTGCTTCATCTGAGACGATTGATGCAAAACGGTTTGTTTATTCAAAGGGTAAGCAGGATTTGATTGCAATTGGTACTTCTACTGGTGGTCCAAGAGCTCTTCAGCAAGTGTTGACTGCTTTACCCAAAGACTATCCAGCTCCAATTGTTATTGTTCAACATATGCCTCCTGGCTTTACTAAGTCTCTTGCTCAAAGACTTGACAGGTTGTGTGAGATCTCCGTCAAAGAAGCGGAAGATCAGGAAACTTTGCAAGGTGGAGTAGCATACATAGCACCAGGAAATTACCACATGAAGATTCGGTACCAAACAAATTTAATCATTCACCTAGATCAGACAGATGCAACAAAAGGACATAGACCGTCAGTAGACGTATTGTTTGGTTCGATCGCTCGTATAAATTCAATTAATATGATCGCCGTAATCATGACAGGTATGGGGTCAGACGGAGCATTAGGGTTAGAGCAATTAAAGAAATCAAACAATTCTGTAGCAGTTATCGCAGAATCAGAGAAATCATCCATTGTTTTTGGAATGCCTAAAGCAGCCATTCTAACCCATTTAGTAGATGAAGTTGTACATGTAAACGAGATCAGTCTAGCCCTCATGAAAAGAGTGGGCGGACACAAGAGGTGAAGGTTATATGGAAATGAGCCAATATTTAGAAGTTTTTATTGAAGAAAGTAAAGAACACTTACAAACTGTAAATGATTCATTATTAAAGTTAGAGAAGAGCCCAGAAGATCTGACTATAGTAAGCGAGATTTTTCGAGCTGCCCATACTCTAAAAGGAATGTCGGCTACAATGAACTATCAGGATTTGGCCAACTTAACCCATAAGATGGAAAATGTTCTTGATCTCATTCGTAATAGCAAAATTCAAGTAGACAGCGATTTATTAGATATTATTTTTGATGCAGTGGATGATCTTGAAGCAATGGTTGGAGACATTGCTACCGGAGGCCAAGGAGCAAGGGATGTTCAACAAGTTGTCGTTAAGCTTGAACGTATTGAGGAAGGTGAAGCTCCTGCTAAGGTACAACACGAACAAATTGCCCTTAAATCAAAAGAAGAAACGACTAGTGAAATTTCAAATGAACTGAACTTAGACGAGTTTCAACGTACGGTTTTAATGGAATCTGCTGAACAAGGATTTACAAATTATGAAATCACGGTTTCACTCACCAAAGATTGCATGTTAAAAGGTGCGCGTGTGTATATGGTGTTTGAAGTGTTAGAACAAATTGGGGAAGTAGCTCAATCAGCACCGACAGTTGATCAGTTGGAGGAAGAAAATTTCGACCTTCAATTTAAGGTTTTGCTTCTTTCAACACATGATGAAGAAGATATTCAAGCTCGTATACTAAAAGTTTCTGAGGTTGATTCGGTTGTAATTAAGAAAGTAACAGCTGACGACTATGTTTCTACTACAGAGACAGGGAGTCTAGCCACATCCCCATATAAGGATGATTCTAAGGATGAGTCCAAACAACAACCTGATGACAAAGAACGTATAGCCGTTGCTGTGAAAGAAAAGATAGAATCACCAGAAGAGTCAAAAACTCAAGAGTCTCCACAAAAGGCAGCGCAAAGCAAAACAATTCGGGTCAATATCGATCGACTAGATGTTTTAATGAACCTGTTCGAAGAGCTTGTCATTGACAGAGGGCGTTTAGAGCAGATTTCAACAGATTTAAACCATTCAGAACTGCAGGAAACGGTAGAACGTATGTCTCGTATATCAGGAGATTTGCAAAGCATCATCTTAAATATGCGCATGGTGCCGGTTGAGCAAGTATTTAACCGTTTTCCTAGAATGGTTCGTCAATTGGCGAGGGATTTGAATAAGAAGGTGAATCTAGTTGTTGAAGGAGCCGAAACCGAGCTCGACCGCACTGTAATTGACGAAATTGGGGACCCGCTTGTTCATCTAATCAGAAATTCGTTAGATCATGGAATTGAAACACCTGAGAGTCGTGTAGCAAAGGGGAAACCAGAAGAAGGAAACCTAAAGCTACAAGCCTACCATAGTGGCAATCATGTTTTCATAGAAATCTCTGACGATGGTGGAGGGATTAACCGAGATAAGGTGCTTCAAAAAGCTATTAATAATGGACTTGTTACAAATGAACAAGCTTCTGGTTTGTCCGACCAACAGGTATTTGATTATATCATGTCTAGTGGATTTTCTACTGCAGACGAAATCTCAGATGTATCTGGCCGCGGTGTAGGGTTAGATGTAGTAAAGAATACGATTGAATCACTAGGGGGTTCGATCACAATAGATTCTGTTCCGGATAAGGGATCAACTTTCTCCATTCAATTGCCACTTACATTATCAATTATTTCAGTTATGCTTGTTGAGGTTCAACAAGAGAAGTATGCTGTACCACTTTCGTCGATTATTGAAACTGCAATCGTTAAGAAAGAAGACATCATGCATGCTCACAACAAACAAGTCATCGATTTTCGAGGCAACGTGGTTCCGCTAGTATCTCTTGAAGATGTTTTTGAGGTACCACGGGAAGTAGACAAAGGTGATTATTATTCTATTGTAATTATACGTAAAGGAGACAAAATGGCTGGTCTTGTTGTAGATTCATTTATTGGTCAACAAGAAGTTGTGCTTAAATCTCTCGGTAACTATCTTCAGAACGTATTTGCTATTTCAGGTGCTACTATATTAGGAGACGGACAGGTAGCTCTTATTATCGACAGTAATGCACTAATTAAATAGAAAAGGGGGAAGTGGAGATATGGAAGATCATACTCAGGATTTAAAAGTTATTGTGTTTCAATTGAATAATGAAGAATATGGGGTCCCTGTAAGCCGGGTGGGATCTATAGAGAGGATGCAGCCGATAACTCGAGTTCCTCGTACTGCTTCTTTTGTTAAAGGGGTTATGAATTTAAGAGGAGTTGTAACACCAATTATAGATCTGAGAGAACGGTTTGATATTGAGGAATCAACTTATGATGATCGTACACGTATTATCATTGTCCACCTTGAGGAGATGGAAGTGGGCCTTGTGGTTGATGCTGCTAATGACGTGATAGATATTCCAGGTGGAACTATTGAGCCTCCCCCTGAAGTTGTTGGCACACTAGATGCTGACTACATAAGTGGTGTAGCGAAATTGGAGCGCAGACTGCTCATTCTACTGGATTTAGAGGAAGTCTTGTCAGATCTGGAAATGAAGCAATTGCAATCTATAGAAGGTTAATTTGAATGAAACTTGACAATCGTTTTACTTCATATCATTTAGATGTTTTAAAAGAGATTGGAAACATAGGCGCAGGAAATGCTGCCACAGCATTATCGAAACTTTTACAACGAAAGATTGACATGAAGGTACCTTCTGTCCGTGTCATGGATTTTGATGAAGTCATGGATATTGTGGGAGGGGCTGAACGGATGGTTGTATCTGTATTCCTTCGGGTTGAAGGCGATGCCCCGGGGAACATGTTCTTTATTATGTCTCCAACACAAGCTAATCGTTTTGTAAGATACATGACAGGTGATGAAACTTTTGATTTCAATACACCTCCTTATTCAGAACTTGCTTTATCTTCCGTACAAGAATTGGGGAATATTTTGTCAGGATCTTATTTATCTTCCATGTCGGATTTTACAAGTTTATCTCTTTATCCATCTGTGCCCTCTATTGCAATTGATATGGTAGGGGCCATTCTTAGTTATGGACTTCTAGAACTTTCACAAGTCAATGATTATGCCATTGTTATTGATACGACGTTTGTAGATGAAGTAAATCAGGGGGAGGAGATGAAAGGTCACTTCTTCCTTCTTCCGGATCCCCCTTCGTTTGATACGATTTTCACTTCACTGGGAGTCCCAACAGATGAAGCGTGAACATGTTGTGAAGGTCGGGATAGCTGATTTAAATATTGTTCACGATCCAGGCGTAATCCGCACATCTGGGTTAGGTTCGTGCATTGGAGTTGTAATTTATGATCTGCGCGCAAAATTAGGGGGAATGGCGCATGTAATGCTTCCTGATTCTGGACTGGCTAAAGGAGATCAAATAAAGCTAGCTAAGTATGCAGACACCGCTATTCCTGTTTTGATGGAGCTGTTAAGGCAAGAAGGCGGGAAATCTTTTAAAGCAAAGCTTGCAGGTGGGGCTCAAATGTTTCAGTTCTCAAGTAATGACATGATGCGGATCGGCCCTAGAAACTTGGAAGCTGTTAAGAAACAGTTGGAATATTACGGAATTGCTGTTGCAGCAGAGGATTGTGGGGGGAGCAATGGTCGCACCATTGAATTTAACCCTTCAAATGGTACGTTACAAATAAGAACTGTAAATAAAGGTGTGACAGAAATTTAATGGTAGGTTCAGTCTTATGGAATGTACTTTTTGCAAGTGTCGGAGCTTTACTAACCTTAGGTTTATCTTTTCCTCAAAATACAGTACCAACTACCTCTATAAAAGTAGGGGTTGTATTTACTTTCTTCTATATATTTATGTATCTTTTCCGAAAAGCAATAGGAGTTTCTATTGTCTCAGTAGGGAGACAAGATGGAGAAACTTGGGAAGAAGACAAGTCAGAAGTGAAATTCCAAAAAACAAGTGAGCAAGACCAAGGAATTGAAAGTCAATTATCAGAAGAGGAAGCCAAGCAAACCTCAGACATGGTTAGGGCTTTATTAAATGAAGACCAATAGGTAATAGCGAGGAGGGTATATATGAACAACAATTCGGCTCCTCATGAAGAACAATTATGGGAGAAATGGCACAAGGAACGAGATATAGAATCAGGAGATGAGCTTGTGAAGCGATATATGCACCTTGTCATGTACCATGTGCAACGAATTGCTGCTCATCTGCCTCAAAGTGTTCATAAGGAGGATATTCGAAGTCTGGGGTTAATCGGGCTTTATGATGCTCTTGAAAAATTTGATGTAACACGCGATTTAAAATTTGACACATATGCTTCATTTCGTATAAGAGGTTCCATTATGGATGGTCTCAGGAAAGAAGATTGGTTGCCTCGTTCTATTCGTGATAAATCAAAGCGCATAGAGCAAACAGCAGAACATTTAGAGCAGTTCTTGCAAAGAGAAGTAACATCAAAGGAAGTTGCAGATCATTTGGGGATGCCAGAGCAGGAAGTCGATTCGATCGTTAAAGACACAGTCTTTGCAAACCTCTTATCTATTGAAGAAAAACCAAAAGATACAAAAGATGAGCATAAAGAGGGGATTGGTTATTCATTGCCGGATCAAAACACCATCACCCCACATGACCAAGTTATAAAAGAAGAGAATTATCGCGACTTAGCAATAGGGATAAAAAAGTTAAATGATAAAGAACAATTAGTAGTGAGTTTATTCTATCAAGAAGAGCTAACCTTAACAGAGATTGGGCAAGTAATGAGTTTAACTACTTCTCGTATTTCTCAAATTCATGCACGTGCTCTATTTAAATTAAGGAAGGTTCTTAAAGATACAATAAGTATGTAAACGAGGGGGGGCTTTTAATGGGGGTTATTGAGAAATTTCCAGAATATTTCACTGTACAAATCGATTCAGATAAAATGTTAGCGACTCTTTCATTGAAGAAAGAATACCATTTAGAGCTCTCCTTTTCTAAAGGCGATCTTATAGAAACATTAAATTCACACGATATTACGTGGGGACTTGAAGAAGGCAATCTTGAAGTAATTTCATCTGGAGCCAAAGAGGATGAATTCCCTTTGATAATTGCTGAAGGATTACCTCCTCAGGATGGTGCTGATGGTAAGATACGATACGAGAAAGAGTTGTCTCGTACATTTTCTTCGGATGAAAAAGTGAATTTTCGCGATGTAATTAAAATTCCTTCTGTTCACGCTGGGGATTGCTTATTAACGATTCTCGAACCGACAAAAGGAACGGCTGGCAAAACCGTTACTGGTGAAAAAATCTCCCCTAAACCCGGGCGTTCTGTACTATTACGACCAGGGCAAAATGTAGAATGGAAAAAGAGTGAATCAAGGATGTACGCAACTTCAGATGGTCAACTATCAGTAGGTGACAGAAGTGTTCATGTATACCCTCTTTATGAGGTTCATGGGGATGTATCCATGAGGACGGGCAATATAGAGTTTGTAGGGAGTGTGGTGATTCGCGGAAACGTACCTACGGGTTACACCATTAAAGCAACAGGAGACGTTACGATTTATGGCCTGCTTGAAGGATCCACCGTTGAAGCAGGAGGATCAGTTTACATATCAGAGGGAATTGCAGGGCATGGAAAAGGTAGTGTGATGGCTGGAGTAGATATAAAGTGTGGCTATATAAATCAGGGAAAGATTGAAGCAGGGCGTAATTTATTCGTTGAAAACTCTGTATTACATAGTGACGTAATAGCAAGAAAACATATCTATTGTCAAAAAGGAAACATCATAGGTGGAGCCCTTTCTGCAGGTTCTTCTATTGAAGCGAAAGATGTCGGTAATAAAATGAATACACCTACTCAAATCTATGTTGGTTCAAATAAGAAGCTTTTAGAGACGCAGCAGGAACTTGAACTTGAAAAGGAACAATTAATGGACACCTTACATAAGCTCTCAATTATCGGAGATAAATTACTTCTAAAACAAGAAAACTCTGGACTAAGCAGTAAGGAACGCATAACCTTATTGCGACAGCGAAACTCATATGAGCAAACATATACGAGGCTTCAAATCGTGCAAAAGGAATTAGCGGCTCTCGTACCTGATTACGAAGATGGAGATCAAGCTTATTTATTGACTCACGGTACATTATTTGCTTATGTCACTATTGCCTTTGGAAAATATCAACGTAGAGAAAGTAGAAATTACACCAAAGCAAGAGCTACATTTAAAGATGGGGAAGTATCTATACAATCTATGGAGGGTCAACCTCAATCTTAAGGGTCTGTGTAGGTGAAGAAAGGAAAATTATGATACCATATTTACTCGCCATTAGCTTTTTGTTGCATGGAATTCTTCTAGTAGCCATTGTGATTTTATCTCTAAGAGTATCGAAAGCGAAGGAACTAGAAAAACGTCAAGAACAGATAGCTAAAGAAATAGAAGATACTTTTACTGCATATTTACTAGAAATTAAAGAAGAAAATGTGCAGCTATTGAATAAACTTGAAGAAAACGGTGACAATGGTGAAAAGGTCAAGACGCAAGAGGTACCTTTAGAGGATGTTCCTCATAATTTGAACTCAAGAAAGAATATAAATCGTTCTACTAATCAAGTGGAGGGACGTGAGGTCATCCAACAAGAGTGGGGTAATGAAATTGAGACTCATTCTTATCAACCTCCAGTTCCAGATGAACGAGATCACTACCAGCCATCAATTGAATCATCAGTGTTTCAAATGTATAATGAAGGTGCAACGGTTGAGGAAATTGCCAAACAGTTAGACCGTGGTACAACAGAAATTGAACTTACACTGAAATTCCACTCAAGAATGTCATAATTATTCTTGCTTGGAATGATGTCGTATGATATATTTATTTTTGGTGTTAGTACACACGCTTGTCGATTCATGCGGTTGGTGCTCTATTCTAGAGTTCCGCAATGAAGATGATACAGGCGGAGGATAACAAATAACCATTAGGAGGCAACATCATGTCAGTAATTTCTATGAAACAGCTTTTAGAAGCTGGTGTTCATTTCGGACACCAAACTCGTCGTTGGAATCCAAAGATGAAGAAATATATCTTCACGGAGCGTAACGGCATCTACATCATCGACCTTCAGAAAACAGTTAAAAAGGTTGACGAAGCATTTAACTACGTTAAGGAAGTAGCAGCGAACGGCGGTAACGTCCTTTTCGTTGGTACGAAGAAGCAAGCACAAGAATCCGTTAAGGAAGAAGCAACTCGTGCTGGTCAGTACTACATCAACCAACGTTGGTTAGGTGGAACACTTACGAACTTCCAAACAATCCGTAAACGTATTGCTCGTCTTAAAGACATCGAGCGTATGGAAGAAGACGGTACATTCGACGTACTTCCTAAGAAAGAAGTTGTAGAACTTCTTAAAGAAAAAGAACGTCTTGTTAAATTCCTTGGCGGTATTAAAAATATGGAAAGTCTTCCAGACGTAATGTTCATTATCGACCCGCGTAAAGAGCGTATCGCTGTAGCGGAAGCTCACAAACTAAACATTCCGATTGTTGGTATCGTTGACACAAACTGTGATCCAGACGAAATCGACTACGTTATCCCTGCGAACGATGACGCAATTCGCGCTGTAAAACTTCTTACTTCTAAGATGGCAGACGCTGTTCTTGAAGCTAAACAAGGCGAAGAAACTGAAGAAGTTCAAGCTGAAGAAGCAGAAACAGCTGCTGAATAAAGAAGGTTTGAAAGGTGATAAGAGGGATTAACCTTTTATCACCTTTTTTAAAGAAAAGATAGCATAATGTTTTCGTTTTTATGACAAGCAATACGGCGCAAATTGTTATTGCTTTTCTTTGAAACATAATATTGAACATTTAAGGAGGATTTTATAATGGCTGTAACAGCAAAACAAGTTAAAGAACTACGCGAACAAACGGGCGCGGGTATGATGGATTGTAAAAAAGCCCTTACTGAAACTGATGGTGACATGGAAAAAGCAGTTGAGTGGTTACGTGAAAAAGGTATGTCTAAGGCTGCGAAAAAAGCAGACCGTATCGCTGCAGAAGGTTCTGCTTCTATCAAAGTAGACGGTAACACTGCTGTTATCTTCGAACTGAACGCAGAAACAGACTTCGTTACGAAGAACGACCAGTTTAAAGCAATGCTTTCTGAACTTGGCCAGCATCTTGTGAAACAACAACCAGCAACTGTAGAAGCGGCACTTGAGCAACCACTTCATGGTGAAGGCGACACTCTTCAAGACTACATCACTTCTCAAGTAGCTAAAATCGGTGAGAAAATCTCTCTTCGTCGTTTTGAAATTATCACTAAAGGTGATAACGATGCATTTGGCGCTTACACTCACATGGGAGGTCGCATTGGCGTACTTTCTGTTCTTGAAGGTACAACGGATGAAACGGTTGCTAAAGACGTTGCGATGCACGCTGCAGCAGTTAACCCTCGCTATGTAACACGTGATGAAGTTCCAGAAGAAGAAGTAAACGCGGAGCGCGAAGTTCTTAAGAAAGAAGCGCTAAACGAAGGTAAACCTGAACATATCGTTGAAAAAATGGTTGAAGGTCGTCTTAACAAATTCTACGAAGGTATCGTTTTTACTGAGCAAGCATTTGTTAAAGACCCAGACCAAAAAGTTAAACAATATGTATCTGAAAAAGGTGCTTCCATTAAAGGCTTTGTACGTTACGAAGTTGGCGAAGGCATGGAGAAGAAAGAAGAAAACTTCGCTGAAGAAGTAATGAACCAAGTAAATAAATAAAACATGATAGCTTTAGTGGAATAGGGGACACGTGGTGTTCCCTATTTTCAAAAGCTTACATAAATGTGATATGGAGGTTATTATGACAACAGCTCACTATCGTCGTGTTGTATTAAAGTTGAGTGGGGAAGCGTTAAGTGGTGCAGAAGGATATGGGTTAGACCCAGCTGTCATTCAATCCGTGGCACGCCAAGTTAAAGAAATTTCAGAATTAGGTGTTGAAGTTGCGGTCGTTGTTGGTGGCGGAAACATCTGGCGTGGAAAAGTAGGAAGTGAAGTTGGCATGGACCGTGCAACTGCTGACTATATGGGAATGCTAGCAACTGTTATGAATTCGTTAGCGATGCAAGATAGCCTTGAGAATATTGGTATTCCTACGCGCGTTCAAACGTCTATTGAAATGCGACAAGTAGCTGAACCTTATATTCGTCGTAAAGCTATTCGTCATCTTGAGAAAAAACGAGTAGTGATCTTTGCTGCCGGTACAGGTAATCCTTATTTCTCAACAGATACTACAGCCGCATTACGCGCTGCTGAAATTGAAGCAGATGTCATTTTAATGGCTAAGAACAACGTGGATGGCGTCTATAATGACGATCCTAAACAAAATAAAGATGCGAAAAAGTATGATGAGTTATCCTATCTTGATGTTCTTAATGAAGGATTAGGCGTGATGGATTCTACTGCTTCTTCGTTATGTATGGACAACGACATCCCACTTCTTGTATTCTCGATTACAGAAGAAGGTAATATTAAAAAAGCCGTTCTAGGCGATCAAATTGGAACTATTGTGAGGGGGAAATAAATATGCCTAAAACAGTATTACAGCAAACAAAAGAACAAATGGAGGAAGCGGTGCGTGCATTTACACGTCAATTAGCTACCGTACGAGCGGGTCGTGCGAATCCTTCTATCCTCGATGGTGTAAAAGTAGATTACTATGGTGCAGTTGTACCACTAAATCAACTATCAACAATTTCTGCTCCTGAAGCACGCATGTTAGTTATTACACCGTTTGATAAGTCATCAATCAGTGAGATTGAAAAAGCAATCCAAAAAGCGGATCTTGGTCTTTCGCCATCTAGTGATGGTAATATTGTACGTATTAACATCCCGGCTTTAAATGAACAACGTCGTAAAGACCTTGTTAAAGTTGTAAAGAAATATACAGAAGAAGCAAAAGTTCAAGTACGTAATGTTCGTCGTGACTCTAACGATCAACTGAAGAAGCTTGAGAAAGATGGAGACATTACAGAAGACGAACTTCGCAGCTATCAAGATGATGTGCAAAAAGAAACAGATAAAAACATTGCAGAGATCGACAAAGTTGCTAAGACTAAAGAAGAAGAAATCATGGAAGTTTAATGTATTTCCTTGTACAATGAATGATGAACCCTCTTGTTAGAAGGGGGTTTTTCATTTTTGGGCTAGTCAAGGTGTGCAGATGATTGGCTTTCGCTAATAAGCGAAAGCCTCATTTTTCTATACATATACAATTAACGCCCCCCAAATGGAGGATCTCGCATGGTACTAAAACTTCCTTTTTTTAAAAAGAAGATGACACCGACAGAATCAATACAACTCGACCGTACTAATATTCCTAGGCACGTTGCCATTATTATGGACGGGAATGGAAGATGGGCAAAAAAGCGAGGCTTACCTCGCGTGGCTGGTCATAAAGAGGGAATGGATGTTGTCAAAAAAATCGTTCGTCGCGCAACAGACTTGAACGTTGGCGTCCTAACGTTGTATGCCTTCTCTACAGAGAATTGGAAACGTCCCAAAAACGAAGTAGAATTTATAATGAAATTACCTGATGAGTTCCTCAACACATATTTACCAGAATTAATGGAGAATAATGTGAGGGTAGAGACCATCGGGCATATTGATAAGCTACCTCCACATACGAAGAAAGCTGTAGAAAACGCTAAGAAACAAACCGAAGGCAATACAGGACTTATATTAAATTTTGCCCTTAACTATGGCGGGCGTGATGAAATCGTTCAAGCCGTACGTCAGGTAACTCAGCAAGTCATAGATGAAAAGGAACATCCATCTACTATTTCAGAAGAGATGATCGCCTCACATCTTTACACACACCAGTTGCCAGACCCTGATTTGTTAATTCGAACGAGTGGAGAACAGCGATTGAGCAACTATCTACTGTGGCAACTTGCCTATGCTGAATTTTGGTTTACAGAAGTATTATGGCCTGACTTTGATGAAGGTCAATTCGAAAAAGCTCTCCATGATTACCAACAGCGCAAGCGACGTTATGGAGGGGTATAAGGTGTTGAAATTGTTATGAAACAACGAATCGTTACGGCGATTATATTTGGTTTGTTAATCATTCCTATATTCTTTTTTGGGCAACTTCCGTTTGTCATTCTTATATATGGTTTTGCTACAATTGGTCTTGCTGAACTTATGAGAATGAGACGAATCTCCCCTATTTCATTTCCAGGGGTCGTATCTTTTGTCCATTTATGGGTGCTGTTAGCTCCTGAAGAAACATTCTCAGGGATCATTGACATGACCAAGGCAGAATTCACATTACTAGCTGTGTTTATTCTCTTAGGTTACACAGTTCTTGTTAAAAACAAGTTTACTTTTGACGAAGCAGGATTCTTACTGCTTTCTGCTGTATATGTAGGGATGGGATTTTACTATCTAATTATGACTAGAAATGTGGATGAGTTCGGTGTTCATTATGTCTTTTTCACATTATTGCTGATCTGGGCAACCGATACTGGAGCTTTCTTCTTTGGTAAAGCAATGGGGAAACGCAAGTTATGGCCTCAAATCAGTCCTAAGAAAACAATTGAAGGCTCTCTTGGAGGGATTTTGTTAGCTTGTGTGGTAGCTGTTATTTTCCACCTGTTAGCGCCACTTGACAAATCAATGTTCGTCATTATTGCCGGAGCTGTTCTAATTGCTGTATTTGGCCAAATTGGAGACTTAGTTGAGTCAGCCTACAAGCGACATTATTCAGTTAAAGACTCAGGAAAGTTGTTGCCAGGTCATGGAGGAGTACTTGATCGCTTTGATAGCTTAATTTTTGTGCTTCCCATTCTGCATTTTATCCAATTTATATCATAGGATTAAATTAGCATAGGAGCGTGAGGAATGAAACATATAGCTTTGTTAGGGTCAACTGGATCAATTGGGATTCAGACCACTGACGTTATACGCAATCATCCGGAAGAATTCAAGCTATTTGCGATGGCATTTGGACGAAACGTAGAAAAAGCTTTACCTTTAATCAAAGAATTTAATCCTGCTATCATAGTTGTTCAAGATGAAGAAACCAAAACAAAGCTTATCGAACAAAATGTACAAGCAGAAATCTTAACAGGGTCTAAGGGCATGAAGGAAATTGCAACTCATAATCGTGTAGACGTATTGGTAAACGCTATTATGGGAAGTGTAGGGCTTGAAGCCACGCTTGGAGCAATTGAATCACATAAACAAGTTGCTCTTGCCAATAAGGAGACGCTTGTTACAGCTGGTCATCTAGTTATGGAAGCAGCTAAGAGAAATCAAGTTGATATCCTACCAGTAGATAGCGAACATTCTGCTATTTATCAATGTTTAAACGGAGAGAATCGTAAGGATGTTAACAAGATCACTCTCACAGCATCTGGTGGGAGCTTTCGTGATAAGTCCCGTTCTGACCTTGAAGGTGTAACAGTAGAAGATGCTTTAAATCACCCTAACTGGAGCATGGGAGCTAAGATTACGATTGATTCCGCCACTATGATGAACAAAGGCTTAGAGGTAATAGAAGCTCATTGGCTTTTCGATATTTCTTATGACGATATTGATGTCATTCAACATCGCGAAAGCGTCATTCATTCTATGGTTGAATTCAAGGATAAAAGTGTGATCGCTCAATTAGGCACTCCTGATATGCGTGTTCCGATTCAATATGCGTTAACTTTTCCTAATCGACTTGAAATGCAAGAAACGAAAACGTTAAACTTAGTAGAAATAGGAAAACTTCACTTTGAAGAAATGGATTTCGATCGCTTTCCTTGCTTACGAATGGCTTATGAGGCTGGAAGAGCGGGAGGAACAATGCCTACTGTATTAAACGCTGCAAATGAACAAGCTGTAGCACTTTTCCTAAAAGGCGAGATTTCATTCCTAACGATTGAAGCGTTAATTGAACGTGCATTAGAAGAGCATGAGGTAATCTCTAAGCCCTCTCTTGACACGATCGTAGCGGTTGATCAAGAAACACGAACAAGAATCATATCATACGTAAAGTAAAAGGTAGGTGCTATTTTTGCCAACTGTATTAGCATTTATATTCATGTTTGGATTGCTTGTATTTGTTCATGAACTGGGTCACCTAATATTCGCTAAGCGTGCAGGCATGTTGGCTCGTGAATTTGCAATTGGATTTGGTCCAAAAATCTTTTCATTTATGAAAGATGAAACACTATACACAATTCGTTTATTACCTATTGGTGGATATGTACGTGTAGCAGGAGAGGATCCTGAAATAGTCGACTTGAAGCCAGGCCATCATATTGGTCTCGAATTTGGTCAATCGGGCAAGGTAAATCGAATTATCGTGAACAATAAGTCTAAATATCCAAATGCGAGAGTTATTGAAGTCGAACAAGCTGACTTAGATCATAAGTTGATGATTCAAGGGTATGAGCTTGATGAAGATGAAAAGCTTCTATTTGAAGTTGAACCGGATGCTATGTTTGTGATGGATGAGAAAGAAACGCAGATTGCACCTTATGATCGTCAATTTGCCTCAAAGACAGTTTCTCAACGTGCCATGCAATTATTTGCTGGTCCAATGATGAACTTTCTGCTCGCCATCATCATCTTTTATCTTCTAGCTATGATTCAAGGGGTACCTTCTAATGATTCTACCCTAGGTAAGCTAACAGAGGATGGGCCTGCTCAAGAAGCGGGGCTACAACAAGGAGATAAAGTTACTTCTGTTAATGGGGAAAACGTAGGGACTTGGGTTGAATTTGTAGAGGTCTTACAAGGAAAACCTAATGAAACAGTAGAACTATCGATTGTTCGAGATGGAGAAAGTTTGACCGTTCCCGTAAAAACAGGAGTCATGGAACGCGGTGGTGAAGAAGTTGGGAAAATAGGAGTTTTCCAGCCCAAAGAAAAATCTTTCACTACATTAGCGACATACGGGTTTACGAAAACGTATGAAATCACTACAATGATTTTGACAAACCTCGGGAAGTTGGTTACCGGTCAATTATCAATTGATCAGCTATCAGGTCCTGTAGGTATTTACAATGCAACTGATGAAGTCGTTAGTATGAGTTGGGCGAATTACTTGCCATGGATTGCTATGTTAAGTATTAATCTTGGGATTATTAACCTTGTACCTCTACCGGCCCTTGACGGAGGACGTTTACTATTCGTAGGTGTCGAAGCGGTGAGAGGTAAACCAATTGAACCCCAAAAAGAAGCTATTGTACACTTCATTGGATTTGCTCTTCTAATGTTACTCATGATTGTTGTAACCTGGAACGATATCCAAAGATTATTTTTATAAGTAAATAGAGAGACGAGGTGAATGAGGATGAAACAGAGTGAAATGCTCTTACCTACACTACGTGAAAATCCTGCTGATGCAGAGATTAAAAGTCATCAACTACTAGTTCGTGCCGGTTTCATCCGAAAAGTAGCTTCTGGTATATATTCCTTTTTACCAGCAGGTACGAAAGTATTACGAAAAGTAGAAGCGATTGTTCGAGAAGAAATGGAAAATGCGGGCGGCCTTGAAATGAATATGACGGCGCTTCAACCATCTGAGCACTGGAAAGAAACAGGGCGCTGGAACACATTTGGTCCTGAATTAATGCGATTGAACGACCGTCACAATCGCGAATTTGCTCTCGGTGCAACTCATGAAGAAGAAGTAACAGCTATTATTCGTGATGAAGTGAAGAGTTATAAACAATTACCATTAACGGTTTATCAAATTCAATCCAAGTTCCGAGATGAAAAACGCCCTCGTTTTGGGTTGCTTCGCGGAAGAGAATTCTTAATGAAGGATGCGTATTCCTTCCATAGTTCTAATGAAAGTCTTGATCAAGCTTATGAACGAATGTTTCAGGCTTATACGAACATCTTCACTCGTCTTGGTTTAAACTTCCGTGCTGTTATTGCCGATTCAGGTGCTATGGGTGGTAAGGATACACACGAATTTATGGTTTTATCTGAAGTTGGTGAAGACACAATCGCTTATTCAGATAAAAGTAGTTATGCAGCAAATATTGAAATGGCTCCAGTTGTAGATACGTATGAAGCTACAACAGAGCAACCGAAAGAAAGAGAAAAAGTTGCTACCCCAAACTGTAAAACGATGGCCGAAGCTGCTAATGCACTTGGACATTCTCTTGCAGAAGGTATGAAAGCCATTATGTTTAAAATTGACGATGAAAAATTAGTCATGGTCCTTACACGTGGGGATCATGAAGTGAACGACGTTAAGCTAAAGAATCTTTACGATGCCAGCTTAATCGACTTAGCCTCAGAAGAAGAAGTGAAAGCCGCCATTGGTGCAGGCTTTGGCTCCTTAGGTCCTGTTGGTGTTTCTGAAACGATCGACATTGTGGCAGATTATGCCGTTAAAAGTCTTGCTAATGCGACTTGCGGAGCCAATGAAGATGGTTTCCATTACACAAATGTTACACCTGGTGAAGACTTTGAGATTACCCATTACGCGGACCTTCGTTTTATACAAGAAGGAGATCCATCTCCAGATGGTGAAGGAACCATTCAATTTGCAAAAGGAATTGAAGTAGGACATGTATTCAAGCTTGGTCAGTTCTATGCAGAAAAAATGGGGGCTAACTTCCTTGATGAAAACGGAAAGAACCAAACACTCATTATGGGTTGTTACGGAATTGGAGTATCACGCACGTTAGCTTCAATTGTAGAACAGTATCATGATGATTCAGGTATTACATGGCCAAAACAAGTTGCTCCTTATCAAGTTCATCTTTTAGCACTAAATGTAAAAAAAGATGAACAAAGAGAATTAGCGGAGCGCCTATATACTACTCTAAAAGAAGAGGGTATTGAAGTATTATATGATGATCGTAAAGAGCGTGCAGGTGTGAAGTTTGCTGATAGCGATTTGATTGGAATTCCACTTCGTATTACAGTAGGTAAGCGAGCGGATGAAGGGGTCGTAGAAAGTAAGATTCGCTCAAGCGGTGAACAGTCTGAAGTACATGAAGATGAACTAGTTGATCATATTAAAGCATTACTAAAAGAATTGTAAGTGGAAAATAGGTACCTTCGTCAGCGAAGGTACCTCTCTTTGCTTATGAAGGGGAGGATATGTAGCATGGACCTTTCACAGATAGAAAAAATGCAGTTGCTCCTAAAGCAAATCGAAATGCCAGAGGATCTTGTGAACGAACACTTTCAAGATAGCAGGTTAACGAAATTATCAGTGCATAAGCCAACAAAAGAGTGGCACTTTTACTTTTATATCCCTAAAGTGTTACCACCAGATGTTTATGCTGTTTTTACGACGAAACTTTATGAAGCTTTTCATCATATTGCAACCATTACATGGTCAATTGAAACAGATGAGAAGAAGCTTGATGAAGATGGTATTTGTGATTACTGGCTTCACTTTATCAAATCAATACCTGATCTATCACCTGCTTATAAGGACTTATTACATGAGCAGCGTCCTAAAATTGATGGAAATAAGCTTATTTTGCACGCACGTAATGATGCAGAAGCTCATGCCTTGAAACGTCGCTTAAGCGAACCATTCCAAGCTTTCTGTAATCGCGTGGGGGCATCACTATATGTTCTTACGGTTGAAGTAAGTTCTTCAGAGGAAGCCTTAGAACAGTTTAAGGAGCAGAAGAAGCAAGAGGATAAAAACATTGTTCAAAAGGCAATCCAGGAGAAAGAACAACGTGCTAAGGATAAAGATGATGATGAAGTTCTTCATGAAGGTCCACTTCTCATTGGTTATAACATTAAAGATGTTCCTGAAAAAATCGAATCCATTCAAGAAGAAGAAAACACGATGGTCATTCAAGGGTATGTCTTTGATGTTGAAATAAGAGAGCTTCGTTCAGGTCGTCATTTGCTTATGGCTAAAATGACCGACTACACAGATTCTATTCAGGTGAAAATGTTCTCTCGAAGAGATGATGATGAAGAGAAGTTCCAGCGTTTGAAAAAAGGCATGTGGATTAAGGCTAAAGGTCGCGTTCAGACCGATAACTATACGAACGAATTAACAATGATGGGCTCAGATATTAATGAAGTTAAGCCTATCGTGCGTAAAGATGAAGCTCCAGAAGGGGAGAAGCGAGTAGAACTCCATGCCCACACGACGATGAGTCAAATGGATTCTACGGTATCAGCTTCACGTTTAGTTGAACAAGCGGCTAAATGGGGACATAAAGCTGTCGCAATTACCGACCACGCTGTTGTCCAATCATACCCAGAAGCCTATGCAGCAGGGAGCAAGAATGGTGTTAAAGTCCTTTACGGATTGGAAGCCAATATTGTAGACGACGGTGTACCTATTGCTTATGAAGAACAAGACCGAGACTTAGCAACAGATGAATATGTTGTATTTGACGTGGAGACAACAGGTTTGTCAGCTATTTATGATACGGTTATTGAATTAGCGGCTGTTAAGATTAAAGAAGGCGAAATTATTGACCGATTTGAATCCTTCGCTAACCCTCATGAACCTTTAAGTCAAACTACGACTGATCTGACGGGGATTACAGACGACATGGTAAAAGATGCGCCAGACCCTGATGATGTCATTAAAGATTTTCATGAATGGATGGGTGATTCTATATTAGTCGCTCATAACGCAAGCTTTGATATGGGATTCTTAAATGCAGGGCTCAAAAAGATTGGATATGAAAAAGCATCGAATCCTGTTATTGATACGTTAGAGCTCGCAAGACTCGTTGTTCCGCAACTTAAGAACCACCGCCTTAATACACTTTGTAAGCAATTTGATATTGAACTGACTCAGCACCACAGGGCAATTTATGACGCTGAAGCGACTGGATACTTGCTGTGGAAATTATTGAAGGAAGCTCGTAAAAAAGACATTACAAATCACTTGGATTTAAACAAATACATGGGAGAAGGAAACGCATACCAACGTTCCAGACCTTCTCATGCCATTTTGTTAGCGCAAAATCCAACAGGTCTAAAAAACATTTACAAGCTTGTGTCCATGTCACTTGTGAATTATTTTTACCGTGTTCCTCGTATTCCAAGGTCCGTACTGAAAAAGTATAGGGAAGGAGTCCTTATTGGTAGCGGGTGTGATAAAGGTGAAGTATTTGAAGCAATGATGCAGAAGTCACAAGATGAAGCGGAGAAAGTGGCTGAGTTTTATGACTATATTGAGGTACAGCCTCCTTCAAACTATTACCATTTAATTGAAAAAGACCTTATAAGAAATGAAGCTCATTTATACGATATCTTAAAGAACTTAATCAACATGGCAGATCGATTAGAGAAACCGGTTGTCGCTACAGGAAATACTCACTATGTCGATGAGCATGAAAAGATTTATCGAAAAATCCTAATTGCTTCACAAAGTGGTAATCCCCTTAACCGACAAACTCAACCTGATGTACATTTTAAAACCACAAATGAAATGCTAGATGATTTCTCTTTCTTAGATGAAGAAACTGCAAAACGGGTAGTTGTAACGAATTCACAGCAGATAGCAGATTCAATTGAAGAAATTAAACCGGTTAAAGACGATCTGTACACGCCAAATATTGATGGTGCTAATGATGAGATGCGGGAAATGACCTACAATAAAGCTAGAAGTATTTATGGTGATCCGATCCCTGAGCTTGTTGAAAAACGAATCGAAAAAGAACTTGATAGTATTATCGGAAACGGTTTTGCTGTCATCTATTTAATCTCACAGAAACTTGTAACGAAATCTTTAGACGATGGCTATCTGGTTGGTTCTCGTGGGTCAGTTGGTTCTTCTTTCGTAGCCACAATGACTGATATCACTGAAGTAAACCCCTTACCACCTCACTATGTCTGTAATGAATGTCAGAAATCTGAATTCTTTACAGACGGATCAGTAGGTTCTGGTTTCGATTTACCAGAGAAAGACTGTCCTGACTGTGGTGTAGCGTATAAGAAAGATGGGCAGGATATTCCATTTGAAACGTTCCTAGGATTTAAAGGGGATAAGGTGCCAGATATCGACTTAAACTTCTCAGGAGAATACCAGCCAAGAGCACACAATTATACAAAGGTTTTATTTGGTGAAGATAAAGTTTTCCGTGCGGGTACAATAGGTACAGTTGCTGAGAAAACTGCATACGGGTTTGTTAAAGGCTACGCAGGTGACCATGAAATTCAATATAAAGGTGCTGAAGTAGACCGATTGGTGCAGGGGTGTACTGGAGTGAAGCGAACAACTGGACAACACCCTGGAGGAATTATTGTTGTTCCTGATGATCAGGATATCTATGATTTCACACCTATTCAGTATCCAGCAGACGACCAGTCATCTGAGTGGATGACAACACACTTTGACTTCCACTCCATCCATGATAATCTCTTAAAACTTGATATTCTTGGACACGATGACCCAACAGTGATCAGGATGCTTCAAGACTTAAGTGGTATTGATCCTAAAACGATCCCGACAGATGATGAAGAAGTGATGAAGATCTTTAGCGGCCCGCAAGTTTTAGGAGTAGAACCAGATCAAATTATGTGTAAAACAGGAACACTTGGTGTACCTGAGTTTGGTACTCGATTCGTTCGTCAAATGTTAGAGGATACAAAGCCTTCTACATTCGCAGAACTTGTCATTATTTCTGGCCTATCACACGGTACAGATGTTTGGCTGAATAATGCCGATCAGCTTATCAGCGATGGTATATGTACACTTTCTGAAGTAATTGGATGTCGTGACGACATTATGGTGTATTTAATGCACAAAGGACTAGAAGCTCCTACAGCCTTTACAATAATGGAATTTGTTCGTAAAGGACGCGGCTTGAAGCCTGAATGGATCGACGAAATGAAGAAGCACGGTGTGCCAGATTGGTACATTGAATCTTGTAAAAAGATTAAGTATATGTTCCCGAAAGCACACGCAGCCGCTTATGTTCTTATGGCTGTTCGTATCGCTTATTTCAAGGTCCATCATCCAATTTACTTCTATGCTGCTTATAATACGGTGCGTGCTAGTGACTTTGATATTGACACGATGGTGAAAGGGTCAGAGGCTGTCCGAACGCGTATTAAAGAGATTAATGGTAAAGGGTTAGACGCAACTCCTAAAGAAAAGAGTTTGTTAACAGTCTTAGAATTATCTCTTGAAATGCAAGAGCGTGGATTCTCTTTCCAAAAAGTAGACTTGTATCGCTCTGCAGCTAGCGAATTTATTGTAGATGGGAATACATTAATACCGCCATTTAACTCTATTGATGGATTAGGAACAAATGCCGCAATTAATATTGTAAAAGCACGAGAAGACGGAGAGTTCTTATCAAAAGAAGATCTCCGAGAGCGAAGCCGCATTTCTAAAACTGTTTTAGAATATTTAGATGAGCATGGATGCTTAGAGGGACTACCGGATAAAAACCAGTTATCCTTGTTCTAACTGTTTATGAACCACGGCTTGCTAAAATTTCTTGTGTGTGGTATATTTTTGTTGGTATGACAGAAGATACGTATGAGAGTAAAAGAGTGGGGCAACCCACTCTTTCGTATTACTTCCGAATTTGACCGCCGAACGAATTCCCTGCTGTCTCAGCAGGGAATTTTAGCGTATCGGCTTATCTAGCTAGCAATAATAAAAAGGAGGGAATTCCATTGGGAAGCCAGAATGTTACGGAAATAACTGAAGAACTCATTCAACCAATCCTTGAAGACATGAACCTTGAACTTGTAGACATTGAGTTTCAACAAGAAGGGAAAAACTACTTTCTACGAGTTTACGTTGATAAAGAGGGTGGGGTTGATATTGAAGAATGCGGCCAGGTTAGCGAGCAATTAAGCGAGAAACTTGATGCTCAAGATCCCATTACCTTCCCTTACTTTTTAGAAGTATCATCACCTGGTGCTGAGCGCCCATTAAAGAAGAGAAAAGATTTTGAAAAATTCGTAAACCATAATGTGAATATAAAAGTATCCGAACATATTGATGGTGAACAAGAATTCGAAGGACGCTTACTATCCTTTGAAAATGATACAGCTTCTGTAGAAGTAACAATCAAAACACGTAAGAAAACATATGAAATACCGTTTGACAACATTGCTAAAGCAAGGTTAGCTGTCAGTTTTAATTAAAGGGGGAAGAAACGGTGAGTAGTGAGCTTTTTGATGCCATTCATTACTTAGAGAAAGAAAAAGGAATAGACAAAGACCTTCTAATGGAAGCATTAGAAGCAGCACTTATTTCTGCTTATAAAAAGAATTTTAAATCAGCCACGAATGTTCGTGTTGATCTTGATGAAGTGAGTGGAGGCATGCATGTTTATGCCCGAAAACTTGTTGTTGAAGAGTCTATGGACCCACAACAAGAAATTTCTCTAGATGAAGCTAAAAAAATCGATCCAAACTATGATATCGATGATGTAATCGAAATTGAAGTAACACCGAAGGACTTTGGTCGTATTGCAGCACAAGCTGCAAAACAGGTTGTCACTCAACGTGTACGCGAAGCTGAGCGCGGTGTAATCTTTAGTGAATATGTTGATCGTGAAGAAGATGTTATGACAGGGATTATTCAACGTAAAGACGCACGATTTACTTACATTAATCTTGGTAAAGTTGAAGCCCGTCTTCCTGTTGGTGAACAAATGCCTACAGAAGAATATCATGTACATGATCGTATAAAAGTATTTGTTACTAAAGTTGAAAACACAAACAAAGGGCCTCATATTTATGTGTCACGTTCACATCCAGGTCTTCTTAAACGTTTGTTTGAGATGGAAGTACCTGAAATTTATGATGGAACAGTAGAAATTAAATCTGTATCTCGTGAAGCAGGAGATCGTTCTAAGATTTCTGTTCATGCTCCAGACCCAGAAATCGATCCGGTTGGTTCTTGTGTAGGACAACGTGGTCAAAGGGTACAAGCAATTGTGAATGAGTTAAAAGGTGAAAAGATTGATATCGTGCAGTGGTCAGAAGATCCTGTTGTATTCGTGTCAAATGCCTTAAGCCCTGCCAAAGTGGTAGAGGTATTAGTGGATGAAGAAGAAAAAGCAACAACAGTCGTTGTACCGGATCATCAACTTTCATTAGCAATCGGTAAGCGTGGACAAAATGCACGTCTTGCTGCTAAATTGACTGGATGGAAAATTGACATCAAGAGTGAATCAGATGCTTTAGAAGACGGCACGATTACTCCTGGTGAACATCAAGAGGACGCTTATTCTGAAGTAGACGAAGATCTATTCGAATAAGGGGGACTCGAAATGGCTAAGAACAAAAAAACACCATTAAGAAAATGCGTAGTTACCAAAGAAATGCTACCTAAACAACAGCTAATTCGTGTCGTAAGAAATAAAGACGGGGAAGTTTTTATTGATGAAACCGGAAAGAAGAACGGCCGAGGTGCTTATTTAACTAAGGATGCAAAAGTCATTAAAACAGCTCGAGAAAAAAGTATTTTGTCCCATCATTTAAAGGCCAAAGTAGATCAGGAACTATATGATCAGCTTCTAGAAATGGTACAAGAGGATTAATATGAATCAGAAATTCCTCAATATGATTGGACTTGCATTTCGAGCCGGTAAATGTACTTTAGGTGAAGAAGCCATCGTTCGTGATATACAACGAAAACGAGCCTGCCTGGTTTTAATAGCAAATGACACGGGGATAAACACTAAAAAGAAGCTAGAGGATAAATGTAGCTTCTATAAGGTCCCTTATCGGGAAGTTGTGGATAGGGAGACATTATCCGGTGCAATAGGGAAATCAGGCAGAGTAGCCTTGGCTATAACCGATCGTGGTTTCGCAACGAAAATCACATCGATGCTCGATGAATCTATTCGGGGGTGAACGTATGACGAAAATGCGTGTTTATGAATATGCCAAAGAGAAAAATGTAACTAGTAAAGATGTATTAACGAAATTACAAAACATGAATATAGAGGTCTCAAACCATATGTCCACTATTTCAGACGATACGAAAACTCGTCTTGATGGTGTGTACAATAAAGGAAAAAGTGACCAGAACCCTCAAGCAAAGGGAGCAGAAAAGAAACAAAATAACTCACAAGGTTCTGCGAAGCCATCTAGTAACCAACAAAGTGGTGGTCAGAAAAAACGTGAGAAAGATCAGGATAATCGTATGAATAAAAACACTAAAAATAATAACAAAAAGCAAAACCAAAATAACAAGCGAAACAACCGTGGCGGTCAAAACCGTAACAATCAACAACAGCGCCCTCAAGCTAAGAAGCCACAACTACCAGAAAAAATTACGTACACTGGTAGTTTGCAGGTATCAGAGCTAGCTGAAAAGTTATCCAGAGAGTCTTCTGAAATTATTAAGAAGTTAATGTTCTCTGGCGTAATGGCTACAAAGAACCAGGATTTAGACGCTGATACAATTGAGTTAATTTGTGATGAATATGGTGTGAAAGCTGAAGAAGAGATTGTAGTAGACGAGACAGACTTTGAAAACTACATTGCTGATGACGATCCTGCTGACCTAGTAGAACGTCCATCTGTCGTAACAATCATGGGACACGTTGACCATGGTAAAACAACACTTCTTGATTCCATTCGTAAAACGAAAGTAACAGCAGGGGAAGCTGGAGGAATCACACAGCACATTGGTGCGTATCAAGTTGAAGAAAATGATAAGAAAATTACGTTCCTTGATACTCCTGGTCACGCAGCGTTCACAAGTATGCGTTCTCGTGGTGCTCAAGTAACGGATATTGCAATATTAGTCGTGGCAGCAGACGATGGAGTTATGCCTCAAACTAAAGAAGCAATTAACCACGCTCAAGCTGCAGAAGTTCCTATTATTGTAGCTGTTAATAAGATGGACAAAGAGGGTGCGAATCCAGATCGTGTGAAACAGGAGCTTATGGAATATAACTTAGTTCCTGAAGAGTACGGTGGGGAGACGATCTTCGTTGAACTTTCAGCCGTTAAAGGGGAAGGAATCGATGATCTTCTAGAAATGATCGTGCTCGTTTCAGAAGTAGAAGAATTAAAAGCAAATCCAAATCGCCTGGCGATGGGTACTGTTATTGAAGCAGAATTAGATAAAGGTCGCGGTTCTGTGGCAACATTACTTGTGCAAAATGGTACGTTAAACGTAGGAGACCCAATTGTTGTTGGTAATACGTTTGGACGTGTCCGTGCGATGGTAAATGATTTAGGACGTCGTGTGAAAGTGGCTCCACCATCTACCCCAGTTGAGATTACTGGACTAAACGGTGTTCCTCAAGCAGGAGATCGCTTCGTAGCGTTTGATGATGAGAAGAAAGCCCGTCAAGTTGGGGAAGCTCGTCAACAGCGTATGATCGAAGAAAACCGCGGTGAAAAAGCAAAAGTAAGCCTTGATGATTTATTCGAACAAATTAAACAAGGTGACATAAAAGAAATTAACATCATTATTAAAGCAGACGTACAAGGTTCTGCAGAAGCTCTTGCTTCTTCTTTACAACAAATTGATGTAGAGGGTGCAAAGGTTAAGATCATTCACACTGGTGTAGGTGCAATTACAGAATCAGACATCATCCTTGCATCTGCTTCTAACGCAGTGGTAATCGGATTTAACGTTCGTCCTGATGTAAACGCTAAGCGTACAGCAGAAACTGAAGATGTAGATATTCGACTTCATCGCATTATCTATAAGGTGATGGAAGAAATTGAAAGTGCTATGAAAGGTCTCTTAGACCCAGAATTTGAAGAGAAAATTGTAGGTCAAGCAGAGGTTCGTGAAATCTTTAAAGTTTCTAAAGTTGGAACGATTGCCGGGAGCTATGTAACAGAAGGTGTTATTAAACGCGAAGGTGGCGTTCGTCTCATCCGTGATGGTATTGTCCAATACGAAGGCGAAATTGATGCACTTAAACGTTATAAAGATGATGCCAAGACCGTTCAAAAAGGGTATGAATGTGGTATAACAATCAAAAACTACAATGATATCCGTGAAGGTGACATCATTGAAGCCTTCGAAATGCAGGAGATCGAACGTAAATGATCGCTTCCGTTGAGGTAGAATGCCTCATTTATGATGCTCATTCTTTAAAAGAAAAACGTTCAGTATTGCGCCGAATCTTAACAAGAGCTCATAATGAGTATAATGTTGCTGTAGCAGAATTGGATCATCAAGATGTTTGGCAACGAACAGGCCTTGGCTTTGTCACGATTTCTAGTGACAAAGTTCAGGCTGAAAAAGAGATCAATCGAGTGTTAGCGATGATCGACTCTTTTCCAGAAATTGAACGTACCACAACAAATTTGGAATGGTTGTAGCCCTCCCTCAGAATAAAGAGGTGAAAATTAATGAGTGATTTAAGAGCAAACCGTGTCGGTGAACAAATGAAAAAAGAAATGGGAGATATTATTAGTCGTAAGATTAAGGACCCTCGCATTGGATTTGTCACAGTCACAGAAGTGAAAGTAACAGGTGACTTACAGCAAGCTAAAGTGTATATCTCCGTTTTAGGTGATGATAAACAGAAGCAAGATACACTAATCGGCTTAGCTAAAGCGAAAGGATTTATTCGCTCCGAAATCGGACGACGAATTCGCCTTCGTAAAACACCAGAAATTATGTTTGAATTTGATGAAGCTGTTGAGTACGGAAATCGTATTGAAACAATTCTGCAAGATTTAAATGATACAAACGAATAAAATCTGGTAGAGGGTGTCCCACAAGGGGGCTGCTCCCCTGAAGTGTGGCATACAGGATTGTATGATAAAGTATACACGCAAGGGGGACTGTCCCTTTAAGGGGCACTCTTTTTATTTGTAAAACCCATACATACTATAGTAATAAGATGAGGGGGCTTTTATGATGGATGGGATCATCCCTTTATGGAAACCAAAAGGCATGACATCACACGATTGTGTGATGAAAATGAGAGGTATATTAAGAACTAAAAAGGTGGGCCATACTGGCACTCTTGACCCGGATGTAGAAGGAGTCCTTCCAATGTGTGTTGGCATGGCAACCAAAATTTCTTCTTATGTAACGGAGTCTGAAAAAGTATATAAAGCTGAAGTAACCTTAGGTACAGCTACCGAAACAGAAGATCAAACCGGCTCTGTCATCTCTGAAAAAACGGTAGATGAATTAAACATGAATGAAATTAGAAATGTGATAGAATCATTTACGGGTACAATCACCCAAGTTCCCCCTATGTATTCTGCTGTACGAGTAGGTGGCAAGCGATTGTATGAATATGCTAGAGAAGGATTGGAAGTAGAAAGACCTGAAAGAACAGTTCAGATCTATGATATAAATCTAACATCTGAAGAGGTATCTTATCATAACGGGAAAGCTTCTTTTACCATTGATATTACATGCTCAAAAGGTACCTATATCCGTACTCTTTGTGTGGACATTGGTAAAGAGCTCGGATACCCTTCTCATATGTCCTCCTTGGTCCGTACTGCTTCTGGTTCGTTTACAACAAGTGAGTCATTCACATTTGAACAGATAGAAGAAGCAAGAGATGAGCAAAATCTTAATCAACTCTTGCAGCCTTTAGAGAGAGGTGTGCGTCATCTTGGAAATCTTCTTGTCGAAGCTGGAAAAGAAGATCAGGTCTACCACGGTATGGTTTTTCCTAAGCCTTCTATATTGCCAGAAACAAATCCATTCTGTATGGTTAGTCAAGAAGGCAAATTACTTGCGATTTATCAAGTACACCCAAAGAAACCACATTTAATAAAGCCAGTCCGAGTTTTTCAATACGAATGAAACGTGTAAGGAAAAGAGGGTGAGAGGAAATGGAAATTTATGAACTACAACATCCCCATACATTCAAGTATCAAGACCTGCCTGATACTGTACTAGCTGTAGGTTATTTTGATGGGGTTCATCGCGGACATCAGGAGGTCATTCGTACAGCTAAGCAAATAGCTGATGAAACAGGTCGAACCAGTGCTGTTATGACCTTTCATCCTCATCCGTCTGTTGTTTTGAAGAAAGAAACCCAGCATGTGAAATACATTACTCCTCTAGAGGATAAAATTAAGGTCTTTGAAGATTTAGGGATTGATCGTGTATATCTTGTTGAGTTTAACAAAGATTTAGCAGGTTTATTACCTCAGGATTTTGTGAATCACTATTTTATTGGTTTACATGTGTCTCACGTTGTAGCAGGTTTTGATTTCACATATGGACGAATGGGGAAAGGAACTATGGATACCCTCCCTACGCACGGAGGAGAACAGTTATCTCAAACGGTTGTATCTAAAGTGACAGAGCATGAGAAAAAAATAAGTTCTACGTTAATCAGAGAATCAATTAGGGAAGGGAACATTTCTTTAGCTAATGAGCTGCTTGGACGCCCCTATCAAATTCGGGGCACCGTTGTTACAGGGGATCAAAGAGGGCGTACGATTGGTTTCCCTACTGCAAACCTCTCTGTCTCTCTAGACTATTTGCTTCCTAAAGTAGGAGTATATGCTGTAAGAGTTGTCCACAATAACTCTTCATACTATGGCATGGCGAATATAGGGTATAAACCAACCTTCCAAGACACAAAAGTACTCTCTGTTGAAATTAACCTATTTGATTTTGAGGCGGACTTATATGGGGAAGAGTTAGAAGTAGAATGGCATGCATTCATCAGGGATGAAGTGAAATTTAATGGAGTGGATCATCTAATCGATCAACTTCAGAAAGATGAAGCCGAAATTCGTAACTTTTTTGCTTAGAATTCCCGCTTCCCCTTGCATTTTTCCTTAAAAACATGTACATTAATAGTTGTGCTGCATGCACAGGAACCATCGCTTGGCAAGTCGAAATCACCGACGCTTGCTAGGGGATAGGGGTTCGATAAAATTTTAGGAGGTGAATAGGATGGCTATCACACAAGAACGTAAGAATGAAATCATTAGTAAGTTCAAGACACATGAAAACGATACTGGATCCGCTGAGGTTCAAATCGCTGTCCTTACTGAAAAGATTACAAAATTAAACGAGCATTTACGTACTCATAAGCAAGATCACCACTCTCGTCGTGGTCTTCTAAAAATGGTAGGTAAACGTCGTAACCTTTTAAACTATTTACGTAACAAAGATGTAACTCGTTACCGTGAATTAATTAAAGAACTAGGCCTACGTCGTTAAGTAGTAAAAAGCGGGATGATTTCCCGCTTTTTCTATAGCTAAAATTAATACATAAGAGGAATCTTATGCACAATAAGAATGAGAATATAAGATCGAGTATGAGAGGTGTTAACATACAAATGGCAGAAGAAAAACAAGTTTTCTCCACCGAAATTGCTGGCCGCCCTTTACGTATTGATATTGGAGAGTTAGCTAAACAAGCAAGTGGAGCATGTATGGTGCAATACGGAGACACATCTGTTTTAGCAACCGCAACAGGATCTAAAGAGCCAAAAGACTTGCCGTTTTTCCCTCTTACTGTAAATTACGAAGAGAGATTATATGCTGTAGGTAAAATTCCAGGTGGATTTATTAAGCGTGAAGGACGTCCAAGTGAGAAAGCAGTTCTTGCTTCACGTCTAATCGACCGCCCAATCCGTCCTCTTTTCCCTGACGGCTTTCGTAATGAAGTACAAGTAATTAGTACAGTAATGAGTGTGGATCAGGATTGTTCTTCAGAAATGGCAGCAATGTTAGGATCATCCCTTGCATTGTCTATTTCGGACCTTCCATTTAGCGGTCCAATCGCAGGTGTAATTGTAGGTCGTGTTGATGGAGAGTTTATCATCAACCCAACGATTGAACAACAAGAGAAAAGCGACATTCAACTAACAGTAGCTGGTACAAAAGATGCTGTAAACATGGTAGAAGCAGGAGCGGATGAAGTACCTGAAGAAGTCATGTTAGAAGCAATTATGTATGGTCATGAAGAAATCAAGCGCCTTGTTGCTTTCCAAGAAGAAGTAGTAGAAGCAGTTGGAAAAGCTAAACGTGAGATAACGCTGTTTGAACTTGATGCAGATATCGTTGCAGAAGTTGAAGGCAAAGCAAAAGACGCACTAGTAAAAGCAATTCAGACAGAAGAAAAGCATGCTCGTGATGAAGCGATCACAGAAGTTAAGAACAACGTGGTTGCTGAATACGAAGAAGCTGAGGCTGAGAGCGAAAAGATTAGTCAAGTCAAATCTGTTCTTGATAAAATCGTCAAAGAAGAAGTTCGTCGCTTAATCACGAAAGAAAAGATCCGTCCAGACGGGCGTAAACCGGAAGAAATTCGTTCATTGTCTTCTCGTGTAGGAGTCTTACCTCGTACACACGGTTCTGGATTGTTTACTCGTGGACAAACTCAAGCCTTAAGCATTTGTACACTTGGTGCTTTAGGTGATGTTCAAATTCTTGATGGTCTCGATTTAGAAGAATCGAAACGCTTTATGCACCACTACAACTTCCCTCACTTTAGTGTTGGTGAAACAGGCCCAATGCGTGGACCAGGTCGTCGTGAAATCGGCCACGGTGCATTAGGTGAGCGTGCTCTTGAGAAAGTGGTACCATCAGAAGAGGACTTCCCTTATACGGTACGTCTTGTGTCAGAAGTATTAGAATCTAATGGTTCAACGTCACAAGCAAGTATTTGTGCAAGTACACTTGCAATGATGGATGCTGGTGTTCCGATTAAAGCACCTGTAGCTGGTATTGCGATGGGTCTTGTGAAATCAGGCGAAGATTATACAGTTCTTACTGATATTCAAGGTATGGAAGACTTCCTTGGAGATATGGACTTTAAAGTGGCAGGTACAGAAAAAGGTGTAACTGCTCTACAAATGGATATTAAGATTGAAGGTCTATCTCGCTCAATTCTAGAGGATGCACTTACACAAGCGAAAGCTGGACGTAAAGAAATCCTTGATAGCATGATCGCGACAATCGAACAGCCACGTGAAGAGCTTTCTGCATACGCTCCGAAAATTCTTACAATGGCGATTAAGCCTGATAAGATTCGTGACGTTATTGGACCAAGTGGTAAACAAATCAACAAGATTATCGAAGAAACAGGTGTTAAAATCGATATCGAGCAAGACGGTAAAATCTTCATCTCATCTACAGATGCAGCAGCGAACCGTAATGCAAAACAGATCATCGAAGACTTGGTTCGAGAAGTTGAAGTTGGAGAAACGTACCTTGGTACTGTTAAACGTATCGAGAAATTTGGTGCTTTTGTTGAGCTATTTAAAGGGAAAGACGGCTTAGTGCACATTTCTCAACTAGCTGAAGAACGAGTAGGTAAAGTAGAAGACGTTGTAGCAATTGGAGATCAGTTGAAGGTTAAGGTTAAAGAAATCGACAATCAAGGTCGTGTTAACCTATCTCACAAAGACGTCATCATTGAAGAAAAGAAACAACAAGAAACTACAGAGTAGTATAGCAAAAAGGAGCTGGCGAGCCAGTTTCTTTTTTTATACATAATTATTTGATTCATTTTAGATGTTGGTTTTATGAGGTTGTGATTGTGCTTTTCGGGTGTCCAGCTCCAGGGGCTAGAGGCTAGTGAGATAAGCAATCTACCTCCAGTCTGCTGCGCAGACTTACAGTAGCTTGCTTATCCGGCCCCACACGATGTGGGGTCGCTCGACGTTGTCACAGGACGTGACGGTTTTAGTCGAGCTTCCTCTTTTATTATGAAGCCCCTTGCGCTTTTCTGTGATGTCTAGCTCCGGCGGGGAGGGCCTAGCGAGATAAGCAATCTGACTACAATAAGCTACGCTTATTTCCGCCATCTTGCTTATCCGTACGGCCCTGGGCACCCCGCCTGCGCTTTTCTGTTCTACCTTGTCCTTTCTTCACATAGGTTGTGGTAGAGGGGAGTGGTGGTGATGAGGCGGTTTGTGCCGATTGTGGTGTTTGTTTGTATGGTGCTGGTTTCTTATAAGGCGTTTGAGAATCCTTATTCCTCTTCTTATTTGACGAGTATGAAGGATCAAGCGACACCTGTTGCGAATACGGAGGATGCGCTTTATAAGGAAATTGAAGAGAAGGCTCGTGAATATGGGAAACCTGCAGAGGATGCGGTCATTCATGATGTGTGGAAGAAGATGCCTGGGTTAAACGGTCTTGAGGTAGACATCGACAAATCTTATAAAAAGATGAAGAAGAAGGGGAAGTTTGATGAATCGTTACTCGTATATAAACAAACTAAACCAGAAGTCTCTCTTAACGATCTACCTGCAGCACCCATCTTTAGAGGTCACCCTGACAAACAAATGGTCTCTTTAAATATCAACGTTTCCTGGGGAGAAGAATATATTCCTGATATCTTAAACATACTTAAAAAGAATAAAGTGAAAGCTACCTTTTTTATTGAAGGAAAATGGGCCAATAAGAATGTAGATCTTGTCGAGATGATTCAAGATGAGGGTCATGAAATTGGTAACCATGCATACAACCATCCTGACATGGCGAAAATATCTAGAAATGAAATACAAAAACAAATTAAGCAAACGAACGATATCCTCCAAGCTATCACAGGGGAAAAACCAAAATGGTTTGCTCCTCCAAGTGGTAGTTGGACAGATGAAGTGGTTGAACAGGCTGACCTTCTAGGAATGGAGACGATCTTGTGGACGGTTGACACAATAGATTGGAAAAAGCCTGCTCCAGAAGTTATGATTGGAAGAGTTATGAGTAAGTTAGAAGGTGGCTCATTTGTGCTCATGCACCCTACAACATCTGTGCAAAATGGATTAAACGACCTTATTTTGAAAATTAAACAAAAAGGCTATACAATAGATACAGTCACCAAGATGTTAGATGAGAAACGCTTAAAGTAATATACTCATCGATTAAGCACTAATTTTAGGAGGATGACCTTTGGTTAAAAAATATACCTGCTCCAACGGGCTTAGAATCGTATTGGAGGAAATCTCGAACGTCCGCTCTGTTACCATTGGAGTATGGGTGAAAACGGGATCTAGAAATGAAAATGAACAAAACAACGGAATCTCTCATTTTATTGAGCACATGTTCTTTAAAGGCACAAAAACACGTTCTGCTCGTGAAATAGCTGAGAGTTTTGATTCGATTGGCGGACAAGTTAATGCGTTTACCTCAAAAGAGTATACGTGCTACTATGCAAAAGTATTGGATACACATGCCAAGAAAGCTCTTGATATATTATCAGACATGTTCTTTAACTCTACGTTTGATGAAACAGAAATGGATCGTGAGAAGAAAGTAGTTCTTGAAGAAATTAAAATGTATGAAGATACACCTGATGATATCGTCCACGATTTATTGGCCCAGGCTACATATGGCAACCATCCATTAGGTTATCCAATACTAGGTACAGAAGAAACGCTAAAGTCATTTACACCAGAATCCATCAGGTCTTATATGGATCAGCAATATATTCCGGGTAATGTAGTCGTTTCAGTAGCAGGAAATGTTGACGAATCATTCTTTAAAGACGTAGAAGATCGCTTTGGAGGCTATACGAGTCAACGTAGTCCAGATCCATTTACTAAACCTGCTTTTCAAACAGGTGCCATTCGTCGGAAAAAGGATACAGAACAGGCTCATCTTTGCTTAGGATATGACGGTCTTCCAATCGGAGATGACCGCGTATTTAGCTTAGTTGTTTTGAATAATGTTTTAGGGGGAAGCATGAGCTCTAGGTTGTTCCAGGAAGTTCGTGAGCAACGAGGGTTAGCTTATTCCATCTTTTCTTACCACAGTTCTCACGCAGACAGTGGTCTCTTAACGATTTATGGTGGTACAGGTAAAGATCAATTAGGAGTGCTTCAAGAAACAATCGATACCACGGTAAATGAATTTATTCGTGATGGATTATCCAATAAAGAGCTTGAAAACAGTAAAGAGCAGCTAAAAGGAAGTATCATGCTAGGGCTTGAGAGCACCAATAGCCGAATGAGTCGAAATGGTAAAAATGAACTTATGTTAGGCCGTCACCGAACACTAGATGAAATGGTGGCTCAAATTGATAGCGTAACGCACGAATCTGTAGACCATGTCTTAAAGGCTGTATTCACTGGAAATCAATCTTCTTCTATTATTTCACCGATTGAAGAGTAGATGGTGTTCATACGACGTTCCTTTCCTTCATAGAGTTTTATAAAGGAGCGATGACTATGAGATATCGTGAACTTAGCGGGAAAGAGATTGTAGATGTAAGACACGGATCTAGACTCGGTGTGTTAGGGCAAACGGATTTAGAAATCGATCCGAACACTGGAAATATCCATTCTTTCATTATTCCTAATTACAAATGGTTTGGAATGAAAAAAGAAGGAGCTGAAATAAAACTTCACTGGTCCGATATTCAAAAAATCGGGGATGACATGATTATCATTGATCCAAAAGAATAAAATGCAGCTATCCCCATATGAATAGCCCATAAACCGCTCTGAGTTATATAACTCAGAGCGGTTTTTTAATTCTTCTACTCTAAACCCCTACTCTTTTCTCTAAAACGATTGATTATTGTACTATTCAACAATAGGGCAGAATTGTTGAAGACTCGAAGCTGAGAGAATGTTCCCGTTAGCTTTAATTGAGTGTAAGGCGGGCCTGGAAACCACTCGCTTTCCTGTGGGGAACTAGACTGGCTCTTCTGCCCACGGGAGTCTCGCAGTTTCCAGGCCCACCTTTGCCACATTAGTCTGAACGGAAACAAGCCATGCGAGAAGAAGCAAGATTACTTGGTGTGATTCCGGGACCGTTAACCTAGTTGTCCCCGAGCTAGCCCTACCACTCATCAAACATAACGGTCCTTTCCAGCTTAAACATCTCAGCTTCAAGTATTCCACATAAGGGGGCTTATGCGGAATACTATTCCTTTGAGGAAAGGGAAGGAAAGATGATTTACATAAGACATTCACCATTCGATTTCACCCCTCATAGGATAGGAGGGAATCAAGAGATATTATTCCATGCAAGGCGAGGTGAATGGAATGCTAACTGGATATACAATTGGAATTCTAGGTGGAGATGCGAGGCAATTGGAGGTTATTCGCAGACTAAGTGAATGGGATGCGACCTTAATTCTTACAGGTTTCGATCAACTGGATCATGGCTTTACAGGGGCGAAGCAAGTCGATTTTGATGAAGTGGATCCTGGCAGGCTTGATGCGGTCATTCTACCTGTGCCAGGAACAAACCCAGACGGGAAAATCGATACAATATTTTCAAATCAATCTCTTTCCGTAACGAAGGAATGGTTAGAGAAGACACCTAAGCACTGTCTGATCTTTACTGGGATTACTAATAAATATTTAACAGGCATTACAGATGAAACAAAGCGAACGCTCATTCCTTTATTCGACCGCAATGACGTTGCCATCTACAATTCTATTCCAACCGTAGAAGGAACCATTATGATGGCGATTCAACACACTGATTTCACAATCCACTCTTCGAAGGTGACTGTACTTGGTCTTGGTCGCGTTGGGATGAGTGTAGCGCGTGTGTTTGCATCTTTAGGAGCGAAAGTCAAAGTGGGAGCGAGAAAATCAGAGGATCTAGCACGTATATCCGAAATGGGACTCATCCCATTTCCAATGAAAGATATTAAAGAACATACACAGGACAGCGATATTGTCATCAATACAATTCCTGCTCATGTTGTAACAGCAAGTGTAATCCAAACGATGCCGACACACACGTTAATCATCGATTTGGCATCTAAACCAGGCGGTACCGATTTTCGTTATGCAGAAAAACGAGGTGTGAAAGCACTTCTAGCTCCAGGATTGCCTGGAATCGTTGCACCAAAGACAGCGGGAAATATTTTGGCGAATGTGGTCACTCAAATTATTATAGAAAAACTAGGTGAAGGGAGTTCGTAAATATGTCACTTAAGGGGAAAACAATTGGTTTTGGTTTAACAGGTTCACATTGTACGTATTCAGAGGTTTTTCCGCAAATGCAGAAACTGATGGATTTAGGTGCTACGGTGGTGCCTGTAGTGTCCTATACGGTGCAGAAGACTGATACGTATTTTGGGGAAGCAGCAGAACATTTAAAGAAGATCGAAGAGATCACAGGTGAAAAGTTAATCTCGACTATTCCTGAAGCGGAACCCCTCGGACCAAAACGCCCACTAGATTGTATGGTTATCGCTCCGTTAACTGGAAACTCAATGAGCAAAATGGCAAATGCATTAACAGATAGTCCTGTATTGATGGCAGCCAAAGCGACTCTTCGGAATCAAAGTCCAGTCGTATTAGCCATTTCAACGAATGATGCACTAGGACTAAATGGGGTCAATTTAATGAGACTAATGGCAACAAAGAATATCTTCTTTGTACCTTATGGTCAGGATGATCCGGTTAAAAAACCAAATTCTATGGTTGCGCGTATGGACTCACTTGTAGAGACTATTGAAGCAGCTCTTGAATTTAAGCAAGTTCAGCCAGTAATAATTGAGAGATGACGATAGAAATAGGTATCTTGAAGATTTGAGGTTGTGATAGAATATAAAGTAATCTTTTTATGTAGATATAGGAAGAAAACGTAAGGACGAAGGGAGAACATACTATGGTCGAAAATAAAAAATATCATGTAGCAGTTGTCGGAGCAACAGGGGCAGTAGGAGAAAAGATGATCGAAACATTAGCCGATCGTAATTTCCCAATTGAAACCTTAACGTTGTTATCATCCAAGCGCTCTGCTGGTAAACGCGTGCGCTTTCAAGATAAAGAAATTATTGTGCAAGAAGCAACACCGGAAAGCTTTGAAGGAGTAGATATTGCTCTATTCTCAGCAGGGGGCTCAATTTCTAAATCTTTAGCACCTGAAGCAGTTAAACGAGGTGCTGTCGTTGTCGATAATACGAGTGCATACCGAATGGATGCCGACGTACCTCTTGTCGTACCTGAAGTGAATGAGGGGGACCTTGCTAACCATAATGGTATTATCGCAAACCCGAACTGTTCAACCATCCAAATGGTGGCAGCACTTGAGCCAATTCGAAGCTCATACGGGTTAAACCGTGTTATTGTATCAACTTACCAGGCTGTTTCTGGTGCAGGAAATCCAGCAAATGACGAGTTAAGAGCTCAAACAGAAGCCTATTTGAACGGTGAAGAAATGAAAGCTGAAGTCCTACCAGTTGGTGGGGATGAGCATCATTATCCAATCGCTTTTAATGCACTCCCTCAAATTGATAAATTCCAAGAAAATGGATATACATTTGAAGAAATGAAAATGATTAATGAAACGAAAAAAATAATGCATATGAACGAATTACCTGTAGCGGCAACTTGCGTAAGGCTTCCGTTCTTTACTTCACATGCCGAAAGTGTTTATATTGAAGTAGAAACGGATAATGTAACAGTTGAGGCTTTAAAAGAAGCGGTTGCCAATGCTCCTGGATTAGTTTTAGAAGATGATCCTAGTAATCAAGTTTACCCTACACCTTTAAATGCAACAGGTAAACGTGATGTATTTGTAGGTCGTATTCGTAAAGACTTGGATCAGCCTCGTGGCTTCCATATGTGGGTTGTTTCTGATAACCTACTTAAGGGTGCTGCATGGAACTCTGTACAGATTGCAGAAAGTCTAGTTCAAAACGAGTGGCTTTCAAAGTAAGTATTTAGTAGATTCATTGTGAAGACGGCAGGCAGCGTAGTGAACATCCGTTGACTGCCGTCTGATTCTTTTTGAGCAATAATCGTTTCCTTGGAGCAGCTTTTATTACCTGGTAGTGGTAATAGGGTAATTTAAACAACAAGAAAAGATAATTAGAGGTGTCCTTATGAAGATTTTAGTTCAAAAGTTTGGAGGCACTTCGGTAAAAGACGAAGAGAGTCGAGAGAAGGCTATTGCCCATGTTCAAAAGGCGCGTACTGAGGGCTATAAAGTCGTCGTTGTCGTATCGGCAATGGGACGCAAAGGGGATCCTTATGCAACAGATAGCCTTTTAGGTCTTATCGATTTCCCAAACACAAACTCATCGAAAAGAGAACAAGATTTATTAACTTCTTGCGGCGAAGTCATTTCTTCAGTCGTTTTCTCTAATGAATTGCAAAACGCTGGCGTAAGCTCTGTTGCTTTAACAGGTGCTCAGGCTGGTTTTGTGACGAGTAATGATTTTACCGAAGCAAAGATTCGGGCAATGAATCCCGAGCGCATCATGCAGGAACTCCAGTATTCAGATGTTGCCGTTGTAGCTGGATTCCAGGGCCAAACGGAATCTGGTGACGTTACTACAATTGGCCGTGGTGGAAGCGATACTTCCGCAGCAGCACTTGGGGCTGCATTAGATGCTGAATATATTGATATTTTTACAGATGTAGAAGGTATTATGACTGCTGATCCAAGGATCGTTGAGACGGCAAGACCTCTCAAGGTTATGACTTATAATGAAATTGTTAACTTGGCTTATCAAGGAGCAAAAGTCATCCATCCTAGAGCAGTCGAAATAGCTATGCAAGCAAAAGTGCCAATTCGAGTACGCTCGACATATTCAGATGATTTCGGTACACTCGTCACGCAATCTAGACATGATGGAAGAGGCAAAGACATCCCGGATCGTCCGGTAACAGGAATTGCTCATTTGTCTGGAATTGCGCAAATTAAAGTTTTTGCTAAAGATGAGCCTTACCAGCTCCAGTCTGAGGTATTTAAATCAATGGCTGAAGCAGGTATATCTGTGGACTTTATTAATATTTCCCCTAAGGGAGTTGTATACACGATTCCGGATATGTACACATCTAAAGCACGAGATATTTTAGAAGCGCTAGGTTATGAACCAGAAATTACTCATAATTGTGCAAAAGTCTCTACTGTTGGGGCTGGAATAACTGGAGTACCTGGTATCGCGGCTAAAATTGTTCATACACTAACCTCTGCAGGGGTTCAAATCTTGCAATCTGCAGATAGTCATACGACCATTTGGGTACTTGTGAAAGATGAAGATCTAAAGCAAGCTGTTAATGCCCTTCATAAAACATTTCAGCTACAATTAGACGAATAATTAAAGAAAGGAGCATTATTATGAACTTTGGAAATGTATTGACGGCTATGGTGACGCCATTTGACAATCGCGGGAATCTAGATCTAGATAAGACAACACAACTCGTCAACTACTTAATTGAAAATGGATCTGACGGTCTTGTTATTGCTGGGACTACAGGCGAATCACCTACGTTAACATCAGAAGAAAAGGTTGCTTTGTGTGAACATGTTGTTAGCGTCGTTGACAACCGGGTTCCAGTAATTGCAGGAACGGGAAGCAACAATACACATGCTTCCATTGAATTAACGAAAAAGGCAGAACAGACTGGCGTAGATGGTATTATGTTAGTCGCTCCTTATTACAACAAACCAAGCCAAGAAGGGCTCTTTCAGCATTTTAGTACAATTGCTAAAGAAACGTCTCTACCAGTAATGCTATATAACATCCCTGGACGTTCTGTTGTTAATATGGATATAGATACGATTACTCGTTTGTCTAGAATTGAAAATATTGTATCTGTTAAAGATGCTAGTGGTGATTTAGACGCCATGACAGAATTAATCTCTAATACAGATGACGATTTCAGCGTTTATAGTGGTGAGGATAGTCTTACCCTCCCTTCAGTTGCTGTTGGCGCAAATGGAATCGTTTCGGTATCTGCTCATGTTATTGGTAATGAAATGCAAGAGATGATCCGTGAATTGCGAGAAGGAGATTCTCGTAAAGCAGCTAAACTTCATCAAAAGCTACTCCCTGTGATGAATGCCTGCTTCATGGCACCATCTCCAACACCTGTTAAGACAGCTCTTCAAATGAAAGGATTAGATGTAGGCGGAGTGCGCCTTCCACTTATTCCTTTATCTGCAGAAGAGAGAAGCACACTGTCTAAAGCTCTAGATCCTTTTAAATAATGTTAAGCTCCCTGATTTACTAATCAGGGAGCTTTTATTTTGTATTATATGATTTACATATCATTAGTCACTGTTAAAGTTTTAGCGTTGTTATTTATTACTAAGAGCTTTCTTCAAGAAAAGGGCAGGATTGTTGAAGACTCGAAGCTGAGATATTTTAGTGTAAATGGGGCCGTTATTTTGTTGAGAGCTCGGGGTGTCTTGGGAACCACTCGCTTTCCGCGGGCGAGCTGTCGAGCTTCCTCGGGAAAACCACCCTGCGGGATCTCGTCGACCTCTTTCTTCCGTATAAGGGGGCTTATATGGAACAAAACCTTAAAACTAACAGAGCCAATTACTAAAAATGGCAACCTATTTAGAGAATTTTTTATAAATCATGCTGGTTTAATAAGTGTATTTTGTAAAAGGTGCATGCTTCTTTTTCAGTTCGCTCATACTAGGAATAATGATGAAAGGAGCGAGTAATTATGGGAAAAGAAGAAACGACAAAAAAGGGCCAGGACCAGGAGCAAGAGCAAGATCAAAATTCACAGTCTTCATTAATGCAAAAAATTCAACAATTAGGTCAATCCAATGTACCACAAGCACCAGACTCAAACATTCACATTTTACCTATTATTGGTCAAGTAGAGGGACATGTACAACTCCCTCCTAAAAATAAAACTACAAAATACGAACACTTAATACCTCAAATTATTGCTATTGAACAAAACCCTAAGATTGAAGGTGTCATTGTGTTGTTAAACACCGTTGGAGGGGATGTAGAAGCAGGTCTTGCCATTTCTGAGATGATTGCTTCCTTATCAAAGCCTTCTGTTTCCATTGTCCTTGGAGGAGGACACTCTATTGGAGTACCAATTGCGGTGGCGACAGATTATTCTTTTATAGCAGAGACAGCTACAATGACTATTCATCCTATTCGATTAACAGGACTCGTAATTGGTGTGCCACAGACATTTGAGTATTTAGATAAAATGCAAGAGCGCGTTATTAACTTTGTTACACATCACTCAAACGTAACAGAAGAGAAGTTTAAAGACTTAATGTTTGCAAAGGGAAATTTAACTCGTGATATAGGAACTAATGTCATCGGAGATGATGCAGTAGAATGTGGTTTGATTGATGCAGTTGGCGGGGTTAGCCACGCTATGAAGAAACTGAATGAGTTAATTGGTGAAAATAAACAGCAAGATCAGCAGGTGATCCAATGATCCACTACACTCCTTTAAGTGACTATGACATTATCGAAGATGATCTATCTAGCTACGAGAAACATCAAACAATGACAATAGACGGAAAAATGTGTAGAGTTGAACAGCTTGATGACGGATCTTATCAACTCGTTCAATTGTTATCTACAGATCCTCAGGATTATTTAAATCAACAATATTTGCCCGGGACGATTCTGACAAACGGCCTAAGTACCTAAGGAATGGGTATATTTGTTCGCTTCTTTTTATGCTATAATAGGGTCTGAAGGATTGCCTATCCAAACGAGGCATACTTTGGTATGGACATCCTGTAACAGTTTATGTTGCAGGATTTCTTGTTCTCTTTTTAGAAATATTATAGTAGCTAAGAGATGGAGATTGCTCATTTAATTGAGCAATTTACTATACTTGCTTGAAAGATGGTGAGCGAATGGCAAAAAAACGTCAAAAAAAGAAGCAAAAGAAAACACAGGTAAAAGACCAAGTAAAATTTGAACTTATTGGTCTGTTATTTATATTCTTATCAGTTTTCGGCAGTGGTGCCAGCGCAATTTCCGGTGGAGCGATTCCGAACAGTTTAGAACACTTATTCCAATTCTTCTTTGGAATATGGTACTTTATTGTTTCTATTTTTCTATTTGTAGTGGGAATTTACTTAATGGTGCAACGAAAATGGCCTATGTTTATACATAAACGGTTTATAGGCTTTTATATTTTGTTTGCAGCCATACTCCTCTTAACGCATGTTCAAACATTTGAAGCAGTGATGAAAGATAACGTGGAGCCATCTATTTTAAAGGTGACGTGGAATCACTACCAAGCCTATACCCAAGGGACTATTTCCTCATCTCAATTAGGAGGCGGGTTAATCGGCGGAAGTTTATTTGCGTTCACCTACTATTTGTTTGCACCAACAGGGGCCAAGATTGTTTCAGTCTTTGCCATGATTGTAGGAATTTTATTCTTAACTGAAATTTCTTTAGGAGACCTTTTAAGAAGCATACTTGGTAAAGGGAAAGAGTTTATGGGTCATCAGTGGTCTTCTGTGAAAGAACAAAGAGAGCAATATAAAGAGAAACGTCAAAAAGATAAAGATGAGAAGGAAGATCAGGAAGAAGCTCCGATTGAGTATGGAAATGGAAGTAAACAAGGCAAACAACCAGAATCTGAGCGAGAATCAGAGGAGGGACTCTCTTCTCCAATTATCCAAGATTTTACGGACAATGCATATAAACAAGAAAAGCCTTCTGAAAAGAAATCAACAGCTCAGAGCGCTCAAGAAGTTCATGGAGACGAGGAAGGTTTGGCTGAAACTCTACCTCTCACAGAAATGGAAAACGTCGATTATCAGTTGCCTTCGTTAGACTTATTAGCAGAACCGACTCAAAACACGCAGCAACAAGAACGTTCAAAAATACAAGCTACGGTAAAGAAACTTGAACAAACGTTCCATAGTTTTGGTGTGAAAGCTAAAGTAACAAAGGTCCATGTAGGCCCATCCGTGACGAAGTACGAGGTATATCCTGATGTTGGTGTGAAAGTAAGTAAGATCGTAAACTTACATGATGACCTCGCACTTGCTTTAGCGGCTAAAGATATTCGTATAGAAGCCCCGATTCCAGGCAAGTCAGCGGTAGGAATCGAAGTTCCAAATCAAGAAGTCGCCATGGTTAGCTTGAGAGAGGTTATAGAGCCTCATCAGAGTCAAGCAGATTCTAAACTATTATTTGGACTTGGAAGAGATATTTCAGGTGATGCCATTGTGTCTGAGTTAAATAAGATGCCTCACTTATTAGTAGCAGGTGCTACAGGAAGTGGTAAGAGTGTGTGTATTAATGGCATTATTACCAGTATTTTAATGAGAGCCAAACCACATGAAGTAAAAATGATGATGATTGATCCGAAGAAAGTAGAGCTGAATGTTTATAACGGTATCCCGCACCTTTTAGCTCCCGTTGTTACAGATCCAAAGAAAGCATCCCGGGCGTTGAAAAAAGTAGTTTCTGAAATGGAAAGAAGATATGAGCTGTTTTCAGATACGGCTACGAGAAATATTGAAGGTTACAATGAACATATAAGGAAACATAATGCTGAAAGTGAGGATTCTCAGCCCCAACTCCCTTACATTGTAGTTCTAGTTGATGAGCTTGCAGACTTAATGATGGTTGCATCAAATGAGGTGGAAGATGCTATTACGCGTCTAGCCCAAATGGCGCGTGCTGCAGGCATTCATCTTATTATTGCTACGCAGCGTCCATCTGTTGATGTTATTACAGGTGTTATTAAAGCCAACATCCCATCTAGGATTGCATTTAGCGTATCTTCCCAAACTGATTCACGGACGATTTTAGACTCAGGTGGAGCTGAGAAATTGCTTGGGCGAGGGGATATGTTATTCATCCCTGTAGGTTCTTCAAAACCTACCCGGGTTCAAGGGGCGTTCTTATCAGATGAAGAAGTAGAACGTATTGTAAACCATTGTGTAGAACAACAGAAAGCTCAATATGAGGAAGAGATGATCCCTGAAGAAGAAAGTGAAGTAAAACAAGAGGTGGACGATGATTTATATGATGAGGCTGTATCCTTAGTTTTAGAAATGCAAAGTGCTAGCGTTTCAATGTTACAACGAAGATTTCGAATAGGTTATACTCGTGCAGCAAGATTGATTGATGCTATGGAAGATCGCAAAATTGTAGGGCCTTATGAGGGGAGTAAGCCAAGAGAGGTTCTTGCTTCACAATCATCAGAGGAAATATCTTCATAAAGAAAGACACCAATGTGTCTTTCTTTTTTTTATGTCATACAGTATTGAGAAATCGCTTACGTTCATGTATGCCAGTGAAAGGGGTGAATGGAAGCTAACTAATTAATGTCAGAAATGAGGATATTTTGATAAAAATAGTAGAATTCTATTTATTTATACTCATAAAAGTGTTATATTAATCTCGAATATGATGAGTCGAACGTCAGATGTCAGATCTCTTATAAGAGAAAACGCTTGGAGTGAACTACACATGAGTATAAGAACAGATACACGCCATTTATATTTACAAGTCATTGATCAAATTAAGAAAGATATCGAGAACGGAACCTATAAAGAGAGGGAGAAGCTTCCTTCTGAGTTTCAGTTGTCCAAGTTACTAGGTGTTTCGAGAGCTACATTACGTGAGGCTTTAAGAATATTAGAAGAAGAGAATATTGTAACAAGACGTCACGGTGTAGGAACTTTTGTGAATGCTAAACCAATCTTTTCATCAGGTATTGAAGAATTGTTTAGTGTCACGGAAATGATCGAAAGAGGTGGCATGAAACCTGGGAGTCAATATTTGTCTACCGAGATTTTGGAAGCTACTGAAGAGGACGTTAAAAAATTTTATCCATTCCATGTCGAAAAATTAGCAAAAGTCGAAAGAGTCAGAACAGCGGATGAGGAACCTGTAGTCTATTGTGTGGATAAAATCCCAAAAGGATTAATCCCTTTAGAGCACGTACACAAAGAAGATTCAATGTTTCAGTTATTAGAGGAATACAGTGAAAAAGTAGTAAGTTATGCGGTCACTTTTATTGAACCAGTCGGGTACCAGGAGCGTATTTCAACAATATTAAATTGTGATCCTGACCAACCCCTTCTTTTATTAAAGCAGATGCATTATACAACCGATGACGAGCCAGTTCTGTATTCGAGTAACTATTTCAGACCAGATACGTTTGGATTCCATGTATTGCGAAAAAGAGTGTAAGGGCTTACATTTTGATGGAATTTTAAGGAGGTGGTGGGCCTAAGCGGAAGCAGGTCGTATGAAGTGTCTTTAATCTATTAATCTTTTTAAATTCTTAGGGGGTAATGAATTTGAAACAAAGTCGTATTTTACTATTAGCGTTACTACTAGCGCTTGGCATGATTCTAGCTGCGTGTGGTTCATCAGATGATGCTTCTACAGATTCTGATAGTGGTTCTGACAATGAAGATACAGAAGAAACTGATACAAGCTCAGAAGATGGTTCCTCAGAGAATGCATCTGGTAGCGATAGTGATTTCTCAGTAGCTATGGTTACTGATGTTGGTGGGGTAGACGACAAATCGTTTAACCAATCAGCGTGGGAAGGCCTTAAGAAATTTGGTAATGATAACGGATTAGAAGAGGGAAATGGGTACACATACTTACAGTCAAATGAAGCGACAGACTACGCTCCAAACTTAAATCGCCTTGTACAACAAGGGTATAACTTAATTTATGGTATTGGTTATAAGCTACACGATGACATTGAGAATGTAGCAAAGCAAAATCCAGACACTCAATTCTCAATTGTGGATGATGTTGTAGAGCAGCCGAACGTTGCTAGTATCACGTTCAAAGAACACCAAGGTTCGTTCCTTGTAGGTGTTGCTGCAGCTAAGAAAACCAAAACAGACAAGATCGGATTTGTTGGTGGTGTAGACGGTTTCCTTATCAACAAATTTGAAGCAGGATTTGAAGCAGGAGCAAAATCTGTAAATCCAGATATCGAAGTAGAAGTACAGTATGCGGGTGGTTTTGATCAACCAGCAAAAGGTAAATCAATCGCTAGTAACATGTATAACAGCGGTATCGATATTATCTACCATGCTTCCGGTGGTACAGGTGTTGGTGTATTCAACCAAGCGAAAGACATTAAACAAAGCAACCCTGAAGAAGATGTATGGGTAATCGGTGTAGACCGTGACCAGTATGAAGAAGGTCAGGTTGGTGACAACAACGTAACATTCACTTCAATGATCAAACGCGTTGACATTGCTGTAGCGGATGTTGCTGAGCAAGCAATGAATGGCGAGTTTCCAGGTGGAGAGCAGATTGCATACGGTCTTAGTGATGACGCAGTAAGCGTTGCTGAAACAAATGAAGAAGCATACACTGATGAAATTAAACAAGCTGTACAAGAATGGAAAGAAAAAATTACAAGTGGTGAAGTAGAAGTTCCGCAAGATCGTGACGAGCTTGCGACTTACCTTGAAAACTTGTAGGTAATAGTCAGGGCGGAAGAGGCTGATCTTTTCTCGTAAGGCAGCCTCTTTTGTGCCTTCTTGGTAAAAAAATCATCAAATGAAAAGGATCTCTTTGCAGCCGGTCTTTTTCATTTGCTGATTTTATCCTTTGTTTTGCTTTTCTTAACAAAGGGAGTAAGAACCCGGTATTCATTTGTTAGGATATCGTGTTTTCTAATGGAAGTGGGGGAGTGAATAAAGTGGACTATGTTATTGAAATGTTAAATATTCGTAAAGAATTTCCTGGGATAGTAGCCAACGATAACATTAATTTACAAGTGGAAAAAGGCGAAATTCATGCTTTACTGGGGGAAAATGGAGCTGGTAAATCAACATTAATGAACGTGTTATTTGGATTATACCAGCCTGAGAAAGGGGAAATACGGGTTAATGGGAAGCCGGTGAAGATTACCAATCCTAATATTGCCAACGACTTGGGTATTGGAATGGTGCACCAGCACTTTATGCTCGTTGATACGTTTAGCGTAACAGAAAATATTATTTTAGGCTCTGAACCCAAGAAATCCGGGACAGTCGATATCAAGAAGGCTGAAGCTGAAGTGCAAGAGATTTCAGAGCGCTACGGACTTAAAGTTGATCCAACAGCGAAGATCAAAGATATATCTGTAGGAATGCAACAAAGGGTTGAGATTTTAAAAACACTATACCGAGGGGCTGATATTCTCATCCTTGATGAACCTACAGCTGTTCTTACACCGCAGGAAATTCATGAATTAATTGATATTATGAGAACCCTCATTCAAGAAGGGAAATCTATTATATTAATTACACATAAGCTAAAAGAGATTATGGAAGTGTGCGATCGTTGTACTGTTATTCGAAAAGGGCAGGGTATTGGTACAGTAAATGTCAATGAAACGTCTACAACAGAACTTGCGTCACTTATGGTGGGGCGTGAAGTTAGCTTCAGCACACAGAAGACACCAGCACACCCCAAAGAAGAAGTCCTTAAGATTTCTGATCTTCGCGTCAAAGATGCAAGAGGAGCCGAAATGGTTAAAGGGTTGCACCTGGATGTTAAAGCGGGTGAAATCGTTGGGATAGCTGGTGTTGACGGAAATGGTCAGAGTGAGCTTATTGAAGCAGTAGCTGGACTTAGAAAAGTCGAATCTGGCTCAATTCTATTAAACAATGAAACCATTACTCATTTCACACCACGAAAAGTGACAGAATCAGGGGTAGCACACATACCTCAGGACAGGCATAAATTTGGACTTGTTCTTGATTTTCCGATAGGTGAGAATATGGTTTTGCAAAACTACTATAAAAAGCCATACTCATCAATGGGGATTTTAAATTATAAAGAGATTTATAAGCAGGCAAATAAACTTATTCAGGAATATGATGTTCGGACTCCGAGTGAACACACACCAGCTCGTGCATTATCTGGAGGAAATCAACAAAAAGCCATTATCGGACGTGAAGTAGATCGGTCACCCGATTTGCTAATTGCGGCACAACCTACTCGTGGCTTGGACGTTGGGGCTATTGAGTTTATTCACGGGAAGTTAATTGAAGAACGTGATAAAGGTAGGGCTGTATTACTCTTATCGTTTGAACTTGAAGAAATCTTAAATGTGAGTGACCGGATTGCCATTATGTTTGACGGTCAAATCGTAGCTAACGTAAAACCAGAGGATACGACTGAACAAGAGTTAGGGTTGTTAATGGCCGGAAGCCAAGTTGAAAAGAAAGCAGGTGAAAGCTAATGCTTAGTAATCAACGATTTATTAATGTTTTAATACCAATCATCTCTGTCATTCTAGGGTTATTAGCTGGAGCCATTATAATGCTGAGCTTTGGCTACAATCCTATTGAAGGGTACGGTGCATTGTATGAAGGAGCTTTTGGGAACTCATATTTTACAGGTGAGACAATTGTTAAAGTAGCGCCTCTAATTTTATCTGGTATTGCTGTTGCATTTGCTTTTAGAACAGGTCTATTTAATATTGGTGTAGAAGGACAAGTATTTGTAGGCTGGTTAGCTTCTGTGTGGGTGGGGATTTCGTTTGAAGCACCTATGATTATTCACCTTCCACTTGCCATTTTATCAGCAGGTGTAGCAGGAGCTTTATGGGGATTTGTTCCAGGGTTTCTTAAAGCTAAATTTGGTGTTCATGAAGTTATTGTATCCATTATGATGAACTACATTGCTCTTTACACATGTAACGCATTAATTCGAAATGTTTTAACAGATCGTTTGGATAGTACAGATCGTGTAGCTGATACGGCATCGTTATCTTCTCAGATGTTTTATAATTGGACAGGCTCTCGTCTTCACTGGGGAGCGGTCATTGCTTTAGCACTTGCGTTTGTCATGTGGTTTATATTGGAAAAAACTACAAAAGGATATGAGCTTCGGTCTGTAGGCTTTAATCAAAATGCTTCCAATTACGCAGGTATGAACGTAAACCGTAATATTGTTTACTCATTCTTAATCTCTGGTTCATTTGCAGGAGTTGCTGGTGCTATGCAAGGTCTCGGTACATACGGGAACATGTTTGTTCAATCTAGTTTTACAAACATTGGTTTTGATGGGATCGCCGTAGCGTTACTTGGTGGTAATACTGCACTTGGTTCTGTGTTTGGAGCTTTCTTATTTGGAACTCTTAAAAACGGAGCGGGAAGTATGCCGCTTGTGGCAAACATTCCTAAAGAGTTAGTAGATATCATAGTCGCTTTAATTATCTTCTTTGTTGCATCAGGTTATATTATTCGTTGGGCTTTAACGCGCGTTAAAAGGGAGGGGAAATAAATGAATATCATTGATATTTTACTAGCGATTATTCCGGTAACGATTTTCTATGCTGCCCCTCTCATTTTAACAGCTCTTGGCGGGGTATTCAGTGAACGTGCAGGCGTTGTAAACATTGGTCTTGAAGGTCTAATGGTTATGGGGGCGTTTACAGCAATCGTCACAAATTTAATGATGGCAGATACGCTTGGAGGTTTTACACCTTATGCTTCTCTTTTGCTAGCTGCAATTATATCTGGATTATTTGCGATCATCCATGCAGTAGCATCCGTTTCTTTTCGTGCGGACCAGGTAGTGAGTGGTGTAGCCATTAACTTCCTTGCATTAGGAGTATCCCTATTTTTAGTACAAGAATTATATGGCGCGGGTCAAACTGGACAAGTATCACAACCAATATATACAAAAGATATTCCTCTCTTGAGTGATATCCCTATTATTGGAGAAATGTTCTTTACGCACCATGTTACGTCTTATGTGGCGGTAATTCTAGCTTTTGTAGTGTGGTTTGTTATCTTTAAAACACCATTTGGGCTTCGACTTCGTTCAGTTGGGGAACATCCAATGGCAGCTGATACAAATGGCATTAATGTGTATCGCACACGCTATATTGGTGTGATCTTATCAGGTATATTAGCAGGTCTTGGTGGAGGAGTCTTTGCCTTAACCATTACAGGTAACTTCTCAGGTGCTACGATAAGTGGTCAAGGGTTTATGGCGCTTGCGGCTATGATCTTTGGTAAATGGCATCCATTAGGAGCTATGGGTGCAGCCTTTTTCTTTGGTTTCGCACAGAGTTTGAGTGATGTAGCAGCTGGAATTCCTTTATTAGAGAGCATTCCACCAGTCTTCTTGTTAATTGCTCCTTATGTACTTACAATTCTAGCGCTGGCTGGCTTTATAGGACGAGCTGAAGCTCCTAAAGCAATCGGCACACCTTACATAAAAGGTAGTCGATAATCTCTTAGTCTTATAGAGTTAGATGTGCGTTAATGAAGCCCCCAATGATCATCATTGGGGGCTTTTATTATTCCTCTCTATTCCCCCCCCCTCCCTTTCATATGAAGAGGCTTTTGATATGGGTCAACAAGATTTTCTATACATATTTCATATAGGTCGGCGATGTTTTGAGTATTTTTAAAGCATGAGAGCTTATGGTACATTAATATGTGAAAATTCAGAAAAAATATCAGGCGTTAAATTGAAAGCGTTTTCTTTTAAGGGGAGGGGGAGATATCTATGCTTGGCATGGAAAGTGTATCTATTGCTGTAATCTGGATTTTGACCGTACTTTCAACAATTGGGTGTGTGGTTTACGGCGCAATGATGTGGAATAAAGGGGGGAATAGCTGATGACGATGTCTATCTTAATCCCACTTTGTATAGTCTATATTGGGATTATGTCAGGGTTAGCTTATTATGGTTATAAAAAGACAGTAACAGAATCTGATTACTTACTTGGTGGAAGAAATATTAACCCAGTTGTAATGGCGCTATCTTATGGGGCAACATTTATTAGTACATCTGCGCTAGTTGGTTTTGGGGGAGTTGGATCCATTTTTGGTATGGGGCTTCTCTGGTTAGCATTTTTAAATATTGTACTAGGGATTTTCGTGGCATTCGCAGTTTTTGGTACCCGAATTAGAAGGTTATCCATTGAACTAGATGCATCCACATTTCCTTCATTATTAGGAAAGCGTTATGGGTCTAAATTTATTACGATCTTTGCGGGCGCTATGATTTTTATATTCATGCCAGCTTATACAAGTATCGTGTTGATTGGGGGAGGTCGCTTTCTGCAAGAATCATTGTCTTTAAACTTTAACCTTTCCCTCTTCATTTTGGCTGCAATTATAGCTTTATATGTTATAAGTGGGGGCATTAAGGCAGTTATGTACACTGATGCCTTTGGTGCAGTGATTATGCTTATTGGTATGGTAGTGTTTCTAGTGGTTACCTATCAGGCTGTGGGAGGTGTGGTTGATGGGCATGCAGCGTTAACTGCGTTAAAAGATATGGTCCCTGAATCTCTCGCATCAGGGGGACATCAAGGGTGGACGAGTATGCCTGTGCTTGGAAGTCCTTTGTGGTGGACCCTTGTAAGCACAATTATTATGGGTGTTGGAATTGGTGTTCTAGCGCAGCCGCAGCTTATGATGCGCTGTATGACGGTTAAAGATGACAAAGCCTTATACCGTTCTGTTTTAATTGGTGGGATATTTATTTTCTTTATGACTGGTGCAGCTTTTATAATTGGTCCGCTAAGCAATGTGTATTTCATGGAAACGGCAGGCCAATTATCGATTACTGCAGCAGAAGGAAATTCTGATTTAGTTATACCTAAATTTATCAATAGTCTGATGCCTGAATGGTTCATTTACTTATTTACCCTCACCTTGTTGTCCGCAACCATTTCAACGATTAGCTCTCTTGTGCATTTACAAGCCTCAGCATTTGGGGAAGATATTATGAAGTCCATTGGAGTGAAATGGGGAAGGAATGGTCAAGGTATGACTCGCTTAGGGGTGATTGTGGGAATGTTAGCTGCTATTGGGCTAGCCTACGTATTACCAGGAGGGGTTATTGCTAGAGCAACTGCATTTTGGTTTGGGATATGTGCAGCTGGGTTTCTTCCTACATTAATGGGAGCACTATTTTGGAAAAGGGCTTCTAAAAATGGAGCGATCTTCAGCATCATTACAGGATTCGCTGTTAGTATACTAGGGTTTCTGTTTCTTCATGTAAAAGAGTCGGGAGTCCTTGGTTTATCACAAGCGTTATTTGGGAAAGATGCTTTACTTGCGTTTCCATGGACACATATTGATCCTTTATTCTACGCGTTACCCTTATCAGCACTCGTATTCGTGACTGTCAGTTTATTGGATCGGCAGAAAGATGCAAGTGTACAGTCTCAATCTAAATCCGTTGTAAAGTAATAGGGCGTTACCTTCTCCTTTGGTTTATTCTATGAGGGGAGGGTAGCGTCTTTGTATTTAGTGTAATACTTCTCTTTATTCGCATTCTAAAAGAAAACACGTTACAATCAAAGAATACTTAAACTATTGGATAGTTTTTCATACATTAAGATAAGCTAACCATAAATAGTGTGACTCACGAAGGAGGAAGTTTGATGTCAACCATTGAAGAACAAGTGTTCAAACAAGAGGGATATCATTTACATATGATCCCTACGAAAAAATATAAAACGAATACCATTGCTGTTAAATTGAAGTCACCTCTGAGTCGAGAGGTCATCACAAAGAGGGCTCTTTTACCTTATGTGTTACAACAAGCCACAAACAACTATCCTTCTGCTCGAGCCTTTCGCACAGCTTTAGATAGTCTTTACGGTGCTGTACTAAGCGTAGATTCTTCTAAAAAAGGAGAAGATCACGTAATGACTTTCAGGATGGAGATTCCAAATGATGAAATGCTCTCAGGGGATGAATCTTTATTAAAGCAAGGGTTAGCTCTTATAAATGAAATCATCTTCCATCCTAAGGTAGAAGGTGAAGCGCTTGATAATACAATCGTTGATCGTGAGAAGCAGACTCTAACTCAAAAGATTAAGTCATTGAAAGATGATAAAATGAGTTACGCAAACACTCGCCTTATTGATGAAATGTGTAAAGAAGAATCTTACCGTTTCCATGTTCACGGTTACGAAGAAGACCTTACTGACATTACTGCAGAGAACTTATATGCATATTACAAAGATATGTTATCAAATGATGATATGGATGTGTACGTACAAGGGAACTTAGACGCTAATGAGGTTCAGCAACTTGTTCAAGAAACGATTAAGAGAGAGTCTACCCCGAAACGTTCGGAAAACGGAACGACTCAACAAGATGCACCTTCGGAAGTAAAGGAAATTGTTGAACGTCAAAACATTCAACAAGGGAAGCTTCATCTTGGCTATCGGACTTCAATTCGATATGGTGATAAAGATTATTATGCTTTACAAGTCTTTAATGGTATTTTTGGTGGTTTTCCGTCTTCGAAATTGTTTATGAATGTTCGTGAGAAGCATAGTCTGGCTTATTATGCCGCTTCTCGATTTGAGAGTCATAAAGGTCTTTTACTTGTCTTTTCAGGTATTGATCCTAACGATTATGAACAAGCCAAAGATATTATTGAAAAGCAAATGGACGCCATGAAAGCAGGGGAGTTTTCTGAAGAAGATGTTGAAGAAACAAAGCAACTTGTTGTTAACCAACTAAGAGAAACGATGGACAGCCAACATGGCTTAATCGAATTAATGTATCATCAGGTGCTGTCTGGATCGACGGTGACACCTAATGAGATAATTGAAAACGTTGAGCGTGTTACTCACGAAGATGTTTTACAGGTAGCGAAGAAAGTAGCGCTAGACACCGTCTACTTCTTAACGAAAGAAGAAGGGGGAAATGAATAATGAAGACGACTAACTATGATCAAATACAAGAAACACTGTATTCTAAAAAGCTTGAGAACGGCTTAGAGGTTTATTTACTGCCTAAACGAGAAATGGCTAAGACATTTGCTGTTTTTACAACTGAATATGGCTCTATAGATCAGACTTTTACACCGCTTGGTAAGGATGAGCAAGTGACTGTACCAGAAGGTATTGCTCACTTTTTAGAACACAAACTTTTTGAAAAAGAAGACCGCGACGTGTTCCAGGACTTTTCAAAGCAAGGTGCTTCACCGAACGCGTTCACATCTTTTACAAGTACAGCTTACTTATTTTCAGCAACAAGTCAGATCTCAGAAAATGTTCAAACTCTTTTAGATTTTGTTCAGAACCCTTATTTTTCAGATGAGTCTGTTGAAAAGGAAAAAGGCATAATTGCTCAAGAGATTCGTATGTATGATGATCAGCCAGATTGGAGATCTTTCTTTGGTACCATTCAGAGTCTTTTTGAAGAGCATCCTGTCAAAATTGATATAGCTGGTACTGTTGATTCGATTCAGAACATTACGAAAGAGGACTTGTATACTTGCTATGAAACGTTCTATCATCCATCAAATATGACCTTTTTCTTAGCAGGTAACTTTGACCCTGAAACAATGATGAAGCAGATAGAAGACAACCAGAGTTCGAAATCTTTCGCGCCTCCAGAAGATATTAAGCGCTCTTATCCAAGTGAGCCCAAAGAGGTTGCTAATAAGCATAAAGTAATTGAGATGCCCGTATCTGTATCGAAATGCTTAGTGGGTGTGAAAGAGGACACTTCAAGCTTAACGAAAGATACATTCTTACAAACGGATATGATTAAGAGCATGGTTTTAGATCACTTCTTCTCTAAAAGTGGAGAATACTTTGAAAAGCTTTATAAAGAAGATCTTGTTGATGATAGCTTCTCTTTCGAAACACATCTTCATAAGACGTTCGGTTTCACCATTTTAGGCGGGAATACTCGAGAACCAGAAAAGTTTCAAAAGAGGGTTAAAGAAATGCTTCATGAATTGAAAGAACGTGAACTTACTGATGAAGAGTTTGAGCGTATGAAGAAGAAGCGAATTGGGCAGTTCTTACGTTCAATGAACTCTCTTGAGTTTATTGCCACTACTTTCGTTCAATACCGTCATTTAGGAATTGATTTGTTTCAAGTTCTTCCTGAAATTGAAAAATTAACAAAAAAAGATGTAATGAATCATATACAGAATTGGATTTCAGAAAACCGCATTGCTGTTTGTGAAGTTCGTCCTTCTGAAGCGTAAGGGAATTTAGTATGAAGACATGTTTTTTATTAGGGGCTAGTGGAGGGATTGGGCAAGCTATTGCTAAAAAGCTTGCTCAATCTGGCTACAGCCTTATTTTACATTATCAAAAAAATAAACATGCAATTGAACATTTGTGTAAAACACTTCCTGAAGGGACGGTACTACAAACCGTACAGTGTGATCTTCGTAATGAGCCTAGTATTAATGAAATGATGGAGAGCGTCGTGTTCCCAGTGGATACATTAGTATTTGCTAGTGGAACGAGCTTGGTCAAACTTTTCCAAGATGTATCATCTAATGAGATGGATGATTTGTTATCGGTTCATATAAAATCCCCATGGCTTATTTCTCAACGCCTCCTTCCACATATGATTAAGCAAAGAAAAGGTCACATTGTTATTATCTCCTCTATCTGGGGGGAAGTGGGTGCAAGCTGTGAGGTGGTGTACTCTTCTGTTAAGGGAGCTCAGGATAGCTTTGTAAAAGCTCTGGCAAAAGAAGTTGGGCCCTCAGGTGTATATGTAAATGGTATACGACCAGGCTTTATTCAAACGGAAATGAATGAACAATTTTCAAGTGAAGATCTCGCTGAAATTAAAGAGGAAATACCAATAGGAAGGCTAGGAGAACCTCGAGATGTTGCTGATGCTGTTGAGTTCTTAGTTGGAGCTGGTTCCTCTTATATACAAGGTCAAATGCTAAATGTAAATGGGGCTTGGAATGGTTGATTTTTGTTAAGCGGATGAATAATTCTCTCCTTCTACACAAATGATAATAGTGTAAGTTCGAGTCATATGAAGGAGGAATAACCATGTCTGTATTAGATAACTGGGATTCTTGGAAAGACTTTTTAGGTGATCGTCTTCATCAAGCTGAAGGCGATGGTTTAGATGACCGTGCCGTATCAGAAATGGCTTATGAGGTAGGCGATTACTTAGCGAACCAAGTGGATGCAAAAAATGATCAAGAAGCGGTTCTTCGCGATCTATGGAGTGTTGCTTCTAAAGAAGAACAACATGCCATTGCAAACATGATGGTTAAGTTGGTCCACAATAACGGTACGAAGTAATAAGAGGGGGATGTCCCCCTCTTATTTTTTTCGTACTTTAGAACTTAATTTCTTCAATGAATACCTTTTTTGGAAGGCTCTGTTGGTGTTCCATATAAACCCTCTTAACGGCCCCGCGCCGTTTGGGTCCTCACGTGGAAAAGTGAGTCGTTCCTCAGACACCCTTTCCTCACGAATATGTCTCAGTTTCAGTTATTCGCGATTACTGTCCTATTCTTGATGAAACCTATTATAGGAAATAACAACATTTAACTTAAACATAGCCTTTTGGAAAAAACAATAAGCGAAATGATTCATGAGTAGAGTGTTTGGGTACGTATAAGAATAAGTGTGTATAATAAAACGTTTCTGAAATCAAGACATTATATCCTTTTCTAATATTTGAAAATCATTTATGATAGTAGTAGTATTCAAAAAACTTCAATTGGAAAAGTTTATGGATCTATCGGGTAATTAGACCTGATCTTATAGAAGAGAGATTAGGATGGGAAGGAGTTGTGATATGGAAAAGAAGGAATGGTACTTGGAATATGAAATCCAAGTAAATAGACCAGGTTTACTAGGAGATATATCCTCTTTGTTGGGGATGCTTTCAATTAATATTATTACCATTAATGGTGTTGAGGATTCCAGACGTGGCATGCTTCTGCTTTGTAAAAATGATGAGCAAATTAATCGTTTAAGATCCATACTTGAAACGATGGACACGATTAGTATCACGAAGTTTCGCCGCCCCAAATTGCGTGACCGCCTAGCGGTGAGGCATGGAAGGTATATACATAGTGATATTGATGATAAGAAGACGTTTCGTTTTGTTCGAGAAGACCTTGGGTTGTTAGTAGATTTTATGGCAGAGCTTTTTAAGAAAGATGAACATAAGCTTATCGGAATACGGGGTATGCCAAGGGTTGGAAAGACAGAGTCGATTGTAGCAGCTAGCGTTTCAGCAAATAAAAAATGGTTGTTTGTGTCAAGTACCTTGTTGAAGCAAACAATTCGAAGTCAATTAATCGAAGATGAATATTCATCTGATAATGTCTATATCCTGGATGGGATTGTTTCTACTCGTCGTGCCAATGAAAGGCACTGGCAATTAGTTCGCGAAATCATGCGTTTACCAGCTACAAAAGTAGTAGAACATCCTGATATGTTAGTACGAGAAACTGAATACAAACTGGACGATTTTGATTATATTCTTGAGCTTAGGAATGACGAGAACGAAGAAATTACATATGAAACAGTCGACAAGCCAGACTTAGATCAAAAAGACGGCTTTTCCATGTTTGATTTTTAAGATGGAAGGTGTTATGCAATGGAAATAGGTGCTAGATTAAAGGAAGCTAGAGAGTCGCAAAACATGACTCTTGATGATGTGCAACAAGAAACAAAGATCCAAACTCGTTATTTACAAGCTATTGAAAAAGGGAATTTCAGCATTATGCCTGGTAAGTTCTACACAAGAGCTTTCATTCGTCAATATGCAGAAGCAGTAGGCTTGGACCCTGAATCCCTAATGGAAGAACACAAAAGTGAACTCCCTTCTTCTAGTGAAGAAGAATATATACAGTATACAAGACTGCAACGACAAAAGGATGAATCTCCCTCTGGTAGGAATTCTGCATTTATGTCATTCTTACCAAAGCTGACCATCATACTATTAATTGTTGGTATTCTTGTTGTTGCCTTAGTGTTCTATCAGAAAACAATGGGGTCAAGTAATAACAATGACAACCCGACACAGCAATCGGACGAGCCTGTAGATACGTATGAACGTTCTGAAAGTAATGGCAATTCACCAGAAGATGATGATAAGGTGAGCTCTGATCAACCTGACTCAAATGAGAAAGAAGAGAGTGATGATTCATCCAATGATCAGTCAAAAGAGGATGAGTCCAATGAATCTAATCAAAAAGAAGACAATCAAGAAGATGAAACGAAAGAAGAGCCTAAGAAACAACTCGTGTTAAAAGAAAAAGGGGAATCCACTCAAAATGGTGTGACCCCTATTTCTGTATATGAACTTCAAAATGCCGAAGAGCTAAAAATAACGTTCTCTACTGTAAATGGCTCTACGAGTTACGTAGATATTAAAGATGCTTCTGGAAAAATTATTTTTATGGAGAACGCAATTAAAGATGGTCAAGAAGTTGATCTTAAGAATCAAAAAGAAGTGACCATTAACATCGGAAGAACGCCTGGGGTTAGCCTTAAAGTAAACGGAGAGTCTCTTAAATATCCGATCTCTCCAGATGAACAAGACGTTCAAAAAATTCGTATCATAAAAGCTTCAGCAGAATAACACCAGAAGGGAGTCATCTTGACGATGGGGCTCCCTTCTTGTATTTTATATTTGATTAAGAGAGACTATTGGAGGTCTAGTGTACATGAATATCCCGAATAAAATTACTATCTCAAGAATTTTAATGATTCCTATTTTTATGATCCTATTATCGGTTCCTTTTAACTGGGGTACACTGAACATAGGTGAAAATGAGCTGCCAGTTTCTCATCTGATAGCAGCCATTTTATTTATCGTAGCTTCTGTCACGGATTGGATCGATGGCTATTATGCTCGAAAATATGACCTAGTAACCAACTTGGGGAAATTTCTTGATCCGTTAGCAGATAAATTACTTGTGTCAGCTGCTCTGATATCATTAGTTGAATTAGACTTAGCTGCAGCGTGGATTGTTATTTTAATTATAAGTCGTGAATTCGCAGTTACAGGATTACGTTTAGTTGCAGCTGGGGAAGGTATTGTACTTGCTGCAGGGCAAATGGGTAAGTTGAAAACGTGGATTCAAATTATTGCAGCTTCAGCTCTACTCCTTCATAATTTCCCGTTTTCTTATATCGGCTTTCCATTTGGAACCATAGCTTTGTATTTGGCTATGATTATTACAGTGGTGTCAGGTGTTGAGTACTTTATGAAAAACTGGCATGTAATGAAAGGATCTAAATAATATGACACAACTTGTTAAAGGTGAAATTGTCGCAGTCGGAACAGAATTGCTTCTAGGGCAAATTGTGAATTCAAATGCACAATGGATTTCACAAGAATTAGCAAACAGAGGTGTTGGCGTATTTTATCATACGGTTGTAGGTGATAATTTAAGCAGACTCGAAGCTCAGTTTAAAGAATCAGCAGAACGTTCTGACCTTATTATCATTACCGGAGGATTAGGACCTACTGACGATGATCTGACTCGTGAGGCAGCGGCCAACGTCATGGGAAAAGACATTATACAAGACGATGAGGCATTAGCTTCAATTGAAGCATACTACGCTCGAAACAACCAACAAATGACGCCGAACAATAAGCGTCAAGCACGAATTATCGAGGGAGGAGATCTGCTTCATAATCGTGTAGGTATGGCTCCTGGGTTTGTTGTTCAACAAGGCCAGAAATTATGGGTGTTCCTTCCTGGTGTACCTAGAGAAATGAAAGCCATTTTAGAAGATGATGGTTTTAAATATATAGAGAAATATTTCAAAATTAATCAAACGATCCAATCTCGCATGTTGCGTTTTATTGGAATTGGGGAATCCCAGCTTGAGCATGACCTGAAAGATTTAATTGAGGGACAATCTAATCCTACAATAGCCCCTTTAGCCAGTGCGGGGGAAGTGGGGCTACGTCTTACAGCAAGATCTGATTCTGAGGAAAAAGCTGTGTCGCTTATAGAGGAAGCAGAACAAGAAATTAAAAAACGGATTGGAAAGTACTGCTATGGCACCGATCAAGATACGATTCAATCTAAGGTGATGCAGTTACTGCGAGAAAAAGAACTTACAATAAGTGCCGCCGAAAGCATAACCGGTGGACGTTTCACGGACACCCTTATTTCATTTGAAGGAGCTTCCTCTGTATGTAAAGGTGGGATCGTATCTTATTCTAATGAGTCTAAGAAAAGTCTTTTAGATATACCAGAGCTTATTCTAGGTGAATACGGAGCGATATCAGAAGCTTGTGCTATGTCAATGGCTGTGAATGTATCAGAGAAACTTAACAGTGATATAGGGATTAGTTTCACAGGTGTAGCAGGTCCTGATCCTTCAGAAGGTCAAGAAGTAGGTACGGTTTATATTGGAATTTATGTAGATGAAAACCAACCAATCGTTAAATGTTTTCACTTTAATGGTGATCGTGATATGATTAGACACCGAAGTGTTAAAAAAGGGTATGAACTTTTATATAATTTATTAAAATCGTGAAAACAACAATGTGTTCTCCCTTAAAATTTTGTTTCCATAATAGGATATTTCATTTTTAAGGGAGAACGTCTCATTAAAAACAGGGAACATTTATTCGCATTTTTGTTGGCAAATGATTAAAAACGCGTTATGATAGGTATAGTTAATTCGTAAGGGGGAAACAAAGTGAGCGATCGTAAACAAGCGTTAGATATGGCTTTACGTCAAATAGAAAAGCAATTCGGTAAAGGTTCAATCATGAAATTGGGCGAGCAAGCCGAAATGAAGGTAAATACAGTGCCAAGTGGTTCTTTAGCTCTTGATGTAGCTCTAGGTGTAGGTGGTTACCCTCGCGGTCGTATCGTAGAGGTTTATGGACCAGAGTCTTCTGGTAAAACAACGGTTGCGCTTCACGCTATTGCAGAAGCACAACGTCAAGGTGGTCAAGCGGCATTTATTGACGCTGAGCACGCTCTCGATCCGGTTTATGCCCGTGCATTAGGTGTTGATATTGAGAATCTGTTACTATCTCAACCTGATACAGGAGAACAAGCACTTGAAATCGCAGAAGCTCTTGTACGAAGCGGCGCGATTGATATAATCGTCATTGACTCTGTGGCAGCATTAGTGCCTAAAGCTGAGATTGAAGGGGAAATGGGAGACTCTCACGTTGGTCTTCAAGCCCGACTTATGTCTCAAGCGCTTCGTAAACTTGGCGGTGCTATTAATAAATCGAAAACAACAGCTATGTTTATCAACCAAATACGTGAAAAAGTTGGAGTTATGTTCGGTAATCCTGAAACAACTCCTGGTGGACGCGCGCTAAAGTTCTATTCTTCTGTCCGTTTAGAAGTGCGCCGTGCTGAAACGCTTAAGCAAGGAAATGAAATGGTTGGTAATAAAACAAAAATTAAAGTCGTTAAGAATAAGGTAGCTCCTCCATTTAGGCAAGCAGAAGTTGATATCATGTATGGTGAAGGGATCTCTAAAGAAGGTGAGCTCATCGACATTGGTACTGACCTCGATATTATAACGAAGAGTGGGTCTTGGTATTCCTATAACGACGAACGTATGGGGCAAGGCCGTGAAAATGCAAAAGGATATCTTAAAGAAAATCCTGACCGCTATGATGAAATTAATACGAAGATTCGTCAGCATTATGACATGTATGATGATCCTGAAGGTTCCAAAGAAAATGGGAATCAGGATACTTTAGATGTTTAATAGATATTGCTAAACCTAAAATCCTGCAAATGTTGCAGGATTTTTTCCTACATAATGTTATGCAGTTCTATACGTATAAAGGGTTATATTGATACGTGGTTTGGTGAATATGTAAGAGAATGAATGAAATAGAGGGAGAAATTGGACGCTTCCTTGACAATAACCCTCGTCAAGCTTAGAATTAATATGTATAATTTTCATTTTTCTTAACTTTATACAAAATGTTTTGAATCTTTAAAAACGAAAATGAAAATGAAACAAACATGTACATGCCGACAAACATGTATGGTAAAAAGGGAAAAAGCAAGAGGAGGTGAATGGTATGGATAACTTAATCACAATCATCCTCATTTTGCTTTTCGTCATCATCGCTTATGTTGTTGGTTATTGGGTTCGGAAGTCCATTGCGGAAGCGAAAATTTCTAGTGCCGAAGATTTGGCGAAACAAATTGTTGAAGAAGGTCATCGTAATGCGGATGCAGCCAAGAAGGAAGCGCTGCTTGAAGCAAAAGAAGAGAATCATCAACTTCGTCAAGAAGCTGAAAAAGAAATTCGCGAACGACGCACAGAGCTTCAAAAGCAAGAAAGCCGTTTGATGCAAAAGGAAGAGAATCTGGATCGAAAAAGTGAAACGCTTGATAAGCGCGAACTGACGTTAGAAAAGAAAGAAGATTCATTAACTGAAAAACAACAACAAATTGAAGAAACGGAAAGCAAAGTGGATGAGATGAGAAAGCAGCAACAAACTGAGCTTGAACGTATTTCCGGATACACAACAGATCAAGCAAAGCAGGTTATTTTAGAGCGTGTTGAACAAGAAGTTGCTCACGAATCAGCACTTATGATCAAAGAGGCAGAAAACCGCGCCAAAGAAGAAGCGGACAAGAAAGCGAAGAATATCCTTTCTCTTGCTCTTCAACGTTGTGCTGCTGACCACGTTGCTGAAACAACGGTTTCCGTTGTAAACTTACCGAACGATGAGATGAAAGGTCGTATCATTGGTCGTGAAGGGCGTAATATCCGTACTCTTGAAACACTTACTGGAATTGATCTTATTATTGATGATACTCCAGAAGCTGTGATTCTTTCTGGATTTGATCCGGTTAGAAGAGAAATCGCGCGTAATGCGCTAGAAAAACTTGTTCAAGATGGACGAATTCACCCAGCGCGAATCGAAGAAATGGTCGAAAAATCACGTCGTGAAGTAGATGAATTTATAAGGGAAGTTGGTGAACAAACCACGTTTGAAGTGGGCGTTCACGGGTTACACCCAGACCTTGTTAAGATATTAGGTCGTTTGAAGTATCGTACAAGCTACGGTCAAAACGTATTGAAGCACTCTACAGAGGTCGCATACTTATCAGGACTTTTAGCTGCGGAGCTAGGTGAAGACGAAACGTTAGCTCGACGTGCAGGACTGTTACATGATATTGGTAAAGCGATTGACCACGAAGTAGAAGGTAGTCACGTAGAAATTGGTGTAGAATTAGCGAAGAAATATAAAGAAAATGATACCGTCATTAATGCGATCGCTTCACACCATGGTGACGAGGAACCTACTTCTGTTATTTCTGTTCTTGTAGCAGCAGCAGACGCCTTATCTGCAGCGAGACCAGGAGCGAGAAGTGAAACATTAGAGAATTATATTAAGCGCTTAGAAAAGCTTGAAGAGATTTCTGAGTCCTATGATGGCGTTGAGAAATCCTTTGCCATTCAAGCAGGACGAGAAGTTCGTATTATGGTGAAGCCGGAAGAAATCGATGACTTGAAGTCCGTTCAACTTGCTAGAGATATAAGAAATCGTATTGAAGGTGAGTTAGATTACCCAGGTCATATAAAAGTAACCGTTGTTCGTGAAACAAGAGCGGTTGAATATGCAAAATAATAAAGCGACCCAAAGGGTCGCTTTATTTTATGTCTAAACCTATGTATAATACTAAAAACAGCCACTAAGTCATTTGAACTTCCAACATGACTGTGTATCACTGAATGAAACGAAATAAGAGAGGGACTAAACATGAAAATATTATTCGTTGGAGACGTAGTAGGCTCACCGGGCCGCCAAATGGTAGAAGATTACTTACCTAAATTAAAAAACTCTTACCAACCACACTTCACTATTATTAATGGGGAAAACGCTGCTTCTGGTAAAGGAATTAATCATAAGATCTATCAAAAGTTTCTTGAACTTGGAGCTCAAGCTGTTACATTAGGGAATCACGCTTGGGATAAAAAAGAAATTTTTGATTTCATTGATGATGCTGATAAGATGATTCGCCCAGCTAATTTCCCTGAAGGAACGCCTGGGGATGGTATTATGTTTGTAAAAGATAATGGTGTAGAGTTAGCTATTATTAACTTGCAAGGCAGAACCTTTATGCAACCCTTAGATGATCCGTTTAAAAAAGCGGATGAATTAGTTAAGCAGGCTAAGAAACGAACAGACCTTATATTTGTAGATTTTCATGCTGAAGCAACTTCTGAGAAGCAAGCACTAGCTTGGTATTTAAATGGTCGCGTAAGTGCGGTGGTAGGAACACATACTCACGTTCAGACCGCAGATGACCGTATTCTATCTGATGGCACAGCTTATATAACGGACGTAGGAATGACGGGTCCATATGATGAGATTTTAGGTACGGACAAAGAAGCGGTCATCAAGAAATTTCTTACAAATTTACCAGTACGTTTTGAAGTTCCAAAAACGGGAAGAACACAACTAAGTGCATTCCTTGTTGATGTGGATGCCTCCTCCGGAAAAGCACGTAAAGTTGAACGAATTCTAATTAACGATGATCATCCATTTTTTAGCTGATTATTTGAATTTTTAGAAAAATTCGTTCATAATAGGAGGGAATAACTTTTCAACTCCATGAATATAGTAGAAATGGAAGAATCTTAGGTTACGAAGGAGGAACTAGTAGTGGAAATATTAAAAGTTTCAGCAAAATCTAACCCTAATTCTGTAGCAGGTGCACTTGCGAACGTGCTAAGAGAACGCGGCTCAGCAGAAATTCAGGCTATCGGAGCTGGTGCCCTTAACCAGGCCGTGAAAGCGGTAGCAATCGCTCGAGGATTCGTTGCTCCGAGTGGTGTTGATCTGATTTGTATCCCTGCCTTTACGGATATCATGATTGACGAGGAAGAACGTACGGCTATTAAACTCATTGTTGAGCCAAGGTAATTGAATAAACAGGGTGTCCCCTATTCTTTTTTGGGACACCCCTTTTATATGCTTGAAACGATTTTTCCTACTAGTTTATATAAATAGGGCTCACTTAGGTATGAATCTAGATCAATCTAGTGATTGAATTAGAATCCTCTTAAGGGGCCTTTTTTTATAGTTTACTTTTTTTGATATTATAGATCTTTTACGAGTTTGATAAATAGTAGGACAACAAGGAGGTACACCATGATTATTGATGCTCATTGTGATGTGTTATGGAAGTTGTGGGAAAAACCTGAACGTTCTTTCTTTAATAGTTCTGATTTACAAGTGAATTATGAGAAATGGATGGCTTCTCCGGTTAAGGTGCAATGCTTTGCTATATTTGTTCCTGAAACAGTCTCTCATGCTAGCCAGTTTGACGTAGCTTTAGAGATGGTTCAATTATTTAAAGAACGTATAGTAGATCCTTATGAAAAGATTGTCTGGATAAAAGATCAAGATGATCTTCTTTCTTTAGGGCCTAATGAAAGAGGTGCTGTCTTAACGCTTGAAGGCTGTCACCCCATAGGGGATCAATTGAGTCGTCTTAAGGCACTTGTTCAGTTAGGGGTGAGGGCAGTTGGTTTAACGTGGAATCAAGGAAATGCGGTTGCAGATGGGATAGGCGAGACAAGAGGAGCGGGTTTGACGGATTTCGGTAGAGATGTCATTCGCTATTTAAATAAAGAGCAGATATGGACAGACGTATCTCATATTTCTTATAAAGGTTTTTGGGATACCTTGCAAGTTGCTGACTTCCTAATGGCAAGTCATTCAAATGCATATGCTGTTGCTGCACACCCGAGAAACTTAAACGATGCTCAATTAAGAGCGTTAATAGAGAGGGAAGCCTTTATAGGTGTAACGTATGTAACGGAATTTCTAAACTTAACTTTAGAGGCATATAGGAAAGATGTTATTCGTCATATGAAACATATTATTAACCTTGGCGGTGAGTGCTCCCTGGGTTTCGGGTCTGACTTTGATGGGACAGATAAAGTGGTTACAGGTCTTGAAGATTATACAGATTATGAATCTTTCCTATCGCAAATTGTTGTTAATCAATTCCCGCAAGATATAGTGAGAAGGGTCTGTTATGAAAATTTCATACGAAAGTTCCCGAGGAAGTGAAAATGATGTTAAATATATAAATTTTGAAAACGTTTTCTAACGGTGTTCATTTGTCCTTATCAGGAGGACAACATTAAAATTGATACTAGATTAATGGCTATTTTTATGGTATTAATAGTATTAAAGGGAGTTTCAATAAGGAGATGTTGTTCATCATGAATGGAAAAATGAAGGCAATAAAAAAGAGTAAAAGGGGACCGGGAGCTGAATTAGCAGAAGTAGAGATCCCGGCAGTTGGAGATTTAGATGTTCTAATAAAAGTGAAAGCAACGTCTATTTGCGGGACGGATGTCCATATTTATAATTGGGATGAATGGTCGAAGAGTCGTGTTAATCCACCATATGTATTTGGGCATGAATTTGCAGGAGAAGTTGTCGAGGTTGGAGAAAAAGTAACGAAGGTACAAGTAGGAGATTATGTTAGTGCAGAAACGCATATCGTATGTCATCAATGCCCACAATGTTTAACAGGCCAATTCCACATTTGTGAAAACACTAAGATTATTGGAGTCGATACTCAAGGGTGTTTTGCAGAATATGTTGCTTTACCTGAAGAGAATATGTGGAAAAACCCTGACGATATGCCAGTAGATATGGCCTCTATTCAAGAGCCTATGGGGAATGCTGTACATACTGTTTTAAATGGAGACGTTGCTGGGAAAACGGTAGCAATCATTGGGTGTGGTCCAATAGGTCTCATGGCTGTTGGCGTAGCTAAAGCTGCAGGTGCCTCACTCGTATTAGCATTTGATGTAAACCCTTATCGGTTAGAACTAGCCGAAAAAATGGGAGCAAGCATAACCATCCATTCCGGAAATGAGGACCCTGTTAAACGTGCAAAAGACCTTACTAATGGGCATGGTGTAGATGTTGTTTGTGAAATGAGTGGGCATCCAGTTGCTATGGATCAGGGATTTAAAATGATAACAAACGGTGGCAGGGTCTCAATTTTAAGCTTGCCTGTACAACCTGTTCACATTGATATTACAAATGATGTGGTATTTAAAGGCATTCAAGTGCAAGGAATTACGGGTAGGAAAATGTTTGAAACATGGCAACAGGTTTCTAGACTCTTGCAATCTAAGCAAGTTGATGTAACGCCGATTCTTACTCACCACTTACCTCTTGAAGATTTCCGTAAGGGGTTTGAGTTAATGAATGAAGGTAAATGCGGCAAAGTTGTATTACATCCATAATAATTTAGGAGGTTTTTACGTTATGAAAGGTTTTGAACATTTACAAACAGAACTAGAGGAAATGAAAGACCAAGGGACGTTCAGAGAACTGATTCCGCTCGAATCTGCACAAGGCTCTCGTGTAACGATTAAAGGGAAAGATGTTATCCAACTGTCTTCTAACAACTATCTTGGGTTAACCTCACATCCTAGGCTTAAGCAAGCTGCTGAAGATGCGGTTAAAGAGTATGGTGTTGGAACTGGATCAGTTCGTACAATCGCTGGCACACTTTCGATGCATGAAGAGTACGAACGTAAATTAGCCAAGTTTAAACATACGGAAGCAGCTCTTGTTTTTCAATCTGGTTTCACAACAAACCAAGGCGTATTATCTTCTATGTTGAATGACCAGGATGTTGTCATTTCAGATGAATTGAATCATGCTTCTATTATTGACGGCATTCGTTTAACGAAAGCTGCAAGAAAGATCTACAAGCATGTAGATATGGAGTCACTTGAAGCCAAGTTGAAAGAATCAAGTGAATACCGTACACGACTTGTTGTAACAGATGGTGTATTCTCTATGGATGGAAATATTGCTCCTTTAACAGAAATTGTAGAGCTTGCTGAGAAGTATGATGCACTTATTATGGTGGATGATGCTCACGCTAGTGGTGTGCTTGGTGAGAATGGAAGAGGTACTGTAAACCATTTTGGATTAGATGGTAGAGTACATATCCAAGTAGGAACTTTAAGCAAGGCTATTGGTGTCCTTGGGGGTTATGTAGCTACCTCCCAAACATTAAAAGAATATTTAATCCATAAAGGACGACCATTTTTATTTAGTACATCTCATCCCCCTGCTGTAACGGCGGCGTGTGATGCAGCAATTGATGTTTTGCTAGAGGAACCAGAGTTAATTCAAAAGCTTTGGGATAATACGAAATTCTTTAAAGATGGTTTGAAAGAACTTGGGTTTGATACAGGGATTAGTGAAACCCCAGTTACTCCCGTTATGATTGGTGATGACGCGTTAACGCATAAATTCTCAGATGAATTATTTAATGAGGGTGTCTTTGCTCAAGGAATTGTGTTCCCTACTGTTCCTAAAGGTAAAGGGCGAATTCGTACGATTGTAACAGCTGAACATTCAAAAGAAGAACTGCAGGAAGCACTCAATGCATTCGAACGGGCTGGAAAAACGCTTGGCATTTTGTAAGCTGTAACAAACGATTCTTTGTGAAAAGGCCGTTCCTGTAAAGGGATAGGCCTTTTTCTTATTCTTTTCTACATATGTTCACTAAATTTTCTTTTATTTTAAGGTCAGAGACTGATATAATATTACAATTAGAGACAGTGTGAAAGGAGTTCTCTGAATGAATGAACAGCAACGAAAAGAAATGAGTTCCATTCAACAACCTGAACGAGACAAGCCTGCTCAGGATAAACCTTTAAAAGAAAAGACAACAGAAGACTTTGCTAAATATTTTGAAACGACTTATCAACCCCCTTCTTTAAAAAGCGCAAAGAAACGCGGAAAAGAAGATGTAAGTGTTCATTATGATTTTGACATTCCTGAAGATTTAAAAGGATTAGGGAACGGTAAGAAATTCCTTATTCGAACATATGGATGTCAAATGAATGAACACGATACAGAAGTAATGGCTGGTATTTTAACAGATATGGGCTATGAATCTACAAGTGATCAAAAAGAAGCGGATATCATTTTACTTAACACGTGTGCAATCCGAGAAAACGCTGAGAACAAAGTGTTTGGTGAGATTGGCCACTTAAAATCCTTGAAGCGTGAGAAACCAGACTTGCTTTTGGGTGTATGTGGGTGCATGTCCCAGGAAGAGTCCGTCGTAAATCGTATTTTACAAAAGCACCAATTCATAGACTTAATATTTGGTACACATAATATCCATCGTCTTCCATACTTAGTGAAAGAAGCGCTATTTGGGAAAGAAATGGTCGTTGAAGTATGGTCAAAAGAAGGAGACATTGTAGAAAACCTTCCAAGACAACGTAAAGGAAATATAAAAGCGTGGGTGAACATTATGTATGGTTGTGATAAGTTCTGCACATACTGTATTGTTCCATACACACGAGGCAAAGAACGAAGTCGTCGCCCTGAGGATATTATTCAGGAAGTGCGTCAATTGGCGGCTCAAGGGTATAAAGAAGTCACTTTACTTGGTCAAAATGTGAATGCTTACGGGAAAGATTTCGAGGATATGACATACGGTCTTGGTGACTTAATGAATGAGATCCATAAGATCGATATTCCACGAGTACGCTTCACAACCTCTCACCCTCGTGATTTTGACGACCGATTGATTGAAGTATTAGCTCAAGGTGGAAACTTACTCGATCATATCCATTTACCTGTTCAATCTGGAAGTTCAGAAGTTCTTAAGATCATGGCGCGTAAATATACACGCGAACGCTATCTTGAACTCGTAGATAAGATTCGAGTAGCAATGCCAAATGCAACGATGACTACTGATATTATTGTCGGATTCCCTAACGAAACTGAAGATCAGTTTCAGGAAACGTTAAGTCTCGTTGAAGAAGTTGGATTTGAAGGTGCTTATACGTTCATTTACTCTCCAAGAGAAGGAACTCCAGCAGCGAAGATGCAGGATAACGTTCCTATGGAAGTGAAAAAAGAGCGCTTACAGCGGCTGAATGCTGTTATTAATCATCAATCCGCTCAAGCAATGAAGAAGTATGAAAATCAAATTGTCCATGTGTTAGTAGAAGGGGAGAGTAAGAATAACCCTGATGTACTTGCTGGGCATACAGATAAAAATAAGCTCGTGAATTTCCGTGGTCCAAAATCCATTATTGGTCAAATTGTCCCTGTTAGGGTGACAAAAGCCAAAACATGGTCGCTGGACGGAGAAATGGTCGAAGCAGCAGAGGTGAAATAAATGTCAACATATACTCGTAGTGAAGTCATTCAACAAGCTCAAAGCCTAGCGCATAAAATCGTAGAAACGCCAGAAATTGAGCGTTTTAAGCAAGTGGAAGCAAAGTTAAATGAAAATAAAAAGGTTCAGGAATATATCAGTCGTATTAAATCTCTTCAAAAGCAAGCTGTGAACTTTCAATACTATGAAAAAACAGAAGCTCAGAAGAAAGTAGAGAAAGAAATTGATCGTCTTCAAGCCGAATTAGATGCAATTCCGGTTGTGGAAGAATTCAAACAAACGCAATCATCCGTTAATGACTTCTTGCAAAGTGTGACGAATACGATCGCTAATGAAGTCACAAACCAAATTATTCGTGACACAGGTGGCGATTTGTTGGAAGGTACAACAGGTTCTGCAGTCCAATCAGGTGGTTCTTGTGATCATTAATGAATGAGGTGAAAGAGTACTCTCGAAGAAAGAGAGTGCTCTTTTTTATTGCTTATAAAACTTTTCGTACATTTTTCTAGGCTCTTGCATAGAATGAAGTAGGAACTAAAGTTTCAACCTGCCATGATTATTGATTTATCTTTATGATCTGTGCACTTCGGGCTAATGTCTCGCATAGTATGTGAGTGAACAAAGAAGGAGGAGGTTGGGCTCTCATGTCGTTATTTGATCAGGAGTATCGTGAGATTATTACAAAAGCGGTATGTGGAAAGGGTAGGAAGTTTATCCAGGACACAAATACTGTAACACCATCTCATCGCCCAACAAGCATTCTAGGATGCTGGGTAATTAACCACATTTATAATGCAAAGAAAAAGGGCGATTACGTTGAGGTTTCTGGTAGTTACGAAATCAATGTATGGTATTCGTACAGCGATAATACAAAGACAGAAGTCGTTACAGAGAAAGTACATTACTGTGATAAGGTGCCTTTATCCATTAAGGATGAAAACTGTCTTGACTGTGACTTTGAGGTCATTGCTCGTGTCGTGCAACAACCAAACTGTTTAGAAGCACGCATTGCGCACCAAGGACATAAAATTATCGTTGATGTTGAGCGGGAATTCATTGTCGAAGTCATAGGTGAGACAAAAATCTGTGTTAAAGTCGACCCAGATGGCTGTGTATGTGATGAAGATGACTGGGGATATGATGTCTCAAGTGATGATTTTTCACATGTTAATCCAGATTTTCTCGCACAAGACGAAGAAGAATAACGCTCGAAGAAGACCTGACAAGTGTCAGGTCTTTTTTGCTGTAAAGGACAGAAGGGTGTCAGACACCCTTCTGTCCTTTACAGCGGAATAGTATTCGGTTTCCAGTATGATTCGGTCGTTAGAATGGTTCTTGATATGCTATAATGTGATGTAATTGAAATTCGTTCGTGGAGGATTCTTTATGGCAAAGCAAACACCAATGATGCAGCAATATATGCAAATTAAGGCGCAATATCAAGATGCCTTTTTATTTTTCCGTTTAGGCGATTTTTATGAGTTGTTTAATGAAGATGCAACGAAAGCCGCTCAGGAATTAGAAATTACATTAACAAGTCGTGATGGAGGGAACATTCCAATGTGCGGAGTTCCTTACCACTCTTCAGCAAATTATATAAAAACATTAATTGAAAAAGGATATAAAGTAGCAATATGTGAACAAGTGGAAGACCCAAAAACAGCAAAAGGGGTAGTGAAACGAGAAGTTGTTCAACTTGTAACTCCCGGTACCGTGATGGAGGGAGCGATGCTTTCTGAAGATGAGAATAATTACTTGGCTTCTATTACGCCCTTTAATCAACAGACGTATGTAGTAGCTTATAACGATTTAACAACCGGAGAAAACAGTATTGCTTTATTAGAAGATGGATTTGACGGTGTGCTAAGTGAATTGTTTAATCGCCCTGTAAAAGAAATTATCGTCCCACCAAATTATGATGAAGAAAATCAAAAAGCCTTGCAAGACCGTCTTGGTGTAACGATTTCAAAACAAGAAGAGAATGCCATTCCTAAAAGCTTTCAATCTCTTGTAGAAAACTTGCAAGATGAGCGTCTGATTACTGGGTTCGGTCAATTATTTAACTATATCCAAGACACTCAGAAGCGATCACTTGACCATCTTAAGCCTGTATACCAAATCCAGCTTAAAGAATATATGACACTCGATATGTACTCAAAACGTAATCTCGAACTTATGGAAACGATCCGTAAGCAAGGAAAGAAAGGGAGTCTTCTTTGGGTGCTCGATAAAACAGTCACATCCATGGGAGCGCGTACACTTAAGAAATGGGTCGAGCGTCCGTTACTTCGTAAGGAAAGCATTGAAGAACGCTACAACCAGGTAGAAGGCTTTATGGAGCAATTCTTTGAAAGAGAAACGCTCAGAGAGTCATTAAAGTCAGTGTATGACCTAGAACGTCTAGCTGGTAGAGTTGCTTATGGAAATGTAAATGCGCGTGATCTTGTTCAACTGAAGCAATCAATTGGCCGTGTACCGGAAATAAAGTCATTACTTGCTTCATTTGGTAAACCTGAATTAAAAGAACTATCTGAACAACTCCAACCCTTAGATGATGTTCATGACCTTTTAGAGAAAGCAATTATGGATGCACCACCTATTACAGTGAAAGAAGGTGGGCTTATAAAAGACGGCTACAATGGCCAGTTAGACGATTACCGTGATGCGGCCAGAAACGGGAAGCAATGGATTGCCCAACTCGAACAGAAAGAGAGACAGGAAACCGGTATTAGCAAGCTGAAAATAGGATATAACCGTGTATTTGGTTATTACCTTGAAGTGACTAAAGCTAATATCCACCTTCTTCCTGAAGGGCGATACGAGCGAAAGCAGACACTTGCCAATGCTGAGAGGTATATTACACCTGAATTAAAGGAAAAAGAGACACTCATTCTTGAAGCTCAAGAGAAAAGTGTTGAACTTGAATATGATTTATTTATAGAAGTTCGGGATCAGGTGAAAAACTTTATTCGCCCATTGCAAATTCTTGCAGAACAAATTAGCGCAATAGACGTGTTACAAGGGTTTGCGACAGTCAGTGAAGAGTACCAGTACACTAGACCTTCTATTGTTGACGGGAGAGAAGTGTCCATTGAAAAAGGCCGTCACCCGGTAGTTGAGAAAGTTATGCAAAATGATACGTTTGTTCCAAATGATGTAGATATGCCTGAAGAGACAGATATCTTACTCATAACTGGTCCAAACATGAGTGGTAAAAGTACGTATATGCGACAACTGGCATTAACGGCAATAATGGCGCAAATTGGTTGCTTTGTCCCATGCGAATCTGCAAGACTTCCAATCTTTGATCAGATCTTTACAAGGATCGGTGCAGCCGACGATCTTGTTTCTGGACAAAGTACGTTCATGGTGGAAATGCTAGAAGCTAAACATGCTTTAACGCGTGCTACAGATAAAAGTTTGATTTTGCTCGATGAAATCGGAAGAGGGACGAGCACATATGATGGTATGGCTCTAGCTCAAGCTATTGTTGAGCATATTCACAACCATATTCATGCTAAAACCATGTTTTCAACGCACTACCACGAGCTGACAGCTCTTGACGAACAACTTAACCATTTAAAAAATGTTCATGTCCGTGCGGAAGAATACAATGGTCGTGTGGTATTCCTTCACCAAATTCAAGACGGAGCGGCAGATCAGAGTTACGGCATTCACGTAGCTCAACTTGCGGACTTGCCTGAAGGGCTAATCAATCGTGCTAACGAAATTCTCGCTCATTTGGAAGGTTCTTCTGATGAAGGGCATAAAGCACCATTAAAACAGACATTGGCAAACGAACCAGATGAGCAGTTATCTTTATTCAAGGAAGAGCCAGTTTCGGTTAAAGAAACAAAACAGCAGCCTGAAAAAAGTTCTGCTCAAGATCAGGTGTTAAAGCAATTATCAGAGCTCGATCTTTTAGAATTAAATCCCATTGAAGCGATGAATCATCTTTACACGTTACAAAAGCAATTGAAGAAATAAGAAAGGGGGAGGTCAAGTGGCGACTATTCATCAAATGCCTGACACTTTAGCGAATAAAATTGCAGCAGGTGAAGTAGTAGAACGTCCCTCATCGGTCGTTAAAGAACTAGTTGAGAATAGCATTGACGCAGGAAGTACTTGGGTGAAGGTGGAACTAGAGGAAGCCGGTCTCTCCAAAATTAAGATCATGGATAATGGAAAAGGCATGAGCGAGGAAGATAGTGAACGAGCTTTCTTACGTCATGCTACTAGTAAAATTACACACGAGAATGAGCTTTTTCGCGTGAAAACACTTGGTTTCCGAGGAGAAGCCCTAGCTAGTATTGCAGCTGTCAGTCGTTTAACTGTTAAAACATCAACAGGTAAAGAAGCTGGAACGAAACTTTATTTAGAGGGCGGAGCTTTAAAAGATAAAGATAAAAGCGATGCCAGACAAGGTACAGAAATTACGGTTGATGAGCTCTTTTTTAATACCCCAGCAAGACTAAAGTATATGAAAACCATTCATACGGAACTTGGACACATTACAGATGTTATGAACCGTATGGCTCTATCTCACCCAGAAGTCCGCTTTGAGTGTTATCATAACGGGAAGCGGTTGTTCCAAACGACTGGAAGAGGAGATATTCTTCAAGTGATCTCTCAAATTTATGGTATGTCTACAGCTAAAAAAATGATTCCCATTGAAGCAAAAACGTTGGACTTTACCATTACTGGCTATATAGCTAAGCCTGAGATTACAAGAGCGTCAAGGAACTACATGTCTACAATCGTAAATGGCCGGTATATAAGAAACCCAGCTGTTAATAAAGCCGTTTTGCAAGGGTATCATACTCTCCTCCCAATCGGACGGTATCCCCTTGTAGTTCTGCAAATTGAAATGGACCCTTATTTGGTGGACGTAAACGTTCATCCAGCTAAATTAGAAGTTCGTTTCAGTAAAGAAAAAGAGCTTTTCGACGCCGTACAGGAAGCTGTTACGAGTGTTTTCAGAAAGGAGACTCTTATACCAGAAGTTGAACAGAAGCCAAAGCGAGCGAAAGAAAAAGATTCTTCTGTTCAAGGAAGCTTTTCTTTTGAAGAACGACCTACTCCCTTTGTGTCAGAACCACCTGTGGCTCCTGTGAAATCTGATTCTACACGAGAAGAACCAGAGTGGATGAAAGAAAGTAAAACTTCTGATTATGCAGAGGTGGGTAAAAAGGCAACAACACCTGACCTTGAAACAGATTCACTAGAGCCTGAACCAATAGAAAAAGAGCAGGAGGAAAAAGAAGTTGTGGTAGAGCCAACACATCGCGTACCCATTCTTTATCCAATTGGTCAGTTACACGGGACCTATATTCTTGCACAAAATGAAAAGGGTCTTTATATTATTGACCAGCACGCAGCACAAGAGCGAATTAAATATGAGTTTTTCCGCGACAAATTGGGTCAGACGACTAATGAAGTTCAGGAATTACTCATGCCAATGACTTTTGATTTCACAAAGCCTGAAGCCATTTTGATCCAAGAGCACATGGAAAAGTTACAGCATGTAGGGTTGTTTCTTGAACCATTCGGAGAGCAAACCTTTATTGTTCGATCGCACCCACAATGGTTTCCAAAAGGACATGAACAAGAAGTTATTGAAGAGATGGTAGATCAAGTATTAAATGAAAATAAGGTTAACATTACTTCTTTACGTGAGGAAGCGGCCATTTTAATGAGCTGTAAACGATCCATTAAAGCAAATCATTATCTGAATCATGAGGATATGAAACGTCTGCTTGATGACTTAAGGGAATCAACAGATCCGTTTACATGTCCTCACGGTCGCCCTATTATCGTCCACTTCTCTGAGTATGAAATGGAAAAAATGTTTAAACGTGTGATGTAATTACGAAAAAAGCGGACTGTATCCTTCTAAGGATCGTTCGCTTTTTTATTTGAATAATCTATGTTGGTTATGATAAAAATTAGATTTTTTTGCTAATCAGTACTTCAGAGGGCGATGTAGACTTTTACATTGCTTTATTTTCTAGTGTGGAACATGTATAATAACGATAGCAAAAAACTTGAAAGAACAATTGTTCGTTTAACAAAGTGAGGCATCAAAATGAAACAACCAGTTGTGGCGATTGTCGGGCCAACAGCAGTAGGGAAAACTTCATTGAGCATTCAGGTCGCTAAGCGCTTTAATGGGGAGATCATTAGTGGGGATTCAATGCAAATCTATAAGGGAATGGATATTGGAACTGCGAAAGTGACCCAAGAAGAAATGAACGGAGTTCCTCATTATATGATTGATATTAAAGACCCTGGAGATGAATTCTCTGTGGCAGAATTTCAAGATAAAGTATCCCGATACATAGAGGAAATTTCAGATAGAGGGAAGCTTCCCATTATCGTTGGTGGGACAGGGCTTTACATTCAATCGGTATTGTACAATTTTCAATTTTCTGAGACAGCTCGAGATGATCAGTTCAGACATAATCTTGAAAAAAAGATAGAAGAAGAAGGGGTTTTGCCCTACTTTAATCGTCTGAAGGAGATTGACCCAGAGCAGGCCTCTAAGATTCATCCGAATAATATAAGAAGAGTAATACGAGCTCTTGAGGTCCATGAATTAACAGGTATGACTATAAGTGAATACCAAGCAACTCAACAGCCTACCTCTCCGTACAATCCTATATTAATAGGCTTGAATATGGAGAGAGAAACACTTTATGAACGGATTAACAAGCGCGTAGATGATATGATTGAAGATGGATTGCTCTCTGAGGTGACTCGTCTCGTACAACAAGGGTACGAAGGTGCTCAAAGTATGAAAGCAATTGGCTATAAGGAGTTCCTTCCTTATTTGCACAATCAACAACTCCTACAAGAATCCGTGGAAGCTTTAAAGCAAAATTCACGCCGCTATGCAAAACGCCAACTTACATATTTCCGAAATAAGATGGACGTAAATTGGTATGAAATTTCATTAGAAACAGCGGCAGAAAAGTTTGAAGAAATTTTAAGCGATTTAGCAGGAAAGCTGAATCAAATATAGAATTATAGTAAGCACAGATAGAAAAGAGGAGGAAGATTCATGGCTCAAACAGTGAATATCCAAGATCAATTTTTAAATACTCTACGTAAGGAACATGTTCAAGTAACAGTATTTTTGCTTAACGGTTTCCAACTTCGCGGAGTCGTTAAAGCTTTCGATAATTTCACCGTAATGTTAGAAACAGACGGAAAGCAACAATTAATCTTTAAGCATGCGATCTCTACATTTGCTCCATCTAAGACCATCACGCTAGATAAAGAATAAGCTGAAAGCGGACTCTGTTATGGGGTCCGTTTTTTCTTATTTTTTCGTGATTCCTTTTACATATGAATCGGTATGTTAAGTTCCTTTTGCAATGCCTGAATGGTGAAATCTTGTTCTTTATTCAGTAGTTAAAAAATATAGGCATTTGTCACACCCCTCCTTATGATTGCGTATACTGACAGTGAATAAGGGGTGATCCTATTGGATACGCAAGTGACCTATAAAAAGAATGGTCAAATCAATATTATGTTTCATGATAGGGAACATCAAGCGGTCGAACATAGAGAAATTGCGGCAACTTCTTATGCAACGAATCCTTTTCAACGTATAGATACACAATTTGAAGAATTTATCGGACTCGACCATTTAAAATCCACGGTTAAAGAAATTTATGCTAGTATTTATGTGAATCAGAAGCGAGAGGAAGCAGGCCTTAAGCCTTCTAAGCAGGTGCTTCATATGTTATTTAAAGGAAATCCAGGTACAGGTAAAACGACAGTGGCGCGAAAAATATCTGAACTTTTTCATGAGATGAATGTTCTCTCTAAAGGTCATTTTATTGAAGCTGAACGTGCGGATCTTGTCGGAGAGTACATTGGACATACGGCTCAGAAGACAAGGGAACTTGTAAAAAAGGCGATGGGTGGAGTTTTATTTATAGATGAAGCTTATTCATTGGCTCGAGGCGGGGAGAAAGATTTCGGTAAAGAAGCCATCGATACATTAGTGAAACATATGGAAGACCATCATAACGATTTTATTCTGATTCTAGCGGGTTACCCTGATGAAATGGATCGGTTTTTGCGCTTAAATCCAGGATTGCAGTCAAGGTTTCCGATTATATTAGATTTTAAAGATTATTCTATTGATGAGCTCATGACGATTGCTAAGCAAATGGCTGCTGAACGAGAATACGAATTCTCAAAAGACGCAGAATGGAAGCTTAAAGATCACTTAATCCGAATGCAACAACAACGAGGGGGCGGCTTCTCGAATGGGCGTTATATTCGAAACGTTATTGAACAGTCTATACGCAAACAAGCGATGCGAATCATGAAGCAAAATCGCTTTTCCGCATCAGAACTTATGCAAATAACAGGTCAAGATTTAATTTTTCAAACGAAAACCTAAGTATGCTCCTCGATAGAGAGGGGCTCCTTTTTGTTTATCAGAATAATGTTCTCATTTCGCTTTAAAAAAGGTCTGTGTTATGATAGGAGCACGATTAGAAAGTTGAGGGATGTTGTCATGGAACAAGCAGTCATAGTAGCTTGCCAATTACCAAATACAGACGAAGAGCGCTTCCACTCTTCTATTGAAGAATTACAATCTTTAACAGAAACCGCTCATGGTCAAGTACATAAAATTTTCGTTCAAAAGCGAAACAAAATACACCCTGCCCTTTATATAGGGGAAGGAAAATTACAAGAGATAAAAGAGTATTTAGAAACGAATGACATAGGACTTGTTATTTTCAATGATGAGTTATCACCAGGTCAAATGAGTAAATTGGCAGATTATCTGGATGTAGGTATCATCGATCGAACCCAGCTTATCCTTGATATATTTGCAAGAAGAGCGAATACAAAGGAAGGTAAGCTACAAGTTGAGCTTGCTCAACTTCAGTACATGCTACCCCGTATTTATGGACAGGGGAAGAATATGTCGAGGCTCGGTGGTGGTATTGGAACACGTGGTCCTGGTGAGACAAAGCTTGAAACGGATCGCCGACACATCAGGCGCCGTATAGATGATATTAAACTGCGTTTATCACAAGTAGTAAGCCAACGTAATCAATACCGAAAGCGCCGTAAAGAAAATCGCGCTTTTCAGATAGCGGTCGTCGGATACACAAATGCGGGTAAGTCTACTCTTTTCAATCGTCTGACCAACAGTGAATCCTTTGAAGAAAATCAATTATTTGCAACTCTCGACCCACTTACACGTCAGATCCAGTTGCCTTCGGGGTTCAGGTCACTCTTATCTGATACAGTAGGGTTTATTCAAGATTTGCCAACAACGTTAATAGCAGCTTTTCGTTCAACGTTAGAAGAAGTAACAGAAGCAGATTTTATTTTGCATATGGTCGATGCCTCCCATCCTGATCACATTCAACATGAGAAAACCGTTCATCAGCTTTTAACAGATTTAGGAGCGGATCATTTACCGATGTTAACGGTATACAATAAACGTGATCTTTTGGATGCGAATTTCTTCCCTGCAACAATGCCTGCAGTAACGATTAGTGCACATGATCCAATTGACTTAAAGCGTCTTTTAGATAAAATCGAAGAGGTCATTATAGAAGAGTGGGAACCGTTCCAAATTTATATTCATGCTTCTGAGAGTGACTTTCTTCATCGTGTTGAGTCAAATTCAATAGTGAAAGAACGTGATTTTCTTGAAGACGATGAAAAATACTTTTTGAAGGGGTGGATAGACACAGAGCATCCACTTTACCATCAACTAAAGAACAACCGCAGAGGGGAAAAAGAATAGAACATGGAAAAACTTGATTTAGAACAATTAGCATTAGAAGCAGAACTTGATAGTAAGGATATTCACGATTCAATCAATAGACTTGTCGAGCATAATCAAGAACGGGTTTTATCAGCGTTTAGAGACCAGCAGGTAAGTGATTCCCACTTTAACCCAACTACTGGGTATGGATACGATGATATGGGACGAGATAAATTAGAACAGGTTTACGCAGACGTTTTTGGGGGAGAAGACGCTCTTGTACGCCCTCAAATTGTTTCAGGAACACATGCCATTACCATTTCGTTATTTGGCTTGTTAAGACCAAATGATGAACTTTTATATATAACCGGAGCTCCATATGACACATTAGAAGAAATCGTCGGAGTGAGAGGTTCAGGCAATGGATCTCTGAAAGATTTTCATATTGGCTATCAACATATCGATCTTCTAGAGAGTGGAACAGTTGATTTCCAAGAAGTCCAAAAATCAATAACTCCTCAAACAAAAGTGGTTGGAATTCAGCGTTCAAAGGGATACGCAGACCGACCTTCATTTACAATAGCTGAAATAAAAGAGATGATTGAGTTTGTAAAAGAGATTAACCCTGAAATAATCGTTTTTGTCGACAACTGTTACGGAGAATTTGCAGAAGAACAAGAACCGATTCACGTTGGAGCGGACCTTATAGCGGGATCTCTAATTAAAAATCCTGGCGGTGGATTAGCAAGAACAGGTGGTTATATTGCAGGCAAGGCATACCTAGTCGAGCAATGTGCTAACCGATTGACTGCACCAGGTTTAGGTAAAGAAACAGGGGCTACCCTTCACAGTTTGCAGGAAATGTATCAAGGGCTTTTTTTAGCACCTCACGTCGTAGGTGAAGCAATGAAGGGGGCTGTCTTTACATCGCGATTTTTAGAGAAGCTCGGGTTTATAACAACACCCCATTATAAGGCTAAGCGCACTGACCTAATACAATCAGTTACTTTCAATACAGCCGAACAAATGGTTGCATTCTGTCAAGAGATTCAAAAAGCATCACCCATTAACTCACACGTGACACCATATCCAAGTTACATGCCTGGATATGAACATGATGTCATTATGGCAGCGGGGACGTTTGTACAGGGAGCCAGTCTTGAATTAACTGCAGATGGTCCTATACGTCCGCCATATACAGCTTTTGTGCAGGGTGGTTTAACTTATGCGCACGTGAAGATTGCAATTAAGATGGCAGTAATACGATTATTAAAAATACCAGAATAGTAAAACAACCTAACATTCATTAAAATTAGCCCCTGTTATTTTTAAAGGGGCTATAATTATGAGTAATTTAGCGCATAAGGGAGTACGTATGAATAATATAAGGCTATTTATCCCAGTAATTTTAGCATTTACTTTCAACACCTCATTTTCCTCTATAGACGAACCAACAACTAATATAGTAAGAGAAATGGAGTCAAATTCCGTTAGTTTCGAGACTCTAGATCCTTTGTTTCTAACAGGGGAGATAAGCTATGTATCTAGTAAACTGCTATCACAAAAGCTACGTTGGAATGTCACAGACTATGATTTATACGCAACAGTTCAAGGTGAAGAGGAGTACATATCTTTAAAAGGTGAATCATTTAAAAACCCTCTGAATGTCCCCTTACTAAACCAAATGGATAAACCGAGACTATACAACGGGTGTGAGGTAACAAGTTTAGCGATGGTATTAAATTATCATAATGTTGATGTAACAAAGAATGAGCTTGCAAACCAAATTGATCGAGTACCCCTTACTTACTCGAATGGATTAAAGGGCAATCCAAATGAAGGTTTTGTAGGAGATATGGAAAATGGACCTGGTTTATCGGTCTACCATGGCCCTATTTATGAACTTGCAAAGTCATATGTGGGAGAGCGAGCCGTGGATTTAACAGGGAGTGATCCTGAGGCATTATACAAATATGTAAAGGTTGGAAAGCCAATATGGGTCATCACCACAGCAAATTTTGCTCCTACTAACGACTTCAAAACATGGAATACACCACATGGTAAGGTTGATGTAAGCTTTAGTGTTCATAGTGTTGTTGTTACAGGATACTCAGAAGAGTATATCTTTATTAATAATCCATATGGAGAAAAAAATCAAAAGGTAGATCGACACGTATTTGAAGAAGCGTTTAAGCAAATGGGGAGTCAGGCTATAGTGATAAAGTAAAAAGCCCGTAATGTGTATGGGCTTTCATTGGCGCCATAAAGGCTTTTGGTAATATGTAAAAAAAGCTAACATGTATTGACAGAATTTGAATCATTACATACAATGAAGATACATAAACGTTACGATAAGGAGGGCTAAATCATGAATGATGAACTACGAAGATCGATGCCTCTATTCCCAATAGGGATTGTAAAATCGCTTACAGACCTTTCTGCAAGGCAGATTCGGTACTATGAAGAACATGATTTGATTCATCCTGTTCGCTCTGATGGAAATCGACGTTTATTTTCGTTCAATGATGTAGATCGTTTATTAGAAATTAAATCTCTAATTGAAAAAGGGGTTAACCTTGCGGGTATTAAGCAAGTGTTGTCAATGCAACCTCAACAACAAAATGAATACTCAGAGAAAGAGATTCAGGAAGTACGAGAAGAGTTATCTGAGAAAGAGTTGCGAAAGATGCTAAAAAACGAACTGTTTCAAGCAAACAGGTTCGGCAAATCCTCGTTGCGTCAGGGAGAATTATCACGATTCTTCCATTAATATAAACTTATGTATACTGGGAGGAGAAAGTCGCTTATGGCAGCTAAATTGACGAGAGATCAGATCCTTGAGAAGATTCAAGAAGAGAATGTTAAGTTTATTCGATTACAATTCACAGACCTACTAGGAACGATTAAAAACGTAGAAATTCCATACAGTCAGCTTGATAAAGCACTAGACAACCAAATGATGTTTGATGGGTCTTCCATTGAAGGATTTGTACGTATTGAAGAATCAGACATGCTTTTGTACCCTGATCTTGATACGTTTGTAGTTTTTCCATGGACATCTGAAAAAGGGAAGGTAGCTCGCTTTATATGTGATATCTACAATCCAGATGGCACTCCATTTGAAGGTTGTCCACGCTATAACTTGAAGCGTAACTTAAAGAAAATGGAAGAGCTTGGTTTCTCGGCCTTTAACTTAGGTACAGAACCTGAATTCTTCTTATTTAAGTTAGATGATAAGGGCGAACCTACAATGGAGCTAAATGACCGAGGTGGTTACTTTGATTTAGCTCCAACTGACCTAGGAGAGAATTGCCGTCGTGACATTGTACTAGAATTAGAAGAGATGGGCTTTGAAATTGAAGCATCTCATCACGAGGTAGCTCCTGGCCAACACGAGATTGATTTCAAATATGCAGATGCTCTAAAACATTGCGATGACATTCAAACATTCAAACTGGTAGTAAAAACGATTGCTCGTAAACATGGTTTACACGCGACGTTTATGCCTAAGCCGCTTTTCGGTGTTAATGGTTCAGGAATGCACTGTAATATGTCCTTGTTTAAAGATGGAGGTAATTCCTTCTTCGACGAAAAAGGCGATCAGCAATTAAGTGCGACAGCTTATCAGTTTATCGCTGGTATTGTGAAGCATGCAACGAATTTTACAGCGGTTACGAACCCAACGGTCAACTCTTATAAGCGTTTAGTACCTGGGTATGAAGCACCTTGTTATGTAGCATGGTCCGGTCAGAACCGTAGCCCCCTAATTCGTATCCCTGCTTCTCGTGGGATTAGTACGCGTATTGAGGTGCGTAGTGTAGACCCTTCTGCTAACCCGTATTTAGCTATGGCTGTTCTATTAGCTGCTGGACTTGATGGTGTAGAAAACGGATTGAAAGCTCCAACTCCAGTAGATCGCAACATTTACGTTATGGATAAAGAAGAGCGCGTCAAACACGGGGTTCAAGACCTTCCAGCAACGCTTTCTGATGCATTAGAACTACTTAAAAAAGACGAAACAATGGTTAAAGCCCTAGGCGAACATCTATTTGAACATTTCATTGAAGCGAAAGAAATTGAATGGGATATGTTCCGTACGCAGGTTCACCCATGGGAGCGCGAACAGTATTTATCAACTTACTAAGATTGAAAACCCTCGATGCCATTGGTGTTGAGGGTTTTTATGTGTGCATTATTTTAATTAGTGATGGTAATCAGGTTTCTATGTTTACTAGAAGTTGGACGTTAACATATTACAAAACAAATAAACTTTTGCTCATAAAAAAGCATCGAATTATACTTCGATGCTTTTTATAATTATGATTTTAAAGTGAGGTTGGAGAGAGCAATCATAATTAATATTAGTGGATATGGCGATACAACCCTACTACTTTACCAAGTATACTTACATTTTGCACAATGATCGGGTCCATCGTTGCATTTTCTGGCTGTAGTCGAATATGGGTCGACTCTTTGAAGAAACGCTTAACGGTTGCCTCGTCATCTTCTGTCATAGCGACTACGATATCTCCGTTTTGAGCGGTTTGCTGGCGGCGAACAATAACCATATCTCCGTCTAAGATCCCTGCCTCAATCATACTTTCTCCTTGAACAACCAAAACAAATATATCGTCATCTTGAGCTGCAAGTGTATCTGGAAGAGGTACATACTCCTCAATATTCTCAATAGCTGTAATAGGCATACCTGCTGTTACTTTACCAATGACAGGAGCATAAGTTGCTTCTCCTTTAGGGATAGTTGTTATTGACTCCTCCTCTAATTCTAGCACTTCAATTGCTCTAGGTTTAGTAGGGTCTCTACGAATGTATCCTTTTTTCTCTAACCTGGATAAATGCCCGTGTACCGTTGAACTAGAGGCAAGCCCTACAGCTTCTCCTATTTCTCTTACGGATGGTGGGTACCCTTTCTCTAGTACACGGTTTTTTATGAAATCTAAAATTGCTTCCTGCCTTTTTGATAGTTTCGTCATATTTTCTACACCTCGTACATATCATTTATTACCGTCATTATACCATGGTAGGAAAGGTTATACAAACATTCGTTCGTAAAAAGAGTTGACAAGAACGGATGTTCGTATATAATATGAACTAGACACGAACAAAAGTTCTTATTTTTCTGGAGGCGATCAATATGTTTCAAAATCTATCAAAACTAGACGTAGTGTATTTCTTGCTATTTGCAGGCAGTTTAGCCTTTATGTATATTGGATTGCTTTCAAGTTAATCTTTACGGAATGAGGCATATCCTTATATGATAGAGAAAAAAGGAGATTATATGAAAGCTATCATCTATTGTCGCGTCAGCACAGAAAAAGAAGCACAAGTCTCATCATTAAAACGTCAACGAATTGAACTAGAAGAACTAGCGGCTGAACACCAATTTGAAATTTATAAAATTATAGAAGAACAGGCAAGTGGATATGAAATTGAAAGAGACGGCATCCTAGAAGTATTAGAATTACTTTCTAACAACGAAGCGGATTTATTACTCATTCAAGATGAAACAAGGCTTGGTCGGGGGAATACGAAAATTGCCTTGTTTCATCAACTGACAAAACTCGGAGTACCTGTTTATTCTGTTTCTCATCAAGGAGAGCTCACTTTGTCAGAATCAGATTCAATGGTGTTGCAAATTGTGGGGATTGTAGAAGAGTATCAGAGGAAAATACATAATATAAAGATCAAGCGGGGTATGAAGCGCGCTGTAGAAAATGGTTATAATCCAGCTCAAAATCTCTCTAACCAGCATTTAGCACAGGGACGAGAAAGAAAGGAATTCCCAATTGAAGAGGCTGTTCGATTACGTCAAAACAATTTGACGTTCGATGAAATAGCAGCGACTCTGAGAGGGATGGGGTTTAATGTATCCAAAGCAACCGTCCATAGAAGGTACAAAGAATTCGTTTCACTTGAAAACAACGCCTAAACGCGTTACGATATAAGAAGTAGAAAGGCAAGCATCCTAATTTGGACCCTTGCCTTTTTTACTTGGAGTTTAACAAGTAAAGGAGCATGTAAATGATTTCTCAAGATAAATTAAATCGAATTAACGAGCTATCTCATAAATCGAAACAACAAGGTCTTTCCATGACTGAACAAAAAGAACAACAAAAACTACGCCAAGAATATCTAAAAAACTTTCGTAATTCTTTCAAGAGCCAGTTAAAAGGTATGAAAGTTGTTGATCCTGAAGGAAATGACGTAACACCAGAGAAATTAAAAGAAGAACAAGCACGAAATAAAAAGCATTAATCCAAACACACGAATATCCTTCGTGTGTTTTTTTGTTTCCCTTTGTTAAAGGTTAAAGATGTTATTTTTTGTAAAAGGTTTATTCAAGGATAAGGCACTAAGCTTGAAGACTTGAAGCTGAGAGAATGTTTCCATTAGCTTTAGTTCAGTGTGGGGTGGGCTCTGAAGTCGAGTTTTCTTCGAACGATCCCAAACACTCATAAACGCAACGGCCCGAGCCTTTCAACAAAGTCTTTATTCTACTGTGCAAGAAAGAAGTGGCTGAGGGGGAATTCCAAATCATAAAACCGTTCTATGCATAAGAAAGGCTTTATACTCACAATTTAAACTAGTCAAGAAAAAGAATTTTCGACTCTTTTTTCTTGGAATGCTTGTCACTTAAACGATTTCATTATAGTATTTAGACTGTACATAGTTCGCGTAATGCGAAATTGAAAGGGGCAAATTCATGACACATCAAACAGAACAACAATCTATTAATACGATCCGCACACTTTCTATTGATGCGGTAGAAAAAGCTAATTCAGGTCACCCAGGTATGCCAATGGGTGCTGCTCCAATGGCTTATACACTTTGGACTGATTTCATGCAGCATAATCCAAAAAACTCTAACTGGTTCAATCGTGACCGCTTTGTTTTATCAGCAGGTCATGGTTCCATGCTTCTATATAGCTTACTTCATTTATCTGGTTATAACGTAACGATTGATGATCTTAAAAACTTCCGTCAATGGGGATCAAAAACTCCAGGTCACCCAGAATATGGCCATACAGACGGTGTTGAAGCTACAACAGGGCCACTAGGACAAGGTGTAGCAATGGCTGTAGGAATGGCTATGGCTGAATCTCATCTAAGTGCAAAATACAATAAAGATAACTTTGAAGTAGTTGATCATTATACGTACTCTATTTGTGGTGATGGAGACTTAATGGAAGGTGTTTCTCAGGAAGCAGCTTCACTAGCAGGCCACTTAGGACTAGGAAAACTTGTTGTACTTTATGACTCCAACGATATTTCATTAGATGGTGACTTACACCGTTCATTCTCAGAGTCTGTAGAAGATCGTTTCAAAGCTTATGGCTGGCAAGTTATTCGCGTTGAAGATGGCAATGACACTGCGGCACTTCGCAAATCTATTGAAGAAGCAAAAGCTAATACAGATCAACCGACTCTAATTGAAGTGAAAACTGTAATTGGATATGGTTCTCCTAATAAATCAGGAAAATCTGCTTCTCACGGTGCTCCACTAGGAGAAGAAGAAGCGAATCTGACTAAGGAACATTACAAGTGGGGCCACGAACCATTTAACGTTCCACAAGATGTGTACCAGGACTTTGAAACGAAAGTTCAAACTCGTGGTGCAGATGCAGAAGCGAAATGGAATGACTTAGTAAAACAGTACAAAGAAGCATATCCGGAACTAGCAGAAGAATTTACTCGTGCTATCAACGGGGAACTTCCTTCTGATTGGGATAAAGAACTTCCTCAATATACACCAGGAGAGGACAAACTTGCTACAAGAGCAGCTTCTGGTGAAATGATTAATGCTTTATCTAAACAAGTTCCAAACTTCTTCGGAGGCAGTGCGGATCTTGCGGGGTCTAATAAGACAACCGTAAACGGAGAAGAGGATTTCTCTCGTAACAATTATGCAGGTCGTAATATTTGGTTTGGTGTACGTGAATTTGCTATGGCTTCAGCAATGAATGGTATGGCTCTTCACGGTGGATTAAAAGTGTATGGCGGTACATTCTTTGTCTTTAGTGACTATTTACGTCCAGCTGTTCGTCTTTCTGCATTAATGGGTGTGCCTGTCACTTATGTATTTACCCACGACTCAATTGCTGTTGGGGAAGATGGTCCAACACACGAACCAATTGAACAATTGCCATCGTTACGTGCAATGCCTGGTTTATCTGTTGTTCGACCGGCTGATGGTGTAGAAACAGAGGCAGCATGGCGCCTTGCTCTTGAATCTACATCAACACCTTCTGCTCTTGTTTTAACTCGTCAAGGGTTACCGACACTTGAAGGCTCAAGTTATGAAGGCGTTAAGAAAGGTGCTTATGTAGTGAGCCCAGCAAATAAAGAAGAACCAGATTGCCTGCTTCTAGCAACTGGCTCTGAAGTTCAGCTAGCGGTACGTGCTCAAGAGAGTCTTCGTGAAAAAGGCGTTGAAGCAAGTGTAGTTAGCATGCCTTCATGGGATCGCTTTAACGCTCAGAATAAAGACTATAAAGAAGAAGTGTTACCAAGCAGTGTGAAAGCGCGCCTAGCTATTGAAATGGCTTCTCCGCTCGGCTGGGAGCGTTACGTAGGTCTTGAAGGAGATGTACTGGGTATTGAAACATTCGGTGCTTCGGCTCCTGGTGACCAAGTTATGGAAGAGTACGGGTTCACAGTTGAAAATGTAGTGAACCGGGTTGAAAACCTTCTAAAATAAACTCTCTTTAAAGCCTGTAAAAGCAATCTTTTACAGGCTTTTTATTTTGTATTAGATAATGTTAAATTTCAAATTCTGTCTTTTGTTTTGAAGATGAGTCAAATCGAAAGGGTGAAGATAAGTGGGGTCACCTATTAAATTCGACAAAACTTTCGGTACATCTGTGACGAAATTAGACACATAATTTCTTCCAAATCGGGTAGAATGTCACTAATAAGGGGGACATGCTATGCGCGAATATGCTTTATTTTGGATTAAGGACGAATTTTCAAGCCACTATTTTCATAAAACCAATGTTTTATTTGACTTTTTGAAAGAATGGAAATACAACCCTGATCACACGTTGTCTACTACACAATTTCAGTATGTCACAAAGCCAATTCCGCTAGATATGTTAGTCCATTACGTCACAGAAAAAAATCGCAAACCTGTAGAAATGACTTATTATCAAAATAAAATGTCGTTTGTCATTCAGTGTAAAGGTCAAAATATTCGTTTAACACAAATGGGTGATCGAGAAGTACGGATTACCGCTGAGAGCCTTCACCAAGCGGAAACGATGATCTTTGAGACACTTCGCACATTCAATCATTCTTTTTTTATTATGGATGAAGATATGAGACAGTATGGATGGATTGCTCCTATTAAAAAGGAAGCGATTCTCTAGCCTACTATTGTATTATCCTCCTCAATTTACTATAATATTTGAGAGACAACATGAAGGAGGAAATTTGTACGATGTCCTTAGGTATTGTTTGGGTAATTGTAATTGCCGTTGTAACGCTACTTGCTGGCGTAGCGCTAGGTTTCTTTATCGCCAGAAAGTACATGATGAACTACTTGAAGAAAAACCCACCGATTAATGAACAAATGTTACGTACATTGATGATGCAGATGGGTCAGAAACCATCGCAGAAGAAAATTAATCAAATGATGCGTGCTATGAATAACCAACAACAAAAATAAACTTCAAAACGCACAAAAAATCCTTCTCTTAAAGATAAGAGAAGGATTTTAATTATGGATTAATGATTGTGTAACTTTGAATCTCTCTCATTGTAATGAGAAGTGATCCAATTTTTTAATTGAGTCAGTATAGCAAATGACCAAACGAAATTAATAGTAAGGACACCCGCTAACAAGGAAAGGTCATGGTAAACGATATAATCATAAGGTTTTACAGCCACAATGATGGTAGACTGAACAATTAGAAGAATGATACTTGCAATCAGGGAAGCCGTGATCCGCACCATACAGTAGTCCTCCTCTTTTTAAAAGGGTTCCTTTTAGTAATTTTAATATACATTATATTCACAATTTGTTCAATTTTTAATCACATTTTTGTCAATTTAAAAAAACAGATCAATCATAGTGTTTCAAAAGGTTATTGTTTACAATGTAAAGGGGGAGTTTTAAATTTTAACATCAATCTAAAATAAAGGAGCTTTACTTATGGATCTTAATTTGCTTTTAACCTTTGGGGCTGGATTTTTGTCATTTATATCTCCTTGTGTGTTACCCTTATATCCAGCATTCCTCTCATATATAACGGGAATGAGTGTAAATGAACTGAAATCAGAGAATGCTATGCTTAATAGGCGAAGCGTCCTACATACGGTTTTGTTTTTACTTGGTTTTTCAAGTATTTTTATTTTTTTAGGGTATTCCACCTCTTTTATTGGCGAGTTTTTTTATCAGTATCAGGACCTGATTAGACAATTAGGGGCAATTTTAATTATCTTTTTTGGTTTTGTCATTATCGGAGTATTTAATTTTGAATTTTTGATGAAAGACCGTAAAATTACATTTAAGAACCGCCCAGGCGGTTATGCTGGTTCTTTCCTAATTGGCATGGCTTTTTCAATGGGATGGACACCTTGTACTGGTCCAATTTTGGCAGCGGTTTTAACACTTGCAGCTCAAAATCCTGAAAGCGGTATGATCTATTTAATTACGTATTCATTAGGATTTTCTGTACCCTTCTTAATTTTGTCATTCTTTATTGGTCGAATAAACTGGATCAAACGCCATAGTGCTCGAATTGTCAAAGTTGGTGGATATATCATGATATTTATGGGTATCTTTTTGTTCTTTGATTTGATGACTAAGCTAACCTCATACCTAGCTGGTTTATTTGGTTTTAGTGGTTTCTAATCGATGATGGCATTCAGGGCACATTTATATTATTATAGAACTATGTTTGGAAAAGGAGAAAACTAAATGCGTACAAACGATCTAATACTACGAACAACCACAATACTGATTGCTTTTATTTTGTTAGCATTTTCAATTTACCTATTTTTAGCAGGACATAATGCTCCTGGTGGAGGGTTCATTGGGGGGCTGATGACATCAGCGGCATTCGTTTTAATGTATATGACGTATGGCTATGACCAAGTTAAAAAGATTATACCTGTCAACTTTCGTTTTATGATTCCGGTAGGACTTCTCATTGCAGTTTTAACAGGTGCGGGATCCTTTTTATTCGGTGAGCCTTTCTTAAGTCAAACATTTGCTCATTTACACCATGTTCCTATCTTCGGTGAGATGGAGCTTGCTACAGCAATGATATTTGATCTAGGAGTTTATCTAACGGTCGTAGGTATTACACTAACCATTATACTATCTATTGCTAACGATCAATAAGGGGTTTATCGCGCAAGGGGGGAGACATCTTTGGCTAACATATTAGTTGTCGATGATGCTAAATTTATGAGAATGACGCTAGGAACAATTTTAGAAAAAGGGAATCACAGGGTTGTTGGTGAAGCTGAAGATGGGCATGAAGCTATTGAAATGTTTCAAGAACTCAAGCCTGATTTAGTAACTATGGACATTACAATGCCGGAGGTAAACGGACTCGAAGCAGTCGAATCAATCTTATCATCTCATCCATCTGCTAAAATTATAATGTGCTCTGCTATGGGACAACAAAAAATGGTGGTGGAGGCAATTGAAAGAGGGGCAAAAGATTTTATCGTGAAGCCCTTTGATGAAACAAGAGTCCTAGACGCCATTAAGCGAGTCTTATAAAAGAGCGAGAGAAAATACATATAATTAAGACATTCGAAGAGGGTTGATTTCATGTTTTGGGCGATAGCCAGTACCTTGGGTGCAGCCATAATGGCAACAACGATGATATTTGTTCGAATGCGAGCTTCCAAGAAGCCTGCATCTGTAAAGAAGATAATATTACCACCATTTTTCATGAGCACAGGCGCTTTAATGTTTATTTTTGAACCATTCAGGGTTGAATGGATGCAAGTGTTAGAGGCGTTTTCAGTAGGTGTATTCTTCTCTTTTTTTCTAATTAAAACATCAACATTTGAAGTTAGAGATAATGATATTTATTTAAAGCCTTCAAAAGCTTTCGTTTTTATTTTATTTGGATTGCTTATTCTCCGAATCATTTTGAAGTTAATTATTGGACAGACCGTCTCTTTAGGGGAGACAAGTGGAATGTTTTTCTTATTAGCTTTTGGGATGATTTTAACGTGGCGTATCGCGATGTTAGTAAAATATATTCGATTACAAAAGAAGCTAGATGCTGGGGTCAGTGAAAAATGGAATGCTACAAATTAAAGAGACCTGCAACAATCTGTTGCAGGTCTTTTTATAGGATCTTATCCTATTGTTCAAAGAGTGGTTGATAAGGTTGAATATCGATATTTTTTTCATGTAACGTTTTCTTCAAAAATTTATGATCCCTTTTAGGTGTGGCCAGTATATACCCTTCAATAATAATCTCTTGTGTAATTGCATTAGCTTTTTTTTGTAGGGCAACTTCAGCAATGCGAGCTGCAATCTTCTGTTTAGCTACATCTCGAAATAACTCAGGGACAGGCGTTACAAGCTCTTCTAAAAACTGTTTTTGTTCGTCTCCCCACATATGTAGGGTTTGGTCAATATAATGTTCTTCCCAATCAATAATGGATTTCCCGTCTTCTTTTGGTAAACGCTTTAAGAACTTACGAAACATAAAGAATCCACCAATGGCTAATAAGATTACCATTATGACGGTCCAGCCAAGGATTAATAAAGCGAAGGTAGCGTTCATCCAATCACCTTTTCCGTTGTAATAAACATACCTCTAGTATAGAACAGGTTATGATAGGATTCAATATACACAACCACTTTATACCATCATTTAAAACTTATGAAAGGAATAGTTTCTGGTTTAAGAGAATAGAATGGCAATGAGTTAAAATGATGTTTTCAGACAAAAAACTTCTAGTTTTTTGAAGTTTTTTAAGTAGTTTTCTTGAACGTTGTTAATTTAGTGGGATAAAATGTTATTATGTGTTGTAAGGAAGAGGAGGGCAGGTCGGATGAAGGATAAATCAGAACAAACGTCCATAGAACATCAATATACCGATTCTATGGTCTCATATACGTCATTAGCTGATCTTCCACCTGTATTCCAAAGGTGGATTGATTCTTATGGGTTTGACCTAATAAGTGTATGTGACCAGCAAGGGGTCATTCAATATGTTACCGCTTCCTCAAAGAGGTTAATTGGCTATCCAAAAGATGTATTATTAGGTACATACAGTTTGGATTATGTTTCCCCTCAAGATAAACATCGGTTACTTAAATTACATAGAAGCAACGAAATTGGTGAATTAGTGACCTCTGAAGTGCAGGTTAAACATCGTTCAGGAACCTATGTGTGGGTAGAGGTTGTCTCTTCAGTCGTTTACGATCCTAATACGCATTCTCATGTTTTTATCGCTGTATTAAGAGATATTTCAGATCGCAAAGAAGCTGAAGAAATGATGATTCGTTCAGAGAAGATGTCAGTAGCAGGTCAATTAGCAGCTGGAATTGCACATGAAATCAGGAACCCTCTAACCTCTTTGAAAGGGTTTCTGCAATTGTTACAAGCAGGGATCGAGGGAAAAGATGAATACTATTCAATTATGGGAGAAGAAATCGACAAAATTGAAAATATTACATCAGAATTATTATTTATTTCTAAACCGATGACAAACGACCCTAAAGAAGAGTCTGTTCTTTCTTTAATGAAAGATGTTTGCAAGTTGATGGAAACACAAGCTCATTTACATAATGTCAACCTCACTATAAAACAAGGCGAGCCAATTAAGGTATACTGTGACCGATCCCAAATTAAACAAGTATTCATTAATATTATTAAAAATGCCATTGAAGTAATGAGTGAGAGCGGTGGAACAGTGACTATTAATGTTTATAAGAGGAATGATACAGCTTGTATGGACATAGTTGATGAAGGTCCTGGAATTCCCGTTCATTTAATTGACAAAATTAAAGAACCATTCTTTACAACCAAGAAAAATGGTACAGGGCTTGGCTTGATGATTACCAATCAAATTTTAGAAAAACATAAGGGGAGCCTAAACATTTTGGACAATGAACCAAGGGGTAGCATATTCCGGATATCTCTACCTCTTCAATAGGGAACTGTTCTAAGCTATTGATTGAACGCCCCTCATCTGACGCCTGGTTTGCCAAAAGATATGATGGAGGAATACACTGTGATTAAAAAAGATATCAAAGATGAAGTAGTTGAGAGTGTTTATGAAAGGTATTTAATTCATTATCCTGAACTATTTGTTTATTATGATGAAACAAAATTAGCACATATTAAACAAGATACTTACTATCATCTGGAGCACTTAGAGGCTACTTGGCCAATAAAGATGGATATCATCTTTTTAGACTATGTTGATTGGGTGGATTCTGTTTTATCTAGCAGAGGCGTAGAAACAAGGTTATTACAAGATTGCTTTGTATGGATGAAAGAAATTTTGTCAACTTATGAATCATCAGAAGAAATTGCTTATTATATTACTTTGTTAGATCAAGCTTGTAATCAATTACAAAGCGAAAAGAGTAAATAAAGGAGGACCAAAGCCATACAGGTTTGGTCCTTTATTTATGCTACATATCATGAGATGAGTGGTTCTTCTGACGCGTGTGATTTCGGTTTTTCACTTTATGAGAACCACTAGTTGGTTCCCCGTATGGTTGTTTTGGGCCTTTAGGTAATGAAACACGATCTTGTTGCTTGGGACCTTTTGGTTTACCAGACATAATCATCTCTCCTTTCAATATTAGATTTCGACGTTTCATTCACTTTTATACAAGTGAAGGTATGGAAAGAGTAAATGTACATACACTAACCAGGAAATCACCAAAAGGAGTGGAAATATGCCTTATCATAAAAATAAACAACAAGCCTTTCAAGCAGCGCAACAAGGTTACGAACAAGCCATTGATGCAAACGAAACACGGCTTCAATCTGTAGACCAAGCTGATTATGGTAAAGAATTAGCGCACTTAACCCAAGAAGTAAATGAAGCGTATCAACAAATTGACAAAGCACTGGAAGTAGCCAGTGAACACCAATATGAGCAGCTTAAACAGTATCAAAATCAGTTGACTCAAATTATGTCCGAATTAGAGCAATAAGAAAGTGTCCTTCCCTTACGGGTGAGGACACTTTTTTAATGGTGTAAGAAATGAGTGATGAGTGGAAAGGCCAAAGCATCGTATAGGCTTTCTCTCTCCGGTCGATCAGTCATCATCAATTCGCCTATGGCTCATTGTGATTCCTTGATCTCACTGCGGGTCAGTCCAGTCTATACGTTGCTAAGCAGGCACTTACGCTTTAGTTACATCCAGCTTCAGTGCCCAGCAACTAGTAGACTTCCTTCCCCTCCGGTCGATAAGTCAACATCGATTCGCTAAAGCTCATCGTGTTTCCTTTATCTCACTGCGGCTCAGTCCAGTCTATACGTTGCTAAACGGGCACTTACGCTTTAGTTTCTTACTGATTTTTTTTGCGTTTTTTATTATTTTGACGTTCTTCAGCGCTTAGTGGATGCTGTGGTGTTTCTTCGTTGTACCCAGCACCTTGTCCTTGTGCAGAAGCGTCATTCATGCCTGGTCTTACATGGTTAGCTTTACGTTTTTGGCTCATCTCGTTCACCTCCATTCTTATTATGAGGAAAAATTCGACGAAATATTTTACTTATAAATCGTTTTCATTTAAAATGAAAGTTGCAGAATTTTTCTTTCAATTCTTAATTGGAAGTCAAACAATGGGGGATCAATGAGACGTAGTATTCGTTTCATAGGTTTCATTATCATTGAGGGGGTAAAAAGAATATGGCAGTAAATGATGCTTACAATTCGCGCAAGCAATTTGAACTTAACGGAAAAACGTACAACTATTACCAATTAAAAGCGCTAGAGGAAGCTGGATACGGAAAAATTTCTCGTCTTCCATATTCCATTCGCGTTTTACTTGAATCTGTACTACGCCAATATGATGGTGAAGTGATTCAAAAAGAACATGTAGAAAAATTAGCAAAGTGGGGAGAAAAAGATTCTGAAAGCGTAGACGTTCCTTTTAAACCGTCTCGCGTTATCCTTCAGGACTTTACTGGTGTACCTGCTGTAGTAGACCTTGCTTCTTTACGTAAGGCAATGGTTGATATGGGAGGAAGTCCCGACAAAATTAACCCCGAGGTGCCTGTAGACCTGGTTATTGACCACTCGGTACAAGTTGATAAATATGGTACACAGGATGCCCTTCAAGTTAATATGGAACTAGAATTTGAGCGTAACAAAGAGCGCTATGAATTTCTAAATTGGGCTAAAAAGGCCTTTGATAACTATGAAGCAGTTCCACCAGCAACAGGAATTGTTCACCAGGTGAACCTTGAGTACATTGCGAACGTGGTACATGCTTTAGAAAATGAAAACGGTGAATTTGAAACATATCCTGACACATTAGTGGGTACTGACTCACACACAACGATGATTAATGGTTTAGGTGTATTAGGTTGGGGTGTTGGTGGTATTGAAGCTGAAGCAGGAATGCTTGGGCAGCCATCCTATTTCCCTGCTCCAGAAGTAATTGGAGTGAAATTAACAGGCGGTTTCCCTCAAGGAACCACTGCAACTGACTTAGCACTAAAAGTTACCCAAAAACTTCGTGAGAAAAATGTTGTAGGGAAGTTTGTTGAATTCTTCGGACCTGGATTAAAAGATATGCCGCTCGCTGATCGTGCAACGATTTCTAATATGGCGCCTGAATATGGTGCGACTTGTGGCTTCTTCCCAGTAGATGAAGAATCTCTTGAATACTTACGCTTAACTGGACGTAGTGAAGAACAGATCAAGATTGTAGAACAGTATTGCAAAGAAAATGACTTGTTCTACTCTCCAGAATTCGCTGATCCAGAATTTACGGAACTTGTTGAGATCGATTTAACTGAACTTGAGCCAAACTTATCTGGACCTAAGCGTCCACAAGATTTAATTCCTTTATCTGAAATGAAAAAATCATTTAATCATGCATTAACAGCGCCTGAAGGGAATCAAGGCTTCGGTCTAACAGAGAAAGAAAAAGAAAAAGAAGTGACCATCGAACATCCAAATGGTAAATCTTCTACTATGAAAACAGGCTCTGTAGCTATTGCAGCCATTACGTCTTGTACAAATACTTCAAACCCACACGTTATGTTGGGTGCTGGACTCGTAGCTAAGAAAGCTGTTGAGAAAGGCTTAGAAGTACCTGAATACGTTAAGACCTCTCTTGCGCCAGGCTCTAAAGTTGTAACAAGATATTTAGAAGACTCCGGCCTAATGGAGTACCTGCAGCATCTTGGATTTAACCTTGTGGGATATGGCTGTACAACATGTATCGGTAACTCAGGACCACTTGCAGAAGAAATTGAGGAAGCAATTGCTCAAAATGATTTAACTGTATCTTCTGTTCTTTCTGGTAACCGTAACTTTGAAGGGCGTATACATCCATTAGTGAAAGCAAACTATTTGGCTTCACCTCCACTTGTTGTAGCGTATGCATTAGCAGGTACAGTTGATGTTGACCTTAAGAATGATCCAGTCGGCACAGATAAGGATGGAAAGCCAGTTTACTTTGATGATATCTGGCCATCTATTGATGAGATCAAAGCAGAGATTGATAAAAATGTTAACCCTGAAATCTTCCGTAAAGAATACGAAAATGTATTTGATTCAAACGAAAAATGGAATCAAATTGATACAACAGATGAGCCTTTGTATGATTGGGACGAGAATTCTACTTATATTCAAAACCCTCCATTCTTCGAAGGGCTTTCAAAAGATCTTGAATCTGTGAAGAGCCTTAATAATTTACGAATGGTTGGTAAGTTCGGCGATTCAGTTACAACCGACCACATTTCTCCAGCAGGAGCGATTGCTAAAGATATGCCAGCAGGTCAATATCTTCAGGACAAAGGTGTTTCTCCACGAAACTTTAACTCTTATGGTTCTCGTCGAGGAAATCATGAAGTTATGATGCGTGGTACGTTTGCTAATATTCGCATTCGTAACCAATTAGCTCCAGGAACTGAAGGCGGCTATACAACTTACTGGCCTACTGGTGATGTAATGCCAATTTACGATGCTGCTATGAAGTACCAACAAGATGGTACACCACTAATCGTCGTAGCTGGTAAAGACTATGGTATGGGAAGTTCTCGTGACTGGGCTGCTAAAGGTACCAACTTATTAGGAATTAAAACAGTTATTGCTGAAAGCTTTGAGCGTATTCACCGTTCAAACCTTGTCATGATGGGCGTGCTTCCGCTACAGTTTAAAGCAGGTGACAGTGCTGATTCGCTAGGTTTAACAGGTCAGGAAACGTTTAATGTGGAAATTGACGAATCTGTTCAACCACACGATGAAGTGAAGGTTGTTGCAACAGATGAGAAAGGCAATAAAACTGAGTTTAATGTTATAGCTCGTTTCGATAGTCCTGTAGAAATTGATTACTACCGTAACGGTGGTATTCTTCAAAAAGTTCTACGAGACAAAATGGCATCTAAATAAAACCTTTTCTAAAGCAGCTGCTGTACTAGCAGCTGCTTTTTATTTATTGGTTTTATAAAGGAATACCTAGAAATTGGTATTATTTAGTTTGTCCATTTTGAAGATAAATCATGCAATTTTAAGGAACGATTTGACAATTTAGTTACATTGGGGGGTATAAGCTTTACACAAAATTGAATCCACTATAGTATATAAAGTACTATGTTTTAGTAGGAGTTGAAGTATGGGATTTCCTTCACTAACAATCGGTCCAATCTTTATTCAAAGTACATACTTAATATGGGGTTTAGGAGCTGTTGTAGCATTTCTTTGGATTATAATAATAAACATATATCATAAGAATTCTCATGGGCGTTTCTTTGCTTTGGAGTGGATTCAATCTCTATTACTAATAGCGGTCATCTGGAAGTTTAGCTATGTCATTAATCACCCCATTAAGGCTATTCAATCACCAGAGAAAATGCTTTTCTTAAATGGTGGGACTCTTGGACTCGTTTCAGGGATTATTATTTCATTTATTGTTTATATAAGATCTATACATAAAGCAGGCTTTTCACTTATCTATTCCATCAATTTATGGATGTCAGCTCAATTACTATGGCTAGGAACTACACAAATAGCTTTTACGTTAGGGTTTACAGTTTATAATACCCCTTTGTGGTTGTATGGATATTTAGTAGTTCTTGCGTTATCTTACTTTTTTGTAAAGAACATGTATCATTATAGAATCATCGTTTATTATACCCAATTGGCCCTTTTGGGCTGGGTTTCTTACAGAGTATTCTTTACGACTATACGTTTAGGGGATTTAGCTGTTTGGTTTTCGTTTGCAATGATTATAGGAATATCTTATGTAGATTATGCGATAAATAAAGGACGTGAAGCCATATGATAAAACGAATATTTGGCGCAGTTGTAATACTTGTGTTGTTTGGATTCGCTATAATAAATGTATTGCAAAAAGATGAGACAGGAGGAGAAGCTGTCACATTGGATAATAAGAACGGGACAGCCATGCAAACCCCAAATGGTCCTGAAGGATTAAAAATAGGGGAGTATGCGCCGAATTTTACAGTAACGACTTTCGAGGGAAAAGAAGTGAAACTTTCGGACTTAAAAGGTAAAAAAGTATTTTTAAATTTCTGGGCGACATGGTGTCCACCTTGTCGTGTAGAAATGCCTGAGATGCAAAGGTTTTATGAAGAATATGGAGAAGAGGTAGAGATTATGGCTGTAAATGTTACTTCAACTGAGAAAAGTGTGAAGGATGTTACCTCTTACGTTCATAATGAAGGCTTTACGTTTCCCATTTATTTAGACCGTGAACGAAATGCTGCAGATCAATACCGTATCCCTGGCTATCCAACCACTTATTTTATAGGGACAGATGGAAAAATACAGAGTAAGGCGTATATTGGAGCGATGGATTACGACTTTATGAAGAAAATGAAGAATAAATTAGACTAAGGTGGGTATATTTTCTGACAATTCAGCCGATCCTGATATTACTAACCTAAAGGAGTGAAGGGATCGTGCCACGAAAGAAAAAACCATCTTTTGAAGAACTAATACAGGAAAATAGACGAAAAATTATAGAAGATGAACAATTAATGAATCAGATTGAAGAAAGAATTGAAAAACGAATGAATGATACATTAAACAGATAGTCTTTATGGCTATCTGTTTTTGTATAGATTTTATTAGAGCGCGTACACTAAACGATGTAACCAAGAGAAAGGATGTGGCTACATTATGGGAAATCCAAAAAAGGATTCTAAACATTTTGCTCCTAGCCATCCGGGGACTCAACCTCGAGAAGCGGGAAGCAATAAAGGTAAACAAATGCAAATGCAAAATGCACATAAACCGAAAGTTATTCAAACTAAAGGAAAAAAATAGAGGGGGGAAGCAATATGGGTAAAGATAACCAACGATATGCGAATCCTGATGACCGTAGTGATAATGTAGAAAAGCTACAGGAAATGGTGCAGAATACGATTCACAACCTTGAGGCTGCTCATGAAACGATGCAGTTTTCTTCAGAGGAAGAAAAGCAAAAAATCATGGATAAAAACAAGCGCCGTGAAGAGTCAATAGCATCGTTCCGCAACGAAATAAAAGATGAAGCAAAACACAATAAAGATAAGTAAAACAAGGGAAAGAGTGTTCACTTTAGTGAGCACTCTTTTGTCTTTAGCCTTGTGACTCATATTTTACTTAGGACTTCGTTCGAGGTTATAAAACGTAAAGATAAGTTACACAAAACATCATCATCAACGTGAAAGGCTTACTTATGATACAATATGTTAATGGATTAAGTATAGTAAGGATGATGACATGACGATTAATACGGAACAACTTAAAAACATACAAACCTGGACTACATTAAGCGCTCATCCTCCGCTAAATGAAACGGAAGCGTTACGACATATAAATGATTATGAGCAAGGAACTATTCACATAGATGCTTTACTTGTTAGTCGATTATATAGTCTGATTGCTTATTATCGATTAAATCGCAACGATAGCAATCGTGACCAGATAGCAGAAGAATTTATCTCTAAAGCAAAGAAGTTAGCTGAAAACGATTCTGTTGTGGCTGAACTTCAAGAATTAATTAACGTTCAGACTCATCTTCAAATGCTTAAAGGTCAAACTTATAAAAATTTGGCAATACATGAAACAGATCACCAATCTGTTAAGCGCAAGAAGTTACAACAGATCTTAGAAATAGTAGAACCATTAGAAGAAAATTGGTATCAATTTGGCTATTCAAAAGATAGTGAAGTAACTCCCTTCCAAACTTTATTTGATAAAGGCCAACGGTTATTTGATGAGTTAATACAAGAGACAGAACCTCATAAACGTAATGAAACGAACGGATTTAACCACGTTTCTACGGTGCGCATTAACCACTTATTAAGAGAGTTGGACCAGTTATCCGTAGAGCTTGAAGGATTATTACCTGGAAGTGTCGACCAACAACTTGGGAAAGATCCCTTGAAACAGTTAGATGAGATGGTAGGACTATCAGAAGTAAAAGGGTATATCCATCGCTATTACCACTATTTAAAATATCAGCAATATCGTAAAGATATTGGTTTTCAGATGGTCGATGAACCAGAACTGCATATGATCATTACAGGTAATCCTGGTACGGGCAAAACCACAATTGCTAGGTTACTAGCCAATATTTATTATGAGCTTGGTTTACTTGATACGAGAGAAGTAATTGAAGTCAATCGTTCTCATTTAGTTGGCTCATACGTGGGGCAAACGGAAGAGAATACGATGAACTACGTACAGCAAGCTATTGGGGGAATCCTTTTTATAGATGAGGCCTATAGTTTGCAAAGGGAAGGTCAGACGGGTAATGATTATGGGCAAGCTGTAATTGATACGCTCGTATCAGCTATGACCAGTAAGGAATACGGGGATAAATTTGCAGTTATTTTGGCGGGTTATCCTGATGAGATGCGACAGTTTTTATGGGGGAATCCAGGCCTGAGAAGTCGATTCCCTGAACATAACCATGTTCATCTTCCCAATTATTCAATCCCTGAATTAATAGAAATTGGTGAACAAACAGCTCTTGAAAATGATTATTTCTTTACCGAAAAAGCTATACAAAATCTTGAGCGTTCCATTGATAAACAGCAAGTAGATGATACATTTGGCAATGCACGTGCTGTTCGGAATATAGTTCTTCAAACGATTTTTCAAAAAGGGGCAAGTGAATCAGATCATGTTCATCATGAATCTAAGCTCGATTTGATGCGAATAGAGGAAAAAGATTTTGCTTCAACGATGGATCGTCAAGATGACTCAGAATCCCCTATGGAGCGGTTAGACCAATTAATCGGTTTGAAGCCTGTTAAAGATGAAGTGAAAAAGCTTTCTTCCTTTGTTAGGTTGCAAGGAAAACGAGAAGAAAAAGGTCTTCCATCTGTGCCTATTCAATTACATGCTGTTTTTTCAGGAAATCCAGGGACAGGAAAAACAACCGTTGCCCACATTTATGCTGACATCTTAAAAGAATGCGGACTCCTAAAAAGGGGGCATGTAATCGTAGCTTCAAGAAGTGACCTTGTTGCTGGGTATGTGGGGCAGACATCAATTAAGACAAAGAAGAAAATTCGAGAAGCGCTTGGTGGCGTGCTTTTTATTGATGAAGCGTATTCACTTTTCCAGTCTGGGTCAAATGATTTTGGGAAAGAGGCAGTTGACACGCTTGTTGACGAAATGACAAAGCACAATGAAAATTTAGTAGTCATTTTAGCCGGTTATAAGAATGAAATGCGATCACTAATTCAAAGTAACCCTGGATTATCTTCAAGATTCAAAAAGTTTCTTCACTTCCCGGACTATGATGCAAAAGAACTTGTAGAAATGACAAAATATCAGGCAAGCTTGTATCAGTATGAGTTGGAAGAAGATGGTGTAATTTATTTAGAGGATGTTTACACAACCAACGTAATTGATGGTAATGGTCGGTATGTTAAAAACCTAATTGATGAAGCGATTCAATATCAAGCTCTCAGAATTGATGAACAAGAGGGTGAAGCTCAATACGATATCTTATCAAGAGAAGACCTAGAGCTAGCCTGGAGTGCTGTGAAAGGGAGAGAAGTATGATGATCACGACAACTGAAGTAAAAGTACGATATCAGGAAACAGACCAGATGGGAGTCGTTTATCATGCGAATTATCTTGTATGGTTTGAACTTGGACGAACAGCTTTTATAGAAGCGTTAGGATTTCAATACCACGAAATGGAAAGTAGTGGAGTTGTTTCTCCTGTAGTAGATGCGAATATTCAGTTTAAAACCCCTCTTCGTTACGGACAAACTGCAATAGTGAATACATGGTTAGAATATTATGATGGCATAAGAGTCACCTATGGGTATGAAATTCAAACACCAAATGGAGAAGTTGCCGTGACTGGTGCGACTAAGCACGTTTGTGTGAAGAAGGAGAGCTTCAAACCTGTTTCCATCCGACGAGTGTTTCCTGAATGGCATGAAGCTTACATGAATGCTAAAGGAGAATCTTGACGTGGCTTTCGGATTAAAGCGTGAAGAGGTAAACGAATGGAAGCGGCGCGTGAATTCAGGTGAGATTGCGTTTCTAACCCACTTTTGGGTAGATGATCGTTTCCCAGATGTTAAGGCAGTTACAAAGGTGGGATGCATTGACCTTCATAAATTAGCAGCATGGGGAAAACAATATAATTTGAAGTCACATTGGATTCATAACGACCCCCGTTTCCCTCATTTTGATTTAATGGGAGACACACAAAAAAAGATTCTCCATCAAGAAGGCCTTCACGACCATATTGAAAGGTTCAACTTATAGGTCTTAGAAAGAACTTTCTTTGCTGCTTAGGGAGCTTTTAAATAAGACTTTAATAAATCATTAACAAATAGTAAAAGGGTCAAATTCTTAAAAAGGTGCCATGATGGACGTCCATCATGGCACCTTTTTTGTATCATTCACTTTCAGATTCGTAGTAATCGAAATCGGGTTCTTGTGTATCAGGGTCATATTTGACCGTTACGTTGTAATTGTCAAAATACCAAGCGTCTTCTTGTTCTACGTAAAAGCGTATCCCTTGTTTTTGGTCCTCAGCAAAAGGTTCCGCAGGATGATCTGGTCGAACACCAAGAGACATACCGGGCTGAAGACCTCCTACACCACCGTATCGAACAAAAAAGCGTAAGGAATCGTTATCTTCTAGTTCTAATTCGTTCTTGTACCATTGTGCTGCTTCTTCTTGTACTTTTAATATCATTTTTTCAACTCCTTGCAGGTATTGGCTTGGTATCCATCGTAATACAATAAGGTGTGGGATTCAAATAAACGGTACTAGGAATGGTTTTTTATCAGGGAGGAAATGAGGTGTAGACATGAATTTAATCGAAGTTAATCAAATAAGGAAAGAATATAAAAGTCAACCAGTTGTAAACGATATCAATTTTCATATAGGAAAAGGAGAGATTCTTGGACTTCTTGGGCCAAATGGAGCCGGAAAATCTACAACCATCTCGATGATTGCATCTCTTCTGAAACCAACAAGCGGCGATATTATTTATGAAGGGAAGTCTGTTATTGCTATTCCTAATTGGATCAGGCCTAAGTTAGGGTTTGTCCCTCAGGAAATCGCTCTCTACCCAGAGTTTACTGCTCTTGAGAATCTACAATTTTTTGCCAAAGTATACAACATCAAAAGAAAAGAAAGGAAAGATAAAATTAACCGTGCCCTAGAACGAGTTGGACTTCTAGACCGGGCCAAGTCTAAGGTGAGTGAATTTTCAGGCGGGATGAAAAGACGACTAAATATTGCGTGTGCTCTTATTCATGAGCCAGATTTTCTAATTATGGATGAGCCTACTGTGGGAATAGATCCACAGTCAAGAAATCACATTTTAGACATGGTTAAACAGCTCAATAGTGAAGGGATGACCGTTTTATATACCACTCACTATATGGAAGAGGTTGAAGCCATTTGTGATCGTATTATTATTATGGACCACGGTAAGATCATTGCTCAAGGGACCAAAAAAGAGTTGATTCACCTTATTCAACATCAAGATCATTTAGAGATGAAGGTAGAAGCCAGAGACGCACAATTTGAGGAAGCAATTCTGCTTTTAAATGGCGTACACCTTGTTGAGTATCTTGAGGATGCTTATGTAATATCAATCGAACAGAATGCGGATCTTTTGCCAGAGTTATTCCAAGTAGCTAAACAACACGGTGTACATATCTTTCATTTACAAGTCAAACAGCCTCGATTAGAAGATGTATTCCTTCACCTTACAGGTCGAACGCTAAGGGATCAATAGGAGGATGGAAATGTGGACGCATGTACATAAAGATTGGAAGCGAATGGTGAAAGACAGGAAAGCTCTTATAATTGTTATTTTAATGCCTGCTCTATTAACGGTTCTATTAGGGCTTTCAATAGGAAAAATGATGAATGGGTCAGAAGAAATTGAGAATATTCCTATTGGAGTAATTGATCAGAGCTCACCGGCTAGTTGGAACGTTGAAGGAGAGGGTGAGCGAGCTAAAGAAGTTTCAAACCTTTCAAGTGCTCCTAACGACTTTGTGGCTTTATTTAAAGATGACATTTTAAAGGGGGAAGAATTGAGTACGCTGATTGAAGTAAAAGAGCTTGACTCAATGGAAAGTGGGAAGCGTTTAATAGATTCAGGTGAGTTGAATTCTGTGATCTCCTTTCCCTCAACATTTAATCAGGATGTAGTTGATGCTTTGTTGTTCTCCAAAGAAAGGGACATAACAATAGATGTGTGGCAAAATCCGGACCAAGCTTTACAGAGTGATATCGTAGCGAGCATTGTTGAGAGCTATACAAATCTACTAACATCTCTCGTTATACAAAAAGAAGGAGTGATGCATTTTTTACCTAAGGAAGATCTCACTCTTACAGTAATGGCAACCAAGATGCAAGGATTGTTTAACAATGGAGAAAAGGGTAATAATACGATTTCACTAACACGGGATTCAGTGAAAGGATTAAAGGCTGTTACAGGTATTCAATATTACACTGTAGGTATGGCGGTTATGTTTATGCTGTATGTAGCGACTTATAGTGCGATTTATAGTAAGGACGAGATTCGTACAAACACCTTTAGCAGACTTCAGGTAATGGGAGTATCACCATTTATTGTTCTGGTGGGAAAATTATTATCAACTAGTCTGGTTGTATTTGTCCAATTCATCATTTTATTTGGGGTATCAAAATTATTATTTGGCATTACATTAGGTTCAATTCTTCCATTATTAGTCTTGATGATTTCTGCTTCTATTACCGTTGGGTGTTTAGCAGTAGCATTTAGCGTGCTTACATTAACTTATAAGGAGAGCCGATTAACTGATTTATTTCAAAGCGTTGTGATACCTTTTATGGCAATGTTCGGAGGTAGTTTTATTCAATTATCTATAATGCCTGAGAGTGTCCGATTTGTGGGGGAGACCATTTTAAACGGTGCTGCATTAGATGGATTCTTAAAAATCATGCAAGGTTATGGTTTAGAAAGTCTACAAGGTTCTCTTATTGCTCTGTTTGTCAATGCCATCATTTTCTTACTTGTGGCTTTGTTCTTCATTCGTCGCAATAAGGAGGTGTTCTCATGAAAGCATTACTATGGGCAAGGTTGAAATCACTCCGAAAACAAAAAGCAATTCTTATTACAATGTTCATTCTTCCAATCGTCTTTACTTTTTTCTTCTCTATGTCAGGGAGTGGTAGTGCTTATTCTGTTGGTGTTGTAACAGAAGACGAACATGAGGACACACAGGAATGGCTCAATAAACTTAGCAATCAAGATCGTCTCATGATTAGTGAAATAAATAGGAATGATCTTGAAGAAGATCTATCTGAAGGTGTGTATGATGCTATTGTCGTTGTAGCTAAAGATAGTTTTAAAGAATCTTCGCAAGATATCTCAATTACCATTTATCGTACAGTTGACACCTCGAATATACAAGTGATTGAACAAGCTGTTCGGGAAGTTTCCTTACACTTTTCAAATGAAAAGAGGATAACTGAAAATATTTTATCTACTATACCTGATGCAGATATATATGAAGAACAAGTGCAAGATTATGTAAATAGCCAACTTGAAGATTCTAAGTTTTTTCAAGTGAACAAAAATGCAATTAATCAAGAAGAAGAAGTCGTCTATAATGCCACTTTTCAAGCCTTGGTTGGATTTACCTTATTTTTTACCATGTACACCATTATTTTTTCCTTAGGAGAGATGATTGAAGATCGCCAAAAAGGAATTATGACTCGTTTAAGGCTTTCACCAATCAGCTCTTTACAACTATATAGTGCGAATTTCCTTTATAGTTTTCTGATTGGTTTTATTCAGGTATTTCTACTGATCATAATTGGGCAATATGTGTTTGGTATAGATTGGGGGGGACGGGTAGTAAGCATTGGGGTAATACTCGCGTTATATGTCTTTGCTACAATGGCTTATGGAATGCTTCTATGCAGCTTCTCTGATACGATGCAACAACTAAGCGCGATTACACCTGTAGTTGCTGTTAGTTTCGCAATGCTTGGAGGAGCGTACTGGCCTATAGAAATCGTTCAAAACGATATTCTTTTAGCACTGGCTAATATCACTCCAATTTACCATGCGATGAATGCCCTTAAAGGTGTAGTACTCTATGATCATTCCCTCATTTATACTAGCCCCTCACTACTAAACCTGGTTGGAATGAGTGTGGTCTTATTAACAATAGGGATATTTGGATACGTGAAGCGGTTTAGGTAAGGGTATAGATCCTTTCACTTAATCCCCTAATAGCGAAAAGTTGAAGATGAGAAAAAAATAGACAAGTGTCCAGGGACACTTGTCTATTTTTTGTGTTTTTTTTCTGGTACATAATCAAAACCACCGGGATGAAAAGGCTGGCATTTAACAATTCGCTTGATGGTTAACCATCCACCCTTAAGGGCTCCAAATCTTGTAATAGCTTCAATGCCGTATTGTGAACAAGTAGGATAAAAGCGGCATGTAGGAGCTGGTTTTAATGGGGAAATGGCTTTTTGATAAAAGCGAATGATCCATAGAAAAAGGGTTTTCATACTACATTCATCCTTATAAAGCTATTCTTCCGTCTTATCATACGTAACTTCTGCAATGGCATCGTGAAGATGGATTGACTCTTCATTACGGCATGCAACGTAAAAACGTTCTACATAGGAAAGTTCATAGAGGTCAGCAGCAACTAATCGAACAATGTCTTCGACGAAGCGTGGGTTTTCATAAGCTTGTTCCGTAACTGCTTTTTCATCTGGGCGCTTAAGTACAGGATGGATGCGAGCTGATGCGTTTGATTCAGCAGCTTCTAATAACGCTTCTTTCCAGTCCATTTCATTTTCATCAAAATCTTCAGTTAAACGAACGGACATTGTTACATTTCCGCGTTGGTTGTGTGCGGAATATTCGCTAATCTCTTTAGAACAAGGACAGAGTGTTGTAATTTTTCCTGTTAAAGAAACTTCCACATCATATCCAGTTTGCTGGTGATAAGATACTTTCATGGTGGCATCTGCATGATTCATACCCGCTAAATCAGAGAATGGACCTCTTCTTTCGAAAAACCATGGGTAACTGACCTCCACTTCTGCATCTTCTTGTTTTAAGCGGTCAGCTAATTCTTTTGTGAATTTTTTTAGAGTTGTGATATCAACAGCGAAGCCGTCATTATGATAGCGATCAAGCTGTTCTGTAAAACGACTCATGTTCGTTCCTTTGCTTCCTTTTCCAATGCTTGATGCAAAGCGGAACGTCCCGATAGTGGTTTGCATTTCTGGTTTTTTTGAACTATATATTCGGATTGGATGCTTAACATTAGAGATCCCCACGGCATCAAGATCAAATAAAAAATCTTCACGTGAATTTTGTAGGTCTGCCATTTCATTTTTCTCTATGGGTTTTGTGCGTGGACCCGGGTCCACAGAACCAAATAATTTATGACGTTCTTCTTTAGAAGGTAGCTGTTTTTGTGTGTTAATGTTGGTCTGGTTCATAGCAGTGACTCCTTTCAGCTTCATAATAAGCTATTCAAAGTATACAAGAAACAAATTCATAAGTTCAATTTTTATACTCATCAAATGTGTTTACTATCATCTTTGAAACGTTCTAAATTATACTCTTCACATATGAGTTCTATTTTACTACAAAAGGGGCGGGGATGGGAAATAAGGAATGCGTTTTCTGAAATCTAAAAATTTAAAATATGATCTCACCTGTTGGCAATCTGAATAAAATTACATAAAATAGATTCGCAATGAGATTCGATTGAAAGAAGGTGGCATCTATGAAAGGCACTGCTGTATTACAAACACAAAACGAAAAAGTCATTGTACTTGAGGATATAAATAAAGAAACCTTTGACGACTGGAAAGCGCAAGGTGGATATGAGAAAGCATGCAAGAAGACAGGTAATATTGAACAAGTGTTTCCTGTCCAGTTTACAAGTGATGTAGATTGGGCATTTGGCTACTAAACGATAAAACGGGCGCTTCCTAAAAGGGAGCGCCCGTTTTATCGTTTTACAACTACACACCCCTTCAAACGAAACTTCAACAACATACTTAGTAGCAACTCCGAACAAAAAAGTGTTGGAAAACCCTTATTGAATTACCTTACCCAGGTTGTTTAATTAATCGAATACTAAACACATATTTCGTAAGAGACTCTATGATCAAAAGACTTCAATTTGTTATGAGTATGGAAAACGAAAACATGTTTAATATTCTTACTTAGTAGCAACTCCGAACATTATAGATAAAGAAAAAAAGACGCCTACTTAGGCGTCTTTTAAACATTTAATAATATTTTTCTTTACATCCATTTAATTTTAGGTTCTGTTTTATCCATAATTCGCTTAATATTCGATCTATGTCGATAGATGACAAACGCGGTTAATATACTTGTAACAATGATAAGTCCAATGTGGCCAAGGATAATTGACATAATAACAGTAACAATTCCTGTAACGATTGAAGATAATGAAACATATTTACTGATCTTCAACATGATAAAGAATGTTAGTAACATTACTCCAAAAAGGAGTGGTTCTACTGCTAAAATGACGCCACCGGATGTGGCAACGGCTTTTCCGCCTTTAAACTTAGCAAAAATAGGGTACATATGACCAATTACAGCGAAAATACCAATGATTAAAATGTTAACATCAGCATCGAACATCCATGGAATGCGTGCTGCAATGGTCCCTTTTAGTATATCTGAGATGGTGACAATGAGTCCTGCTTTCTTGCCAAGCACGCGGAAGGTGTTTGTACCACCTAAGTTTCCGCTCCCGTGTTCTCGGATGTCAATGTTATACCCCAGCTTGCCTACGATTAGACCTGAGGGAATAGAACCAACTATATAGGCAATGATTGCAAACAAAACATAACTCATATGAAAACTCCTTTATCTTTCGCTGCTAGTGCTTTATATATTTTATCAGAAACAAAGAGTAGAAAGAACAACTATTCTATTTTTATTGAAACTATTTTCATCTATTGTTCCTTTTTATATTATAGAAGGATGAGGAGGAAAGGCAATGGCGTACATCAATATAGATACAAAAGCAGAAAAAAGAACATGGATTATAGGATTTGTTGGGGTTCTTTTCGTATTAACAACGATAGTTTTTTGGATATTATATCCGTTTCCATCAGATGAGAGAACGGATTACTATAAAACAGAATACCCAATAGTATTTAACGGGGAGAAGTATGAAGGAGATATACTTTATGAAGATGGTATTTTTATATCATTTGAGTTTTTAAACAAGGAAATTGACGATGATCTATTTTTTGATAAGGCATCTGATTCACTCATTGTAACCACACGCCAAAATGTCTACCAAATGCCTATTGGTTCAAAACAATACTATATTAGTAATAAGCCTACCGAAGCATCATCTCCGCCTATTAAGTCGGATGGAGAAAGTGTTTATATCTCAGCCGATTGGTTAAAAGATATTTATCCCATTCATGTTCGATATCATCAAGAAACGACTATTGTCTCGATCTACGAAGAAGATCAAATTCTGCAACAAGGTACTGTAGAAGTAAAAGAAGAGGACTTACGCAGGGTTCGAACTGCACCAAGTTTGTCTTCACCTTATGTGGATGAATTAGATATAGATGAGAAAGTAACTATAGAGAAAGAACAAAATGGCTTTTATTTTATTAGGACAAATGAAGGGATAGGGGGTTATGTGAAAGAGTCGACCCTAAAGTCAACAAATACAAAACGAATAGAGGTCAATGAAAATAAGAAGAGTGCGTTTGTTCCCTCCGTTGATCTGCCCGTCCATGTTACTTGGGATCAATTAGCTTCTAATGAACCTTTGCCTTCTTTGCCAGGCGTCCAGGTTGTATCCCCTACATGGTTCAAGCTCCAAAATGGAGAAGGGGATATCAGAAATATAGCTTCAAAAAGTTATGTTCAAAATGCAGAGGATAAAGGGTATTCGATTTGGGCTCTATTTTCAAACAGCTTCGATCCTGATATTACAGAAGAGGCTTTAGCAACTTATGACAAGCGAAAGTCGATGATTGAGCAACTTCTATATTTTGCAGAGATTTATAGATTAGAAGGTCTTAATATTGATTTTGAAAATGTTTATGAAAAAGATGGTAGAAATTATACACAATTTATTAGAGAACTTACTCCATTAGCCCACCAACAAGGGCTAACGGTTTCTGTTGATGTATCCTTTCAATCAGGAAGTGCTCAATGGTCTCGCTTTTATGAAAGGGCGGAATTAGCTGAAGCGGCTGATTTCATAATAGTTATGGCTTATGATGAACATTGGGGAAGTTCACCAATCGCTGGAAGCGTTAGTAGCTTACCTTGGGTTAAGAGCAACCTTGAAAGAATAATTGAAAAAGTTCCTCCTGATCAGCTTATTCTTGGAGCTCCCCTCTATACACGCTTATGGAAAGAAGAAGTGATGAAAAATGGTTCTAAAGAAATAAGTTCAGAATCAATGTCAATGGAAGAGGTTACGAATTGGATGGATGAAAGAAAGTTACAACCTACTTATGATCCTGAGACTGGGCAAGATTACGTGGAATATCAGAGTGAGGATAACGTAACTTATAGAATATGGCTTGAGAACAGCTCCTCTCTTCGCAAAAGAGTGAAATTGGTGCATCAGTATCAACTTGCAGGAATTGCTACTTGGAGTCAAACTTTTGCCACTGAAGAAGCTTTCAGAACAATTGATCAGACGTTAAATGAACAGGAAACAAATGAATAGAATAAGAGCACATTAAACAGGCAGGATCTTTAGCATTCCTGCCTTTTTTCATATATGATAGAAATACGTTTTTATGAAATAATAATTGGAAAAGATCGAGGGGGAAAAGAATGATTGAATTTGAAAGGGTTCAAAAGAAGTTCCCAGACGGTACAGAAGCTGTAAAACAGGTTTCTTTCCGCGTCGAAAAAGGGGAATTTCTTACGTTAATCGGGCCGAGTGGATGTGGGAAAACGACATCTATGAAGATGATTAATCGTCTAATTGAACCGACATCGGGGATAATTAAAATAAATGATAAAGATATTAAAGAATATAATATTCACGAATTAAGGTGGAATATTGGCTATGTGTTACAAGAGATTGCTTTGTTCCCTCATATGACTATTGAGGAAAACATAGCGGTTGTTCCAGAAATGAAGAAATGGAATAAGAAAGATTTAGAGAAACGCACAGACGAATTGATGGATATGGTAGGTTTGGACCCACATACATATAAAACTAGAAAGCCAAGCGAGTTGTCAGGAGGTCAACAACAAAGAGTCGGTGTGATTAGAGCTCTCGCTGCAGACCCAGATATCATTTTAATGGATGAGCCGTTCAGTGCTCTTGACCCTATCAGTCGTGAGCAACTTCAGTCAGACATCCAACAACTTCAACAAGAAATTCAAAAAACCATCGTTTTCGTTACACATGATATTGATGAAGCGTTGGCTTTAGGGGATAGAGTTTGCTTAATGAATGAGGGAGAAGTCGTACAAATTTCAACTCCACAAGAGCTAATACTAAATCCTCAAACGGATTTTGTAAGGAACTTCGTAGGAGAACGGAAATCACCTTGGCAAACTGCAGTTGATGTGATGGTAGACACGACGAAGAAACACATCGTCCAAGAAGGTGGCTCATATCCTGAAGTTGGGACTTACATCATTGAAGGCAAACAACAGCAATACATCGGTGCTGTTCAAAACGGGAAAGTCATCAGCCTCCCTTCTTTACGGAATGACCTGCATTTACGTCAAGCTACAACAATATTTGATGAGCACGAAACTAGTATTCTTCCTGTTGTTAAAAATAACAAATTGATAGGCACCCTAACTTATCGTGATATCGTTCTTTATCTTCAAAAACAAACGAAGCTAGAAAACGGGGTGATCCATCAATGAGCGAATTAAAAGCTACCTTTCTAGATAGACAGGATATGTTTTGGCAAAGTATATGGGAACATTTACAGTTATCGATTATCTCGCTGCTTATTGCTATTTTAATTGCAGTGCCGCTAGGTCTTCTGCTGACAAGAACGAAAAAGATCGCTGAGCCAATTATTACCGTAACGGCTATCTTACAAACCATTCCGAGTTTAGCTATTCTAGCTTTTCTTATCCCGATTGTTGGAATAGGATTTAAACCTGCAATTTATGCGCTCTCAGCGTATGCTTTACTACCTATTCTAAGGAATACGTACACTGGAATTAATGAGGTTGACAGAGCACTTATAGAAGCAGCAAAAGGAATGGGAATGAGTTCATTCAGACGATTGTCCAGAGTCGAATTACCTCTTGCAATGCCAGTTATTATGGCTGGTATACGAACGTCTATGGTTCTTATTGTAGGAACAGCGACAATTGCTGCTTTAATCGGTGCTGGAGGATTAGGAGAATTGATTCTCCTTGGGATTAACCGTGGGGGAGATATTCCATTGATCTTATTAGGTGCAATACCAGCAGCTCTTTTAGCTATTGCACTTGATAATATTCTTCGTTTATTTGAGAGAACTTCAGCAAAATCCGGATTTCGCTCATTAGCAACCATTCTTGTTGCATCTTTACTCATCGTAACCATTCCGTTCGTGATCAATGGGAATGATAAAGCAGACCTTGTCATTGGAGGTAAGCTCGGTGCTGAACCAGCAATACTAATGAATATGTACAAGGTATTAATCGAGGAAGAAACAGACTTGACCGTTGAGACTAAACCAAACTTCGGTAAGACGGATTATGTATTTGAGGCATTAAAAGGTGGGGATCTTGATATATACCCAGAATTTACTGGGACTGTCATTACCACACTCTTAGGGGAACAAGCCAACAGCAATGTGAAGCAGGAAGTATATGAACAAGCGCGCGATGGTATTAAAGAGGCAGAAAATATGGTGCTCCTTGAACCGATGGAATACAATAACACATACGCTGTTGCCACAACTCAGGAAGTTGCTAAACAGTATGGTCTTGAATCGATTGGAGACCTTAAGGTTGCACAAGATCAATTGACCGCTGGGTTTACTCTAGAGTTTAATGATCGCTATGACGGGTATGTTGGTATGCAAGAAGAATATGGGTTAGACCTTACTGTTAAGACAATGGAACCCGGTGTTAGACAAACCGCGATTAAAGAGGGGGATGTACAAGTTATTGATGCGTATGCGACGGCTGGATATATGGTAGCGTACAATCTAAAAGTACTAGAAGACCCTGAGAATATCTTCCCGCCCTATCAAGGGGCTCCATTAGTGAAGCAGTCTACATTAGATCAGTACCCTGAAATTGGCGATGTTCTGAATCAACTTGGTGGAAAGATTACTAAACAACAAATGCAAGAAATGAACTATAAAGTGGACTTTGAGGATGAGGACGCTTACCAAGTTGCTCGCAATTTCTTAAAGGAAAATGGATTTATTAATTAAAGAAGGGGGATTCATTTTAATGCGCAACCCATCCAATGAAGAGATCAGAGAGATATTAAAGGAAACTAAAACAATTGCTGTAGTAGGTTTATCTGACCGACCTGAACGAACTTCTTACCAAGTTTCAAAAGCGATGCAGGATGCAGGGTATAAAATTATTCCTGTTAATCCAACAATCGAAGAATCACTTGGGGAAAAGGCGGTCTCATCTCTTAGCGAGATTACAGAGCCTATCGATCTTATTAACGTTTTTAGACGTTCTGAGTTTTTACCCGATTTGGCAAGAGAAGCAGTTGATACAGAAGCGAAAATTTTTTGGGCACAACAAGGTGTACAAGATGAGAACACATATCAATATTTAACTGATCAAGGCATTACTGTGCTTATGGACCTCTGTATTAAAGTTGCACATTCTGTTACAATAGGTAGGTAATACGAGAGAAAATCCCTGTTCTTGCAGGGATTTTTTTCTTTTCGTGGAAAAAGGTTATTTGATTAAATTGTAGAAAACGCTAAAATAAAAGACAGGCGCTTTGCCCGGGCTCTTATTTACAAAAACGAACATCCGTTCTATTATAGTTATAAGAGCATTGAAAGGAGTACAAACAGATTGGTTAAGAATTCTACTCAATATAATGATGATTCAATACAAGTGTTAGAGGGATTAGAAGCTGTTAGGAAGCGACCTGGCATGTACATAGGAAGCACAGACCATCGCGGGCTTCATCACCTCGTTTATGAAATAGTTGATAATGCGGTTGACGAAGCGTTAGCGGGATTTGGAAATCGGATTACAGTGACCATTCATAAAGATCAAAGTGTATCAGTACGAGATGAAGGACGTGGTATGCCTACAGGGATGCACCGACTCGGAAAGCCCACCCCTGAAGTCATACTTACCGTGCTTCATGCTGGGGGTAAGTTTGGTCAAGGTGGTTATAAGACAAGTGGAGGACTGCATGGTGTAGGAGCCTCTGTTGTGAATGCGTTATCAGAATGGCTTGAAGTGACGATTTATCGTGATGGACAGACTTATTACCAACGGTTTGAAAATGGTGGTAAACCTGTTACGTCTCTTGAGAAGAAGGGTGCAACACGTAAAAGTGGGACTATTATTCATTTCAAGCCAGACCCTGAAATTTTCTCCATGACAACGTATAACTTTGAAACGCTGTCAGAGAGACTTCGAGAAGCTGCGTTCTTACTTAAAGGGATGGAAATCGTCCTTGACGATAAACGACAAGAAGACCAAAAGGAAAGTTACCAATATCCAGATGGCTTAGAATCGTTTGTAGCGTACCTGAACGAAGAAAAAGATACGCTTCATCCTGTTGTAGCATTTGAGGGTATACAAGATGAGATTGAAATCGATTTTGGATTCCAGTTCAATGATGGCTATGCTGAAAGTATGCTCTCATTTGTGAATAACGTTCGTACTAGAGATGGGGGAACGCACGAGTCTGGTGCGAAAACGGCCATTACAAGAATTTTTAATGACCATGCAAGGAAAACAGGCCTCTTAAAAGAGAAAGATAAGAACCTTGATGGGAATGATATCAGAGAAGGTTTTACAGCTGTCGTTTCTGTCCGAATTCCTGAGGAGAAGCTTCAGTTTGAAGGACAGACAAAGAGTAAATTAGGAACTTCTGAAGCAAGGTCTGCTGTTGATGCAGTTGTAGCCGAGAAATTATCTTATTTCTTAGAAGAGAACCCAGATGTTGCAACTATGCTTATTCGTAAAGCCATTAAAGCTAAGGAAGCTCGTGAAGCGGCTCGAAAAGCAAGGGAAGATGCAAGGTCTGGGAAGAAGAAAAAGCGTAAAGAAACATTACTAAGCGGTAAATTAACCCCCGCACAATCTAAAAATGCTCAGAAAAACGAATTATATCTTGTTGAGGGTGACTCAGCAGGAGGTTCTGCGAAGCAGGGTCGTGACCGTAGGTTCCAAGCTATTCTTCCACTACGAGGTAAAGTTATAAATACAGAGAAGGCTAAACTGCAGGATATACTAAAAAATGAAGAGATTTCAACGATTATTCATACCATTGGAGCTGGAGTCGGCTCTGATTTTGATATTAACGATTGTCAGTACGACAAAATTATAATAATGACGGATGCAGATACTGATGGCGCTCACATTCAAGTTCTTTTATTAACGTTTTTCTATCGTTACATGCAAGAACTCGTCAAAGAAGGTAAAATCTATATTGCTCTTCCGCCTTTATATAAAATTTCAAAAGGTAAAGGGAAGAAAGAAAAGACTCGCTATGCTTGGGAAGAAGACGAAATGCAACAAGTTTTAAAAGAGTTTAAAAATGGTTATACGATTCAACGCTATAAAGGTCTTGGTGAAATGAATGCAGACCAGCTCTGGGAAACAACTATGAATCCAGAATCTAGAACCTTAATTCGTGTTACAATCGATGACTTAGCTCAGGCGGAACGTAGGATCACCACGCTTATGGGAGATAAAGTAGAACCCCGTAGAAAGTGGATCGAATCGCACGTAGCCTTTGGATTAGAAGAACAAAGTAATATCTTAGAAAATGATAAATTGCAATAGAGTAGGAGGTTCACCTTTTGTCTCAATCAGAACAGTATATGGATTTGCCATTAGAAGAAGTATTAGGTGACCGGTTTGGTCGTTATAGTAAATATATTATTCAGGACCGTGCACTTCCGGATGCACGAGATGGGCTGAAGCCTGTTCAGCGTCGTATTTTGTATGCGATGCATCAGGAAAAAAACACGCATGATAAACCCTATCGTAAATCGGCTAAGACGGTCGGTACAGTTATTGGTAACTATCATCCCCACGGCGATACATCCGTTTATGATGCAATGGTGCGACTCAGTCAGGATTGGAAGCTAAGGAATCTGTTAATCGAAATGCACGGGAACAACGGAAGTGTGGATGGGGACCCTCCAGCAGCGATGCGTTATACAGAAGCACGACTTTCTAGTATGGCTTCTGAATTGCTACGTGACATTGATCAGGAAACAGTAGATTATATTCCGAACTTTGATGACACAATTGCTGAACCAGTTGTATTACCTGCAAAGTTTCCCAATCTACTTGTAAACGGTTCGACAGGAATATCAGCGGGGTATGCAACAGAAATCCCACCTCATAATTTGAGTGAAGTAATCGATGCTGTAATGATGAAAATTGATCGTCCTGATGTATCTGTTGATGAATTGATGTCACTTATGAAAGGACCCGACTTCCCAACAGGCGGAATTATCCAAGGTGTTGATGGGATTAAGAAAGCTTACGAAACAGGAAAAGGGAAAGTTGTTGTTCGTGGACGTGCTGCTATTGAACAGCTTAGAGGTAATCGTGAGCAGATCGTAATCGATGAGATTCCTTATGAAGTAAATAAAGCGAACCTTGTAAAAAAAATGGACGAACTTCGAATTGACAAGAAAGTCGAAGGTATAGCAGAAGTTCGTGATGAGACAGACCGTACAGGTTTACGTATTGTAATCGAGTTGAAAAAGGATGTAGATAGTGAAGGGATTTTAAAATACCTTTATAAAGCGACGGATCTGCAGATTAGTTACAACTTTAATATGGTTGCGATACACGATAAAACGCCTAAGTTAATGAGCCTGCAGGGGATTCTAGATGCCTATATTGCTCACCAAAGGGATGTTGTAACGCGTCAGTCTGAGTATGAATTAAGAAAAGCTAAGGAAAGAGCTCATATTGTAGAGGGCCTAATCAAAGCTATTTCTATTCTAGATGAAGTGATCGCAACCATCCGTTCATCTAATGATAAACAAGATGCAAAACGAAGACTGATGGAACAGTATGGGTTTACTGAGCCTCAATCAGAAGCAATCGTAAACCTACAGCTATATCGTTTAACCAATACAGATATTACATCCCTAGAAAAGGAAGCGGAAGAATTAAATAAACGCATTAGTGAGTTAGAAGCTATACTTAGTGATGAGAAGAAACTTCTTAAAGTAATTAAGAAAGACTTGTCTTCTATGAAGAAAAAATATCATACAGATCGTTTAACCGTTATTGAGGATGAAATTGAGAAGTTAGAAATAAATCCTGAAGTAACCGTTCCTAGTGATGATGTTCTCGTTTCTGTAACACAAGCCGGATATATTAAACGAACAAGTCTTCGTTCTTATGCTGCATCAGGAGGAGAAGACTTTGCTATGAAAGAAGGAGATCGTCTTCTTGGGTTGTTTGAGATTAATACAACAGATACAATCCTTCTGTTTACAAACAAAGGGAACTATCTGTATCTTCCAATTCATGGATTGCCGGATATACGCTGGAAGGATCTGGGGCAACACATTGCGAATTTAATTACCGTGGAAAAAGATGAGCGTATTATAAGAGCTGTGCCGATTAGAGATTTCTCTGAAGCGAAGTATTTCTTATTTATAACGAAAGCTGGCATGATTAAACGGAGTGAAATATCCCTTTACCAGGCTCAGCGGTATTCTAAGCCCCTTGTAGCTATTAATGTAAAAGGGGAAGATGAGGTAGTAGATGTTCATGTTACAGATGGCCACCAGGACATATTCCTGGCTACGAATACGGGTTATGGATTATGGTATCATGAATCTGAAGTGAAGATCATAGGTCAACGAGCGGCTGGTGTGAAAGCAATGGCCTTAAAAGATGATGAAGAGATTGTGGCAGGTAAGATATTTGATGAAAATAGTGACCCATCCATTCTTCTAGTGACACAACGCGGAGCTGTGAAGCGGATGAGGCTAAAAGAGTTTGATAAATCGGCGCGGGCGAAACGCGGTGTAGTCATGTTAAGAGAGTTAAAAAACAACCCACACCGAGTGGTTGGATTACAGCTAACACAAGGAAAAGAAATACTGTTCCTCGAGACAGAGAACGGGACGACACAAGAAGTAAATGCCGGTTCCTTTAAAGCAAGTGACAGATACAGCAATGGCTCTTTTGTCATTGACCAAGATGAGTTTGGTGAAGTCGTTGCATTATGGCGAGAAGCGGATTATGAAAAAGTATTTGATAGTGAAGAAGAACCATCATAATAACTAAAAAAGGCTCTAAAGGATATATCCTTTAGAGCCTTTTTGTATTTTGCACTTTTATTGTTTGTTGTTTTTACTTGAAAAGCAACTTATTAATATTTGTGAGTGAAAGCGGTGAAAATGGATTGAATGAAGGCCTGGTAGTTAAACTCCATAGCAATATGTTGGAGTGGGTAATCTTCCTTTTGATCGCTGATCCTTACATCCGCGATGGTCTGGCCATATGCATCTCCTTTTTCCACAACAACTGTAACTGGAGCTTCTATGTAATTCATATATTCTGGATGGAATGCCGCCCAAAGGGCTAACAAATCATGTATTGGGGCACCTATGTTTGAATGTGTCGCGTTTGTTTCTTGATAGAATTCAAAGTAATAATCAAATATTTCTCTGATAATTGGTCCTATAGAAGGGTCCTTGCAATGAGTAGTAATTATCTGGATCATATCTTTAGTCAGTATGGCAAAGTTCGTCACATTTAGCGGAATGATTTTAACTTTCTTTTGGATAGTAAACACTAGGTTGGCAGCGTAAGGGTCCCCATATATATTTGCTTCTGCCACAGGCGTTACATTGCCAGGGGTAAAAAACGCACCTCCCATCACATAGATCTCTTTTATCATCTCAGCTACTTCAGGATAAAGGACAAACATGGACGATAAAGAGGAAAGCCTGCCTACATTGACCACTGTAATCTTATTACGATGCATCTTAATCAGATCTACAGCTTTTGAATAGTCGTGAATTCTTTTATTCTCAATATTAGCTGAATATGGTGAAAGGGGGCCGAGCCCAAACTTGCCATGTATTTCTTCTGGGTACTGAGGGAAGGCTCCTGTATAGGGCTTATAAGCACCTCTTATTATATCAATGGAGGCCTCAGCCTTTGTTAATGCACGTAAAAATAGAGCATTATCTTCTGCGTTATGTTCTGAAATATTTCCATACCCTGTAACAAGTCCTACAATTTCTATCGTGGGATCCATTCTTGCATATAAAAGAGCGATGACATCGTCAATTCCAAAATCTCCAAAGAATAATATTTTTTTTGTCAACGTAATCACCTACCTCGCCTATTCATACAATATATGGTAAATTGCATAAATTATAACACTTAGTTTTTCGCTGCTACTTGAGGGTTTTGTATGAAGAAAAAACACTACTATTCTTATTAAAACTTAGTAGCAACTCCGAATGGTTGAATGGAAGTAAGATCAAAAGAACTATTTTAATTATTCTGAAATTTATGCTACGATGTAAAGGAAAAAACAAAGTGAAAGTAGATGATCTATGAAAGAGTTAAAAGAAAGAATTATAGATTCAGCACTCATTTTATTTGAAAACAATGGTTATCACGGTGTAACAGTCAATCAGATTGTAGAACATTGCGCTGCTTCAAAGGGTGGGTTTTACCATCATTTTGAGTCAAAAGATGAACTGTTATATGTGATACACGACACCTTCATTACATATGTTTTAGAAAAAGCGCATGTAGCGAAGGAAACCTACTGCCATCCCACAGATCAACTTCAAGCGATGATTACATCCTTCGTAAAAGTATTTGACCTTTACAAACCACACATTTATGTATTCTATCAAGAAAGTACGTACTTAAAGCCTCAGTATGAAGAACGTATTAAAGACAAGCGAAAGCAGTTTAAGGAACTCTTATTTTCTGTAATTGAAAAGGGACAGCAAACAGGGGATTTCAGGAGTGAACTACCTGTTGTGATTACTGGTATGTCCATTCTTGGAATGGTGAACTGGACCTATAAATGGTATAGAAAAGATGGAGGGAAGAGCATTGATGAGATTGCGGATATTTATGTTGACTTAATTTTACACTCTATATTACGAGAACCAACGAAGCGTCTTTTACATTTATAAAGGACTATTTTTATCCATTACATTAAAGCGCTTACATTTGAGTTGTACCGACTAAGCGGTCGGTCAATTTATAATAGAAGGAGTGAAAGGTATGAATTTTGAATTAAGTAAAGAGCAAGAAATGACACAGAAAATGGTAAGGGATTTTGCACAAGAAGTAATAGCTCCTAGAGCAGTTGAATTAGATAAAACCTCCACCTTTCCAAAAGATATCTTTGATCAAATGGGAGAGTTGGGTCTTTTAGGCATTCCATTTCCAGAACAATACGGAGGATCTGGGGGGGACACAATTACATATGCGTTGGCTGTAGAAGAAATTGGACGTGTATGTGGAGGAACTGGCCTGAGCTATGCCGCGGCCGTATCCCTAGGATCAAGTCCAATTTACTATTTTGGTACAGAAGAGCAGAAAGAAGAATTTTTAGTTCCATTAGCTAAGGGTGAAGCACTTGCATCTTTTGGATTAACAGAACCGAATGCAGGAAGTGATGCTGGAGGCACTCAAACAAGAGCAGTAAGAGATGGAGATGAATTTGTTATTAATGGAGAAAAGTCTTGGATTACAAATGCAGGATACGCTAAGACCTTAACGGTAACAGCAGTATCAGGTAAAGATGATAAAGGAAAAAATATTATATCTGCTTTTCTTGTTCCTACTGATACTCCAGGCCTAAAAATATCAAGTAACTATGACAAAATGGGAGTCAGAGCATCAAATACTTCGGAAATTATTCTACAGGATGTGCGCATCCCAAAAGAGAATATCTTAGGGGATCCATCTAAAGGATTTAAGCAGTTTTTATATACTCTAGATGGAGGACGTATTTCAATTGCTGCTTTAGCTGTCGGTATTGCGCAAGCTTCCTTAGATAAGGCGCTAGCTTATGCAAAAGAACGAAAGCAATTTGGGCAACCTATTTCAAACTTTCAAGCGATTCAGTTTAAGTTAGCAGATATGGCTATGGAAGTCGAGTTAGCCCGGAACATCGTTTTAAAGGCTGCGTGGTTAAAAGATCAGAAAAAACCGTTTACAAAGGAATCAGCCTTTGCGAAGTTATTCGCATCTGAAACCGCTTTCCGGTCTGCCAACCAAGCCATTCAAATCCACGGCGGATATGGATATATGCGAGAGTATGAAGTAGAACGATTTTTACGCGATGCAAAACTTTTAGAAATAGGAGAAGGAACTTCGGAGATTCAACGTTTGGTAATCAGTCGCCAGCTAGGTTGCTAGTATTCATTTCGATTAAAAAGGAGGAAGATGTATCGTGTCCTTATTAGAAATGACCGTTGGAGAATTGTTAGAAGAGAAAGCAAAAGCACTTCCAGACCATGAAGCTTTTGTCTATCCGGAGCTTGGGTTACGCAAGACATACCGTGAATTTGATGAATGGACAGATGCTGCAGCTAAAGGGTTTATGAGTTTAGGGATAGAAAAAGGAGAACATGTTGCAATTTGGGCAGATAATAAACCTGAATGGCTGATCTCTCAATTTGCTACAGCTAAAATGGGAGCGGTTCTCGTAACAGTAAATACAAACTATCAAGCTCGGGAACTAGAATATTTATTAAAGCAATCGGATGCCACTACACTATTATTGGCGGAAGAATACAAAGGAACCTCTTACCTGGATATCCTGCAAGAAATATGCCCAGAACTTGAACACTCAGAAAAAGGCGATCTCTACTGTCCCTCGTTACCATATTTGAAGAATATTATTGTGCTTAGTAAACGGCAATCTTCTTTCATGTATAACTTTGAAGACCTCGTTGAAAAAGGAAAGACTATCTCATTCAACCAGCTCGCTCAACGTAAGAAGACATTATCCTATAAAGATGTAATCAATATGCAATATACATCTGGAACAACAGGCTTTCCAAAAGGTGTAATGTTGTCCCATTACAACATTGTGAATAACGGCAAACAAGTATCTGATGCAATGAAACTTACTGAAGAAGACCGCCTCTGTATACCTGTACCATTTTTTCATTGTTTTGGGTGTGTGCTTGGGACAATGGCGGCTGTATCAAAAGGAACAACGATGGTCATATTGGAACAATTCGATCCTGTTACTGTTATGAAAGCTGTTCAAGACGAGCAGTGCACAGGTTTACATGGAGTACCGACAATGTTTATCGCTGAGCTCAACCATCCTGAATTTCCCAACTTCAAATTTTCACATTTACGGACTGGCATTATGGCAGGTTCTACCTGTCCAATGGAAGTAATGAAAAAAGTCATTCATAACATGGGAGCATCGGAAATCACAATCGCCTATGGGCAGACAGAATCATCTCCGGTTATTACTCAAACTACTACAGACGATCCAATAGAGCGAAGAGTTGGAAGTGTAGGAAAAGCTCATCCTCATGTTGAGGTAAAAGTGATTGATCCAGCAACAAATGAAGAAGTCGGATCAGGAGTGCCAGGAGAACTCTGCACTAGGGGGTACCTGGTAATGGAGGGCTATTACCAAAATAAAGAAGCAACTTATGCTGCTATTGATGAAGAAGGTTGGCTTCATACCGGGGATATAGCTGTAATGGATGAAGAAGGATACGTTGAGATTACAGGGCGTATAAAAGACATGATTATACGCGGAGGTGAGAACATTTATCCAAGAGAAGTAGAAGAATTCTTATATACGCATCCGGACGTCCTTGATGTACAAGTAATTGGAGTTCCTGATGAGAAATACGGAGAAGAACTTATGGCGTGGGTTATTGTTAAAGATGGACAGGAACTTTCTAAAGACCAACTGAGAGCATTCTGTCAGAATAAGATTTCTCGCCATAAAATCCCAAGGTATATTGAATTCGTCTCAGAATATCCAATGACTGCAAGTGGAAAAATTCAGAAGTTTAAACTCAGGGAAAACGCGCTCCATCTTATTCAAAAAAATACTTAATTGGTCAGGAGGAAGCCACTATGTTTTCGAAACTACTCATAGCAAATCGAGGGGAAATTGCTTCTCGTATTATCCGTACATGTAAGCGTTTAAACATTCAGACTGTAGCCATTTATTCAGAACCTGATGAGGATAGTCCATACGTTAAAGAAGCAGATGAAGCATATCCACTTGGTGGGTCTCGGGTTCATGAAAGTTATCTGCAAGTAGATAAAGTGTTGGATATAGCTAAAAAAGCAAATGTGGATGCGATTCATCCTGGCTACGGACTATTAAGCGAAAATGCTGACTTTGCTGAACGTATTCAATCAGAAGGAATTACATTTGTCGGACCGACGAGTGATGTTATTCGGAGTATGGGAAGTAAAGTAGAAGCAAGAAGTACGATGAAACGTGCTGGTGTGCCTGTAATACCTGGAACATCTTCATCAACTAAAGACGCAGACGCTGCTATTGAGGCAGCATCTGACATTGGTTACCCCATAATGCTGAAAGCTTCAGCTGGTGGCGGTGGCATTGGTATGCAAGTCGTGAACAATGACGAAGAATTAAGAAAAGCATACGAAAGTAATGCAAAGCGAGCTCAAATGTTTTTTGGGGATGGGACCATGTTTTTAGAGAAGAAAATTGTAAACCCACACCATATCGAAATTCAGGTGCTTGCAGATCAAAAAGGAAATGCTCTTTATCTGTTTGAAAGGGAGTGTTCTGTACAGCGCAGACACCAAAAGGTGGTAGAAGAAGCCCCATCTCCTTTTATTTCAGAAGAAACGAGAGCAAAAATGGGGGAAGCTGCTCTTAAAGCGGTTCGAGCACTTGGGTATCAAAATGCAGGCACAGTAGAATTTTTGGTAGATGAAAACCAACATTTCTACTTCTTGGAGATGAACACACGCCTTCAGGTGGAACATCCTGTAACGGAAGAAATTACAGGATTTGATTTGGTAGAAGAGCAGCTCCGCATTGCTTATGGAGAAACGATACGGTACAAACAAAATGAATTAACGATCCATGGTCATGCCATTGAAGTTCGAGTTTACGCAGAAGATCCAAAGACCTTTTATCCGGCACCTGGCCAAATGACAGATTTGCAACTACCAGTTGGAGATCATATCAGGCATGAGTTGGCTGTACACTCGAAAAGCTTTGTATCGCCTTTCTACGATCCTATGATAGCAAAATGCATTACGTGGGGAGAGACAAGGGAGGACGCGATTGAACGCATGTCTTATGCCCTTAGCCAGTATAGAGTAGAAGGTATTAAAACGAACCTTCCAATGCTAAGAACCGTACTTAATCATGACATATTTAAACAAGGAAATATCACAACTAGTTTTGTAGAAGAACACTACCTAAAGGAGGAAGCAAAATGACAGAAGTAAAAGCTAATATGGCAGGAAGTGTATGGAAAATCGTTGTAACAGAAGGTGACGAAGTAACATCTGGTCAAGATCTATTAATTTTAGAATCAATGAAAATGGAGATCCCCATTGCTACAGAAGATGACGGTACGGTGAAAGAACTAAAGGTACAAGAAGGAGATTTCGTAAATGAGGGAGATGTTGTTGCCATACTTGAATAAGGAGGAGAGATCTTTATGAACCTTCCAGCAGGAGTTACGGTTAAAGAAGTAGGGCCAAGAGATGGATTGCAAAACGAAGAGGAACACATCTCTACTATTGATAAAATTGAGTGGATTAATCAGCTATCAGAAACAGGTCTTTCTTATATAGAAATCACCTCATTTGTGCATCCAAAATGGATCCCTCAATTAGGTGATGCTGTGGATGTGGCTAAACAAATCAATCGGAAGTCTGGGGTCACTTACGCCGCCCTGGTCCCTAATGAAAGAGGGTTGGAACGAGCGCTAGAAGCTGACATTGATGAGGTTTCCATCTTCATGTCCGCTTCTGAAGCGCATAACCAAAAGAATATTAACAAGTCTATTAGAGAAACATACCCAGTTTTGTCACCGGTCGTTCAGACAGCTAAGAATGAGGGGAAAACTGTTCGGGCTTATGTTTCTACTGTATTTGGATGTCCGTATGATGGGAACGTCAAAGTTGATCAAGCTTTATCCGTTTGTGAGCGTTTGTTTGAAATGGGAATTGATGAATGTTCAATAGGAGATACCATAGGGGTCGCGAATCCTCTGCAAGTTGAGCGAGTGCTTAGTTCTTTAGGTAATCATTTTCCAAAAGAAAAACTAGCCCTTCATTTTCACAATACAAGGGGGACCGCTCTTGCAAACGTCCTTACCGCTTTACAGTTAGGATATACGACGTTTGATAGTTCTCTAGGGGGATTGGGTGGATGCCCTTATGCTAAAGGGGCTTCAGGAAATCTTGCTACAGATGACCTTCTCTACATGCTTGAAGAAATGGGCATTCATACTGGCATTGATCATCATAAACTTTTGAAGTCAGGAGAGTGGATCCAAAACGTTGTCGGAAAACCACTTCCAAGTCACCATATGCAAATGCTAAGAAGTGGAGGGATTCATGTTTGAAGAAAGCTGTAGAATTACAAAAACTAGAGGAGTATGTATACGAAATCTCTTTATCGCGTCCTGAAGCTGCAAATGCATTTTCACATGCTCTGATGGATGATCTTAATGTTTGTTTAGAAGAAGTGGAAGCATCAACAGATGTAAGGTGTTTGATTATCAGAGGCGCTGGAGAAAAAGCCTTTTGCGCTGGTGCAGATTTAAAGGAGCGGCAGGGTATGAATGACCAACAAGTCATTGAAACCGTATATAGAATCGGCCAATGCATAAGGAGGGTTGAATCTTTAGAAATCCCTACGATTGCCTCTATTAACGGTGTGGCGTTTGGCGGTGGTCTCGAACTTGCGCTTGCCTGTGACCTTCGTATAGCGAGGGATGATACGAAGATGGGCTTAACTGAAACCTCACTTGGCATTATACCGGGAGCAGGTGGTACACAGCGTCTTCCTTGCTTAGTAGGGATAGGTAAAGCAAAAGAAATGATCTATAGCGCGATGAGAATCTCTTCAGAAGAATCGGCGAATATTGGTTTGGTAGAAAGGGTTGTTCCTGCATCTGAACTTTTAGAAGAGACGAGGGGCCTTGCTAGGGTTATTGCAAAGAACGCACCAATTGCACTAAAGCAAGCGAAACGAGCCATTAATTTAGGTATAAACACGGATAAAGATACTGGTCTCTGTATTGAATCCCTTTGCTATCAGCAAACCATTTCAACAGAAGATCGTTTAGAAGGATTAAACGCTTTCAAGGAGAAACGAGCACCACAATATAAAGGTAGATAACAAAGGAGGAAAATCTAGATGACAACGAAATATGATCGAACATTTCAAGATAAAGTTGATGAAATTAAGCAAGGTGGTTCAGAAAAATACCATCAAAAAAATGCAGAAAAAGGGAAAATGTTTGTTCGTGATCGCTTAGAACAGTTATTTGATGATGGAATCGATGTTGAAGACGCTTTCTTTGCCAATTGTCAGGATGGTAGTCTTCCCGCCGACGGCGTTGTGACTGGAATAGGTGAAATTAACGGAGAAACAGTTTGTGTGATGGCTAATGATTCTACTGTTAAAGCAGGATCTTGGGGAGCGCGAACTGTCGAAAAAATTATCCGAATACAAGAAACGGCTGAAAAACTAGAAGTACCGATGCTATATTTAGTCGATTCAGCAGGAGCAAGAATTACCGATCAAGTTGAAATGTTCCCAGGAAGACGTGGAGCAGGTCGTATCTTCTATAATCAAGTTAAACTTTCAGGTCGTGTTCCTCAAGTTTGCTTACTCTTTGGGCCTTCAGCCGCTGGTGGAGCATACATCCCTGCTTTTTGTGACATTGTTGTTATGGTAGAAGGAAATGCATCCATGTATTTAGGTTCCCCTCGTATGGCTGAGAAGGTCATTGGTGAAAAAGTAAGCCTTGAAGAAATGGGCGGGGCAAAGATGCATTGCTCTGAATCTGGTTGTGGAGATGTACTAGCAAAGACAGAGCAAGAAGCCATTGAATACGCAAGAAACTATTTAAGCTATTTTCCGAAAAATTTCAGAATACCTGCACCAACTAAAGATCCGCTACCTGTAAAACCTCACGATAAAACCATCCAGGATTTAATACCCGAAAACCAAAATGCTCCTTTTGATATGTACGAATTAATCGACCATTTAATTGATGAAGACTCATTTTGTGAGATTAAGAAGTTATTTGCGAGGGAACTGATTACTGGACTAGCTCGAATGAACGGAAAACCTGTTGGAATTATCGCAAACCAACCACGCATGAAAGGTGGCGTGTTATTCCACGATTCAGCAGATAAAGCAGCTAAGTTTATTAATCTATGTGATGCGTTCCATATACCGCTTCTGTTCTTAGCTGACATTCCAGGATTTATGATTGGAACACGTGTAGAGAAAGCAGGGATCATTCGCCATGGCGCTAAGATGATATCAGCCATGAGTGAAGCAAGCGTACCAAAAATTTCTGTAATTGTCCGCAAAGCATACGGTGCCGGTCTTTATGCTATGGCAGGTCCAGCTTTTGAGCCGGACTGTTGCATTGCTCTTCCTAGCGCTCAAATAGCTGTAATGGGTCCTGAAGCTGCTGTTAATGCTGTATATGCTAATAAAATTGCTGAACTATCAGAAGAAGAGCGACCTCAATTCATAAAGGAAAAGCAAGAAGAATATAAAGAGAATATCGATATCTATCGCTTGGCTTCTGAAATGGTTGTAGATGATATAGTTGATCCTAACCGATTGCGAGCAGAGCTGATTACCCGCTTTGCCTCTTATGAAACAAAACGTCTACAATTTACAGAACGAAAACATGGGGTTTACCCGGTCTAGTACGTTTGTTGCAGATAGCTATTAAATGGCGATAGAATTGACAAGCACATCGAGGGCTTTTCTTTGGAGATTAAACTGACCCTTAATGGAGGTTCTACAAATGAAATTACAAACAATATTAAACAAAATAGACTACACGATTCTACAAGGGGACGCTCAAGTAAACATTGAATCTGTTGCATACCATTCTGGGTTAATACAACAGGATTCACTGTTCATTTGCCTTGAAGGAACGAAACGCGATGGACATGATTATATTGCCCAAGCGGTTATGAAGGGCGCAGTTGCGATCGTTATTCAAAAACAAGTTGGCCTGGAGTTTGTTCCAGAGGATATGACGGTCATACAAGTTGATGATACTAGGCAAGCGCTACCAATGATTGCGAGTCAGTTCTATAGCCATCCTTCACAAGCTTTTCGTTTAGTAGGTGTCACGGGCACAAACGGTAAAACGTCTGTATCTCATCTGATCTCCTCTATTCTTCAATATACAGGTAGAAAAGTTGGCACTGTTGGCACACTTGGTAATCGTATCAATGATGAGGATATTAAAGCTTATCGTACAACGCCAACTACTCCTGAGACTGTAGACCTGCAAGCTTCTTTTGCAGCTATGCGCGACCAAAGCGTTACGGACGTAGTTATGGAAGTTTCTTCAATGGGACTAAAAAATAAACGTGTCTTGGAATGTCAGTTTGATGTGGGGATCTTTACGAATCTCTCACGTGAGCATTTAGACGACCACGGTTCTTTTGAAGATTATAAAGAAAGCAAGCTCTCACTATTTCCTATGTGTCCTTATTCAATTATAAACGTAGATGATCCATTTGCTTCTGAATTTATCGGTTCAACAAACGGTTCTTATGAAACATACGGAATCGAGAATAAGGAAGCTGATCTTAATGCATCGCATACAAAAGCTGATGAAAAGGGCGTTGCTTTTCAGATCAATCATAAAGAATTCCAGAACGATGTATATGTACCCATTCCAGGTGAATTTACTGTTTCGAACTCTCTAGCAGCCATAAGTTGTTGTCTTCATTTAGGGCTTGATATTGAAGAAATTATAGAAGCGCTAAAGCACGTTAAAGGTCCAGATGGACGTTTGCAAACGATCCATTCACCTGAAGGATTTACAGTTATGGTTGATTATGCGCATACACCTGATGCATTAGAGAAAGTATTGTTAAATCTATCACCTATAAAAAAAGGGAATATATTTGTTGTATTTGGTTGCGGTGGCGATCGTGACCGGGGCAAACGGGCTGTGATGGGGGAAATAGCCTCTAGATGGAGTGATTACGTTATTCTCACATCAGATAATCCGCGTTCAGAAGAACCCGCTAGCATTCTATCTGATGTAGAAGAAGGAATGCAAGCTCCTGGAGACTATGAAATTATTGAAGACCGAGAAGAAGCGATTCATCGTGCACTAGGCATGGCGGAACCACGTGACATCGTCCTAATCGCAGGGCGTGGAAATGAAAACTACCAGGAAGTAAAAGGATCAAAGCGCTCTTTAAATGATTTTGATGTAGTTGAAAGGTTTATGAATCAACACACATCAACGATTAAGGAGGGGTAAATCATAACGAGCCAGATGAAGAGACGTATTGTGTTTGGTTGTGGACTTTTTTTGGGGTTATATCTACTGTTGAAAGGGATCGATTTCTTTAAAGATTACGGAAGTAACATTGGCACTTTACCTGAATTGCAGTTATTTTTAATTGATGTTACCAATCTGCTCCCTTTTCAACAAACTCCAATCATTGGAACGATTTTGTTAATCATGGGATCGATCATCACTGTCTTATCATTTGTGGCTTTTCTTCGTACAAATCATCATGATCATTATCAAAATGTGGATCAAAACGGTAAATGAGTACCTGTTAACAGTAAAACCGCTCCCTATTAATAGGGAGCGGTTTTTTATTGGTAAACTTCATTCATGATTCTTTTCAAAATATGAATTTGTTCGTCAAAGAGAATTTTATAATGTTTCTTCATAACTTCAAATTCTTCTGTTCCTTGTTCCGTTACACGGTACCAGTACACTTTTTGTCGTTTTTTCTCGAGGGATTTGTAGTCTTCACGGCGTTGTAAGAGCCCCTCTTCTGTCATGTCATGAAGGGTATCGAGTAATGTTGAAGGAGCGGGCTGCCAGTTCCCTGTCAGCTTACTAAACTCCTCTTTAAAATGTTCACTGATTAAAGATGTACGCTTGTGCAACAAATGTAAAATATAAAACTTGGTAAACTGAGCGGCAGACATATTCAAAGCAAACTTCTTTGGATTATTCTTGTTTGACATCCAATACACACCCCTTTTGGTAGAAAATAAGTTTGTTGCCAACATCTACATAACTAGTATACCATATTTTATACTTAGTAGTAACTCAGAATGCACATAATAAAACCCTTGAGAAAAGCAAATTTAGCGATTCTCAAGGGTGTATACTACTCTATAAAACTTTTATCAACTAAACCTTCTAAATCTGGTTGTTCTTTTAAGAATTCTAAATCAAATGAAGAGTTGGCAAACATTTGAAGGTAATCTGGGTTAATTTCGTATGTGAACGTTATACGCTCCCACGCACTATCAATGACGCTACGAGACAATTCTTGTTCTGTAATATCTTTAATCTTGTTAATAGCGATTGTTTTTGATTCATCAGGATTTTCTTGAATAAATTTCGTCGCCTTCATGTGACCATCAACTAATTTCTGAACTAGTTCTGATTCATTTTCGACCAAATCACTAGAGGTTACAAATACGGCAGCAGGAAGTGTTTCACCATATGCAACGTTCTTCGTATCAATTAAGACCTCTCCATATCCTTCTTCTTCAATATAAGAAGCCCAAGGTTCTGGAACGGTTGCAACATCCACTTTGCCATTTGCAAATTGTTGAGCATATGTTGCTGGTTTACCGGTTACATGTTTCATATCCCCGTTTAAACGGTCAGATTTCATTCCAAATTCGCGCATCATCAATGTTTCAAATTGAACGTCATGTGTACAGCCAACTCGAGGAGAGATAAATGTTTTCCCTTTAATATCCTCTGGTGAAGTAATGCCAGAATCTTTACGGGCCATTATAACCGTACCACCTGTAGACCCTGCGGCTAATACGTTGATCTCCGCTCCGTTTGTAAAGTGATTCATAGCTGGTCCAGGACCTACAAGGCCACCGTGGATCTCACCTGTTTCAATTGCTGTCATAAAACTTGAACCATCCGGAAAGTACTTATAACTTACTTCCGTACCATCTGGCAATGTTTCTTCGTAAAAGTTCTTTTCTTCTGCTACCATTCCAGCTACGTGATTAATATTTGGGAAATACCCAATTACAATCTCCTCAGGTGTTTCTCCTGATGTAGATTTACTTCCACATGCCGTTAATAGTACGGCAAGAAGAGCAATCGTGCATACATATAGTAATTTTTTCATGATTCATCCACCTCTTTGTAAAGATTTTTATAGTAGGCCCCAACGTTTCATTACTGTCTTCTCTAATTTAGAAAAGACAAGATGATCAACAGTTGAGCCGATTACACCAATAATTAAGATAATTGCCATAACAACATCTACTCTTGCAAAGTCAAAAGCGTATGTTAATGAGTAGCCAAGTCCAGGTCCGTTACTTAATAATTCACCTGCCATCAATGCACGCCAGCTAAATGCCCACGCAAGACGAATTCCTGTCATGAAGTGAGGAACAGAAGCAGGGATTTCAACTTTAAAGAATAGCTCCAATCCGTTTACACCCATTGTTCTGGCTGCCTTCTTAAAAGATGAAGGGACGTTTCGAAGAGCCGTCCGTGTATTTAGAGCCATTACAAAAATTCCACCGATCACGACCACAAAAATGACTGCCATTTCGTTGAACCCAAATAGTAATAGCGAGAGAGGCACCCAAGCGATACTAGGGATACTTTGTAATGCTATTAAATACATACCAGCAGTTTCATCCGCTTGTTTAGATTTCGCTAACAAAACCCCAATCGACGTGCCAAGTATAATACTGATCGGAAGGCCATATAACAAATGCTTAAAACTAGCCAAAAGGGCTTTCGTTAAGGTCCCATCTCCAAATCCTTCGATCAGTGCATAGTACACATCAACAGGAGGTGGGAATGCGATATCTGGGAATACTCCCGCTGAATAGACCCCTTGCCAGAGAGCAATAACCGCTACAAGAAATAAAATTCGTTTCAGTAAGATTTTCATTGTAATTCTTCCTTTAATACTTTGTTGATTTCGCCTTCTAATAATCCCATTACATGTTGCTCCATAGCGATGACATCTGAATTCGTTCTTACTCTTGGTCTAGGGAGTGTAATTGATAAATCCTCAATAATTCGACCAGGACGTGTTCCCATAACGATAATTCGGTCTGATAACTTAATAGCTTCAGAGATTGAATGTGTGACAAATAGTATAGTTTTCTGGTCTTCTGACCAAATCCGTAACAACTCATCATGTAAGATATGCCTGGTTTGTTCATCTAAAGCACCAAACGGTTCATCCATTAGTAACACTTTCGGATCCATAGCAAGGGCCCTTGCTATCGCTACACGTTGCTGCATTCCGCCTGAAAGTTCATGAGGGTAGGATTGTGTGAAGCGACTAAGGTGCACCATTTGCAAATAGTTCTTAGCTGTCGTGACTTGATCTTTCTTTGATAGGTGTTTTAAAGGAAACTTAACGTTTTCTAAAACATTTAACCAAGGGAATAGTGCAGGTTGCTGAAAGACCATCCCTCTGTCAGGGCCGGGCTTTGATACGGGCTGATCTTCTAAAAGGATATCCCCGCTCGTTATAGACTCAAGTCCCGCTATCATAGAGAGAAGCGTTGATTTCCCACAACCTGATGGACCTAAAATGGATACAAAATTATGTTCCTCTATAGAAAGATTGATCTCAGAAAACACCTCCCATGCTCCGTGCTCTTCGTGTGGAAAGGATTTTGATACGTTGTTTAATTCTAAGTACATTAGCTCAGCCCTTTTCTTTAATTCTTATAAGAATAATCGGAATTATATGCGTTATATTATACGGTTCGGTGGAAAAACGTGTCAACCTATTTTAGAATTTTATGAAATCTAACTTCAGAATGCTTGGTAAACCACAAGTTGATAACTGTTTATTGTGTAGAAATATGGTACAATATGTGCGGTATTGGCTTACATAATTTACGTTTCGTATATAAATCTCACATATTCTTAACAAGGATCTCTCACTTATGTAGTGAAAAGGAAGCTATATTACTGATATGATTAGACATAGATGTAACAATAGAGACATTTTCTATTTATCAAAATGTACATAAGAGTAAAATCCAATTGTTGTGGAAAGCTTAAACATTAATAGTGAAATAAAGGAGTATGCAGCTTGAAGATCGCAATTGTAACAGAAACCTTCTTACCTTCCACTGACGGAGTCGTAACAAGGCTTAAAGAAGCTATTAAATACCTGAGGAACCAACAACATGAAGTAGTAGTTATTGCCCCAGACCTAGGTGTTTATGAATATGAAGGAGCTATTGTAGAGGGTGTAAAGACAACAACGTTGCCCTTTTATAAGTATCGTCCTTTCGCTCTTCCAAATAAAATAGTGAAGTCTTTACTACGAAAACACAATCCAGACATTGTTCATGTAGTGAATCCTGCACTTGTTGGAGTGTCAGGGGTGAAGTATGCAAAAGAGTTGAATCTTCCTTTGTTAGCTTCTTATCACACCCACGTTCCTAAATACTTGGATTACTATAAATTATATGCCTTTAAACCCCTACTATGGTGGCATTTTAAACGCCTTCATAACCAAGCAGATCTAAATCTTTGTACTTCACAAGCGGTTAAAGATGAACTTGATGAAGAAGGGTTTTATAATGTTCATGTATGGAAACGTGGCGTAGCAGTGGATCGTTATTCTCCAAAACATTATAGTCAGGAAATGAGGAGTCGTCTTACCGGAGGAGAACCACATAAGAAGTTGCTGGTTTTTGTCGGGCGGCTTGCTGCTGAGAAAGAGATTCACAAATTGAAGCCGCTTCTTGAACAGCGAGATGATGTTCGGTTAGCCATTGTTGGAGATGGTCCAGCTCGTGAACAAGTTGAGCAGACATTTGAAGATACAAATGCGATCTTTACAGGTTTCTTGCATGGTGATGAGTTAAATCAAGCGTTTGCGTCAGCAGATGCCTTTATTTTTCCTTCTGTAACGGAAACATTAGGACTTGTTATTTTAGAAGCTATGGCTTCAGGACTACCTGTTATCGCAGCAAAGAGTGGTCCCACTATGGAACAAGTAGAAGATGGGCGCACAGGAATATTGTTTGAAAATGAAGATACACAAAGTTTGATCGAAGCGGTTGAGAAGATAGAAGATGCGGAGCTTATGCAAACCCTACGTGAAAATGCTCGAGCAGAAGCGGAAAAGTTCAGTTGGACAAAACCTTCTGAACAATTATTAGAGTATTATGAGCAAGTGTTAGGATCCATAAAAATGAAACAAGCGAATTGAAACCATTAAGAAAAGTCTTAGATTATTCCTAAGGCTTTTTCTTTTTATTCAGACAGGAGGTATATAGAATGAATTCGGAGAAGCAAAAGATGATAGCTGGAGAGTTGTATCATGCAAGTGATGAGGAATTAGTCAAAGACCGACTAAATGCAAGGGAACTAACAAGACTATTTAACCATTCGACAGAAGAGGAAGAGTATAGACGTACAGAACTACTAAAAGCTCTGTTTGGCTCTACAGGAAATGAGCTATCTATAGAACCCACTTTTAGATGTGATTATGGATATAACATTCATGTAGGAGAGGATTTCTATGCCAATTTTGACTGCATCATACTAGATGTTTGTCGAGTAACGATAGGAGACCAGTGTTTATTAGCTCCAGGTGTTCGAATTCTCACGGCTACTCATCCAGTAGATCCGACAACAAGAAGTTCAGGGCTTGAGTATGGTAAACCTGTAACGATTAAAGATAATGTATGGGTTGGAGCCAATGCAATCATAAACCCTGGTGTTACCATTGGTCATAATGTAATCATTGGCTCAGGTGCTGTAGTAACCAAGGATGTACCGGACAATGTAATTATAGGGGGTAACCCTGCACGAATGATTAAAGAAGTTGAATTTAACCGAAAATCATAAAGTTTGAAAAAGATGAAGTAACGGAAACTAATTCGTTACTTCATCTTTTTTTGATAATGAGAATAATAAATTGTAAAGGATTAGCATAAGATCGCTAGAATGAAATAAGGGAGACTTCCGGTAAATATTGCATGTATAGTTATTATTATACTCTTTAAGAAAACAGAAGCAATTTTACATGAATATAACAAAAAATGAATCGAACCCCCGTTTAATCGATCAATTCATGCAATATAAGTGAATAAACATGCGTTCCCGACTGCTCTTTTTTATTCGCTGAGAGCTTAAAATAATAAATTAGTACAAGAAATTATCTTATCTAACAAAATGGTATAAATACGAATGCGAGAACAAGTGTTCTTGTGTGGTTGAGGAGAGGATCTTATGGAAGTAAAAAAAGTAGAAACAGAAGAAGACATTAAAGCGATCTATTCGCTTATGTACCAGTTACGTAGTCATTTAAATCAGGAAGACTATGTGGAGCTTGTCATAGAAGCCATGGCATTTGACCGATACCAACTGATAGCGTTAATGGAACAAGAGAAACCTGTTGCAGCAATCGGATATAAAAGGATGACGACATTGTACTATGGGCGTTTCATATGGGTATGTGATTTAGTCACAGATCAGAAAGAGCGTTCAAAAGGCTTTGGAAACCAGTTGCTGACCTATGTAGAGAAAGAAGCAGCAACATTAGGGTTCCATACAGTTGCTTTATCCTCAGGTATAAAGAGACATTTAGCGCACCGTTTTTATGAGCATCATAAAGGATATGAAAAAGCTAGGTATGTACTTAAAAAAAAGCCTTAAATATAGTATATTCTCCCTTTTTTACGTTTTTAAATTTGAACATTTACGGTCCTATTTAAGACATTGTTCAAAGGTTCCCTTTACCATAAGATGAAGATAAATAGGACACTCTGATTGTGAAAAAGGGGGCATTCAATCTTGAAGAATATCCGGGATTTAGAGCAAAAAATGTGTGAACCATCTGCTGAATTAGTACGAGATATCACCTTACTTGATGGTGATATTATGATATTAGGAGTCGGCGGAAAAATGGGACCGACATTAGCTAAGCTAGCAAAGAATGCAGTAGATTCTGCTAAGCTTGAAAAACAGGTATATGCTGTTTCGAGGTTCTCGAAAGGTTCTCTTCGACGTGATCTTGAAGCGTTTGGGGTTAAGACGATTGCAGCGGACCTTTTAGATGAACATCAATTAGATCAATTGCCTGATGTGAAGAATATCATCTATATGGTTGGCCATAAGTTTGGGACTACAGGTAATGAGCATTTTACGTGGGCTATGAATTCCTTCTTACCTGGCTTAGTGGCAAAGAAATTTAAAAACTCACGAATTGTATCGTTCTCAACGGGTAATGTATATCCTCTTACTCCAGTAAAAAAAGGTGGAGTATCAGAAGAATACCCTACAGGTCCTATTGGTGAGTATGCACAATCGTGCCTTGGGCGTGAACGTGTTTTTTCTTACTATTCCCACAAATACAACATCCCTCAGCTTCATTTTCGGTTGAACTATGCTATAGACCTTCGGTATGGCGTTCTCCTTGAAATTGCGAAATCTGTAAAAGAAGGCAAGCCAGTTGATGTTACGATGGGTCATGCCAATGTAATCTGGCAAGGTGATGCGAACGACATGGCGATTCGGTCTTTATTATATTGTAGCTCTCCCCCTGAAATACTTAACGTTACAGGACCTGAGACCATGTCGATTCGCTGGGCTGCTGAGCAGTTTGGTGAGTTAATGAACCGGCCACCAGTCATTATAGGGGAAGAACAAGATACAGCTCTCTTAAGTAATGCTTCAAAATCTCACAAACTATTTGGATACCCTAGGGTGACTCTTCGAGAAATGATCGAGTGGACGGCAGACTGGTTAGAACATAACGGGGAGACCCTTGATAAACCAACCCACTTCCAGGAAAGGGAGGGGAAGTATTAAGTGGATAACCGTATAAATAAAGAAAAGTGGAAGTTGCTACACGAAGGTACCGTTATTCCAGCGCATCCTCTAGCCCTAACTAAAGAGAAAGAATTAGATGAAAGAAGACAACGAGCGTTAACGCGTTACTATATGGAGAGTGGGTCGGGTGGTATTGCTGTAGGCGTTCATACGACTCAATTTGAAATAAGGGAACCAGGCATTAATTTGTATGAAACTGTTTTAAGATTGGCTGCAGAAGAAGTAAATAATGCTAGTCTCAAGAAGCCTTTCTTAAAAATAGCAGGGATTTGCGGGCCGACTGATCAAGCTCTTAGAGAAGCTACACTTGCAAAAGAGTTAAGCTATGATATAGGACTTGTAAGCATGGGAGGTTTACACTTAACGGAGAACGAACATCTTGAGCGAATTAAGGAAATAGCCAATATTATTCCGGTATTTGGCTTCTACCTTCAACCATCAGTAGGTGGTAGAACGTTTTCTTATGAGTTCTGGGAACAGTTTGCAGAAATTAAAGGAGTTTGTGCTGTGAAAATGGCGCCCTTTAACCGTTATCAGACGCTTGATGTTGTAAGAGCTGTATGTCACTCGAGTCGAGTGGATGAAATTGCTCTTTATACAGGAAACGATGACAACATCGTTATCGATTTACTTACAAGTTACCAATTCACGGTTAATGGAAAACCCGTTTTGAAACCAATTGTTGGTGGCCTCCTTGGGCATTGGGCTGTTTGGACGTCCAAAGCGGTTCAACTCTTTGAAGAGACTAAGAAAATGCGAGGAAAACAGATTCTCTCTTCCACAATACTTACAACCGCTACTCATGTTACCGATAGTAATGCGGCACTATTTGACGCTGCCCATCAATTCAAAGGTTGTATTGCAGGCATTAATGAAGTGTTGAGAAGACAAGGTTTATTATCTGAGAATACGTGCTTAAGTGATCAAGATATTTTGAGTCCAGGTCAAACGGAAGAAATTGATCGAATTTATGAGCAATATCCACACCTTACTGATGATTTGTTTGTAAGCGATAATCTAGAGAAGTGGCTCTCGGAAAGATAGTGCACTTGGCAGAGGGGGGATTCTGTTGAATAAGCGTTTTTTTTACAACACTTCTGATCGAAAAGACATTATAGACTTTTGTAAAACAGTGTGGCCAGAAGAAGTAAAAGAAGTCATCCATCGAGCAGATCTTGCTACAAAGCATACGTTTATCTTTACTCATCGCTGGGATATGGAAAGGTGTGAAATTCCGGTAACTTTTAATCACAAGATCGAGTGGACGTACCGCTTCAAAGGAGATTTTGAGTGGACGGTTAATTTAAATCGAAGTAGATTTATGTCTGAATTAGGTCAAGCGTATTGGTTAACAAGTGATGAAAAGTATGTAACCTCTTATATAAATCTATTAAAAGACTGGATTATGCAGAATCCCTTATCAACAGAAGAAATACATTCAAGTAAGGAACAATATTATAATGTTAAAGATACATGGCGGAAGTTGGACAGCGGCATTCGTATTACAAACTGGTTAAAAGGGTATCACTGTGTAAAAGAATCAGATTATTGGACGAGAGAAAATGAGCAGTTTTTTAGGGAGGCCGTCCATCTTCATGGCACGTATTTAAGCATAGCTTTCACCCCTCATGACAGGCAAAGTAATTGGGGATTTTTAGAGACGAATGGATTGTTTCAAATTGCCATGCTTTTTCCAGAGTTTCCTGAGTCAAAGAGATGGCTGTCTATTGCTGTAGACCGTTTGGTAAACATGTGTGAGTTACAAATATTCGAAGATGGTATGCACAATGAGCAAAGTCCGATGTATCATCACGAAGTACTTCATTGTTTATTTGAATCCGTGTGGCTGGCAAGGAAAAACGAATATCCCTTGCTTTCCTTATGCGAGGAATCATTAGAACGCTTATTTCTCGCTTCTTTAGCCTTTGTTAAGCCTACTGGCTATCAACCTATGATTAGCGACAGTGATGATACGGATATACGAGATATACTATGTCGAGGAGCGGTTTTATTCAAACGAGGAGATTTGAAACATCAGGCTTATGATCAATTGGATTATGAGAGTGCTTGGTACTTCGGAAAAGATGGGATAGATGAGTTTCATGAGCTTGTGGCAAAACCACCTTCAACAGCATCCATTCATTTATCCAAGAGTGGATATTCCATAATGAGGAGCGGGTGGTCTGATAGAAGCCATTATTGTTTATTTGACGGCGGTCATATGGATATTATCCAGGCACACGGACATGATGATTTTTTACACCTTGATTTAAATGTCTTTGGTAAGGATATGTTGATCGATACAGGTAGATACACGTACATGGAAGGTGAAGAACGACGATACTTTAAAGAATCTTTTCAACATAATACGACGATCGTAGACCATACTTCTATATCTGAGTTTAAAGATTCCTGGACATGGGGAGAAATTGCAAGAACAACTCACTCATATTGGAAGACATGTAAAGCTTTTGACTATGCTGAGGCGGGTCATGATGGTTATCGCAATTTAAAAGATCCCGTTCAAGTACTACGCAAGATTCTATTTATTAAACCGTACTACTGGTTGGTCATAGATGAATTCCAATCCAATAAGGCGCATCATTTTGCTCAACATTTTCATTTAAGTGAGGACGTTTCTGTGCAAACATATCCCAATCGCTCTGAAGCAGTGTGTAATTTGAATGAAAAGGAAGGACTCTTCATTCGATCCATTACTCCAGCTAAGTTAACAAAGGATAAGTGTTGGATCTCTCGGAATTACAATGAGAAACAGCCATCTTCTAAACTTGTATTTGAGCACAAGGCTACCGGTAAAACAAAAATGGTTACAGCTCTCATCCCGTTTCATTCAACAATGACTAAAGATGTTGTTATAAAAGAAATAGGAGTAAGAAATACGTTCGGTGATTATTTTTCGAATGACGATGTAACCGCTATGGAAATAAATATAGGATTGGAGACGCACTTGGTAGTTGTATCTCACTCCGGACCGAACAGCTTCCAATTTGCAGAGCATCACATGACTGGATCGGTGATGCTTGTGAAGAAAGAAGGAGATAAACTAAACAAATGGGTCGTTAAAGTTTGAATGAACTCTATTAACGGACGTTTAACGGTCAGTCTATTTATCATCTTATAACCATAAACTCGTCACAAAGGTGGTGGATTTATGGTTATTAGTATTTCAAAATTTAATAGAAGGTGGTCTTTTCATGAAAAATTGGATACAACGTAGACTGATCGTTTTCTTGGTGCTGCTTTTCCCTCTAATATTCTTCCAAGGTGTGTCTCCTCATATTGGGCATGCCGAGTCATCTCTTACAATTACTTCGCATCAAAATGGTGATCGCCTTCCTGTTGGTATTGTTAGAATCTCAGGGTCTTATTCATCTGTTACGAATATTGAGGTCATTATCGATGCTATGACAGTCAATAAAGCTCAACTAGGTCCGAACTCTTCTGAATCTGGCGAATGGTTTTATGATTTAGATACCAACGAGATTGACGGAAGTGTACAAATCGTTCTAAAAGGAACTAGTACAATCACACGATATTCCACTTGGTCTGAACCGCTTCTTCTTGAAGTGGATAATAATAAAGCCAACACTCCAACAGTTATGATCCAAGACCCAAAAACGGATACAACTATCACTAAAAACACAAAGGTGACGGTAACGGCTTCAGGTAAGAATGATATAGAAGCGGTATACATTCGAGTGAATGGAGGAGAATGGACGCTTACGAAAAAGAAAAGTGACATCTATTCTTATCACTTAGTCATTCCTTCTGAACAAGACAAAACATACAGCATAGAAGCAAAAGCTGTGGATTCATTAGGAAATATAGGTTTTAGCCAAACCGTATATGTGAGGAAAGGAAACGGAAGGACAGTTGATACAACTTTCGATAAACAAGACCGTTCCATGTGGATATGGGAAAATGCTTCTTATAATTTAATCTACAATGAGGGTTCAAGAGACGTACTAGACGCTTTTGCAAAAGACACCACAACATTTAACCAGGATGCCATTGCAACCCTTTACCTTGGAGTGGATCGGTACTATGGAGTTGATATGCTTGAGGATGAAAGAGAGCGGGTTCGTAATCTCATTTCATGGGCACACCAGAAGGGGTACAAGGTCCACGCTCTTATTGCAGGCGGAACGAAACCACCTCACTTCGGTGCTTTTGATAGGTATCATGATACTGCCCTTAGAGAGGTTGAAAATATCATCAATTATAATCTCTCTTCAAAGAGTGAAGAGCAGTTTGATGGTGTGAATATAGATATCGAACCTTATATAGCTTCTCAATTTAAAACAGAGAAACCTTCCCTACAGATTCAATACCTTAATTTATTAGAGAAAATGATGGATCTGAAGCGTGTTTCTGACTCTAGTTTATTAATGGGAGCGGCGATCCCAAATTGGTATGACAGCTCTCCATATGCTCAAAATATAACGTGGGGCCCCAACTTGAAGGATGGAGAAAGTGAAACAAAGTGGTTATCTCAACACATACAAGACATCCTTGATTATATTTCGATTATGGATTATCGAGATTTAGCAGAAGGCTCAAATGGAATTATTGAGAGAGCTAGGGATGAGATAAACTACGCTGTAACCATTAACAAACCTAATTCGGTCGTTATTGGGGTAGAAACAAAGGACATTGCCGATGGAGGAGACCCGGAACTCATTTCGTTTAGAGAAGAAGGACGCACCTATATGGAACAAGAACTTGATAAGGTCTATACATCTATGAATAAATCCCCTTCTTTTGGTGGAATTGCGTTACATCACTATGATACATTGCGATATTTACCATCAGAATGGAGTGACGATGGTGTATTTTGGGAGCCACCTCTTGATTCTGAAGCTCCGACAAAAGTAGATCGTGAGCCCAAAGCCTTACCAACTAGTTATCAATCGATTTTTATTGATTATGGTAGAGCGTACGATAATGGAGAGGTCGAACATTATGCGATTTACAGAGGCCAAACCGCTGATTTCATACCAGGTGAAAATAATTTAGCCGGGGAATCAAGAGGTTTATCCTATGTAGATGAGGGGTTATTATCAAATACAACCTATTATTATAAGGTGGCAGCAGTTGATGTAAATGGAAACATTGGTCCAGCATCTGCTGTTACATCAGCTACAACGACCCAAACCTCCTTAAAACCATTAAAGGTTGAAGAAGCTTCTATAAGCTATTCTAACGGGAAAGCAGATGTAACTATAACGGTTTCAGATTTACAAACGGGTTCACCTGTAAAATCCAATCTAAGCGGGAGATTTGAGTATGTAAGTGGAAAAGTGGTAAATGGAACAACCAATGATCAAGGACAGATCACCTTCACCTCAGAAACTATTGGCACCAATAAGGGGAAAATTGGGTTCAAAATAAATGCTATTACAGCAGCAGGATATTACTGGGCTTCTTCAAAGGATGTTTCTTATGATTTGGAGACCACCTGGGCGTTTGAAAGTATTCCAGCAAGTGAGGATGCCTATGTGCGAAGTGATTCTTATGGAGATATAAACTACGGGGATTCTCCTATTTTAGAAGTAAAAGGTTTAGAGGAATCCGTTCAGAATTATGATCGCAAAGCGTATATTCAATTTACACCAGATCCATCGTCTCTTGTTAATCCTGCTAAAATAACACTAAAATTTTATGTAGATCGGGGCATTAGTGATTCTGAAGTATCAAATGTACCGATTTCCATCTACGGAGCTACCAATCAAGAATGGAAGGAAGAGGACATTACGTGGAATACTCAACCAGATTCATTAACCTTTAGTAAATTGGGGGAGATAGGAGTATCAGTTAAGGGATGGTATCAACTCGATCTAACAGAATGGGTGTCTAGTTTAGAAAATGTTCACTCGCTTACCATACGCCTCTCTGATGATGTTCTTATGGATCGGTTAGTCCCTATTCAAAGTAAAGAGAATACGAATCCGCCAACATTAGAAATTCGTAAGTAAACAAGAAAGGTTGCCCCTGAATAACGAGGCAACCTTTTGTTATTCAACTCCAATACGTTTTCTGTATTCAGTTGGAGTATATCCGGTGATTTTTTTGAAGGTCTTTGTAAAATGTGGGTAATCGACATAACCAATGGTATCTGCAATTTCATATGTTTTATAGATCGGATTCTTTAATAATGTTTTGGCTTGATCTATACGTAATTTTGTTACAAATTGCTTATAGCTCTCTCCCATTTCCTTCTTAAACTCCATACTGAAATAGGAAGGAGACATATCCACTATGTTTGCTACTTCATGTAGGGTCAATGTACTTTCTTTGAAATTTGCCTCTATATAACGAGTGGCAGAAAGGATATTTGCTTTATGACCAATATTTCTTTTTTGCTTTAGAAAATGGACCCACTTTTTGCAATGTGTAATCAGGTGGTCCGGAAGAAGATCAGTCTCATTAGGGAATGGTTTATGAGATGGTAGAGTGTATGAGGTGCGATTCTCTAAATTAGTCGTAATATTAGTGAATAAATCCTGATAAAAGTCGTTTGTGCGGGTAGTGGTAAACCCTTTATCTTGTAAAGCTATGTCGACCTCACTGATTCTCTCAACAAGTTTCTCCTCTTCAAGCATCCACACTAGATTACTGATCTCCTTAGCTGATGAGTTTATTAACCCCAGGCGCTTCTGACGCTCAGCATAGGAGGGGTGCTCTTGTTGGATCTGATTATAAACAGCATCTAATGTAGAGAGAAATAAATCTGGTTTAATGGGTTTCAAAAGAAAATCACTTACGCCATACCTTAAAGCTTGTTGGGCGTATATAAATTCATCATACCCTGATATGACGATAAACTTCACTTGATGATCTACAGACCTTACTTTTTGAATGAAATCTAAACCATTTAGTTTGGGCATACGTATATCCGTAATGATTAGATGAGGATGGTACTTAGAAACCAGCTCCATAGCTTCTTCACCATCATTTGCTTCGCCTACGATCTGAAACCCTGTTTCATTCTTATGAATTAAAGCTGAAATACTCCGCTTAATTAATTTCTCATCATCCACTGTAATGACTTTGAACACAATTACGCCTCCTTTATTGTATCTTCCATACGTAAAGGCAAACGGATTTCAATAACTGTACCAGATTGGTTAGACTTCTTGATAAACAATCCATAAGGAAACCCTAATTCAGAGTGAATTCTCTTATGAACGTTTAAGAGTCCAATACGTTTCGTCGTTCTATAATCTTCGGGTGGCTCTGTATTGTGTATAAAGGCATAGTTATATGCTTCTGTGGTTTCAGCTACCATGCCCTTTCCGTGATCAACTAGGTATAAAAGGTAATCACGATTGACTTTCTTCCCGTATATTCCAATAAAAGTTGGAACTAAGGAATGTTCTTCATAACCATGGGAGAATGCATTTTCGATTATTGGTTGAATCGTTAACCTGGGTATCAAAACATTTGAAGTCAATGATTCGTCTACCTCAATGGACACATTTAGCCCTTCAAAACGTTCCAGTTGAATTTGAAAATAAGCTTTAATATGCTGCAATTCCTCTTCTAGCGAGACGACCTTCTTCGTATTGCTAACATTGTAGCGAAACATGTCAGCAAGAGAGGTCGTCATGCGACTAATTTCCATTTGATCTTCAATTATGGCATAGGAATTAATGATCTCTAGCGTGTTATATAGAAAGTGTGGATTAATTTGAGACTGCATCGCCTGTAACTCCGCTTCTTTCGTTTTAATGTGTAATTCCTGTTCTTTTAATTTCGACAAGCGGATCTGCTGTATGAGCTCAGAAAGTTTCTCCGTCATACTGTAAAAACTGTTATATAAGTCACTAATCTCATCTTCTTGGTAAAGGGCAAGGGGACGAGGCTTTTCTGTTGGGAACTTTCCAGAAGCTACTTCTCGCATGAGTTTTTGTAGATGCTGTAAGGAGTAAGTTAATGTGAAAGAAAAACCTCCTACGAAAAGAATAGCAAGTCCTATTAAAATTAAACCTACTAGAATGGTGAAGTTTCTAAGAGTCACTAACCTAGTCATCGCCTCTTCTAAAGGAACGCTAGCCATGATCATCCAATTGGTATTTGGGAGCGATTCTTGAACCAGTAAGGTTTTTTGCTTATCATGCTGAGTAATATAAGAAATGTTCTCCTTCGTATAGTCAGATTGGAACGGTTGGCCTAATTGGTTTCGAAGCGGATGATAGATAATTGTATCATCTTCATTTACTAACCACACCTCATTGAAATGATCATCTGTAATCTCATTCAATATAGAAGCAATTTGGCTAAGATGCAGGTTTACTATGAGTAAGCCAATGGTTTCATATGTGTTTTTATCATATATTTTTTGAACAATCGTTAGGATAGGAGTAGATTTATAAAATTTTAAATCTAGTAGTTCATAACTCTCAAATTGTTCATGGTTGTTCCATAAATCTATATTTCTCTTTTTAATCTCATCAATATCAATAAATTCCTTCACCTGAGAGTAATTATGTTCTTGCCTCCCATCTTTGCTGATTAACGACAGGCCAAAAATATCAGAACGTCCGTTTAGGATTTGTCCAAATATCTCTTCTTGAATTCTTTTCGTTTCAATATACTGTTCGTAACGTGTATCAGGGGTATGATTAGATTTCAAATAGTTCTGTATAGAAGTGCTACTTAGAAGGGGAGTCGTGGCTTTTTTTAAGTCAGCCAAATAAAAAGATAAGTATTCCTTGGTTTGGTTGAGAAGTTGTTGACTGGCATGAACCGCATTATCTTGTATAGCAGTGGTTGTTCTTTCGTACCAAATGTATCCGAATACTAGCAGGGGAGTACATACAAAGATAATGATTACCCATAACAATTTAGATTGAATGGACCTTCTATGAAAGAGATCATTCTTCAAGAGCTATTCACCCCTTCATTGTGGTTTATATTTGATACATTTTTGAAAAAAACACAACAAATCAAATCAATGTCTATTCTGTAATTTCAACTTTACTACTAAGATAATCGTGTAAGCGTTAACAAAAGAGGGGGAGAAGGAATGAAATATTCACTGAAATTTGGCCTTTTACTTTTACTTTCTTTTATTTTAGCTTTTGCTATGGCAGGATGTAGCAATGAATCGGATGCTGACAGTGATAATTCAGACGAGCAAGTAGAGATTAAGCTAGGATATTACTCATCTGGTAGTGCTGATGAAAAAATGGAAGAGCTTATTGATCAATTTGAAGAGAAACACCCTAATATTAAAGTCACCACACAAAATGCCCCTTATTCTCAGTTCTTTCAGAAGTTAGATACTCAAATTGCAGGTAACAATGCTCCAGATGTATGGTTATCTGACGGTGTGCTTGTATCAAAGTATGCTGAACGTGGAGCAGCAAAAGATGTAACGGATTGGATTGAAAGAGATTTAAACAAAGATGAGTACTATGGACTTGATTTTAATAAAGACGCTAGCGGAAAGTACTTTGCTGTTCCACAAGGTATTCAAATTGGAGCCTTGTTTTATAACAAGGATATGTTTGATGAAGCGGGTGTAGACTACCCTGATGATACTTGGACGTGGGACCGACTACAAGAAACTGCAGAACGGTTAACCATTGATGCTAATGGTAAGCGAGCAACGGATGATGGTTTTAATTCTGATGCAGTCAATCAATATGGGATGACGTTCTTTAACATCACAGAAGGATGGATGCCAGTATTGAAGTCTTATGGTGGTGGTGTTTTGGATGAAGAGTTAAAGAATTCTGTGATTGATTCTGAAGAGAATAAAGAAGCTATGGAATGGATCGTTGAAGGAATGCAGAAAGGCGTCTTAACAGATCCATCTGACCTTCAAAGTTTCCAAAGTCCAATGTCACCGTTCCCAAGTGGTACTGCAGCGATGAGGATCGGAATATATGCCAGGGTGCTAGCAGCAAATGAAACAGGAATCAATTACGATGTTACTGTGTTGCCTAAAGGTCCAGGCGGGAAGCGGTTCGCTCCTGTAATTGCAAACTCTTGGATTGTAAATAATAATAGCTCAGACAAAAGAGCAGAAGCAGCTTGGGAATGGGTCAAATTCTGGGTTACAGAAGATGAAGTCCAAAAGGAATGGGCTGAACTAGGTGAAGCGGTACCCGTGAAGAAATCTGTTGCCAACTCTGATCTATTCTTAAACTCTGGTGATAACAAGATTAATAAGCAAGCATTCTTAGATAGCTTTGAATTTGCAGGTACACTCGATACCAATGCTGTATGGTCAGAGTGGCTTCAGAAGTTTAACGACAACATAAACAGAGCCTTTTTAAATGAAACAAGTATAGAGGAGGCATTACAACAGGCAGATCAGGAAGTGATGAAAGTTTTGGATGATTTTTATAAGGAATAACAAAATTTAATGAAGAAAGTGTGTCCTAGATGCCAAAACTTGTACATCGAGTAAAACCCTTTAAAAGTCGCAAACAAAAGAAGTTAACAGCAGAAGGGAGATGGGGATTCCTTATGGTTTCCCCATACCTTATTCAATTCGTTGTATTCTTGTCATTTCCTCTAGCTGCGTCCTTATATTTTAGTTTCTCGAAATACGATATGCTAAATGCTCCTAAGTGGATCGGAGTTGAAAACTACACATCTCTCATACAAGATCCAGTGTTTCATAAAGCGCTTTGGAATACCTTTTACTTTACGATTTTGTTTGTACCAGCACAAACGATTCTCGCATTACTTCTTGCTGTTGCGCTTAATCAGAGTTTAAAAGGGTTAAAGTTTTTTAGAATTGCTCATTTTATCCCTGTTATTTGTTCTTGGACCGTTGTCCTCTACGTGGCAGATGCCATTTTAAATCCACGTTTTGGGCTTGCAAATACAATCCTTGTGAAATTAGGAAACAACCCGCAAGCATGGCTAAGTGATGAAGCATTGATCATCCCTGTTCTTGTTGCTGTCGCTGTTTGGAAAGGGGTCGGTTACATGATGATTATCTTTTTAGCTGGCCTTCAAAATGTACCAGAGGATTTGTATGAGGCAGCTGAAATAGAAGGGGCAGGGGTTTGGAAGAAATTCAGACACGTAACAGTACCATTGATTTCAGGGACTACGTTTCTCGTATTAGTCCTAACAACAATCACAACTTTTCAATCCTTTGAACAAATCTATGTCATGACAAGTCATTTAGGTGATGTAACTTCTGCAGGGGGCCCGAATAACGCTAGTATGGTTCTGATGCTCTATTTATTCCAACAAGGCTTTTCATTCTTAAAGATGGGGTATGCTTCTGCAATTGCGTGGGTGTTGTTTATCATCTTATTTGGCATCACGATGATTCAACTAAAGTTGCAAAAGAAGTGGGTTTACTATGAGAAATAGTCTGTTATGTTGGGGTGTTGATCATGTTTAATCGATCTAAAAAAAGAAAGGCAATTAGCTATACGGTCATCCTGTTTAGTTCTCTGCTTATGCTAACACCACTTGTAAGTGCAGCACTTAATTCATTAAAGTCCTACAAAGAGTACACCGCAATTCCAGTACAATGGATCCCAAATCCCTTTCAGTGGCAGAATTACATTGAAGTATGGAAAATGACTTCAATGGATACCTATGCGTGGAATAGTTTCATAGTAACGGTCTTATCGGTTATAGGAGCGTTACTTTCATGTTCAATGGTAGCCTATGCATTTGCAAGACTTGAGTTTCCATTTAAAAATTCATTGTTCGTAATGGTGCTCGGGACACTCATGATTCCACCAGTGGTTATGATCATTCCGCAATTTATGATCTTTAATCAGTTAGGACTCGTAGATACACTTGTGCCTTTATGGATTCTTGAATGGCTAGCTCAACCTTTTGGTGTGTTCTTAATGCGGCAAGCCTTTCTTGCCATTCCGAAAGAGTATGATGAAGCAGCCAAACTGGATGGTTGCAATCCGTTCCAAACTTTTGTGAAAGTCTATTTGCCTATGTGTAAGCCACAATTAGCTACACTCACGATCTTCACGTTTATGACAAAATGGAACGAAATCATGGCGCCAGTTATTTATCTTTCTTCAGAAGATAAATTTACGTTCCCGATCGGCATCTTATCAATGTCTGGAGCTTGGTTTGGCCAAGAACAGTATTTAGTTGCTGCAGCTCTAATGTCTCTATTACCAATTTTGATCGTTTTCTTATTCGCTGAGAAATATTTTGTGAAAGGAGCTAGCTCTTCTGGGCTTAAATAGCTTAGAAGGTACTGAAAGAAGGATGTGAAGGAAAATGAATTTTACTGTATTGCTGATTGGTTGTGAAGAAATCGTTAAGAAAGTCATGGAGTTTAAGTACCTATATCAACAATTTACGTTCGTTCCGTATATCGATCAGGCAGATCAGCCATTTTCAGAAGACGTAAACCAATTTCACGCAATTGTACTCGCCAATCCTCTAAAGTTTCCGAAAGAACTTTTAACAACTATTGAACACATACCAGTCTTTACACTTGCGATCTCTGAAAGCACTCTTTACTCGAGTCTATTTAAATGTAGTTATGAATACGTTCCTGAACAAACAGGTCATTATACGATTAGTGTTGACGCAATGAATCTTGCCCATTCTAGTATATCTGAAGAGCTCTCCGGAAAAGGAATTATCTTCACTGAATACAAAGAGGGAGGGAGAGATCAGGTTTTAAGGCATCATGTTGAACTATGGAACAAAAGGCAAGCTCAGTGTGTTGTCACATGTGATCCCTTTATTAAAGATCAATTAGAGGATTTGAGCATACCTGTACACTTGATTGTGCCAACCCAAAAATGTATAAAACAATCCTTGAATCATGTTACAGAAGAGGTTAGACAGTATGCAATCCAAGAGAAAATCGAGACTAGTGAAAATATTCGGTTGGAAAACCCATCGGCTTTTCAATTGATGCAAGATCTAAGGGTAAGTGCAAAAACACTTCACAGGCTTCAGTGCCTCTGTTATTCGAATGGGAAGAATACCATTACAACTTCAGAACTTGCCAAAGGATTTTCAATTACCCTTCGGAGCGCCAGAAGAATCTTATCTAATCTTGAGCATCACCGAATTGCTACAGTGATTGGAGAGGAACAATCGAATAAACGAGGACGTCCAAGGTCTATATACCGAATAGATTTGCAGCCTTTCCAAGAAGAGATCCTTTCTAACTGTAGCTATCATTAAAAAGGGGAGAGTTCATGCCAAAGATTCTCTTAAATACTGTTTTATTGGAGAAAAACCGTTGGGAAGATGGCCAAATACCTTCTATTCAAGTTAGTAAATGGGTACACGCTATAAAGGAAGAAGGCTTTGATGGGATAGAATTGTGGCAAAATCATGCCCTAAAAGCAACAGATTATGAGCGAGCTGAATTAAAGCATAGTGATTTGTCTATTGATGTGTTTAACTCATATATAAAATTTGAAGATGGATATGAACAGGAGAGGGAGAAAATCGTAAATTTAGTACATGAGCTTAAATGTAAGGCAGTTAAGTTTAACTTAGGTCATTCAATGGAGCATATAAACATGTATATTTCACATGTGAAAGACATGTTAAATCAATTGCCTGACTCATGTCAGCTTCTGTGTGAATGTCATCCAGGAACGATTATGGAAGACCCAGAAACAGCTTACCAGTTTCTTGACCAAATCGGTTCTAATCGAGTGAAGGCGATTATTCACCCTTTTCATAATCAAGTAAATATAGAAGAATGGTTTCAACACTTAGGTTCATCTATTACACACGCTCATGTCAGTCTGTACAATAACAAACTGTTTCATCTGTTGAGCAGAGAAGAATCGTTTGTGAGAAAGCGTATAACTAAATTACATGAACATCAGTTTACGGGGTCTTATTCAATTGAATTTACAGCTGGAGTAGCATCAAGAGATGAGAATACTAATGAAGTATTTTCCAACGCGAGTGAAGATCATGCTCTATTACGTCAACTAACTTCAGAATTAGGAGTATAGCTTATGAGCTTATCGATATGTGTAATTGGAGCTGGGATTATAGCGCAACACCATTTGAAAGCGATTAAAGAAATCACTGGTACTCAATTGTTAGCTGTGGCAGACAACGACTCTAATAAAGCCATGAATATAGCTGCAAAGAGCGGTGTTAAAGGGTACACATCATATAAAGAAATGATCGTGAAAGAAACACCAGACCTCGTGATTATTACTCTTCCACATTTCCTCCATAAGGAAGCAGCACTTTTCTCCGCGAAAGAAGGATGCCATATCTTGTTAGAGAAACCAATGGCTTTAACCACTGCTGAATGCGATGAGATTCTGCAGTGTGTAAAAGATAACGGTGTAAAGCTTATGGTTGCTCATACTCAACATTATCTAGCAGAAAACATCACGGCTAAAGAATATATAGAGACTCATGATTTAGGGCCGCTATTGATGGTAAATGACTCAAGGTTCGTTCCATATTTTGATCCTGACCGACCGAAATGGTTCTTGGAGAAAGAAAAGGCAGGAGGGGGGATCTTTATGAACCTTGGAACTCATTCAATTGATAAGATTCAGTGGCTCACAAATTCAATTTTTACTTTTGTGAAAGCGAATTTATACTACCCGAAGGCCATCTTACAAACAGATGTAGAAGGGAGTGGGACGGTTTATTTGGAAACGGGTACGGGCGTGCCTGTAACGATCTCAATGTCTGGATTTTCTGTTGTGCCTACACAGCGAACTGAATTCATTTTTGAAAAAGGTATAGTGAAAGTTGAAATAGGAAAAGGAGTATTTATTACTCAGGAAGGAAAATATACAGCGCTAAAGGTTCAAGAGTTACCGGATCCGTTTGTATTGCAGCTAAAAGATATGATTCTAACTATTCATGGAGATCAAGATAGTAATGGGAACTATGCGAAATTATTGGTTCGTACGATTGTAAGTATTTATGAATCGAATGATCAGAATAAAGGATTAACTATGAATGATGATCATTTATAATATAGATTAAACTTTTAGATGAATGGTTTTAAGTGAATGAAACTTAATTAGTATTATATAAAATTCACGGTATAAATGTTATAAATTATCGTATTAAAAATATAAATCTCATCTCAATATCAAGAGTATACTTTGGTTATGAGATGAGATTGTTGATTCAGTAATGACTACCGATAATATATATTATGTTAACTAGAAAATAAAAAAATAAAAGAAGTGATGTATGTCATCTTCTCTCTTTACTTTCTATATTTATTATAACCCATTCTCTAATGCTCAATTCAATTAATTCGTTCATCCTAATATTTGATTGTTTAGCGATTGTTTTAGCATTTTCTAATAATTTTTTATCATAAGTGGTTTTATATTGGATGCGATCCTGTGGTTTTGATCTCTCCAAATGTTTAATATTCCCATGATCAAGGATCGATTTCAATGCTTCTTCAATTATATAATTGCCATACTTTCCTCTTTTTTTCGCTTCATGTCTTACGCTATCTAATAATTCCTTACTAACGTTTGTTCTAAATTTAACCCTGTTAGATGTACTTTTATGTTCGGGGTTCTTCATTAAATCTCTCTTATGATAGACACAGTCTTCTATGGCATGTTGATACACAATATCTGATAGCTTTAATAAGTCTTCTTTTCCTTTCACCCATACGCGATAATATACTTTTTGAGAACTGCTTAACTGTCGAGTTAAATTGCAACGAAGCTCCCAAGCTCGGAATGTTTCAAGAATTCCTTTTGCAAAGCTTAGACTTGCAGAAGTAACATTCATTACATAACCTTCTCGATCTACCCAACCATCTCCATCAATTACTCCTCTAATAAATGATGATAAGTAATCCTTTGGAACATATGGAAAGCGCACAGTTCTTGACTTATTTGCGAAGATCCCTAACCTTTCTAAGTCTTTTTTGATGATCTTTGAATTAACATTTAGAACAGATACCTTTCGTGTGGATACTGGTTGTATTATTTCATATTTAGCATCCATAAACTTTGCAACCAGTCGCAACAGTCTCTCATCTTTTTGAGAAAATGAAATACTATTCGATTGATTGACACACCCATCTGTGATAAAAAGCCCTAATACCCATGCCATTTGGTGACTCCAGTTCTTGAAAAAATCTTCGTTCACAGCGTGTTTCCTCGGTTGTCCTGAATATTGCTCACGATTCATCTTCACATTATTCTTATACATAATATTACGTATTGCGCGATCTGATAACCCTGAGAGAACTGACATCTTTTTGAAAGGTGTCCCCTTCTTGTATAAGTCTATAAGGTACTGATCTGATATACCAGGCTCACGAGGCATAATAGCGCCACTCCCTCTTTAGTTATTCAGGTAACGAAAGGAATATATTTGTATATACCCATTATACAAACATATGTTCTCGGAGTCGAGTTTTAGCACTCGGGATGCCTATATAACTAACGGAGAGTGAAAAAGGAATACGCCTAACATGAAGTAAGGCGCATTTCTTTCTATAAAAACAAACAATATTGTAAGGAAGATCTACATTTCAAAATCCACAACTAAAATATCAGAAAGCCCAATTTCTTTTAAGTATGCAACCACTTCCTGATGCTTCTCATGCGGTCCGTATTGCTCAAGAGCTTCCTTGTCTTCGAAGCGTACTGTTAAGCCTAATTCGTACCCTTTGTTTCGATCTGAGAAATTCAAGCCAGCTTGTATATCGATAATGCCTGGAATTTCGTGTCGGAGAGATGTGAGTCTTTTAATAGCTTCATTTTGTTGTTCTTTTGTTGTCTGTTCCTCAAATTTGAATAAAACGATATGTTCAATCACTGATTTCAACTACCTTTCTTTTACTCAGGTTTTCCTTGATATTATACCACTTATCGCCTATTTACAACCTAACCATGAGTTTTAGTCACAGAAAAGAAAAAATCTATTTACTTTATTGTCAGAATATTTTAAAATTAAATAAAGGCATGAATCTGTCTCAAAGTCTATCCCAGGCAAGAACAGACGGATTTTCCTTTTACCACACTTATTTTTCATAACATTAAACTGTTTACCTTGCTCCCCTGCCCTCTTTAAGGACAGGAATCAGCAGGTCAAAAGCCAGTTTGAATTCACGCATATACATGTGTGTAATTCAAGCTGGCTTTTTTATTCGGTATAAGGAGCGTGATATAACGTGAGCACTTCTTTAGAAGGTATTCGAGTCCTGGACCTCACGCGCGTTTTAGCAGGTCCCTATTGTTCCATGATTCTTGGAGATCTTGGTGCTGAAGTGATAAAAGTTGAAGCCCCAGGAGGTAGTGATGATACAAGGAAATGGGGGCCACCGTTTCAAGAAGGTGTTAGTGCTTATTATATTTGCACCAATCGAAATAAAAAAAGCATTACGGTCAATTTAAAATCAAAAAAAGGAAAGGAGATCATCTATAAATTAGTAAAAAGAAGTGATGTAGTGATGCATAATTTTAAAACAGGTACAATGGAGCGTCTTGGTTTAGATTACAAGTCATTAAACGATATAAACCCGCGTATCGTATATTGTTCGATTACAGGCTTCGGAGAAACGGGTCCTTATCAACATCTCCCAGGCTATGACTTTATCATTCAAGCTATGAGCGGACTGATGAGCATTACAGGCGATGAACAATCAGGTCCTCAGAAGCTAGGAATCGCCATTACAGATGTTCTTACAGGGCTTTATGCATGTATTGGTATACAGAGTGCTCTTATTGAACGAGAGAAATCAGGAAAAGGACAAATGATTGATCTCTCTCTTTACGATGCAGCGGTATCCTCTCTTATTAATATTGGTAGCAACTATCTTATGTCTGGAGATGTTCCAGAGAGATTAGGAAACCATCATGCCAATATCGTCCCATATCAAACTTTTTACTCGTCCGATGGAGAAATGGTGATTGCAGTTGGTAATGACAGGCAATTTAGTTCTCTTTGTAAACTGATAGACTATCCTGAACTCTCAGAGGATCCTCTTTTTAAAACGAATCCTGATCGAGTTGCTCACCGCCAGCAACTAACACCACTATTACAAAAAGCATTCTCAAAGCAACCAACCGCTTACTGGAAAGACCTCTGTCATAAAGAAGGTGTCCCCTTCGGACCTATCCAAACAATAAATGAGCTTGTAGAGGATCCACAGTTAAAAGCTCGGAATATGCTTTTAACTGCTTTACACCCTAAAGCTGGTGAAATTCGGATGATTGGAAGTCCTTTAAACTTATCACGAACCCCAACATCTTTATTTGCCCATCCCCCTGAACCAGGAGAGCACACAACAGAAATATTAGATGCTCTTGGATATAGTGAAGAAGAAATTAAACGAATGAAACACGATCAATCAATATAAGGAGATGATTACGATGAACTTTGAATTATCAGAAGAACAAGAAATGCTTCGTAAAACAGTCCATGACTTTGTTGATCATGAAATCATGCCCCATATAGGTGAATGGGATGCTAAAGGTCACTTTGACATGAATACTTTGAAAAAAATTTCTGAACTTGGACTAATGGGCGTATGCATCCCCTCTAAATACGGCGGAAGTGGGATGGATTATAATTCTTTAGCCATCGTGTGTGAAGAGTTAGAACGTGGCGATACAGCCTTTCGAACTGCTGTATCTGTGCATACAGGTTTAAATAGTATGACATTACTTCAATGGGGAAATGAAGATCAGAAATTAAAATACCTGGTCCCTCAGGCTAAAGGTGAAAAGGTTGGAGCATTTGGGTTAACAGAACCTGGTGCTGGATCTGATGTGGCATCTTTACAGTCGACAGCGAAGCGAGATGGTGATGATTATATTCTAAATGGACAAAAAACATGGATCTCCCTTTGTGATACGGCAGATCATTTCCTTGTATTTGCCTATACGGATAAGGAAAAAAGCCACCATGGAATTTCATGTTTTATCGTCGAACGCACTATGCCTGGATTCTCCTCTAAAGCGACGAAAGGGAAACTTGGTATCCGAGCAGGGAACACGGGAGGATTATTTTTTGATGATGTACGCGTACCAAAGGAAAATCTACTCGGAAAAGAAGGCGATGGCTTTAAAATTGCCATGGCTGCACTCGACAACGGTCGATTCACAGTAGCTGCTGGAGCATGTGGGCAAATTATGGCGTGCCTTGAAGCGAGCGTAGACTACTGCCATGAACGCAAGACATTTGGAAAAGAAATCGGAAAACATCAATTAGTAAAACAAATGATTGCGAATATGGAAGCTGGTCTTCAAATGAGCCGCTTGTTAGTTTGGAAAGCTGGTGAGTTAAAGAATAGTGGTAAACGGAATACCCGTGAAACCTCGTTAGCTAAATGGCAGGCGTGTGATTTTGCAAACAAAGCAGCGGATGATGCTGTTCAAATCCATGGCGCATATGGGTATTCAAATGAATATCCTGTTGAGCGCTACCTGCGTAACTCTAAAGCTCCAGTCATTTATGAAGGAACTAGAGAAATTCATACAATCATGCAAGCGGATTATGTTCTGGGGTATCGTAAAGACAAAGCTCTTGATCACATGCTCCCTGAATGGCCATTTGAAGATTAGGAGGAGAAATACATGATTACATGGGATAAAAGCTTAGATTCCCTTTTTATAAATGGAAAGTGGCAACCTGCTAATTCAGGAAGAACTGAAAGTGTCATCAATCCCGCGACGCTTAAGAAACTAACGGATGTATCATGGGCAGGCCGAACAGAAACAGAGAACGCAATCCAATCCGCTTCCCTCGCCTTCCGGGAATGGTCCAGGAAGACCGCGCGGGAACGTTCAAAAATTTTATATAAAACACACGAGTTATTATTAGAACGTGTGGACCACCTCTCTACAATCTTAACGATGGAACAAGGCAAGCCATTGGCAGAAGCGAAGGGAGAAATCCGTTCGGCTGCAAACTTTTTTCTTTGGTATGCTGAGGAAGCAAATCGTTTATACGGAGAGTGGATCCCCTCTTCCATTCCAGGCAAACGACTACTTGTGAAGCCAGAACCTGTTGGAGTAATAGCAGCCATTACTCCTTGGAACTTTCCTTCTTCCATGATTGCTAGAAAGCTTGCTCCAGCACTTGCTTCAGGGTGTACCGTTATCTTAAAACCCGCACCCGAAACGCCTTTATCTGCTATAGAACTAGTTTCCATTTTAGCTGAAGCAGGCGTTCCCGATGGAGTTGTTAATTTAGTTACAGGCGATGCTGAAGAAATAGGTTCAGCACTAATGGAGAGTAGAGACGTACGTCTGATTACCTTTACGGGGTCTACAGAAGTTGGAAAACTTTTAATGAAAGGTAGTGCAAGTACCGTTAAGAAACTTTCGCTCGAACTGGGTGGTCATGCGCCGATCCTTGTGTTTGAAGATGCAAATCTAGAACGGGCTGCTAGTCAAACCTTAGCGAGCAAATTTCGTAATAGTGGCCAAACGTGTATATGTGCTAATCGTGTTTATGTACATGAAAATGTTAAAGAACGTTTCACCAACTTGCTGCAAGAAAAGATCTCTCTTCTAAAAGCAGGGAACGGGTTAGAAAAAGGGATTGATTTAGGTCCACTTATTAATCGTCAATCACTTGATAAAGTGCAATTGCACTTAGAGGATGCTATTCAAAAAGGAGCGAACGTTCTAAACGGAGGTGCTCCCCTCCAGGTAGGATTAAGTGGACACTTCTATTCCCCCACTCTACTGACGCAGGCCAATAATGATATGAAAGTAATGCGAGAAGAAACGTTTGGCCCCCTTCTTCCGCTTCAGTCATTTATAGAAGAAGCAGACGTAATTCATAAAGCCAATGATACAGATTATGGTCTGGCAGCCTACTTGTTTACTGAAAATCTAAGTCGTGCTACGAGAGTATCAGAAGCTCTTGAATATGGGATTGTAGGAGTAAATGATGTGTTTCCAGCTGTTCCGGAAGCTCCATTCGGAGGTGTGAAGCAATCGGGAATTGGGAAGGAAGGCGGATCACAGGGGATCCATGAGTATGTGAACATTAAATATATCTCGACGATGATTGATGAATAAAGACGTTACTCTCTTTTGGATGACTCGTTCATTCATGAGAGAGTTTTTGTTCATGAAAAAAAAGCATCCATAGGTGTGACTATGAATGCTTGGACTCGTATTGTAGTTCGAACTGTTTGTGTAAATCCCTTAAAGCGGATACGAGAGCATTACCTGCTTTCCCTAAGTAATGCTGTCGTATAGCTTCTATAGGTTCATCAACAGTATGCCTCAAACTATACCCCTTAAGAAGTTGACTAATAAACTGACGCCCATGTTCTGTTGCTAGTGTACAGTTAGCCTCTAGGATGACGCCATAGTTACAGTCCACTTCTGCTGTGATCGTTAAGACATCATACATATTGTGCGCAGCCATTCCGGCGGGCAGTCTAGCGTGACCAGCAACGAAGTATGTCTTCACATAATCCCCCCATTAGTATTGTCGATAACCCATATTTATAGAAATTTGATGAGCAAAACGCGATGCAGCATCCTTAATCAATCTCAAATTATCCCCTTCGAAATGACTCGACAATCCGCTTACAGCAAGAGCGGCTATAACTTCTTTCTTATGATTAAAGATTGGATAGGAGATTCCCGTTGTATCATGGTCTTGCTCTCCCTTACTGACTGAGTATCCTTGTGTTTGGATCACTTCTAATTCAAGCTTAAGATCTTCTAAATCGATTTGAGCAGACTCATTCACGGAAGACATTGATAATTCTCTTAAAATACGCAGTTGTTTATCTGAGTGCAAAAATGCAAGAAGAAGTTTAGGACCCGAACCTAAATAAAGGGGGACCGTTTTACCGATCTTAGTATACAAGCGGAGCGCCCGTTTCGAATCAACTTTCTCAATATAGGTCGCTTTATCATCATTTGCTATTGCAAGATGAATAACCTCGTTTATCTCATGAGCTAGACTTTCCATGAATGGCTTCGCAATGCGTCGTATCTCGATTTGATCTGCGACACGATACCCGAGTTCCATTAACTTAATTCCTAGACGGTAACGACTATCATACTCAGATTCCTTTGATTTTACGAGAAAGCCTTCTTGTTCGAGCGATGAAAGTAGACGATAAGCAGTAGCCTTAGGGAGGTTTGATTGTATCGTGATGTCTTTGAGGGTTAGTTCTGGTGTCTCTTCTGTAAAGTAGTCCAGTAGTTTCAAAGCTTTAATGACACTCTGATTCATCTTAGGTCTCCTTTGTTTGACGTGCCCTCATCTTATTCGTGTCAACTGTTATAAAAAGGAGAGATCAGTTGATCCCTCCTTTAGTAAACTTAAATTTGTACATGTGATGGATGGATCGTCATCTTTTCTTTTATCTCGACACCTCGTTTCGCCATTTCTTTAATGTAGACATCCCCTGGCACAATTTTTTCAGGGGGGTGTACGCCTCTTTTCGTAATTTGACCGCTACCAATTAATTGTGAAACGACTGATATAGTATTAGCAGTCGCACGCGCCATTGCGGTAACGTTACTAGAACGGTCTTTAAACGTCACCATCTCATATTCATAAGTCGTTTTTTGGCCATTTTTTAGCCCGCTTACTTGAACACGTAAGAGTACTGCATCATCTTTATCCTTCAGGTCAACAATTGGATCAATGGTTTTAAGAAGTACTTCGCGAGGTTTCACCTTAATTCCGTTTATCTCTACCTCATAGTCATTACTTGTAAGATTAAGATCTACTAACAGCTTCATTTTCTCCGCATGACCTGGATATCGTATTGTTTTATACTCAAGGTCATGAATGTTGGGAAAAGAATGAAGCAACGTTGAGGTACCTCCAGAGGTATGGAACGCCTCAAGTGGGCCAAATTTATCAAAATAAAGACGTTCAACTTCCGTTAAGGAAGATACTTGTTGCCTTGATCCATTCCGAATAATCGTAGATGGATCCGTATAGTGGTCAAGTAATCCTTCCATGGAGAAAACATGATTATATTCAAGTGGTGCTTCTGGTTTCACAGGGATACCTCCAACAAATAAACGAATCGATTCAGGCTGATCTAGTTTGCTAGCCCCATAACCTGATAAAATGTTAATCATACCAGGGGCAACACCGAGGTCAGGTATAATCGTTACATTAGCTACATCAGCGTCACCGTGCATACGAAGAACGTTATCTGTAACGCTTCCGATATGACCACCTAAGTCAACCGAGCTTACCCCAACCTCAATCGCTGCCTGAGCGACTCGTTCGTTAAAGGAGTAGAACAACGCATTTATGATGACATCGAATTGTCTTATATATGCTTTTAATTCTACAGGGTTCCCAGCATCAACTTGATACGCTTTAAGTTTAGAAGAGTTCAGTATACGACATACTGATTCCGCTCGCCCTAAATCAATATCGGCCAGCCCAACTTCTACAACTGCTGGATTTTGAGTTAAGTCACGTGCGGCTTCTTTCCCCATTAAACCCGAACCTAATACACCTATTTTCATAAGATCAAGTCCCCCTTTTTAGAATTAATCAACGTCGATTTGTGCTCGTTGGAGTTTACCACTGTAATCAACATAGACAGCTTTCCACTCTGTAAACACATCAAGAGCCGCTACTCCTGAATCGCGATGTCCATTCCCTGTTCCTTTCGTTCCTCCAAATGGCAGATGGATTTCAGCTCCAGTCGTTCCTGCATTGACATATACAATACCTGTATCTAGATCTCTTTGAGCCGCAAATACTCGGTTTACATCGCGTGTGAAAACAGAACTAGATAAGCCATATTCGACACCGTTATTCACTTCAATTGCTTCTTCAAAACTCTTAACAGGTATCAATGATACGACAGGTCCAAATATCTCTTCTTGTGCAATCTTCATGTCAGGTGTCGCATCAGTAAACAGCGTAGGAGCAAAATAGTTTCCATTTGCGTATTCTCCATTATTTAATACATATCCACCCGCGAGTAATTTTGCGCCTTCTTCTTGGCCAATCTTAATGTATTGCTCAATCTTTTCAAGACCACCTTTGTTAATAATCGGGCCAACTTTATTCGTTTCATCTAATCCGTTTCCAATAGTAAGCTTCTCCATCTCAGCAAGGAGGCGCTCTTCAAGACGTTCTTTTACATCTTCATGTACAATTACTCTACTGCAAGCCGTACAGCGCTGTCCGCTGGTGCCAAATGCGCTCCATAGTATGCCTTCTGTTGCCAGAGATAAGTCTGCGTCATCCATGACGATCACCGCGTTCTTCCCGCCCATTTCAAGAGACACTTTTTTTAGTTGCTCTCCGCATTTAGCTGCAATTGATCTCCCTACATCATTAGACCCTGTAAATGAGATTACGCGTATATCTTTGTGGTTGACCATCGTATTACCGACCTTAGAACCTGAACCAAATACTACATTTAACACACCTTTTGGCAAACCAGATTCTTCGAAAATCTTGGCAAGTTCATATGCCATTAGAGGAGTTTCTGTAGCAGGTTTCCAAACAACAGCATTTCCCGCTACAATAGCCGGAAATGACTTCCAAGTAGCGATGGCAATTGGGAAGTTCCAAGGTGTAATAATCCCTACAACTCCAACTGGGGCACGTACGCTCATTGCAAATTTGTCTTTTAGTTCAGAAGGAGTGGTTTGACCAAATAACCGGCGTCCTTCTCCTGCCATATAAAAGGCCATGTCGATGCCTTCTTGAACTTCACCACGTGCTTCTTCAATGACTTTTCCATTTTCCATGGTTAAAATTTGGGAAAGCTCCTCTTTTCTCTCTTTCATTAACATCCCTACACGATACAAGACTTCTGCTCGCTGTGGAGCTGGAACAAGCGCCCATTCTTTTTGTGCTTCCTTTGCTGTTTGAACAGCTTCGTTCACATCAGCTTCACTTGATAACGGAACTTGGACTAGTGTTTCCAAGTTTGCTGGATTCTTCACTTCTGTGAATTGGTTACTCGCGGAGTTTACCCAATTTCCGTTAATAAAGTTCATTAGTTTTTCTTCTTGGATGAGTGTTTTTGTCATGAAAATGACCTCCTTAGAATGATAGTTATATGGTTAATGAACAATGAAGTCCATAACACTTACTTGTGTCGTTTTCTGATGTCCTCAATCGTAGAGGAAACCGAAATCTGATCCGGATCGCTCTCAATTTCAATGATGACCGGTTTATCGGATTTAAGTGCGCGTTTAATAGCCAATTCGAATTCATTAATAGTACGAACGAGATAGCTACTTGCTCCGATAGATTGGGCCAAATCAGTAAACGGAACGCTTCCTAGCTCTGTGCCGATTGGTTTAAAAGGAAAATGCATCTCCTGGTGCATGCGTATAGTTCCGTACATTTTATTGTTAAATACAATTGATATAATGGGGATGTTGTATCTAACCGCTGTTTCGATTTCCTGCATGGTCATCATAAACCCCCCGTCCCCTGAAAGAGAGATAACTGTACGATGGGGGTGAGCAAGCTTCGCTCCAAGAGCGGCAGGCATACCATATCCCATTGCACCTGAAGTGGGGCCTACATACGTATTTCTTTCCGTAAACTGAAAGAAGGTATGTAACCAACCCGCAAAGTTTCTTGCATCGTTTGTTACTAATGCGTCCTTAGGTAAGTGAGCTTGTAGCTTACCTATAATTTGTGAATGGAAACTATGACAATCTAAATCTTGTTGAGTAAGTCTCGTCACATTTTCATACACTTTCCTTCGATCGCTTGCCCAGTCCTTCCACGCAGGTGGTAGATTAATGGATAATAGAGCCCGCAATCCTTCTTTAAGATCTGCTACAATGCCAATATCAGGCTGATAGGTTTTTCCAATTGATTCGTAGTCAATATCTATGTGAACAAGCCTTTTCTCTTCAGTAATTATTGAGTAATCCTGAGTTGTGACTTCTGATAAGCGAGTGCCAAATGCAAGAATTACATCTGATTGTTGGACGGTTTCTAAAATAGATTTGTGAGTACCTAAACCTAGGTGACCCAAATATAGAGGATGGTCATTCGGCAGAGCATCATGTCTTCTGAAAGATGCCATTACGGGAATGTGATTCCTATTTGCAAACCGTTTTAGTTCTTCCTCAGCTCCAGAAGCCTTGACGCCTCCTCCAGCAATGATTAATGGATATTCTGAAGAGAGTAAAAGCTTTTCAACATCATCGATTTCATCATTTGATGGTCGAGGTGTAGGTCTTCGAACAGGGGGGCCAAATACCATGACAGATTCCTGAATCAAGAGATCTTCTGGGAGAGATACAACGACAGGACCAGGCCTACCGGTTTGAGCTACTCTAAAAGCTCTCTGGACTAATTCCGGAACCCTTTTAGCATCACGTATTTCCACCGTCCATTTCGCAATATGGCTAAAGTACTGATCAAGATCAACTTCTTGGAATCCTTCTCGTCCCCTGAAGTGGCTGTGGACTTGCCCAAGGAATACAACCATAGGTGTGGAATCCTGGCGTGCTGTATGAACTCCTATCGTAAGGTTTGAACCCCCAACCCCTCTTGTAGCCATTAACACACCCGGTTTACCGCTAGCCTTTGCATAACCTTCCGCCATGAAAGATGCCCCACCTTCATGACGAGCAGATATTAGCTTGATGGAAGGTTCATCATAAATCGCATCCATAATGGGGAGGTAACTTTCTCCAGGAACACAAAACACGTGTTGTACTCCTTCAATTTTCATAACCTCTACAATAGCATGAGCGCTTGTAAGCGAACGTTTAGTAGGTTTTGAACTCTTCTCAATCATTTGATACCTCCCAGTCCAGAGATTTCATACGTTGAACAGCTTCATTTAAACGATCTGTTGGAACACATAAAGATAAACGAAAGTATCCCTCTCCACCTTTCCCAAATGCATGACCCGGGGTAACAATAACGCCAGCTTCATTAAGTAGCTTTTCAGCAAAAGTTTGCGATGAATATCCATTTGGAACTTTTGCCCAAACAAAGAATGTTCCACGCGGTTTTTCTGCTTGAATATTTAGTTCTTTCAGTACAATAAGTATGTTTTCTAACCGCTCTTCATAGATATTATTATTCTCTCTTACTGTACTGAAGTCACTATTAAGGGCAGTCGCTCCCGCTTGTTGAATGGGAATGAATTGACTTGTGTCTGTGTTGCTTTTGATGATCGACATGGCTCGAATCAATTCTCTATTCCCAGCTACATACCCAATCCTCCAACCAGTCATATTAAAGCTTTTAGATAGAGATCCAAATTCAAGAGCAATATCTTTAGCACCCGGAACCTCTAGCAAACTAGGAGCCTTATAGCCATCAAATGTAACAAGACTATAGGCGGCATCATGGGCAAGACAAAGACCATGTTTTTTTGCAAATGTAAACGCTTTCAAAAATGTTCTATAATCTACTGTAGCCCCTGTTGGATTGCTAGGATAGTTTAATAACATGACTTTGGATTTCTGTATATCTTCTTGGGACAGCTCCTCATACATAGGGGTGTATCCGTTATTAGGATCAAGGGGTAATCGAATCGTGTTTCCATAAGCTAGATGTACAGCAGACTGATAGACTGGATATCCGGGATCAGGAAGGAGGACACCGTCCCCTGGGTCTACCACAGCTCGAATTAAATTTGCCAATCCTTCTTTCGAGCCAATAAGAGTCAAGATCTCTGTATCCGGATTAAGAGAAACCCCATGATATTTCTTATAAAAGCGAGCTACAGCTTCTTTAAACTCTTGAATACCACTGTAGGGCGAGTACTTATGGTGAGCTGACTTTCTTGCTTCCTCAGTCAGTCGGTTAACGATAAAGGAAGGTGTTTTTAAATCAGGAGCTCCAATACCAAGATCAATAACATCAATTCCTTGTGCCTCTAGCTCCTTTTTCTTTTGATGAAAAACGGAAAATAAGTACGGGGGTAAACTATTTACATTTTGGGACACAAATGTCATAAGGTGAACCCTCCTCTTCATCATTTCACTAATTGAAACGCCATTTCATTATATGAATACTAATGAAGTCACATGACAATTTAGAGAAAGCTTCTAACTCTACTATGCTATGGCATCTTTCTATTTGTTTCTCACGATTAAATGTCTGAATATTTTAACTATTAACATTATGACACACATCATAGTTAGAAGAAATGGTAGTAAAGAATGTTTTTGAAATTAATTCCATGCAAAAAATTCTTGTTACTTTTAACTATATAATATTACAAACGATCATTGTTTGTAGGCCCGGCTTTGTTGGATATCTTCTAAGGATTGATAAAATACATATAGCGAAAATACTTGTTAGAAAACACCTTAAGATTTTAATCCTAAGGTGTTTCAAATCGTAAAAAAGCCCCCAGTTTTAGACTGGAGGCTTTCTCATCATTATTTATTTAATTCTTTACTTGTTTCTGGGATACCCGGTTGTTGTTCCTTTGTCCACGTACTAGTGGCAGGGATTTTTGAATAGTCAGCTCTGTGCGCGTACTTTCCTGCAACTTCAGTAACTTCTTGCAGAAGACCTGTATCTAATGTTGTTGGGTTCAATCCCTTAGATAAGAATAGATCATTTCTTACATGAAGATCGTTTGAAGGAGCTTCTTTACGTGGGTTGGATACATAAGCAATTTCACCATTTGTCATTTCACTAACTAACTCTGCTAAGTCATTAACACGATGAGTTTCCGTCATCTGATTAAAGATCATAACCCGGTCTTCACGTGAAGGTGCATTTTCAATAGCGAGTTCAATACAACGGACGGTGTCTTGGATATGAATAAAGGCACGCGTCTGTCCTCCTGTACCGTGCACTGTAATGGGATAACCCACTGCAGCTTGCATTAAGAAACGATTTAATACCGTACCATAATCACCGTCGTAATCAAAACGATTAATTAAGCGATCATCCATATTTGTTTCAGCTGTATTTGTTCCCCATACAATTCCCTGATGTAAGTCAGTAATACGTATGGAGTCGTTCTTATTATAGTATTGGAAGAGGAGTTGGTCTTGTGTTTTGGTCATATGATACACAGAGCCCGGATTCGTTGGGTAAAGAATTTGTTGTTCAATTCGCTCACCCGCTTCTGTTTTCACTTCCACATCGAGGTAGCCCTCAGGTATCTTCATACCCGCTGTTCCATATCCATAGACACCCATAGTGCCTAGGTGAACAAGATGAGTATCTAGGCCAGATTCTACAATGGCGCAAAGAACATTATGCGTAGCATTAATATTATTATTAACCGTATAACGTTTATGTTTTGGTGATTTCATCGAATAAGGAGCTGAACGTTGCTCCGCAAAGTGAACAATCGCGTCAGGCTTTTCTGCATTTAAAACGGCAAGAAACCCTTCGTAATCTTCAGCAATATCGATGTTATGAAAGCCGATCGTGTTACCGGATACTTCCTTCCATGCTTCGATCCTTGTCCCCATTGGCTTAATAGGGGTCAATGAATCCGCTTCTAGTTCGTTATCGATATTACGTCTGGAGAGATTGTCAATGATTACGACTTCATGACCTATATTAGACAGGTGAAGACTCGTAGGCCAGCCACAGAATCCATCCCCTCCTAAGACAAAAATCTTTTTCCTTGATTGTGTGTGTTTACTTTCTGAACTCATTTGAATACACCCTTTTATCGTTAATATGTACTGTTTCTTTAGGAGAGAAAGTAAGGAAAGAACATAATGCTAGATGGTCTACTACAGGAGTATAATGTTTTCCTTTTTATAAAAACCCCTTTTCATCATAACGAAAGCGGGAATTTGGTGCAACTATATTCACAGTCTGTTGACAATCAGGACAATAAAAAGAACTAAGAGTATTTTGCTCTTAGTTCTTTTTTTGAATACAAAGGTGTTTTTTATTGAACAGTTTCTAGCTGTTTGGCTGGACCAAAGAACTCATAATGCATACGCTCTTCTGGCACACCCCATTGCTGTAAGGCCTGAAAAGTTGTGTTCATCAATCCAGTTGGACCACAGAAATAAAAGTCCATTTGATTATGTGGAAGAATTTCTTGTAGCCATTCCAATGTTAGATATCCGGTATTTGAATCCATTGATTGCTTATCTTCTTCTGTGGGATTCGAGTATAAAGTATATTTGGTGACAGAATCGAGTTGTTTTACAATCTGAGCCACTTCTCCCTTAAGTGCATGTAACTGACTATTTCGGGCAGCGTGAATAAAGATGACCTCACGTTTTGGCTGTTGAGTTACGACTGTCTTTAACATACTTACAAGTGGTGTAAGACCAACACCTCCACTGATGAAGACTAATGGAATATCTTTAGACGTATCTAATACAAAATCACCAGCTGGAGAACTTACAGGAATTGTATCTCCTTCTTTAACTTTGTTGTGTAAATAGTTTGAAACTACGCCTTCTGGTTCATGGTCACTTTCTCGTTTAACGCTTATTCTGTAATAACCTTGATGAGGGACATCGGATAAACTATATTGGCGCACATGTGTATAGGCCTCTCCATCAATATGCAATTGAACACTGATATACTGTCCAGGTGAAAAACTAGGTAATGGATTTTCGTCAACAGGTTCTAAATAGAAAGACGTAATCGAATCACTTTCTTTCTCCTTCCGAGTAACTGTAAAAGCTTTGAACCCTTTCCATCCGCCTGGTTGCATAGCAGCTTCCTCGTACATATCTTGTTCGATTTCGATGAAGACGTTCGCTATAATTCCATAAGCTTCTTCCCAAGCCTGTAGAACTTCATCTGTAGCTCCATCACCGAGAACTTCTTTCATAGCCAAGAGTAAATGTTCCCCTACAATTGGATAGTGCTCTGCACGGACTCCAATACTTCTGTGCTTATGTGCAATTTGTTTCACTACAGGGAGGATTTCTTCTAGCTGGTCAATATTTTCAGCGGCCGCATAGACAGCATTCGCTAGAGCTGTTTGTTGATGACCTTTCTTTTGGTTCGTTTGATTAAACAGATGTAAAAGTTCAGGGTGATTGGCAAATAATCGTTCATAGAAGTGGGAAGTAATTTCTACTCCCCTTTCCTTTAAAATAGGAGCTGTCGACTTAATAATCGCTTGTTTTTCACTAGAAAGCATCTAAATGACCTCCATAAATAAGTAGTGTTCTTCCTATATGTACATTGTAAATAAGAGGATCCTTACATTTTGTGATGTATATCACAGTTTTTTTGACAATGTTGTGACCTCTTTATCACTTTTGACTTTGAAAAAGTTGGTTTTTATTTTGTTTGCTCGTTCACTTTGAACTCTCGGAATCTTAACAGACCTTTATCTTAGAGTAGCTTTTAAATCAGATAGGTTTATAATCTCAATAGAAGAGCGGCTCGAACGAAGAAGATTCTTTTTCTTTAATTCATTCAAAACCCGGTTTATGCTTTCTCTTGTGGAGCCGACCATATTAGCGAGGTCTGTATTTGTTAGTGGAACGGTAATATAAGCAGGCTGATTGTCAATAGTAATCCCTGATTCTTCTGCAAGTCGAATTAACGTTGAAATCAGACGATGCCTTACGTCTCTTGAAGATAATTCTTGAATACGTTCTGTCAGGAGTGATAACTTTTGTCCCATGACCTTCATAACCTGAACAGCAATATTTGGGTGATCAAACATAAGCTGATCAAAATCTTTAATCCGAATAACATATAGCTCCGCTTCTTCTAAAACTTGCGCAGTAGCAGGGTAAGGGTTTTGTTCAAAAAAACCTACATGAGGGAACATTTCTCCTGGTTGAAGAAAATTAATGATATGTTCTTTCCCATTTTGGTCTGTTTTAGAAGTTTTAACGATCCCCTTACTTATAAAGTAAACAGCCTCTCGCTTTTGCCCTTCCATAAAGATAACTTCTTGCTTCTGATAGAATCGCCTCGTAGTAATTGTACCTAAAGTAGATAATTCCTCTTCCTCTAATGTCGAGAATAAAGGGATTTGTCTTAATAAATGATTTGTTTCCTCAGTCATTTTTCATTCTCTCCTTCACTACGCAAGTGTAACACGTGATGATTAAACGCAAAAAAAAGACCCGATAAGGGTCTTTAACGACGTAGGATCTCATTGATCCACTCTTCTTTTTTATGATCTACAATTGTATAATCCATAGCATTTGAATAAATTGTTTTAAGTTGATCTCTTACATTTCTCGCATCCTCAAGAAGGGATATGGCATCTTTCATTTTATCTTTATATCTTTTCGTAGTGTCGGCTATCTCGCTTGCATATGTTTCATCTGTACCTTCCTCAATGCATCGTTTGTAAACATCTACAATTTCATCATTTTCTCGGTCTGGGAAGTATTCATGAGGGGCTGTGGAGTCAAAGATAGCAATACTGAGTTCACGTAAGATAATCATGTCTAGACTATTTGGATCAAAACCACAATGATACACCTCCACATTATATCCCTTTTCTGTACCTGCTTCAGCTATTTTCTTAAGCATTGTTGATTTACCTGAACCTGCTCTCCCTTTAATAAAGTAGCGTTTGTTTATGTCTGATGTAAGTTGCTGAATAAAATCTTTAGCCCCTTCTGGTGTTGCAGCACCAAGAAACCGATGTTCAATTCTTGGGGCTTTAAACTGATCTACATTTCCATAAAACAGATGAATTAACTCATTCGTCAGTTTATTAGCTTCATTAAAGTTCATAGAAGAAATGTATATATCCTCAAGATCATCATGAGCGCGAAGAGAATCGTTAAAAGTTTGGTAAGACAGCTCGCAAAGATGATCTAATTGCTTTGATAGGTGAACAATAGCATTTTTTTGTTCTGTTAAACGAACAGGGTCTAAGCCTTCACTTAAGTGAATGAAATGCGTACCTTCTAAGTCATCATTTTTGAGATGACGAATTAGTTGTTCATCTATTAGTGCCATTCTTCTATTACGTATGATTAAACCGTCAAGACTTCCTGGTTCAGATGGAGAATGAAGGTACTCTAAAAAATGCTCGCTCCCTTTTAACTCTTCAGCAACCGAATTAATAAATGTTGACTTCCCGGTACCGGGCCCTCCCGTTAAGATATAACACTCATCCAAACCATTTAAAATGGATTCTGTTAAACGATAATATCCTTCAGCAGTATTACCAGCAACATAATAATGATGGCAATTTTGACTCATGCAGTCACCTTCTTTCACTCGATACCGCTAGCATATGAAATGATCCTTGAATAGGTGAAAGCCTAAAATTCATTGTTGTAAGGCATTGCTTTTTCTCGATATAATAGAACTACCGATTGGTAAAGGAGTATTACATATGGAAAAAAAAGATTTAGAAGAACAAATTATAAAAAATTTCCAACAAGATGAACAAATGATGATTCTTGTTTTTGCTCAGTGGTGCGTGAATCACGATTTAAATCCTAAAGAGTTGTATTACAGAGCTTACCCAACCCAACAGGATAATCCTTCACTCCAACAGGGTATTGACTTAACGGTTTCAAAAGAAGAAGCAGAAGCTATTCCTGATCAAACACTCTTAGGTGTTCTGTCGCTTTACGGAAACGATGATCTTGCATATGTTGTAACAGACGAAATTCATAAGAGGGACAAAAAGGAGTAGCGTATTAGGCGCTACTCTTTCTTTATGTATAAGTAAGAACTTTCTAGAGTTGAATCCATACTTTCTAATTGGTATAGTGATATACGTATACCCGTATCGGGAGGGTTAGTATGAATACTGAAAAAGGAATCCGTCAAAATTTGACGGCTTTTATAACATTAGTGTGCATTAATGTCTTCGTAGGCTCTATGGTGGGGTTAGAAAGAACAGTATTACCCATATTGGCTAAAGAGGAGTTTGGCATTGCTTCTGTTACAGCAACCTTATCGTTTATCGTTTCATTTGGTGTTACCAAAGCAATAATGAATTTAATAGCTGGACATTTAGCTGACCGCTTTGGAAGAAGAACGCTTTTGATTGTTGGTTGGTTCATTGCAGGTTGTGTACCGCTACTCATTATACTTGCTGAAGCGTGGTGGCTTATTATAGCTGCAAATGTGCTTCTAGGGTTGAGTCAAGGGCTAACATGGTCTATGACAGTAAATATGAAAATTGATCTGGCCAAAGATAACCAAAAAGGAATCGCGGTCGGATTAAATGAATTTGCCGGTTATGTTGGTTTGTCTCTTACAGCCTTACTATCTGGCTATATTATGACAAGATTTTCACCAAGACCAGAGCCATTTGTAATTGGTTTTATAATTGTCTTCATAGGAATTCTGTTGTCCGTGCTGGTTAAAGATCAACAACACAAACATAATAAGAAAACTGGCACAACACCTTCGTTTCGTTCTGTATTTGTTAATACGTCATTTAAAGATTCCAATTTATCAACTACAAGTTTGATTGGATTAATGACCAACTTCAAAGACGGCGTAGCTTGGGGGCTCTTTCCTTTATTCTTTGCAACTACGTCTTTAACTGGGGGACAAATGAGCATCATCATCGCAGTATATCCTGCAAGTTGGGGGATTTTTCAACTGATTACTGGTCCATTAAGTGATAAGTTGGGACGCAAATGGCTTATTCTCTCAGGTGTATTACTACAACTCATTGGACTTTTGGGTATTGTATTCGGTACGATGTTTTCCATTTGGCTTTTCGCATCTTTACTATTGGGTATCGGCACAGCATTTGTTTATCCAACGTTGATAGCAAGTATAAGTGATGTGGCTTCCCCTTCATGGCGTGCTACTTCTTTAGGTGTTTACCGATTTTGGCGTGATAGTGGGTATGCGTTTGGTGCTTTAGCTGGAGGGGCCATAGCTGATCAATTTGGTTTAGAAAATGCTCTTATATTCACAGTGTGTTTCATAGGTATCACATTGATTATTGGTCTTTTCCGTTTATCAGAAACAAATGTTTATACAAAAAATGACGCCTAATTAGGCGTCATTTTTTATTCTGAATCTTTCAGTGTGGTTAAACCATCTTGTTGTTCAATCTTGCCTTGTTTTAACAAACGTCCTAGGGCACGCTTAAATGCAGCTTTACTAATGTTAAAAGTGTCACGGATTTCTTCTGGATCACTCTTATCAGTAAAGAACATTTTACCGCCTCGTTCGTTCATAAATGCGAGGATTTCTTCTGAATCTTCATCTAAAGCCTCTTCTTTAACAGGACGAAGAGAGATATTAAGTGATCCAACACTTTTTACATCAATGACTCGTCCCTTCACCCATTCACCTAATCGAGGTTCTTCTTTCCGCTCTGAATGGTGAATAAATCCACGGTACCCTTCTTCTGTAATTAAGAAAGACCCTACTTTATTAGAGCGATAAATATGACCACTTATAAACTGATGTAAAAGGGATTCTGGAGCAGGTTCACTATACATTTCAACTACGTTCTCTGTAGCTGGTTTAGCAAGTAAACGTCCCTTTTGGTCTTTTGATAGACAGACAAAAAGTTTGTCGCCAGCCTGCGGCCATACATGTTCAACTATCGGGAGGTCGTCTTCAGAAACGAGTAAATCCTTACTGATCCCAATATCTACAAAGACTCCGAGGCGTTTGACTGATTCTTTCACTTCCACCCAGTCGTATTGTTCAAAGGTAACACTCGGTATGGACATAGTTGCAGCCATAGTTCCTTTTTTCGTATGATAGAGAAAGACAAGGATGTCTTCGCCGACTTCCAATTCTCTTGTAGCTTCATTTGTATGCAATAATACTTCTTGATTATTAAGAGCCAACACGTAGCCCGTTTCAATAGTTCTTGAAACAGAAAGAGTTTGTGTTGTACCCACTTGTAATTCTGTCATTCCTTAGCCTACTTCCTTTTCTAGATTCATCTATTATAGCATATCTTATGAAGGCTTTTTAGTCCCCTGGTCCAAATACTTCAACAACCTATGTTAAAGGAGGAATTAGTTTGCACATATACGTAGATGCAGATGCATGTCCAGTTAAAGAAATTATCATCGAAGAAGCGGCTAAAGAGGAGCTTCATGTAACCCTTGTGAAAAGCTTTTCTCATTATTCAAACAAACAAGAACCAAAAGGTGTCGACACCATTTATGTAGACACTGGAGCGGAGGCTGCGGATTACCGTATTATGCAATTAGCACAAGCTGGAGATCTCATAGTAACCCAAGATTACGGGCTTGCATCCCTGGCCCTCTCTAAAGGGTGTATCGTCCTTCATCATAGTGGTTTTGCATACACTCAAGACAATATTGACCGTCTCTTAATTACCCGTCACGCAAGTGCCCAAGCTAGAAAAAGCGGAAAACGAACCAAAGGTCCAAAAGCTCTTACCTCTAAAGATCGAGAAGAATTCAGAAAATTATTGGTACAGTACATAAAGTAAGCACCTTGTTAAAGGCACCCCATAAAAGGGTGCTTTTTTATAGCTGAAGAAGCATAGAACAATCAATCAAGTAGAGAATATGAACAATACTGATCCTTCAGGAGGATTGAATTATGATCGATGAAACGCTTGTAGTAGTGGTTAGAGTAATCTTTTCATTCTTTACTCTTCTCATTTTCACACGTGTGCTCGGTAAACAGGAAGTTGGGCAACTAACGTTCTTTGATTATATTAACGGCATTACAATTGGCTCTATAGCAGCTAACTTGGCGACTGACCTCTCAGCTACAACGTGGGGCCACTGGGTAGGTCTTACAGGGTATGCGGTTTTAACAATGATTTTGCAAGTCATATCTATGAAAAGTCGTTATTTAGGAAAGGTGTTAGAAGGAGAACCTACTGTAGTTGTGAAAGATGGAAAGATCCTTGAGGATAACTTAAAGAGGATGCGCATTAAAGTCGGGGAACTTATGATGCTTCTCAGGCAAAGAGGTGTATTTAATATTACTGATGTAGAATTTGCTCTAATTGAAGTGAATGGTAAGCTTTCTGTATTGCCTAAATCACAATATTTGCCTGTGACACCTTCAGACTTAAAAATTCCGTCAAATAAAGGTGGTATTGCTACAGAACTAATTCAAGAGGGGCAACTTATCCCTCAGAACCTACAGCAAAAAAATGTGACGAAAGAATGGATTGAGGAACAGCTAAAAAAACAAGGTATCGATCAGATTGAGTCTGTCTTTTATGCTTTGTACTTACCAAATGGAGAATTGTACATAGATTTGTACGAGGAACAAGTTGGTGAAGAAGAAGATATAAGCGATTACCCAGGCCCTTATTAAGGTGAGGTGAAGAAGATATGAACCGCTTTTTCTTATACGCAATACCTCTTGTAACATTGGCTATATTTATAGTCATCATGACAGGTGGAAGTTGGTTAAAACAGCCTTTCGGGGAGAAAGATCGTGTCTATGAGTCATTTGAGAAATTAGAAGACTATGTGAGAGATAAAGAGTGGGATAAAGCGCAAGAAGAAGTTGATTATACGGCCAAAGCTTGGAAAAAAGTCGTAAATCGGATTCAATTTAGCGCTGAGAGAGAATACATGTTAGACATTGCGGGCGTTATTGCTAAGATTGAAGGAAGCATTAAGATAAAGGATCAAGAAGCCATCCTTCAAGAAGTTTATTATTTTTACTCCCTTTGGGAAAACTTAGGTCGATAATTAATTCGTGAGGAACTAAAAAACAGACGCCAATTTTAAAATTGACATCTGCATCAGTGTTAACAGGTAATATTATCTTTACTATTAGCTCTCAGGCTGAAAAGATTGAAACACGTTTTGGTCTGGGATTGGATAAGCAACTCGTTTTAACAAGTGATTTATAATGACCTTGTTTCGATGCACAGCAAGCCCAAGGTTGGTTGAACCCACTCCATGAGAATGAGAAATACCACTATGAACATAAATCTCATTGTCAGCCATTTTTGCTTTTTTAATGCGATAATCAGCCTCAACCATGTATCGTCCTTGTTCATCCCACTCTATTAATTCTCCTAGTGACTTAACAAAGTCTGGGACATGAGGTTTATATCCCGTAGCCGTGATTACTACTTCAGTTTCATGTGTAAAGGAACTCCCTTCCTGATGATGCGTGCAAGCTATTTCATATCCTTCATTTCCCGGTTTTTTTGTAATCCCGTTTACCTCTGTTAACACCTGTAATCCTACATTAGGTTTCTCCCCACCAACAGAATATTCATAAAGGAGATCATAAATATCTGTAGCTGTATGTGTACTAATTCCTTTATAGTAAAGGCCTTGCGTAGCAAATACCTCGTCTTTTTTTGATTGAGGTAGCTGATAAAAGTAATTTACATAGTCTGGTGAGAAGTGTTCGAGACTAAGCTTTGATTCTTCCATGGAAGAAAATCCAGTAGATCGTGTGATCCAATCAAGTCTAAAGTTGTGTTCTCGTTGTTCTTTTAATAATTCTCTAAATGTCTCGGCAGCACTTTGCCCAGAACCAATTACCGTAATAGCCTTCGCTTTCCTACAGCGATCTATGTGATCTTTAAATTGAGCGGTATGGAAAACGTCTTCTTTTGGCAACTGTTCAAAGGATTCAGGCATCACTGGCACACTCCCTGTACCAAGTAAAAGGTGTCTACTCTTGAAAACATTTGTTTCCCCTGTATCAGTATGGACTACAAACACTTCGAAATATGTTTCATTATCTTCTATGTAGCGCACCGATTCGACCTTTTTGCCGAATTGGCAGACGTCTAATTGACCTGCGACCCACTGACAGTAATCGTTATACTCCCGACGTGGAATATCTAAACGTTGAAGAAAATAGAACGGATACATTCTCCCATGCTCATTAATGTAGTTTAAGAAAGAATAATGACTTTTAGGGTTGGCCATCGTAACTAGATCAGCAATAAAAGGTACTTGCATCTTTGTTCCTTCGATTAACATTCCTGGATGCCAATCGAAGGAAGAGCGTTGTTCAAAGAATAAAGCATCAACTTCCGAATGGTCATCCAATAGAGCGGCCATACTTAAATTAAAAGGACCTATCCCTACACCTATTAAGTCATATATTTTGTCTGAACTCATTGTAAACATGTCCCCTTTGTCTTGTGAAAAATTATGCAATTCTGTTATCTATCTTATTTATAGTAACATATTCTTAATTTTAAAGACGGGAGATGCTTTAAGACAAAATAAACGGAAAGGATCTCCCCTTTCCGCATTAAGACTGAAAAGCCTCTGCTATCAGTTTATAAGACTGTTTTTTCTTATCGAAATCATAAATATTCGTGATTAGTAGCAATTCGTTTGCATTGTATTCATGCGCCAGCGTTTCAAGTCGTTCCTTCACCTCTTGAGGTGTTCCGATAACAGCTCTTGACCTGTTTCGTTCAATTTTTTGCAGCTCATTACTTGTAAAGGTGTGTTTTTTTACTTCCGCGATAGGGGGAACTCTTGTGTCCTCGCCTTTTTCGACTTGAAGAAGCCACATATCCTGACTTAATGCTAATTCTTCTGCTTCTTGCTTCGTTTCAGCACATACTACAAATATACAGGCATTTATAGCAGGCTCTTTCCTTTCAGGTGAAGGACGAAAGCGCTCTAAATAGGTTGTTATTGCTTCAGAGGATTTATCTGGGCTAATAAAGTGGCCAAAAGTAAATCCTGTCCCATTTATAGCTGCGTGCTTAGCGCCTCGGTCAGATAAACCTAGAACCCAAGTCTCAGGATTTGTAGAGGTTTGAGGAGTAGCCATAACTCCTTTATATGGATGATCTTCGGGCAGTGTATTATATAGGTACCCATGTAAATCTCTCACTTGTCGTGAGAAAGAACTGAGCATCTTTTGTGTTCCATCTGTAAGAGCTAACCGCGTCTTCTGGTCTCCTCCTGGAGATCGACCGAGACCAAGATCTATGCGCCCTGGAAACATAGCTTCAAGCATTTTAAAAGTTTCAGCTACTTTTAAAGGGCTGTATTGAGGTAATAGAACCCCTCCAGATCCAACTCTAATCTTATCTGTTGAGGATGCAATACGAGTCATTAATATTTCAGGCGCTGTACTGGCGAGTCCATTTGTATTGTGATGTTCAGCAACCCAATATCGATAGTATCCGAGTTTTTCTGCAAATTGAGCCAATTCAATCGTGTTTAGTAACGTTTGTTCAGGTGTATTTCCTTTTGAGATAGGAGCTTGGTCTAGTATGCTTATTTTCAAAGCGCTCCCTCCTTCACTATACTGCTTCTATTGTATTTTGCTACACATTGTACAATATTTCGAGTTGTTTGCTTAAAGGCAATAATAAAGGGCAACTTTAAAGTTGCCCTTTTCGTGTGCTATTCTTTCTTATTTAAAGCTGTTTGAATATCGTCTTTATAAGCATATGAGAAAATAAGAGACACGAATATGGCGCCGCCTATTATATTTCCTATACTCGCTGGGATAAGATTTAAGAAGAGAAATTCATACCACTCATACTTATCAGATGATAGAATACCCATGCTAAAGTACCCCATATTTGCTGCACTATGCTGGAAGTTTCCAGCTACGAATAAGACAACGGGTAAAGTTGTTCCTAGAATCTTTCCTGTTAAATCCCTTGCTGCAGTTGTTAAGAAAGCGGCCATTCCTATTAACCAATTGGCTAGGATGCCAGAAACGACAATCTGAAACCAGCCGATCCAACCATTGTCAAGAAACTTCATCTTTTTATCTAAGTACATGGATAACTCTGTATAAAAGGAGTTTGATAATGATGAAGAAAGTTGAATCAAAACAGCAACGAACAATGCTCCAATGATATTCCCTATATATGCAGAAAACCAAAATTTGAGTATATTTTTTTGTTTTTCCATCGCGTTAAATACATAGGTTGGTAACAATACATTAACTTCTGTAAAAAGGACAGAACCAGATATAAATACCATTGCATAACCTGCTGCAAATCCAAATCCGGAAAGAAGATGATAGAGACCTTTCACTTCTACTTCAATTGCAAGAAGAATTGAAAATAGTGCTCCAAATGTCATAAATGAACCTGCTGTTAAGGCAAGAATAAATTGAGACCGAAATGGTTTAGACAGATGATCTTTCCCTTTTTGAGCAAATTCACTGACAATCTGAGAAGGAATATAAAATTGCCTTCCTGGCCGATCGGGGTTTGATCGGGATTCAATGGTTGTTCCTACATTTTTATTCTCTTGTTCTTCTTCCACCATAGCTTCATTGTTATTATGTTCGTTTTCCGACATGTCTCATCCCTCCACTTCCCTCGGCTATTCCCTATAAAGATGTATTTTAATCACATGAAAGCCTGTTGTCATTCTTTGAGAGTGAATATGGAGGGTGTTTCCATAGTTATAGATGAGTCTTCGTCGAGTTGGCGACTTAATGTAAATAGAGCTTCATCTTTTTGTTTCGCTTCAATCATACAGTCAATTTTCTTGGTAGAACCTGAAACTTGTTGTAGAAATGCTTTAAACATTTCATAGTCGATAAGATCTGCATGGCTTTTAAATTCCTCTGCACTTTTTGGACTGGATATGTGCATTTTCAATGGCAAGGGAGAATGTTGCCAAGTAGCAACGGTCCGCTTCCATTGTTTAGTCCAATCTGAAGCATAGTGGTTTGCCATATGATGATGGAGATCAAAAATGAAGGGTATATTTAATTTCTCACAAACATATAAACAGTCCTCCATGGTAAATACTTTGTCGTCGTTTTCAAGCATAATCATTTTTTGTATACCAGAAGGCACATAAGCCCAGTTTTCAATAAATTGTTCAAGAGCTTTTTCCTTATCTTGATATGCTCCTCCAAGGTGCAGGACACACCGGTGAGTTGGGTCTATCCCCATTCCATGCAATAAGCGATAGTGATATTTTAAAACTCGAAGAGAGAACTTAAAAGTATCTTTGTCAGGGGTATTGAGTACGACGAAATGATCAGGATGAAAATCGATTCTCATTTCTTTCTCTTTTGCAAATTTTCCGATCGCTTGAAGATCCTCTTTTAGAGGTTGAATATAGTTCCAATCGGATAGGTTCTCATGAGTGGCTAGTGGAACAAGGCGAGAACTCATTCTGAAAAAAGTTATACCAGAAGCAACAGAATGCTTTAAAAGCCTTAATGTGTTTGAAAGATTAGACTGAGCAATTCGCTCAAGTTTTCTTATAGCTGCTTCACGATCCTCTAGCGCAGAAAACTGGCTATAGGTCATTGTTTGAGACGGGGAAGCATTTTGTACATGAACGCTCATGGCCACATATCCTAATCGAAACTGGGTCATGATCTCATCTCCTCAACTGTTTGGTACAATTAGTTTTTTCATAAGACAAACGGTTTATGTACCGTAATCCATGTATGGTACAATCAGCATAAAGAGACATCTAGTGGAGGTAAATGTGAGTGAGCACAGATTTATTTCAGCAAGCAGAACGATTCATACATAGATGCTACCGTGAACTAGGGAAAACGGAGCAAGAGATAGACGAACGCCTGGCAGAGATTCAGGTGCAAATTGATAAATCAAATCATTATGTTCATACATATGAGGAACTAGAGTACGGAGCTAAAATGGCATGGCGTCAGAGCAATCGCTGTATTGGAAGGTTGTTTTGGGACTCGTTATATGTCTTCGATTACCGTGAGACCTCCTCAGCAGAAGGAGTATATGATGCTTTATGTAAGCATTTAAATTATGCCACGAATGATGGCAAAATCAGGTCAACCATTTCTGTATTTAAGCCACGTAAGCATAATCAGGATCCAATTCGCGTAATGAACCACCAGCTTTTAAGATATGCTGGTTATGAGGAAGATGGCCACATTATTGGAGACCCTGCTTCGATTCCATTTACAAAATACTGCGAATCTCTCGGTTGGCGTGGTAATAAAACTGCATTTGACCTGTTGCCATGGGTCATTGAAGTAGATGGCCAAGATCCCGTTTGGTATGAAGTCCCTAGATCGCTAGTAAAAGAAGTTCCACTATCCCATCCTGATTACGAATGGTTTTCTAACTTACAATTAAAGTGGTATTCCGTTCCAATTATATCGGATATGATGCTCGAAATTGGTGGTATTGAATATGTAGCTGCACCTTTCAATGGCTGGTATATGGAAACAGAAATAGGTGCGAGAAATTTAGCAGATGAATTTCGCTATGATTTGCTACCAGAAGTTGCTTCTAAAATGGGGTTAGATACAAGAAGGAACCGGTCCCTTTGGAAGGATCGGGCATTGTTAGAGCTAAATGCAGCGGTTCTTCATTCATTTAAAGAACATGGCGTGAGTATTGTTGACCACCATACAGCGGCAAATCAGTTTCAATTATTTGAAGAGAAAGAACATGCATGTGGCCGCTCTATTACAGGGGATTGGACATGGTTGATTCCGCCTATCTCTCCAGCTTCAACTCATATCTTTCATCAATCCTATGATGATACTGTGAAGAGTCCTAACTTTTTCTATCAGGACCCACCCTATGAATGATTTAGGTTCTTAAAAGTCAATAAAATAAACAAACCGCTTAGACCATTTCTAAGCGGTTTGTTGTGTTATTTTGTTTCTAATATCTTAATAAATTCTCTCATATAGTCAGGAAGATCAGGAGGCCTGCGGCTTGATACAAGATGACCATCAACTGTTACGGCCTCATTAACCCATTCGGCTCCCGCGTTCATCATATCGTGTTTAATACCAGGGGTACTTGTTACACGTTTGCCTTTTAAAATATCTGCAGAGATCAGGACCCAACCCGCATGACAAATCTGACCGATGACTTTTTCATCATCATTCATACTTCGAACCATCGTTAGGATTGATTCGTATCGACGAAGTTTATCAGGGGACCATCCACCTGGAACGAGAATCGCATCATAATCGCTAGCTTGTACTTCTTCAAATGAACAGTCCGAAGTAATAGGTACTCCGTATTTTCCTTTATATTGCTCGTTTGCCTTCTCCCCTGCAATGTGAACTTCCGCTCCTTCTTCACGCAGACGTAAAACAGGGTACCACAGTTCAAGATCTTCGAATTCATCACTTACAATTTGAATAACTTTTTTTCCTTGTAATTTCAAAAAGGATCGTCCTCCTTACATTAACTTCTCTTCTTATTTAACATGATTCAATCTTGCAATGCAATGAAGATGATAAAGTCTTTTTACTTGCGTAAACTTATCTGAAAATTTAAAATAAATAATAAGGTCTTCCTTACTAGTGCGAAAAGGAAGTTCTTGCTTTTTTGAAAGCGTTATCAAAATGTACATATTAACGGGAGGTATAAGAATATGATTTATGCAAATCCAGGAGAACAGAATTCAAACGTATCTTTTAAAGAACGATATGAGAATTATATTGGCGGGAAGTGGACAGCCCCTGCTGGCGGTGAATATTTTAAGAATGTCAGTCCAGTTAATGGTAAAGCCTTTTGTGAGGTGGCAAGATCAACTGAGGATGATATAAACCTCGCCATAGATGCAGCCGAAGAAGCAAAGGTTGCGTGGGGACAAACCTCTACAACTGAACGCGCAAACCTTCTTAACAAAATAGCAGATCGATTGGAAGATAACCTTGAAATGTTAGCCGTAGCTGAAACATGGGATAACGGTAAGGCAGTTAGAGAAACACTTGCAGCTGATCTTCCACTAGCAGTTGATCACTTCCGCTATTTTGCTGGTTGTATACGAGCACAAGAAGGATCAATAGGTGAAGTGGATGGAGATACCATTGCCTATCATTTTCATGAACCACTCGGAGTAGTTGGACAAATCATACCATGGAATTTCCCTATTTTAATGGCTACTTGGAAGCTTGCACCAGCACTCGCTGCTGGTAACTGTGTAGTGTTAAAGCCTGCCGAGCAAACCCCTGCTTCTATCATGGTTTTAATGGAACTTATTGAAGATATACTTCCCCCAGGTGTGATTAATATCGTAAACGGATTCGGTGTGGAAGCAGGAAAACCTCTTGCACAAAGTGATCGCATTTCTAAGATTGCATTTACGGGTGAAACAACAACAGGACGTTTAATTATGCAATATGCATCTCAAAATATTATTCCTGTAACATTAGAGTTAGGTGGGAAATCACCAAATATATTCTTTAAAGATGTAATGGACCAGGATGATGACTTCTTAGATAAAGCGATTGAGGGCTTTATCATGTTTGCATTAAACCAAGGTGAAGTATGTACCTGCCCTTCACGTGCCCTCATTGATGAATCGATCTATGACGAGTTTATGGAGCGAGCAATTAATCGTGTGAAGCAGATAAAGCAAGGCAACCCTTTAGATACTGATACAATGATTGGAGCTCAGGCATCAAGTGAGCAGCTTGAGAAGATCCTTTCCTATTTAGAAATTGGTAAGGAAGAAGGTGCCGAGTGTCTAATTGGTGGGACTAGAAACACATTGGAGGGAGACTTAAGCGAAGGATACTACGTAAACCCAACGATCTTTAAAGGCTCAAATGATATGAGGGTCTTCCAAGAAGAGATTTTTGGTCCTGTTGTTTCTGTGACTACATTTAAAACAGAAGAAGAAGCAATGAGCATAGCTAACGATACGCTTTATGGTTTAGGAGCGGGTGTATGGACCCGTAACATAAATACCGCTTATCAGTTCGGACGTGGCATTGAAGCAGGACGAGTATGGACAAATTGTTATCACGCTTACCCCGCTCACGCTGCCTTTGGTGGATATAAGATGTCAGGAATTGGACGTGAGAACCACAAAATGATGTTGTCTCATTACCAACAAACTAAAAATATGCTTGTTAGTTATAGTCCTAAAAAACTAGGATTTTATTAAGATGGAGCGGGTTACAGCAACTGATTCAGCACTTGCTCTTATTGAGAAGCTAAAATCTAAACACGGTCCTCTCTTATTTCATCAGTCAGGTGGGTGTTGTGATGGTAGTTCGCCTATGTGTTATCCAAAAGATGATTTCTTAATTGGTAAACCTGATGTACATTTAGGCGAAATTGGTGGCTGTCCATTCTACATGAATAAAAAGCAATTTGAATATTGGAAACACACAAAGCTCATTATTGATGTAGTTGAAGGTCGAGGAGGGATGTTCTCGCTAGAAGGTCCAGAAGGTGTTCGTTTCTTAACTCGTTCAAAGATCCTTCATGAATAGAGAGAAAGGCTGTTCCGTTATTGGAACAGCCTTTTCTTTATTTCTTATGTCTTTTTGCTCGCTGATCTGCTGCTTGTGACCGTTCTTGTGCTTTACGATCTGCTTCATCAGCAAATTCTTGAGCGAATTCTACGTCACGTCCATCTTCCACAATATCTTGTTTAGGTGTTTGGGAAAGATCACGTGTTTTATTTTTGTTTTTACCTTTTTTGCTTTGTCCTCTTGTCATGAAGAATCACCTCACCTGAGATTATAGAGCTATATATGCCCCTTCTTAATATGTGTTAATTGGTGAGGGTTATGAGAGAAATTTATCTTAGTGATATACTTTCACTGTAACGCTTTTCCTTCCCCATTGAATGGCTTCTTCATAATCTGGTATAAAGACATCAATAGACTTTCCATCAATACTGCCACCTATGTCCTCAGCTGTTGCATATCCATATCCTTCTACCCATACAGTAGAGCCTAGTGGAATTACATCCGGATCTACAGAAATCACTTTTTGATCTGGATTCGCTTTTAAGTCTACACCAGTCGCTGTTATGCCTGAACAGCCTGCACAGTTTGCTGTATATGCCGTAGCCGTTGCTGTAAAGGTTTCAGCAACATCTCCCTCCCCTTCATCAGATGTTGTTCCTCTAGTGGTTGGATCGACAATAAGCGTATCTCCAGGATGAATGATGGTTGATGATAGCTGGTTCAAGGATTGTAACTCCGCGACTGTTAGTTCATATGTATTCGCAATCGCCCATAGAGAGTCGCCAGAACGGACAGTATAGGTTTCTTCTTCATAATCAGATGAATAATTGCTAATAGTAAGTTGATCTCCAGGATAAATGATATTGGAGTGTAACTCGTTCCAATTTTTTAATTGAGTAACAGAAACATTATGCTGAACAGAGATGCCCCAAAGCGTATCTCCCCTTTGTACAGTTATATCCTCTGCAGATGCTTGTCCGGTAAGAGAAGCAGATAATCCGGCTGCAGCTACTATGCTAAGTATCGTTTTTTTCATGTGTAAGTCCTCCTGAAGTTTGATGGTTAATTCACGGTGAATCCTATTCCCATCAAACCACAGCATATGACAAAGTACAATCGGTTAACAATCCTATTTTCTAAAATCAATAGTTATATGCCTTATAATAGATCACCTTCTTATGAAGCCCTAACATTGAATCCTTTTCCATAAAAACGTAATAAATGGATAAACTATAAGAAGATCACCCTATTTATGTTAACGAAAAAAGACCCCTGGTCAAATGAAGAGACCAGCGGGTTTTTTTAAGGATTTTTATTTAAAATCGGTGTTCCATTACTTTATGTTGCGTGAATAAACTTACGAGTACATAAACTACCAATGAAGACAGCACAGGAAGGACAACCGTATGCATTCCGAACAAGGGTGTAGTCGTCATTTGATCTATCGCAATATATGAACCAATTCCTACTACCATGGAAGCTAAAGCTCCATATTTATTGCCTTTTGACCAATATAATCCCATAACAACAGGCCATATGAAGACGGCTTCTAACCCACCAAATGCAAATAAATTTAACCATATTAGAAGGTCAGGTGGGTTTAATGCCATTAGAAACACGAGAATACCAAGGACAGATGTAATGGTAATACTTAGCTTCTTCAACCGTTGGTTACTAGCTTCTGGCTTCACATAATTAAGGTAGATATCTTTAACAATGGCTGAACTTACAAGAAGTAAAAGGGAATCAACAGTAGACATAATAGCAGCCATAGGAGCTGCAAGCACGATGCCAGCTAGCCATGGAGGTAATACTTCCTGAGCGATAAGTGGCATGACTTTGTCTCCCACTTCAATACCAGGAAGAATGGGTCGGGCAAACACACCAATTAGGTGCATATTTAACATTATAAAACCAACAACAATCGTTCCAATTATAAGTGCACGATGCATCGCTTTAGAACTTTTATAAGACATTGCTCTTACCGTTACCTGAGGTAGTCCCACAACCCCAACACCAACCAAAATCCAGAAAGAGGATACATAACTTGGAGTAAGATCAAGGTTTGCCCCATATGGTGTTAATAGATTAGGGTTCTCTGCAGATAGATCTGCTACAATGGATGAAACACCACCTCCAGCAATTACAGTGGCGACAAGAAGGATAAGCGTTCCAAAGAACATGACAATACCCTGGACTGTGTCAGTTAATGCAACAGCTCGAAACCCTCCTATAATAACATACACTAAAACGGATAAAGCAAATAAGAAGAGTGCACTTGTATATGATAGTCCTGTAATAGATTCTATAAGTCTGGCTCCACCGACCCATTGAGCAGCCATGGCAGAGAATAGAAAGATAATAATGCTCAGAGCTGAGGTAATGACCACCCATTTGCTGTTATACCTTCCCTTTAAAAAGTCAATAAGAGTGACTGCATTATATTTTCTGGCCATGATAGCAAATTTCTTCCCGAGGATCATGAGAACGAAATAGCCAGTAGCCACCTGGCTCATGGCAAGTAAAACCCAACCAAGCCCCTGAGTATAAGCGACCCCCGGCCCTCCTACAAAGCTACTTGCACTTCCGTATGTAGCAGTCATGGTCATCGCTAGAATGAAACCACCGAGCTGCCTCCCTCCAAGGAAATAGTCCTCTAAGAAATTTTGGGAAGTGTGTAATTGACGACTGCTCCATAACCCGATGAAAAAGATTAACATCAAAAATAGTAGTAATGGGATGATAACAGATAGATTCATTCTGATCCCCCTTCCTCTTCATCAAAGGGAACCTCTTTAAACCAAACGGTAACAACAAATGTAACAAGAATCGCCATCAAGATAAATCCACCTATACAGCTATAGACAAACCATGAGGGTAAGCCCCATATATAGGTGTAATCTTCAGGAGCTTGATCGCCTAAACCGTAAGCAAAACAGTACCACCATAAAAAGTTAATTATGGCTAATCCGACACCAATAAGCGCTTCGCGATGAGCTATTTTAAACCTGGGATCGCTATTTTTGTTATTATCCACATAGGTCCCTCCTTTTTGATTAATGGTCAAACAAGCTTTTATTTAACATAAACATAACCTCCAAAATCTACGTAAGGTCTCTTGGTTGCATTAGTTATCATATCGGTTTTTTTTCCGTATGAAAAGATAAAAGTTTATGATTCTATATAAAAAGAAACGACTTCTGTGCCGTTTCTTTTAAATGGTGATTCTAGGTGGTTTATTAGTCACTAGTAGCGTGGAGAGGTAGGGAAACGATAAAGGTTGTACCTTCTAAAGGCTTGCTCTCTGCGCGGATGGTTCCATTGTGACTTTCTATAATTTTATAAGACATCATTAAACCTAGCCCATTTCCGTTATCTTTGGTGGTGTAGAACGGCTCTCCAAGCTTTTTGATATGTTCTTCCGGAATACCGTTTCCTGTATCTTGAACAAAGACATTGATATAGTCGTCTGAGGTTTCTATGAACACCTTCACCTCTCCCCCTACGTGGTTTGCTTCGATCCCGTTCTTAATTAAGTTGAGGAAAACTTGTTTTAATCGGTCTTCATCACAATAGATCGTAGGTGTTTCAGGTGGGTCTTTAAAGATTAGAGAAACTTTGCTTTTCCTTGCTTGGTAATCGAGCAACGATAAGACATTTTGAAGGATAGGGGTAATTTTCTTTTCTTCTAAATGAACCGCTTTTGGTTTGGACAAAACCATGAATTCTTCAACTATAACATTCACACGTTCAATCTCATCAACAATGATATCAAGCAATTCACGTCGTGTTAGGTCTTCTTCATCTAACTGTAGATATTCAGCATACCCTCTCATTGAAGTAAGTGGATTGCGAATTTCATGTGCTACTCCTGCAGCCAATTGGCCTACAGCTGCTAGTTTATCTTGACGATGAAGTACTTCTTCGGTTTTCTTTCGTTCTGTGATATCGTTCCGTATGGCCAAATATTGATAGGGTTTTCCTTTTTCGTTCATAAAGGGAATAATCGTAGTATCTACCCAGTAAAATGTACCATCTTTCGCTTTATTTCGAATTTCGCCACGCCAAATGTGCCCAGTACCGATTGATTTCCATAGTTGTTTAAAAAATTGAGGAGGATGATAGCCAGAGTTCAAAATCCGATGATCTTCTCCTAATAATTCCTCTCGAGCATACCCAGAGATTTCACAGAATTTATCGTTCAGGTTATGTATAATCCCCTTCTCGTCTGTAATTGCTACAATGGTTGATTGATTAAGAGCAAATTCAATATCTTGTACTTCTTTCAGCGCATTCTGTAATTGGTGTTCTGCTTCCTTTCTTGTTGTGATGTCAGATCGAATCGCGATATATTGATAGGGCTTCCCTTTCTTATTAAGAAACGGCACAATCGTAGTATCTACCCAATAATAAGATCCGTCTTTTGCTTGGTTTTTAATTTCACCTTTCCAAACTTGACCAGTTCCTATTGTCTTCCACATACCTTTGAAGAAATCTTTTGAATGATAACCAGATCCTATAATTCTATGATCTTGACCAATAAGTTCATCTTCTCTGTATCCAGAAATCTCACAAAATTTCTGATTTACATATGTTATAAATCCTTTAGAATCCGTGATCGCAACAATAGAAGACTCATCAAGGGCGAATGTAATATCTCTCAAATATGTATCTCTTGAAGCTAATCTCGTATTCAAAAGCGTGCTTGAAACAAGAACACCAGCAATAATTAGTATAGACATAAAGAGTAGAAAGTAGATGGAAAAGGAATACTCACCTGTTACTGGTAATCCTGAAGTATTCATTGTTTCTTCATAAGATACAGACTTCGTTAATAAAAAGTAGCCTTCTACAATTGCTCCTGTGATGATCATAGAGCTTATAGGTTTCAACCATGGGTTTTTAGAATATATTATATTTTTGTAATAAAACAAAATCCATAGTGCTAATAGAAATGAACCATATAGAAGTAACAAAGACCAAACAAGGATAAATGGTTCATAGTATACCGCGGACTTTAAGGTATACATCCCTGTAACATGAGTAGCAAATACACCCATAGTTAAGAAAAAGCTGCCAATTATAAGGTTCAATGTTTTTATGGATTTATTCGTTACAAAGTAAAAGGAGATACCAGCAAACGATATGCCTAATCCCACTGATAAAATTGTAAGTGGAACTTGATTGTTTATGACATTATAAGAATCTGAAGATAACATCGTAAGGAAGTTCATCACCCAGATTCCAATTCCCATAGAAATCATACCACCTATAAATAGAAACTTGCCATTACGTTCAGATGTCTTATGCAAGGTGAATAAATCTAATGCAGTATAAGAGGTCATTAGCGTTAGTAGAATTGCAATTAAAAATAAAATCGGACTATAGGAAGCTAACATCGATTCCATTATAGGCCCCCTTCTTTTGAGGTTTCTCCTACTATTGTACTGGAAACCTTATTCTTATAAAAGCTTATTTAGTTGACTATATGATTCAAAGATAAAAAAATCCCCCTCTATTATAAGAGGAGGATTGTACGTAACTACTCATTACCTATGAGATTTTTAAGTGGCGGTTTTTCCCTTTAAGAATCTGGAAAATACCGAATAGTGCAAGACCAATAGAAACGATCCCTAGTAACCACTTTCCATATGGTTGAGAAGCTAGCTCAGATAACGCAGCATCAAGTCCATTTGCTTGCTGAGAGCTCGCAGTCATCGCCATTTGAATGAAGAAATAACCGATAATTAACATAACGCCCCCTCTAGCTAGTAAACCAAATTTCCCTGAGCGTCGAACGAGTTTCTTCTCACCCTGATTCATCTCACCAAATTTAAATTCTTTCTTGAATTTTTCAGTCATACCTTTGTACATTTCATATAAACCATAGCCAATAATTACAACACCAACTGCTCCAATGATCCATTGACCTGCTGGTTGGGATAATACTTTAGCAATAAAGGATTGCTTAGAGTTACCTGATGACCCTCCTGAAGATCCCAATGAGCTAGAGGCAAGAGAAATAGCTTTATAAGCTAAAGCCCCGTAAATAATTCCGCTTATTAAGTAAGCTATGCGCATTCCAATACCTGAACCGTCTTTTCCTTTATGTTCAGGATCCTTAACAACCTGAATAATTCTCCACATAACATATCCTATTAATCCAACTGCAGTAATCCATAAAATAACGTTCCCATAAGGTTTACTCGCAATAGTAGCTAAGGCACCTTTCGTTCCTGTGGTTTTTCCACCACTAACTCCTAATGCAGCCATTAATGATAATATTCCAAGTAATACATAAACGGCACCTTTTGCAGTATAACCAAAGCGGGCAAATCCTCGTAACCAAGGCTTAACATCCTGACTAGCTTGATCAGCTTTCTGCTCAGTGCGTTTAGCAGCGCGTTTTGCGTCGTTCATTGCACCTGCCATTTTAATCACTCCTCTTATTTGGTTGATACTCTACTTTCCCCGTTCAAAAGAAATAAGAAACCTCTCTTCTCTTAAAATGGGTACAAGGTGCCAGTATTCCTTTTTTGAGTTAAATAAAAGATTCAATGCATGTAGTCTATGATTTGTAGGATATCTAATTAGTTCAAGGAGAAGAGTGAGGAGCAAAACAAAAAAGCTTGGAAAGTTAACTTTCCAAGCTTTTTAGATATCTTATGATGTTTGCATTAATTCTTTACGCTGTTGTTCGACCTTTTCATCGTTAATATATTCATCATATGACATCTCTTTATCAATTAAGCCATTTGGTGTGATCTCGATAATACGGTTCGCGATCGTATCGATAAATTGGTGGTCATGGGATGCGAATAACATAGAACCCTTGAAGTTTGTAAGACCTTCGTTTAGAGCAGTAATTGCTTCTAAGTCCAAGTGGTTAGTAGGTTCGTCCAATAGAAGAACGTTTGAACCGCTTAGCATCATCTTAGAAAGCATACAACGAACTTTCTCTCCTCCTGATAAAACGCTTGGCTTCTTCTTCACTTCTTCACCAGAGAATAACATACGTCCTAAGAAGCTTCGTAGGAATGTTTCTGTTTGATCATCAGGTGAATACTGACGTAGCCAATCTACTAACGTTTGATCATCATTTTGGAAGAATGCTGAGTTATCTTTCGGGAAGTAACTTTGAGAAGTTGTGACGCCCCACTTGTAAGTTCCCGCGTCTGCTTCCATTTCACCCATAATAATCTTAAATAGAGTTGTTTTCGCGATCTCGTTATCGCCTACAAGCGCAATTTTATCATCCTTATTCATTGTGAATGATACGTTATCTAATACTTTTACGCCATCAATTGTCTTTGTAAGTCCTTCTACTTTCAGAAGATCATTTCCGATTTCACGATCAGGCTTGAACGCGACATATGGGTAACGACGACTTGATGGTTGAATATCATCTAAAGAGATCTTATCAAGTAGCTTCTTACGAGAAGTAGCCTGTTTAGATTTTGATTTATTCGCACTGAAACGTTGAATAAATTCTTTTAGTTCTTTAGCTTTTTGTTCGTTTTTCTTGTTCTCTTCTTTCGCTAACTTCTGAGCAAGTTGGCTGGATTCATACCAGAAATCGTAGTTTCCGACATAAATCTTAATCTTACCAAAGTCAAGGTCAGCAATGTGTGTACAGACACTATTTAAGAAGTGACGGTCGTGTGAGACAACAATAACTGTACCTTCAAAGTTAATTAAAAATTCTTCTAACCACTGAATAGCACGAATGTCAAGGTGGTTCGTAGGCTCATCTAGAAGAAGTACATCTGGGTTACCGAATAGTGCTTGTGCTAGTAGCACTTTTACTTTCTCTGAACCTGTAAGATCAGACATCTTCTTGTCGTGAAGATCTTCTGAAACACCAAGGCCAGTAAGTAATCGAGCAGCATCAGATTCAGCTTCCCAACCGTTCATCTCTGCAAATTCGCCTTCAAGTTCTGCAGCACGCATACCGTCTTCTTCAGAGAAATCTGCTTTCATATAGATTTCATTCTTTTCTTGCATAACTTCATACAGGCGTTTATATCCCATCATAACGACTTGCATGACTTCGTATTCTTCATATTCGAAGTGGTTCTGCTTTAGCACAGCCATACGATAATTTGATGCTAGAGATACGTCTCCAGACTGGGATTCAATTTCTCCGGAAAGAATTTTTAGAAATGTTGATTTACCAGCACCGTTCGCGCCAATTAGGCCATAACAGTTCCCGGCAGTGAATTTTATATTGACGTCTTCAAATAATTTCTGATCGCCAAATCGTAAACTAACGTTATTAACATTAAGCATATGGGTTGTATTCCTCCAATATTTAAATGGTACCAACGTGATTATATCACTGTGAGCTCAATATAGATAGTGGTACAACAAGAAAAAGGAGACGAGCTCTTTGTGAAAGTCGTCTCCTCCATTATTTACACTCCAAAGAATTCTAACCAAATTTTTATTGCACTTCCTAAAATTAAAAGCGCAAGTATTGTTTGTAGAACTTTAGTATTTATTTTTTTGGCTGCATTGGCGCCCAGCGGTGAAGCCAGAAGACTGGCTACAATCATAACCGCAGCTGGTCCATACTCTACTTGCCCCGTAGTGATTTTACCAACGGTAGCTCCAATTGATGAAATAAATGTTATTGCAAGAGAACTTGCGATCGTCATTCGTGTAGGAATCTTTAAGACTACAAGCATGATTGGCACTAAGATGAACGCCCCCGCAGCACCTACTATACCAGCTCCTATACCAGTAACAAATGCTAGCAGAGATGCTAATGCTTTTGGAAACGTCACTTCACTCATATTCTCATCGTCAATACCCTTTTTAGGTATAAACATCATGATAGCAGCTATAGTGGCTAGTAAGCCGTAAACTAGGTTCACACCAGTATCAGACATTAACCTAGATCCGTAACCTCCTATGAAGCTACCGATTAAGATACTTATTCCCATATAAGCAATAAGCGATTTATTTAAGTAGCCGCCTTTTCGATAAGCCCAAACGCCTCCAATTGTAGCAAAGAATACTTGCACAGCACTAATTCCTGATACTTCATGGGCTGTAAAAGCTGTGAATCCCAATAATGGAGGTATATATAATAACATCGGGTATTTGATGATAGAGCCACCAATTCCAACCATACCGGAAACGAATGATCCTATGAACCCAATGAGGAAGATTGTAATAATAAAAGAAAATTCCATGTCGTGTCAGCCTCCCCTATTCCTCTATAACGCTGAACAATACCGATCCAATAAAAAGATCAGTTCCCTATCTTATCTCGTGCTTTCTCATAGATTGGGAGCTGATCTTTGAATCGGACGGACTTAATTAAGAATCATTAAATAAATAAGTTCACATTTCCGTCTTCTGCATCTGCAAGATAAGCCGCTACACCAGCATAGGTAATGTCATCTAATAATTCTGCTTTTTGGAAACCAAGCAGATCCATAGTCATTTGACAAGCAACAAGATTAATCTCTTGCATTTGAGCCATCTCAATAAGAGCTGGTAATGATGTGGCATTGTGTTTTTTCATTACTTTTTTAATCATTTTAGGCCCCATTCCGGCCATATTCATATTGGATAGTCCCATTTTGTCTGCACCACGTGGCATCATTTTTCCAAACATTTTCTCTAGAAATCCTTTTTGAACTTCAACTTGTTCATCTTTACGAAGAGCATTTAGCCCCCAAAACGTATGGAAAATCGTAACTTCGTGGTCGTATGCCGCTGCTCCATTTGCAATAATATAGGCAGCCATCGCTTTATCATAATCACCGCTAAATAAGATGATGTTCGTCTTTTTTGTAGTAGACATCTATAGGTTCCTCCTTTTATACTAATACAAGTAGGGGTATAGGAGAGGGTGTCATCCCCTCTCCTACATCCACTATTTATTATCCTTTACGGATCCAGAATGTAATAACTCCATCTTCTTCTTTATGATCCACTACTTCATGTCCGCCAGATTTAGCCCATGCGGACAAGTCTGCAACGGCACCTTGGTCTGTTGTGTGCACTTCTAGTACATCTCCAGTGTTTAGATCCTGGATTGATTTTTTTGTTTTAATAATTGGCATTGGGCAAGCCATTCCTTTAACGTCTAATACTGTTGTATTCATTTTCATACCTCCAAGTTGTTTTGTTTCTTTTAATACCTATATGGGTATCTTAATATGGATTTAAAGAAACGTCAACCCCCTAGGGTATATTATTATTAGAAAAGCTAGTGTTGGTTTAGGTCATCTATATCTGATATAGTTTGAGGCAGATGAGAATGAGGAGTGATGACAATACATGAACCGGTTAGTATTAATTGGTGCAGGCCATGCACATTTACATATTATTGATCAACTACGTAATGAACAACTTCCAGATACAGAAGTTATCCTTATTTCCCCGTCTCCTTATCAATATTATTCAGGAATGTTTTCTGGATACGCTGAGGGGTTATATAATGAGGAAGATATCAGGGTGTCGCTTCCGCAATTATGCGAGAAAGCTTCTGTTGATTTTAAAGAAGAGTTTATCGTCTCAATTGATGCAGAGCAGAAAATTTTACTCACCGATCAGGGGAACGTCCTCTCCTATGATGTTGTTTCATTTGATATCGGATCACTTACAGCACATACGGAGATTAAAGGCGTTAAAGAACATGCTAGACGTATAAAACCAAATTATCACTTCCCTGCGATGGTGGATGAAGTGCGCCAGACTGAACATTTATCAATAGTTGGAGGAGGTATAGCAGGTGTTGAACTTGCTTTATCTCTACAGTCCTATCGAATGCACCATAACGAGGGTAAAGATGTAACCATTATAAGTGGTGCTGAACGATTACTTCCTGGAGAAACGATAGACATATCAAAAAAGATCGAGCAAATTGTAAAAAATAAAGGGATAAAGCTCCAAAAAGGAAGTCATGTCACTGAAATGACAAACGATAAAATTTATACGGATCAAGGCACTGAAATAATATATACAGATGCCCTCTGGTTAGCAGGCCCCAAAGCTCCTAGTGTGTTTAAACAATCGAAGCTTCCCACGGATGATAAGGGTTACCTTCAAGTAGAATCAACATTACAAGTGAAGGAATACCCTTCAATATTTGGAGCAGGAGATTGTATTAGTCTTTCTGAAAAGCCTGACCTTCCAAAGAATGGAGTGTTCGCCATCCGTCAGGCCCCTATACTATGGGAGAATATTAAAGGATTCCTTTCGACAGGTGATGGCAGTCATTACATCCCACAGAATAAATGGCTAGCGATTATGTCCATTGGTCATAAAGAAGGCTTTCTCCTATATGGAAAATGGTCTTATAAAGGGAAGATTGCCTGGAATTTAAAGAATCGTATTGATCGTAAATTTATGAAACAATATCAAACATAAAAAAGCGAGCCTAACCATTAGGCTCGCTTCTTTATTATCGTTATTACCAATAAGGTATATGACCTTTACTCATAAAGATCAATGCGGCGATCTTGGAAAATGGGGATTTGTTTACGAATGCCTTCTACGATACTCATATCAAGTTCACCAGTAAGAAGCATTTCAGTGTCATCTGCTTCCGAGATAATATCGCCCCATGGACTGATGATAAGAGAGTGGCCACCAAATGAATTCTTAGGATCACTACCTATTCGGTTACATGCAACGATAAAACACTGGTTCTCAATCGCTCGGCTAATGAGCAAGCTCCTCCAATGATCTATACGAGGGGTTGGCCATTGAGCAACGACAAACAAAATCTCACTACCATTTATTGTATGAGTTCTCATCCATTCCGGAAAACGGATATCGTAACAAATAAAAGCAGCACTAGGGTAACCATTTATCTCAAAATGACTCTTTTTATCACCAGACTGTAAATACAAATGTTCATCCATTAACTTAAATAAATGAACCTTGCTGTACTCTTTCTTGAGATGCCCCTTTTCATCAAATACATACAAGGTATTAGTGTTTTGACCTTTCTCTTTCTTAGCTATTGATCCTCCAACAATGTTTACACCGTATTCACGAGCTAGGCGAGATAAAAAGCTTTGGCTCTCCTGTCCTAAAGGATCGGCAATTTCATCCAATCTAGTAAGGTCATATCCAGTGTTCCACAGTTCAGGCATTACCACTACATCTACTTGATCAAGTGATTTGAGTTGTTTCATTTGTTCTTCAATGTGCATTTGGTTTTCTACAGGATTTCCATATGTAACATCTATTTGAAGTATGGCAACATGTAAACTCACAAAAATCCTCCCCATTTAGTTTGTTTACACAATAGCGCATATCACACTCTTTTTGCAAGAAAATTTATTCAATAAGCCATAAAAAAAGACCTCACCATGAGTGAGATCTTTTTTATTCATCAATTCCATTTAGCGCTGTTATTTTCTACTACTTGTAGCTCTTTGACAGATGTCACCATTTTGCTTTTACAAATTGGGCATGTAGGGGTTTCTTCTGATTTGAAGTTATCCCGCATCCATGCATTGCAATCTTCAGAGGAGCATTCCCAAATTTTAAGGTCCTGTTTCTTGATCTCTTCTTGTTTCTTCTTACCAAATGCCATCTACTGAACGCCTCCTTGGAAAAGACTTATATTAGAAAAACAAACGAAAGATCGTTTGCTTCTCTCATACCTTCATCTTTTAGAGAACTGAAACTTAGAGAAAGTATATATAAAAAGCTACCTTTGGAGGTAGCTTTTTAACTCTTATAATTTAGTTACGTTAGCCGCTTGTGGTCCACGGTTACCTTCTGTTACTTCAAATTCAACGCTTTGGCCTTCTTCAAGAGACTTGAAGCCTTCTTCGTTGATCGCACTGAAGTGTACGAATACATCGTCTTCACCTTGTACTTCGATGAAGCCAAAACCTTTTTCTGCGTTAAACCATTTTACTGTACCTGTTTTCATTAGAGAAAACCTCCATTACTAATTTCTAATATGTTACTTTTATTGAAGTAATAAAAAATCACATATTAGAAAAAGTACTAATGTGAATTAATACTCTTTCTGATATGTGAATCGGAGTATCTTTCAAATCGTAACTCATTAATTATCTTATGATTCTAATGGTGTTTTATTCGTTCGAGTTATATTCTGTTGTTTTCTTTATTAATTTCATAATACTCCCTTCTTACAAATAAGTCAAGTGAATAAGTGAAACGATTTCATTTTGTATTTATAGGAGAGTGGGATCAACTCTTTTTATAAGAGCCAATCCCACATCCTTTTTACTGACTGAGATGAAGGAATTCTTCAACATCTTTCACACATAATTTAATAGCATCTTCCCAGAATTCTGGTTGCTCAATATCAACGTTTAGATGTTTCATGGCTAGGTCTTCTACTCTCATACTACCTGTATCTTTCAATAATGCGATATACTTATCTTCAAAATCGCTTCCCTCTTCTAATGCTTTCGCATAAATTCCTAGGCTAAATAAGTAACCAAATGTGTACGGGAAGTTATAGAATGGAACACCTGTGATATGGAAATGAAGTTTAGATGCCCACATATGTGGATCATATTCTCCTAAAGCATCACAGTACGCTTCTTTTTGCGCTTCTTCCATTAACGAATTAAGGCGTTCGACCGAAACTTGACCTTGCTTACGCTCTTCGTAAAATCTCGTTTCAAATAAGAAGCGGGCATGGATATTCATGAAGAACGCTACACTTCGGTTTACCTTATCCTCTAGAAGAGATAAACGCTCTTGTTCTGTCTCAGCTTTCTTAACAGCAGCATCTGCTACAATCATTTCTGCAAACGTTGAGGCAGTTTCAGCCACGTTCATGGCATAGCGCTGATTTAAAGGATGAACATCATCCATAACATGTTGGTGGAAAGCGTGACCTAGCTCGTGAGCTAGTGTGGCCACATTTGAGGCTGTTCCAGAATAAGTCATAAAAATACGCGTTTGTTTGCTGTCAGGAAAGCTTGTACAAAAACCTCCTGGTCGTTTGCCGCTTCGATCTTCAGCTTCAATCCAGCGCTTTTCAAATGCCATTTCTGCAAATGAAGCCATTTTAGGACCGAATTGGTTAAACTGATCAACAATAAACTTTGCCCCTTCATCATAAGAAACGGTTTGTTCCTCATTTGTGATAGGTGCACCGACATCATACCAATTCAGTTTTTCAAGACCAAGTAAATGCGCTTTTCGTTCAAGATATTTTACGAATGTACCCTTATACTTTGTAATCGAAGACCACATTGTATCAAGTGTTTTCTCACTCATTCGATTAATTTCAAGCGGCTCCTTAAGCACATTATCCCAACTTCTATGCTTATACGTTTGTAGTCGAAATCCTGACAAGTGATTAATCGTTTCGCCAAATAAGTCTTGTTGTTCTGTCCAGGCATTTTGTAATTTGTGAAAAACGGCTTGCCTGACATCACGATCAGCAGAGCTCAATTTGTTCGAAGCTTGTCCGACAGATATATGATGAGCTTCCCCATCTTCTTCTACTTCTACACTCATTTTACCAACGATCGTGTTATACATTTGGCCCCATGCGTGATACCCATCAATACTTAAGTCATTAATAATCGCCTCTTGCTCAAGGGGTAAATTTTCGTTTGCTCGTTTTCTCTTTTCATTTAATACATAGTGTAAATTAGATAATTCGGGAGAATCGAGCAGTTCGTTCCAAACGCTTTCCTCAACTTGAACCAATTTTTGATCAAGCTGTGTCATTGTTGTTGAAAATACCGCTCCCATCTGACTCACTTGAGCTCTTAAAAGACTAGCTTTTTTGTCGTCTACATTTTGAGCAGACAAACAACTAATAAATGCACCACTTTCTCTGATTTGCGTCGTAACTGTTTCTAAGTGTTTAATAATCGTGGCAAGGGCCTCGACTTCCTCTGCACTTTTAGGTGTGGTGAACTGATTCACCTTGTCACCCAACCCTTGCAGATTTCCATTTAAGGTATGTAAATATTGCGTGAAGGCTTCTGACTCACTGCCCCCCTCAAAGATCACATCTAAATCCCACGTTAAATCATAAGACGTTTTTGTCATTTTGTATCCTCCTTATTATTTCGTAACTCTAAGTATATTAAATTTTCATAATATTTTCTACACTTAAACTCTATTATTAACAAAATAGCAACAGCCCTCCCGTAAGGAAGGGCTGTTATTTATATAAATATGGCTTCTAAAGTTGGCTCACCATTAGCATATCCTACTGCAACGGCGTTATAGATTCCATCAGCTTCTAACATGACTCCAGGGACAGTGAGAACAACTTGTTTTGATCCTGCTGGTCTAACTTCTAAGTCAACCTGTGTCGGTGGTAAAGTTACGTAATTTGTCGCCTCTTTAAAACCTACGTTCGGAAACAGCACTTCTCCTCCCTTAACTGCAATGTCTACACGCGGAGCATCTGGGGATAAATGGATAAATCGAGCTTTCGCTTTTCCTTGAGCAGGTGTCATATCATCAACATAAGGTACCAGTGTTAGTTCTTCAACGTTACCTGCAGCGGCAACTGTATAAGCCTGACCTGGTTCTACTCTAATATCTTTAGTCAATACTGCCTCAGATTTTCCAGTTGGAGTAATTTTAATACGGTAGTCTCCAGCCATAACCGGTACGTATTGACTGACTTGTTTAAAGGCTACGTTCTGAAGAAGTTGCTGACCATTTACATACACATCCACATTAGGCGCATTAGGTGATGCATGAAAAACCCTTATATAAGACATATTCTGATGATTTGCCTGCTGGGTGTTCTGTTGTTCATTTGTACGGTACATTCCTGTTAGTTGTCGCATGCACTCATAATGTTTCATGTAATACATCATATGTTTATTAGGATCAATATACTTGTAATAGTTAGCGAGCAAATCGTACATAGATGCATTTTGGATGAGGCTTTGTTCATACTGATTATAATGGTATGGATTCATTTTGCTTTTCCCCCTTAAATAGCAATCTTCACTAATGACTATGTGAAATAGTTCCTAAACATGCCTTTAAAATTGGTATTTACATACTGAACAAGCCTCAATGTGAGAGGATGTATTTTACAAGAGTCTTTGTGGTATGATACAGTCTAACAGAATTGAATTTTCAGCAAGGGAGATGTTCTTTTGACATTCAAGAAAAAACTGGCCACATTGCTATTTGGCCTTGTCCTTTCCGTAGGAATCGTAGGGTGCTCAAGTAGCGAAGAAGGCTCTAATGATAATGACTCCAAAGATACTGAAACGACAGAAGAAAGCAAGGATAGCGAAAACAAAGAAGAAAAAAATTCAGAAAACAATGACAAAGAATCTGAAGGTGACGTAGCTGCCGTAGTAAATGGTGAAGAGATTCCGATGTCACGCTTAAACGATTCCATTGAGCAACAAAAGCAGATGGCTAAGCAACAAGGAATGGAACTTAAAGATGAACAACTTACACAAATGAAAGATTCTATCCTGACTCAACTTATTAACCTAGAAGTTGTCAAACAAGAAGCGGAATCTTCTGAGATCAGCGTATCTGATGAAGAAGTACAAAAAGATTTAGATAGCATCATTGAGGGAAATGGTGGCGAAGAACAGTTTAACAAGATCTTAGAAAAAGAAGAAATTTCAAAAGATGAAGTAAAAGATCAACTTCGCACTCAAATCATGATTGACAAATTTATTGCTGAGAACACAGAAGAAGTAAAAGTAACAGATGAAGAAATTCAAAAGCAATATGATCAATTAGCTAAAAGCAGTGAAGGAAGCGAACAAGAAGTTCCGGAGCTAAAAGAAGTGAAAGATCAAATTAAACAACGTATTCAACAACAAAAGAAACAACAGCAAGAAAAACAACTAGTAGACAAGTTGAAAAAAGACGCTGATATTGAAAAGAAAGTATAATACGAAAAAAGCAGCCATAATTTGGCTGCTTTTTTATTGGACAACTTACATATTTAAAGTTCACCTATCAATAAGGTTAGTTCTTCACTAAATTAACGAATCGAGTGTTCGATTTGTTGCTTGGTGCTTTTAAGTGCATCCAGGTCAACACGTTCTTCAAGGGAGCTTAATAAACCATTGTAATATTCTTCTACGCTTTGCTTTGACTTCTCCTTGTACTCTTCAGTGAGTTTGTTCCATTCTGAAAGATAATAATGGATGAGCAAATCATCGTTCGCTTTTATTACCGATTCCACTTTAGGAAGCAAATCTTCTAGCAACGCATCTTTCATCTTTTCTTTCTCATTATGTTCGAAAAAAGCTTTTGTATTTTTAAAGAGACCCAAAGCCTGCTCAATAGCCTTATCATTTTTGGAGGTGGATAGCTGTGGTTGGATCTCTGGTGTAAGGATCTTCTTATCTTCATAATAAGGAAGTGAAATTGGAGCTATTTCCCTTTTACATTTCTCCTCAAGATCCCGCCTCCATTCTTTGGCAGTTGTGTTCGTAAACGTCTCTAAACGAATCGTTACAGCTCTAAGCTCTTGAAGCAATTCATGCTCAATCATTTCTTTTAAGTGATTAAAACTCTTCTGAAGAGCTTCTTTCGCTTCTTTACCATTCCCCTTTATTACAGCTGGATTAAACGATTGCTTAAACAAATCAGAAAAAGCTAACGACAAACGTTCTTGAACATAATAGGTTTGTTTGGTCACTTTATTTTCGATGGCCTGCTCGTAACGCGTTTTATCTGATCCTTTTATTTGAGAGACGATGTCATTTTTCTCCCTTTGATATTCAACTTTCTTTTCCTCTTTTTGCTTTTGGTCTAAAGAAGCAGAACGAATATAGTGTTCAATTGTATTCTTTGCTCGCTCTAGATCATGGAAAGCAGCGTGAATAAGAAGTTGCAGGAGTTCTTGTTGTATAAATTTATGGAATGACTGTTCAAATTCCATAATTCCCGAAGTACCAGTAACGGAAGTGATCTCTGATTTTCCTGTACGCTCTTCTAACGCCATTTTACTAGATACAGGAAATAATCGAGGCAAACGAATTCCATATTGGAGCAATTGATCTTCAACGTAATTTGTAACAAGATCGAGTTCTTCTTTGGTTTTGGCGAGATCTGAAGCGTTTACGACAAAGAACATTTTATCCATACTAAATGCGTCCTTCACTCGGCCGAGTTGCAGAAGGAAATCTCGATCAGCTCCTGAGAAAGCATGGTTATAATAAGTGACAAATAGAATTGCATCTGCCTCTTTAATGTATTCGAATGAGGTCTCCGTATGCCGTGCATTAACTGAATCAGCACCAGGTGTGTCTACAAGGGTAATCCCTTCTCTGGTAAGGGCGCAATCGTAATACAATTCCATCCATTCAATGAAGCATGAACGCTCTTCATTAGCCACATATTCCTTGAATTCTGCTAACCCAACTTCAAGCGTTCCTCCTAGATGCTCTCTAATATATGAATACCCGTTTGTGACAGCTCGAAGAAAGGACCACCTTTTTTGGTCAGGTGTGATCGTAGATATGCGGTCCTCATCTTCTTTAATCCATTCTACTAATTGATCAACCGTCTCGAATTGCTCACTGTAATGATCTGTCGCATAAGAAAGATCTTCTTTCAAATCTTTTGATTGTTTCACTTTTACACGCACACTGCCGTGAGGGTATTCATCAGAAGCGGGTAAAATTTTATTAATGGTTGCGGTTGTAGGATTAGGTGAGACGGGCAAGACTGCTTCACCTAATAGAGCATTTGCAAACGATGACTTCCCTGCCGAAAAAGCCCCGAATAAAGCGACTGTGTAATGCCTGGATTGAAGTCGACTCTTCTTCTCTAGCAAGTCTTGTTGTAACGAACCGAATCCTTGTAAGGGTTGTAGTGCAGAATACGTCTCATCTAATCGTTCGATCGCTTCTTCGATTGTAAATTCTTTCTTGATTTGAGTCTTCGAGTTCTTTTCATTACTGGATTGAGCTTTTTCATTGGATTTAGGTTCTTTGATATCTAGCTCCACATTTCTACGCACACGCTGTTCTCTTGTGAATAATGTTGAAGTAGCATCATCGAGCGCTCCATCAATATCATAAACTCCATTTCTGATATTCAATAGAGATTCTTTTCTTTCAGCCAATTCTTTTTGAAGGGATTCAAGCTTTTGTTTATAAGTTAAGTATTGATTCTCGGTTTTTTGCTTCGCTTTAAGCTGTTCTAATTTTTCCTCTTTCTCACTCTCAAGAAAATGAGAAGCTGCTTCCCAAAATTTAAGTGCCTCGTCTTTCACCAAACGTTTGATCTCTCGTGAAACATCTTCAGAATACTGAAGTACATAATCCCCACCAGATCCTGCACCTTTTTGAATCGTGTCTTCAAGTAAATCACGAGCAAAAGTGAAGGTGAAATTCTCAAAGTTTTGCAAAGTAGTTTCATCGAAAACATTATATGATTTCGCTGTTTCAACAAGAGCTTTCCTTACCGGCCATTCTAGCTTCGCTTTAGCCTGCTGGGATAAAACTTCATGAAGTGCTTCTAGCCTTTCTTCCCGAGCCTCTTCTGTTTTTGATTTCGTAAAGAAGAACCCTACTTTAAAGTTAGATTGTTGAGACTCAATAAACGAACGTGCTTTTTCTCTCACTTCATAAGGCATAAGGGTTGCATTTCGTAGGGAATGGTCCACTCGCTGTCTTAAATCATCTTCAGCTTTCTCTGGTATAGCTTTCGTTTCGATCATTTGCTCTTGGGATGATGGCTCAGCTTTATCATTTTGAAAAGAAGCTAGTTTTTTCTCAAGATCTTCTTGTACGCCTTTGTTATCTTCTTTCAATTGAGTAATGTAATCTGTTATGAGTGTTTTGCTCGATTGAGTGATGGTTTCTTTTATAATTAAATTCTTCTGGTCTATCAATTGTTCAAGGGTTGACTTCATTTGCTGGAATTGATTGTGTTGTAGTTCAGGATCTGTCAGCGTGGTGAAGTAAATCCCTTTCGCCTCAATACCCCAATTGTTTAGTGCGTCAGATACACTTTGTTTAAAAGAAGAAAATGTTAACTCAGATTCATCGTGCTTATCAATCTGGTTTACTATAATATAAAGAGGTTTACCTTTTTCCTGCATTTCTGACAAAAAAGCTAAGTTCACTTCAGATTGAACGTGATTATAATCCATCACATAGAACAATACGTCCACTATGTGAAGAGCTGACTCTGTCATAATTCTGTCCGCATCATTTGATGAGTCGATGCCCGGGGTGTCAAGAACAGTTACGTTTTCAGCTAAGTGAGTGTCTTTTTTAGTGAGTTCAAGTTCTTTAATGGCATCGCCGTCTTTACAAAATTGCTGTATCTGATCAATATTATAAGGTTCAGGGTATTCAATTGGGTCATCCTCATTGAAATAAACACGAGCATACCCCTCCCCCTTTTTAACTTTTACAAGATTAGCACTTGTCGGAATAGGGCTGGATGGTAAAATTTCCTCTTCAAGAAGTGTATTAATCATGGTTGATTTTCCGGCTGAGAAATGTCCCGCAAAGCCAATCACAAGTTCCTGGTTTTGTTGCTTCTCCAATAAATCCAGCGCTTTTTTGGCTGATTCATGCGCATCATACATAGTAAATTGCTTGTATAAACTAGCTAATGGGTGTAATGAATCTTGGTACTGGTCAGTTGTCATGATACTGGTAACTCCTTTATAAACAGTTCATTCTTTATTGTATTGAAATTGTCCGTCAATTGACAGCGGTTACCATGATTTTAACATCTCTCCCCTTCTTTATCACGAAAAACCAGGTATACTTTATTACATAAGTGTACCTGGTACCGCAACCTCGTTTTAGTGGACTAAAGTTCTAGTTGTTTTAAGAGTGCCCCTTTTATAATTGGATACACCTGTTCAAATGGGAGATGTTTGTTCTTTTTTAGTGTCTCAAAACTTACAAATTCCCTACCAACTTCTACCGCCTCAGGGTAATCATTCTTCATACCCTCTACACACAACAGTTTTTGAGGATTGTGTTCCATGTCAAAGACAACATTTAAAACAATGGATACTTCTTCAAGACTAGTGAAGGGCCCCTCTACATTTATCTTCTTCCGGCTCATATATGGTGTCGCCCCCAGTAAATTGACACTCCCGCCATATTCATCTTTTGCTGCATACTTTAAGTTCTTAATACCAGACATGTATAAAGCTCACAATGAACCGTGCATTTTCCTTCCGCAATGATTTCTCCCTTTTCATCTGTAACTAATGCAGCAATCGGTTTGGCACCCAGCTGGTAGGATTCCCAAGCTAACTTAAAGCAGTGTTGCCATTGATATGATAATTGACTCCATTCCATACACATTCTCCTTTTATTTTCTTATAACTATTTAGATCTTGAGACGCAGAAATCCTCCTCGTTACAAATAACGACGAAGGGCTTTTTGGAACAACTCTTCCATAGGAAGGCCTAGTTCTTCAGCTTCCTCGCGGTACCGGTCTAGTATTTTAGTTGGAATATCGAATGATATCGTAGTAAAGCCTGATGTAAGGTGGGCTACTAGAGTCTTAGGATTGTAGTGAATTTCTCCTTTTTCGATATACCGTAGTAACAATTGAAGTTCATCCTCTGTAATCTTTAATTGCCCTAATCGGCATCGAACATAAAAGTCACCAAGATCTGTTTCATATATTTGTGTATTATTTTTGCCTAACTGAAAGATGATTTTGTATAACAAATCATATACAGGATGATCCATGTTACGAGGAATGGGTATGGAAAATTCTGCAAATCCTTTTTGCTTAATATAATCTCGATCCGGCCATTTTCCTTTTCCTTGAATATTTTCATGAATATGGATTTCCTTACCGTTACTCATTAAAATTTTTAACGGCGATGTACTCACAACCCGTGTCATGACGCCATTTATACGGACTTTATCAAAAATACGGACTTCTCGCGAAATTAGTTGCACCCGAGACCCATATTCCCCTTCTCGATTCGACACAGTTCGCTCCTGTAACCGGTCTTTAAATCGATCAATTTCTTCCAATTCAAAGAAACGCCGTTTTTGTTTTCCGATAATCTTCGTAAAACTTTCGACTTCTCCCTTCCTCACAAACTGCATTAAGTATTGAGGAGATATCCCTGCTCGCTTGGCTGCATCCTTTACAGTTAAACCATTTGGTTCATAGGTTTGTTTAATATAATCAATCTCTTCTTCCTTAAACCGATACCCGCCATCCCGCCTGTAAGTATCTGGATTAACGGGCATAATTTGTTCTTGTTTAATCATGTACCGTATTTGTCTTTCTGATTTATGTAATTTCTTGGATACTTGTTGGATCGACAAGTACATATTCGCTCCCCCTATGACAAAAATGTATAATATCAGTATTTTCTATTATAGTTTATATTTTTGTTACTGAATATAGAATAATAAACAATTTTTCTAGGATTATTGAAAAATACTATGATATAGTATAGATAGAAAGTTTTGGTTTTGTTATTTATGAAACGGAGGGAGAACATTATGAATAATCTAACAACATTGCAAACCATCCATTCTATCACCCAACAACACATCGATTGGAGTTCTCCTGATTTGTATCACAAGATTATACAAGTTGGTTTTCGGGATATTCCTTGGGAGCAAGTTCCGGATGAGCTACTCCTTTATTTATTTCTTCATGACGAACCGACACTTGGATCACGCCGGAAAACTTCCACCCTAAAGGAGTATTTCCGGGATGTTCGTCAGTTTATTGAATACGTGCGAGAAAATGGCCATACGATTCAAACGATTCATCATGAAGATTTAGGGCGCTATCAGTTACATTTAGAAAGCTGCTCTTATCGACCTACCACTTTACGTCGTAAAAGTACCGTTGTAAGCCAATTCCTTTCTTATTTACATAATCGCGATATCGTAAACTATGATCTCACGAAAAGCATGAAACGAATTTCCGTAAAGAAAGAACAACTCGTTAATCGAGATTTTTATGAAGAAGAAGTTGAAGAGTTGCTAAAATACTTTAGAAAGCATGACTTTTACATGTATACAATGTTGTATACATTGGTTTCCACTGGTCTTCGTATTCAGGAATTTGCAGAAGCTAAGTGGTCTGAAGTCTTTTATCAACCTGATGTTGGTCTTCACTTTGTCTCCGTTATCGGTAAGCGAAGTAAGTTGCGGGAAGTACCTTTATTTGAAGAGGTACTAGAAGTGATCAGTGAATTCAGAATGAGGCGAGGCTTTTCTGGAAAATTAGACGGGGATGACAGCCCTATGTTCCCTAAGCCAAACGGGGATCATTATAATTTTAAATACTTGAGTAATGAGTTTACGAAACAGATTGAAAGGTTGCGAAATGTATTTCCATTCATACAGCAACGCTTAGATCGCCAAGCACGCTATGCTCAAACTTCTAATCCGATTAAGTTTAAAATTACCCCGCATACGTGTAGGCACTACACTGCTGCTTATTACTTATCTAAAGGAGCAGATTTAAAAGCCATTCAAGACTTGCTCGATCATGAATCATCCTCCACTACTGACAATTACCTCCGTCGTAAGCGAAAATTCCAGGACCATGCTGCCGTTAAAATCGGAGGTCAGTTCATGAAGTAATTCCCATCTCCTGCCGAAGTAAAAAAAAGGGGCCAGCTATATGCTGGCCCCTTTCATTTTTGTAAAGTAGAGGGAGATTTTTTTTAAATCCATTTCACACTTATAAAGGTAAATCTCTTTTTTTAAATATCCATATAGATATACTCAAAGCTACAAAGCCAATCACTATAAGCCAAATATAGGAATCTACAGAGGCTGATCCACTTCTTAAAATATCACTTGCCTGAAAGAAAGAGAATATTGTGGCATATTCCAACCAGCTTAACTTCTCTGTTAATTTTGCTATAATATCAAATCCGTACATGAGAAAAACCACCAAAGAAGCTGCCCCTAAAGCCTTCTTTTCATCGTCTAATAAGCAAGATAAAAGAAAATTCATACTTCCTATAGCGAAAAATACCAATGTCCCTATTACATTCACTTCTAAAAACGCTTGGAGGTCCATTTGGTCACTGTTCGTAACTATCGTCGATTGACCCCATATCCCAACAATCGTAGTTACAATCATTATAGTGAGTAAACCAGTGAGAAATACTGAGAACTGAATCAGCGCAATTTTGACTCTTGAATAGGGTGTTGCCAGTAAATATGCCATTGATCCACGATCAATAAATTGTGAGATTAGTTGATTGGTAATCATAATACTATAGATTGATAAGATAATGATAAAAATCATATCGTAATATTTACTTGATAAAAATTCTCCAAGACTGCCCATCCCGGCTTCTAATCCAAAGGCTTGAATAAATCCAGCTGGCATACCTGATATCAGTTCATTCATAGCATCCATCTTATCTGCAAATGTTGGAAAGATCCAAATTATAAGAAGCATATAAAGTGCTGAAATGGAGGAAAAACTGAGTATACTCATAGCATGTAATTGTAACATACGTTTAAAAAGACTCAATCTAATTCCTCCTTTTGATTAGAAGAGGGGGTATTGTGATCATAGATATCCATAAATACCTCTTCAAGCGTCTGAGACTCCATTTCCATATTTGTAACTGAATGATTTTGGAGAGAAGAGATAAAGGCATCATAGCTTCCTTTTATAGGAACAACAACCCGGTTGTAGGATCTATCTTCCACCTGACCAGGGAACTGATCTGCGAAAGAACAAGCCTCTTTCTCATCGTTAAACGTAACTTCCACTTTTTTAGTTCGTAATGAACGAAGATCATTCATAGAATCGGTCCTTACGATTCTACCTTCCTTAATAATAGAAGCCCTGTTACACGTGCGCTCCACTTCAGGGAAATAGTGTGAACTCATTAAAATCGTTTTTCCCCTCCCTCGTTCTTCACCCAGCAAATGAAGGAACTCCCTCTGCATAAAGGGATCAAGTCCTGATGTGGGTTCATCTAATATGTAAATAGAGGGGTCGTGCATAAAGGCAGCTACAATACCTACTTTCTGCTTCATCCCTTTTGACATCTTACGTATTTGGATAGAAGGATCAAATTGAAAACGATCAATTAAAGCATCTTTTCTCGAGATCCCGCGCATGGCTCTCATATCTTCAAGTAAGTTAAGGAATTCAGTTCCTCTCATCTTCTCAATAAGAGCAATTTCACCAGGAAGATAGCCTACAAATTTCTGTATAGTAGGTGTATCCTTCCAGCAGTCATATCTGGATATGGACAAATTCCCTTTATCAGGCTTCATAAAGCCCATTAACTGACGTATAGTAGTTGATTTGCCAGCCCCATTGGGTCCAAGAAAACCAAATATATCTCCTTCTTGAACTTTAAATGAAACATCGAATATTCCCTTACCATTAGAGAAAGACTTTGTAACGTTTTCGACGCGAATCATTTATATCCCCCTTCCTTATAGAAAAGCTTTGTTTTAATGACTTAAGATTATCGTAAGCTCCCCCTCTTAGTCTGTCAATTTAATCTTGTAGCGAGGGTATAGTTTGTTGAGCTTTTGTACATACTATCCGTAACAACATATTAAAGGATGAAATAAATGGCTTCACATCAAACAACAATTGTTTATCGCCCTCTTGTATACGATGGCCAGCTGAAAACATATATCGGTAGTCCGAATGCTTATCACACTTCTGTAGAAGCTATTATTGAAGCATTGAATTTCGCAGAGCTTTATAATGAAGATATGTACGACGGAGCTATTTTATGGGAAGATTCCGAAGTTACTAGAGCTCCTAATAACAACTTAAGAGTTTTAAGTGGTACATTAAATAATAATAATCCACCTACATTCTTTATTGAGATAAAGCAATTATTAGATAATGGTACGATCCAAGTTTCTGAAAAATCTCGGGCTAAACCGGTAGCAAGAGAACGCAATGAGGCATTAGCTATGCGAGCTGGAGAAGAAATTGACCTGATGGATTATCCAGTGAATGAGTAAAACCAGCTCTTAATTGAGCTGGTTTTTTTGTTTTCTTTATTTAAATATGTTTTTTGATTTTTGTTTTTTTGTTCGGAGTTGCTACTAAGTATAATTAAGTTGGTTCTTTTGTCTCTTACCATTCTATCTTCTATTTTAATATTCTTTGACCACTTTGACCTGTTAACTTCGCACTCCATTCACCAGCCAATATGATATGAATTATTTTATAGTAAAATTAATCTCCTAATGATTCACTCCCCGTATCTACGCCCAACGTCAATGCAATTGTATAAAAAGGAGAGTCCACCTCACGAAAGGTGGACTCTCCTTTATCTTGATTGTGCAACTATACCATTGTGCACTTTAATAAAGCCATGTTGCTTAATGTCAAATCCATTCTCATATACATATAACCCCATTTGCTCAACAGTCATTAGTTCTCGATACGTATGATTCATTACGTCCGCCATTACGTTATAATAGAGCCTTGAGCGAAATTGATTTCTCGGTGTTGTTAAAATAGCATATCCACCTGGTTTCAAAAACTTTCGGTGCCAGTCCAAAACCTCAGCCTTATACTCATCAGGGAAATGTTCCAATAACCCCACAGATAAGACAATGTCAAATTCCTTACCAAATGCTAGGTTCCTTATATCATTTACAACATAATCGATTATGAAATCATCTTTGTAATAGACTTTCGGTTGTCCTGTAGATGGATTCTCCCCTAAAAATGGGTACGTATTAGGAAATTCTTCAAAGCGAGTGCTTCTACAGTACTCATCGTAGTCAACCATTGTAATATGAGCTCCAGGATACATCGCACCTAACTGCATAGCTTCGTATCCTTCTGCTGCTCCGAGGAAAAGTATTCGAGGGTTTGTTAAATCTAATCCTTCAAATAATGCTCTTTTGCCCCTTGGATCCCAAACCCCATCTTGAATGCGATGAGCATAATTCCAAAGTTGTATTTTTGCCACATCTCCTAAAGCACTCTTGATTTGTTGAGGATTAAATGTCTTTAGGCTTTTTAAGAATTGATTTTTTTCTTCTTTCATTTCGGTCGGTACATCTTTTACAAACCATTCATGAAATGCCTTATTAAAATATTGCCATGATGTGAAAGGCTTCATTTCTTCTCCGTGAGATTCTTTGTATTGCTTTCGATCGTTTGAATATTTTTTAACTTCTAACGGTTTACCTACATCTTTCCAACTTAGTGAGGACCAATCCTTCACACGATCCATTTTAACAAACTTATTATATTCCCTTTCTGTAAAGTTCCTTAAATCTACCCGATGGCTAGGAAGGAGAACCGTTTTGCCAATATGCTCTACAAGGAAGGGTTTTTCATCTTTAGGAACCCAAATTGATTTTGTTTCCACTACCTCACCTCTATTTACAGAATTTTCTTACATTATATGCGATTATGATGGCGCTTACAATTGCGTTTTACTTGCCTTTTTTATTCAAGTAGAATCCTTCAACTCTCCACTATTAAATAAACTTAAAAGTAGTTCAGATCTATTGCTGTCGCCTTTGAGGATCATTTTTGGATTTATTGGTTCTCTTTATATGTTCGGAGTTGCTACTAAGTTTCAAATTGAATAAAGTTTTTACTATTTCTCTTACTTCGAACAGAAAGTATGGGATGTATGAAAACCTTAGAATCCTTTCTTTTCTTATACAAAAAAAAGAGCCCGCTGCCCCATATTTTTTAAGACAGATGGCTTGTTTTAAAATGATTCTTTACAAATACCCAGGGATTTTACACAGGAAAAAGTATTCTTTTTCCTGGATATTGTTCCTTTCTGCGATTACTTCTTTTTCTGCATCATAACAACCTAGTCCCTACTTAATTATACAAAGCTAACAATGGACTAGACTTTTTGGATTGGTTGTGTGGACCTTAATTACGATGTTTATATGCTTTTCATTTCATTCGGAGTTGCTACTAAGTTTTTTTCAGAATGTACTCATCCATTTTGTTAACATAATATGTTTATGGTTTACTTATAATGTTGGTTTGTTTATCAAAAATTGTTTTGACCCAATCTATAACTTCATAAACGTTCGAATCCTCAGATATTATAGAATTGTGATTGTGCCCCTTTTGCATTTTATATGGATGGTTCGTCCGCCCCTTCCACCATTCAGCAAGTTTTGTAGCATTCGTTACTTCATCTTCATCCCCAATCATCATAAACAAAGGAATTTGTGACCTATACAAGGTGTTTAACATTTTTGCGTCGGGAATACGTGAAATCATTAAACGAAAGCTTAATTGTAGCAAATTATTTTCATGGAAATCATCAGGAACCTTTACGACCTTACTTTTACTAAAAATTTGTACCTTAAATTGGTGAAGTGTATACAGAAAAATCGATTTAAATAGTTTTAATTCATAAATATTATTAAGTTCTTTATTAGAGGAATTTTGGAAGTTGTAGACTGGCAAAGTAGGGTGAAAGAATGGAGAGAGAAAAATGAAACCTTTACTTAATTTTGAAACAGTTTCCTTTTTGAGCACTCTCAATAAATTACCGCAGCCCATAGAATGACCACACCAATAAACGTTTTGAAGGTCTATTGACTGTAAATACAAACATAAGTCTTCTAAGTCATCATCGTACTGACCCTTATATTGTAAATCACCTCTAATAAGCGTAGGGTGATACCCCCTTAATATTGGAATAATCACGTTTGCTTCCTTTTTTGCTTTAGAGGCGAATTGTCTTATATGGTGCAATTCAGCAGTAATTCCATGGATAAATATAATAGTAGGCTTGCTTTTTTCATCCCCTTCACTATAAAAGTAATATTGGAGATGCGCTTGATCCCTGGCTTTAAATGTACATACTTTTTCTTCTCCCATAATGCACCTCTTTCTGACCTATGTAAGCTACCACTATACTCATTTCATCTTCTCCAATCGAGAAAAGCTTATAACAATGTCTTTATGGAAACATTCTCTCAGTTTCAAGTCTTCATGCTTGAAACCTATATTAACAACGCTAAGCTTTATCAGAGCTAATTTAAAAGGAGAACAATAGAAACATGTATATTCTCCCCTATTTCTTGGAATATATAACGAACATCAGCATTAAATATACAATAATAATATTATGTAAACTATTGTGACAAATATTAGCAAGATAAAATATGATTAGTTCTCTTTCATTTATATAAACTAAGGATAACTATAATAAAGGTGGGATAGAAATGGATATGATTGATCCTAAGGAGATTAAATCTGGAGATGAAGTATTTGTGCTCTACCGAAACCCTCACACACCTACAGTAATGAATATAAAACAAGCGGAAATTGTACCTCATCCCCATAACCCTGAGCAAAAAGCCCTTTTTCTTCATGAAACCTATCACCTTATTGAAGAAAATGATGCTCTTTTCTCTACTGAAGAAGCTGCGCAAGCAGCTTATGATGAAATATATGGAGACTACCCTTCTGGCGAATACATGTAATGCGTCTTCCTAGTTTAATTCACCTCATAAAAGGTAATGGGTCTACGTATCTAACTAGACGTGAGGTGATAAGATGAAACGTATTCATATGATTGTGAGTGGTCATGTTCAAGGAGTTGGGTTTCGGTTCTCTGCCCAACAAAAAGCAAAAGAATGTAACGTAGTTGGCTGGGTAAAAAATAAATCTGATGGGACCGTAGAAATTGAGGCACAGGGTGAAAATGATCGTATTCATTCTTACTCTGAAGCCATTAAACACGGGCCAAGTCCATATGCTAAAGTATCGGAAATTACAATTGAAGAATTAGAGCCTACAAATCAATTCCAAACTTTTGAAATTCGCTAATATAAATGCTGTCCTCAAAAAGAGGACAGCATTTTCTTTTCTTATTTACTTTTCTTTTGCATTGGACGAACAATGACTTCGTTTACATTTACATAGCTTGGCTGTGAAACTGCGTATACAACAGAACGTGCAATATCCTCAGCTTCTAGTGTAATGCGACCTTTTCGATCAGAGAACATTTCAAGCACTTCTTCATCTGTTATATGTTCAGGAAGTTCGGTTGATACAGCTCCTGGGGAAATATTGGTCACCCGGACGCCTGTTTTGGATAGTTCTTTCTCCATACCTTGTGAAAGGGCTTTAACGGCGTATTTCGTCGCACTATAAACCGTACTAGACGGAAATACTTCGTGACCTGCTACAGAAGATACATTAATGATATGACCACTTTCTTGCTCCAACATCGTTGGTAGTGTGGCATGGATACCGAAAAGGACACCCTTAATATTAACGTCGATCATTTTCTCCCATTCATCAACTTTATCGTTTTTTAAGAATGAAAGAAGCATAACCCCTGCATTATTAATGAAAAAATCTACAGATTTAAACTCTTCCTTAGTCTCTGTAACGAGACGCTCCATGTCCTCTTGCTTCGTCACGTCTGTTTGAACCACTTTCACCTGAATATTATGTTCTGTTTTCAATGAATCAGCCAGCTTGTGTAAACGCTCTTCGCGCCGAGCTGCTAGTACAACGTTGACCCCTTCAGCTGCGAAATGTTGTGCTATTGATTCACCAATACCACTACTAGCACCAGTAATAACTGCTGTTTTTCCATTTAAATGTGACACATGAAGTCCTCCTCTTTTTATCTTTTACTTAATCACCTTACCCTTTTGTACAATGATGTATTCACTTTATACCTCATAACTACACATCTTGTTGTCAATAGTTTATGTAGAGTTTGCTCTGTTAAAGTTTAATGATGATCCTTATAGTGCATAGAGAGTATTCCGAAAGAGATGCTTCTTTTTCACTTAGGGATCTAATAGTCATGGTTATGGTTCTTTTTATGATTTTTAAATGATACAATAATGACTAGTGTGTTTAATTTTATATAGAAAGGGAGTTTCATATATGGAAGACATGAAGCTCAAACCCATTACTCCCCATAATGATCCATGGGAAGCGTATATGGATGTAACAGAACATGGAGAGATGGTTCTCTCAAACGTCGAATTTACAACGACACATCTATGTAATATGCGATGTGACCACTGTGCAGTGGGATACACGCTTCAAAACAAAGATCCTGATGCACTACCGTTTGACTTATTAAAAAAGCGTTTAGATGAGATCCCTCATTTACGAGCACTTAGTATTACAGGTGGAGAACCTGTGTTAAGTAAAAAGTCTGTGGAACAATATGTAGTTCCGCTTCTGAAATATGCACATGAACGTGGTGCCAGAACGCAAATTAATTCTAATTTAACGCTGCCCTATGAGCGGTATAAGCCTATTATCCCTTATCTTGACGTTTTACATATATCTCATAATTGGGGTACTGTAGAAGAATTTATTACGACTGGGTTTGCCAGAATGGACAGAAAACCTTCTGAGGAAATAAGAAAAGGTTATTTCGATCGCATGGTTGAAAACTCTCAAAAACTATCGGCTGAAGGTGTTATGGTATCCGCTGAAACCATGCTTAACAAACGAACGTATCCATACTTAGAACAAATTCATGATCATATTATTGAGATGGGCTGCGCGAGACATGAAGTTCATCCTATGTACCCAGTTGATTTCGCAAGTGGACTTGAAACTTTGTCTTTAGATGAAATGCGTGATGGGATCAATCGATTATTAAATCACCGATCAGAGGACATGTGGATGCTTTTTGGAACCCTTCCATTTTACCCATGTAGTACTTCAAAAGAGGACTTGGAATTACAAAAGCGCTTATTTAGTGAGAAAAATGTAACGGTTCGAAATGATCCAGATGGACGTTCTCGATTAAATGTTAATATTTTTAGTGGTGAAATTATAGTAACAGACTTTGCAGATGAACCACCACTTGGAAATATTCAAAACACCTCTCTTCCATTAGCTTATAAACGCTTTAAGGAAAGTGCGTTAGCGCAAAGCTTAAACTGTCACTGCCCAGCTGCAGCTTGTTTAGGTCCGAATGTTCTTGTGAAGAACACGTATTATAAAGATGTTGATTTTAAAACGAGAGAAGCTCAGATCACACGTTAAAGTTCAGAGACCGGTAAGAAATTTCACCCTTAGCGGTCTCTGTTTGTATTTCACTTTTCACAATTCAATTAAAAGAAGTGGTGCACTTACTTATAATCGTGATGTGGTGGGAAATAGGGGATAACCTCTTCCCCAAGTTCCTTCATAACTTCTTCTGCTGGCCTAGTACTATCTCCTAGAGAAAGGAGGACGTGGTTAACTCCAATCGCCTCGTATTCCTTTAACCAATTTACAAGTGCTCGACTGCCCACTCGATATCCTAGGGCGATTTTTTCAGGCTCTTGATCTTTGTTCTCAGCAAGATCGAAAACAACAGGTTGGAAAAAAGGCTTAAATGTTTCTGCTTCAAAACTCGCAACCTCTTTTCTGTATTGATTAATAAGCCCCTTTTGTTCATCAACTGATTGAGGATAAAACATCCACCCATCACCATGTTTGGCTACATATTCTAAAGTCTGTTGTGCATACCCAGTTATAAACATAGGTATTTTACTCATTGGCTTTGGTACGAGTGTAACGTTCTCCATTTTACCAAGGGGTGTTTCAGTATTTGAATAATCCGTATACAACAAATGCTGTACATAATCAAAGGCTTCTCTAAACAAACGTCCCCTATCCATGATAGGAACGTTCATCGCTTCGAAATCCCTGCGACGATCTCCAGAAGAAAGTCCAATCATTAATCGTTCAGGTATTAAATTCTCGATACTAGCTATTTCTTTAGCGAAACGAGCTGGGTGGCGTAATGACAATACCGAAGCTGCTGTCCCCAAATTGATTCGCTTAGTATGAGCACCCATATAAGTAAGATAAATGAAGCTATCTAATATTTGCCCTGTAGCTGGATCATCAAAGGTAGGGTCTTCTAGTAATACATCCTGGAACCATATCGAACTAAACCCCAGCTTTTCTGCAAGTTGAACCCTTTCAACTTGATGATCTAATGTTGGCTTCTCTTTTCCGTGATTTTCAATTGGCATGTTAAGACCAATCGTTAAATGATTCGGTTTTATCATTCGACTAAAACCATAATGACTTTGCCAATTCATAATAATATCCTCTCTAATTTACCTAGTTGAGTAAAGATTATTTAACACATAGAAGTATGATAGAAGAAGTTCTATTTTTCAAAATATCAGCTTAAGATCTCACATATTGCAATATGCTTGGCAGAACACTACAAGCAGCGTTATAATTTTATGGTATTAGTAAGTTTTCCTGCTGTTAGGAGGATTCCCGTGAAGCAATATAATATTCCAGTAGAAGCAACGTTAGATGTCATTGGTGGGAAATGGAAGGTAGTGATTCTTTGTCACCTTATTGATAATGGCACAAAACGAACAAATGAATTAAAAAGACTAATTCCTGAAATCACCCAAAAAATGCTAACCCAACAATTAAGAGAGCTTGAAGATGATGGCATCATTGAAAGAAGAGTCTATAATCAAGTTCCACCTAAAGTAGAATACTCTCTGACTGAATATGGATGGAGCTTAGAAAGTATTTTAACCTCTTTATGCTCTTGGGGAGAAGAACACATCGCACAAACAGGCGATGGATTAAAAAAAGACCCTATTGAATCTTAGATAAGGCTCTTAATTAATGTGCTCATACATGTAATCAATAAATAATATGAAAAAGGACCAAATCTCAAAGATTTGGTCCTTTTTCATATTATTTGTCTTTACGAGTATATACGCACGTTCCCTTTGTCCACGTTTCTTCAACTGTAATGGAACGTAATTGAAGGGGGTCTACTTCCGAAGGGAATTTATTTAAAAACACAAAATCTGCTTGATATCCTTCTTTTATCTGGCCCTTTCGTTCTTCTTGGAACTCTAAATATGCTGGTGTTTCAGAAAAAGCTTTAAAACTCTCATCAATTGTAAGCTTTTCCTCTGGCATCCATCCCCCTTTAGGATTGTGATTATCGTCCACACGGTTTACTGCTGCAAAAACAGAATCCATTGGGTTGATTGATCCAATGGGTGCATCGGAACTAAGTGTAATCGGGACTTGATGATTAAGCATCTTTTTAAAAGCATCACAATAAGGCAATAGTTCTTCTGGACTCCATTTATCTTTCTTGTCCCATTCCCCCATTAGAAATGTAGGCTGTGTTTCAATATAAGCTCCTACCTCTTTCAAACGTACTAAAAGGTCTTCTCCTAACGTTTGAGCATGAATAACTCGATGCCGCAATTGTTGGGTATTGGCCTCTTCCTGTTCGAACGCAATAAGAGCTGATTCTACAGCTCGGTCTCCAAGAGCATGCACTGCTACTTGCATCCCTGCCTCTGAAGCTTTCCGGATCATACGATTTAATTCTTCTTGTTGATAAATAAGTTGACCTGTCGTTTCCGGAGCATCCGGGTATGGCTGCCTCATAGCAGCTGTATGGAGGCGCTGTGTACCGTCTAAGAATATTTTAATCGATCCAACCTTAACATGATTCGTTCCTTCTCCTGTGCGAAGGGTCGTATCTTGTATAAAATCATCCAGGTCTTTCTCATCATATACATAATGATGCAAAAAGGCCTCTATATGTAAGTCTCCATTTGCTTCAACTTGTTCATATGCATTCCACAACGTGTCGTAAGAACCAACAAAGCTCCTGTCATCTGTATGTACAGAAGTAACACCATTTTGAAGAAGATATGGCATCGCTTCACATAAAGCTTTTTTGGTGTCTTCTATTGATCTTTCCCAAAGGTGATAATTAATAAAATGCACCATTGTATCTTTAAATCTTCCAGTTAAATTTCCTTTTGGGTCCCGTTCTTTAAAAATTTCGGGTTGTTTGTAGAAATCTTCTTCCTTCTCTAATTTCTTTAAGAGCTTATCACTTATAACACATTCATGTTGGTCATGGTGCATAAAGTACATATATTTATCTACATCTATTTCATTTAAATCTTCCGATGTAAGCAGGTGATTAATGTCTGTAAATTGTGCATCATCAAAACCTTTTCCAAATATCCAATTCTTATCCTCAATTGAGGTATAATGCTGCTCAACCTCCTGTTTCATGTCTTTCCATGTTGAAACCTCAGTAAGGTCTAGTTCTTTCTTTAACAGTCCATACCGTAATAAATGCATGTGTGAATCAACAAACCCAGCCGCTACTGTTCTTCCTTCTCCATCAATAGCTCCTGGTTCTCCACTTACACCTTCTTCAACTTTTGTAAATACTCCATCTTGAATATGTAATGAATACGTTTTATAAGGGTTATAAAGACGATTGGGTGAATAAATACGTACATTTTCTATAATCATGATTCCCCTCCTAATTAAAGTGATCCAAAATACTTTACCCTACTCTGAAAAACTGAAACGTAAAAGGATATTATGTCCCACACTAACATAGACATAAAGTAGCACGGAGGAAAGGAGGGATGATATGGCTATTAAACTAATCAAAATTTCAGCTATATATTTCTTGATTGCCATTATTCTTGGTTTAATTATGTCTATTACTCATAATTATAGTTTCACCCCTGTACATGTTCATATGAACTTATTGGGATGGACGTCATTAACGTTAGCCGGTATTTTGTATCATCAATTCCCCCAATTAGAGATCTCACTTGCAGGTAAAATTCATTTTTGGCTTCATAACATCGGACTTCCTATTATGATGATCTCACTGTTTTTGTTAATTTTACTTGAAAACGAAAGCTTCGGACTTGGTGCTGCAATTGGTTCAATCATAACGGTTATTGGGATTATGTTTTTTGTTTGGAATATATTCATTAACCTTAAAAAGTCTTCATCAGTTAATAATCACCAATAAAAGCAGGAAACAAAATACGGTCAACAATGATAACGAAGTTTGTTTTAATGAAATAACTTAACGCATAAAATAAAGCGGATCTCCCAAAAGAGATCCGCTTTTTACCTTATTATACTTCTTTAAAATAGTCCTTTTTAAATCCACCCATACGACCTGTATTGTCTACAATAAAAATAAACTCTTCTGTTTCATTTTTAACATCGTATACTTTACCAGGGGTTAGTACGCGATCTACCACATATTTTTCAGCATCTGCATGCACACATTCAACTCTTTTAATGGTTTCTGTTTCATACCATGACTTATGAATCATCAAGACAACTCCTTTATGTACAACTATACTTATCTTACTATAGATGAATCATTAGATTCAATATATTTACCACTTCAATCTTCCTTAACTAAAACTGGAATCTCATCCATCAAGGAAATCCCCTCAGGTGTAATATTAGTTGAATAAGCTAATAGGTTAACTCCCCTATGTTTAGCCTCTTGCAAGGCCTTTGCAAAAGTCGGGTCTATGTGTTTAGCTGGACGGACAGAATGAAGGTCATTACGCTGACAAACAAATAAAATCGTCCCTAGCCACTCACTTCCCTCCGTTACAATCGATGTCAGTTCCTGAACATGTTTTGTTCCCCTCTTTGTTATAGCGTCAGGGAAATATCCTACTCCTTTTACACCTAAAGAGACACTTTTAACTTCAATTAAATGGTGTAGATCCCCTTTAGATACATAAAAATCCCATCTTGAACGACCTTTTCTGTATTCTCGTGCTTTGTAAGTAAACTGTTCAAAGTCTTTTAATTTATTTTCTTTTAAAGCTTTTTCTATCAGATGATTTACCAATGTAGTTTGTAAAGAAACAAGTGTACCATCAAGTGGATCGTGAACTAAAACAGCTGACCATTTTGTTTTTCGATCTTTCTTATCACTATAACGCAAATAAATGGTCGCTCCGTATTGAAGCAATTCTTTCAAACGGCCTGGATCTGGTAAATGAACTCTTACCATTTCTCCTTCTTCATCAAGCTTACAATGAAGTATAAACCGGTTAGGTCTTTCTATAAATGTCGCTTTATATAGTTTTTGTTCAAAAGGGATAAACATGTTTCTCAATCCTTCAGAAAAGAAGGATGTTCAAATTGAACATCCTTCTAAGTTTAGTACTTGCTAGTATACCATTTCTTAGCTTCTGATACTTCTGATTCCGTTAAACGGTGACCATAACTCTCCCAGTGCATGTAGACGTCTGCTCCCGCTTCTTCAAGTAAAACTTTTAACTCATTCGTTTCTTCAGGTTTACAGATTGGGTCATTGGTTCCTGCCCCAATAAATATAGGCAACTGAGTCATGTTAGGTAAGGTTAAACTTCTCATCGGTACCATAGGATGGAACAATACCGCTCCTTTAAAAACATCTTCATAATGGAACAATAAACTACCAGCAATATTTGCTCCGTTCGAATAACCGACTGCTATCATATTATTACGATCAAAATCATACTCTTTTGCAGCCCATCCCAGAAATTCAAACAGTTCCTTAGTCCGATATACAAGATCTTCTTCATCAAATACACCTTCTCTGAGACGTTTAAAAAAACGAGGCATACCTTGTTCACTGATTTGACCTCTAACACTTAGTATAGAAGCTTCTCTATCAATCATCTCTGCTATAGGTAACAAATCTTCTTCAGTGCCACCTGTTCCATGTAATAGAAGGAATACTGGTTTACCTGATTTACCTTGCCTGAATAGATGCTTCACATTAAACACTCCTTTTCACTTCTAGAAACAATGCCCCAATCAAAAAGGTCTCTCTCATGAAACGAATTCATGAAAATCATTAGTTGTCATTGGTTCATAGCTTTTTAAGATCAATTCTGTTCTTCTGGATTTGGTCGCAGAAGAATTGTTTTAGTTTACATAATATGATTACGGTTTACAATTAATTGTTTTCTAACATTATAATATCTCAGTTTCAAGATAGCGTCAATAAACTAACTCTCTCTATCCAATTGAACTTGTTAATGACTTGGTGTTTACTTAATTGATTCATGAAACGGATTTCATGAAAAAACCTCTCCGTTGGAATAGTTATCGGAGAGGTTTCTTCATTATTCAAATAAAAATTGTAAATATCCGTACCCTTTTTCTTCTAATTCATCTTTTGGTATAAATTTTAAAGCGGCAGAGTTGATGCAATAGCGTAATCCACCTTCCTCTTTGGGTCCATCATCAAAGAGGTGTCCAAGATGTGAGTCTCCAGTCCGACTTCTAACTTCTGTACGAATCATACCATGGGATGTATCTAAGTTTTCTTCGACGAAATAAGAATCGATTGGTCGTGTAAAACTTGGCCATCCGCAACCAGCATCGTATTTGTCCCTAGAACTAAATAGAGGCTCGCCTGAAACAACTTCTACGTAAATACCTTCTTCTTCATGGTCGTGGTACTCATTACGGAACGAAGGCTCTGTTCCATTTTCCTGTGTTACCTTATACTGCATAGCTGTCAGTTCTTCTTTTAACTGATTAGGGTCTTTTTCCATTTTCCAGTGATTCTCAATAAAATCTCTTCGTCCTGATCCTTGTTTATAGCGCTTATAATGATAAGGTTGTTTCTTGTAATAATCCTGGTGCTTTTCTTCTGCCGTATAGAACGTTGTAGCAGGCAAGATTTTTGTAACAATCGGATCTTCGAACTTACCGCTTTGTTCTAGTTCCTGTTTTGATTTCAACGCTAATTTTTTCTGTTTATCGTTATGAAAGAATATGGCTGTTGAGTAAGATTCCCCTCTGTCGGCAAATTGTCCCCCTGCATCGGTTGGATTAATTTGTTGCCAAAATACTTGTAAAAGGCGTTCGTAAGGGAAAATATCAGGATCAAATGTAATTTGAACAGCTTCCACGTGTCCGGTTGTATCTGTTACGACATCCATATAAGTTGGATTCTCCGTGTGGCCTCCTGTATAACCAGAGATCACCTCATGGATACTTGGGCGCTGGTCGAATGGTTCTACCATACACCAGAAGCATCCCCCTGCAAACGTTGCTTTCTCAAGATTGTTGCTTGTCACGATGCATTCCTCCTCTAATCAAAACAATCCTATCGTACCCATTATTGTTTCCTTTTAGAGGATAAAAATCAAGAATCTTGCTTATTTATATATACATGCGAGGTTTAGAAGGACCGTTTCCTTCAGGCTTCGAATTTGAAAGAGATTCTTTTACAGGAGCTGGTTCTGTACTGTTAGATGAAGCACTAGTAGCTTGATTTACTGCCTCTCTCACGCGAGTACTACGCTTCTCAGTATTCTGACTTGATTCTTCTTCCGATGTCGATTCTTCTCCCTCAGTTCCTTCATCTGGCTCGTTCATAATCTTCATTAAACGAAACATCGTAGGAATATTACGCATCATTGGACCGTATTCCTGCACCATCGGCATAGCTGATTGAGCCATTTTTAATACTTGCTGAACATTATTCAACATTCCAGTGGCTCCTCCGCCCGTTCCAGCTAACCCTTGTGCAGCTCCCCCTAGTGTTGGAAGACCACTTCCTCCTCCAGAAGAAAAAATTTTAGAGAGTAATCCTCCCCCACCTCTTGTTTGACTCCCCACTTCCTGAACACCCATATTGGACATCGCAGGGAATCCTTGCATTCCCCCCATACCATTAAAACTTTGAAAATTCTGAGGAATAGGACTCTGAAAGCCTTGTGGTCCGAAACGTTGCGGCATTTGAGGGACCCTACTAGGCCCCCGGTTATACATTCTTCCTACTTGGGGCCTTGGCCCGGGACCAAATGATCTCATACCTTGATTCATCGGTTCCCCTCCTTTATATAATCACTACTTGTAATGTACGTTAATCAGGGAGAGAAGGTGTAGGCGAATTCACTATTTATTTAAAAGCTCTGTAAATGTTTGCTGTCGCATTCTTTATAATAGATTTGTTCAATAATAGGGCAGTAATCTTGAAGACTCGAAGTTAAGAGAATGTTTCCGTTTGCTTTATTTGAGTGTAAGGTGGGCCTGGAAACCACTCGCTTTCCTGTGGGGAGCTGGTGAGCGAGTTGTGCCCGAGCAAGCCCAAGCACTCAATAAACGTAACGGCCCTATTCACACAAAAGTGTCTCAGCTTCGAGTCTTCCGTATAAAGGGGCTTATATGGAACAAGTAAATTTACTAATACAGATAATTCCTGAATTTACTTAGATTCATAAGGGTCATGGGGGAGTTGCCAATCTATGGGGCCGAGACCCTTTTCTGATAAAAATTCATTTGCTCTAGAGAAATGATGGCTACCAAAGAAACCCCGGTAGGCTGAAAGAGGACTAGGATGTGGTGCTTTTAAAACAAGATGCTTATCCGTATCAATCATTTTTACCTTTTGCTGTGCAGGTTTCCCCCAAAACATGAAAACCATAGGTTCTTCACGCTTGTTCAGGGATTCAATAACAGCGTTCGTAAATGTCTCCCAGCCTTTCTTCTTGTGTGAATGAGCTTGGCCTTCGCGGACGGTTAAAACAGTATTTAATAGTAAGACCCCTTGTTTAGCCCAAGGTAGCAGGTAGCCGTGTGGAGGTGCATGAAAACCAACATCTACTGATAACTCCTTATAAATATTCTTAAGGGAAGGCGGAACTGTCACTTGCGGATTAACTGAAAAACTAAAACCATGAGCTTGGCCTTTGCCGTGATAAGGGTCCTGTCCCAGCAAAACAACCTTAGTATTTGAGTAGGAAGTGTAGTGAAGCGCATTAAAAATATCGTGCATAGGCGGGTGAACCGCTTCATTTGCATATTCTATTTTCAAAAATTCTCTTAATCTCTGGTAATATTCTTTGTAGAATTCTTCTCCAAGAACGTCTTTCCAATCATTCTTTAAAATATCCAATCTTGTTCACCTCACGTTCATCTATGTAAATAAAAAGCAGGCACCGCTTGGCACCTGCTCGGAAGTATAGCATTCTAGATTGTTCAATTCAATCTGTTGTTAGCTCTCCTGCAATAATTAAAGCAAAGCTACCACTTAAAATACAACCAAATAACATCGCCGTCATCATTGGAATCCCTTCCTTCTCCTAAGTTAGTTATGATCTACTTTCAGTATAAGGGAAGTGGGTTCCTTTCGATCATCTGACTTATGGCAATTTCATGAAAATATCCGAAGGAATAATCGTCTATTTCCCGGGCAAGCGCATTTTTCAACACAACCTTTAATTTCATTGTCGTTAATTGACGCTATATAACGAAATTAATTGATAAACCAAACGTGTTTGCCCATTCGCCCAAGTCATTTCGACAATCTTTGCTGTCCCTGTTTGTTCAGATTCAGCTGTTCGAGATATCTCCAATAATTCATCTACCGGAAACAAACAGTATTGATCTAGATAGAGTTCGAATACATTCTCTTTTTCTTGTACACGTTTTTCTTTTCCGAGTGTGATTATTTTCGTATCTAATGAAAGAGGCATTGTCATCCTCATCCCCTCCATCTCTTTCCTTTTCCTTTATCCTACTCCAGAGGAGGAAAGTTGACAAGAAGTTTCTACAAGATCCAATGATTCTCTGGCTTACCCATAAGAGACAAAGCTTCCTTATCCGTTGTTGATAAGAAGTCATCATATCTAAGTGGGAAATAAATAGAGTGTTTTTCTAAAATTTTTGTATTACGATCAAATTGCTTAGAATGCTTCGAATCTCCAGTACAGTCAGAAATACACTCTAAAAGGCTTTGTAACGTTTGCAATGCAGCTGTTACTTCTAGTATCTCTTTAAGAGAGTACTCTTCCATGTCTTCAATAGAAAGTACACCAAAACTTCTAAGATCTTGTGAATAATTCTCGGAGAAGAAAAAAGGAAATAGCGAATCAAAAAAATATGTAATCTTCTCTTTTACATATTCATGTTGTTCAGGTGTTGAAGCTGTAACGATTTTCATAAGGGTAAAGGCCTCCTAGACTTACTACATCATCTATTTCCAGGTAATTTATAATGGAATAGACAGGGATTTGGATTTACTCTACCCATTACTATATCATGTGAAATTGTCAGAATTTAAGGTGTAAATACTTCCAGTAATTTAGTGGAATGTAAAATGACATGTTGATCCTTTAGGGGACGGCTGGATCTGTAACTTTGCAGGTATTTCCTGCTTTAGTTGTGGCACATGAGATATGATACCTAACATTCGATTCCCTTTTTGAAGATCTTTTAGGCAGTCGATTGCCTGTTCTAACGATATCTCATCTAAAGTACCAAATCCTTCATCGATAAACAACGTATCCAACTGCACTCCACCTGCATGAGCCTGAACCACATCAGCCATACCTAGAGCAAGGCTCAGTGCAGCTTTAAAGCCTTCTCCTCCTGATAAAGTCTTCACTGAACGCTTTTGTCCTGTGTAATGATCAAGCACTTCAAGATCTAATCCACTCTGAGCTCCTCCTTTAGCTCGTTCCTTGCTCCGCTCAAGCTGATAACGGTGCTCAGTCATCTGATCTAATCTAATATTAGCTTGAAGGATAATTTCATCCAGGAAGGCTGAAAGAACATAACGTTCAAAAGATAATTTATATGCGTTATCTCCTCTAGCTAATTGAGCTAATTCCCCAACGTAGTAGTACCTTTGTTCTTTCTCCTGTTTATCTTGTAGAAATACTTGAAGCTTTTTATAAATCCTCATTTGCTCATTAATTTGGAGTTGCAGTACTTGCTGTCTCTCTGTAATCCCCTGAAGTTTCTGCTCTAGGGTTCGTACAATGTCATCGTAGTAGGATAAATCGGGTACTTTTTCATTTTCTAATTGTTTTTTTAGAGCTTCATATCCTTCCATAATAGATTGATAGCTTGCGTAAAAATTCTCGATCTCTTTTTGTTTTTGGTCTACAACTTCAGAATCCATTTTAGAATCAATGTAATCATCTATTGACCTGAAGCCCATATCTTCTATGGTCTTCTCAAAAGACTCTCTGGCAATTGCGACATGGCGCCTTGTTTCTTCTAAGAACTGCTTGTGACCTTCAACTTCTGTCTCTAACTTCTGTTTTTGTTCTTTTTCTTGTTGGTACGAATTAGCCAAGTCTTGTAATGCTTTTTGTTGCCTGGAATACTCGTTTTCCATTTTATTTAATTCCTGTTTAAAAGTTTTAACATCTGTGGTTATATCAGATACTTCTTCTTCGATTTGAGAGAGCTTTGTAGAGACCTGCAGCCATCCGTCGCGCTTTGATGAAGATTCTTTTCGTGTATTTTCAAGCGAACTACTCAATTCACTCATTTGTTGACTTATTTGCTCCATCTCACTACGAGCAGCCTCAGACTGCTTAATTTTTCCTGATAGTGTTTCTTTTTCTTTCCTTAAATCTTCGTATTTACTTTGCCAATATTGCATCTGTTCATGGCGATTCTTATCTGAAAGATGATCCTTTTGTAAATCATCCAGAAGCTCTTTAGCCAGTTGATCCGTTATTTGACGTTGTGTTTGGCCTTCAGATTTAATCTTTATATAATGTTCCTGTTCTTCAGTAAGTGTCTTTTCTGCTTCTTCTGCTTGTTTAGTTACTCGATCAATTTCCTCATCCGAGATTGGATTTTGCTTTGTATACGCTTTATCAGGATGTTCCATAGAACCACAAACAGGGCATGCTTCTCCATCATGAAGATGGTTCGCTAAGACAACAGCCTGGTTCTGTTGCTTAGACTGTTCTAGTTGTTTTAGCTTTGATTTTGTGCTTTCTACTTGTTCCTTAGCTCTTCCCAAACGGTTTTTAGCTTGATGATATGTTCGAATCATAGATTGAATTTTTTCTTCTTCTTTTATTAAATGGTGTAATTTATCGATTCTTGCTCCGTACTCTTTTTCCTCACTTTCTAATTCATAGTACTGTTTTGTCAGTCCTTGAGAATTGTAGGTATCTTTAGAAAGTGATTGCCATCTCTCATTCAATTGTTTTAATTGTTCTTCTAGCGCTTTAACAGAAGACTCCACTTCTTCCTTAGACCTTCGTAAATATTCCTCTTCAGTTTGCAGCGATTTAAAACGTTCAACCTTTTCATAATCCTTTTTCTTTTGCTGTATTTTCAATTTTAATGACTCTAATTCTTCTTCTTTAGGAAGAGCTGCTTCATAGTTCTTCTTTGTTTGTTCGAATTTATTTTTTACTTCATTAAGTGCTTTTTCTTTTTGAACAAGTTGCTCCTGCTGTTTCTTCTCTTCTCCTTCTCTTTGGCGAACCTGATCTTCATACGGTTTTACGTGATGTGCTTTTGTGGCAGCATGGACTTCCTCTTCAAGTTTTATAATAGAAGGCTTCTGATTATCCAACTCACTAACTTCTTTCTCTTGCTTTTCTAACTTAAGGAACAATTGATTTAACTGCTTTTTCTCATAAAACGTTTCCTGAGCGCTTGCTAAGGCTTTCCGTTCATTTTCAATCTTTCCTTTATTATCTTGAAGTTGTTGTTGGTCTCTTTCGATATCTTTTTGGAGCTTAGTCATTACATCAGCAGAAGTAGTAAGAGATTGACGTGTTTCTTCGTCCCAATCTAAACGATTGATTTCCTCATCTTCTTTATATTCAATTTCCTGAATAGATTCTTTTAATTCTTTTGACTCCTCTTTCAAACGGTCTGTCATCTGCTCATAAACGTAGGTTTGAAAGATTTTTTGAAGAATTTCTTCTCTCTCTTTACTATTTTCAGATATAAGACGCCTGAACTCTCCTTGCGGAATCATAATCATCTTCCTAAACTGCTCATAATCTAAATGAAGCATGCTTTCAATCGATTCATTCACTTCTTTGATTTTAGATGCTAATAGCTCATGATCCCCTTCTTTAATCCTATAAAGTTCAACTTTAGGCGGCTGCTCTGTGAACCCCTCACCTTTTTCTTTCCTCTTTAATTGGCGAGGTGTTCTCCTAACTTCATAAATGTGTTGCTTTAATTCAAACCTAAACTTCACTTCCGTCTGTTGATCTTCATCAGCAAAGTGGCTACGCAATGTGTCCTGGTCCCGATCACTCCCGCTCGCACGACCATATAAGGCATATACCATGGCATCAAAAATACTCGTCTTCCCTGCTCCTGTAGGTCCTGTAATTAAAAACACCGTCTCGTGTCCTAACTGTGTGAAATCTACAACTTGGCGTTTTGAATAGGGCCCAAAAGCTTCTATGACTAGCTGAATGGCTCGCATATTATTGATTCCTTTCTTCTTCCTGAATTTCATTTATAACCGTAGCAATCGCATCTCTTCTTTCTTCATCCATAAGTGAACCCTTCACTTCTTTATAAAACGACTCAAACAGTTCCATATGAGACATTTGTTTTCTTTCCTGCACATTAGATAACTGTTCTGTGTGCGCCTTCCCAATCAATCCAACACGTTCTAGACTTAAAACATTAGGAAATTTCTTGCGGAGTTTTCCCATAGGGTCAAGTATCTGTCCTTCGTCTAACAATTTAATATGAAGATAATCTTCCATACCTTCTTCATTAACCTCGAGGAGGTCATGTAAATATCCTTCTTTAACCCTCATGTCTCTTTTTGGCTTTAAACTTTCTTGTCTAATAGAGGACACACCTGTCCCGTCTAATTCAACTATTGTTACACCTTTTTTGTGGTTGGCCTCTGAGAAGGAATACTTCAGTATAGAACCGGAGTAACGAATGGTTTCTCTTTTAACCCTTTGTGGTTGGTGGAGGTGCCCAAGTGCTACGTAGGAGAAATCATTAAAAAGCTCTGCGTTTATATATGGCGCCCCTCCTAGCATAGACAACCGCTCCTCAGACTCTGACTCCATTCCTCCAGCTAAGAACGCATGACCTACAAATACGTGACGCTCATCAGTCACTTGGTCTTCCTTGATACGTTTTATAATTGCTTCCATAGCTTGTTGATGTGTTTCTATAGAATCATCGTCAAGCTCTTTCCTTACTTCGCTTGGCTCTATATAAGGAATTAAGTAGAAGTTTACCTGCCCGTATTCATCCGGAATACGAACTGGGGTCCAAGCATCCTCAAGTCTCGCTTGTAAATAAAATTGTTGGCGCTTAAAAAGCTGACTTCCAAAGTTCAATCTGTCAGGACTGTCATGATTCCCTGATATAGCTAAAACAGGGATATTTAAGTCATAGATTAGCGTAATTAGAGTGCGGTTTAGTAAATCTACAGCTTCCTTTGGAGGTACTGCCCGATCATACAAATCTCCAGCAATAATAACCACATCCGGTTGCTCAACTTTCACTAACTCTATAAATTGACCAAGAATATATTCTTGGTCTTCTGTCATATGTAATTGATGGACAAGCTTACCTAAATGCCAGTCCGCGGTATGAATAATTTTCATAGTACTGCCTCCCTTATGAACATCGTACCAAATTCCACATTACAATGCAGACTAACAAAATTATGAAACGTCTATTCTCGATATGAAGGAGGAAATTTCGGATAGACTCTCAGTATATTCTCCTTTAAAAAACTACGCATTTTTTGACGCAAGTAACAATAGCCGTATAAGAATTTCTATTACAAGACATCACCTTTATTTTTCGCTTTGTTATCGTTTCGCCTTTGGCCATGTAAACAATCTCAACGTAGTAAACCTTGTCGTTTCCTTGCTGATTGTTCCATAAGTACCAACCTCCTGACCCAATTATATACGAACACAAGTTCTTTTTCTGTTGTTTTACAAACACTTGTTCGTTATACTGAATATAGAGGTGAAATATATGCTACGAGATCGAGGAACAATGAAGTGGACTTCACTTATGTTGCCAGAACACGTGGAAATGATGAAGAAAATGTGGGAAGAAGACGGTAAGCTACCGCCTCCATCGCTTGAAGAGCAGGCATTAAGTGAACTTAATGATGCCTGTATAGAGGCACACGAAAACCAAGCTGTTGTAAGAATTAAAGTGTATTCAAATGGAGAATTAAAGCAGCTAGAAGGTACAATAACTCACTTAATCCCTCAAGAACAATCGTTACGAATGGTAACTGTCACAGGAAATACTAAGGCTATAGCAATTGGACACATATACAACATCGATTAATCTTCAAATCTCCGCATATGCCCATACAAACTCCTCCTTAGATCCATATAGTAATATTATCTAGAATTAAAGGAGGCGCTCACATGAGCTATGGTTACGGGAATAACTTCGTATTAATTGTGGTCCTTTTTATTTTGCTTATTATTGTTGGTGCAACATTCGTTTGTTAATAAAACAAAGCGCTAGCCTCACCGCTTAAATAAGCTATACACAACACAAGTCAGCTATTTTATCATTTTCAAACAAAAAACCGCCATTTTGGCGGTTTTTTCATGAGTATTACTGTTATATTCAAAACATTTCTTACATTACTTCTTCCATTTGGTATTGCTCCCATAATTCATCGAAAATGCTTAAAGCAGATGAGAATGGTATATTCCACTCTAAATATCGACTAATTTCATCGTAAGAGTATGACTGTTTCGGGAAATTTGAGTCTTCAAACATCCAGTCTGCTAACCGACTCTTGTCATCTGGTACTAATTTACCGCGAAATGTCATCATAAAATGATAAAAAGATCGCATTCTTTCCCCCCTTGCTCTATATTGCTTTTTACTTTTGTAACACGTAGTCCGCTAAAAAGCAATCATACTGAAAAAAGATACCCTATAATGGGTATCTTTTCAAACGTTATGAATCTGTTGAGATGTCTTCCATTCTTCTCGCTTGTTTTCGGGCCACTATACTTGAAAGAATAATGGATACTTCATAGAGGATAATCAGTGGGATTGCCACTACAATCTGCAGAATAAAGTCTGGCGGCGATATGATTGTTCCAATAATAATAAGTACGAAGTAAGCATATTTTCTAATCTTTCGAAGCAATCCAGGTTCTACAATACCGAGGCTCGTTAAAAACATAACAATAATAGGAATTTCAAAGAAAACGGCAAATGGTAACGTAATTCTTAGCAGAAAACTGAAATATTTATCAGCAGTAAACATCATTGTAAACATGTCTTCCCCTAAAGCAACCAGGAAATCGAAAATCAGGGGTTGAATAAGGAAATACCCAAATGATAATCCACCAATAAACAACAGAAAAATAGCTGGTATATAGGACAGTGACAGTTTTTGTTCTTTAGGTGTAAGTGCAGGCTTAATAAATAGCCACACTTGGAGACAAAGGATTGGAAGTGTCCCTGCAACTGCAATGATACTTGCTAAAGTTATATATACCCAAAGCACATCAAACGGGCCCAATACCGTTAATTTTGTAATCTCATTCCCTAACTCTTTCGAACGTTCCTGGAATCCTTGCATAAAGAATTGGAAGATTTCTTCAATAAAAATAAACCCGCCAATAAAAAAGAGAATAAAAACGCTTATCGTTATAATTAATCGCTTCCGAAGTTCCCCTAAGTGCTCCGTTACATTCATTTCTTTATCTATACTATTATGATCTTGTTCCATTGTTGCACCTCCAGATGGGAGCGACGCTGTCCTTTTTCATGAAAGAAGATGCAAGAGCGTATGCCTCTTACATCTCCACATTTAATTACTTTACGCATTTTTGTCTTGGTTTTGATCAATCTTCTTGGAATCTTCAGAGTCCGTGCTAGTAAGATCCGAAGTAGCTTTCTTAAACTCCCGAAGTGAACTCCCCACTGCTTTACCTACTTCTGGAAGTTTAGAAGGCCCAAACACCACAAGAGCAATCACTAGAATAAGTATTAATCCGGGTACACCAATTTGTCCTAACATAAATCACCACTCCATGTTCTTATTGTTGTTGAGTGTTAGGGGATGCTTGATCTTGGTTAGAAGAAGTCCCTTTTGATTCAATTACTGTATTGTCATCTTCTTCGCTCGTTAATTCCCGGGCAGATTTCTTAAATTCCTTTAACGTTTGACCAGTAGCTTTCCCAATTTCAGGCAACTTTTTTGGTCCAAATATAATCAGTGTAATTGCAAGGATTAGAATTAACCCCGGAATGCCAATTGTCGATAGCATAACTTCACCGTCCCTTGTCCAAATGGCAGTTATTATGCTGCACATTTTTTCTATTTGGGTCTATTACATTGAGTTTCTCACAAAAACAGAGACTCTAAACAGACCCACCACAAAAATATTCAAATACCTAAGGGAAAAATATGTCTTTCGTCTTCGATTGTAAGCCTTTTTATTTGTTTTGTCTATGTTTCGTCTTTAATTATAAAAACTTGTTAATGTGGTAATTTTATTTCTTGTACAAAAACATTTATCCAAAATTATAATAAAGCATTAGCTGGCATTTAAATAAATTTTTTTAGTGAAACATAAGGAAATCAAACAACGTACGCGTTACCAACAATGCCCTAACGACAACCATTCCAAAAACTCATGCAGAAGTGCTGCATGAGTTTTATTGAAACTTATTGTTTACGATCATATTGACAAAAGTAGTATTCATATGGATTTTTTTCGTCTTGAACTCCCCGCTCTTTCTTCGTCAAAATCCACTCATCTTCATTAAATTCGGGGAAATAAGTATCTCCCTGAAAATCCTCTTCAATCCAAGTAATATACATTCGATCCGCTTCATTGATCGTTTGCTCAAAGATATGACTGCCACCGATAATAAGGTATTCTGTATTCGGGTCTTCTTTCTCCCATTCAAAGATAGGATCTAGACTGTGAATGACATCGCACCCATCTTCCTGAAAGTTAGAGTCTCGAGTCAACACAACATTCTTGCGATTCGGCAAAGGTCCATTCATGGATTCAAATGTTTTCCTGCCCATTATAATCGTCTTCCCTGTCGAAACCGATTTGAAAAATTTCAAATCATTAGGCAGACGCCATGGTAAATCATTATCTTTCCCTATAAGGCGATTTCGGTCCATCGCCACTAAAAATGAAATCATATTTAGTCATCCTCCTTATTGGAATCTACACAGCAACTGGTGCTTTAATACGAGGGTGAGGGTCATATCCATTTAGCTCAATATCATCGCTTTCTACTTCAAATACAGACTTCCCGTCCATGTTAATTGAAATGGATGGCAGAGGCTTTATTTCCCGAGCAATCTGCGTTTTAATTTGATCTACATGATTCGTGTAAATGTGGGCATCTCCTAGTGTGTGAATAAACTCGCCTACCTCTAGACCACATTCTTCTGCAATTAAATGGGTAAGTAGTGCATAACTTGCAATGTTAAACGGAACCCCCAAGAATACATCTCCACTACGCTGGTATAACTGACAACTTAACTTACCGTTAACAACGTAAAATTGAAATAATATGTGACATGGCGGTAATGCTGCTCTATCTGGAGCAATATCCTCAGGATTCCAAGCTGATACAATTAGACGTCTTGAGTCTGGCTTAGTCTTGATATCGTAAATAACTTGTTGAATCTGATCGATCCATTCACCTTGAGAAGACTCCCAATTACGCCATTGCTTTCCATACACATTTCCTAAATCTCCATATGTATGAGCGAATGACTCATCTGTTAATATGCGTTCTTTAAATTTATCCATTTGTTCCTTATATTGTTCATTGAACACTTCGTCCTGTTGACTACGAATTCCAAAGTTCGTCATGTCAGGGCCATTATAGTCAGAACTTTCGATCCATCTCTTAAAAGGCCATTCGTTCCAAATATTGTTATTGTGTTGCAAAAGGTAACGAATGTTGGTGTCCCCTTTTAAAAACCACAAGAGCTCACTTTTAATAAGACGGAATGGTACTTTTTTTGTAGTTAAGAGCGGAAAGCCTTTTGATAAATCAAATCTCATTTGGTAGCCGAACGTAGAAAGCGTGCCTGTACCGGTACGATCTCCTTTACGCTCTCCATGATCCATTATGTATCGACACATATCTAAATACGTTTTTTCACTTGATTGCACAATCGTCACCTCATTCTTTTACTAACTAGTCCGAGACATTATATCACATATCAGGTCCGTGTAAGATGTCTGATCTTATTGATAAAACAAAATTTCTTACCCGAGAAATTTTCTATCTTCGCTTAGGCGTTTTCCAGAATTAGACATTCAGATTTTTAGGTTGCACTTACACTCGTTACATCCATTCCTCATAAAACTGATGGAGGTATGTTTCAAGGAAGTCATGTCTCTTTTGACCGATTTTCACCGCTGAGGGAGTGTTGAGAAGACCTTTGATTTTAAGCAGCTTATCATAAAAGTGGCGTATTGTCGTTTCCTCAAAAGCTTCACTATGTAAAGCTTGGCCTCTAGCTCCACCAAATGAGAAAGCACGAGCAATACCAATAGCTCCAATAGCATCTAACCGATCAGCGTCTTGAACAACTTTCCCCTCTATGTTCAGAGGAATACGATGGCCTGTTTTAAAAGAAACTGCTTCCATTGCTACTAAAATCCGCTCCTGTTCTCCTGGGGGAATTTTACAAGACTCAAATAAGTCCATAACTTCTTGCTTAGCTTCTGTCAAATTGTCTGTCAGTTTGGGATCTAGTATATCATGAAGCCAGCCTGCTGTTTCTGAAATAAAAGGATCGGCTCCTTCTAGAACAGCCAACCGCTTAGCCATTTTGGCTACCCTTTTCATATGATAAAAGTCATGTCCAGTAGAGTCATGCCTGAAGCGATTGTATATAAAGCTTGATACTTTCTCCAACACTTCATCCTCCATAAGTTCCTCCTAGTCTTGGAATAAATCCATTTGTCTTGGGTTTAACTGTTCATACTCAACCTGGCATAAGTCGATAAATTGTTTAGCATTATCCGCGGCGTCGCCCCCGGAGTTATTGTTGAACAATACAGTTACATGATCAGATTGTTGAAGTAAACTCTCAACATTTTCCTTCCACTCTTGAAGTTCCTCATCATTGTATCGGTACAAAAAGCGTACCTCTCTCCAATCTTCGCGGCCATTTTTGTTCCAACCATGCACGTTGCGGCCATGGAGTCTGACGAGTGTTTCTTTTGAGTTTGTAGCTTGAAGAACCGTTGGCGCAGAGCCCTCTCCAGCTTGAGGTTCATCAACTACTCCGTGAATCCAGTTTCCTTTCTCCATAAAAGATAGAGTTTGTTCTCTATACTCACTTGAGTACCAAGATTGGTTACGAAATTCTAAAGCAAGTGGTAAGTCACCCATTAATTCACGAATGACTCTTATTTTTTGAACATTTTCCTTTGATACAGAAAACCAAGGTGGAAATTGAAATAAAATAAAACGAAGCTTACATGAATCAATTAATGGTTGGATCGACTCTATATAAGCATCAAACATATCTCGAACTTCTTCTGAGGACATTTTTTCTCTTTGATGTCCAGTCATTTTACTAAAAGCTTTAACAACGAACGTAAAACCTTCTGGTGTTTCCTTAACCCATTTCTCATAGTTTCGTTTAGGTTGGATTGCATAGAATGCACTATCAATTTCCACAACAGGAAAATGAGAAGCATATATCGCTAATTTATCCTGACTTTTCGTACCCGCAGGATATAGCTGGTCATGATCGCCCCAACCAGTTACGCCTATTGATACATTCACAAGTACCATCCTCCCCTCTGTCTTCATCTCTATATTACGAAGGAATAAATTTAACTGTAAAGCAAAAGAGATTGCTCCTTCCTAAAGAGCAACCTCTTATATTTGTTGGTTGTCAGCAATTTTAGAATAAACCGACAGCTTTCCCCGATGAGTCTATGTCCATTTGAAGTGCAGCTGGCTCTTTTGGTAATCCTGGCATTGTCATTACATCACCTGTCAAAGCAACGATAAACCCAGCTCCAATTGAGGGACTAAATTCTCTGATCGTAATAGTGAAGTCAGATGGTCTACCTCTTAGAGAGGGATCATCAGATAGTGAGTACTGAGTTTTTGCCATGCAAACAGGTAAATTCGCCCAACCTAGCTGGTTGTATAATTCTATTTGCTTCTTTGCCTGACTTGAAAATTCAACTCCTTTAGCACCATAAACCTTTTCAGCAATCTTTGATATCTTTTCTTCAATAGTGTCTTCAAGATCGTACGTATAAGTGAACGAACTAGCTTCTGTTTCAACAGTATCAATAACAGCTTGTGCAAGCTCTAGCCCTCCTGAGCCTCCCTTAGAATGAACTTCAGTAAGAGCAACCCGTAATTTCCGGTCTTTACACCATTTTTCTATATAAGCCAACTCTTCTTCAGTATCAGTAGGGAAACGATTCAAAGCGACTACAAATGGAAGGCCAAATGACTGAATAGTCTCCATATGTTTCTCGAGATTGGTTATCCCTTCTTGAAGGGCGCGTACATTTTCTTGTGCTAATTCGTCTTTCGATACTCCACCATGCATTTTCAAAGCCCGAACGGTAGCAACGAGGACAACAGCATCGGGAGTGAAATCTCCTGCACGTGTTTTGATATTTAAAAACTTCTCAGCACCAAGATCAGCGCCAAATCCTGCTTCAGTTATGACGTAGTCCCCTAATTTTGAAGCAATCGTTGTGGCCATTACACTGTTACATCCATGCGCAATATTGGCAAACGGTCCACCGTGTACAATTGCTGGTGTATTTTCAATCGTTTGGACAAGATTTGGCTTAAGCGCTTCTTTTAATAGAAGGGTTAAAGCCCCTTCCATACCTAACTGTTCAACAGTAACGGGTTGATCCTCGTACGTATAACCAAACACAATTCGAGCAAGTCGTTTCTTCAGATCTTTTAAGTCAGAAGCTAGACAGAGAATGGCCATAATTTCTGAGGCTACACTGATATTAAATCCATCTTCCCTTGGGACTCCTTTCAAGGGACCACCTAGTCCTATCACAATTTCACGAAGAGCTCGGTCATTTAAGTCTAAAACCCTTTTCCAACCAATCTTTCTAGGATCAATATTTAATTCATTCCCCCTATGAATATGATTATCAATAAAAGCAGAAAGGGCATTGTTCGCGCTAGTAATCGCATGTATATCGCCTGTGAAATGAAGATTTATATCTTCCATGGGTAAGACTTGCGAATAGCCTCCCCCAGCAGCGCCTCCCTTTAATCCCATTGTAGGACCTAAAGAAGGCTCTCGAAGTGCAATTACAGTCTTTTTATTCATCTGATTCATAGCCTGCCCTAAACCTACAGTAACGGTGGACTTACCTTCACCAGCTGGGGTAGGGTTAATGGCCGTAACAAGTACAACCTTTCCATTCTTACGTTCAGACAACTTATGTAATAATGAATCGGATAATTTTGCTTTGTAGCGACCATATGGTTCAAAGTCCTCATGATCTAGATTTAATTGATGCGTAATTTCTTCTATTGGTTTTATAGTAGCTTGCTGAGCAATTTCAATATCTTTTTTCATGACAGTTCTCCTTCCATTAATTCTTTTATAGTTTAGATGAAACAGGACTAAAAATGCAAAGAACGGGTATTTTATAAAAGAAGGAAAGAAAATCTCTGCAGTATGTTGAGAAAATACAATTTGTTTTAAAAATTCTCATTACTCCTTGACTTCCTTTATAATAATAAGCTATATTAGACCTAAGCAAAGAAGATGTGGAATCATGAAAGACGAGGTAACTTCAATAGAAGTGTTCGGGATTTGATGATCCTACATTTCTATTGGAGTTACCCTTTTTTATGAATTCTTACATCGACTTTGTATTATTACGTCTCACGTCATTACGTGAATGTTTTAGGAGGATTTTACAATGCAAAACGGTACAGTAAAATGGTTTAACGCAGAAAAAGGTTATGGTTTCATCCAAGTAGAAGGTGGAAACGACGTATTCGTACACTTCTCTGCGATCCAAGAAGAAGGTTTCAAAACACTTGAAGAAGGTCAAAGCGTTTCTTTCGAAATCGTAGAAGGCGACCGTGGCCCTCAAGCTGCTAACGTTGTTAAAAACTAATTAAATTATAAAAAACGCATGACATATAGCGACAGCTCTTTAGAGCTGTCGCTTTTTTATTTGCCTTTGATAACGTGTTGTTATTGAATAGTTCTCTCAAGAAAAGGGCAGGATTCTTGGACACTCGAAGTTGAAAAAATGTTTCCGTTTGCATTGTTAGAGCATGAGGTGGTTCGGGAAATCACTCGCTTTCCGCGGCGAGCTGGGGAGCCTCCTCGAACGCTTTCGCTCGCAACATATTGAAAAAAACTTCAACACCACGTATAATGGTCTATCGTTATGCATAGCGCAGTTCGAAACTTCCTGCGATATCAAAACTAGAAAGGATTGACAATATGAACGAAATTTTATGGATTGTATTCGCCCTTATTAACTTCTCAATGTTAACGTTAATTTATAAAGGGTTTGGAAGACAAGGTTTATTTGTATGGATAGGAATGGCTACTGTTGTAGCCAACATTCAGGTTACGAAAACGATTGAAATGTTTGGTTTGACCGCAACGCTTGGAAATATTATTTATGGAACAGTATTCTTAGCTACCGATATCCTGAATGAGAAATATGGTAAAGAGGAAGCAAAGAAAGCTGTTTGGTTAGGTTTCTTTACTCTAATTAGTATGACAGTTATGATGCAAATAGCGGTTAAATGGTTTACACCTGTTGGTACGGAAGTGCAAACGGCTCTTGAAACTATATTCGGATTATTACCGCGTGTTGCTGCAGGAAGCTTAGTAGCGTATATTGTTAGTCAATATGTTGACGTATTCATCTATTCTAAACTGAAGAGTATGTTTGCTGGAGATCGCTTTCTTTGGGTTAGAAATAATGGAAGTACAATGGTTAGTCAGTTGCTTGATTCCTTTGTGTTCACACTGATTGCTTTCTTAGGTGAAGTTCCGACAAACGTCTGGTTTGAAATCTTTATAACAACTTATGTTATTAAATTTATTGTAGCTGCTTTAGACACACCTTTCTTATATTTAGCGAAGCGATTTAATAAAACATCAAACCCTTCATAAAGGAGGTCAGCGTATGCTTGAAGTATATGTAGATGGTTCTTCAAAAGGAGACCCAGGCCCAAGTGGAGTTGGAATCTACATTAAAAATGGAAAAGATCATTACACCTATTCGATTCCAATTGGAATAACATCAAACCATGAAGCAGAATTTACGGCCCTCATAAAAGCTCTTGAAATCTGTAAAGAAATGTTTCCAGAAGAGATTATTAGTGTTCGATCAGATTCAAAGCTTGTTGTCGACTGTATTGAACACTCATCCACGAAACAAGATCGCTTCCTTCCTCTTTTAAGAGAAGCTGAACAATTAGGGAGTCATTTCCCTTTCTTTTTTATTAAATGGATATCTGATAAGCAAAACAAAAAAGCAGATGAACTCGCACGAGCTGCTATCCACGCTAATTAAAAAAACCACACTCCTATTTAGCTAAGGAGTGTGGTTTCTTTCTTTTGTATAGTCCTTTTTGTTCAATAAGTCCCCAAGCATCTCGTTTTGTACGAGGATGGTTTTCTTGTAAATACTCTAATACTCCAATAAAAAAACTTCCATCGAATTTCATTTGAAACTGAATCGTAACTTTAAGTGCGAAGATAACGAGCCAATCTTCAGAGTTCGTATAATTCTTGCCGAAATAAATAAAATGAATATCTTTATCCTTTAATCGAAAGCCTTTCGACCATAGATCTTCTATAAAATACCCAAGTGATTTGGATAGCGGCATGTACTACACCCTTTATGTATAATCTGATTAAGAAGAAACAGAACGATCAATCGGATTTTTATCATTGGTAATCCAATCGCTCCAACTACCTACATAGAGCCGAACTTGATTGAAACCCGCTTCATATAATGCGAGTACGTTTGGCGAAGCAGTAACACCGGAACCACAATAGACAATCCACTCTTTTGGTTTACCAAATTGCAGGAAATGAGACCTTAGTTCCTCTTTAGATTTCCATCTTCCTGCTTGATTCATAACTTTTGTCCATTCTGCATTTACAGCGGAAGGAATATGACCCGCTTTTTGATCTATTGGTTCATTTATACCAGCAAAACGCTCATAACTTCTCGAATCAAGGATGATTGTATCATCATTATAGATGTGTTGAGCTACGTAGTCCTGATCTGCTATCATACTAGATTGATATACTGCTTTATAAGAGGAACGGTTGTTAACCGGAATTTCTGTAGTCAATCCAGATCCCTTTTCTTCCCACGCTCTAAATCCACCATCTAAAATATACACTTCTTTATGTCCCATGTACATCATCATCCATACAAATCTCGATGCCATAGCACCATTCTGATTATCATAAGCAACAATGATATCATTATTCTGAATACCAGCTTCTTGAATAACATTTAAGAAATCTTTCATATTTGGCAGAGGATGACGCCCACCTGTTTGTCCAACAGCCCCACTCATATCTTTCTCCAGATCAATGTGTATTGCGCCAGGTATGTGTCCTTCTTCATATTCTAATCGACCTTTGTCGGAATGTTGTAAATAAAACCGAAAATCCACCATTCGAATTGAATTGAGTTGACCTTGAACCCAATTGACCGAACGAATATATGTCATATATCGATCCTCCCTTCTCTTTTGCCTCTAAGTATTAGTATACCGATTTTATTGACACTTGAAAACGCTCTACTCTAATTGAGTTTTTCACAAGTCGTTATAACGAAACAGAGGCTAGACTTAAGAGGGACTCTTTTAATATAAAATTAAATTTATTTAGTAAGATTCTTTCCATATAAAAAGCCAGGTATATTACCTGGCTGATAAAACATCTTCATATTTCTTTTGCTTCGCTTCTGCTGACTTTAATGTATGTCTACCTTTAAACAAATCTACTAAGTACATTGCCTTTTCATCACGAAGTTTGGCTAGTATGCCAACCATCAGTATTGAATATAGCACTACAATTCCCATTATAAGAAAAATCATTTTAGCCCCTCACTTCCGATGATAATGATTTTCATTTCTAAATAGAGTATAGCAGGGTTGAGAAAGATTTTCAATGAGAATGAGAAATAATTTCAATCATTCAGACAGTTTAGTCAAAGCCCTTTCTTCGTGAGGAATGCGAATTTTCATGAGTGCCAAATGTAGTAGCGGGAATAAAACAGCTGACATATAGGCATTAAATAGCAATGGAATTATGACAAATTCTAAACCAACCACTACATAATTAGGGTGCTTCATCCACTTATATGGCCCTTTAGCTACAAGGTCTGCCCCTGGTAAAACAATAATCTTTGTATTCCAGAACCTTCCTAGAGAAGTTAAACACCAGATTCGGAAACCTTGTGTAACGAAGAAAGCACCTAATAAAAAGCCTTTCCAATCTGATAAAACAAGCTCATTATTCCATGCTTCTAACCCAACTGAAACGAAGAATAACGTGTGTACTAAAACAATCCATTTATAATGGCCTCCTGCAATTTCTATTGCACCGTGACGTAGCATCCATTTCTCATTACGTTTTGCTACTACCACTTCAATAAGACGCTGCGCAATTATAAACAAGAATAATACAACAAACCAAACAGTCATTCAGACCACTCCAATCCAACTAATTCAGAGCTAAAGCCAGGCCCTAATGCAGCTAGTACGCTAGCTGTCCCTGCCTTTGGAAACTCTTCCATCCACCTTTTCAAAACGTGTAATACAGTGGCAGAAGACATATTGCCATGATTTCTTAACACATCATATGAATATTTGAATTTTTCATTAGAACTACCCAAAACTTCCTCATAAGCTTGAAGCACCTTTTGGCCACCTGGATGAGCTACGTAGAAGGATAGATCTTTCTCATTCTTTTCTATACTTCTTAAAAACTCTTCAATGTGTTCTTTCCAGAAGGTTTCAACGAGTGCAGGAATGCTTTTTGCAAAGACGACTTGAAAGCCATCCTCATTAACATTCCACCCCATTACATCAAGAGCTTGCTTTTTTAATTTAGAACTGGATTGAATCATTCTGGGTGCTGTAGAAATCCGTTTCGAAACAACTGGAGACTTCTCCCCCATTATTAATGCTGCTGCAATTCCATCACCAAATAAAGCCGTCCCAATGAAGTTGCTCTTTCTTCGATCATCTTTCTGAAAAGTAAGTCCACAGAGTTCAACGCACACAACTAAAATAGTTGCCTTTGGATACATATGCGCAAAATCCATGGCTCTAGCAAGACCTGCACCTCCCCCAGCGCAGCCCAATCCCCATAAAGGAACACGTTTTACGTCATCTCTGAAATTTCGTTCATTCATTAAACGCGCATCAATAGTTGGTGTAGCTACACCTGTACTGGATACATAAAGAATATAGTCAATTGCTTCGTAAGGAACTTCTTCTGTCAGAAATGATTTATTGGACAGACAATGATCAACAGCTTCTAAAGAGTATTGAAGTGCTTTTTTTTCATATAATTCATTTCGCTCTTGAAAAGTATGGTCTTTTCCAAACCATTCCTTAGGAACGACGAATTGACGTTTCTCAACGGCTGCGTTTTCAAATACAGGTAATAGCCTGTTAATCTCTCTTTCTGAACGAGGAAAGACTTCTTTTACAAAAGATTGTATATCCTTTTGTGTTATTTCATATTCCGGGATGCTCACTCCAACTGATGTTATCCATGCCATATTATCCCTCTTCCATTTTTCTTTTAGCTTGCCTCCTTCTTTGAATCTTACTCACAGTTCTACACTCTTTTTACGATCCTGCTCTTATACTTTATAGATTTAAAACGACGCTGAGTGAAGTTTAATACCAAAAACCAAGTTCAGAATGTACGTTTATTGCTAAACAAATAAGCACATTTCCTGAATTATCACAAACCAAATAAATAGCGCTAAGAGTCATAAAACTCTTAGCGCCAAAAACCATTCCGTTTATTAATTTACAAACTAAAAACCATAAACGCTCATTCCACCATCAATATACAACGTTTGGCCAGTCATGTAATTACTACCTTCTGAAGCTAAAAATACAGCAGCACCTGCTAGTTCTTTTAACTCCCCAACCCTACCCATTGGGGTTCGCTCTTTTATTTCTTTAACATATTGTTCATTTTCAAGAAGCTTTTCCGTTAAAGATGTAGGGAAGTACCATGGACCGATGGCATTTACATGAATGTTATGTTTTCCCCATTCTAAAGATAGCGTTTTGGTCATCTGAATCAATGCTGCCTTCGTCATTCCATATACTACACCCGTGCGAAGGGCTACATGACCTGCCACTGATGAAACGTTAACAACTTTCCCTTCTCCTCGTTTTTTCATTTGTTCTCCCGCAAATTGAGCTAAGAAGAAAGCGCTTTTCATATTTGTCTGTATAATCTGATCCCACTCAGATTCTGTTACATTAAATGCATCGCTTCTTATATTGACTCCAGCGTTGTTCACCCAAATATGAATGTCTTGATAAGGGGTAGTTTCTTTAATTAGGCTTATTATCTCATTGTAATCTTGTACATTACCTACGATGGGATAAGCTACTCTTCCTAATTGTTCAATCTCATTACAAACTGTATGTACATCTTCTTCGGTTCTTGAAATGACAATAATGTCTGCCCCCGCTTCCGCATAGGCCATTGCAATAGCATACCCTATCCCCTTTGTAGCACCTGTAATTGCTGCAAGTTTACCTTCAAGGGTGAAACTAGGTAAAAACATAATACTCTCCCCTTCCTTCTATAATATTTGTTTAGTATATCATCCTCTCCCATGAGAATGCCATTTACACTACCTGCGTAGTGTAAACAACCATACTCTAACTTATCTATAAAGCAACAGTCTCCTTTATAACCATTCAATTATAGCCATTTTGTCACGGATTGTTCATGAAATCGGTGTCATAGAATTTTCAAAAACGGTCGGATCCATTGACATGAATGGTTTTCTCAAGAGTTTTGAACTATTTGTGAAATGGACCTTCAACTTGTTTCTAAACAGAAAAAATACAGTATGATAAAAATGTAAAAACCAAACAGGGGTAATTTGGAAGGAGTGGAACGGAAGATGGCAAAAACTCAATTAAACGATCCAAATACACAAACTAAAACTCATCAAGAAGAAGCGGATCTAAAAGGAACGTTCATCGCGGTTTTATTTGTGGGTGCATTTTTGGTGGTAACTTGGTTTGGGGTATGGGGCATTTTTGTTAATCGGTAAGTCATAATCAGATTTGTTTAAGGGGGAAGGACAATGCATTTACACAAATATGAAAAGATGTGGATGTTAATTGGCGGAGGAGCGTTATTAATCTTTTTAATTATGTTAGGCGTAGGGGCATTTTATCAAGGCACGAAACCGCCTAGTTGTTTAACCACAATCGATCCGCAAAATGTAGAGGCTCATGATTCATTTAAAAAAGAGAACTTAGGTATGCAGCAGTTAGATGATAACCGTTATGTAGTAAATGTCATCGCTTCAGCCTTTAACTACGATTTTGGAACAGATGAAGAAGGAAATGTAGTGCGTACGATAAGAATCCCTGTAGGATCAGAAGTCATGTTCCAAGGTACAAGTACAGATGTAGTACATGGGTTTGAATTAGCGGGTACAAATGCAAATATGATGCTTGAGCCTGGTTATATCAATACGGTAGAGACCACTTTTAACAAACCAGGAACATATACATTTGTTTGTAATGAATATTGCGGAACTGGTCATCATTATATGACCGCTACTGTGGAGGTGTATGACGAATGATTGCTAACCAATTAACAAAGAAAGATTCAAAGCTCTCTATGGCTCACATGTGGGTTGCCTTTATCTCACTACTTATTGGCGGACTAATGGGACTTTTGCAGACTCTAGTAAGAACCGGAAGATTCACATTGCCTTTTGGTATTGATTACTATCAGATCCTCACTGTGCACGGGGTCATTCTTGCTTTAGTATTAACTACATTTTTTATTATAGGCTTCCAATTTTCTTTAATGAGTAAAACGGTTGGGATGAGTGATAAAGAAAGAGTTTGGGCTTGGATCGCCTTCTGGGTAATGCTAGTTGGTACGATTGCAGCTGCAACTATGATTCTGTTAGGTAAAGCAAGTGTATTATATACCTTCTACGCTCCACTTGCAGCTCACCCTATTTTCTACTTTGGACTTACTTTAGTTATTGTAGGTACATGGATTGCTTGTTTCGTTAATTTTCACCAACTGTATAAGTGGAAGAAAGCAAACAAAGGAGAAAAATCTCCATTACTAGCCTTTATGGTCGTTATTAATATGATAATTTGGTTCATTAGTACAATTGGAGTGGCAGCAACCGTACTTATTCAGTTTATTCCTTGGTCTTTAGGGATTGTGGATGAAATCAACATCCTTGTAAGTCGTACTTTATTCTGGTACTTCGGTCATCCACTTGTATACTTCTGGCTGTTACCAGCTTACATGGCATGGTATGGAATCATCCCTAAAATTATCGGTGGTAAAATATTTAGTGACGGGTTAGCACGTTTGGCATTCATACTATTCCTGTTGTTTTCTATCCCAGTCGGATTCCACCATCAATTACTAGAGCCTGGTATTGATCCGTTTTGGAAATATATTCAAGTTGTATTAACTTTTGCTGTTGCCATCCCTTCACTACTAACTGCTTTCAGCATGTTTGCGACTTTTGAAACAGCAGGCAGGGCAAAAGGATTTAACACTTTGTTCGGTTGGTTTAAAGCACTTCCTTGGAAAGACGTTCGCTTTTTCGCGCCTATGATCGGGATGATTGCATTTATTCCAGCAGGTGCAGGAGGTTTGGTCAATGCATCTAACCAATTGAATCTTGTCGTCCATAACACAATCTGGGTTACAGGTCACTTTCACCTCACATTAGCAACTACTGTTATCCTTACATTCTTTGGCATATCGTACTGGCTGGTTCCTGTATTAACAGGTCGAAAACTAGATGAGAAAACGAACCGCTTAGGAATTATTCAGACAATCGTATGGACAATCGGTATGTTCTTTATGTCAGGTTCCATGCATATTGCTGGTTTACTCGGTGCCCCACGCCGCTCTGCGTTTTCTGAATACAATGGCAGTGAACAAGTAACAGAATGGATTGGGTATCAATACGGTCAAGCCATTGGTGGTTCAATTCTTTTTATCGGCATCATCATCATGATGTATACATTTGTCTATATGACTTTCTTTGCTCCAAAAGGTGTAGAAGAATTTCCAATTGCTGAGACTGCCGAAGATGCTGAACCGACTCCTATGATCTTTGAGAACTGGCGCTTATGGATCGGTATCGCAGTTGTCTTAATCGCATTCGCTTATACGATTCCATTCATCGACATCATTCAAAATTCACCACCTGGATCACCAACCTTTAAAGGATTAATAGGTAATTCATAAAAAAATAGGAGGCCCTCTAGGGTCTCCTATTTTTCATTAAAATTGATACACTTTACTATATTTATCTGATAAATGCTGTACTAGGTGATCAGCATTTAACTTTTCACCAGTTACATCCTCTAAAATTTCTAGGGGCTTCTTCGACTTACCAAACTTATGAATATTTTCAGTTAACCAATTCTTTATGACAGTAAAGTCACCTTTTTCAATTGAACCCTCTACATCTATCTCACCCTTCATTGTGTTATGGAACTGAGCAGCATACATGTACCCTAGTGCATAGGACGGGAAGTAACCGAACATCCCTCCAGCCCAGTGAACATCCTGAAGAACACCTACTTTATTGCTGGTTGGGCGAACGCCGAGGTATTCTTCCATTTTGTCATTCCATAACTCAGGGAGGTCCCCAACTTCAATTTCACCACTGATTAGAGCTTTTTCTAGTTCATAGCGAATCATGATATGGAGACAATATGTTAATTCGTCTGCTTCAATCCGAATAAATGATGGTTTAACTTCATTTACAGCTGCAAAGAAATCTTCGAAATCAACATCCTTGAAAGATTCAGGCGCATGTTCTAAAAACAGATCATAGTGGTTCTGCCAAAATGCTTTCGTTCTTGAGACAAAGTTCTCCCAGAATAAGGATTGTGATTCATGAATCCCCATTGATGTACCACCTTGAAGAGCCGTATATGCAAGTTCAGAACTGATATTTTGTTCATATAAAGCATGCCCACCTTCATGAATGGTACCAAAGACAGCAGTCCGGAAATCTGATTCATCATACTTTGTTGTAACACGCACGTCCCCTTGATTTAATCCAGTCGCAAATGGATGTACTGTTTCATCAAGGCGACCGGCATCAAAGTCATATCCCATACGTTTTAAAATTTCAAGGCTAAATGCCTGTTGTTGTTCCTTAGGAAAATGACCTGTAAGAACAGAAGCATCAACTTCAACACTTGAATTTTGAACCTTATGAAGTAGATCGGTCAGTGATTTTCGAACAGCTGGAAATACCTCGTCAAGAACATCTACGGTTACACCTGGTTCAAAATTATCTAAGAGCGCATTATAAATATGCTTCTCATAACCCCAATATTCAGCGAAACGCTTATTAAATTCTACGATCTTCTCTAAGTATGGTTTGAACATTTCAAAGTCGTTGTTATCCTTTGCTTCTTCCCATACAGATTCAGCTTTCGACTGCAGTGCTACGTATTCTTTAAACTCATCAGTAGGTATTTTACGTGCCTGATTATAATCTTTTTCACATTCTTCCACTGACTTTTGAACAATTTCATTGTCAGTTTGACCTTTCAATGCATCGATGTATTCTTTCATTTGATCAGATGTCTGCATTTCATGGATTTTAGATGAAAGAGTAGCGATTACTTCTGAACGCCCTTCTACACCTTTCTTTGGTGCATATGTACGCAAATCCCATCCCATCAGACCAATGGCTTCACCTAGCTGTGTCATTTCTCTAACGTAGTCCATAAATTTCTGTTCAATCGGCTGTAATTCCGTTTGTACTGTACTCATTTCTTTCCTCCTCTTCCCCGTTTCCTATAAAGGATAGATCTCCTACAATTATACTAATTATTCAGTAAACTTCAACAAATAGATCTTATGTACATAACAAACTCAGGCTCTGCTAAAGAAGTAGCAGAGCCTGACTAGGGTTAGATTTAAGATTCTTTCTTACCAAAATACTGATAGTAATCGATTTTAATAAAACCATTGTATAACTTACGTCGCTTCGTAGCTGGCAGACCGTAAAGTTTTTCGAATTTTTCGTTCGACGTTATAACATACACACTCCACGACGGGTGGTCACGCATGATTAAACCGAAATCTTTATACATCTGTTCGACCTCTTCTTGGTCTCCGATGCGTTCACCGTATGGAGGATTACCCACAATATAACCATTTTTCTCTTTTGGATTAAAGTCTTTAACCTGCATTTGTTTCCACGAAATTAAGTCACCAAGTCCTGCTTCAATCGCATTCGCTTTTGCAGTTGCTATCATACGCCCATCTACGTCTAAACCAGTTATATTTAACTCCTGGTCATAATTAGCCGCCTCTTCGGCTTCATTAAAAGCATTTTCCCAAAGGTTATAAGGGATAAAGTCCCACGATTCTGAAGCAAACTCCCTATTAAACCCTGGGGCAATATTTTGACCAATTAAAGCTGCTTCAATCGGAATAGTACCAGAGCCACAGAACGGATCTACAAATGGTTCATCAGGGCGCCAATTCGTAAGCTGTACAAGGGCAGCAGCCATCGTTTCTTTTAAAGGAGCTTCACCTTGACCAGTCCTATAGCCACGTTTATGAAGCCCAGCACCACTTGTATCCATGGTGAGTAGAGCATGATCTTTATGGATAGCAATCTCAACTTTATGTTCTGGACCTGACTCTTCAATTCGAGAGGCAAGTCCATACATTTTTCTCATTCGTTCAACGATTGCCTTCTTAACAATTGACTGACAGTCCCGAACAGAATAAAGGGTAGATTTAACTGATTTCCCAATAACAGGAACCGATCCGTCTTCGGGTATATAATTTTCCCATGGCAAGGCTTTCGTTTGTTCAAATAAATCATCAAATGTAGTAGCTTTGAATTCGCCAATTACTAACTTTACTCGATCAGCACTTCTTAACCACAGATTACTTCTAGGAATAGCAGATAGATCTGCTTCATAACGAACCCGGCCATTCTCTACAGTAACATCTTCATAACCCAGACCCTTAACTTCTTTAGCTACTATTGATTCAAGCCCCATGGCTGTAGTTGCAATTAAGGTTACTTTTTTCGGTTTCGGCATGCACAAGCACTCCTTATAACGTAATAAAAAAACCCTTTCTAAGCTCGAGCTTTAGAAAGGGTTTTGTGATGAACATTAATTGACCAGATGAATGCTTTGTAAGCCATGTTCTGTACCTTTGTACTGCTACCGGTGGTCAACCTCGTACGAAAGGTGGTAATCATCTATCTACAAGCTTAAAGCTTGTCTCTTCATATTGGTTGAATTTCCTCAGAAGAGTGCCCCTACCTAATTTTGGGTTGCTCGCTCGTGGGGTTTACCTCGTTCCACTTTGATTGTTTCCAATCAAACTTCGTCACTGTGGCACTTTCAAGATCGCAACACCTTATCTCTAAGACGTAGGTGTCTTCCCTGCCGTTAGTGTGAACACTACCTTGACTTATGGTTTCGTCAAGCACGATCACTACAAGCATCTCAGCCTGTGCGAGCATGGACTTTCCTCTACATGTTAAAACATGCAGCGATTACCCAAGCATTCATCAACCGCTCAATTATTTTAATCTCTTTTCTTTGTTTCGTCAATCTGTTTCTGCAAATAGTATACCATGAAAACCACACTACTTCATCAAGTATTATTTTCCATATACTAAGAATCTGCGTACTTTTTGCCGAAAACAGCCTTTTCTAAATTCGATAATCGTTGTAACACATCATAATTAACCTGGCCGGTTTGTCTTGAAGGCGCAGGTGACGCTTCAGAAGAACGAACACGTTGCTTTGGAACATCACCTTGCTTTTTCAGCTTAGCGTTTTCTTGTTTCAACCGTTCAATCTCTTGATGAAAAGCTTCATAATCTTGGATAATTACATCTAAGAATTGATCTACCTCATCTTGATTATACCCACGAATACCTGTTTTAAAATCTTTATCCAATATTTCTTTACCTGACAATTGAATACGATCTAAACCCATCTCTCTCACCTCAGATTTATACACTTATCATAATTCTTGCAGATGATCCCACGAATGTCAATTTAATCTTTAAGAATGATTCCAGTAATCTGGGTCTTCCATCTGCATTTCACGAACAGTGTCATCAATATCAAATGGGGTTACGTAAAAAATGGAGTAGTCATGTGCTTCTTGATAGTTTTTCGCTTTCTCTAAAAAATATCCCGGACTCCCTCCAGTTTCTTCATCATATAGAATAAGACATCCATCCGTTTTGTCTAACAACCATTGATCTTTTGCTTTAAACTGGTAGGGGCCTTCATAGTCTTTATTATATAAGGCTTGTACATGGTCAACTTGTTCACAAAGGCGTCGATACTCTTCTTGCTGAGCTTCTGGCCACCTACTTTCCTGATTATTAAAAGGAGGAAATATGCCGACGTGCACATTGTATTGTTCCTGTACATCCAATAAAACTTCACACGCCCACAGTTCTACTCCCATTTGACCAGAGATTAAAACCCACTCGACTCCTTCTTCAATAAGAGGTATCAATCTCCTTCTAAGCGTTTCTTTCACAAATACAATATTTGGATCATCGATCTTAAAAATACCCATTTCCATTGGTTTATAGCCTGTCACCGTTATAACTCTCATAAAAAAACTCCTTAAATATATGTAAAATGAGCTGGTAAACCAGCTCATTCATGAAAGCATTAGTCTCTCCAACATCCAGGGCGGCCTTTAGGACCCATACCCATGCCAGGACCTTGCATACCTGGTCCCATACCAGGTCCCTGCATTCCAGGACCCATAGGACCTGTTGAAGCACCCATTACTTGGCCTCCAGGACCTTGTTGACCCATAGGACCTGTTGAAGCACCCATTACTTGGCCTCCAGGACCTTGTTGACCCATAGGACCCGTTGAAGCGCCCATTACCTGTCCTCCAGGACCTTGCTGACCCATTGGTGAAGTTGAACCCATGTTTACATTTTGCTCAGAAAATTCGAATACATCAGATTGAGTTTGAGGGAAGAAGTTTTTATTTACTGTATTCACATGGTTTACATTCGTAGTGTGTGTTGGATAAACGTTATTTACCTCTTGTTGATAGAAGTTGTGCTTAACACATTGTTTCGTAGGGAAAACATTTGTCTTAGCTGGACTTACCATTGAAGGTTGGCAAGGTTGACACATTTTCTTGTGATGCATAATCATTTCTCCTTTCTTTATCTTAGGTTCACTAATAACCTATGTCAAAAAGGAGAGACATGTACTAAGACAGATACCTAATTCTCCCAAAGTAAACTTGATAAGCAAGCCTAATTTTCTACACGCATTCTCTATAAAATCAATTTCCCGGAAGCTTTTTATTTGAGATAAATGAATCCCTAGATGAGAAACGCGGTTCCCTACTCCCCTTTAAATGCCAGTCTTGCTCGCTACAACTCGGACATAACGGACCTTTCTTGCTAAAAAGTCTCAGCTTCGGGTCTCCCGAATAAGGGGTATAGGTGATTCAATATTAACAAGTCCTTTAATTAAGTACATAAATAAAGGGAGAGCGTTCTCTTCAGAACCCCCTCCCTTTAGAAACTTATTTTGTAAGATCATCTTGATTGAATGAATATGGCAATAGTTCACGTACAGTAAGGGTTTTGACTTCACCGCTTAGGTTTGTAGTATGAACTTTAGTATCTTGATCAAAAAATTCACTAATAACTTGACGACAAGAACCACAAGGTGGAACTGGTCGATTCGTGTCTGCAACAACTGCAATCTGTTCAAAATCTGTTTCACCTTCAGAGATTGCTTTAAAAATGGCTACCCGCTCAGCACAACAGGTTACCGGGTACGCCGCATTTTCAATATTACAGCCTTCATAGACTTTTCCCGACTTCATTAAAATTGCTGCACCTACTGGGAACTTAGAGTACGGTACATAAGCTCTGTTTCTAACTTCTTTAGCATGATTAATTAATTGTTCTGTATTCATTTAAAATGACAGCCCTTTCTGCTCAGGAAAATAGATAAATGGATAATCATTATATGAGATAAACACCAAGGTGTAAAGCGTTTCCACTAAATAATTTCATGATAACCGATTCATAATTGACCTATAGATCAAGGTCGCATATGTTAATATTGTAATATAAACTCTCATCAGAGCTAAAGGAGGATATTAATGAATTGGGTACTTAAATATCGAAAAATTGTATGGATATTTATTCTCTTACTCATCTTTACAGGCATCTTTACATACGCCCAGTTGCCTAAAAGAGAGATTCCTGAAATTAATGTGAACGTTGCGACGATCTCAACTGTATACCCTGGTGCAACTCCTAAAGAAGTAGAAAGTACTATAACGAACCCTTTCGAGAATGATTTGGAGGATATAGCCGGTATAGATACTGTAGAATCTGTTTCTTCAACTGGATTCTCTTCTGTTACCCTTACATTAAGTGGGGACGCAGATCGTCAAACCGTTTTCTCTAAAGTACGACAAGCTGTATCTGATGTATCAAGATCCTTCCCTGATAACGTCCAAGATCCAAGTGTTCAAACAGACTTCCGGATGTCGGCAGTCGCATCTTATCACCTAACAGCAGAAGAATTTAACGATCTATACGACATTCGTGAAACAGCACAAAATTGGAAAGAATCATTAACTAATATCGGTGGAATCGATCAAGTTCAAATAAAAGGCTTACCAGAACAACAGCTACTTATTGAACTTGATTCAGACTCACTAAACGAACAAGGCGTCTCCCCTTTTCAGGTTACACAGTCGCTAAGTCAGGAACTTTCTCCTGGAGCGATTGGTACAACTGAAGAAGAAGGAAAACAATACCAACTATTGTTGCAAAAAACAGAGAACTGGGAACAACTAAGATCTCTCGCAATAGGTAAGAAGCAAAACGGAGATCCACTTTTCTTAAATGATGTTGGCTCCATATCCCTTACGTTAAAAGAGACGGAAGACCTTATTACGTATAAAGGCAAACCTTCTATTTCTTTAACAATCTTAGCCAATGAAGGACAAAATATATCAGCTTTGCAGGATAAAATAACAGAAGAAGTAAATACACTATCAAAAGATTTACCTTCAAATATCGATGTTGATCGCTTCTATACCCAAAGCACGATCATTGAAGAGGTCTTTACAAGTCTAACTACATCTTTTGCTATATCTGTAGTGGCCGTACTGATTATTATGTTATTCGGACTACCAGTCTCGAGTGCCATTCTAGTGGCTATCGCTATACCAATATCCGTTATAATTGGATTAATCCCGCTTCCTTATGTAGGAGTTGACTTAAATCAAATATCCATTATAGGAATAATAATAGCCATTGGTATATTAGTTGATGATGCCATTGTGGTGAACGACAATATTCAGCGCAGGTTCCAAATGGGAGACAGCGCTTGGCAAGGAACCATTCAAGGTGTGAAGGAAGTTCGTGTATCGATCATAACTTCTACACTCATGATTATATTCAGTTTCTTCCCTCTTACCTTTATTTCTGGGTCTAACGGAGACTTTATACGAGCGTTACCTACAACACTCATAACGACGATTATTGCTTCAACTATCATGGCATTAACATTAGTGCCTACGGTTCAATACGTTCGTCGAAAGCGTAAAGACCAAAAAGAAGCTCCAAAAAAAGTGGGGATACTCGGCTCATTTTTCAATTGGATTGAAGAAGCGTATGCAAAACGGGTATTACCAAGAGTTACAAAACGGCCATTTATTTTTGGGTTCTCTGGATTGTTGGCTTGTATATTACTAGCCCTTCTTGTGACACGAATTCCTTTTGAATTCTTCCCTGAGGCAGACCGGCAAGAAGTTACCATTTCAGTAACCTATCCTCAAGAAACGACACTCGAGAATACTCAGGATCAATTAAACGATATGCAACAGTTTCTTCAAGAAAAAAGTAACAAGATTGATGAAACAGCCATATTTGCTGGGTCCGGCATGCCAAACCTCTTCAGCTCAGGTTTACAACAAAGCGGTGAATATACAGGCCAGGTCCTAGTAAGGGTCGACAAAAGCAAAACAAGTGCATCAGAATTCATTAATGAATGGGAACGACCGTTACGTAAGGAATATCCAGATGCAGAGATTTTCTTAGAAACCATCGTTTCAGGTCCACCACCAAGTGCGCCTGTAGAAGTGAAAATTCAAGGTAAAGAAATTGATAAGCTTCTAAGCCTATCAAATGACTTAAGAGAGAAAGTTAAGTCTCTTGAATCTACAGAGCTGGTAACATTAAACATGAATGATGAGCAACCTTATATTGAATATAATTTAGATCGGGAGAGAATGGCTGACTTAAATATATCAGTTGATCAAGTCTCTTCTCAGATTCAAGCCGCGAGCGCAGGAATCCCTTTACCTGCTTTTGATAATGGAATAGAAAACTATTCTATGAAACTCTTACTAGATGACGGAGACGATGCAGGTGTTAACCTAAGTAACTTACAAATTGCTGCACCTCCAACAGGCGAAAACGGGCCACCTCAAGTTATTACACTTGATGAATTGATTACTGAAGAAAAAACGGAGCAAATTGGAAGCATCCCTCATATAGACGGGGAACGCACCATCACACTGAAAGCGTATGGAGAAGAAGGATCGAATAGCTTCCAAGATGATGCAAATCAAATCGTAGCTGATTTTGAAGAAACATTGCCTTCTGGTTACTCATTCACGCAAAGTGGTCAGGCAAGTGCTCAACAAGAATTCTTTATTGAAGTATCTAAACTATTTGTTATTATCTTGTTCCTGATCTACTTGGTTATTGCAATCCAGTTCAACTCCCTGTTAATGCCATTATTAATTACAAGTACTGTATTCTTAGCAGTAACAGGTGCGATTATTGGACTCTTCGTTTTCAACCAGCCACTTAGCTTCCTAGCAGTGCTTGGTATTGTATCATTATCAGGAATTGTAGTACGAAACTCAGTTATTCTGGTCGAATTTATTGAACAGAACTACCGGGTATCACAGTCTATTATTGAAGCTGTCATTGAAGCAGGAAGAGCGCGTATACGTCCAATTATACTAACGACCTTAACCTCAATCGCAGCACTCGTGCCTATTATCGTTAGTGGTGATGTGTTATTTAGGCCTCTTGCCGTCTCTATTGTAGCAGGACTTGCGTTTTCAACACTCTTAACACTTTTATTGCTTCCTGCTTTCTACCTCATTTTATATCGGATTAGAAACGGTAAGAAATCACTGTCTTAAAAGTAAAGTATAAGAAACCAATTATAGCCCAGAGACAAATTGTCTCTGGGCTATAATTTTTCTCTATGCTGAACTTCTATTTTCTATGTTTATTCAATGATAACAGCAGTTCCGTAAGCAATGATTTCGGAAGCGGCACTCGTTACACTAGAGGTTTCTAATCGAACAGCTATTATGGCATTGGCTCCTTTTTCCTTAGCATGTTCTGTCATCCGCGCAATGGCTAATTGACGAGCTTCATCCATCATCTTCGTATAATCTCGTATCTCTCCACCAACTATGTTTTTAAGTCCAGCAAGTATATCACGGCCAATATTTTTCGATTGAACTGTACTTCCTCTTACAAACCCCTTCACCTCTTTAATGGTTGAGCCTGTTACAAAGTCAGTAGTCACGATAATCATTTCGTTCTTCCTCCTCTTTTTCTTTTTGACGATCTTTTACTAGCATAAACAGGACAATACCTACAGGTACATAAGAAGAGATATAAAGGATGATTCCTGTCTTAACATCAATTAATAAACGAACAAGTCCTGTTATTTGAAGTATTAAGTTTAACAAGATTAGTCCAGCCCTCATCTTCTTTTCTCCCATAAAATCTTCTTCATCACAAAAAATGCAACAGTGGGCATCGGGACCTGTATTAGACCAATTAAAGCCCAAAACCAGGGAGCTCTCCCCACCTTTTTCGCTTGCACGAACAGAAAAGTACTTTGACTAACTAATAACAATGCTATGAGACACCAAACAAGAATCGGCACCTCGTGAGGTTCAACTTGGGTCATATCGCATCACCTTCACTTTTTCCTTGTAGAAATAAATAGCAAGACTTGTAATAACTCCTAATTGTGACAAGCCGAAAAGAATTGGTGTATAAAAATAAAAAATAGCTAACAATGTCAAAATGATCACCGATATCCCCCATAAAAGCATTAATTCTTTCCAAATATGTTGATGCCTTTGAGCTTGTTCTGTTTGAACCAGATGTAATAGATGATTAAAGTCAGGTTGTTCCACATCTATAGATTCATGAAAATCCATTAAATCATTAGTCACGTTATCCTCAAACGTATTGTTATCATAATGTTTATTCATCACCCTCCATCTCCTTCCTTAAAAGCTTCAGTCCATAATGTACCCTGGATTTAACAGTACCTGCCTTTAAACCAATCATATGTCCAATCTCTTTATACTCATAGCCATACAGATGCTTCAAAAGGATCGGAACACGATATGCATCCTCGAGTGATGAGAGAACTTCCACTGTTTCAGACCAGCTATTTTCTGTATTTAATTCACATCCTGCTGCCCCACCATTTTCTTTCAGATATAGTTCCCATCTTTTATCCTTCCGCTTCATATCCAGGAAAATATTCGTAGCAATTTGAATGATCCATGTTGAAAACTTGGCCTGTATTTCATATTTGTGAATAGAATGTATGACTTTCACCATCGTTTCTTGCGTAACGTCCTTCGCAACGTCTTTGTTTCCGGTAAGCTGAACCGTATATTTAAAGAGAAATTCATAATGATCTTTTAAAACTTGGGCAAGGGCTTGTTGATCACCGTTTTTAATCTGCTTTAGAACTTGTTCGTCCATAACCACTCCCCTTTTATGACCCTTATAGATACAACGAATTAGTATAGCCATTCGTTCATGATTATTTTAATTTTTTATATTTCCTATTAAAAATTCGTTAAGCATAGTTCATCGTTCCCTTAGAAATAATAAATATGAAAGCAGAAAGGAGGCGAATGGTAATGGGAAGAGGCAAAGGATATAAAGTCAAGCGTCAAAATCATGAAAATGAAAAACCCTTAACTGCCAAGCGATTTGCAGAAGTGGGCGAGGACAAACCCTCAGAAATGCACACAAAAAAAGGTGGAGCCATTAAAGAATAGCTTCACCTCATTGCTCGAGAGCACCTATTCATCGGTGCTCTCTTTCTGTAACCCTTCCACTAGTTGGTCTAATACATAATGAATCGAATTGTATAATTCCATAAAACGTTTTTTCGGAACATCGATGTAATAACTGTGAAGAATAACAAGTTCTATATTTTCTTTTGTGTTTTTCAATTGCAACGGGTGGACAGATTCACCTGGATGCTCCTTTAAGTACTGTTCAGCTTGTGTTGCCCATCGTTCATTTAAAGTAAAAAGCGGTGCTGTTTCTACTTTTACACGTTCAAATAAGGCCCGGTCTTTCTTCTCTGCTGGTTTTTCTGATTGTACGAACTGTATTCTTAATGCTTCAAGTTGCTCTTTTATTTGTTGTATATCATCATATAATTGTGAATTCACAGTTGCTCACTCCCATGTCCACTTTAACATGAAAATGAACAATATTCACTTTAAAATTCGGTGCCAAAGGTTTTTAATTTTAGATGATTGAGTGGGTTCGGCTACATGTTGCACGGCGTTCTTTTGTTCCTTTTGAAGCTTCTTAACTTCACTTTGTAGGCGATATAATTCAGATTGCAAGTCTTCAATTTCGTGCCTATGAGCCAATACCATTGTCATAACGACCTCATCTGCTTTTCTTGAAACTTTCTCGTCCACCATTTCAATCCGGTCCATAAGCTCAACCCAGTTTTGTTCAAATTCAAACTTGGAAACACCTTTTTGAAACATTTCAATCTTTTTAGCAGCTACAGCCATTTGGCACCCTCCTCGAGAATTGTTTATATAAGAATTCTCTCTTAGGTCCAATAACCCTTTACACCTGACAAAACTAGAAGAAAAGCTACAAAGAAAGTGAATATCGCCAAAATCCCCCTTGATTCGTATGTTTTCTTTAAACTGTCGCAAACTATTGTCGAGGAGGGATATCATGGGTAAAAAAGGTCGTAATACACAAGCAAAAAAGCCTTTAAAGAACGAGGAGCCAAAACAACGCAACGAGAACTTTAAAGGCGATGGGAATCCTAAACTAGACGGTGAGAATCGTCCAGCTACTTAAAATCTAAATTATAATAAAGAACGAGCATCCATTAGTGGATGCTCGTTCTTTATTGTGGACTTTTTAACTGTTGAAACGCCAACATCGCAAAACGCTTTGCATAAAAGCGATGGCTGACATCCATAGTCGTTTTATAACACTCATCTCGCCACCATTTTTTCTTTACAGAACGCCCTGAAAGGTACCAATCTGGTCGAATATTATCTCTGTGGTAAATGATTGGATACATCACCCTAAGCATAGGAGTCTTCGCAACTGGCAACAGGAAATACTGTTCATACTCTGTTCTTGATCCAATAGGTTCCGTCTGGATAGCAAATTGGTGAAACAAGGGATAAAATTGTGGATGAAAAAGTAATTGATACAGCTTCTTCCCCAATGTGATGCGTTTAGAAATATTCGTAAAATCATGAACGGAAGCACCATAAAGATTCCCAGTAGCCGTTGGAAAAAGAACCGCACTTAAATGAAAAAAGTCTTGAGATAAGTACGGTAGCCTATGAAATACTCGTTTTTTGAAGAAGGGATGTTGAATAACAGGCTTTTCAATAACATTTTGTTCATTGATAATGAGTGCTTTCACAAGACGTACCTTGTCTTTTGTATGCCAAAAGTTTTCCCACTCTTTAATCATAAACTGCGATACATTTAATGTTGATAAATGTCGAAATAATGGTTCCCCTTCTTCAAGCGATCGTTTATAGAGAAGTAATTGAGGGTAAGCATCTGAGAATATGAGCCAATTAGCTCGTTCAAAGGTAGCAAATAATTGCTGCCTTACATCTTGAGACAGTAAATCCTTCATTGGATGCACATTAAGATCGGTCATATTCCATCCAGCATTTCTTGAGACCATGCTAGCAAGAAATGCCCAATGAATTTCCTTGTTTGTCAAATAGAAGTCCTGATAGCATTTAGTTCTTGAAACGTTATCTTTATTACCTTCTTCTGTAGCATGAATGATGTCTTGAATAAAAGAAGGATATTTCGTCTTATTCAAAGAATCACCTCTCTCGTACTTATTCAGAAATGCAATGTTTAAGGGATTTTTCACATTTTAGTTCTCATTTTTTCATCATTTCTGATATGATACTATCATGCACAGGGAGGGCACATTTCATGAATTATCCAAACGGAAAAAAAGGACGTTCCCCATCCCCTGGGAACAAACGTCCTCAGTCGAAACCGGACTTCTCTAATCGTGGCATGACATTAGAAGAAGACATTAATCAAACAAATAAAGCCTATTTAGAATTAAACCGAGCTGTCATCCATAAGAAACCTACCCCCGTACAGATTGTCAACGTAGATTTCCCAAAGCGTAGTGCTGCTGTAATTAAGGAAGCTTACTTTAAACAAGCTTCCACTACAGACTATAACGGAATTTACAAGGGAAGGTATATTGATTTTGAAGCGAAGGAAACTAAAAACAAAACATCTTTTCCTCTTGCTAATGTTCACCAACACCAAATTGACCATATGAAACAAGTATGTGAACATGGGGGAATCTGCTTTTTAATTATTCGATTTTCCACTTTAGAAGAAACGTATTTTCTCGAGGCAGAGAAACTTTTCCCTTACTGGGAACGACAAAAAGATGGGGGAAGAAAATCGATCCCCTATCAAGAGATTGTAACAAAAGGGTATATCATCTCACTTAAGTATCATATACGTGTAGATTATTTACACGTATTGGATGACTTATACTTTTAGAACGGAGGAAGATGGGAAATGGCCGAAAATAGCCAATCTCGAGCTGCTAGAAAGAAGCAGCAGAAGCAAAGCACACAATCTGGGAAGAAATCGGTATTTAAACGAATCTTCACCACGTTATTGATTATAGGTTTAGTAGGAGCTCTCTTAGGCGGTGGTCTTTTTGTCTACTACGTCCAGGGTGCACCTAATTTAGATGAAGCGAAATTATCTGATCCGTATTCAACCAAGATGTATGATGTAAATGGAGATCTGTTTGCTGAACTAGGGACTCAGAAGAGGACAAAGATTACTTATGAAGATGTCCCACAGGTGTTAGAAAATGCAGTCCTTGCAACAGAAGATGTTCGCTTTTTTGATCACTTTGGTATTGATCTTCAGCGTATTGGCGGTGCTATTTATGCCAATATAACAGAAGGGTTTGGAGCTCAAGGAGCGAGCACCATCACCCAACAGGTCGTGAAACGATCCTTCTTAAGTCCGAAAAAGTCAATAGAGCGTAAAGTTCAGGAACAATGGCTCGCACTTAAGCTAGAGCAGAAATATTCGAAAGAGCAGATTTTCTCCATGTACTTGAATAAGATTTATTATGGGAATAACGCGTACGGTGTAGCCAGTGCAGCAAAACTCTACTTCAATAAGGATTTAAATGAATTAACATTACCTGAAGCTGCATTATTAGCCGGACTGCCGCAGCGTCCATCTGCTTACGATCCATATAAGAACCCTGATCTCGCTCAAGAACGTAAAAACGTCGTCCTTGATTTAATGGTTCAGCACGAAAAGATTTCAGAAGCAGAAGCAAAAGAAGCAAAGGCTGTAAAAGTACAATCCATGCTATCTGAAAAAACGGAAACAAACATTCCGTATGATGCCTTTATTGAGCAGGTTTTAAAAGAAATCCAAGGTAAAGTTGATGACGTGAATGTGTATGAAGATGGATTAAAAGTGTATACAACACTAGATCCAAAAGCACAACAAAAAGCAGAACAGCTTTTAGATGAACAAGGTGGAATCTCCTTCCCTGATAAAGATCTGCAAACAGCAGCTGCTGTTGTAGATACAAAAACAGGAGCGATTAGAGCTATTGCAGGAGGGCGAAATACAGAAGGTATTAATGCTACGTTTAACTATGCTATTGATGGGGGTTCACAGCCAGGGTCTACATTTAAACCAATTCTCGATTACGGACCTGCAATTGAGTACCTGAAGTGGTCGACTCACCATCAGCTTGTCGATGAAGAATACTACTATGAAACTGAACCTGATAGACAAGTTAGGACCCCTTATACTTCAGGATATAAGGGCCAGGTTTCAATGAGGTACGCTCTAGAGAAATCTTTAAACGTGCCGGCCGTCAAAACGCTTAATGAAGTAGGATTTGATAAAGCTCAATCCTTTGCTGAAGGATTAGGCATTGAATTTACACAAAAAGCCTTTTATGAAACCAATGCCATCGGTGGCGGCGAAGAAGTAACTCCACTTGAGTTAGCCGAGGCATATAGTTCATTTGGTAACGAAGGTGTTCATAATGAATCGTATTCCGTTAAGCGGATCGAGTTTCAAGACGGTAGCGAACCGATTGAATTTGAAACTAAATCGAACGTAGCTATGAATGACTCAACTGCTTATATGGTTTCAGATATGCTAAAAGACGTCGTAACATCTGGTACAGGAACAGCAGCTAACATTCCTGGTCTTCCAGTTGCCGGTAAGACTGGTACTACTAACGATGACACAAACTCTTGGTTTGCAGGCTATACAACTAATTATACTATTGCTGTCTGGACTGGGTATGGTTCAGAAGAGAAGACAGTACCTGATACAAAGATCCCTCAGAGGTATTTTAATCAACTCATGAGCCATATATCACAAGGAGTCGAAACAGCTGACTTCAAAAAGCCTTCTTCTGTTGTCGAATCGAAAGTAGAAGCTGGTACAAGTCCTGCTAAACTCCCAAGTGAGTATACACCGAGCAACCTAATCCGATACGAGCTATTTGTAAAAGGGACAGAACCTACAAATAGGTCACAAGCCTATGATCAGTTAAACCCTGTTGAGGGCTTGCAGGCTAACTATGACCAAGGAAAGCAAAGCATCACCCTTTCCTGGAAATATAAACAAGATGAAAAGCGTCCCGCAACGTTTACCGTAAAAGGTGCAACTAGAGGACAATCGCCTCAAACGATTACAGAAGGCATTAAGGAAACCAAAATACAAATTCCTAATGTTCAGCCTGGAGAGGCTTACTCCTTTGAAGTCTTTGCTGTTAGTGAACGAAATGGTGCTAATACAAGTTCACCAAAAACTGTTCAGATTGAAGTTCCTAAAAAAGAGGATGAAAATGTAGATGATCTGTTAGACGGTGAAGAAGAAAATGAAGAAAAGAATCAAAACGAAAATGACCAAAACGAGAACAATAATGGCAACAATAATGGCAATGGCAACAACCAAGGCAATAACGGCAACAATCAGGACAATAATGATGCAGGTAATGATAACAACAACCAAGATAACGATTCTAATCAAGAACAAGAAGAAGAAGAAGAAGACAATACAGATAACCAACCAGACTCCGAAGACCAGTCTTCAGGCGATACAAATGAAGAAGAAAATGAAGAAGAAAACGATTCAGAAGAAAATAATAATTAAAAAAAGATCGATCCTTCTAGGATCGATCTTTTTACTTACTTACTTTTTTCATTCTCTTTTGCCCTTCTCTACATAGATCTAATAAGGGGCACACCTCACATTGTGGGTTTTGAGCTCTACAGTGATACCTTCCAAAGAAAATCATTCTGTGATGAGTAGCACTCCACTCGTCTTTTGGAACTTTACGCATAAGTGTCTTCTCTACTTCAAGTACAGAATCTTTCCATCTGCATATCCCTAACCTTTTAGACACGCGTTCGACATGTGTATCAACCGCAATGGCTGGTTCTCCAAAAGCCACAGCACTTACTACATTTGCTGTTTTACGCCCTACACCAGCTAATTTCTCTAGCTCTTCTTTGGATGATGGTACTTCCCCGTCATATTCATCAATCAGCATTTGACTTAACTTCCTGATATTTTTAGACTTGTTTCGATACAAGCCAATTGAACGGATGTCTTGTTGAAGTTCTTCTAGTGGAACGTTCACGTAATCTTCTGGTGTCTTGTACTTCTTAAATAAATCCTTTGTCACTTTGTTGACCAAAGCATCTGTGCATTGAGCTGACAGAACTACAGCAACAAGAAGCTCAAAAGGGTTCTCATGTTCTAGTTCACAATCCGCATCTGGAAACATCTTCTCTAATGAATCTAAAACAATCTTGATTTGGGAACGATTCAGCATCTCCTCTCCCCTTTCTCCTATGCGTCATCATCAAGCCAATTATAATAAATGGAAACATCCCGCTGAGAACTTTGTTCCTCAGAAGTTTGATTTGACTTCCCTTGTTGACTTCTAAATGATTTACTGGCCTCTCTGGCATCTTGTACAGAACGAATCCCTTTCTTCTTCCATTCGCGTAAAATGCGATCAATATACTTAAAGTTCAATTTCCCCATTAGCACCGCTTCCCTTAAAGCTGCTTTAATGAGTGCGGGCTCTTGATGATCTTCATCAATCCATATATTAATCGTTTCAATTTCAAATGGAGACAAGGCTCTCCCGAATTCTTGCTCAAACAAAACAAACATATTAGGCTGCTCCGGATCGTCTTGTTTCGTACGATATTCATCTTCTTGTTCTTCAAGAAGTGCTTCCCACAGGCCATTTAACGAATAAACCTCATTTAGCACTTGTTCGTTTGTATTTTGTTCAATTGAAAGATAGCTCTTTTGAATTAACTTTCTAAGAACTTGGGAACATTCATATTCATTTATAGAAAGAAATTCAGACAGTTCTGAAGGTGTAGGAAAATCATTTCCTTCTGTTTGAAAGCGATGGATGTGTAAAAGCACCATGACATCACTCTCCGTTAATCCTAAATGCCTGTAATTGGTTAATAATCTTTTTGGTAATGCTAACTGTTCTTTCATTAACGTTGCGATTCCGTTCATATTGTCCTGCTCACCTCTACCTTTGATTACACCGAAGTTATCCATCCACTGATTGTAACATGATTAACGATTAAAACCGACAGCCAATGAATGAAAAAGCTCCCAAACTTTGGGAGCTTTTACTACAATAAACATCGCTTATTGTCTTATGGGTATAGACGGTTTAATAAACGAGGGAACGGAATGGTCTCGCGAACGTGTTCAATGCCTGTGATCCAAGCAACTGTTCGCTCAAGTCCAAGACCGAAACCAGAGTGAGGAACACTACCGTATTTACGTAGTTCTAAATACCACTGATAGGCGTCACTAGTTAGCCCATGCTCCTCATAACGTTGTTCCATAAGCTCTAAGTCATCAATACGCTGACTTCCACCAATAATTTCACCATAACCCTCTGGTGCGATTAAATCAGCACACAGTGCCACATCTGAACGCTCCGGGTCAGGCTTCATGTAAAAGGCTTTAATGTCTAATGGATAATGCGTTATGAATACGGGCTTATCATAACTTTCAGCAATGGCCGTTTCATGTGGAGCTCCAAAGTCCTCGCCCCATTCGATATCGTCAAAGCCTTTTTCCTTTAATAATTTAATTGCATCATCATAAGTAATGCGAGGGAATGGGGCTTGAATTTTTTCAAGCTTCTCAGTATCCCTCTCTAATGCATGTAACTCTAATTTACAATTTTCAAGAACAGATTGTACGACATGAGAAACATATTGCTCCTGAACCTCTAAGCTATCATTATGGTCCATAAATGCCATCTCAGGCTCAATCATCCAAAACTCGATTAAGTGGCGGCGAGTCTTAGATTTCTCAGCACGGAATGTAGGTCCAAATGAGAATACTTTGCCAAATGCCATTGCAGCAGCTTCCATGTATAGCTGACCACTTTGAGAAAGGTAAGCATCCTCTTCAAAATATTTTGTGTGGAACAACTCAGTTGTACCTTCTGCTGATGACCCAGTTAAGATTGGTGGGTCGATTTTAGTATAACCATTATTGTTAAAGAATTCGTAAGTTGCACGAATGATTTCATTACGTACTTTCATAATGGCATGCTGTTTTTTTGAACGTAACCATAAATGACGATGATCAAGAAGAAATTCAGGCCCATGATTTTTTGGTGTGATTGGGTAATCAACAGCCTCATGAATGATTTCTAAAGAGCTAACTTGCATCTCGTATCCAAAAGGAGATCTTGTATCTTCCACGATTTTTCCTGTTACGTACAACGAGGACTCTTGCGATACACTTTTCGCAAGATTGAATGCTTCTTCCTCTACATCTGCTTTCACAACTACTCCTTGGATAAATCCAGTTCCGTCACGTAATTGTAGGAAAGCAATCTTACCACTTGAGCGCTTATTTGCTAACCATGCGCCAATTGTTACTTCCTCATTAACATGTTTATGTGCTTGAGAAATCGTTGTTTTCACTTTCTTTCCCTCCAAAAATCTTATGATTGATGCTTCTCAACAAAACGATGAATTCGTTTTGCTGCTTCTTCTAATTGGTCAAGAGATGTAGCATACGATAACCGTACGTTTTGGTCGGCACCAAAACCTGAGCCCGGAACGAGTGCTACTTTCTCTTCTTCTAAAATCCCTTTTACCCAATCATCAACAGAATTAAAGCCTGTGATTTGTACCGCTTCTGATACATTTGGGAATAAATAGAATGCGCCTTGAGGCTTCACACACGTAATACCAGGAATTGCTGTTATCCATTCATACAGTTTCTCTAGACGCTGACTAAATGCTTCCTTCATTGACATCACTTCTTCCTGAGAAGATGTGTAAGCAGCTAAAGCAGCATATTGAGCTACTGTTGTTGGGTTTGACGTAGAATGTGAAGCAAGATTTGTCATCGCTTTGATTACTTTCTTACTACCAGCAGCATATCCAATTCTCCATCCTGTCATAGCATGTGATTTAGAAACACCATTAATGATAACGGTCCGTTCTTTTAATTCTTCAGATAACTGTGCAATGGAAGTATGTGAAACACCACCGTATATAAGCGTTTCATAAATTTCATCTGAAACAATCATGATATCCTTTCGGTTACACACTTCACCGAGCGCAGTTAGCTCTTCTTTAGAGTAGACCATACCTGTAGGATTAGATGGTGAATTGATAATGACAGCCTTCGTGCGATCTGTAATAGACTGCTCTAATTGTTCAGGAGTCAATTTAAAATGGTTATCTTCCTGAGCTGAAACGATAACTGGTTTCCCTCCAGCTAGCTTGATTTGTTCTGGATAGCTAACCCAATATGGAGCAGGAACAATTACTTCGTCACCATCGTTCAGTAATACTTGAAACAATGTGTATAGAGCATGTTTAGCCCCCGTAGTAACGATTACTTGGTCGGGATCATATGTAAGGGCCTGATCATTTTCAAACTTTTCAACAATGGCCTGCTTGAGTTCTTTAATACCTCCAGATGGAGTATATTTCGTATGCCCTTTAGCCATTGCATTCTTAGCAGCATCTAATATGTGTTCGGGGGTATTAAAGTCAGGCTCCCCTGCCCCTAAGCCAATGACATCGTGGCCTTGAGATTTGAGTTCATTTGCCTTCGCTGTAATAGCAAGTGTGCTTGAAGGTGTTAAAGTTTGAACGCGTTTTGCTAATTCCATTCCATATGCCCTCCTCTTATACGTCTATTGTTGTAAACGAAAAACCTCAAATCGCTTTCCGTTTTCCATTTTATAATAGTCAAATACATAACGGTTGTTTTCATCTCTATAGGTGATTTCCCACAATGGCACACCTTGATGTATTGCCGGGGTAATCTCAATGAAGGAGCAATCTGCACATTGATCTTCCCAAATACGATGCATCTCTTCCTGCACAACCATATCTGTATTCTCAACATATGTTACAGATCCTTCTTTCTCATCTGTAACGGGAATAAAGGCAAATCCTTTTACTCCATTGTCGTCCACGCCTGCTACTATATCATATTGATGCATTCCATGGTAGCGAGAAACTGAATTTACGGTATTTAACGGAGTTTCTTTTTGAGCTATTTGTTTCGATGTTGCGTAAGTCTCTGTTTTATCATTTTGAACTGTATAATAAAGATAACCAAGGTATCCGGTCAGCAAAACAACAGCAATGATAACGGTTAATAGAACTTTCCCCGACTTATGTTCTGTAGATGGTAAATACGGCCGTATTCTCATCATTCTCATCCAATGCTAATCCAAACATTAAATTTTGATCTTTCAACGTACGATTTAAAGAATCCACGATCTTGTATAGGTCATTGGATTTTTCAACCCGAGTTGTAGACATCACTTCAACCTTTTGTTCTTCCATAATAACCCTCCGTCTGTCTTGTAGATATTTGCATGTGCTTATCAAAATCTGGATCACATAAAACCCGCTTGCTGTGCACATCATAAAAGTACACCAATGGAAAGCACCTTTTTATTATAACAATGATCCATTGACAATTTGATGATAAGCTACACATTTTTCAAAAATTTCTTCCTAACCCATTCTTGCTGCACGAAGTCATATCGTGCAGTTTTTTTTTATAGAAAGGGAAAAAGCCCACAAAAAGTGAGCATTTTTTAAGATAACACTTCATAATCTTCTAAGTTACAAAGTATTGTAGTCGTTCCTGTCTTTTTCAGCTGATATACTTCAATCCAAGATTCATGTAAACGTTCCAAAAGGCCCTCATTAGGACGAGATCCCTGCAATGGAAATACCATTGCGACATGAGGATCAACTTCTTCTAAAAAATGAAGAGTAGGCGACTGTGTCCTTGCATAATCCGCAATCTTAATAACTTCAGCTTTCAATGGATAACTGTCAGCTATTTTTTGTTCCAATTCTAAATCCCCACTAGCTAAATACATAAGCGATGTCTTCCCATACATAAAGAATAAACTCATGTCACTTTCCCCCATTGAAGGTAAGACTCGAACAGATAAGCCTGGATTCAATTCATGAAGTTCTCCTTCTTTCCAAATAACTTCTTTGGCGTGGTTGTTTGATTTAGAACAAATTTCTTTTAAGTCAGCCCCGTGAATAACAGACTCCACATGATACCTTTCTACAATTCTTGAAGTATTTCCACAAGTTGATTGCTCTTGATTAGTGAGGATAATCGAATCTAATTGATCTATCCCTATATTTGTAAGCTGTTCTAACAGATCATCTTCGCTTTCTTTAGACGCTGTATTCACAAGGAAATCTTTTCCTCTTCCGGTTTGGATGAGCATGGCTTCTCCGTCTGGAAGAGAGAAGAAAACAAATATCGCTTCATTTTTATCCAATAACATTCGCTCTGCATCTACCTGGTGACTTTGAAAAGAGATCACAATGAGAAACATTATAAGCAATATCCTCATACCATTCACACCCTTAATTAAACGATACCTTTAGGATGTGCGATTTCTCATCACTCTATTATAGCCAGTCTTTAGCTTGCTTGATTAATTTTGTCGTGCTTTCAAAATGAACAGGAAGTTTAGGGATTGAATCCAAGAAATACTTCCCATATTTAGCTTTCATAATCCTATCGTCACAGACGAATACAATGCCTCGGTCAGAACTAGAACGTATTAAACGGCCAAACCCTTGTTTGAACCTGAGCACTGCGTTTGGCAGTGAAAGCTCCATAAATGCATTTTTACCTGATTCCTTTATGCTTTGAGACTTTGCCTCATAAACCGGATGATTAGGAGGCTGAAATGGAAGACGAACAATAACAAGAGAAGTAAGGTCTTCTCCTGGTATATCCACACCTTCCCAAAAAGAACTCGTTCCAAAAAGTATGGCCTTATCAAATGCTTGGAAGTTCTTCTTAAGACGTGTTCGACTACCACTTGATATACCTTGAGCAATTAGCATAAATTCTTCTTGATCCATAAAATCCTTCATGACATAATACGTTTTCTTTAGCATGTCGTAGGATGTGAACAACACAAGCATCCGTCCCTCTGTAACATTTGCTAAAGAATATATGGCTTCACATGTAGCATGAATAAAATCTTCCTGTTCTCCAAACTTTACACTAGGAAAATCATTTGGTATTAACAGCTGAACTTGTTGGTCATAATGAAATGGGGACGGGATTTTATATTGAATCGTGTCTTCTTGTGGTAATCCTAAGCGCTTTAACATGAAAGAAAAAGAATCCTTCATGGTTAGAGTAGCACTTGTGAGTATGACACTTTCCTTTTTATCAAAGAAATGCTCAGAAAGCATAGATGCCACTTCAATCGGCTCGCTGTATAGGAATACCGCATTCTTTGCCCCGTAAGCCTCTAATTCAATCCACTTCACAAGGTTTGTTTGATCTTCAATCAATAGCTCTTGAAGGCCATTGATAATTGTTTCTAAACGCTCCATGTACATAGTAATATCTTCTGTCCATCTTGTAGCTTCATTGCTTGTTTCAGCCATGGTAATATACTGTTTACATTGATGAAGGAACTGAATTGCATCACGCATATAGAACGAGACACGATGAGTCATTTCTTCAATAGTATTCCAAGCTGTAGCATCCTCTTGATCCTTTTGATAACGATATTGAAAACGCCCAACATCATTTAAAGTAATCTCAGCATTATGCTTTTTGATAACATATGAGAAAATAAATCGAAACAAATCATCTGCTTCTTCCCTTATACTCTGCATGTATTGGTCCCATTTACGTATATCTAAACGCGAGGATAGCTCAGGATAAGCTGATAAAACGTTATGCATCCAATCACCGTTTTGACTACCGCCCATTTCATTCACTAAATACTGAATGGTTACGTAATCAAGTCTTAGCCCAAAATGTTTAGCAGCTGAAGATTCTAAGTGATGAGCTTCATCAACAACAATTTTCTTATAGGAAGCTATTAGGCCACTCTGGCGAATGATATCTGTACATAGCAAGGAATGATTCGTTATGATAATATCTGCTTTCTGGGCACGTTTCTTAGCCTGTTGATAGAAGGACATTCGATACCAAAGCGACTTTGGATCTGCATAACCTTCAGCCTCAGCCGATACTTTTCTCCAGAAAATTTGACCACTTGAGGGCAACTGAATTTCATCTCGATCACCTGTAGTCGTTTCAGTTAACCACACCAAAATCATTGCTTTTGTTAAAGCGACATCGTAATTGTCATTGGTAGGTGAAAAGAGTTCATGTTCGAACTTTTTCAAACTTAGATAATGTTGCTTCCCTTTCAATAATGCAGAGGAGAAAGAAAACGGTAATGCTCTTTGTAAAAAAGGGAGTTCTTTTTCTACAAGTTGTGATTGCAATTGAGTGGTATGGGTGCTCACTACCACTCTTTCCCCAGTATCAATTGCTTCATATAGCGCAGGTATGAGATAACCAAGTGATTTCCCGGTTCCGGTTTCAGCTTCAATCATTGCATGAGTTTGTGACTGAAAAGCGTCATAAATCGTTGTAGCCATTTCCCTTTGGCCTTTCCGGTCCTCATACTTCTTCATATGTTTGTGAAGGTAGCCACCATGTTTAAATGTTTCCTCTAAAAAAGGAGCAAAACTTTCCTGAGATGCATGGAAAACCTCATCAAAATCATCTTGTTTACGAACTGCAATGCCTCTGAATAAATCCATTTCTGTATGATCTAGACTGAAGGCTTTTTCATTGACGATTCCTTGTAGTAGTTCACTTACTTCACTTTTCAGTTTTGCTTCAAGCTGAAGTAAATGTGATAACGTTTCGTAGGGAAGACCTTTGGCTTTATGTAATAATTTCAAGAGGATCTCCCCAGTCACATAGGCGTCCGCAAGCGCACGATGGGGATCTTTGTGCGAGACATTAAAATACTCCGCAAGTTGTCCTAATTTGTATCCTGGAGCTTGAGGCATAAGAATACGTGCTAATTCTACAGTATCAATAACAGGCATGGAGAGCTTATTACCTGTGACTTCTCTAATTGCATGATCCAAGAAACCAAGATCAAATTCTACATGGTGTGCTACGAAATAGGCCCCATCTAAGCGAGATACGACGTCTTCCACAATCTCATCAAATAACGGAGCACCTTGAACATCTTTATCTTGAATGCCTGTTAATTGACTGATAAAGGTCGGAATGGGTTGCTCAGGGTGGACGAACGACTTATATTGATCCGTTATGACGCCATCTACAATCGTGACCATACCAATCTCTATAATTTTGTCACCTTTTTTAGGGCTATGACCCGTTGTTTCCAAATCAACAACTACAAACTTCGCCATTTGTTCACCTTCTTTGCTGCATGCTTAATACGATCTATATTTTAAGAAAAAGCTTTGCTAGCATTCCTGTATGTACTTCTTATTTACTAAAAATCACTTACTATTGAAAGAAGAATTTAGATCGCCAGTATAGTAAAAAGGCTTCCTCTTTTCATGGCTAAAGGAACGTAACAAAGCAAAAAAGAAAGAGGCTGTACCACTCAAATGAAGATGCCCCCAATACATTCCCAACATAATCTAAAAAAGTCATGAATGGGCTACTTGTATAGGGGGAGCAATCCTCTTGAAAGGGACACCCTCTACATGATCGTTAATGGTGTTTCTTGTTCGATCATTTCTTCGATTTGGTTCTGTTCATTCATAATGGCTACTTTAGGTTGGAAGGTTTCTAACTCTTCTTCACTTAAAAGTCCATAAGAAACAATTATTACAATATCACCAGGTTGCACAAGTCGAGCAGCAGCTCCATTCAAACAGATCACTCCACTGTGCCTCTCACCTGGTATTACATATGTTTCTAAACGAGCTCCATTATTATTATTTACAATTTGCACTTGCTCATGAGGCAATATACCAACTTTCTCTAAAATGTGTTGGTCTATCGTAATGCTGCCTACATAATTCAAATTTGCCTCTGTCACACGGGCCCGATGAATTTTCGATTTCATCATGGTGCGTAGCATCTCTTCTCCCCCTATATATATATATCCGTTACTGGTACACTCGAATATTATCGATTAACCTGGCCTTTTCAAAATGAACAGCCACAGCTATAATCATGTCTCCCCTACAAACTTCTAATGACTCAAGTTGAGGGTATGACAAGATATCAACATAGTCTATTTTACCATGGGTATGTGTTTTAATGAAGTGCGAAACAGCCTCAATAACAGCTTGAGGTGATTTTTCGACATTCTCTTCAATCAAAGTTTTTCCATGTAAGAGAGCTTGATATAGATAGGGAGCTTCTTCTCTTTCTAATGCATTTAGATAAACATTCCTGCTACTTTTAGCTAAATAATCCTCTTCTCTTACTGTTGGAACAGGAACTAGCTTTACTGGAATATTATAATCTTCAATAAGTGCATCTACAACCGCTACTTGCTGAGCATCCTTCATTCCCATGTAAACCTTGTCGGGCATCACGATGTTGAAGAGCTTTGCCAATACCGTCACAACTCCATCGAAATGCCCTACTCGCGATTTGCCACATAGAGCGTTTACTCTTTTATGAACGGTCATTTTAACAGACTGTTCCGTTGGATACATCTCACCTACATGGGGGAAAAATAAAATATCATTTTCCTCCTGCTCTGCTATCTGAAGGTCATGATTTTCATCTCGTGGATATCGATCGAAATCTTCATTTGGTCCAAACTGTAGTGGATTAACGAAGATACTCGTCACAACAAAATCGCATTCTTTTTTTGCTTCTCTCATGAGCTGTTGATGACCTTCATGCAAGTAACCCATAGTAGGAATAAAACCAATTACTTTACCTTCTTTAACCTTCTCTCTCATATAAGCTTGCATCTCTGAGATGCTTTTGATTACTTTCATTTATGTGTTCCTCCGTAAAGGGAAGGGATCAGTTCCTCTTTCATTTGAAAGCTATGATCATTTGTAGGAAATGATTTATTCTTCACATCTTGAACATAGGTGGATAAAGCATTTGTTATTGTTCCATTAAGGTCAGCGTATGACTTAACGAACTTAGGTAACCGATCCACACCAAACTCTACCACATCATGAAAGACGAGTACTTGTCCATCTGTACCCTCACCTGCCCCTATTCCTATTACAGGAATTGATAATTCTTCCTGAATTAAAGCAGCAAGCTGTTTAGGGACACATTCCAACACTAAAGCAATCGCCCCATTCTTCTCAACTTGCCTCGCATCTTCCATAAGAGCTTCAGCAGCTTCAATGTCTTTTCCTTGAACTCGGTATCCCCCTAATACATTCACAGATTGAGGTGTTAGTCCAAGGTGAGCCACAATCGGCACTCCTGCCATTGTTAGTTTATTCATTACAGGAAGCACATCGCCCGCTCCTTCAAGTTTAAGGCTTTGAGCTCCTGTCTCTTGCATTATTCGCTTGGCATTCTCCATCGTTTCAGATAAAGAAGCATGATAGGACATAAACGGCATATCCACAACCAAATAAGTCTCTTTAGCTCCTCTGCGTACAGCTTTCCCATGATGAATCATATCATCTACTGTTACTGGGATGGTAGATTCATACCCTAAGACCACCATACCTAATGAGTCACCAACTAAGATCATATCAACGCCCGATGATTCAGCTAACTTGGCTGTTGGATAATCGTATGCTGTTAGCATCACAATGGGGTCTTTAGCTTCTTTCATTTTTTTAAGCTTGGTATGGGTAAGCATTATTTTTCTCCCCTTCTCCACTTAATTTCTGCTGAATACAAAACATGTTCTTTTCCTTCTTCATCCCGAACTTTAAGCGCTCCATCATGCTCAATGCCCATAATCAAAGCATTCCATTCTTGCTGATGTGTCGTGATTTCAACATGCTCACCGATTCGATAACCAAAGGCTTCCCAACGAAGTTTCACACTTCTAAAACCTTCTTCTATAAATTCCTCATATCGTTTTTCAAATGTATTTAAAATTTGTTGGATAAGTGTGTGTATCTCCCAATTCTCACCTGTTTCAATTTTTAATGAGGTTGCTTGGTCCACAATTTCTTTTGGAAACTGTTCTACACTATGATTAACATTAATACCCATACCGAGTACGATATAATTAATTTGATCTTGCTCGGCCTGTAGTTCTGTTAAGATCCCTGAAAGTTTCTTTCCACCCGTTAATAAATCATTTGGCCATTTGATTTGGGGTGAAATTCCACAATATGTTTTAAACACTTCAGCTAATACCGTAGCAGCCAGAAGAGTAATTTGAGGGGATTTATGAGGCTCAAACTTCGGTCGCAAAATAATACTCATCCACACTCCGTCCCCTTTGTGAGAATGCCAGGAACGATTTAAACGTCCGCGTCCTTGAGTCTGTTCGTCAGCTACAATAACCGTACCGTGTATTGCTCCGGCTTGTGCTTCTTGATGAGCGATAACTTGTGTTGATGTTACGCTAGGTTTATGGATCATCTCTTGACCTAACCACTTAGTCTTTAATCCCCAAGAAAGGGTATTCGTACTAACCTTGTCAGGAAAAGTCATGATTTTATATCCTTTTCTTGGAGCAGCTTCAATTCCATAACCATCTTTCTCCAATTCCTTCATATGTTTCCAAACAGCCGGTCGGCTAATATTTAATTGTTGTGAAAGCTTTTGTCCAGAAAGATATTCTTCTGGATGATTAGATAATATTTCGATCAGCTTCCCTCTTGTTGATTCCATTGCTTCACCCACATTTCAATTGCTTCCTTTTCATTCTTAAGATGCCCTATTACAACAGCTCGCTCAACCTTGTCCATATGTGCTTTTATCCAAGGTCCAGGTTTTTGATCGGGAAACCAATTTTTCATATCATTCCCAGAAATAGAAAGTTCGCTTTTAGAAGATATAGGTAGATCTAGTGAAATTTCTCTTAGGGTTTCCACCTGACACTCTTGCTCCTTCAAAATGGATAAAATTCTTTTAAAAGAGATTAAACGTTCTTTCCCTAGTTGATATACAACCCATTTTAAAGGCTCGGTTCTTAACAGATTATAGGCTTTCACCAATACTTCAGATTCCTTTTTAACCTTCCTTGAGCATTTCCATTGTTCACTAAATAAGGAAACAGATAGTTCATGACTAGAAAGTACGAAAATCGCAAAAGCCTCTTCTAGTCCATTCAAAGGTTCCCAACTTAACTCCTTACTTTTATCCATCAAATAAGGGTGGGTAGTGAAAACAGGCATGTATTGAGGGAGGTTGGATTTAATCAAATGTTCAAAAGAAGATTGAACCCACTCTCCCATTAAGAATTTCTCAAATTCTACTGCTATACGCTCTACTGCAATTTTGTCGAGTAGATAGGCATAATCTTGAACAGCTTGAAAGGTAGACCTGCTTATCGTAAACCCTAGTTGACTTGTAAATCGAAGCGCTCTCATCATCCGAAGAGGATCTTCTTGAAAACGTTCAGCTGCATCTCTTACAGTTTCTATGGAACGATTAACTATCGATTCTTTACCACCATAAGGATCAATAAATTCCCCTTTATAGCTCATAGCAATTGCATTCATTGTGAAGTCTCTTCTAGATAAGTCCTCTTCAATAGTCGCTACATACTTTACTTCATCAGGATGACGATAATCGTTATATTCACCGTCGACTCTATAGGTAGTCACTTCATAAGTATTTCCCTCGTAATTAACAACTACTGTTCCGTGATCAATGCCAACAGGGATTACCTTCTCAAAAAGAGCTTGTACTTGTTCTGGTCGAGCAGAGGTGGCGATATCAATATCACCTATCTCTCTTTCCATGATATGATCTCGTACAGAACCGCCTACGAAATAAGCCTCATGTCCTTGCTTCATCAAGATAAACAACACAGGTAATGCCTCTAAAAAAGGCTTTTCGAGCTTCTTATTCATACGCTTTCCTCTAGTAAATCTGAATAGACTTCTTCGTATTGTTTAACAATTGTTTCAGAAAGAAATTCGCTACGAACACGTTCTAGCCCTTTACGAGAGAATTCTTCCCACTTAGCACCATCTGAAAGAAGGCGTAACGCATGTTCGGCGATTTCTTCAGTGTCCCCTACCTCACATATATATCCAGTTTCCTCATGTACAATGACTTCTGGAATGCCTCCGATGTTTGTTCCAATACAAGGTACACCACAAGCCATTGCTTCTAGTAAAACAAGTCCAAAACTCTCTTTCTCAGATAAAAGAAGTTTCAAATCAGATATAGAAAGAAGTTCAGAGACATTTTCTTGTTTACCGAGAAATAATACATCTTCTCTTAAGCCAAGTTCGTTAACAAGTTGACAAGTTTTATAATAGTCTGGCCCATCCCCAACTAAAAGAAGTTTTGCTTTAGATTTTTCACGGATTGTTTTAAAAGATTTTATGACATCAGGAACTCGCTTCACTTGGCGAAAGTTCGAAATATGTATAATAACCTTATCATCTTCTTCAATACCGTATTCTTCTTTCAAATGAGATTCATCACGCTCACGGTACTCTCGTTCGTCCACAAAGTTGTAAATAACATCCATTTCTCTTTCAACATTAAGCATCTCTTTCGTCTGATTGACGAGACTTCTAGATACTGCCGTAACACGGTTAGAACGTTCGATTCCAAATCGTATCATATTTTGTAAACTTGGATCGACTCCAAGAACCGTTATGTCCGTTCCATGTAATGTCGTGACAATTTTTACGTCGTGATGAATCATTTCTTTCGCCAATATGGCACAGATCGCATGAGGCATTGCATAATGAACATGCAATATATCTATCTTCTCTCGATTAATGACCTCAGCCATTTTATTAGCTAAAGCTAAATCATACGGGGGATATTGAAAGACCGGATAATGCGTCATCTCTACCTCATGATAATAAATATTTGGATAAATTCTTTTTAACCGAAACGGGATATTAGATGTGATAAAGTGTATTTCATACCCTTTTTCAGCTAACAACTTCGCAAGTTCTGTCGCGATAACCCCAGATCCTCCAACTGTTGGATAACAGGTTATACCGATCTTTGTTCTTTCCATACTCGTTTCACCCTTGCTGCTTTTTCTTATGAATGATCTCTCTCCAATGGAAATCACCATGTTCAATGGCTCTCACCATTATTTCCGCGGCTGCTAAATTGGTTGCAAGCGGGATTTGATAGACGTCGCATAAACGCATTAATGCACTAACATCTGGCTCGTGAGGTTGAGCAGTTAAAGGATCCCGAAAGAATAAAATAACATCCATGTCATTCTGTGCAACATAAGCACCAATTTGTTGATCGCCACCAAGAGGGCCTGATTGAAAGCGATGTAGTGATAATCCTGTGGCTTCTGTAATCTTGGTTCCTGTTGTACCAGTAGCAAAAAGGCTATGTTGTCCTAAAATATGCTGGTAAGCTGTAGCAAATTGAACCATATCTTCTTTCTTCTGATCGTGTGCGATTAATGCGATATTCATGACTACCTACTCCCTACTCTAATAAATTTTCCAACCCATAGATAAATGCGTTTAATTCCATCACTTTCTCAACAGACAATTTAACACCGGTCATAAAGGATTCACGATTTATGGAATCATGTTTAATCGTCAACGTTTCCCCGCTAGACCCAAACATCACTTCTTGGTGGGCGACCAATCCTGGCAAACGAACACTATGAATATGCATACCATCAACATCAGCACCGCGAGCGCCTGCTAGTGTTTCTTTTTCTTCTTCATGACCTTGCTGCTTAGCCTCTCGTACTTCTTGAATTAATTCTGCTGTTTTTACTGCAGTACCACTAGGTGCATCTAGTTTCTGATCATGATGACGCTCAATAATCTCAACGTCTGGGAAGTATTTTGCTGCCCATTTTGAGAATTGCATCATTAGAACTGCGCCTAGAGCGAAGTTCGGTGCGATGACGACACCAAGTTCTTTTTCTTCAGTTAATTGCTCTAGTTCATGGAGCTGTTCTTTTGTAAAGCCCGTAGTCCCAACTACAGGACGGATTCCATGTTCGAGTGCAAGCTTTGTGTGTTTATAGCCAAATTCAGGTGTAGTAAGGTCTACTAATACATCTGCTTCTATTCTCTTAAAGCATTGCTCAATATCTTGATATATTGGAGCATCTGTATCAGGCAAACCCTCGATATCCTTTACTCTTAATCCACCGTTTTTATGATCCACACAACCAACAAGCGTAAAGTGGTCTGTGTTGTGGATCATCTTAACAGCCTCTCTACCCATCTTGCCCCTTGGTCCTGCCACTATTATTTTCGTATTAGTCATTATTAAGGTCCTCCTCATAATCGAGCTTCGTCCAGCGATCTTTATCTCTTGTTTCAAATTTATTCATAACAGTTTCAAAGCTTTCCGTCATATCAATATCTAAGGAATTTGCAAAGCACAGCATCACAAACAAAAGGTCTCCGAGCTCTTCTTCCATAGAATTATCATCTTCAGAAGATTTCTTTGGTTTTTCACCGTAATGATGATTGACCTCTCTAGCAAGTTCTCCTACTTCTTCTGTCATACGAGCCATCATACTTAGAGGTGAGAAATATCCTTCTTTAAATTGCGATATATAAGCATCAACGCGTTCTTGCATCTCTTTTGATGTTAGTGCGTTTGATTGAAATTTCATAGGAACCCTCATTTCTACAACTTTCATATGTAATCTCTTATCATGTTAGCTAAAAGGCGGGCTTTTGACAAATTTTTTTCACTATTATTGCTCCTTTATCTCTGTTTGACTATAATGGATGGAGTGTGACGAAAGGAGGCGCTTCTTGATGAAGATGGGGGTTAAAATTAAAAACATCCTATTGATTCTACTCGGTTCCGCTATATTCAGCTTTGGTGTCCTTTATTTTAATATGGAAAACGATCTAGCAGAAGGTGGCTTCACGGGTATATTACTTATTCTTGACCACTTCGGTCTAAATATTGCAATTATGAACTTAGTCTTAAACATTCCGGTATTCTTCCTAGGATGGAAGCTGCTTGGGAAAACAACGTTGATTTATTCACTCATAGGAACCTTTGCTGTTTCATTCTTCTTGTGGATATTTGAGTTCCCTATATTTATGAATAATGTAGAATTTGCCTTAAAGGATGAAATGATTATCGCCTCTCTAATGGCCGGGGTCTTCATAGGGGTTGGCCTTGGTATTATTTTCAGGAACGGCGGGACAACTGGTGGAGTCGACATTATTGCACGACTCGTCCATAAATATGCAGGCTGGAGTATGGGACGAACCATGTTTTTATTCGATGCATTTGTCATATTAGCTTCCGTACTGATTTACCTAAACTATATTCAAGGTATGTACACCCTTGTAGCTGTCTTTGTAGGCGCGAGAGTGATTGACTTTATTCAAGAAGGTGCATACGCAGCTAGAGGAGCCACAATTATATCTGAACGCTCTAATGCTGTATCAGATAAAATTATGAAAGATATGGACCGGGGAGTTACAATTTTAGTTGGAAAAGGGAGTTATACGGGTGAAAGCCGTGATGTTTTATACTGCGTAGTAGCTCGAAATGAAATTGTCCGGTTAAAAAACATTATTAATTCAATCGATCCACATGCATTTGTAGCAGTTACATCTGTTCATGATGTCCTTGGTGAAGGGTTTACCCTAGATGAAGATAAAAACCCGATTGAACGATAACATGAATGAGATACAAAGAAGAGCTCAAATAATATTGAAGCTCTTTTTTGTTGTTAGCTTTTCTAAATATAAATTCGCTGAACGAAAAAACGCTTAGAGCCCATTACCTGCTCTAAGCGTTTTTTACCTTTTATTAATCTTCATTCATCCCAGTGAATAAGAGTACAAGGCGCACTAGTTCAAGTAGAGCTACTAGAGCGCTCGCTACATACGTCCAAGCCGCTGCATTTAGAACTTTCTTAGTTTGACGCTCCTCATTATTACGAATGATACCAGAAGATACAAGCTGGTTCATTGCTCTATTTGAGGCATTAAATTCAACAGGAAGCGTAACGAATTGGAACAATACAGCTAATGCGAAGAATGCAATTCCAACTCCTAATAGTACTTGGCTAAAGAAAGCACCAGCGATAATTAAGAAAATGGAAGCATTTGAGCCAAAGCTTGCTACAGGTACAAGAGCATGCCTAAATCGTAAAAAGGCATAGGCTTCAGCATCCTGAATGGCGTGTCCTACTTCGTGAGCTGCTACAGCTTGTGCAGCTGCGGATGGTTCGTGGTAGTTCCCTGAAGATAATCGGACAACTTTACTCCGAGGATCATAGTGATCGGATAACGTACCTTTAACTTCTTCGACCTGAACATTAGAGAGTCCATTCTCATCTAATATTTTACGGGCTACCTCTGCCCCGGTCATATTTGATTCGTTCCGGACTTTCGAATATCGCTTATACGTTTTTTTCACTCTCATTTGCGCCCAAATCGGGATGATAATGATTAAAGCCAAATAAATTAGATATTGACCCATCTATTCATTCCTCCACTAATGTAATCGACCTTTATATAAAGATCTTATTAAGGTCAATTTTAGTCAAAAGAGACGGGAAAGTCAACTATCCCGCTCTCTCTTTTTTTCGGTGTCATCCGTTTTTTCACCCTTATATTTTCTCCAACCTACATACATTAATGTGAATGAAATTAAACTGCCAACAGAACCCATCAGCCAGATAAAACCTGGTTCTTCTGTTAAACTTTTTTTACGTTTCACTTCAACCTCTTTCACCTCTTGGGCAAACACACTTATCTGATTTTCTTGTAAGTCATCACTAGTAGGTAATTGCATTTCTCGCAATTCTTTCATGTGTTTTTCCAATATATGAACGCTCTCCTCTGTTCCTGATACTTTTACCGCTGGAAGGAGTCGTTCATATAAAGAATATACTTTTTGAAGTCTGACGTTATCTTTTAAAGAAGCATTCGTCATTTCCGTTAACAAATGATCTTTCCACGATAACCAAAGAGGATCTACTTTATTCCACGTAGCCTCATAAAGTAGCACAACTGTGAGACTTTTATGATATTTCTCCTCCGGAACCGCCTGAGGATCAATCAGCGCTTTCTGAGCTTCGTTTAAAACATCCTGAAACACCACACTATATTCTTTATCGTCGATACTATAATCTCTTCTCAATTTAATTAAAACTGCATCAGCTGCCTCATATCTACCTTCTTCGACGTACTGTAAGAAGCGATAGGTATTCTCTTTCATCTCATCTGAAAAAGATGTAGCACTACTATACCCGATGTGAAACAAGCTAAGTCCAAAACAGACCAGCAATCCCCATAATATTTTCTTTTGTATCTGTTTCATAACGCTCCCCTCTCAAACCACTCTTGCTTCAATGTATGAGAGGATAAGTAGAATTAGTACAAGTAGTTATAGAGGATTCGCTTGTTTACGTTTAAGATGAATAGTTAGGAAATAGGCAATCCAAATCGAAAGTAAGCTTAGCCAGAATGTGAAATAACCTATTTCTTGACTAAAGTCACTTAATTTCGAATAAATTGGCATCATTCCAAACACATAATCGATTATGTCATTGTGTAATGTCCAAATACCAGCAATAACGATATGAAGAACTTTAATTTTATAATAAGGAGCATATAGTAAACCTTGAATAGCCATTGCCCCGTGAGAAGCAATTAACATATACCCCTGCCACGGAAGATATCCTGTCACAATTAACGTCAAAATGTTCATCACAACCGCCCATATTCCATACTTAAATAAAGTAATAATGGCAAGTGCTTCTATCAGCGGAACACTTTTCTTTATCAAGAAGAAGAATAAGAATATGCAAAAAAACAAACTTGCTGTTGGACTATCAGGTACAAATGGCAAAAAGATTGTTGGTGTTATTTCAAGCTGACTTTTATACCACCAATACCCATATATAGTTCCTAAAATATTCACGATTAGTAAAAGTAAAACAAATGGTTTGAACGATAAAAGATAACGAAGCACGTCATCCCTCCTTTTCTATAACGAGAAAAAGAAGCTGACCACAAAGCCAGCTCCCTTTCATATAACTTATTTATTCGCTTCCTTCACTTTCAACACCTGTAATGAAGTTCGCGAGTTTGTCTAATTCTTCATCAGAACCTTGGAATATGTTAGCAGGCATTCCGCCAATTCCATTCTGTGCAATATCCTTAATCTCATCAGCAGAATACTCAACACCAATTAATGCTGGGCCATTTCCACCTTCAAGATTGTCACCATGACAGGAAGCACAGTTTTGAGAGTAGATTTTGTATCCATCAGATGACTTATCAATTTCAACATCTTCTACAATTTGACCTGACTTAGCGCGCTGTTCCCAGTCTACATGGTCTGCTGCTTCCCATGTTAAGAAAACAGTAGCCGCTAAACCAATTAACATCATAGCGTTCGCAATAGGACGTTCAAATGGACGACGTCCTTTTCCTGTATCTAAGAATGGAGCTAATAATAGTGCACCAAATGCAAGACCAGGAATAATAAATGCACCTAATACGATATATGGTCCACTTGCAAACTCATATTTTAAGAACTGGTAAAGGAATAAAAAGTACCAGTCTGGTAACGGAATGTAACCAGCATCTGTTGGATCGGCTAGTTTTTCAAGCGGTGATGGAGCTACAACCGTTAGTGTTAAAAATCCAATTAGGAAAACAGCACCAACCAGCCATTCTTTTAATAAGAAGTTTGGCCAGAATGCCTCTGTTTTACCAGGGTATTCCGAATAGTCTTTTGGTATATTAGGTTTCTTCTCAGCCGGGACACGCGAGTCACCGACAAACTTCATACCTTTTCCCCTATGCACAGCGATCCCTCCTTTACATCAATCAAGTCCTAAAGTGGACCAGAAATTCCTTGTTTACGAATCATAACAAAGTGAGCTGCCATTAATCCGAATAATGCAGCTGGTAGGAAGAATACGTGGATAGCAAAGAAACGAGTTAACGTTTGTGCCCCTACGATATCCGGATCCCCAGCCAGTAGCGTCTTCACTTCCGTACCTATAAGCGGTGTTTGTTCGGCGATTTGAAGACCTACTTGTGTAGCGAAGAATGCTTTATTATCCCATGGAAGCAAATAACCTGTGAAACCAAGACCGAGCATAACAAAGAAAATTAGTACCCCTACTACCCAGTTTAATTCACGTGGTTTCTTATAAGCTCCCTGGAAGAATACACGTAATGTATGTAAGAACATCATCACGATTACGAGACTTGCACCCCAGTGGTGCATACCACGTACAATTTGACCGTAAGCTACCTCTTTTTGGAGATAGTAAACAGACTCCCATGCATTTTCAATGTCTGGTACATAATACATTGTCAAGAACATACCAGATAATACTTGAATAACGGTTACGAAGAACGTCAGCCCTCCGAAACAATAAACGAATGCTGAAAAATGATGAGCAGGGTTCACGTGTTCAGGAACTTCGTGATCCGCAATATCACGCCATAACGGTGTAATATCGACACGCTCGTCCACCCAATCGTAAAGTTTTTGAAGCATGAATTACACCACCTTATTTGGAATGACTTCTCCTAAGTACAGCATGCCATCTTGAATTTTGACTTTGTATTGATCTAGCGGAGCTAATGGAGGTGTACCCGGTACGTTCTCTCCATTCTTCCTATAAAGACCTCCGTGGCAAGGGCAGTAGTATTGGTTTTCGTTACCCTGACCGCCTTCCCATTTCACAATACATCCTAAGTGTTTACAAATTGGTGAAAATGCAATTACATCTCCACTTTCATTTTTGTAAACCCACGCTGTTTTCGATACTTCAGATACATACCACGCATCTTGTTGTTCGTAAGAGAAATCTACACGGGTTGGTTCTTCCGTAATGTTTTTAACTTCGGTACCCGTAGCGTGATATTCTCCACCTTCTTTCGGCTGAAGAACTGGATCCACTGCCATTCGAACCATCGGCGAAAGCATAGCCGCTGCCATAAACCCTCCTACACCTGTAAGCGTGTAGTTCAGAAACTGACGGCGGGATACTGGTTGTTTTTTATCGCTCATTGTTTTCCCCCCTCTATCCAATATGATCCAACATTCATGGTAAATATTCACACAGTTTACTAGGACATTATAATGATAGCGCAAACTAATTAGACGGTCAATATTGGAATTGAAATCGCTTTAGAAATTATTCTTGCCAATATGCTGTAATTAATTCGGTTACTTGATCAATTTGAGATCGAAGGACTTTTTTAGCTTCTTCATTATGTATATTATCCACTTGAGGAAGAGGTAGCCAAATTAAAGAAGGATTTAGTTTTCTCTCGGCTTTTTTCCATTGTTGATCAAACGTGAAGAAAAGAAGATGCTTAAAGCCTTCTTCTTCCATTCTCTCTGTCCACTCATTAATACGTTCAATTTCTTTATCAATAGACGTTTCTTTAAGATACGTATAGGAAGGAGCCAAAAAAATTCTTCCTCTATATTCTTCTTCTACTTCTTTCATAAACAACGTTAATAGTTCAGACTGATTTGCCAACTGCATTAGCTCTTTCTGTGAACCTGATAGTGAATAAGGGATAAGTGGTACAATTCCAGTATCCACAAATTCTTTAGATTGTGAATACAATGACACATCTTGTCCGTTCCATTTCAATGCATTCCCCCCCTTTCTTTCAATTCTTCCCTTTCATTATAGCCTCTCGTTCATGAAATCGAAAGGTTTAATCATTAAATCTGCCATTGTTTTCTGAATTTATCCTCTGTTAAAAAAATGAACCCCCTAATAGAATTAGGGAGTTACATTTCTCTTGAGTTCATTTAACTGTTCACTTAATCTTTCGAACGTTTTTTTATCGCCACTGTCTAAAGCTCGGTCAATCTTTCTTCTAAGCTTTTGAGTTTGGTAGTTCGAAATGGACGTCTGCAAAACCAATTCAGCTAATTCTTGATCCTTCTCGGTGATAAAGTAATCTTGAGGCATAAAAGGATTTTCCTCCAAAACGGCTGCATAAGAGGCGCTCTGGTGAGATTTTTTGAAATTGAGTTGGATATATACGGGTTCATTTCGATTTAGACGAATATCATGAAAAGACTTCTCTGCATCTGTTGTCATGATTTGATCCTTATAGAAGCGAAAAGGGACTTCATCAACGCAATGAGTTGAAATAACAATACCCCTTGGACAGAACCGAGCTTCTTCAACAAAGTGTACGTTCTCCATAATTGAATCATGGTTGATTAAATAATTTAGGATCCATACACTTTCCCTACGTTTCAATTGAAAATGATTTAGAAACCAACGAACAAATTCCTTTTTATCCTCTACCGAGACCGGCATTTTCACTTTTATGCCCTCCTTTTTAAACAGAGAAATACCTATTCCTCGTCACCAGACTGTAAACGGGCCATAAATGTCTCCACTTCTTCATCAGTTGGTTCTATGGTGAGATAACGCTCAAATACACTGTGAGCTTCCTTCACTCTTCCTTCTTCTACAAGGAAATAGCCATATTCTTTTAGGAAGTCACTATCATCTTTAAAGGTATTATATGCTTCTTGATAGTCGTTTAATGCCTCTTTAAATTGTTCTAATTCATTATTTGCCTGAGCTAGATACCACTTGTACAGAGGTTCTTCTTCATTCATTTCAATAAGGTACTCTAAAATGTCTTTTATGGCTTCGTAATCTCCATCTTCTTTTAGGCGCTCTACTAAGAATAAAGCAGCTTCTTTGAACCCTGGATCGATTGATAAAGACTGCCTGATATGCTGATATCCCTCTTGCTTCTTCGTGAGACGAAATGCTAACGTTCCTGCTAAATAAAACAGGTCTTTATTAAATTCGTCTTTCTTTAATCCCTTGTTTGCTGCATCATAGGCTTCTTCAATCATACCCTCTGATTCATATGCTTCAGCAAGTAGAGGGTAAGCAGATTGATAGAATGGGTCTTCTTCAATTAGCTTGTTCCATACGCGGATAGCAATATCCACGCGGTTAGCTTGATAAGCAGTGAAACCATAACGGAATAGAATATCTGGAGTCATTTCATCAGCAGCTTGGAAGTAGTCTAAAGCTTGATCAAAGTCACCTTCAATAGCAAATGCTTCCGCGAGACGTAAAGTAATGTCCGTTTCACCCATCTTTTGGTCACGACGTAAAGCTTTCTCGTAATAAGGAATACTCTTTTGATACTCTCCAACCGAGAAAGCAAGTTCGCCTAAAGCGAAGTCGATAACAGGTTCATTAGGAGAAATATTCTTTGCTAACAGCAGCTTCTGTTCAGAAACTTCGAAAAGGCCTTGCGTTTGATAAAGATCTGCTAATTGTATAAGAGCTCCTAAATATTGTTCATCCTCTTCAGGAATTTGATTTAAAAGATCAATTGCCTTTTCATCATCTTCCTGATCTACGTAAATTTCAGCAAGTAAAAGCGTTAATTCATGTTCACCTGGATAACGTTGTTTAAGCTCCTCTAAAACGTCTTTAGCTTCTTCAACCATCCCCCACTGCATAAACATTTCAGCTATTGTATATTTCTCTTCATCACCCGCACGGGATAACTCTGTACGTAGTGTTTCTACAGCTTGTTTTGTTTTTCCTGCATTCATATATTGAATGGCTTGTTCTATGCCTTGCATGTCTACACCCTTTCATCAACTCATAAAATGGTTTGGGATGGAAGCTTTCATGTAACAACCTACCCCTTCCATATCATATACCTCAACATGAGAACGAATAATTTGACCACGTAACACTGTAACACATGGAATAGCTTTATGATAAAACATTTGATCAGGTGTATCAATTTGTGTGTGTGATTGTATCCGAAAAATATTGAAATCCGCATCTCCTGAATACATAAATTCTCCTTTATATGGATAAATTCCTGTCGCTCTTAAATTTTCTTTTACTATAGGACATTCATCTAAAACCTTAGGCAGCGTTCGAACATTATGATAGTTCGCTATAGTTAACCAGTCTTTATAAGAAGTAGAGTTTTCCTTAGATACTACAGGTGCGATTGGCAAAAAAGAAGGATCTTGAGCTTGAGCAATCCATCCCCACAACTTATTAATCATCTCTTCATTAGATTGAACCTGAAATAATAAGAAGGGTACACGTTCTATCCCAAAATAACGTACCATTTCAGGAGTCAACTTTGTAAGAGGTACAAGAGGGGCAATCATATAATCTAGACCAAGACCATCTAAGGTAAACTTCATCTTTTGGAATTCTTCCACCATATTTCTCGTTGAAGTAATGGGGCACTGGACAACCAGTAAGGTTGCGCCTCTGAACATATAACGCCTTACTAGAGCGGATTGATATTCAGTTTGATAAAGAGGAAACTGTAAGTCTATATGAACTTTACCTGGTGCAATCCATAAAGGGTCTATAATAGAGGTATAGGTGTTTCGATTTAACTTATACGACTGTATCCATTTCCCATCCTTTATTCCCATGGTTAGTGGTTTCCATTCTTTATTCACTAAAGCTTGCTCTGCTTGTATACAATAAGCCTTCATACAACTTGTCCCCTTTACTAGCTTTTGGTACAAGGTATGAAGGCTTCGTGTTCGTTATGCTTTTATTATCAATACTTTAATCTCAACAGCTTATTCAATTAACCTTTAGTGTATAAAGCATCTAAGTGATCAAAGAAATTCGGATAAGAAATAGAAATACACGATGGATGATCTAGCATGATCTTTTCTTCACATACAAGTGATGCAACAGCCACCATCATTCCAATTCTATGGTCGTGGTAAGAAGAGTAGGTGCCACCCTTCAAAGGATTTGTAGAACCTTCAATTATCATCCCATCTTTAGTAGCCTCCACCTTTACCCCCATCTGTTTCAGGGTATCCACAACAGCTTGTATACGATCCGTCTCTTTGTACCTTAGTTCTTCTGCATCTTTAATAATGGTTTTACCCTCAGCTCTTGAAGCCACAAGAGCAATTATTGGTAACTCATCAATTAAACGGGGAATCAAATCACCTGATAATGTAGTCCCGTGAATTGAACCACCCTTCACAGTAATATCACCTACTGGTTCATCTCCAATATGACGGGTAGTATTTATTGCCATACTTACTCCCATATCTTTAAGAACATCAATGATGCCTGTGCGGGTAGGATTTAATCCTACATCTTTTAATGTAATCTCACTATTTTTTTTCAAAGCGGCTGCACACATAAAGAATGCAGCAGAAGATATATCACCAGGAATTTCAATATCCACTCCGGTCAAGGTCTGACCTCCTGAAATATGAATGAGATCTTCTTCCCGCTTCACTTTTACGCCAAACGCCTCTAGCATGCGTTCTGTATGATCTCGAGTCTTAACAGGCTCCATTACTGTAGTAGTTCCATTTGCAAATAGACCAGCAAGCAAAATAGCTGATTTAACCTGCGCGCTATTGACTGGCAAGCGATAGTGAATAGGTTTTAAACCTTGGCCTCTAATACTTAAAGGTAAAAGGTTCCCATGCTCCCTACCATCAATCAAAGCTCCCATTTCACGCAGAGGATCAACAACACGATTCATAGGACGCTTAGAAAGGGAGGGGTCTCCGAATAAAGTATAGTGGTTTGATGTACCAGCTAGTATACCAAGAAGCAATCTGGTCGTTGTCCCTGAATTACCTAAATTTAAAGGAGTCACCGGTTCTGAAAGACCATGTAGCCCCTTTCCGTCAATCTTAACCGTATCATCGTTTTGTTCAATGTGAACACCCATTGATTGAAATACTTGGATCGTTGTCAAACAATCTTCACCTGTCAAAAAACGTTTCACTGTTGTTTTACCTTCAGCTAGAGAACCAAGCATTATTGCTCTGTGTGAGATTGACTTGTCGCCTGGCACATGTATTGTTCCATTAAGGGTGTGTGGTCTTGGTTGAATTTCCATTTGGTCCATATCTTCACTACCTTTATTATTCAATAGTAACTTCATATCCGTTCGATTGCAGAAGGGTTTTTGCATGTTTTTGATCTCTTTCTGTTTGGAAACTTAGGCGCAAAGCACCCGTTATTCCTTCCCTGATCTCTAGTATTTGAATGTTTACAATACTAATCGTTTCTTGTGCCACAATGTGAGTGACCTCAGAAAGAGCACCAGGTTGGTCATGAATATCTACGTAAACATCATAAAAAGATGGAATAGCACCCTTTTGTTTAACAGGGAGACCGTCACGATATTGTTTAGCTTGTTCTAAATACGTATGTAATTCATCATGTTCCAATGTCTCTACAAGTGATTTCAGATGGTTCATTTCATGAATCCAATCCGTAAGTAGGGAAATCATCGTCTCTCTATTTTGGAAAAATATATCATTCCACATTTTTGGATGACTTGAAGCAATCCTTGTAATATCCCTAAATCCACCTGCAGCAAGTTCATGTAAAAAAGGATGAGTGCTATGCCACGATCGAGCTTGGTGTACAAGCGCTGATGCAATTAAATGAGGAAAATGAGATATAACTCCAGTCATCTGATCATGTGCTTCAACGTCGACAGTAACGAAATAACTCCTGGTTGAGCTTAATAACTGTTCAAGCATGGAAATGTGTTTCCCTTTGGCATGTATCCCAGGTATGAATAAATAATAAGCATTTTCGAATAAATGAGCCTTGGCTGCTTCTATACCATTCTTATGTGACCCTGCCATAGGGTGGCCACCTACAAAGACAATTTGTTGGTTGGTTAGCGATTGAGCCGTGTCCATGACAGGCTTCTTAACAGAACAAACATCTGTCACAAGAACTTCTTTGTTTAATTCCATGTCATCTAGCTTTTGGATATAAGACCTTGTAATCGAAGTAGGAGTAGCAAGAAAGACAATGTCCGCTTGTAATACACCATCCTCAAAGGAGTTAGCCCTTTGATTAATTATGTTGTTCTGAAGAGAGTAATCAATCGCCTTATCATTTCCGTCAAAACCTATTATGGTTACATTACTATTATTTTGCAGATTTAGGGCAATCGAACCCCCGATTAACCCTAAACCTACAACAAAAATTGACGTTTTCTCCATCGGTTAGCTATTTTCTACCTTTGTCAATTTCTGCTCCATTGCGTTCATAACCTGTTGCATATGTTCTTTCTTCCCAATTGTTAAACGAATGGATTGAGGAATACCAAGGGCTTCACCAGAGCGAACGATGAATCCATTCTGTAGAAGGTGTTCCGTCATTTCATCACCTGTTATAGGTAAATGAATGAGCAAAAAGTTCGTTTCAGAAGGGTAGTAACGTAGCCCGAGACGGTCACAAAAAGTCTCTAATTCTTGTTTTGTTTCAACGTTTTGCTCAAAAGTCTTTTCAATAAACGGTTTGTCTTCCAATGCTAAGACAGCAGCATGTTGAGCAATGACAGATGTATTAAACGGTTCACGTGCAGGCTCAAGTTTAGTAATTACAGATTCTTGAGCTACTCCGTATCCTATACGTAAAGCAGCAAGTCCATATGCTTTTGAGAAAGTTCGAGTAATAATTAAATTCTCATATTTCCCTAGAGCATCAAGTGCATTTGGGAAATCTTCAGATCCAACATATTCCATATAAGCTTCATCTAGAACAACAAGTACATGTTCAGGACACTTCTTCATAAACTGGTCAAACTGATCTTGAGTGAAAATATTACCTGTAGGATTGTTAGGGTTACATAACCAAATAACTCGTGTTTGTTCATCGATGATCGATAACATTTCTTCTAAATTATGATAACCGTTTACTAAAGGCACCTCACGAACTTCAGCACCTTCAATGAGTGCATTGTGTCGGTATTGTGGGAAGGTTGGGGTTGCCATTATTGTATTTGTTCCTGGTTCTAGATAAGTGCGGCAAATGATTTGCATAATCTCATCTGATCCATTCCCAAAGATCAACTTTGTCTCATCAACATTTAGCTCCGCAGCTAGTTTCGTTCTTAACTTTCTAGCGTAGCCATCAGGGTATATTTCAAGATTCGAAACCGCATCTGAAAGATGTTTTTGCACATGACTAGAAAAGCCGAATGGATTTTCATTTGAAGCTAGCTTAATAATTCTCTCTAGTCCATATGCTTCTTTCACTTCATCGATTGTTTTTCCTGGAACATATGGCTTTAATTGATTAAAGATTGGTTTTGTTCTCATGATAAACCCTTCCCTTCTTCTTGAATAAGATCCGGACGTAATTGCTTCGCTTCAAACTGATAGATATGACGAATATCTCTCTGGCTGGCTTCCGTATTTACATGCATCATAACTCGAATGCAACGTTCAAGAGATTGGGGGACCGGTATTTCTCTCATACACATAACCGGAACAAACGTCCAACCTTCTATTTTGCGAACCGCTTTTGCTGGGAATGTTGCATTTAAATCTTCAGTAGTAGAAATTTGAATCGATGCCACTTGTTCAGGATCAATCTTATTCTCAACAATCATTTCCTCTAGCAATATATGAGTATTTGTCACAATTTCCTCTGCTCTATTCACCTTAACTGTTGTAGCTCCTCTAACCCCTCTAATCATAACTAGCTCACCTCTTTGTGATACTCTTTTAATTCTTCTTTGATCTGATCCACTGTAAAGGAAACAACTTCTGGCTTACCTTGCTCTGATAATAAGACCAATCTTATTTCAGATTGAACATTTTTCTTGTCCCTTGTCATCCTATGTAGCAGTTCATCTTTATTTAACTGATCTAAAATCGTAATAGGATAATGATACTTGGAAATCCAGTCTCTATACGTTTGGCGATGAAGGTCGGTATTAAAATGAGACTCACTAACTTTAAGAGCAAAATCCATTCCAATAGCAACAGCCTCTCCGTGCGTGATCTTACCATATCCAAGCTCTGCTTCAATCGCATGACCTAGTGTATGACCAAAATTCAGAAAACGGCGAATACCTTGTTCCCTTTCATCCTCCGATACAATTCTTGCCTTAACAGCAACCCCTTGTAAAAGAATAGAATTAATCCATTCACTTTCCATATCCGAAAAGCTATTCATTTTAAAACATTGTTCTAAAAACGCTTTATCCTGCGCAATCCAAGCGTGTTTAATCACTTCAGCCATACCCGATCGCCATTCAGTTTTACTGAGTGTACGTAATGTTTCAGTATCGTAAATAACAGCAACTGGTTGATAGAAATGTCCTATTAAATTTTTACCAAGTTCATGATTGATTGCAACTTTCCCACCTACGCTACTATCATGTGCGAGTAGTGTGGTTGGAAGCTGAACGTAATCTATGCCTCGCATATAACTGGCTGCCACATAACCAGCAAGATCACCAACCACTCCCCCTCCTAGGGCTACAATTAAAGACTCTCGATCTATACCATTCTCAATAGCTTTGGTATGACAATCATAAAATACAGATAGACTTTTAGACTGTTCTCCAGCCGGAACAACGAAGCTTGTTACTGTCGTATCCTTAGAAAAGGCATTTTTTACATCTTGTAGATATAAAGGGGCAACATGACTATCTGTTATCACGAAAACTTGCCTATACGAAGTTGGCAAGTAATCTGTTATTGTATGGCGCAAACCTGCTCCAATTGTTATGGAGTATATTCCAGAGTCATGTTCAACTTGTAGCTGCTCCATTAGAAACACCTAATTTCTTCTCGATACTGATCCAAGCTTTCTTTTAATTTAGGGAACTGGTCATGCGGGAATTGTTCTGTTAGAGCACGCGCTAATTCCCATGCGACAACATGTTCCATTACAACTGCAGCAGCTGGAACCGCACATGAATCTGAACGTTCAATGCTTGCTTTAAATGGCTCTTTCGTATCGATATCTACACTTTGTAAGGGTTTGTAAAGTGTAGGTATTGGTTTCATCACACCTTTTACAATCAAAGGCATGCCTGTAGTCATACCGCCTTCAAATCCGCCTAAACGATTCGTCTTACGGTAATAACCTCTCTCTTCTGACCAAGCGATTTCGTCATGAACTTCGCTGCCGTTGAGATGACCGGCTTCAAAGCCTACCCCAAACTCAACACCTTTAAAGGCATTAATGCTGACTACACTTCCAGCAATCCTAGAGTCAATTTTACGGTCGTACTGAACGTATGAGCCAATACCTGCTGGCATGCCCTCAACCATTACTTCGACAATACCTCCAATTGAATCCCCTTCTTGCTTTGCTGTATCAATAGCCTTCATCATTTTCTCTTCTGCGTCTTTATCGAGAGTTCTAACAGGAGAAGCTTCTGACATCTCCTGACGTTCCTGTAGAGACATCGTTTCATCGTAAGAAGCTGTGATACCACCAATTGTATTCACATAACCTGTAATCTTAATATCAAGTTCAGCAAGTAGTTTTTTTGCGATTGCACCTGCCGCTACGCGTGCAGCAGTTTCTCTCGCAGAAGAACGCTCTAATACATTTCGCATATCTCTATGTCCATATTTTAATGCACCGTTCAAATCTGCATGCCCAGGACGAGGACGACTAATTGTGCGACGTACTTCTTCATCGTCACCTATAGGGTCTTCTCCCATTATATTTCTCCAATGAGTAAAATCATCATTTGTTAAAACCAATGATATTGGAGATCCTAGTGTGTATCCATGTCGGACGCCACCTGTAATATTGATTAAATCTTTTTCAATCTGCATACGGCGTCCACGTCCGTATCCACCCTGCCTGCGGATTAATGATTCATTGATGTCCTCAGTTAGTAGTGGCATGAGGGAAGGGATCCCTTCTACGATTGTGGTTAGTTGTTTGCCATGTGATTCGCCTGCAGTTAAATATCTCATCTAAACTCTCCTTTTCTCAGCTATACTTTATGAATTTTGTATTACTATATCATATCCATTAGGAACTGTGTTCATCAAATATGAAAAATTGCACAATCTATCTAAAAATCCAAAAAAGTCAGAATATTTGCGGTGCAATCGAAGGGATCTCTCCCCTCACCTTCTACCCATTTTTCTTGTAAAAAAATGTATCAGCGATGTCAAACTGATAGTTATGTGCGTTAAAAATTTGCTCTGTGCTTCCCACAAATAACACACCACCTTTATTTAAGGAATGGCTAAATTGTTTATAGACTTCATTTTTCGCGGGCTCTGTGAAGTAAATTAAAACATTTCTGCAAATGATTAAATCAAAATTAGATTCATAACGATCAGAAAGTAGATTATGTTTCTTAAATGTTACGGTTTTCTTAATATCATCCGATATTTCAAACAAGTTACCTTTCTGCTTAAAGTATTTATTCCTTATATCAAGAGGTACTTCTTTTAAAGAGCGCTCAGGGTATACCCCTTTTTTTGCTCGTTGCATGACATTCTCATCAATATCAGTAGCAAGTATATGTATATCTGTTAAGGGAAAGTAACGACTTAGGATCATAGCCATTGTATATGGCTCCTCTCCAGTGGAACAAGCAGCACTCCAAACCTTCAAAGTCTTCTTATCCCTCACTAAATCAGGTAATATTTTAGACTCTAGTATTTCCCAACGTTTTTGGTTCCTATAAAATTCGGAAACATTAATGGTCATACGATCTAAAAATTCAAAAAATAACTCTTCATCTTTTGAGATAGCTTGAAAGTATCGTTCAAAACTAGTATAGCCTCTCTTATCGCGCAAGGTAGTCAACCTACGTTTCATCTGTCCCTCTTTATACAAAGAAAGATCAACCCCTGTTTTACGCCTGACTTGGTTTATAAATCCATAGTAGTCATCTGCCATTTATTTTCATTCTCCTCCACTCTAATACCCAATCTTTCAATCTCTATATTAATAAAAGGCTCACCTAATGTAAAATATGATTGAAGAACGCCATACTTAAAGGTAAATACTCTAATTCACATTTATAATTACCTTAAATTTATTACAGTGAACAGTTTTAACTAAAAATAAGCAAGAGGCCGTAATCTAAAAAATGATTACGGCCTCTTGCTTATATCCTTTGTTTCCGTCAACATACCATTCAAGTAAGATTCATTGATACGGAATTCTAGTAAAGCCAGTTTTGGTCGTTTTTCTCATAGTTAAGGAGTTCTTCCCCATTGAAAAACAGTCCAATTTCGCGCTGAGCGCTTTCAGGAGAATCGGAACCGTGAATAACATTTTTACCTACCGTTAATCCAAAGTCCCCTCTCACAGTACCTGGCAAAGCTTCTGAAGGGTTGGTTTTCCCCATCATTTGACGGGCTGTAGCAATTACATTGTCCCCTTCCCATACCATAGCAAAAACAGGTCCAGATGTGATGAACTCAACCAGTTCACCAAAGAAAGGCTTTTCTTTGTGTTCCCCATAATGTTCTTCAGCAAGACTTGAAGGAATCTGCATTAGCTTCCCACCAGCTAATTTAAATCCCTTTTTTTCAAACCTGTTCACAATATCCCCAATTAAATTTCTTTGTACTCCGTCTGGCTTGACCATAATGAACGTTTTTTCCATTTTCTCCACCTCTTAGTTATGTAGAATTATGAAAGCGTTTAAATGTTTAACCAGATGAAATTCTATCAAATTTTCGGAAAAGTAGCAAACATTTTCTAAGATTTACGTTTGCCAATATATTTAGCAATCTTCATAAAGGTTTGTTTTTCCTTTTGATCAGGGAGATGATTCAGGGCTTCATAAGCTTTTTCTAGGTATTGCTCGCTTAAGGCAAAAGATTGCTCAATAGCTCCTGAATCTTTAATTTTAGCGATTACCCAAGACATATCGTCTTTAGTAACCTCTTCTTTTTGAAACAGGTCTTTCAATTCTTTTTTGAATGAATCGTCTTGTTTGATTGTATACAAAACTGGAATTGTAATATTCCCTTGCATTAAATCACTACCAGCAGGCTTCCCGAGTTCCTTCTCGGTCGCAGTGAAATCTAAAACATCATCAATCACTTGATAAGACATCCCAACATAATACCCGTACTTAAATAGAGCCCTTTCAACCGTTTCATTAGCCCCGGCAGCAACAGCTCCGAGACGACAACTTACAGCAATTAAGAGGGCCGTTTTACGTTTGATTCTACGGAGATAAGTTCTTAGGTTTTGTTCCCAATCAAATTTGTCCTTAATCTGCTCTATTTCACCAATACAGACCTCAACAATTGTTTTTGAAAGAATCTGGTGAGCCTTTACATTTTCTAGATTAGACAAACTCTCAATGGCCCTGGCAAATATGTAATCCCCTGAATACATGGCTACCCGATTATCCCACTTAGCTTTAATCGTTTGCTCTCCTCTTCTAAGCTCAGCGTCATCTATGACATCATCATGCACGAGAGAAGCCATATGAATAAGTTCCAAAGCTACAGCCACATGTTTGATTCTTTCAATGTCGTAGTGACCAAACTTAGCCGCTAATAAAACAAAAACAGGACGGATTCGCTTTCCTCCTGCCTGTAACAATTGGGTAGAAGCTTCTCTTAAAATACTATGGTCAGCTTGAATGGTCGTATTAAGAGCCTTTTCTATTTTATCAATATCTTGTTTTAAGTATGGATAGATCATCGCTAATTTCATTGGAGTCACCTTTATATCATTTTCTTACTTCAACGGCTTCGTTCCGAGATGCATTGCAGCAACTCCACCCGTGTAACTTTTTACTTCAACATCTTTCAATCCGGCTTGTTCAAACATCTTTTTCAATTCTAGTCGACCAGGAAAATCTTTCGCAGATTCTTGAAGCCACGAATATTCTTCATAACTTTTCGCAAAAAGTCGACCTAAGAAAGGCATAATGTGTTGAAAGTAAAAATAATATGCTTGCCTGAATCCTAACGCAGTCGGCTGAGATGTTTCCAAGCACACAACTAAACCTCCGGGCTTTACTACACGAGTCATTTCCTTTAAGACTTGTAAATAATCCGGGACATTTCTAAGGCCAAAACCGATTGTAGCATAATCAAAACTATTATCCTCATAAGGAAGTTCCATAGCATTCCCATGTTTGAAATCGACGTAATCCAGGTTCAGATTGTTTTTCTTCTCCACACCTACACTTAGCATATTCTCGCTAAAATCAAGGCCCACAACGCTACCCTGTCCTCCTACTTTCTCTGCAAGCGCTAAAGTCCAATCGCCTGTCCCACAGCAAACATCTATTGCACTTTCTCCTTTTTGAACGTTCATTCGATTCATGACGTCTTTACGCCATGCTTTATGACGTTGAAAGGAAATAATTGAGTTCATAACATCATATCGGTTATAAATTTTCTCAAAAACATGATGAACACGTTGAGATTTCGTTTGTTGATCCATTGGTTATCCTTCCTCCACAGCTTGATGTTTCAAATAAAATGAATGATAAATATGATGCTGGAGGTACGTTTTCAGAGTACTAAAGCTTCCTGGCAATTGAGTTAAAGATTGCTCAACAGAAACCATTTGCTTTTTCATATACTTCTCTATTGTTCGCAATGCTTGCGCTCCATTTTGATGAACGAGTGTACTTTTAATAAGTAATTCAATTAAGGGGGAATTTTCACGTTTTCTAAAGCGACGATCTTCATCTTGCAATCTTTTAGCTAAAAGCCAGTCCCCTGCTACCTCATTCATCATAGGTTGGTTTACAAATTCAGCTACACGTTGAATCAATAACGACTCAACTTGTTTTAAGGCATCCATTACTTGAGCAATAGAAGGAAAATCTTGATTGTAAATCTTCATTTTCAATTCATTGATCTCTTTAATGGCAGAAGCTAGTGTATGAATCATTGGTAAATCCTCTATTTTAGACAAAAGGTAATAATATAACCCACTGTAATAGTCACCAGCTAATACGGTAAGCTGACGACTCTTTGTTACATGGTCCTCTTCGTTCATTGTTGAAGAATTCACAAGTTCATGAGTATCTAGAGCTATTTGTACTAGCATCGTTGAGATTATATAATGCTTCTGCTTGTCTTCACTTAGGTCTGTATCTTGCAATAAAGACGTTAGAAACATGAGTTTATCTTCACAGATTACGGGATCAGATATATATTTGGCTAAATAAGGATGTTGGATTTGATGTTCAATACTAGTTCTTAAGTGTTCAATATTCACATTTGTATCTTTCACTGACATCACCCAAAACCTTTCGTGCCGTATCTCGGCTAACTCTGTCTATTATAGCATATCTAACTGTCTCAACACATTTATGAGTAATTATAGTGTGCCCAATTATTCTAAATGAATATATGTATAAAAGAAAAAGCAGAGCGTTCAGGTCACTCTGCCTCGGTGTTCATCTCGCCGTGACTTGTCTGAATTACTGCTTTCCCTCTAACTTTAACTGCTGAAGTATGTTCTGTGAACTGGGCAATCATAACCTCACCAGTATCTAGTTTTTCGGAATGATGGAATCGTGTATCGGTCCCCCTAGTAAGGCCAATTACATTCACTCCATCCTCAAGCGCTTTGATTACAAAAAAATCTCCGCTAGACTTTTGGTTGCTCATCTCAATCCTCCTAGAGCTAATCTTTATTCACTATCTCTTAAAATAAAATGCGTGTCAATTCATATACATCAAATTAAGGATCTGTATGTGAAAATAAGGCTGACCCATAACATTGAGTCAGCCTTACTCATTATGCCCTATATGTAATTACTTTACGGAATCCTTAAGGGCTTTACCTGGTTTGAATGCTGGTACTTTGCTAGCAGAAATTTCGATTTCTTGGCCAGTTTGTGGGTTACGACCTTTACGAGCCGCACGCTCACGTACTTCAAAGTTACCAAAACCAATAAGTTGTACTTTATCACCGTCTTGAAGCGTTTCAGTGATTGAATCAAAAACTGCATCTACAGCTTTTGTAGCATCTTTTTTAGAAAGATCACTTTTCTCTGCAACTGCATTGATAAGATCTGTCTTGTTCATGCTATTCACCTCCTCCCAGGAAATGGTTACGCATTCATTTGTGCCAAGTTGGAAACATGTTGTTACCTACATTTGTGCACATTTTTGTAACGTCTTATACGTATTTTCACCAAGAAAACTTGATGACAAGCCTTATATTAAACGATGAGGAGCGTGATTTCAATAAAAACAATAAACTTTCTTCTACAAAAAGACTGATATACCAAGACTTCAGGGTCTTTTATGGATATAAAACAATAATTTTTTTAATTATTAAACAAAAGCCACAACCCTTGGTATGAAAGGGTTGTGGTCATATGGATAAGTTTTCTATTTTACATCTATTAGGGAATTGTTCTAACTCTAAAATTTCTTAAAAAAAAATAAAAAAAGCGGTGGCTAACCGCTTATAAAATAATCGCGATTAACCCTCCGCTGCCCTCATTTATAATTCTTTCAAGTGTTTCTTTTAGTTTATAACGAGCATTTTCAGGCATTAAAGCAAGCTTAGCACCGATTCCTTCTCTTACAATGGAACTTAACGAACGACCAAATATATCTGAGTTCCAGATAGATAATGGATCTTCTTCAAAGTCCTGCATTAAATATCGAACTAATTCTTCACTTTGCTTCTCAGTTCCTATAATTGGTGCAAATTCAGACTCAACATCCACTTTCACCATATGAATCGATGGGGCAACAGCTTTCAAACGAACCCCAAACCTTGAACCTTGACGTATAATTTCTGGCTCATCTAAGAACATATCTTCAAGAGCAGGGGCTGCAATACCGTAACCTGTCTGCTTTACCATTTGAAGAGCTTCAGACACTTGGTCATACTCTCGTTTGGCATGAGCAAAATCTTGCATAAGTTGCAGCAAGTGATCTTTACCTCTAATTTCTTCCCCTACTATTTCTTTTAGTACTTGATCATAAAGATAATCTGGTGCTTGAAGGTCAATTTCAGCTACACCTTCCCCCATCTCCATACCAGCTAATTGAGCCTTATCAATATAATCATAATCGGAGAATTGTCCGACCACCCTGTCTACGTCTCTTAATCTCTTAATGTCTTTCACAGTGTCTTGAATGGCGTCTTGATAATTTTTACGAAGCCAGTGCCCTTCATTCAAAACCATTACCCAGCTAGGCAAGTTAACATTCACTTCAAGAACAGGGAATTCATATAATGCTTCACGGAGAACATTGTAGACATCACTCTCTCTCATTCCCTCTACACTCATGGAAATGACAGGTATATCATATTTTTCCTGTAATTGCTGTCTCAACAATTCAGTGTCCTGGTGATGAGGACGAACGGAGTTAATAATCATAATATATGGCTTTCCGACCTCTTTTAATTCTTCTACAACTCTCTCCTCAGCTTCAACATAATCCATTCTCGGAATTTCTCCAATAGTGCCATCAGTAGTAACCACCACCCCAATTGTCGAGTGCTCTGTGATTACTTTTCTTGTTCCGATTTCTGCCGCATCGTGAAATGGTATAGGTTCCTCATACCAAGGAGTATTAATCATTCGAGGCCCATTTTCATCTTCGTAACCTTTAGCTCCTTCAACTGTATATCCAACACAATCTACAACTCTGAAATTCACATCCAAGCCTTCGTCCACATGCACTTGTACTGCTTGATTTGGTACAAACTTCGGCTCAGTAGTCATGATTGTCTTACCAGCTGCAGATTGAGGAAGTTCATCCTGGGCTCGTGCACGTTCACCTTCATCTTGGATATTTGGAAGGACAACAAGCTCCATAAACTTTTTAATAAAGGTGGATTTACCTGTTCTCACCGCTCCTACAACACCTAAATAAATATCTCCATCAGTCCGTTTAGAAATGTCTTTAAAAACATCAACTCTTTCCAAGTGATCCCCTCCCGATCCATTTACTTCGCTTGGACAAACAAATAATAAGTGCTAACGAATCTTTGCATTACAAGTCTATGATGTTGTCCTACTGTTTTATGACTTGTTTTTGAAACCTACCTAATAGAATCTAGTCCAGTCAAAGGTTATTTCCTTTTGACCTACTACTATTGTTACTATATAAAAACTAAAGACTGATTATGCTATAGTTTTGCAGGTTAACTGAAATTTTCTAAACCTTGTTCAAGAATAGGGCAGGATTGTTGAAGACTCGAAACTGAGACATTTTAGTGTAAATGGGGCCGTTATTTTGTTGGGAGCTTGGGGTGTCTGGGGAACGACTCGCTTTCCGCGGGCGAGCTGTCGAGCTTCCTCAGGAAAACCACCATGCGGGATCTCGTCGACCTCTTTCTCCCGCAGGAGCCTCATTAGTGAAAGAGGAAGTTAGACTAAGACCGTCACGTCAATAGCCAACGTCGAACGACCCCACGTCGTGTGGGGCCGCGGAAAGCGAGTGATTTCCCGAACCACCTTACTCTCAATTTGAGCAAACGGAAGCATTCTCTCAACTTCAAGTGTTCCATATAAGGGGGCTTAAATAGAAATATAATATAAAAAACCTTCCAACCAGGTTGAAAGGTTTTCAGGAGCGCTATGAAGGGTTGTCTGCGTCGACACCTCTAAAGACGGGTTCTCCGTCTTGTATTGTATAAGGAAGAGAGTGAGAAGGTACAATAGGAGAATCCTTCACAAGTATGTATCGGATGTCATCTCCATTTGTATAGGAATGCTGCTTCTCTTGTAAGGCTTTATAGAGTTCTTGACGATAATCCAAATATATTTTGCCTTTGGCATCCATCACAACCGGGAGTTGAGTGTCAGAGAAGGGGCTCTTTATGGTAGGACTTTGTTCTAACCCAATCTTCTTATGATCAATTTTGTATACGTCTTTCGCAATTCTTTCTCCATAAGGAGCATATTGATACTCATTTCGATAAGCTGTGATCCGATTATTAATTTTTTGTAGTTCTTGGGTGGCTCTTAAATCCATAACTTTTACAGTAGGATCATCTTCTACATGAATTAACACATATTGGTACACACCACCACGTTCAAATGAATTCCCTGGTGCTTCTGATATAAGATTCTCTTCCCGCAATCGTTTATAGTCAATTGGATACTTCTGGAATATATTCGTATCTTGATCCCTTGTCTTGATTGGTAGAGAATAAGGGTTATTCTTTTTATACTCAACTACTGCAGATTGGAGTGATTCCAATTGTACTTGATTAGGAATTTGATTCTTGGATAAGCGCTCGTCCGGGTACAAACACCCAGTTAAAATGAACGCTGCCACTAACAGCACCGTCATTTTTTTGATATACATGAGTCATACCTCCACTTCTTAAGATGTCGGTCCACTAAAGACGATATAAAAAATGATAAGACCTGCTAGTATCATAAATATGTACGCTAAAAAAGCAGTAATTCCACTTAAAATTCCCTTTAACTTATGACGGCTAAGCATAATTAAACCGATCGAAAGGAACATAAATATAATACCCGCAAAAGATATATACATATTTAGCATCGATTGAGACAACGTGTTCAGCTCCTTTTGCATATGTCAACTTTCACGGCATTCATTATACCACAATTTATTACCTTACCATATGCTAGCAAGAAACCCAATTCATGCTTTTACATACCAAAAAACCGAGGCGAATGGGGCGAATTCACCTCGGTTTGACTAAATATTACCCTTTACATACAACTCTAGTTGATATCCTGCTGCGTTTTATAGTATGCAATCATTCATGTATTGGTATACTCATGTGCCTATTTATAACTATTTTTTAAACATTTGATTTAGTTGGTTCATATCCATATTGTTATTTGTTATAGCTTTAACAATTTTATCTTCTTTTTCCTTAGATATAGGTTTACCTGCCATTTTGGATAACTGCTTCACAAGATTACGAACTGTTTTCTCGTCTTTAAAGTTCGCATTCTTAACAGAGTCAGCAACTTTCATAATTTCATCAGGAGAGATATTGGCTTTATTTTGAAGATGCTCAAATGCTTTCTTTTGGAATCCGCTCACGTAACTTCCTCCTCATAATAAACTTTCAACACATTATATGCGGAGGAAGTTTAAGCGTGAGGTGTTCAGGAAAAATTAATCACTTAATACATTCGTTAAATCTTCCATTTCATGTCGTCGACCTCTTGTCATTAACTGATCGACTACGTCTTTCGCTTCAGCATTTTGGAATAGAATTTGTTCAATTCCAGCAGTTATAGGCATTTCAACACCTTGTTCCTTAGAGAGTTTATAAGCTGCGTTCGTAGTTCTAACCCCTTCTACAACCATGCCCATATGCTCCAAAACGTCTTCAAGGTCTTGACCTTGTCCCAACATATAGCCTGCTCTGTAGTTACGGCTGTGTTGACTTGTACAAGTTACAATGAGATCCCCTACACCTGTTAATCCGGCAAATGTTAAAGGACTTGATCCCATAGAAGTACCTAACCGCGCAATTTCAGCAAGGCCCCGGGTAATGAGAGCAGCTTTTGCATTATCTCCATAACCTAAACCATCTGAAATACCAGCACCTAAAGCAATAATATTCTTCAGTGCACCGCCTAATTCAACACCAACAATATCAGGATTCGTGTAGACACGGAAATGCTCGTTAATAAAGAGATCCTGAGCCAATTCGGCCGTTTTCATAGTTTCAGACGAAACTGTAACTGTAGTTGGTTGCCTGAGCCCTACTTCTTCTGCGTGCGAAGGGCCACTAAGAACAACGACATCATCATAGTAATCACTAGGCATTTCTTCAGTAATCATTTCAGACACACGCTTCAATGAATCAGGATCAATACCTTTAGTAGCATGGATAAGCGTTATTTTGTGATCTAACACTTCTTGCAACTGCTGGCAAACGTTTCTGATCGCTTTTGTTGGAACCACTAACACAACAGCAGTAACATCTTGAACAGCTTGCTTTAAGTCTGTGTATGCTACAATTGATTCCGGTAAAGAGACTTCTTTCAAGTATTTCTTATTCTTGTGCGATTCGTTTATTTCATTGGCCTGTTCTGCTCGATGTGTCCATAAACGAACTTCATGGTGGTTATCGGCTAACACAATGGATAGAGCTGTTCCCCAGCTTCCTGCCCCTAATACGGCTACATTTGCCATGCCTTCACTCTCCCCTTATTTTCGTCTACGTGCATAAATCTTAATTGGTGTTCCTTCAAAACCAAATGCGTCACGAATTCGGTTCTCTAAGAAGCGTTCATACGAAAAGTGTAGTAAGTCTGGGTCATTCACAAACACCACAAAGGTTGGTGGTGATACTGCTACTTGTGACATATAGAAGACTTTAAGTTTCTGCCCTTTCAATGATGGCGCTGGATTCATCGCTAGAGCATCCATTATTACTTCATTCAGTATATTGGTTTGAACACGTTTCGTATGATTCTCACTCGCTTGTAAAATGCTAGGCAATAATGTATGAACACGTTTCTTTGTTTTTGCAGATAAGAAGACAATCGGCGCATAGTCAAGGAACTGAAATTCTTGACGTACTTTATCTTCAAATTTCTTCATAGTTTTATCATCGCGGTCAACAGCATCCCATTTGTTTACGACAATGACAACCGCTTTCCCTGCTTCATGAGCATATCCAGCAATACGCTTATCCTGCTCAATAATGCCAGACTCACCATCGAGTACGACCAAAACAACATCCGAGCGTTCAATAGCTTTTAGCGCTCTCATGACACTATACTTCTCAGTTGTCTCATACACTTTACCACGCTTACGCATTCCAGCGGTATCAATAATAATGTAATCACGATCATCTTTAGTGAAAGAAGTATCAATAGCATCCCTTGTTGTTCCTTCGATATCACTGACAATGACACGCTCTTCCCCTAACATCGTATTAACTAGAGAGGATTTCCCTACATTTGGGCGTCCAATTAAACTAAAGCGTATCGTATCATCATCTACATCAACTTCCTCACGCTCTGGGAAGTGATTGACAACTTCGTCAAGCATATCCCCTAATCCAAGCCCGTGAGTTCCAGAGATCGGGAATGGCTCCCCAAACCCTAGTGAATAGAATTCATAAATCTTCTCGCGCATTTCTGGGTTATCAATCTTATTAACAGCAAGAACAACAGGCTTATTTGACTTGTAAAGAAGCTTTGCAACTTCTTCATCAGCTCCCGTAATTCCGTCACGGCCATTTACCATGAAGACAATGACATCCGCTTCATCAATAGCGACCTCTGCTTGTCCCCTCATTTTCACAAGTAAAGGCTCGTCTCCTTGCTCTATTCCACCTGTATCAATTATATTAAACGTGGTATTTAACCATTCTGCTTCTGCATAAATACGGTCTCTTGTTACACCCGGCGTATCCTCTACAATGGAAATACGCTCTCCTACTAACCGGTTGAAAATTGTGGATTTCCCCACATTCGGTCTACCGACTACGGCTACTACAGATTTTCGCATGAAAGGTTCACCCTTTCTATATCATATTCTTATTTTTACAACGACACACAAGGTCTATTTCACAAATTAAGCGCTAGTATTTTGTGTTATTGTAAATGTATAAGCAAACCCTTCTTGTCAAGTAAGAAGGGTTTACTCTTAACTTTTTCATTTTAGCAGAAGGACTTAAAACTAACAATCCTTTTCTCATACAATATAGGACAGTAACAGCCTTTTAGAGATTAATGTTTAACTATAATATATAGCTCATCACTTAAGGCATGAGAAATACCATCTAAAATCGCTTCTAAATTGGCAGCCACTTTATCCATTTCTTCTTTCGTATCACAAATAAAAATTGGGGAACCCCCATCCACATTATCTCGCTTCATCGTAATAGAAGCCAATACCATCTTTTCTACTTTCATTTGAGACCCCCCTCTTCCTTATTAGCTTTAGATTCAGATGGCATACGAATCGCATTCTCAAGGACTGGAACCGCACCAATAATTTTAATAGCCTTTTCTTTATCCCTCTCTTGAGGCAGTACAAATACACCGATGCGTCCATCATCAAGATCCCTTTTAATTAATGGAACTAATGCAGGTGTACCACTATCTCTAAATACACCCATAGAAATGGATATATCGTGCAGGATTGCTTGTCGTTGACCTAGATTTGCAATGGTTGATCGAACATTGAAATTTTTCGGGGTTAACACAAACCCCATTCCATACTCGCCAATCTCTTCTTGTCTTTGAGGCAAACCAATATTCATTATATAAATATTATCCACATACAAACCCGCCCCTTCAAAATGAGGTTGAACATATTCAATATTCACGATATCTTTAAGTGTCTTCCCACTCATAAACTTACGCACAATAAAGAAGCAAGCTAAGGAAATGAGAAGCCCCACCCAAATATTCCAAACTAAAAAGCTAAGTGTAGCTAATAAAGAAGTGAAGATAACAAGGTAGTTACGTGCTTCAAATGCTATAGCAATCCCTTCTATGTATGTATTCCCTCTCGGTACCAGTTCATAGGCATCTAACTCTGTTAACGTATTTCTTTCCATATTCCTAACTTCCCTAAACTGAGAAGCTGCAATCGTAAGAAAAGTTACAGCAGTAAATTCAAGTTCCATAATAGCTGGTACAGCAATTGTTCCAAGGGAAGCAGCTATGAAACCAAGGGAAATGTGGATCACCTTCCCATGTAGATAAGTAGGATATTGGCGATAATCAGCCCTTAACATTACTAAACGTATCGCAACACCTATGATGACTCCAAATAAAATAGGGTATGTATATTCATTCATGATCGAAATCCTACCTTTCTCTTGATCCGATTCGTCACTGTTTGTTCAAAGATCTCGCTTACTTTATCCAATCCACTATTTAAGATAACTAAACTACAGACTACACTATAAACATCGAGGTAAGCCCAGTCCCCCACACCTTCAGCATAACCATACCCACTCAAGATAATCGTATATAGCCATTCACCTATAGCTGAAGCAAAACCCCACACGGCGATTCTTAAAATAACCGGTTCTACTAGCATGCTTACAACTACAAACGAAAGAGCTCCTACAATGACTAGCCTTGGCATCATCATCCAAACAGGTACAACTTTCTCGAATAGGAGTATTCCAGCGTACCCAACACTCACGAATAGAGCCACTAGTGTTGGATAAAATACCTTTTGATGATGCAAAATAATAAGCATTGAAAAAACTAAGATTACAACTAGAGCATAACTTCCCGAATATCTAAAAAGCTCCCAAGAAGAGCCTGAACTATTTAAAAGTATTAACACGTACATACTTGCGACTAAACGTTGTCGAGTTTTAGACATTAGGAAAGTCGCTACCACCCATAATCCCCAACATAAAAAGTAAAAAATCAGTCCCTGAACCATCCTATCCACCTTCCCTCCTTTCATTATGGTCAATTGTGGGATTTCTAATCATGCATAACGTTCGGAATCAGGAAAATACTAATTTGAAAGAGGAGGTGTTCTTATGGGTAAGGACCGGCAACAAAAGAAGTTAAAAAAAGAAAATCGCGTAGAAAGTGATCGCGACACACAAAATCATCCAAAAGGAAGTACGTACTTAGACACTCCTGAACAAGCAAGAAAAGATCAAAAATTATAAAAAAAGCCCATTGCTTATGTGTAAGCAATGGGCTTTCATCCTTTATAACGTTGTAATTCTTTGTTCTAACCAAGACTTTGTAGAACCAGTATAAATATGGGGTTTTCCATCTAGTTGATAGGTTTCTTTAGCACCTAAAAGCATCATGGCAATCTTGAACTCTTCATGCACATGATCTATCTTTTTAATTAAGGTCTCAAGATCATCTTTCATTAAGGTTCTAAGAAGTTGGCCTGCCATACCAAATGCGTTAGCACCTAATACGAATGATTTCGCTCCATCCAAGCCGTTACGCATTCCACCAGAAGCAATTACATTACATTCAGGGAAAACGCTTTTCACTTCTTTGATAGACGTCACGGTAGGAATGCCCCATCCATTATAAGATTCAAGAGGCTGTCTTCTCCGTTTATTCTCAACATTAGAGAAGTTTGTACCACCCTTACCTCCAACGTCAATATAGGAGACTCCTATTTCTTTCAACTGACGTGTAGTTTCCTGTGAAATACCAAAGCCAACTTCTTTTAGTATAACTGGAACCTCTACAGATTTTACGATTTCTTCGATTTGCTCTAATCGAGTTGTAAAATCTCTATCTCCTTCTGGCATGATCAATTCCTGCAACACATTTAAATGGATCTGCAACGCATTGGCTTCTAACATGTCAATAGCAAGCTTAGCTTGATCAAGCGTTGCTTCACTTCCAACGTTAGCAAAAACGATACCGTCTGGGTTCTCTTGTCTAACGACTTGATAACTCTTCATTTCTCTTTCATCTTTAAGAGCAGACATTTGCGATCCAACAGCAAGCGCGATCCCTGTTTCCTTTGCAGCTATAGCAAGGTCACGGTTAATGGCTTCTGTCTTCTCACCGCCTCCTCCAGTCATTGCATTTACAAAAAGAGGCGAACTTAGAGTAAGTTCGCCTAATTGAGTCTGCAATGAAATATCATCCCAATGAATATCCGTCAAACTCTGATGAATAATTTCCATCTCATCAAAGCTATTAATACCAAGGTCCTCACGGGATAATGCATGTCTAATATGCTCAAGTTTTCTCTTAGAACGACTCAATAATATCACCGAATTTTGTAGTTTATTTTAGTTTGTTTAGCTTGTCACCGATAAAGTCACCTAATTGAAAGCCGCCATCGTCATCTCTTGTATATTGTTCTACTTGCTGACGATCTTGATCAGCTTCAATTTCTTTAATACTTAATGAAATACGTTTTTCATCTTCGTTTACATCCAGCACTTTCACTTTAATGTCTTGACCTTCCTCAAGAACCTCTTGAGGGGTACCAATGTGCTGCTTAGAAATCTGGGAAATGTGTACAAGACCTTCAACTCCAGGTAGAAGTTCTACAAAGGCACCAAAGTTAACCAAACGGCGTACTTTACCTTCTAGTATATCTCCTGGACGGATCTTTTCTCCAACCTGGTCCCAAGGTCCAGGAAGTGTGTCTTTAAGAGAAAGTGAAATTCGTTCATTGTCACGGTCTACAGAAAGAACACGTACTTGAATTTTTTGCCCTTCCTCTACCACATCGGAAGCTTTATCGACATGCTCATGAGCAAGCTGGGAGATGTGTACAAGCCCATCTACTCCACCAATGTCTACGAAAGCACCAAAATCAGTTAAGCGTTGTACAGTACCGTCCAATACTTGGTCTGCTTCAAGTTCCTGAAGTAAAGCAGCTTTGCGCGCGTCTTTTTCATCTTCTACAACGGCACTATGAGAAAGGATTACTCGATTTTGTTCTCGGTCTAGCTCAATTACTTTGAGCGTAAGAGTTCTACCTTTGTAATCATTAAAGTCTTCAACATAATATGTTTCGACAAGAGAAGCTGGAATAAATCCACGAAGACCTACATCAACTACAAGTCCACCTTTTACGATGTCTTTGACTTCAGCTTCGAATACTTCTCCACTTTCTAATTTTGCTTCAAGGTCTTCCCAAGCTGATTCAGCATCTACCGCACGCTTAGATAAGACAATTTCTTCGTCATCCATTTTCTTCACTTTTAGCGTTAACTCGTCACCTTCTGATACCACATCAGCTGCTTTTTCTACATGTAAACTAGAAAGTTCACTGATTGGAACGATGCCTTCAACTTTGTAACCGATATCGACAAGTACCTGCTTGTCTTCAACTTTTACAACCTTACCCGTAAGTACATCGCCGACTGAAACGTTCGGCATTTCTGACATTTCTTGGTTCATTTCATCCATTAAAAAAGACCTCCTTCAGTTCCGCCACAACCAACCATTAATAAATCCTTGGTTCTAACTTCTAATATTTGAAGCTTTTTGTCAAGCAAAAGACGTCTACTAGCGTTTTTTGTCTAAAAGCTTCTGAATATCTCCCATTATAACATCTGTGACCTCTTGAGATGAAGCCTTTCGCTCTCTTAATTCTGCCATTGGTACAGGTTTCCCATAGATGACGCGTAAAGGTTCTTTCCCCTTATATGAGCCAACAATAGCACAAGGGATCACAGTTGCTTCAGACCGAAGTGCGAAAAAACCAGCTCCAGCCAAACCTTTCTTTAATTCTCCGGTTTTACTCCTAGTCCCCTCTGGGAATAATCCTAAAACCTCATTATCTTCTAGAACACCCATGGCTTTACGTAGAGCCTGACGGTCTTTCATACCCCGCTTTACAGGAAAAGCATGAATACGTTTTAATAGCCCGCCAATAAATTTATTTTTAAACAATTCCTCTTTAGCCATAAAATAAATATCTCTAGGAGCAGTGATACCTACTACAATCGGATCAAAATTTGAAATATGATTTGAACATATTACAACCGGACCTTTTTCAGGAATGTTTTCCTTCCCCTCTACCTTGATTCGGTAGCGAGGATAAAAGATGGTGGCACAAATGGATCTGGCTATCTTATATAACGCCATTATTATTCACCTCTATCTAGTTTTTCGTGAACAACACGTAATATTTTTTCAGCCACTTCTGTAATAGATAAAGACGTGGTATCAATTTCAACTGCATCTTCTGCTTTCAAGAGAGGAGAAACTTCACGCTCTGAGTCTAATTTATCGCGTCTTCTGATCTCATCTTTTAACTTCTCCAAATCTGAAGAAAAACCTTTTTCGAGATTCTCTTTATGACGGCGTTCTGCGCGTTCTTGGACCGAAGCAATCAAAAAGATTTTCACTTCAGCATCCGGAATGACATGTGTGCCTATGTCACGACCATCCATCACCACGCCTCGCTTTAAAGCTAACTCTCTCTGTCGTTTAACCATTTCATGTCTAACTTCTCCATGCTTAGCTACAATGGATACCTGATTAGTTACTTGTTCAGTTCGGATATCAAGTGTTACTTCCTTACCATCTAATATAACTTTTTGACCCTCTACCGATTGCTGAAGGTCAATAGTCGTATCCTTAAGCAAATTCATTAAAGATGTTTCTTCCTCTAAAGAAACACCTTCTTTAATAGCTTTGTACGTCAGCGCACGGTACATAGCACCTGTATCTATATAAACATAGGTTAACTTCTCTGCTATAATCTTGGCGACTGTACTCTTACCAGCAGCCGCTGGCCCATCAATAGCTACTGCAATATTTTGTTTCAATATAATCCCTCTTTCACTTGCAAAAATACAATACGACTAACCATTTAAGTAAGGCTAGCTTCAAACGTTTTGAATTAACCCAAGGTAATAAAACGTTTCCTTGCGTTATGTAATGGTATAGTTATACTTCAAAAGGATAACACATCACCAAAGATGCGGTCTATTGTTTCTACGATATTGGTGTCGAGGCTTTTACCCACACCAAAATATTCATAGACTGGTTGTACATATAAAGAAAAATCGGTATATAGCATTAATGCCTGAAACATGACTAATAATACTGCGTGTACCAAAACAAGTGTACAAAGCCATTGTTCAAAACGTTTCATAGTATACAACCTCTTTTTAGCTAATAGCGTATCCTCTCTAATAAGCTTTATACGTTATCTTACTCTACTCCTCCTCCAAAGCAACTGACGTTCGAAACAAAAACGAATTAACACCTCTCTATCACGGTTATCAATCTGCATGAATTCAAGAGATAGTTGATCGCGATTTGTTGCTTTCTCCTGAAAAATTCGAACGATCCTTGAGATAGCTTTAATATAATGAGTCTCTCCTGAGGTAAGAGGAATAACAAACCATACCTCTAGGTGATCTTGCTCCTGTAATTGATGATATTCGGGCGGTATTACAGCCGCTCCTCCGCCACTAATATCAAGAGTTATGGTAGTAAAAGGCTCTTGACGTCCCGGAAGCCCTTGTACACTCACATCAACTGCTGTTTCCACCCTGACATATTGACGTCGTTGTATGCGGATCATTTTTTTCTTACCTGGATTATGTATAGCTAACACAGGAATTTGTAGCTTCTTACGTTCCTTAACTTCTGTGTTAAACATGTATATAGATTGATCTTCTCCTACAAACGTTACTTTAAACTGCGTACCCTCAAAGAAAAAGCCAGTCCTTCCAGTCTTTTCATTTACAGGATAATCAATGTAAAGCATTTGGTCATCTTGTTCTACGAGCTTGCAACGAAAAGTTTCTGGCTCTTCATCATTATCCTGATTTGGTTCAAGCGTTAATGACATTCCAATTTTTATCACTGTATGTTCCTCTCTCCCCTTAACATGGTCCTAAGGTCTCATATGTATATTATGTCAAAAAAACACAAAAAGGGAAAGATAGATCTCTACCTTTCCCAAAACTCTCCTATTCAAATTTCATTTCTGCTTGTTTTAGTTTCTCAACTTTTTCTTCAATACCATCGTTAGCATTAATGAATATCCGATAGGTACTTTCTCCTAAAGTTCCTAGGAATTCATAACACAAAACCTCTTCATTGAGGTCATTTTCAATTATGGCCATATGTTGTTCTTGTATTTTTACATTTGGATTCACATTGCTTCTTGCTTCTTCTTCAGAAATTTTCGGCTCTTTAATAGAACGCTTATGATGATTCATTAGAAAATCTCTTGCTGAAAGACCAAGGATATCCCCATTATCAAGAGCTACTTTTACTTGTAAGGAATCAGGATAAATACGGACATCATCTTGAATGTATAAGAAATTGTATACCCCTACTTGGTCGTATTGTGTGCTCTGGAAGTTCTCCATCCCCTTATATTTATACTTCTCTAGAAAGTTTTTCGCCTTTTCTGACCCCTCATATAGTCCTAACTCAGCTTCTTTAAGGTCTCTTTCAACTAATATACTTATTGGATGTCCACCTTTTACTGATATATCCATATACCCATTCTTCTTATCACTTCTATAGGAAAGACTGTATGTTGGAACTTCAGCACCTTTGCCACTCTTCGTCATTGTCACTTTAGCACCTTGAGGGATCTCAAAAATCTTTTTCGTTTTCTCTCTAGCTTTTTCTTCTGAGAGGTTCTCACCTTTTAGGAATTGATATTCATGGTTCTGTTGAGAGGCACCAGTAAAGGTAGGACCTAAATCACCTTCAGAATATCCTTCCATATTCTTTTCAACCGTTTTAAAACCATCAATAATCGTATTATCGGATTTTTCATCACTTGCTAGAGCTAGCTGTACATCCATCCAACGTAAGTTATCATTTAAAACCATGTATTGAACTTTGCGTAATTCTTTCTCAATTTTCCCTGACTGTTTGTACAAGTTCTCTAACAATTTAACTTCATCATCTGTTAAAGGATTTTTGTTCAAATCTCTGATTGCTGTACGATAAGTGAACTCCCCTATATCAGAAAGAAACTCTTCAGTCTTGTTAAAAGGGAGCAGGGCAAGGGGTAACTGGCCCACATCATTATGTGCTTCAGATGTAATCCTCCAAATATCGGCTAATTGAGGTGATAATTGTTTTTGTGAATTCATTGCTAAAACCGTTCCAATCTTATCGTGCAACAAATTCGTATGGTAAGACAAATCATGGAAAGCTCGTTGGTAGGAGTTCTCTGCTTGAACAAGTATAGCATTCTTCTCCTGGTGTTCCTGGTACCCCCAAACAGCAGTACCTGTAACTCCAACAGCTAACACACCAATAAGGAGCCAACGAATCATAACAGTTCCACCCTTTCTCTATTTAGCAAATATATGCTTGCCTATTTTTTTAATTTGCGGTCGACTCCAAATCCAGTCTGATGTAGCGGTATTTGGATTAAAATAATAGAGAGCATTCTGAGAAGGATCCCACCCGTTCATTGCATCCATAACCGCCTCCTTAGAAGTTTCATCTGGCTCAAGCCATATTTGACCATCACTAACAGCTGTAAAAGCCCTCGGCTCAAAGATGACCCCAGAAACACTATTTGGAAATGTAGAACTCTCCACCCTGTTTAAAATAACAGCAGCAACCGCTACTTGCCCCACATATGGTTCTCCCCGCGCTTCTCCATGAACCGCATTCGCCATGAGTTGAATATCATTTTGAGAATAACCAGTAGGAACGTTTACTGAAGTAGGTTCTGATGGTCCATCATCTTTCTTTTGATCTCCACCTTTTTGAGAAGGCTCATCTTGCTCATTTCTAGGAGTCCCCCCGTAGTAGGTGAAATCTTTTCCTGAATTAATCTGCCTTTTTACATACTGCTTATCATAATTAGTAGCATCAATTAATCTTTGTTTCGCTTCCTGTCCAGCCAACCCATCAACTTCTAAGCCGAATTCTTTCTGAAAGTTTCGGAGTGCCCAATATGTTCCCCAGCCAAAAACCCCATCAATGTTCCCTTCATAGAATCCTATATACTGAAGCCTTGCCTGTAATTCAATCACATCATCTCCGGTAGAACCTTTCTGCAAAATCCTTGGACTAAACGCATGAGATGTTTGATCAACACTAGATGATATGGAGATCGTTAGCATACAAACGATCAATAAAATAGAAACCACTCGCAACCATTTCATATCCCGTATATCCTCCTGAACTATAGTCTTATGATCTTTAGTTTCTGAATCTCTTTGGAAATTATACATGAAAGAAAAGCGCAGGCGGGGTGACTAGGGGCGTATGGATAAGCAAACTAACGGAAGTGGCGTTAAGCCACTGGAGTTAATTTGCTTATCTCACTAGCCCCTCCCCGCCGGAGCTAGACAGCAAGAAAAGCGCTGGCGGGGTAGTTTAAGTGGAAGTTCAGCTAAAACCGTCACGTCCTGTGACAACGCTGAACTGACCCACATCCTGTGGGCCCGCGTACGGATAAGACAGCCCATGGAAGTGAGCTTGCTCACTGTAATGGGATGACTTATCTCGCTAGCCTCTAAGCCCCAGGAGCTGGACAGTAAGAAAAGCGCAGGAGAGAAGAGGAACAATTCATGATCTAATAAAAAAACCGCTCCTATAAAGAAGCGGTTCTAAGCTTTCCATTTATTTTGTTCAATTGGAATTACATCAGCATGTACCATGTTTGCTTTTTTCACCTTTCTTAAAGCAATAAGCCATAATATGATCATAAATGGCGTCAAAGTATACTGCCATGTGGATTTCCAAATTTCTAAGATATAATCATATAATCCGTGAAGTAAAATAGGTGTTACTAGTGCAAGCCAAACAACATAGATTGAACTTTTTTTTCGATGGGTTTTCGCTTTCCCCAAATAATAACCCATCATTACTCCAAATAAAGCATGAGAAGAAACTGGGAAAAGAGCTCTTAAAAAAGCGACTTCTACACCATTGGCTAATAAATATAATATGTTCTCAACAGTAGCAAAGCCTAGGCTAATAGAAACACCATAAACGATCCCATCATAACGTCCTTCAAAATGGTCTTGCTTATAAACCGCATACATAAAAATAAACCATTTAAAGAATTCTTCTAATCCTCCGGATAGAAGGAACGATTTTGTAGCTGGATATTGTAATACGTCTTCCGTTTCAAAAGCGTACTGGATAAACATAATCGGAAACACTAATAACGATCCCATCACAAACGTTCTAAAAACAATTGAGAATGGCTTAGAGTCAAAACGGTCTTTCAAATAAAAAAACGACATGAGCGCAAAGCCCGGTGCCACTGCTGCTGAGAGTATTGTAAACACGACCGTTCCTCCTCTTTCAATTCAATCTATTTCATCGTATCATGAACATAATGGAAAGAAAATACTTGAAATAAGAAGGTGTTTATAGTGAAAAAGATTATAGTATTACATACAGGTGGAACAATCTCCATGAAAGAAGATAAAGATACAGGGACAGTGGCGCCAGACGTAGATCACCCTCTATATGAAATGCTCCCTTCATTGGCTACATACGCAGATATTGAAGACGAAGTAGTCTTCCATTTACCCTCTCCCCATATGACGCCTTCACACATGTTAACTTTAGGACAAAGAATACATGAACGATTGGCTACAGAGCAAATAGATGGTATCGTTATTACCCATGGAACAGACACTCTAGAAGAGACAGCTTACTTCTTGGATTTATACTTACAAACAAGGAAGCCGATCATCGTTACTGGAGCTATGCGTTCATCTAATGAGATTGGTTCAGACGGCCTTTACAACTTATTAACGTCCGTGCGAGTTGCCTGCTCTGATGAAGCACAAGATAAAGGTGTTCTAGTCGTAATGAATGATGAAATTCATAGTGCTAAAAACGTCACAAAAACATCAACTAGTAATGTCGCCACTTTTCAAAGTCCTCAGTACGGACCAATAGGCATCGTTACTAAAACGGGAATTATGTTCCATCATACTTTAACTTCGCATGAGTCTTATCCGATTCAACAGATTCAAAAGCGCGTAACCCTTATAAAAACATATGCTGGAATGGACTCAGAAACAGTGGAAGCTATTCGACAAACTAAACCAGACGGACTAGTCATCGAAGCACTAGGCCAGGGAAATGTACCACCTCAAATTGTAGATCCTTTAAAACTACTAATTGAAGACAAAATTCCTGTAGTCCTTGTATCACGATGTTACCAAGGTATAGCTCAAGATGTTTATAGTTATGAAGGCGGCGGGCGCAAACTGAAAGAAATGGGGGTTGTATTCTCAAACGGCCTCACAGGTCCAAAAGCTCGTATTAAACTTATGATCGCTTTGGAAATGACCCAAAACCCTTCAGAACTCGTCCATATCTTCGCCTAATTCGCATTGGTTACTAGAATAAATTTCCTCATTACATAAAAAAGGTTCTACGCACATAATTGCGTAGAACCTTTTCTCATATTTACTTCTGGCCACAAATCGCTTCAGCAATATACTCACCATGATGACGGCCGTTCTCAATAAAAATTTCATTATTATTATAACCCGCAGCAATCACTCCAGCTATATATATACCATTAACATTGGTTTCCATTGTATCTTTGTCAAAAGTAGGTCGACCCGTATCAACTTCAATCTCAATTCCCATCTTTCGTAAGAAACTATGGTCAGGGTGATATCCAGTCATTGCAAAAACAAAGTCATTTTCCACTTCCTTCATTTCACCATGAACCTCATAGTACACTTTATCATAGGTAATTTCAGTGATATTAGCATTAAATTCCATTTCAATTACCTCTTTATTGACTAGTGCTTCAAATTCCGGAAGAATCCATGGCTTCACACTCTTGGAATAGTCCGATTGACGGTACAGGACGGTAACATTCGCACCGGCTTTCACCAGTTCCAATGTTGCATCGACAGCAGAGTTCTTCCCTCCTATCACTACAACATTTTTATCGAAATAAGGGTGAGATTCCTTGAAGTAATGACTCACTTTGTCTAATGTTTCACCTGGTACTCCCATGTGATTTGGGTGATCATAATATCCTGTCGCTATGACGATCTGATTAGCTTGATACGTTACTTCCTCACCATTGTTTCGCACTGAACACACGGTAAAGTTGCCATTATCCTTAGTAACGCTTGTTACTTTTTCATAAGCATTCACCCTAAGATTCTTTCGCTTTGCAACAGCACGATAATACGCAAGAGCTTGGTTACGTACTGGCTTTTTCATTTCTGTTATAAAAGGCATTTGACCAATTTCTAATTTTTCACTTGAACTGAAAAAGGTTTGATGGGTTGGATAGTTATAGATTGCATTGACTACATTTCCTTTTTCGATGATAAGAGGATTAAGACCTCTTTCTTGGAGTTCAATCGCAGCCGATAAACCACACGGCCCTGCTCCTACAATAATTACATCTTCCTTCTGCAAATCTCCTTCACTCCTCTATAACAACACATATCACTATTCATAAGTATCATTTTTCTATATTTTAATGTATAACATGTTCTTTAAAAATAGGCTCTGTAACATTATCAGAGCCCAAAACAAAAAACATCTCCTACCCACATAATGATAGGAGATGCTTGCAAAAGATTCAACCTATATCCATCCACGGAAGCGCGAAGCCTCTGCCATTTTACGTACACCAACCATGTAAGAGGCCAATCGCATATCAATACGACGAGTTTCTGCAGTATTATATACGGCATTGAAGCCCTTAACAATCACTTTATGAAGCTTTTCTTCAACTTCTTCTTCAGTCCAGTAATAACCTTGGTTGTTCTGCACCCATTCGAAGTATGAAACCGTTACTCCCCCAGATGATGCTAATACATCAGGAACTAATAAAATTCCCCGCTCGGATAAAATACGCGTTCCATCTAGTGTAGTTGGTCCATTCGCAGCTTCTACAACAATGCTCGCTTTAATATTAGCTGCATTTTCTTCGGTAATTTGATTCTCAATGGCTGCAGGAACCAAAATATCACAATCTAACTCTAAAAGCTGCTCATTGGTAATTGTATTCTTAAATAGATTAGTAACCGTTCCGAAACTATCTCGACGATCTAGAAGATAGTCAATATCAAGTCCTTCCGGGTCATGAAGAGCGCCTTGCGCATCAGAAATCCCAATTACTTTTGCACCTTTATCATGCATAAACTTAGCTAAGAAGCTACCTGCGTTACCAAAGCCTTGAATGACAACACGAGCTCCCTTTATATCAATATCTTTCTTTTTAGCAGCTTCTTCAATACAAATTGTAACACCTTTAGCCGTCGCAGACTCACGACCGTGAGAGCCACCTAATACAAGAGGTTTTCCAGTAATAAATCCAGGGTTATTAAATTCATCAATTCGGCTATATTCATCCATCATCCATGCCATTATTTGTGAATTTGTGAACACATCAGGAGCAGGAATATCCTTTGTAGGACCTACAATTTGACTTATAGCTCGTACATAACCGCGACTAAGCCCCTCTAGTTCTCGGAAAGACATTTCTCGTGGATCGCATACAATTCCGCCTTTTCCTCCACCGTACGGAAGGTCAACAATACCAGCCTTTAAGCTCATCCATATTGATAAAGCTTTAACTTCTTTCTCTGTAACGCTTGGGTGGAATCTTACGCCACCTTTTGTAGGCCCCACTGCGTCATTGTGTTGAGCTCGATAACCTGTAAAGATCTTAATTGACCCATCATCCATTCGCACTGGAATTCGAACTGTCATCATTCTTACAGGTTCTTTGAGCAATTCAAACACTTCGGATGGGTACCCTAATTTATCAAGTGCCTTATTAACCACAGTTTGAGTTGATTTTAATACGTCTAATTTGTCATGATTTTCATTCGCAGAATCTGCTGCTTTGTCGGCTACCATGAACTTACCTCCCATGAAAATTCGGTTCAGTCAATGTACATTCCATTTCTTCAGAAATTAGTATACAACTTCTCAGGCTTTATGGAAACACGAAAATACATATTTTGATGAAAACTAAACCTTTTATAATGTAAGCGATTTCATTATAAAGGGGTTTGCGAATTCTTGCAATTCTTCACCCCTGTATTTACTATTCTTTTTTATCGTAACATGTTCATAGAAATCCTTCTAATATTAACATAAATATTTTCACTATATTTAGAAATGCTTTAAGAGTTTATATGTATAAGGCTTATTCACAAAAAAAAGATCGTCCGTTTTAGTGGACCGATCTCTTCTTTACTGAAAATAGGTTGTAATCTCCTGAATTGCATTCCCATCCAAAATTGTTTTTCCATACTCATTTAAACGGTAACTAGTAACTGTACTTGGTGAGCCAAATTCAGAAAGAATAGCAATCAAGTCTTCACGGTTCAACTCAGTCATATCTTCATCAGAAAGTTGCATATAGTAGTGGTCCATATAGTATACCGATCCACCTTTAATGCCTAATTGAAGTAAGTGTTGAGCTACTTGAATTATGTCTTCAAATGCATGGAAGTTGAACATCATTTCTTTACTCTCATCAAGTGTTACTTTCATTTCAATATAGTCTTCATCATAATTTTCATTCGTTTGATCACTTTGAGTAACCACAATGAGCATGCCCTGAGCCTGCATCAGGTATACCTGAACTTGGAGCATCCCTTCTAGCTCAATTCCTAATTCATCTGTGGCCTCGAACATCATGTCATGAAATAATGCGTGAACAGCAGGTAGGTCTTGCCACAGATCCTCTCGCGATATTCCACGATCAAGTAAGTCATCAAACGTTAGAAATATTTTAAATTTATTATTAGATAGCCTTTCAAGACGCATTCACTCGTCCCCCTTTGAATGCATGTGCGATGCCTTACCTTAGTATATGTTTTTTTTATAAGTTTGGTACTATTTTTAAAGTATAAATTGGAATGGGCATAGCTACAAGAATTTTATTGAATTCACGCTGTTTAGAAAGCAAAAGACTCGCGCCTCAACGCGAGTCTTAAGAATGATTGGACAACCACTCTGACCAATCCGAACTATTGCTACCTATGATGTAAGGTTGTATGGGATCTTTATCCTTGGGCGGCAAGGTATCTAATGCGTAGCCACCAAGACCGATTGCCAAGTCTGGATAGCGTTCTTTTAAAGCATCAGCTATGTGAACTGTTGCAGGAATATTTTTCTTCATCGTACAAGACATAAACAAATACTTAGGCTGTAATTCATTCACAATCACTTCAACATCACCTGGGGCGATACTTTGACCTAAATAAACTACATCATAACCTTGTCTTTTTAGATAGAGACTATATATTAATATACCTAATTCATGCTTCTCATTAGGGCCACAGACACATACAGCTTTCGGCTGCATATGATTAACTGGCATTGAAATCAACATCATTCCTAATCTGGAGCGAAGAAAGTTACTTGCAAAATGTTCATGTACACTAGATATATCATTTGCTTCCCACAGGTCCCCAATCTTAACTAGTATAGGACCAACTACATCAATCGCTACTTTTTCAGGTGAGAAAATACTAAATGCATGATCTAGTTTCATCTGAGCTTCTCGTTCATTAAACTGTAACAAGGCATCTAATAATTCATCAGACAAAGCTTCAACGTGACTTTCTTTTGAAGATACATTTTCTTCTTCGACGTTAGATTGAGCGTTTTGGTTGTTTTCAAGCAAAGAAACCGCTTGAGATATAGTAAAGCCTCTATTCACTTTATCTATTAACCACTTTAATACTTTAATATGTTCATCCGTATACAATCGATGACCAGCCTCATTACGTGTCGGGCGTATCATTTTATACCTACGTTCCCATGCACGTAGTGTTCCTGATTGAATTCCGAGCATTGTAGAAACGGCTTTGATGTTGTATTTACCTTGAGTGCTGGACATACCTTATCCCCCATAAAACTATTTGCTCCTATTATAAAAAAGAAACCGCTTTGTGTAAACTATGTATGGGTTTTGGATATGCTTTGCACAAATTATTTTGGAGTTCTTACAAAGACCGTCTCCTAACCGTCTCTCTTTTGTTCTTTTTTCTCTCCATAGAAAGAATACCATAGATAACTGACATACAGAAAACGATGGCAACAACTTTTATAGAAAAAATGACCAGCACAGCAGGACTTAGCCACCCTATCAAAGATAAAACTTTCACTTCTGAACGAACGTTCGTTTGTACTACAGCTTGAAACAACAAGCCATGGTTTATACAAGCTACAAGTAAACATAAGCTTCCAAACAAGAAATCCACCGGGGCCAAAATGGCGAGCAACAAAAAATCTGATGAGAGCGGTACTCTAGCAAACGGAAGCCAGTATATAGCGAAAAAGGTTGCAAACCAAGCCACACCGCTAATAATGAAAGCACTGAACAATAAAAACCCCTCCCCCACCCATTATATGGATGTGAGGATGGGTCTAGTCCTTATTAGTCTTCTTTAATATCAAGTATTCTGAAGCCAGAACGTTCTAGTTTTTTAGCAAATTTGTCGATATTATCTTTCTTTTCAATTTTCAACACAATTCTTCTTGTAAGTTTAGCTGTTTCATCAAAAGTAGCCAGAGAAATAATATTTTCATGATATTGCTTAACAATTTCAGCTAAACGAGCGATGCGGCCTTCAGATTCCTCGGAAGTAAAAGCAATTCTAACACCTTTTTTCTTCATACCAAATGCACTTTCAAACTGCTCTAAAACATCATAACGTGTAACGATACCTAAGAATCTTCGATTATTCCCAATTACGGCAACTATAGAAAACCCCTTGAAAGTTGTTAGTGTTTGTTCAAACACATCATTCTCTGTTATGAAGAGATCCTCATATGCCATCACATCCCCAACTTTTCGTTCAGCCAAAAAGGTATCTTTTGTCATTCCGCTTTCGAAGAAATTCTTATAGATCAGTTCTTTTGAAACCATTCCTTTAAAAATACCCTCCACTACAACAGGCATACCTTGAATATCATTTTGATTAAGCCTATCAATTACTTCATTTAACGGTGTTTCTACAGACGCCGTCCAACACTCATGAGCATCTTTCATAATTCCCTTTACAAACATCGCCTTCACCTCAATTTATGTATTTATAAGATGGTGCCTTTCAATATTTAATTCGATTAAAAAAACAAAAACCCTTCTTCGAGGTGAGGATTAAACTTGTAATAGGATAAGGTTTAACAAAATATCCATAAGTAGTAATGGTATCAACTTTAGTTCAACAGGAAGGAGAAACGAAGATGTTCACTCAAGTGAAGTACTATCAGCCCTATAATAGCCCAAATGATCCATGTCCGCCCGTTCGTGTAAAAAGCTATCAAACACCACCTCAACTTTATATCGGGTTTCAACCCCCAAATTTACAGCAATTCAGCCCTAAACAAGCACTTTATTGCGGCACCCTATGGCCGGCATTTTACAGTCCATATCCAGATCCTGACGGGAGGATTGATGACAAATGAACCAGCCCCTCCCCCCTGCCTACTATGAACTGCTAGAGGAAATTCAAGCTGTAGATTTTGTTTTAGTAGAACTAACTTTATATTTAGACACCCACCCTGAAGATTATGAAGCGATTACCCAATTCAATCAGTATGCTCAACAAAGCAAGAAGCTTAAGAAGCAATACGAAAAGCAATACGGACCTCTGCGACAATATGGGGAAAGTTACTCAGGATATCCTTGGAATTGGAACAATGCACCTTGGCCATGGCAAGTGTAAAAGGAGGTAAAGTATGTGGTATTATGAGAAAAAACTACAGTATCCTGTTAGGGTAAGTTCCTGTAACCCGCAACTTGCAAAATATTTAATTGAACAATATGGGGGAGCTGATGGAGAGCTTTCCGCAGCTCTAAGATATTTAAATCAGCGATACACCATCCCTGATAAAGTTGTAGGACTTCTAACTGATATCGGTACAGAAGAATTCGCCCATCTGGAAATGATTGCAACTATGGTGTATAAACTAACAAAAGACGCAACACCAGAGCAAATGAAAGCTGCTGGTCTTGGTGCCCATTACGCTAATCATGAGCATGCTCTATATTATGAAAATGCCGCCGGTTCGGCGTGGACCGCCACGTACATTGCCGCTAAAGGTGACCCTATTGCGGACTTATATGAGGATATTGCCGCAGAGGAAAAAGCACGTGCTACTTATCAATGGATCATTAATTTATCCGATGACCCTGACTTAAATGATGGTCTGAAATATTTAAGGGAAAGGGAAATAATACACTCACAACGTTTTCGAGAAGCAGTTGAGATTCTAAAAGAAGAACGAGATCGCAAAATCTTTTTTTAACAAGGTTGTTATCTAAGGTTTACTTCACAATTAAAAAAGAGGTTTAGAGTCAACAACTCTAACCTCTTTTTTTAAGTTCATTTGAATTTACAAATAATATAAAGGAAGAAGAAGTATCAAAACAACAAATAGAAAAACTAATAAGCGGATGAATGGATATTTAATTTTCCATTTCATTTTAGTTTGCTTACCCTTATGTACTTCACTTCTAGATGGAAGACTAGAAATGAGTTCACCTAATTCCCCTTGATTAGGTTCTTTCAACAAACTTCTCTCGTCATCTTGCATTCTTCGTCGCAAATCCTTCGCTTGGTCGTTGTTACTATAGGGTTCTTCCATTGTTCGTCACCTCAGTATACGATATCGAATCATGATTCCTAACACGAGATCAATCATAAAATGGGCAAATATTGTGACCCACAAATTACTTGTAATTTCATACATCCATCCAATATAAAAACTAATTGCAATAACCGAAATAAACAAAACAGGTTTGGTCAAATAGCGAATGTGTACGAGCGCAAATGATATACTAGCAGCTAAATAACCATATTCTGTTTGAATCACACCCCGAAATAGCATTTCCTCAGCAAAAGCCACAAAAAATGTCAATCCAACAATCTCTAATACAGGGAGGTTTCTGAAAACTTTTTCATTTATTCCACCGTCGTCGTAAAAACGTTTTGGCATAACGGTCATGAGCAATATGTCTAAGCTTAATATAAGAAGAGCAGCTGATCCACCATAATATAAAATACCTTTCATGTCCCAGGTAAATAAATCATACCAATCTTTTACGGAATCAAATAAAAACCAACTAGACATTAGAGAAATGACTAAAATGAATACTTGAGTGATATAGAGTTGAGTTACGACTTGGCGATCCGTCATTTTTTTTATTAATTCAGCTTGATTCATTCAGACCCCCCTTGTAAAAAAATCTTCTGGAGTTCTTCTTCCCAATTTAACAACTCCGTTCGCTTATCAGTGTTGCTTGTTGTCCATAAATCAAATGCAAAATCACAGCGGTCGCAACAAAAACCAGTGGGCTCTTTTAATGAGGCTTGGAATGAACTATATAAGGTTGACCTCAAACATTTTTCTGAGTGCACCCAATGTAAAAGTTCTGCTAATTTATTCTGTTTGATCACCGTTCTTTCTTGAATAAAGGTAAGGATCGAATAGTAGGCCTCTTTCCAGCCTTGATGTTTTAGAATATTTTTCCCTTTAGTAAGGCCATGCTTCTCAAATTGATAAGATAAAAAGCGCCATTGAACCTCACTGAGTTGCAATGTTTCCTCTATATCCTCTGGTCGAGTAGGAATGTACATACCTTTATTGGATAATGATTGTAGGTAACGCATTGCATTAGAAACCATTTCTTCAGAAGGAAGTTCTGTCTCAATAAAACGCTTCGGAATTTCGCCATCCCCCGGGCTATATAACGTTAAGCTAACACTTTGTAATCCATCTCGTCCTGCGCGACCTATCTCTTGCAAAAAAGATTCAACCTGCGATGGTATATGAGCATGTACAACAAGCCGGATATTTCCTTTGTTAACACCCATACCAAAGGCACTGGTGCAACAAATAACATCTAATTGATTATTCATAAATTGCTGTTGAATCAGCAAACGGTCTACCTGATCCATTCCACCATGATAATAAGCAATCCTCATCCCTTCCACACGTTGATTTAATTCATGAGCCGCTTTTTCTGTCCACTGACGACTCGAAAAATAAATCATAGTCGGTACTGAATGTGTATTTAATATAGCAGCTAAACGTTGTATCTTCTCTTCCATACCAGCAACGTGTTCTACTGTAAACGCGATGTTTTCCCTATCCATGGGGTAAATGTGTTTACGCATATCTGGCCGGTCCATTTGTTTCACAATGTCATCTTGGACATGCACTGGAGCGGTGGCACTTAATGCCAATACAGTTGGTTCTTTTAACTCCTTTAGTGTTTCATCCAATTTTAAATAGTCCGTACGAAACTCATGCCCCCATTGTGATATGCAATGCGCCTCATCCACTACTAGTAACGAAACAGAAACTTTCTCTTTTAAAACCTGTAAAAACTGGTCATTTTGTAGCATCTCTGGTGAGCAATAAACTAATTTATATTGATCTATATGAGTATACACTTGTTGCTTTTGTTGTGGGTTTAGAAAACTGTTTACTGCTACAACGCGTTTCATACCTTGTTGTTTTAACTGCTTTACTTGGTCAATCATTAATGAAATCAGTGGACTTACTACGATTACAGTTCCCTCTAACAGAAGAGATGGCAATTGATAACACATCGATTTACCAGTTCCAGTAGGTAAGATGCCTAATACATCATTTCCCTTTAATAAATCCTCGATAATCTCTCTTTGACCTTCTCTAAATTGTTCGTATCCAAAGTAATTATGCAGTAGCTTCTCAAGTGTTCCCTCGTCCATTATTTGACACTCCTTGTGAGGCCGCTAACACGAGCCTAATTTCAAAATAAGAGTAATCTCCACTTAGCTCATCCCGAATTGTTTTCAAGCGGTTCGTGTTTAATACACTTGCTGTGTGGGAAATGTTCTGTGCCGCTTCTTTTGTGACATATTGATCAATTTGAAAACGCGGGTTCACTAGAGCAATTTCAACAATATGATCTTGAATAGTACTCATCTTTAGTTTACGAATCCTTGCTATTTTCTCAAGGGTATAGCCTTTCTCAATCCAATCAAAAGTTTTTTGAGCAGAGTGAGTAAGTGGTAGTGTCACTTGAAGGTCTTCACACATTTGAAATAAGTAAGGGTAAGTTCTTTGGTCTTCCAAAACACTCTGTAACAAATAATGAATAACAGCCTGTAGGGTAATTGTGACGTCATGAACAGAAAGGTTGTAGTGTAAAGCCAACTGATCTTTACTCATTCCATAGCGATGGTAAGCAGATAAACGATAGGTTGTAAGTTCAGCAACCCATTCAGGCATACCTTTCAAAAGAACATGTAGTTCAGAATATAGGTGCTGTAAGTATTCACGAAGGTTGGATTGTTCATATCGATACTTTACTTTTACCCAATTCAAAACTTCTTTTCGTTCGTCAACTGGAATAAATTGATGCTGACCAGAAGCGATATTAGAGGCTGTCTGTACGAATACTACTAAACGACCCCAAAATTGCTGGTCCATATGCTGATATGCAGTACCATTCAGCCAAGCTAAGGGTGTATGTTCAATTGGTTCTTTGTTGAGTTCTTTTAAACCATATTCTGTCAAACGTATTTCTCGCTCTCTAATTGCAATATACTGAAGCGCCTTTAATTTTTTTAATTCATTCATTAAATCATCACGAGTAATCGTCCGATGTATTCCAAAAAAAGTTGATAGATGGTATGCATAAACGTCCTGAAATGTTTGTGAAGATTTTTTACCTGTTAGCATGTGTAAAATCGCAGAGGCACTTCTTTCACCTTGTAATTGTTGAATGCTGTGAAGTAATAAAGTGTTAAACATGAGATCCCCTTTCTCTCCCCTTCAGAAAGCTATATGAAGGGTCACGTCCAGCTTAGATTGCATGGTGAAATCGCCGATTTTTAGTTGAAATGTTAAAAGAAGAGCTTTACAATATGTAATAGGCGAAAATGTTTCCAAATTAGGATACTTATATATGTAATAGAAGATCCATACCAGGGTCTTAAATATTATAGGAGGGTATGTGACATGGCTAAATATACAATTGTTGACAAAGAAACATGCATTGCATGTGGGGCTTGCGGGGCTGCAGCTCCAGATATTTATGATTACGATGATGAAGGCATTGCATTTGTCATCTTAGACGATAATAAAGGTACTGCTGAGATTCCTGAGGATCTTCACGAAGATATGGAAGATGCTTTCGAAGGTTGCCCTACAGATTCCATTAAAGTTGAAGACGAACCGTTCGACGGCGACGCTTTGAAATTCGAATAAGCTATCTTCCTAAAAAGATCCCTTCACATAATGGAGGGATCTTTTTTATATCGGATTTTCCCCTAGCTCAGCCAATTTCTGACGCGCTTCTTTAAGATCAAAGCTGCTAAAGTACCTATAATAATTCCCGTCGATGATTCTGTAATGTTGACTTAGAACATTTTGTTGTAATATATATCCATTATGCTCTTCTACTGATGTCCACCACACCTTCCCACCAAGCGTGCGCTGCTTAGGGCGATATACAGATTCATGGGCTATCGTCTCTAAAACTTCTAGAGGATCTTCCCCCAATGTATTTTGTATGACTTCGCTATCTCGAAATAAAGCAACCATAGCTACTAACGTTGTCCAACTAGCTTGAATTCTACCCTTCTCTATTTGGACAAGGGTCTTTTTAGACACACCGAGTATCAAAGACATACGCTCCTGCGTATAGCCCCTTTCGACACGGACAAGCTTGACTTTTGGGGAAAGTTGCTCAACTAAAGAATGTTGGTCCATTTATCATCAGTCCTAACATACGTCGATACCTTTATTTTAACATGTTCTATGCTTTCCTTCCTAGCTAAATGTTGATATAATATAAATCTGCAAGAACATACATACTATTGTCGAATAAGGAGGCATTCAAATGGCGGAAAATAAAGTTATTGATGTGTTTATTGAAATTCCAACAGGAAGTCAAAACAAATATGAATTTGATAAGGAAAAAGGTGTATTTAAACTTGACCGTGTTCTATTCTCTTCCCAATTCTACCCTGCAGAATACGGGTATATTGATGACACGTTAGCATTAGACGATGACCCACTTGATGCACTTGTGCTTGTTACAAACCCAACTTTCCCAGGTTGCGTAATTGAATCTCGTGTAATTGGTTTCTTAAATATGATTGATGATGGAGAAGAAGATCAGAAGCTAATTGCAGTTCCTACTGAGGATCCACGCTTCAAAGATGTTCACACTTTAGACGATGTACCACAGCATAAATTAGAAGAGATTTCTCACTTCTTCAAAACGTATAAAGATCTTCAAGGTAAGAAAACTGAGATCGGAGAATACGAAGGTGTAGAAGCAGCTAGCAAGCTTATTGATGAGTGCTTAGCACGTTATGAAGAAAATAAATAAAGTAAAAAAAAGCTCGCCAATTGAGGCGAGCTTTTTTATGTTTAAGGAGAACTTTGTTGTAAAGGCATAGGATTAACACTGTAAGGAACAGAAATGGCCTGGCTTAAATCGTACATTCCTACCTCGTCCTTAGGAAGATTGTTGAACTTAACCTGAGTAAATCCAAATTGCTTAGCTGTCATAAGAATGGATTCAATCATTGTGATTACTTGCTGATCATCAATATTGTCACCGCCATTCATATTAACTTCAAGAAGCTCACCATCTATTTTTACATCCTCTATATCAACTGAATGCGGAATGGTACCTTCAATACTAAATGCCGTTTCATCAACTTTAAGTTCCTTTAATGCTTCTTCTACCGTTGACCCCTGATTGACAGGAATTGAAATAAATAGTCGCGGACCCTTTTGCGGTGTATATAATTTGTAGAGAAATTCTCCAGAAATATCGATTTCCTCTAACCCTGTATTGTTCCCAAGATTAATACCTGGTTCACCGTCTGTCTCAAGCTTAATTGTATTCACATCAAGCGGACCAAACATTACTTTAAGAGACATTATAAAGATATTCTCTTGGGTAGAGGATTCAGGGAAATCATAATCCACAGGGAAGTTTACCAGTACGATTCCTTCTTCTTGGTTAATATCAAATGAAACAGAAGCAAACTGATAGCCTTTGACTCCCCACTCATCTTCTTTGAATGAGCCTTCTAGTGAATTATAGAGTTGTTCCATGGTGTTGGACTCTTTTAAGACTGAAAAAGTAACTGGAACTACATATTGTCCTTGCAAATCCCCAAACGCTGCAATGGCATTGAGTTCATTCTCATTTTTAGTCACAACTCTTGAGATCAATGAAGATTCCGTAGCCATACTATCATGGAAACTAGCTTCTGCCGTTTCAGGTGAAGAACTTTCGTCTTTCTTTACATTGGATTCTGATGAACGATCTATTTCATTTTTTGTTTGATCTCGAGCTTCAGCCTGGTCTCTGCTTGTTTCTACTGACTCTTCAGAAGAAGAGGTATCATAGGATTGCTCTTGTTGCATAGAGGGTAAGGCAGCGAATAAAAATAAAATAATTGCAGCTGCTGAGGCTACCCCTACTCCCCACACTGTAGCCAACTTTTTTCGCTTAGATTGTCTTTGTAATTCATTATTACGCTTGGCAGAGATTTTTCGATATAGATCTTCAGAGCTTTGTCGATCTTCTACATCAGGCATGCTTTTCAGGAGATCTTTTATGGAGTCATTGCTGTGATATTTATTTCGTTTCACTCTTGATCCCCTCCTCGTCTTCCTCATTCATATAAGCTTGAAGTGCTTTCATCCCTCTATGTTGAGTGGTTTTAACTTTGCTGACAGTCATTCCTAAAATGTCAGCCGTCTCTTGTATAGACATAGACTGAATATACCTCAAGATGATCACCGTCTTTTGGTCTGTTGTACACCTTTCTAAACAATGGTACATCTTTTGAATCTCTTCGTTCTGCAACGCAATTTCTTCTGGGATGGGCTGATCATCTTGTATTAAATGGCCCTGCTCCCCCCAGTCAAAGAACTCCATGATACGATTCCTCTTTCGTTTTTGCTTACGAAAGAAATCGATTGTAACATGACGTGCAATAGAAAATATCCATGTTTTTTCACTACTCTCTCCTTTAAATCGATCATGAGAATTCATGACTTTAATGTATACTTCTTGAACGAGATCTTCAGCTTGCTCCCGGTTTTTTACCATGTAAAATATAAATTGAAATACATCTTTATGATATTTCTCATAAAGATCTTGAAATACGGAATCCATTCCTCAACCTCCCGTTCATAACATTAGTCGATAAATTATGTAAAACGTTTCACCCGTTTCATACTATAAATTATTTCCAAGCGTTTGAATAGACCATTTCCTACCAAAATCAAATAATATCTAGTGTATGTTAAATGGTATAGCTACTTTCACAACTCTTCCACATAATACCTATTATGTGGAAGAGTTTAAGTTGGATATTTCACCTGAGAAGGGCCGGTCTAGTTCCGGCGTTCCGGCTGAGGAGGATCACCAGCTCCCCACAGGAAAACGAGTGGTTTCCAGGCCCACATTAAACTGAACTAAAGCTAACGGAAACATTCTTTCAACTTCGAACCTTCAAAATTATTGCCCATATCTTGAAAATAGTCTAATTCAATCCATTATAAAACAACCCAATCAGTTCAATGACTGATTGGGTTGTTTAAAAGAGTGTATGTTTTTTTTCTCATATTGTTTAAACAAACGAGACAATACGGGATATAGTACAATCATAAATACAACATTACCAACAGCATGATACGTGTCAAACGGGAGGCTACTTAGCCAATAAGCAAAGAAATGATTCCCTACTTGACCGTATGTAACAGCCATCATAAATCCAAAGAAATAACCACTTATACCTGCAAATACAGCATATAAATACATTGGAAGTACATGCCTATACTTTCCTAACCAACCTGCAAGCAAACCAATTAAGGACCAGCTTATTATTTGAGGCAATGTCCATATTCCCATGCCTAACAACATATTAGATAAAATGGTGGTCACAACAGCAAGCACTACAGAGTACAAGGGACCCAACCAAATTCCACAAATAATAATAATCGCTGTGACAGGTTGAACGTTAGGATAGAAACTAAACAAAAACCTTCCAACTGTGGCAAGTGCAGCAAGCAAAGATATTAACGTTAATTTATATAAGTTCATCAGTATTACTCCCAGCTGTGAAAGTCAAAGGTAACAATGTCTCCAGGTTCTAATGTATACTCGTTTGCACCAACCATAGCTTCTTCCCCATTCACAGAATAAAACCACGCTTTCTGTTCCCCATTCTTAGGGGCTACGCCTTCGATCGAAGTGATGAAACCACCGTTACTGCCTGTCTCTATATCGAAATTTGCTTTCATTACTTCCATTACGGTTGCTCCTGCTTCAATTTCAATTTCTTTTTCAGCTACATCTTCTTCTTTGTTATTCTTTGTAATTTCCACTCGTACACGTTGTTCTTGCTGTTCTTCTTGTGTAGATTGACTACTCTCTCCACTATTTGCATCCCCTGTTGACTGTCCACATGCAGCAAGTCCTCCTAATACGAATAAAGCAGCTAGTAGCATTTTCATCATTTGTTTCATCTCATCCAACCTCTCCATAAAAATGTGTAGTTGTTTCGTTGCGATACGAAGAGATGGAACGAAGACAGACCTTTTGTTACGAAAAAAGACTCTTCCATATAATGGAAGAGTCTTTGAGCATGACGGATCTCGTATAACAATGACAAGATAGGTCTCTCAAACGCTCAATCCTCGAAGCTTTGAAACGGTTAACTATGGCAGGTCTACTGACTTGTGTATCGATCTACTCGAGAGCCTTCCCTTATATATATAAAGTGGCATTTCCCTTTCGTCCACACGTACAGTTGCGAGGACAGTTCTGGATTCCAACCAGATTCCCTATTCAGTTCTCATATGAGAACACCATAGTTAAATATGAAATTTTATTATGTTTGTATCGTAGCATAGTTAAATAAGAAAAGGAAGCATTTTAAACGTAGATCGTTTCATAGGAAACAAGATTGTTCGTCATGATTCGAGATCATTTGGAAGTTTGAATAGGAAGGTTGTTCCTTCCCCTTGCTTACTGTGAACAGAGATGGACCCTCTGTGTGCTTCTACGATATTTTTAGCAATAGCAAGGCCTAATCCAGTCCCTGACTTTCCACCTTCACTTCTCTTACGTGACTTATCTGCCTTATAAAAACGTTCAAATACAAATGGTAAATCTTCATCCGCTATCCCAATACCTTGGTCATGGATAGAAAATTGAACATCATCTTCTTCGCTTACTACATATACAAAAACTTGTTTATCTTGTTCTGTGTGTCGAATAGCATTATCAAGTAAGTTCGTTAGTACCTGTTCAATACGGTCGTAATCAAAATACACTTGCTGAAGATTTTCATCCACTTCAACATGAATTGAGATATTTTTTTCATTAGCTAATCCTGAAAATTTCTTAACAATTCGTTCAATATAATCATGAATATCAACTAACTCACGGTTTAGTTGTATGTGGCCTGCTTCCATACGTGCAAGATCTAATAATTCATTTACAAGTCTTCCAATCCTGAGAGACTCGTCATATATAATTTTGGCTAATTCATTTTTGTCTTCTTTGGATTCAGCTATATCATCCACAATAGCTTCACTATATCCTTGCAACATAGAAATAGGCGTCCTAAGTTCATGAGAAACATTAGCAATAAAGTCTTTACGAAGCTTGTCTAATCTCCGTTCTTCCGTCATATCCCTAATAACCGCAACTGCACCTCTAACATAAGTTTTATCGTACAGAGGAGTCATGATAACTACAAAACTTCGCCCTTGAACTACTAGCTCTGTCATAATTTCTTTCTCTTGCGTAATAACTTCTTGAAGCATATCCTGTAGTTCACCTGGCAAGAGGTCGTGATTCGGCAGTCCATTTTCATGTTCATAGAACCAGGCATCAATAAATTGATCAGCAGGAGGATTCGTTACTAGCATATGACCTTTTCGGTTTAGTGTAATAACACCATCAGCCATAGAGCGAAGAATCCCTGATAACTGCTCTTTCTCCTGGTTTAGTGCATTTATATGAAACTTCAACTGCCTTCCCATGCGATTAAAAGCCATGGCCAGTTCTCCAATTTCATCATGGGTCAAGATAGGGACCTTTGTATTAAATTCACCTCGTGCTAACTCGAATGCACCTTCTCTCATTTTAATAAGAGGAGACGTAATACGTGTCGATAAGAAGAATGCAAAAATCGTTGTTAGAATAATCGCTATCCCAGCCCCTAAGAAAATGATTCTTGTTGTTTGAGAAGTTGTTTGTTCAACAAAGGCGAGGGATTGGTAAACGAAGATACCAGAACCACGCTCGGAAAGAGGGATTCCGACAATCATTACATGTGTATCCGTTTCAGGAATAATATCTTCTTTCATTACCGTTTCTTTTGAATTAAATACGGTAGATAATGAATCATCTTGATACAACCACTCCATAGGGACAACTGGTACATCCTCTTTATATGTCGGTGAAATCCACTGATCATCATCATCAAATGCAACTACGATTCTGCTTGAAGGATCAATAATTTTTTCAGCAATCGAAAGCGCTAACGAACGCTCTTCGTACTCACCAAGGATATCTTCCACCTTTTCAGCTGTTTGCATCAATTCCTTCTCAGCTTGATAAATATGGTAACTTTCAAAGAATTCAAGTAATAAAACCGTTAATATAAATAATACAAACGATACTAATAGTAGTATGGTAAACCACAACTTACCTACTACACTTCGCCAGAACATTAGTCACCAACTACCTCAAATTTATATCCTACGCCCCACACTGTCACAATCATCTTGGCAGCGTCTTTCGATACTTTACTTAGTTTCTCACGAAGGCGTTTCACATGAGTATCGACTGTGCGCAAGTCTCCAAAGAATTCGTACTGCCAAACTTCCTTTAAAAGTTGCTCACGGTCAAAGACTTTATCAGGAGCTTGTGCAAGGAAAAGAAGAAGTTCATACTCTTTAGGTGTTAAGCTAACATCCTTACCATCTGCTTTCACCCTATGTGCATCATTATCAATTGTTAAATGATCAAACACCAACACATCTCTTGCTCCTGTTTCAGTTTGCAAGAATTTAGTGGAAGAGGAGCGCCTTAGTAAGGCTTTAACTCGAAGTACTACTTCTCTTGGACTAAAGGGTTTTACGATATAATCATCTGTCCCTGCTTCAAAGCCTTGGACACGATTCGACTCTTCCCCTTTTGCCGTCAACATAATGATGGGTGTGGCCTTTTTCTCACGTATATCCTGGCATACTTCTATACCATCTTTTCCAGGCATCATTAAATCTAGAAGTATAAGGTCAAAGTCATCCCCAATAGCAAGCTCTAGAGCCTCTTCCCCGTCTTCGGCTTCTACAACTTCGTAATCTTCTCTCTCTAAGTACATGCGGATTAACCGACGAATTCGTTCTTCATCATCTACTACTAAAATCTTTCCACCCTGGTCCATATTTCTATCTCCCTTCTTTTTTACAACAAAGGCTACAAATCTAAAGATTAGCAGCCTTTGTAACAGATTACGCGTATGAATGTAGTCCTGCTAACACGAGGTTAACAGCTATTAAGTTAAACATGATAATGGCAAATCCAATGACGGCAAGCCATGCAGACTTTTCCCCATGCCACCCTGCACCTAATCGTAAGTGTAGGAAAACCGCATAGAACAACCAAGTAATGAGAGCCCAAACTTCCTTCGGGTCCCAACCCCAGAAACGGTTCCATGCTATTTGTGCCCAAATCATTGCAAAAATTAGTCCGCCTAGGGTGAAGACCGGGAACCCGATTGCTACTGCACGATAAGAAACTTCATCTACTAATGAAGGCTTTACGCGTGCTAATTTAGGTTGTATCGCTGCAGCAACTCGTTTTCTTAATATAAGGCGAGTCATCACGTACAAGACAAGACCTACTAGAAGGGACCAAATCATTGTATTTAACTTTCTTGCTGCTTTTTCTCCTTGCATCCAAGAAGGAGCTTCCAACAATGGTCCACTTGCCCCTTCAGTTTGTAACGTACCATCTGTAGGGCCAACAATAGGAAGCAATGTATAATCAACTGTACTTACTTCCACTGCCTCTCCTTCAGCAGGAACTTCAAAAGTAACTTCATAACCACCTAGGCGGAATCCGCTTGTGATTACAATAAATCCAATGACTGCAAAAAGAGTGTAAATAATAAACTCTAACCATGAGGTTTTTTTCGTTCTCTCAGTTTGATCAATTGTTTTAATTAAGTATAAGAGTCCAGCCCCAAAACTCACTGCTAGTATTGCTTGACCAAGAGAAACAGTAGATACATGAATATATAGCCAATGTGTATTTAGTGCTGGAATTAGTGGTGAGATCTCACTAGGAAACATACTCGCATAGGCAATAATTAATAAAGCGATAGGTAATACGAAAAGCCCTAGTACATTTAGTCGGTATATAAAGTACATAACGATAAAAGCGAGTACAAGCATCATACCAAAGAAAGTCGTATATTCAAATAAATTACTTAGAGGGGCATGTTGGCTAGCAATCCAACGGGTTATGAAGTAGCCTACTTGTGCTACAAATCCAATAATGGTAATGGTAATACCGATCTTACCAGCCTTAGACTCTTTCTGTTGAGCATCCTTCTCCCTTATCGTACCTCCGAAAAAGAAAGTAGCGATCAAATAAAGAAAGAAGGATGCATAGAGTAAATTACTACTAATTGTGCTTAATTCCAACTTTATTCCTCCTTACCCTTCAAACTATTTCAGGGTTTTACTCTTTTAACTCCTGTTGGTCTTGTGGTGGTTCCACACTAGTTCCATCTAAAACTTTCTCTAAGTCTTTCTTAAGACCAAACCAGTTCTTATTTGTGTGACCTGCAACCCAAAATCCTTGCTCTTTAGGTTGGATCCATATGCGTCTATGATTCCAATACATTCCTTGTATAACCCCAATCATAAAGATGGCACCACCAATACCTAACAATGGTAGAGTATAATCTTTTCGAATGGTTAATCCTGTAACATCTCGCATTTCTAAATCTGTAATACCAATCTTGTATTGATTATCTCCATCAGGATCTAAATTAGATCCAATCGCTAAGAAGTTTACTTCTGGCTCTTCTTGATCTGGTGGATAAACATGGAACACGAACGCAGGATCTTTCGGGTATTTGGAGTAAGAGCTTGGAACCCCGTCTTTCATTTCAAATTCAGGGTAGTAGTCATAAAGCTCAACTCGATATCCATTATCTAATGTATATTCAGATTTCGGATCAACTAAATCAACTTTAAACTCACCGATCGCCTTTTCATCTGCATCATTTTTTTCATGAAGCTTAAATGTCATCGTTTTAAATTCATTTAGCTGATAGGTTGTCTGATAAATAGCGAAACCATCAATTTTCAAAGGTTCATTTACACGAATCTCCCCTTCTTTTACTTGCTCAAGTTCAGGATCTACACCTGGAAGAGACTCATCTGTTCTTTGATAAAGAACCGCATTCGTTTGATAGTTTTTCGGTACAGAGCCACCTTGTTTCTCGATTGATTCTTTAAAACGTTCATCATTTTCATCATACATTTCGACAATGAAATCTTCATTCTTAATGTAATATTCTCCTTCAGTTCCCTCGAGCATTTTGGTTTCGCCTTCACGTACCCATACGTTGGCATCTACATACATAGATGGAACAAATCGCATTAAAGCGCCTAATAGGAAGATAATTAACCCTATGTGGTTTACGTACGGGCCCCAACGCGAGAAACGACCTTTCTCCGCAAGAACATGACCATCTTCTTGAGTAACTTTATATCGACGTTCTTTTAATTGCTCAATAACTTTATGGTAATCCTGATCAGAAGCATGTTCGGCTTGGCCAAATAGGCGCTGTCTTTTTAAGAAAGTCTCGTGACGTTTTGGTTTTTGTTTCTTTAGTGACCGGTATAAAGGAACAACACGGTCAATACTAGCTATAACCAAAGATACTCCGATTGAAGCAATTAAGATCATATACCACCAAGAACCATATAGATCATGGAAACCCAGTTGATAATAAATTTGTCCTGCCATTCCGTAGTTCTCTTCATAATATTGATCAGCAGGTAAAGGTGATTGGTTATTCATTTCTTGCGGGAAGATTGTCCCTAATGAGGAAGCGATTAATGTGATAGCAATTAACCAAACCCCCACCTTCACTGAAGAGAAAAAATTCCAAATTTTATCAACAATTGTTTTGTTGTATGTCTTTGAACGTCTAGCACTTCCGTCGTATCTCATGTTCAAAAGTTTGTTTTTATTATTCCCATCAATATGCTGATTCTCTTCAACCGGCTTCCCACAAGCTTCACAAAGAACGGTCCCCTCCGGATTAATATGCCCGCACTCACATTTAATTTTGTTCATGTAAAAACCTCTCTATCCCTTGGCTCGTTTAAGACTCAGGTGTGATGTCTTGTAAATATCCATCCAGACGATCAAGCGTTAATGGCCCAATGATTTTCTTCTCAATCGTACCGTCTGGGTTAATAAAATAACTAGCCGGTAGGTATCCTACCCCATACTCCCCCATGACTTGGCCTTTTTGATCATGAACGATTGGGAATGATATGCCGTATTCTTTTAGAAAACGAGTAACGACAAGTTCACTCTGGTCGAGATTGACTGCCAGAATTTCTACGTCTTTATCCTTGTATTTCTTATATAACTCTTCCATATAAGGCATTTCATCTTTACAAGGTTCACAGTATGTAGCCCAAAAGTTTACCATAACACCCTTACCTTCAAAGTCTGATAAGGCAAGAGTATCTTCTTCATGATTAACCGTTTTCAATTTAAAATTAGGGGCCGTGTCCCCTTCTTTTAAAACAGCCTTCTCGCCATCTGTAAAGGAGGAATAGAGCGCAAAACCAACGGCAATTGCTAAAATCGCTAAAACTACACTTCGAAAAATAAACCTTTTTTTCTTCTTATTCGCCATGTTTGTCACTCCTCCCGCACATTATACCATTTTACATAGTGGTAAACTTTGAAAATTTAGTTACAATTTTATTCAGATGCCTTTTTTAGTAACTTCACTTCATGTGGAGTTAACTCACGACATTCTCCAGGTTGAAGGCCTTCAGTGGATAAGAAACCATAGCGCTCGCGCTTTAACTTATCTACTGGATAACCTAATGCATCAAACATACGACGTATTTGTCGGTTCTTCCCTTCATGTAGTACCATTTGAATGATTGATGTATTCTTCTTACGGTCACTAGACAACATTTTGGTATGAATAGCTTTCAAATGTTCACCATCTGATTTAATCCCTTTTTTCATGCTTTGCAATTCTTCTTTAGTAGGTATACCTTTTATCTTTGCTACATATACTTTATCGATTTGGTGTTTCGGATGCATAAGTGACTGAGCAAAGGAACCATCATTTGTTAAGATAATTAAACCTGACGTATCATAATCAAGTCGTCCCACTGGATACACACGCTCATTAACTTCTGGTAAAAAGTCAGTCACAACTTTTCGGTCTTTATCATCACTAACACTCGAAATAACTCCTCTAGGTTTATACAACAAGTAATAGACAGGAACTTCTTTTTCAAGAGGTACCCCATCTACTTCAACAGTATCATTTGGGCCAACTTTAGTTCCTAGTTCATTTACAACCTTCCCATTTACCTTCACTCTTCCATCAATAATATAAACTTCTGCTTTCCTTCTAGACGTTACCCCACTTTTTGCGATAACTTTTTGCAATCTTTCCTGATGATCTGCCATTTCCAAACTCCTTTTCACTCTATATTATGTAGACCGTTTATGCATAACAAATGCGCTAACATGAAGATGTTAACGCACTTTCATCTTAACGCTTTTGTTAACCAAATACAATCGACACAACGATGATAGAGGCAATTATACCAATAAAATCCGCAATTAGTCCAACTTTCAATGCATCCCCCATTCTCTTAATACCAACAGCACCAAAATAAACCGTAATGATGTAAAGAGTAGTATCTGTACTGCCTTGCATAGTAGACGCAAGCCTTCCTAGAAATGAATCAGGCCCATGGGTACCTATAATCTCCGTTGTCATTCCAAGAGCAGCAGTTCCTGATATAGGTCGGACTAGCGCTAAAGGAACAATATCAGATGGCACACCAACAAGTTGTAATAAAGGGGAGAATAACCCAACAATCGCTTCCATGGCGCCAGACGCTCTAAATATAGCAATCGCTACCATCATGCCTAACAAAAAGGGGAGTAAACTAACAGCCATCTTTATTCCTTCTTTGCCCCCTTCTACAAATGTTTCATATGTAGGCACTTGTTTAATTGTACCTACAACTAGAACGAGTAAAATGATTAAGGGGATCATCCATGTACTCACCGTTGTTAACCATTGCATTACTTGATCCTCCTCTCACGTAGCGAGTAGAAAAAACGATCTACTAAAATAGCTCCAAATGTGGAAATCAGTGTAGCAACAATCGTAGTAGCTACGATCTCGGTAGGAGCAATGGATTCATATTTCATACGAATTGCAATAACGGTAGTTGGAATCAAAGTGACACTAGAGGTGTTAATAGCTAAGAAGGTAATCATTGATCGACTTGCTTGATCACTATCAGGCTGTAACTTCTTCATTTCCTCCATAGCTTTAATCCCCATTGGCGTAGCAGCATTTCCAAGTCCAAATAAGTTAGCTGAAATATTTGATAAAATATAGCCCATAGCCGGATGATCATCAGGTATATCGGGGAAGAGACGTTTAATTAATGGACGAAAAAAGCGGGCTAAGATTTCTAATAATCCCGCTTTTTCAGCAATTTTCATTAGCCCTAACCAGAAGACCAATACACTCATTAGACTAATACTTAGCATTACAGCATCATCAGCGGTTTGAAAGAGCTCTTCATTTACATCCGCCATTGTTCCATTAAACATAGCAAAAACAATACCTCCAGCTGCCATGAAAACCCATATTAGATTAACCATTTATTTCGCCCCTATGAGCTCTTTAAATAAAGAGAAAACAGTCTGAGCTAAGCTCTTTGTCTGAGTTTGGGGCATAGGAGTTGCCATGACAGGAGCTGTTGCTACCACCTCTTGGTCTACTTCAAATATGGCTTGGCCTAAAACAGAATTCACAGATTCATAACCTGATGGTTTTTGAATTTGTGTTTTAGTCGTTAGCTGCTTATACTCTTCCTCTGTTAATGGTGCTTTAACGGTATCCCATAAGTAACCAGTCGCAGAATCAAGGGAGTGTTCCCCTTCTTCTTTTAAATCCCTCATTTCAAAAGTCTTAAATCCCCAATTAAACGTATGGATATGATCATTCCAATCATCAGGTCCATTCAACGTAACCATTATAAGATTCATTCCATCTTTTTCAGCTGTTGACACAAGCGTACGACCAGCCGTTTTTGTGTAACCCGTTTTTCCACCTGTGCTATAGTCATATAACCGGGTAAGCAACTTATTCTTATTACCCCAAGCATACGTTCTTGTCTCAGACTTATAAGTTGTCGTACCAGCTATTTTCTTGTACACATCACTTTCCATAGCGTACCTGGTAAGAAGCGCCATATCATAAGCCGTAGAATAATGACCGTCCGCATCTAGTCCATGAGGGTTTGCGAAATGTGAATGAGTCATCCCAATCCATTCTGCCTTCTGATTCATGAGGTGGACAAATCCTTCCATACTTCCTCCAACGTGTTCAGCGATTGCCATGGCAGCATCATTCCCGGAGCGAAGCATAAGACCATAGACGAGATCTTCTAGCTTCATTTCCTCCCCTTCTTCTAGATAAATAGATGATCCCTCCGTGTATACAGCACGTTTAGACGTTTCAACTGTTTCATCCATCATTCCAGATTCAATCGCAATGATCGCGGTCATAATCTTTGTGATACTAGCGATGTTCCTCTTCTCATGAGCTTGCTTTTCATATAAGACTCGTCCTGTTTCTTGCTCCATCAACACAGCATTACGCGCTGAGACTGAAGGTTTAGCATCCACCTTTAAAGGAGCTAACACTAAACTTAAACAAATACATATTATAACGATCCACTTCAGCTTCAAGGGGAATCCTCCCATTCCATTAACTTTGTATTAACATATGCGAAGCTGACAAGCATATGAATCTTTTCTAATATCCCATTTATGATTCAGAACGTAACAAAGCCGTGATAACAAGTCATCACGGCTTTATATATTAATATAGACTCCACTTTAAATCTTTCACAGATTTAAACCTATCCGTCACGTCCTTCCAGTTCACAACATTCCACCAATTCTCCACGTAATCCCCTCGCTTATTTTGGTATTGCAAATAATAAGCGTGTTCCCATACATCTAACGCAAGAAGAGGAACTACATCCCAAAGCGAGACATTTTGATGCTTTTCTACAATTTGAATGGCTAATCTACCAGCACGCATTTCCCACACTAATAAAGCCCACCCAACACCTTCTACAGATTTGGCTGCATCTGTAAACTGTTTCTTAAATGATTTAAAACTACCAAAATCTTTATTCAGTTGCTTCAATAATTCCCCATCCGGTTTACCTCCTCCATCCGGGGACATATTAAACCAAAAAATCGTGTGTAAAAAATGCCCTGAACCGTGGAAGGACTGTTCTCTTAACCAGTGCTTGATTATCGTGTCTTTTCCATTCTTTCTAAGCTTTTCTAGCTCGATCTCAGCTTTATTTAAACCGTCCACATAGCTTTTATGATGAACATCATGATGCAGACGCATGATTTCTTTAGAAATATAAGGTTCTAGAGCATCATACGGATATGGGAGCGGAGGAAGCTTATGTTTACCTATCGGGACACGACCAGTTTGCCTATTAGCTTCCACATGATCCTCTAAATGATAAATAATACGTTCTCCTTCACTTACAACGTCTTTCACATCACCTGCAGTAATCTCATCTTTACGGAGGGTTTTATGGATCATTTTCTTCCATTGATCAAACTCATCCATCCACTCATCAAGCTTACCTTTTTCTATAGGTGCTTGTTTTAAAGATTCCTCTACTTCGTTTGCCCAGTTTAATAAAGATTGTAAGTATTGTCTTCTTTCATTTTGCATACCGATCACCTCGACGTATCGTATGCCCTTTTCCTACAAAAAGTGAAAAGCTCCTCTTTATTAAGAGGAGCTTCTTTGATCTTCTTTCATGACCATTTTAGTATGATAATCCGTTTCATAATAAGCCAATTCTTCTCTCATTTGTTGGAATGCTTTCTCAAGTTCTACAATTAATTTACGAAATGACTGTGGTGGTTCGTGATGATACTTAATGGCATCTTTTCCAGTATAAGCTGCCCTGCTATCTTCATACCATATATCCCCTTTTGGAGAAAAGAACTCCATAATACATTGATGATAAATACCATAAAGCGTTCTTTCCGCTGCAGGTTTTCGGAATGTTTCCGATTGCAAGATGATTTGCACGGCATCATAGGCTTCATCACAAAATACCTCTAAGCGACGTAAGGCTTTCAATAATAACTTATAATACTCCTGTTCCTTGCTCCCCTCTTCAAGAAGCATGGCCCCAATGGATTGTTGATTTAAATAGTCATTCGTATCCGCAACAGATTTCTTTAAGATCTCTTTTACCTCTTCCATCTGTGCACGAACCATTTGATTACTCATTTAAAGACCTCCTTAATTTAGGTCAATCATAAAAGAATTAAAATACACATAGCGTGGCTCACAGAACTCATCTATGAAATCTATTACTATGTTACATACCTATTCGACACATTCCCCACAATGTCCTTTTTTTCAAAGGTTTGTAGAGTGAGTTAAATCTTTAACGCCCCATCTTGCCCTTCTTTTAATAAGGCTATGTTAATGCTTATTGCTGATTTCATTTGTTCTACATAAGCCCCCCTTATATGGAAGACTCGAAGCTGTGATAGAAATGTTACGGGATTGATAGAATGGTTTCCGTCAGCTTTATTGGATCGTTAGGTGGGCCAGGAAATCACCCGCTTTCCGAGGACAAGCTGCCGAGCTTCCTCGTTCGCTTCGCTCTCTGCGGGATCTCGTCTAGCTCTCTCTCCCGTAGGAGGCTCGCAACTGCCCACCTTTACCGATTTCGGAGGAGACGGAAACGCACCATATATGGCATGCAAGGCAGTTAATACTACAGCGGTCCGTTCAGCCATTTAACATCAGGGCTTGCTGCGGGACGACGAGACTCCCGCGGGGGTAAGGAGCCTATCCAGTTCCGTAGTGGAGGACCTAGCGAGATAAGCCAGCTCCCCGCAGGAAAGCGAGTTGTCCCACAACAAGACCTAGCCCCCGCTAGGTAACGGACCTATCCCTGTCTTGAATAAAAAAAACCTTCCTGTAATCAGGAAGGTTCTGACGATTCATCAAAGGTCTCTTGGAAAGATTCAAAGAATAAATCTGCTTCATCTTCCATATCCAATTGCTCAGCACCTTCTGGTAAAGGTGGGAGTTCTTCAATAGAAGTTAAGCCAAAGTAGGTTAAGAAATCCGTCGTTGTACCATACAGAATAGCTCGACCGCTTCCTTCTTTTCTTCCCCGCTCCTCAATTAAAGAGCGGTTGATCAAGGTTTGAATCGGTCGTTCACTTTTGACCCCTCGTATTTCTTCAACTTCCGTCCTTGTAATAGGCTGTTGATAAGCAATAATAGCAAGTGCTTCTAAAGCAGCTTGGGATAAACGAGAAGAGTGTGGAGCATCTTTCATTCGCTGAAAGTAAGCGGAGTGCTCTGGTTTCGTGGTTAAATGAAAGAAAGCTTTTGATTGCATAAGAGAAATCCCTCTAGAAGATTGGTCGTAATCTTCTTTCAGCTGCTGCAAAATCTCCTCAATTGCCTTAGGGTCTTCTTCTATAATTTCAGCAAGTTGTTTCTTTGTCATGCCTTCATCCCCTGCTGCAAATAGCAGCCCCTCTACAATTGCTTGTAATTCGTTCGTTTCCATATTTCCTTATTCCTCCATCTTGTATAACACGAGTTCATCGAAGTGGTTTGATTGTTCACAGTATACTTCTTTATTTTTCATAAGTTCTAAGATTGCTATAAAGGTTACAACAATATGGGTCCTTGTTGGAAAAGGAAACATTTCAAAGAAACGCACACCACCCTTAGAACTAATAATAACGTCTCGAACTTCATTCATACGTTCTTGTATCGGGATTTCTTGACGCTGTATTCTGGTTTCAAGAGGCTGTTCCCATTTCTTACGCTGGAAAAGCTTTTGCATCGCCCCAATCATGTCATAAATAGACACATCTCCCTGGGTACTAACTGACTGTTGTTGTTCTTCTTCCCCTTCCAAGCTCATCGGAGGTCGGGTGTAAATTTGTGTTGCTTCTTCCCGTTCTTTCAACTCATCAGCAGCCTCTTTGTATTTACGATATTCTATCAATCGGCGCATTAGTTCTTCACGAGGGTCTTCTTCATCATATTCCTCATCTTCAACTTCAAGCTCCTGATTCGGAAGGAGCATTTGGCTTTTAATGGCTAACAGCGTAGCTGCCATTACAAGATATTCACTCGCTATATCCAGTTCTAACTTCTGCATTGTATGGATATATGCGGTGTATTGTTCTGTAATGGTAGCTACGGGGATATCATATATATCAATTTCATAGCGGTTAATTAAATGAAGCAAAAGATCCAGCGGACCTTCAAAAGCATCAATTTTCACCGTATAGCTTGTATTCATACTTTAACCCTCTCTAAAACGAATAAAAAGTAATCCATATAAATGGATTCTAAAAAAAATATCCATCACCGGTATAAACGCCCATACAGAATGGAGTAATTTCTCATAAGGTATACCGTAAGATAAATGTTATCAAAAAAACATTTATCCGTTAACAGAAAATAAGGAGGAATTCAATATGAGTTATGGTTATGGTGGCGGTTTCGCGTTAATCGTTGTATTGTTTATTCTATTGATCATCGTTGGTGCTAGCTGGTTATACTAATTTAGTAGCGTCTAGAGAGAGCTAATTAGATAGCTCTCTCTTTACTTATGTACTACATTCGCGTCTGTGTTTTCACATATGATACACTTACCTTATTCATTATAATTTGAAAGGAGGCTGCCCTTTGTTTGACCAAGCCTACATTGATTATCTAGCTCATTTCCATGGCACAAGAGACTATTTTGAATGTCATGAACTCCTTGAAGAACGCTGGAAAGAAGATACACCGCTAGACAAGAACGCGGTTTGGGTAGGCCTCATCCAACTAGCTGTTTCCTTGTATCACCATAGGCGTAATAATTTCATTGGAGCTAAAAGAACCATTGAAAAAGCAGAAACCATTTTAACTAGCCATTACGGCAATCTAGGTCAGTATGGTTTAGACGCTAAGGCTTTACTATCTACAATTGATTTAATTCGTGAACGAATCGATCAAAACAAACCATACAAAAGCATAGAACTACCCATTCTGTCTTCAGAACTTAAAGAAGCCGCCTCAACAAGATGCAAAGAGTGGGGCATCTCATATAATACACCTAGCAATCTAGAAGACGTATCTATCGTGCACCGCCATTCTATGCGGGACCGTTCAGATGTTATACAAGAACGAAAAGATGCATTAGTAGAACGGCAAAAAAATCGTTAACTAACGAAAAAAGCCAGCTCCTCCTTTCAGAGGAGCTGGCTTTTCTCATTTTATAACTTAAAATCATGAGCCACAGTGGTCTACAAATGCTTCGGTATATTCATTAGAACAAACATCATAACGGTCACTTAGCTGTTGCTTCACCGCATCTACCATACGCTTCCCAATCCCTGAATTCCTATGAGATGGATTGACCGTTAAATGCTGAATAACAGCTTTTGATTGATCATCAAACTGTATACCAATTGCGCCCAGGATATCTTCTTCTTTCCAAAGATACAATTGCCAGTTATCATTACTTTCATATTCCCTGATTGTTTGCAATAACTTCTTAACGTCTTTCTCCTCGGGCATGAAAGATAGAAGACCCATGGCAATTTTTTCAAAACTTTTCTTATATCGAATTAACATATTAACCCCTCATTATGAAAATAAATTGCCAATGATTGACAACAAGATGATTACAATAAAATTTATTTTTAGCTTCCTATTCGAAGTGTTTATATAAACTTATTTAAAGTTAGCATCTTTGGTCTGTCAGATATGACAAACTTCATTACTTAATCACAAAAAGGATCCAGTATACGACGCCCCATGTCATACTCACTCCGAGTAAAATAAAGAAAAGGGTCCAATTCTTTTTCCTCATCTTTTACTCCTCCCTAATTATAACGACATTCGTTAAATATGCAAGCCTTTAAACGATTAGTATCGCTTCTTCTTAATCAAACACGCAGCATCTTTCATAACCAAGTACCCATCTGACTGCTTACCTTTGATACTAAATGGAATGAGGTTAATGATAAATAACCACCCATTAAAAACCATCATTAATGAAACAATTGGATAAGGAGCATAGAGGTAGATTCCCCAACAAATCACCGCTCCTACTAAACTAAATAATGGTCCACCTAATGATATAGCCATCCGATCCCCCAGGGAGAAGCCCTCTCGCTTATCATAAGAAACCATTGCACCCAAGAAATACCACAAAGCGATATGTATGCGAAAGGAAGGGTTTACTTGAATTTTTAGAGATGGACCAATTCCTAAAAAAACCTCCACACGCTCCGCACCAGCTGTACGAGCCAATAAGGAATGACCTAACTCATGCAAGAGCAAACAAAAAGGCGCAACTATGAAAACAAACCATACGAAAACTACCATCTAAAGGCTCCTTCTCTCCAAATCTATACATATTCTCCCCCTCTTCACCGAATAATGCAAGTCTACAGTCAAAAACTCCCGCCCAGAATTTTCAGCTTTGTTCTTCTAAAGGGAAGTATTGTTGAAGACTCGAAGTTGAGTGAGTTTTTCCGTTTGCTTTAAATGAGTGTAAGGTGGGCCGTTCACCTCTTTAAAGCAGGGCTTGCTCGGGGACTGCGAGACTCCCGCGGGAAAAGGAGCCTATCTAGTTCCGGCGTGGAGGACCTAGCGAGACAAGTCATCTTTTTTACAAAGGCTTACCGCCTTTTCCAAAAAGCTGCCTTGTCCGTACGGTCCTAGGCACCACGCCTATACTTTTAAACTAAGGAAGACCCCGCAGGGAGCAAAGCGAATGAGGAGGCTTCCCAGCTCCCCGCAGGAAAGCGAGTTGTCCCCGAGCAAGCCCAAGCAATCATAAACATAACGGCCCCTTCCAGCTGAGATACCTCAACTTCGGGTATTCTATATAAGGAATCTTTTAATAAAAAAAGACTGTTCCATTTACATGGAACAGTCTTTAGAGAAAATATTAGTCTTCCCAAACTTTAACTTCTTGCATCACGTCACCTGGATGAATGCGTAGCACAGTATCCATACCATCTGTTACTTGACCAAATACCGTGTGTGCACCATTCAAGTGTGGCTGCTCTTCGTGTACGATGAAGAACTGGCTTCCGCCTGTGTCTTTACCGGCGTGAGCCATGGATAAAGAACCAGCTTGGTGAGTATGTGGATTACCTTCCGTTTCACATTTAATTGTGTAACCTGGGCCACCTGTTCCGTTCCCTTTAGGACAACCGCCTTGAGCAACGAAACCTGGAATGACACGGTGGAATGTTAAGCCATTATAAAATCCTTCATTCGCTAACTTTGCAAAGTTTTCAACTGTGCCTGGTGCTTCATTTGGGTAAAGATCAAAATGGATCACTTCACCGTTTTCGAATGTAATTGAACCTTTATTCATGTATAGTTCCTCCTGTAAATTATGTTCTCCTATTTAGACGCCTTCTGGTGGAGTGTAAGGTATATCTAATCGAGTCATTTCCTGATAAGATTCCCGCTTGATAACCAATTGATGATGACCGTTTTCTACGAAGACAACAGCAGATTTCGGAAATCGATTATAATGATTGCTCATAGAATAACCATAAGCCCCTGTACTAAAGGTAGCCAAAAGATCTCCACTCTCCACTTCCGGAACATCTATATCCCATATTAACATATCTCCGGATTCACAGCACTTCCCTGCGATTGAAACAGTTTTTATCTTCTCTTGATTTAGCTTGTTAGCAACTACAGCTTCATATTTGGCTGAATATAACGCTGGACGTAAATTATCAGTCATACCACCATCTACTGCAACATATGTACGCACATTGGGAATCTCTTTAATGGACCCAATTGTATATAGAGTAACCCCTGCATCACCAACAATGGCGCGGCCAGGTTCAATCCAAATCTCAGGCTCAGAAAATCCATAATGTTCGACTTGTTCTCTCACTTCTCTCACTAACTGATGCACATAGTGAGACAGTGGCAATGGTTCATCAGATTCAGTATATTTAATCCCAAATCCGCCACCAAGATTCAACACTTCAGGATAAAATCCGTATGTTTCTTTCCAAGACCCTAAAGCTCCGTAAAGTTTGCGAATGGCCATGATGAAGCCATCAGTCTCAAAAATTTGAGATCCAATATGACAATGCAAACCTTTTAAGTTCATATGATGCTGATCTTGAAGTAGGTATTTAACAGCTTCTTCAGCTTGCCCATTCCATAGATCGAAACCAAACTTCGAATCTTCTTGTCCTGTCAAAATATAATCATGTGTATGTGCCTCAATACCCGGGGTCACACGTAATAATACATCCATTGATGCATCTCTTTCAGCCAATAGACCTTGCAGCAATTCCATTTCCCAAAAGTTATCTAAGACAACACAGCCTATTTGATGTTCAATGGCCATTTCTAATTCAGGAATGCTCTTATTGTTTCCGTGTAAATGTATACGTTCAGGAGGAAATTCAGCTTCAAGAGCTGTGTGCAACTCTCCTTGAGAAACTACATCAAGACTTAGCCCTTCATCTTTAGCTACCTGTAGCATTGCTATAGAAGAGAATGCTTTTGATGCGTATGCGACTTGCGCTTGAACTCCTAAATCTTTAAACGTTCTCACAAAGTTACGAGCATTCTCCTTGATTTTATTTACATCATATACAAAGAGCGGTGTACCATATGTTGAAGCAAGCTCAACTGCGTCTACCCCACCTAATTTTAAATGTCCTCTGCCATTCATATCGTGTATCATTCTTCTTCACTCCCATTCTACCCAAGACCATTAAAAAGAAGACAGAATAGACTGCCTCCTTTCATTCATTAGAATATTAAAATAAATTTACCACACCACTAGGTGTTATTCAATAAACAAATGTTATTGGCGTTGGTGGTTTTGAGGTTTCACAATGCTTGGTCTATTCTTTGATAGTGGCACTGCAACACGGAAAACAATTTGCATTAGAGCTCCAAAATTAAATGGAAGGAAAGGCCACAAATACGGAGTATTCAAAGAATTTGTACGAGTTAGCAATAGAATGTAGAGTGTAAACCCAATTACAAACCCTTTTATTCCAAAGGCCGCAGTAATCAACAACAATGTAATCCGGCTAATTTTATTGGCAACACTTAGTTCATAACTAGGTGTGGCAAACGACCCTATAGCACTCATGGACACATACAAAATGACCTCAGGTATAAATAATCCCACGTCAATTGCAATTTGCCCAATTAACACGGCAGCAATTAGACCCATTGCTGTTGAAAGAGGGGTCGGAGTATGGATGGCTGCTATCCTCAGAAACTCAATCCCTATATCCGCAATTAATAACTGTGCAAATACCGGAATATTACTCTCATCGTGAGGTCCAATAAATTTTAATGATTGAGGTAATAAAGTTGGGTCATCAACCATCAAAAGCCAAAACGGCAATAAAAATACAGACATGAAAATGCCTAAGTATCGAACCCATCGAACAAAAGAACCAACCATCGGAGCCTGACGGTATTCTTCAGCATGTTGAACATGGTGGAAGAAGGTAGTCGGTGTAATAATCATACTCGGTGAGGTATCCACCATTATTAATACATGACCTTCAAATAAATGAGCAGAAGCTACATCAGGCCTCTCTGTGTATCTAACAAGAGGAAAAGGATTCTTCCCTTGACTAACGAGATATTCCTCGACCGTTTTGTCCGCCATAGATAATCCATCTGTATCGATATTCTTTATTTCTTCTTTAATGAGATCAATTAAATCTGGATCCGCTACATCTTGTAAATAAGACAGACAAATATCTGTTTTAGAACGTTCACCCACTTGAAAAATTTCATGGCGAAGTCTTTCATCCCTTACCCGCCTTCTTGTTAAAGAAGTATTTTCGATAATATTTTCTGTGTAGCCGTCACGAGACCCGCGTACAACTTTCTCTGTGTCTGGTTCACTAGGTGATCTCCCGGGGTACATACGCACATCTACAATAAATGCTTCGTTATATCCCTCAACAAACACAATGATTAAACCTGAGAGGAGCTGAGTCGTAGCTTCTCCTAAATCTTTTACCTTTGACACTTGTTGATGTACTAAACGATTTTCTACGATGGAAAATAATTTAGACTTATTATGCCGTTCAACATCGTTTATCTCTACTAACTTCTTCATTAATTCAATTATATATTGGGTATCACACATACCTGTTAAGTAATAAATATCGATATCTTTTTCAAATACTTTAATTTTACGAAACCCCAAATCAAATGAGATTCCTACACCAACGCGATCTTTAAGAAACTGCTCATTTTCTTGTATTTTGGAAGAGATCGGTTGACTACTCCCCTTTTTCATTTTCATCAGCCCTTTCCAAAATCAGTTCAATTGCTTTTCTTGTTATTGGCGCTCCTTTTTTTAAATCGTCTTGACCATACATTTTCCCAATATCACCAATAGCAACGACGGTAGGGATATCCAGCTCATCAAGCGAATAAACAGTATCACCGCTAATCCGTCCGAACTCTATTTCCCTCTCGCCTTCTTTATCAACACCTTGGGCTACGATCTCGCCTCTACGATCAATGGCAAAAGTAAATCTAGACCATTCACTGTAACGGGTATGAGAGGCCACTGCAATTGCTCCTATAATTGTAATAGACAATTCTTTCGCCAGATCGAGTAACACTTGCTCCCCTGGACCCACACCTTGAATACCTGCATCATCTAACAGAACATAAACAGGCTCTTCTTCAGCTCTATTTACCGCTTTTATAATTTCTTCAGACGAAGCAGTAGTTGGATTTGCTGAATATTGGGCAAGAGAAGTGCCCCCAACCTCTCCCGCAAGGTAATCAATGGCTTTCCTGGCATACTCGTCTCCATCTGTGATGACAATAACTTTTTTGGAAAGCATATACATCTATCCTTTCGGTTTGAATATGAGAGCCACTAGAAAGCCAAATAAAATGGCAGAAGCGATACCTACAGATGTTAAATGAAAGATCCCTATTCCGATACCAAGAAGCCCGTTCTTGTCCGCTTGCTCCATTGCACCGTGTAGTAAAGAATGTCCAAAACTTGTAATCGGAACAGTAGCACCCGCACCAGCAAACTCAATTAACTTGTCATAAATATCAAACCCATCAAGCACAGCCCCTGAAACGACGAAAGACGCCATTACATGAGCGGGGGTCAACTTGAATACATCCAGTAAAATTTGCCCTATGACACAAATTGCACCACCCACCACAAACGCCCAAACATAATCCATTATTGACCCTCCTCCCTCATTAATACGACCCCGTGTGCAATGGTTGGGATTGATTCCTTTTGCTGAACCATTGTTGGACTCATTAGAGCGCCTGTAGCTACGACTAATATTCGCTGGTATTTCCCTTTTTCTAGAGCTTGAATTAAATGGCCATACGTTACAACAGCTGAACAAGCACAGCCACTCCCACCCGCAAAAACTTCTTGATCGCTGTTATAAATCATCAATCCGCAATCATTGTGCATTTGGTCCACATTGTACCCATCTTCTTTTAACATGTCTTTTACAATTGGACTTCCTACACCTGAAAGGTCACCAGTTGCAATAAGATCGTAATCAGATGGCAACCTCCCCATATCTTCTAAATGTGTCTTTATGGTGTCATATGCAGCAGGAGCCATAGCAGATCCCATATCGAATGGATCCTTCGCACCGTAATCCATGACTTTACCAATGGTTGCTGCTTCAACTCTTATATTTGACTTTTTCTTACTTACTAATGCAGCTCCTGCTCCTGTTACTGTAGAAGTAGCTGTCTTAGGCTTTTGCCCTCCATATTCAGTCGGATAGCGGAATTGCCTTTCAGCTGTAGCATTATGACTACTTACAGCAGCTACTACATGATTAGCAAACCCTCCATCCACAAGAGCACTACCTACCGCTAACGTTTCCATTGAGGTTGAACAGGCGCCAAACATACAAAGGAAAGGGATAGATAGAGATCTGGCTAAATAATTAGACGTCACATTCTGATTTAATAGATCTCCTGCCAAGAATAGATCGACTTGTTCTTTTGTGATGTCTCCTTTTTCAATACAGGATTGCACCGCAGTTTCCATTAACTTACGTTCAGCTAATTCCCAATTCTCTTCATTACAATGAAGGTTTTCAAAGCTCGTATCAAACGTACCAGCTAATGGCCCTTTTGCTTCCCTCGGACCTACCGCTGTACCTGTAGCATTAATATAAATGGCGTTTTCATAAACCCACGATTGCTTCCCTTGTTTCCGCATAAAGACCACCTCCTATAGAATTAGCTTGATGACATATCGGATAATACCGACTACATACGCCGCCACAACTCCAAAAACGATGACAGAACCCGCTAATTTAAACATGTTCGTTGCCACCCCGAGCACGATTCCCTCGCTTTTGTGTTCAAGAGCTGCACTTGTAATTGAATTAGCGAACCCTGTAACAGGAACTGCTGATCCTGCGCCAGCAAACTGCCCGATTTTATCATAAACGCCAAATCCTGTGAGCAAGGAAGCGATTAAGATTAAAGTAGTCACTGTGTAATTTCCAGCTTCCTTCTCGCTAATATCCATAACATTCATATAGAGTTCCGTCAGAACCTGACCGAACGTACAAATAAGTCCACCTACTAAAAATGCTTTAAGACAATTCCCAAACAAGGCCGGTTTGGGTTGGTACTCTTTGATTGTATTGTTATATTGCTGCTGATTAAACTTTTCACTCATTATCGTCACCTCATTTATTTAACGAAAATCGTCCATTGAAACAATGATCCCGTTATTTTCCCTAGCACGATTGCCATTAAAAACCATAACAGACTCCGTTCTAACCCTATACGCCTAGCTAGAATCGGAAATACATTCAATACTTCTGTCAATGCAGCCGCTAACATTCCTATAAACACTCCATGAAACAAGCCCCAAACTGAACTCAATAAATAAGGAAAATTAAAAGGGATATCATTAAAAGATAAAAACGTTCCTGTTAAAACCCCAAGTACAACACTTGCTTCATACCACTTCGTATATACGGCACTCTTACTTAACTGAATCAGCCGAGGAATAATACCAAGTACCGTTAAGAAAGCAACAAATCCCGCCCCTACCGCAAGCCCTCCTGCTAAACCAATAAATAGTTCAATCATTTGTGTCATGATTCTTATAATCCTGATTGATATGGTTTTCGTGATAAGATACATACTGATCAAGGTCCTGCTGGTATTTGTGCATCTCTATTTCCAGGGGACTTGGCTCTTCATTAATTCGCTTCTTAAACAAATGGTTAAAGAACAGAATCATTCCAACACCTAACCCGACAGAGTATGGAATTTGAAGCCATAGCGGGTGTTTCACTTTGTTACCCGTTAGCAGAAAGTGCAGATGTTGATGTACTTCCTCCATACTTACGTCGTAATGGAAATTCATTATCGCCATACCAGCACCAATGAATAACAATAGCCAAATTAAAACGACATATAAAAGAGAAGGTTTCTTTTTCTTAGATGGAATCATAACAATGGTTTGATTTGGCCCCAAAGGCTGAAACTCAGCATCTTTAAATGTTTGACTTAATTGATAGATGACTCTAAACACATCAATGATGACTATATTCTTATCTTGTTTTGAAACGGTGTGAATCACCACTCGGTTTAGCTTTTCAGTTAACCGCTTGTTAGCAGAAATGAGCGCTATATCAGATAAGTAAATCACCTGATGACGATATCCGTTTATTTTTTGCCGCATCCTTATATAAACGATCTCGCTCATCTTCCACCCTCCTTAACAAGAAATATTTATAATTAGTATGAGTTTCCTGTACACGAATCATGCGTTTACATGTTATGTAAAATTAAGCGAATAAAAAAGGTGCCTCCCCACGATGAGGAGACACCTTTTTTACTCGTTCATTTGATTTTTTATAAAAGCCAAAATCTTCTTCTCAAGCCTTGAGACTTGAACTTGAGATATGCCAAGCCGTTCCGCTACGTCTGATTGTGTCTGATCTTTGAAATATCGTAAGTAAATGATCAGGCGTTCTCGTTCATCTAAGGATCGAATCGCCTCTTCTAAAGCCATCTTGTCAAACCACTTAGTATCCTGGTCCGCAATTTGATCAAGAAGGGTGATCGGGTCGCCGTCGTTTTCATATACCGTTTCGTGGATGGAGTGTGGAGCTTTCGAAGCCTCCTGAGCTAACACAACGTCTTCTGCAGAAAGATCTAGTTCTTTGGCTAGTTCTTGAACAGTAGGAGCGCGGCCATAAACTTTTGTCAGTTCGTCTTTTTTCTTTCTGATTTTATTCCCTGTTTCTTTTAGGCTGCGGCTAACTTTCACACTGCCATCATCACGTATAAAACGTTGAATCTCGCCGATAATCATTGGAACTGCATAAGTGGAAAACTTAACATCATAGGAAAGATCGAACTTATCTACCGACTTCAATAAACCAATACAACCGATTTGAAACAAATCATCTGGATCATAACCACGATTTAAAAACCGCTGTACAACCGACCAGACTAAACGCATATTCTTCTCAACAAGGATATTCCTTGATTCCTGATCGCCTTGTTGACTTAATGCAATATACGCTTTAACTTCTTGATCCGATAATTGTTCTTGTTTTTTATTTTGTTTTAGTTCCACATCCATACGCATGACCCCTTAATTACATAAGGTTTTGCTTTTTTTTAGGTGCTTGACTAACCGAACTGTCGTGCCTTCCCCAGGAATTGATGTAATGTCCACTTCGTCCATAAAGTTTTCCATGATTGTAAAGCCCATCCCAGAACGTTCTAACTCCGGTTTTGATGTGTATAAAGGCTGTTTGGCTTCATCTACATTCTCAATTCCCGTACCTTTATCCCAGATTGAGATAGAAACCGTTCCTTCCGTTATTTCACAATCAATATGAACCAACCCTTCCGGAAAGCTATCATAACCATGAATAATAGCATTGGTTACCGCTTCAGATACCACTGTTTTAATTTCAGTAAGCTCATCCATCGTTGGATCTAACTGTGTAATAAAAGCCGCAACAGTCACACGTGCGAACGACTCATTTTCACTCAAGGCAGAGAATTGGATATGCATTTCATTCTTCATTAGGAAGCCACCCCCAACGTTTCAAGTGCAAACGCTTCGTTTTCTTCTAAACGAATAATCTTAAACAATCCCGACATTTCAAACAACCTTTGTACAGCAGGAGATATAGAACAAACCACCATCTCGCCGCCTTGTTGCTTAACTTCTTTATATCTTCCTAAAATCACACCTAATCCCGAGCTATCCATAAAACTTAGCGCTTCTAAGTTCAGAATGACGTGCTTCAGGTTTTGCTTTGATAAGATGTCCTGCCAGTCATTACGTAAATTTTCTGCTTCATGATGATCGAGCTCACCAGATAAGCGGACCAATAAGACATGCTGTTTAGTTTCAAAGTGAACTGAAAGACTCACTGGTATTTCCTCCTTGTTAATGGGTTAATGAGTCTTTCTTCTTTTTTATGACTATTTCCTGCATCGTGACAAAACTAGTCGTAGTTCGAGTAAAGATCTTAAATTTAGCGTTGTTTCACCATTTCACTCATGGAGCGTTTAAACAGCGTCCACACCCCTGCTTCCTCAACCGTTTCATTTACAACTACATTTGTTTTAGATAATGGTTTACCATTACTTGTAATCGTAAGTGTTCCAACTGTTTCGCCTTTTTGAATAGGTAAAGTTAAGTCTTTTTTATACACCAATTTTTCATCTACATTTTCTATCGTTTGACCTTTTTTCTTCAATACCGATACAGATTCACTTGTTACTACATCGACTTTTGTCTTAGCCGCTCGTATATTTTTAAGTATATCAACAGGTTGATGACGTTCATATAATGACTCTGTCTCATAATGATTAAATGCATAGTCAAGCATGGCTGATATATCAGCATTTCTATCTTTCGGAGATTCAGCACCCATCACAACTGCGATGACTCTCATATCATCTTTCTTTGCAGTTGCCGTTAGACAGTACATTGCTTCTCGTGTAAAACCAGTTTTCAATCCATCTACACCCGTATAAAACTTAACCAGCTTGTTCGTGTTCACAAGCCAAAACTCGTTGTCAGTACCTTTTCTAAGGTAATCTTCATAAATACTTGTATATTTTGTAATTTGTTCGTGCTTCAACAATTCTTTAGCCATCACAGCCATATCATGGGCAGTACTGTAATGATCATTAGCTGGTAAGCCTGTGGTATTTTGGAACTTTGTATTTGTAAGACCAAGTTCTTCTACCTTTTGGTTCATTTGCTTCACAAATGCCGCCTCGCTACCAGCAATCCTCTCCGCCAATGCAACAGAAGCATCATTACCAGAAGCTACAGCGACTCCTTTTAGAAGCTCTTCTACCGTCATCTCTTCACCAGGCTCCAGGAAGATTTGCGATCCTCCCATAGATGCTGCATATTCACTTGCTCGTACTTTTTCGTTTAACTTTAGCTTCCCTTCATCTAAAGCTTCCATTATAAGGATCATCGTCATAATTTTTGTCATGCTAGCAGGAGGAAGTGACTCTCCTGAGTTTTTCTCATAAAGAATCTCACCTGTATCACGCTCTAGCAGAATGGCTGACTTTGCACTTTCTACCAATTCTGGACCTGACTCTTCTTTCGCATAAGAGACAGGTGCAAACATTGTCATTATCATTGTTATCAAAATGAACCAGACACCTATTTTTTTCATAGAGGTCCCTCCAATCTTTATGTTAGCTATTTTTTCCAAGGGATCAGAATATATAACAACAAAACCAAAAAAACTTATCTTTACCTTTTTAAAGTGCTAAATGGTGTCAGACACCATTTAGCACTTTAAAGTAATATGTTGAATAAAAAAATAGCTCAATGCTAAGGCACTTGATAAAAGTGCTCTCAACATTGAGCTAGTTAATAATAAACCTTTTTTATTTTTCTGTTACCATGTCGTGAATAAGAGTAGGGGCTTCTACTTTATTCGTTGAGATTGTGATATTCTCGTAAAGTTTTTGTTTTACGTCCTCTACGTTTTCTTGATTAGCATGTATTGTTAGAAGAGATTCTCCAGCTTCTACATAATCGCCTACTTTTTTATTTAAATAAAGACCTACTGCTAAATCAATTTCAGATTCTTTCGTTGCACGCCCAGCACCAAGCATCATTGCCGCTGTGCCAAGTTCATCTGCTACGATCTCTTCTACAAACCCAGCTTCTTTGGCCTCAAGTTCAACTTTATACGAAGCCTCTTTCATGACACTTGGGTCTTCAACGACACGCTCATCGCCGCCTTGAGATTGTAAGAACGTTGCAAATTTCTCGAGCGCTTTGCCATTATTCATATTCTCTTGAAGCTTCTCGCGCGCTTCATCTAAGGTATCAGCTTTGCCAGCTAACACAACCATTTGGCTACCTAGAGTCAGGCAAAGTTCTGTAAGGTCTTCTGGACCGTTTCCTTTAAGTGTTTCAATTGCTTCATTCACTTCTAACGCATTTCCGATCGCACGCCCAAGAGGCTGGCTCATATCAGAAATAACAGCCATCGTATTACGACCTACACGGTTTCCGATTGCTACCATAGCTTCTGCTAAAGCCTTTGAATCCTCTAAACTCTTCATGAATGCACCAGCGCCTGTTTTAACATCTAATACAATCGCGTCTGCACCAGCAGCAATTTTCTTACTCATAATCGAGCTTGCAATTAAAGGAATGGAGTTAACGGTAGCCGTTACGTCACGAAGACCATAAAGCTTCTTATCTGCAGGTGTTAAGTTGCCTGTTTGACCGATTACAGAAACCTTGTTTTTATTCACAAGCTCAATAAATTCACTCTTATCAATTTCTACGTGGAATCCTGGCACTGCTTCAAGTTTGTCGATAGTACCGCCTGTATGACCTAGGCCACGTCCACTCATTTTTGCAACGGGAACATCAAGTGATGCAACAAGAGGTCCTAAGATTAGTGTTGTTGTATCACCAACACCGCCTGTAGAGTGCTTATCGACTTTAATCCCTTCAATAGCAGACAGATCAATCGTGTCCCCACTCTTCACCATTTCCATCGTCATGTTTGCACGTTCTTCGTCATTCATATCTTGGAAGAAGATTGCCATGCAAAGGGCACTTGCCTGGTAATCAGGTATTTCACCATTCGTATATCCTTCAATGAAAAACGTGATTTCTTCTTGTGTTAGCGCTTGACCATCGCGTTTTTTAGCAATAATATCATACATTCTCACTTTTCAATTCCCCCAGTATCGTCTTCACTGTTACAGTGATTTTGTAAGTTCTTTAACAAAGTTTAAAAAGTCTTGTCGTACTTGCTGTGTTGTTTCAATTACCTCATCGTGCGTTAAAGGTTGATCTAATATACCAGCAGCCATGTTAGAAATACAAGAGATGCCGAGTACATTCATTCCAGCATGGTTCGCTACAATAACTTCTGGCACAGTTGACATACCAACAGCATCTCCACCCATTGTACGTAGCATGCGCACTTCTGCGCCTGTTTCATAAGAAGGTCCAGTGTTTCCTACATATACACCTTCCTGCACCTTAAGCCCAAGGCGATCTGCGCAAGCTTTAGCATGATTTGTAAGCTCTACATCATAGGCTTTTGACATGTCCGGAAAACGAGCGCCAAGTTCATCATCGTTCTTACCGATAAGTGGATTGTCACCCATATTATTAATATGATCAGTAATAATCATAAGGTCTCCTGGCTTAAAGCTTTCATTTATACCACCTGCAGCGTTTGTAACAAATAGCGATTCAACGCCAAGTTGTTTCATTACACGTACCGGGAACGTCACTTGCTTCATGTTATAACCCTCGTAATAATGGAAACGGCCTTGCATTGCAATAACTTGCTTCCCTTCAAGTTGTCCAATCACTAACTGTCCTTTATGTCCAGCTACTGTTGATTGCGGGAAATGAGGAATGTCCCCATAAGGAATGGTTACAGCATTCTCAATTTCGTCTGCTAATACGCCAAGTCCTGATCCAAGGATCATTCCAACTGTCGGTTGTTCGGATAATTTTTGTTCAATAAATTGTGCTGCTTCTTTAGTTTGTACTGCGTTCATGTGTACGTCCTCCCCTTACTTTAAATCTTTTAAGAAACTCTTGCCGTGTTCAGGCATTTTAATGTTAAAGTTCTCTGCTACTGTAGCACCGATATCAGAGAATGTTTCACGAAGGGATAACTCTTTCCCTTCATCAAATTGCTTGTTATAAACAAGTAGTGGGACTAATTCTCGCGTATGGTCTGTGCCGTGGTGTATCGGGTCATTTCCATGATCCGCTGTAATAAGTAATAAATCATCTTCTTTTAGTTTGTCTAAGACTTCTGGTAGACGTTGGTCAAATGCTTCTAAAGCTTCACCGTATCCCTGAGGATCACGACGGTGCCCATATTTCGCATCAAAGTCAACAAGGTTTAAGAAGTTCAGCCCAGTAAAGTCTTTATCCATGGATTGCACCAGTTTGTCCATACCATCCATGTTATCTTTCGTACGAATCTCCTCTGTAACACCTTCTCCATCATAGATATCAGAGATTTTACCCAAAGCGATTACGTCATAATTCTCATCTTTCATTTCATTCATCACGGTACGACCAAATGGTTTCAACGCGTAATCATGACGATTAGATGTTCGTTCAAAGTTGCCTTCTTCACCTACAAATGGACGAGCAATGACACGACCAATCATGTATTTCTCATCCTTCGTTAACTCACGTACCATTTCACAGATTTCATAAAGTTCTTTAACAGGTACTACATCCTCATGAGCGGCAATTTGAATAACAGAATCAGCAGATGTATAAACAATAAGAGCTCCTGTTTCTACATGTTCAGGTCCTAGTTCGTCTAGAATAGCTGTTCCTGAAGCAGGTTTGTTTCCAATAACTTTACGTCCACTCCGCTCTTCAATCTCATCGATTAATTCTTTTGGAAATTCCTCAAATGTGCGGAATGGGGTATCAATGTAAAGGCCCATAATCTCCCAATGACCTGTCATTGTATCTTTCCCATTGGAAGCTTCCTGCATCTTGGTGTAATGAGCTAGCGGCTTGTCTGCTGGATCGATTCCTTGAAGAGGGCGGATATTGCTAAGACCAAGTTTGCTCATATTCGGCATATTAAGCCCCTTCATGTGCTCAGCAATATGCCCTAACGTATCAGCGCCCTTGTCATTAAATTGTTCTGCATCTGGTGCTTCACCAATCCCTACTGAGTCTAATACGATTAAAAATACACGTTTATATTGTTCCATTAATTCGATCCCTCCTATAAAGTTTACATTCCCTTATTGAACAAATCTATTCAGTTCAGGGATAGTGGTATGATGTCAGACATCAATTTTTTGGAAAAAATTACGCTCTTGGATGGTAAGAGCGGTAAATGTCTGTTAGTCTCGCTTTTGATACATGTGTATAAATCTGAGTGGTAGAGATATCAGCATGTCCAAGCATCTCCTGTACAGCTCGAAGATCTGCTCCATTCTCTAATAAATGCGTTGCGAAAGAATGACGCAATGTGTGAGGTGTAATTTCTTTTTCGACCCCCACTTCTTTCGCAACCGCTTTCAATATCTTCCAAAACCCCTGTCTAGACAATGGGCGACCATGATGATTAACAAACAATTCATCTGTTTGGTTTTGCTTTACGAGTTCAGATCTCGAACTAGATAAATAGATTTCCACCGAATTTTTAGCCATGTTACCAAGTGGAATAATTCTCTCTTTTGAACCTTTCCCTAAGCATCGAACAAACCCCATTGTCAAATGAAGGTCACTTACTTTTAGAGATACTAGTTCTGTAACTCGTAGGCCTGTAGCGTAAAGCATTTCTAACATAGCTTTATTTCGAATAGATAAAGCGTCCTGCGCGTTCATAGCCAGCAAAGCATCTACTTCCTTCATAGATAAAATCTTCGGAAGTTTCCTCTCTTTCTTCGGTGTTTCTATATGTAAGCTAGGATCTGACTGAGCTAGCTGTTCACGTACAAGAAATTGATGGAAAGCCCTTATAGAAGAAAGCGTTCGAGCGATTGTAGACTGAGAACGGCTAAGATCATTTAAATGGTGCAGGTACTGCATAATATGGGTACGAGTAATCATACGTACACCCGAAACCTCAGTATTTTTTTGTAAAAAGGTGACATACTGAGTAAGGTCTCTTTCGTAAGACATAAGGGTATTATGAGACAACCCTCGTTCAATCTTTAGATAATGAAGAAAATCTTTACGCTCATCTTCCATGAACCATTACTCCCCTAACCGGAAAAAGATCGATAATCGATCTACAATTTGTTCTTCTTCCCATTGAAATACTTTAACAGCTTTACCTTCGGGTTCATCATAACGATGAATCTGTTCATACTCATCATTCATCATACGTAAACCAAAATAAAATAATAAAGTACACGCTGTAAAAATCACGAAGATCTTTATAGTATCTTTTATTAGTTGTACTAAACGCATCCGCACATCTCCTTTAGTGCTTATGTCCTTTAGTACAAGATATGCCAGAAATTCGGTAAAATATACGAGAAATCTAGTAAAAAAAGAGAAACACAAGATAAAAGTAACCGATTTCTTTTCATTTGTAAATAGAAATAAACGGATTGGCATGTTTTGTCTACGATAATATGTAAACCTACGATGTTTCTAAAAGTTATATATTATTATTTTCCACACAACAAAATAAAAAACCTTTCTTCCAATAGGAAAAAAGGCATTCTCACATTATGATTTTACTGTAACAACCTGGCATTTCTTACAGATGCCGTGAAACGTAAGTCTGTGGTCCTTAACTTGGAAACCCCAATCGCTCTCAACTTGTTTCTCTACATCGATCAGCAGGTCTTCTTCAATTTCTTCAACAGCACCGCATTCCACACAAACTAGATGGTGGTGAAAATGTTCCGCCCCTTCTTTACGCAAATCGTAGCGAGAGACTCCATCTCCAAAGTTGATTTTATCGACGATCTTTAATTCAGATAATAATTCTAATGTACGATAAACCGTAGCAAGCCCTATTTCAGGTGCTTTTTCTTTTACGAGGAGGTAAACGTCTTCTGCACTTAAATGGTCCTCTTCATGTTCGAGCAAAACACGAACGGTTGCTTCACGCTGCGGCGTTAGCTTGTAGCTCTGGGAATGGAGCTGTTTTTTTATTTTCTCTATGCGTTGTTCCATGACTGGTCCCTCCCTCGTATATCCATCTTTCATTATAAGCAGATACAGAGAAAGTGTCAAATTATATTCATTACAATCTATTAATTAGAATGATTATCACCTAAAAATCTTAAGATCCATAGATAAATTCTACTACAGCTTTTAACGCACCAGGGGATACATAGGACTCTATAATGGATGCAATGCTTAGCACCGCAAACAAGATAACAAATATTGCGCCGTATCTCATTAAAGGGGGCAATAACGGCTGATGCCCTTTCTTTGCCATGAGCTTTTGAAGTAATGTAAAAGAGAAGATCATCGCAATGCTTCCTGCCATAATATAGACAGGAATGATAATTAAGTTTTGAGGGGCAATCGAAGCCGCTGCCATGAACAACCCTTTCCATCCCATTTGATTAACAAGAAAACCCACTGAAAAACCAACCACGATTCCTTTCATAAACAACAAGATCCATATAATCGGCATCCCAATAACTGACATACCTAGAATAAATATAAGTAGTAAGTATTTCATATGGTAAAAGAAACTGCTCTTTAAAAGGCTTTGGGAATCACTTACCGTCCCGCCCATCATTTGTTCGAAGAATTGATCCAGATAAAAAAACAAATCCTGCTTTTGAATGACGTTCATACTATTTACAATGACAGCTCCAAAAACGATACCTATTAAAAATAACAAGCTAGTAAATACGTATATACTAGCATTTTCACGGACGTGTTGAGAGGCGGCGTGTCCTTTGGCGTACATAAGAATCCTCCATTTCTAGCGATCTGTTCTAGTTATTAGGTATTCTATGAAGGATTCTCTTAATATAGACCAAGTAAGAGAGATACTTTTCTATCTCTCTTTTTTTATTCTTCCGTATGTTCCTCCACCACCTGCTTCAACTGCTACATGTCCTAAACGATTTCTTACAATTGTATAAGCTAATGATGATGGCACAATCTCTTCAAGGTCTTCCTTAGAACAATGATGAAGAACATTCATTTCTGTACCGAAGGCTTTTAATAACTTCTCCAATGTTTTCGGCCCGAGTTTCGGCAAATACTCTAGTGGAATTTGATGAATGTAAGGAGGCCTCTTTCTTGGGTGCCTCCCCTTCTTTATCAGCTCACCAATACGGTCTGCCACTCCTTTTACCACAATCGTTTCCTCACACTCACAATTACCAGGGTCTTGTAAGCATGTATTACAAACGGTAGTGTGGTATTTACCAAGCAGGGGATTCATTCCATAATTAGCAACAATCCTTCTCCCATGTTGTTCATGAAGAGAGAGCAACAATTCTTTAAACGTACATCGTTCCATTTCGATACTTTGGTACTCGCGAGCGATTTTAGGAAGCGAATGGGCGTCTGAATTTGTTAGAAAGGAATACGGAGAAAGCTCTTCAATCCCTTCGACCATCGTGGTGTCGGCACTTAGACCAAGTTCTACACCATCAATCAATCTGGGATCAAATACTTCTTCAAGAGATTCTATAACCCCTTTCCCATATAAACTTTTAAAAGGAGTAAAAATGTGAGCTGGGATAAATATTCCCCCTTCAGCTTTCACATAATTCTGGAGGTCGCTTGCAGTCCCATACATTCGTTGAGAACTTAACGTTATGTTCGTCACGCGCGCACTGAGCCATACTGTGAAGCGTTGCATAGCTTCCATGGTCGGAAAATAACATAAAACATGGATCGGCCCGTGACAGCGCTCATCGTATACTTCTACCTCACAGCCTAAAAGAAGCGTTAAAGGACCATAACGAATACCACCTTCTGAGAGCTCAGTCGCTCTCCCTTCTTTAATAAGATGAAGGATTTCTGCCTGCACATCAGGTACATGGCTGTCAATTACACCTACCATATCTAATCCTTTTTGATAAGCAGCATGGTTACAAATATTTGTAAGAGTCAACTTGTCAGATGCTGTAATTTTTACCGGATCTCCGTAAATGTTTCTCCCAATATGAACGTGAAGATCTGCAAAATACGACTGCATTACGACATTAAACCCTCAAGCTTCACATAGAGAAGGGCATAAGCTGTTTTCGCATCCCAAATCCTCTTCTCTCTTTCCATTTCTTCAGCTTCCTCTAATGAAGCCTCTATTAACTCTACAAATTCGTCATCATCTCCATCTAACTTGTCCTCTGCTTTCTTCAGATCCTTTGCGAGATATAAATGCACAATTTCATCTGCAAATCCAGGGGATGTAGAGAAAGAGGTTACAAACTCGAGGGATTCTGTAGTATACCCCGTCTCTTCTTCCAACTCCCTTTTTGCTGTCTCTTCAGGGTCTTCTCCTGGTTCTAGCTTACCAGCCGGAATCTCTACCACTGAACGCTCTAACGCTTTACGGTATTGCTCAACAAAAACCATTTTCCCTTCTGGAGTAATAGCGATGATAGCCACAGCCCCCGGATGTTTAATGAGTTCTCTTTTAGATGTATTCCCATCCGGCAACGAAACATCATCCACCTGAAGAGAAATCACCTTCCCTTTATAGATTGATTCTGTATGTACGGTTTTTTCTTCGAATTTTTTCATGAATATAGCTCCTCTCAAGAGTTGTAAACGTAATGTTTATTTTAACTTACCCTATTTTAGGGAAAGGTGTAACAGTTGAGTCTTCCAAAGGACCATTTTAAAATGAAACTACCTTAACCAGAAAGGATGATAGATCTTGAATAAACGACAACTAGGCTCCTCTAATTTGATGGTATCAGAAATCGGATTAGGTTGCATGACTTTAGGAACAGATGAAAAGAAAGCGACAGACATCGTAAACCGCGCTCTGGATGCAGGGATTAATTACTTAGATACGGCAGACTTATATAACTTTGGTCGTAATGAAGAGATTGTCGGTAAAGCTTTAAAAGGAAGAAGGGATGAAGTTATTTTAGGAACGAAAGGAGGCAACCACTTTGACCGAGAGCAAGAAGATTGGTATTGGGATCCTTCTAAGTCCTATATTAAAGAGGCGGTGAAAAATAGCTTACATCGTTTAGGTACAGATTATATTGACCTTTATCAATTGCACGGTGGAACGATTGATGATCCAATTGACGAAACTATAGCCGCATTTGACGAATTGGTCCAGGAAGGGCTGGTCCGTTACTACGGAATTTCTTCAATCCGACCGAACGTTATCCAGGAATATGTTAAGCGTTCAAATATCGTTAGTGTCATGATGCAATATAGCCTACTAGACCGACGCCCAGAAGAAGAAGTTCTGGATTTGCTTAACGAAAATCAGATTAGCGTACTGGCCAGAGGTCCGTTGGCTAAAGGGATGCTAAGTAATAATGGCCTCGAAAAAGTTCAAGAAAAGGCGCAGGAAGGCTACTTATCCTATTCTCAAGAAGAAGTGAAACATATGATCGAGCATTTATTGGGACATTCTTCTGACGAACGCTCTTTACAAGCGTTAGCTTTGCAATACGTCCTCCAAGATCCTACTGTTTCAACTGCTGTGTTTGGAGCAAGTTCTATTGAACAATTAGAACGAAACCTTTCTATGTTAGAAGCGCCCCCATTAACAGACGATGTATATGCGCAACTTCAACAGATTACGAGACCAATTGTTTACCAGAAACACCGCTAACTAAAAGAATCAATTCTATTTCAAAAAGCTCCTCATATTATATGAGGAGCTTCTTTGTTCGTAGCAATCAAAATTTATAGATGTAGTACATATTGTTAACAGTTATTAAAAAGGGTATTCCCTATACTCAGATTGAACACTAATCCATTTTACAGTTGTAAATTTATCTATAGCCCATTCTCCACCGAATCGGCCAATCCCGGACTGTTTCTCTCCACCAAATGCAACATGGCCTTCATCATTAACGGATTGATCGTTAATGTGAATCATTCCGGTCTCAATACGTTTTGCCACTTCAATTCCACGGTAGCGATCAGTTGTAAAGATTGATCCACTTAAGCCATAAGGAGAATCGTTCGCAATTTGGATAGCTTCTTCTTCATCTTTCACCTTAATAAGCGCAGCCACTGGACCGAAAATCTCATTCTTAGCAATTGGCATGTCGTTCGTCACGTTGGACAATACCCCTGGATGCATAAGGTTACCTTCCACCTTACCTCCTAATAACTTTCTCGCTCCTTGATTTACACTTTCATCAACGTCTTGTTGAATTCTCTCTACAGCTTCTTGGTTGATCACGGGTCCGACTACTGTATCATCAGCAGCAGGGTCTCCTGCTTTTAAGCTTTCTACTTTATTCTTAAAGGCCTCTGTAAACTTATCATAGATGCTCTCATGAATAAGAATACGATTTAGAGACATACAAATTTGCCCTTGATGCAAGAACTTACCGAACGCTGCTGCTTGAACAGCCCGATCAATATCCGCATCCTTTAACACGAGCATTGCATTATTCCCACCTAATTCTAAGGCAGTGTCTTTCAGATGTTTACCAGCCACCTCCCCAATATGACTACCTACTTCAGTGGATCCCGTAAAGGAAATTAATTTAGGGGTTGGATGTTCCACGAAAGCATCGCCAATTTCAGAGCCTCGTCCCACTAATACATTAATAACTCCCTCTGGGAATCCTGCTTCATGGAACAAGTCTGCGATTAGTAAACCAGATGTGACTGGTGTATCAGAAGCTGGCTTAACCACAACCGTATTCCCTGTTGCAATGGCTGGCGCTATAGAGCGAAGTGCTAAATGAAACGGGAAGTTCCATGGTCCAATTACGCCGATTACTCCTTTTGCAGAACGGTGAACATAGTTGTCTTTACCAGGAACATTTGACGGAAGGATTGTCCCTTCCATACGAGTTGGGAAAGAACTTGCTTCCTTTACAATCGCGAGCGCTGCTTGAAATTCCACTTGTGATTTGATCTTTGTACTCCCCGATTCTTTAACAAGCCATTCAACGATTTCCTCTTTTCGATCATTCATAACCTTAAGCAAACGGTCAAAATAAGCTTGTTTCTCCGCAGGCTTTAATGCTGTCCAACTTGACTGCGCCTTCTCAGCATAGTCGTATGCCTCATTCAAATCGTCTTCATTTGCCGATTGAATCGTTTGAATTAACTCGTTTGAATATGGATTATAATTTTGTACGGTTTTTTCACTAGAACCCTGTTTCCATGTTCCATTTATATATTGTTGAGTAAATGATGTACTCATCGTTTTGCCTCCTCAAAATAGAATGCTCTCTTGGTTTATCCATTTCTCTCGAATTAAAACCATTTTGAGCCTATTCATCCTTTTGAGAGAATGTTTTCGTTAACTTTAATTGAGCGTAAGGCGGGTCTGGAAACCACTCGCTTCCCTGTGGGGAGCTGGGAAGCGAGTTGTCCCCGAGCCAGCCCAAGCACTCATCAAATGTAACGGCCCCCCTTTCAGCTGAGGTCTTATGCGGAAGAGTCAACTCAGCAATTGTAAAGGTAGGGTTCGTTCCTTTGACCCACTTTAAAGGAAACCACTAGCGTTCTTATGTACTAACGACAAACACCATAAGTATGGTATAATTAGGAAAGATCTCGTCTCTCTATATGAAAAGGGTGGTCGGCTAACCCCTATCCGAAAGGGGGTGATGCCTATCGACGCATATCAAGTAATCATGGTGATGTTTTCGTTTGGTATGTTCGTCCTTTCGCTTCTTAGCTTTGTTGTGAAAATCGTGACAGAGTTATTAAAGCATAAAAAATAGACCTCCCTTCACACGTTTATGCAGGAGAGGTCTATTCATATGGGCCGATCCTCTTAATGTAGAGAGAACGTTGATCATACGACCACAGTTGCAGCTGTGGTCGTTTTTATTATATGCTTTCTACCTTTATAATACCACATCTTTACAGAATGAAAACACGTATTTACCGGTTACTTTTTAAATTTTTCCCAATCAAGATCACTATCATTTAGCAACTCTTCAAAGCTTTTGTTTGCTTCACGTTGCTTCCGTTCCTCGATTCTCTTTTGTTTTTCTTCTTCTCTTCGTTTTTCTTCTTGTTTCTTTAAATCGGCTTTTTTAGATTGAAGCTGCTTAACAAGATCATCTTGAAGAAGATCTTTTAATGTACCTTCTTCCTCTTGCTCCCGCCTTTTCTTACCCAACAAACTCCACTCCTTTTTGAATAACTCTAGAAGATAACGAGGCATTTAGCATTTGGTTCGGACTCTTCAAGCGGAACAAACGCCCCGTCCATTCTAGCTTCATTTCTGGTTCGAAAAAGGTTTTTTGCTGTTCATCTATAACGATTTTGTACTGATCATTCTCTACCACTTCATCATATTGTGTCGTTTCATTTGTGAAATACATAATGCGCACGCCATTTACCCCGCATCCACAACCTTCTATATCATAATAAAGACGTAAGATAGGATGATCTTCTATTTGTAATAATCGTAATTGTTCTAATGCTTCGTCCATTATTGTTAATTTCATTTTAATACCACCTCTTGTCTCTTTTTATCTTATAAAATCATAACATGTTGAGCAAGAGTTTCGATTGTTCTGTATAAATCGCCTATATCCTCGAGTTAAATTTTGTGCGTACTGTACAAAATACGAATATTTCTTCCCGAAAGAAGGGTATAGCCTATTAAACACATAATTATGATAAGGAAAACAGAAAAAAATTTCAGGAGGAGATAAAGATGATATTGCAAGTGCAAAAACCAATCTTTGCAGAGTCAGCAAGTCTTTTTGTAAATACCATGAGTGAGTACGAAGATACAGTACTACTAAAAAAAGATCATTGGGTAGTGGATGCTAAAAGTCTTCTTGGGGTATTAGCCGTATCCTTACAGCCAGGCCAAACAGTTGAACTCGATATTCAAGGAACTAATGAAGAAGCGATTAAACGATCTCTTATTGAAAAAGACTTATTTAAGGAAGCATAATTAAAAACAAAGTCGCCCAAAGAAGAGTACAAAAATCTATATTTAGCGCTCTTTTTTGGAGCGACTTCTTAATTTTAATTCATAACAGTCGTATTGCCCCGAATACTCACAACAACCCCTTTCTTATTCTGCATAGTGTCCTCCTACAAGCTTACTACGATGCTTTGCAGTTCCAGCCTCGGTGTAGGAAACTGCTCGTAAGAGAGCATCGTTACCATATTTGTTCCGAATTTCATCCATAACGTAACCAAGATCCCTCTTTTTATCACGATCTTGCTCAAATAAACTAAGCTGCATGGCTTCATCTTCTGTAATATTCGAAAGACTTATAGAAATTTTCCGGACTGTCTGATGGGAATAAAACTCGTCAAACAGCTGCATACACACATCATACATTTCCGTCGTAATATTGGTAGGAGAGGTGATGGATTTTGAACGATGAAATCCTCCACCCCCTTCATCTTTACTATATCCGAGTCCAAGACTAATTGTTCGACCGGCTTTACGGTAAGCACGTGCTCTCTTTGCTACTTCTTCACACATTTCTAAGATTACGTAACGCACTTCTTTCGGATCTGGGTAATCTCTCATGAGAATTTGACTTTTCCCGAAGCTGATCTGCCCCTGCATAATCGGTGCCCCAAGCTCAGAGAGATCTACCCCGTTGGCGTGATAATAAAGTTGATTTCCCATTACACCAAACCGTTTCTCAAGTTGCTCTAGAGGAAAGGTAGCAAGCTGCCCGACAGTTGTAATCCCTAATCGATTGAGTCGCTTCTCCATCCGAGATCCAATCCCCCACATTTCACTTAAAGGAGAGACAGGCCACAGCTTTTTCTTTACATCTTCATATCCCCAATGAGCTACTCCCGTTTTCTTCGCTTCTAAATCCAGGCATAGCTTTGAAAGAAGCATGTTTGGGCCAATACCGATCGCACACTGAAGGTGGAACGTTTCGAATAACTCTTTTTGAATCATTCGAGCTACTTCTTTAGCATCCCCCCACAACCGCTCCGTTCCCGTTACGTCTAAAAAACTTTCGTCCACACTGTACGTATGAATGGCTTCTTTTGGTACATATCGATTAAAAAGTCGTGTAATTTCTGTAGAGATATGCAAATAAAGCCTCATCTGAGCAGAGACTAAATGGATTCGTGGATCATCTGGAATTTCAAATAACCGACTTCCTGTTTTAATACCAAAGTCTTTTTTTAGAGCTGGAGAAGCCGCAAGCACCACACTCCCCGGCCGTTTCAAATCAGCCACCACAGCCAGGTGTGTTTTCATCGGATCTAAACCTTTCATAATAGCCGCACAACTGGCATAGAAACTCTTCATATCAACACACAAAATACTACGCTTTGGAAATGATTGATAATCAATCACCGCATTCATACGATACCCTCCTACCACGAAACGAATGTTTGTTCGCATTATCTGTCACCCTTATTATGCGAATGTTTGTTCTCTTTTTCAAGTGGTGATGTTTTCCTTTTTTCGACATCCTCAGGAAAGCGAGTGGTTACCCAGGCCCACCTTACACTCAATTAAAGCAAACAGAAACATTCTATCCTCTTCAACAATCCCGCCGTTTTCTTGATCACCCCACAGACACAGTTCACTCAATAAAAAATCCTCACATGATGTGAGGATTTTATTTCTTCTCGAATTGTTTGCGCATGAGCTTCTCTGTCAGGCCCGGCATGAGTTGATAAAGCTTAGAGCCCGCTTCCATCCATGAGGGAAGGTTGATTTCTCGTTTAGAGGTAAATAAGTGCTTAACTACTTTGTGCGCTACGGTGTCCGGGTCTAACATAAATCGTTCTACAGATTTTTGATAGTTTCCTTCAGGGTCTGCTTGGTCGAAGAAGTTGGTACGCACGGGGCCGAGGTTTACTCCTGTTACATAAACCCCTTTAGACTTTACTTCCAAGCGTAAAGCGTTCGTAAACCCTAACACCGCATGCTTTGAGGCTGCATATCCTGATGCTTTAGGAGTGGACATCTTTCCGGCCTGGGAAGCGATATTTACAATATGACCTCCGTGAGCAATGAAAGAAGGAAGTATTGCTTTTACGCATTGAATCAGACCAAGCACATTAACTTGAAACATTGATTCGTATTGATCAAGCTCTGTCATCTCCACAGATTCAAAAATACCAAATCCAGCATTGTTAATTAATGCATCTACACTTCCTATTGTTTCCTTTATCGCTTGAAATGCTCTATCAATATCTGCTTGGTCCGATAAATCACATGAATCAGCATACCCCATGACTCCTGTATCCTTTTCTATTTGTTCGATCATTTGCTTTAAACGTTCTCCGCGGCGCGCTAGTAAAATAGGAACTCCTCCCTGTTTAGCCACATGCCAAGCTAGACGTTCTCCTATTCCACTTGAGGCGCCAGTAATAATAACTTTCTTGCTGTTTAGCGTGTTTGTCACATGCATCACCTATTTTGCTTCATAATAATAGACTCCATCTTCTAAGTGTACACGAACAAGCCCCCCTTCTTCCAGGAGATCAAGTTGCCCTACAGTTTCAGACATTGTTAAACCAAATTGTTTCTTAATATGCTTTGGAAATAACTGTTTACATACTTGAAATGGAGTAAGAGGACCTCCTTCTAGCATGTGATAGACCTTATTAGAACGGTGCTGTTGCTTATTTAAACGCTCTTTAATAAGCTCCTGAGGGTTAGCGAAAATTGGACCATGACCAGGATACACTTCCCCAATATCCATATGTAGACATCTTTCAAGTGTCTTTTGATACGTGACAAGCGGTCGAGGTCGTTCTCCCCCAGGCTTCCTAGGTGGCTCTAACAAAGGGTTAGATGAGATGTGGTAAAGCAAGTGGTCCCCAGATATCATGGACTGATCAGCAGACCGGTAAAACGATAAGTGACTCTCTGCATGACCCGGTGTTTCAAGACAAGCCCAATCCGGATGCCCTGGTATACTGTCACCTTCTTGAAGAGACCGAGTTAAGGTACCCTTCGCTACATATTTAAGTGGATCTTGCAAATGTTTAAAGAACGCTTCATGAGATTGATCTACACCAAACTGCTTATATAACGTATGGAAGAATGTTTGAAAACGAGTAAGAAATGCTTCATCTCTTTGAAGCCAATTTCTATTATCTTCATGCCCGTAAACCCCTTCCAAATGATCAAAACGATCAACTAAACCTATGTGATCAGGATGATGATGTGTCAGAACAATCTGCTTGATGTCTTTTGGTCTGTAGCCAAGCGAACCCAATTGTGACTCTAACGCTTTCCAGGCTTCTTCTGTTTTAACTCCCGCATCAACTAAGGTTAGCATTTCCCCTTTTAATAAATACGTATGAACATCGCCTACTGCGAAAGGCGTTGGAATTGAAAGTTGATAAATCTTATCTGTTGTTTGAACCATAAAGAACCCCCACACACTGAATGATCATTCAGTTTTTACTCTATTGTACCCTTTCCAATCAAATTTGTCATGAACTTGGAGGAAAAAGGGAATGAACACGTCTTCTTTTTGAAACACTAAAATAGCGCAATAGAAAAAAATAAAAAAAATATTTTCTTTTTAACAACATGACCTTCTATATTTCCCTGTCCACACCAGTGCGATATAGATTAAAAGAAGCACACCTTACATCTGAACACTATTCGTCATCACACCAATGCGTTGATGCGATAAAGAATACACATTTTAATTATCCCCTTGTACATATGGAGTGGAAAGTGTGTCTTACATAAAAATGGGAGTGTATATTTTTTTATTTTTGACAAAATTCGAGAAATTGCGTATTTTACAATATCCCTTTAAATCGGTCATAAGTTTTTCTATACTTCTTTAGTACTCAAAACGATAAATTAAATTGTTTGAAAAATCACAAGAAAAAGAAAGGGAGATCCAACTATGGAGGATACTCAAAAACGCGGTTGGGTAACAAAAGCCCTCGACGTCATCGAGCGCGTCGGGAATAAGCTTCCCCACCCAGCAACACTCTTTGCTATATTAGCAGGACTAATCATTGTAGTCTCAGGAATTATGGCAGCCATTGGCGTCACGGTAGAGGACCCTATTAAGGGCGAAACAGTTACCGTCTTTAACTTAATGTCTTCAGAGGGAATTAAGTATATATTTGAGAACTTTGTAACGAACTTCACAGGCTTCGCACCGCTCGGAACAGTTCTTGTTACGATGCTTGGTATTGGCGTTGCAGAACGTTCTGGCTTGATTAGTGCTATGCTTCGTGGCCTTGTTACATCTGTACCAAGTTCTATGATTACAGCTGCACTAGTATTTGCTGGTATTATGTCCAGTATGGCAGCAGATGCAGGTTACGTTGTACTTGTTCCTTTAGGAGCTGTCCTATACGCTGGTCTTGGACGCCACCCATTAGCAGGACTAGCAGCAGCATTCGCCGGTGTTTCAGCAGGTTTCAGTGCGAACTTATCGTTAACAGCTCTAGATCCTTTGCTCGCTGACTTAACGATTGAAGCTGTTAAAAACTCTGCTTTCCCTGAATACGCTGGTCAAATTCAATACACAATGAACTACTTCTTTATGTTAGCTTCTGTAGTTCTGTTAACAGTAGTCGGCACATGGGTGACAAACCGTTTTGTTGAACCTCGTCTTGGCGATTACCAAGGGGAAGTCGAAGAAGAAATTAATTACTTAACAAAAGCAGAGAAAAAAGGACTTATTTTTTCATTCCTATCTCTTCTTGTTACGTTAGGCTTATTATCTTTACTGATTGCATTTGAGTGGTCTCCACTTCGAAACAATGAAGATGTTCTGATGTCACCATTCTTCTTTAATCTTGTCCCAAGCATCTTCTTGGCTTTCTTTATCCCTGGTCTTGTATACGGAATTGTTACGAAGAATATTAAAAACGACAAAGATGTAGCAAATCAGTTAAACGAAACAATGGAAACAATGGGGTCCTTCATTGTTCTATCTTTCTTCGCTGCTCAGTTTGTTGGATTCTTTGCTAAAACAAACCTTGGACGCATCTTAGCTATTAAAGGTGCCGAATTTTTAGACAGCACAGGAATCAATGATTTCCGCGTCGTTATCCTATTTATTATTGTTGCCTCTCTCATTAACCTTGTTATGGGAAGCGCATCTGCAAAGTGGGCCATTATGGCACCTGTATTCGTACCTATTATGATGCGTATTGGATACAGCCCAGAATTCACGACTTTAATTTACCGTATTGCGGATTCCACAACAAACGTTATTTCACCACTTATGACGTATTTCGCCATTGTGATTGCATTTGCCCAAAAGTATGATAAACGTGTCGGTATCGGAACGCTAATTTCTACAATGCTTCCATACTCCATCGCATTCTTTATTGCGTGGCTAATCATGCTGATCATTTGGGTTGTTGCTGGTATTCCAATCGGACCAGACACAGGCATTTACTTTGACGGAGATATGTGGAAATAAACTTAAAAGTCCAGCTCAATTTATTGAGCTGGACTTTTTTATATCGATCTGAAAAATAACTAAACTAAGATTTCAATAAAATATGAATGGTTTCAGAAATGATCTCTGGCAATTGTTCAAAGCTGTAGGTTAGCTCCAAACGTTCAGACCACTGATGAGGGTCCTTCCCCCTTGGGCCTACGTTTAAAATGGGCATCCGCAACATTGATAGCCGTTCATCTGATAATTCGAACCCATTTCCATGTAAAGGCATATTCTCAAGAAGTGTATTTAATTTTGTCTCAGAGGTTGGAGGCCCTATAAAGCTAAGGTCTGATAATCCAGGAAAGAACTCCACTTCTTCTAACTTGATGTTAAATTTATCTTTCGTGTAATCCTTAACATGCTGAAGTGTATCTTTGATATACTTATCTTCTTTTGAAGATACAGACGGGTAAAAGGGAGGACTATAAAACAACACAATCATTGGTGCTAGATCCTTGCATAATGAAGCAAGTTCTTGCACTAATAAAGTTGAAAATTCCCGGTCCCCTGTCTCCCTTTGACTAATAAGAAGATTCCTTCTTCTCTCTACTTCCTCTTCCCCGTAACGCTGCATCGCTTCATCATATAACTCTTCATACGTAAAAACCTGAACAGGTCTTTCTGGTATATGAATTCCTGGTTTCTCTTTTAAAAACGCTCGCGCTTTTGCATTAAAATGCTTACTTGTTTGGCTACTTGCCCGGTGAGCTGCTTCAAGTAACTTATTATGAATATCTTTGCTGGACTGCTTTAAGTAAAGGACGTTATACATGGCCACAGCTGCTTGAGGAGTCTGCACGGAATACTCATCTTTTAAATCCCGTTGCATTAAAGATATAGGAGGAGGAGTTGTTTCCTCTCCTACTGTTTCAATAAAAGCTTCATTCAATTCTAGCTCTTGGGAGAGGTAACTCACCATTAAGTTAGCGTTTAATCCTGCGAAGGGTTCTCCAACATGTGTCTCCTTTCCATAACATAGAAATCCAGGAAGGAGCTTTCCAATTGACCCTGAATACACATATTGACGTGGATCACCAGGGTACTGACTAAACATTGGCTCTCCATTCAAACACGCTTTATAATTCAAATTCTCTTGTTTCTTAATTTCTTGTAGTGCCGGAAGTGCCTGAAGCATTCCTAATGAGTTAACCTCCTCATCTGGAACGGTTAAAAGGAGCAGGTTTCCTTTGAACTCTCCCTCCATTGCACGCTCAATCATTGACATATGAAGCGTAAGGCCAGCTTTCATATCCATAATCCCCCGACCAAAAAGCCATTCACCACTCTTTATATCTTGTCGTATAGCTTCCGGGAGCTCTTCTTGTATTCGCTCATATTCTTCCGTTAAACCACGGGGATAAAAAGCTAATGACTTTTTAGACCCGAAATCATCTACACCTACTACGTCAAAGTGGCTTAGTAAGATGACTGTATCTTGTGTACCATCTTGCTTCACAAGTGCCGTCACTAATTCACGACCGTCTGGTAAAGGATGGAGTTTTACATGGTTTGGGTTTGCTTTGAAATATGATTTTTCCATAAAACGCTGATGTATATGCTCAGCTAGAGCTATTTCTGCTTCGCTTCCAGTAATACTTGGGTACTCAACTAATTGACAGAGTAGATCGACAAGCTGCTGCTTTGATTTCCAATCTGACATGATCCCACTCCTCCCCCTATTCGGGTAAATATTTATTCACTATTCAGATATTTACGCTACCTTATCATAATACATTCTTTCACATGAACTAAATTGACTTTTACAAATGGATGGAAGACAATCAATATGGACTCTATTTCATTCAGGAGGTGCTATAGTGGAAACTTTTATATTTGCTCACAGAGGTGCAAGCAGATTGGCACCAGAAAATACAATGGCCGCTTTCACCCTAGCTCAAAAGATGGGAGCAGATGGGATTGAGACAGATGTACAATTAACGAAGGACCAAGTCCCTATTTTAATTCATGATGAAACATTACATCGAACTACTGATGGTATAGGTTATGTGAAAGATTACACATTCGAGCAATTAAAAAAGCTAGACGCTGGTAAGTGGTTTAGTGAAAAATACTCTGAAGAAAGGCTTCTCAGTTTAGAAGAGTTTCTGAAATGGATTTCAAATACATCGCTTTCTCTAAATATTGAATTAAAAAACAACATTATTGATTATAAAGATATTGAGAAAGAGGTGCTTGAGCTTATAAAACATTACGGAGTTGTAGAAAGAACTATTATTTCGAGCTTTAACCCTAAAAGCATTAAACGTTTTAAACGATTATCAAAAGAGATTGAATGCGCTTGTTTAACGAGCAGACGCCCGAAAGATCTTAAAAGCCTTATTGAAGAAACAAAAGCCAACGCGCTGCACATAAATTATAACGCGTTAAATAGAGGATTAATTAAAGAAGCAAAGCGTCTCCATCTCCCCGTTAGAACGTATACGATTAATCGCCCATCGAGGTTAATGCGTTCCTATAAACTAGAGGTGGATGGCATTTTTACAGATGTTCCCCATTCTGCCATTGAATACAGAGAATTATATTTACATAAACACAAACCATAATAAGTGAGCGCTTCTAGCTCACTTATTTTTATTTGACTTAATTTTGTTAATTATTTTAAGTATTTTAGAAAATACACAGAAAACGCATACAATACATTTATTAGAACGATATTACATATTTTACTAATAAATGCGTTTAAGAAAGCACTTTCATTGATATATCAGTGTTTATGCTTTGCAATATTCCTTAATCAATTATAAAATAACTTACAGTGAAGCATCTTAATAAAGAATTATTAAAATTTTTAACTACCTGAAGTAGACACTGAACCATAAAGGAGTTTTACAAGTGAGTACAACTACAAACGAAATGATTAAAACATTACTAAACGGAGAATGGAATGTAAGCGAATCAAACGCTACTGTTGATATTTATTCTCCTTCCAATAAAGAATTAGTCGGAAGCGTACCTTCCTTATCTCAAGAAGAGTTAAATATTTCAATTGAAAATACATCACAAGCTCAATTAGCTTGGGCAGAACGTTCAGTACAAGAGCGTGGCAAAATTTTAAACAAATGGGCAGATATCCTAGAGGAACGTAAAGAAGAAATAGGCACGGCTATTATGAAAGAAGTAGCCAAGAACAAGAAGTCCTCTGTATCTGAAGTAGAGCGTACTGTTGATTACATTCGTTACACAGTAGAAGATGCTTATCGCTTAAACGGCGAAGTAAAACGTGGAGACGGATTCAAAGGTGGTTCTCGTTCTAAAGTAGGTTTAGCTGAAAAAGCTCCACTTGGCACAATTTTAGCCATTGGTCCATTTAACTATCCAGTAAACCTCTCTGCTTCAAAGATTGCTCCAGCCCTTGTTCAAGGGAACAGTGTAGTCTTTAAACCAGCTACTCAAGGTGCAATTAGTGGTATTAAAATGGTGGAAGCTTTAATCGATGCTGGCCTGCCGAAAGAACTTGTAACAGTCGCAACAGGACGCGGCTCTGTAATTGGTGATTTCCTAGTTCAACACCCTAGAGTGGACATGATCTCGTTCACAGGCGGAACTAGTACAGGTCGTCATATTGCCAAGCTTTCTTCCATGGTACCTCTTGTTCTTGAACTTGGTGGTAAGGACCCAGCAATTGTCCTTGAAGATGCAGACCTAGATAAAGCAGCAAAAGAAATTGTAGCAGGTGCATATAGTTACTCTGGTCAACGTTGCACTGCCATTAAACGCGTTTTAGTTCAAGATGAAATTGCAGATGAGCTTGTGGACCGTATAGCACATAAAGTGAAGAGCCTTTCTGTTGGTATGCCTGAGGATAATAAAGATATAACTCCATTAATTGATAACAAGAGCGCAGATTATGTTCAAAGTTTAATTGATGATGCGAAAGATCAAGGAGCTAAAGTTGTATCAGGCGACACACGTGAAGGTAACCTTCTTCACCCTACCCTTCTAGACAATGTAACAACTGACATGCGTGTAGCTTGGGAAGAGCCATTCGGTCCTGTTCTTCCAATCATCCGCGTATCGAGTCAGTCTGAAGCGATTCAGATTGCAAACGAATCTGAATATGGCTTACAAGCGAGTATCTTTACAAAGAATATTGACAATGCGATGAGTATCGCAGACAAACTAGAAGTCGGCACTGTTCAACTGAACGGTAAAACATCTCGCGGTCCGGATCACTTCCCATTCTTAGGTGTGAAATCATCTGGTCTTGGTGTACAAGGAATTCGCGAAAGCCTGCTGTCCGTTGTACGCGATAAAGTAACTGTTATCAATATGTAATAAGTAAATAAACCCGAAGAAGGCTCAGAGTTTATATAAACTCTGAGCCTTCTTTATATTGTTAAGCATAAGCAGAGATCCCCATCACGTATTTAATCAATGGTTTTCTTGCTGATCTTTCTTCATTAAAGTGACCACGTGTTCTTTTGGTGTCCAACAATTAAACTTCCATTTGGGGTCTGTTTCATAGCCTAATCGTTCACAGAATCGTTTCGATTTCCTCTTTTCTTTGATGATCGTGAAATGAACACATGTAGCGCAACAATGAAAGTCCTTCACCTCTATCACCTCCGAGAATCCATATTGTAGTAAGTGTAACACAAGGTCAAATGCCTATTTTCACATTTCCTCTTGGAACAAAGACCCACATAGGGATAAAACGGCATATCATAACAAGAGAAGATAAAGGAGGAGGAAATGTTTATGCATTACAACGGATATTCATATTCCACAAACCCTCACTATGAGGACCATAATGTATACAGAGCAGATGAACGAATCTTTGTGGGAAGACGTCCTTTTGGATTCGGGCGCCCTTTGGGGTTCGGACGTCCATTTTTCGGAGGACCATTTGTAGGCGGACTTGTAGGAGGGCTTGTAGGTAGCGCTCTTCTAGCCCCATACGGCCGCCCTCCTTATCCGTACTATCCACCATACTATGGATACGGCTACGGCCCAGGCCCCTACCCTTATTATGGAGGATATGGTTACGGAGGGTATGGAGGTTATTAATACACTCATCTCCTAACCCTATGTAAGTTAGAATTAAATTTTACATGAGGACTAAATCAGATGTGATTTTGTCCTCATTTTTATACATATGGCTAATGAGATTAAAAGATGATTCTCACATACAAAAGAAAAAGAAATCGCTATCAAAGTTTTCAAACTGGATACAAGTGGAATAGTACCTCCAAACCTAAAAATAGTTTTGCGCCATAATAAGGAGGACTCTAAATGAATCGCGATGATTTAATGCAAGATGGACCAACTAAACAAGAACAAGAGCGTCAACCAGGATCCGAAACCCAAATGAATCCTTCCCCACTCCAAGCGGATGAAGACTATAAGAGCGGGAATAAACTAAAAGGAAAAATAACGTTAATTACAGGAGGAGACAGCGGAATCGGTCGTTCTATAGCCATTGGCTATGCTAAAGAAGGCGCTCATGTTGCAATTTCTTACTTAGATGAACACGAAGATGCAGAAGAAACGAAGCAGAAAGTAGAAGCAGAAGGCGTTCAAGCTTTACTTCTGCCAGGTGATGTCGGCGACGATGCAACATGCCGTGATATTGTAGCGAAAACAGTAGAGACATTCGGGAAGCTAGACGTGTTAGTGAATAATGCTGCAGAACAACACCCGAAAGACGCGATAGAAGATATTTCAGTAGAACAATTAGAAAGTACCTTTAAGACAAATATTTTCTCTATGTTCCATATGGTGAAAGCAGCACTTCCACACTTAAAACAAGGGAGCGCCATTATCAACACAGCTTCCATCAACCCTTATACAGGAAATGCTGAACTGGTCGACTACACAGCTACAAAAGGTGCAGTGGTCGCCTTTACTCGATCTATGGCCCAACAACTTGTAAACCGCGGTATCCGAGTAAACGGCGTAGCACCAGGGCCTATCTGGACTCCTCTTATTCCAGCAACCTTCCCTGAGGAAGAAGTAGATCAGTTTGGAACAAACACCCTAATGGGACGACCTGGACAACCGGTTGAACATGTCGGAAGCTATGTGCTTCTTGCTTCTGATGACTCTTCTTATATGACAGGTCAATTCATTCATATTAATGGCGGCTTATATACATCTAGTTGACTTTTCAACAAAGAGCAGCTCTTCCTTGCAGGAAGAGCTGTTTTTTGTTACTAAAGTAATTCCTTATGAATTAAGTATAACGTTTCTGTTTTAAAGCTGAGGGTCCGAGTCTAAATTTGAGTAACACAAATAACGTAACCCTTTACAAAAGGGTTACGTTAAGAATAAACCAACCTATAATAAACGTTTGAATAATGAACTTTGCAAGAGTTCCTCCGAGGAACCCAATAATAGCTCCTTTTGATGATTGAAGGGCTTCTTGCAAATCTTCTTTCTGAATGTATTCCGTAATAAAAACAAAAATAAACGGCACAAGAATTACACCAAATGGCGGGAATACAAATGAACCTATGATTACACCAATTGCAGCCATGCGCTCTCCCCACTTTGTCCCCCCATAGTGCTTAACAGCTTTACTGTTAATGATAATATCTGAGATAAGTAGTACGATGGTTAACACCACCATTGTAATCCAATACCATAAACCTAATTCATTGCCATTTACGGCGAATTGATATACAAGCACACTAATCCACAGAAATAACGGACTTGGTAAGACGGGATATACTAGCCCAACATAACTGAAAATAAAGCTTAAAATAATAATAAGCCACCAAACAATATCCATTTCCTCGCTCCTGTCTCTAAAAAATCTTGTTCGACACCACTATGCCAAACTTCAACTCCCTTGTCTAACGTTTTAGTGAACGAGATCAACTTTCACCCATTTCTTCAAGCCATTAATCATCCATACTTCACTAGCACGTTCTAAATCTTCTTTATAAAGTGTACGCACGTGTAAGATCCCTTCCTCAATTAAATATTCACGATACGTACCAGATAATAACCCACTCTCTATAGGTGGTGTTACATAATCACCATCTATAAGCAAAACGACATTTCCAATCAAGAATTCTGTTAGCTCTCTTCTTTTATTCCAAAGAAGAACAGAAAAATATTCACAGTCCTTGTGCTCGTTGTATACATCTCTATGTGTTGTTTTATGATATAGAAAAGGATCCTCCTTATTAACCGATGTTTCCGCTACCTTACACCTTACAGCACGTAAAAGTTCCTTTTCTGGAACAACCTCACTCGTGATCTCACCTTCTTTATTTAATAAAAGCCTTACTTTGTAAAGGCCGTTTGAATAGCAGTCTTTTATTTCCTCTAATTCCCCATAAATAGCTGTCTCTGGCCAAGAGTATTGAAAATAGGTAGCACTAGCTTTCATACGCTTCAAATGCTTCTCAATCAGGAAATAATCACCATTTTCTAGACGAATGGTTTCAAGAAGATGGAAAGAGGGACGCTTCTCGGTTAAGAGTTTTGCTTTCACCCAAAGTTCGTCATATTCCCCTTTCGATGTAGATTCCCACGTTATTCCTCCACCAGCACCGTATGTAGCGACTCTGGAATTGTGGTCAATCCAAACGGTACGTATAGGAACGTTAAAGACCGCATTTCGTTCAGGAGTTATCATACCTATAGCCCCGCAGTATACATCTCGTGGTGATTGTTCTAATGTCGAAATGTAATCCATCGTCCGGATTTTAGGGGCTCCAGTAATCGAACCACAAGGGAACAAAGCACGAAACACCTCAAAAAAAGGTAGTTCTTGGGCTATTTCTCCCTGGACAGTCGAAGTCATTTGGTGGACGGTTGGATACGTTTCTATCTCAAATAATCGAGGTACCTTTACTGTTCCCGGTCTAGCAATACGACCAAGGTCATTTCGAAGCAAATCAACAATCATTACGTTTTCAGAACGGTCTTTCTCTGACTGAGATAACTGCTGCCTCATTTCTTCGTCTTCTATAGTTGTTTTCCCTCTCTTTACTGTCCCTTTCATAGGCTTTGTTGTTAGAAGCCCCCCATCTTTGCGAAAGAACAATTCCGGAGAGGCAGACAGGATCGAGTAATCGTCAAAATGTAAATAAGCGCTATAGGACGATCGCTGATTATGGGCTAAAACATTAAATAGGGCGTGATCGTTTCCACTAAACTCAGCTTTTAAACGAGCTGTATAGTTCACCTGATACGTGTCCCCTTTCTCAATCGCCTCATGAATCGAGTGAATCCCTCTCTGGTACTCAGTATAATTAGATTGAAGTTTCCAGTTAGAAACTTCATAACCGTTTGTAGTAGACTCCAGGGGGACTGCGCTAGTGTCTCGAAAAACCCCCATCTTCAGAAAAGGCATCTCAGGATTCAATGCAACCTTAAAACGCTCGTCAAAAGCTGGTGCTGCTTCATAGGATACATAGCCAGCCACATACATACCTTCCTTAATTGCCTCTTCTATCCTTTTAAAAGCAGGCTCGATTTCCTGCACTTCATTTGCTTCAATAACGTACTCGGGATTCGTAAATACATAAGGCTTAACAACACCTTGCTGATCTGCAAAATTAAATTGAAATCTAATCATGAAGAAGCAACCTCCTTTACCGCAAAAAAGTTCTGTAACATATCATACCCCCGGCTTGTTAGGATCGCTTCAGGATGGAATTGAATACCTTCGATTGGGTATTTTTTGTGACGAACCCCCATAATTGCACCGTCTTCTGAATGAGAAGTCACTTCAAGTACACTCGGCATACGCTTGCTTTGGGCAACTAATGAGTGATACCTCGTTACAGCAGTTGGTGATGGAAGACCTTTATAAACCCCCCGTCTATCATGATGGATACTTGTTACTTTCCCATGCATAGGTCTACTCCCCTTTACAACGACTCCGCCAAAAGCCTCCACAATAACTTGGTGACCAAGACAAATGCCAAGTATGGGAATCTTGTTGAAGAAATGCCGAACTATGGACAAACAAATTCCCGCTTCTCTAGGGGAACCAGGACCAGGAGAGAGAACAATGGCCTCAGGAGTTAGTGCCTCAATCTCTTCAATAGTTATTTGGTCATTTCGGTAGACCTCTACCTCATACCCCCCCATTTGAATATATTGAAATAAATTATACGTAAATGAATCATAGTTATCGATCATGATAATCATTCTTACCACCGCTTTTATGTAATAGTATTAACCTTCTTATTATAGCTTGATTTGGGTCTCCTACACAAAAGGAGAAATTTTAAAAAGACAACGTTTTAAGGTACTCTTAATAAGACTATTGAGCATCGTTACCTAAATAAAAATATGATATGGTTAAGCCCATAAGATCGGAGGTAAAATATGACGATCCTTTTATTCATAACCATTATCTTTTGGGCCTTCGCTCTATGGGATGGATGGCGGGGCTTAAGTTCTATTCAAGATCTGAGGAACATAAAAAGACAAAGTTCAGTACAATTGGTGTCTGTAATTGTAGCTGCCAAAGACGAAGAGCGTGCAATTGACAAAACGCTTCAATCACTAGTGTCACAAACACATAAGCATCTTGAGATCATTGCTGTAAACGACCGTTCAGAAGACAACACGGGGTCTATTATGAAGAAATGGGAGAATGAGTCACCGCTTCGAGTAAAAACGATTACCATTGAAAGTCTTCCTGAAGGTTGGTTAGGTAAGAATCACGCACTCTATAAAGGATATGAGGAAGCAAAAGGTGATGTAATCGTTTTTACAGACGGTGATATTCAATTTTCAGAGAGCGCCATCGAACGAGCACTCTCGTTTTTTGAACAGGAAAAAGCTGATCACCTTACTATTGCCCCTAATTTAGTAACAAAAAGTAAACGACTAAAAGCTTTCATAACCTATTTTATGTTTGGGTTTGGCTTTTTTAAAAGACCTTGGACGGCTAATAACGACAATTCCAAGAAAGGCGGAATGGGGATTGGGGCGTTTAATATGTTAAAACGATCAACCTACGAAGCCATAGGAACTCATGAAATGATTGCTACAAGGCCTGATGATGACCTATATCTTGGGCAGAAGATTAAGTCTAAGGGGTATAAGCAGCGTCTTGCTACAGGAATGGAAGATTTATCAGTTGAATGGTATCCCTCTTTAAAGGATGCCATTCTAGGGTTAGAAAAAAATACCTTTGCTGGTTTGAACTATTCGGTTTTATTAAGCCTTGTTGCCGTTATAGGGACCTTTATTTCGCAAGTGTTGCCATTTATAACATTGATGGTTGCAACAAACACTAATAGAGGATTGAGCCTTATCGCTATAACACTTATGTGTACTCTAATGGCCATAACGACTAAGAAATTGACGCAATTTAAGATTTCTTACGCGCTCACCCTCCCCTACTCTGCTCTATTGTTTATCTATACCATTGCACGAGCCGTGGCACTCACCATAAAAAAAGGCGGAATAGAGTGGCGCGGAACATTCTATTCCTTAAACGAATTGAAGCAGGCTCATAAAGACGACTCAACCCCCAAGCATTAAACATGTAAAGAAGTCTCGATTATGAAATAATATATTCGTTCTTACATAAAGATAAAGGAGGCACACTGTCTTATGGAATCTAGTTTATTCTCCCCTATTACATTTGGAAAAGTAACATTAAAAAACCGGATCGCTATGTCCCCAATGTGTATGTATTCTTCACACACAGAAGACGGAAAAGTAGCTCCGTTTCATTTAGCTCATTATGAAAGCCGCGCTGCAGGTCAGGCAGGTCTAATTATGATTGAAGCAACCTCAGTATTACCTGAGGGACGTATTTCTCCACAAGACCTCGGTATATGGAGCGACGAACATATTGAAGGATTACAAGAAATTAATGAAGGAATACATCGTCATGGGGCACGGTCAGCCATTCAATTAGGACATGCTGGACGTAAGGCAATATTGGAACAAGATATATTTGCACCAAGTCCGGTCCCATTCAAAGAAGATATGAAAACACCAACCGAAATGACCGATCATGATATAAAGCGAACGATAGAAGCATTTAAGGAAGCTGCTCGACGCGCTAAAGAAGCACACTTTGATATCATTGAGTTACACGGAGCACATGGCTATTTAATTAGTCAGTTCTTATCTCCCCTTACGAACAAGCGTACCGACGATTATGGCGGAGACCGTACGAAACGATTTCGTTTCTTAGAAGAAGTGATTGAAGAAGTGAAAACTGCATGGGATGGTCCAATCTTTGTCCGCATTTCAGCTAATGAACACGACGAAAACGGCAACCAAATGGATGATTTCTTATACTATGCCGAGCGCATGAAAGCGCTCGGAATTGATTTAATCGACTGTAGTTCTGGCGGCGTTGTACCAGTTCGTCCAGAAGTATATCCAGGGTATCAACTCCAATACGCAGATCAAATTCGTAATCAAGCATCTATTGCAACAGGTGCAGTTGGTATGATTACTTCCGGTCTTCAGGCCGAAGAAGTAATTCGTAACCAAAGAGCTGATTTAATCTTTGTAGCACGTGCAATGCTACGAAATCCTTATTGGCCTAAAGCTGCTGCTGATGAACTCGGAGTCGAGTTAGAAGGTCCAGTCCAATACAAACGAGGCTGGATGTAATCATAACGATACACTTCTCTTTCAACGAACGAAAAAAGGAGTATGAAACGTAAAAAAGTTTCATACTCCTTTTTATTTGCTCAGTCAAGAAAATGAAGGATCCACTTTCAGTTAACAGGCAGACATTGAAATCATGCATAAAGACTTGCTTCCACTCCCTCTTTCGTTTAAACTTTTAAACTAACGAACAGAAAGAAGGAATGGAAGCATGTCTACCCAATTTGAACAGTTATTTCGCCTGAACACTCTAACGTTTCATGCATTAGGGGATACGGCCAGACAGGATATCATACTTTTGTTAGATCAACATAAACGATTAAGCGTAAATGAAATTGCCGATAAGTCTCCCCTTTCAAGACCTGCAGTATCTCACCATCTGAAGATTCTACGCGATGCAGGTATCGTATCCATTGAGAAAGAAGGAACAAAACGGTACTATTTTCTTTCTATTGAAGACCGAATTGACTTATTAAAACAATTAATTGCAGAAGTTGAAGAGCATTGCATAGAGTAGGAGGACCATCATGGAATTTATCTTTTTAGGAACAGGTGCAGGTGTTCCTTCTAAGAAACGGAACGTATCAAGCATCGCTTTACAGTTATTACAGGAAAGAGGTAGCACATGGCTTATTGACTGCGGGGAAGCCACACAGCACCAAATTTTAAACACCTCTATCCGCCCTAGAAGAATTGAGAAGATATTTATCACTCATTTACACGGCGATCATATTTTCGGATTGCCTGGTTTTTTAGGAAGCCGGTCTTTTCAAGGAGGAACTACACCTTTAGAAATATATGGCCCACGTGGTATTAAAACATTTATTGAAACAGCACTTTCTGTTAGTTCAACGAGGCTAACCTACGATATCAACATCCATGAAATCGAAGAAGGTAAGATTTATGAAGATGATCAATTTGTAATCTCTTGCAAGAAGTTAGACCATGGGATTCTAAGCTATGGGTATGCTTTTGAAGAAAAGGATAAACCTGGTGAACTGCTCGTAGAACAATTGAAAGAAAAAGGGGTTCAACCTGGCCCGATTTACCAGCAAATTAAAGATCAACCCCGTGTCATGTTAGAGAATGGAACGATGATTAATCGCGAGGATTATGTAGGTCCACCTAAAAAGGGCAGGAAAGTTTGTGTGTTCGGAGACACAAGGTATCACGAGCGTTTTATACCTTTCGTAAAAAATGCAGATGTTCTAGTTCATGAAGCCACGTTCGCTGAAAATGAGGATGAGTTAGCTTTTAATTACTATCATTCCACAACAGCTCAAGCAGCTCGTATAGCTAGAGACGCAGGGGTAACACAGTTAATTCTAACTCATATTTCTTCTCGCTATCAGGACAACGACCTTGAACAATTATTAAATGAGGCAAAAAACTATTTTTCTAATACAGAAATCGCTGCCGATCTGAAGCAATTCAAGGTAAGCGATTAAGGAGGTTTTGAGATGAGGATCAATGAGTTAGTCCAACATCAACGAGCATTTTACTACACAGAATCTACTAAGTCCTTCTCATTTCGAAAAGAACAATTAAGCAGACTAAGAACCATGATTGAAGAAAATGAGCAATCCATTATAGAAGCATTGTATAAGGACTTGCATAAATCGGAATTTGAGAGTTATACAACTGAAATTGGCTTTTTATATACCGAGATTACTTCTGCTCTTAAAAATCTTAAAGACTGGATGAAACCTCAAAAGGTGAAGACGCCTCTTACGCATGCAGGATCTAAAAGTTACTTATATCAAGAACCTTATGGAGTTACGCTCATAATTGCTCCATGGAATTATCCTTTTCAACTCGCACTTGCACCAGTTATTGGTGCCTTAGCTGCTGGAAACACAGTTGTTCTAAAACCATCAGAACTTACACCTGAAACATCTTCTCTATTAAAGGAAATGGTTACTAAATGGTTTGATTCTGCCGTTTTTGCAGTAGTAGAAGGAGACGCTGAGGTAAGTCAAGAGTTACTTGAACAGCGATTTGATTTAATTTTCTTCACAGGCAGTGTCTCAGTCGGAAAAATCGTTATGGAAAAAGCAAGTCAACATCTAACTCCGGTTATATTAGAACTGGGTGGTAAAAGTCCAACAATCGTAGATAAGGATGCAAATCTCGACCTAGCTGCAAAACGGATTGCATGGGGAAAATTCACCAACGCCGGTCAAACATGTATCGCTCCTGATTATTTATATATCCAACGGGCTGTTAAACCCGAATTGCTAAGTAAATTAAAACTGACTATAAAAGATCTTTACGGTGATGACCCTCTTTATAATGTGGAATATAGTCATATCGTCAATACACGTCATTTTGATCGTTTGAGTGAGTACTTAAACAATGGTGAACTGATTGCCGGCGGAGAGCGTGATGCTGATATAAATGCTATCGAACCAACCATTTTAGATCACATTTCGTGGAAAGATCCTGTCATGCAGGATGAGATCTTTGGTCCCATCTTACCCGTTTTAACGTTCGATGACATAGGCGAAGTTGTAGCAGAAGTAAGAAATCACGAGAAACCTCTTGCACTCTATTATTTTTCTGAGAATGAACAGAAACAAGAAGAAATCTTATCTAAGTTATCTTTCGGGGGCGGGTGTATAAATGACACCCTATTCCATGTTGCTAACCCTCACCTCCCCTTTGGAGGGGTTGGTCAAAGCGGCGTAGGTAGCTATCACGGTAAAGCAAGCTTCGACGCCTTCACCCACTCAAAAGGAATCGTTAAGCAAACGACGAAGTTTGACCTTTCCATTCGCTACCCTGGCCGTAAACATGGGTTGAAACTTATTAAGAGATTACTCAAATAACCACTACCCGCTCTCATTTTAGGAGCGGGTAGTTTATGTTTCCGATCTAAGTAATATAATGGTGGGTGCATTGCAGTCCGTTTGAAGTATCAATGATTCCATAAGAACCGTATGGAAGTTTACGCTTGTCCATTAGAGAACCTGGATTGAAAAGAAGCGTCTTCTTCACCCATCTTGTGAGTGGTAAGTGTGAATGGCCAAAGATAATGAGATCTACTTCCTCCCTCTCAAATGCTTCAATCACTCGCTTTTCAGTAGTCTTCTTCTCTCCATGCCCATGAACAACTCCTATCTTATATCCATCTATCTCTAAAAGTAACTTCTCAGGAAGAAATTCTAGAATATCATCTTCTTCAACATTCCCTTGAACACCTTTCACATCTCCATAATAAGCTAGTGTTTCGTAAATCTCTATACTACTCCAATCCCCTGCATGAATGATCAAGTCTACGTCCCTTAACTCCCGTATGAAAGATACAGGGAATGCTCTCCCCTTCTTTGGCATATGTGTATCAGAGACAACGATTATTCTCATTTTCTCATTCCTTTCTAAAGGTGGTTATATAATGAAAGTTTTCTTAGCAGGTCCTTTTTTTAATGAAGAAGAACGTAAACGGGTACGAGAAATTGCTAAAGTTCTACAAGATATCAAGGGGTTAGAAGTCTTCATTCCCATGAAAAACCAGTTCAAACCTCTAGAATTTGGAGAAGAACGATGGAGGAAAGCCGTGTTCTCAAACGATGTGATACACATTCTAGAATCTGATGTGATGGTTGCTATCCATGATAGCGGTGATAAACCTTACCCAGATCCTGGCACGATGTGGGAAATGGGATTTGCTTATGCAAATCGTATCCCAATCATTGTTTATACTGAAAAGGATACTGTCATGAATCTTATGATCGCAGAATCAGGAAGGGCATTTGTTCATTCATTAGAAGACTTAATCGCTTACGATTTCAATACTCTCCCTTCTAACACTTATAAAGGTAAGATCATCTAACATATTTACGAGACGTTTTTCATTGCTCCTTACCAACTGCTTATGTACAATAATAGTGACCCTAAAATCGAAAGAGTTAAGCAGGTTTCTTCATAAGAAAGGATTTAGATATATTGACTACCATATGTTTAGTAAGACATGGCGAAACGGACTGGAACAAAGAATCGCGTTTACAAGGCCAAGAGGACATTCCCTTAAATAATACAGGACGTCAGCAGGCAGAGGAAGCCGGACGACACCTTCAAGATTCCAATTGGGACGTATTAATCACGAGTCCTCTATCTAGAGCAAAAGAAACAGCTACTATTATTTTAGACCATCTCAACCATCCTATTGATCTTGTGGAGATGGATAACTTCAAAGAACGAGCTTTCGGTGAAGGATCTGGATTGACATTTGATGAAATCCATTCCAGATACCCGGCACGGGATTATCCAGGCCAAGAAGACTGGGAACCATTCCAAAAACGAATTTTTGATGGTCTGCACGAAGTTCAACAACAATTTCAAGACAAAAAAATTCTCTTGGTTGCTCATGGCGCTGTAATTAATGCCATATTATCCGTCCTTTCAGAAGGCGAAATAGGTTCTGGAAAGACGAAGTTAATGAATGCTTGTATAAGTAACATTGAACACCTAAATGAAATGTGGCAGATTACAACATACAATGAAACCAATCACCTTTCTTAAACATAGTAATAGATAAATTTCACAATGAACACAGGAGTGTATTTTACTTGACCTATATTCTCTTTACGATAGCTGCTATAGTAACCTTTTTACTAGCTGTAAACTTATCCACTTATGCAGATATCATTGAAAAGAAGTCAGCCGCAACAGGTGCAATGATTGGTCTATTACTTGGTGCCGCAACTTCCTTGCCAGAAATTACGACGAGTATCACCGCTGTAACCATAGATAATCCTGACCTAGCTTTAGGAAACCTATTAGGTAGTAATCTTTTTAACGTCCTTATACTAGCGTTATTTGACCTTTATTACCGCAGGTCTCGCCTATTGCGTTACTCAACAAATGAACATGCAGCTACAGCGGGACTTGGTCTATTAATGTCGATGGTTATTTTATTATCCTTTATCATTTCACTTCCGTATTCCTTATGGGGAGTTGGACTTGATTCAATCATTATCATTGCATTTTACCTTGTTGGGATTAGAGTTATATCACAGTTCACCTCAAATGAGGTAGAAACCCCTGTTGAAGAAGCGAATGCAAGACACCAGCAACGAATTCAAGATACGAGCTTAAACCAAGCCATTCTCTACTTCGCACTTGCTGCAATAGGAACAATACTTGCAGGAAGTCTTCTTACGGTAACAGGAGATCGCATTGCGCAAATTAGCGGACTTGGATCTACATTTGTTGGTTCATTACTAATCGCTGCAAGCACTTCATTACCCGAAGCTGTATCATCTTTTATCGCTATTCGATTGCGAAATTACTCTTTAATGATGAACGGGATTCTTGGAAGCAACTTGTTTAACCTGCTCATTCTAGCCGCGACAGATTTCTTTTTCAGAGATGGCCCTCTTCTACAAGCAGGAAACGAAGCTCATGTATACTCCATAATTGGATCAATGCTCTTAATCGCAATAACTCTTTATGCCATTTTGCGTAAGAAATCAGCCAATTCACTAACGTACGTTATTCCTTCTACATTGATTGTGCTGATTTACTTAGCATCTAGCTATTTGATCTACACCCATTCTACAGTTTAAAAAAACCAGCCACCTCGGCTGGTTTTTTTTATGCTCTATATGCTCCCTTATATGGAAGACTCGAAGCTGAAATATTTAAGCTGGGAGGGGCCATTACGATTATGAGTGCCTGGGCTTGCTCGGGGACAACTTTCCTGCGGGGAGCTGGGAAGCGAGTGGTTTCTAGGCCCACCTTACACTAAACTAAAGCTAACGGAAACATTCTCTCATTTTCGAGTCTCCAACAATCCTACCCCATTCTTGAGAAGGCATTAAAACTTTAATAAGACCAATTGAATGAAGAGACCATTTACCACAAGAAAATGACCATATGCTACAATAGGGGTGATTATAGAAAGGAGAGATAGAATGGAACAACTCGTATTTATTGAAACAGGTATGGGGGTTGATGTTCATGGTCAGAATGTCACAAAAGCAGCTGTTCGCGCTGTAAAAAACGCCATACATACCAATTCAATGCCTGGTATTAAAAATATTTTACCTGAACAGTCTTTAGACAACATGGTCGTTAACATAAAACTAGCAGTACCTTGTGATCACGAAAAATTAGATCTTGAAGAAGTTCGAAGCGCAATCCCTTATGGTACTGTTACAGTTGAAGTAATGGATGGAGGTATGCTTACAACAAGTGGCATCCATCTAGAAGAAAAAGAAGATAAAAACGATCTAATGTACATCGTTAATGCCTCTGTTGAAGTTGGCTACTAATAACTAAATTAGTAAACAAGCATAAAATGGAACTAGATAGAAAGGTGGAGAGAATATGTTTAAAAAGGTGGCTTCTGATGCCCTTGGCTTAAGTGATGTCGGTAAAGTTATTCTTCCTGAGGATTATGATAAAGTCGATGCAGACGATTATGTGATGCATGAAGATGGGGAGAAAATCTTCTTCCTAATTAAATCTGCCGCTGATGAGTATTGCTTTACAAACAAAGCTTTAATTCACTTAGATGGTACTAGCGCAACAAGTAAAAAACGTATGCTTCACCGCTACGATTATTACAAACATACTATTTCGAACGTTGCCCTCGAAACAGCAGGTACTGTTGATTTAGATGTTGAGATTAAGTTTTCGATGGGAAATCAGGCTTTCTCCATTGATGTCCACAAGAAGAACATCGAAGAACTAAAAGACCTGTACAAAGCTCTCCTTAAAATAGCTGAGATTATGAGTGAGAATGATGCTTATTACGAGTTTACAAAGCAGAGTCTAGATTATGCTTCTAATACACTGCACCGCGCAGATATTAAAGACAACCGTGTATTTGAAGAATTTAAATCCATTAATCAGTTAGCGTTTAACTGGTTAGTTGAAAGTAAACAAAAATACACGGTAAAAGATTTTGGAGACGTATTTGAGCGCTACATTCAAAACTAGTTTACAGGTAGCTACCGATTATTTCGGGTGGCTACTTTTTCTATGAACGAAAAAGCATATTCCCTTCCACCACATTCATACACTAAAGGGACAGCCTAGAAGTGAGGTGATGTGAGCATGGGAGATGTGATTCCTTTTCCGAAGCCTAAGATTAAACTAACATACGAGGAATCAATTGAGTACAGGGAGCTTCGCGATCTATTAGATCGAGCTCAGACATGGAAAGAACTCAGGATATGCCAACGCAAAGTAGTACAATTTAAAAAACGTGTAAAGAAGCGCCACTCCCGAAACCCCTTACCTTGAAGTGGGTTTTCTTTTTTGCCATCAACTAATTCGGAGTTGCTACTAAGTATAAATAAGAAAGCCCACTTTTACATGAGTGAGCTCATCCTATTTTATTGATTTGTAAATGAAAGTGTACGAAAACGATTGATTGCTTCTCTTAACCGTTCTTTTGATTCTAGTAAGCCGATCCGTACAAAGCCTTCACCATATTCCCCAAAACCTACACCAGGTGCCACTACGATCCCAATCTCATCTATAAGGTAATCAGCAAAAGATTCAGAAGTAAAACCTTCAGGAATCTCAAGCCACATAAAGAAAGATCCTTGTGGAGCGTCTACCCTCCAACCTATATCACGAAATCCTTCTACAAGTTGGTTCCTTCTTGTTTCATAGAGCTCTACTAACTCTTTTACCGATTCCCCGCCTTTGTCTAATGCTTCAGCGGCAGCTTCTTGAACCGCTCCGAATAAACTTACATAATAATGGTCCTGAACGAGTTCTAAAGCTTGAATGACACTTTTATTTCCTACGGCAAACGCGACACGCCACCCTGCCATATTAAATGTTTTACTCATTGTATACATCTCCACACCTACATCCTTAGCACCGGGGACCTGCATAAAGCTAAGTGGCTTCTCTCCATCAAAACCAATCGCACCGTAGGCAAAATCGTGGACCACACAAATATCATGCTTATTCGCTACATCTATTGTTTCTTCAAAGAACCCCTCTGTAGCTATAGCGGCAGTAGGGTTATTTGGATAGTTTAAAAACATTAACTTGGCTTTATGTAACGTTTCTTCAGATATCTGATCATATTGCGGGAGGAATTGATTCTCTTTAAAGAGTGGCATCTTCTCCATATAAGCATTTGCCATCGCAACCCCAGACCAATAATCGGGATAACCAGGGTCAGGTACAAGAGCCGTGTCTCCTTCATCCAGAAAGCATTGACTTACCTCAACAAGACCAGTTTTACTTCCAAACATTATGGCTACCTCAGTTTCTGGATCAAGGTCAACATCGTACTCTCTTTTATAAAAATTTGCTACTGCTCTTTTTAAAAATGGGAACCCTTTAAATGGAGAATATTTATGATAGACCTCGTTGTCAACTGCACGCTTTAAAGATTCTGTAACAAACGAAGGTGTCGGCTGATCAGGATTCCCTTGCCCTAAATTAATCATCTCTTTTCCGCCTTCTTCTGCTCTTTTTACTTTATCTACTAACTTTGCAAAGAATTGCTCAGGCAATCGCTCTAGCGCCTTTGAATATGTAAACTGCTTCATCCCTCTCCCCCTCTAAACGGTCTTAATAGAACAGAATAGACCTATTCCACTCATTTGTAAAGACCGAATTTTCTTACTAGTGAAATCATTTAAATATCCGATAAAGTACATAAAAAAGCTAACCCTATTGGTTAGCTTTTAAAATCTAGAATTAAATCTCGAGGCATCCGTTCTGTAGGCCAGGTTGTTGGTAGAGAAACGGGCAAATTGAATGACTTCCCGCTCTCTTTTTCGCGTTTTAAATTCACAAATGTAAGGTTCAAACTTGGGTGTTTGATAAGTAAATCGCTCTTTCAACACCAATCCCTCCAACTTAATTAGGTCAGTTATAGTGTTAACGGAAAACATCACCCTTATTTATGAATTTAATGACGATCTGCAAACTCCTGAATTTTTGAGGATAAGAAAGCGTATCCCTCAAGAGAGAAATGAAGGCCGTCATGATCAGGTCCATTTACTAAGGGTTTAATATCCTGCATATTTAACATCTCTCCGAATAAATCAAAAACTTCGACCCCTGTTTTTTCAGCCACTTCTTGAACAACATTTGAATACGACCGTAACTTTTCATTCGTTCGTTTTTGTTGGGCTTCTTCATCTACAGCAGGGGGCGTAATTAAAAGCACACTAGATTCCTCTAAATGCTTTATCATATGTAATAAATTGTTTCTAAACTGTGGTAGCGATACCTTACGATGATCCGCCCCATCATTTGAACCGAAGAGGATCGTTACAATTGATGGGGTATGAGCTAAAACGTCTCGTTCAAATCGCTCTATCCCATCTTCAGTCGTATCACCTGACACGCCTGCGTTAATAATAACCAAATTCCCTAACTCTTCTTGAAGCTGTTTCGTTAATGGGGATTCAGTAAATCCATGTCCTGCGGTAATACTGTCTCCAAAGCATACCATCCTCCTCATTATATATTCTCCTCTTTAAATTTATTAGCCATTATATCAACCCTATACCAGCTCACCAAATATAAAAGGGATCCAATCATACAATCAGATCCCTTCCCTTTATATCAATATAAAGCTTTTAATTATAAAGCTATCTAACGGACTTGCCCAGTGCCTCTCATTTGAAATTTAATTGTCGTCAAGGCCGGTAGCCCCATTGGCCCTCTCGCATGGAGCTTCTGAGTTGAAATGCCAATTTCTGCGCCAAATCCTAACGCCCCACCATCAGTAAAACGCGTCGATGCATTGTGATAAAGAGCTGCAGCATCTACAAGTTTCATAAAGAGGTCAACATTTTGAAGATCCTCTGAAATAATCGCTTCTGAATGCTTCGTGCCATATACTTCAATATGTTCAATTGCCTCTATAACATCTGCTACAACTTTCAACGCGATATGCTTACTCAGATATTCTTCTGCCCAATCTGCTTCATTCGCTTCTGTTGCACCTGGTATGGCCTCAACAGCCTTTTTATCACCATGCACCGATATTCCATTTTCTTGTAAAGCCTGTATTAGCGCTTCTTTATGGGCATTCAACCATGTTTCATGAACAATGACGGTTTCTGCCGCATTACATACAGCAGGTCGATCGGTTTTGGCGTTGATAAGGATAGAAATTGCTTGATCAACCTCAGCACTTTCATCAATGTATATGTGACAATTCCCAACTCCCGTTTCTAGTACCGGAACCGTTGCATTGTTCACAACTGCTTGAATTAAAGACCCACCCCCACGAGGGATTAATACATCAATATGTTCTTTCATAGTAAATAAAGCATTAGTGGCTTTACGATCTGTGCTGGCTATAAATTGAATGGCATCCTTAGGAATTCTTGTGTTCAATAATCCTTCTTTCATGACTTCCACGATTTTTTTATTTGATTCAATCGCTGAAGATCCTCCCTTTAGGACAATAGAATTACCTGATTTTAAAGCAAGCCCCGTTGCGTCTACCGTTACGTTTGGGCGAGCTTCATAAATCATTCCAATTACTCCAAGAGGGACAGTCACTTTTTGAACTTGAAGTCCATTATCAAGTGTCCAGTCTGATTGAACAATACCGGTAGGATCATCAAGGGAAGCAACTTCTCGTAGGCCATTTGCAAATTCAAATACCCGTTCCTTTGTAAGAGATAAACGGTCCATAAAAGCTTCTTCATACCCTGCTTCACGACCTTTTATAAGGTCTAATTCATTTGCTTTAAGGAGCTCTTCCCAATTCGCTTCTATCTGGTCTGCAATTGCATGCAATGCTTTATTCTTTTCCTCTGTAGTTAGGATGGATAGTGTCTTCGATGCTTTCTTTGCTTGAATGGCTTGTGCTTCTACATTCGTTTGTTCTTTCGTAATCATGTGTCTATTCCTCCTCTTTATTAAACACTTACAGGTAATGCAAAATCCAGATGGCATACAAAATCTTCGCGCTCAACCGCTGCTTGTTTGTATTCAGATAATCGGTCAATCGGTTGACCTATAAAGGACTTGAAGGTTGTTGAAGAATAGTTCACAACACCAAGGCCTACTTCTTCTCCTGAAACGTCTATAACACGAACGACTGCTCCCTTGTCGAAATCCCCATGAACTTTTGTAACGTGTGCAGGGTGTAAGCTATTCTTTTGCTGAACAATTAAGTCCTTGGAATCCATACTGATAATCACTTCACCCTCTGGCCCAGAATTAAAGGCAATCCATTGTTTCTTTTGATCCAGATTAGTTGTGTCTGGTTTGGATGTGAAGTAAGTTCCTTTTGCTTGATGATGAACTGCATCATATACAATGTTTGGAGTGGAAGCCTTCCCTAAGAAAGAAGCGATACCAGATGCCATCGCGATCTTAAAGGCATCAATCTTAGACTTCATGCCTCCTGTGCCAACAGAACTTCCTGATCCTCCTGCAGAGGCCTCAATTTCATCAGTAATTTCTTGTACATGCTCTACAAGTTTGGCGTCTGGATTATCATTCGGATTCTCTTCATAAAGTCCTTCGATATCTGAAAGAATAATGAGCTGATCTGCATCTACAAGACCCGCTACTTTTGCAGATAGCGTGTCATTATCTCCAAATTTCAGAAAATCCATCGTAATCGTGTCGTTCTCATTAACAATTGGGATAATGCCACGATCAAGCAAAACGTTGATGGTACTCCTAGCATTATTGTAACGGTCCTCATCGGAGAAATCGCTTCTTGTAATGAGTATTTGAGACCCTACATACCCGTGTGAGAGGAATAAATCAGAATACGACTCAATAAGAAGTCCTTGACCAATAGAAGCGGCTGCTTGCTTCTCTGCAAGATCTGTTGGGCGCTCAAGGCAACCGAGCTTTCGGTACCCAGCTGCTACTGCACCAGAAGATACAAGCAATACCTCATGTCCTTCATCTTTTAAGCGAACGACTTCGTCTACGATTTTTTCGAGCTTACGACGACTTATTTCACCGTGCATGCTCGTGAGAGAACTACTTCCAATTTTAATGACGATACGTTTCGATTCGGTTTCTGTAATCATACGTTCCTCCTGCAATTCGTTAATTTGTCTCATTTTAATTAGTCGCTACTAGTGGTTGTTCCATTTGTTTGGACATTTCTTTAGAACGGAATGCGGCCCCTTTAATAGCTGCAGATACTGCCTTTCCACCTCCGTGAAGATCAAGTTCCTTAAGCCCTGCGGCTGTCGTTCCATTAGGTGATGTGACATTTTCTCTTAATTCAGTGGGGGTCTCTTCTCTTTCTTGAATCATTTTAGCTGCTCCGAGTATGGTTTGCGCACCGATAGATCTTGCAAGCTCTCCTTCAAGTCCTGCTTCAATGCCGGCTTGCTCAATATGCTCCATAAGGTTATAGAAATATGCAGGTCCACTGCCGGCAATCCCTGTGAAAATATCCATGTGATCCTCTTCGATAATGTAAGCTTCTCCGAAGGATTCCATTAATGCTTTAGTAAGGTAAACTCGATCTTTAGGGGCATGGGTTCCTGGCGCAATCGCCGTGGCAGATTCCCCGATCATGCTAGAAGTGTTAGGCATGACTCGAATCACTTGCTGCTTATCAGGTAAGTGACTCTCCATGTGTGAAGTTGTAATTCCTGCTAGGACAGAAATGATGGTTTGATGTGGGTTTAAATGAGGCCGTAAAGATTCCAATACAGAATCTATGTCTTTTGGTTTCATAGCTAATATAAATAAGTCAATTGTTGCAAACTCTAAGTCTTCACGCTTTTTCGCTTGAATACCATATTTATATTTCAACTCGTTTAAACGATTCGTGTTACTACGGTTTGATACGATAATTTGACTTGGAGTGACCTGGTTTGACTGAACCATACCTGAAATCATCGCTTCAGCCATAGATCCCGCTCCTAAAAAAGCAATAGTTTGTGTCACTACTTTAACACGCTCCCTTTTTCTGCTTTTGCTACAACGAAGATTATCGTAACATTCCAAAAAATATATGCAAGGGCTTTCGGATAAGTGGGGTGCATAGTGGCGAAATAGTTCATGTAAACGGTTCCATTTGGTCTTATTCACTTCTTTTGACGTCTCATGAGGTCTGATTTCTTCTCAGAACGATTTATGAAGATTATGGAAAGGGTGTTTTTATAAATGTAGATCAATTCCTAATATTCTAACATTTTAAACTATACCTTATTCGTGCTCAATCGATCTATAACCCCCATTTGGGCTTGTGTCATCTATTTTTACGACAATAAATTATTTTTTAGATTAACATTGTCGAAAAAGAGGAAATAATAGATATAACCACTAAAGGAGTATGAATTGATGTTCCATATAATAAAACGATACTTAACAATGTCAAAGCGCGAAAGAAAGAACGAATTACAGTCCACACTTTGGTTTATGCCGATGTGGTATATTATAGCTTCCATATGCCTATCTGCTATAACCTTTGTATTGGATTATAAGCTAGATATAGCATCTTATTTCCCTAAACTTGTAGCTTTCAGTGCAAGTACAACTCAAACCCTTTTAGGTTCCTTAGTTGGAGGAGTTTTAACGCTTAGTGCCTTCACGATTAACTCGATCCTGGTTGCACTCACTACATTTAGTGGGCAGTTTTCGTCTAAAATGCTCTTAAATTACATAAGCGATCGAAATACCCAGCACGTTATGGGAATCTTCAACGGTAGTTTTATTTATGTATTACTAAACTTTCTATATGTATCTAATGAAGATGTAGAATATCTTCTAGCTATCCCGTTTCTCTCCATAGCGACCGTCTTTCTTGCAGCCATTACATTTGTATATTTCATCAACCACACCACTACTTGGCTACAAGTTCACAACATTACCGCACGGATGAAAGAAAATTCGAAGAGTATTATTCAAAGTTCTCTTATGAAAGAAATACAACCATTTCGTAAAGACCCAGAGGAGACCACCGCACACCTTCCTGCTGAAAAAGGAACTGTAATCAATGCAGAAAGTTCTGGTTACCTCCAGTTAGCAGATTTTCAACGACTCATCCATAAAGCAAAAGAAGACCATTTAATTATAGAGCTTCACCCGCGTATAGGGGAGTTCGTTCTATGTAATACGCCACTGTTTAGCTATTGGGGTGATGACGACAAATTTGATAAGAAGAAATACTTAAAATTAGTTGTTCTAGGGAAGAAGCAAACAGAGATCCAAGACCTTGAATACGGGGTTAATAAACTTGCTGAAGTCGCTATCCGAGCTCTTGGAAATGATGACCCGTTAACCGTTACAAACACCCTTCATCAAATCACAGAACTACTTCAGGAAGTTGGCAGCGTTACTGACTTCTCCCCATATTTATATGATGTAGAAGGTAATCTACGGCTAATGCTTTGTCAGGAAGACTTTAAATATTATCTACACAAAGGCTTTGGCAATATACGAGAATATAGCCATCATAATGTCACGATCATTACTGAAATCTTGTCTATGCTTTCTTTAATGGCTAAAGGAATGGATGAGAGGTTTCATGAAGATATATGGGAATTCGCTTTCCAAACGGTTAAAGGATTAAACGGTTGCAGCCTATTTGAGAATGATTGCTATTACCTTATCGACAACCTCAGATTAGTCACGAAGAACACACACAAGCAAGATCATTTTGAACCATTAAAAGAAGAGCTTTTAAAAACCATTTATCAATAGAGTCTAAATGTAGCATTCCTTCTGAACTGGGCGATATATTGTACAAGTTCCAAAAATAAAAAAATGAGGACAAAACCATTTTGGCTTTTGTCCTCATTTTTTTTGATAATATGATTCAGGCAGAAAATACGTAAACACGAGCTTCATAAGGAGACAGTTTTAATTCAGTATCACTTGTGTCTTCATTCTCTTTGTAATTACTTAGTACAAGAGAACGACGACTTACAGATACCGGAGACTTAAACACCACTTCAGATTCTGTAAGATTTGCAATTACTAAAGCTGTTTCATTCTCTAGTGTTCTTGTATAAGCATAAACTTGTGAGTCATTAGCGTTTACCAAATCATATGTCCCATACGTAAATAAATCGTATTGTTTTTTCAACTGAATCATAGTCTTATAGTATTCTAAGATAGAGTCTTGATCATTCTGCTGAGATTCTACATTAATTGTTTCGTAGTTGGGATTCATTTTCATCCATGGAGTAGCATTTGTAAAGCCAGCATGTTCGCCTTGACTCCATTGCATTGGTGTACGGCTATTATCTCGAGAAGTACTCCACAACACATTCATCACTTCTTCATGGGTGTACCCTTCTTCAATCATGTTTTGATACGTATTTTTAGCAGCAACGTCATCAAAATCCTCTATTGAAGGGAATTTGAAATTCGTCATCCCTATTTCTTGTCCTTGATAGATAAACGGTGTTCCCTGCATGAAGAAATACATCGTCCCTAAAGATGTAGCACTCTCGCGCCAGTACTTACCGTCATTTCCCCAGGTTGAAACACTTCTCGCTTTGTCATGGTTCTCAATGAAGAGGGCATTCCAACCATCTCCTTCAAGACCTTTTTGCCAACGCGTCAAAGCATCCTTCAACGCTAATACATCTAACTTTTGGTCAGCATCCTGGTCCCAAAGGTCTAAGTGTTCGAACTGAAAGACCATGTCCATTTTCCCTTCTTCACCAACCCAAAGGTGTGCCTCATCAGCACTTACACCATTGGCTTCCCCTACAGTCATAACATCATAGTTTCCGTAAGTCTTATCTTTAAACTCTTGAAGAAACTCGTGAATACCTTCCTGGTTCATGTGCATATCAAAAGAGGAAACGTACTTCTCTTCCTTAGGATTAGGAAGATCAGGAAGACCTGGACGCTTCTTTATATGACTAATTGCATCAATACGGAAGCCATTGATACCTTTATCAAGCCACCAATTCACTGTATCATACAATACTTCTCTAACTTCTGCATTCTCCCAGTTTAAGTCCGGCTGTTTCTTTGAGAACAAGTGCATATAGTATTGTCCAGACGTCTCATCGTATTCCCAGGCAGACCCTCCAAAAATACTTTCCCAGTTATTCGGTTCTTCACCGTTCAGAGGGTCTCTCCATATATACCAGTCTCGCTTAGGGCTTCGAACGGAGGACTTTGATTCTAAAAACCAAGGGTGTTCATCACTTGTATGATTTAATACAAGATCAATGATAAGCTTCATTCCACGTTTATGTACTTCACGTAAAAGCTCATCAAAATCTTCCATTGTACCAAACTCTTCTAATATTTCTTGATAGTCTGATATATCATAACCATTATCATCTTTAGGTGATTTGTACATTGGACAAATCCAAATAAAATCTACACCCAAATCTTTCAAGTAATCAAGACGACTAATCATCCCTTGTAAATCGCCAATACCATCGCCATTCGAATCTTGAAAGCTTCGAGGATACACTTGATACCCAACAGCTTCTTTCCACCATACTCTTTCCATCATCATTCCCTCATTTCTTTAACCGATTGTATACGTAATCTCCAAGCCATAATGATCGGAAACAATCGGTGTTGTTCTTCCATCAAATACAACTTTGGACTGCTGTATATTCACATGTTGATTACAAAAGATGTGATCAATTTTGATCCCTTCTTTGTTCTGATCCCAACCGGCAATGTTCCCTTTGATTGTTTCCTCACCAATTTGTTCAAGAGCTACTCTATGTGTATCAATCCATCCGTGCGCAAGAATATAATCATACCCTTCCTCATGACGATCATCAGAAGCGTTAAAATCACCTAGAAGGAAAGATAAGCCTTCAACATTCACGTGGTTCATAAGTACATCCACTTGAGAATCATAAGGTTCGTCTTCATCTCCCCACCAACCTAAATGGCAAGAGTATAGTCTTACAGGTACCTCATTGATCACACACGTTGCAGACACAATCTTTCGTGATTTCCAATAGTCTATGGAGGTCGAGTTTGTCACATAGAATGACTCTGAAGATTGAATGGGATGCCTTACAAGAAGGGCAATCCCTTCTTCGTAGACATCATACCCATAATGGGAAACGTCCCAGACTAATTCATAATCAGTACTCCCTAGCGCATTTAATTCTTGTTGTATTAAATACCCATAGTTATCATTCCTGATATGGTCATACACATAACGAGCATCTTTATGCTGACTTACCTCCTGTAACGCGACGGCATCATAGCGGCTTTTATGAATTCTTGCTGCAACCTGTTTAATTTTAGTCAATTGATCGTCTTCCTGCCATGCGTGTCCATTCAATGTCAGTAGTTTCATATATTAAGCTCCTAGCTTTGTTTGAATCTCAGATTTTAGAACATCAGCTTTAGGACCATAAATTGCTTGAACACCCCGGTCTTTTACGACAAGCCCCATCGCTCCGTTACGCTTCCACTCATCTTCTTTAGCTACTTTCTCTAAATCATTAACTGTTACACGTAGACGAGTCATGCAAGCATCTACTTCGTATATGTTTTCTTTTCCACCAAGTAAAGAAATGACTTGCCCAGATTGGGAATGATCTTCTCCACTTTCATTTTCTGAGGACCCTGATCCACTTTCTTCTGCACTATCTTCAATATAGTTCCCTTTACGTCCAGGAGTTGGTAATTTCATCTTCTTAATCATAACATTCGCAATGGAGAAGTTCAGACCAAAGAATACAAGGCATGTTACAGCAAAATTGACTAGATCTCGACCAATCCCCGCATTAATCATTAGAGGTGTACGAGTAATTAATTCAACCATACCAAATGCATGAACGCGTAGGTCTACTAAATCTACAACAGCAAAAGCTAAACCTGTCATAATCGCATACACAACATATAATAGAGGCGCAGCAAACATAAACATAAATTCAATTGGTTCCGTAACCCCTGTCAGGAAAACGGCAAGCCCAGCTGAAAGGAATACAGATTTATACTTACTCTTCTTATCTTCGTCTACGTTTTTATACATAGCAAGGGCGATACCAATTAGAGCTGCTGTTGATGTAACAACCTGACCTGCTTTGAAACGAGCAGGCGTAACGTTCTCTTTCAGTTCATTATAAGCTTCCATATTGCCTTGAGACATATAGTTGTAAAGATCTGTTGCCCAAGCCAACCATAGCGGGTCCTGACCAGCTACTGCTTGTCCAATATTCTTTCCAGTTTGAATAATGTAAGTACCGCCCAATTCTGTATAATTAATTGGAACAGTTAACATATGGTGAAGACCAAATGGAAGCATTAATCGTTCCATAGCACCATATACAAATGGAGCTAAAATTGGTGCTGAGTCACGAGATGTTGCAATCCATTCACCGAAGTTGTTAAGAACGGTTTGAACAGGAGGCCATACAAGTGCCAATACTAGTGATACAAACACTGAACCTACCATTACAACAAATGGCACAAAACGTTTTCCATTAAAGAAACCTAAAGCATCTGGTAATTTGTCAAAAGCATAATATTTATTAAAAAGACTAGCTCCTAAGAAACCAGAAATGATTCCAACAAATACTCCCATATTTAGGGCTGGAGCACCTAAGACATTAATAAAATAATCCCCAACAGGCATTTCAGTACCTAAAAATGATGTTACGGTTTCCTCTCCTTGAATTAACATGGCCGAGTTTACACCGAATATTGCACCGGTAATTCGGTTGATAAAGATAAAGGCAAGAAGTGCAGCAAACGCTCCCCCAGCACGCTCCTTAGCCCAAGACCCACCAATTGCTACGGCGAATAAGATATGAAGGTTACCAATAATAGACCAACCGATATCTTCCATAATCCGCGCAAACGCTTGCATAAACACAAGATCATCTACAACCATATCAAGTGCTTTTCCTAACGAGATCATAATACCAGCTGCTGGCATAACAGCAACTACAACCATCAATGCTTTCCCAAACTTTTGCCAAAAATCAAATGAAAAGATCGGCAATTGCTTAATTTTAGACATGTTCCCACTCCCCTTATCTCAATTATCTGGAATCGTTTTCACAATTATGTAAAAAATGAAAACGTTTGTGCAAACGTTTTCGCAACTTATAAATCAAATAGTACCGTAAAATTTTCCATTAAGCAATACTAATCTAATAATTTTATAAAAAGATTTTATCATATTTTTGTAAGTAATAGATCAGTCTTTCCAAATCGTGAGACTCTACACCTACTTCAATATCTTCCAAGAGCGAATAAACAACCTTTTCAAGCAACTGATATACCGTTAAAATAGCTCTCCAAAGGCGGATATCCACGTTCATATCATCAAGGCTCTCCTCACTACCGAGAACTTTAATAAACTCTTCTATTATATGAATATTTTCTTTCCATTTAATGTGTTCCTTGTGTGTTACATATCCATTTTCCATAAGTAACTTTATTAAACTTGGGGAATCTTTATATAAGCACATCAATAACTTGGACAATATAGGAAGTCGTTCATATACTTCTTCAAAACTAAGAAACCCTTTCTTAAGTACATTCAAAATTCTTTTGAGTAAGCCAAAGTGAAACCCTTCTTCTCTATAGTCCACAATGGACCTAAATAAACCTTCAACAACCGTCACATCAAGCCCCGTCACCTCTTCCCACAGTGCGTCAAAACCTTCCTTTTCATATAAAATACTGTAGGAGAAAAGAACTTCCCTCAGTTCACGAAAGAAGGATTGAGGTATGTTTTCCACAACGCTTCGTATACGATTTTCTTTAACATTTTGAATAAGTTTTTCGTGACCCGTCTCCAGAAATCCCGGAACTTGGTGAAAAGCATACAACAGATCCCCTGTCAGGCTAACTTTGTAAATCCCTACATTATTAAGGTCATATCTTTGTCTTGCTAGTTTCATAAGTTGATGGATAGGAATTCCATAGATTATTGAAAAAGGCACTAGTGGCTTATGGAAGGTTTCCTCAATAGCATCTTGAAATCCCTTATCAATTGCAGCGAGCTGGTAAATGCTTGGCTTCGCATCATTAAACGTGTATACAGAATCAAAAGGTGTTTCAACAAGTTGAAGTGTTTGAGCCAAGTTTCCACCTAATGAGAAGCCCATTGCTATTTTCCTTAACGGAACGTTCGTATTACATTTGATCTGTTCTGTAAGATATACATCAAATGCTTTAGCTGATCGATATTGAGATATTCCTTGGCCTACAAAAATCCCAAGCATATTGTAAACCCAGTCTTTTGGTCTCCAGTCTGAAACCTCTACATGCTCACTGCCACGAAAGATGGTGTACATCTCATTCACACCTTTTGTTGGGTTGTAGAAGTGGATCACCGTCCCATCAAAACCCGTATCTCGTTCAGATATGGTAAAGGAAGAAGGATAAATGGTTATATCGTCCTCTCTTTCTGCGAAAACGCCCTGATCCTTGAGCCAACGTTTAAATGCTTCAGGAGTAGTCCCTTCGAACTCAATATTTACGACTTTTGCTCGAATTAAATCATCATTTAAAATGATCCTTTGCACCTTCATTCCCCTCCCCGCTGTTTCTGTCTTAAGTGTAGCAAAAAAGAGAAAGCAACACTTCCTCAATTAGAAGGATATTTTTAACCACGCCTGATAAAAAAAGAGGGTGAAATCCTAAGTGATTTCGCCCTCTTATAACTACGATCTATGCTGATTTCTTTTCGTTTACTTCTTCCGTTTCTACTTGGTTCCCCATTAATTTATCTACCACAATTGAGATCGCTCCGTCACCAGTTACATTTGTAGCTGTACCAAAGCTATCCTGTGTTAAATAAAGAGCAATCATAAGGGAAAGCATTGCATCATTAAAACCAAGCATGGATTGAAGTAGTCCAATCGCCGACATAACCGCCCCACCTGGAACACCAGGAGCTGCAATCATTGTAAGACCTAGTGCAAGGATGAAAGGAAATACTTCAACAAAAGTAACCTCCATTCCGTTTAAGAACATAACAGCCATAGCAGCACTTATGATTGTAATTGTACTGCCAGAGAGATGAATGTTTGCACATAGTGGAACAACAAATTCGGCAACCTTATCTTTAACATTATTTTTCTTCGTTTGACGAAGCGTAACTGGAATCGTCGAAGCAGAAGATTGTGTTCCAAGAGCTGTGAAATAAGCTGGAACCATATTTTTAATGGATGTGAAGATATTTTTCTTTGATATTGCCGAAGCTGTTGAATATTGCAATGTAAGCATAACTAAATGTAAGACAATAATAATAGCAAATACTTTGATAAAGGTTGACATAATCGTTGCAACTTGTCCACCGTAAGTCATGTTGGCAAATATACCAAAAATGTGTATAGGTAATAAAGGAATAATAACGTATTGAATTACTTTTTCAATAATGCTTCGAAGATCTTCAAATCCTTTTTGAAGTGCGCTCCCATTAATAGATGCAAGACCAATTCCAATTACAAAGGCTAGAATCAACGCTGTCATAACGCTCATTACAGGCGGCATTTCTACTTGGAAAAACCCTTCTAATAAAAATTCTTCAGGATTCTCAAAATTACCGTCTAAGCTTCCCACGTTTAAAATGTTCGGGAACACAGTACTTCCAACAAAAAATGCTAACAAGCCAGCAAGTACCGTCGAACCATATGCTACACCTGCTGTTAAACCTACAAGCTTACCAGCACCCTTTCCTAATTCGCCTATTCCTGGTGCGATGAATGCTAAAATAATGAGCGGAATGATGAAGTTTAGAAAGTTTCCGAACAAGCCATTGAAAGTAGCAAACAGTTCAATTCCCCATTGAGGAAGTACTAATCCACTTACTATACCTAGTGCTATTCCTATTAAAAGTCGTGGTAATAATCCTATTTTCATGCTTTGTCCTCCTCAGGTGAACACGTGTTTTCTCTTGATGGATACAAGTATAGACCCTCTCTTCTCTTTTGTTAAGGAAAAAACATTAATTCGGAATATTCAGTTTATATAGCGGTTTCAATCCAGTTTTATAATTTAACAAATCCCCACATATATACAGCATGATTTTATGTAGCACCGCAAATACTAACTTCAATAACGTTTGTTAGGAGGAATCGTATGCTTACATCACAAGAGCAACAAACGTTTCGTCACAAATTGATGAAACAACGAGAAGAGCTAGAAACTCATCTAGAACACAATGATCATTACGACCTTGAATCAGAAGCAGATCAAGAATCTGTTTCTGAACTTTCCAATTATGATAACCACCCAGGAGATACGGCAACGTTTCTATATGAACGAGAGAAAGATATTGCTTTAAACGAACACGCAGAACAAGAATTAAAAGATATCAATCATGCACTTGAAAGAATGGACAATGGCGAGTATGGACAGTGTGAAGCTTGCGGAAAAGACATTCCAAAGGATCGCCTTGAAGCCTTACCCACCACTACATTTTGTATTGAACATAGTCCAAATCAACAAGAGCACGAGGAACGTCCAGTAGAAGAAGAAATCCTTCAACCTGGACTTAGAAGACACTCAGACGAAGCAGCCAGTTCTAACTTTTATGACTCAGAGGATTCATGGCAGGATGTAGCGCGCTACGGAACTTCGGAAACACCTTCTGACTTTTCTGGCCAGGATATATCAGAGTATGATGATACGTATATTAATTCAGATGAACCTGTAAGCTATGTTGAAGATTACGAGAACTTCACTGGCAACGACCTATATGGGAAGAACATTACGGTTTTTCCAAATGCCGCACATGAAGAATACGAAGAAGACTTAGATGAGGACGGAATGATGTCTATTATGGGAGACATTCCTTATCATGAAGGTGACAGTTACGTCGAAGAAGAATAAAAAAAGCCTTGCCATAGGGCGAGGCTTTTACTCTTTATTTTTCACTTGATCCTCTGTGTCATGGTCTGTATCTTCTAGTGGATCAATATCAATGGCAGGTGTGTTGTTATTCATATAGTACTGGGATAAATTCTCCCCTTCCATACCTCCATCTTCATGGTCTTCACCGCTGAATGCTTTACTCACCTTACTGTTTGCTGTGAAAGCTTCAGACATTTGATGATCTTCATTACGTTTCTTATTGCTCATATGATATAACCTCCTGTTATATAATGCTTCTATTACACGTTTCCCAGGATAGGGCTATCTTAATCATTTATCATTAAATCAGGTGTTTAAAAACGTTTTGTTAAAGTCGTTAACGAAACCATTCTCCAAGCTTCGAGCATTCCATCTTAAGGAGGGATTTCAATGGAGTTTGAACTACAAACCAAGGAAGGCGCATACCCTAACCAAGTTACAGTTGATCCAGACAATGGACGATACACGATTCGCTCAAGCGATACGAGCGGACAAGTTTTTAATTCAGCACAAGAACTAATCAACTGGATGGAACAAAATTGGGACAAGAATGTGTTTGTCCATCCTGAAGAGTACAATCAAATGATGAAAACCATTCGCTCTGAAACGGATGCATGATATAGTCCGAAACGTAAAAACTAAATGCAGGAAGGGAGGAAAGGTCGATGACAAAACGTAAAGTAACGAGAGATGCAGCTTTAAAGAACAATTCCACTCCTACTGAAAGCATGGCAAATGTGGAATTAACAGATGAAACGAAAAGTCAAGAAGATATGCAACGCGGGGCTAACCGTAATTCGAAGCAGGGCATGCAAGGTAGGCATAAAAAATAAGAGGAGCTTCTCCTCTTATTTTTTATATCTTACTATATAGAATTTAATAGTCTGACTTTTTGGTTTTAAAGACATCTCGGAAAAGCCATTCTCTGTCGACTTCTTCTGATACTGTTTTAAAGACAACTTTTATAACCGAATACAACGGAATAGCAACAAGCATCCCAATGAATCCGTATAGAGCCGATGCAACGATAAGCAGTAAAATGATTGTAATCGGATGTATGTTTAATCGCTTACCAAGCACAAGCGGTGCTACGAGATTTCCTTCTAACTGTTGCACGATTATGAGTGTAATAATAACATACAGAGCCATAGCAGGATCTTGCGTTAATGCAACGATAACCGCTGGGATTACACCAATAATTGGACCAAAGAATGGAACAACGGCTGTTAAAGAAACAAATATCCCCAATATTAGAGCGTAATCTAGTCCAAGAATTAAGTAACCAATATACATTAACACCCCGTCAACAAGTGCTACGATTACCTGCCCCGTAATATAAGCCGACACCGTTTCACTAATTCTTCTTAGAACATCTTTCCCTTTAGCATTATGACGATCTGGTATGAACTGAAGCATATAAGGAATAAATCTATGATCATCTTTTAAGAAATAGAATAAGATGAACGGCACAATGACTAGAACAGTTGTAGCACCTGTAATGGCTGATACAACCTGCATCACGTTATCACCTAGTGATTGGAGTACCTCTGATGCTCCACTACTTACTTTCTGTCTCAAGTTCGGTACAGAAACCATCCCCATGTCATTCTTCTCAATCGTTTTCTGAGCTTCTTCAGCTGACTTCTTTAATTGCTCTGGTAGTTTAGAACTAATGTTTTTCACTTGTTCTTGAATCGTACCGGCTAAAAAATAGATAGCCGCATAGATGATTGTAACAATGGAAAGAAACACAGTGAGTATGGCCGTCGTTTTATTCATAATTTTTGTTCTGGTTAATTTCGACACAATCGGCCTTAAAATATAAAATAAGAATCCCGCAATTAATATAGGATAAAAGAGCGTTTTAAGAATGGTTTTTATAGGACCAAAGAAACCTAATAACTCAAGGATATAAAGGCCAATAAGTACAATTACAGTTCCTGTTGCATATTTAAAGAATGGATGTTTAAACCACATATATTTCCTCCTTCTAAAGGGCTTCAAACCCTATTTATCGCAGAATTTGTAGAAATTTTTGTTGTTTAATTTTGTTTGAATGACGGTATAAACTACTAAAGTATCAGATACTTGAATGCATAGTTGAATAGTTTCCCTTGCTTTTGTTTGTTTTCCAATCAAAAAGGAGGAGATTCAATATGAAAATCAAAGCTGCTAGCTGGAGAATGTTAACCCCACAAGATAAGTTATCGATCCTTAAAGCCATTAGCCAGCGCTCAATTGTTGCTAATAGTGCTTAGAACCTTCATTAAAGATTCAGTCTAACTTTTGTTTTTCCTAAATAGCTTCTTTAGAAACCTAAAGATTTAAAATCTGTTTAAGTTTTTTCTTCCATAAAAAAACAGGTGACCTATATCACCTGTTACACATTAGCAACACTCTTAAATTAATTGATTAGCAGGGCGTTTAAAATTGGTTTGATCTAGTTGCTCTTACCCATACTCCATTACTTTTTCTTTTATTTGGTGTTGAAATAAGACGGCGTGACAACTCGTTAAAGAACGATAACTCCTTTTCCTGAACTTCCTGAAATACACTCCAATAAACATTCCTTTTATATTCCAAACAGGAATTCAGCGTCGAATATAAAATAGATTAAATTATATGGAAATCATCTATCGCTCCAAAATCACGCCTCATACTAAAGCTTTATTGAGCGTGGAAATCCCCTGAGCTTGTGCGAATTTCGATACGTTGATCTCCACTTCCTTTTTGTCCCTTAACCTCGTTCTCAGCTTTTCGTTCATATTCGATTCCTTCTAGATTCACTCGTTCATCACCTGAACTTGATTGATAATCAATGACAAAGGAGTCAGGAACTTGAGCAAAGAGAAGATAGACATCACCACTTGAACTTTTAATCTTTAAATCACCTGTTAACGTTAAATCGCTAAAATCGATAGTTCCTGATGAGGAATCACTTTCTACTTGTAACACTTCTATCTTCTCACCAATTACATCCCCACTGCTCGTATCCGTCCGTAAGCGATCAGCATAAACCTCTTTTAAACGAATTGTGCCACTGGATGAACGCGTGTTGAGTTCACCAGATGTCTCGATCTTTGCTACTTCTATGTCACCTGAGCTGGTTTTTATACTCATGTTATTGGAATGTTGTTCATTTATACGAATATCACCTGAAGAAGATGATAGAGATACACCTTCATACAGTTTCTTTGGGAGCATTATTGTAAGCTTCAACTCTTTCTGAATGAATCCAAATTGAAAGCCTAGAATATCCTTTTGGCGAAGCTTTACAGAAAGTTCATCCCCCTTATTTGTAGTTTTTAACTCATAATCTTCCCATACACCTTTACTGGCTTTGCCGCCCCATTGTACATAGACCGTATCGTTATGACTTGGTTCAATGTAAATATCTGCAGATGAAGTATGAACACTGAGATACTTAATTGAAGAATCCTTTACTTTCTTTTCTTCAAAAACATCTACTGTCTCCTGACTGAAAGCACCTGTGACTTGAAGAGAAACAAGAGTACCTACAATTCCAATAACAAAAACTACGCTCACCCACTTTATAAATACCTTCATGCCGCACTCTCCCCCTTTACAATTCTTATATTAAAACGGATATAAGAAAGCGTTAGCTTATAAAGCCATTTTCCAACGAAAAATAACGCTGACCCCATCAATAAACCTCCACTACCTAGCGTAATAGAAATAAACAAGTTAATGAAGAATGGCTCAACAGTGCCTAAGAACATACTACCGATAAAGAGGAATGGTGTTATAGCAAGCCCGATAGCCATAGAACATAACCCTATATAAAGACCGATTACACCGATTGCAGGACCTAGGACGAGGATTAAATTTAAGAAACTTACGCTCATTGTAGCGAATACGGCTTGCAAAATATGTTTAACTGACTTCTCAACCTGCGCTCGTTCAAGTCTGTATTCAGCTAACAAATCTTTGCCAATCCTCCTTGGTTCACCTAACTGGCTCACAAGTTCCTCTTCAGAATGCCCTTTCATCATCCCTGTATCAAAATGTTCTTCATAATCATAAAGAAGCTCTTTACGATCTGTTTCAGGAAGTTTGCTCAATTGCTTTGCTAACTTGTTCATAAACTGGTCTTTATTCAATTTTATTCTCCTCCTCAATTAATTCTGTCACAGCACTTGTGAACATGTTCCAATCTTGGATGAGTGTTTCTTTGTAAGTTCTTCCTTCAGGAGTAATGGAGTAATATTTTCTGGATGGTCCTTCAGTAGATGCGGCAAAGTACGTAGTTAAATACTCTTCTTTGGTGAGGCGTCGTAGCAAGGGATAAAGAGTACCTTCTGCAATTTGTATCTTAGTAGAAATATTTTGAGCTAGTTCATAGCCATATTGATCTTTAGAAGCAATCATAACAAGCACACATAACTCTAGTGCTCCTTTCTTAAATTGAACATTCACTTATCCACCACCTATTTTATATTGTTCAGTACTAAATAATATTCACTAGTGAGGAAAAAGTTTCCTTTTAAAATAATGTCATCTTACCTCATGCTACTGAATAATGCAAGGTAGTGAGAAAAAGATGTTCAATGCTTCATTCATTCCGTACACTATAGAAAAAAGGAGGTCTGTAAAATGAGCTCACGCCCTAAAATTTTCGGTCAAATCGTTGATGAAGAAACGCGGTGTGTCCACTATCACACAAGCAAAGACGTTGTTGCAATTAAATTTTATTGCTGCCGTACATACTATCCTTGTTATAAATGTCATAATGAGACTTGTGAACACCCTATTTGTCGCTGGCCAAAAACAAAGTTCGAAGAAACAGCTATACTTTGTGGCCATTGTCAGTCGCAATTCTCAATCCACACATATTTAAGAGCCCCTTTCACCTGCCCACACTGCCAACATGCATGGAATGAAGGATGTGCCTTGCACTACCATATTTACTTTGAGGCATAGAACTTTCAGAAGAGAGATACACTAATGGTCGTAAAGGAGGCGTTACGATGTCGAATAAGAATAAGCAAGGAAAGAAACAAGGTAGTCAAAAAGGAAAACCTTATAATGACGCACTTGGAGCCAAGGATAATGTAATGTCAAAGGAAGAAATGAGAAGAGCTACACACCCAACCCAAACCACGATTGATGAAGACTGATTATACGATCCCCCAAAAAGGCATTGTGCAAAGCAATGTCTTTTTTAATGCTTCCTAGAATGTTTAGTATGGACTTTATTCCGTATAAGCCTCTTATGCGGAAGACTCGAAGCTGAGACACTTTTGTGTGCATAGGGCCGTTACGGTCATTGAGTGTTTGGGGTGTCTGCGGAAAGCGAGTGATTTCCCGAACCACCTCTCGCTCTAATAACGCAAACGGAAACATTCTCTTAGTTTTGAGTCTTCAAGATTACCGCCCTAGTCTGGAAGAAATTCAGCGAATTAACAGAATAGATAGAATTCTACCGAATGAGGCATTTGGATTGGATGAAGCGAAGAGAATCGTTTATGATAAAAATATGAAAATGAAACAGACTGTCTATCAAACCTTACTACATTGGCTTGCACGAATTACGGCGGCAGATCCTGGTCTGACCCGACTAGTCAATGCGGCAAAAGCCACGCTAAGCGTGATTTCCTCTGTACTCACTACAAATCTTCTACTAGATTGGCTCGATTACAGTTTAATTACCGTTCCGATCTTCTCCGGAATTGTAGGGCTCTTAGGTGTCTTTGCTGTATTTGACGATACGAGTCAAAAGCAAAAAGTCACAACGCTACTCCTCGCTTTATCAAGTGGAATAACACTTACCATTGGGGCCTGGACCTCTTCCTACTTCCACCTATCAGATGTTGCAATCTTGAGCGTTGTATTTTTAGCTTTTTATCTATCTCGTTACGGCTCCCGATACTTCTCACTAAATATGATTGGCTTTATCTCGATTTATTTTTCAACAATCTTAGATGTTCAATTCAACGATTTGCCAATATACTTCATCGGTATAGCAATCGGAGTGTTTTATGCATACTTCTATAAGTTTGTTGTACTAAAGAATAAACCAGAAAATGTGCTAAAAAGAAGCATGACCTCCTTCCACATACAAACAAACTTAATTCTCTCAAGGGTAATTCATATTATTCAACACCCATATGAGGATGAAAGTCAGCTACGCTATTTAAACCGCAATGTTTTAAAGTTAAATGAATATGCTCGAAATATTGCAGCACAACTTGGCGATGTGGACCCTTATGATGTATGGGAAGGAATAACAGCAAATCAGCTTCGGCTATATGTGTTTGATGTTCAAATGTTAATGGAAACTTTAACTCCTACTATTAAGCAACTTAAAGAACAAGAAGCACTTAGTCATAACGAGGTTCAAAAAGCCCTAGTACAATTAATCCAATCAACAAGAGACGTTAAGGTATTACGCCACCATAATGTCTTAGACCAGCTCCTAGAAGCTGAAAAGAGCGTCCAGCAACTTCGAGCTGTTGCGCAAGAAATTAATCAACAAGAGTATGATGAATGGTTATTCCTATTACGCCGACTCAATACGATGGCAAACCACGTTATTGAAGGTGCATTTGAGCTTCATGAAGTACGTCACAAGAATATAGAACGGGCAAATAAAGACGAAACATCAGATGAACCCTCTCAAGATGTGAAAAAGGAAGGGTTCGAACCTACAACCAAAAAAGCACTCCAAGCCTTACTAGCAGGTGCCTTATCGATAGCGCTTGGTTATTTATTAACCCCTACACACCAGTACTGGATATTACTTTCAGCATTTATTGTATTTATGGGGACAGATACAGTAGGAAGAACTTTCATTAAAGCGAATGAACGTACAATTGGTACCATTGCAGGTGCGATTGTTGGATTTGGAGTTTCCTTAGTACTAAGTGGCCATAGCACGTGGCAGGTTGCGTTTATCTTTTTGTGCATATTTATGGCGTTTTACTTATTTAACGTCTCCTATTCTCTAGCGATGTTCTGGATTACCATGATTATCGCCATGCTATACGACCTTTTACTAGGTGGCATTACGTATCACCTATTGCTAGCGCGTGTACTAGATACATTCCTAGGTGCATATATAGGATTCTTCTCAGCCGCACTAGTACTTCCAAACAAAACAAGAGAAAAAGTAACGGATACGACTATTTCATTTTTAGATTCCTTGTCTAAGTACATTGAGACTTATTTGATGGGCTTAAAGGGGAAAAACACAACCGAAAACTTGGCTGAAATAGCTTTTGACCTTGATCAGTCTCTTCACCAATTCAAGATTGACTCTGAGTCTATCCGCAAACGTCCAGCACGTTTCTTAAGATCTGATATCGAAAGATGGTTGACGATACTTGTGGCTACGAATTATTATGCCAAACACTTAAATGCGACTAGAGAACACGCACCTACAATCGATACTGAGTTAAAAGAAACAATTGACCACATTCAAGCTCATGTCAATCATAATATTGCAGCAATTAGTGAGATGTTACGTACGAAACGACATCAAACTATCTATGATTTAGAACACGATCGTGAGCGTATTGAGCGATATCCTGATCAAGATAACGATCTGTCAAAACGTATTTTCGTGTACAAACTCTACTACATTTGGCGCATCAATCAGTCCCTTGTATTACTCGCACAGGATATGGGCGCACCGATATCAAGACCTCCTGAATAAATTTAAATAGTAGAACTTTTCTGTTTACATGGACGATTTAACGTGCTAAACTTCTAAAAAATAAGGAAAAGTAATGATGAAGACCAACATAAATTTGTGACCCTTAGAGAGTCGATGGTAGGTGAGAATCGACGGCACAGTTTATGGGTAGCCCTTCTAAACTAGTGTCCGAAACCTAAAGTAGGCACACTCGGCGTCAACCGTTATCAGACTGGTAATTTTACCAAATGAGAGAACGACGCTTGTCGTTTATTAAAGGGTGGTACCGCGTTAATGACAACGCCCCTTGCTAGCAATACGTTAGCAAGGGGCGTTTTTTATTTTACCTTAAATACACAGGAGGGATTTCAAATGCTACAAGATCAAACATTTCTTCGAGCTCCAGGACCAACACCGATTCCAGACCGCGTGAAACACGCGATGAACCAACCTATGATTGGACACCGCTCTCCTTCATTCGCAAAGCTATTCGCGGATACGAGCGAACGTCTAAAGCCCATTTTCGGAACATCTCAACCTATCTATACACTGACTGCAAGCGGAACAGCAGCCCTAGAAGCAGCTGTTACGAATACAATCGCTAAAGGAGAGAAGGTAATCGTAGTTGTTGCAGGAGCATTTGGAGACCGCTTCGCAAACGTGTGTGAACATAATGGTTACAACACTCACCGATTAGAAATTGAATGGGGGCGCTCCGTTACATGTGAAGAACTAAAGAGTACCCTTGAAGAACATAAGGATGCAAAAGCAGTTCTGTTAACTTATAACGAGACCTCAACCGGCGTCATGCACCCTATTCAACAACTATCTCAAACTGTTCATCAACATAGTGATGCTCTTGTCTTAGTAGATGGGGTTAGCTGTATCGGAGGAGTGCCGGGTAACATGGATCAATGGAATTTGGATGTCCTTGTCACAGGATCCCAAAAAGCAATGATGCTGCCACCAGGGTTATCATTTGTTGCCTTAAGTAAAAGAGCTGAAGCCAAACTTGAAGAAGGGAATCCATCTTTCTATTTAAATATAAAAGCTTATCAAAAGCAGCTTGAGAACAGCATGCCCCCTTACACTCCTGCTGTCTCTTTAATCCAAGGACTTCAAGAAGTAAGTAAAATGATGGAGGAAGAAACGATTGAACATGTCTTCAATCGCCATCAAATTATGAAAGATATGACACGCGCTGGAATTAAAGCGCTTGGGTTACCGCTTCTTGCAAACGAAGAGGATGCCTCCCCTACCGTGACATCTGTTAGAGAAACGGATCAGTTTAAACCAGATGAACTTCGGAGCCTTCTCTCGAAACAATTCGGATTAACGTTAGCTGGCGGCCAAAAAGAATTAAAAGGGAAAATATTCAGAATCGGTCACATGGGATACTGCTCCCCAGCCGATGTCCTAACAACGCTATCTATGATTGAAATCGGCTTGCAACAACTTGGTGTAGATATTGAGCTAGGTGCAGGTGTTAAAGCAGCCCAGGAGGTGTATGTTAAACATGTTTAAAGTATTAGTAAGTGATCCAATTAGTGAAGACGGAATCAGAGCACTTCTAGATTCTGACCAAGTTCAAGTAGACCAAAAAACGGACCTCTCGCCTGAAGCGTTAAAGGAAACGATTCCAGAATATGATGGTCTAATCGTACGCTCTCAAACAAAGGTGACAAAAGAGATTCTAGAATGTGCGACAAAGTTAAAAGTCATTGGTCGTGCTGGCGTTGGCGTTGACACCATTGACCTAGAAGCTGCTACCGAACACGGAGTTATAGTAGTCAACGCACCGAACGGAAATACAATTTCCACTTGTGAACACACTTTCGCTATGCTTATGGCATCGGCAAGAAACATCCCTCAAGCCCATAAAACATTAACAGAGGGGAATTGGGATAGAAAAACGTATAAAGGCGTTGAGCTTAAAGGAAAGACGCTTGGTATAGTCGGTATGGGAAGAATCGGAACAGAAGTGTCCAAACGGGCAAAAGCTTTTCAGATGAATGTAATTGGCTACGATCCCTTCTTAACAGAAGAACGAGCTTCTCAAATTGGCATTCAAAAAGGTGACCTGGATAAAATCTATGAAAATGCAGATTTCATCACTGTCCACACGCCGCTCATTAAGGAAACTCATCATTTAATTGATAAGAGCGCATTTCAAAAAATGAAAAAAGGCGTTCGTATTGTAAACTGCGCTCGTGGAGGTATTATTGATGAGACTGCTCTCCTTGAAGCCATTGATGAAGGAATAGTGGCAAGAGCTGCTCTGGATGTGTTCGAAGAAGAACCACCAATAGATAACCCGCTCGTCGGCAAACCAGAAGTCATTGTAACTCCTCACTTAGGGGCATCCACCTCTGAAGCGCAATTGTATGTAGCAGAGGATGTGAGTCAGGAAATCTTGAACATTTTATCCGATCAACCGTTTCAAAACGCCGTCAATATGCCGGCTGTTAACGACGAAACAAGAAAGATTCTTGAGCCTTACTATTTATTAAGTGAGAAACTTGGAGAAATGATGATTCAGCTCGCCAAACAACCTCCAAGACACATTAAGATCAGCTATGCAGGCACATTGACTGATTTCAATACAGAGCTTGTGACCCGCACCTTTGTAAAAGGATTGCTTAGCCATTACCTTGGAGAGAAGGTCAATATAGTAAACGCAACTCACCTCGCCAAGCAATATGGGTTAAGCTACTCTGTTGAGAATACAACGGCTAGTCTAGGCTATTCTGGTCTAATTAGTGTTACATTAACAACAGATGAAGGAGAATATAGTGCAGCTGGAACTCTATTTGATGGTTTAGGGCCACGTATTGTTCATGTGAATCAGTATACGATCGACATCGCACCAACTGATCGTCTCCTCTATATTCAACATACAGACGTCCCTGGAATTATTGGTCATGTTGGTAGCTTACTAGGGAAACATGAAATTAACATCGCAACCATGCAAGTAGGTCGTAAACAAGTTGGTGGTCAAGCGATTATGATGTTAACGATCGACAAAGCCCTCTTTGAAGATGTACTAGGAGAACTGCTTCAAGTTGACCATATTCACTCTGCCAAAAATATAGATTTATAAAAATACGAAGCTGCTCTCTTTAAATAAAAAGCTGAGCAGCTTCGTTCGTTTTATGCCAATTTTCCTTTGAGGCCACGTGGATTCCTTTTTCTAGTCCTAAGCACCTTTCTTAAACTGTGTTCATATCTACTCTATCCGATAAAGCTATAACCATACCTCTCTTCTTTTACAAAGAATCAGACGCAATAATGGAACTCCTTGGCTGTGTTTGTTAGAATCAACAAAGAGTATACGTGTAAGGGGGACATCAAAATGAATATCGTGTCGATTGAACCGACACCAAGCCCCAATTCAATGAAGATTAACTTGAATGAACAATTAGCCGACGGAGAATCAAGAAACTATAAGAGAAACGATGATCTATCAGATGCGCCGGATTACATTCAACAACTATTTGCAATTGAAGGGGTAAAAAGTCTATATCATGTAATGGACTTTATTGCACTAGATCGAAATCCCAAGCACGCTTGGGAACATATACTACCTGCAGTACGTTCTGTATTTGGCTCAGTCGAACAACCAGCTATGGAAGAGACTGATGAAGGAGCACCAGATACAGAGGCGTTTGGAGAAGTAAACGTTTATATACAGATGTTTCGCGGAATTCCGATGCAGATTAAGCTTGAAGAAGGCGAGAGTGAGCAACGGGTAGGACTTCCAGAAAGATTTATGAACGCAGCCATGAAGGCTTCTCCTGCCTCACCTAATATGGTCATGGAACGAAAATGGGTAGAACAAAACCCTCGTTACGGGGAGCCTGAAGAGGTTGGACAAGAGGTCTCTGAGGAGATTTCAGCCAGCTACGATGACGACCGACTGGCGTCATTAGTAGAACAAGCTTTTGAAGAAAACGCAGGGGAGGTTCAAACGGGTCACGAAGAAGCGAAACAAGTAACGCTTGAAACGTTAGATGAGTCAGACTGGAAAGTGCGTTATGCTGCACTCGACCGTATGAACCCAACGTATAATGATCTTCCAGTATTAGATAAAGCACTAGACGATGAGAAGGCTTCTATACGCCGCCTTGCAACCGCCTATTTAGGAATGATTGAAGAACCTGAAGTACTTCCCTTTTTATACAAAGCTTTAAAAGATAAATCTGTAACCGTTCGTCGTACAGCTGGAGATTGTTTATCTGATTTAGGATTCAAGGAAGCCATGCCTGAAATGATTGCGTCCTTATCGGATCAAAATAAGCTTGTACGATGGCGAGCGGCCATGTTTTTATATGAGCTTGGTGATGAATCAGCTATCCCCGCTTTACAAGAAGCAATTCAAGATTCAGAATTTGAAGTACGCATGCAAGCTAAAATGGCACTTCGACGCATTGAAGGCGGAGAAGAAGCAAAAGGCTCTGTATGGCACCAAATGACTCAGGCAAGAAAAGAACAGTAAGATTTTAAGGAGGAATATAAAATGAACGCATATGAAGAATATATGAAACAAGTAGCTCAACCAATGCGCGATGAACTAACAGGCGCGGGCTTTACTGAACTTACAACACCTGAAGAAGTAGACGCTTTCGTTAGTGAAATGGAAGGAACTGCCCTTGTCGTTATTAATTCCGTCTGTGGTTGTGCAGCAGGCTTAGCCCGACCTTCAGCGAAAGAATCACTTAATCACACAAAACGTCCTGATCACATTGTGACTGTTTTTGCTGGACAAGATCGAGAAGCCACAAATCGTATGAGAGAGTATTTAGAAGGCTATGAACCATCCTCCCCTTCTATGGCTGTTATGAAAAAAGGCCAAGTCGTTCACTTTATCCCTCGCGAAGAGATTGAGGACCACGAAGTTGAAGAGATCGTAGCAAACTTAACCAACGCATACGACCAATTTTGTTAATAAAAAAGAGGGTGCATCTATTGAGATGCACCCTCTTTCTTTTGGCGACGATTTTCAACAAGCCTCAATCCCTTTGCGAAGGAGAATTGCTCCCTCCCTGCTTTCAACATAAGGATCAAATATCCCGTAAAACTAGTAATACTAAGAGCAAACGTTATGCGAACGGTGTAGTATAAACCTTCAGCAGGCTTGTCTAGTTCGATAATTTGCGACGCAAATAGACTAGTTAAAGCTGCTATAGCTCCGCACAATATTGTTAGACATAAGAGAGTTACAGATGGCCACCACCAACGTTCATTCACAAACAATTCTCGCATACCGAATGCCCCACTTACCATAACCACGATAAAGCTAGCCAATGTCCATATAAATAACTCTAGCATAGAATCCCCTCCGCTATTATCCTATGAACACCTTCTGATCTCTATAACCTATAGTAAGCAACCTCGTCCAATCATTGCTATGATGAAGCACCCGTTAACAAGTTAAAGCATTAAACGGTGCCAGACACCCACTATTTCGCTAAAGCATTAAAGGGTGTCTGGCACGTATCATTGCACTAATTTGTTAAAGCATTTGAATTATAAAGCTTCGTAAAGGTCTTTTATATTGTCTATTATGTTATGCTGGTTATTTTGTTCGAACTCATGTCTTGCTTTTTGACCTGATAGTCCGGTTAAGACAGCTACGAAATGACAGCCAAGGCTTTGTGCGGCTAGTCCATCTGCCAACGAATCTCCTACAATTACAACAGAATCTTTCTCTTCCTCAGTAAACGTATACTCAAGTGCTTCTTCAATACTTGAACGCTCTAACCACGCGAACATATACGTAAATGGATTTGGTTTCGCTAGCGGGGCTTTGTCTCCGTACCTATGCTCGGCTTCTAACACATCAGATGCAGTCGCCATACGGTTACGATCAAAGTAAGAAAGAATTCCAAGCCTCTCAAGAGGCTCAACTGTTTCAAGAGCCGGTCGGCCCGTTCCAATACCAAGTGTATAGCCCTCTTCTTTGAGCTTCGTAAATAGTTCATCAAGTTCTTCCATTGTAGCTAGCGGGGTTTCGATATGGACAAACCCTTCTTTTCCTTTTTGATAAGCTTTGCGCCCGATGGATTTCTCTGTTAAACCTTCTCCGACATACCACTCTTGGAAGGTCTCTCTTCCAAGCTCCCAAAGCTCACTATTGCGAGTAAATGCCATTGTCTCAATACCTGTCATTTCATAAGCAATATGATTCAAGTACGTGAGCAACTCACCTCGCATTGCTTCTGCCTCTTTCATAACAGGAACAAACGTTTTATAGTCTGGTTCTATACCATTCTTATAAAGCTCTCCCCCAATTTCTTGGAGCGTCTCGCGGTTTAACGTCTTCTCTTGAAGCACTTTCTTTACATACGACTCGTTTGTCTCACTTAACTTTGACAGCAAGCGAATGAGTTGGAAAGAAAATGTTAAATAAACCATGTCCCAGTTCGCGTTAATTCCTTTTGATTTAATAAGATACAAAACTTCATCATCCTGAAAAACTTCTGCTCGAAGCTCTCCTACTTCACTCTCTGTCACATCTGTATGGAACCGATCTGATTGAAGACCTAAATAATTCTCATTATGTATAAGCTCCCACACCGTTAAGGCTGAAGCATCAAAATACCTGTGCTCACTTAATAAAACACCATCAACATCAAATAGAATTGTTTTCCCCAATTGGCTCACCTACTCTTCTTAGAATTATGTCCTATTGTAGCAAGGTGAAGCGTAAAAGAACAGACTAAGCTTTCCTACTCTAACTATTGGTGATAGGACAACCCTAAACAGGCATAAGGTGATGAAGAGATGATCACAAAGGAGAGAAGCATATGGATAACTCCTCATATTTACAATCGTTTTATGACCCTTATGTTTACCAAACCCTTCAATCTGTAACGGGCAGTGAGGTTACCGTGCAAACCACACAAGGCTCTGTACGAGGGAAACTAACAAACGTGCTTCCAGACCATATCGTAGTGGAAATGAATAACACTCCGTTCTTCATTCGTACGCAGCAAATCGTTTGGGTGTTCCCATCATCTTAAACCTAAGAAAGGAGGCGTTCTTTTGTTTAAACGAGAGAATCGTATATTAGTAGAACTACCAATACCAGAGCATGGTGATCCAAACGCGATGGCTGCTGTACAAGAATTATTAGGTGGTAAGTTCGGTGAGATGTCCACACTTAACAACTACATGTTCCAATCTTTTAATTTTCGTGGAAAGAAAAAGTTGAAGCCTTTTTACGATTTAGTTGCAAGCATCACTGCTGAGGAGATGGGGCATGTAGAATTAGTGACAACATCGATTAACTTGCTCTCTAAAGATAATACGTTCCCAGGACCTCCTGACATAACACCCCTACAAGCTGGCAAAGATGCTCGTAACACGTATCAGTTTATTTCCACGGCACAAACAGCGTTAGTCGGAGACTCGATGGGGAATGCGTGGTCAGGAGATAATGTATTTAACAGCGGAAATTTAGTGTTAGATCTCTTACACAATTTCTTTTTAGAACTTGGAGCACGCACTCACAAAATGAGAGTGTACGAGATGACTGATCATCCTACAGCTAGAGAAATGATTGGCTATTTACTTGTGCGGGGAGGGGTTCACGTCGTTGCTTATGCAAAAGCATTAGAGATCGCAACAGGTGTAGATGTTACCAAAATGCTTCCTGTTCCAAACCTTGATAACTCCAAATTCGATTACGCAAAAAAATATGAAGAACAGGGTTTAGATAATATTTTATACACCTTTAGTGATACGGACTACAAAGATGTCAAACAAATATGGAAAGGACAAAATCCGGAAACAGGCGCCCCTTTAAAAGTCATTGAAGGTTCGCCTAAAGGAGCACCTGTTCCTGACTTGGATGATATTCCAGAACAATTTGCTCCTGGTGTAGACGCAGATGATTATAGACGGATCGCTAAACGCTTAATGGAAAATATGTAACCCTTAACTTAAAGTGAGAAAATAAAAAATAATCTGAATATACATTGACGGTTCTCATGATTTGTTCTATAATCCTTAACAAGCTAATACGATGAAAGACAAAACGAATATCTTATCTAGAGTGGCGGAGGGACTAGGCCCTGCGAAGCCCGGCAACCTTCAAGCAATGTCAGCTTGAGTGGTGCTACATCCTACAGGTCTGTGGATCTGGAAGATAAGATGAGGACTGTTACATACACCCTCTTCTTATGAAGGGGGTTTTTTATATGCGCTCCTCCCCCCTCACCTGTAAGGCAATTTTTCCTAGACTTTCATTTAACCAAGGAGGAATTGTTATGACTCATCAATCCCATAAAATGAAAGTAAAGCTCAAAGTTACTATAACTTTGAGCTTTTTAGACCGACTAAGATAGTTTAATCGGGTGGATTTGACTTACGCTGCAAGATCACCAAGAAGACGGTCGGACATACACACTCCACCACTTTATCATGCAAAAAACGAAGGATATTTGGAAGACGAAACAATATTCCACAAACTACAGGGCCCTCTTACAGAGCGAATTAACCTCCTTTCTACAAGAAGCTGGTTTTCGAAATATTTCTTGGCAATATCCAGAAGAAAGCGGTTATTACCAACCCGTTTTGCTGGCATGGAAGTAAGATCTGTCCACTCTTGATTAAAAGCGAAACCCTTAGCCTAAACTTGACTCCTTCTTTCAAATTCCCTAAGCTTAAAATTACGCATAATCTCTTCAAGCTTTGGTATCCTCCTCACCAAGGTTTAGCACCTCAATGAGGAATAGATAATAATTTATGATGGAGCCGATTATTATATAAGGTAGATGGATGCACTTGAATAATACGATTCATATTCCCTCCTAGTGAGGGGGGCACACCATAATATGGATCAACAGATTGGAGTCTTTTCTATGCAGCTGAAATGGCTGGGAGCTTTTTTCATTCTTACTGTTTTTCTCTCATCGTGCTCAACGGTTCAAACGTCAGATGAACCGATTAACATTCAAAACTATTCCTATCATGTAACAAACGAGAACGAGGAAAAGATTACATTTACAATTAATTTAGAAATACAAAATCAAACTAAAAATGAACGTTTTGTAAGCCTCATGTATCCAAGTTATATAACCCGTAACAAAGAAGGTACACAGCCTCCCTTAAGTATTGGAGCTGAGCAAGTAACTTATTTAACGAGAAGTATAACGGTTAAGAAGTCAGGTGAATTAACGGATAAAACCATCCAGCGAATTGTTGACGAAGAGATTCCATTAGTCGATGGAATTACGATTGGTAAGCGATATGAATTACCCTCTTCCTCTAAATAGAGGCTCTCGGTTAAGAGAGCCTCCTATATTGAATACTGGCATTCGTTTACTTTCGCGAGGCACCTTTTGGGATTAGAAAAACACCAAGGAGAATGACAACCATTCCTGACATCCATTGGGTCGCCACCATTACAGATCCTTGTATAGAAATCATTTCAGCTGTAACGCCCACACCAATAGTTGCTACTATTGCAAGAAGCGCCTCAACCCAACCATACATACTTGAAACTCTTCCAAGCATAAAGGTTGGGACCGTTTGTTGCACAAACGTATTAAATCCAGTTTGAACCCAAGCCATAAAGAAGGAAAGTAAAAAGAAACCTACTGCAGCTTGAACGGTGATCTCCGAAAATCCATAGAGTACATACCCAAAAGCTACAAGAGTAGCCCCTCCCCATACCATTAAACGGTTATCCAAGCGCTTATTCAATACTATAATAGTAAGGGCACCACACACATACCCTGCCCCTGCTATACTTACCAGAAATCCATATTCCTTATCTGATAGATATAATACATTTTTCGAAAATGCCGCTTCTAAAGAATCAATAGCAGTAGCTCCAACCATTAATAAACCAACTAAACAGTACGTCACCGTTATTCGTCGGGAGGTTTTCGTAAAATGCCAGACAGCTTTCAAGTCTTCTAGAAGTAAGCTTAAAGAGATCTTTCCTGATACTCCCATTTCATGTTCGAAGACCTTCATGCGGGGGAGCTTTACTAAAAGGAGAGCAGCTACCATAAAGCATAAGCCATTCAATGCAATAACACCATTTAAACTGCTTACCATAAATAATAAACCCGCAATAGCAGGACCTAATACAAAACCACCTGAATCCAACAGACTCCTCCAAGCATTAAATCGCTTCCTTTTCTCAACTGGAACAAGTTTTGTCATATAAGATAAAGTTGTTGGCTCACTTATGGAACTCGCCATATAAATTAGTAGGACAAGACCATAGATCAACGATAGGTTCGCTGTTGTTGCGATAATTAGGACAAGCGCCCCTCTAAAGAGGTCTAACCCTATCATAGTATTTCGCTGGTCGATACGATCAACAAGACTACCCGCCCATATGTTAGTCACTATCATAGCAGCAGGCCTTAACAAATATAAAATAGTTACGGCAAAAGGCGATCCAGTCTTATTCAATACCATTAAATTTAAAGCGATGAGGAAAATCCAGTCTCCAATTGTAGAAATCCCAAGCGCTGCTAGCAAAAATACTGGATCCAACCACTGTTTGTCTTTCTTTACACGATTCATTCTTTTCCCTCCTACAGCAAGATTAGATCTGATTTAGGAAGAATGAATCTGAATAGACTTCAACATAAAAACCCACCCCCAAGATCCGTTCATCTTGGGGGCGGGTCATTTCCGCGGTGCCACCCCAGTTTATTAATATGTCACCATATTAACCTTCTCAGGTACGGCATTATATGCTTATACCCTAGCTCTGTAACAGGAGCTCCTGGCACATGATCCCACAACTTGTTCCCACGCGCAGCTCAGAGGCTTGTTTCAGTCAGACGTTTCTACCCTCTTTCACCAAGCGAGAGCTCTCTGTAAGAAACGATTTGGCCTACTCTTCTCTTCATAGCTTTTTTATAATTCCTGCAATATTACCAAAACCAACCAAACATGTAAACCCCAAATGCATTAATTACTTTAACAGGATAAAGGGTGTCAGACACCCTTTATCTCACTAAAGTGCATCTGACTCTAGTCTTGTTGTTTCTTTAATGCTTCTTGGAGGGATACGTTTTTGAGTTTTCTTCTAGAGAAGAAAAGTGAGACGTAATACGTTAATAAGATGATTACAAGACTAACCAGAATCATCAGCCAGTTCAATTGAACAGGCATTGCAAATCCAGTCTGTTCGACAATTGAATTCATAAGCTGATCAATGCTAAGAATTCCAATAGGAACAGATAATATGAACCCTAGAAGTACGATTGGGGTATAGACGTTAATAATCAGTCTTGAAATTTCTTTGTCTTTGTACCCCATAACTTTAAATAGAGAAATAGAAGGCGAATTCTCTTCTACAATTAAATTCGTAATAAGCGTTAAGACAATAACCCCAATTAAAAATGCGAAACCTGCTATTCCAAATACAGAATAACGTGTTAAAGAAGAAGTTGATTCAAAATTCTCAATAATATCTTGTTTATCCTCTATAAATAGCACGTCTTCTGAGTTATCAGGCTTACCTTCTGTCCACTTGGCTGTATATACCTCTGTTGGATAGCCAAGAAATTCGTTGACTGCTTTTCGCTCACTATAAATAGAAAAGCCGATATAAACCTTAGCTATACCCGTAACTTCTTTCTTAATCATTTTATTATTGTACGCATTCTTAAGAGTAATTGTATCCCCTTTTGAAAGACCAAGCGCACTTGCAAACGGTTCGCTTAATACCACCCCATTATTAAGTGTTGAATTAAGCAGTTTTCCATCTACGTTTTTAAGCTGAATGTGTTCAGTCTCAGGTTCTATTCCGTAAATCATAGACTGCTGCTCAATAGTTTTGGCCTTTTCTCCATTTATTCTGGTAATCTCTGCTTCAGCTACTGTAAATGGGCTTTCTCCTTGATCTGTCTCTGCTTGTTGTAAGCTTTTGTAATGAGCAGCGTAATTATAAGTCATGATATCTTTATAGGTTGAATCTACAATTCCGTCCATCCCTTTGTACATCGTGGCTCCAAAGATCAACAGAATACTAGAAAACATGACTCCTAAGAGAATATAAACCGCCCTTGCTTTGCTTCTAGCTAACAGTCGAATACGAAATCGAGAAATAAAGCTCCCTTTATTAATAATCGGCAATCGTTCTAACAACGACTTCTTCCCTTTAGATATATCCTTCGGTCTTAATAAATCTAACGGAGACTGTTGCAAAGGTTTCCTGATAACAAAGTACGTCATGATAAGCAAAATAACATTTGGCACGAAGAAGCCAATTACAAGTACTTTAGGATCCCAATCAAAGTAGGAAATGCTAGGTAAGTTAAAGTAATTAGAGTAAAGATTCGTAATGGGAATCGATAAACCTGCACCAGCTGCCACCCCTAAGAAGGACCCAATGAGGCCAATGATTGTCGCATACGTCATATAATGCTTGGTCAGTTCTCTGTTACGATATCCTAACGCTTTCATGGTGCCAATTTCTTTACGCTGCATTTCTAAGCGTCGTTTCATTATCATAAGAACCATTAAAACAGATAACGCTAATATGAATAGCGGTAGTGTTGTAATCATCGTCTCTGAACTTTCAATCTCAGATTCTACGAATTGAATACGAGGATTTTCCTCCTGGTTCATCCACTTCAATAAAGAATAGTTTTCAGTAACAGCTGATTTAAAGGTATTCCTTTCTTCGCCTGAAGCTCCGTGCCCTAAGATTTGAGTTACTGTTTTATCTGCAATAGATTGAAGTGTATCTTCGGCTGTCACTCCAATCCCAAACGTATGCGGATCACTCAAAAGATCACTTTCCCGTTCAAGAACATAAATATAATCCGGAATATACATAAAGCCTGTTACTTTTAATGTTCGACTATTTACCTCGATTTCATCTCCAACGGTGATATTATGAGCTTTTGCAAAGACCGGAGATAGAGCGATTTCACCTGCTTCTTCAGGCAGTTTCCCTTCCGAGGCATATGGGATATTAATCTCGGTTGTATTTGAGAATAACCTAAGAGTTGTATCACTGTCCTTGTAAGGAACATCTCCGTAAAGTCGCTCTTCTAAAGAAAGATTATATTCCTTTTCCCATTTTTCAAGCTGATCTGAAGAAAGTTCATTAGCTAAAATCATATGGAAATCTTCTTGCATGAATTCTTCCTTAAATTGGGCATTTCGGTTATCCAAAGTTGAGATCCCCATCGACATGGACACATATAGCATAATGGATAACATTAAAAGAATGATTACTCCAAAATACTGAAACTTCTTCTCTTTAAATTGACGAAGAATGCTTTTTCTAAGAATCATACCCATTTCACCTTCTCTGGATCAACCGGCTTTTCATTATAATAGTGCTTAATAATTTCACCGCTTTTCATTCTAACTACCTTGTGAGCCATTTCTCCGATCCCGTTGTTGTGAGTTATAATACAGACAGTTGTTCCATACGTCTCATTTACATATTTTAAAAGACTAAGGATTTTCTTACCTGTCTCTTCATCTAATGCTCCAGTTGGTTCATCACAAAGGAGAACGCGAGGGTTTTTTATAAGGGCTCGCGCGATTGCAACGCGCTGTTGTTCTCCCCCACTTAATTGATAGGGGAACTTATCCTTTTTGTCCCACATGCCAACCTTCTCTAAAGTGTCTTTCATCTTGAGAGGATTTTGGCTTAACTCTCTCCCTACTTCTATGTTTTCTTCAACTGTTAATGTTGGCATAAGATTGTACTGTTGAAAGATGAAGCCAAGGGAGTGCCTTCTATATTCTGTTAGTTCCTTATCTTTCATTTTCGTCAATTTAAAATCATGAACTGTAATTTCCCCTTCATCATGGCGGTCAATGCCCCCAATTACATTGAGCAATGTAGATTTACCAGAACCTGATGGTCCGAGTATAGCCACGATTTGTTTGTCAGGAATTTCAATAGACGCATTCTTTAACGCATGAACGGTTACTTCACCACTTTGATAAATCTTATTCACATTTGATAGCACGATACTCATACGCTCATCTCCAATTCAAAATTTGAAATATAAACATAAAATCATTTCATTTCTACTTCTGAATTCATCTTACCTCAGTATATGAAAGAAGACAATATTTTTTGAACTAAATAAATCATTTTACTTCAAAACCTTTATCCCTTTACCTATTTAAAGCAAAAAAGCGTGCCAGACACCCTTTAACCAAGTAAAGGGTGTCTGGCACGCTTTCTTACTGTGAAGCAATAAAAAACAAACTAGCGATGTGAGCTAGTTTGTTCTATCGTCAGTTCGGTTTATTTTTTTGAAGTCGTCAAGAAAGTCCTTTTGAAAGCTTGTTGTGGGGGTTGCGTTTGGTTTGGCTTTTAATTTCTTAAATGGATTGGAACCATATTTATCAGTGAGTTCTCCGATAGCAGAATACAATTTTTCGTTTTTCGCTTCATTCTCATATGTGAATAAGTCAAGTTGCATGATCGCATCTTGTTTTTCACTAAGGTCTTGCGCTGTGACGCCCATAAGTCTTATAGGCTCACCGTTCCAATGGTCCTCCCATAGCTTCATTGCATATTGATAGATCTCTTCCACTTTGCTTATATATTCAGGTAGTTGTTTACTCCTTGTTATCGTCTTTCGATCATGATAGCGAATCATTAACTGAATGTTCCTTGAAACAACTTCTTTATTCTCCATCCGGTCTGCTACTTTTTGAGATAACTGTCGCAGTAATTTCGTAATCTCATTATCATCCGTTGTGTCGTGGGGCAATGTTTGAGAGTTGCCAATACTTTTGAACTCACTCACTGCATCCGGGTCAACTAGACGATCGTCAATTCCGTTCGCACGATTTTGCAGGCGTTCTCCGTTAATCCCGAGCTTCCCTTTTAAAGCATAAACATCAGCTTTAGCTAAGTCTTCTATTGTTTCAATATGACTGGCATTTAATTTCTCAGCCGTTTTCTCTCCAACACCGTACATCTCCCGGACTGGCATTGGCCACAATTTACTAGGGATATCACGCTTCCTAAGTACAGTTATTCCCATTGGCTTTTTCATATCAGAAGCCATCTTGGCAAGGAACTTGTTTGGAGCAATTCCTATTGAACAAGGAAGTTCAAGCTGTTCCATAACGGTATCTTGAATCCACTTCGCAATTTCGAGAGGGGTGCCCTGATCAGCACAATCTGTTATATCCATATAACCCTCATCAATCGAAACAGGCTGTACAAGAGGTGTGACTTGGGAAAGAACAGAGAACATTTCCCTTGATGCTTTACGATAACGTTCAAAATTTGGACGCATAACAATCATATTGGGACAAAGTCGTCTTGCTTGCCACAAAGGCATCGTCGTCTTCACACCTTTATCCCGAGCTTCGTAACTTGCGGTAACTACAATTCCCTTCCGTTCTTCAGGGTTTCCTGCAATTGCAAGAGGTTTCCCTTTTAATTCAGGGTTGTAAGCCATCTCAACAGATGCATAAAAACTATTCATATCCACATGAAAAATGACTCTTCCATTCTTCGGGTACCACTTCGACAAAACCAGAACACCTCCTCTCTAACGAACATTCGTTCTACACTTATTGTAACATATTTACCTCTCTTCCGCTTTCCCATCAAGCTTTTTAATACAGTAAAGAATAAACGCGTGCCAGACACCCTTCACCATAGTAAAGGGTGTCTGGCACGATCTGCCTTAGTAAAGCAATGAAACAGAAAAAAACCCTTCCAACTATAGGGAGCTTGGTTCTCCTCTCTACAGGTTGGAAGGATTTTCTTCCCCTTCGTTTGAACAAGCAGCTTGATTTTCTTTATTTATACAAGAACCCAGCGTGTTCGCTGTTCTTGCGGCTGCTCGATTGTAAATCATATCAAACTTACTTTTCGCAAGCCTGCGCTTCGCAATGGATTCAAAAGGATTTTGTAGTACCTTTAAATATGATTCCAGTTGCTCTCTCTCTTCTTGAGTTAATCGGACTTTCATAACAAACCTCTTTCCGTGGAGTATTTATGGTTCCTTTGTTGCCGCAATTTCATCGGAAGAGTCTTTCTTACGGTACACATGCGGACTTCGGTCCTCTTCTGAACAGGCTAATTTTTGTTCATAATCAATACAAGCATTTTCAAGAGATTCTTTTTGATACTTTTGAATGTACGATAACCCTGCGTAACCTGCAAGTAACGACGTCACAATAATGGATAGCTGATTTTCAGTCCCTGTCAATGTCACAGTGCTCTTTGCAATAATACCAGCGCCGACTCCAATAATTAGATCTCCTATTACGCCTAGCTCAAACAAGATTGGGTCGGTATTCTTATTATCTCCGTACCGAATTCCTACTAAAAATAATAGGAAGCTAACACACGCATTTGCAATCGTAACGATCAGCATTAGCGCCTTGATCAATCCCCGATGGGAAGAACGGCTCCACTCCTCAAACCCCTTGAACTTGAAATCAATGCTTACGATTGGAAGTAAAATACAAGCATTTCTCTTATAATGACCAATCAAAGCCCCCACTAAGCTTACTAAAATCGCCAACTTAAAGATGTCCCACAGCTCGACTAATGAATAAACCTGATCCATATCATCACCCTTCTCTATAGTATTAACCTAATGATACTACTAATGTTAGAATTTTCAATCTTTTTCATGATAATTGAATCCATAGCATTATAGGTTGTCACATTTCAATAGGTAAAAAGGCTATTTTAAACACGAACGCATGTACCTTTAGACATAGCCTTTATACCCCCTTTAGTTATATACACCCATTTTTTGTAATATCCAAAAAAGGAGAACACCGAATAACAGCGCTCCTCCTTTCGTTACCTTAAGCTTATTCTGTTTAACAGCTTTACCATATGCTAGAGGTTAATTCTTGCCTGTATACCACAACAACGGAAACCAACATGATACCTATGCCCCCCCAAATCGAAGCTTTATTTTTCTCATACCACCCTGTTAGAATAGTTCGAATCCCCATTAAAAAGAATATGGCTGTTAACGCTGCTTTCGACTTGAATTGGGTATACATATAATCTCCGTACTCACCTTGACCATTAATGATTACCGTTCCGCGATCTAGAGAAAGAAACACAATAAAACAAATCGCTTGCAAAATCGTTATGATCGGAAAAATGATGCCGTGGGTCACTCCTTTTTCTTGCAAATACTTATGTACATTAGATTGAAGCTTTTTAGAACTAAAGTATGCGATGAGTAAGCTTATGAACAATAACGGCACTCCGTACCACAAAGCATGACTCAACGAGATGTTTTTAAGAACCCAAATCATGATTCCCAAACCAAGAAAATAAAGAGCGATATACAGATAATTAGGACTACGATCTTTTTCTTGATCCACTATTACATCCCCCACTCCATAATATCCTGAAATTGGAACCATATGCAATGAAATACACCCTGATTTATCATATAAATCAGGGTGTATCTTTAAGCCATAGTTTCCATGAGGCTGAAGGTGAGTAGCTATTCTCTAATAAAAAGCGAGTTCGTATAAACCTCCGCATTTCTGGATAAGTTAATCTCCTTTACGTTCCATTGAACGAAGAACAGCTGTTAACAGAACAGCTCCCACTACCATAACAGCACCTACCCAAGGAGTATGCTCAAGGCCGATGGAATCTACAACGAATCCACCAACGAAAGAACCGATTGCAATACCAACGTTAAAGGCTGCAATATTTAATGCTGAAGCAACGTTGACGGCAGATGGTACATATTGTTCAGCTAGGTTCACAACAAGAATTTGTAAAGCTGGAACGTTCATGAATGCAAAGAGACCCATAAAGAAAATCGTAATTAAACCAAGCACCTTAAATGGTGCTGTTACCGTTAAAATGAATAATATTATAGCTTGGAATACGAACATCCAAAACAGAGCTTTAAGTGGATTTTTGTTAGATGCTTTCCCACCAATAGTGTTACCTATTGCGACTGCAAGCCCGTAAAGAACTAGGATCATGCTTATCCAACTTGCGCTGAATCCTGTGATATCTTCTAATATCGGAGATAGATACGTAAATGCTACGAACGTACCTCCATACCCTAGACCTGTAATAACAAAAGCTAAAATCAATTTACCATTGGTTAAGATCTTAAGTTGTTCACTAAATTTAGCTGGTGGTGCTTCTTTAAGGTCTTTCGGAACTAATATGGCACTAGAAATAACACCAATTAGACCAAGTAACGCTACCCCCCAGAATGTTGCTCTCCAACCAAAGGCTTGTCCAATAAATGTACCAAGTGGAACCCCTGTTACAGTTGCAACTGTAAGTCCTGTAAACATAAAGGCAATCGCACTAGCCCGCTTATGTTGCGGAACTAAATCGGCAGCAATCGTTGCACCAATAGAAAAAAATATTCCGTGTGAGAAAGCCGTAATAAAACGAGCTACAAATAAGACAGTAAAACTCGTTGATAATGCTGCTACTGAGTTACCAACGATAAATAAAATCATTAGAGACATAAGAAGCGTTTTCCTATCCACCTTGGAGGTTATTGCTGTAAGAACCGGTGCACCAATTGAAACACCTATTGCATAACCTGAAATCAATAAACCAGCCAACGTAATAGATATCGATAAATCATCTGCAATTGATGAAAGAAGTCCTACAGGAACAAATTCTGTTGTCCCAATACCAAAAGCACTAATCGCTAGCGCTAATAGCGCCAGAGTGCCTCCTTTAATTTGAGTTTGATTTGCAGCTTGTGTGTTAGAACTCATGAAAGAGATCCTCCTTTTAACATCTTTTTAACCAAAAGGTAAGGCGCCATTACCTTTCGAACGTACATCGCATTATGCAATGTACTTCGTCATTACGGAAGTACGTACTTTAAAGTACGTACTTTAAAGTACGGTAGGCACTAAAAAGTAACTATGTTTATTCACTACACAAAACCTTTCTTAACGACTTGCCTATTGGCTCACCGCCTTTACAACAATTGCTATTATGCCGTGTAACGTCAAAAGACAAAAGTACGTACTTTCTTGTAGCATAGATACCTGGAGGTAACGTTTAAGAGCTGCCAAGGGTTGAGAGGGGTAATTTTTTTGAGGAACTAAAAAAGGACCACCTTCATGGTGATCCTTCTTTACTCGTTATTGCATAGGTTGTTGATTTGTTTGTGCATAACTTTGAAGCATCTGGTTCATATCTTGAGCATCTAACTGAGGAACTTGATAATACCCGTGCTTATTTTGGTAAAGGAATATTTCATAAGACATTTCGATCAAATTCGGAACGCTGTCTGCAATAACACGTCTCAGTACTGGATTGGTCATTTCTAACGCAGTCATGGAGAATAAACTAGCCAATGACTTTGTCTGCCCTAGCATATAAGCAGATAACCCCTTATCTGATAGTTCTTGTACGGTTTGATTGGGCTTTTTAGGCTGACCAGGCTTTAACCCGTATACTGTTGTATGATCCTCTTCCATTTTATACACTTGAGTAGAAACAGAGGGCTTATTACCTGTAGTGAAGCTCTCAACGATTGTATTGTACATTGTCTCGATAAATGTATATTGGCGATTTAGAATGTCTTTCAACTTTTGATCTTGAATGTGTTGCTCATACATTTGGTATTGATCCATTAAGCTAATAACAGAAGCAATGACTTCATGCGCATCAAAAAGCTCATGACCTCCGTGATTTGTAGATGGAGCCCTTGTTTTTCCGTTATTATTTGAGTTTGGCTGCTGTTGTTGCATGATACCCCTCCTATAAATTAAGTCAGTCGTTAGTGTTCTCTTATAAAAAGTTTCTATGTAATTAACGAATATGCGTGTCCCCCCATAACAACACAAGTGAATCCGGGCGTTGCCTATCAGACTCAATAAGTTATATTACTTATTCCAGACAACAATAAAAGGCTTCAACCCTTAGGGGTTGAAGCCTTTTTTATTAATTGTTCACCGTCTCTTGTACGATCGCTGCTACAAGTTCAGCTGTTTTCTCCAATTCATCAAGAGGCATACGTTCATTCGTCGTATGGATCTCTTCGTACCCTACGCAAAGGTTTACCGTAGGAATTCCGTGTCCTGCAATAATGTTCGCATCACTTCCTCCCCCACTAGTCAGAAGTTCAGTAGGACGTCCAATTGCCTTTGCTGCGCGACGAGCAACCTCAACCACTTCTTCTCCTTCGCTATGCTTAAAGCCTGGGTACATGACTTCTGTTTCGATCTCAACACTACCACCCATTTCATCTGCCGTTTCTTCTAGAGCTTTCTTCATCTTCTCTACTTGAGCTTCCATTTTTTCTGGAACTAGAGAACGTGCTTCTGCTAAGATCTCAACGTGGTCACACACAATATTCGTCTTCTGACCACCTTCAAAACGACCAATGTTTGCAGTCGTTTCCTCATCGATTCGGCCTAATGGCATTTTGGAAACGGCTCGTGCTGCAAGTGTGATGGCAGAGATTCCTTTTTCAGGCGCAACTCCGGCATGAGCTGTTTTTCCCTTCACGACGGCATTTAGCTTCGCCTGCGTAGGGGCAGCCACTACGATATTACCAACTTGCCCGTCACTATCAAGAGCGTACCCGTATTTCGCAGTTAAATGCTCAGGGTTTAGCGCTTTAGCTCCAACTAAGCCAGACTCTTCCCCAACGGTGATAATAAACTGGATATCTCCATGTGCTACTTTATTTTCCTGAAGCGTTTTAATCGCTTCAAAAATAGCAGCTAAGCCCGTTTTATCATCCGCTCCAAGAATCGTTGTCCCGTCAGTAACAACGTAACCGTCTTTAATAGTCGGTTTTACGCCATTGCCTGGAACAACTGTATCCATATGGGACGTGAAATAGATAGTGTCAACACCCTCTTTATTTCCTTTAAGGGTACAAATCAAGTTTCCGGCTCCGTGACCCGTTACTTCTTTTGCATTATCTTCAAACACTTCAACACCAAGATCTGTAAACTTCTTTTTTAATACTTCGTTAATCTTTGCTTCGTCTCCGGTTTCAGAGTCGATTTGGACCAATTCCAGAAACTCTTCAATCAAGCGATCGCGATTCACTGTAAGCATGTTTGTTGCCTCCTTCAATTATGTAAAAAAAGAGATGACTCTCTATTAGTACGTTAGCGAAAGCCATCTCAAGTGTCAAACGATGTTTATTATAATGGAATATTTCCATGCTTTTTCTTTGGACGGTCTTCTTGTTTATTCTTTAGCATATCAAGGGCTTGAATAAGGGAGGTACGTGTTTCTCTTGGATCAATAACATCATCAACCATGCCTAGCCCCGCAGCGACATAAGGATTCGCAAACTTCTCCCGATACTCATCGATTTTGGCTTGACGTGTTTCTTCAGGATTCTCGCTTCCTTTAATGTCTTTTGCGAAAATAATATTCGCCGCCCCTTCTGGCCCCATAACGGCTATTTCAGCATTCGGCCAGGCATAGACGAGGTCTGCACCAATTGATTTACTATTCAATGCAACATACGCACCACCATAGGCTTTACGGGTAATGACCGTGATTTTAGGAACCGTTGCCTCAGAATAGGCATATAAAATTTTGGCGCCATGTCTAATAATGCCCCCGTGTTCTTGTTTGACACCAGGGAAAAATCCAGTCACATCCTCAAAGGTAATGAGAGGGATATTAAAGGAATCACAAAAACGTATAAATCTTGAGGCCTTATCAGACGAATCGATATCAAGTCCGCCAGCCATTACCTTCGGCTGGTTACACACAAGTCCCACCGTTTTTCCTTTTATACGAGCAAATCCTACAACGATGTTCTTGGCAAAGTCAGGATGAATTTCAAAAAAGGAGTCCTCATCCACCACTTCGTTGAGTATTGTCCGAACGTCGTACGGCCTAATTGGATCAAACGGTATTAAATCCGTTAAATTAGAACGATAGTGATCTTCGTCATCCATTTCAATTTGGCGAGGCTTTTCATTATTATTAGCAGGTAGGTAATCAATTAAGGATCGAACTTGATCTAACGCTTCTTCTTCTGTCTTTGCTTTTAAGTGCGCGTTCCCACTTTTACTATTATGTACATGCGCACCACCAAGGTCCTCAGAAGAGATTTGCTCGCCTGTTACGGTCTCAATTACTTTAGGTCCTGTAATAAACATTTGCGAGGTTTCTTCTACCATAATAACGAAATCTGTAATAGCAGGAGAGTACACAGCTCCTCCTGCACAAGGTCCCATTATGACAGATATTTGAGGAATGACACCAGAATAGATCGAGTTTCTGTAGAAAACTTGACCATATCCATCAAGAGATGTGACTCCCTCTTGTATGCGAGCTCCGCCTGAATCATTTAAGCCGATGAAAGGGACTCCATTCTTTACAGCTAAGTCCATAGCCGCTGCTATTTTCTTAGCGTGCATTTCTCCTAGAGCACCGCCAAAAACAGTAAAGTCCTGGGCAAACAGATAAATATCATTTCCTTTAATCTTACCAAACCCAGTTACAACGCCTTCCCCAGGAGCATCTTTGGCTCCCATGCCAAAGTCAGTCCCGCGATGTTCAATAAAAGGATTCAACTCTACAAAAGTTCCGTCATCGAGCAAGTAATCAATACGCTCACGAGCTGTCATTTTACCTTTATCGCGTTGCTTTTGTATGCGTTCGTCTCCTCCTCCCATCTCTACAGCACGTCGTTTATCATACAGTTCATTGATTTTATCATAAATATCCATTATGACTTTTCACCTCCATGTTGGCATAACTCATATAAAACACCATGAGATGCTTTCGGATGCAGGAACGCAACATCTGCATTATGGGCTCCTTTTTTTGGTTCTTCATTTAGTAAAGGGACTCCGTCTTCTCTGTAATTCTTCAATCGTTCTTTTATATCTGAAACTTCAAAAGCAATATGATGAATCCCTTCTCCTTTCTTCTCAATAAACTTTGAGATTGGAGAGGTTTCATTTAAAGGCTCGAGCAGTTCAATCTGCGTTTCACCAATCGGCAAAAACGCCACCTTTACTCCCTCACTTTGTACCTCTTCCACATGCTTCAAAGATAGACCTAACGTATCTGTATAGAAAGGAAGTGCTTGTTCGATCTGATTGACCGCGATTCCTATATGAGCAATTTTTTCAGGAGGCTTCACACTCTCTGACTTGTCAGGGTCCACAAGGCGCATGATGTAATTGGCTACCTCATCTGTTGAACTTCCCGGTGTAAAGATCTTCTTAATACCTTTCTCCTCTAGATATGGAATATCTTCAGGAGGAATAACCCCACCTCCAAAGACAGGGATGTCCGCGGCGTTATATTTCTTTAATGTATCAACAATTTTAGGAAAGAGTGATCTGTGGGCTCCTGATAAAGAAGACAATCCAACAATATCCACATCCTCTTGTATGGCAGCTTGTGCAATTTGGTCAGGTGACTGACGTAGGCCTGTATAAATTACTTCCATGCCGTGGTCTCGTAATGCTTGAGATATGACGAGCGCACCACGATCATGCCCATCAAGTCCAGGTTTTGCTATGAGTACGCGTATTTTTCGATTCATTATCCTTCCCCCTATCGAGTTTAACGTGCAATATACTCTCCAAATTCCCTTCGCAATGTATGACAGATTTCACCTACAGTGGCATAGGCTTTTACTGCCTCTAAAATATGTGGCATTAAATTATCAGTCTGATCTTGAGCAGCTTCTTTAATTCGATTGAGCGCTTGTTCAACTCTAGCCTGATCTCGATTGTTTCGGATGCTTTCCGTTTTCTGAACTTGTGCCTTTTCTAATGCCTCATCAACACGTAATAATTCCGGATTGACTTCTTCGTCAATTTTATACTGGTTCATACCAACGATGACTTCTTCACCGCTTTCGATTTTCTTCTGTGTTTCATATGCCGCATGGTGGATCTCTCGCTGCATGTATCCTTCTTCAACCGCTTGAACGGCGCCGCCCATGTCTCTAATCTGTTCTAAGTACTGATTGACCTGTTCTTCAATCTTGTCAGTCAGTTCCTCCACATAATAAGAACCGGCTAGCGGGTCAACCGTATCTGCAACGCCACTTTCATTCGCTATAATTTGTTGTGTCCTTAGTGCAATGCGGGCAGACTCTTCGGTCGGTAAGGCCAACGCTTCATCTCGTGAGTTTGTGTGTAAACTCTGAGTTCCTCCCATCACAGAAGACAGAGCTTGTAACGCTACACGAACAATATTGTTATCAGGTTGTTGAGCTGTAAGGGTAGACCCTCCTGTTTGAGTGTGGAACCTGAGCTTCCAGCTTTTGGGGTCTTCTGCTTTATAGTGTTCTTTCATAATCTTTGCCCACACCCGACGAGCTGCTCTGAATTTAGCCGCTTCTTCGAAAAATTGATTATGTGCGTTAAAGAAGAACGCAAGACGTGGTGCAAATTGGTCCACTTCCAAACCTGATTCAATTGCAGCATCTACATAAGCCAGTCCATTCGCAATTGTAAAGGCCACCTCTTGTACTGCAGTTGAACCTGCTTCCCGAATGTGGTATCCAGATATACTAATCGTATTAAACTTCGGCAGATACTCCTGGCAGTAACCAAAGATATCTGTAATAATACGCATGGATGGTTTAGGAGGAAAAATATATGTACCTCTAGCAATGTATTCTTTTAAGATATCGTTTTGAATTGTGCCTGTTAACTTCTCTTTTGGAACGCCTTGCTTTTCACCTACTGCAATATACATACACAACAAAACAGATGCTGGTGCGTTAATGGTCATGGATGTACTTACTTTATCAAGAGGAATTTGGTCAAATAGCGTTTCCATATCTGCTAAACTATCGATGGCCACACCTACTTTTCCCACTTCTCCTTCTGCCATAGGATCATCAGAGTCATATCCGATTTGAGTTGGCAAATCAAATGCTACTGATAAACCTGTCTGACCTTGGTCTAGTAAGTATCGGAATCGCTCATTCGTTTCTTGAGCAGAACCGAAACCCGCATACTGACGCATCGTCCAGAAACGACTTCTGTACATTGTAGGTTGAATACCTCGAGTATATGGATATTGCCCGGGAAACCCTATATTTTCGACATATTTCTCATTCATTTCACCGCTATATAAACGATCAATCCCAATGTGGGAACTCGTTTCAAAAGAGTCCTTACGCTCCGGAAATCGTTCAATTGCCTTTTTGGTCTGCTCTTCCCATTTTTTCTTATGTTCATTATAGGTAGAACCCATACGAACGCCCCCCTTTATTAAAATCTTGTCATTTTGAATACTATTCGATAAACAACAAGAAAACCCTTTCAATTTTTCGACAATTTCATTGTATCATGAAAAATGGTGGGAAATGAATGATTACACATTATCTTTCTAAATATCTTCCTAGCCTCTAGGCCCATTGTTTTTTATTATTTGTTCCATATAAGTCCCCTTATGTGGAAGACTTGAAGATGAGATGTTTAAGCCGGAAAGGACCGTTATGTTTGATGAGTGGTTGAGCTAGCCCTTCCGTTAATTAGGTTAACGGTCCCGGAATCACACCAAGTAATCTTGTTTCCTCTCACATGGCTTGTTTCCGTTCAGACTAATGTGGCAAAGGTGGGCCTGGAAACTGCGAGACTCCCGTGGGCATAAGAGCCTAGGTGAGACCCCGGAAGCCGGCGTGCCGGCTGAAGAGACTCACCAGCTCCCCACAGGAAAGCGAGTGGTTTCCAGTCCCACCTTACACACAATTAAAGCTAACGGAAACATTCTCTCAGTTTCGAGTCTTCAAGATTACTGCCCTATTTTTGAACAAACTGGTTAAATAACAACCTTAAACGGTAACAAAACCTTTCTCAGTAGAAGAGAAATCAACAGAAGTGTATGAAAAGGAGACTTGTTCATTTTCAGAATTCGGGTTAAAATGGGACTAGTATCGGGGACGAAGGAGGTCAATACTATGGCATCTAAAACTACACAAAAGAAACAAACAGAAACACAGCAACGTAAACCATCAAAACGTGAAAAGCGTCAAAAGTTTGTTGTGTACCTAATGATCGTAACGATGTTATTAACATCACTACTTGCGGGAGCAGGTATGTTCTTATAATGAATAGATCAATAAAAGCATTTGGCTATTGAAGCCAAATGCTTTTCTTTTTGTTCTTATGCTTTTATATGTCGATTCGCTTCTGCTACTTCTGTCGTAGGAGGCAAGCATGAAAAGTTTTCACAAATATAGGCAGTCGAACACTTATTGATTTTTTTATAATCTTTTGTAAAAGGAGCAAGGCTTGCAAGTCTATCTATAGAATCACCAACGAGATAAGTCAGTTCAGGGTGAAAATCTTCTTGAAGAGAACGCAGTAGTTCATCCATTCCTTCATCCTCTTCACTCCTAAGGATTACAACTTCTTTAGCGCTACTTTGCATAAGCAAATACGTTTGCAAAAAGTACGCATGCCCATCCGAATACTTCACTAAATCATCTGTAAAGGAAGCAATTGTATGATTTACAACTTCTTCTTTCCTAACATCGCCAGTTAATCTTGCTAGTCGCAAAAGCTGCAAGGAAGCCACACTATTCCCAGAAGGCACCGCTCCATCCGCAGCTTCTTTAGGACGGGTTATAAGCTGTTCATGATCGGTCCCATAGAGATAGAAACCTCCTTGATCTTCATCTAAAAATAAAGCCATCATTTGCTCGCTAAGTACATCCGCCTTTTGTAAATAGTCCAGGTTAAAACTCGCTTCATACATTTCAATATAAGCCCATAATAAATACGCATAATCATCAACTAGCCCCAAATGTTTCACCTCGTCGTCGCGATAACGCACCATAAGACGGCCATCTTCAAAAAGGTGTTGTTCTATAAAATGAAGGGATTGTTTCGCTTCTTCAAAATAGGGTTTGTTTCCAAACACTCTAGAAGCTTTTGCAAGAGCTGTGATCATCATTCCATTCCATGAGGTGATAATCTTGTCATCTTTAAATGGACGAAGCCTCTCTTCTCTTGCCTTAAATAACTTCTCTCTTCCTACTTTAAGAGACTCTCTAAGGCTGTTTTCTTCTAAGCCATGTCGTAATGCATAGGATTCGAGGTCAGATTGAAGCAAATTCGGAATACTTTTCCCTTCAAAGTTACCTTGATCCTTAATGTCATATACGTCACAAAACAATTCTCCTAGAGGTTGTCCAAGAATTTCTATTACTTCATCGGGTGTCCAAACGTAAAACTTCCCTTCTACACCTTCTGAATCCGCGTCTTCAGCAGAGTAAAAGCCCCCTTCTGCATGCTTTAATTCACGAAGAACATAAGAAATAACTTCTTCTGCCATCTTTTTGAAACGCTCTTCTTTAGTTACTTGATAGGCTTCTGTATACGTAATCGTAAGAAGAGCTTGATCATAAAGCATTTTCTCAAAATGCGGCACTAAAAATTTCTCATCAACACTGTACCGAGAAAACCCATATCCAATATGGTCATAAATTCCTCCCGCCGCAAGTCCGTCTAGGGTTTTCTCAACCATACTAAGAGCCTTTTCTTCTCCAGAATAACGATAGTAACGCAACAAATACATTAATGTGTGTGGTCTTGGGAATTTTGGGGCGCCGCCAAAACCTCCATACGTCTCATCGTAGTTATTAAGGAATGCTTCATAGGTTTGTTGAAGGACGTCTTTTGTTAAATCTGTAGTATTTTCCATATTAAACGCCTGGTCGAGTGCATTTTGTACATTTTTTTCAATGTTCTTCACTTTGTCAGGCTGTTCTTTAAAGTTGTGATAGAGCTGCAAGATCACGTCGCGAAAACCCGGCATTCCGTACCGGCTCTCTTTCGGAAAATATGTCCCAGAATAAAAAGGGACCTGTTCAGGTGTGAGAAACACGTTAAGAGGCCACCCCCCCATTCCGTTCATCATATGACAAACAGTCATATAGATTGAATCCAGATCTGGTCGCTCTTCCCGGTCTACCTTTATCGATACAAAGCGCTCATTTAAAAGCTTCGCTATCTTCTCATCTTCAAAGGATTCTCTTTCCATAACGTGGCACCAATGACAAGTCGAATACCCAATGCTTAGAAAGATCGGCTTCCCCTCTGATTTTGCTTTTTGAAACGCTTCTTCTCCCCATGGGTGCCAATCAACGGGATTGTATGCGTGCTGAAGCAAATAAGGGGATTTCTCATGAATTAACCGATTAGGCTTTTTATGTAAAGATTCATATTGATCCATTTTTTTCTTACACCTCATTATTTTGGTTTATGCATGACACTATAACATATCTTTAAGGAGATAAAGGTAGAATTTGTAGAGATTTGGATTGTTATTCTCCTCATAAAGCATCTCTTTATTGAAACACTAAGTAAGGAGTACCACGCTTAAAGAGAGGATGTTTCGATGAAGAACAATCAATGGTGGTCCATGTTTAATACAAGAAAGAGGCCCATGTGGATGGGAGTGTTTGGTAAACGTAAGAGAAGTCGTGGCCCAATGGTTATGTCCGTTTTAGGTGTAATGGCTACAATGGTTAGCGCTGCCTTTTACGGCATTGCCCGCGGTCGCCAAGATGAAGACACGAATCAGAATGAACCGATGAGTAAATATGCCGGTAAAATTCAGGAGTATATGAAGCGTGCAGACTCCCGACCCACAGGAGCTGCCTTTGCGGAATTTGCCGATGAGATTATGCCAGAAGCTAAAGAAAAACAAGAGGAAGAAAAATAAAAATGCGGACGGCTATGATGAGCCGTCCGACATTTCCCCTTAAGAATGCCTTTATTTAGCTATATCAGTCTTTTCTTCATCACAAGATCGGTCGTTTCATATCCCATTTTCTTATACAGACCAAGGGCTGTTTTATTATGAGCGAAGACATGAAGTCCAATTTGACTAATCTCCATCGATTCAGCATACACCTCAAGTGCTTTCATAGCAGCTGTTCCATACCCTTTTCCTTGCTCTGCTTCATGTAGCTTTATATCATAAATAAAGATATGGGTTTCTTCAAGACGATGTTGATGATGAAGCCAGATCATACCAACCTCATTTCTCTCTTCATTTACAATCGTAAACAAATCATGGTCCAACGTATCAAGACCATTAGGTAAAAGGCTCTCGAACTGCTCTTGTGCGTTAATAGGGGCTTCTGACTCTGTCCAATTCCCGGCTTTAACATGTTCCATTGCGTATTCATGTATTGATTCTAAATAATAATCCTCGAACGTTTCTTGTTTCATCGGTATAAAACGTACTTTCATATGATCCCCCTTTCAGCTCACCTCTGTTTACCATATGTGCTTTACTGCTAATCGTATACTTGAGCATTAAGAAAAGGCAAGCAGGAAGGTTGTTACTCATTTAAAGGAGCTAATAAAAAGGAAGACAAAATCAACAAGATTTCACCTCTCATTTATTGGTAATACCTTAAAAATAAAATGATGCTACTCCTCTACTGACTAGTGTCTACCTTTACGAGGTTTTCACGAATCATTACTATTGAGATGATAAGGGCAACTAGGCTTAAAATAAAGAACCCTACTGCATACGATGGAATTCTTTCTGCTGGAAGTAGATCCGTAATCTCGATAAGAAAAAAATATATACCAATTCCATCCCCATCCACTTGTGTTCCAAGAGCCCACAATTTCAAACCCTTACTTAACGAAAGTAATGCAAGTAAAACTAAAATAGCCACTCCTGTCCAACGTCGAAGAAAATCCATACACCTCTCCCTCCTTACTCACTTCTACTACAAATTCAGAGTAAATCCTTCTAGAGGGAGACATTTTATCCATTAAATGACAAAACATGTCATGAAAACATATATTTCGACAAGTATATGACGATTAAATTTACATGGGTTAAATTTCTCTTTTTAGACTTTAATCTCTTTTATCTTTAAAAGATTTGCTAGAAAAACTATTTTTTATTTAATATTCTCTCTCCTTCTCTCATAAAGTTATAGTGAGGGAGGGGTCACGTTTGCAACGAATATCAAAAGCTTCTATACAATCAAAGGTAACCTTCATTAGTCGATATCTATTAATCTATGGATTCCTATTTATTATGATCTCGATTATGACGGCTACCTCTTATAGCAAAACATTCTTATCATCTCAGACAATTGAAAATGCCTTAAAGTCGTTTCAGAGCACAGAAGTATTGTTGGCTGTAATGGGGAGAGAAATGCCCCCTCTATTACAAGAATATGAAGAAGAGGTCCCAGATCTATCTACTTCAAAGTTTGTAGTTGATGCTTTAACCGATATTCGTCTTGGAGATGCACGTAGTCTTCTTGGGCGGGAGATACCAGGGTTAGATGCGTACCATACAGAAATCTTAATAGCCGGAGAGGGAACAGATTACACCACACTTCCATACGAGTCTCCACCGCCTGAAGACTTCTTCTCAAGCGCTGAGGATAAAAAGGATACACCACCTGAAGAAGATAAAGTACCAGAAGAAGCTTCTGTATTGATCTATCATACACATACGTGGGAAGCATTTTTACCAAACTTAAACGGAGCAACAAAACCTAATGAAGCTGTAAGTCACGACGAGACAAAGAATATAGTGAACGTCGGGTCCATGCTGAAAGAAGAATTGCTAAAATACAATATTCAATCTCAGCATGTGAAGGATAACGTCGCAACCGAGTTGAAAGAAAGAGACTGGTCATATCCTGATTCCTATAAAGCTTCAAGAGAGATTGCCACAGAAGCTTTAGCTAAAAATGATAAAGTAGAATACATCTTTGACCTGCATCGTGATTCTGTTGATAAAGAAATCACGACAACAACTATAAACGGACAGCCCTATGCCCGGCTTTTCTTCATAGTGGGTAAGGAAAACAAATACTATGAGGAAAACCTTCGTTTTGTAACCGAGTTAAACAAAAAACTAAATAAAGAATACCCAAGCATCAGCCGAGGCGTCTTCCAGAAAAGCAAAGCTCAAGGAAATGGACTCTATAATCAAGATTTATCTGAAAAAGCTTTGCTAATTGAAATCGGTGGCTACGCGAACAACAATGAAGAAATTCGAAATACTGTTGCAGCTTTTGCAAAAGTGTTTAGTAAAATGTATGAAGGTGACATGGAAGTAAATGCTCAATAAACCTTGGCTCTTATGGTTTATATGGGCTGCTTTATCTACTCTTACCTCCTTCTTCTTCTTTCACTGGGTGATAACAGTTGGATGCTTTGTTGCCGGACTAACATTAGCAGTGATTATGTTGTTTCGTGAGTTTCAGGAGAAGAACTGAGCTTTTTAGCTCAGTTCTTTTTTGAGTGAGGAGCAGGCTTAGGTCGATTGTTCAAATGCTTTGGTCATCTCAACACCTCAACCACTTTGTGCACAGAAAAAGCACCTTTCTTAGAAAAGGTGCTTTTCAATTAATGGTTTATATCCTCTTTGTCCTTAACCTCAACACTCATGACAATAGCATAATCTTCCTCTTTGATCACTTCTGGAAGTTTAGTAGGATCTCCAATACCACCACTACTTATGGAATTACCTCCAGATGCCACCCAATAGGCGACATACGTTTCTTCCCCTTTTACTAGCGTGTGTTTCTCTGATAGTCCTCCATAAGTAGACATCCCGAGATCCTCAGGAATAGTTGCCTTACTACCTCCCAGTCCATTTGCATTCCCCATATAAAGGTGAGCTAAATCATCATCTGTTAACATGGCAAACGATAAAAGGTCTTCTTCATATGTCGTTTCTAATGCACCATACATTTTACTGCCGCCTTTTAGGTATTCACCATCTTTATAATAGGTAAATTTCGTAACTAGGTCCTCCCCTTCTCCTAAACTGCCATTCATTTCAAAGTATTCTATATGGGTAATTCCTGTTGCTGATACCAGTTCTTTCTCCCGCTCTGTTAATTCAATCGGTGTAATGGTTAATGATTCATTTCCTTTCTCCTCTTCTGCACAAGCAGCTAGTATAACTAAAAGGAAAAGCAATACAATCATTCGTTTCATATTGTCACTCCTTTATTTAGAGTAATATGTATAGGGTTGCAGATAGAAAAGGAACAACCCTAATTTTAAGTAAGAAACTAACCTTACAATTTAACCATCCATTATAGTACCACAATTAACCAAAAACGATATCGCCCAAAGAGGATTCTTTCCAATTTTCTAGAAATGGTAGATAACAACCTAAAAGGAGCGATGAAATGAAAACGACTAAAAGCCCCATTCATAACAGCGTAAACACCATGTTTGTGCCCGTAAGTGACCTACAAGCTTCAGTCAAATGGTATTGTGATTTACTCGGTCAGGATTATAACCCTTCAGATGTAGCAGACCCAGTATACAACATGAAAATTAATCACTATACAGGTGTACTGCTTGATGCCGGGCCTCCTGGTGAGACACAAAAGGTGAATCCTTCAACTCACCCTCTATTTAACTTCCATACAGATGATGTTGATGCTTCGTACCTATATGTAAAAGAATTAGGTTACACCATCACCTCTGACATCACACGTTTTGAGGACCTTTCTTTCTTTACAATTAAAGACCCCGATGGCAATATCATCATGATTTGTACAGGCTAGTAACCAAAAGCGCAAGTGCCCGTTTAGCAACGTATAGACTGGACTGAGCCCGAGTAGAGATCAAGGAAACACGATGAGTCCTGGCGAATCGATGTTGACTGATCGACCCGAGCTAACGAAAAGGCTTGAGGAAAGATCCTCAAGCCTTTAACTTTAATTCTTTTACACGTTGCCGCAAATCCTGCGGCCACCAGGCCCCGCAATCTTCTGAGACCACACAAGCCGCGCACGCCTCTAAGTCATACACCATCATGTCTTTTATTGGAGGAGCGTAAAGGTGTAAAGTAATTAACCCGCTCCCCTTATCATCTCTCATTGTATGAACCCCTTTTACAGGAGCGAATAGAAACTGCCCCTTCTCTTTGTGTTCTTCAAATAAGGCACGTGGAATTCGTCCGTCTTCTACCTCAAAAATCGTGTGCTTAGTCGTACCGTTCAGTACATGTATCCACCCATACGAGTTGCCGTGGTCATGAGGGGCGCATTCAAGGTTTGACCAGTTCATCACGAGCAGTTCCACCTCTTTGTTATGAAACAATACCTTCCTGTAATAAGGCTTCCCTTCAGGATCCCTAAGTTGTTCTTCTACATCTTCGACTTTTGTATTAAGCTGGCTGAGAGCATGCCTTAAATCTTCTTTTGAAGGTGATTTTAGTGTTCCAAGTACATTTTCTAATCGATCTTTCCATTCCATATTAAGTCCTCCTCTTTCTAAGTAATCCGATAAGATTCCACACCTGACCATTTACAAAAACGACACCAATGATAATAATGACGCCACCCACTACACTTTGAAAAAAGATTTTCTCATTAAGAAGCAAGACAGCTGCCAGCAACGTAGCCAGTGGTTCTAAGTACATAAAAGCAGAAGCTTGAGAGGCTTCCAGCACTTCATGTGCTTTGCCCCAATACCAATAGGCAATGCCTGAGACGAACACCCCTAGAAAAATAAGGTGTCCCCACTCTGTGGCAGACAAAGTTGGTAAACTCTTCCACCCTTGATTCTTCACAAGAATGGGTAATGTGAGAAAGAAAGACAATGCACTCATATAGAACGTAATGACGAGTGATGGCAAAGGGATGGATAAACGCTTTAGCAAAATTCCATATATCGCCCAGTTAAATGTACTAAGAAGCATGAGGAGATATCCGATATCGATGGCAAATGCGACCCCCTGGCCACTTCTTGAGGTCGTAATCAAAATGACTCCGGCTATAGCTGTTCCTATACCAACAGCTCTAGAAAGGGTTACTTTCTCGTGTAGAAAAATCATGGATAAGAAAACAGTAAACACAGGAGAAAACGAAATCATCCAGCCTGCATGAGAAGCATCAATCGTTAATAGCGCTGTTGCTTGAATGATTTGGTGAACGAATACCCCTAATATTCCGAGTACAATTAGAGATGGTATATATTTGAGAAGTAATTTCATAGGATATCTCATAGCAAGCAGCACACATAAAAGGAAGATGGCCCCGATCCCAAATCGAATGACCAGTACCGTGTAAGGATCAAGTTTATCTAAAACAGCCTTTGTCGAGACAAAAGAAATGCCCCAAAACGTAATGGATAAAGTCGCATAGAAAGAGGCAGCAATTTTCGATGGCATAAACGACGCTCCCCACTTCGAAAAATCTTCTTTCTTTCATCCTATGCCTGTCCAGAGGGTTCATGAAAGAATCATTTGGAAATTTTTATTGAGAAGATATGGTTGTTAACCTACAATAGAAATAGAATTGTCGGAAAATTAGGAGGATGAATGTGCTCTTTTACTATTGATCTTTGTGAAGTTCTCATCCAACATCCATTTATTAAAAGGAGGACTTACACATGGAATGGGTTAAAGAATTTTATAATAGGCAGTATGAACTGTTAACAAATAACCCCTTGAACCAGATACTACGGGATGACTTGGTTGATAAGATGGAGGATCTATTGGAGGAAAAGCCCCGCAACCTCCTCGAATTAGGTGGAGGGACAGGTCAGTTTGCTGTTGCTGCAGCCAAACGAGGATACGACGTAACTGTTATTGAACTTGTTCCAAAAGCGGTAGTGAGGATGAAAGCCTTGGCTACAGAGCATGGAGTTGAAGATAGTATTCACATCATAGAAGGGGATTTCTATGAAGCAGAGTTTAATCATCCTTTTGACTGTATTTGCTATTGGGACGGCTTCGGCGTCGGATCAGATGAGGACCAAACGAAACTCCTACACCTAATAGAAGAATGGTTAAGTCCTGATAGCCAAGCGATCATTGATTGCTACACTCCCTGGTATTGGGCAAATGCTGCCGGAATAGAAATGAGCTTTGATGACATTATGAGACAGTATGACTTTGATCCTTATCACTGTCGAATGATTGACACTTGGTGGTCAGTTAACGACGAAAGCCAAGCTGTGACTCAGTCGCTTCGTTGCTACTCCCCAGCAGATCTTGAACTTCTCCTTACGAAATGCACTCTCCTACTGGATCACTCTATACCAGGTGGGGCTATGGATTACGATAAAGGGGAATACGAGGAAAGAGTACCACTCCACCAAGCCATGTCTTACACAGCTTGCTTGGTGAAGAGCAGACCTTAAAGAATTAAGGAGTATGAAATAACCGATTATTTCATACTCCTTTCTTTTGTATGACCTATTTCTATATATACAATAAATATAAGGGTAGGTACGATAAAGGCTACAGCCGCTTCCCAAAACGAAAGAATATCTACAGCCCCTAATACGAAAACAGTATTCATAATGATGCAATATAAAATGATAAGTTTTTTTAGCAAATTCTTACCCTCCATTCACCTTGCATTACCCTCCTAAATTGTACCACATACATTTTTCCGTTCCCTTAATCAAACTATAAAAAAAAGATCCCATCTCATTTCGAAATAGGACCTTCTAAGAAAATGATTGTATTAATGTCCGCCACCATGGCCTTCAAGATCACCAATAGCTTTAACTGTGGGAGGATGAGCTTTTGAATATTCATATTCAATATCATAGGTCTCTCCGACTTCAACAAGGTTCCAGGTCATTTTGTCCTTAAATTTTAATTCTTTCTCCATGCCTTCTACCTTGATTATGTACTTATGGGACTTTTCCATCTCTTTATCATGTTTTTCAATAACTTTAACATCATGTAGCGTCTCGTGATGGGCAATTTTCGTATTCAAGTAAAACGATAATCCCGTGATTACAATGATGCTGACAATAATAGTCGTGATTAATTTTTTCTTCACGGCGTTTCCTCCTTCTGCTTTCTCGTTTCTATTTAATCACAGAACAAGTCTGTTGACCATTTTTTATAAAAATTGATTTAAAGTTTCGTACACAAATGCCTGGTAAGGGGTTTCAGGTAATTGTTTGACCCCTTCGTAAGCTTCTTTTGCATACATCTTACCCTTTTCCCACTTTCCTAAATCCTTAAGACAGAGAGCTTGATAGGCTTTCACTTGGTGAATCATGGACCGATCAAATGGGTGCACCCATTCTGGAATAATTGTAAATTCATTCAACAACTCTAACGCTCCCTCTATATCACCCATATGATATAGAGCTTTCCCCTTTTCCATTACATAATACGAATTCACTGAACCTCCTGTTATGTCTTTAAAAGCCTCAATGTTTTGGATCGCTTCTTCGTATTCTCCCGTAGCTTCATTATGATAATGGGACCGCAATAATAGAACCGCTGCTTTTGCGTCTGTACTATCTACAAACTTGCTGTATAAATCAAGCTTTTCTAAAAAATACGATACTTCCTCATTATTTCGCATCATAATCGAATAAAGACAAGCGATTCTGTACAATTCTTCAATTTGATAAAAGACCTTTGTTGTTCTTGAATACGATATCGCAGAGTGCAGAACTTCCTCTGCTTCTTTGTTCTGGCCAATTGCAAAGAGTAAAGAAGCTTCATGAGTCTGGTATTTCAGAAAGGTTAACGTTTCAAGTTCCGCCCCATTTGATTGAATTACCGCATGCTTTTCCCTTAATAAATGAAGGGATTCTTCATATCGCCCACATTCCATTTTACTCCATGATTGAAGTAAAGTAATAGTAGCCGACTTTTCATAAAGGGCTAATGTCATATACTGATGATCGGCAAGATCTAAATAATTTTCCCAGTTTGTAGCACCTGTTTTATATAAGCTTTTACCGTAGAGTTCTAAGACTTTTGCTGACTCATAGGACAAGGGTAAGTGCTCGGTTTGAACGAGAGAAACACATTTTATGACTTCCTCATCATTTCCTTCTTTAAAGTAAGTTTCAATAGTAGCTAGAAGCTCACGTATCTCTGTTATGCTGACTTCCTCAAGTAACTCGTTTACAGTTACATCTAGTTGCTCTGCAATGTAATGGAGACTTTCCATTGAAGGCTTGGCTTTATCATTTTCAATTAAGCTAACCATCCCTTTAGTCATATGCTCACCAGCTAATCCTTGTAACGTTAACTTTTTCTTCTTTCTAAGCGTTTTAATACGTGCTCCTAAGGATCCCATACGATTAACCCCCTCAATATGTTTAATTATATTAAACTTTTCCCTTTATTGGAAGAACGTTCTATGTTACGATTTGTTTAATTTAATTAAACTTATTGTTTGGAGGAGCGATTCTATTGGACGTGAATAAACGTGTAACCTACCATTTATGGGCATTTGCATTCAGTAAGCTTCTATCATCTTTTGGAAGCAGTGTGTATGGGTTTGGAATTAGCTTGTATATCTTAACAGCAACAGGTTCAGCCATTGGATTTGCCGTCAATTTGGTTTGTCATACTCTCCCAAGAGCAATCCTAGCACCACTTGCCGGAACGCTTGCTGATCGACTATCAAAAAAGAAAATCGTCCTCTTCTCTCAAGGAGGGGCAACACTAATTGTCACAGGCTTATTAATTTTTACGTTTATTTCTGACCTCAATATCTATGCCATCTATACAGCTACGACATTACTCTCTCTTTGTTCAACCTTTAATAGCGTCACTCTTACTTCAGCGATCACTCAACTATTTGATCAAGAAAGAATTCAAAAGGCCATGGCCTTACAACAAGCATCCATCTCTTTGTCGACAATAGGAGGACCTATTGTGGGAGGAGCCTTATTTGGCTTAGTTTCCATGCGAACATTCTTATTCATTTACATTTCATGCTATATCCTTTCAATCTTATTACAATCTACTATGAATTTCTCCCTTTACAGAAAACACATTCTCTCCAAGTCTTCAACTTTAACCACCTCTCTTATACAAGGAATGCAATACGTAAAGAATAATCCAACACTCTTAAATTTATTTCTTGTGTCTTTACTTATAAATTTCTTCGCTGTAGCTCTGGTTATTGGTCTACCCTATATGGCGGTTGAACGACTTGATATCCAACCTGGTCATTTCGGAATTATAGAAGGGACATTTGCGAGCGGTATGCTTCTAGCTTCAGTATACTTTTCTATTCGAAAGACTTTTCGTAACCCTCTTCGATTAACAAAATGGGGAATAATTGTAGCAAGCTTTCTAATGGCACTGACCACTTTACCGATGATCATTTCGCTTAATTACACGGCAAACGTGAGCTTTTATATTATAATGGGGCTTTTCTATGGTTTATCTATATCTTTTATTAACACCCCTCTTGGTTTACTATTGCAGAGGGTCATTGAAGAAAACGTAAAAGGGAGAGTGTTTGGCATTATGGAGATGATGGCGCAGGGTTTATCTCCTCTTGGGATGATGGCTTATGGATTTGCCTTAGATAGGTTTGGTGCTGTATGGAGCATTATTCCATCAAGTTTGTGTATGATTGCTTTCACATTACTTCTTTTAAATGAAAAACAGATCAGAACCCACCCTATCGAATTCTCTTCTGCAACTAAAACATAAAAGGCGCCCCACTCCACCTTTTTCCATGCTATAATAAACCCAAGAAATGGGGGATTGTTTTGCAAAGCTTACCTACATTTATAGTAAGTGCAATAGGATTTTTCTTTCTTTACTATTTTGAGATTACAAACCTATGGCTTATTGCTCTCTTCGGGGTGCTCCTGGTAGTCTTTGCGATCTTCCCGACTCTTAACATTTTGTTATGGGAGAAGAATATACTCAAAATCGAACGCTTTCTGTTAAAGAATAAGAAAAACCTTACCTTTTATACGGTATATGCTCTCGCCAATGGGCTAGACGAGGAAATTCAATCAACTACAGAAAAACTAGTCTCAAAATCAAAGCATCGTTCACGTCAAGCCCTTTACAAAATTGGCGAAGCCCTTCACTTTAAAGATCTAGAAGCTGCTAATGAAGAGCTGAGTTATATTACAGCACCTGCTTATCGCGCGTATTATGAAGGTTTTATACGTCTCGAAGAGGGAGATCTGGCACAGGCTAATCGTATAATTGATGAGACTAAAACCACGTGGATGAAAAATGCTCTGATGGCAGAACGTGAGAGGTTGGCAGGTCATTTAGATGAAGCAATCCTTTATGCGGAAGAGGCCAAAAAGAACTCGAAAGGACTTCAATACTATACGTTACATAAGACTTTCGAGCGAGAACTTGGCATCTAATACATAAACATATCTCTTTGCCTTTATCTGAAACTTCCCCTTCCCACCGTTCGTCTAACCTACTGAACCGACTTACAAGGGGACTTATATCTAATGAAATCTAAACATATTTACAAAGGGGCGCTTTCAATAGGTTTGCTGCTTAGCGCTTGGGGAGTGACAGGAAATATCGTAAGTGATGCTTCAAAAAACCACTCACAACTCGAGATTCCAGAACAAACCGAAAACACCCTCTCTACTTCTCTGAATGAATTTCAATACAATAACCAGATCAAACAAACGAACGATCTTCAATATCTTTATACTCATACATTAGCAGATCTTCAACAGGAGATGTTTGGCGATGAAAACGGTATAAACGAGTACGGAATTACATATCTCGATCGAGAACAACAAAAAATTGTAATTGGACTCATTGAACAACAGAATCATGCCCAAGAATTTAAAAAGAAAGTGTTAGAAACCCTTCCTCATGAGACTGTTCAATGGAAAACCGTTAATTATTCTATGAATACACTTATGAGCAAAGTACCTATGGTTTACGAAGAAACAGATACACTAATTGAAGACAAAGAAAACAATTACCAAATACGCTATGATATGGAAAATAATCGTTTAGAACTCCTCATCGATCACATCACTTCAGAACAGAAAAAAATGCTCATTCAAAAGTTCGGCAGTATGCTTTCCATTCAATTAAACAACATGTAAAAGGTTCAAGGGTGCTACATCGTTAACACTTCAATTCATGTGAAGAGGCTACACACAACCATACAAATTTATGCTTATATCCCCTTCTTTTCGTAGATGTGTCAATGAATCCTTTTTCTAGTACATATTCTTTGTTTTACTTCATAGGATGGTGACCCTTACAATGGAAGGATAGGTGATTTTTTCACCTATAGAGGAGGAAACCAACTAATGGGAAAAGAGTACAACTTAAACTCAACGGACTTTCAATCTTTGAAAACCGCCTCTAAGAAGATGTTCAATATGATTAGCACCCGTTTAAATGTTAATACAGCTTACGTAGCCAAACGCGGAGAAACTGCAATGACTGTACTTAGCTCTTTTAACAAAGATGAGGAAATCATCCCAGAGGGGTACGAAGTAGAGTATGGTGGCAGTTATTGCCGACATATCATTAACAATAAAAACAATGAGATGCACACACCAGATGTCAATGAGTACCCTGTGACCAGGGATTTAGCTGTCACTCCAGAACTGGGGGTGAAAGGCTACTTAGGTGTTACCCTTACAGACACTGATGGGACAGTATTTGGAACGTTATGTGTAATGGACAGGGAAGAAAAAGTATTTAGCGACGAGGATGTAGAATACTTAAAGTCTATGGCTGATCTACTCTCACATATTATTGAACTCGACCAAACCAAGTTTAATATGGGTTTTCTAAACGTCCCTATCCTTCCAATTACGAACGGAGTATCAATTCTAACGCTCCAAGGAGTAATTGATGATGATCGTGCCGACAAAATTATGGACACAGTATTGCGACATACTTCTGAGAATCAAATCGATTACATTATTATTGATTTATCCGGACTCGTCATTATAGATGACGTATTTCCGACCTTACTTGTGAAACTTGTCCAGTCGCTCCAATTAATTGGCGCAGAAACGATTATTACAGGGATTACACCTGAAGCTGCACTTCATAATATCAGTAGTCAGCATATTCAAGACCTAAAGGCAAAGACCGTCCAGAACCTAGAAGGAGCACTTGAATATATCGGTTTTTATTTACAAGAAAAATAAGCAAAAAATCCCACATGCTATGTTCATGTGGGATTTTTGCTTTACACCTCTAATGTTCGCAACCGTTCACTATAATCTTCGTACACTTCAATTGCATCATTTAGTAGACCTAAATCCTTTTCACGCAGTTCTTTTGCAAGCGTGCTTAAATCTTCCCATAAAAAGGATTCATTTACTTCAATAGTTGAACGTTGGAACACGGTTTCAGATGATCCTACAGGATCGTTGCCATTACGTTTCAACCGCTCTGATAGCAACTCCATTTCATCAGATACATAATCCTTTAGCTCTTCATATGGAAGTTGTTGTTCATCTCCTATTTTAAAGGTATCCAACTTCCCTCTTACAACAAACAAATCAGCTAAATAATTATTCACGATTTCAATTTCTTCCGGCAGCAAGTCGCTCCCTCTATTCGGTACAAGATTATTCATATCGATCACCTCTGTTTATCTATTTTTATTCCCCTATTATATGGATGATAAACTATCGATTATTATTCCTATTTTCTTCATCTTTAAATAATACAACTCGGATTTAGTCTATTAAAACCTCTTCACTCGTGATCTTTCCACTCCCATATGTCCAAATTCTATATTCAGTCTCAGGGCCTTTCTTAACAATTAGCACATATTCTCTGAAAAACTCTCCCCATCCTCCTAATCTATTAATGCTTTCAATCGAAGTGATTTCAGGGTTATGATCGAGTACTTCCGACTTCACACTCTGGAATTTCGCTTGTACGATTAGGGTCATTGCTAGATAACCTACAAGTAATGTACCGACTGTACCTCCTACTATTGTGAAGAACAGTTTTCTATTTAAAGTATTCAACAACTCACCCCTTTTGACTTGGCTCAGGTAATTTTTTATTTGTACCCTCGGACCATTTGACTTACTAGGTCCATCAGTAATTCTTTGACCTGTTCGGAGTTGTCTCCTACTCCTGCATGGGATATTTCATGTAGAACACCATCTTCTATCCAGTATACACTCGGAGATTGAAAACCCTCCCCCTCTTTATTAGAAGATGCTGAGTAAAAAACCTTTTGTCCATTTGAAAGCTTAATCTCCTTACTATGTTGGATAAGTTGCTCAAAATCTACTAGTTCAAAATCTGCAGCAAAAATCGCGATACTCTTTTTATCTCTTCCTTCTGTAAAAGCTGTGAGGGATATACCGATATCTTGTTTGTCTTCCGGGTCTTTAAAGTCGCTAATAAGAACACTATCGAACGAACCATAGGTTTCTGGTAAATCAGTGGGGATCCTCAATTGAAATGGAAGAGACTCGAGGGCCTCTTCTACTGAGTTCGCTTTATACATTGTAGGCTGTTCTTCACCTGTATCATGTGCATCCTGATAAACCTTTAAATGATCTGTGTTGAGCGTGGCAGCTTCACTTTGACATCCAACTAGTAGAGCAGTCGCTAACACTCCTATGTATGCTTTCAAAAGCTTGTTCCTCCTCCACGATAGTATGATTCTAATTTATGGTCGCCTCTGCAACATCTACTTCACCCTTTTAAAGGAGACATTCAAAATTCAATGCTCATTTTACCATATTATTGGAAAAAAATCTTGAACAACAAAAATCTCCTCTTAAAATGTTAACCTAGTCAAATTAAAAAAGACGCTACCCATAAATGGAGTAACGTCTCTTCGAAATATCTAGCCAAATTGTGGATCCACACGAATAGTGCACAAGAGATTTTCTTTCACGGATTGGAAAGCACCAACCTCCCCCGTGTCTCTTGAAATCTTATACAGGGGATCAAGTAACGTATAACAATCCTGCCTGTGAAGTTGACAGTCTTGAAGCCCTAACACGGTTTCGTATGCGAACTCCCAGAGGTCCTTATGCAATTTATCAGGTAACACCTTTGCAAGTAAAGCCGTCATCCTTAATATCTCTGATAAGATAGCCGTGTTGTTGTTCGCGTACTCCCGCACATGAGCAAACCCTTTATGAAGGTAAAAGCTGAAATCTTTCTGATCGAGTATAAATCGAAGGTTCCCCTCTCTGTCTCCCAGGTATGGGGAGAAATTCGATTGTTTCCCAATGCTTTTCAATAAATCTGTTATTTGATGCAACGTGTTTGATACAGTTAAAGGATCATTGTTACCGATCGCTTTAATGGCCACTTCAGCAAGCTTATTTACACCGTACTCAAGATCCTGAATTTCAGTTTGCTTTTCACCTATCTCAATGAAACCTAAATACTTCTCATCATTGATTACGTTACTTTTTGACCATATTGTCAGTAATGGAGCCTCGCTCAGGACAAACTCTCCAATGCCAGCCTCAAGCTTTACAGTAGCCCCATCACGTTCTGCTTCTTGGACAATTTGTGCAATATCAGCAAGCTGTACATACCCTGTTTTAGGGGCAAGCATGGTATTCCCTTCTTCATCGGGTAATTTCTGAACACGACCATCCTCATAATCGAGTATGAAAGGTTCCTCTTCTTTTATGAGTGATTCCTGGACAGATTTTGATTTCTTATTCATATTAAAACTAATATTGTGTACCTGCATCCACGTTGTCGTATGATTAATAAAGTAAACAAATGTTAATGCTGCAATAATCGCAGTCAGGATCGAAAGGATTGGAGTTGCAAAGATATATTCTTCCTTCTCATGCGTGACATATAGGAAGTTTAATAACACATAGATAAAGCTACCGTTAAAAATCCCCAACACATGCTGGGTCATTTTATCACTCACAAAGTTCACAAGCATCTTTGAGGAGAATTGACCGCTAAAAGTTGTTAATGCAACTAGCAATGAGTTAATGGTAAAAGCACTTAGTGTCAACACCCCACCAACAAGTGCACTCAGTAACACTTGAAGTGTTGTTCCACTAAAGCCTAGTCCAACAGGTAAATACGATCCGACATCTAATATATAGTCTAAATAAAACGTAAATATAGATAATAAAATAGCGCCAGCAATATACCATAAAGGCATAAACCAAAGAGTAGAGTTAAGTTCTGTTTTCCTCTGTCTTCTTGACATGGAACCATATTTCTTAATGTAACCAAAAAGGCTCATGATGGATCCCCTCACATTCTTAGAAAGTACTCTCCCCTCGTTCCCCATCATAATGGATTTAACCCGTACCAACCACAAATTCATACAACCGTAAAATAATGATAGAAGATTGTAATATAATTGGCTGAAATCCCCTTATAACTATCCTATAAATGGAAAAGATAGCTCTATAACATCAATAAGGGTGATTGAATGAACGAACGTAAACGAAAGAGTTCTATTCTTAGTCCAGCTTTACAATCAAGATTGATCATCAGTTGCTTTATATTTATAGCGCTATTACTAAGTGTCAGCATTAGCGAGGAAGACTTACAAACGAGGTGGATCTTAAGCGCCTTACTTCTTGGCATGAATATTTACATTGCTAAAGCCTTAGCCCTTCATCTGACTTATAAAAGATCAAGAAGGATACGCACATGGTCTTTAATTGAGAAACTAAGGCTTAGCATATACCTTTTTGTAACTTTGATTACCATGGGAGCGAGTAGCTCATGGGAAGTGTATTATCTCTTCTCCATTGCTTTAGCTCTGTTGCTCATGCATAAGTATAGCGACACTTTATTCTCCAAAAGTAAAACCACGCATGACGCTTTTGCCATGAGTGAAATTGATCAGATGAGCGGGACGGAGTTTGAACAATTTGTCTCTAAACTCTATGAAGGCCTCGGATATTCTACTCAACTTACTCCTGCAACAGGGGATTACGGCGCCGACATTCTAACCGTGAAAAAAAGAGTAAAAACAGCTATTCAAACAAAGTGCTACGGGAGGGATAAGAAGGTTGGAGTTAACGCAATAAATGAAGTAATCGGAGGAGCAGGGTATTGGAAAGCTGATCGTAAGGTGGTTCTGACAAATCGCACTTACTCTAGTTCTGCCATAAAGTCAGCACAGCGAAATGGGGTAACCCTCATCGATCGAGACGGATTGCAAATTCTTTTAGATCAATATAAAAAGGAAGTGGAAAAAGGGAGGAAAAGAAGACTTTTTACATTACAGAAACGTTCAAGCAAATAAGCTCGAAATATACACGTCGAAATCGATCTTCAACAATACGTATATATGCTTTCCCAATTGTCACTGAACTCACCTACTTTTCACTATCTTATACAAGCGTAAAAAATTGTAGAAAAGAGTAATAACTGAATTTCAACATAAATATTCAAACTGATGAAAAAATTCCCTTCATATGAAAGGAGACTAAGTCTCTACTGACTTAGTCTCCTTTCATTCTATATGGACTTTTAACTTTCGATAACTGCATGGTTTCTTTGCCATCTATAATAACTTCGATTTCTTCTTGTCCTTTTAATGAATCTGGTAATTTCAGATCTCCTTTATACCCTGCACTCCCAACAACCTTTATTGAAAATGGAGTATGTGACTCCACTAAAGACAAAGATACTGTGCCTGCTTCTTCCTCATTCCATGCTTCCATGTCTAGAACACGAAGGATAGCTAAATGTTCCTCCCCGGATAATTTCTGAATGGTTAACTCAAAGCTCTCACTTTTCCCCTTATAAATAGAAGTATCTTCTGCCGTGACATCAATTTCCCTGACGATGCCTGCTAGCTCTTCCTTAACTTCACTATACGTTGCAAGGTTTTCAGAGATAGGATTTGAGCTATGAATATAAGAAATTTTTGTAATAAGATCAGAGATTTGTTCCTTTAATTTTGGTTCTTGGATTAGTTGTTCTGCTGAACTTAAAAATACCCATGTTGTCTTTACGTTAGACTTCCAAGTTTCTAGCTTAGGCTCTATCTCCAAACTCCGCATTTCCTCTTCGGTGTATTGGAAATAAGCAGAAACATCCTTATGATTAGCAAGGGGGTTAACCCTCTTAGACTCAGGTGTATAAAATATTGAAGCATTGAAGAGATAGCCTAGAGCAACTCTTTTGTCCGGAAGGTTGCGAGAAGTGGAAAGGTGGAAATCAGAATAAATTGGCTCCACTCCTTCAAAGTATTTTTGAGTTGCTGTCCATTCTCGTTCAGCCGGTGCAGAAGGTCCTTCTTCCATTAGTAGCAGCGTTACACTACTAATCATGAGGAGAAAAGCTACAATGGATAAGGGGTATAGAAACCAATTACGATTTCTTTTTTGTGTTTTAGATTGAATAATCTTCCAATTCCTGGCTTTTCTATTTACATCCATCTCAAAAGGTGGGAGCTTGTTCATTTCATCTTTCAAATTATTGTGATCGCGCATGTTCAATCCCCCTTTCATTCATTACGCACGCTAATTTCTCTTTAGCCCTGTGAAACGTTGTATCCACTTTAGCGGTACTCCACTTCAACACATCGGCTGTTTCTTTAGTGCTTAAATCCAGGATCCCCCTACAAATGACGACATCTCTATATTTTGTCTTCAAACTATTAATTGCTTCATACAATCGCTGATCTTCTTCTTTATTTAATACTATTTCTTCTGGAGTCAAACCAACCTCATGACTCTCTCCTCTATCTATCAACCTTTCCCATTTTTTCTTTCTGTAGCGATCAATTGAAACGTTTCTCGCAATTGAGAATAGCCACGTCTTTAGGGAAGCTTTTCCTTTAAATGAAGAGGCATGTTTCCACGCTCTAATAAACACTTCTTGAACTAAGTCGTCTACATCATCCGTACGGTTGTAATACACCAGAAACTGATACACATGCTGACTATATAATTCGTACCATTCTTTTAACTGATTTTCCTGAACCATACTCCCTCCTCCTTTATTCTTTATCCATTAGACGATATGGAATCTATCCATCTTACAGTTTTATGTAAACCAATTAATAGTTTAATACAAAAGCCAGTACAATTTCGATTTAATTTCCTAGTTTTACAACTTCCCTACAAGGGAAATTCCTAACGAACATTATGCTATAGAGGAGAGATTTCATGATTACACAAAGATGGACTTGGCTTTGGGAGAAGCATGAGCAAGCTAAAGATTTGTTGCGTTTTTTTGCAAAACCGGATGAAAACGCCTCCTCTACAAAAAAACATTCCTCACAACAATCTTCTGGCGGAGATGATGGTGGAGGAAGGAGTTTTAAGAAAGCACAGTTAATCGGGCTGTTTGCAGGCCCTCTGTTATTTGCACTTACCTTTATCTTTTTTCAACCTGAAGGACTTTCTTATGAAGGAAAAGCTGTATTAGCAAGTACTATTTGGGTAGCTGTCTGGTGGATGACTGAAGCCGTACCTATTCCGGTTACTTCCCTTATCCCCATTGTGCTATTTCCATTAACCGGCGGTCTGAATATGGACCAGACAGCCTCATCTTATGGTGATGACACAATCTTTTTATTTATGGGCGGTTTTATGATTGCTCTTGCCATGGAGAAGTGGAACCTACATAAACGCATAGCACTGACAATCATATTAGCAATCGGAACAAATACGAGACGAATCATTCTAGGATTTATGGTCGCGACAGGTTTCTTATCGATGTGGATTTCTAACACTGCAACTGCAATGATGATGGTGCCAATTGGTCTCGCGATTATATACCAAGTTTCTGAACAGCTAAAAGATGACGAATCGATTGATACATCTAAAGAGAACTTCGGATTTGGAAAGGCCCTGATGCTTGGCATAGCTTATTCCGCTTCGATCGGAGGTATTTCTACACTTATTGGAACACCGCCAAATACAGCTTTTGCAGCTGCTATTAGCAACCTATATGGAGTTGAAATTTCCTTTGCTCGTTGGATGTTGTTTGGGGTCCCTATTGCCTGGGTGTTTATATTTATCGCCTGGTTCTACCTTGTGAAAGTCGCTTATCCTCCTAAGATCAGTGAACTTCCTGGTGGACGTGAGGTCATCAAAAATGAAAAAGACGATCTTGGTAACGCATCTTTTGAAGAAAAAGTGATCTTACTCGTCTTTACACTAGCCGCATTCTCTTGGGTAACCCGTTCCTTTCTCTTACAACCGTATGTAAATGAGAATATCGGAGACGCCATGATTGCATTAACTGCCTCCTTTATTCTTTTTGTAATCCCTTCAAGAACTACAAAGGGTGATCGACTTCTTGACTGGAACACAGCGGTAAAATTGCCCTGGGGTATACTATTACTATTTGGCGGGGGACTTGCCATAGCAACAGGGTTCATTGAATCTGGATTATCTGAGTGGATCGGAAATCGACTTACTGTTTTACAAGGAATTCATATATTTGTCGTTCTTCTCGTCGTTTCTGCAATGGTTATCTTCTTAACCGAGATTACTTCAAATACAGCAACAGCCAATATGATGTATCCTATAATGGCATCTCTATCTGTTGCCTTAGGCGTGCACCCTTATGCTGTAATGATTGCTGCTGGTGTAGCTTCTTCATCTGCATTTATGCTACCTGTGGCGACCCCACCGAACGCGGTTGTTTTCGGGTCAAATTATTTACGTATACCTGATATGGCAAAAGCAGGGTTCGCACTTAACCTGACAGGTATTATTATTGTAACTCTTGCCGTTTATTTCTGGCTCCCCATCGCCTGGGGAATAGACCTTACGGAAATTCCGGAGATGCTAAAGAAAGAATGACAAAAGGGCAGGGGGCTCCCCCTGTCCTTTTTTAATACTCTTCATAAATAGCTGGGGCTTGATCATTCAATAGTCCAGATGGATAAAGCTCTTGAATTTTTCTTAAATCTTATAAATCAAAAAAGAGATTATTAAGAAAATCTTAACAATCTCTTCATACACGTTCCATATTACGATGTTCTAATAAGGTACACGAGATAACAATAATATTACTTGATTGGACATTTGAATTAAGTAAGAGAACTGTCCCTTAACTCGTGCTCTTTAATATCGCCTTTTTCCTTCAAGAATGAAAGCACACAACTGTTAAACTCTTTAGGCTTATCAATATTCACTACATGTCCACTTCCAGGAATCAATAATAATGTCGAGTTCCCCGCCTCTTTTGCATCTTTACTAATATACCTCTTGAACATATGGTCCTCTTCTCCAGTTAAATATAGTTTAGGAACATGAGAAGCTACTTGTTGAACGTTCTCAAATGTTCGTTCTACCGTGTGAAGAATTCTGTACCAACTTAGGAACTCTTTTCGTTCCATTTCTGTAGCTTCTTTAATAAAGGCGTCTCTTGAAGACTTATGACTATTTTTCGGCATTAATATATAGGCAAATAAAGAGTAGATCCACATATGAGGTGCCATATTTTTCAACAACCCTCCAAGAGTAAGTAAGACTCTTGATAAAGGATTAATTTTTGTAATGGCACCTCCAAGAACAACGGTTTCCATCCGTTCCGGAGCAATTGATAGAATGTTGTGTATGAGCACAGAACCTAAGGATATTCCGACGAAATGAGCTTTCTCTACATTTAGGTGATCCAATACTCTTAACACTTCTATTGAAGCTAATTCAAATGAAAAATTCTCGGTGTAACTATCGATACTTGGTGAATTCTTATGTCCTGGTAGATTAATAGCAATGATATTAAAATTCTTTCTAAACTCCTTGATTTGCGGGAAGAAGATACTTGAATTTCCTCCAATCCCGTGTAAAAGAACAACATATTCTTTACTACTGTCTTGGCCTATTACTTTATATTCTAACAAAACGACAGTCCTTCCTCATACGCGTTATAACTTGTTGTAGTTGTATGTAACAATCATTTAACCATAAGAGATTTTTTATCCTTAAAAATACATTATCAGATATTTTGCTCTCTAGGCAATTGAAATTAGAAAAAGGATTATCCAGCATAAGATAAATTTTACAAGTAACTCCTTGTTAACAGGAAAATAATCTATATTTTTGTTGCCCACTTCTTGAAGCAAGACATAGTTCCTTATTCCCTTTTATCGATTGGGAAAACCATTGAAAGGGCACTGGATTCTCTGCCGTTACACACATCTCGTATTCTAACCTACTATTCTCAAACGTTGAATAATAGACTAGATGGGATAATACTACGCCCACTACAAAGCTATCGACGAAGTATCATCCTAATTACAATTATGCTTTTTTTACAGTAAATTACATAGTACACATTATTCCAAATTAAATGACTGAATTCAATCAATATTCCTCAAATAAAAGACGTAATTTAAAAGGGTACGCCTTTTCCTAAGGATTAACTTCTAATTCATGTTGGTCATTAACAACAACCCAGTCACCTGTTCCCAGAAGAAAATCTAAAGGGTAAACTTCTGCCTTTTTATCTGAGAAGATCCATCTTCTGCCTGGTTCGATTAACAACAGAGAATTTCCATCTTTCCTACTCCCCATGAAATTGAGTACTGAACCAATGATTGGCTCATGATCTCGTTCTTTTATATCAATACGTTCTAATCGTTCACCGCAATACGATAATGTAATAGTCAGATATAACGTTTACTTATATTAAAAAAAGCGCTTCATCCTAATTGTAAGGATGAGCGCAATTGGAGCTTAGCGATAAACACTAGCACACGTATTCGGCTGAGGTTCATAATAGCAATGATTTTTAAATTGTCCTGCAAAAGGCTGCCCAAACCATGTAGATGGACAAGAGCCTGAAGGATTGAAATACCAGAGCGAATACTTTGCCGGGAACTGTCTCCAGAATTTCAAGTTCTTCTCTGCTAATCTCTTTTCTGCAGATCTAGCTCTGTTATAAAAAAGATTCCCCTTCTGCACAGCTTCAAAAGAGTAGTTGCCCCCCTGAACTTGATAAATAACATCAGAGATGGTTCTGAGGTCTTTGAAATCTAAACAATCTGATGCAGTCCTGTTTACAATGACATTACCGACATATAGCATTCCTTGTTTTCCTTCACTAACTGCTTCCGCTCTCATCATTCTCGCCATTAAGGCAATGTCTGAATCTGTATATTTTACTCTCGGCATACTTTCACCTCACAATTTTGTCTAAAGAATCTCTTTCGTAGTTTAAATGTTGGTGAAACCCAACTGTTTATAAGTATGTAAGTGTAGCTTATCCTATTATCCCTTTTCTGTTGGCTATTCAAAAACAGGGCAAAATCTAAAAGATTTTGCCCTGCAAAACATATCCGTTATGAATATCTCTCTTCTAAATTATACGCGACTCTTCTCTTCCTCCTGTAGCTTCCTCCACAGAATCTTTCCGGAACTTGTAGTTGGTAGGGAATCACGAAACTCTACGAGTCTAGGATACTTATAGGCGGCCATGTTTTCTTTCGCCCATTCAATGATTTCCTCCTCAGCTACTGAGCCTTTTGCATCTTCATTTAAAATCACAAAGGCTTTCACTGTTTCACCTCGCCGCGGATCAGGAACTCCCACAACACATGCTTGCTGTATGGCAGGGTGGTTATAAAGTAGTGATTCCACTTCTGTAGGCCACACTTTATATCCTGAAGCGTTGATCATTCTCTTGACCCGATCGACAATAAAAAAGTATCCTTCCTCGTCCACTCTCCCTATATCCCCTGTTCTAAAGAATGTTTTCCCATCGATCTCAAGGAATGATCCTTCATTGTCAGATTCATTATAATACCCTACGAAAACTTGCGGACCGTTTACCACAATTTCTCCTATCTCATTAACTCCTAGCTCCAGTTGAGTAGCAGGATCAATAATACGTGCATCGACATCGAATGAAGGTACACCAAGACATTGGAGCTTTGGACGATCAGGTGGATTGAAGTGCGTATGAGATATTGTTTCAGATAAACCGTATCCTTCAATAAACTTAAGACCCGTCATCTCATAAAGTTTATTGCCTACAGCTTCTGGTAAAGCCGCTCCGCCACCTGCTAGGACTTGCAGACTTGAGATATCATAAGAAGAAAGATTAGGATTTGATAGGAAATCAATAAGCATCGTACTGATCATAACCCAGTGTGTAACTTGATTCTCTTCTATCACCTTAGCCGCCATTTCTCTGTCCCAGCGAGTTAATATAACCATCGTGCACCCGCCGTAAACAGGAGCATGAAGGCTATGGAGCATTCCCGTCACATGGAAAAGAGGTAACGTTGTGAGATGGACACTATCCATTGTAATGCTAACCCAGTTATAAGCGGAGACAGCATTTGCCTGAACAGTTGAATTTGTATGCATGCATCCTTTCGGTTTCCCTGTAGTTCCAGAAGTATATGGCATGACACATAAATCATCAGGGCCTGCTTCGGCTGGTCGTGGTGAAAGACCAGCCGCTAGGGCATCTTTCCAATAATACGTTCCAGCGTGGTGGAAAGACTGACGTGGTGCAAGCACTTCAGGTGGTAGTCCTTCCATGTGTTCTGCAGGAAGATAATCACTATAAGAGGCCACAACAATGGACTCAAGGGTAGTGGATTTTAAGAGAGGTTGTACACGATCATACAATTCCTGCCCTACGATAGCGTTCTTAATTTGACTATCTTGAATGAAAAAGGCCAGCTCTTCCGACGTGAGCATGGGATTAATCGGGACGACAAGGGCATCCGCACGATTAATACCATAGAAGCTCACTGCATATTGAGGAGAGTTCTGCATAAAGATCAGCACTGGTTCTCCTTTTCCAACATTTAGCTTGTGCTGTAAATAACCAGCAAGTGCGTCTGCTTCTTCCTTAAACGTTCGATAGGAAATCTCACTTCCGTAATAAAGCATAGCTGGATGATCAGGAAAACGTGCTGCTGCCACCTCCAAATTATGATAGAGCGTCGTTTGTGGTACAGACAGACTTTTCGTTACACGATTCGGGTAGTACTGAAGGTGATTCGTTAACATAAATCGCCATTCCCCTTTCCACTCTTTGGTATTGTAGTTAACCTGCATTATGGTACAAGTACTAGCTTCCCTTTCGTCTTTCGGCTCTGTAGTAATTCATGTACGTTTGCTGCTTCATCAAGAGGATAGACTCCTCCGATTGTAAGCTTCAACTCATCCTTTTGAACGAGAGATAAGAGCTCCTGAAGGCTTGAGCTGAATAGTTTTGGTTTCTTCATAATTTGAGGTAAGAAGAAGCCGATAACTGATAAGTTCCGGTTCATTAAACCTGAAGGGTACATCCGGGCTGGGTTTCCACTTGCTACACCGTACACGACAACACGACCAAATGAGCGCATGCACTTAACCGTTTCATGAAAGATCTCCCCACCGGCCATTTCTAAAGCAACGTCAACCCCTTTGCCTCCGTTTGCTGCTAATACCTGTTCACGCCAATTGTCTTCAGTGTAATTCACAACCGCATCTGCCCCAAGCGACTTGGCAAGTTCTAGCTTCTCAGGAGTACTAGCGGTTGCTATAACATTCCCTGCTCCAAACGTTTTGGCTAATTGTACCGCAAGCGAGCCAACTCCACCAGCAGCTGCGTGAACAAGGACCGCTTCTCCTTTTTCAAGGCGTCCCATCGTTTTTAAAATATGATAAGCAGTTAAGCCTTGAAGAGGGAGGGCAACAGCTGTTTCGGGTGTCACACCTACTGGTAATGGAATTAAGGTCTGAGCATTTGCTACAGCGTATTCAGCATATCCGCCCTTCTCAATAAGAGTAACGACTCGGTCTCCCTTTTGTACGTTTGCTACACCTTCTCCTATCTCCTCAACAACTCCAGCAACTTCCGCTCCAGGGATAAAAGGCAGTGGAGTAGGCACAACATACGCTCCCTCGCGGCGAGCTGTATCCGCATAATTCACCCCAATGGCCTCAACTTTAAGAAGGACCTCCCCAACAGATGGGCTAGGATTATTTAAATCTTTTATTTCTAATACTTCAGGTCCTCCATAGTTCTCAAACTGAACAGCTTTCATGAAAACTCCTCCTTATTGACCTGTAAATGCAGGCTTTCGTTTTTCAACAAACGCGCTAACGCCTTCCTGATGATCCTCTGTTGAAACCATGACAGTCTGAGTAATTCGCTCTTGCTCAAGAATAGAGGCAAGATCAGTTGTTTCAGACTGGTTAACGAGCTTTTTCATCATACTGATGGCACGACCTGGTCCCATTGCGATCTTAGCAACGTATTCTTTTGCAGAAGCTTCAAGTTCGCTCTCCTCATATACTTTATTAACTAAACCCAGCTCCATGGCCTGAAGGGCTGATACAGGTTCGGCATTAAAGAGAAGCTCTTTCGCCTTATAAGGACCAAGCTTTTTCGTTAAGAAATAGCTTCCTCCACCATCTGAGACCAATCCTACCTGGGCAAAACTCAAAACAAACTGACTTTCGTTTGCTGCAAGAATTTGATCGCACGCAAGCACCAGGTTCCAGCCCGCTCCAGCTGCGAAGCCATGAACGATGGCAATGATTGGTTTTGAGCATTCTTTCATCGTCAGGATCAGTTCATTTAAATACCCTAAATGATCATACACATCTGTAGCCGTTGCTTGCCCCATCTCTTTTACATCTCCACCTGCAGAGAAAGAACGTCCTGCACCAGAGATGGTAATAGCTTTAATAGAATCAGAGCGATCTGCTTCTTTCACCGCCCGGGTTAATCCAGTAATCATTTCTTCACTGAATGCATTGAGCCGTTCTGGCCTATTTAACACACAGGATAATACAGGCCCTTCCTGAGTAATTTGTAAATGATCATTGCCTTGTATCAAATCATTTCCTCCTTTATATTAGCGAACGAAAAGCTTCGCTTCGATCATGTAAGACGCGATAACACGGTTTCGTTCAATCCGATTCTCAGTAAGAAAGGCATTTAAGTTAACGGATACTCCCATTAAGAATTGCGATCGGATTTCGCCTTTTAACAAGGATGCACCAAGATACTTCGCGTTCGTCTCAACCATTGCTAAGCAATGTTCAACAAACGTCCCTGCAAGTTTTTCTTTTAAACTATAGGTACGATCCCCTCGTTCTCTCGCTTTTTCTGCCCTAACTACGCATGATTCTGCCTGGTAAAGGGCAATCGCAATATTAGAAAGCTTCATCAGGGTTTCTTGTTCGTTCTTCATCGCATTTCCGTAAGCTTCGTAGGCAGCACCTGCACATACTAAGAAAATGTTTCTGAAGGTATCAACGGCTTGATGCAGGGAAGCGAGAATGTCGTCTTCTTTCTGAATACCACTTTCAAGCTTTGCTTGTGCCTGCTCAATTAATGAACGGGCATCTACTTCCCCTTTCGCTACTCGTTTAAAGAACGCCCCAGGTATTAGTAAGCGATTAATTTCATTCGTTCCTTCAAATATTCGATTAATTCGTGCATCCCTATAGGCTTGTTCAACTGGATATTCTTTAATAAACCCGGCTCCCCCATGAAGTTGAACTCCTTCATCTGCTATATAATCAAGAGTTTCAGAACCTACAATCTTACAAATAGCTGATTCTAAAGCATGTTCATTCATTGCTTTAGCAATCGCTTTGTAATCGTCAGAATCCTCATAGCCTCCAAGAGCTGATTCTACAAGTCCGGCTGTACGGTACATCACCGACTCAGCTGCAAATAGTTCACTCGCCATTGTTGCAATTTTTTCTTGTGTTGCCGGAAAGTCTGCAATGCGCCGTTTAAATTGTTTTCGTTCCGTTACCTGTGCCAAGGTCGCATCAAAGACAGCACGTGAAGCACCAGTTGTGGCGAAGCCAAGATTAAAGCGCCCTAAGTTCAGTACATTTAAAGCAATAACATGACCACGACCAACTTCCCCTAACAGATTCTTTACAGGTACCTCACAATCTTCAAAGATGACTGAACACGTTGAAGAACCTTTGATCCCCATCTTCTGCTCTTCCGGTCCAATCGTGACCCCAGGAAAATCCTTTTCAACTATGAAAGCAGAGAAATGCTCTCGGTCCACTTTGGCGTAAACAATAAAGGTATCAGCAAATGCAGCATTCGTTATATAAATTTTAGTTCCATTCAAAATATAGTGCGTACCTGCTTCGTTCAAAACGGCTGTCGTCTTAGCCGCTAACGCATCTGAACCTGCCTCTGGTTCAGTCAGGCAATAGGCTCCGATATATTCACCTGAGGCAAGTTTAGGAAGGTATGTCTTCTTCTGTTCGTTTGTTCCGAAGTACGTAATAGGCAGAGTTGCAATACACGTATGATTACTGTGCGCTACCGAGTATCCGCTCGCACTTCCGAGGGCTTCTCCAACAATCCCTTTGCTAATTTTGTCTAATCCCAATCCTCCATAAGCTTCCGGAATGCTGTGCCCAAGTAAACCAAGCTCCCCTGCTTGCTTCATAAGTGATGCAACTAAGTCAAAGTCTCCATTCTCGATGGTTTCTCTTTGAGGATAAACTTCTCCTCTTAAGAACTTCTGAGCTGTTGCCTGAATCATCTTATGCTCATCTGATAAATCTTCAGGAGTAAACATTTCTAGAGGTGTTATACGATCCGTTAAAAACTGCCCACCCCTAATCATCTTATCGACTGGATTCATATTCCTTAACCTCCTTAATCGACCCGCTTCTCTTAGAAAACACAGGGACAATATTATATTGGTTTTCATTCGCCACAAACGTTAGGTCCTCTTCTAATCCATAGGCAGTCATCATTTCTCCAACTCTCGTTTCAGCTAAGACTTCTTTAGCGGCACGTTTTTCGTTGCTGTATACCATCAATGCACCTCGAGCCGCATCAGATAAAGTCCATTCACCTTTTTGTAACAATGAATGTAGGAGTCCCCCCGCACCGTAATAGTCTTCAAGACAGAATGAGTTAGCTGATCCGGAGCAAACAAGGACAATATCTTCTGTTCGGTGTTCTTGATAGATCCGGTCGGCAATGGCCTGTATATTTAGGAGTGAACATAGATAAACCATTGAAGCTCCCTCTGAACGGCGAGTGGCAACTGTACCGTTTGTTGTCGACAATATAAGTAGACGATTATAAACAACTCGATTTAACGCTACTGGATTAGGTGGAAGAAAGCCTTTAATCGTGATGCCTCCATACTCCCCTGCAACGAGTGGGTTTTCCTGCTGAAATCTTTTTGACACTGCTATCGCTTCCTGTTCGTTTAGAACCGGAATTACTTCCCGTGCTCCGTTCGCTAAACTTGCCGTAATAGTAGAAGTAGCAAGAAGTACATCAAAAACAACGGCAACTGAGTTGACCTGCCACCTAGAAGGATCAATATCTTCTTTTTTCAACACTACATGAATGCGCCCCACCTCTACACCCTCGCTGTTTCTTCTGCTAGGTCAATAAGGTGATTCACAAAATGATTCATATGTGCAAATCGCGGATCGTTTGTCTGTCCCATTTTGTAACGGTAATAGATTTGTTGTACAATCCCAGCGAGCTTAAAATAAGCGAAAGCTAGATAGACGTCCATATTCGTTACGTCCCTTCCGCTTTTCTTAGCATACCGTTCTATAAATTCATTCCGAGAGAAAAAGCCTTCCTGGACGGTTAACGGCGGTTTACCTAAACCTTTTCTTAACGACTCAGGATCATCCTTTTGGATCCAATACCCTAAAGCGACTCCCAAGTCAGCCATCGGGTCCCCAACCGTCGTCATCTCCCAGTCAAATAAACCGACCATCCTGCTGTAGTCATTCGAGTCAAACATAGCGTTATTTAATTTATAATCGTAATGAATAACGGACGCTTCCGAGGAGGATGGAACATGATCGACGAGCCACTTCTTAATTCGCTCACCTGATTTCACATCATCTGTCAGTGCTTTGTCATAACGCTTAATCCAACCGTGCACTTGGCGCTCCATAAATCCTTCTGGCTTCCCTATTGCTTCAAGTTCAGTTCCCTGATAGTCAAGACTGTGTAGCTCGACAAGCCGGTCGACCATCTCTTCTGAAATTGTCTGTCCCAGTTGATGAGTTCCTTCCACTCCTTCTGGCCATTCTGTATCAAGAACGACTCCCTTTTTCCTTTCCATTAAAAAGAAGGGCGCTCCTAACACGGATTCGTCACCATAAATAAGAGGTTTAGGGGCAAGAGGGAATTTATCGTGAAGCGCTTTCAAAATTGTGTACTCTCGATTCATATCATGAGCTTTGGGAGCAACTGGTCCAAGAGGAGGACGGCGTAGTACCGCTTCAAAATCCCCTACCTTTAATTCATAGGTTAAATTCGAATGACCTGCACCAAATTGACGAACCTGAAGTTCTCCTGATGGAAAGGAAGACAAATGACGCTTAAGATAATCTTCAAGCGCTCTACTATCAAGTTCTTCTCCGCTCCTTACAGGTTGTGTATCCTGCATGATTTTCCCCCTTTTTAAACGTTCACTACAAACTGATCTAACTTCTCTCGAATAGGATCAGAGAGTGGTTTACTTTTCTCTGTTTCTACATCGAATGAAACAATGACCGACTCTCCTCTAGCAATTAGTGTATTTGTCTCGTCATCATAAATCTCTTGGAGAGCCGTGAAACTACTATTACCAATCTGAACGACCTTCGTCTCAATAACGAGAACCTGCCTAAAGTAAGCCTGCTTAATAAAGTCACATTTAGCCGATGCTAATACGTAATTCTGATCCTCATTAAAGATATCCGCATCATAGAAAAACTGAATTCTAGCATCTTCTAAATAGACAAAATAGTTACTATTATTCACATGCCCGAGTAGGTCTGTTTCACAAAACCGAACCATCACTTTATGTTGATGCACTTCGTCACCTCACCTTTATGAACGCACTTTTCCGTTTTCACTATATTCATAGAATCCTTTTCCTGTCTTACGACCAAGCTCTCCCGCTTCCACTTTATCAACGATTGTTTTAGGCGGTTGATCTAGTGGGTTACCTGTTTCATTGTACTGTTGTTGCATGACATAATACCCAACATCAATACCTGATAAATCTAGTAATTCAAACGGCCCCAGTGGATGACTGAGCGCTTTTTTCGTGATTGTATCGATATCTTTGAAATCAGCATACCCATTTTCATAGAGGCTCATGGCTTCTTTTTGGATAGCAAATAGAATACGATTGGCGATAAACCCTGAGATCTCTTTTTGAAGAAGTACAGCAGTCCGATTCATTTGTTCACTAATTTCCATAGCGATTTGCGCTGTTTCTTCAGAAGTATGATCACCCTTTACCACTTCCACACAATCCATTACAAGAGCTGGGAAGAAGAAGTGCATATTGCATACGCGGTCTGGGCGTTGTGTCACATCAGCAATCAGGGAACTTACAATAGTTGAGCTGTTCGTTGCAAGGATCGCTTGTGAGGGAGCAATTTTATCAAGCTTTTGGAACACTTCACGCTTCACGTCTAGCTTCTCAACAACGGCCTCAATAACGAAATCAGCCTCTCCTGCTGCTTCTTCAAGACTTGGTGTAAATGTAAGACGATTAAATGCTTCATTCTTATCTCCTTCTGAGATCTTCCCTTTCTTTACCCATTTATCCATGATCCCGTCGAGTGTTCCTTTTGCCTTCTCGAGAGCTTCTTCATTTAAATCCTGAAGCACGGTTGTATACCCACCTAAAGCTCCCAGCATAGCAATCTGATGCCCCATTGAACCTGCTCCAATAACCGCTAACTTCTTCACTCTCATATTCATTGCCTCCTTATAATTTGATCCCTTCTAGGATCATCTTCATGTAAAGGTCAGTCAACTCGTCTTCTGTTACCTCTCCGTCAGGTTCATACCAGAAGTAGCTCCAGTTTGAAACGCCTAAAACAGCAAATGATAACATGTCAGCACGTAAATCACTTCGAAATTCTCCATTGTCTATTCCAGATTGGATAATGTGTTGTAAGTTTCGCTGAAATTCGTCTCGTTTTGGAAGTACTTGTGATGTATGCTTCTCACTTAAGTGTCGCATTTCCCTGAAGAATACACGGGCACTTTGGGCGCCTGACTTAATATTACTTATGATCATTTTCACATTAGCGTAAAGCTTCTCACGTTCTGTAAGCTTTTTATCTTGTAATATAGATTCCTGCTGTTCTAGCAACCCTTCAATAAACCGAAGATGAATATGCATCAACACGTCTTCTTTATTAGTAAAGTAGTAGTAGAAGGTTCCTTTCGTCACACCTAATTCTCTTGTGATATCCTGAATTGATGCTTCTCGGAAACCTCGTTCTCCGAATAGAGCTATGCTTGTATTGATGATTTTCTCTCTCATGTATAAGTTCCTCTCGTTAGTAAGTTGTGAGTTTCATTAGCAATGAGCCTGCATGCCGCCATCCACAACAAGTGTTTCACCTGTCACGTAATTGGATGCAGCTGATGCAAGAAAAAGGGCCGCCCCTTTCAAGTCCTCTTCACTACCAAATCGGTTAAGTGGAGTTCGGTCTAATATATACTGTCCTCCTTGCTCTAGTACAACCTTTGACATTTTCGTTGGGAAGAAACCAGGTGCGATTGCATTTACATTAATACCATGTGCTCCCCACTTTACTGCAAGGTCTTTCGTAAGTGTTAAAATAGCTCCCTTACTTGCATTATAGCCAACTGTATCCATAAAGCGCGGATCAGCTCCGCCAAGTCCTGCCACTGATGCTATGTTAATGACTTTCCCAGACCCTTGTTCAACCATAACTTTACCTACAGCCTGAGCCATCAGGAAAGTCCCTGTCGCATTCACATTCATAACTTTCTGCCATGCTTCTAAAGGCATCTCAAGTGATGGAGCTCCCCAAGTAGCCCCGCTGTTGTTAACCAAGATATCAATCGTTCCAAATGTTTCTTTTGCTTGTGTAACAACTTCTTTCACTTGTTCTTGATTCGTAACGTCACATTGTAAGGCAATCGCCTTAATTCCATGCTGTGTTTCTAATTGACCGGCAACTTCTTCACAAGCTTCCTTTTTACGTGAGCAGAGGACAAGGTTAGCACCCGCTTCAGCAAAGGCTTCTGCCATCTGCGCACCAAGACCCCGACCTCCTCCTGTAATAACGGCGGTTTTCCCTGTTAAATCAAACAATTGTTGAATACCCATTATTCTCCTCCTTCACTGATGTTTAGAGAGTTCGAGTTTTGCAATTTGACGACGATGAACTTCATCTGGCCCATCTGCTAAACGCAACGTTCTAGAGTTTGCCCATTGAGCAGCTAACGTGAAATCGTCACTAACACCTGCACCACCATGAGCCTGAATGGCACGGTCAATAACATTCAAGGCCATTTGGGGAGCTACAACCTTAATCATAGCAATCTCTGACTTAGCCTCTTTGTTCCCGACCGTATCCATCATGTACGCTGCTTTTAATGTCAGCAGTCTCGCTTGTTCGATTTCAATTCGTGAGTTTGCAATCCATTCCCGTACTACCCCTTGTTCAGCAAGTGGCTTATGAAAAGCCACACGATCTTGTGTGCGCTTACACAAATCATCAAGCGCACGCTCAGCAGCTCCTATTAACCTCATGCAATGATGGATTCGACCTGGCCCAAGACGGCCTTGTGCGATTTCAAACCCTCTTCCTTCTCCGAGGAGCATATGATTTACAGGAACACGAACATTTTCAAAATCAATTTCCGCATGACCGTGTGGAGCGTGATCATACCCAAACACTGGCAACATTCGATTAATCGTAACTCCTGGTGTATCTAATGGAACCAGAATCATCGACTGCTGTTTATGTCGCGGAGCCTCAGGATCCGTCTTCCCCATAAAAATAGCAACTTTACAACGAGGATCGCCTGCTCCTGAGGACCACCATTTTCGTCCGTTCAGTACGTATTCATCCCCATCTCGTTCAATTTTTGCTTCAATGTTTGTTGCATCAGAAGAAGCAACATCTGGTTCTGTCATTGAAAAACAAGAACGGATCTCTCCATTAAGTAAAGGCTTAAGCCATAGTTCCTTTTGAGAATCACTTCCATAACGAGCGAGCACTTCCATATTCCCCGTATCAGGTGCATTACAGTTAAATACTTCTGGTCCTATTAGGGAGCGACCCATTTCTTCACAAAGAGGAGCATATTCCAGGTTTGTTAAACCAGCTCCATATGTAGCATCAGGTAAAAATAAATTCCACAATCCTTCATTTTTTGCCTTTTGTTTTAATTCTTCTATAACAGGCGGAACTTTTTCAAAGCGGGATGTTTGTTCATTAAGTTGTTCTTCGTACAAGGGTTCGTTCGGATAAACGAACTCATTCATAAACGAACGCACTTGCCTGAGTAAATCGTTAACTTTAGTGGAGTAATCAAAATGCATTGTAGACCTCCTTCCGGCTAACATACTAACCGGTTAGTATGTAATTACATTGTATGCTGATTATTCAGAAAATTCAAGAGGGAAGGTTTAGCTTCTATTATTAGAGGTTACATGAGATATAACCATAGACCTTCTATTGTCATCCAACCAACATATACCAGGACGATCACGTTGAATGTATAATTCAGTCAATGCTACTATAGGAAGAAGAATGTACAGAAAGGTGATGTCACTTGAAGTTTGGAGATCAAGTTGTTTCGGTTAAGAAATGGCTTCTTTATTTAATATTATTAGCAATCCCAGGTGTTAACATTGTTACAATCTTCGTGTTGGCGTTTGGGAATAAAAATGAGACAGTTAGAAACTACGGTAAAGCCTCACTCTTGTTAATCGGAATTATTTTAATCGCAACTCTAATTATTGCTTTTTTAGGGTCTTCATAATAATAGAAATCCCCATACTTAGATGGTATGGGGATTTTTTAATATCGTTTATGTAAGCAACACATGGTCGGCCTTTGATAAAGGATGGACTGTGTTCATGTAATAATCCTATGCTTTCCAATACCTTTGCTGAAATTTATTTATATCAACTTGTGTATGTTCTGATTCTCTATTAAACCTTTTTTCTCTAGAACAGTCGAGAAAATAAACATGGTCTAAGTAAACTCTCCACTCTTCTCTTTGTAAGAATACCCCTTCAACAACAATTACGCCTTCTGAAGGTAAACGGATCTTTTCGTCTCGGCATTCATCCTTTGCAGAATAGTAGAAAGGCAGGGTAAGAGAAGAAGCTGTAGCAAGTTGACGAAATAGCGCATTCCTTAACCGTTCAACGTCCCACTGGAGATGATAGTACTCCATCCATGGATCATATTCCGTTTGATACCTCTTACGTTTTTCTACAATATGATGATCAAGATGGATAATGGTATAATCAATCTGTTTCTTCTCCAGTTTAGCTTTAACTTTTTCTACAAAGGTCGTTTTTCCGGACCGACTTAGACCATCTATCCCAATGACATACCTTCTGTTTCGATTAAGTGAGGCTTTTAGTTTGTTTTGATCTAACATATTATCTCACCAATACCCTTTCAACCTGAGTCTTATCGTTGAGGTCTTTTTTATCCAAGATAAAGGATGCTAAGTTTACATAATCTTTAAGGGGCATAGGGTGTAAACAAAAATATACCAAATATAACAATAACGCCTGTCAAAATAAGAGTAAGAAACAGACCTATTGCAGCCAAGATATTCTTTTCATCCTTTTTAAATAAGGCAACAGTACAGCAGATTAAACTTATAAGTGTCCCAACAGGCAACCCTATCAGTAGAATTCCTGAAGCTGATGAGGGGATCAGGTACATAAGCATAAAAAGGAAGATTGGAATGCCTAAAGATAAATAGCTAAGCCACGTGTATTGCTTGTATTCTATATCTCGCCCCATATATACAGCTAGTCCTACAAGTAGAATACCAATTATAAAAATAATGGTGAATATTGCAGTCATATGTATCCTCCTTATCAATATTGACTAACCATTATAATCAATGTACTAATTAAGACAACTTGTCTAAATCGCTACTATAGATAGACCCAAATAAAGTAAAGGCGAATCTTAAAAAAAATTCGCCTTTACTTTATTTTCACTCTGTCTCTTCTATAAACTTCTTGATCCGCTTCTGATATTCCTTCTCCGCAACCGTATAACCGTCCGTATGAGTTGCATTAGGAGCAATCCATAGCTCCTTTATACCAGGAGCTGTTTCATAAAGACGCTCTGCCATTTCTGTCGGAACTAGTTCGTCGTCCTCTCCGTGTATAATAAAGATCGGTACTTCGGACTTCTTCACCTGATCAATTGTTGAAGCTTCTTCAAAGGTATATCCTGCCCGCAAATTCGTTACCATACTTGTAACTTGAAGCACAGGGAAAGATGGGAGATTATACAGATGCTTCATTTGGTGCGCTAGCTCTTCATTTACCGATGTATAACCACTATCAGCAATCACCCCTTTAACTTCTTTAGGCATATCTTCACCAGCAGTCATCAAAACTGTCGCAGCCCCCATGGAGAAACCATGCAAGATAATCGATTCTGACCCTTTTTCTTCAACGAGAAAGTCAATCCATTGCAAATAATCAAAACGATCGTGCCAACCGTAACCAATGTAATCCCCCTCACTGTCACCATGGCCCCTGGCATCTGGCTTTAAAATATTATAGCCTTCTTCATAATAAAATTTTGTGATCCCTGGCATTTGTTCTTTACTCCCTTTATAGCCATGAGAGAGAATAACAGTTTTTCCGTTCGGATTATCATTCTCCAAGTATACAGCTTTAAGAGTTAACCCATCATTCGTTTTCAAATCGATATCTTGAAAATCCTGCTCCTCAGTCCATTCCCTAACAATTTCTTCTTTCCGCTGTTCTTCATCTAGTACACTAGCCGCTTTCGCAACGTCTGCTTCGCCCCCATGTAAATCAACTGCTCCACTACTGCTGTTGATCGCTACTCCGTAAAAGTAATTTCCAGCACCGATTAGACCAATAACTAATAACAACAAGACAGTAACGGAAATCCAACCGATTCTCTTTTTCATATTTCGCTCTCCTTTTCAGAGTATCTATATATGTTCAACAATCTCACCTATACAAAAGTAAACCCTATCTGGAAACTCAGTATTCTACCTTAACATAATAAAGAGAACCTTTTTCTTTTTGAAGTTTTTCTATATAATAGATTTGTAAAGCTTATTATGCTAGGAGGACCATTATGTCTGAAAAAACATTTGCAACTGTTATTACATGCATGGACGGACGTGTCCAGCTACCGGTAAACGAGTGGATGCAGAATCAATACAATACACCATATGTTGATACGATCACAGCAGCTGGTCCGGAAAAAGTTATTCTCGCAGGAGCTGCTTCTGAAGTGGATTCCATGAAGGAGAAAGTAAACATTTCTTGCGATGCACATGGATCTGAAATTATGGCGGTAGCAGGTCACCATGACTGTGCAGGGAATCCGGTTGGTCGTGAACAGAAGATTGAAGAAATCAAACAAGCTGTTGAAGCTGTACAATCTTGGGGCTTTCCTGTTCAAGTTATAGGACTATATGTTAATGAAAAATGGGAAGTCGAAACGATATAAGAGAAATGATCAGCTCCTATAGAGCTGATTTTTTCTTATTTCTTTTCTCTCCACTCCCCCTCTAAAATGGCCATTTCATATAAACTCCAATATTCATCCCCGATCTTGCGGTGATCGCGGAGAAGCCCTTCTTTTTTAAACCCTACTCTTTCATAGCACCGAATGGCAGATTCATTGAAACTAAATACACCTAGCGTGACACGATGTAATCCCATATCCTCAAACGCTTGTCTTAACACCTTCTCTATAGCTACGTGAGCGACCTTCTTCCCCCTCATACAGTCATGGACAAACACTTTCCCTATACGAGCAGAACGATTATGATAATCAACTCTTCCCAAGGAGATATGGCCAATCATACTGCCTGTTTCACCAATCAAGATATACCCCCTTCAGAGATTCATCTATATAGTTAAAGACAACTTTCAATAGGAAAAATTACTTCCCACTAGTTTAACATATTATCCCATTAGGGTAGTTATAAATTTCAATCCCTCAATAACTAAGGAATGGTACATATTTTTTAATCATCACATAAAAAAAGACCTAAATCGCAACAACGATTTAGGCCTCTTGAATTTATTTATGAAGTTTTCTTTTCTAATTCTTGTGTTTGCTGTTGTTTCTCCTCAAGTACGATACCTTGATCAACTGCCATCTCTCTGGCAACTTTAGGTGCTAACCATACAGGTGGTAACATGAGAATGGATACCGGTACAGCCGTCACAACAATAAAGTTTTGGAGCGTTTGAATACTACTCTCTCCAATACCAAGTAGCGTTGAAGCAATCGCTCCAAATAATAACGCCCAAAACACGCGCAGTAAACGAGGTGGATGAGCATGCCCTGTTAGCGTTACGGCTACAGAATAAGACATAGAGTCAGCTGTAGTCGCAACGAATACAACTGTTACAACAAGGAATCCACTAGCCATCACAGTACCAAAAGGAACTTGCTCCATAATTGCCATAACAGCAGCTGGCATTCCTGAGTTATTGAGCGCGTCAGAGATAGCTCCCGGATTCTCCATTTCATAGAAAAGTCCAGTTCCCCCAACAGCCGCGAACCAAAAGTTACTCACGATTGGTGCTAAGATTGCAACAGCTAAAATTAATTCTCTAATTGAACGACCTCTTGAAATGCGGCTGATGAACATTGCCATTGCAGGTCCAAATCCGATGAACCATCCCCAGAAGAAGATCGTCCAGTAACCAAGCCAACCGTCATCTCCTCGGTAGAGACTCATGCGAACAAAGTTCTGTATTTGGTAAGCCTCAGCTCCAATAAAGGAATCAATAATAAAGAGTGTTGGTCCTAGAATAAGCATGCCTAACATCAGGATTAAAGCTAATCCTACATTAATTCGACTTAAAAGCTGAATCCCTTTATCGACACCTGTAGCAGCTGAAATAGATGCCACCACTACAAGAAAGATAATTACAATAGATTGAGTGAAAATCGTATCAGGGATATCAAACAAATACTGCAACGCGTACCCGACTTGAAGTCCTAAAAATCCAATCGGTCCAATTGTTCCTGCTGCCACTGCAATAATAGATACAATATCAGCCACTGAGCCCACTATGCTACCTTTACGAAAGATTTTCTCACCAAACATCGGATATAGCATCGTACGTGGCTTAAGGGGATACCCTTTGTGATAATGTGCATACATCAAGACAATAGTCGTGACTGTACCAAGACTCGCCCATGCAGTAAAGCCCCAGTGGAAGAAGCTTTGCGCTAATCCGGGAACTACAGACTCAGCAGGGCTCATTCCTTCCTCTGCAAATAAAGGAGGTGTCGTTAAGTAATGGTACAACGGTTCTCCGGCTGCCCAGAAAACACCTCCTGCTGCTAATAAGGTACACAAAATCATAGACACCCAACGGAAAAGTCCATATTCAGGTGTATCAAGCTTACCTAATTTCACTTTCCCATATTTCGAAAGTGCTAGCGCAACTCCTACAACAAATGTAGCTAGTAATAATAGTTGCCAGAATGCTCCAAAGAATGTAACAGAAAAGTCGAACGCGCTTGTAATCCATTCTCCCATTAGTGTGTCATTAACAAGGGACATTACAAGAAATAGTATGAGGAATCCTCCACTAATGATGAATGTGACCCAATCAAGCCCCGTTCTTCTATTCGTTTCGTCTGTCATTGTTTTCCTCCTGGTTTTTGTTATATCTTTTGCTAGATATAGTCCGTATTTTGTTCTTAGATGCTCTGGAATCTTTCCCTTTTTATTAGAAAGCGTTTCTCCCCTTCATTTCCGACCTTTTTCACATAGTGTTTAATTATATAGATTGTGAATAAAGACGTCAAAAAGAAATTTTAAATGATTTAAGAGGAATACAGAGCATTTAGAACCTAAATAATACGATCCCAGCGAGGCTTTGAATTATGAAGCGATTTGATGGGTTTTGGCTGTTTTTATTAATTGACTTGGATGAGTTTATCCTGCTCATGTCTGTGTTCTTTATAATAGGCGACTTCTTGTTGGAGGTAGTCTGCTAGATTCGGACATTCAATACCAGACCCTTTCAGATGTTCATAAGATTGATTACAATTATATACTGCCTTCAATTGGAAATAGTCTAACGTTTCCCGCTCCACCTGAACCCATCTTCGGAATGAAGGAACGGAAAGCGTCTTATACACGACCGAGGTAGGTAACGTATAGGAAGGTTTCTTTCCAAGAAGGGTCTCACAAATTAATCGATAGGCCTCCCTCGCCGTTAGCGGGTTAGGATCTGTTAAATGATATACCCTTCCTGCCGCACTCTGATTATGGGCTAGAAACACAGTAGCGTTTACTACATAATCGATTGGAACTAGATTAATAAGCGCTGCCCCCCTACCAATATAAGGAATGGGAATTCGAGCAAATTTATCAAGAAATCTCATTACAAAGTACGGCCCATCAAATTTTGCTGTTTCCCCCGTTTGGGAATCTCCCATTACTATACCCGGGCGAATAATTGTGGTAGGAAGCTCTGGCATATACCTTTGTACCCGCACTTCCGCTTCGTATTTTGTAGCTTCATAATGATTCTTGAAGGACTGCCCACACTCTAGTTCTGTCTCAAATATCTCTCCCGACCGATCTCCGGAAACAAAAGCTGTACTAAAATAGACAAACCGCTCTAAAGAAGAGAGCTGTCTCACAAACTGCACCACATGTTCTGTACCTATTACATTTACCTGATAAGCCAGATCTTCAGGAACAGCCAAATCATAAATAGCTGCTAAATGAAAGACGTGGGTCACTTGATTATATAGCCGATTTTTAGTTTCTTGGTCCATCCCTAAATCAGGCAGAGTAATATCGCCTTTAATAAGAGTAAATCTAGAATCCTGAACAAGCTTAGCCATCTCTTTAGCAGCCTTCTTGTATTGATCCTTGTAAACCAACAACTCAAATTGAGCGTTTGGATCCTCTACTAAAAGCTTCTGAATTAATTTTGATGAAATAAATCCTGGAAACCCCGTCACAAAGTAAGTTCGATCCACAACATGCCCTCCTTGTAATCTATAAACGTCTATTTTTATTTTATTCCTTCGTTACAACAAACAGACTAAAAGTGTGGGAGAAAATCTAGTAAATGATGCAAGCGAGTGACGACGCTATTTAGACAGTTAGAAACTAATTCTATTATAGAAGAACATCTTTTAAATTAGATTATTTCATTGTAGTAGGGTATTGATCATTGATGAAATTTATAGATTGTTTTATGAGTGAACGAAGCACCTCCATATCAATATCATCAAGTTTGTTAACATATACACACGCCTTACCTGTTTTATGCTTTCCTAGTTGAGTGAGAAGTGCTTCACGGTTTGGTTCCCCTTGTGCTAAATAGAGGCTATGCTTCGCTTTTCTTGGGGAAAAACCAACAACAGGAGCATCCCCTTCATGACCTGAGTCATATTTATAATGATAAGAACCAAACCCAATAATCGATGCCCCCCACATCTTTGCCTCACATCCTGTAGTTTCGGTAAAAAGGTCAAGCAGTCGATAAGCATCTTCACGCTTTTTTACACTCTCTATTTGTTCAATGAACTCTAGTACGCTTCGATCATTAGGCTGTGTTTTTAATTTATACAAGGATAGATCCTCCTTTTTTAATTTTCTACATTCTTATCATTTGCCATTACGGGTATATATTGCCATACTTATAGATGGGCCAAAAGACTTAATCCTTTTCCCTCAATCTATTAGGAGGTTATTTACATGAGTATTTATAATTATTCGGCTATGGCTATGAATGGACAAGAAAAATCACTAGATCAATATAAAGGTAAAGTACTGTTGATCGTGAATACTGCCGGAAGGTGCGGATTTACATATCAATACGAGGACCTCCAACGTCTTCATGAACGTTATCAGGACAAAGGACTTGTCATTTTAGGCTTTCCATGCAATCAATTCGACAACCAAGAACCTGATGAAAATGAGAAGATACAAACAACATGCCTGTTAAACTATGGAGTTTCGTTCCCCCTCTTCCAAAAAATCGATGTAAGAGGCGAAAACGCTCACCCAGTCTTCGCTCACCTATCAGCAGAGAAAGCGTTCGAAGGATTTGATAAAACACACCCTGTTGCTAAAATACTCATTCCACTTCTAAACGAAAAGCATCCTGAATACCTTACTGATGACTATTCTATTAAATGGAACTTTACGAAATTCCTAATCAATACAGACGGAGAAGTCGTGAATCGTTTCGAGTGTACAACAGACACGATCGATATGGAGCAAGACATTGAAGAGCAGCTTTCAAAGCTGACTGTTTAACAGAACTTCCTCTAAACCGCTCAGGATTACTTCTGAGCGGTTTAGCATTTTCTCTTATACAGGCTTGTCTCACTTCCTTTTGAATAAACTTCCATAACTGCTTAATCTCTTAATAACTATGTCTAGATCTTATGGAGCTTCCTTATTTAATCTTTCTTTAATGGCCTGTATAACAATTTTGTTCGTTTTCACTCTGGCAAAATATTTATCTTCCCCTTCTATCACATGCCACGTGCTTTCAGGAGTTGAAGTATTATGTAGCATGTCCTCTACAGCTTCCTCATACATTTCCCATTTAGCTCGATTTCTCCAATCCTCTTGAGTAATTTTCCATTGTTTTAAGGGATCCGCTTCTCTCTCCTTAAAACGCTTAAGCTGTTCCTCATTTGAAATATGGAACCATAACTTGATAATGATGTATTGATCAAGGACGAGATTACGTTCAAATTGGTTCAATTCCTCATACGCTCTCCCCCATTCTTCCGCACTGGCAAATCCTTCTACTCGCTCGACCAGAACCCTCCCGTACCAGGAACGATCGAATATAGCAATTTTGCCGTATGGTGGCAACTTCGTCCAAAAGCGCTTCAGATAATGATGACTCTTTTCTTTTGATGTAGGTGCCCCTATTGGATGCACTTCAAAGCCACGTGGGTCAAGGCCGCTTGTCAGTCGTTTAATGGCGCCTCCTTTCCCTGCTGCATCCCATCCTTCACAAACAATTAGACACCCTACCTGGTGATCAACTAATAATCGTTGTAGCTGAAGTAACTCCAACTGGGTTTCTTTTAACTCTTTTTTGTATTGCTTTTTGTCATTTATCTTCAAGGAAAGATCTACAGACTCAAGCATATGTCCACCCTCTCTTACTTATTTCAAGTTTGCTAGTTTGAAACTATAATCACTTATCAATCCATGCATAAAATTGGTTCGCTTTTTATTTTATTCCTAACCCTTCTAAATCCCAGGTCAATTTCGTCTTTTCATCACACTGAAAGCCTTCAAGACTATTATGGTTTATCCACTTTTCAAGTGAGGCATGAGTGGAGAACAAGAGACTAAAGGGGCTATCGAAGTGACATGTGAGTCCAAGTGCTCCATTGTCCCCAATAAGGGTGGTAGGCTGTTCACAAAGAGAAACTAATTCCTCATCACAATAATCGTTTAAATCTATTGTTCCTCTTTTTACATTAAGCTGTGAGTAATAAGCTTTTGTGCACCCCACCTCTTTTAACATAGAGAGAAAAGGTGGGAGAAGTAGTATAGGCAAGCTATCTTCATAGGGAAAAATAATATCACTTCCTATTGAATGTTGAACCGTGGCAAATAAATCTTGGCGCTTTGCGGACTGATGTAACCCCCCATAATAAGTACCCATAGCGACGGAAATTTGCTCATCCTTCGTTAACCCTGTTTTTTCCTTTACTTCACTCCACGATACTAATTTCCCGTAATGTAAAATCTCCTTGTTATTTATTAACGGATTTTCACTACATTGCCTTACCCGTTCTTTTTCAACCCATCCTTTAGGCATTTGAACAAAAGGAGAGTAAACTACTGCAACTGAATGATATAGAGTCGGTAACTTTTCACGTATAGTTGAGGTCAATGTTGAAGGTTCAGGATAAAAATAATCTATCCAAACGGTTATGCACCTCCCTTACCATTACATTCTCGATTGAAACAAGATTCCCCTTCAGATAAGCCTCCAATAGGTTTAAATGCTTGTAGCTTCGACCATAATCCTACTATATAAAGAAAGGCAGGAGTTGTTATGAGTTCATTTGTAACCGGCATGCATTGGGCCTATTTTGTCATCATGATGATCGGGGCTATTTATTTTTACTTTTTAAGCCTAAATCCTAAAGGGGTCCCTTCGTATGAGTATGTACTTGCCATTACCATTCCAGCTTGGTCAGGGGTTGCCTATTTATCCATTGCCCTAGGTCAGGGGCTTCTCGAGGAAGCCAATAAGACGATTTATTTTGCTCGTTACCTCGACTGGGTCATCACTACCCCTCTTCTCCTACTTGCACTGGGGTTAACAGCAATGATTGAACATAAGAAGAAAAATATTGCCCTATTGTTCTCGCTTGTGATTGCTGACGTATTCATGATTTTGACTGGTTTAATAGCAGATTTCTCTGATGGTACTGTAAAATATATATGGTATGTTCTAGGTGTACTAGCGCTTTGTCTCATTTTGTATATCATATGGTATCCATTAAAACGAATGGCTGATCATACAGGGAAAGGATTATCAAGACATTACAAACGAATTGCCCTATACCTGACTGTCTTTTGGGTACTCTATCCAACCGCTTGGATACTCGGTTCATCCGGTTTAGATGTAACTCGAGAAACAATGGAGATTCTTGCTTTCATTATCCTCCCTATATTTTCAAAAATCGGTTTTAGTGTTCTGGATTTATATGGGTTGCGACGTCTCGATTTAAAACAACCTTAAAATGGCACGCACCTTTCTAAGAAATTTTGCCCGCTCCTACTATCGCAAATAGGAAATGACCTTTATAATAGACAAGCATGAACTTATCGAAGGAAAAGGTGTGTAAAACATGAGCTTACTCACAGTAAAAAACTTAAGTCACGGCTTCGGGGATCGTGCGATCTTTGAAGACGTTTCTTTTCGTTTGTTAAAAGGAGAACACATTGGACTTATCGGAGCCAACGGTGAAGGTAAGTCTACTTTTATGAATATTATTACAGGCAAACTAGAGCCTGATGCTGGAAAAGTCAACTGGTCAAAACGTGTGCGAGTTGGATATTTAGATCAACACGCAGACTTAGCACAGGGGATGTCGATCCGTGATGTTTTACGAACAGCGTTCCAATATTTATTTGATATTGAAACAGAAATGAATGGTTTATTTGCCAAAATGGGCGAGGTAGAGCCAGAAGAACTTGAGCAGCTCCTTGAAGAGACGGGGCGTATGCAAGACGAGTTAACAAACAATGATTTCTACACCATTGATGCCAAAGTAGAAGAAGTCGCAAACGGACTCGGCCTGGATGATATTGGGTTAGAACGAGATGTGAACGATTTAAGTGGTGGACAGCGTACAAAGGTACTACTCGCTAAGCTACTTCTTGAGAAACCAGATATCCTGCTACTTGACGAGCCTACAAACTACTTGGACGTAGAACACATTGACTGGTTGCGGACGTTCCTTCAGAATTATGAGAATGCCTTTATCTTAATTTCTCACGATATCCCATTCTTAAATAGCGTTGTAAACTTGATTTATCATATGGAGAATCAAGAGCTTACCCGGTACCCTGGTGACTATGATGAATTCTTACGTGTATACGAAATGAAGAAGCAACAAGTTGAGGCTGCCTATAAGAAGCAGCAAAAAGAAATTGCCAACTTAAAAGATTTCGTAGCCCGCAATAAGGCAAATGCTGCTACAAGTAAAATGGCGATGTCTCGTCAGAAGAAGCTTGATAAAATGGACGTTATTGAACTTGATTCTGAAAAGCCAAAACCACAATTCAATTTTAAACAAGCCCGTACACCAGGCAAATATTTATTTGAAACGAAGGATCTTGTAATTGGGTACGATGAACCTCTTTCAAGACCATTGAACTTAGAGATGGAACGTAATCAGAAGATTGCCCTTTCAGGTGCGAACGGAATTGGTAAAACAACCTTGCTTAAAAGTATCTTAGGAGAAATTCAGCCTGTCTCAGGTTCTGTTGAGCTTGGCGATCACCTCCATATCGGGTACTTTGAACAAGAGTTGAAAGAAGAAAGTAACAACACTTGTATAGAAGAAATCTGGGAAGAATTTCGTCACCTTACACAATATGAAGTTCGTTCCTCCCTTGCTAAGTGTGGCTTAACGCAGAAGCACATCGAAAGTAAAGTGAAAGTGTTAAGTGGTGGCGAGAAAGCCAAAGTTCGTTTATGTAAGCTAATTAATAAAGAAACCAATCTGCTTGTTCTCGACGAACCGACCAACCACCTCGATGTCGAGGCGAAAGCAGAGCTAAAACGCGCGTTAAAAGATTATAAAGGAAGCGTCCTGATTATCTCTCACGAACCAGACTTCTACCAGGATATCGTAACTGACGTATGGAACTGCGAAGACTGGACAACAAAAGTATTTTAAACAAAAACAGGCCCGCACTCCGGGCCTGTTTTCTTATTACGATTACACTTCACTACTTCACATCACTAACGCGTGTCTGGCACCCTTCACTACTGTACAGCAAGAACGCGTGCCAGACACCCTTTACCTCTTTATTGTGGTAAAGATATTATAAGAATAGTAGTCCTAGTGAGATGAAGATGCCGCTTACGATAAGCACGATCAAGCAAAAGCCCATAATGTCTTTAGCTTTAAGACCTGCGATTGCTAAGGCTGGCAATGCCCAAAATGGTTGAATCATATTTGTCCATGCATCTCCCCAAGCAACTGCCATAGCTGTCTTCGGAATCGAGACCCCTAACTCTTTTGCAGCTTCAAGCATAATCGGTGCTTGCACTGCCCACTGTCCTCCGCCTGAAGGGACGAAGAAGTTTACAATCCCCGCACTGATGAATGCGAAGAACGGGAACGTAAACTCAGTTGAAATGTTTACAAACCACGAAGACATCTCTTGTGCAAAACCTGATGCAACCATCATCCCCATAATTCCAGCGTAAAACGGGAACTGAATGATAATCCCGCTTGCCCCGCTTACTGCTTCTTTGACAGATTCAATAAATGCTTTCGGCGTTCCATGAAACAGAATCCCAAGGAATAAGAAACCAAAGTTGACGATATTTAAATTGAGTTGAAAACCATTACTTACAAAATAATAGACTAAAAACGCAAGACCAAGCACGCCTGTAATCATGGCTAGAATCTTACTGTTCTCTAAACGATCAGCTGGTGTAAGCTCACTCTTTTCCACAGAAGCAGCTTGATAATCACGTCCTTCCTCTAAAATGGATCGATCAATCAAGACCCTTTCATCTTTAGATGGCATCATTCTGTGGTTCAGAATAGGTAATACAATAAATAATGATGCGACAATCGCTAAGTTAAATACAGAAAAAATAGTTTCATTAGTCGAAATAATACCTATGATATCTTGCGAGAAATGGTCCGGTGTCGCAATTGTTAACGGAATAGAACCCGCTAATCCACCGTGCCATACGATAAAACCTGAATAAGCACTAGCTATTAGTAAACGATAATCAACATTCCCCACTTGTTTAGCTAGCTCTTTCGCAAATAACGCGCCAATAACAAGACCAAACCCCCAGTTCACCCAGCTTGCGAGTAATGATACCAATGTGACAAACACGATCGCTTGCCCTGGTGACTTCGGTTTAGAAGCTAATGCACTAAGCATCTTTTTAAAAAATGGACTACTCGCTAACACAAATCCTGTTACCAGAACTAATACCATTTGCATAGAAAAGGATAATAAGTTCCAGAACCCTTCCCCCCAATATTGAACCATGGCAACAGGCGTACTTCCCGTGACTCCCATACCGAGTAAGAAAACAACGAGTGTAAGTATGATGACAAACACAAATGGATCCGGTAAGTATCGTTGCATTAGCCGATTCGATAAATGGATTGCTCGTTTCATATGTATTCCTCCCTTTTTATAAAAGCGCTTTCAAAATACCCTACATACTAAATTATCAAAACAATCAATATAATTCAAAGAATTTTTTGATTATTACAAAATATATAAAAGAATAGGACAAAATATACATAAGAAAAGAGCGAACCTCTAACTATGAGGATTCGCTCTCTGAAGTAGCTTTGTTATTATCTTTTTCTATCTTTGGTCTCTTTCCATATTGCAACTCGCGAATAGAAAGTCCGAAGTCCATTTGGAGGTGAGGATAATCTTTAAAAGAACTCCAATCTCCCCCCCATTCAAAACCTAAATCTTTTGCAATGGATACGACTTCCATCCAGTCCGACTTTCCATTTCCATTCCCATCACGAGTTGTATCCCATACCACGTCTCCACTGTTGGTTTTTAATGCAAAATCAATGGCAAGTCCATAATTATGATACGATTCTCCACCATCTGCATGAGTAACAACAGAACCTTCATCCGATCGTCCTTGTGCATAAAGTTCATTTTGCCTCTCGATTGAGCGGTGACCATCTGTAATAACTACAGAAATCCCACTCTCCTTAGCTCTATTAAGTAATTCATTCTTAGCTTCTTCAACTTCCGGGTGCAGTTCAGTAGGCATAGGGGCGTCTTTCTTTTCTAACGGCTGAAATACTCCCATTGAGTTCCCTGAAGAGTCTGTGTTGGCAATAAACCACAAAAGTAAAGCGCCTGTCCCTAAAAGCAGTATTAAAAAAGCTACAATATTCGCTAGTATTCTCAAGTGCTTCTGCATTCCTCTCCGCGTAACTTTCTTTCTATCCTAACAATATCACACAGAAGATCTACGAAACACAAGATTACTTCTATCGATGTGCTCTTTCGGTTTAACTCAGTTACATAAGAGGAAATATATCCCTAAAGTATTAAAGCGGAGGGTTGAACATGGCTAATAAAAATAAGCAACAGAACCGAAAGCTAACAGAAGATGATCAAAGCTTTAAAGAGAAAAAAGAAAAAGAAGGATTGATTGATGGTGTGCCAACAGAAGATCAGCGTCAAGAACAAGTAGAAGAACAAAAGAAAACCAAGTCGAAAAATGACTCATCTACAGAAGAGCTCTACAGTGAAGATTTTCAAGAATAATATTTGCAGGTTTATAACTCGTAAAGTCAGGGTATCCTAATAATTAGTTCCCTTTCTAAAGGTAGTTGTTGTAGCAGTTAAGAAACATATTGACTTTTCACAAGTAAGATACTATAATTGGTTATTGTGCCTTCGCTAAAAGGTAACTATATCGGAAATTGAAAGAGTGATGTGTATGAGACTGGCATTCTGCTATGTTTTAATACAACTTAATCACACTGGATCAGCTTCGGAGCTGTGAGGATGCAATAGAGGTAGGGATTGCGTCGTTTAAGTTGAAAAACTACCTTGTAGAATTTATAAACCGCGGCAGTGTTTGAATATCTAATCAAACACGTACCTTGCAAATAAGCAAGCAAGATAAATGAGTAAATCATTTTTTCCTAAGTACGATAACAAAGCGAGTCAGGTGACGACCTGGCTCGCTTTTCCAATTTATACCCCCCTGTTAGATACATTGCCTCAAGAACAACATGCAACCACTTTATCCATATCCCCTTCACTTACCCAAATCTCACCATTTCTTATTTCATACCTAATATTCGCCTCATTTAATCGCTGAATTTGTTGAAAGTTTTCTTCTGTCCAGAATGTATAAGTCTCTGCTGAACTACAAGCTGATAATGTAATAAGTATAAATACTATGAACAACATATTACTTTTCATTTAGCTTTCTTCCTCTCACAGGAGTACACTACTAGACGCTACTCATTTTTAATAATTCTAGCTGCTACCTCCTGGTCTTCTATAGCCTCAATCCAAACATCTATTGTATCTCCTATCTTGAGCCCTTTTATATCTTCTGAACCTATAATGACGGTACTGCTCTTAATCATTATTTTATATACGGGATATTCAGCTTCAGGATCTCTTGCAGGTGGAGTTATGACAATATGATTCTCTCTTATTTTAATAATGTCCATATTTCTATAATCTGGCCTTTGGAGAAAAAAAGTAACACCTATACTACCTAGCATTATTACCACAGCAATCGAACCGATCCACTTCTTCATAATGCTATCCCCCCCTTAATAGGTAAACACGATACCTTCCACATAGTATCACACCACACTTCACAAAAGTTTCCATTCAGAACCCACAAGTATATGAAATTTTGATAGGATACAAATACCACATAAATTAAGGAGCAAACTAAATGAGGAATAAATTAATGGTGGGAATCACTTTGGTTCTCATAATTGGCATTGGACTATATTCTGTATTTGACTCTCCCGAAGAAGTAGAAAAGATTGATTTGCCACAAGTTAAAATGGCAACGTCAATGGATGAGGTAAAACAATACTTTTACCAACAAGTCCCTGCATTAAAGCGAGCAGAAGAATCCTCACTTGTAGAGGAAATCAATAAAACGTATGAATTACCTGGTGTTCAAGCGGAGGTCACGATAGACCAAGCTTGGTACAATGGGCAAACGATATTCTTGTTCTATCACCGGGATGTCGCTTCAATCGGAAAGGCTTCTACAAATAATAATGAGGAGAAACCAGTACCACAACTGTATACACAAACTGCGAACGATCAATCTTTTACAATAAGGCACAATAACCAATCAATACCTCCTCTTCTAACGGATTCAGACATAGAGAGTAAATTTGGCATTCAATTTGGTGATCAGTTTTACTCCATCATGCCATTAAAGATTGGTTCTAATCCTCCTATTGAGGGGAAAAAATTGAACGTCAAAGGCTCGCCCAGGATTAACGTAAATGGAAAAGAGGAAAAGGTAGACATATCGGTCTCTTTCAAGGCACAACCAGATATAATCGAAAGCATGAAGATAGACCAAACGTTTACATACAATGATTTTAAAATCGTACTTGATTCTTTTGATTTTGGTACTTATGGCACAAAGCTCTTTGTAACCATTACTCATCCCAGTGGTCATCCCCCAAAAAACATTCACGTTTCTGCAATAACAAAGCAAGGAGAGAGTATTAAATTTTCCGACTGGCTCATTGAAAACACAGAAACACAAGAACTAAGAAATGATTATATTATTACAGGGTTTCAAGCAGTCCAGTCATTGCCGAAAGAGGTGGAATTCACATTAGAAACAGTGAGTTTTAAAGGGGAGAAATCATTAACTTTTAAAATGGACACTACAAGACTTCCAGATCATTTAGCAGAAAAAGACACATATGAAGAACAGCCTGAAGAATTCATTAAAGTCATCGATCAAGCTGAGGTAAGCCTTGCATCACTACGTTTTGATTCTGAATTTTTAAATATCAATCTTATGAATCAACCAGTAAGTGACATTGAAACACCTTACCGGACCCTTAGTTTCAGGATGGACCCTGACGTTATCCATCAAGATGATGTAGAGAGCAGGGCTCACATTACCGCATCGACAGCATCGGACCCTGATACGACTATTATCTACAATGGTACAGAAATACATTTTGAAGATGGAAAAGAAAAGTTACACCTAGGTATTCCATCTCACCTTATTGAAAAAGAAGATTACGTTCAGATCTCCTTGAACAACCTTCCTTTTACAATTGTGTTTAATGAAACAAGGAACGTGAAGTTTCACCCATAATAGGACACTGCTCCCCACCTTTTCTCAGAATCTACAAGAATAACCAGCTCAGAAGCTGGTTATTTTTGTGTATACGTATAATATTGATAATCCAATTCCATTCTAATGTAATCCTGTACATCAACTAGGTAGTCCCGACTTAATGTTACCGTATAGCGTTCATTAGGTCCTGAGCTTTCATCTACCATGATCTTATCTATGCTAATTTGTTCCCCATTTGCGGTATAAAAAGCAACCTTCTCTTTTGGCTTAAAGGTCACCTCTCCAACTCCTCGATTGAAGCTAGTCAGAAAACCGCCTTTCTCTTCATCCGAAAAGCTTTGACGGATATCAAATGTGAGCGTGTAGTTGCTTTCTGAGTCAATACTTACGCTTTCCAAGATGACAGTGGAACTACCTTTTTCCAGAACCTTTTCATCAACGTCCGTTTTCTTCTCGTTCATCCACTCTTTTCGAATGTTTACATCAGCTGTGACAGCAGGATCCTCAAGCTCCAACGTATATCCATTCTCTTGAAAAATCTCTTCTCGTATTCCTTCAGTTGATGAATAAAAGTAAACCGTTGTAAACACAACGATTGCAACCATGCTGAGCATTATGGCTACAATTTGTTTCATAATACCTCTCCTTTTGTCCTTCTATGATGATTGACCAAATGACTCCGGCATCTTAACAGCTACCACTTCACCAGAAGCGCAGCAAAGCTCGCTTGAGAAAACTTCTATATGTATCTTATATTTCTTGGGATGAATTTCCTCAATAGTACCAACTGCTTTTAGTGAATGCCCTTGTGGTGTAGGTTTCTTATAATTGACTTGTAGAGATGCAGTTACAAACCTAGGTGCCTCTACCCCATCCTCTGGCATATAGCCATTTTTCTTATGTAACGCTAATGAAGCTGCTCCTGTACCATGGCAATCAATAAGAGATGCTAGTAAACCTCCGTACACAAAACCAGGGATCGCTGTGTGTTCAGCCTTTGGCGTATAAATTGTAACGGTTTTGTCCCCGTCCCACCCAGTCCGAAACTGGTGTCCCTTCTCATTTAATCGCCCACAACCGTAACACCAGGAAAAATCATCTGGATACACATCTTGTATCGCATACTTTACATCTGTACTCATGAGAACACTCCTCCCTCTCCCTTTCATTTCCTACTTATCATAATATGAAATCGCTCTATTTTACAATGTATAGACAGCGCTTCCGGTTGCCTTGATCAATAGTAAAGTGATTTAACGAAAAACAACCATTTCTCATTAATAAATAAACATCGTTCGCACTAGAAAAAGAAGCAGAGTTACAAATGCAACCACTATGATTATCTTAAATACGAGCATTCTCTTTTGAAATGGTGAGGGATTTTTCATAATTCTCTCCGATTTTCTTTATAGGTTTCTTTGGCAATTGTACCCTGGTGGAAAACCATCATCCAATTCCCATTCATATGTTTCCAAATCGAACTCCTCAATGAGCGTTGCTGCTTTAAGTGATTATCGATAGTGAATGTCGTCAGCACTACTTCTTCAGAAAGAGGATGGATTTCAAAATCAAATAAGGTCATGTCCACAACCCCAATATTCTCTGTCGTTATACCTTCCTTATATAAAACTTCACCACTACTACCAACTTCAAAAAAAGAAGGTGCTAATAAGTTTCGCAAAGATTGTAGAGATTTTCTAGTTTCTGGTTGGAGTAACGTCTCTTCTAACTCTTTTAGGTGATTGTACAGATCTTCCATAATTGGCCCCCTTTATGATAAAAAAATGCTCAAGGTCACCCCTAGAGCATTTTCCTATTAAGCAGTTTCAAGTTGACGGATAAACTCATCCTCAGAAAGGACTTCAACGGAGTGCCCTTGAGCAATTAGTGTTTCTACACGCTCTAACTTACTGCTTTTCTTACCTTGTAGATAATTCTCGTAAGCTTGATTTCCTACAACAACATAGTTGGTTGTAGATTGAACGGAAGATTCCCAGTCACCACCAAGATCAACGACACGCTGAATAGCTTCGTCTCGTTTAAGTGATTTCAGTCTACCAGTGAAGACAAACGTAGCATTATAAAACGGGTGAGACGTATTAAAATCACGTGAGGCTGCCATATACTGCTTAGCTTGTGCATTTTGACCCGTTTTGCTCGCACGTTTCTTCCGATTTAGACGCGCTGGTTCATAAGATGCGTCAAACATCATTCCGTTAATGGTTTGGCTTTTTTCCACAACTTCTTTCTCATCACTTGCTTCGAGATGTTTCCCTGCTTCTAAGAAGATCTGCGCAGCTGCCCGAGCGTCATCAAGAGCATGGTGGTGATTCAAATCTATATTTAGATGATGAGATAGCTCTTTTAAATTGTACCTAGGAAACGACCACGTCTTCTTCGATATGTTCATCGTACAATTGTAAGCAATCATTGGATAGGGAATGTTATATTCATCTAACACCGCTCGCAAGACCCCCATATCAAATTGAGCGTTATGAGCGAGAAGAAACTTCCCATCAAGAAGAGGTTGGATGTCTTGATGCCACAACGTGTCAAACTCATAAGCCTCTTCCACATCTTTTTGCGTAATACCATGAACGGATATATTAATCGGAGCAAAATAATTTCGCTTCGGCTTTACTAATGAATAATATTCTCGTTTGGGCTGACCATTTTCATATTCTACGAGACCAATAGAACAAACACTAGCTCTCGAAGAATTGGCTGTTTCAAAATCAAGCGCTATAAAATTCATCTTCCCACCTACTTTAATCTATTTCTTACTATGATAGAGGCTTTAGCCCCTATTCGTCTATTGTCTTGTTTTGGTATCCACTCCGTAAGCTTAGACATTCAGACTTACTTCAGTGGACTTATGTAAACATTTAATATAAATACTAAGCCTAAAATGGGAGTGAGGCTATTTTATATTGGATGCCGAGTTCGTCAAACCAATTATTTAAGCCTTTCCAAAGTTCTTCACAATGTTTATATACAAGTTCCGAGTCGGTTAGGTCACCGCTTAATACTAGCAAAGCTAACTCATTGAAACCAGCGGGCTTGGAAGGAAGCTGCATGGCTTCTTCAAACATTTTAGACTGGGTACTGTAAAAGCGATTGTTTTGTAGCCCAATTAATAAGGAAGCTTTTCTAAGAAGCTGGTGAGCACCTTGTGGGATGTAGGTTAGGTGTCCTTTTGTATAGGCGTTACGGATCTTCCCCATGCATTCATAAGGCTCCCAAATCATGAACTCTCGCATCACTCCCATCTTCTCTTCCTCGGTATGTGAATAAGGATATGCTTTCAACGTTTCAAAGAAACCTTCAGGATCATAAACAGGGTGAACATTTATAAATGATCCTGCCCAGATCGGCCATGTACATTCATATCTCTTAGCCTTTGCTAATATTTTTGATCGTTCAATCGATCCAATCTCGAGTTTATAAGGAGGATAAATAAATTCATAGCTCTCAAGTTGAACGCCGTCTTTTGTAACGATATGCATTTCAATATCTGAGTAAGGACCCGCATTCCCAATTCCTACTGAGCCATATACTCCGATCGCAACAATGTCACGACCGTACATGTTCAATTGTTTATCTACAACGGTTTGAATCATAGTGTGTTTTTCTTCGGTTGTGGTTTGCGCTGGATCATTTACTTGATTCACGCCAACACTTCCTTTTCTAAAGATTAGTTACCTTTCCAACAGCACAAATACTCCCAGAACCTCTTTACTACTTTGAATTCGAACAGTAAGAAAAGATGTTCATCCGCTAGAGTCCTCCATGTTCCTAGTCATTGCTAGAGCAATTACAACAGCCATAACGCCAGCTAAGGCTTTGCCAATCATAACAGGAATCATCATTTCTTTCTGTACGCCTGCTACAAAAGCGAGGTGACTTCCAATAACAAACGCTCCGCTAACAGCAAAAGCCGCGTTGACAACTTTACCTCTGCTATTCATATCCTTCATCGTACCCAGCATCGGTAAGTGATGAGCTAAGGAAGCCATAAGACCTGTCATAGCTGTCGCATTCAGTCCAAGGCTAGCCCCCAATCTGGTAAAGAGCTTCTCTCCTTTCCGATTTAGAAAAGCAACGAGCGGATAAGCTCCTGCAAGGGTAACCGTGATGCGTCCTACAATAACAATGCCATCACTTAAAGGCGCCATCCCAGGAATAACAGGAAACCCTGTTAATGTTTCAATAATAATAGCTGCTAATCCCGTAATTACAATAAGTTCTACACCTTTTCCAAATATCGCGAAGAAACGAATCGTAGCGTTTGTGAAAAGCCATAAACCCATGGCAATAAGTACGGCAAGCAGAATAGAAGGTACAAGGTTTCGAACCATCCAAAGAGGTTCATAACCTGCGATAAAACCTCCCGTAAAAACTCCAAGAGGAATGGTCATCATTCCGATTAAGATCCCCTTCGCAAAAAAGGGCCGATCATCCTTTTGTATAACAGTTAAAGCGATTGGAATTGTAAACACTAGCGTCGGCCCCATCATCGTACCTAATAAGGACCAAGAGAAGACAGCCGCTTCTTCTGTATCAGCAAGAGATGTAGCGAGCGGATACGCCCCCATATCAATAGCAAGAAGCATGGAAGCAAACATGGATGGGTCTGCTCCAAACCATTCAAATAGCGGAACAATAATTGGAGCGAGCCACTTGGCAAGAACAGGAGCCAATGAAATGATGCCGACCATAGAAAGAGCCAGTGGTCCCATCATCATAAATGCTTCATAGAAACGCCAGCCTAATAATAATTTATGATTCAATACATAGTAATCTAGTGCTCCAAGCACCATAAATAAGCACATTACAGCTAATATTAGATCGTTAAGCCACAACCGCCTTCCTCCTTTCAAGTAATTTGAAAAGGACCTTGCCTGTATATCGAAACCCCTTTCTTCTTACTTTTAATACTAACATTCTAGAGCTTATATCTTTTTCATATTCACCGCCGATATTAAAGAGCGCTTTACAAAATAAGCGTTTGTTACCTATTAAATTCGATAAGGATATTGTTGATAACAGTCTATACTATGCTAGAATTAGTTTATCAAAATTTCCCAACTTATTGTAAAAACAATTTTAAATTTTACTAAGAATTGAGGAGACAAGCAGGAGGAAAAGATGCAAAAAGGAATGAAAGTTGTTGCAGGGGTTACCTTCATCGTTTATGTACTAGCATTAGTGTCAATTTTGTTTATGGGCACGAGAGGGTATGCATTTTCGGAAACTTCGCTGGTTGAATATATCAGAAAATCCTCAAATATTGTTCCGTTCAAAACAATAAGTACGTATGTGACAGCGATAGTTGATGAAAGTATGAATATGGATATTCCCATTAAGAATCTTTTTGGAAATGTAATTTTGTTCTTTCCCATGGGCATTTATCTACCATTCTTCTTAAAAAAAGCGAACAAAGTAAGTATATTTGCAATTTCAATGACATTACTGCTTTTTGTGATTGAATTCGTACAAGTAGTTACAAGAAGAGGAAGATTTGATATTGATGATTTCATCCTAAATATGCTCGGCGCTTTTATAGGATTCGCTATTTGGAGATCTAACTTTGTTAAGAAGTACATAGGTAGAACTACATATTCTTCAGGGCTTTAATTGACCAGGGGAACTCCATGATAACGGCGTTCCCTTTTTTTGATGCTATTCCTCATAAAAAAGAGCCCCTCTATTGAAGAACTCTCCCATTACCTCATTATATCCGTCAAAAAAATCATACTTATAAACCCCAAAATAAATGAGAGCGTAGCTACTCGTTCATTCCCATCGCCGTGACTTTCAGGTATCAATTCCTTATAGACAATAAAAAGCATCGCACCTGCAGAAAAGGCAAGTCCATATGGAATAACGTTGCTAAAAAATTGTCCAAACCACAGTCCGACCAACGCCGCTAGTAGCTCCACTAAAGCCGTCACACTCACCAGTATTATCATTTTCAGTCGATGAACCTTTTGCAGCAATAAAAATAAAGCCACTAGAAAGCCCTCAGGCATATTTTGTAGTCCAATAACAAACGCTACAATCGATCCTAAATCTCTATAATCACTTGCAAAGCTAATGCCTACTGATAAACCTTCAGGTACATTATGGAGAGACATTGCGATAATAAACAATAAAATAGAAGAACGTGATACTTTTTCCACTTCATGTTCTAAGTCCTGATGAGGTAAAAGGATTTCAAGGAGCATCAGCACCACAGTTCCAACTAAAATTCCTGTTATTAAGACAGGTACATTCGATAGTTTTAAAGCTGAAGGAATAAGTCCATACGTTGATGCTGCCACCATCACGCCAGCGGTATAGGCAAGAAGCACATCACGCCCCTTATGAGAAAGGTTTTTTATTAGCAATACTGGCAAAGCACCGAGCACTGTACATAAAGAAGCCACTAGCATACTTATCAGTTCTACCCCCACTGAATCCCCCCCCTCCCACTACTCTATGAGGACGAGCTCTGCTTCATGAATCCATTGATTTTACATTTTTATGGAATATTCTGAAACCTCACTTCGGCTTAAACGTAAATAAGAGTAACAAAGAGGTTGGAGGGTTTTTAATGAATGTGAAAAGCAACATGCTCTGGAAGTTAATCTCGATATGTGGAGCCTTATTACTTGCGGTTGGGTGTTCTTCTGTAGACTCAGCAGAGAAAGATGAAGATACTGCAACAGCTGAAATCGTAGTCAAGAAGATGTTCTCTGGCCCAAGCGAAGAACTAGCTGAGAATTACGATAATATACAACAATCAGCTAGTGAAATCGAGACTTATTACGCCGAAGAGTTTAAGCCATATTTCTCAGAAAGCTATTACGATGATGCGATAGCCAATCGTTCGATTAACTTATTTCACAGTAAGGTCCAAGGTATCGACGGGAAAATGAATGTTGAGGATTTAACAATAAAACCAGTAGAGTCAGTGGATAACGCCTATACGTATACCGTTAACGTCCAAATTACTAAAGCTAAGGAAGAGAATGAAACAGTTGAACTATCAGGAAGAATCAATTTTAATGAGGACGGGGCTATTACAAGAATTGCACACAATGATCTTGATAAATTTACAAAAGCAGTTACGGCAAAATAAAATGGAAAAAGAGCTCAGAAACTGTTCTGAGCTCTTTTCTATGCTATTAATCAATAGCTTTGTATTCTTTACCTAGTTGCTGAAAGGATTTATTGGTAGAAGTGACAAGAATCTTAGTGCCAATTGGAATCTTTTCATAGAGAGCTTCTACATTTTTGTTATTCATTCTAATACAACCGTTCGATATATATTTCCCAATCGAATCAGGTCTGTTGGTACCGTGCACCCCGTAAATTCGACCATCCGTATCTTTAGCATCGAATCCGATCCAACGAGTTCCAAGCGGATTCTTCGGATCTCCACCTGGAATATTCAATTTTCGATAATATGGATTTTTCGCTTTAACTGTAATCGTGTGAAGTCCTTCTGGAGTTAGATCTGATGTTTTCCCTGTGGCAACCGGGTAGACACCTTGTATTTTACCATCATCCATAAAAGCTAATTCATTCGTCGTTTTATTTACAATTACAAACGGGTAGCCTCTTGAGGGATTTTCCCCAATCGGCCAAATTGGAGAAACGAGCAAAATAAAAACGAGCAAACCTTTCACCACAACACCTCCTGTTCGGTATGATTTTAGTGGTAGCTTGCCCGCTCAAGTTACTAAATATCACTCTTTTTAAACGATCGCTTGATAATTAAATATTGTTCGATTTCATTTAACAAATTAAATAAACTTGCTCGCTCTTCAAACTCTTCTCGCGTTTGAGGAAGTTCTCCCTTTTTAAAGCCTTCTTTCATTTCTTTAATTTGCTTTAAGAATAGTACTGCTGTATTTCCCGGGTGGACGCTGTCTGAAAGCTCATCAAAAAATTCGGCCATGATCATCGACTGCTGATAAGTATGGTTAACACGACTGATATGGGGCAACATGCGTTCAAGTAACTCAAATTGCTTCTGTCGCATCTGAAAGTAGTGGTAATATTCATGATGATTACGAAGCAAATGGTTCTCCACATCTCGGTAAGCCAAGCTCTTTGCATCTTCAAGCATAAGAGCCGTTTCAGTTAACTCTTGCCCAGACCATTTTTGGTCACCTGTTCTTAAGAATTCAGCAATTTCTTTAAGTATAATGCTGAAGTTATCCTCGATTTGTTTTTGTTTCTCTTTTAAATTGCTTTCAAGACTAGGCATGTACAAGTTCAGAATTAGGGCTACACCTATGCCAACGACAATCAGTAAAAATTCATTAATGAGGGTTTCTAAGCCAATATTGTTTGAACCATATAAGTGCAGAATAATAACAGAGCTTGTTACGATTCCCTCTTTCACCTTTAATTTTACCGTTGCGGGAATAAATAAGATCAGCATGATTCCAATTGCAAGAGGATGATAGCCAATCGTTTCAAATACAGCGTAGGAAAAGGCCATTGCCAATAAACAAGCTGCAAACCTGGATGATGCACTCATTATAGAGCGTTTTCTCGTGTTTTGTATACAAAGTATGGTAAGGATTCCAGCCGAAGCGAAATTCGTTAAGGCTAGGATTTGAGCAATCCAAATCGCTATAGGGGTCCCTACAGCGGTTTTAATCGTTCGATATCCAATCTTCACGTCTTAATCTCCTTTAATTTCGGTAACATTTCCATTTAAACGAGTAAAAAGATGGCCAAGTATGACCATCTTTTCACTTAAATTTCTTCACAATGTTCGTCAAAGATTGCTTGTAGTTTATTTACGACCTGTATTGGATCAAATCCTTCAATGTCGTGGCGTTCTACCATCGTTACAATCTTACCGTCTTTTAAGAACGCGAAAGATGGTGAAGATGGAGGGAAGCCTTCGAAATATTCGCGAGCGCGATTGGTAGCTTCACGATCTTGGCCAGCAAAAACCGTCACCAAGTGATCTGGACGTTTATCGTAATGAACAGAGTGGGCCGCAGCTGGGCGTGCTACACCACCAGCACAACCACATACAGAATTAATCATAACGAGTGTAGTTCCTTTTCGCTGTAATGCTTCGTCTACTTCTTCAGGTGTTGTCAGCTGTTCGTAACCAACCGATTCAATTTCATTACGAGCCTGACCAACAGCGTCTTGCATGAAAATATTAAAGTCCATATATGCATAGCTCCTTTTTGTAGAGTGATCTACTAAGCCCATCATATCAAGATTTTCCGGGGCTTTCAACGAAATTACTCGCAAAATTCTAACGAGACATACCTGAATATTCCTATTGACGCGGCCGGTCTCAACCCCTATATTACAAAATGAACACTTGGAAAAACCAAGCAGATTACTCATTTTGAGGAGGAACATCAATGGCTTATCTATTTGTCGCTCCAATCGCCATCATTCTCATCGTGATCGGCGGGATTAAGAGAAATAAAATTTTATTGGCAGTAGGCGCTTGTTTAGCTATCTTTTTCGCCTATTCAACCTACACATCAACTCCCCCTGCCACTATTCCGGATGGATTTAAGAAAGCAGAAGCATTAGAAGGTGAACCTGGGGTTGATCGACTGAGCTCTTATTTAAATGAAAAGTTTCCTGATGCAACGTATCATTTAAAGCCACAAGAACAAGGTGACACGTCATCCTCCCTCATAACAGTCGCCTTTGAAGAGGAACCAGATTGGTTTTACAATTATCTTGTAAAAGAAGATGGAATCGCCCAAGTTGGGGTACTAGCTCCTAAAGATGAAGCTCCAGAAGAGGGTAAATATTTCGAAGAGATTGAATAACGGACATTAGAGAAAAGCTCTAATCTACAACCCTGTTACATAAAAAAGACTGGCCTCAGGAAGTCCATTACAGACTTCTAGGCCAGTCTTTTCATTGTGTACATACTATTCGTTATCACTGGAGTTCTTCTTATTCCCTTTAGCGTATTTCCCCTGGCGGCCGTACTCTTTGTTTTGTCCCTCTGTTCGGTTCTCGCCACTTTTACCTTGATTGTTACTGTTATTAGCCATTGTAGATACCTCCTTGGAAGTTCTTTTGTTGACCACAATAATTTATACCCACTTCTTCCTTAGAATTAAACACTCAACCTGGGATCATTTGTTTTCATCCACATCGACAACGCTCTATACAAGATTGAGCGATCCTATTAATGGATTCTTTTTCAAATAGTATACCTACACCTGATTTCTCCTTCCTCGCTACTAAGCCGACCTCTCGTCCATCCTCAAGGTCAAACACAATCATTTCATCTACCATTAAGGTAATGTCATCTGTTTCTACTTCTTTTGCAAAAATAGAAATACCTCTGATCTCTGTAACAAAGAGCTGATCAACAGAAATATGATACAGAACATTATCTTCGTCCTCTTCTTCTCGATTTAGTTCAGATGGATGTAGCTTTATAACATCCCAATACCTGACAAACCCCTCGGATTCAAGTCTCGTATTATGAATTGAAATGTATTGGTGATTGACTTCAATAAGGACTGAATCGTATTCATCCAGGGCTTCGTTTTGTACATGGAGGCTTGTAGAGGATGCAATAATGGAATCAAGACGCTGACCGACTAAATAAGCAAGAGCTATAACATCTTTCTCAGATAAATGAGCCTTAAAGGGTTTCATTCCGATTTCTCCTTCCCCTTTTACCATTCGATCATTTAAGTGGCGATGATCATACTTGAGAATTATAATGGATAAGGCGATTCTAATAAGAAAGGACATATCCGATATGCAAACTGAAAGCAAACTAGGAATACTTTATACGGCTAGTGCGTATATCTTGTGGGGGATATTGCCAATATACTGGAGATTAATTCAAGAAATTCCTGCTTCCGAAATTCTGGCTCACCGCATTATATGGTCCTGCCTTTTTATGTTTGGAGTTATTGTTATCCTTCGAAAAAGCGAACCATTTAAGCAGGAATGTAAACGAATCTTCACCAATAAAAAGCAAGTGATTGGCATCAGTCTTGCATCCATTACGATTAGCATTAATTGGGTTACCTATATTTGGGCTGTAAACACAGATCACGTAGTAGAAGCTAGTCTAGGCTATTATATTAATCCACTAGTGAGCATATTCTTAGGAATGCTTGTATTGAAAGAATCCTTTAATAAAGCTCAATGGCTTGCCATTTTTCTTGCAGCAATCGGCGTAACCTATATGACATGGAACTTCGGGTCCTTCCCTTGGATCGCGGTACTACTTGCGTTTAGTTTTGGATCCTATGGTTTATTAAAGAAGATGGTAAACGTAGGAGCAGTGTTTGGATTGACGATCGAGACATTATTGGTCACTCCTGTTGCGTTACTGTATTTGTTTAGCCAACAGGCAGGAAGCTTTGGAGAAGTAGAATGGATTTCCATGACTTCTATATATGTATTTGGAGCAGGAATCGTAACTGCAATCCCACTCCTTCTGTTCTCGAGCGGGGCAAAACGTATTCCTTTATCCTTGGTTGGCTTCCTTCAGTACTTTGCTCCAACCATTATGCTGATTATTGGTGTCTTCTTATACAACGAACCCTTTACTCATATACATATGATCTCCTTCTCATTTATCTGGTCTGGATTGGCCATCTACACCATCACAAGACTCAAGCGCCCCCGCACCCTAGCACAGTAAAGCATTGCAGGGTGCCAGACACCCTGCACCTCACTAAAGCGCAGAAGCGTGTCTGGCACGCTGTTGTTCTTCAGTGAGATAAAGGATAAGCTGCAATTACAAATAAAGCAGATAGGGGCGTAGCCTATCTGCTTATCCTTGTTTCATTTTAAGTTGTTGATCAGCGAATTGCTTGTAAGTTGTATGAGATTGGTAAAGCTCTGCATGATTACCGATTCCCGTTACGATTCCTTGATCCAGGAAAACAATTTGATCCGCATTAATAACGGTCGACAATCTATGAGCAATCACGATGGTCGTCCTGTCTTTCATCAGATTATCGAGTGCTTTTTGAACGACCATTTCAGCTTTACTGTCCAAACTTGAGGTGGCCTCATCTAATAATAGAATCTGCGGATTGCGTATTAACGCGCGAGCAATTCCTATCCGTTGGCGTTGTCCTCCAGAAAGTTTTATACCACGTTCCCCGACTTCCGTATCATAACCAGCTGGGAATGCAGTGATAAACTCATCTGCATAAGCCATGCGCGCAGCTTGTTGCACCTCTTCCTCAGTAGGTTCCCGATCCAACCCATACATGATGTTATCTCGAATTGTACCTGCTATAATCGGACTCTCTTGTGACACATATCCGATCTGACTTCGCCATTCTTTTAGAGATAACGAGTCAATGGGATTGTTGTTATACGTAATTTCTCCATGGGTAGGAGAATAGAAGCGTTCTAATAAAGAAAATAATGTAGTCTTCCCACTTCCGCTTGGTCCCACCACTGCTGTAACAGCATTTGGTGAAACGGTAAAGGATACATCCTTAAGAACAGGTTCTGAAGGATCGTATGCAAATTGGACCTTATTAAGCGTGATTGAAGCTTTTCCTTCTCCTAAACTAATACCTTTCACAAGTGGTTCTTCATTATGAGAAAGGATATCGACGATTCGCTCCGTAGCTCCAACTGCTTTTTGAAATTGAGTGAAGAAGTTCGTAAATTGACTTAAAGGAACGACAATCTGGAACAAATACAAGATAAAAGCAACAAGGTCCCCTGCAGTAAGGGCACCTGAAGAAACGCGGAAACCTCCATAACCTAGTACAATAACAAGCATCGCCATCATTACAAGTGTCATTAATGGACCAATAACTGCCTGAATCTTCGCTTCTTTCACACCGTACTGAAATAAGTGAAAAATACCCTTTTGCCCTTTATCGAATTCCCTACCTTCAGCATTAGAAGCCTTCACAAGACGAATCTCAGAAAGCGTCTCAGTTGTTGTGGATGTAAACGCAGCTGTCTCATCTTGCAAGCTACGAGAGATCTTATACATTTTCCGCCCTAAAGGCATGATTATCCCAATAGCTAAAGGAACCGCTATTAACATGACGATTGTCATTTTCCAGTCTAGATAAAGAAGGATGACGATTGAACCAATGATCGAAATTAACCCCGTAAAGAACTTCGTCACATGATCTGTAATTAAGTTTTTTACAATACTTGTATCATTAATAATGCGAGATATCATTTCTCCAGTCTTTGTCTGGTCATAAAACGAGACCGGCAGCTTAATATGTTTATCCCACACCCTTGTTCGTAGGCTTGCGACAATTTGCTGACCTACATAATTTAAAAGATAGATTGATACCCCACTTGCAATCGCTTGTAAAAGAAAAATCACAAATAGCCCTACTACATATACCCATTTGAAGGACTGAAGTGTGAAATCATCTATAAATCCTTTCGTCAGAAGCGGTATGATTAGCCCCACTATTGTAGAAAGCACACTGAATGCCACAGCAATGACCATACGCCCCTTCGAAGGGTTTGTCCCACGAACGAGATGCAGAAAATCCTTCCATCCTATTCGTCTCTTATTATCTTCTTCCATCTCTATTGCCTCACTTCTTTCAAACTTCACCCTAAGTTTACCACAACCACATACTCATCATCTTACTAAAGCATTAAAGGGTGCCAGACACCCTTCACTCATTTATCGTATTAACGCACAACACGGTGTCTGGCACCCTTTAATCTGTTAAAGACATAAAGAAACATCTAGCAGACCAGCTAGATGTTTTTTAGAACGGTTAATGAAACAATATAATTTCCATTAGCTTGTGATAAGCAAAAGGTAATATAGTAGCTATGACTATGCCTGAAGCTATCGTAATGGTTACGTAAGTTTTATATTGAACCGATGTTATCTCACTTCGTTTTTTAGCAATGATGAATACTTTTACCATTGAATAAACAGTTATCAATATAATGATAGCTGAAAATATTGATAATAATGTAACCTCCAAACTACTCACCTTACCTTCTACAACACGATCTCATTATCGGAGCGATGACTTGTATCATTGGATGGCTAAACTTGGGTCAAAATCGGCTCTGTCAATCTTCGTTTCTTTCTCCATAGCAATGTTAGCAAGTTCCATTCCAAAATACGGCCCGCTAGTTAATCCAGATGCCCCTAGACCGTTTGCTACAAACAGCCCTTCTACATCAGGGACCTTGCCAAGTACAGGTCTTGATCCTGGTGTGAACGGTCTAAAGCCGACTTTAGTTTGAACATAATGACCTTCTGAGAGCCCTGGAGCAACACGAAGGACTTTGTCTAATAGTTCAGAAACTCCACCAGCTGTGACCTCACTATTGAAACCAGCTTCATCTTCCTTAGTAGCGCCTACAACAATCCTTCCATGTTCAAATGCTAAAATGTAGTGATTGTATGGTGGCAAGACGACCGGCCATTCACTTGTATCACAATCATGGAGATCCAAATGAATGATCTGAGCTTTTTGTGGACGAGCCTCAAAATGTAGACCTAGTGGTTTTAGAATCTCTTTAGCCCATGCACCACCTGCAACCAGAACTTGATCACTTTTATACTGTTCTCCATCTACTTTAACACCTGTAACATGATTTCCTTCATATACAAGTGAGGCATCTCCAGCAACTATTTCAGCCCCATTTTTCTCAGCTGCCCGCAAAAGAGCATCTCTCACGGCTCCCCCATTAACACGAGCACCACCGCTTACATGTACAGCACAGTATTCCTCTGATAATACAGGGAACAGCTTATGTGTCTCTTCAGCTGATAGCCTTGTCACTTCCCCCATTTCTGGAGTCGTTTCTCTTCTATTTAATGCGACTTCCATTTTGCGGTCTAGTTTCTCTTCAGTATCAAAAATATTTATGGCACCAACCTGTTTATATCCGGTCTCTGTCTCCCCGTCTTTCTCTAGCGCTTCAATCAGCTCGGGGTAGTAAGCTGCTCCGTTCTCAACGAGTTGATACCAGGATTTATTTGAACGATTCGTTAGCCAAGGGCAAATAATACCTGCTCCTGCTTCAGTGGCTTGCCCACGATCTTGTCGGTCAACGAGTGTGACTTCTTCACCTGCTTTAGCCAGATGATAGACAGTTGAGGCCCCGACAATTCCGCCTCCAATTACGATATGTTTTTTCATGATGACACCTATCCCTACTCAGTCTTATGTACTCTCGTCATTGTACAAGATCTAAGAGTACAACTCAATTAGACCTCTTTTCGCTTTCACTAAAGAGAAGCAATAACGTCGCAATTGGACCCGCAAACAACGACAACAGGAACCAATTCAAACCAGTCCGATTCTTCCCTTGAGCTAGAGCAGCATTAATTAAAGCAAGCGTCCCCCAACCTACATAGTAGGATTCGTCCAGTGTAATCACCCCCACTAAAACCTTAACACAATTTTGGTAAATAATGTTTGTTAGATTATTCTTACTCTTTTATACTGTAATAAAAGAGGAGGGAAGACATGAGTACAAAAGAAAAAATTTTTCAGTCTCAATTCAAAGAAGGCGCTTATCCGTTTTACGAAGAGCTTCGCCAAGAAAACCCGATCTTCAAGATGTCAGAAGTACATAACCAGACGACCTGGATGGTGACGCGCTATAGTGATGTGAAAGAACTATTAAAGACACCAAGCTTCTTGAAAGACTTCTCAAAATTATATCCAAATGAAGATGAGGAAAGTGTTGAGCAAAATATTTTCAGTAATATGATGCTAGACCTTGACCCACCCGACCACACAAGACTTCGCAAACTTGTCACGCCTTACTTTAATCCCACAACGATCTCAAGCTTAAGCCCAAGGATTGATGAAATTGCCAAAGAATTAATTGAAGAAATGAAAGAAAAACAAGGCCCTGTAGACTTAATCGATGAGTTTGCTTTCCCATTACCGATTATCGTCATTAGTGAGCTGCTAGGAGTGCCAGCTGAAGACCGTAACTCGTTTCGAAAATGGTCTAACACAATTGTATCAGCATCCGAAGGGGAACACCCTCAATTCTCACAAGACGTCAAAGACTTCGTAGTTTATTTATGTGAGCTGTTCGAGCGCCGCCGTCATGAACCTAAAGACGATCTCATCTCAAACCTCATTCAAGCCGAAGAAGAAGGTGAACAATTAAGTCGTAATGAACTCTATTCAATGGTTGTACTTCTTATCATCGCCGGTCATGAGACAACAGTGAATTTAATAGCCAATACGATTTACGCGCTCTTACAACATCCCGATCAATTCAATAAACTAAAAGAGGACCACAGTTTAATTGAAAGCGCCATTGAAGAAGGGCTCCGTTACTATAGCCCAGTTGACTTCTCAACCGCTCGCTGGGTGGAAGATGACCGTGAGTTTCACGGCAAGACTTTAAAACAAGGTGATGTGATCTTTGCTTCTTTAAGCTCAGCGAACAGAGATGAACAGAAATTTAAAAATGCATCCAACTTCGATATAACGAGGTCCAATAATCAGCATGTAGCCTTTGGGTTTGGCTTTCACTTTTGCCTCGGTGCACCGCTTGCTAGATTAGAAGGGAAAATTGCTCTCCGACATCTATTAACTTCTTGCCCAAATCTGGAGCTCGCCCGACATACACCTCCTACATGGCGGAAGATGTTTTTACTAAGAGGTTTGGAACAGCTCAAAGTAAGGTTATAAAACTGGTAGAGAAACTTATAAGTTAACAGCTTCTACCCCTTAACTTAATTTGTGACAAATAAAAAGAGGTGCAGTGAGGAAGTCACTGCACCTTTCCCTTATTCTTCTGCTTCCATTGCATCTGCCTTCGTCTCATGAACCGTACCAAATGGATGTTCAGGTGGTGCATAAATAACATACACTTTCATCGGTATGTCTCCGATATTCTTCACATTGTGCCATTTCCCTGCTGGTACCATGATGGCAAAGTCATCCCCAACCTTTTGTTCAAACGTAAGCTGGTCTTTCGTGTCTCCCATCTGTACCAAACCTTCTCCTTGCTCAAGTCGAATGAATTGATCTACATTAGGGTGAACTTCTAACCCAATGTCGCTTCCAGGCTGTATACTCATTAATGTGACTTGAAAATGTTCGCCGGTCCACAGAGCTGTACGGAACGTATCGTTTTCAAGAGTGGCCTTATTAATATCGATAACAAAAGGCTCTCCACCGTAATCTTGCAATGTCAGACGTGTTTCATCAGATGATAGTGCATTAAATCGTTCAGCATTCTCCACTTCGTCATTACAAGCTCTTAAGAATACATCGTGGACCGGTGAAAGATGAGATTGCTCATAATGTTCACGATACACTTCATAATTTTCAGACTGAATGTCATAGGCTTTATTTAAACCTTCTTCATACGTATGAAACGAAATAGGATTGATTTGATACGTTGGACGATTACCCATAATCTCTGTATACAGATCCGTAAATCGGTTCAAATGATCTTGCTCTTTCCTCAACGATTGAACGATATTTATATAATCCTTTTCGCTAGGTGCAGCTTGCGCTAAGCGACTATAGAAGTCAACCGCTGTCGCCTCACCCTTTATTCCTCTTAACAGCGCTTCTGCTACGCGCTGGTTGCTTCTACTCATTTCAGTTGTGCCGTATGAAGCACCATCCTGATACGGATCAATGTGTGAACCATAATACACATTCATCATCCCCTTCAAAAAATTCATCACCCCATCCTATGCAAAGTGCCCATCATTTGTACGGAAATCATAAAAAAAGGACTAACCCCTTGCGAGGCTTAGTCCTTACTTTGTTACATTGAAGTCGACTGACCTGACTTTTCTTCTATCTTATTTTTCACAATGCTGAAACCTATAATGGCAAAAATAATCGACAGAATTGGTGTAATGATATTAAAGAAAGCATAAGGTGCATAGGAGAGCGTTTGAACACCAAGCGTCCCTGCTACAAAAACACCTCCTGTATTCCAAGGGACAAGAACACTTGTCACTGTACCTCCATCCTCAACCGCTCGAGATAAATTCTTACGATGAAGGTTATGCTTAGGATATACTTCCGCGTACATACGAGCAGGTATAATAATAGAGATGTATTGCTCTGCCATCGATATGTTCGTAAGGAATGAGGTGAAAATAGTGGTTGGAATGAGTGCTCTACCAGAGCGTATTAAACTGACAATGCCATCCATCAACCTCTCAAGCATCCCCATACCTTCTAATACACCTCCAAAAATCATGGCTACAAGAGTAAGCGAGATTGTGTACATCATACTGCTTAATCCACCTTTATTAAGCAGTTCACGAATCATCTCATTATCAGTCTCTAGTGAGAAGCCATCGTAAAGTGTGGTCACAGCCGTGCCTACTTGATCTCCCTGAACTACAATCTGACAAAGAAAACCTAAAATAACCCCAATACTTAAAGCAGGCAATGCAGGAACTTTAAATAAAACGAGTATGATGACGACAAGGGGAACTAGAAGTAACCAAGGAGAAATAAGAAAGTGGCTCTCCAAGCTCGTCATAATTCCTTCAATTTTATCCTTTTCGAAACCGTTTACAGAAAATTGTCTTCCTAAAAAGAAAAAGATACAAAATGCAATTAGATAAGCTGGAATCGTAGTATAAAGCATATGTTTAATGTGTTCGAACAAGTTCACATCAGCTATTCCTGAAGCCAAGTTCGTCGTGTCTGATAAAGGGGACATCTTATCACCCATATATGCTCCTGAAATAATAGCCCCAGCTGTCATTGGTTCTGGAATCCCCATACTAATTCCAATACCCATACCTGCAACACCTACTGTCGCCATCGTCGACCATGAACTTCCAATCGATAAGGCAACAATTGTACATAGAAGCATAATGGAGACGAGGAAAAAGCCAGGTGATATGAGTTTAAGTCCATAAAAAATCAAACTCCCTACAATTCCCCCACCAATCCATGAACCGATAATCAGGCCTACTAAAATTAAAATAACTATTGCTGGTAACGATTTATGTATACCTTTATAATAACTATTTTCAATAGCTTCCCATGAATACCCATAAAGTAAAGCAATAATAGAAGCTGAAAAAGCCCCTAACAATAAAGGTACATGAGGCGCCCCCTCATACTTAATGATCGTAAATCCCATCCCCACAATCATAATGAGTAGCGGCAAAACCGCCACAAAAAGCGGCATATCTTTCTTCGAATTTTCCAAACCATCAACTCCCTTCTTTACATTACAATTTCTGAACTATCCCTCATTTCCCTTCGAACTAAACTACCCATTTTTAAAATAAGGAAAAGGAACCAGCTCAAACAATAATACTTTTTGATAAGATGAAACTTCTTAATGAAGGTACGAAGAGGAAAACTTGAAGAAGTTAAAGACAAATAAAAAAGAAGTGCAACAGTTAAGTTGAGCACTCCTAAAAAGCCAATCCCATTTTCCGAACTCTATTATAAATGAGCAGATCTAGGACCTAGTTGATCAACAAGGATACCCTTTACTTGATTAAAGGTAACATCCGTTAACTTATCGCGATAGATGGTCTCTTCTGATCCATCGACCATATTTAACGTCAGCATATCATTGTTAATCATAACGACATTATGAATCTGATTGTAATTTATTTGTTTACTCTTTAGTAATGGAATTTGCGCAATTTCAAGATGATCTTCATGAAATTCAATGTATGACTTCTTTCTTATTGAATAATAGTATAAGGCCTTTACTACTCCAATAGTTAAAGTGCCCCCTAATAAAAGCTTATCACTTGAAGTAAGGCCCGACTGGAACAGAAGCAATAGGAACAAACTCACCACACCTAAAGCAGCATAGTAGAACAACACGTTATTTCCTTTACGTTTCCACGCTACACTTGAACCATACGGAAACATGATAACTCCCCCAAACTCGTTCTTTTTGTTATTTTATCAGAAAATTCTTTCAAAATCTACAGCTCTTCTTTTTAGATTGACCCAAACTTCTAATGCGTACTAGAATGGCTCAAGGTTACAAAAGCCCTGATACTAAAGGAAAGACGAGGGTCAAGAATGATATATCGCGTAAGTATTTATCTGTTAGGTATGTTGGTTAACTTTTTCGGTGTGGCATTACTTATTAAAGCCACTTTAGGCGCGGGATTTTGGACAGCTTTGTTTGTGGGATTATCTGATCAACTTGGATTTACTGTCGGTGTTTGGTACGCCCTCTTTCAGTTCTTGTTTATTTTCGCTAATGGCTGGCTCATGAAGCAGACACCGGAACCGCGTGCCATTATACCGCTTGTATTAGAAAGCTTAATTCTAGACTTTTGGCTCGAGGTCGTTTTTCATAACTTCACATTGCTCCACTCCCCATTCTTGTTACAGGTTGGAGCGCTTATGCTCGGAATTACTCTTAGCGCTGTCGGAGTAGGGATGTATATTCTGCCTGCCTTGCCAAGAGCGCCTGTGGACCAGCTCTTTTTAGCCATCGCAAGCAGATTCAAAATAAGCTTACGCCTTAGCCAAACACTTGTAGCGCTTACTACATCAACATCAGCGCTCTTAATTGGAGGCCCTGTTGGACTAGGCACTGCAACTGGTGTACTATTTGCAGGTCCAATCATTCAGCTAACGTACAGTAAAGCTTATCCTTATTATTATCTAATTCATCCTCACTACAAAAAACGATACGAACTTGCTTTATAAAGAAAAGCGTCTGCACTTGAGCAGGCGCTTTTATAAAAGCTTTTCTAATTGAAGATCTAACGGTTCCTTCTGATAGATTTCATCGTTGACCTCTTGCGCTAGTATACAGCCTACGGATTGATAAAAACGTTGCGTTTCTACTGCCGGATGAGCGCCAATGTAAATTTTCTCAGCTCCCAGGTCTTTAGCGATCTCGCAACACTGATAAAATAATTGTTTCCCTATGCCTTCCCCGCGATATGAATTTGAAACATGAATAAAAGGAAGTGGCACATATTGATATGCTGACCCGAAAAAACGATTTTCTATATTTGCAAATCCTGCTAACTGATTTCCTTCAAAGGCAGCTACTACACCTCCCCCTTCTTCGATACATCGTTTTAAGTACATGGAAATATCCTTTTTCTGCTTTACGCTCCAATTATCAATAAAAGAATCAGACTTTATCTTTACATCAGTTTGGTTAGTCGTATACCACACATTTTTAGTTTCTTGAAAGCGATCGAATTCTGTTAAAAATTTATCATCAATCTCGTCAGCGCTTACATTTCTTACCTGTAGAGTTCTCTTCATGACCCATACCTCCCACCTTATCTTACAAAAAAATAGAATCTTAACATTTTTCTGAAAAAGGATTGACGATGAAAATATTACCCGTTATAATCCATATCAAGCTTTACTAATTAAATAACATACTCTTATCCAGAGTGGCGGAGGGACTAGGCCCTGTGACGCCCGGCAACCTTTCAAGGATCGTCTTGAAAAAGGTGCTAATTCCTACAGATCGTTTATTGATCTGGCAGATAAGAGGAGGCCTTGTTACATACACCCTCTTCTTATTCAGGAAGAGGGTTTTCTTATACCCTCTTCCTTATTACTTACACCCTCGAAAGGATTGATTAACATGAAACGAACACTCGAACAACGATTACAGGATGGACCGGTTATTTGCGGAGAAGGCTATCTATTCGAATTGGAGCGTCGAGGCTACCTCCAAGCTGGATCCTTCGTTCCTGAAGTAGCTCTTGATAACCCTCAAGCACTAAAGCAAACCTACCGCGATTATATGAATGCAGGTTCTGACGTTGTGTTAGCCTTCACCTATAATGCTCACCGTGAGAAGATGCGCATTATTGGGAAAGAAGAGCTATTAGAACCACTTAACCGACAAGCAATTCGTCTTGCAAAAGAAGTGGCTCAGGAGAATCCAGTCGAAGAAGCGCTTGTGGCTGGAAACATATCAAATACAAACCTCTTTAATCCTGAAGATGAGTCTTCAAAAGAGGCCGTTCGCACAATGTTTGCCGAGATGATCTCTTGGTGTAAAGAAGAGGGGGTCGATTTCGTAAACGGAGAAACGTTCTACTACTATGAAGAAGCACAAATTGCTCTTGAAGAAGTGCTAAAGCAAGACCTCCCTGCTGTTATTACGCTGGGCGTTATGGGCGAGAATAGAATGCGTGACGGCTATGAAGTAGAAGAAGCCTGTCGTTTGCTTCAAGAACAAGGAGCTTTAGTTGTTGGAATGAACTGCTTCCGCGGACCTATTACAATGCAGCCTTTTGTAGAAAAAATTCGTGAGGCTTGTGACGGTTATGTAGCTGCACTACCTGTTCCCTACCGCACCTCAGAAGAACACCCAACGTTCTTTAACCTACCAGATGGCGGTTGTGCGTGTCATATACCAACAGAAACGACATTCCCAACCTCTCTTGATCCGCTTTACTGCAACCGTTACGAGATTGCTAGTTGGGCTAAAGATGCACTAGACACAGGGGTCAATTACTTCGGGTTATGTTGCGGCGCTTCTCCCAGCATGCTTCGTGAAGTAGCTGAAACAGTTGGCCGTGAAGCGATTAATTCTAAGTACTCCCCTGATATGAAGAAACACTTCCTATTTGGTTCAGACGACTCGTTGAAAAAGCATAATCAAGCGTATCGCGTGAAAGCCTAAAATTGTAAGAAAGGAGGAACAAACCATTTGTTTGTTCCTCCTTTTTTATAACCCGATTGTGATAAAACCTATTAAATTCAATTATCTATGTTGATCAATAAGTATAGGATTCCCATCAGGATCTTCAATTGTAAAACTTTCTGGACCTTCACTCGTTTCATCTGCTTCTGAAAGGATTTTAACTCCACTTTCTTTTAGCTTTTTTTGAAGTTCCCTGACATCGGTAAAAGAATCCAGTTCTTTAGCATCTTGATCCCATCCAGGATTAAAAGTTAAGATGTTTTTCTCGAACATGCCTTGGAAAAGCCCAATCACACAGTTTCCATTTTTCATAATAACCCAATCTTGATCAGGGACACCTCCAAGGGAATCGAATCCTAACGTTTCATAAAAAGCCTTAGATTTGTTAATGTCTTTTACAGTTAAGCTAACAGAAAATGCACCAAGCTCCATACGATATCCTCCTTATGATTAACTTCCTCCCTTATTATCTTCGCTCTAGTGGAAACAAAAACCTCTTATTGAATTTCAATAAAAGAACCTACACCGACTAAAATACTGATTCACTAAACCTTACCAGTGTGCTTGAAGTTTATTACCATTCAGGTCATAGAAATGGAAATAAGCATGATTTTTATCTTCTTCTATATTCTCCACTTTAACTTGATGATTCATTAAGTGTTGATGGAATTCAGATAATTTTGGACTTGTAAAGCCAATACTAAATGCTTGTTCATGATTAATTGTAAAATGCGCAAACGTTTCATCTTCAGTAGGCACTAACACAAGTAAAAAAGAGCCTTCATTTACTTTTATAATCGCAACTGGTTCCTCCGTAATAGTTAATAACTGGAGCCCTAATACATCTCTATACCATTCTGCGGACTGTTCTAAATCTTTTACTGGGATTCTAATGTAATGAACTTGTTCAATAAATGATTTACTCATCATCTACCGCTCCTTCATTTAATCTTGGTTTTTAGTTGAATACCTTTTATTACGATCTTCTTTGACTGCTTTCATTGCACCGTTATAAGTCCTTCTTATTTTCATAAACATAGCTTACTGCTCTTCCGTAATAGTCATCTTTATGTAATGGATAAGAATCAGAGTGACAAGTCCTATACCGAAAAGTATGCCACCAGAAACTAAGAAGTTATTTATATAGCTTTCTACTCTAATATGAAACATATCAGGATCCGATCTACCCTTATCAGCCATCAATGTGCCAAAGTTAGTACTGAAGAATAAAAGTATAAATCCAATCACAGATGATGTAAGCCCGATAGTTACAAATCGATAATAATTTTCCTTTGTCATAAGAATCCTCCAATTTTATAAAGTTTATATCTTCGCATTGTTAGTACAACAAACTTATTAACTTATTTTAACATCAATTACCAATATCGGTTTAAAATTCTGCATTTCAATAAATTAGAACATCCTTAAATTGAAGCTCTAAGTCTTTTATAGCTTATTCAATTAACCTTCCCGTTTCGTAATTTGGTCTGCTAATCAGAATGCTACCTCGTATGTTTCTCCATCAAAACGGAGCCATTATTAGTAAGCAATCGCTTTTCCGCTAATAATCCTTCTTTAAACTATCCAACATCAAGTATCCTAAAACCACTCCAGCAACGGTTGTGAGCGTAGGTTGACTTACTAAAATTAAACCAGGCATTCTCATTCCTTCCCCAAATGGAGTTAGAGGCAAGGTTGACCAAGCGACAACCACAAGAGCAGGCACTCCGACAGCCAAGCCTCTAACCCAGTCAAATGTCCACCGCGTGCGTGCCATAACTTCTAAAATAAATTTAGGAAGTCGCAAGAGAATACCGATCCCCACAGGAAACAGTGTAGTAAATAACAGCAATGCAGTCGGGCGCTCATACGTAATCTTATACTCCTGCTGTAAATCCATTTCATAACTTTTCCCTAAGTAAATAATCAATCCAATCGCAAGTGTCCATACAAAATAATAGCCAAATAGCTGCTTCTCCCGAATAAATATCTCCTCCTTTATATTTACATCCAATTGGTTCCCTATAATCTATTTAAAAGAACTACATAAAGAGTAAATGTGCCTGTTATGACCAAAAAGGTTATTGGAATCGCTCGTAAAGTTCCATTCCTCTGTAAAGCTTTAATAAATACAATAAAGGCCATCACAGCAAAACAGTAATAAATATAGATCATCGGATAATAAGAGAATGGGCCTAGAAAAAGACTCAGAACAGAAAACTGTAGTATAAAAGCAAGAGTTGATGCTGCTATCCACTTACGTTCATCTTTGACCTCCCTGAATGACTTAATAGACAATACGAAAAGACTTAACACTACTACGCTAAGCAACCATTCATAAACGAAAAACATCTGTTCATAGTTCACAGATAGAATGTAGCCCAATATGAATAAAGGAATCATCGCCATTAGTAAATAAACCGTCCCTTTTATACTAGGTGTCATGTTCATAGCCCCCTTAATTATCCATATTTTAACATAATGAAATTATGAATACCTCCCATAGCCCTTACTTTATATAAGCTGAACGACTCTAATCCTCCCATAACTTTCATTATCACCTATTTTTGAATACACAAAGGAGGAGCACCAGACCTTTTACAATCTGATGCTCCTCTATATTAGTTAATAAAGTTATGTACCTATTTTAGCGGAACCGTTTGACAAGCTAAGCGGAAGCCGTCTTCAAGTTCACCTTCTAGCTTCACATGTTCCTTCGGTGTTGGCTTGTTTACCACTTCTTCTCCGTTAAGTAGCTCCACACGGCAACGCGTGCAATTTCCTTTTTGGCATTTGTAATCTAATGGAACATCTTGCTCAAAGGCTGACGCTAACAAGGACTGCCCCTTAACAGGTTGGATAGAAAATTCCTCATCTTGCTGTTTTACACGAATCATCATTTGGTCCATCTTTATCTTCCTTTCTATAACACAAGTCTCTTTTATTGTACGCATAAACGGAGAGCATAACAAGAAAGGGAGAGAATCACTCTCCCCCCTATTGTTTAACTCCACTGAATTGGTGTTGGAGCTATGCCTTCTATTTCTTTGCCGATAGCTTCGTACTGCTCTGGTGTTAACCATACGTGGACAAAACCTTGATCTTCGTGTCCGCGAATTAAGCGACCGATTCCCTGGCGCATACGTAGAAGCATATACGGAAGATCCACTTCTTGCATTGCATCCCCTGCGTGGTTACGCTTCGCATCAAAGACGGGATCTTTTGGTGGGAATGGTAAGGAAGAGATTATCACCTGTGACAGCGCCTCCCCTGGTACATCTAACCCTTCCCAAAGGTGATAAGAGCACAAGACCGTCGCATGATCTTGTTGGAATGTCTGTACCGTCTCGCTTATCTCCCTGTCTCCTTCATAAAGCATAGGGAAGGAGAAGGATTGACGATCCGCCCAAGTTCTGAAACGATTCATTTCTTCTAGAGAAGAGAATAAAATCAACGTCTTTCCTGCTTGGTTCTCTAAATGAGCCTTCATATTCTCCCACTTCTGTTCTTCCCCTTGGTCAAGGTGGCCGTTCATCTTCATTTGTTCCTCGTAATCAAACGGCGATTCAACCGTGAAGGAAAGATAATTCTTGATACCAAGACTACCTGCAATATACGAGAAGTCTTTCTGACGAGAAAGAGTGGCAGATGAGAATAAGAATGGAATGTTCTGACTAAACACTTCTTTCTCTAATACATCTTCCACAAGGCGTGGCATAATAACAAAGGAACTGTCTTCATTGTTTGTTTCAAGCCAGAAGATTCCTTTATTATCTTTTAACAGAATAGCTAATCCATAAGAGAAGAACTCCAAGTATTCTTCAATAATCTTCACATTATAATCATCCATTAAGAAGAGTTCGGAATCAAAGACGAGCTGTTCAAGCAAGCTGTGTACTTTTTTGTTCAACTGTTCTGCCAAATCGATCATTTCTTTCGAACGAGGAACTTCATGGCGGTTTGAACCTTCTACTTCAGAACTCGTGTCGCGAAGAATATCAAACCACTTGTCGTGCATTTCCAGAATATCTTCAATCAAGAGGAGGGATTCTTCCCGAATATCCTGATTTAAGTATTCCGTTAGAACACTTGTAAGAGTCTTCGAGTTAAAGCGATATGTTAACGCCTTTTGAGCAGCAAACTCAAGCAAATGCCCTTCGTCAAAAATAACGCTACTTGCTTCTGGTAAGAGCGGAAGCTGCCCTTCACGCTTTCTCGAATCTTTCGTCCATACATGTTCCATATAGAAATCATGAGAACAAATGATTAGATCAGATGAATGACGGTAGTATTGACGATTTAACGTTTGACCACAGCGGTGACGCCAATCACACGTTGAACACTGCTGAAGAGGATCCCAGGAAATAGCTTCCCATTTTTCATTCGATACCCACGGATATTCTTTTCGATCCCCGTAACGTTCGAACTTTTGCATAGAAGCATCGCCACCGAAAACAAATTCAGGAATGGAATCGTACACATCAAGAATATCCTCATCTTCTGTTGTTTCCTCAAGCTTATCTAGCTTCTTTACACAAACGTATTGTTCGCGTGCTTTCGCTAGACGCACGTCTACATTTAATCCCAGTGCTTCTTCTAGCTTCTCAATGTCTCCGCCTTTTTTGACAAGCTGTTCAATCAGTGTTTCATCCGCACACGAAATAATTGCGGGTTTATTCATATAACGGGCATAACAAATCGCATAAAGCAAGTATACAAACGTCTTCCCCGTTCCTACACCCGCTTCTGCGAAGATAGTTTCCTTATTCTTAAAGGCCTGTTCTACCTGGAACGCCATATAAATTTGTTCGTCCCGAAGCTCATAGCCTTGTTCTGGTAAAATGTCGTAAAAGACATCTCCAATATAATCACCTAATACATCAAAGAATGTATCTTCCTTGGAGATTTCAAATGGAAGAGTTTGTGTCATCGTATTCTCCTCTTACCCTTTTTGAGGGTGAAAATTTATTGCAGCATTCCTTATCATATCAGTTTTTTAGCTGCTCATGAATGTTTTTTTATTGAACGGAGGGTATGAACCGTCACTTCGCTTCTTACAAAGAAGCGAATATTCCACCTAGACTGTCCAACTCCTTTAGAAATGTAAAAGGAACCATGCTCATGATCGTGCTTCCCTTTATAAATTCCTTGTTTAGCTAGCTTGCCCATGTTCTTGATTTTAAAGAAGTACGGGATGTTGACCTGTTTCCCATGTAAGTGTCCACACACAAGCATTGTAAACGGGTGCTTGACTTGAAGCAACACATCAGGATCATGGGTGAGCACTAGCACATCTTTCTTATCATCCCCTAAAAAGGAGAAACTCTTCTCAGGATCGTGGTACCCTTGGGCATGATCATCCACTCCGACAATTACGACGTCATCTTTTTCGACGAATTGATTCTTTAATAAGTGTATCCCGTGTTGGTTAATTAAATCTTCAAGACCTTTAACATCATCTATATCACGATCGTGATTACCGAGGACTGCATACGTTTCAACACCTGATTCTTCTATAAGTTGCAAGAACGGTTTGAGGGTTTCGAATTCTTTTTCAGATTGATCAATATAATCTCCTGTTAAAAATATATAATCAGGTTTTTCAGCATGAATAAGTGCCTTAATATTGGCAAGCGAAATACGCATGTGACGAATATGTAGATCACTTATTTGCAAAATCTTCTTATTCGTATTCCCTTCCCAATCGACCCGCTCAACTTTCAGCCATTTCGTTGGTAAAATGAAAAAAGCTTCCCACGCAAGCAGAAAGAAGATTACACCAGCCAGTATCCATGTTACCAAAGTCATTTTCCGCACCTCTTTTGCTTTAAGATTACTAATTCCCTATCCCTTCCCTTATTTCCTTTTTCCTATAGAACATTTTATGTAGGAAATAAAAAGAAATCACGAAAAAGATGCCCGCCAGAAACGGACATCTTCTCTCTATACCCTATTTGAGCTATTCCAAAAACGACTGTAATGCTTCTCTCGTTTTCTCTTCATCATGGGATAAAACTGCCCCTTCTCCAGGCACGCGCAGGTTTGAATATCCTACATCTTTTGGAATGGTCAAGGTTTCAATATCATCCGGAGTGTTTAATAGGAAATCTGTTCCAAGCCCTAAGATCGACGTTGTACCCATATTTGTTTTCACATAGGGTTGAATGGACCCAAGTGCTCGTGGCAATCGTGCTAAGCCTGTGAAGGATACAAATTCATCCTTAAGTGCTTTCAATACCTTCTGTTGGCGCTCAACCCGCATCAGGTCTCCATAAGAATCGTTACGGAACCGAGCGTAGCCGAGCAATTCTTTTCCATTCAGGTTCTGATCCCCAGCTTTTAGGTCAATTGTTTGAACACCGTCTTTATAATACATATCCTTCTCAACAGTAATCGGCACACCATCTGGAGCAATCGTATTGACGATACTGACAAATCCGTTAAAGTCAATAATGGAATAGTATTCAAGGTCGACCCCAAAATTCTCTTGAATCGTCTGCCTCATTAACTCAGGGCCGCCTAATGCAAAAGCGGCATTTAGCTTTTTATATCCATAACCCGGGATATTTACGTAGGTGTCTCTCATTAAAGAGACAAGCTTTAACTTATTTTTGTCTGTATCATATTGGCCAATCATTATTGTATCTGAACGAGTTGTTTCTTCTCCACGCTGATCAATGCCCAATAAAAGGACATTCGTCTTTCCTTCTGGACTATCTATTCCCTCAAATGGCTCATCCCCATAACTCTCACTCATACCAGGAGCATCTTCATTTGCTCCCCTCAGCCCCGCTGTATATTCATATAAGATATAAGCGCCTATTAGGACGAAGAAAACAAAAAAACCTAACACGATTCTCCTTGTCCTTTTTTTGCGCTTCGCTCTTCTCGTATTAAAACGTTTCTCTTCCACCTATGACTCCCCTTCCGCCCATTCAGCAGAATAGTATAGTAGGATTGATGTCTATATATGTACAAGCTATCACTTAATCCTATTTTCTATCTAGTGGCATTATACCATATTGCCAAAAATCACGAATACTTTTACAAAGTACCGCAACTTCCACTTTAATAATCTCAACAACCATTATGTTAAAATAAGGACTGCAAAAAGGTGTTCTGATGCACGCAAAGATTGAAGGGAGTAGAGATTAATGGAAGTATGGATTTATTTTAGTTTTATTATTGCATCCCTATTGTTATCTTATTTTAATAGTATCTTGCTAGTAAGAAGCGGAAAAACACCACTTAAAAACATATGGATCAATAGTTTTACTATTACTATTATAATTATGACTACAGCCATCCTATGGTGGTCTAATGTTGAAACGAACTGGATAAGCCAGCGGTCTGGTGTTATCTATTACATATGCTCTACGTTTTTAATAGGCTTCTCTCACTATGCATACTTATCTAAGGTGACAGCGAAGTAACAAAAAAGACGAGACGCTCAAGTCATAGCCTTGAGCGTCTCGTCTTATTCAAATATAGGCGATTCATCTATAAATGGCGCTTCACATGTGATCGTTTCGCCTGTAAATGGATGAGGGAACGTAAGTGAAGATGCATGCAATGCTTGTCGTGGTGCCGCATTCTTCTTCCCTCCATAAAGGGAATCACCTAAGAGCGGATGACCAATGTGACTCATATGGACACGGATTTGGTGTGTTCTTCCAGTTTTTAAGAAAAGCTTTACAAGTGTTGCTTTCTTTTCTTTTAGATAGCCGTGCACTTCGTAGTCCGTAACTGCAGACTGACCCTTAGGAGAAACGCGCTTTCTAGTTGCATGGTGACGGTCTTTTCCAATTGCTTGATCAATCGTCCCTTTTTTCTTAGAAACAAAGTCATGAACAAGAGCAAGATAAGCACGTTTTACCTTTCGTTCTTCTAGCAAACGGTCCATAATGGAGCCTGCTATTCTGTGCTTCGCAAACAATACCGCTCCCGTTGTGTCACGATCCAGACGGTGAATATGACGAACATTAGTATGAGGACCACAGTGGTGAGTAACTGCATTTAATAGCGTACCCGTCTGTCCCTTTTCATTAGGATGAGTATCCATCCCTGCTGGTTTGTTAGCTACTAGAATATGGTCATCTTCAAACAAGATCTGTACATCCTTCTCGTCTTCGACCACATCGGATTCTTCAGGGATGAAGACTTGTGCCTCTAAATAATCCCCTTCTGCGAGTGTCTCACTCCAACGTTTTTGCTCGTTATTAACGAGCACCCCTTTGTCCATACGAATCTGATGGAGTTGCTTCTTTGGGATTTGCCATACGTCTCGTAATAAGGCTTCAATTGTGTAACCGTTCCATTTTGATGGAACTTCAAGTCCCATCCAATTCTCTCTTTTGTCTAGTTGCATCGTTTATTCCTCGCAATGATTTATTTTAACGAATGAAAGGTTTGAATCAATTCGTCAGGTGCATGCTTCACGTTATAAGAGAAGACTCCTTTGTTAGTGTGTAAATATAAAAACCCATACAACTCAGCCGTACCTCTGTAAGACATATCGAAAACATGTTGTAAGTCAAACACATTTTGATCAGTTGTAATCTTGTCTTCTGATAGGACAAGGTAACACTCTTCTTCCTGATAGAGCTGCTGTCCATTTTGAATAGACCGGGTCACGCAATAATAGGGATGACGATAGAGCATAATTCCTCCTCTTGAAACTGCACTTTGTCCCGATTGTACCACAATAAGAACGCCCGCTCATAATTCCTTCTTAATAATGAGAGTTTAAAATTGCGCTTTAAACCACTATTGTTTTACGATTAGAGTAATAAGCATTAGGAGATGGTGAAATGAAGCAAGAGCTTGAATATATTGGAAATAAAATCATCAACCATAAGAGAGATCTCGCTCATGCTGTAGAAGCTTTGGAAGCTAAAGAATTTGTAAATACATTAAAATCAGTAGAAGTGCCCTATGATCAAATCATTACATGGCGGACAGAGTTAATTGAAATTATTGGCGATTCCCTTATAGAAAACCATGATGATGTTATGAACAGAACAAGAGAATGGGCCCATCGAGTTGGACAAAAATGCCTAGACATCGGTGTACCGTTAAATGAATCACTTCGAAGTTTGGCATTCTTTCGGACAGTGATATGGGATGTATTTGAAGAAGACTTAGAACAGCAAAACTTCTCTGCTGTTACAATGCTAGACGTAAGTAAGCTAATTAATCCCTTATTAGATGAAGTGAGTTATATATTCAGTAACCTTATTGTAAGAGATCACCAGAAAACAATGAATATTGCCCAACTCGCAATGGAAGAACTATCTGTACCGGTTGTACCGATTACAAAAGGAGTAGCCATTCTCCCACTAATTGGAGAAATTGATACACACCGAGCAAAACTAATCATGGAATCCACTTTGAAACATAGTACAGAGGATCAGCTCGATTACTTAATTATTGATGTATCTGGCGTCCCAATGATTGATACAATGGTAGCCAATAACATTTTTAGTATCATTCAGGCGTTAACGATAATGGGAGTTGAAGCTAGCATAACGGGAATGAGGCCAGAGATTGCTCAAACTGTTATTAGCCTAGGTATTAACTTTAAAGACATTAACAGCTATGCCAATATGCAACAAGCACTTGAAAAGATCGGATTCACCCACGAAAGCCAATTACAAACGTAAATAAAAACGGGTACTTGCCTTCCTTTCTTAATGAATGAAAGAAGACAAGCACCCGTTTTATTTTTCTTTAACAAGAGTAGAGAGAATTTCTATTTAACATTCGCTTCCTTTGCTCGTTTAATCTCCGTTTCAATCATCGTTATTGACTCATTGTAGCTAGGATGCGGATAATGAGGGAAAGATAGATCTTCATCACGAGCCGCCATCTCTAATGCCACAGTTCCCGTTGATATTAACTCAACTGCACCAGCACCAAAAGCATGAAAACCTAAAACAACATCGGTATCATCCTGTATGATGATTTTAATAAATCCTTCACGTTTTCCATGGATCGTTGCATACCCATTACCTCCATAACCAAACTGGCCGACACGAACGTTTAATCCTTTTTCCAATGCTACTTGTTCTGTCATCCCCACTGTAGCAATTGGTGGTATGGTATGAGCTACTAAAGGAATGAAGGTAGGATCAAACTCAGCGGGGATTCCTCCCATTGTCTTAGCTACAACCTCTGCTTGCTTTATGGCTTTAACCGCAAGAGACGGACCCGTCGTTACATCACCAATAGCATAGATGTTTTCTATGGATGTACGCATCCCGGCATCTGTAGCGAGAAAACCATTTTCCATTTTCATTCTTAAACGATCTACACCTAGATCACTCACATTCGGCTCAATTCCAACAGAAATGAACGCATGAGTCGCTTCAATGTGAACGTCTTCCCCTTTTTGTCGTAGCATCCCGTTTACTTTGTCACCATCAAGGCTAATGCTTTTTAAAGAAGCTTCAGTGTATACTTTGATCTTCTGTTTCTTAAGAACTCGTTTTAACTCTCGGTTAATAGAAGAATCATACCCATATTCAGATTTCTCTTCGTCTAGAACAAGGGATACGCTGGCTCCAAACTGTCGAAACGTCATCGCAGCTTCAAGAGCAATATAATCACTACCATATATAAGCAAATGGTCAGGTACTTCTTCTAACCTATATAGGGAGTGGCCTGTCAAGATACGCTTTTCGTCAGCTTTTACTTCATCAGGAATAAAGGGACGACCGCCTGTCGCAATGACAGCGTGGTTAAAATGATAGACATCGAATTGATGACCATGATCTACCCCTATGCGGTCCTCTGATAAGAAAGATGCGTGCCCTTCTATAATTTCAACTTTGTTGGCTTTACATAAAGCTTCTACGCCTTTACGTAAATTCCCCACAACTTTCTCCCTGTAGGATTGAAGTTGATCCATACGAAAAGCTGCCTCGCCCATTTGTATACCGTAGTCACTCATAGTATCAACTTCTGATAGTTTCGTTGCACTAGTTGCGAACAGCTTAGATGGTATGCAACCTTCGTTCAGACAGATACCTCCAAGATTCCCTTTTTCGATTAGCGTTACATGGAAGCCTTGTTTAGCTGCATGAATGGCAGCATTGTACCCTCCTGGACCTCCCCCGATAATAACAACATCACGTTGTTCTGCTATTTCCCCGACTACCATTTATACCAGCTCCAACATTAGTGTATTCGGATGTTCCATTAGCTGCACCAGACGGTTTGAGAATGCTACGGCTGTGCCTCCATCTGCTACACGATGGTCAAATGTAAACGATAGATTCATCATTGAACGAATAACGATCTCGTCATTCACAACAGCAGGACGTTTCTTCGTTTTATGAAGGGCAAGAAGACCCGTTTCAGGGTGATTTATAATAGGCGTGGCACCCGTGCTTCCTTTAAGAGGGCCTACATTACTAATCGTAAATGTCCCACCAGAAATGTCTGCCATCGTTAATTGATTAGATAGAGCCTTTTCCGTTAGTGCTTTCATTTCCCTATGAATCTCTGTAATAGATTTTGACTCAACGTTACGCAATACAGGTACAATTAACCCATCTTCTGTATCTACTGCAAGACCAATATTGTGAGTATCTTTCAATTCAATAACTTCCTCTTGCTCGTTTAACGTCGCGTTAAAGATCGGGTAATCCTTTAGTGCCACAGAAACAGCCTTAATATAGAATGCAGCAATTGAGAAGGACTCTCCTTGTTCTTTACACTGCGATCTCCATTCCATCGCGTTTGTCACATCTACTTCTTCAAACTGTGTACAATGAGCAATGGTATGCAAAGAGTGAGTCATCTTCTTTGCAATTTGCTTACGGCGACCTTTGAATGGAATGGTTTGCAGTGAAGAGGGAGCTGTTACTTCTTCTGACTGCACCTCTTCTATTTCTTTATCCGGTGCAGCATCAGCTACTGCTAAGGCCTGTTTAGAAGTCTCACCGTTCATATAACTCATCACATCTTCATCCAAAATACGGCCACCTGGCCCTGTGCCTTCAACCTGATCAATATCCACCCCATTATCCCGAGCAATCTTTCTCGTATAAGGAGCAGCCAGGACACGATCACTGCGTTTTGGTATGTGGAACGTATGTGTTTCTTGCTTATTTACTTGCTCAGATTTCTCTATTTTATGATCCTTTTCACCTTTCGACGGGGCTCCCGCTAACTCTATTTCCAAAACCGTTGTTCCAACTTTAATGGTTTCACCTAACTCCACCATGATCTTACCAACTGTCCCGGCGCCAGGAGAAGGAATCTCAGCCGTCATCTTATCGGTTTGAACTTCTACAAGTGGTTCATCTGCAGCTACAGTATCACCTGGCTTAACAAAGAAGTGAAGGACCTCTGCTTCTGTCATTCCTTCACCAATATCGTGTAACTTTACTTCGACCATGCATAGTCCCTCCTTTTAGAACGAAACAACTTTTTCGATAGATTTTATAACCCGTTCAGGGGTAGGTAAGTAATGATCTTCGTAAGCAAAGAATGGTACAGGTGTGTCAAAACCTGTCACCCGTTCAATAGGTGCTTTCTGATAAAGGAAAGAGGTATCATTAATAACAGAGATTACATCGTTTGCAACACCACTAGTGGCGTGTGCTTCTTGAACAATCACAGTGCGCCCTGTCTTTTGAACAGATTCTGCGATGATGTCTTGATCAAGCGGATAAAGGGTTCTGAGATCGATTAAATCACAGTTCACACCCTTCTCTCCCATCTGTTTCACAGCTTTTTCTGCTACAGGAACCATAGCCCCCCAAGCAATGACGGTCACATCCTCACCTTCTGTCAGCAGTTTCCCTTTCCCAATCTCAACCGTATATTTATCCTCAGGCACTTCTTCACGAGAGGAACGGTAATTACGCATTGGTTCCATAAATAAAACCGGATCAGGATCTTCAATGCTCGCAATTAAGAGCCCTTTCGCATCATAAGGGGATGAAGGACAAACGACTTTAATACCTGGCATATGAGTAAATAATGCTTCTACTGAATCAGAGTGAATCTCAGGTGCTCTTACACCCGCCCCGTACGGAGCACGTATGACCATCGGCACAGAGTAATGGCCCATTGTACGCGCTCGTATCCTTGAAGCATGCGTCATAATTTGTTCATAAGCAGGATAAACAAAGCCAAGGAATTGAATTTCTACTATTGGAAGGAAACCATTGATGGCCATACCGATTGCTGCACCTGTAAAACCCGCTTCGCTTAGAGGGGTGTCTATGACACGATCTTCTCCAAATTCAGCTTGCAAACCATCTGTCGCTCGGAATACTCCCCCATTCTTTCCTACGTCTTCTCCCATCACAAGGACTTCTTGTTTCTCACGAAGCATGGTACGCATACCATCCGTAACCGCCTGGACAAGTGTTAACGTATTCGTTCCTACAGTCGTCTGCATTATTGATCCCCTCTTTCCATAAGTGCGACATAGTCCTTTTTCTGTTTCTCAATCGTCCATGTTGGACTTTCGAATACATAGTCAAAAATAACGTTCACATCAGCCGGAGGAAGGCTTTCCATCTCCTCAATAGCTTGATCAATCTCCTGGGCCACCTCTTCTTTAATACCTGTCACCCATTCTTCATCCCAGAGGCCAGCTTGCTTCATATATAATTCAAGCCTTGCAACCGGGTCTTTAGAAGCCCTGCGATCTTCACTTTCTTGTTGTTCACGATATTTCGTCGGATCATCAGCTGTTGTATGAGCACCATAACGCCATGTCACTGCTTCAATTAACGTTGGACCCTCTCCACTTCTGGCTCTTTCAATGGCACGGTTCATCTCTGTATAAACTGCGATAATATCATTTCCATCTACACGAACTCCCGGCATATCATAGCTCACTGACTTTTGAGCAATGGTTTTTGAGTTCATTTGTTTATGAATCGGAACAGAAATGGCATAATTATTATTCTGATTAAAGAACACCACTGGCGACTTTAGGACACTCGCCACATTTAAGCCTTCATGAAAGTCACCTTCAGAGGTAGCCCCGTCTCCGAAATAGGCCACAGCAATGTTGTCCGTTCCTTTTCGCTTCTCGGCATAAGCCGCTCCAGCTGCATGAGGTAAATGCGTGGCAATGGGGACACTTGGCGGAAAGATATGCAACCCTTCAGGTGGCACACATCCTTCATTCCTTCCATTCCAATACGTCAGAATCGTCTTCAACGAATGACCAAACGTCATCGTAGCCCCGTGGTCACGGTAAGTTGGGAACAGCCAATCCGTGTTTCGTAAAGACATAGCACTCCCCACTTGAGCCGCTTCCTGTCCTTCAAATGGTGCATAAGTACCGATTCTCCCTTGACGTTGCAAACTAATGGCTTTTCGGTCAAAGGTTCTGATTCTCACCATATTACGATACATATTACGAATAACATCTTCTGTAATAAGCTCTTGGTCAAGATCTTGCACTAGACTTCCTTTCTCATCAATCCATTGAATCATTGGATATTGTTCTTCCATGTCTATCTCCTCCTTATGTACGTACATTCCATTTTGGACGTTTAGAATGTGAGAAAAAGCTGTTTCTCCTTTGCCTTGCTTCCATTCGTTCTCTACAGAACAAGTCTGCTGCTTCTGAGGTTGGAATATGATGAAGCTCAGCGTTTTGATAGATTGATAGCAATGAATCATAGATACTCTTGGTCTTCTGTAAAACTCGCTCTTTGTTTGGTTCATACAACTCATCGGCTACTTGTATTAAACCACCACTGTTCACAATGTAATCAGGCGCATAAAGAATACCTTTTTGATGTAGTACCTGACCATGTCGTTGTTCTAAAAGCTGGTTGTTAGCGGAACCGACAATACCTTTGAATTTAAAGGACTCTATAGTTGAATCATTAATAATCCCACCAAATGCACAAGGCACGAATAGATCAGCATCTACCCGGTAGATGTCCTCACCTCTTACCACTTGGATGGTAGCATTATGTTTATTCGCTTTTGCTACTAAATCAGCAATGGCTTGTTGATTAATATCCGATACATATAAATGCGCACCTTCTTCAACCAATCGAGCCGCTACTTTCCCACCTACCTTACCAAGGCCCTGAATCGCGTACGTTTTGTCTTTTAAATCCTCTGTCCCAAACAATGCTCGATTCGTAGCCTGAAGACCATATATAACCCCAAGTGATGTCGGAACGGAAGAATCACCGCTTCCCCCGTACTCTGACGGAACACCTACAATACAATTCGTTTCTTTTAAGGAGTGTATAAAATCTTCTGGCAATGTACCCATATCGGTTCCTGTGTAGAATCTTCCATTTAATGACTCAACAAACTGACCAAATGCGCGAAACAGCTCAGGCGATTTATCTATCTCAGGGTCTCCTATTATGACGGACTTCCCACCGCCAAAATCAACGTCTGCAGCTGCACATTTATAGGTCATTCCTTTTGATAAACGGAGGACATCTTGAAGTGCATCATCGACACTTTCGTATGGCTGCATGCGGCATCCCCCAAGCGCTGGACCAAGCGTTGTGTCATGTATGGCAATAATGGCTTTCAAACCTGTCGCGGGATCATTACAAAAGACGACTTGTTCATGCTCTGTGAACTTCTCAAACAAATCCATCTCTCCCACCCCTTTATCTCTCTTGTGTACTTCAGAAAACGTTTTCATTTTTATGCGTTTGACACAAGGCTTGCTTCTATTCGCTCCTCTATTTGTTCTTTAGGTAGAATCGCCTGTGTCACTTCCCCCTTTCCAATTAAACCTTTTTCATTACGCGCTTCTACATCTGTAATCACTAAGTGATTCTTTAATGCCGTAACGGTCGCTTTTACAGTGATAGTGGTATCAACGGCTGTAGGTGCAACGTGCTTCACTGTTACAGAGGCACCAATGCCCTCTTCATGATCTTCTAAGTATGGGAGAATAATTTGTCTTGCTGCCCACTCCATGTGATAAACCATAGAGACTGTAGAGTAGGCAGGATGCACAACATTCCCTTCAAACTGAGCCACCATGTCAGATGTTACAGTCGCCGTTATTTCAGCCGTTTGTCCAATGAATAAACCTTCCTTCATCGTCCTCCCCCTTTACTAAGATAATAAAGCGCGGTCATTCACCATTTGTTCTCCGCGAATCTTCTGGAATTCTTCAAGAAGCGTCTCAATGGTTAACTCCTTCTTCTCTTCCTCTGAAACTTCTAAAATGATTTGCCCCTTATCCATCATGATGAGACGATTTCCTAGATCAAGAGCTTGCTGCATATTATGAGTTACCATTAATGTAGTTAAATGATATTTCTCAACAATTTCACTAGTTAGATTCGTAATAAGCTCTGCTCTTGATGGGTCAAGAGCTGCCGTATGCTCATCAAGGAGAAGGATGGACGGTTCTGTGAACGTAGCCATAAGCAAAGACAAAGCTTGGCGTTCTCCACCTGACAAAAGGCCTACTTTGGCATTTAATCGATCCTCAAGCCCTAAATGAAGACTTTCAAGTGACTCTTTAAAGAATGTTTTCCGCTTCTTCGTCACGCCCTTCCTTAGTGTCCTCTTCTTATTACGAGCATAGGCAATAGCAAGATTCTCTTCAATTGTCATTTCAGGCGCTGTACCAGCCATTGGATCCTGAAAGACTCGACCAATCAATTTTGAACGTTTGTATTCAGGAAAAGGAGTCACGTTCGTATCTTGGATTGTAACTGTCCCAATATCAGGTGAAAGGGCACCAGAAATCACATTCATCAATGTCGATTTCCCGGCACCGTTACTTCCAATTACAGTGACAAAATCACCAGGTTTTAGGGACAGATCAATATGTTCGAGCGCTATTTTCTCATCAAGTGTGCCTTCATTAAAGACTTTATGAACATGGTTTAATTCAAGCAACGTTACTCATCCTTTCCGGCTGATGCCATTTGGACTGTGGCCATACGTTCGGCATTTTTCTTTTTCTTAAGCTGGCGCGCTTTCTGGTTATCTATAATCTTAGGTAATACAAGCGCAATAATGACAATACTTGCTGTAATGAGCTTCATATCGCTTGTTTTTAAGAAATCAGCACGTAGAGCAAGGGTGACAACGATACGATACACGATTGCCCCACCAATAACAGCTAGAGTTGTTCTAGCAATCGACTTTGTTCCAAATAACGCTTCCCCAATAATAACGGATGCAAGTCCGATAATAATCATTCCGATCCCCATGCCAACATCAGCAAAAGAAGTTAATTGAGCAATTAATGCTCCTGAAAAAGCAACTAGGGCGTTAGACAGACCAAGTCCTAAAATGATGAATAAATCCGTGTTTGCTGAGAAGCTTCGAATCATTTTCTTGTTGTTACCGGTTGCGCGAATAGCAAGACCAACTTCAGTTTTCAAGAAACGGTCGGTCAACCATTTAATAAAGAACGTAACAACAATCATAAAGAAGAAAATGCCCCACGTTTGTGGCAGGAACTCTCCCCAACCAACCATGTTAAATAAAGCATTAAATGGAGCATTCAAACCAAGGCTATCCCACCACCCTGAAACAATGTCTAGCCCAGATTCTTGATTCAACAAGGCGACGTTTGATTTGCCCATAATCCGGATATTGATTGAATAAAGCGCAATCATCATTAAGATTCCTGATAGTAAAGGATTAATCTTTCCTTTTGTATGCAACAACCCTGTTACACAACCAGCAAGGAACCCAGCTATAAACGCTATAATCGTTGCCAAGAATGGATTATATCCGTTAAAGATTAGAATGGCAGCTACTGCAGCACCCGTTACAAAGCTTCCATCAACAGTCAGATCAGGAAAGTCTAACACGCGGAAGGATAAGTACACTCCAAGCGCCATAATCGCATAAATAATTCCAGATTCAAAAGCACCAAATATCGCAAATGGCACGACCTTCACCCTCTCTCGTTTTTCATAAAAGGGCCCAGTGCGCTAGTATAAGTTAGTTCACTGGGCCCATCCCAAATCAGATGTTACTCTACAAATTCAGCCTTCTCTTCCCATTCTGATTTAATCTCAACACCTTGTTCCTCTGCTGCTGTTTTGTTCATTACAAGCTTCAAATTCCCAGGCACTTCAGGTGCGATAGACGAAATATCAGCTTCGCCTTTAAGCACTTTGGCCGCCATTTCGCCAGATTGGTAGCCAATGTCATAATAATCAAATCCATACGCTGCAAGAGCTCCACGCTCAACAGAGTCAAACTCCCCAGCTACAACAGGAATATCTTGATCATTCGCAACTGAAATAACTGATTCTAGCGCAGATACTACAGTGTTATCCGTAATAATATAGAAGACGTCTGCTTTACCTACAAGCGCTTCAGCTGCTTGCTGTACTTCAGCTGATGTAGAAACAGAACGCTCAACAATTTCAAGGTCTGTACCTTCCATCGCTTTCTTAACAAGTTCAATTTGTGCAATGGAGTTTTGTTCTCCTGAGTTATAAATCATTCCTACTTTCTTAGCGCCAAGCTCGTTACTAATAAAATCAACTGTGCTTGGAATGGCTTCAGGATGATTATCGGTTGTACCTGTAATATTCCCACCTGCTTCATCCATGGATGGAACAAGTTCAGCTCCAATCGGATCAGAAACAGATGTAAAGATAATTGGAATATCAGATGTAGCATTTAGCGCACCTTGAGCACTTGGAGTAGAGTTCGCAAAAATCAAATCCATTTGATCCCCAACAAAATTTGTCGCGATTGTTTGGTTATTGGACTGATCCCCTTGAGCTATTTGAACATCATATTCAGCATTAACTCCAGCCTCATCCAATGCTGTCTTAAATCCTTCAAAAGCTGCATCAAGAGATGGATGTTCTACAATTTGTGTAACACCAATCTGATACGTCTCTCCATCGGATGTCGCATCACCGGAAGTTTCTTCTGTATCTGTTGTGTCTTCCGTTTCCCCAGAATCACTTTCTGTCTCTTCATCTGACCCGCAAGCGGCTAAAACAAGTAAACCTCCTAAGATCATGAGCATCAACAACCAACTTATCTTTTTCATTGAACTCCCCTTCCCATTAATCCCTTAGTATTTATGTAAGACTTAGATGTTTTTGAAACCGTTTACATTTTGGCTACGAAAAAAAGTTGTCTTGAAATCATATGATAAACAACAAAGACAACGTATTTATAACGTAATAGTATCGGACCCCTGCGTGTTTGTCAATAAATTTTCAAAAAATTAAAATTACTCTTATAACTCAAAGTGTTAAAGGATCTTCTTTACTTCCTTAAAGTTATAAAAGTCAATTTTCATAACCTTCAACAAACGTTAAAACTCTCGTTTGTAATGCCATTTCACAGCTGAATAGTACACTTTCACCTAAAGAAACGCCGGGTGTCTGGCACGCTTTTATTTATTTACTCAAAAAAACAGATGAGCTAATAGCTCATCTGTTTTACGTCGTTTCTCTTTTAGTTAGAGGGTATCCGTTTGCAAGTGTGTGAAAGCGAAAGGTTGTTTCTTCCATCATAGTTACAAAGAGTTCCTTAACTGTCGGAAGGTGATTAATCATCCCTGATACTTGCCCTCCGTTAATGAATCCTTGATCAAGCTTCCCTTCTAAGGCGCCTAATTTATGATAATGCTCGGAGGTGAGACGATTAAAGTCCTCCTCTTCAATGCCCTTCTCCTCAAGAGAAAGTAATTGACCAGCATACGGAGTCTTCATCACACGTCGAACCTTTCCAATACTCCGTCCTACTATCACTGTCTGGAGGTCATCTGCTCCTAAAAGTGTCTCTTTATAGGCTTTATGCATCGGAGAATCAGCAGTGGCAATGAGTCTTGTCCCCATTTGCACACCACTAGCCCCGAGAGCAAGCATAGCTGCTAACCCACGACCATCTCCTATGCCTCCTGCTGCTATCACTGGTACAGAAACCGCGTCTACGATTTGAGGGATTAAAGTAAGCGTAGTCGTTTCAAAATTTGAATTAATGCCCGCAGCTTCGTAGCCTTCTGCCACAATGACATCCGCTCCCGCTGCTTCTGCTTTACGAGCTTGTCGCACAGAAGCAACCACTGCGATCACCTTCACATCATGTTCATGAAAGTAAGGGATAAAAGGAGCAGGGTTTCCAGCTGAGAGCGATACAACAGGGAGCTTCTCTTTAACGACTAATTCAATCATTTCATCTCTGTAAGGAGTTACATTTAATGGGATGTTTAAAGCAATGGGTCGTTTCGTAATCGCTTTCAAATCTTGCAAGATCGTCTTAACTTCTGACAGCTCCATCGTACCAACTCCAACAGTACCTAAACCACCAGCTTCACTTACTGCAGCGGATAACGGAGCATTACTTACATTCCCCATCCCTCCTTGAAGAATAGGATATTGGATATCTAATAAGCGACAAAGATCATTCATCTCATTTTCACCTCGTTACAAAAATGTTATACTTTTCATAAAGTTAACACAATTCAAGGAGGAATGGAATGCTTTATAAATACCTAAACGATTTCCCTAAAGTTGATCGTAGTGTATTTGTAGCCCCTGGTGCTCACATTATAGGAGATGTAGAAATCGAAGAAGAGTCAAGCATTTGGTTTAATGCAGTATTAAGAGGAGATGAAGCTCCTATTCGCATTGGAAAGCGAACGAGTATACAAGACAATTCTACATGCCACCTATATGAAGGTTCCCCCTTAACAGTTGGGGATGAAGTTACTGTTGGTCATAATGTCGTCCTCCACGGTTGTACCATCGGCTACAGATCAATTGTTGGAATGGGCTCTACCATTTTAGACGGGGCAGAAATTGGAGAAGAATGTATCATTGGTGCGAATTCCTTAGTACCTCCCGGCAAAACCTACCCTCCCCGTTCGCTAATTATAGGCTCACCCGCAAAAGTCGTTCGTGAACTAAATGAAGAAGACTTTAAACTCATCCAGCTCTCTATTGATTCATATGTTGAAAAAGGCAAGCAATTTAAGAATCAAATGTAACCCTTAAATATAACTCCCCTACATTCAGTCAGCTTTCTACTTTTAGCAGTTTCCCTTTAGGGGAGTTGAACCTAATTTATATGTGTTTATTTTCTTTTTTGCGCCTCTCCTCATAAACTGCCAGTAAGTCATCTACTCTTATCCCGTTTATTGTCATACCACCTAACTTGCTATCGACAATTTTCAAATCTCTTAAATCACATTGTTCAATCGTACCTTCTCTTAAATCACATTTCTTGAAGGAAATGGACATACCTCCCTCACCCAAATCAGTACTATTAAAATGAACACCGCCTAATGAAACAAATTCAAACTTACTACGAGCTAAATTCAGATCAGCAAATGATGCTTGTCTGAAGTTGATATTTCGAAATTCAGATTGTCTCATGTTGCAGTTTGTATAATGGATCTGTTCTAGATTACTATTACTAATAGAAGAGTTCGAAAGGTTAGCTCCATAGACTGCTACGCCATGCAATTCAAGGTGTTCATATAGTTTATTAAGATTAGAAGTTTCTTCAGCTGCTACTCGTTTCTCATAACAACATTCATCGTCTGCTTCAAATACACGCTTATAACCATGACCCTCATAAAATTGTAAATTACCCTTTTGCCGGCTGGAGGTTTCTAACTCCCATATACGTATTCCTTTGTACTCATCTTCTATAAATCTCATAACCTTGGAACCGATGCCTTGTCCTTGTAGAAGTGGCGCAATAAATATACGGTCTATTCTTCCAAATGTTTGTCCCGTTATGCTTAGGATCACTCCTCCTTGTATCGATCCATCTACTATAACTTTATAAGTATGTAACTTTTCTATTGAGTAGCGCATTCTTTCTACCGATGCATAGCCGGGTGGTTGTATATTAAAGTCAATGATTTCCTTTTCCTCTGATAGCCATCGCCTTGCCTCTTCATCAAAAGTTAGCTTCATAACTTCTGTTAAACAACTCGCGTCTTCTAATGTTGCCTTTACTACTTTAACTTCTCTCATTTCATAGCTCCCCCACATAACTAAAATAATTACTTCCTATTATTTCAAAATGAAACTAAAAAGCAATAGGGTTAGTTGAATCTAGAGTACTGTACCCCTATACGTTCCTTCTTTCCTATATTTTATAAAAATAGCAATTAAATGTGTTTTTCTTGTTTATAGTTGGATGATTCTGGCTATATACTAGTGTAACCATAATTACCAATAAAAAGGAGATGAAAAATCAATGGCTGATCGTTACAAGACAGGAGAAAAGGTACCAGAGAACGGTACTTACGAATTTGATGGACTTGCTGACACGAACGGAAACGGGACTCCCACTGAAGACGAAAAGCACGTTAGTCTGGAAAGTGGAGAAACATTCCCTCCATTACGTTCTAGTAAAGAAGCTGCTTACTGGAAGAAGTCTAACTAAGAAATAGTTGCAAGTTTGCTACTTTGAAAAGACTTGCCTATTTTGTTTGAAGCACATGAATATTATTCTAGAATATTAAACCACACCTTCAACTGTAAAGCGTGTTCTAAATAAGATGGAGCACCCTATGGTTGCAATAAATATTCTTAAAGGAGAGATTCAAATGGCTAACCGTTACAAGACAGGAGAAAAAGTACCTGAGAATGGAACTTACAAATTCGATGGACTGACAGATGGTCGTAAGAACGCAAACCCAACTGAGGATGAGAAACATATTAGTTTAGAAAGCGGACAAACGTTCCCTCCACTAAGCTCAAGCAACGCTGCAGCTTACTGGACAAAATCTAATTAAGAATACACGAAAAATCCCTGCCTAACATTAGGCAGGGTTTTCTCCTTTATCCTTAGTTTTTGGCTATCTTCGATTTTTGGTATATAAATAGTCAGTGTTTTTATGTGTGAAGAACTCCGAAACGTTGTAGAAGATAAATAGAAAAAGGACTCCCAATACTCCAGCTACTTTATAATACCCTGTATATAAAAGGACTAAAGTCGATAGTAAAAGTCCTAATAAGAAGCCCCAAAATACGACTCTTACGGCTTTATGCATGTCTATCTCCCCTTTTTACGTATTCAAGTAAAAGGCCACGGTTTGTTTCAATTACAGGGAACATCCCTTCACCTCATATTAGATTATTCTATTCTGGAGCAACTAGCTCTACTTTTATCCGATCTGGGTCTTCAAAGTAAACCGCATAATAATCTTCTCCCCCAGCATAGGGGTGTTTATCTTCATATAGAATCGAAATACCCTTCTCACGCAAATTTATTGTCATTCGATCTACTTGCTCTTTAGAAGTAGCATGAAAAGCAAGGTGGTTTAGTCCTACTCGACACCTGTGGTAAGAAATATCCTTGTAACGCTCTTCCGCCTGCACAAACACAAGGTATGTATCACCGAGTTTATAACTCTGCCCGCTATCCCACTTTTGATAAATTTCATATCCTAACTCCCCAAGGAACCATCCCCAGAACTTTTTAGACTCTTCGAGATTAGATACATAGAGTTCAATATGATGGAGCAATCCCTTTTTCAAATTACATCACCTCCCGTTCTCGTTTCGCACTCCAAAGTGTATCAACAAGTGAGATTACAACCACAACCCACAAGAAGGGATCATAGAATGATAGGCCGCTTGCTGATTGTCCACCTATACTAGTGAAAAATGCTAGGAGAGCAACAATGTATACCGTAAACCCAACTTCCCACACATTATTGCTCCTTTTATTCCGTTCCCCTTTCCTCATGAAGAGGCTAGTCACAATTAACATGCTATAACTAACAAGTAGCAACCACTTAACCCATAGGAATCCAACCTCATTCGACAGGAAGAAATCATAGGTGAGTAATCCGGTCAGAATGAAAATAAACGTCAACTCGATTACTCGATTCACTTTCCACTCCCCTTTACACTAAATAAGCTACTTTACTAATTTCTACTGATCTCGCTAAACACCTTCCAAACTATGACAATTTTAGATAAAAATGAAGTCACCCTATGTATAGAGTGACTTCGTTTTTATTTCATTTAGGCAACATTTAGAATATGGTGCTCTCCTGTAGTCAGATTTACGTATTCCACACTTGTAGGTTTGGCCTGAAACATATGCTCACTGCACAAAATGGCTTTTTGAGCATAGTCTTCGAGAGCATGAGAACTACATTCTACGAAGAATTTCCTAAACCTTACCTGTTTATTCTCATGGCTAATGACGGTATGATCCAATCGAAACGTCTTTCTATTGCTTGGATTTACCCCTTTCCATAAAGGACAATACCACGCATGTTTATCCTGATAAAAATCGGTTTGCTGCAATAAATGATCAATAATTTGAGCAAAAGCAATATAATCACAGCCAGACTTAAAGAAGGTATTCTTTCCTATTTCTTGCTGCTTTTCGTGCACTATATGTAATATCGAAGAAGTCGTTCTTTGATGAACAGGAAGCAGGTATATTTCATAGATGATGTGGTTAACAAATTTCTGGTACTCCAGTGTCATTCGTCCCACTCCTCTCATTTTTAGCTTTATTATGTCATAATTGAAAATAATTATCAATATCAATTAAGTGTTGACGATGAGAATTGTTTTCATTTATACTCAGTTTAATAAGTGATAACCATTATCATTTAACTACCCCTACTTGAAAGGAGTTCCAATATGGAATCTACATTTCTTGTAACGAAGTCATTTAAACATAAAGTAGATTGTTTTTGCTCCTCTAAACATCACAAGAATACGATCCCTTTTCAACGCGGTGACCGTATAGAACTCACAGAAGATATTAAAAACGTGGAGCCACTTGGTTGGTATGTGCGCATCGTTGTAAATGAATCTTACCAAGTTTATGTACATATTGATGATCTTGAACAGTTTCACGACCAAAAGCTGATCCGTTCTGAAATGGATCTTGAACTAGAATATAACTACTACTCATATAAAGTGAATGCGTCCTTAGATCATAAAGATCAAGAACGGTTCATGTACTATGTCCAAAAGCTAGAAGACGTAAACGATGTGCTAACCAAAACGTTAGCCAAAACTTCATCTTAAAGGAGCTGTGAATATGGCATCCATTTTAATTGCATATGCCAGTATGTCTGGTAACACCGAAGAAATAGCCGATCATATTATGAGCGTGTTCGAGGATTATGAACACTCCGTAACGCTCGATGAAATGGAAGAACTTGAACCTCAAGATCTATTAAATTATGATGCTGTCTTGTTAGGTTCTTACACATGGGGAGATGGTGACCTTCCCTATGAAGTAGAAGAATTCTATGAAGAAATGGAAGAACTAGATTTAGCAGGCCTTCCTGCTGCATCTTTCGGATCTGGGGATACCTCTTATCCTAAGTTCTGTGAGGCTGTAAATTTATTTGAAAATCGGCTTCAGGAGTGTGGAGCTCGCATCGTTCAAGAAGGATTTAAAATAGAAATGGCGTTAAACGTTAAAGAGGATTATGAACGGTGTACAGCTTTTGCTCGTACATTTCTCGATAACATGAATAGTCCAAATCGTATAGCTACCTAAAAAAAGCGCAATGCTTCTTGTAAATGTCCTTTATAAAGGCACATTAAACCTTAAGCATTGCGCATCTTTTAGAAGTATTTCTTACATGTAGCACAATATGGGTCCCCATTTCCGCGCTTTTGTTTCCCGGAGCATGTTGGGCACTGAATGTAAAAACTATTAGCATTTGCTACACTAGCAAAACCGCCTCGGAAAAAGTTCTTCATCCCACCCTCTATTTTTCCAAAAAGGAGAAATGGAATTCCAATCGAACATCCTAACAAGATACAAATAAGTAAGATCGTCATGCTTTCATCTTCCCTCCCTACGGTATGTAAGCGCATTCTCACACCTCAATCATATCATTTAACTTCCATTTTTTACTATGCATTAGTTTCGATAAATCCTATATGACTTCAAAAAACGAAAGAAAATAAAAGAAATGTTTTCCTCTTCTACGTTTGTGAAACACCTATTAATAAAGGAGGAAAAATATGAAAAAGGTAGTAGCTTTATTGTTACTTGCGCTTCCGTTGATAGGGTGTGCAGCAAATGAAGAAGAAGGACAAAAGGAAAGCACACAAATGTCAGAAGAGCACCAGGCAAATAAGGAGAAGAAAGAAACGATTAGCTCACAAGATGATACGGAAAACACTAGTAAAGAGAACGCATCAAAAAATACAAACGATAGCGACTCATCAGAAAGTAAGACTAGTGATCAGCCTACTCTTTCTAAAAAGGAAGCTAAACAAGTAGCACTCGATTATGAAGAAGCCATTACACATACGATTCAGGTCATGGAAGATGACAAAGAAGAGAACGACTATACATCTACATCAGAAATTACATCCTATTATAAAGAAACGATGGCAGAAGAATTAGCCTCGTCTAATGCAGAGGAATTGTTTTGGACCAGGGATGGGAAGTTCCAAGTAAAGCCTAGAGACGGAGGGTTAACACTGCAACCCGAACAACCATTTACGCTCAATGAACTCGGAGATCAAACTTATGAAATTGTGCAAGAAAGAAATAATGAACTAATCGGCCATATAAAGGCGCATTTCAAACTAACCCACAATGGGAATCGGTGGGTCATGCAAGAGGTTACTCGAGAAGAACTCCAATAAAGCTAGCACAAGGTGTGCTAGCTTTTGTAAACATGAGGAATGTAAGCTATGGTTTGAATGTCTGAATAATAGTGCCCGCTCCACTCTGAACGCTAACTTTCGCATAGGCTCCATTCACAAGGGTCAATTGAGGCGGAACGTGCCCACAGTCTATATCATAGATAATAGGAACGTCTAACTCGTCAGCCAACTCCTGATACACATCTAGGACCTCATAATTCCCTACAGGGTGATTAGCAGGACTCCTCCCGAAAAGAATACCAGATATATGATTAAACCATCCTGCTAGTTTCATTTGAGTAAGCGTTCTTCGCAGATCAGTCGTTGAGAGCTGGCAATTCTCAAAATACCAAAGAATTGGCTCAGAACCGATGAGCTCTTGTTGGAAGTTCTCTACTTTATCAAATGGAGTTCCCACTAAGTGACGTACAACATCGATACAGCCACCTAGTAACCGCCCCTGCACTTTGACCGGAGTACCGGTTACTGTTTTCCATTCTGTAGGTTCCGTTAAATGAAAAATATGTGGAGTTGGATTTTCGAAATCCCACTCTTTCTGATAGTAATCAGAAGAGTACTGTGTAACGGATCCTCCCTTTTCAGTCGTTAACAGATCAATCCATCTGCTAGTGGTAGGATCTGACTCTTCCCCTCGCAAATCAACAAGATTCGTTCCATGAGCTGTTGCGACCCCTGTTTTTAACGTAATCGCTAATAAAAGAAGGCTTGTGTCTGAATAGCCAAGCACCCATTTTGATGGTAACTCCTCAAACTGAATGTGCTCCAGCGTTTCGATTAAGAGTTCCCCTCCCCAAGGTGGGATGATCACATCCACGCTATCGTCTCTGATCATAGCATTAAATTCTTGCGCCCTTTCTACTGCAGAGGCTGATCGCGCCTTATCCTGTTTCCAGGCCGTTTGGCCAAAGACCATTGTTTTACCGTTTCTCTTCATCTTTTCTTCTGCTTGTTGTAAAAGGGGATGAAGCTCTTCTGGCACACCTGAAGATGGTGCAGTGACTCCAATTGTATATGTATCCTCAGTTAGACGTGGATATAAAATCATGCAGAACCCTCTCTTCCATTTTTAGCTAATACTAACAGATGATTAAAAGAGGATCTAGTAAAAGCTTATAACATGATAGGGGCCTGGTTCCCTGGCCCTTTCTTGTGATAGCAGAAACTATCTTTCATAAAATCAATCTCCGCATTCATCGGTTACCCCCTTACTTTGACTTATTGTAGTCGAATCGGTACCCATACCTCTTCTAAAGCTTCAGCATCCTCCGGGTGATAGCCTTCTTGCAAACGTTCAAAATGAGGTCTGTCATCAATCACATAAGGAGACTCAGGCAGCCACATTTCATAGATGTAAGTTAATGCTTTCATAAATGTGCTGGCTGGACCTTTGTGAATAAAAACCGCATACTTCCCTTCAGGAAGCGTGAAGACTTCCATAGAAGAAGGAATATGGTTAAGTTCTGAAACCTCAACTAACGCATATTTCGTAAAATTCTCCTCAGGGTCCACATTTCTGAATGAGAAAAGAGACGGATACACTTGGAGTGAGTAAAAACATGGATCAACTCGGTTGTGTATTTGATTTCTTTCAGGCATAAACGAACGCCATAACTCTGCAGTGCGATCTTCCTGGAACGACATGATCATGCTTTTGCCTACTAAATGTTTCTTTTTAATATCAAGTATTTTCGGTTCTATGTGCATTTCCTCCTTAGGATCATGTATGTGATCGTAACTGTCTCTTGTTAAACATGGGACTTCACTTAAATCGTTTCCCTAATAAAAAATTTACGATCAACTTCTATAAAAGTTCCAGTTTTTTATTCATGAAGAGCTTCTGGTTAGCAAAATGTTTTTAATAGATTACAAAGCACATAAACTCATTGGAATTATATGTTAATATAAGATGATACAACTACATAAGGGGATGAGGGAGTGAGAGTAGGAACTGGCATTCTGTTCATGACCTTCATGTTACTGCTTAGCGCCTGTTCTTCACAATCAAGTGGAGTTACGGATTTTTTTGACGAGCAAGTAACTGAAGAACTTGGGACCGATGTATTTATACCTGAATATAAAGAGTACCCCATTACATCAGCACAAATTGTTTCTGCCCCAACTGGTGATGCAAAAGATCTAGCTGTTGTTTATTCTAAGAACAAAGGGACATTGATGGATGAGGAATTTATTGATGATTACGAAAAAGATATGGGGTCAAACGTAGTGTATGGCTTGTACGATGGAGAGCCTTGGCTATTTAGAATAACGTATAGTAACGTTAAAACAACAATCAGCACCGATGATACCGAAATGAAGAATGTAAACGGAGTAGATGTTCAATTTAGTGAAAGAAAGGTTAATGATGAAGAGATCATACTTATGTTTTTTAACGTTAAGGAAGGTTCTTATTCTATTGATTTTGTGTTGAGAGAAGGATTAACTAAAGAAAAAGCATTTGAAATTGCTGAATCTATTATTAAGAAAAGAAAGTAAAGCTAGAGTATTCAGTCCAGCAGGTGGTCTGCACATTTATAACAGAAACATAAAAAAGAGGCTAATTCCTATACGAATGGCCTCTTTTAATTATAGTATATTGACTTCTTTCACGAATTCTTTACTACAAGATTAAGACTTTTCTTATACTTGCTCAGGCTCAGACTCGTGAGAAAAGAATAGATAGAGAGCAGCAAGTGTTATAAAAGTGAGCAATATATATTGAATGGAAGCAATAACTAACCCTACTCCCACGAAGGTAATCAGACTATAAGAAATCGCTCGCTTCTGACGCGCAGTGCCAGTACGATACCCATGAATAATGGCCAGTATAGCAGTTATAGCAATTAAAGCCCCTCCAAGAATGAAGGTTCCATCCTTGTGCGTGACATCCATTACAGTAATGATCCCAATCATGAACCCAGTAATGTCAAAAGTTGAAGTGCTCTCGGTACCAAGCGCATAATGAGTGCTCATAATCGATAAGAATAATAGTCCAGTAAACATCACCACATATGCGTGCCCCAAAGAGACTGCAATCATTAACATGACCAACAGAACTCCAGAAATTACTTTTGTACCATTAGTTGAAACTTTATTTGCCATATGAACCGCAGACATTACGAATAAGAACCATATGATCGTTAATGGAATCGTAACAAATTGTAATGATAGCCCCTCATTTAATAGAGGAAAGAACATATAATCTAGTTGAATATTTCCGAATATAGATACAATTAAAATAGCCGCTATTCGCCCGAACGTTCTACCTACTTCGCCGATCCATAAGGAATTGGACCCATAATCCGTTACAATAAGGACGAGCCCTCCTACTATAATAGGAATCGAATAAGAACCTTCCGAGCCAATAAGGAGTAGCCCCATTGTAAAACTTAGCCACATGACAACACTACTCGTTACCCTAGGCGTATTCAAGAACCTATCATTGAAAGAAACCCTAGAAATTTGTTTACAAATAAATGGGATTAAACAGCACAATACTACCGCCAAATTCAACTCCGCACCACCTTCTCAAAAGATTTTGATTACAGATCTTTTTCCTTAACTGGTACTTAATAACTATGTACCTCTATTGTAACCGGAAACCTTTTAAGAAGTCTTGTACTCTTTGTAAATTTAATTTAAATTTTCTGTTAACTCACCACTTTCCTTTTCAAAATCTATAATCGTATCATTACTCACTTCTATAAAAGGATATATTTTCCTTAACCGTTTTTGGTACGAAAGGATAATGTACTATTCCTTAATGTCCCGCAAAAAAAGCGCTTGCCCCACTTGTCTTAGACAGTGGGGCAATCACGTTTATCCTTATTTAATGAAGATAGATTATCTATGCTGATCAAGTACACTCTTCACTTTCGGCACTACTTCATGACTGCCATCCTCTGCATCTTCAATCATCATCGACACAAGGAGGTTATTGGATTCCGTGTTCCATGCTACGAACCAGCCATTCACCTGACCATCTTCTTCCCCAGCCCTTTTCAACTCAGCTGAGCCTGTTTTTCCAGCTATTTTCAATCCTTCTATAACGGCATCATGAGCTGTTCCTTCAGCGTCTTCGACAACTGCTTTCAACCTTTCCGTCAAAAGAGATGCTGTTTCTTGACTTATCACATTTTCATGCCAGGCTTGACCTGTTCCTTCATCCGCTAATAAAGTTGGCTTCAACAGTGTTCCACCTGTTACAAATGGCGTATACGTCATCGCTAAGTGAAGGGAACTCATTTCCACTTCGCCTTGTCCATACCCTGTCGCTGCGAGTAGTGATTCACTGCCAATCGAGTTTTCATTGGCCAACTGCGACTTCTGAATTGAGTAAGGGAAAGGAAGATCCTCATTAAAGCCAAACTGGCGCGCCTGCTCTTGGAACGTATCAACACCCATTTCTACAATCTTACGTGCAAAGTAAATGTTATCCGACCGAACTAGTGCATCGCGTAAGTTTACCTGGGTATCAACAGCACTTGGAACTCTTGTTACTTTGTAGCCCGCTTTAGCCTTATAGGTTTCTCCATTGATCGTCATTTCCTCATCAGGTTGAATCGTTCCTGTTTCTATACCAATCGATGCCGTGATCGGTTTAAAAGTAGAGCCTGGTGAATAGGTTCTTGTAAACTTATTTAGGGTGGGGCCTTCTGAACTCAGTCCTAAACTTAACGCAGTCGGATCATAAGCAGGTGTACTTACTAACGCCTTTACTTCTCCAGTAGATGGATTGATAGCTGCAGCTGTTCCCGAATCATCTTCCATTTCCTTGTAGACTGTTTCCTGCACATTCTTCGCAATCGTTAACGTTAGATCTTCCCCGTTTTGAACAGGCTTTTCTGTAAGTAAGATATCCTCTGCCTCTTCTCTGTCCTTCGTTATATATACTTTAAATCCAGGAGTGCCTCTCAGCTTTTCTTCATAAACCAGCTCAAGTCCGGACTTACCAATCCGATCAATCGAAGAATAGCCTTTTCCCTTCCGCTCCTCAAGCTCCTCTGCTGTGATGTTACCAACGTATCCGGTTAGATGAGCTGCCGCTTCCCCTAACGGATAAACGCGAGCCTTTTTCCCTGAAATCACCTTGTAACCTCGGGGTAGGTCCCCTTTTAAAATAGCATCCAATCGCTTTTTATCCGTATCAGCTACCATTGCTAATGGAACAAAGAGATCATCTTTTACCCAGGACTGATTTAGTTTCTGATCTATTTTTTCTACAGATAGACCCAGAATTTCAGATAATCGCTTCTTTAACTCCTCTTCATTTTCCATTACACCAGGAACAATACCCACTTCCAGAACAGGCCCCTTCACAGCGAGTCCTTCTCCGTTCACATCATATATTTCACCACGCTCAGGAGAAACGGTGTCAACCTGGACCGTATCGCCTTCTTCCATCTCTAAGAAAATCATGGAATAAGCCCACTTCATTGCCCAGCGATCCGTTTCTTCCCCTTCTTCATAGATAAGTTCAGCCTTATGACTAAAGTCAATTTTTCCACCAATGGTTTCCATCGTCACGTCAAAATCAAAAACAGGCGAGGATTCTTTATCTTGGTTTTGTTCTTCAGACAGCCCGTATGTAACCTCCAGATTCTCCATAGACATTTTCTCATAGCTGTTCGTATACAATTCTGTAAACTCTTCTTTCGTTATCCCTTCTTTAGCACCCTCACTAAGAAGTTCGTACATTTCTCCATATTCACCTTTCTCCCATGCATCCATATAAGAGGTAAATGTATCCTCTGGTTTCGGCTGCTCAGAACAAGCTACAAGCGTCACTAAAACCAAAGATAATAAAAACCCTTTCCAAGACTTCATCTTCTCTCTCCTTTGCTGTCATCCTTAGACAAAAGAATAATCCTAAAAGATCAGGTCGCCATGGACAAGATACCTGTCTCTTTAGAAACTATTCAAAAAGGAGTACCATTATACATAAGGGAGCCTCTTTAAGCATGATTTCCCTTATCTTAAATAACAAGCTGTACATAAGGAGAGGAAAAACTTCATGGATTTGAAACGAAAGATTGCGAAACGAGCATTAGATGAGATAGAAGAGGATATGATCGTGGGGCTGGGCGGAGGAAGTACGATTAAGCACCTCGTCTATCTATTGAAAGGCAGCGGTCGCTCCGTTAAGGTCGTCACCCCATCATGGGAAACGAAACAACATTGTAAGGAAGTTGGATTAGACGTGGGATCGATTGAAGATGTCTCCTCTATCGATATTGCTTTTGATGGGTGCGATCAAGTTGATGAAAATCTTTGCGCGTTGAAAAGCGGAGGTGGCATTCATACTGCAGAGAAGATTGTGGCTCGTTTGGCCAATGAATACGTCCTTCTTGTAGATGAATCGAAGCTCGTATCGACTTTGACGTACGATCACCCAATCGTCCTCGAAGTGCTGCCTCAAGCTGTGGAAGTAGTACGTCGTCAATTGGAAACATACCCAATCAACTACTCAGAAATTCGTAAAAGCGAAAAGAAAGACGGTGCCGTTGTCACAGAATTCGGCAACCATCTACTTGATGTGTATATGGAACCTCGAACTGATCACTTGACCCTTGAAACCGAGCTTACAGCCCTCACCGGCGTAGTGGAGGTCTCATTATTTACCTCTGTCATAACGAAAGCATTCGTAGGGAGCGAAGGTGGGATTCGAGAACTTACATAGGGTGTGTCAGGGACAATGTACCTGTCCCTGACGTCCCGATCACTCCTCATGTTCAGCGATAGGATAACCGGACTTAATATGCAAATCTCTTTGGGGAAATGGAATCTCGACACCGTTTTTGTTAAGTTGTTCATAGATTCGAAAGTTCAGATCACTCTTGATTCGGATGACTTCTTCAGGGTTAGAGATCCAAATGAATAGCTCAAAATCCAATGATGAGTCTCCGAATCCAGTAAAGTTCACAAATGGTTCCGGTGAATGTATGATTACAGGATTATCTCCTCTTGCTTCTCTAGCAACAGACAGAAGGATCTCCTTTACAAGATGAACATCTGTCCCATAAGCTACCCCAATTGGAACGGTTAAACGGAGTCTAGGGTCTGAAAAGGATCGATTGATGACCTTTTCTTCTAGAAAGTAAGAGTTTGGTATGATGATATGTTCGTTTTCTAAAGTTCTAACGACCGTTGCACGCATACTAATTTTCACTACGTCACCGATCACTTCATCAATAATGACACGGTCCCCTACTTTAATCGGGCGTTCAAAGAGCAAAATGAGCCCGGAGATAAAATTTGACGCTATATTCTGCATCCCAAAACCAATACCAACCCCCAAAACACCAGCAAATACCGTAAGGGCGCTTAAATCAATCCCCACAGTCGTTAAACTGACAAAAACGGCAATGACCATAATAATGTAATGGATTATGCGTTCCATTGTAAATTGGAGCCCTTTATCTAATTGGTGGCGTTCGTAAAAGAATGGAAGTATGTAGTTGTTAAGTATTCTTGAGAGCCGACTAGCTAATGTGATAATCAAAACGGCAATGAGGATTAAAAATAATGTAACTTCTACTTCACCTATCGTAAACAGGTTGTAAAAGAGCCATTTGGAATCAGAGAAATAAATAATTAAGAATACTAGAATTCCGTTATAAGTTAACCAATTGACAAGGGAGAGAAGGGCTTTTTGAACACCTTCTTTATTTCTAAAGAAACGCTTTATAAGAAACGAAAAGCTTAAGCGGAGCAATAAAATAACGACTATAAATACGGATACATTTATAATATCTCCCCACTGCCACAAGCTGAGTGAGTCTAACAACATGTTCGAACCTCCTTATGGGATACAAAGTCTCTTCTCTATATGATGGTGGGATGAAAGAAACTAGCCTAGCTCAATAGAATTAAAACAGCAACCGCATATGGTTGCTATTTCATTACTATTCAGCGCATCCATATTCATGAGTAGCAGAGCTTTTTTTAGGCTATGATTACAATTCCCAAACTAAAGGCTCTCCCTTCTCAGCTTCTCCATAACCCTCTACAATCTCAATCACTTCAACAGGACAATCAAATAATAATTTCAAAAGAGCAAGCCCCTTTATTTGACTAACTCTAAGTTTATCTTTTGTATCCATCCGTTTACACTCAACGAACAGTACCTCTGAATAATCTGGTTTATAAACCAACAAATCTGGTTCTTCAATTCTGATAAATGGAGAGAAATTTGGATAGAACCCTCTTCCTTTTTCATAACGATCATCGCCGAAATAACTTCGAAAAATGGCTTCGGCCTTTGGATATTTACCAAGCTTATTTCCACCAAATAAATTATAGTCATGATGAATCCATTCGTAACCAAATGACTCAAAATATCTCCCAGCAATATACTCACCGAACCCTTTAGAACCCGATAGTTTCTTGCAATAAGGATCTTGACAATTCTCCCTATTGCCCATTACCCAGTTATCAAGTTCTTCCTTGTTAAAATATATGATTCTAGTTGGAATACTAATCTTCATATTCAGTCTCCTTATATGGTATGAAAAATAAACGCCTTTCTCTCAATTCGACAAATAGTTCGTATACCCTTCCTAGGGCAGAGGGACAGGTACCTCGTCCCTTTTCCTCTCATATTAAATATGTTTTTAGTCACCTTGTCCCTGGCTGATCTTGAGGAATTTAGCTTTAAAAAACTTCATATGTTGAAAAACAAAAATAGGACATGAAGGCCCTCTCTTCACGTCCGTAACTCTCCATAACCCCTCAAAAATATACATTAGGATTGTAAATGAAAAGATATTTTGGGACCCTAAGGGACAATGTACCTGTCCCCATTGCCCTATTTCTCCCAAAGTTCGATTCGTCTTCCTTCTGGATCTTCAATCCATATAAACTTCCCGTACTCGTTTACCGTCTTTTCCATCACAAGGTTTACTCCAATCTGTTGAAGATGTTTTATACTCTCATCAATATTTTCAACCTGAAAGTTTAACATGACTTGCTGATCTTGCGGGAAGTACGTGTCACTCTCTGAAAAGAAAGAGAAGACAGTTTCATTTCCTGGTTGTGGTGTAAGGACGGTCCCATTCCAATCTTCTAATTCAATTTTTAATACATCGCTATACCATTTCTTCATGGTTTCTAAATTCTTTGTTCTCCAAAATACTCCACCAAATCCTTTAATATTCATAAAAGTCACCCGCCTGACTCATCACTTCGACAATAATCCCTAAACCCCTTCTGAAACAGTCGATTCTTTTGTTGTGAGATCTTCTGCAATATATAACGTTCGCACTTCGGAGTTGCTACTAAGTATACTTATAGTTCCAACTATTCCTTTACTAACTCCTCAAAAAAAGAGATCAATAACAATCAAAAAACTTTCCCCAGGCACACCGTGTAAAAAGGTCACCGATCTCTAGAATCTCTTACATTTCCTTCGCTTTGAACTTTTAAAAGATCATAGATAGAGCTCTTCTCTTACCATTTAGCACTTCTCTTATAAAAAGGTCCTTGATAATGCCCTTCTCTTAACTTTTGAAGTCTTCTAGCAAAAAAACGTCACAGATTAGGTGATCCCCATATATCAGGCATGAACGGGACAAGGTACCTGTCCCTCCGGTCCACTGCTCACCACAAAAGGGCGATCCAATTCATACAGGCGTCGATATCTTTCTGAGGATTCTAGCAAACTTTCATGTGTTCCTTCCATGGCAATCTCACCACGATCTAGGAACAAGACCGAGTCCGCTTCCTCTACATGCGCCAGATGATGGGTTACCCATAAGATAGATTTACCTTCTAAAACTTTGAAAATCGTCTCCATAAGAGCTTTCTCTGTCTTCGGATCAAGACCGACACAAGGCTCATCTAGCAACACGATTGGTGTTTGTTGAAGCAAGATTCTAGCTAAAGCGATACGTTGGCGTTGCCCTCCTGAAAGTTTCACCCCCGATTCATGGATTGGTGTATTATACCCTTCTGGTAGAGTAAGAATGTAATCATGGAGCTGAACCAGCTCAGCTGCCCAGTATACTTCTTCATCACTCGCTTCTGGATTTCCAAGGCGAATGTTATTGGCAATCGTTGTATCAAATAAATGAGGATTTTGATTTAGAACCGAGATCCATTCTGATAGTAAGTTGTAGTAAGCACTGGCCTCCACTCCGTTCACTCGGACGGAACCACTTTCTGGAGCCAACACGCCCTCAATTACCTTTAATAGTGTTGACTTTCCTGCACCACTCGGGCCTAATAAGGCTATTTTCTCACCTGGCTTTAACATGAAAGAAAGATTCTTTAACCCAACATCAATTTCATCATAACTGTAAAACAGGTTTTCCACTTTCAACGTCACCTCTCCGCCTTTATAAGGAACATGAACTTTACCGCTTTCCTCGGTCCCTCCCGAAGAAAGCTTCGATAAACGCTGAATGGAATCTTCATAAGCCGGTGTTTCACTTATCGCATCAGACAAAGGCAAGAAGGCTTCTGTTAAAGGAAAAAGAACGAGCACAAAGGCAGCAATAAATGTATATGGGATGCTGCCAGAAGTGCTTGCGCTAAACGTCCATGCCATCATAGATATCAACATGACACCTATGATGAGTTGTCCAATTGAGTTCCTCCACCTTGTAAAACGCGCCCGCTTCTGTTCTATCTGTAGGAGCTCTTCCTCTTTCCGTTCATACTCTTTGATAAAGTCTGATTGGCGCCCGCTAAATTGCCAATCACTAATCCCAAGAACCGCATCCGTTAATGATTGATATAGTTGGTGAAGCCCACTCTTCTCCCTCTGCACGTGCGCCTTCGTAACAAGAAGAGACACATAAGGAAAGAGGAAGACCAGAACACCAGCATAGATCGCCATCAATAAGGCAAACGGCCAGGAGAACATGCTTAAACTAACAACAGATATACTATATAAACTTAACCCTACTAAACTTGGAAAAACGGTCTTTAAATATACATCTTGAAGTTTTTCCACATCATCAGCGAGTATGCCTAGAACCTCTCCTGTTTTAAATTTTGAAGAAGGAACTAACACCTGTGGTTCAATAATCTTGTACACCCGCAATCGCATCTTTGAAAGGATTCGTAAGACCACATCGTGCCCAACGAGTCGCTCTATATATCGTACGACCGCTCGACCAATCCCGAACGTTCGGACCGCTACAATCGGAATATAGATCATTAGCAAATTCTCAGGCCTCGTCGCAGCTTTTGAGATTAAGTACCCTGAAGTGAACATAAGGAAAGCTGCTGAAAAGACTGTTAGTATCCCTAGCAGAACCACGACAGAAAGAAGGCGTTTATTTTCTTTTATATAAGGCATAATCCAGCCATTTTGTTTCATGCGAGCTCCCCCATTTGTGTTTGAACCATTGAATAGTAGTATCCCTTTCGAGCCATTAACGACTCATGCGTTCCTTCTTCCACCACTTTCCCATCGTACAAATAGTAAATATAATCCATACTCGCCATCCAATGAAGACGATGCGTCGCCAGGAACACGAGCTTTCCTTCAAACAATGGCTCCATTTTTTCCTTTAAGGCATATTCCGTTTCAATATCGAGATGAGCAGTAGGTTCATCAAGAAGAAGAATAGGACGTTCTTTTAAAAAGGCCCGAGCCAATGCAATACGCTGAGCCTGGCCGCCACTAATTCCCCTACCCCCGTCACCGATCAACTCATGGATTCCATTTGGCAACTCCTTAATCCAACCTAATAAACCAGCACGCTCCGCTGCGCATTCAATCTCTTCCTCCGTTGACTCGGGAGTGTAAAAAGCGATATTCTCCCCAATCGTTCCTTGAAATAGATAAGGATGTTGAGGGATATAATACAGTTGGCGCTGCCAATCTTCGTGTTGCAAATGAGTCACGGTTTGTCCCCCAAGGGAAATCTCTCCAGACGTGGATGGCAGAAATCCACCTAAGAGATCAATTAATGTAGACTTCCCTGCCCCGCTTTCCCCGACTATTCCAATCTTTTTATGACCATAGACGTTTAACGTAAGATCGTGCAACCCTTTCTCCGCCTCCTCATGACGAACATGAATGTGTTCAAGAGAGAGCACACTGCTAACTGTCCATTGACCAATTGACTTATGTTCCTCAGTAGAAAAGCGTTCCATTGAAGCGATGTCCCGTAATTTCCGGCCCGCTTCCTGTCCATTTAGTGTGGCATGGTAGTCAGAACCAATTTCTCGAATCGGCAAGAAATATTCAGGTGCCAATATGAGAATCGTTAAAGCAGGCTCTAGCACCATTTCTCCCTCTACTAATCGAAGCCCTAGAAATACAGCTACGGTCGCTACGGCTAACATAGTAAAGAAGTCCATGGCGAATGAGGATAAGAACGCAACCCGAAGCGTACTCATCGTCGACGTACGATAGCGCTCACTGACTCGCTCCACCCTGTTCGTATGCTCGCGGCTTAACCCTAAATATTTCAATGTCTCTAACCCTCTTAAAGAGTCAACATAGTGGTTTGATAAGACACGGTACACTTCCCACTGTTTATCTGCTTTTCTCTGAGCAGCGTATCCGAGGAGAATCATAAACCCAATCAGAATAGGCACTGTCACAATGACAATAATGGCTGATGTATAATCATTAATAAAAATATAAATCGCAATCATAGCAGGCAGAACGGCCATATTCACCAGTTTTGGGACAAATAGCTCCAAATAATTTCTAGATTGGCGCACCCCATCTAACAGAAGCGTCACAACATTTCCGGTACCTAATCTTTTCGACACACGCGGCCCTAGATGAAAGAGATTCGTTAACACCTCTTCACGCAAGCTAGCCGTCGCCCTCATGGCATACTGTTGCATCAGCTTTTGCTTCCCGTGCTGAAGTGCATATCTGAGCAAAAAGGCAAGCGCAAACAACAAAACCGTATCGTTCATTTCAGGAAAAGACTTTTGATGAAAAAGGCCAGCAACGATCTCTGCAAGCCATGAAGCTTGCAGAATAATCGCCACTCCTTGACCGACGGTTACCACCATCAACCAAGTAAGAATTGTCTTCATTCCAACATAGTGAAAGAGATCCTTTCCCATTAGTAGATCATATCCTTCCCATCAACCCGTTTCCGGAACACATAATAGCTCCAAATCTGATAGCCAAGGACAAATGGTAAGAGCGTGACCGCTACAATTGTCATGACTTTTAAGGAATAAGCGCCAGAAGCAGCGTTATATACCGTTAAATCAAACGTACTCGCAATCGAACTCACCATCACACGTGGGAATAATCCAGCAAAGATGGTGGCCACCGTTAACGCAATTCCCATTCCACTAAGCGCAAACGTCCAGCCATCTTTCCCTTTCCTTAGAGTCAGAACGGCTAAGCTGTAGCAAACCACAATCGCAATGATCATTGGAATCGTCACTTCCCCGCGATACGTAAAGAGGTCCGTTTCCACATACGATAGGCCTACAAATGCAACGAGTAACAGCATAACGACATACACCATTTTCCTCGCTAGTTGACGAGCCCGGAATCGCAAATCCCCAACTGTCTTCAACGTTACAAACATTAACCCGTGCAATAAGCATAAGGCCGTCACCGTTACGCCTCCTGTCACAGTATACACATTGACGTAATCACTAAATCCAGCTCTTAACGTCATCGTTTCATCTATCGGCATCCCTCGTAAGAGACTCGAGAACAAGACTCCAAATAAGAATGGCGGGAGCACACTTCCAAAGAAGATAACCCAATCCCATGAACGGGTCCATTTCTTGCTTGCCACTTTACCTCTGAACTCGAATGCAACTCCTCGCCCGATCAAGGCTAACAGAACAAATACAAACGGAACGTAATACCCGCTAAACATGGTGGCGTACCAATGAGGAAATGCCGCGAATATAGCTCCTCCCCCTGTGAGAAGCCACACTTCATTGGCGTCCCAGAAAGGACCAATCGTATTGATCAGCATTCGCCTCTCTAGATCATTTCTTCCTATTAAACGAGTCGCCATCCCCACACCGAAATCAAATCCTTCTAGAAAGAAGAATCCAATGAACAATACCGCGACTAATATAAACCACAGCTCACTTAACGCCATTACTGAACAACCTCCTTATCAAACGGATCCACTGAAACTGGTGCTTTCTCTACCGCATCATGATGATCAGCACCTTTTTTAATTTCTTTCACAAATAAACAGACAAGCACAATCGCTAAGATTAAATAAGCGGCTGTAAATCCAATTAATGAAAACAACAAAGAGTTGACCGAAACGTTAGGTGAAACAGAAGCCGATGTTGTCATCAAACCAAATACCGTCCATGGCTGACGACCAATCTCGGTCATAATCCAGCCAGCTGTGTTTGCGATAAATGGGAACGAAATCATAGCGACCATAAGTTTTAAATAAAGCGTTCGTTGCAGCAGCCGATCTCTGAAATTTAACCAAATCCCCATAGCTGCAGCGATAATCATTACAAGCCCTGCCCCTGTCATAATGCGGAAGCTCCAGAACGTGGTCTTCACTGGAGGAATATAATTACCAGGTCCGTATTTTTCCTCATACTCTTTTTGCAACGTAAGCATGCCTGGGACTGAACCTGAGAACTCTTCATACGTTAAGTAACTAAGTGCGTAAGGAATGGAAAGGTGGAAATTGTTCTGCTGATTGTCTGTATCAATATCAGCCACAATCGTCCAACCAGCAGGATCTCCACTGTCTTCCCAAAGCGCTTCACTTGCCGCCATCTTCATTGGCTGTGATTCCATAAGATGCTGCGCTTGTTCGTGCCCACTAAACGCAACGCCTAATCCAGACAGAATTGCAATCACCATCGCCATGTTGAAGGACTTCTTAAAGAATTCAATTTCTTTTCTTCTAAGTAATTTAATAGCACTAACTCCTGCAATAAAGAACGCGCCTGTTGCCAATGCGCCAAAGATCACGTGCGGAAATTCTACTAGTAGCTGAGGATTTCTTAATAGGGCAAAGAAATCATTCATCTCAGCCCGGCCATTATTCATCACAAATCCTACTGGCTCCTGCATAAAGGAGTTGGCTGCTAGAATCCAAAGAGCTGACAAAACGGTTCCTAAAGAAACAAGCCAAATGCATAATAAGTGGACTTTCTTAGATAAACGGTCCCACCCGAAGATCCATAGTCCAATAAATGTCGATTCCATGAAAAAGGCTAATAATGCCTCAATCGCAAGCGGTGCTCCGAACACATCTCCTACGAAACGTGAGTATTCAGACCAGTTCATTCCGAATTGAAATTCTTGAATAATCCCCGTAACCACACCAACTGCGAAGTTTATGAGAAACAAATGTCCCCAGAACTTAGCCATTTTCTTATAAATCTCTTGCCCTTTCACAACATAGAAAGTCTCCATCAGGGCTACCATAAATACAAGCCCAATGGATAAAGGCACAAATAAAAAATGAAAGATCGTTGTCGATCCAAATTGTAACCTCGCTAAGAATAATTCACTCATTGCTTAACCTCCCATACCCTCTACAAAATTCGTTTAACTGTTTATGTTCACTATTTCACATTTATAATTGTACCTGATGTTAATAGGTAGAAAATAATAGAAGTATGACCGAACTGTTACAGGTATGTAGACAAATTGTGACAACATTAATAGCTATATAGACCTATTCCGCTATCTATGCGCTCCTTTTATAATCCGTTAAACAATTACTACGTGAATAAAAAAAGAGCGATTGCCGTTGATCAGCATCGCTCTCGTCTTCTAAAGATAAACTTACTTAAAAATCCAAAAAGAATTCCCTCAAATCTTCCGGCAATTCTTTAACTGCAAGAATTTTTAACCTTTCAGTCCCTGGTGAAGTCATAATGACATAAGACTTCTCGTTATATTTAAATAAAGTAAATTGACTGATTTGATCTACTGGATTATTAGCAATAAATTTAAAATCCTCTTCTGTTAAATTATCTTCATAGCCTTCTAGTAAAAGTTCTTTTGCTTTCTTAATATCTTCTGAGAAATGCAATTGCCGATACAATTCCATTGAATTTTTAGGTGTGAAAAAATATACATAATACAACAATCCACCCGTTATGATGATGACTAAACTAAGAAGATAAACTATTCTTTTTCTATTTTTCCTTTGGTAAGGTCCCACTTTTCTCCCCATCCCATATTTATCCAAACTGCTTTCTAGGTTTTTAGCAAAAGCTCTGCATATTATTTCTTATCTTGTTCTTGCTTTTTCTTCTTTTGTCCCGCATATGTTCCGCCAAATATCGCAACGAACATACTTGCGAATAATGCAACCCAAGCCCAAGTAGCCATAATTCTCCCCCTTACTGTTAAGATGTATTTGAATTAGTAAATGATGAAGATCATTTATCATCTTAACTTATAGTTCAACAACATTTCCCATTTACCTTCCAAATTGTTCGCAAATATTAACGTCTATATGAGTCTGTTCTTTTTTTAGAACAAAATAGGGGGGCAAATCACATGCGATTTGCCCCCTTCATCATGACTTCTTCCGTCTTATCTCATACCGCTAGAGTAATCATTTCTCATCAATGATTGGAAATAATGGCCTATCCCCTCTTCCCCCAGTCATTCACTGCCATTTCATGATTTAAGGCAACGGCCAGTTCATATCCTTCACTGGCTGCTTTCAATAGTCCAGAAAATCCATGCCTTGAATCACCAATCACATATAGCCCATCGACAAGCGTTTCACAGCCTTCCTTTGTGTAATACCCTCCCATTTCAGTAAATTCGATATTAAAGTATTCATGAAGGGGGAAGGACTGGGTTTCACTTGTATCTAATATAAACCCACCGGAACGTTGGTATACATCTCCAGATTCTACAACCACTCTCTTCAGATTCCCATTTTCAGACACTAATTCACGAACGGGTTCTTCCATTAATTTCACATTATGAAGCGATAAGTCTTCTTTTTCTTCATCCGTTATTTCTGCAGGTCCATTTGTGAAGACGATCAGATCCTTACTCCAGTGATAGATTAATTTCACATAATCCATTAGCCCTGGGTCGTTACCGAAAATCGCTAGCGGCTCTTCCCTGCGCTCCCATCCATCACAATAGGGACAGTGAAACACCGTTGTACCATATACATCTTGCATTCCCTTGATGTCTGGTAACACGTCTCTCATTCCAGTGGCAACAATCACACGTTCAGCAGTATAGTGGCCTTCATCGCCATGAATATGGAAGAGCTTCCCTTCTTTATGAAGCGAAGTCACTTTACTCTCTATATACGTAACACTCGGATAAGCTTTAATTTCACTAATTCCCATTTCCTTAAATTCCTCTGGCTTCACACCATCGCGAGTAAGATAACCATGGGAAGCTTTTGTAACGTTATTGCGGGCCTTGTTTTCGTCCAAAACAAGTACGTTCCTCTTTGATCTTCCTAAGACAAGGGCTGCATTCAATCCTGCCGCTCCTCCTCCAATAACTACTACTTCATACTGCTCACTCATGGTTTTATTCTCCTTTTTACGCTTTAAGCTTGATTTATCATTCCCACTTGAGACTCACATCAATCACCAGGTCTAAGACCATATCAAGATTTGAAGCAAGGATTTTGGCTCTTTAGCATTGGATTAGTCCCTCCCCCTATCCTCAACGTGATATAAACGAAATAGTGCTCTATTTGCAGTGAGACTAGTGATTCACCTATTGAAAAGCCCTATCGTATTAGTAACACCTTAGCTATGATGCCTTATGTCTCACTAAAAATGGTTGGATTAAAATATGCTTTCGAAAAGTAAAAGTACGATAGGGTCACAAAAACTTACTTTGGTCTATAAGCTAATACAAGATACTACCCATCAAAATATTTGATAATTCTAAATCATCTTAAAAGATGTTATAGTGACAATACCTCGTTTCAAAGTATCTTAAGCATACCTAAATTCACCAGGCTCATTCACGTCCTCTGAATTTAGCTCTTTTTCTATAATTTCCATGAAGGAGTGTGTTGAATGGTTAAATCAGATGAAATGGTCAGAAGTGGACCGAATCAATATATTTGTGAAGAAGGGATCTTTAAAGACCTTGCTACTTTTACAGAAACGTTTCAATCCCCTGTTGTGGTCACTGGATATAAATCGTTCGAAGCTTTTCAAGACTATGCCCACCTTCCTCCTAACGTGAAGGTTTACCAGCACGACGGATATTGTTCAGATGAAGCAATCCGTTCGATTTCTGAGTTTGCGAGTGAGTCCGATGTCATTATTGGAATCGGAGGTGGCGTTATACTCGATACAGCCAAATCGGTCGCAGATCACTTAGGTGTTGAAGTTATTACCGTCCCAACTGTGGCAGGTACATGTGCTGCCGCTACTCCACTAAGTGTGATGTATGACGACACTGGTGCCTTTGTGCGTGTTGATTACCACACCCGTACCATTCACGTTGCTTTAGTCGATCCTACCTTTTTGCTCTCTTCTCCAATGGAATATGCCAAAAGCGGGATCAGTGATTCCCTGGCCAAATGGTATGAAGCAGAACCGATTATTCACAACGATCAGCATGAGGACCTGTCCATTATGGTGAAAGTAGCACTGGACCATGCATCCTACATAAAAGATATTCTATTATACGAAAGCCGAGCAGCCATCGAAAGCATGGAATCGTCTACAATGAGCCCATCATTCAAAAACGTAGTAGAAGCAATCATCCCATTATCCGGAACAGTTGGAGGTTATGGTGGAAAATACGGCAGAACCGCAGGGGCCCACGCCATCCATAATGGATTGAGTTTTATTAATGAAACTCATACGGTTTTACACGGTCATAAAGTGGCTTATGGAATACTCGTTCAGCTCGTACTTGAGGGGAAATCAGAAGAAGTGAAAAACCTTCTGCCTTTCTATCATGATCTTGGATTTCCTTCGAGTTTAGAGGGATTGAAGATAGTTGAAAACAAAGAGCAAGCCATGAAGACTGTTGCTTCTCATGCAGTTAGTCCGGAAGAATCGTTGCAGTTGATCTCCTATTTTAGTGAGGAGGATGTTGTGAAGGCTATTGAGTATTTGGAGAATATGTTGGTTGAGAGGTAAGGTAACAATAGAACATGGTTCTATTGGCTCATGTCTGTTTTTTTGTTTAAGGAGACCGCTGAGAGCGATTCTCCCATGTTTCTTAAAATTTACAGTAATCCTAAGGCATGATACCTTAATTCATAATTAAATTAATTTAAACAGGTGACGTAACACTACATTTACGTCAGAGGGTAAACGATTTGCTAGTAAGCAGGGCCTCCCATTTTTGGGAAGGCCCTGCTTTTTTGATGAACAGATGATAGGAGTGAACCATTTGGAGCGTAATTACTATATGTACTCTTCATTACCGAATGAAAGGGTTATAACAGAATTGAACAGATTGCACGCAAAAATATTTAACGATGATATTGATTTGACACCGAAAATGGAAAGTAAGCGTAAGTTGTTAACCATTATTGCTATTAATAAGAACGAAGAGATTGTTGGATACAAAATGGGTTACGAATTGGATGATGAAACCTTCTACAGTTGGTTAGGTGGGGTCGATCCTAAATTCCGAAATCAGGGAATTGCATCAGAGTTACTAAATAGACAACATGACTATTTAATGACAAGAGGATATAAAACAGTCCAAACAAAGACATTGAATAAATGGAAAGGTATGTTGATCCTTAATCTGAAAAATGGATTTGATGTGAAGAGCACTTATAGGGATGAAAAAGGAATGTATAAAATCATACTTGAGAAGGAGCTATAGTGTGAATCATGGGGACAGGTCCCTTGACACATTCGCGAAGCAAGGTACCCGTCCCTCTAGTTCTACTGAGTATACACAGAAACAGAACCACCATTTACATAGAAGTTCCCCCAACCATCCTGATTAATCGTAATAATATCGGAACGATTGCCTGTGATGTCCCTCCATTGTTCTCCGGCATTTTGTTTTCCCACATACATCCACTTGCTTCCCCCAGATCCGTCTGTAATCATGGTGGCAAGTCCTGAATTAAAGTGGTCGCTGTCCCCTTCTCGAGTCCAACCGATTATATCCTGATGGTTAATATAATCATGCTGAGTACCATATGCATACTCTTTACGCGCTTCAAGAAGTGGATCAATTTCATCTTTTAGAGAAGGGATTTCATAAGAGGTTGTCCCATTCGTTCCATAATAATCACCATAAAATACAGAAGGATACCCTTGTGATCTTGTAAGAATAAAAGCATAGGCAAGAGGTTTAAACCACGGTTCAACAACAGATTCTAGTGATTGGCCCGGCTGGGAATCATGGTTTTCTACTAATGTAACAGCTTTTGTTGGATTCGTAGATACTAAGGTTCCCTTTAAAATATTCCTCATATCAAAATTCCCACCACTACTTGAGGCCTCATAAAAGTTGTAATGAAGAGGCGCATCGAATGCGGAATGAGTGTATTCCGTCTTGGATAAGTAATTTTGGATAGCCGCCAAATCATTTTGCCAATACTCCGCTACTGTGTACATTTCTTGACCGGTATTAGCTCGGACACTCCTCACCCAATCTCGCAAGAAAGAGTGCTTAATGTGTTTAACAGCATCTAAACGAAAACCATCAAGATTTAATTCATTCGCATACCATGTTCCCCATGACTTCATTTCACTGACGACCTCCTGATGACCGTAATCAATATCAGCAAACATCAGGTAATCGTAGTTCCCATTCTCTGAAGATACTTCCCAGTCCCAAGCTTTCCCTGTTCCACGAAACTTATAAATTCGACTGAGATTCCTAGACTGATCCAAGTCCGTTCCATCAAAGTAATACCATTGCCACTCAAAACTTGAGTATTGATCATTTCGTCCAGGAAAATTAAACCCTGTCCATGATTCAATTTGATACTCTCCAGAAACCTCAATATTGCGATTACTACCATCCACTTCTACTGCTGTGACCGTTTCGGTATAATCTGCCCCACCTTTGTGGTTCATGACCACGTCCCCATATACATCAACTCCATTTTGATGGAGGGAGTTGATGGCAGTTTGCAACTCTTCTTTCGTTCCATACTTAGTACGGACAGTCCCCTTTTGATCAAATTCTCCAAGATCGTATAAATCATACGCCCCGTACCCTACATCTGATTGAGAAGTGCCTTTATACGCTGGAGGAATCCACACGGCGGTAATTCCCATATCACTTAAATGAGATGCATCGTTCTTCAGATCAGTCCAATGTGTACCATCGTTAGGGAGGTACCATTCAAAATACTGCATCATCGTTCCATTTGTAGCAGCTTTAACATCACTCGAATCCATTGGGGTTGTCATCATCGTAAATGCCAGTAAAGAAATAAGTGCATGCTTGAAGACTTTCATATCGATCCTCTCCCAACTTTACGCAAACGCTTACAAAAATTTTAGCATATATTAGCTGGTGACGAGGATACCTTTTTAATCATTCCCTGGAGACAGATCCTTCTAGTACCTTGTTGAAGTGAGCCTGCGGACCCGTCCCCTGATTACGAGTTATGATAAACCCTTTGATGCCACTCCTCCAGGTATTGTTTAATCGTATGCTGAAGATCAGGTGTTTCCAATCTAAAATATAAAGCTTTCATAAAATGCAATACGTTCGTTCTAATGCGAAAAACCGAGATGGTAAATGGGGCAGCGTTCCATATGGATTCGAGGTGTAAAAAGGTCTTATTAATCCAATATGTAATGACAGAAGGTGCCACATCCCTTCGAAATAAAGCCCCGATCACAAAGGATAAGCGCTCTTCCTCATCATCAGCAAATACGTCTTCTTTCCAAAACGCATGACGAACAGCTTGCAGAAAGAGTGGAGCATCTTCTTTTCTAAATTGAGAATGCTCCACGAGAGCCACAAGAACATCAGCTCCATGTGCAATGCTATGCGCCCATCCCTTATTCTCAACGTATCCCCTTACATCCTTCTCTTCCTTAAGGTACTCAATATAATACTTCAAAACGCGCTCGTATTGCTCCCGCTCCCATCCTTGTTCATGCTTCACAATCTCAGCGATAACTAAAGCAGAAAAGGATCGAGTAAACACACCATCCCCCTCCTTTTCTCCTATATGGTAAAAAAGATGAGACCTGCTTAGGCATGTTTCTAAAATCCTATCAATCTGATGACTATGTAGTCGGTTGCTGTGAATTAGCTCTCCAAACGCAGGATAAATACACCCATCTCGAAGTTCAGGATCGACATCTCCGATATGATCAAGCATCCAGGTAATCCACTCATCCCCTTCTTCAGTTGGCCATTCGTTGATGCTCATCTGTTTAAAGCTCTCTTTTGTTTTCATAAGAATTGAATCAAATCCTTTCACTGGAACAAAAAATTCCATAGCGAGCGTATATCATTCGTGATCTTATCATTTGACACTTATGATTCTCTTCCAAACTCCACAATATTTAAGCCTTCGGATGTAGCTGGTGCTTCAAAGTACTTAGAAACTTGAACAAACACCTCTTCCGTGTCAAAAGCTGCTCTTTCGGGTTGTTCGTTACGTCTTTGTGCAATTTGGCGTAAGCATTGTTTGTTCGTTACATCTAGGTAAATAAGTTGATGGTTTGCATTAACCTCTGATGCTATATCCAAAAACCACTTCCGCAGTTTTTGAGTGTTAGCTGGAAAATCCATTACTACATCTGTACCTACACTTAATATGTTTTGGACATGCTTTTTCACCATAGGTTTGATCTGCGCTGAGTATTTTAGATATTCTTCGAATGATGCGATTTGATTTGGGTAAAGAGATGAAAGCCACTCATCCTCAGACAACAGTACCGCATTGTTATCAATGGCCAGTTGTTGTGATTTAGTTGACTTCCCTGCGCCCATTTTTCCACAAACAAAGTATAGCGTTCCTGGTTGTTTCATTTGCTTAACCTCCCGTGGTTATTTTAGTTGTTGCCCTGAACCATGCGTGATAAATCGGTAGAGCAAGCCAGTGCTGTTAGTCCCATGGTTTTATTTAGAAGGGACAAAATCATGCCTAGATAACATACTTCCTTTAAGCGCTTCTCATATAAAATTTAGTTTGTGACTTCTACAAATATTACCGGAGAGAAGTATGCCTCTAAAGCATCAGCATAAGCCGCGGATTGAGATTTTGTAAGCCCATCAAGCTCTAATTCCTTAATGTTATCTGATTCATTTCCAAACGCTTCTTCAAACCTAACTAAAATGCGGCGTTTTCGTCTTCCCCCTATACTTACCCCATCTGTAATCTTCATTAATACATAGTATTTACCTTTTATGTAGTAATTAGGTTCTTGTAGTTCTTTAACTTTATCTTCAGCCCATTCTTTAATTTTTACTAGCTTCAATTCTTCTAATGATAGATGTTCTTTGGGTGTTTCCATCTTCGAAGTTATTAAGGAATACAACTGATATTTCGCATCATTTTCAGATAGAGAATAAACAGCCAACCAATTGTCTAATAGATCTATAAATTCTAAACACTTTTTCACATCATTATTAATTTGAGAATCTTCATGAATTGCTTCATTCCCCTTAATACGAATAAAATTTATTTGTCTCAAAATTTGCATGTGAATTTTTTCTTCCTCAACACTATACCCTGCACCAATTATGTGTCTTTCTAACGAGTTTGTTTTCATATAAAAGCTCTCGTCAGAAGATGAGTAAATATTATAAGAAAGTAATATGTCATCCATAAGTTTTTCTGCTACATACCTAATTTTGAACAGCGCACTCTGAGGGTCAGACTCCTTATATTTTGTTGCAGTCTTAATTTCCTCGTGTAATTTCGGATGCTGCCTTTTTATATATTCACCTTTTAAAACTGACACACTTTCACCCCACAATCTAATTATTAATCTATGAATATCAAGAAACCATTTCGCTTTTTAACATGTTTATCCTGGCATCAATAATCTTTTCAGCAATGACCATTGTTTTTCCTCCTTCGTCCACAAATTCCAAATGGAGCCATGGGAACCTTCCCACTGTTTAAAAGTATAAATCCCTTGATTTAAGTCAATGAAACTCTTCCTCAGACAGAATACAATCATAATGAACAATATTCCGAGGAGGATCAATTATGAACACAAGAAATACTCTCCATCAAAACACGCAGCAAAGGGCAGCAGTCATATCAGGTATCGCACTACTTCTCATGACACTTGCTGCCATTCTTGCTCAAGGGTACATTCACAGTTCCTTAATTGTTGAAGGAGATACGGCAACGACATTCAAAAACATCCAAGCGTCTCAATCGTTATTTAGTCTTGAGATACTTGGATGGCTCATCATTATCATTACCGATTTAGTCGTATCATGGGGTTTTTATATGTTCTTGAAGCCATTCCATCCTGGTTATTCCTTATTAGCAGGATGGCTTCGCTTACTTTACACCGCGATTTTGTCCATGGCGGTCTCATATCTTGTAATAGCTAATGGTACAGTACACAATCTTGAAATGGACTTGACAGCTGATACGATGGCACAACAAACTCTAGGTTCCATCACAGCTTTTGAAAGCATCTGGTCATTTGGATTAATCATTTTTGGCCTTCACCTGGTCGCAGTCGGATTCGTAGCAATGAGTACAAAGAAAATTCCAAAGCTCATTAGCCTACTAGTAGTTGTAGCAGGCTTCAGCTACTCGCTCATCCATGTCATGTACGGTTTTATCCCACAGTTTGACCGTTTTACAGGACAACTGGAATTCATGCTGATGGCGCCTATGGTAATAGGTGAATTAGGCTTTGGTGTATGGTTATTGGTAAAAGGGAGAAATTTGACGATGGACTAATCGATCATTCTAAGATGATGAGCGGACCGCTTCTTAATACGGCTTAGCGTTTCTGGTTTGATTCCAAGATAGCTTGCTAGTTGGTACTGTGGAACCCGGTCGATTAAACCTGGCCTATTCGCCATCAAATGATGATAGCGTTCTTCAGGTGTCGAAGAGACAAAAGAAGAGAAATCATCCCTCATCGCACCTATATCCACTTCCATCATCTTGCGAGTCATCTCTTCTAAGACCGGATGCATGTCGTAAGCTTCCTTCTCAGTAGCTAAATCACCCACCACAAACGTACCATCTTCCAAACAGCTAAGGGAGTACTTGGAACCTTTATCTACAGTATGTTGATTAAAGATCGTAACGCTTTGTTCTTCCGTAAAGAAATTGTACGTATGCTCATTTCCTTGTTCATCTACAGCATACTGCCGCACACAGCCTATTAATATAAAATAACATTTGTCAGGAACATCTCCTTGATGCAAAAGGATTGTTCCTTTCTTAAAAGTAGCAACAGGGATATCTACTGTTATCTCTTTTAATTCAGGTTCACTCAGGTCGGAAAAACGTTTCATGTACTGGATAAGGATATCTTTCATGCTATCCACTCCCCTTACCATGAATTAGGTTTATGTTTTTAGTGTAGCATTAGTTATCAGGAATAGAGCATTTAATTATCGCAGGATTTGACAGTTTGATGGTTATGGATTGTGCAAAATGAAATGAGTAATGATTATAAACAGGTATGGCTATAAATTTTTCAAAAGCAGGTTTACTAGATTGTATGAATCGTTTTATTTAGGAGGAGATCAGGTTGATCTATTTTTATTTATCTCAGTCATTGTAGAGATGACTTTTATATTTCTTTAATTCGTCTTCAATCATGACTTAAAAAGAAGAAATTGGAGCTAGAAGAGCAAAAGATAGAATTGGAGAAGATAAAGGTACAACTTCAACAAGAATGTAAAGATCAAGAGGAAGAAAAGCGTTAATAAGAAGTACGTTTTATATATAACTTGAAATGTCTTGTTAAGCTAAGAAGTTATGACTTTAACACGCATTATAACCCTAAGACCATCAATATACACTAATTTATACATTGGTCGTACGTTGATGGTCTTTGATATGCAGGAATGCACATACTAGCGATCGAACTTTGTGGATGAGTCCATATTTCTCACTTATCATACATAAACATCCGTATTCTATCTTTCTCAAATAAAACACTCCATTTACACCCACGCAATTGTAACTAATTACCAAAATAACCACTTCCTAGTTCCTTACTTCTAAGATATAATTATATATGTAACTATTAATCGGATCGTTTTATAGAATGATACAAACAAAGTTATTAAGGAGACTTATTAACATGAAGACATTCTTAGCTAAAAATTGGTTCATCACAACGTTGGTTGCAATTTTGGTATTGGGAACAGGATTTGTCTTTTTTATGTGGTACGCTGGAGCAGAAAAATTGTTCGAAAAAGAAGTTAAGGCAGATGAAAAACAAGAAGAAGTTGAACCAGGAACAAATATAGATGTTACTGTTTCTAAAGGTAGCGAAGAAGAGGAAAATAATTTTATTGAGCTTAACGAAAAACGAGACAGACCAATTGAAGAAGTATATACAGAAGGCATGTCTGAGAGCGCTATTCAAGACGCCATTCACCAAATGTCCCATCAAAAAGTCATAGCTAACAAAAAATGGGGGGCTTTACCCATTACTATGGAGCGTATAAATCGTTTAATTGAAGTGGTTGAAATGAACAATTACACTCACAAACAAGATTACTTAGAAATTCTCACTGCATGGAAAAACAAAGATTTTGCTAACATAGACGATCACCACAATATGATTTGGGAAAAACAAGGAGGAACAGTAGGCAAAGCAACTGGTGTTATGTCGATTGCAGAGGAAAAAGAATTTATTGAAAATCATTTTGGTAGTGAGCTTGAATAAAGGTGATGTAGAAGCAATGAACAGTTTCGGAACAGTCCTTCTTAAGATCAAGGCAAATAAACACTTTAATAAGATGTAAATTATGAATATCTTGTTGCGCTAACGGCGGTGTTACTTTAACAAGCACTAATATAAAAAGAGAAAGACCATCACCATACTAACAATTTATAAATTGATAGTATGGTGATGGTCTTTTGACTTATTACATTTAAGTCATTTCACACCTTTATTATCCCTTAATAAAGGTTAGTAAATGAGCAGTCCAAATCTTATAAATTTAAGAAGCAGGAAAAATCGAATAATTAAACAACTCATTCGCATAATTTAACCTTTTAGTGTCTACGAATATTTTTAGAAGGAACACGATTTTGAGTCCCTTTTACGGTTACGGAAGCGCGGGAACGGCTGAAACGCTTGTCATATAAGGATTTATCTAACATCTTATCTTCGTTTATTTATTTTAGGACGACACGAGTAGCGGATAAATAAACTCCAAATTCGGGGGCGGTTATTTAAGGTCGTGTGTCGATACTATTATAATGAAGAAACTCGTCAAAGGTCAATTAAATATATGTCCTAAGACCAGAAATTTGCATAAATGATATTTATGAATTTTTTCATATTAACTTATTGCAAGCACACCTTCATCCATTCCTTTATTAGCATTACATATTTTTGGTCATTGCAATGTTTTAATTAAGCCTTTGAAATTTAATTCAAATAGCACTGCCTTTATTTTTAGTTATTTAAGTTAAACATCTATTCTTCACTATTTTTCCTAAGTTCTTTTGGGAGTAACAAATCAATTTCTCTTTCAGAAAACGTAAGTTCTTCATTATGTTTTAAAGCTTCCTGAGCTTTTTGATAAGCTTGGGAATTTGTACTCGGTGCATTCTCATAAATATCAGCTAATTTCCTTTGCAATGTATCTCTCTTCTCCCTTATTTCTTCCTGGCTATACTCCCCCATATCTGTTATTAAAGATAAATAGTCTTCCCTAACATTCCATATAGCATTAGCAGCGGCTCTGTGCTTACCAGCAAAACTAACTAATTCAAAGTCCTTTGTGTAGGCATTTAAAATCAGTAAAGAAGTGGATATAACCGCACCGATTAAAGCGGCTACTTTTCCACTTCCGAATATAGATGCAATAAAACTTCCTGTGGTAATACCAGACAAAATTATTTGCCAAACTTTTATAGTGTTGTTTTTGCTCAATAAGATATCTGCGCACTTCTCATGTGTCTTATGAGAGTATACTGCGCGTCCATAACACTCCCTTATTTGAGCTTCTAATAATTCTTTTTCTTTATGATGGGAACTTTGTCCCGAATATCTCTCTCCATCTGGATTTTGCCGTTCTTCCATATCCATTCACTTCCTTATCAATAGCTTCTAGAGATATGTTATAGCATCTTTTTGCCTTATATTCGAACTTTCCAGTTCTATACACTCTTTGATTACTGCCTGGAGCTAACCAAAAACTTTTATTTTCATCCTGGTTCATCAAGAATTTAAAAAAATCCCTTACCATCCAATCATAATATACATAAGATTTGTCTTTAAACTTCCAATTCCTTAGAAATTGATATGCTAGTGTGTCAATCAGGAAGCCGCTAATGGGAACCGTCCACTTTACCTTCCATGCTCTTGCCATTCTACATAATCTTTTTAGGTTTTTGTTAGTTAAATGATTAGTGATATTTAACTCTTTAATCTCCGGCTTAGGATTTGTAACTTTCCACTTGCCACCATTATTAGTATCAGGATACGTATAGCTCTCTCCATCTTTGTTTATAAAACACGGTACTATTTCGTATGAAACACCATCCGTAAAATCTACTTTTACAACTTGCCCATCAGCTCTCTTATAAGATTTATAAGTTTTCTCAATGGAGTTCTTAACTTCCTGCAAAAGTGAGGACTGACCATTCCCCACATAATTATTGTACTTTTTATAGAATTCGTAGGGTAGCTGCATTAATAAATCAATATCGCTTACAAAAATATCTGTTCCCCTACCATAAGAACCTGAATAGAAGCTATGAGCGGTACTTGACTCGCTATCCCAAAAGTCTTTATTTAACTGCTTAGTTATTCTATTTGTCCTATAGGTTATATCCCTAACAACATCATCATTCATTCTTATAGATTTACAAAATTGAAAGAAATAATCTGCTGTCCCCATAATAATCCCCCCCAACATATTTTAAGTCGTGCTTCCTATTTATCACTCTATTAAGTGAACATTTCTATTTATTTCGTTTTATGGGATAATTATACCAAATCAAATACATTAATCGCCAATAAACGAGACATTTCTCATAGTTCGCTATTATCTTAAAGAAAAGGGGTGATTTTTTGGATAAAAGCAGCCTACTTAAATCAATCGCTATAAAAGGATACGATGTTGGGTTCGGGGCAAAGAAACATTTTGCTACTTTTGATTTAGCCTGTAAAGCCCCTAACTTAATTGCTATCTTAACTTTAACAGCTGGCGTAATCCAGTTAGGATTTGATATACCTTTAACACTTAATAAGAGCTTGTCTGTTGTTTTAATTTCTATTGGTATCATCTCAATCTTCCTTAATTATTACGGAGACGAAAAAAGAAAGGAATACTCCGAAGCTGGGGTAGAAATCACAAATATATATCAAAGTCTTAGAGACCTATATTATAGTGTCCAAGGTACCGAAGACAGAACACAGTTGTCTGCTCTTGAAGAAGAATATAAGGAATTAGTTGAAAGGTTTAATAACATAGGTATAACTCAACAAATGATGTTTAGTGATTGGTACGCCCATTACAAGTTTTTTGTTCAATTAGAAACTGATTGGATTGAAGAACAAAGGCCTTTTCGTTTCAAGGATAAGGTTCCCTTATTAATAAGATGGGGGATTTACTTTTTGTCTTTGTGCGTAGCATTGTCCATTATTATTGGATTGATAATCTTATCAAACAAGGGGTTGTAGGATTTTATGTCTATCGAAGAAGCTTTTGGTGAATATATAGATTTCCTGAAAGATATTAAAATGGAAGATAAAGAGAAACGTATGAAGAGAATAACAAAAAAACTGAATAAGGTGTATTACGATGGAAATGAAAGTGAAACTGACCACTTTCTTTTGGTAGGTTCCCTAGGCCGACATACTGCGATAAAAGGTGTTAGCGACGTTGATATGGCATTTGTTTTTCCCGAAAAAATGTACACCCAATATAACGAACGCAAAAACAACGGCCAAAAGGATTTGTTACAAGATGTAAAATCTACTTTAAAAGAGTTAGCCCCTAGAACTATTGTACGTGGCGATGGACAAGTAGTGGTTCTTGAATATAGTGATTATCAAGTTGAACTATGCCCTTATTTTGAAAAGGATGATGATAGTTACCTTTACCCTAACTCAAATAATGGAGGTAGCTGGAAAGTCACTAAGCCCGTACCTGAAATTACTGAAGCGGAAATAATGATAGATGTAACTAACGAGAACTTTCAAAATGTTTGTCACTTGATGAGAGCTTGGAAAAATCAACAAGGATTTAAATTTGGCGGATTGTTAATCGACACGCTGGTATGTAATTTTTTCAAAGACAATGATAAATATAATAATTGTGATTTTAGTGATTATCCTCAATTGTTAAAAGACTTCTACAGCTACTTAAAAGATTTGAATAAGGAGCAAAGTTATTGGAAAGCTCTAGGTAGTAACCAACATGTTTATAATAAGGATGGTAAATTTGTAACCAAAGCAAAAAAGGCATATAACAAAATTAAAGATGTTGATAACGACAGCGAAGAGATGTATTCAAAAATGAGAGAGCTCTTCGGAACTAAATTCCCTGACAACGCAGTGAAGAATATTGAGAAAGCCTTATTTAAACACTTCGCTTCTAAAAACACGGAAGAATTTATCGAAGACTTATATCCTGTCGATATAAAATATACCATTGAGATTAGTTGCTTCGTTTCTCAAGACGGCTGGAGAGACAAAACACCTCTGCGGATGCTTCCTTTTTTAAGAAGTGACAAAAGTTTAAGATTTCAATTGGAGCCCCTCGAAACAGATGAACAATATCAAGTTTATTGGAAAGTAAGAAATGTAGGAGAAATTGCACACAGGAAAGATGAAATTAGGGGACAGATAATTGATGGGAACATTAGTCCACACGTACACCAAGAGAGAACGAAATTTAAAGGAGAACACTTCGTAGAGGCTTTTATAATTATGAATGGTGTGGTAGTTGCTAAGGATAAAATTGATGTACCTATATCCATTCAACGGAATATTTTAGAACAATAAAGTACAAGAGGCTTGGTAAATAACCAAGCCTCTTGCTTTTATTAAAAGAGTCCTATTGCTTGAGTTGATTGAAATGTTTTATATATCTATATAAAAGGAAGGTTCAATTTTAACTTCAATAATTTCTTTTGGAAATTTAGTATATCCAAAATGTCTGGGCTGCAACTCTAATGTAAGCACCGTACTTTCTCCTTCAAAGTTCAAAACGTAGTATTCGCTTTCGAATTCACGCAGTTTTCTCAAAATTGAAGATGTGATTACAAGGTGCATCTTTTTATTAATGTAACAATCTCCCCAGCATAACACCACATATTTTGAAAGCCTTATTGCTTTTATTATCCTCTGCAAATTAATTTCCAACACTCTATCTAGTTCGTATTCTCCCACTTCTACTTTAACTTTATCAATTTGTTTTTTTAGATTACTGTGATTAGAAGTGTATAGAGGAATTATGTTCGTAACAATGACATTCTTAATCTTCATTTTATTTTCTAAGTTATCTGTTAAATCTTTTGTGAATTTAAGCATGTTATTTATTGTATTATCTGACACCGTTTCTGTAGCTTTTGACGGGTTCATGCCAATGTATGTAATATTATCTGAACCCTCTGGATTAATTGTAGCCCTAAGCCATGTTCTAGAGTCTATAGATGTACTTTTTATCTTTTTTGATATTGCAGTCTTTTTTGAAACAAAATCTGGGTATGTTTTGATATTCTCTCCTCCAATTTAAAATCATTCTGCATTACATGCTTTAACCCTATTATTCAATATCTATCTAAGAAGTCCCTCTTTACAAAAGCTATATTAATACTTGTATATTTAAACTCTCAACATCACTTTGAATTATCATCCTATTTTATCAAATTTATGGTAACATACTAGAAATCATAACGGTTACGTCCATATGCGTTATAAAGCTCTAAATAAAGAGGATTAGGGAAACTTGAACGTTAACTCCCAGTGCGTTTAGAAGGTAATCATAAATCGCCGCCACATTTTTATAATTATTTCATTCAACTACTTAGTTAGATTAAACACCACTCTTTAGTATTGACCCCAATGCTATACTGTAAAAAAAACCGAGGTGACTCTTATGAACCTAACCGAATCGCCAGGACAAGAAATCATCGATCGCTTATCTACCTATATCGATGTTCCTATTAATCTCATGAACCCAAAAGGCATCATTATCGCTAGCACCAATAAAGCACGCGTTCACCACCTCCACGAGGGAGCGAAACAAGTTGCCAGCACTCAGGCTCCTTGCACGATCTACCCAAATGACTTACAAAACTACAAAAACACTCAAGCTGGTGTGAACCTCCCTGTCTTTCACCGGGGGAAGTTGACTGGTGTTGTGGGGTTAACACGGCATCCTGATGACGTGACGCAGGCTGCTGGGATGACTCAGGGGTCTGTTGAGATTACGCTTGATCAAATCTATTTGCAGCGACAAGCGTTTTATGAAGAGCGGCAATGGATTCAGTAGTTGAATAGGGTCTTAGAGAATTCAGCGGAGCAGGATGAGGCGTTGATACAAGAAGCTGAGAATACATTCCGTGTTCACTTATCCGAATACGTGGCAAGTGATTGCCTTTCAATCTATTAACCCCCTATGACCACCTGGAGCGTATTAAGATTAAGGAAATCGTTGAACCTTTTATCCCGCTCGTAGTGCTTCCTTATCAGCACTATATCGTATGCATTGTTCCTTTTTCGACTGATAGACAATTCCCCCTCCAATCCTCAGGCTACACGATTGGCGTAGGTGAACCACAGTATAGCTTGAAAGGGATACGGACTTCTTTCCGGCAAGCAAGAGATGCGATCACGCTTGGAGAGGCGCCGGTTTCTTATAGTGCAGACCTATATTTAGAGAGACTTATACATACCATTGATCAGGATATCTATGAACAAACCTTATCTGTGCACGGGAAACGATTAGCGATGTTAGAGCCGAACTATGTAGACACTTTACAGGAGCTCTTCCGACATAACTTACGAATGACAGAGACAGCGAAAGCCTTACATATTCACCGCAACACGTTAATCTATCGCTTAGACCAATTTTGCCTCAAAGTAGGACTCGCCCCTAGAAACTTTAAAGAAGCCGCGCTGCTTACGATTTTGCTTGTACATGAACCGTTTGTACAGATGCACAAGTAATCGGATTCACTTTTCTGACATTTTGTGAGCGTTGTCAATTGTGCCCTCCCCCATTTATACGTTCTAATAGAACTAAGCCAAAGAAAGAGGAAACGATTGGAGGAATAGATGTGAAGATTGTCATCGCACCCGATTCATACAAAGGAAGTCTCGAATCAAGCGAAGTTGCCGAGCATGTTGCTCGTGCTTTTAAAGACGTGCATCCAGAGGTTACGGTTATACAAAAGCCTATGGCAGATGGTGGTGAGGGGACGCTTGATGCGCTTGCGGCTGCGACGGATCATACGCGTCAGTCCATCCGTTTAACTGGACCTCTTGGTGATCCGATCGACTCAAGCTACTTAATTCTTGGGGATGGTACGGTCGTAATCGAGGCGGCGAGCGTCCTTGGTCTCACCCTAGTTCCAACTGACCAACGAAATCCTGAGAGGACAACAAGTTACGGACTAGGCGAAGCGATTCTTGATGCACTAGATCGTGGGTATCGCACATTCTTGATTGCTCTTGGCGGAAGTTCAACCAATGACGGTGGGCTTGGTATTTTACAAGCATTAGGCCTTCATGTTCAGGACAAGCAAGGAAATGGGATTGGGTCACTTGGTAAAGATCTTTACAACATCGACTCGATCAACAAGAGTACGCTAGATTCTCGTCTAAGTGAGTGTACGTTCAAAATTGCATGCGACGTTTCCAACCCTCTTACAGGATCAAATGGAGCAAGTCATGTTTATGGACCACAAAAAGGAGCCTCAGAAGAGCAGGTAAACCAGCTAGATGAGGCCCTCGATAAGTGGGGACGTCTTTTAGATGAAGATAACATGGACACGCCTGGTGCTGGTGCAGCCGGGGGCTTGGGTTTTGCTTTTCTAACCTTAGGTGGAGACCTTGAATCAGGAGCTAATCTGGTGTCAGAAGTGATTAAGCTAGGGGAATCCATTAAGAATGCAGACCTTCTCATTACAGGAGAAGGAAAATCTGACGAACAAACGCTCCATGGAAAAGCGCCTGCTTTTGTTGCTGATTTAGGTGCGGAGTACGGCGTACCGACGATTCTGTTATCTGGAAGTATTGAAGGAGATCGTAATCAACTACGGAGCAAGTTTATGAGCAGCTTCTCCATTGTGCCAAGCATCATTAGCCTAGACGATTGTATGAATTTTGCTTCAGATTACCTCTATGACACGAGCGTTGAGATTGCTCGACTTTGGGGGCACATATTAGAGAGGAGGGAACGGTAAATAGACGTAAGCTGAGCTCATCAAAGATATATAACCATTGTTTCCTTTTAACCCTGCAAAGAATTCTTTAATCATTCCTACTATTCAAGGAACCAGGAGAGGAAATTCAAGTTAGACAGCAACGATATTTTAATACCCTTAATTAAACAAAATTATATTCCGGAATAAAAAAAGGAGATTCTCATATTTTAGAGTAACTATTACATTGAAGGGAGGGAAAAATTATGGGCCTTTTAGATAAAATCTTTGGTTCTTTCAATCAGAGTAATGGAGGAGATCATGAGCCTCCTGATTATTTTGAACTTAAATATGAATATGAAAATGAGTCTTATGGCGATGAGGGTTGGAAAAGTTATAGAATTAATGTCACGGTCGAATTTACCTGGGATGAAAATAAAGGTGAATATGAAATAAACTCATATGCTCGTTCTCCTGATGGATTTACAGATGTGGAAATCCCAAATTATAGCGAATTCGAAAACGATGTTAATGGGGATTTGCATAATAAAGGGATTAACCCTATTTACATTCCCGATATTGATGAGTGGAACTTTTACTAATCAGGAAGTAAAAAACAAAATTCTTATAAGTAATCTTTATCTTAAAATAAATTCCCTACCACGATTCGATTGGTAGGGAATTTATTCGAGTTGAATTTGTCTTTATTCTTCAGAAAAATACACCTCCCAAACAAAGAATAGAATGATAAGCATAGAAATGCTAAGCTCATACCAATTTCACTAAACTTCTCCTTTAGCTCCAATAGAAAGAAGATCCCGGAACAATCGCACCTGTTAGCTTCATAGGTGCACCTCGTTGATAAAGTGCCCTTATGAGACGAAACCAAAATCATGAGGGTGGATACTTATTTTCTTGTCAAAAAAACTGAGCTCCCCATAACGATAGAAGTGATTATCGAGGCAATCAAAACCGAAAAACTTAAAGCTCCTATCCCTAATCCTTCCCATCTTCCCACAAGGAAACTTATCAGTAGTAAAACAAAACTTATCAGCATGAATAATGGTGATAGTATATATTGTAATTGCGATTTATTTTTTTTAAATAACAAAGAGGCGCAAATTAAAATAATGGTAATGATAGCCGTCATTAACAAGTAAGACATTTGAACTCCTCCTCTGGATTGTAAATACTATTACAACTTCTGCACCCATTGTCACCAATATTCAAATAAAACTCTTATGGAAAGTACGTTCTTCTACTAAAATGCTCGCGTAGTAAAAAGTGATCTTTAATAATCGCACCTGTTAATTTAATTAGTTTCTGTTCACAATCAGGATAAATATTGAATTAGTTCCTTTATTGCTTCGTAAATTGCTATACCAACAATAACCCCAAACACCATCTTAAAGAAGTTGTTAGATTCTTTTTTCACTGAGCTCCCCCTTATTTACAAGCTTTTTAATAAATATACCGTGAGTATACGTTTTCTTCTTTGTTCAACTATCCTGCTCCGTCAAAGATATTTCAAGATCGCACCGTTTAGTGCAAGAAGATAAAGAGACGTACATTCAACACTCTTGCTTGATCTTAGTTAACCGTTCTGCACACCTACCTATGTTCTTCGGAGACATGTACTATATTTAAAGCGTCTCATCCAATTTCTGAATCTTTGAGTTAGAAATTAAAAATACATTTCCAATAATATCAATGTTGTCTCCCTTCACACGTATAGCGCAATCTTTGTTCGACGCATAAACATCTATTTCTTCCGATAATAGAGAAAGTTCGCTTTGAACCAATGCAATATTATTTTCAAGATCAAAATGAGACAGGACTGAAAAATGATCAAGACCGATTCCACTGTAAACAGAGCTCTTTTCCACTTCAAATCCAAAAGCTTTCGAGCATAACCATTTAGCGGACATGTTAATCGCACCAGCGCTTGCTCCCATCACAACTGCACTGCTGCTTTTTATTAAATCTGATAATCCATATTCCATTAAAAACCTATTTTGTTCCATTATGTTTCCACCCAACAAAAAAATGACTGAAGCATTTCGAATCTTCGCTTGGGCTTCTTCCTTATGTACGCGATAATTAATTAAATGGTATTCATTAAACATAATGCCAGCCTGGTCAAGCCAGGAGCGTTCAGTAGCACCATCATCTTCATAAACAGATGGATTCGAGCTAATCATAGCAATCGACTTTCGATCAGTTATATCCTCCTGTAACAGCCTGCCCAAAGTCTCTGAAAAGAAATTGTTAAACCAACCTAAATAATAGTGAGTTTTCATAAGTACCCCCGTAGAAAAGTGTCAGAGCATTTATTCGTTGCGTCACTCATTCTGTTGACTTGTCACGAACAAAATACTCTCAATATGGCCTCAGTGTTCAACTCAAGTTAAACACCGCTCCTCGATTAATTCGCTCCTTTTATTTAATACCAATTATTTCAAAACACCTTAAATGTTACAATAACTTTTTTCATAAGAAAAACGCTATTGTAACATTTTCAAGTGGATAACAAGACCAGGTTCATTGTCCCCCTTCGAACTACTAGTGAAGAAACTAATTAGCTAGGACTAACAACATAAAACGTTAACAGTTTCTAAAAAACCGTTTAAACAAGCCTTAAAAAGGAAAATCTAAAATTGTTAGCCCATTTATGAACATTTTGTGTCCAAAGTATGAATTTTCTGTTACAATATAGTCAAAGAAAACGTTTACATTAATGAAACATTAATAAGGAGATGATTTTCATGGGTGCGACCGTAATGTTCTTGCTCTTGGCGACAATAGCTCCATTTCTATTCTTACAAACCAAAAAGATGGCATTTGCTGTAGCGCAATCAGTCCTGCTTATCGGCATGTGGTTGTACTTCTTCCAAGTGACGATGTACACAGATCCAGGATTATTCTCCATCACAGGGGCCATGTTCTATCTCGGTTTAATCGGCGCCCACGTGGCTTGGGTGATGTTCATGGTAGCGACCGTAAAATCAAGCCCTGGATACAAAGAGAGCTTAACGAAAGATCAGCTCAGGTAAATAAAAAAGAAACGCGCCTTCCCTGATAGCAGGAAAGACGCGTTTCTTTTTTAGTCCCGTGGTTGCAGTTTGTACAGTTGGATCATCGCCTGTACAAAGCTTAAGCCAGTCAGAATATATAAGACAAATTTAAGGTCATAGGAGGAATAAAGCGCTCCGCCTAATGAAAAAGCCGTCAACAGTATACAAAGTATAAACCCGATCAAATCTTTCCACGGCCATCCGGCCTCCATTGGCATGTTTTGCTTTTGTTCCATCCTGATAACCCCCATTTGTTTTAGTGACCGCTATGGTCTTCTGAATGCTGCTCTTCGTGTTGTTCCATGTCGCCCATATCTCCATGATCACCATGGTCATGCCCAAAGGACATTACGAAAAGGGAGCCTGCTACGACGATTCCGGCAAGTGCGAACCCGTGGAACATCATGTTCCAAGGTACATGCCCATTTCCGCTTGAAGCTTCCGTAACGTGCATGAACATGAACAATTGAACGCCTGCTTGTAACAGTGCAAGAATCATGATACCGATAATTACCCATGTGACAGGCAAGTCAGATCGAATCGCTGCCCATGCGGCAACCAGCGTCATGACAAGTGACAAGATAAAGCCAATGACGTGATTCATTGGTACGCGTTTTTTTGATTCAGCCATATTAAATCACCATCCCTATCAGATAGACACTCGTGAAGATGAAAATCCAAATGACATCAAGGAAGTGCCAGTATAAGCTGATAATAAAGAATTTACGGCTAGTCACGTTCGTAAGTCCGCGCTGCTTGATTTGGATTAAAAGCAGGATCGCCCAGCCAATACCAAGCGTCACGTGCAGTCCGTGTGTTCCGGCAAGGACAAAGAATGCCGACCAGAAAGCACTAGACTGAAGCGTTGCTCCTTCATGCGCATAGTGAACGAACTCGTAAATCTCAAATCCAAGGAATCCAAGACCAAGAGCTAACGTAATGACCATCCAGAAGATCAGCCCTTTGACTGATCCCCTTCTCATTTCGTGAATCGCAAGTCCACACGTGAAACTACTCGTTAAAAGCAGGAAAGTCATAATAAGAACGATGCCCGGCTCAAACAATTCGCTTGGCAGTGGTGCATCAGCTGTACGTCCGAACAATACGGCATACGTTGCGAAAAGGGTCGCGAAGAGGACAACTTCCGCTCCAAGGAAAATCCAGAAGCCCATGATGCCCATTTGACCTTCTTGGGTGCGATATTCTAAAGGACCTGTTTTCAGTTCTTCCGCAGCCATATTATAACCCCCTCGCTTTTTTCTCTGTCTCTTTAATTTCTTCAACCGATACATAGTAACCATCGTCATAATCGAAGGAACGACGGATCATCATAACTACTCCACCGATCAAGCCAAAGACAGCGAGATACATCCATTCAAAGATAAGACCGAAGCTGGCAAGCCCGAGTAAAGCCATAAAGATGAACGGCTGTCCTGTATAACTAGGCATGTGGATCGGCTTCACTTCGTCTTCTTCAAACGTCGTTTTGCCTTCTTCTTTCATACGGACATATGGATCGATTTCATCGACATATGGAACCGTTGCGAAGTTGTAGTAAGGTACTGGTGTCGTCGTCGCCCATTCAAGCGTACGACCGTTTCCGTTCCAAGAGTCGCCTGTTGTTTCACGCTCGCTGTAACGGAAGCTGTAGTAAACGTTGTAAACAAACACTACGAAACCAAGAGCCATTCCAGCAGCACCGACAGTTGAAATGACGTTCAATGGAAGCCACTCTGCGACGTTCGTGATAAATAAACGACGCGGCATTCCGTCTAGTCCTAGGAAATATTGTGGGAAGAAGCACACATGGAAGCCGAAGAAGAACAACCAGAATGCCAATCTACCCAAACGTTCGTTCATCTTGTGACCGAACATTTTCGGATACCAGAACACAAGACCTGCGAAGCAGGCGAATACAGTACCTGCAATCAGCACATAGTGGAAGTGTGCGATTAGGAAGTACGAGTTGTGGAACTGATAGTCCGCTGCTGCCATACCGAGCATAACACCTGTCACACCACCAAGGATGAAACTTGGGATGAAGGCCAATGACCAAAGCATTGGTACTGTGAACTCGATTTTCGATTTATATAACGTCGCGAGCCAGTTAAAGATCTTCACTCCGGTTGGTACGGCGATTAACATCGTCGAAACAGAGAAGACGGAGTTAACGAATGCGCCAGCACCCATCGTGAAGAAGTGGTGGACCCATACTAAGAAACTAAGCAATGCAATGACGATCATGGACCAAACCATCACATTGTAGCCAAACAGACGTTTTTTCGCGAATGTGGCAATAACTTCGGAGAAAATACCGAAGGCAGGAAGAATAACAATGTACACTTCCGGGTGTCCCCACATCCAGAACAGGTTCGCCCACATCATCGGCAGGCCTTCCCCTGTTAACGTAAAGAATTGAGAACCGAAAATACGGTCAATTGTAAGTAGTGCAAGAGCTACTGTTAAAATCGGGAATGCGAATACGATGATGAAACATGTAACCAATGTCGACCATGTGAAGATCGGCATATGGAAAAGCTTCATGCCTGGGGCACGCATTTTCAAAATCGTCACCATCAAGTTAATCCCTGTAGCAAGGGTACCGATCCCTGATAGCTGCAGTCCCATAAGATAGAAGTTTTGTCCTGGTCCTGGGCTCATGGCCGCACCGGAAAGTGGTGTATAACTCGTCCACCCTGCATCCGGTGATCCTCCGATAACGAAGGAAATGTTGAAGAGGGCCATTCCGAAGAAGAAGGACCAGAAACTTAAGGCGTTCAGATATGGGAACGCGAAGTCACGCGCTCCAATTTGTAAAGGAACGATAATGTTCATGAGTCCGATCAAGAACGGCATCGCCATGAAAATAATCATGATCGTTCCGTGCGTTGTAAATATTTCGTTATAGTGCTGGGAGTTCAAGAATCCCAAATCAGGAAATGCTAGCTGCACCCTCATCATCATGGCGTCCACGCCACCACGGAATAACATGAGAAGGGCACTTAAAATATACATGACACCGATTTTCTTGTGGTCAACCGATGTTAACCATTCACGCCACAGCCATTTCCATTTCTTGAAATACGTCAGAACGAAAAGGATAGCGAGTCCACCCAATGCCATTGATACCATGGCACCATAGATGATCGGTTCACCGGTGACTAGAATATCTGTTATGTGCATGTCTTCACCTGCTTTCTTTACGTACTATTGGAAGCTTTCTTGTTCTTCAATTTCGTACAAATGAAGCTTCTCTTTAAATTGTTCACGGTATTTTTCGACGACATAGCCCATACCCTCTCTCGTATGGTGCTTTACGTAATCCAAATGTGTATTGGAATAGGATTGTACGTCGGTAAGCCCAGGTGCTAGCAGTTCATCATAACGTTCTGCTGTAAGCTCTGGTGCTTCATTGCTGATTTCCTCTGCCCATGCATTAAATTCTTCTTCGCTCTCGGCATATACCTTGAACGTTTGAGCAGCGAAACCTTCACCATTGAAGTTAGAGTTACGTCCATCGTATACCCCTTCTTCATCAGCTTCTAGATACAATGTAGTCATCATACCCGCCATGTTGTACTTTTGACCGCCAAGTGCTGGAATCCATAATGCTGACATCGAATCTGCCGATGACAAACGGAATTCTATTGGACGATCAGCCGGGATGTGTAAGTAGTTCACGGTTTCAATATCCTGTTCCGGATAACTGAAGAACCATTTCCAATCCGCTGTTGTTGCATAAACGACTAGTGGTTCCTTCTCCTCTTCCCCTGCAGCAGGTTCTGGAGCTTTCTCCAAGTCGAATAATGTTGTTACGGTCGGGATGGATAAAAGAATGACAATAATGACTGGAATGACCGTCCAAATAATCTCGATGGTCGTGTTTCCATGCAAGTTCGGGTCATAGTCACTTTCTTTTCGTCCCGGGCGGTTCTCACGGTACTTGATGATCATGTAAGTAAATAAAGCAAACACGACAACTATGATTCCAAGCATGAACCAAAGGGAGTATACAATCAGGTCATATTGACTTTGAGCGACTGGCCCTTTTGGATTGAGCACAGTCATTTCCAACTGCCCGCACCCGCTTAAGAAAAGAATCAAGCTGAGCGGCAGCAAACCTAACCATCTATTACGGAGATGTTTAGCTTTCATAATTCTTAACCCTCCTATCAATCTGTTAAATTATAAGTATAAAACTCGGAAACTAGGAGCTGTTATACGTATCAGGGCTTGACTGATTATATCAGATTTTGGCGAAATAGAAACGTTTGTTCACAACTTTGTCATATATCGTTCACGAACTTTTAATAAATCCCCTCAATGACTTACGCTTTCAAGGGAAATACTAACAAACCATCTAAAAATAGGGTGTGAATCCTGTTCAGCAGAGGATATCCTGCCTCTCCCTTCCCCTTACCCTCTTCACAAATGAATTGAACCTTTTAAAGCCAATACACAATTATCATACTTTCAAATTTTAAGGTAAAAAAAAACTGTTTCACTATTTAAGTGATACAGGTTCCATAAATGAATGAAACACCTTGTATGTAATGAGAACAATTTCCACCTCTCGTGTCGTCTAAGAGCAATGAATGAATCACAGCTTTTTTTATACATATGAAGAAGAACAGCATGCCCTTCCTTTATGCTTTTTAGTAGCACCTAATGAGGGTATGATTAAACTAGAAAAAATAAAAAGGAGTTTGATAGACAAATATGGCATATGTCTTATTACTTATTGGCTTTGGTTTATTAATTAAAGGAGCAGATTTATTCGTAGATGGGTCTTCTAATATTGCCAGGTTACTCCGTGTACCGCCTATTTTAATCGGATTAACGATTGTAGCTTTTGGCACGAGCTCACCTGAGGCAACCGTTAGTATTATTGCAGCTTTACAAGGAAATGCCGAAGTTTCACTTGGGAATGTTGTAGGCAGTAACATCTTTAATATTACGTTAGTAGTAGGGATCGCAGCCTTTCTCTACCCATTAATGGTAGAGAATGAAACCACCAAAAAAGAAATTCCATTTATATTGCTGGCTAGTGGAGCTTTACTCGTACTTGTGAGTGATACAGAATTACAGGGATTAAGTGATAACCTGCTCACACGCAGTGACGGTATCATCTTTTTATTGTTTTTATCTATATTTGTGTACTATGTGATTGAAGTTGGTATGAAGAGTCGTAATGAATCGGCACAAGAACCAATGCCTACCAACGTGAAATGGGGAAAAAACATCGCTTTGACCGGGGTAGGTTTAGGAGCTATTATTTTGGGCGGAGACCTAGTGGTAGATAACGGTACAGAAATTGCTTATGATCTTGGGATGAGTGAAACGTTAGTCGGTTTAACAATTATTGCGATTGGCACCTCGCTCCCTGAACTGGTGACCTCCATATCCGCTGCATTAAAGAAAGAGAGTGGAATTGCACTAGGGAATGTAGTGGGTAGCAATATTTTCAATATATTATTTGTTCTTGGGTCTTCAGCGGTCATTTCCCCTTTACCTGTGAACGGGAAAATCGTTATCGATGTGATCATTATGATTGCATTGAGCTTGTTATTATTCTTATTTTCAAGAACCCATTACAAAATTGGAAAATTAGAGGGATTCATCCTTCTGACTATGTACATTATTTACCTTGTTTATATTATTTTGAGAAATTAAGATTTAACTATGGGTCATAAGGGACTATTCCCCTTATGACCCATAGTTTATCTTTTGATTAATCCATGATCATCAACTTCTATAATTCTCTTGATGCATTCAAGAGCTCAGAATTCATTCTGAGCTCTTTTTTCACTAAACTAGTGTTTTATGATTCGTTTTTGATTATCTGGTATTTGAAAAGCATAAAAGAAAGTGTGAGAACCTCTGTTTCTTCCTATAATTGAATCGTCATTCCTTCCTCCGCAATCCTAAACCCTCTTTGGCTAACTGTCTTACAGGCATCAGTATTAGGGTTAAGAACAGGATTACTGTGGTTTAAATGTGTAAAGTAAACCGTTACCTCCTTCCTGTCTACTAGTGGCTGAAGTCGGTCCATAGTCTCTTCCATGAAAGGGTGTGGGATGGATTTCGGTTCACGTCCGATCCCTCTCACCTCCTTTTCTGAATAAAAAGTGGCATCAAGTAAGCAATAATCCACCTCATTTGCCATGCAAAGAAGTTCTTCCTCCCAATCTTCCCATCGATCTATATCTGGGATGTATAGAAGAGAGCTCTCCCCCCCATTAATGACAAATCCAAATGTCTCAGAGTATTCAGTTCGATGAGGGACGAGTAAAGGGATTATGGAGTAATCCCCTTGATAGTAGGTCTTTCCATGCTGTAGTGCTTTAATTGAAATGTTCTTGCTCTCTACCAGCGTGCTCCATGGTAGGTGACTCTGAAGAAACTCCCCTAGTTCAGCACCCGCGTAAACTGGCAATTCGTGCGTGTTCATCGCTTCTTTTCCGAGGAAAATCAGTCCCGGATAATGTCCTATGTGAGCATGTGTAAGCCAGATCGACTGAGGCTTAGGATGTATTGCGGTTTCCAACTGCTCCATCTGTAATTTAAAATCTGGCGTGGCATCCACAAGGGTCCACTCCTTTGTTTGCTCATCTACAATACCGAGGCAAGCTGCATTACGACGCAGTCTAGGAGATAATTTTGCTTGTTGGCAGTTGGTACAGAAACAACCAGGCTGGGGCACTCCCCCATCCTGAGCTGTACCAAGTACTTGAACAATTGTCATGATGAAACGACCTCTCTTATACCGTTTTAGGGTATTCCCAATTCTCTTTCTCTGAAGGCAAAGCCGGTTCTTCTTTTGTAATGGTGAAACCAGTGTATCCATAAATAACGTTAATCAGTAGCACAAAGTATGCAAAGAAGATGAATGGAATAAACGAATAAGGGCTAATATCCATTAAACCACTTGCAAAAACAGCCGGTACGCCCCACGGAATAAGGGTTACCCCCACTGTGCCCGCAGCTTCTACGTTACGAGATAAATTGGTTTCTGAAATCCCTCTTTCTCGGTACACACTGAGAAATGCTTTCGATGGAAGTATGATCGCTAAATACATTGCTCCACTGACGAAACTTACAAAGAAAGTGGATAGTAGAGTGGTTGAAATTAAAGAACCTGTACTCTTCACCCTCTCGATTAGTCTATTAATTAAGACATCGAACACATGAATCCCCTCCATAATCCCTCCAAGAGAAGTGGCGAAGGTGACAAGGGCTACAGTAGAGAGCATCGAATCAATTCCTCCCTTAGAAAGAAGGCTATCAAGCGTTTCATTTCCTGTTTCAGACACGAACCCACTCGTCATGGATTGCATAACCTCTGAAACCGTGTTGCCTTGAACGATGATCGCAACAAGTCCTCCCAGGGCACTGACAACTACTAAAGCAGGGATCGCCGGGATACGACGGACCATTAAGATAATCGTGACAACCGGTAGTAACAGGAGCAATGGATGGATGACAAATACGTTATCCAACCCATTTAGAATGGTCTCAATTTGAGTCTTATTAAAATCACCAGTTGTTGTATTTAATCCAAGGATCCAAAAAGCAATGACGGTCAATATAAAAGCAGGAATCGTATCCCACATCATGTGTTTCACATGATCGAACAAGTTAACATCAACCATGGCCGGAGCGATGTTCGTTGTATCAGATAACGGTGAAAGCTTGTCTCCAAAGAAAGCTCCTGAAATAATGGCGCCAGCAATATGAGCAGGCGCAAATCCTAAACTTGTCCCGATCGCCATGAAGGCCAAGCCTATCGTAGCAATAGACGTAAACGAACTTCCAAGTGTAATCGCCACAATTCCTGATGTGATCACAACAGTTGGTAAGAAAAAGTTAGGTTGGATCAGTTCAAGTCCATAGTAAATTAACGTTGGAATGGTTCCACTAAGGATCCACGTCCCCACAATGGTCCCAATAATAAGTAATATAAATATAGCGGGTAATGCTTTTGAAACACCGTTTGTTAAGAAGTGCTGCAGTTCATTCCAACTATATCCAAGACGTTTCCCAACTAGTGCTGATGTCACAATTCCGATCATAAAGGGAATGTACATCCCTACTTTCCAGAAGAAAATCGAACAAGCGGCTGCTCCGATTAAAGCAATCAAGGGAAGAAGCGCTTGCCATATACCGGGTTCTCGTCTCATAATCTATCATCCTCTCAAATCAACATTTTACTTTAGCACTTTTATGCTTTTACGCTTTTAACTGATAAAGTATAGTAGCTATTATTCTAACTGCGCTATCTAGAATTTGTCAACGGAAATATCTGAGGCAAAACGATCACAAATATAAAGAACGTCTACTATACAAATTCAACACCCAAAAAAGATGCTGCCCCACTTGATCTCCCATGTATAAAGGGTATTTCACCCGAATAATATGGTTATGGAGGTGACATCTAATGGAACAAAACCACCATGACAAGTTCGAAGGAGAACTCACCCCTTTTCGCAAGGATGCCACGAAGAAAACGGAAAAGATCAATGAATGTATTAAAAAGAACATCCCCTGGGAGAGATTAAAGGTTGAACAGGAATGGGCCACACGAAATGTATTGAAAAGCGTCGCCCTCCCTGTTATTAAACCTGATGATTCGCTTCTTCCTGTTTGGGATTTAAAACGCTATGATTTCCTATTGAAAGATAAACTCCCCTCTTCTGTTAATCCGAAGCTATGGTACCAAGGAAAACTGAACTTAAATGCCGGACTTTTTCAAGTAACAGAAAATATTTACCAGGTAAGAGGGTATGATCTTGCTAATTTAAGTATCATTCGCGGAAAGTCAGGTTGGATTGTGATCGACTGTCTCACTAGCAGAGAAACAGCTGAAGCTGCTTTTGAATTAATCAATAACCATTTTGGGAAAGTCCCAGTAAGTGCCATCATCTTTTCTCATTCACACGTTGATCATTATGGCGGTGTTGATGGAGTCTTAAATAGCGGAACCACAGATGGTGTAAAAATTTATGCACCGAGCGGATTTTTAAATGCAGCCTTGGAAGAAAATGTGACTGCAGGTGTTGCCATGTCGAGGCGAGGATTTTACATGTATGGTGAGGTGCTGCCTCGCGGAGAAAAAGGTCAAGTAGACAGCGGCATCGGAAAGTATGTATCCACAGGTGTTGTGACTTTAGTCAACTCTGCTGAAGAAATTTCACCATCATCGGATGAAACGATCGTCGAGAAAGTCATAGATGGTGTAAGATTTCAATTTCAAATCACTCCGGATACAGAAGCTCCAGCTGAGATGAATATGTTTATCCCTGAAGAAAAGAGCCTTTGTATTGCAGAGAACTGTACAGCATCGCTTCATAACATCTATACATTACGCGGTGCTGAAGTTCGTGATCCAGTCGCCTGGGCTAAATACATCCAACAAGCCATTGAGTTATTTGGCGATCAATTAACATCTGTATTTGAAGTGCATAATTGGCCACGGCACGGAAGGAAATACTGCATTGATTATATGGAAAAACAGCGAGACATGTACCAATACATTAATGATCAGACACTAAGGTTAATGAATCAGGGCTACACCATCGACGAAGTTGGTAGAATGGTAACCTTTCCTGAAAGTTTACAAGAGGAATGGTTTAATAGTTCTTTTTACGGAACGGTTAATCATAATGCCAAAGCGGTGTACCAAAAATATATGGGATGGTATAACGGAAACCCTGTCGATTTAAATAAACTATTCCCCGAAGAGTCGTCTAAAAAATATGTGGAATTTATGGGTGGAGAAGAAGAAGTCATCAATAAGGCTAAAAAAAGCTTCAGAGAAGGCGAATACCAATGGGTAGCTGAAGTCACCAAGCACGTCATCTTCACAAACCCATCTAACAAGAAAGCCAGATACCTTTGCGCGGATGCTCTGGAGCAGCTTGGCTACATCGCAGAATCCGGTCCATGGCGTAATGAGTATTTGATGGGAGCTCAAGAGCTTCGTTATGGCATTATTCCAATACAGCAATCTACTATTACAACAGAGGTACTTGATATTATGACACTCGAACAAGTGTTGAACATGTTAAGTATTCGAATTAACGGATTAATCGCCGGGGAGTATGATTTCAAATTAAACTTCATTATTCCAGATCGGAAAGATAAAGCCTTAACCGAGGTTAAACGAGGAATCTTTCGTTACGTATCAGATGATTTGAAAGAGGATCAAGTGAAGGTCATCATGAGTAAGGAGACCTTATATGAATTAGCCACCACCAACAACCGTCCCTCCCCTTCTTCCATTAAAGTCATAGGAGACATCCAAAAATGGCATCAATTCTTATGGTCTCTTGATGAGATTGACACAGACTTTCCTATTATGACACCGCTGGGTCGAAAAAGAACTCATGAATTCTAACTAAAAAACAAGTAACATCATTAGAGATGTTGCTTGTTTTTTTGTAGATTATGCAATCGAATAGGAACAATGGAGCCATTTTAAATGTATCGAGATACGGAACCCTGGGGTTTTCTTTCATAAAGAAGAAGGAAAGTCTGATAGATTTGTAGAAATATATCGAGGATATGTTCACAAGACTAATTAAGAAATTCAGGAGGGACTTATGGGTAGAATCGTACATTTCGAAATTCACGTAGATGACATGGATCGTGCAAAACATTTTTATGGTGAAGTTTTTGGGTGGACATTTGAAGACTGGAGCGATTTTGCTGGTATGCCTTATTTAGGAGCCGTAACCGGCGGTGAGGATACACCTGGTATTAACGGTGCTTTAATGAAACGACAAGGACCATCCCCAGAACCAAATCAGCCTGTAAGTGGCTATACATGTACGATGGGAGTAGAAGATTACGGTGCTATTGAGGCAAAGATACTCAAAAATGGTGGCGAAGTAGCTTTACCAAAGTACGCTCTTCCCGGAATGGCTTGGCAGGGGTACTACAAAGATACAGAAGGAAATATCTTTGGTATTCATCAACCAGACGAAAACGCAAAATAGAATGGTTTATTTCTAGAAAAGGCACTCTCAAAGTGCCTTTTCTTTTTGTATAAATTCATTTGGGTGTTTTGTCTTTAGCGATGGAACCAGTTCTCTCCTTTTCCCTTGTAATTCCCAGTTTACTAGAATTATAATTAATAGAGGAAATATATTGAAAATACTTTATTGCTAGAAAGGAGTACATAACATGAAATGGATAAAGAGCCTCCTTCTTGCTGTTTTACTTTTCACTTTTGGTATGACAATCCAAGTGAATGCAGCAGAAGAGACATATGAAGAGCTATCATGGGAGAAGAAGCATGAATTACTTACGAATGCTGCACTAAAGTACGATATCCCTCCTGAAATCCTGAAAGCAATCGCTATGGCCGAAAACAAAATGAACCAATTCGATGAGAACGGTCACCCTATTGTCAGTGGAGATGATGGTATTGGCATGATGCAGATTACGAACACTGACTTTGACTTTGATAAACAAAAGTTAAAGACAGATACAGCCTATAATATTGAGGCTGGTGCGAGGGTATTAAACAATAAATGGAATAAAATGAAGGCTGGGACTTTCCCTGTGATTAATGGTGCAGATAACCGTCACATTATTGAACAATGGTACTACCCTATTATGGCTTATAACGGTATAGCGAACCGAAATAATCCAGACAATGAAGATCGTGTAAAACCGACTTACCAACAGGAAGTCTTTTCGATCATTGAGGAAAACAGCTTAGTTCAAATCGCTGATACTCCTGAGCAATTTGAATTTGGATTAGATGATAATGGAAAGCTCCATTTTAAAGAGATGGCGTATTCTTGGGATGAAGCTGACTCACACTCCACCCAAATGTTTCAAGAAGGCGACAAAGTCTACGCTTTAAATGATGGAGATGCTTATTACGGGAACTTTAGAGATCAAAAGGAGATGTCCAATGACCCATCTAGGCGTATCCCCTACTATACAGAGCTTGAAATTACAGGCGGCCCTTACTTTTTAAACAGCACGCAAGACAATCACTTTGTCACCTATCAAGTAGAGGGGGTAAACTTTAGTGGCTTTATGGCTTCTTCCAACCTTCGGCCAATCGAAACTTTACCAAGTGGCTTTGGTGAAGAGAATCCTAGAGAAGATGTAGCTATTGATAAAACATGGGAAATCGAGATGAACACATCCATTGATTCTTCTACTGTTCACCCTCGAAATGTGTATATGGTTCGCGAGGACGGTATGGGTATTCGTGCTGATATTAGTTTAGATGGGAATTTCATTACTGTTAAACCTCAACAAGATTATATGCCAGGACAAACGTATACCCTTTACATTAAAGACTTAAAGTCTACGCGTGGTATAGAGATGGAAAGCAAGGTTTCCATGACATTTCAAGTAGAAGAGCCCTATCAGGAATCTATGAAAAAAGAGAATGTCGTTCTGAAGGCGTCTATGAATAAGAAATACTTTTCTGAAGGAGATCAAATTCAGGTAACAGGTTCTATCGAGAATCAAGGTGAGGTATCATTTGTTTATCACGGATCTGGTACACTCTCACGTTCCGCCGATCTTTACTTCTTTATCCAACAAGATGGAGAGCTCATTCACTTCGTTGGGAGAGGGGATCTTCATCCTAGTGGCTGGACTATGGATTGGGTAGAGCATGAATTGAAAGCAGGGGTGAGGAAAACGTCTTTTGCAACATTTGACCTTAGCGTACAGAATTTCATGCAAGAAGGCACTCCTATTTATGATGCACCTAAGGGAGAATATACCCTTTTGGCTCGATATGGAAGTGAATTCTTACTGGAGATGCCGTTTGTCATAGAGTAGACCCTTTGATCACCTCCCAGGTTTGGTTTTAAAGTCCAAAATATGAAATGACACACGAAACAGCAGTCCAATTATCCGTAATAATTGGACTGCTTATTTTATTGATATAAACATCAATTTATCATTAAAAACATAATTCGCCGCTACTCCTTAGAAATAGCGGCGAATAATTAAGCTTTCTTCTCAAAATCAAACTTAATCTTATACTCTTGATCCAACTTCAGAGCGGTACTAAACGGCTTCTTACCTTTAAACCCTTTCAATACCTTCGTCTGCTTCTTCTCACAGAGGGTTTTAATCATATTTTGCGTTAACGTTTTACCGGCTAGCTTTTTAGGGAAGGATACTTTACACCCTTCCTTATAGGCAGAACACCCATAAAACTTATAGCGGTCGACAATCGATCCTGTTGGACAGGCTGGGCACTTGGCAATGGGTGTGTTGTATTTCTTTTTGTTCCCTTCGCCTGTGTCACGTACTTGTACTTTTTCAATCGACGCAGGCGTTTCTTCTATAAGTTTATGAATGAATTGATTCGTTTGCTTAATAAAGGTTTGTTTAGATCCTTGTCCGTTACCGATTTTCTTGAGGTAAGATTCCCATTTCGCCGTCATGGCTGGACTTGATAGAAGCGTGCCTTCAATCGCTTCACAAAGGGTAATTCCTTTCTCGGTTACGTACACAATGTTCTTCTTTACTTCGATATACTTCTGGGCTTTGATCGTTTCTATGATGCCAGATCGGGTTGCTTCTGTACCGAGGCCTTCGACTTCTTTAAGAATCTCAACGTCTTCCTCGTTATCAATAAGCTTCCCGCATGTTTTCATCATGTTGATCAATTGACCTTCTGTATAAGGCTTGGGTGGCTGTGTCATACTTTCTTTAATATGAAGACGGGCACCTACTTCTTCCCCGTTTTTCACTTCTGGTAATAAGGGGTCTTTCTCTTGCTTGGACTTAGCGGGTTTTGGAAAGAGTTCCTTCCAGCCCCGCTTCACTTCCGTTCGGCCGGTTGATTTGAACGCCAGACCTTTTACATCCGTCATGATCGTTGTTTCTTCATACACATAGTCCTCATGGAACATGGCAAGTGTATTGAGCATGATTTCACTATAAATGTTCTTCTCTTCCTGGCTTAGTCCATTGATTTTGTTTTGGGTCGGGACTGTTTTAGTCGGGATGATGGCATAGTGCTCCTGAACTTTGCTGCTGTCGACGTAGCGTTTGCTTGGTCTTGTCGAGGCAGGGGTAAACGAGACGTTCATCGCTTCCTGATAACGTCCTAGATTCTTCACCAAGTATGAGAATTCGTTATCCGTAATGTAATTACAATCTGTACGCGGATAGGTAACGAGACGCTTCTCATACAGCTTTTGCATCGTTTTAAGCACCTGTGATGGGCTATACTTCCAGCGCTTGTTGGCTATACTTTGTAACGTCGACAGAGAGTGAAGCTTCGGAGATTTCTGGTGCTTCGTCTTCTTATCAACGCTTTGAACGGTTCCATGAATGTCTTCCTTCTCTTTCAGACCGTGCTGATCCATAAGCGCTTGGACTTTAGCTTTGTCTTTCTCTTTAATCTTGGCTAAGCCTTTATAGCTCCCCTTCTCTGCTTGGAAGACTCCTTCAATTTGGTAGAAAGGTTCGGAGACAAAGTTCTCAATCTCTTTTTGCCTTTGATAGATTAAATACACGGTTGGAGACTGAACTCGTCCAATTGAAAGATAACCTGAAAATCCTTTCTTTTGAAGAAGGACGGTAAACAGTCGACTCGCATTGATCCCCACCATCCAGTCGCTAATCTGACGGGCTTTCGCTTCATCAAAGAGAAGCAGATCCTTCTCATTCGTTTGAAGCTGGTTAAACCCTTTCCGGACTTCGTCTTTCTCAAGAGAATTGATCCATAAACGCTTAACCGGTTTCCCCTTCACACCAGTGAGGCGAAGAATGCTATAGAAAATATTAGAGCCTTCTCGGTCGACATCTGCTCCATTAATAATCACGTCCGCTTTCTGGAATAGTGACTTCACGGCCTTAAACTGCTCCCACTTCCCGCTTGAGACCTTCTCATAAAATTGATCCGGGACAATCGGTAACTGATCAAGCTTCCATTTTTTCCATTCTGGTTTATAATCATGAGGTTCTTTCAATTCAACAAGGTGACCGATTCCCCATGTAATTGTGGCACCTTCTGGAAAAGTGCTATCTGGTTTTAGTTCGATGTATGTTTTCGTTTTTTCTTTAATTTGAAATGCGTCAGCGTAGGCTTTCGCTTGAGATGGTTTCTCGGCTAAGATGACCACTCGCGTCATGGTCTCCACTCCTTTCAACGAAACACAACTGTACTATGAGATGATAGAGAAGGCAAGGGGAAGGATAGAAAGATGGGGAATAAAGAGAAGAAGGAAGCAACGGTTAGATTGCTTCCACGATCCATTTTACCATCTTCCCGATTACTCGGGGAAGATATAAGAGTACCTCAAAGAAGACATCGAGATACAAAAGAGGAGAACTCTTGTGTTCTTTCCTTTTCTTACGGCTCAACGAATCGTCACCTCCACCGTTCTTTTACCATGATTAGGAAGAATTGTTTGAGAAAAGGTTGAGTAAAGAATGTGTCCGTTTGCTTTTATAGAGGGTAAGGTGGTTCGGGAAATCACTCGCTTTCCGCGGCCCCACACGACGTGGGGTCGTTCGACGTTGTCACAGGACGTGACGGTCTTAGTCGAACTTCCTCTTTGTTTTAAAGGCCTCCTCAATCGCTTCGCGCTTTCCGCGGTATTTAACTTCGTCCTTATCTTTTCCCAAATATACCAACGCCTCTTCAACATCCACATCCCTCTTGATATGCTCAGGTGTCCATGGAATATGAATATCAGGCTTAATTCCTAAACCATTCATTCCTCTACCTTCATCTACTCTTAAGAGCTTTGTACTTGGGATCATAAGTTTAAACTGGTCTCCCCACGAAGCCTCAATTAAATTGGCATAGTCATTCACTCCAAGAGTACTTCTTCCCATTGTGGTCACAATCTTTGAATGCTTTGATACTTCTACAACGGATTCAGCTGAACTAATCGTCGAAATATCGGTTAACAGAACCACTTGTCTTGGATACTCGTAGCCTTCTACTACAAACCTCTCTTCTAGATCTGAAAGGTCAAAGCGGACTAGCCCTTCTCCTTCATGTTTTCTCCACTCGCTTTCAATCACTGACAAGACCTCTAGCGTATGAGGGGCTTCCGTTTCCTTACGATAAGATTCAAAGTCGTTGAATACCCGCTCCGCATTCGCCTCGGTACAGTTATACAACATGAAGTTATCCTCATAAGGCTCGATAATGGTACGCCCTTCAGGGAATAAATAAGGCGCCAATCCATAAAAGGCCGAGTCATTCCCACCCATGTTGTCTCGAAGATCTACTATTAAATTCGGGTATGTATACAAGAGTTCCTTATTCTCACACATTAAAGCTGTAATGGGCTCTGGGGTAACAAAATCACTTAGTTTCATGAGGAGAGTATCTTCATTTAGCACTTGTATGGAATGAACAGGCGTATATGCTTCCTTTCTATGGCGCTTCATCTCCACACTATGAATCGTTCCATACTCGTCTTCTACTTCTATCGTTTGGTACTTCTCTAATACGCCTTTCCATAATTCTCGTTCTGACCCCTTTTCACGAAGTTCCAATGAATGAGATTGGACGAGTTCTGGAATCGGAATCTGGTTCACAGAGAAAATGGCTTGTCCTTTTGAAAGACGATTTTCTCCTTTTAGTTCCGTCACATATAAACGATCTTCACACCGCCTAACCCGAAAGCCTCGGTCCCAGGAATTCTCTCCTTTAACTACAAAATAGAAGTGGTGATCGTTGAAAGCTAGTAAGTAATCTTGAACAAGTTCCCCAAACTCCTCTGGCGTCAGGTTTGATTCTTTTAACACCTTTCTAAATGGCTCCGGATTATCCCACCCTAGTTTATCTTTCCATCCAGCATAATCGCGGTGGGCAATTTCTACAATCTCGTTGAAAATATCTAAATAGTCCATCCAACCCCCCATTTCACTATTAAGTGTTGTCTCCCGCCCACACAAATCTGAGATATATGTAAAATCTATCTGACTATCACTCTACACGATGGTTATTTTTACCACAAGCGAAAAAGAGAGAAATTAGAAAAAGGATCTGACCTTCAACTCAGAAGGGCAGATCCTATCAAACTTAGTTAGAGAACTCTTTATTTAACCCATACACATTTAACACAGCACGCGTTAGGATCCTCGCCCCATCAATCATTCGGTCTTGATTAAATGTCATATATGGATGATGCAATCCAGGGTTTAGATCGCACCCTAGCCCAAGCATGGTCGCTTTTAGTTCAGGCTTCTTAATGGTATAGAAGTGGAAATCGTCCCCTCCTGGAGTTACGGTCGGTTCCAACGTATAGTCAGCGCTTAACTCTGATTCGATTGCCCCTTTCATCACTTCAATCGCCTCTTCATTCGTCATGGCGGCTGCAATTTGATTAATTGCGCCAACTTTAATGGTCGTACCATACTGGAATTCAATCGACTTAAAGATGTGCTCTACTTGCTCTTCTAGTTCAGCCATAACGGGATTCGTTTGCGCTCTTAGATCGAGTGAAAGAGAAGCCTTACCAGGAATGATGTTTGTATTCGGACCGCCAGCATGGAATTTCGTTACTTTTGCGGAATGAGGGACTCCTGGGTTCATACGAATCTGATTGATTGCGTTCACTAGTTGCGTACCTACATTCACTGCATTATGAGTCAGATGAGGTCTCGCCCCGTGAGCATCCTCTCCATCGATTTCAATTTCCATCAGCTTCGTCGCACCGTGACCAATCATTGGTGTTGCAAAGCCATCCTCCACTTCTGCTTGAGGCCTCAAATGTACCCCAAATAAATAATCAACATCTTCGACCACACCAAGCTCGACCATTTTGAGCGCACCGGCAGCTTTCTCTTCAGCGGGTTGAAAAATGAATTTGACCGCTACTTGATCTTTCAAATCTTCAAGACTATGTATAAGATATAAAACTCCAAGCACCATGGCCATATGAGAATCATGACCGCAGGAGTGATTTGCACATTGTGTCCCGTTGACTTCCTGCCAAAGCGCATCAATATCTGCTCTCAAAGCTACAACAGGTACGGTCCCGTCAAAATTCCCATACTTCCCTACGACCCCAGGACAATCTTCAAAGGTTTCCGTTGCGCATCCGTAGCTTTGGAGAATCTCCTCGATGTATTTCGTCGTCTTATATTCCTGCCAGCTGATTTCCCCATTATTATGTAAGTGATTAAAGGCTTGTCTAATTTTATCGTCGATTTGCTGTAACATGCTGCATCCCCTCTCGTTGTGCTCAATTGTATATAGAACTTGAACAGTAGTATAAAGGACAATGAGATGTCTGTAAAATATGAAAAATGCAACAATTAAGTGCGACTCAAAAAAATAAGAACTCTCATACGTTCTTATTTCAAGCCATGTTTATTATTTAACAGGTGTGAAACCGACAGTTTATCACTCCCCGTTACCGCCAATATAATGGACAGCCCAAGTAATGCAAGAGGAAATTCAAACCCTCCAATCAATCCCGCAGGAAGCTTAACAAGTACAATCGCCCCAACCATCGTTACTCCGAGTAAGATCGCAGATGGTACTACAAAGAGTCCAACTAATAGAGAGAGGCCGCCTACTGCTTCAATAACTGCTGTAACATAAGCTAACCATTCTGGCTGACCTAATTTACTAAACATCTGAACCGTATTCTCCATATGACCAAGCTTTTGAAATCCATGAGCCATCATAATCACACCAAGAATTACTCTTCCGACGAAGAGGCCCCACCCCATTTTCTTATCCATACAAAACACCTCACTTATAGATTCCTAGATTAAATTGTATGGGATAAGCATGAGGAATAGACTCAACATGACTAATTCAAAAGGAACTATGATACTTATGTAGAATTATGGAATTAGGAAATGGATTTTTTTAGTTAATCTGTTAGAAAAAATGATTCTTAAAGTAGAGTATAGCGAAGATCGTAAAGGTGGCTAACGATGAAGCAATTTCTTTCAAGGTATTCTCACTGGTTATTCCTGTCTATTGTCGGTATTAGCTTATTTTCATCACTATTTACTATTAAAGATTCCACACTTGATGTTATTGCAATTATTTTCGGAGGTATTGGACTGCTCTCTCTTGGCTTTGTTACATATATCGTAGAGAAAAATTACAAAAACCATAAAGACCAAGATTAAAAACCGACCCTCAAAAAACTTACTCTCATTTACTTTTTATTTAAAAAACTTTAAAAAACAGTTCGCGGTATACGTTGCCCCGAACTGTTTTCATTCGTACTAATCCTTTGCTTTAGTAAGGTAAATGGCTGCCTCTTCATCATTGTTAACGGGATAATGATAGTGTTGCTGGTACTTCTCATGACCTTTACCAGTAATTACAATCCAATCCCCCATTTCAGCCATTTTTACAGCTTTCTCAATTGCCAATGTACGATCAGTGATCACAATTCCCTTATCATTCCCATACCTTTCTTGATAGCTGATTAATGTATTATTCATTTCCTCAGGAGAAACGGAATTCAGGTCATCGAAGGTAAGAATATATCGATCACTCATTTCAGATGAGATCGATACCATATCCTTTCTCTTGCCCGGGTCCCTATCTCCTCTAAATCCAAAGATATGGATAAGCTTGCCCTCACTGTTTTCTCTTACAGTATTCAAGCAATTTAGCAGAGCATGAGGGGTATGGGCATAATCTACAACAAGCGTAGCCCCATTACTTAATTCAGTAAGAGCAAACCTCCCCTCAATTCCCTGAAAGTGCTGAATCGCGGAAATAGCACCTTTCGTATCTACTCCGATTTGTTTGGCAGTTCCATATGCCATAGCTATGTTATACATGTTATGTAACCCGTATAAAGAAGGCCTGATTGAGATATTTTCATTATTTTCCTTTAACAGTAAGCTCGGCGGGTTAGTTGTATAGCTTGCCAGTTTCACATCGCTTTTTTCATTCTCCCCAATGGCTAGCGTTGGAATATTTTTATCCTCAAGCTGCCTTGCTAATTGCTCCCCCCACAAGTCATCCGTGTTAATGATTGCTTTTCCTTCGTCTTTCAACATCTCAAAAAGCTTCCTCTTAGCCTGGAAGTATTCTTCCATAGAACCATGATAATCCAAATGATCTTGAGAAAGATTGGTGAACAAGGCATAATCGAAATAAATTCCTTCAACTCTATGCTGTGTTAAAGCATGAGACGACACTTCAATAATCACCACGTCATCTTTACTCCCAGCTAAAAGTCTGTTTATTTCTAATAAGTTTGGAGTAGTATTAACCGTTGGATAATTCTTACCATTAATGATGTTTTTAGTGCTACCAAAAAGCGCACAAGAAAAACCATTACCTTCTAATATTTGTCTTAAAAGATAGCTTGTACTGGTCTTTCCGTTTGTACCTGTGACACCGATCACAATTTTTCCATTCGTAGGAAAGTTATAAAAATGATTACTTATTGTGCTTAAAGCATTTCGACTGTTATCTACTTGAAAATAAGGAACGGATAAATCGGTGATCTTCTTTTCACCTATAACTCCACATGCCCCATTTTCGATTGCCTTACTAATAAAACGATGACCATCTTGCTGGTATCCTTTGATTGCAATAAATAGAAAACCTTCCTGAATATCTTGTGAGTTACAGGAAATTCCTTTTATTAATGTTTTGGGACGTACACTTTTACTTTCAGATTCCACAGTTTTTAGGATGTTGTCTAATTCGTGAAGTTCCATGTGCGCTCTCCTTTTATAAACCTTCTTAAAAATCCTTCTACTTAATTTTTACCAAAACATAGAAACACTCTTAAAAAAGAGTAAAATGTCCTGATTGTCCTCCTATGGTTATTTGCATATGAGCCTAACATGCACGATTCCCCCTTAAGATACTACTTTAAACAAGCATTAGCAAAATGAGCACAGAATAATAGCAACGATAGGAAAATACACTGTCCCCTTTTTCTAAGACACGCAGTCCTCTCCCCATCACATGGAGCAGTTGCAAGAAACAACCTTCTATCACACTCTTTCTTATAATATACATCATAATTTGGAATATACTACGGGACATAGGGACAGGTTCATCGTCCCGCAGGGGATGTTGAATCCTCAAGAATTAGTAACCATAAAATAGAAAAACGAGCACACATGGAATACGCCATTGTGTGCTCGAAAAAACTCACTCATTCAATGTTATCTTTCAAAAAGGATCTCAACTTATCTAATATAGTCTGGTCACTATCAAAAGTAAACTTTAAAGAGTGATCATCACACGAACCACCGATTTGCCCATTCACAACTAGGTGCCCAAATCTTGTCATAGTCATCATGATATGAGCATCAGAATCTTGATCACTAATTTCAACGCTTCCTCTTAACTCTTTTAGAACCGACTCTGATTTTGTAAGAACTTCTATTAAATCAACATTTGATATACAGAAATTCGATGCTCCTTTAAACCCTTGAGATTCAACTATAAACCTCATGGTATGATAACCGTCTACTTTGTATAGATATTCGACACAAAAATTAGTGTTCTCTGCAGCAACCATTGTAATTTCATTCATATTCTGATCTCCGCTCTTGAATATTTTATCGTGTAATCTTCATTTAGCTATATAACACTTTAAACCTCTCACATACTACGGGTATCCTATGATGGAACTCTTGATTTACTTCCTCTAACTCCTTTTTAAAAAAAGACTCATGTTCCTCACGCCAGAACTTCAACGTTCGATCCCCTTCCCCTTCTAAATAAGCATGCTCCTCGGTCACTTCATTAAAAGGGACAACTTCAACGGAAATCGTTTCAGCAATCGCTACTGCTCTACCTTCTCCATCAAGAATAATGTTGTGAAGACCAACATATGGTAATGGCTCTGTTTCTTCATAGGCTAGATAATTAGAAGCTGTGGCCGTTTTGGTACCAGTGAGGACCAGTTCAGCCAGTTCATCTGCCATCTCCTTCGAATCACCAAACGCCCAGGCCTCATAGTCCTCCGGTGCTTGTGGGTTTTCCTTCTTAAAGTCATCCCACATTTGTTGAATTGAATTATGACTCATTTTGTTCTACCTCTTCCTATATTGTTTTGCTCGATTGATTCAAGCTAACCTTATATTGCAGACCTTTCGGAAAGACTCAGTCCCCCAACCATTCCTCATATGTCTCTTCTATTTTCTTTTCGAGAACCTGTTTTTCTTGCTGAAGTTCCATTAACACTTCCAAGTCCTCTTCAGTATTCATCTTTTCTGTTAAGGAGGTAATCTCTATCTCTAAAGCTTCAATCATCCCTTCATAATCAGGCATTTCCGGCTGCTTCTCCTGAACTTTCTTTAGCTTCCTATGTTCCTTCTCAGGCTCTTTTACTACCTTATTCTCCTCATGCTTCAATCGAGCCTCATCAAATGGCCGGTTGTATCGGTACAGCTTTCCGTCCTCTAAAAATGCACATTCGCTAAAGCATCGATTAAGGAAGAAACGATCATGGGATACAGCAAGGACCGTTCCATTAAAATGCTGAAGGGCTTCTTCTAATACTTCCTGAGATTCAATATCCAAGTGGTTAGTCGGCTCATCTAATATAAGCAGGTTGACTCCCTGATGCATAAAGATGGCGAGCTTCACACGCATTTGCTCTCCTCCGCTTAGCTGACCGATCTTTCGGAAAACCGCATATCCAAAGAACATAAATCCTGCTAAGATATGACGGGCCTGTCCTTCTGTAACCGAGATTTGTTCCCTGAAGTAGTCAATCATACGTAAGTTCCCATCTACTTCCTTCAAAGGATGTTGAGGGAGATAACCAAGGCGAACCCCAGCCCCAGATTTGATACAGCCCTCATCTGGCATCTCTTGTTCCATCAGTAACCGAAGAAGGGTCGTCTTACCGCTTCCATTTCTTCCAACAATGGCAAGACGGTCCTTAAAACGGAGGTGAAGTCTAGCTCCTGCTAACACATTCCGATTTCCATACCGTTTCCATACCTCTTCAGCAATGAGTACATCATTCCCGCTCCGTTCATTGGCTTCAAGGCTTAATCCCATCTTCTTCGCATCAAGTAAAGGCTTCTCTTTCTTCTCCATCTTCTCCAGGGCCTTTTCCATGCTTTTGGCTTTTCTGAACAGCTTCTCACTTGGTGGGTTGGCTTCATTCGCCCACTGCCGCAATCGCTTAATAGCTTCTTTCATTTTCTTAATCTTCTTTTGCTGCTCCTGGTAGGCTTTAAACTCCGCTAGCAGGAACTCTTCTTTCTGATTTACAAAGGATGAGAAGTTCCCTTCATACTGAAGCAGCTCTCCTTGTTCTAAATCCATAATCCTCGTCACGGTATGATCTAAAAAGGTTCTATCGTGTGAAATGATCCATACCGCTCCTGTGTAACCTTGAATAAATCCTTCCAGCCACTCGATGGCTTCGAGATCAAGATGGTTTGTTGGCTCATCCAGAAGAAGAACATCCGGTTCTTGTAATAAGAGACGCGCTAACCCTACCTTTGTCTGTTCACCGCCACTTAAATGTTCAAAAGAAGCATCCAATAATCCTTCAACCCCGAGTCCATGCGCTACTTTCTCAATCGTTGCTTGAAGCTCATATCCTCCTAAGCGAGCATATTGATCTTGAAGAGAGCCGTATTCATTCATGGCTTTTTCTAATTGTTCAGGCTGCTGCATCAACGTCTCCAGTTCGATCATTCTTCTCTCTAAAGCAAGAACTTCCGTAAAGCTTTCTTTCAAATATTCCTGAACGCTTCCATTATTAAAGTCCGGCAACTGTTCCAGATAGCCGATGGTTGCCTGTTTCCTCACAAAACGCTCCCCCTCATCTGCTTCCTCTAATCCTGAAATCAGTTTAAAGAGCGTAGACTTCCCCGTTCCGTTACGACCCACTAGGCCTACTTTATCCCCTTCATGGATCTCAAAGTTGATCTCTTCAAATAATAAATCCCCGCTTACGATTTTCTTTATATCTTTCATCGTCACTAACATATTGTTTTCCTCCGATTATGGTTATTATTAAACGCAAAAAGCCCTTGAGAATGGTTTCTCAAGGGTCACGCCCGTACTCCGTATATACAAAAAGAAACCACACTTGTCGTGTGGTTTCTAGGTCCGATCTATAGGTTGAATGAAGGGATTCCCACACGCTGTGCTCATATTAAGTTGCTAAAAAAGGACATACGTGTCCCGTCTGCAACAAAATCATGAGTTTGCGCACGATGAATATATAATAATTGACTATCAATCGTGCTCTTCGCAGCGTGTACCATCTCTTCATTCACCTCCTAGCTAATTCGTTATGCTTATCTTAGCACACTCGAAATTTTCAATCAATTCTAATTTTTACTCATAGTGATTTAATAGTTCTCTTGCATGGGAAGTAATTCGTTCGATTAATGAGTGAGGCTCTTTTACTTTTGCATCCTTCCCTAAGCGATAGAATAAGGGCGCAGAGTAGATCAGCTCCTGCTCATCACCTTTTATTTCTAGAATCCACGTTTCTTCATCAACTCTTTTAAGGTTATCCTGAAATAAAGGATGGCCGCTGCATTGCCTGGCCCCTTCATTGGTTAAAAAAGCGCGCAACGTAGTCATATTATGCGTGGGAGTGTAAGCAAAGAAATCATTTAGATTCATGTTTATTTCTTCATCTTTTCCTGCTGATTCCAGCTTTAGAATCCGGTCTGCACGGAGTAGAATAATTTTTTCTTTTTCATAAGCGTAAACAGGCACATACCACAAACCATCTTGCGCAAAGATCCCCATTGGAAAAACGACGTATGTTTTATCCCTATCTTTTGAACGATACGTTACCTGAATACGCTCCTTCTTCAAGCTGAACTCGAGAAGATCTTGGAGGAATGGGCTTCTTACATTACGGGCCGGTGAATAAAAACGGACATGATTCTCGATTGCATCAACTTTCTTCTTCGCTTCAGGATTTAACTGATGATAAAGCTTATGTAAAGAAGTCTTAACCTCTGCTTGGAATGGGAGATCATTCATATGAACTAAAGACTGAAAGGCGAAGAATAGGGAAAGGGATTCATCTTTCGTAAAAAGAACCGGAAATGCCCAATTGTTTTGTAAGACTCGGTATCCTCCTCCTCTCCCTTGCTCAGAATAAAGAGGAACCCCCATCACACTTAAGTCATCGAGATACCTACGTACAGTACGGGTAGAAAGGCCAAATTCATTGGACACCTCTTGTACAGTAAATGCTCTCTTCTTGTTGATATACATCATAATCTCGAATAAACGAGAGGATTTAGACATATTGCCACTCCCTTTCTAAAATAGGACAAAACCTGTCACCGTTACTTGCTATAGTAAGTCTTGTAAGAGAGTAGACTTTACATGAGAAAGGATGAAAAATCAATGTCACGAAACGTCATATTATACATTGCTACAAGTCTAGACGGATACATTGCTGATCAAAATGGGGGTGTGGATTGGTTGCATCAATTTGAAGGGGGAAGTGACTTCGGCTATTACGAATTTATGGAAACGATTGATACGACCTTAATGGGTAGAAAAACATATGAGCATGTTTTACAACTTGCAGATGAATTCCCCTATGCTGACAAGACCAATTATGTCTTCTCCTCCACACAAACCGGATCGAATGAGCATGTCCAATTTACGAAAGAAGCTCCTGAAGCGTTCATAGAAAGAGTAAAGAAACAAAGGGGTAAGGATATCTGGATTGTTGGAGGTGCTTCCCTCTTAAGAGATTTTATAGCTCGAGATCTCATTGATGAATTTAAGATCTTTACTATGCCCATACTCCTTGGTGATGGAATTCCACTTTTCGAGAAGCCATTAGAGGAGAAGAAGCTTTCTTTGAATGAAGTGAAACAACACGGAGATGTAGTTGAGTTAACCTATCATACGTAATCGTAAAAGCGCAGTGTATGGTGTACACTGCGCTTTTAAAGCTTTGAGATCATTCCTTTAATCAACGGAGCTAAAGTTAAATAGCACAACTTCCCCTTGACAAACGGACATGAGATAACGTAATCTCATGTCCGTTTTCTATGAATGATAGTATATTGCACGCAGGTGATTCATGACATTGGTTTTAATGTCCAAGCATGCAGAGATTGAAGGTTCACCTTACCCTCACGAGAGAATACATCGACTCCCTGACTGGATGGTGATGGGTATATACGGTTAGACATCGTCATGATCCCACCGTCAGCGAATACTTCAACAGAAGAACGATCGACAAACAAATGAAGATGGAGTCGGTCATCTTTAACTTCATGGTGACCACCTTTCACTCCACCGTTCCCTATTCCAGAACGGTCTCGGTCCACATAAAGTTGTTGGGTATTAGGGTTATAGACGACCAAAGTTTCTTCTTGACCATCACCTGAGCAACGCACTTTAAGACCAAACTCACTAGCTGTTGCTGTAGACAAATCAAATTGAGCTCTGATCTCCAGTGTGTCTCCTTGTAAACCTTCTAGATATCCTTCCTGATTATCCATGACTTGGATGTTTGAGAAGGAGTGTCGTTCCCCTCTTAATTGCTTTAACTCTTCTACTGGTTTAAACGCTAATTTTTGACCTTCCACTAGCTGGACTTCTCTTGGAATGGTCATGGACCCTGCCCAATCTTTTTCTTGAGAAGGCATCTTCTCCCCCCACATATCCATCCAACCAATCATAATTCGTCGACCTTGATCATCCATAAGTGTTTGAGGAGCATAAAAATCAAAACCAAAATCAATTTCTTGTGAAAAACCTTGCTCAAATTTCCCTGTATCGTAGTCCATATCTCCAACAATGTACAGTGTTTTCGTATTTTCCATTTCCATCGGTGAAAGGAGTAATGCATGTTTATGAGCAATTGGAAAAAGATCTGGACACTCCCACATCACACCTTGTGTACCATCACTTTCGGCGGCAATGCCTACATACTCCCATTCTCTTAAGTCTGAGGAACTGTATAAAGCAGCTTTCCCTTTATTATCTTTCCCAGTACCTACAACCATGTACCATATCCCGCCTTCATTCCAAACTTTAGGGTCACGGAAGTCCTCTGAACCTTCAGCTGGCGGCATAGACACTACTGGATTTTCCTCAAGCTTTGAGAAGGCAATTCCGTCTTGGCTAACCGCTACACATTGCACTTCTTTAGGGCTCTTATGATCCACATGCCCAGTATAGATTAACGTTAATTCCCCATTATTATCCACAGCACTTCCTGAGAAGCATCCACCTTCGTCATATTCCATATTTGGTGCTAAAGCAATTGGTTGAGGCTCCCAATGAACAAGGTCCTTGCTCTTTACATGTCCCCAGTGCATAGGTCCCCAATCAGCACTGTATGGATGATGTTGGAAGAATACATGGTATTCTCCATTATAGAATACAAGTCCATTAGGATCATTGATCCATCCTGCTTCAGCCATAATATGAAAGGACAATCGATGAGGGTCTTGTTGAACCTCAGGAGACGTTTTCTTGACATAATCATTCGCTTTTTCTACAAGTTTCTCATGTTCTTCTACAGACAAAGATCTATTTATAGTCATGCGATCCCCTCTTTTCCTAAGTATTTATGCGTGGTTTAACATTCTGAAAATCCGATGACTCATTCCATATAATAGATAGGACACTAAACTCGATGTACACAGTATTAGTACGGGATACAGATAAACTGCATATAACCAAATTACTGTCAATGCAATTACTATTATGGTCATAAACGGATTGAGCAAAGCGATAAACCAAGCATTACGAATAGATGTTTTCCAACCTGCATCAACATGAACAAGCACTGAAAACAAATACATGGTGACACTCATAAATATCGTTATACCAAAGATGGTAATGATAAATAGAAGCAATTGTATAAGCGACTCCGATGGTTTAATCAATCGAACGTCCATATATAAAAATATAGCTGAAGCGACCCAAAACAAAGAAATGATAAGGCTATTCTTAAAATTCTCTTTAAAGAGAACCCAAAACGATCGAATAACCCCTTGTTCATCTTTTTCTAAATGCCATTTACGAACCACCCCAAACATAGCAGTCGTAGCAGGAAAGGCGGTAACAAGAGGTAGGCAAAATAAGAGCCAGATGAAGTTAAGAAATAGGAAATCAACTAATCTTTCAGTGAACCTGTATATTCTACTGTTTAATAGACTCATTCGATCGCTCTCCTCTTGTTGTAAAGAATTTAGATAAAGCTTAAATTTCAATTTCCACTACTTGTTACGAGTGAATCCCTTTCATCGTCCATATATCTATTGATTTAACATTAACGGATTCATCTCCGTATAACGAAAGACCGATTGCGTCTTCTTGAAGAGGATAAGCTCTTGTCGTTAAACTCTTCCTTTTATTTAAATAAGCCTCAATCATCGAACGATCCAAAAAGACACGCAAGGTAATATCCTCATTATCAATCTTCACTTCTTTACCTTGAACACCCTGAGTGATTTCACCAGGATCAAGTGTGGTTTTGCTACGGTCTACTTGAAATGTTGTGTCCTGATTGTTGTAATACACTAACGTTTCCTCTGATCGATCAGGTGACTGGCGGACATAAATACCATATTTATTGGCCGTGCCACGTTCAAACGTTAGCTTTATTTCAAGCATATCTCCCTTGATATCTGCTAAAGCCTGGTTGACTTCTTCTATACGTTTATCCCGTAATGATAGAATTCGATCTTCACGCAAGGTTTCCAATTCTTCAATTGGCTCTACTTCCAACTCCCCGTCGTCTCGCAAGGACAAGGAAACAGGAAGGCCACCATTATGAGCCCAGCCAGCATCATACTCAGCCTGAGTTGTCCGCTCTCCTTGAGCAATGGTGAAGATAATCACTCTTCCTGTTCTAGGGTCAATCATTCCGCTTGGTCCTGTAAAATGAAAATCTCCAACATCTATAAGCTTTGGTTCTTCAAAGTCAGGCATGAAACGGCACGTCTCTTTATTCCATTCCCCAATCCAATAATATACTTCTACATCAGCACCTTCACCGACGGGACTAATGATGAAAATGTGTTTCCCTTTCCCTAGTGGTAGAAGGACAGGTAGTTCCCATATTGGTCCAATATAGGGGTACTTCTCATGATTGGCCTCGTAAAGAAAGCCTCGATATTCCCAATTCAACAAATCTCTAGAGGTAAATACAGTAGCAGTCCCACCTCTACCTTCAATACCTGTTCCGACAATTTGATACCACGTATCTTCTTCTTTCCATACAAACGGATCACGGAAATCATCTTTTAGTAGCCCTTCCCCTTTTGGCTGAAGGGTGATAGGCTCAGGATGCTTCACCCAATTAGTGAGATTATTATCTCCATCTTCAATATAGGTACTCCTCGCAAGCCCGGTCATTTGATCAGGAATCCAATCTTTATTCCCGGCCGTAAAGAATAGAGCAGGTACTCCATTTTCATCGTAACATGCACTCCCTGACCAATCTCCATCAGGATCTACGGCTTCCTTTTCAGGCGTAAGTGCTATAGGAAGATCACGCCAATGAACCATGTCTTCACTTACCCAATGTCCCCAATGTAGATACCCCCAATAGGGACCTTGAGGGTTATGCTGATAGAACAGATGGTATTGGCCATTAAAGTATATGGGGGCATGAGGTTCATTCATCCAATGGCCAGGTGCCGTCACATGGTATTGGGGTCGGTGACGATCTTGATCATAGAGCGCTCGATCAAACTGTAATACCTCATCTTTTATTGCAGGAATCAATCCTCCATAGAAGCATAATACGGCGCTAATATGGTCGTTTATTTCTTCCTGAGTTACAGCACGCTTATAGATCGACACCTCATCAATCAACCCATTAAACATATTTAGAGTGAACTTCTCCCCTACCGGTTTTCCGTAATTATTCTTTCCAATGATCAAATCTTCCTTGGATGGGGTTAGAGGAACGGAATACGACAAAGTTTTCTTTGATACTTCTTGGCCGTTCAAATACAAATGAACGGTAGCTTCTTCAGAGTCATATGTAGCTGCAATGTGAGACCATTCTTTTTCAGGCAGTGGGTTATCAATCGACCAAATTTCTATCCACTCGCCATTTACACCGAATTGAAACGACCATGATCCGTGTTTGTACATACCTAATATGAAACCTTGTTTTAAATCTCGATTATGCTGATTCACAATGGCCGATAATTGATCGTCGTCAATCCCACCAAAACATCGTGGCGCTACCCATGCTTCAATTGTAATAGCACTTGTAGGAGTCTGTATCGACTGGGCTGATCGCGTCACAAACGTTGAATACCCATCAAACAAGAGTGCTTTTCCTAAAATCCCATCCCTCCATTGGGGATCGCTAGGCTTCTGATATTTTGCTTCATTGAACACATAATCTATTGGATCATGTATCCCAGATACAACATCCTCAACACTCTTGCCATTCCCTTCATCAAAAGACCAGTGAGCTACCATTCCTTTTTGTGTTGTTTGTGACATATCCTTACCCTCCATCTCTTAGCAACCGCTCGCTCTTATTAAAAACTCATTATAAAATGGTGTACTTCTGAGAACGTCAGCATAGCGTGCATACCATATTTCGTTATCACAAGAACTAGAGCGCGAAACGCATGAACGCATCATATGATATCGATCCCTCTGTTAGTTAAACAAGCCAGAACGCAATCAATCTATCGTTCTGGCTTGTTTGTCCTCATCGTTCCTATTTCTGTGACTCTTTGAAACGTTCTAAACCATCTTGGTAAATTTCAAGCATTTCATTTAAACCAATTTGCTCTAACTTTTCGAGATAAGTGTCCCACTCTTCTTCAACGCCACCATTCATTAGCCATTGGGCGCGCTTTTTATCAATATAATCAATCAATTCGGGCTCAATTCGGTTTACTGTGTCAAGTTCTTCGGCGGTTAAGGATACTTTAGGATATTTCTCCTCAGCCATGTGTGGCATGTAGATATTTTTTAAATCTTTTAAGCGTTGTTTGGCACGCGGCTCCATTTCAACCACCGTTCCAAAGTGCTCACGCAAGATAATACCAATCTGGTTCGGTGCAACTTTCTGACGATATTCTCCCATTGTCGTCCCTTCAGGAATTTCTTTATTAACTAACTTTCCGTCCTCATCTTTTTCATAGATCTCGCCAATTGGTCCCCAGAAGTTTTGAGCTGCCATATACGGCTCATATTGTTGGTCAATCCAGCGCATCGTTACTTCTGGATTCTGATTTTCTTTCGTGATCACAAATGCTCCACGACTATATTGCGAGCCATTCGCTCGACCTACCAATTTATCACCATTAGGCCCTTCAAGCGGTGGCATTAGAGCGTAATCATCAGCACGATCAGGACCAACTACTTCTTCAGTCTCCCACCAAACGTACGAGCCAAGTGTGACATCTTCAGTCTTTCCTTTAGCTAGATATTGAGAAATATCTTGTGTGAAAGATTCTTTATCAACTAAACCTTCTTCAACCCAACCATGAAAATATTTAATTGCTTCCTTATATTCAGGTTGAGATGCTGTTAAGATGACCTCCCCATCACGAACTGTTCGGTGATCAAGGTTATCAGGCATACCAAAGGCGCCAAAGATTAAGTCCGCAATATCCGCAGTCCAGAACATATGCATAAAGCTTAATGGAATTTCATCCTGTTTTCCATTTCCATTTGGGTCTTGCTCTTTAAAAGCTACTAGTACATCATGATATTCTTCTAATGTTGTAGGCATTTCTAGATCTAATTTTTCTAGCCACGTCGTATTAATAGAGGTGAAAAATGGCGTTGCGCCGATATCCATCTCAGCAGCGACAGGCAGTGAATAAATATGTCCATCTGGAGCTGTGATTACACTTTTTATTTCAGGACGCTCTTCTAACATTTTGTTTAAATTAGGGGCATGCTCTTTAATTAAGTCTTCGAGCGGGATGATCGCACCACTCTTTCCATAAGTAAGCAAATCGTGATCTGAGAATCCTGCACCATAAAATGCATCAGGCAAATCATCACTAGCAAGCATCAAATTCTTTTTCTCTTGATACCCATCACCAGGAATGTTATTCCAGTCAATATGGACATTTGTCTCCTCTTCTAACCTCTTGAAATAAGTCATTTCATTGTAATTCGGAGCAAGAGGTGCACTTGGTGCTACCATTTCTATTGAAACCTTCTCCTCCACAATCGGTAAACCTTCTTCATTATACTCTACTTTTTCATTACTTGAAGCTTCTTCGGATTTGCACGCTCCTAGGATCATCGCTGAACTTAGCACTACGGCAGATAGCACACCTAATTTTTTCTTCATCCTTTTTCCCTCCATTTAATTTAGATGAGTTGATGACACGAACAAACCAATCCTCCTTTACACCAAAGGTTTGAACTCCATATCAAAAGCATAAATGCTGTACAACCAAAGGTAATTATCCTTTTATACCGCCTATCATTACGCCTTTTACAAAATACTTTTGGATAAAAGGATACACGATTAGTAATGGTAGAGTCGCTACAATAATGACTCCATATTTAATTAGTTCTGCAATTCGTTTCTGAGCCGCGTAAGATTCTAGATCAGAAACCATACTAATAGAGGCTTCGTTTTGTACTAATATACTCCGTAATACAAGTTGTAAGGGATACAACCCTTCATCATTTAAGTAAATTAGGGCGTCAAAATAAGAGTTCCAATGCCCGACTGCATAGAATAAAACCATTACAGCAATAATCGGCTTTGAAAGGGGAAGTACGATTCTTCTAAAGAAATTAAAGTTCGTACACCCATCCATCTTTGCTGCTTCTAACAAGTCTTTAGGAATCGTCATTTCGAAAAATGTCTTAACCACAATCAGATTCCAAACGGCCACTGCTTTAGGTAGGATCATAGCCCACATTGTATTCACTAATCCTAATTGCTTAACAACTAGATATGTAGGAATAAGCCCCCCAGAGAAAAACATGGTAAATACAAGAAGTAACATAATGACCTTGCCACCAAATAAATCTTTTCGGGATAATGCATAAGCTGCCATAAGCGTTAAAGTAATGTTTACGGTCGTTCCAAGAACGGTATAAATGATGGTATTCCTATAACCCATCCAGATCTTTCCGTCGGCAAAGATCCTCTGGAATCCTTCAAATGTAATATCTTTTGGTAAGAAAAGAACGTCTCCAGCAAAGATCCGGTCTGGATTACTGATTGATCCAATAATGACAAACCACAAAGGATATAAAATGGCTATTAGAAAAATAGTAAGTAATGTGAAATTAATAAAATCAAAGATTTTATCTTCCCTTGATCGCGCTACTTTAGATATACTGCTCATGCTTTCTCCTCCTTTCCTACCAAATACCTGAACCGCCCACTTTTTTAGCAAATCGGTTCACAGCCCAAAGTAATCCTAAATTAATAACAGCGTTAAACAAACCGATAGCTGCGGCAAAGCTATATTGTGCTTGTTGTAAACCCATCTTATATACATAAGTCGGGATAATCTCTGATGCACTGCTATTTAAGTCAGTTTGTAATAGGAAAGCTTTTTCAAAGCCTAAATTCATAATGTTACCGACCGATAAAATTAACAAAATAACAGCAGTCGGCATAATAGCTGGAATGTCTACGTGGAGAATTCGTTTCCATTTATTTGCTCCATCTACAATTGCCGCTTCATGAATCTCAGGGTTAACACCAGCTAGTGCTGCTAGATAGATAATACATCCCCACCCGGTTTCTTGCCATAAGCCTGAGCCTATGTAAAGTGGCTTAAACCATTCAGGACTAGCCAAGAAGTTTACTGGTTCGCCTCCAAACATGAGAATAAGGTTATTGATCAATCCGTCTGTCGAGAAGAAAACAAAGATCATACCAACTAGAACAACAACGGATATGAAATGGGGAGCATAGATTACCGTTTGAACAAATTTCTTGTACCTAGCATGCATGAGTTGGTTTAACATTAAGGCAATAATGATTGGTAAAGGGAATCCGAGAACTAACTGAAGTATACTCAAGCTAACTGTATTTTGAATTAGGTCCCAGAATTGATAGGATTCAAAAAATCTTATAAAGTGCTCCATACCTCCTGAACCAGCCCAAGGGCTGCCTAGAATACCAAGGCCAGGCATGTAATTTTTAAAAGCGATAATCACCCCATACATGGGGATGTAATGGAAAATTAAAAAATAAATTAACGTGGGTAGTAATAATAGATACAAATCATAATTTTGAGCCACTTGCTTATACCATTTCTTTTTCTTGGCTTTTGGCTTTATTTTAGTATCTACTTGATGTTCAGCAGAGAGTTTATAAGCCGATTTCATACTGTCATCTCCTTTCCACTTGATGGTTATTTAATCGTTTACGTACCTATTAAAAAAGGGGATTAGCTTGAACCCCGAATCACTAATTCTGTAGGTAAACGATATTCACTACTAGGTGTTGTTGATTTTTTTATTTTCTCTAACAATACTTCTGCAGCTTTTTCCCCAAGTTCAAAGGCTGGTTGTTTGATGACGGTTAGTGGCGGCTTCGTAATCTTCGTCCACTCGTAATCGTCAAATCCAATAACCGCTAATTTATTAGGAATGTCAATGTCTTTCTCTTGAAGAGTAATCATAGCACCGATGGTCATTACGTTGTTCGCAATAAAGATAGCTGATACACTCTCTTGATCTACCAACTCTTCCGTATAAAGCTGCCCATTTTCATAATTGGCTTCACCAAATCTCACAAAGTCATCTTTGTATTCAATACCATGATCCTCTAAAGCTTGTTTGTACCCTTGATATCGCTCCTCACTAGTAGAGATTCCGAGCGGTCCTGAGAGATACCCAATCTTGTCGTGTCCCTTATCAATTAAAAGTTTAATAGCTTCATAAGTTCCATTGAAATTGTCAACCAAAACACAATCCCCTTCGTAGCCCTCAGGTTTACGATCAACAAATACAATTGGGAAGTCATACGCTTCATTTTCAAGGTAATTATGGTCTAATACTGTGGGAGCAAGTATAACCCCATCTACAATTTGGGAGTTCAGCATATCAATCTGATTCTTTTCGTTCTCAAGCTCTTCATTAGAGTTACTAAGAATAAGTTGATAACCATGTTTCTTTAACGTGCTTTCAATTCCGTGAGCAATCGACATAAAGAAGAAATTCGATGTATCATTCTTCTTAACTGGAATCACTAGTCCAATGACATTAGATTGGTGACTTCGAAGGCTTCGTGCAATGGAGTTAGGACTATACCTTAGAGTTCTCATAGCCTCATGCACTTTCTGCTTTGTTTCCTCCGCTACATACCGCGTCTCATTAATAACGTGAGAAACTGTTGCCGTTGATACCCCCGCACTAACGGCGACATCCTTTATACTCACCCGTGTTCCCACATTCACACCTTTGTTTAAATCATCAATAGACATTCTAAACATCACCACCTTTTTACGTAATCGTTTACGTAATCGTTTACGTAATCGTTTAACCTAATAATACTCTCGAATGAAAGCGCTGTCAACTTATTTTGAAGAAGAATTCTTTTTTCATTTTTGCATCTGTAGGATTCTTGTCTAACACTTCCAATCTTGTTTATCCTTTTTCTCTTAACTGAAGTGCCTTATCTACAATTATAACTTGATTTAAGACTGGTCCTGCCGTCACTATGTATCCCTCTTCTCTCATGAAAACTTGGCATTTTGAATGACTTTTTTTATATCGCTCGCCGAATATTTTAGCCTGGTTATTTCAGGTTGCCTGTTTCTATTTATAACAATAAATAGAAACCCTCCATATATACGGGGGGTGATAACGAACGAATGTTGAAAGGCAGGACAAATAAAAAAAGAGGAAGCCAAAACTACTGACTCCCTCTTACTTCTTACATATGAACTTCGACCTCTTGCGTTTTGTTGTACTTCGGAAACACCAATTTATTAAACATTAAATAAATGCAATCGGTTCCCAGAGGTTCATGTGCTTCTCTCCTTTTACTTAAAACTTCAAGTTAAAATGCTCAGCTATAAAGGAACCATCTACCATCCCCGCCCTCCTATCATCGAAAAAGCTTACCATTCATCATTCCCAAAAAAGTTATTATTTGGTAGAATTTGAAAAGAATGAAGCAAACCGACGAATAGAAGGGGGATTCTTATTGGCTAAGTGGCTAATTCAAAAGGTGTTATACGGTATCGTTTTAGGATCTATGTTTGTGTTAGGGGCTTATCGCCTTGTTCTTTTTGAAGGTGAACTAACAAGCAGAGATGTTTATACATTTATTGCCTACTCTGCTATAACCACCTTCATTGCATACGTCATAACCAAAGCATTTAATAGGAAAGAAGCTGAGCTAGGATCTGGGTTTTACCTTTCCTTATTCTTTCTAACGATGTGGGTAGTTGACTTTTATCAAGTCGTACAATTTAATTTGGGGTTTGAAACCAACCTGATTATTGCTAGTGGTCTCATTACTTCCGTTGTGGTGTCTTATCTATTATTTAAGCAAAAGGGACCGAAACAAAGCGCAGTTATATAATACATCCTGTGCTTGTGCTACAAGAGGAAGTTTGACAAGCTCTGGATAAGTAGGGTTACCTACACTTTTCACATAGAGGCCATCTTCCTCTTGATCTATCATTCTTTATAGAGAGATCAATGAAATTATGATTTTCTAATTTTCTTAACGATAACCACTGCGAAACTTACAAATATAGCCATCATTACAAGCAATAGAATTATGCCAGGAATACCAAAATTACTTAACAAGTATATACACTCCTTTCTGACCATTAAATTCTTGAAATTCCCCCCTGTTACCCGCCACACAGACTAGAAAAAGAGACTCCATATGTATTTCAGTCCATCCCAAACAGCCAGGGCTAGAATGACCACAATAATTCCCTTCACAATGTCTTTCAATCTGTCTCCTCCTTCCTCACTACGTATCTAACCATACGTTCCAAAACCTTGAACGTTTCTTTTTTCTAACATTTCGTTATTAATGGTATTCATGAGGAAGTCAAAGAAAAAATGAGACAGTCCTTACATCATTATCTCAGTAATTTAATTCATCCACTATTTGTTTATTAAATAGTGCTCTAATTCACGATCTTTTATAAACCCTACCCCTTTATACAAAGCAATGGCTGCTTCATTCCTCTTAGCTACACAGATTGATACCTCCTGTATTTCTTCATAAGAGAAGATATGGTCTAAGGCGGCATAGATTAACATCTTCCCAATCCCTTTCCTTCTAGACTCACGTGCAACTCCCACGTATTCAATTGACGCTTCACCATGATTTGGACTGGCTTCTATATATACATATCCTTGTATAGAACCAGCAGAATCTTTCGCAAACAAAAGTGTCCGATCCTTATTAAGACGGCCTATAATTGCCTCCGCGTTGTAGTAGGTCTTTGGAAAGGTGGAGTTGTGCAACGCTTTGAAAGCTTCTAAATCTGCAGATGTATAGGGATAGGTTTCAGAAAGCGTTTGACCCTCTTGTTTGTTGTCACGATTGATATGTAATACCAGGTGCTCTTCGCCCTTCTTGGCCATTTTCCCTTTCAGGAACGTTTGAGCGAAATCATTTCGTGTATGGATATAGAAAGAATAAGTTCTTATATGACCCTGTAACTTTGTCATTACATCTTTCCATAATTCTTCAGCAAGACTATACCGTGTCACCTCCATAATGAAAGGGCCCCAGACTTCCCCAGTCCCATCACTTAGATCAACATCGACTCCCATTGCACCAACAAGATGCCCATCCTCATAACAAACGGAAAAAGAGGAAGCTGGATCAAGATCTGAGAAATCTGATGTTAACGTATCATAGATTTCTTCTGTTTCATCTCCCGCATAACCAATATGGGTTGAGGGATTTTGATTAAGTTTCGCAATAAAGTGAGCTAACTCTTTTAAATCATGTGGTTGTTGAATAAGTACTCCCAATTCGCTCCCTCCCTATTTGTGCTGCTTAAGAAATTCGTCTTCCTTCATTCCCATTAAAATAGAATCGTGGTACTCACCATCATAATACAAGGCATCACGTATCCGTCCTTCTTGAATAAATCCAAGTTTTTCATAAGAACGAATGGCACGATTATTATACGAAAACACATCTAAACCAATACTATTCAGGTTTAGATGTTTAAAGCCGTACTCCAAAAGTAGAGATAGGGATTCTGTGCCTAATCCCTTCCCCCATGTCTCCTTAGCAAATAAGGAAACTCTCACTACCGCTTTTCGATTCAAATGGTCAATATCTAGCATCGCCATGTCCCCAATTGGCGTTCCATCTTCCTGCTGGCAAGTGAGTAGGTCTATACGCCCTGAGTCTCCAGAGATCTTTTCAAACCACTGCTCTACACTAGATCTACTAAAGAAGGCTTGTGTTCCTGTCAATCTTCTAACTTCTGAATCCCATAGTCCTTGGTGGTAGAAAATATCCAAGTCTCCTTCTTCTATCGGTCTAAGGAATACTCTTTCACTTTCTAAGAAACGAATGGTCATGTTACCCCTCCTAAGTTCACTACAAGGTTTCCCAAACTTCCAATGCACACAATCTCAAATATGTTAATATTTTAACATATTTGAATTATCTGATTTATGTAGATTCAGAAGGAAATGTTAATGAGCTATGTTATGGAACTTGGAGGTATTGACTTGAAAATAAAGCACATCCTACTCATTGCTGCTTCATTTACAGTATATATCGTTGTAATGGTCAGCATCCTCTTGATCATCATGAAGCCCGACATTACGGATTATGCCTTGTGGTTAAAGAATCACTATAATGTCCAATGCCTCGATGTAACCTGCGATTCATTTGAGGTAGAAGTAGAAAATGAGAACGGAAGAGACAAGCAAATCACCATGGTTACGGCGAAAGAGAGTTATACTTCTGGTGTATTTACTATGCAAAAAGATGTGGCTTACCGTAATCTCGAAGACCCTTCCTATCACTTGGACTTAAAAGTAAGAGGGTTCTTTGATGAATTTTCAATTATTGAAGAAAAAGTAAATTTGTCCTCTAAATAAATTATAGAGAGAAGGAAGAGACTAGTTCTCCATTTCATTGCCTCTTCCTTACTTCTCTTCGTTCACCTTAAATAAGTTTACATTTCTTCCGGTACCTCTATCCCAAGCAGACTCAGCCCCTCACATATCACAAGGGCTACAGTTTCTGTTAACGCTAGACGCCCTCCCAGGTAAGGCCCTTCTTCTAGTATACGTACATTCGCATAATAACTATTAAACGCTTGACCGAGCTTCAATAGATATTTAGCCACTTTCGAAGAGTCATAGTGTGCTGCAGCCTGTTCAATGACATCAGGAAAAGCAGCTACTTTTTGAACAACAGACCATGCGTACTCCCAGTCCTCGTCTTTAAAGAAATAAGGGGTAGTGGCTCCTTCAGCTTTCCTCAAAATCGACTTGGCACGAGCGTACGTATATTGCAAATATGGAGCCGTGCTCCCTTCAAACTTCAGCATCTCTTCATAAGAGAATTCTACGTCATTGAGGCGATCGTTTTTTACGTCATGGAAAATGACAGCTCCAACACCGACCTTCTGTGCCACTTCTTCTTTCTGATTAAGGTCAGAATTCTTTTCTTCAATATTCTCTTTCGCAAACTGGATTGATTTTTCGAGTGCTTCATCTAAGAAAACAACTTTCCCTTTGCGAGTGGACATTTTCTTACCATCTTTAAGCATCATGCCAAAGGGAACGTGCGTGATTTCATCTGCCCAAGTGTAGCCCATTTTCTTCAACACAGCGCGAAGTTGCTTAAAGTGGAGGCTTTGTTCGTTTCCAACAACATATAAAGAGGCAGCATGATTGTACGTTTTTTTTCTATAAATAGCTGCTGCTAGATCGCGGGTTGTATAAAGTGTCGTACCGTCTGATTTCTGAATCAGAGCAGGCGGCATACCTTCTTCATCTAAACGTACTACAAGAGCTCCATCCGACTCCTCAAGTAATGACTTCTCTTTTAACATCTTTAAAATATCTTCGGACTGCATATGAAAAGAAGACTCTCCTTTGTAAGAATCAAAGGAGACATTAAGAAGATCATAGATCGACCCGAAGGAATGAAGAGATTCTTCCCGAAACCATTCCCAGAGCGCTGTCGCCTCTTGATCCCCTTGTTCGAGTTTTACAAACCAGGAACGTCCTAACTCCTCAAGGGACGGATCTTCTTTTGCTTGATCATGAAATTTCACATATAGCTTGAGTAGTTCTTGAATGGGATTGGCACGCACTTTCTCCTCTACTCCCCACAACTTATAAGCAGCGATTAATTTACCAAATTGCGTCCCCCAATCGCCGAGGTAATTTAAACGAGCTACAGTGTAGCCACACTTCTCTAGAATATTGCCTACTGCATTTCCAATTACAGTTGAACGAAGATGCCCCATTGAGAAAGGTTTTGCGATATTCGGACTGGATAAATCCATCGTGATCGTCTTCCCATTTCCAAATGTGTGACCACCATAAAGATTTCCCTTTGTCTGAACGGCTTCTAAGACCTCTTCTGTGTAGGATGCTTTGTTGAAGAAAAAATTCACATATGGCCCAACCGCTTCTATACGAGATACAACAGAAGGTGATGGTTGCATGTGTATGGATAGCTCACTTGCAATGGAAGACGGACTTTTCTTGAAGGCCTTTGCCAGTTCAAAGCATGGAAAAGCAAGGTCACCCATCTTGCTGTGTTTCGGTACTTCCAGTAACGCTTCAACCTTTTCGGGTGATAGGTGTTCGTTTAATTCGTTTGCCAACAACGTCTTAATCTCATTTGTAACATTCATCCTCATACTCCCCTTTCTACATCAAAAAAACCGCCCCTCCTCCATTACAGGAGGAGAGACGGGTATCGTTCCGCGGTGCCACTCTCATTACCTTTCAGAAACAGAAAGGTCAGCTTATGTACTTGATAACGGCAAGTCCCGATAGCCCCTACTTTCTTTCAGAGCTATACCTCAAAAGTCCGGTTCATCGCTTTTTTACCACCAGGCTCCCACCATCCCCGGCTCTCTAAAGGTCACAAAACGACTACTCTCTTTTTCAAAGGTTAAAATTGTTTAATTGGAAATTATTATATAGAATTCATTCTACGCTGTAAAGGTATTTATAGGGTAAAGATTCGATCTTCAAACTCTTTCTCCTCGTATACCCTCTCAACAAATCGAATTTGGCTTTGGTTTTGATAGACCAATGTAGAAGCTCTTGTTCCATAATTCGGCGTATCAATAAAGAGAGGAGATAAACTTCGCTCCCATTCTAGAGGAATGCCAGTGTCAGGAAGGTCTTGATCATTAGCAGGCTCTGCTCGTTGAAGCGTTTGAAATAAACAAGAATCCAATTCACTTGAGCCACTGTCCAAGCACGCCGCCAATCCTTCTTTTCCTTTTTGCACTTTCGGCCAGGGTGTATCTAACAAATGATTGCTTAGGCCATAAATGCCTGGCTCTAGTTCCCGAATATCCCGTTCGCGGTTTGAATAATAGAATAAAGATTTTCCATCCGAAACGACGAGATTAAAGCCTGGGTAAGAATGGTTCCTCTCATGAACAGCCTCTAGATATTCTTTCGGTGACGCTGTTCCTTTCAAGAAATCACTTACTAACTCCCCTCGTGAGCGCTTCCCTTCTGTATCTTCATCTGGGTCTCGATAATTTGTCAGTGCTGCAAATCTCCCTTCCTTCGTGACACCCATCCATGTTCCCATTTTCTTAAGATCTCGTCCTGCAAGCACATGTGGAGCATCCTCCCAAAAGCGGGCTTTGGCTGTTTCTCTTTGGTAAAACTCATCGCGGTTTGCTGCTACAACTAAATCATAGGTGCTATCTATTTTATAAGCAAAGTTAATTAAACACATCTTCCATCACCTCAACCTTCTAGAACTATTCTGCAATGTTGCAGATATCACTAATGACAGTTTGGTTGTCTTGAGCGCCTTTTATCACAAACAAATGATCCGTTTCCGATTGTGTAGGTGGTAAAAGATCTTCTTGTTCATTGACTGATTGCCTCTTTAGTACTTCTTCAAACGTAGTGGCAACTCTAAATATGTCGGTACTTCGATTCGTTCGTTCTATTCTTTCTTCCAGGACTTGATTAGGCAGATTGAAGTAAACGATGATTGTCTTCATCCTCTTTTGGCGAAATTGATTCAATAGCTTTGAACGCCCCATTCTCGATAAATTGGAATTTCTGAGGATTAAATGAGCATCGGTATAATCAAGAGCATAGTCGAGAATGGACTGCGATACTACATATTTCAGCACGTTTGGTCCCTCCTCAGGCAGCATCTCCTATCTTTGATGTATTAGAAAACTTTTACACTTTGAAATCATTATTACAAAAACAACCTCAAATCGTCTACTAAATAATGGAATCTCGTCATGTTTTCCTTCAAATAAGAATATTAAATAATAAGAAGATACTCTATAGATTACTTAACAAAAATTAGTGGAACCGTTATTTCAATAGTAGTACAATGTGGGAGGAATTCATGTTTATTATAAAGGAGGAGATCCAATGGAACGTCCAGCTGGATTTGGGGTTCGTTTACTGGCTAACCTTATAGACGGGATTATCGTTGGAGTGATCTTGAGCTTTATTACGTTTCTTTTCTATGGGGATTTCTATAAAGAGGATTATAATATTACAGATTTACTAAGTACCCTATACTTAATCATAGTCCCAGTGATTTGGAAAGGATATGTAATCGGAAAGCGGTTAATGAATGTTCGGATTGTCAAGAAAAACGGTGAGAACGTTACGATTATAACCATGATACTGCGCGTTATAGTCGCAGGACTCCTTTACGGATTTACATTAGGAATTGCCTTTATCGTTAGTGCCATTATGGTCGCTGTAAGAGAAGACAAACGAGCGATTCACGACTTTATTGCTGGTACTTATGTGAGAAATGAAAGATAAAGTATACCTCTAACTTCTCTGTTGTTATACCAAACAGCTTGTATGAGAGTTAAGAAATCAAGTAAAACCGCAGTTCCTACTAGGAACTGCGGCATTTTATTTACCCCCTAACAATTCACATTGATAAGAAGATTCTTCTGTACAAGAACAGGTTGAACTATACCTGCTCCCCGCCTTTTTCAATTTCAGGGTAGGCTTCTCTCTCTAATTGTGACTTCGAAAATGTGTGCCGCTTACCCCAGATATAATTCTGTAGAACGATCCCCAGGAGTCCAATCACCGCCAAGCTTATCCCGATTCCCTTAAAAGCCAACAGCACCCCAAATTGACTAATCAAAATCCCTCCAAGCAAAGGACCAGCGATAAACAGCACACTTAAAGTAGAATCTACAATTCCCGATACCCTGCCTATTGCTTCTTGTGGAGGTTCTTTTTGAATCAAATAATTGATGGCTGTAAATGTGATCCCATTCCCAACACCGCCAATAATTGAAAGCCCTAAGGCTACTGTCACTAGGTTGAAGTGATCAAGGAAACCAAACCCAAGAACCATGACTCCTATCAACGCACTACCCATACCAAAGAACCATCCATACCTAAGGATTTCATCCAACCGATTTAAATAAAGGACCACAATAAGTGAACCCATCCCAATGCCAGAAATCGCCCACCCTGTTATTTCAGGTTTATTAGGAAACACCTCACTAAACAACGTTACGATTTGAGTATCAATCATTTGAATCGTTAATGTGCTTACAATCCCAAACATCATACTGGCAAAGAGGACCTGACTTTTTAAAACGATACGCCATCCTTCTTTCCATGAAGTGAGGAAACTGCTCGCTTCTTTGCCCTCTTGAACTTCATTCTCTTGAAAGGCTTGGTGCTTCACTTCTACCTTAAGCAAAATCAGCCCAGACAGTATAAAGGAGGCAGCGTTCACTACTATGGATACTTCTGGTGAGAAGAAACCCGTTACGGAACCACCGATCAGGGGGCCTACGACTTTCATAAGTTGATATAAGCTTCCATTAATCGTTACTGCCTTCATAATATCTTCTTCGACTACGATGCTTCTCATTAAGCCTTGTTGAGCAGGAAAACTAACTACCCCGACCGCGTTGCGCAATAAAAGGACAGGGAGCGCAAACCAAGGTGAAGTCGTTAATACAATCAACAAAGTGAGTCCTCCGCGGATCCAGTCTGAGTATATAAGCAGTTTCCGTTTATCTTTTCGATCTGCGAACACACCTGCAAACTGCCCTAACAGGATACTAGGTATGGCATACATAATTGGGATTAGCGCAATTAACATCGGATCTGCTTGCCAAGTATATCTGAATAAAATAAGAACAGCTACAAAGTCAAACCAATTCCCAAGGTTCGATAGGGCGTTGGCTAAAAAGTAAGGAACAAAATTTTGATTTCGCCAAATGGAATTTTTCTTTTCCATCTTCATCCTCCTCTAATTCGTTCTTAATCACATTATAATGTGTGAATGTCAGAAGATTATCAGAGGAGAAATTTTAGGCTTCTATCCTAAGTGATCGTGTAATTGCTTATAAATCTTCTGCTCTAAATCCGAAAAATGAAAGCTTTGAGCATACTGATCCATAAGATGTTGATAACGCTCTGTAATGGCCCCTTTACTATTAAACTCTTTCATAAAGAAAAGAATAAGATTCACACTAATTAACTCACCTGGTGCGTAGCTCGCTTCCGTAAATTGCTTAAACCCTTTTTGGAACCACCTTTCTGCCCCCTCATGGTCATTTTTGTAGAGATGGTATATGCCTTTTATAATAAAGAAGGTGGACCGCTCTCTAGAATAAGGGTATTTCACTAGTAATTGTTCCATTTCCAGTAGCTTTTCTTCTATTACTGAGCCGCTTTCTTTCAAAAATGATAGATATAACTCTGCTAAGTAGAGGAGTGGGATAAAGCCCTCAAGTTTCTTATCATAAATCTCTTTCTTCGATTCCTGAAGCAATTGTTCCGCTTCTTCCAAATGCTTAGTAAAGATGAGAAGTGGTATACGATTTAAAAGTCTGATTTCATCTTTATGAAAACTCGGCATCTTTGGTGTATCCATAGCCTTTAAAAAGTAAGACAAACTCTTCTCTTGATCGGGCTGTATGTAAGAATAGATATGCAAAAGATAGTAGCACTTTTCCCAAAAGGTGACTTCCTCCTTTTCGACGAGTCCTTTAATATCCCCTTTCATGAACTGGAGATAAAGACGACTCTGAGGATCTAATGTAACGCCAAATACGGATTGATTCTCTTCTAGAACCTTTAAGGCATCCCCTTGTCCATACAGGTGATATTTATGAAACAATGTTTTTACGTTTGTGGATACTTCACCATCTTTTGATAGAGGACTAACTTGAGTCTCTTTATAAACCCGTAAACGGTACCCCTTCCCTCTTACAGTCTCAATCTCAACCACAAAAGATAAAGGCTTAAGCTTTTTACGAAGCCGGTAGATGTGATCATCCACCGTTCTGTCTGTTGGGGCTTCTAAATTCCAAACAGCATCAAGGAGTTCATCTCTTGTGAATATTCTTGAAGGCCATTTATATAGGTATTGAAAGAGCTGGAATTCTCTTGGTAACAACTGAATGGAATATGTCCTATATTTTATAACACCCTCATTATGTAACAACGTAATTTCCTCCATGGATTCACCCTCCCAAAAAGATTCAGTTTACTACCTCATACCAATTATTTCAAAACCTTCTATATCAGTCTATAAAAAGACCGCAATTCCCTTTTAGAATTGCGGTCTTTTTCATCGAACCTAAATGGTGGTAATCGTATTTGTAGAGTTACACTGCAGGAGGCCCAAACTTCCCGTCTCTGAAATCCTGAAAAGCTTGTTTAATCTCTTCCATTGAATTCATAACAAAAGGACCATAAGGAACGATGGTTTCCTTAATTGGACGACCAGAATAAACGAGTACCTTTGTTCGTCTTCTCTTTGCTTTAAGGTGAAGTGAACTTAGCTTGTCTGAGTCTCCATTCTCATGATAGCTTAACGTAGCAACGCCATGTTTTTTTAGAGTTGTACTCTCTTCTCCAACTTCTACTTCCCCTGACAGTACATAGATAAAAGCATTATGATCTTCAGGTAGTTCTAGTGTATACGATGCATCTTCTGTAAGGTTCACTTTAGATAACGTAATGGGAACAATTGATTCCATAGGTCCCTTTACACCGGCTACACTGCCAGAATATACACTAATCGACCCTCCATCGATATTAACAGTAGGAGCATCTTCGGCATAAATGTTTTGATAGAGCGTCTCTGTTTGTTTCTTGTCCTGAGGAAGATTGAGCCATAATTGAAGGGTGTGAGCAACATCGTCTTCTACACCATCTTCCGCGTGGCGAGCAGCCCAGCCAGCATTCATATATTGAACATCACCTGGCTCTAATATATCTCGTCCTCCACCATTATCAATATGCTCAAGTCTACCGTCAATGACATAAGTAACGGTTTGAAATCCCCTGTGAGGGTGATCCGGAAATGTCCCTTTTTTAAACCAATCCTCTGCCATTAAAATAAATGGATCAAAATCTTTCCAACGGTCAGCAGGCAATACCCACCCTTTTTGAATAGCTGGAAAATTCATCTCTTGGTACTCTACGTACCATTGATCACGAACACTTCGCTTTAGCCGATTTTCGCTTTGCATATTATTAATTCCTCCCCACTAAATAGTATTTGTAACAACTATTTTAATAATAAGTATCTTATAATATCAAGAATTGTACCTTACTCTAATATCCATACACCTTAAATCAACTGAATTGACAATTTCATCATTACTAATTATACTAACGTAAGTAAAACAGTTTGTGTAGCAACTAAATTCAGGAGGGAATCTTTTGAAGTTATCTTTTCAAGATTATATTAGTATTAAAATTCACCAGACTGACCTGAATCTTACGAAGTTTATTAAATCAAAATTAGAAGATTTCAATCTGGCACCTGAGCAGAACTTAATTATGATGTTGCTTTGGGAAAAAGATGGCCTGACTCAAAATCAATTAGGTGAGAAACTTGATAAAGACAAAACAAACATAGCTAGAATGGCCTCTAATTTGGAGAAAAAAGGCTATATTTATCGGGCGCATCCTAAGGAAGACCGTCGTTCTCTCATGCTGTTTCTCACAGATAGTGGCAAGGAACTTGGTGAACAAGTCATTCCGGTTGCAGAAGAATTTAATGATATTGTCTGTAAAGGAATCTCAAGTGATGAATTAATCGAGCTTGAACGGTTATTAACGAAAATCAATCAGAATGTCCAAGAACAATAATGGACATCCCCCCGATAGTTGCTATAACAACAATTACTTACTGGAGGCATTATATATGGCAAATGTACTTTTTATAAAAGCAAATTCAAGACCTATTGAACAATCTGTAAGCGTGAAATTATACCATACATTTCTAGAACAATATAAAGAACAACATCCTAATGACCATATTACTGAGCTAGATTTGTTTGAAGAAAACCTTCCTTACTATGACACTAATAAAATCAATGGCATGTTCAAACAGTCAAAAGGAATCGAATTAACGGACGAAGAAGAAAAAGCTGCATCTGTTGTGAACAGCTATCTAGAGCAATTTCTTGCTGCAGACAAAGTCGTATTCGCCTTCCCTCTCTGGAACTTTACGATCCCAGCAGTATTGCACACGTACTTCGATTACTTAGCACAAGCAGGCAAAACATTTATGTACACTGCAGAAGGGCCAGTAGGACTGTTAACAGAAAAAAAGGTTGTTCTGTTAAATGCACGAGGTGGCGTTTATTCTGAAGGCCCAGCTCAGTCTTCAGAGATGGCTGTCAATTATGTAACAAATATCTTAAACTTCTGGGGAATCGAAGATATTACAACACTCGTCATTGAAGGACACAACCAGTTCCCAGACCAAGCGGATGAAATTATTCAAGTTGGGTTGAAGAAAACAGAACAAGTAGCTCTTACATTCTAGAAAAGAAATGTGCCCGAATTTATATAAATTCGGTCACATTTTTAAGTCTTGTTGTCTAATGTTATGGCCTTCATGACTGGTTTTACAGAAGGATACAACACAATGGACGCTTTGGCTACCCTTGCGTTTAGAATCGTGGTCATTAATGCGATCAAATCAAAAGGCATGACAGATCCAAAAGCCATTTGACGAGTATAAAGCACTTGTTGCGAGCCTGCCAGGATGGAACGTATCTGTATTAGAATCAGTCCAATCCTTTTACGACATCTTACCTTTATATAGCATGGGACTTGGTTGGATGCTCCCTGCGATTCTAGGAGTCGTAATCGGCCTCCTTGTCCCTAAGCGTACCGTTGAAACACCATATATGAAGTCAAATTATGAGAAGGCAGCTTCCTTAAGGGGAGGTTGCCTTTTTGTTGTCTTTACCCATAAGCTTTAATACACCACTTGGTCAACTCATCTATTGACTTACAGGAATCAACTTCGCGTTACAAGCCTTCTCATAAAATTCGACCGGTCCCGCCTCATCAATAATTGCATAAGGGTAACGAAGTTTAGCCATTTCTACTAAGCACGTATCCAACAATTCTCTCCCTACAAATTGGCATCGTTTATCTTTTGACGTGCCCATAGGACCAAAAATGCTTTTTTGTTTGCGGACAAGGTCGTAACAAGCAAAGCCTATTATGGTGTTGTTACGTTCCGCTATAAAGATAGGAATCTCCACCTTGTTAGAAGCGTGGTTAACGTGTTCGAGCCACCTCTCTCCAAATTCAACACGAATGTAATCCTTTAAAGCAGGAAGGTCTGATGGTGTCGCTCTTCTGATCTCATTTTGAGGAGAGAATGGCTTATGTAAATACCCCTCTAAATAGACAGTAAGATCTCTTGGTGTACAGGCTATTTGAAAAATGTGTTTTAATATTTCTTTCGATAATACGTTTCTAAGATTTTTCTCTAACTCTACTACCGCAAACAGAATGTGTCCTTCATTGATTAGGGTCTGTCCGTAATTCTCTTTCTTTTCGTTTGCACGTTCTAACACCTTTAAGGAAGCATAGGAAATGTTCAATCCATTCCATTCTATGTACTCTTCTCGTGGAGCTTCACACGCTGTCTTAACTTGTTTCATGAAGTTACTCCCGACTTGTTTATATAAATATAAGAAGAGCTCCCCACACACACCAGTCGCTTCTTCACAGGCACCTATCAGAAAGTGATAAGGCTGAATAATATTGTCATACTCTTTTAAAAGATCTATAATTCTTTCTGCCCTGTTGGTGAATCTATATGAATTCTCCTTCATGATCTCGCCCCCATTTCTTGTACCAATTATTTCAAAAAACATCACCATCCACAATCTATACTTTTCTTTAAATCCATATGATCCCACTATGAATATGAACCTGAAGACTCCGAGTAACCATAAAGGTATTATTAAAAAAAGAAGGCTTAATTCATATTGAACTAGGCCTTCCTTTTTATAATGTATTCTTAATTTAACTCGATTTAGCAACTATTCGATATGTAATCGTTAGAAAAGGTATAGAAAAAAGCCACATCTTATGCGTTGCACGTAAGTTCCCTTCCCCCACTTCTTCCACCAAAAAATATTCTTCAATCGGCAACTTGAAGCGTTTATGTTTCACTGTTAAGTACGTTCCGGAGTCAGCATCCTTCGACTTAAGTCGTTTACTAGATAAACTTAAGTTGCTTTCCATTTGATTAAGCTCAAGAATACCCGTCATGGTAGACCAAGGCAAAGGAAGTCCTATATTCATATAGGTACGCTCTGCTGTCTTATGAAAAGAATAGATGGCAATAAAGCAAACCTCTTCCCCTATCTTCCGCACCCATGCTCTCGGACGATGCCGACCATCTGCCTCTTCTGATACAGGCACAATATCACCTGTCATTTCTACTTCCCTACTCGATAAGGGTAGGTTAATTTGTTGCGTCTTCCTGCTAAATATCCGATACAAGAACGCAAATGGCTTAAACCATGTTCTCCATTTCACTTTTGTAAATAAGCGGTAGCCAGTCGTTCGTTCATAAAAGTCGACAATCGTTGGTGAGAGTGTATGCATGTTCAGATCTTCTTTATATACCTTCATATCCTCTACCAAGCCCACTTCTGTCCGCTCAGAATCTACTTGTTCCTTAAGAACTTTTTCGCCAACTCGAAACGTACCTTTCATTCGACTAGTAGGGATATTATGCATCCTCCGTAAACTCCCCTTCATAAGAAAAGATCGTTCCCATAATCGGGTTTTGAACACTCACTTTAATTTCATACACATTACGCTCATCATTAAACGTTTCAACTACAGTTGCCACCCCTTGCAGGAAGCGCGGCAAAGGGATTTCCTTTTCTCCAATAACTACACGTTGTCGCTTTGACTGAATATGCAAACCACCGTTTTCAAGAACGGTTAATGCTAAATCAGAGTACATAACAGAAGGCTCTCCGAGATAGTCTTTAATGATCCCACGCTCAGCATCGAGACTCATAAGCGCATTGAAATACCGCTTCTTTCCTTTGAAATAAAACACACGCTCCCAATGCACCTGATCCTCTCCCTTTTCACCCGTTTGAGGCTTATGTCTAATGGTAAAAGGAATGAACGTTCCTTTCTCAGGGAACAAGAGCTTTCGCCTGGCCCCCATTATCATTAGCGGGGACATCCATTTCGCACCTCGAGATATTCTTTTCATGACTCCAGATCCTTCATAGGGTTCCTTCTCAATATGCTTGTAACGTTGTTGAAGCATGGGGTGCAGTTGATTAAACTCCTCCCCCAACACTTGTGAATAGATTGGCATCAGGCTGACTCCTTTTTCTTCCGTTTACAATTCTTAGCGGTGGGTACGTCCCTACTCACTGCAAGTCCGAGTACAGATAATAAAAATAAACTACTATTATAGGTTAGTGGACTAAACGGATGAGTTAGCGTACTTGGGTCCGCCATGATCGCCGATGCGGTAAGGAAGGGAAAAGCAAGTACTTGCAAATAATACAGCCGCCTTCGCCTCTTTATAACCCACCATGATAGACCAAACAATATTTCAGCAATCCCCATCCAAAATACAACAAAATTTGCTGACACTGAGAGGGGCAGTAAACTTTCTGCTAGCGCTATTTCTTCTGGGTGCTTATATAAGACTTTAGGAATCAACCCGTGGTAGATCCATATGAAAGAGAAGAAAAAGGATAGAATCCAATAAGCAAAAAACTGCAAGTACTGAGACTTAGGCGTCATCCCCTTTTCAAGCCACCGTTTAAGAACGTCAAAGCTCAGTGCTGTTGCCCAGCCAATCATAGGACGAAAGAACAACCGGTCCACCCACGCTCCCAGCGTACCAAATCTGGTTTGATAATCGTATTGAGTTAGGAATGTCATATCCTTATCAGCTTTCGGGATGTACTTCCAATAGCCTTTCCCTTCTCTAATAATAGAGATCTTCTGACCTGTACCAAAGTGAAGGGAGGATGTCCTCGAACCATCTTTACCATCATGAGTGCCCTTACTTCTCCCCCATCCTTCTACTGAAAGACCAAGACCAATATTGGTTCTGTATGTAAACTCTTGTGGATCATCTTCACGTTCCTTGGGTTGATAAGAAATCGAAGAAAAGCGAAGATCCCACTGTTCATGCAAACCGGGATTTTGTGAAGCTTCCCACAAATCCTCCATTTCTGCATGAATAGGAATTTCTACATAGATGGAATTCTTTTTCATTATCACCTCTCCTTTTCTATCTCTTCTATTTTATTTATAAGTGTAGCAGGAATAACAAGATTCTGATAATCCTAATTAGAGGCATTTAGACCTAATTTCATCTAAAACACTAACCGACTAAGACATTATCATTTTATTTTTTCTGAAAATTTTGTTAATATGGTGAACTATAAGAAAGGAGGAATTATTTTTGAACGTTAGATCCAAAGAAGAAATTACAGAACACTATTCGATGCAAGAGACTATGCAGGCTATTGAATCATTCTACCAGACTGGGGACAAATCCTATATTTCCCCTGACCGAATGCACATTAATGATGGGAAGAATACCGCTTTATTGATGCCTGCTTTTTATGGAGATTACTATGCCACGAAGCTTGTTGGAGTTGCTCCAGAGAACTCGCAGGCTGGGAAAGATACGATCCATGGGCTTATGATTCTTCATAACCGCAAGACAATGGAACCATTATTACTGTGTGATGCGATCGCCATTACCGCATTACGAACAGGAGCGCTCGGAGGCCTCGGGATGTCCTATCTTGCGAAGAAAGACGCGAAAACACTTGGCATTATTGGAACCGGGACCCAAGGGTGGAGTCACTTACAGTCCGCGCTCGTTGCTAGGGATATTGAGGAAGTCCATATCTTTAACAGAACGAGAGAAAAAGCAGAAGATTTTAAGGAGAGAGCTGAAGAAACCTTTCCACATGTAACGTTCAGCGTTTCCACTGCTGAAACGCTAGTTAGAGCCTCAGATATAATCGTCACCACGACGACCTCACCCAAACCTGTATTACCCAATTTAAGTCCATCCGAATGGACAGGAAAGTTACTTGTGGGTGTGGGATCATTCCGTCCTGATATGCAGGAGATCTCAGATGATGTATTACAACATGCAGATGACATATACGTGGATGCGCCATCTGCCTTACACGAATCAGGAGATATGATTCGTGCCAAAGCATTAAGAAGTAACCTTGAAAATGCATGGGACTTAGAGAAAATCATTACAGAACAACATTCACCAACAGCTCCTGAAGAAAAACTCATTGTGTTCAAATCTGTCGGCGCGTCCATTTTTGATCTTGTCGTCTTTCAATCTGTTTACGAAAAACTCTATCAATAATAAGGGAGTGGAATGGCTAAATGGAGAAATTAACGAAAAAAAAGTGGAAAGACCCAGGCATTATCATGGTCATCCTCTTATCAACAATAGCTTTGATCTTTTGGATTTGGTGGCCAACTGACACTTACATAGGCGGCATCTCCCTAGTAGGATGGGCCATGTTCGCCTGCTTCTTCATATGGCTCGCATTAACGGTGATCTACGTCATTTGGATGGAAAAAATAGAGAAGCATGAAGCTGAATAAGGAGTGAGTTTATGCAAATAATGGAAGCCACAATACTTGGAATTTATTTATTAATTATGACCGGAATTGGCATTTGGTTTGCTAAGAGAGCCCACTCTTCTGAAGGGGACTATTGGACAGCGGGTGGTAAAATTAATAGTTTTGTTGGCTCATTCGCCTTCTTCGCTGCCGTAGCGAGTTCTAGCTCTCTAATGGGTGCTGTTGGCTCGGGTGTCGCCTTAGGTATACCTTTCTTGCTAGCCTATGGATTCGGGGCAGTAGCCATCCCTTCGTTTGCTATGTTTCTTATATCTGGTCAAATCAGACGAGCTGGGGTTAAAACATTACCTGAATTCTTTAAAACGAGATACGGAAAGTCGGTACAGATTGTATCCGCTATTATTGTTGTCTTTTGTATGACCTTTTACATGATCCCTCAATTGACAGCTTCTGGTTTAATTGGATCCTATGTATTAGGCATTGATTATGTAACAGCCGTCATCATCTTAGGACTAGGTTTTACATTATATGCAGCGCTTGGAGGAATGTGGGCCATTACATATACGGACTTAATTCAAGGTGCCGTTATGGTTATTGGAATGTTTATCTTAACGATTATCATCTTGATGGACCATGGTGGAGTCAGCACATTAATCCAAGATGCACTGGCTGTTGATCCACAGTTTGGTGATGTTACGCAGCCTTGGATGTCGTACTTTGGTTTATTTGTTGCGTTTTTATGGTTCGGAGTTGTCTCCCCTTCAGCTGTTATGAGGAACTTTGCAGCTCGTGACGCGAAGACGGCTCGGCGCTCGGCACTAGGAGCTTGTTTCCTTTATGTTACGGTCTTTATATTTGGCTTCTTCATTGCTTCAGCAGGCGCTGGCTTAGGCATTGCTGAATCTCTTGAGAACCAGGACATGATCTTCATCTCAGTCATTGAACACTATATGCCTCCGATTCTAGCTGGGGTTATGTTAGCAGGGTTATTGGCGGCGATTATGTCTTCTGCTGACGCGATGCTACTCGCTGTTGCCGCAGGAATTGCACATGATATTTATAAGGAACACATCAACAAAGATGCTTCCGAGAAGACAGTTACTCGACTAGGTCTTGTCGTTATGATCCTTGCTAGTGTAGTCGGGATTATCTTCGCCATTAATCCACCTCAACTTATTGCCGTTATGGTTGGTTGGGTAAGTGGTGCTATGCTCTCGGCATTTGGATTCCCGCTAGTACTTGGATTATGGTGGAAACGCGCGAATACAGCTGGAGCTCTAGCAGGAATGGTAGGTGGTACCGTAACGTTTATCATTATGGCACTACTTCCTTTTGCATTAGTATCAGAACATCTGGTGTCTGCACCCGTTTCTGCAATCCTAACCATCGGAGTAAGCCTAATGACAGCCTCTCCATCTCAATCAACTCAACTTCAAGTAGATCAGTATCATACCAACATACAAGCATAAGCAGGTGATCCAATGAATGTTACGATTTTAGGTGAAGGAAAGATTCAAGAAACAGATTTATCTACATCCATTTATAAGAGCGTGAAACCCACTTTGCGATGGAACCGTCACTTCACTGAAAAGACAATTCAAGAAGGTATTAAAGAGAAAACTAAGATCTATTATCCTATGTGGATTGTTAAAATGCTTGTTATTGCAGATCGAAAACCGTTTACGCCGAAAGTAAAGCCTAACATGGTATTTATTGATGCCATTACAGGGTATCGCGGGTTATTTCCAAACATTCCGCCAACCGCTCAGAAAAAAGTACATGCATCTGAAGTAAAAGAAGCGGTAATCAGTAAGGAGGATCTGTTAGCTCGCTATGTGCCGGATGTGCAGGATAAACAAATCAACAGAAACTACGTGCTTAAAAAACCGAGGTATGAAATTAAAGAAACAGAGTTGGTTTATTTACCTCTTTGGGACGTTGAGTTAGATACTTCTTTCATAACTAAGTCCTACTATATTAACGGTAATACAGGTGAGTCAGAAGAGTTAATGCGAGAATTAGCACAGTCCAATACATGGAAACTTTAAAAAATACCTCAAGCAGATCCGCTTCTGCTTGAGGTGTTTTAGTCCAATTTTTTTGATAGATCATACATTAGCTTTTATTCTACGGATGACTTCCCCGTAAAAAGTATCCTCATGTGGAACAAAATCAGATCGTACTAGTCGGTTTTCGTAGAGTTCTCTATCTCCTTGCTCATCTACCCTAAAGCCATACCCTATGATACTGTCTCTTTTGTTAAACCAGAGCTGTTCAAAATCCCTCAACTTTACACGCATCATTCCTGTTACTTCTTCTATCTGTAGATTGAAATCATTAAAATCGTGGTTCCCTTTATATAAGAACACATTCGCATACTCTTTATTAATAATTTGTTGAGTCTCAACATGATAGGAAAGAGTCCCTAACGAAATTAATTCCTCAAATGCAACTCGTAAACCTAACTCTTCTTCCACCTCTCGTATACCATCCTCTACCGATTCCTCAGCAAGTAAGTGACCGGCAGCAGTGATATCAAAAAGGCCTGGATAATCTTTCTTATTGGAACTACGTAATTGTAAGTACAGGTATTCTTCTTTATTTATTCGTGTAGTCATCCAGCAATGAAACACCTCATGCCAGTACCCATATTTATGAACATCTGCCCGTGATGCCACCCCAATAGGATTTTTCTCTTTATCAAAGATTCTTAGCTGTTCCTCCATACTTCATCTCCTACTCGTTATCCTTTCCTGCTTCTTCTTTAAAACGTTCAATAAGATTTCCAGGAGAAGAATCATCATATTCCTCTCTTAGTTTAGGAAGGAGTTTTTCAAATAAAACGGCCATCTCATAATGATCCCGATCAAATGAATGATTGAACTCCACAGAAGTCATTCCAAGTGCCTCCGCGGCAGCTTGTTGTTCCATCACTTCCATTTGATCTGGCCCTTCTTCAATATAACGATCTACCTCTTCCTCCATTACCTGAACGTCATATGTTTCTTTTGCGTAGCTTTTCCAATCCTTCTGTTCTTGATGTGATTCTTTCGCTTGTTCTAGCACCATTTCTTCTTTTACATTGTCATTTCCATTTCGTTTGGATTGATAAATGATGCGCGTTATCCATTTCTCTACTCCTTCGTCATGAACATCAAACGCTTTTGCTTCAGAAACAGACTCTTGAAACAATTCTTTATACTCCTCAAACGTATACTCTTTTTCCTTTATTACCGCTTGATCTTTATTTTCTGGTTCTAAAGCTTTCTCCTCTTCCCCCGTGACGGACTGACAGCCTGATAATAATACTGCACTAAAAATCGCATAAGCTATTCGTTTGTTCACTATGACACCCCTTTGTCCGCGTGATTCTTATCCAATTATTTCAAAAAAGGAATATGAACTCAACCGCTTATAATTCCTAGTGCAGTTTAAACCTTACAAAAATAGAGGGCATGGCTTCAGCCAATGCCCTCTTCCTTTAATTCAATTTCACTCCATAAAATTTTATTTCTGTCATATCCTCTATCGCGTACTTCACACCTTCTCGTCCGATTCCACTTTGTTTCACACCACCATAAGGATGGTTATCCTGGCGGTAGGTAGAGATTTCGTTAATCCATACCCCGCCCATTTCAACCTTGTCAGCAACTCGGAAGGCGCGATTAATATCTTTAGTGAAGATCCCCGCTTGAAGTCCATAAATCGAATCATTAGCGGCTTTGACTACTTCTTCTTCCGTCTCGAATGGAATAATCGACACAATTGGGGCAAACACTTCTTCTGCGATAATTTTCATGTCGCTTTTAACATTCGTCATAATCGTCGGAGTTAGAAGCGTGCCTTTTTGATCTCCACCTGTTTCAATCTTTGCTCCGTTTTTCACGGCATCATCGATCCACGTTTTCGCGCGTTCAGCTGCTTCTTCTGTAATCATTGGGCCAAAGTCCGTACCTTCTTCAAGAGGGTCACCAATTGTAAGATCTTCGGTTTGGGTTTTATATTCCGATAAGAATGATTCAAACAGGGAATGGTGAACGTAAACACGCTGGGCGGATATACATACTTGCCCTGAGAAAGCAAAGGCGCCTTTAACTAAATCTGTAACCACTTCTTTTACATCCGCATCCTCAAATAAAATGTTAGGCGAATTTGAACCAAGCTCAAGCGTGACTTTTTTAAATCCCGCTTTTTCACGAATTCTTCTGCCCACAGGAAGACTACCGGTAAAGGTTACTTTATGAACGTTGTCATTCTCAACTAAAGGATCACCTAGTTCTTCCCCTAACCCAAGAACTAAGTTTAAAGCTCCAACAGGCAGGCCAGCTTCATGAAACAGCTTTACGAGCATGTAAGCTGAAACAGGTGTTTTCTCAGCAGGCTTAAACACAATCGTATTCCCTGCTGCAATCGCTGGAGCTAATTTATGAAGAGAAAGATTGAGCGGAAAGTTAAATGGTGTAATAGCTGCAACAACACCGAGAGGCATGCGTTTCGTAAAGCCTAATCGTCCTTGACCACCGATCGCAGCATCCATCGGAATGACTTCACCATTAATATCCTTTGCTTGTTCAGATGCAAAGCGGATGACCTGTACAGAACGTTGCACCTCACCGCGACTAAATTTTATAGGCTTCCCCGCTTCTCGAGATATGATTTGAGCAAAATCATTTTCTCTTTCTTCCAACAGATCAGCAGCCTTACGCAGGATATCCGCTCGTTTATGTGCAGGCATCTCTTTCATCGTATCGTGAAACGTAGAAAAACTTACATCAATCGCATTATGTAAGTCTTCCACTTTCGCTAGAGCCATTTTCGCTACTACTTCTTGATTATAAGGATTCTTTACTTCTAGAGATTCTCTTGTTTCGTCTTTATACTCTTCTCCGTTAATGATCGAACTGATCCTCATCATGCCACCTCATTCACACGTTATGTTCTTCAGCTTTTCGGTTAACTTCATATTTTCACTGTAATCAACAGGACAATCAATCAAGACTGGACGCTTCATGGCGACCGCTTTTTCGATGGCTGGTTTTAAATCCTCAGCCCGGTCCACTCGTATACCTTCCATACCGAATGACTCAGCAAATTTCAGAAAGTCTGGGTTCCCAAAATCAATATGAGCAGGACGATCAAACTTCTTCATTTGATGCCATTCAATAAGTCCATATTTTTCATCTCTCCATAGTAAAATGACGATCGGTAAATTCAATCTTACCGCTGTTTCTATATCTGCACCTGTCATAAGAAAACCGCCATCTCCACACACTGCCACAATCGTTTTGTCCCTTTGTGCTAACTTCGCACCGATTGCCCCTGGTACAGCTACTCCCATTGAAGCTAACCCGTTTGATATGAGGCATGTGTTTGGTTGTGCGGTATGATACATTCGCGCGATCCACATTTTGTGAGCTCCAACATCTGATATGACAATATCTTCATCTCGTAATACCTCACGAAGGTCAGAAATAATCTTCTGTGGTTTGACTGGAAAACCAGTATCATTTCTATAGGAATCCAGTTCCTTGAGCGCTTTATTGCGAATCGACTTCGCCCAATCCAAATGACGAGCTTGTTCTGGAACCTTCTCCATTAATTGCTCTAGATTTTTCTTAATGTCTCCCACGACATTTAAAGAAACGGGATAATAAGCATCAATTTCAGCCTCTTCTGTATCAATATGAAGAATAGGTGTTTCTCCTGTAGGGTTCCAGTTTTGCGGAGGAGTTTCAGCCATGTCAAAACCAATTGTAATAATGAGATCAGCCTGCTTAAAACCACAAGTAATGTAATCTCCTCCGCTCAATCCAGCTGTAAGAAGACTTAAGTCGTCTTTCCAAGACAAGGCTCCTTTTCCCATGAAAGAATGAACAACAGGGATTTGCGTCTTCTCAGCAAATTCACGAAGGTGTTTACTTCCTTCACAACGAGTTACCCCATTACCAGCTAAAATCAGAGGAGAGTGGGCTTTAGAAATCAAAAGAGCCGCTTCCTTCAAAACGTCTTCACTCGCTTGAGGTAACACATGCTCTGTTATGTAAAGAGGATCAAGGTCCACTTCCATCCCCGCTACATCTTCGGGCAAATCAATATGGGTCGCACCCGGCTTCTCCCCAGCTGCTAATTGGTATGCTTTCCTTACGACTTCCGGTACGATCTCTCCTGTCTTAATTTGGGCATTCCATTTCGTGACGGGCTCATAGATATCTACGAGGTCGTAATACTGATGCGAAATCTTATGTTGGCGATTCAATCCAGCCTGCCCCGTGATCGCAATAAGTGGGCAATGGTCCATATTAGCGTTTGCTACACCCGTCAATAAGTTTGTAGCCCCTGGCCCAAGCGTCGCCAAACAGACTCCAGGTTTCCCGGTTAAACGACCGTAAGTTCCCGCCATAAAGGCTGCACTTGTTTCGTGACGTGTCGTAATAAATTCAATCTTTGAGTCTTTAATCGCGTCCATCATATCAATATTTTCTTCGCCCGGAACGCCGAAGATATATTCTACACCTTCATGTTCTAAGCATTTAATAAGCAATTGTGCAACGTTCATATATGTCACTCCCTAGTCTCAGTACTTATAGGGTGTGTAACGAATGAGATTCTTATGAGTAGAAGGTTGGGGTCTTAAAACCAAGCGTTCTTTCTGTATGTCTTCTTTAACTATCTCATCCGTTAGCTTAAGAATGTTTTTTAGCAATGAAATAGATGTTGTTCTCTTTATAAATGATTGCATCATTACTTTCCTTGCTTTTATACAAAGGTGTTCCTTTCGTCAATCCCACTGCGTCAAAATCGACTTCATTGAGTTTTCCAGTCGTATCCAAATCGGTAAGATCTCGTTTAACCTCTCCAATCTTTTCTCCTACATTGCTTTCATTAAGTTCTATACTAGTTAGCTCATAAGAAATATCATTATACTTTACAAACTTGAACGCCCACGATGTTGTCCCAACGTTTCCTTCCTCATCAAAGGTAGTCTCCTCACTTGTCTGATGGATACACCCGACTAAAAAGAATAAGAATAGAATGAGATAAATAAAATTCTTTCGTTTCATATAAGACCTCCTTATGAAAATAGTCGCAGTGCTTCTAGAGAAGTTTCATTTGATCTATTCAAAGTTTCTGCTCCGATAATGAAACAGACGGGTGCGATTGTTAAACAATCGCACCCGTCTGTTTCATAAGAGCTAATTTGAATGGATATAGTAAATTAGATTATCTGTCCATCCACTCCAGAACCTAATTAAATAATGCCTTCCACCAATTTAGAAGCTTCTAATTTCTCAATAATTTTATCAAAAAAAGAGCTGTTCCTTTTCATTTACACTTCAGCTGCATTAGGCCTTCAGAACGAGATGGTTCTAAATCAAGTCAAAATTAGGATGCTTGTCCTTTTAATTAAACACCATCATAGCCGTAACTCCATAAATAACAAGTGAAACGATCCACATCGTTACAGAAAGGACAAAAGACGCTATTATTGAACTAATGCTTTAGTATAAGAAGAGACTAACCATAATTACCACAGAGACAGGCACCTTAAGGCATGAACAAAAACCCCCCCTATGGTACGGGGCATATATAAAAAATGCCATCCTTTTTTATGTAAAGGATAGCTCAATAATGCTGACTAGAGTGCTTAAAATATTCTATAAAACAAGTTTGTTTGTCATCAGAAAAGGAGTAGTAGATAATAAATCTATCTACATGTATTTCATGACTTCCTTTCCATTCCGGTTTATCTGCTCTCGTACTAGTTCCAACCGTTATAATTTTCTTCTCAATACGTTCTAATAAAGTTAACTTGTATTCAATGGTTTCACTATAAGAATAGTGCTCACTCTTAATATTCTCGAATGCTTCCTTTGTGGACTCCAGCCAAATAAACCTCATTTATACTTGGCCGCTCCGTATCATTTCTCTCATTTCTTCCGAAGTATAGGAATTACCTTCTTTAATATCCTTTTTAGCCTGTAGTAATTTTCGTTTTAGTTCCTGGTCTTTTTCTACATCTTCAGCTACAGTTGTTTCTGAATCATCTTTATGATCAATAGCCACTATTTTATATTTTTGTCCATTTAGTTCAAAGGATTGATCTTTATCTTGAACAATTTCTTCCAACACCTTTGCCGCCTGAGCATCTACTTTTTTCATAAAATCGCCTCCTTACTTCTAATGGATTCAATACCTTATAATTTCATTTGACCATTCAAATAATTCATTTTCAGCAGCCAATTCATCGTTATTCTTATTTATATTATATCATACGATAACAGTTATTCCATTAACACTAAGTACCACAGGGGTAGGTCCCTTGGCACATGAATGGAAGGGCCAGTGAACCCGTCCCCTTGGTACTGTGCGTTCCAATCATTCCTTGAGAGGTGTTCACCAGGTGCAGATTTATAAAGAACAGTTAAGATTTCATTGTTTTCAAGAGTTATCCTTTCTACAACCTTACCTTTAATAGAAGATATGGTTGGCGACACACCCAATCCTTCTTTATATAAGAAATCCGTATATTTAACCTCTTCTAATTGTTCATCAAAACTTTTATAATTTGTAATTCTTGCAATGTAATTCCCTTCTTTAGCAATGCATCTAAAGATTTCATCTGTTACTGATTCTACTTTAATTATATTTACTGGATATACTCTGTTCAGTAATTCTCGTATTTTATGTACCAAACTCACTACCTCCTGCTCTATTACTAACAAGCACGACAATCATTTCAGGTATCCTATTCTATATTTGGAGATAGGATTCTTATGGAATATTCCGCTTCCTCTATTAAAAAGTTACATTCATGATAGTCACAATGTTATGTAATAAGGGGCGAGTACTTTTTACCCTTTTGTTGAATATGAATTATACTTTAATTGGTTTATATTTTTTTGAAAGAGTAATTATTTTTTCTGCAATTTTTTGTTCGTAATCTGTATTTAATGGTATCGTTTCTTTTGCAAAAGCAGCTAAATGTTCGTGATGACCAATCATAACTGTATGTAATGCGTTTTCAAACATTGAGATATCATTTGCATCGTTCCCAAAAGCAATATATGTATTTTTTTTATTCCCAGAGTCTTTAATGCACTCCATTTATTAATTCCACTTGGGCTGATATCCAGTACATTTTCGTTACCGTGTTTATTTACATATACATTTAGCTTCGAAAGTTTATCTGCCAGTTCGTCCATATTATGGGAGGTAAGAAACAGAACCTTAACTATTGATTCAAGAGAATCCATACTAACCATTTTGGCTAACCTTGCAGGATCTACATTTTGAAGTATAGGATGTGAATCTGGTCCAGTATAAGCATAGTTCCAATGACCGTCTATTAGATAAGTAGCACTATATTCTTTAATAAGGTTCTTTATTTCGCTAATTTCATCTACTGAAAACGAGTTGGAATGAATTACTTTTTCTTCTTTTGATATTAAAGAGCCATTCCCACCAATCATTGTGTAATGGTGAAATGCTTCGTCTATAACGGGTAGCATATCTCGGATCGGTCTCGCCGATGCGAAAATAACTTCTATACCTGATTCTTTCACCTCTGACAATGAATGAAGTATCTTTCTGGATATTGGTTGTCCTTTAAAACAAACTGTTCCATCTAAGTCAAAAACAAACCTCAAAAAACTCACTCACTTTCTTATAAATGATCTTCCTCTAAACTATCCCTTTAGCCCAATAGTAGAGGCGTTACCGTAACAATCCCTTTTCTTTAACTAGCTCTCCCTTTAGTGAAATGAGGAAAAGGTGCTATAAACATGAGTAACGATACTATTTTAAATAGTCACTGGCTACTTTAATATCAAACATCCCACTCTCTTTTAAGAACTGGAAAAGTAAGTGGAGATGTCCGCTACCAAATAAAACGAAAATTCGTTCTTCATCTGAATCAATCAAGTTAACTAAGTTTTTATAGATTAACAGATTGCGGTAATACCAATACTTCGCAGTCCACGTTGCCCCAACCGGATCCCCCTCCTTATCTATTAGAGCCAACTTCATATAGAATTCCTGTCCTCTTACTACATTCTCGGAGTCATTAAGCCATAGCAAATAATCTTTCAGTGTATGGTTATGTAGATATGTATTGTATTCAGCTATTAAGCGTTCTCCAATTCTCGTCACTTCTTTGAACGCAGAGGAATTCTTCCCATCATCAATATCTGGAATGTCTTTTTGATCCTCGTTCCAATCGACGGCGTATACCTGGTTGAGATTACACTCCCCTGCTCAGGAATAACCTTATAGATCAGATATAAGATTAGCTATATGATATAGCTGTATCTACAATTAAAAGAAGAACAGTTAATGTAGCAGCTATTCCCCATATCCCCATTACGGACCGCTTCTTTTGACTCCCGCTTAACTTTTTACTATACATTACTTCACTAACAGCTGTAAAAATCCCTAATAAAGATATGCAAATCCAAAAGACCATAATTCCCCCCCCTAACCACACATAATAGGTATTAAAACTAAGCTCTCAATTTTAGATAAACTAAGCGTATCACACACTTCCATATTTGTAATTATTTTCCCTTTTATTATCTTCTTCAACATACCTGCCGCGTTAATGGAAGATGCGATTTCTCTACTTCAACTAAAGCACCCGATTCTTTAATAAGGTATTATGTTAAACGTGTTAATTTTTTTTATTTTTCTTCATTGACCGCCGTAAACGAAAACCCGTTAAATGGGGTTTGAAATTCATATACACAAGCAAGCTGGATACTATAATAAAAAGTGAAATTTTCACATTATCCCTCCTCAGGCAGTACGGATGTCCCACTATAAAATTTTCGCAAACTCCCCCAATACTGGAAGAGTTACAAAAAACTCAAGACCTAATCCGACGTAGATTAAAGCTGACACAATGGCAAACCCAGAAAAGAATAATCCCTTCTGAAACCTTGTCCATTTTTTCATCCACCCCCATCTCTATCTACATCTAACCAATAAAAATCCACTACTACCGCTAATACAACAATTACTAGAGCTGCGAAAGCACCCAAAGGACCCACTCCAATCTTGTAAGTATTTTAACTATACCATGATTAATCCAAATAATACCAGAAAAGGAGTGATGCAGATATTTTATGTAGTTATCTCGAATTCAAGTCTTCAACTAACCTTCCCCGTTAGTTTAAGTACAACCCTTCACAAACTCACAATATATTTTAACATAATATAACAATTAACTACTTAGATTAGGAAATCACTATGTACATAGCATTTTAATTCGCTCCAAATAGCACATTGACAACAGCTGTTATCATTGTACTATTTGGGGTGAATTCTTCTGATAAATCCAATGTTACTATCAAAAATCCTCGATATATAAGGTGAAAAGAAGAGACCAAATCATATGTGATTTGGTCTTTTAATTAGGCTACTTTTCCGTATGTTTCTCCACCAATTTCTCCACCGAAAAGGACACGAGACTTCCATTTTAAACATTTACTTCTTATTTGCTTGTCTTCCACTCTTTTTTTGACTCTGATGTTTTGAATTTCCCTTTTGCATATCTTCAGCCAATTCTGCTTCGTATTTTTTATTCTTTTTAGCAATTTCAGCGGTTTTCTGATTGTGTTTGGATGGGCCTTTTTGAGACATGTTCATCTACTCCTTTTAGAAAGTTATGCATAGTATGCCTTAGTTGTGGAGTAGATATGTTCGTTCCTGCGCTTTCATCCGTTACAATGGAAGAAATAAGTTATAAGAAGGTGATGTAATGGCCGTAAGTAAAATAGCGATCGTAACAGGAGCGAATACAGGCATGGGATTTGCTACAACTGTAGCCTTAATGAAGAAAGGGTTCTTTGTCATCATGGCTTGTCGAAGCAACGAGCGAGGGCTAAATGCGCTTCAGAAGGCTAAGGATGAAAGCAATTCAGATCAAGCAGATTACATACAATGTGATTTAGGTTCGCTCCAAAGTATCCACGATTTTATACGAGAATTCCGAAGTCGTTTTGATTATTTAGATGTTCTCATAAACAACGCTGGTGTTGTGAATACGAAACGAATAGAGACTATGGATGGATTTGAAGGCATGATGGGAATCAATCACCTTGGACATTTCTTGCTGACTAACCTGTTACTTGAACCTCTACAAAATGCTAAACAAGGACGTATTGTGGTTGTATCTTCTGGCGCCTATAAAGCTGGTAAGATTCACTTTGATAACCCCCACCTACACAACCAGTTCAGTGTCATCAAAGGATATGGTCAATCTAAGCTCGCTAATCTGTTGTTCACACGCGAGCTAGCGAGGAGATTACAAGGTACATCTATCACAGTAAACGCGATCCACCCAGGGGCCGTCAGCACGAGCCTTGGAGTCAGTCGCGAAACAGGATTTGGGAGTACCATTCACAAGTTACTTCGTCCTTTCTTCCAAACACCTGCAGAAGGTGCTGACACGGCTATTTATTTAGCAACGGACCCTAATGTGACATCGAGTGGATCGTATTATTACAAACGAAAACCGACACCGCTAAAGAAGAATGCCAAAGATGATGAAGTAGCAAAACGATTATGGGAATGGAGCGAAGAAGAAGTTCACTTAAAATAAAAGGGAGCTCCCATAGCGGAAGTTCCCCAGTAAACATTATTTAGTTGAACGTTCTACATACGGATAGATTGGATCCTTTAAGTGGAACTCGTATGTTTCACCGTCTACGATCCCAACTACTTTGTTACTATCGTAAAGATCTAGTAAGAAATGAGCCATTTCTTTTGCAGTATGGTACTGAGGCACGTTTCCTTCGTAAGATATATCTTCTACATCAAACGAGCGCTTCATAAATTCTGTTTCTGTAGCTGCAGGAGCAAGTACTTTCGCTCTCATCTTAGCGCCTTTTCCTTGAAGCTCTTGAGCCAAACCTTCTGTAAATGCACTCACATAAAATTTGGTTGAACAATAGGTCACAGCGCCACCAACGATATTGTACCCGCCGGCTGATGAGATATTTAAGAGCTGCGTTCCTTCTTGATTTTCGTAATCACGCACAAACAATGTTGAAAGAACCGTTAACGCTTCAACATTCAGACGAAGCATTTTTTGTATTTTACCAAGATCTTGTTCTGCTACTGGATCAAAGTTCCCAAATCCAGCATTGTTCACAAATGTCTCTAACGTGTAAGTCTTGAGGTCTTCATAAAAGGCGTGAACGTTTTCAGGCTCAGCTAGATCAGCCGGCTTAATAACCACATCTACATTGTTCTGTTGTTGGATTTCTGATTTTAGCTCTTCTAATTTCTCTTCGCGACGAGCAACTAGAATAAGGTCCTTTCCTCGTTCCGCGAATGCAATCGCTGATTCATAACCAATTCCTGAACTTGCTCCAGTAATAACTGTATATGCCATACATGATCCTCCTCTTTATTATGTGATACACTATAAGCCTACTCGTTAAAGTGCACTTGAAGTCAAGCATTCATGCGCGAGGTATATGCTAAGGAGGATTCCACATGTATTCCATAAGCCAAGTAGCAGAGAAATTAAACATCAAACCTCATACGCTTCGTTATTATGAGCAAGAAGGCATTTTAGAATCTAATCGAAATCATGCCGGTGTACGAAACTATACAGAACAACAGGTCAAGTGGCTTCGTTTTGTCCTGAAACTACGCGAAACCCATATGCCTGTTTCAAGCATTCAAGAATATGTAAAGCTCATGCAAGAAGGTGAGCATACGGCTAACGAGCGCCTGCAATTATTAGAAGATCATCGTGCGTCTATCCAGCAACAAATAAGAGAACTGCAAGATACAGAACAGATGCTTGAGAAAAAAGTATCCACTTATAAGGACATGATTGGTAACGAAGTTCATCCTTCTATTTCTTCGTATATAAAATAATAGCCACAATCATAAGGATCATACCCGAAACCCGAGACCAGTCCAGTGGAATCTGCTTCATTCCAAGCCATCCAAAGTGATCAATCAAGGAGCTCGCAATCAATTGCGCTGAGATCAGTGTGAAGATTGCAGCTCCTACCCCTATTCGCGGGACAGCCAGAACCATTGTAGATACGAAGAAAGCCCCGAGTACTCCACCAATTAACTGCCACTTCGGCACAGAAAATACTTGCACAATATTACCTTTACCAAAGAAAAGCATAACTAAAAACAGCGTTACAGCTCCGACTAAAAAGGAGACAAATGCTCCTTCAAATACACCTATCTTTTGGCCTAATCCTCCGTTAACAGAAGACTGAACAGCCACACCTATACCGCCTACAAACACCATAAGCATAACTAAAAACTGCATATATGAAACCTCCTCATCATCAAAATGATTCACCTTTTTTTAAGCAACATCATAATTATTTCAAAAGGAAGGGATTTACTCAATTCATAGACTCCAAACAAAGAACCATCCTGATATCTCGGATGGCTCTATCATTTAATAACTCCTATTCGATGTTTTATTCTTAAATTGTGATACTATATCACATAAACTATTTCCATTGTTTAAAAAGGAGATTCATATGAACCAGCAAAAGGAAACTTCTAATGATAGACGTAAACGTATGCGAGAAACGAACGGTAGAAAGTATTTAAAGAAGATCATGAAGATTGGACTGGCGGAGATTATTTCAGTTTAGGTCATATAGTGGGAAGAATGGCGTAGAAAGGTACCGGTCTCCTAATCATTTTCATGATTGTCGGGTATGCCATCTACAAAATGGTATAAAAAAAGACTGCCAAAGATGGCAGTCTTTTTTATCGCAAGTAATAAATTACTTTTGAACGTTCGCAGCTTGTGGGCCACGGTTACCTTCAACGATTTCGAATGAAACCGTTTGGTTTTCTTCTAATGTTTTGAAGCCTTCGTCTTGAATAGCAGAGAAATGAACGAATACATCGTCTTGACCTTCTACTTCGATGAAACCGAAACCTTTTTCAGCGTTGAACCATTTAACTGTACCTTGTAACATAATTGTTACCTCCTGCGTGGATCAAGTCCACATTGTATTACTATTATTGCTCTGCATATTCATTCCAGACGAAAGTGACTTAATAGTTACTTTTTCTTTCACTCGTAAACGAACAAGAATAATTAATACCTACTATATCAGCTAAATGTAATTCCGTCAAGTGTAGCTACTAAACTATTTAAAAACTTCTATTATTCATCCATCCAAAAAGAAGAGCTACTCTCCCCTTCTAGGAGAATAGCTCTTACTTACTCAATTACCAATTAAGACGGGAACCCAAGAATCGCTTTTTTCTCAAGGTATTCTTCAATTCCATAATCGCCCCACTCACGACCAATACCTGATTGCTTATACCCGCCAAACGGTGCATTGAAATCATGAGAGGCATCATTTACCTTGATGCGTCCAGCACGGATTGACGTTGCAACTTTCTTAAGTGTTTCTGTATCTTTACCGTATACATAGCCAGCTAGTCCATAAACAACGTCATTCCCAATTTCAATCGCATGATCAATCGTGTCATACGTAATAATACTCATAACTGGTCCAAAGATCTCCTCTTGTGCAATGACCATATCATTAGATACATCAGTGAAGATCGTTGGTTTAGCGTAATACCCTTTATCTAAACCTTCTGGAAGACCTGTACCACCAGCAATTAGATTTGCACCTTCATCAATTCCTTTTTCAATATAGGATTGAACCGTATCCCATTGTTTCTTCGATACGAGCGGTCCAATGTAATTACGTTCTCTTGGGTGCCCTACAGGAAATTCAGGCAGTACATCTAGAACGGCTTGTTCAAATTCTTCTTTCTTAGAAGCTGGGACAAGCATTCTAGTAGCCGCAGAACAAACTTGACCTGTGTTCGTTGCGATATGACTTACGGCATTTCGTGCAGCATCTTTCATATCTGCATCTTCAAGAACAATCAATGGAGATTTACCACCTAGTTCAAGAGCAACGTTTTTAATCGTTTCAGATGCATTTTGCATTACTTTCGTTCCAACTCCAGCTGAACCTGTAAACGATACAAAGTCAATATCAGGGTGTGAGCTAATGCCATCACCAATCGTTTCGCCTGTACCGTTAACTAGGTTGAATGCACCTTTAGGCACGCCTACTTCATCAAAGATCTCTGCTAACATAATGGCAGCAAATGGCGTCATCTCAGAAGGTTTTAATACAACTGGGCTACCGGCTGCAAATGCGCTGGCAATTTTTGTTGAAGCTTGGTTTGTTGGGAAGTTCCATGGTGTGATTAACCCACTTACCCCAACAGATTCTTTAACTACCGTATGGTTACCGCGATGTTCCATAAATTCAATATTTTTAAGAGATTCAGCCGCTTGAGCAAAATGATTATAACCCATGCTATAGTGTACCTTCTCCGAAATCTTAAGTGGTGCACCTAACTCATCTGTCATAACATCAATAAATTCATCTTTGCGTCGTGCATATGCTTCGGCTATGTTCTCAAGCATTTCAATACGTTCTTCTTTAGAAGTTTGAGAGAAACTTGGAAAAGCATCGCGAGCTGCTTGAACAGCTTTATTAAGGTCTTCCTTCGTTCCTAAACTAATTTGACCCATTGGTTCTTCCGTTGCAGGGTTAATAACGTTATATGTGTCATTACCAGTTGATTCAACCCATTCACCGTTAATGTAATGTTTTAAGTTCGTACGCATATTCAAATTCTCCTTTATAAAAAAATTGTATTTGTAAAAAGTTGTATAGTTTTGCTTACGTAGTCATGTATTACCGCTTATGCTCTAAATGAAACATCTCGAATCTAAAGCAGTTTTTTTGAGGTTGTTTCCGATTGCGCTTACACTATTGATATAGAAAGGATGATTAAATTGGCACAAGAAGTTAAAGGAAAAGTTGCTTACATTACAGGGGCAGGTAGTGGTATTGGTCGAGCCACAGCGATTCAATTTGCTAAAGAAGGCATTCACCTTGGACTTATAGCAAGAACAGAAAGTAAATTGAAGGAAGTTAGAGACATAGTTACTTCATATGGGGTGAAAGCTAGCTATGCTAGAGCAGATATTGCTAGCCTTGATCAAGTAGAAGAAGCCGTGGAGCTATTAAAGGAACAAGTTGGGCCAGCCGATATTTTAGTGAATAACGCTGCGATAGGATTAAATGGATCGTTCCTAGAGTTAGAACCAGATGAATGGAAGCGCACGTTTGAAGTAAACGTTTTCGGTACCTATCATGTTACAAGAACGGTTCTCCCACATATGATGGATAAGAACCAGGGAGACATTGTAAACATTTCTTCAAGCAACGGTTTAAAAGGAACAGCCGGCTCTACTTCCTATAGCGCATCGAAGTTTGCTATCCAGGGTATGACTGAAGCCCTTATGCAAGAAGTTCGCCGCCAAAACATTCGAGTCTTTACGTTAAACCCAAGTCTCGTCGCCACTGAACTAGCCTTTGGTGACAAGCTTGAGGAACAAGACAAAGAAAAATACATGCAACCTGAAGACATTGCTGAATACATGGTTAGCCAGTTAAAGCTGCACCCTCGCATCTTTATAAAACAATCCCTGCAATGGGCAACAAATCCGTTTTAATAGTAGAACATGCATGCGAGAGGCTCTGGGGTCATCTGTTTGTAACTCCTTACCGAAGGGTACATAAGGTATAAATTGTCTAAGGAGGCGTCCTAATGGATTTCGATCATTTAGTTGTTTTAGCAAAATCTCCTGAGAAATCTCAACAGGATATGAAAGGTAAGCATGGTATTCGAGGAGAAAAAGGTGGGGAACACAAACAATGGGGCACATACAACCATTTAGCGTTCTTTGAGAATGGTGCTTACATAGAATGGATTGGAATTACAGATTATGATACAGCATCAGATTCCGATAATCCATTAATCAAACAAACTGTCCAAGCACACGACAAGGATGTTGAAGGACCTTTTACATTTGCACTCAGAACATCACAAATGGATCAACTTATTGAGCATTGGGAAACCGAAAACCTTGACTATCAAGGACCTTTCGAAGGAAACAGAACAACTCCAGATGGACGCCAATTGAGCTGGCGTATGTTGTTCCCAAATGCCGAGAGCTCTTCCCCCCTTCCTTTTATCATTGAATGGAAAGGTGAACAGAATAAGCCTAGTAACCCTGAAGATCTAAACTCATTACCATTTGAAACGATTCACGTTGGTGTGGAGGATCTAGAAGCTGCTCTTCACCAATGGACTTTATTCTATCAGTTAGGTGAACCTAATCATTCACACGACTTAGCCGGAAACCCCGCCTACGAATGGAAGTTAGGAAATGGAACACTCTCATTATCAGAGGGGAACGGGGTAAACGCGAAATTCGGAAGTATAAACCTTTAATATATGTAAAAAACAGCCTATTGTTTAGGATAAGTAATTCAGTTTTAGAGTACAAAAAGCGAAAATGTATTATAAAATGAGCGTTGAATTGCGTAGCAATTTGATGCTCATTTTCAATGTTAAATTAATGTTCACATGTGTTTTTAGTAGTTTTCACCCATGCAAGTGCAACCCGTTATGCAGCCCTACAATAACTATTGAAGACCTGCACATTCAGGACAAAACTAATGCAATTTCAACAACAAAAAATAGAGCAAATTCCTTATAGGGGAATGCTCATTCTTCTTCAACAATCGCATTTATTAATGATGTATGATATCTCCTGTGCATTTATTTACTTCGGACTTTAACTCTACGTTCCACGATAAATCCAACTAGTAAGCCGATAACAATAGGAAGTATTGCAATATCCGCTTCAAAAAAGAACCCATTTTCTAGTGGTTCGTTTAGTACGAATGAAAACCTAAAAAGAGATACATTAAATATATTTCCAATCCAGTATATTAGAGCCATTGCCCCAAGTGATGATAATAAAGGAAGCCATATTTTTCTCATATAATACCTCTTTTCAATACTTTTTATTGAATAAACCTGCTCCGTTTGTTTAAGTACAATGGTTCACAAACTCCACATTCATTTTAACATAAAATGCCAAAAACTTTCCGAATTAAACAATTGCATAAGCAATACACATGCAATTAACCCTATGCATTTCGCCTGCAATCTCAAATAAAAAAAGTGGGTTCGATTATGAATACAATTTGGAATGTTGTACTCGAAAACTGAACTACTCAATTTTAGGAGGATGGTTTTTTTCTTTTCACAAAGCATGACTGAGCACATAGTTTAATAGGAAAACGAAGAAACAGGAGAATTGCGATGACAAACCATTATTTAGATTTATTAGCTCACTTCGGAATAGGTGGAGCTCATCCAGGAGGATTTGAACTTAGTAAGCAAGTTTTTCAACACGAACATTTAGAAGAGGACATTCATGTTTTAGACATTGGTTGTGGAACTGGACAATCGTCCGAATACCTTCGACAAACATATGGATGTGAAGTCACCGGAATTGATAACCACCCGCTTATGATTCAAAAAGCCAATGAGCGAAAAACGGATGCCACATTTTTAGAAGGAGATGTAGAACATCTCCCTTTTACAGACCATAGTTTTCAATTTGTCTTCACAGAATCCACTCTGAGTTTCACAACTATACCACGAGCCCTCAAAGAGATTAATCGCGTCCTTACACCTGGTGGTACGGCTCTATTCTTGGAAATGACCGCCGAGCATTCTCTTTCTGATCCATTAAAAAAGCAGATCAAGGACCTCTATCATATTCATGACATTTATGTGGAATCACAATGGAAGGAAGAAATAGAAGCTGCCGGTTTTTCAAACATTGAGTGTCTAGATATTCCATCGAATTTAAAAGAGAGCCCTCTTTCCGATATGAAAATGAGTCCCGTCATTCCAGAATCTTTATATGAGCTCTGGGATCTGCACGTAGAACTTGTTGAAACCTGCAAGGAACATTTAGGATTCCGCATTTACCGTTGCTGTAAATCTTAAACTTATAAAAGCAAGCACTTTTTTATATAACGAGATAATGCGATAATTCCCCTCTTTATTGGAGTGGAGTTATTGCAATTGTTCTTTTTACAAGTTGAACCTTCACCCATAAAGTATCAACTACGGGGTGTGACAAATGTAGACTCTGTAATAATTTCTTCAGTCGAGACATAGAACAAGTCTTCCATTTTTTGAAGCCCCTTTTTCCTGCAAAATGCATTTACAAGATGATAGGCTGCATTGTATCCCATCCACTTTGGCGGTCTTCCGAATTTATTTCCATACATCAATTTCATATTTTGCTCATGGTCTTTGGAATCTAAAACAGGGACAAGGTATTTGTGCCAATATGGCTTAATTTCATTTTCCTTAAAAACTGACGTCCAGGGTGCCATAAATTCTTCTCCATAAATTCGTTTCACAGCTTGCTCTGCAGTCCCTTCTAATACAAGCAACTCATCAAAACGAAGATTTTCTTCAGATAGCCCTTGTACAGTCATACGACACACATGGTGATACTCATGTGCCAATATGGCTTTGAGTTCATTTTCACTATGAGTAGCTGAAAGGAATAGAAAAATGGCCCCTTTAATAGCCAATCCATTCCTGTTCTTTTCCTGTCTTTTATCATAACCACGTGTTATTGGGAACACATAGATCGGGATTTCAGGCCCTTTCCATTGCTTCTTTAGGTTCTGATATTCTCCTTCAATTGTCTTCCAGATTTCTTTTTCCTTCATTGATTCTAACAACGTTTTAATCTTTCGCCATTCACCAGGTTGAAATAAGCCATTTTGTTGCATGTGATATAGAACTTCTTCGGGAGTTGAAGAAGGGAAATGCTTACTGATTGGCTCACCAATCTTCTTCAGTTGAGAATCGTAAAAATCAGAAGTTCGCTTCTCTTCACACTCTTTCACTAACTCTTTGATCCACTTATCCGTCTGAATCACGCTCATATAGCTCCCCCTTTTTTCACTTGGTTATTAACCTAATCTAGGGATTCTGGCCAAAATGTCTAGTCCATTCAAGCCCCTCTCGCATACGTTATGACTACATACTGATATGTATATCAGGAAAGAAAGGAGGATATGTATGTCTCATCACATGTATGATCGTTGTTGCCGTTATAAAGGCAGAGTAGTCCGCTTAGAATCAAGAGGTAGAGTTCATGTTGGAGAAGTCACACGAGTTACAAGAAGTCATGTGTGGATTCGACCTACTGGTGGTCCAAGAGGATTAGGATGGGGATATTACGGATTCGGGTATGGAGGCTTTGGAGTGCCATTTGCACTTGGCGCCATTACAGGTATTGCGTTAGCAGGTGCCTTCTTGTGGTAACCGTTTTAGGTTAAGATCCATTTGCAAGATATTTTCATCAGATTAGGGATGCACCTACACACCTTTTCCCTAATTCCATATGATGAGATAGTGTAAGGTCCACAGTGTGGATTTATACGACATCTAGTAAAGAAAGGAGAGGTTTGTATGTCATACGGTTGTGGTTATGGCGGTGGCTATGGCGGCGGATACGGCAGCAGCTTCGTATTAATCGTTGTATTGTTCATCTTGCTTATTATTGTTGGAGCTTCTTTCGTTTACTAATTTTCCTTACACCTGACCTCAATTCCAGGTCAGGTTTTATTTTTATAAGAATGACTTTGGCCCTAACAAATTAAAGGCCACCCACATATAGTAAAAAGGTACCTTACTGCAGAAAGGAGTTGAGAATATGTCTGGAGGATACGGCGGAGGTTTCGCGTTAATCGTTGTGTTATTTATCTTGCTTATCATTGTTGGAGCAGGAGCGTTTAGCGGAGGATACGGATACTAATATAAAACCGAGAACCTCCTTTCCTGCGGGTTCTCGGTATTAAAAATTGGAGGTGGCCACGATGCCATTAAAAATCTGTTTATTTCCTGGCTATAAATACTGTGGCCCAGGATGCAAAGGACCAGGTACACCAGTAAACGCTGTAGACGCTGCTTGTAAAGCTCACGATGAATGCTACGAGCGCTTTGGCCCTAGTTGTGAGTGTGATCAACAGTTCATCAAACGTCTTGATGCTTTACAAAACCCGTATACACAAGAAGGACGACACGCGAGAGCTATGTACAACTATATGAAGTTTCAGACCTTATTTACATGTAAATGGTGAGGCGAATTAAGTTGTTAACTCCAATACACTCCTTAAATCTTCAATAACAACATCCGCTTCTTCTAACTCATCTTCTTGAGAGAAATCAAACTGACACCCTACAGCTAATAGGTTATTAGCCTTTGCTGCGCGAATATCAGACCCACGATCTCCTACCACCAAGCCCTTGGAAATCTTATTCTCATCCATAACCTTAGTTACTAAGTCGCTTTTATCCCCCGACTTTATAGCTTGAATGCTATAAATACCGGAGACCCAGTCCTTTAAAGTGAATTGAGTTGCAATCGTATGTAAGTATTCTTCTTCACCATTACTAGCAATAAACACTGAGAAAGAACGATCTTTAAGCTCTTTCAACACCTTAATGGTATAAGGGTACAAATCTCCCATACCTTTACGTATATTTTCTATTAAACTCTTTTGAAACCATTCATTAGCACGGTTACGCTCAATAGTCGTGTGATTAGGAAGGAGCGTTTCCCAAACAATAGGAAGGGAGACTCCCATAATCGAACGATATTGTCCCAAAGGTGTTTCACCTTCCCACAAATCCGCTTCACGCAACCGACTAAACGTGTCCTCTAAAGATGGTTCTAGAATAAGATCAGTCTGAAACAGCGTTCCATCCATATCAAAAATTACAGCTTGGCTCATAAAGATCCTCCTTAAATCGACTCTCCTAATTAGATAAAGGGAAATTTCTTAGCTACCCACTTGAACCTTAACATTCACCGGATTTACAAGTGTAAATGTTATCTCCTGGTACATTTCAAAACCAGGTTCATAATTGGCGTGAAACATTTTGGAACCGTCTTGTTCCTCTAACAGCTCCTGAAGGCTATCATAGTTTTCAGTAGGAAAATTAAACGATACTGGCAGCTCTTCTGTTAGTTTTTTAGCTTGTGATACTCTGATAAGCCTACTTACCCCTTCTTCCCCTTTTATTCGGACAGATTTCGTATACGTGTAGGTTTTAGAATGGTCTTTCTTCCACCCCTCTTCTTCAACAATACGCACTCCTTCCCCAGGTTCTACTTTAAATTCAATTGGTTCCGCTTCCCATTTGTCTTTTGTTTCATGTATTCGAAACGTCATTTTAGGTATAATCGTCACTCCTGTTGGTTCCCCTCCATAGAGGACTTGCTTTTCACCTTCATGCGCTTCAAGCAAATAAGATACTACTCCGTCCTCTGACCATTCGTTATAAGTTCTCAGAAGGTCTTTTTCATTCAATGGGGATTGTGTAGGTTCGTTAAACACTTTCTCTGAAGTGTCGATTTTCTTTTGTTGAGGTTCCATAACAAAGATGATAAAGAGGATGAATAATGTAAGTGTGGTGGTAACTGATATTCTTTTCATACGGAACTCTCCATTCAATAGGGTTTGTTTACATATTTTACCATAATATTCTAAAAAGTTCTTCCTCCCTCATCCATTTTCTTGTAAAATATAGTCAACTCTTGTTGGAGGTGGAACGATGAATTCTCCCATCCTTAATGAAATCGGAACGGTCTTTATCCCTGTAAAAAACATAGAAGAATCACGTGATTGGTATTGTGAGATTTTGGGGCTCGATGCTGGTGGTGAAATAGCATTCGGTCACTTGTATATATTACCTATGAAGAGCACCGGTATTGTATTAGACAGCAAAATTTATTCTGATGAAAAAGTTTATAAGATGGCCCCTTTCCATTTAAATACAACCGATATTCAGGAAGCCTATTCTTATATGAAAGAAAAGAAAGTCACTCTCACATCAGAAATTCAACACGATCAGTACTTCACCTTTCAAGATCCTAATGGTAATCATTTAATGGTTTGTCAGTGTTAATTTTTCGTCCATACTAGGTGTTTACTTTTAACTACCTCTCTATATAGACGAAAATAGTATTCCAAAAGTTTCAATGAATCTATTTTTTCCCACAAAAAGAGCTTGCCCTATAGGGCAAGCTCTTTTTGAAAGTTCAAATGATAAGCATGGATTCTCATGGATTCTCGTCTTGTTTTTTACATTTTATTACATTAATCCTTCATCTTAAAAACTAAGATCCCAATAACCATAACAAGTAAACCAGCTAATTTCGTAATACTAAAAGGGATCACTTCACTGCCAAATAACCCAAACGTATCAATAATAAGCGCCAATAATAACTGGGCTACTAAAACAATTGAAACCGCATATGCAGGTCCAAGGGCTCTAATCCCTCTCATTATGCTATAAACAATCCCAACTCCAAAGAGCCCACCCGTCATATACAATAGGTTCACCTTTTCTAAATGGAAAAGGGAACCCTCGCCAACAAGCAAGAAGACAGGAATGGCAACGGCAAGACCAACAACGAACACTAACGTTGTCGTAGCCCATAATCCGAAACGTTCACTTACCCTCGAATTAAATACAGTTTGCAGACTAATAAATACGCCTGCGATTACGGATAGAATGATTCCTTGCATACGCTCTCCTCCTGTCACTCGTATATATTGCCATGAGCACGCTCATGTAATAAGTCGTGATCTTTTATGTATATACGCTTACTTTTCTTTTCAATAATACCTTCCTCACACATCTGTTTAATCACACGGTTTAAATGCCTATAACTTGTACCAATTAGGTCAGCTATATCCTTTAAGTTTGTTGTCTTCATTTCTTGATAGAATAATGTACTCTTTTCAGTTGTAGCAGTCGAAAGGAAATAGCTAGCCAAACGGGTTTCAACAGAATTTAAGTGATTTAGAGTTGATGCATTGGACTCTATATAAAACTTATGTGTTACTTCTTCTAGAAGAAATTGAAGAAATGGTGGATGGTCATAAGCTAATCGGGTGATATCTTCATAAGATATTCCCAACAATGCTCCTTCAGTTACCGCTTCTACAGTATTGAAAACAAGGTTCTTCTTTATGTATTCGACATCCCCTATAATGTCTAGTGGATTTTTAAATCGTAATAACCTGGAATTCCCCTCGGATGAAACCGTATAAATCTTTAGTTTTCCCTTTACAAGAAAATACATCTGAGAAAGTTGCTCACCCTCAGTACAAATCGTTTCACCCTTCTCAAATTGGTATAAACGAATTCTTTCTTGGAGGGCTTCTGGAAATGTGTGCTGAAGTTCATGCTGGTCTAGGAAACCGTGAATTGTCTGACGGTCCATCACTTGTCTCATTCAAGCACCTCCTATAACTTAAAAATAATAATACCTAAGATCATAATGGCAATACCAGCCACTCGGTTCACACTAAAATGAATTTTAGATACTCCAAACAATCCTTTTGTATCTATCAAAAACGCAAACATTAGTTGCGATACCAACAAGAGTGATACTGCGAAACTTGCCCCTAGCAATGAAATACCCATCAATTCACCAAAAACGATTAAAACGCCGAACGCTCCTCCTAATAAGTAAATTGGCTGTACTTCTTTAATTTGTTTCACATGACCATCTCTTGCGAATAAAAATATCGTTCCTGAGAGTAATAATCCAACTATATGAACAATTACAGTCGTATGCCAAACCCCAATCGTTTCTCCAAGACGTGCGTTAAATACACCTTGAATCGTTATAAAGAGTCCAGCTATTAAAGAGAAGAAGATCCCTTGCACATCAATAACCTCCAAGCGTAGTTTTTACCTCTCTTATTAAAGTACAACTACGCTTGCCCCCAAAAGGACATATGTCCTAAAAACACCTAAAAAATATATCACAGCAACTCATTACCGTGATAAAACGTGCCAGACACCGAGTAGTGCTTTAAAGTATAAAAGGAGGATGGGTATTGTTTAGCTCTGTTTCATGCTAAGTGGTACCTCCCCCCTTATTTTTACGTTTCGATCGTACTTGATATTTCCACACCTTTCAAAGCTTGTGTAGCAAGGCGGTCTGACTCTTGGTTTTTCTTACGAGAGACAGTTTCATACTCTGGCTTTAGATGTAAGCTTTGTAATTTCTCTTCAATCCGATCTGCCCATCTTGATAACGTATCTTCATAGCATGGCCATTCATCAAGGAGCTGATGGATGACTACTTTAGAATCTCCTATAATTTGAATGGGCATATGATGGACTCCTAAAGCCTCAACTTCTTGTAAACCTAAATGGAGTGCCGCGTATTCCGCTTCATTATTCGATTCTAACTCTTCAACACGAGCATTTTTCCTTAAGCGATACGCCTTACCATTCTGTTCATAGTACACCACACAACCAAGTCCTGATGTTTTCGATTGAAGGTCAAACCCTCCATCAAAGTAAACTGTAATATTGTGAGGTTCTGTTTCGTATTCCTTCATATATTCTTTTAGTTTCTTCATGTCCCATTCTTGTTCATAGGTATCAATAAACTTCATCGATTTAACACGGCCTGTTCGTTCAAAATCTTCAGCAATTAAAAGCGCATGAGCTCCTTGTATCATTTCTGAAGAAAATGTTGCTTCTGCTCCTGTTGGAGTTTTATAAACGAATTCTATATGTACTTTCATACTAACTCCCCCTCTATCCTTAATGGGTGAATACAGTTTCATTGATCGTTAGGTGTATCATACCCGTAACCTAACCTTGTGTATTCTTGGTCTCTAAACATGGGCTTACATTTATACGTTTATACCCTTTGGAATTTCCCTTCAATCTCATTGGAAAGCTAACAAGGTCATAACCATTGCTTAGTTTTTAAATCGACTCCATACGAACCGTGCAGTTTTTGTTGGAGGTCTCACTGTTTGAATTATATAATAATCATTAATGCTACAGAAAAAAGGAGACCAACGAATGGCTAATATAAAAGGACAAGTTATCATCATTACAGGAGCCAACAGAGGACAAGGAAAAGCGATCGCAGAACACCTCGCCTCACTTGAAGCAAACGTTATCGTAGGAGCCAGGAACTTAGAAGACGCACAAACAACCGCAACAAACATTGGCAAATTAGCTTATCCCGTTGAGCTAAACGTTACCTCAGAAGACCAGTGGCACTCAGTAGTTCAAGATGTAGTTAGGAAATTCGGACGGATCGATGGCCTTGTGAATAATGCAGGTGTCCTCATACGAAAGCCTTTCACAGAAATGACAATGAATGACTATCAACAGATGATTCAAGTTAATCAATTAGGTGTGTTCCTTGGCATGCAAGCCGTCATTCCACAAATGAAAAAGCAACAGGAGGGCTCAATTGTAAACAATGTATCGATCTCTTCCTTTGCTCCCATTCGTAAATCATCTGCCTATGCTGCAACGAAAGCAGCTGTAGTGGCGATGTCAAAATCTGCGGCAATTGAATTAGGACCAGAAGGAATTCGCGTCAATATGGTCCACCCAGGAGGTATTGATACGGATATGGCAACCGGTGGACAAGGGGTACCTAGTTTTTATGAATCCGTTCCACTTGGTAGAATTGGACAACCCGTTGAAATAGCAAAGGCTGTTGCCTTTCTAGTTTCTGAAGAGAGCTCTTACTGTACCGGTACAGAGATAGTGGTCGATGGCGGAATGACTTTAGGTACGTCTGATCAATAAACGTATCCCAATCGGCAGTTTATCGACATCAAGCCACCGCATAAGAGGATTTATGTTTCCTATAGATTTCCCCAAATCCTTTCATTTAAGATAATAATAAGATACAAAAAGGGGCCTAGCTATCGCTAGGCCCTATTCATTATATTATGCTTTTTTCTTATTACGTCCAATCTTACTTAATGCTTCATACACAACAGGTACAATTAGGAGTGTAAGAAGCGTTGAGCTTGCTAGTCCTCCGACTACGGTAATACCTAGTCCCTTACTGATGATCGAACCACCTTCAAAGCCTAGGGCTAATGGTAATAGAGCACCTATTGTAGCAAGTGCTGTCATTAGTATTGGTCGAAGGCGTGTTGCTCCAGCATCTAGTAAGGCTTCACGAGTAGAAATGCCTTCTTTCTCTCGTTGGATAACACGGTCAATCAATACGATACCGTTTGTTACTACAATACCGATTAGCATAAGCGCACCGATCATAGCGGAAATACTTAGCGTTTCTCCACTTACTAACAGACCTAGTACGGCCCCGATAATAGTAAATGGCAAGGAGAACAGAATAGCGAATGGCGCTAATGCTCCTCCAAAGAAGATCACTAGAACTACATAGACAATCGCAATAGCAGCGAGCATCGCGATACCTAGCTGACTAAACGACTCATTAATATCCTCTGTAACCCCGCCGATCTTCAGGTCAATTGAAGCTAGGTGCTCCAAGTTGTCTAACTCTTTTTGAACATCAGCTGACACAGAACCAATGTCGTCTGTCGTGGCTTTTGCACTTATACTTGCATACACTTTACCATTTTGACGAGTGATTGTATCTTCGGTCGTTCCTTCTTCCACCTGAACAAGGTCACTTAACGGTACTGATTGACCAAGTGGAGTTTGAATCTCCTTATCGGTTAGTTCATCAATACTGTTATACTGATCTTTCTGCACTTCAAGGTAAACTTGAAGCTCTTCTCCATCTTCCTTAATGGTTGTAACTTTCGGACGTTCACGGTCTGGGCTTAATTCCATGCCGATTTGTCCAGCTGTTAAACCAAGTTCACTTAACTTCTCCTGATTAGCCACGAGTGTATATTCTTCATATGACTCAGATAGACTTGATTCAGGTTCACGTAAATCTTCCTGTTCATTCAAGATTGTTTTCACATCTTCAACATATGGCTTAATATCATCCATAGTCTCACCGAATACTTGGACTTGAATGTCACTGCTTGATCCTGTAGCTGAGAAGTCTTGACTCGACCATTCTCCTTTTTCGGTCATCGCTTTAAGATCATCCGTCACCGTTTGCTTCTCTTCCTCGAAATTTTCCGTGTCTTCATCATATTCCACAAAGAAAGCGGCTTGATTACTTACTCCAGGGTTCATAGGGTTTTCTCCGCCTACTGAATACTGGATAGTCTTAACACCTTCACGATCTTTAAAGTATTCATAAGCATCTTGTGCTGTCTCTTCTACGTCTTCAATAGTTTGGCCAGGTGCTGGACTATACGTTGGCATGACCATCTTCTCACCTTCAGAAGGTAGGAAACTCGTACCAACTAAAGGAACAAGAGCAATACTGCCGACTAAAATCGCAACTGCCACAATTGAAGTAATAATTTTGTGATTTAATACACTGTTTAAAACAGATCGGTAGCCATTTGCTAGCTTACCAGGTCCTTCGTGGTGACCTTTCATCGCTTGCTTCTTATTCAGTAGTGAATGAGACATCATCGGTACGATTGTAACGGCTACAACAAGAGAAGCTAGTAATGCAAATACAACCGTTAACGCAAATGGTAAGAATACTTGCCCAACTACCCCTTGCACTAATCCTAACGGAAGGAATACCGCAATGGTTACGATGGTAGATGACAAGATAGGCATAAACATCTCTTGTGTGGCAGCACGAACCAATTCTTTGCCTTCTAGCTTCTCATCCTTCAAGGACATGCGTCTGTATATGTTCTCTACTACTACGATTGAATCATCCACAACACGTCCAATAGCAACTGTCATGGCACCTAGTGTCATAATGTTCAGCGTGATCCCCATTTGATTTAGTATCAAAATAGCAATTAACAAGGATAACGGGATAGATACGACAGAGATCAACGTTGTTCTAAAGTTACGTAGGAACAACAGAATGACAATAATCGCAAACAAGCCACCAAATAACGCCTTGTTTAACATCGTGCTAACAGACTCTTCAATGGGCTCTCCCTGGTCGAATGAATAAACAAATTCTACACCATCAATGGTTTCTTCGAATTCAGCAGCTCGGTCTTTAACCGCATTTACAACATCTACTGTATTCGCTTCTTGAGATTTTACAATTTGAATGGATATTGAATCTTCTCCGTTGGTACGAGAAATGGATTCTGCTTGCCCTACAATCTCAAGGTCTCCAATTTCTTGTAGCTCAACAGTTGGGATTCCTTGTGCTTCCGTGCTACCTTGTGTAGCAGCATTCCCTTGGGGAGCAGCAGCTTGAGGCTGTTGTCCAGCTGGGGCTTGTTGAGCTGCTTGTGATGGAGCTCCTTGAGATTGTGATGGTACCATCGGAATTTGTAATTGTTTCAAGTCTTCTAGTGTGGCAATGTTCCCATCCATCACAACAGACTTTTGTGTATCATCAAAGTTATATAACCCTAATGGGAAGGTTACATTTGAACCTTTAATAATATTTTGGACTGTTTCTTTGTCCATGCCACGCTGTTCTAGCGCTTCTTCATTGAAACTCATTTGAACTTCTTTAACTTGTTGACCTGATACTTGAACAGATGCTACACCTTCTAGCCCCTCAAGTTCAGGTATGACCTGCTCTTCAACTGTCTTAGTGAGTTCTTCCAGACTACCTTCACCATTCAACACACTCATGCTTAGAACCGGGAATGCATTAAAGTTAATTCGTGAAACGTCTGGATCTTGAGCCGAGTCTGGCAGTTGCGTGGAGCTAACTGCTTCTTCTAGTTCGTCTTCTGCTTCGTTAAGATCTTTACTGTAGCTGTACTCCAACTGCAAATTTGATGCATTTTGGAATGAACTTGAGCTCACCGTCTTTACACCACTCAAGTTTTGCACCTGTTGCTCAATAGGCTCTGTTATTTCATCCGCAACCTCAGCCGGTGTAGCTCCCGGGTATACGGTTGTTACCGTAATAATTGGAGGGTCAATATCCGGTATTGTTTCTAGCTTCATGTTTAACCCCGAGTATAAGCCTGCTACGGTGATAACAATGGTCATCAGCCATACGGCAAACTTATTGTTCATCGAGAAATTAATGATTTTCTTCACTATTTATATCCCCTTTCCATCATAAGACCAAGCTCGTTGACTAGTTAGTCAGTACGATATACAATATACATGACCGGTCAGTCAGAGGTCAAGAAATAAATGTAGCTTCCTAGAAAAAGGGGGGATCTCACATGGATCAAAAGAAAGTAAACATCATTGAGAATGCCATTAAATTATTTGCTCAAAGAGGCTTCAGTTCTACGTCTGTTCAAGAGATTGTAAACGCAAGTCAAATTTCTAAAGGAGCTTTCTATCTCCACTTTAATTCTAAAGATGAACTATTGCATGAGCTTTTCGAGTATTATTGGCGTCGTATGCAAACACGTATCAATGAGGTATCATCAAAACCTTTAGAGCCAAAAGAAAAGTTTACAGACCAGCTAAAGGTTACAATAGAAGAAATTGCTACCCACCGCGACTTCATTATTATGCAAGTAAGAGAACAAGCCATCCCCTTTAATGATACGATTGAAAAATTCATACGGAAAATGCGCTATCATTCTATTTTATTTTACAGGAACCATTTGTTATGCATTTACGGCCAAGAGATAGAACCTTATGTATGGGAAGCGAGCGTAATGGTCCAAGGCATTTTAAAAAGCTATATGGATTTAATAATTGTCGATAATATCGAATTTGATTACTATTTATTAGCTCAGTCAATTACAAATAAGGTCGATTCTCTAATAGAAGGATACAAACACCAAAATGACCCACCAGTCATTACAGAAAAAATCATGCATCAACTCACTCCTTCTTCTTATGATATTTATCATCTAGATGACATTTTAGAACAATTAGAACTGATCGCTTCAAGTGACCACGAACCAGACATTAAAGAAACAATTGATGTTTTAGTACAAGAACTAAAGACTTCATCTCCAAGAAGGGTAATCATTACCGGAATGGCTCATCACTTAGAAAAGTACAAGCGTTATACAGATCTGGCTTCTTTACTGAGAGCTAACTTTATGTAGAGGGAATCCAGGAGCGGATTCCTTTTTTTGTTGGGGTATGGGTTTGGTATGGACACCTAGGGCGGGCGTCTGGACGCTTTTTTTGGGGGGGCCTGACACTTGGGGCGGGCGTCTGGACGATTTGGCGGTTTGTCCAGACACATCGGGTGGGCGTCTCGACACTTGGGCGCTCGGTCTGGATACTTCGGGCGGGCGTCTCGACTCTTCGGGCGCGTGGCCCGACACTTTGGGCGCGCGTCCCGACACTTCGGCGCGCGGTCTGGACACTTCGGGCGCGCGTCTCGACACTTTGGGCGCGCGTCCCGACACTTCGGCGCGTGGTCTTGACACTTCGGGCGCGCGTCCAGACTCTTCGGGTGCGCGTCCAGACTCTTCCGCGCTTCGTCTCGACTCTTCGGGCGCGCGTCCAGACTCTTCGGCGCGCGGTCTGGACACTTCGGGCGCGCGTCTCGACTCTTCGGGCGCGCGTCTCGACTCTTCGGGCGCGCGTCCAGACTCTTCCGCGCTTCGTCTCGACTCTTCGGGCGCGCGTCTCGACTCTTTGGGCGCGCGTCCCGACACTTCCGCGCGTGCTCCCGACACTTGGGCGATCGGTCTGGACACTTCGGGCGTGCGTCTCGACGCTTCCGCCCGCGGTCCCGACGCTTCGGCGCTAGGTCTCGACACTAGAACGAGCCCCCACACACTTCAGCGCACTATAAGGCGCAGAGCGCTCAACAAAAAAAGAACTTTTCCAAATACAGAAAAAGTTCTTTCAAATCTATAGACCTCTTCGATCCGCTTAGCGATCTTTGTCGTCTCCTTCATCTTCCTCCTCTTCTTGTTCATCTTCCTGGCGTTCTTCATGGAACTCTTCATTTGATTGACCAGCGATATGATCAAAGGGAGTATAATAATTATTGGGACGTTCTTTTTTTATCATGACTTTGTAGACTACAATTAGTATAAGAACCACCACAATTAGCACAAAAAGGGAGGAGGAATATACTAAATATCCCAACACAGCCACCTCTCTTATTTACTACAACATTTATACCTATTAACAGAACCTCTGTAGATACTACTCTTCTTCCCCCTGACCTAAGTTCAAAGTAGTAGTACTGTTTATTTTCAATGTCGTGTCGCTCTCCCATTCAATGGTTATGTTATGTACGCCTTCTTCATAATAAACCCTTTTCTTAAACCAAAGCGGACCATCTAATTCTCCTCTTACTCCAAATGGTCCTGTTGCACCTGCATCAAAGCTGTAGAAATCGATCGTATAGTTATGATTGGGTGAACTTATGGTTTTTAAATGTTCATTCTTACCTATATTTGAGAAAAAGGAGGTAAATGCTAGAACGAAAAGCAGGGAGATGATTAAAAGGAGCGCCAAAAAGAGCGTTACCCAGCTCCTCATTTTAGTCTTCCAAGTCCTCCTGTCTTGAAATCCGATCACACATAAAGTAAAGGCTAGTAAACTTAAAAATAGAAGAATATATGTCGGCGGGGCTATGAGCCGGGCATTATTTACATTTGAATAGAAAGAGTAGATCCCGAGTACTAAACAAGAGAGGATTAAATAAAAGGACCAGAAGTTGCTTTGTTTGACCACCCTTTCCCCTCCTTTTTTTAGATTGTCTATCTGAATATTTTATTCTAGAGTAGTTTGCAAGTATATATTAACATAAACTTACAATTAAAACCTACAATTACCTAGACCTCAAATCCTTCCACTGTGTATAACTATGATAAGTTGTACCTGCAAACCCTTCTACCTGCATCCTTTCAAAATAGCGCCTGACCTCTGCTAATTCATATTCCATTTCTAAGTGGGTTTTGTCGTCAAAGCTTACATAGTCTAAGTAATGTGGCTTTAATTCCACACCGATCTCTACTTTAGAAGAGTTAGCGTATAGCACTTCATTTTCTGATAGGGAGGTGATGCTATTAGATCCTAGAGCTGTATTACGGTATGCCATTACGGTTACATAATCCTGACGATCAATCATATTTTTATAGAAGTCAGGGTCATATGGGGCCACACTTGGGCCGTCTGTCCAAAATGGTAGATCACTACCGACAATAAAGCCGTTATCCTTTGCATAATCAACATATATCTGTGATGAGTTTGACCACTGTGTGACAACATTCTCCCGGTCTGTATCCCACTCATCCAAAACGTGTGGTTCTATGTCAAAGTGGATTCCTTTAAACTGTGCAGTTTCTGAAACTTCATTATTGTAAACCATCACTCGATCCATACGATGTTTTCCTTCAGGAATATTTTTTTCGAGCCCCCAGTGCGGTGCCCCCATTAAAGCATGGACCGTTATTCCCAATTGATTCAGACTTGATATAAAGTAAGGATAATGATCTTCAACTAATGGGTTATAATGAAGATAAACATGATTCATGTGATGACTGTCTAAGAACTGAATGGTTTCATCGGGTCGGTCTGATACCGCTTTGCTATCCCATAGCCATACACTTTTCCGGGATTTATATTCATTTAAAGCATCTTGAATAGCTTTTGAGTACGCCTTAAATTCACTCGTTTGTTCTTGGCTTGTTAATGAAGCAAGTAAACGTAAGTCTCCCCGTGAAAAGAAAGTCCTGGCTTGCGCTTCTGTATAGGTAATTGAAACTTCTTGACCCATATCAGCATTAACATTCGTGTTTACAGAGAAGCCATTTCGCTCTAAATGAGTTTTGATCATGTCTAATAACCGTTCATTACTTCCTTCAACGCTCGTTCCCACTGTCTCCCCTTGTTCTCCTTGTATAGAAACCACTGTACTCACTGCGCGAGTTACCGAAGGTTCTGTCTCTATACTGGGAGCAGATGTTGAAACATCGATTACACTATAATGATTGTAGATCTCCCCTGCAGCTCGTTGGGCAAGTAATGAAGAAACGGGCAACAGATCCCCTTCTTCCTTGCCATTAATAAACACTTCAGACCCTAGATCAACATAAGAAAAAGCCCAACAACTCTCACATATTACCTCATCCTTTGTAGCTACATTCCCTTCTCCAAACACTGTACCACCTATCAAGATTCCAACCATTACACTTAACACAAGAACCGCTTGAAATTTGTATTTCATAGATTGTCGTCCCTTTCGATGTTTAGACTTATTTTTTTATATCGAACAAGATAAGATTATTTTGATAGCTTTAGAGGTAATTACTCTATAAAACTTCAATATAAGTTAATAGTCCTTCGAGTTGAAAGGGGTAAATCAACCCTTTTTAATGGAATTATATGTTAAAATAAATGAAAACTCATAATAAGTACAAAGGTGATGAATCGATGGACTTTTTACATTGGTATGACTGGATCACTCCAACAAATCCACAAGCATCTTTATTTTTAGGTATCATGTTTACCCTTTTGTTAGGTATTTTCGTGTGGTTTGAAACGAAGAGGCGACAGGCTTTGGTATGGACGATGGTTACAGGAATGATTGTGACCAGTTTGGGAGTTTTCTTTTTGCAATGGTTCGGATATTATGGCTAACACCTTCTAATCACCTCAATTATTTCAAAAAAATCCCTATTTGATTGACTATTGTTTAACAAAGCGATATAGTTCATTTAATGATATATCAAGTAATGATATAAAATCACTTTGTAAAGGAGCTCTTATATGGCAAGAGGCGAGACATTTGAAGCTGGTGAACTAACGGATACTTCTTTCTACATATTACTCACTCTCCAGGAAGCAAGACATGGGTATCTCATCATGCGGAAGGTTGAGGAACTCACTAAAGGCAAGGTTTCAATTGGACCAGCTTCTATGTATACCACTATTAAAAAACTGCTTACTGCTGGATTGATTGAACAATATGGCGAAGGTTCGGGCAAGCGAAAGACTTATATAGCTACTGCTGCGGGGGTCCATCTTCTAAAAAAAGATATTGAGCGACGCGAAAGCATGCTTGATCATGCCAGAATCGTATTTAATGCGGAAGGAGAACTTTAAAATGAAAAGAACGAAATATGTAATGAGCGGAGGACTTGCCTTTTCAGAGGAAATAGATTTAAAAAAACTTTCCTCTTTATCTAAGAAAGGGTGGGTCACTAAGAAACTCGCTCCATTCGGGTACGTATTGAAACGTGGAGAAGCGAAGCCGCTCGTCTATGCTGTGGATTACCGAAAGGATGCAGATGATGAATATTTTGCTTATTTCGATGAAGCAGGCTGGGATCACGTATCTTCAGCAGTGAATTATATCCATTTATTTAGTGCCCCAGAAGGTACACAGCCAATCTTCACAGATCAGTCAACGATTATTGAGAAATATGAAGCGGAGAAAAGGATCATGGGAAAAGCTGCGTTACCTACGCTTCTTATTACGATTGCTCTCTTTATGCTTTATCCGTTAAGTAACACCGATTGGATGGCTGATATATTTGGTGAAGTTGGTATTGTACTAGGCTATGTATCTATGATCGTTCTCGTCTTTACAGGGATGCCTTACCTTGGTTTTAGAAGAAAAGTTCATAAACTACGAAAATCATAAAAAACCTAAACAGATCTTGATGAGAAAAAAGTATTCCTAATATTTTTCAGCTTGGGAAGATCACGAGGGAGACGTGTAGGTAAGCAAAAAAACGCTCAGATACATATCAAATATAATACCTGAGCGTTTTTTATTATCCTATATTCTATTTAATATGATCTAAAATAATTGACTACACCGTTAGCCGTATTCTTTACAAACTCTTCTTTATGAGCCTCATCTTTGATAGCTGAAAGATCGGACCAATTAGATAGGAAACCTAATTCAATTAAAACAGAAGGCGCAGTGTTCATTCTGTTTACACGATAATGTGTTGTCCCATCTAATCCACGAGGGCTCTCTCCAAACACCCCTTTAATCTCTGACCAAATTGAGGTTGCTAAATCTTCACTTTTATCAGGATAATCATTCTGTTCACCTTTATCACACCATTCTTCTGATGTGTCACAAGGGGTGGTATTATAAAATAACTCTGAACCGCTCACAGAAGGATCCTCAATACTATTAGCATGAATGGATATAAAGATGTCCGCATTGTGTTCAGCTGATAGATCAGCCCGATCATCTAATTCAACGTACACATCTGAATTCCGAGTTAAGATGACAGTTGCGCCCATTAATTCAAGTTTTTGTTGCAAATCCTTTGAGTACTCAAGGTTAATATCTTCTTCTTGAGTTCGACCATCGATCGCTAATGCCCCATTGTCATAACCTCCATGACCCGGGTCTAAGATAATGGTTTTTCCTTCTAACAGTTGACCATTAGAAGACTCTTTTATGTAGTCGGTATGAGCCCAACCCTCATTTCCACCATAAGAAACATAAGCCCATTCTCCACTATATTTCGTAATGATTACTCGAGTCCCATAAGTTACTTGGTCTTTTACATATTCACCAGGACCGCTACGTATGTTTAGTACATCTGCTGTTACAAACCCTTGTGTACTTTCATTCAAGATGTAATCAGAATGGACCCAACCTTTTGAGGATCCATAGCTGACATAGTACCATACACCACTTGTTTTCAAAATGGAGACAGTCGCACCCTCAGTAATTTGGTCTTTTAAAGTGCCACTTAATGTAGGTTCAGTCCTTACGTTAAGATAATCCGCTGTAACCGTCCCATTCCTAATGGTTTCAAATTCCTGAGTGCTTTCACCCTTATAAACCCATGAAGGACCTAAATAAGTATTTACTTTATACCAATTCCCACGTTGCTCAACAACGTCCATTGTGACAGGTTTGGCCGCTCCAATTTTCGTGCTTTTATCAGGAGATTTGTAAATGTTGAAGATTTCTGTGAACGATACTTTTGCAGTTGAATCGGGTTGAGTGGTTTCTTTCTTGACCCAAGTGATTCCAAGATATGTATCTACTTTATACCAATCTCCTCTTCTTTCAAGGACATCCATACTTGTAGGTTTAGCTGCTCCGACTTTAGTGGATGTGTCTGGTGTCTGATAAATATTGAAGGTCTCTTCAAAACTTACTTGGCCAAGGTCTTGGTTCTCATCAATATAATTCATACTTGACCATCCAATTAAATCTTCAAACTGGATCTTCGCCCAGTCTCCTTTTATTTCAAGGATTTGCACTTCGCTGTTATCTTTTAAAGATCCAATGATTGTTCCGTCAGTAGGTGTCTCCCTCACATTTAACGTGGAGGTGTTTTCCACATCTACGATTCCCGTTTGAGCTGAGACATTCATTACAGGGTTTAGTAACAAGGTAACGCCGAGTGCTGTTGATGTCATAATTTTTTTGTAGTTCATTCCAAACTCCCTTTCCTCTATTTACCTGTGAAATTACCTTTTTTATCTTTGTTAGGAAATTTCATAGACCCCTTCTCTATAATGAGAGATTAGACAAAAAGGAACAAGACCCAACAGCAAATTTCGCAAAATTAAATTTATTTCAGATAAAACATTATAGATACTTATTCAGGTTTTTATGGGAAGTTCAATACGTAAAAATTAAGCTAACCATAAGCGCCATGAGGTAGGTTTTCAAAGGGGAATAGGATGGAGATCAGAGTAATATCTAAGTATTTAATAGAAAATGAAAAAGCTCTCTATTCACATGAATAAAGAGCTCGTCCAATAATTAGAATAATGGAACTGGTACACTTTGTGGTTCAACAACTCCTGCTACTAGAGCAGCAACGATTAAGAAACCTACCATTTTTTTCATAATTTTACACCCCTTGTTTCATTTTACTCCATTGAGGAATTAAATCAATGAAAATTTTTACAACTTCCGGGTGAAACATAGTTTCATTGTTCCTTTTCAATTCTTGAACGGCTTCGTTCACGCTCATCGCTTTACGATAAGGACGGTCTGTGGTCATGGCGTCAAAGGCGTCTACTACACTTACAATAGAAGCTAAAGGAGAGATTTCATCTTTATGAAGACCTTTAGGATAACCTTTCCCATCATAGCGTTCGTGATGTTGTTCAACAATTTGCGAAGCCATATTCATATAAGGACTATCAGTTTCTTCTAATAGTTCTTTGCCATATTTACAGTGCCTTTTCATTTCTTCCCATTCTTCTGCTGTTAAAGGGCCTTCCTTTAGCAAGATAGACTTAGGGATTTTAATTTTCCCGACATCGTGAAGATACGAAGCATAGTTCAAGGTACACATATCAACTGGCGAAAGCCCCATCCTTTCTCCAATTAACATAGACATTTGCATAATTCGTTCGCAGTGATCAGCAGTATATCCATCTTTAAGTGCAACTTCTACTGCTAGTTCTTGATTTTCTCTCAAAAGCTCCGAAAAGAACTGGAATACAGGTTGTGAAGCTATGTAAATAAATTCAGTTTGCTCTAGCGCTGAGAATATAAATCCATGTTGAACTGGCGATGCGGACAAGACATCACCAGGTGATACTACTTTTGTCTCTCCTTCTACAGTTACCTTCATTGATCCACTTAAGATAAAGATACTCTCAGACGCCGTCCCTCCTTCTTGTGGTTGCATCGACCATCTTGCTCCCTCTTCTAGCAAGTGATGAATAACTTCTGTTCCATCACCGGTTGCAAGTAATTTAACTGTAAGACCTTTATAGCGTACAGTTTCAATCGGGTTGTCAATTGATGTCAGGTATTGGTTCAAGGTATCCCTTCTTTCATTCGTTCTTTTAATACGTACTAACAGTATAGCAAAAAGTAGACGGCTTCTTATATCAAGATAAGTACAACCCCTATATTATAACTATTTAAAACTGCAAACTTCTCTTGCTCTTTATATATTAGTCTACCGTTTATTTTATTTATCGGCTCTCCTTCACAAATATAAACCGTTTTTCTGAGATAAAATATGCTTACACTCATGGTCTCCCCTAATTAACACGCGCTAAACTAAAAATTCTCTAAAATCCTTTTTTCTGAATTAGGAGATTCTTATCAATCCAAAACAAAAAACTCATAAGTAGAATCACTTATGAGTGCCTTTCGTACGTTTATTCTCTTCCTTCAACCTTGACACCAAACACGCTACTAAATAACCAGCTTACCATTTTCAATTAATTGCTTTTGCTCCCTCTCGTTTAAACCATTTGTCTACAATAGGAAACAGATTTGGTTCTGTATCATAGTAATGACCATTAACCATATTCATGGAAAATCCGAATGTTTTTTCATTTCCTTTATATAAGTTTACAGAATAGCGAAAACCACTCCGCTTTTCTTGATTTTCCTGTGGGATAAATTGAACATTTTTCACTTCATTAAGGAATACCTGGAGCCTCTCTTTATCGTCTATGACTCTCATTTCTCCCGTTTCACCACTCCTGATCTCTACATGTGTTATATGAGACAAGTCTCCTTCATAATACTCTCCTAAATCCTTTGTCTCTAGACCGCAACCCATTAACACTAAAATGAGCATAATCATTAATAGCTTCTTCATAGAACTCCTCCTCTACTACCAACTGTCGCTTTAACTCCTTGATCGTTACAAATAATGTTTGAAGGTAAACAATATACAACTTCAAGAAATAAGGAACTCGATTTATTTTTAAACCTTATCAAATAAATCTCCTAATATGGTATAATAAAGTTACTATATATAAAGTGGGGTTGGCTATGAATACAGAGAGAAGTCCTTTAGATTATAGCGGTGAACGGTTTCCAGTCTATTTTGAAGTGGCCGATTTAGAAACCGCCTACTCAACACTAGAATCACTTGATTTTATTGGACAAATTGAGACGAGAGAACATGGCTATATAGTATCTATTACGATGCAACAGATACCTGAAGTCGTTCGAACACTAGCTCATGAGAAAATCGCTATTTACGCTATTATCCCTGATGCATAAATTTTTCTAATGTATATTCAAAAGCAAATTACCTGTACTTTTTCTTGATTCTAACCAAGCATGGGCTTCAGAAGCTTTTTCAAGGGGGTATTCCTTGCTTATATGTAAACATAGTTGGTTTGTTTCTAATAGAGTAAGCACTTCACTTGCCGCTTGCCTAATAGACTCAGGTCGATTTAGCCTTGTAGTTCCAAGACTAAACCCTAATACAGACCGACAACTCTTATGAAGGTCACTTGTTTTAAAGTTTCCTGGACGCCCCCAGCATTTCCAAATTGGACAAGACAGTCCATACTCTTTTCAGAAACATCTCCAGCTACTGAATCTAATATGACATCTACTCCTCCGAATTGAGCATTAATGTGTTCATGAAAATCAGTGGAAAGCAAAACCTCATCAGCCCCTGCTTTGGTCACCACTTCAGCTTTATCCTTGTGACCAACTACTCCAGTCACAGTCTTCTCACCCATCCATTTCGCTAATTGAATGGAAGTTGTCCCCACGGCAAACATGGTTCGGCTAGCATTCTTTCACAGCCAATTCCTTCTCATTAAATCCCGTTTGTATTCATCAGCACAACACGCCATCCGTCAGGGTCTTCAATCGTTGTTCCTTTTTCTTCCCAATATGGATTTTCAGGCGGGACTTCACTATATCCCATCTCGCTCAGACGATTGACAACCACATTGATTTCATAGGATGAAGGGATATAAAAGACTAATAGATTATCTTGAGTTGGGGCAGGACAAGGACTTCCATAGTCATGCTTAGTAAATTCAAGATGGTACGGTGCATTCGGTAAACCTAAAATAATCCCTTGATACCCCCTATGCCCTGAGAACTCTGTTAATCGGCGTAACCCTAAACCCTTCTCATAAAAATTAATGACCTCCTCGAATTGATCTGTAGGTCGTGCAATTCTTATTTGCGCTACTGTAAAATCACTAAATTCCACTATAAATCCCTCATTTCTTCTATTATTAATATTGTACACAGAATTTCCAGGAAAAGATAATACCCATTAATTATGACTACTGATTATGATTACTTATCAACATGCCCACGCACAGTTCTCTTCTGAATGGATAAAATATAACACCTAACTCAGAAATGATATCCAATTAGGAGGAGAAGAAAATGGGCAAGCGACCTTTTATGATTATTATAGTACTTGTTTTCATTTCAATCGCCGCCTGGGTCGTGTGGCACTTCTATCCCACCGATATTCAACATAGCTTTCAACTAGCAATCGATCAAACAGAATCTATACAATTCGTTAAAGAAAGAGCTGCAGAAACCGTTGTGAACGATACGATAGAAAGACAAGTGAAGAATCAACTGTAGAAGGAAAAAGGGCCTTTAGTTACTGGTAGGTCCTTTTTGTATATATAAAATTATCCACCTCACATTTGTATTAAATTCATATTGGTTTGTGATTATGTTTTTCGTCTTTGATAGAGCTATCATAGTTACTGTAAGGATTATTTACTCATACCATTATTCCTAATGCGCTGTTAACCGATTCCATTATCCCTCCCCCCTCTACCATTACTCCACATGTCTATTAAGCATCCATACCAAAGTACAAATACAACACATTTAACGAAATGACAAGTTTGGATATGTATGCCTTTCATACTTATTTTACAGCGGTCCACATAATAATAAAGTAACCCTAATTAATATAGAATTAATATAATTCATCATTCTTTTGTATTAAATTTTTTATAACCTATTAATAACCTAAACGCTTGTATATACAAATATAACGCTTGAAAAATAGTCTATTATACTCATAAAATGAGGCCTCCATTTACAATTGACCGGTGCTTCTTCTTGAATGTACAGTTGTTGTGAAATACAAACTTATTAAAATTTTTAGAAGAGGTGAAGAACTTTGCGTAATTCTAGAACAATTAGAACATTAGCGACAGCAAGTTTAGCAACAAGCTTACTTGTTCCTGTAGCTACTCCATCAAACGTATTAGCCGTAGCAGACGTTTATCCTGAGAAGGAATTAAACAAAGAAGCTGCAGAGAAACAGAAATTGCAAGTACAAGGTGTACAAGAAGTAGAAAACGGTGTTCAACTCACCCTCTCAAACAATTATCAAGCCTTCATTCGTTTAAAAGCTGCTGACCTCGCTAAGGTCTCTATCCTAAAACAAGGAGAAAAAGACGAAGCAACAGCGGCTATTAACAAGACTGACTGGGATACTCCTCGATTTAATGTTGAGGAAGATGAAGCAACCGTTACCCTTTCAACGGATGAAATCACAGTAAGTATTAATAAAGAGCCATTTGGTGTTAAATTTATGGATGACAAAGGTAACGTCATTAACCAGGACAGCATGAAATATGGTTCCGGTTATGAAGATGGAAAGCCTTACGTATTTAAGGACACTGGGAAAAATGAGGATTTCTACGGTTTTGGTGAACAAGCCGGGAAGTTAAATAAACGTGGAGAAAGTATCGGCATGTGGAACAACGATGCTTATGATTACAGCAAAGATACGAAGTACTTATATACGACGGTTCCATTCTTTATCGGTCTCAAAGATGATAAAGCCTACGGAATCTTCTTTGATAACAGCCATCGCTCTTATTATGAAATGGCAAGTGAAAGTGATGATTACTATTACTTTTATGCAAATGATGGTCAGTTAACTTATTACTTTGCGTACGGCCCTGAAATACAGGATGTTGTAAACCGCTACACAGACCTTACAGGTTCTATGCAGCGCCCTCCAAAATGGTCTCTCGGTTTGCACCAGAGTAAATGGGGATATAAAACAGCCGATGAAATTAAGAATATCGTCGATACATATCGCGAAAAAGATATTCCATTAGATGCTGTTCACTTAGACATTGACCACATGAACGGCTTTCGTAACTTCACCTGGGGAGAAGATTTCACGAAGGATCCAAAGGCTTTCAATGACTATCTAGAAAGCAAAGGTGTTAGCTCTGTTGCTGTAAGTGACCCAGGTATCAAGAAGGATCCTGGATATTACATGTATGATGAAGGTACAGAAAATGGATACTGGGCAACGAACCCAGATGGCAGTCCTTATGTTGGAGAAGTATGGCCTGGAGAATCTGTATTCCCTGACTTCGCTCGCGAAGAAGTACAAGACTGGTGGGCAGAGAGTCACGCCACGATTATGGACGCAGGTGTTGACGGAATTTGGAATGATATGAACGAACCAGCTGTATTCGATACAGCAACGAAGACGCAGCCACTTGATGTACAGTACGGAGATATGGATCACTCTGAATTCCATAACATGTTCGCCCACTATGAAGCTGAGGCTACAGATCAAGCATTTGATGTGAACAAAGATAATACACGTCCGTTCGTATTAACACGAGATATGTATGCTGGTTCTCAGCGCTATTCCACTTTATGGACAGGAGATAACGCTAGTACATGGGAATCGTTACAGATGTCTACTCCTATGAATAGTAACGTAGGTCTATCCGGTATTCCATTCGTGGGTAATGATATTGGCGGATTCGCTAAGCGCCCTTCTGGCGAACTATTCGCACGTTGGATCCAGATGGGCATGTTCAACCCATTCTCCCGCATTCATGCTGACAACGGAAGTACGGTGGCATTTGATACAGAAGCAAAAGATATCCCAGGCCAAGAACCTTGGCAATATGGACAACAAGTGGAAGATATCAGTAAGAAATATATCGAGAAACGTTACGAGCTAATGCCTTATCTTTATAACACGTTTATTAAAGCAAGCGAAGATGGTACTCCAGTACAGCAGCCACTTGTGTATCAGTTCCAAGAAGATAAGAACACACACGACATCAGTCAACAGTTTATGTTTGGTGAATCACTAATGGTTGCTCCTGTTGTTGAGAAAGGCGCTACATCTAAAGAAGTTTATCTACCAAAAGGTGAAACGTGGATCGATTACTGGACTGGCGAACAATTCGAAGGTGGACAAACCATCACCAAACAAGCTGATCTATCTACAATTCCACTTTACGTGAAGAATGATTCCATCATTCCTGAACGCAGCGTTCAACAGCACACGGGCGAGAAACCACTTGAAAATCTAACTCTTGATACGTATGTAGCTGATGAAGCAAACTATACATTCATTGAAGATGATGGCAGTACAGAAGATTATAAAGAGGGTGAATTTAACAAGACCCACTTCAACGTACAAAAGCACAATTCATCCCTCTATACGTTCACACAGGATAAAGAAGTGGAGCAATACGACACTGATCTTCAGTCCTATACAGTGAAACTTCATGATGTAGAAGAGCCTCACTTTGTACGTTCAAATGCTACATTGTATAAAGAGGCATCTAGCGTAGACAAGATGAATCGAACAAAAGAGTCCTATTACTATGATGAAGAATCTAGTACTCTCTTTACGAACATCCCAGCGGATGAACTAGAACAGGTAACCATGTTTATGGACGGTGCAGAGAAGTCTAAGCAAGTTGAAAAGAAACTTGAAAAGTTACATGCAGAAGATGAAAAGCTTAAGCACAAGTTAAGTAAAGGAAATAAGAAAGAAAAAGTTCAAGAGAAGCTTAATGAAGTTTCGAACAAAAAGAAAGTGCGTATTGCACAACAGATTGAAAGAGCTTCAAAAAAATAACACTAAACCCCGTCTGATCATTATATCTGACGGGGTTTTCTATTAACTCTATTTTGACGCAGAAGAAGCAACTTCTCGCTTCCACTTATGTTTTTTTGTTAGTTCTCTTTCATTTTTCAATTCATTGCTAGCCGCTTTGTAAAACGAACCACACATAAGCAGAAGAACAACTGAGAATGGCAGCGCTGAGATAATTAGAATATTTTGCAACCCTTGGGTCCCACCAAAATATACAATGATTCCTGCTACAAAGGAAAGCATGACACCCCAAACAATTTTCACCATACTTGTTGGCTCCAATGAACCTTTAGATGTTAACATGCCTAAAACAAATGTAGCTGAGTCTGCTGATGTAATGAAGAAAATGGCGATTACAAACACCGTAATGAAGGACATCAATGTACCTAAAGGATAGTGTTGCAACATCCCAAACGTGGCAGTTTCAAGAGCATATTGTGATATGTCTGCTACTCCACTCTGTTCTAATTCTAATGCGGAAACGCCAAATACAGCAAAGAAAATAAAGCAAACAAGAGACGGAACAATTAATACACCAGCCATAAATTCTCTTAACGTTCTTCCCTTCGATATACGTGCAATAAAGATTCCAACAAAAGGAGACCAAGAAATCCACCAAGCCCAATAGAAGATCGTCCATGAATTAATCCATCCTCTATTCTCCTCGTTTAAGGGAGCGATTCGAAAGCTCATATCGACGAAATTTGTAAGGTAGTTACCCAGTGAGTTTGTAAACAAGTTCAAAATGGTTAATGTTGGACCGACAATGAACAATAAGATCAATAACGCAAAGCCAAGCCCCATATTAATATTACTTAAATACTTAATCCCTCTATGTATACCTGAATAAGCAGAAATAATGAATAAGATCGTGGAAACGCCAAGAATAATCATCTGAACACGATAATTAGATGGAACACTAAATAAAAACGAAAGTCCTTCATTAATTTGAGCTGACCCAAACCCTAATGTTGCAGCAACTCCGACCACTGTCGCAAATACAGCTAATGTATCAATCAATTTACCCAGCACCCCCTTCATCCTCTCTCCCCCTAGAAGTGGCACGAGCGTAGCACTTATTAGACCTGGATACCCTTTGTGGAACTTAAAGTAAGCCAACACAAGCGCAACAATCCCATAAATAGCCCAAGCAGAAACTCCCCAATGAAAATAAGAATATTGGAGCGATTCCTTAATAGCTAAATCTGTTCCCAGTTCTGCATTAGGTGAACTCTTGAACGCATGCGAAATAGGTTCAGACGTTGTCCAAAAGACCATTCCCATCCCCATACCTGCACTAAATAACATCGCAAACCACGTTGGCAAACTAAAGCTAGGTTGATCAGATTCTTTACCTAATTTCAATTTCCCAAATCTTGAAAAAGTTAAATAAACACAAAACGCAAAAATAACCACAAAGAGCAATAGGTAGTACCAACCAAATCTTTTAGATATAAACGCTGTAACCTGACTTGAAACCGTTTCTAAATTATTTGGAGCTAAAACCCCCCACAATACAAAAAGACCACATACTGTAACGGCATACCAGAATACAGCTGTTACATTTTTCATTTCTTCCCCTCCCGTTCATACCATTCTCCATAAATATTGGAATACTTTCACTTACCTTTTCTGCATTCAGTTAAAACCTCATAATTATATTTCTACATAATTTTATTTTTTGCACTTATTCAAGCAACACTGTATTCAAAGGCTTAGAAGAAATATATTAATCACTACACAGGCATAATATTTTATTAACATAATTACTAAAACAAAATAAACAAACAGATACTAACACAAATGTAGATCGTATTAGAACATCAGGCATATACTCCCCCACACGATTAAGAGAACATAGATTTACCAACAAAAAAAGGTCATTCTCCCCTAAGGAAAATGACCTTTGCCTTATTATTTAACTTCCTGTAGTCGTCATTGTGGCGACACCAGCTACGATCGGGAATGCCATTAACAATGGAAGACAAACCATGAAGAGCATACGGAGCTTTTCTTTCGCTTGTTTATCAGCGTCCCCCAAAAGACTGAGGTAGGTTTTGAATACATGACCTCCATTTATCACTGTAATGATTGCCACCAGAATGAGAGGAGTTACTGGATTGATAGTCGATTGATCAAGATTGATAAATCCAAAAACTACTAACACAATTGGAATCACTTCAACTAAAGCAACACCCATAAATAATTTCGTTTGAATCGATTGCAGATTATCCGGCTTTTGAGCTACATCATGAAGAGCTTTTCTTGAAATAAAACTAATACCCCCAGTAGCAATTAATACCGCAATAACAAAGAAATAAATCGGGTCCATTTTTTAACTCCTTCGTTTAAATATATGTATAACTACCTTTATTATACAAGATATCCCCCCTCACCTTAACTGTAAATTATAGAGAATAAGCGTACACCCTTTACTAAAATTACGAATTAGCTGATTTTCTCACGCAAGGCAGGTATAGATTGGTTACTTACAAAAGAACCCCTAATTGCTGTAGTCTTTTTAGTGCATAAAGTTTCTCAACCAAAAAAATTAACAAATTTGTCACTGTTCAAGACAGTTCAGTAGTGAATCTTTCGTTCATTTTCGCTATACTCGAAAATGAACGATTTATCATAGAAAGGTTGAGAGATTTTGCAAATTGAGAAAAATTTCAACTATGTACCTTGGGTCGTTGGCCTATCCATTGCGATTAACGCCATTGTCGTAGCCCTTTTATTTATACCGAAAATAGAAAGCAGTTCAAGCTTTGATATTACCATATTGCCACTTACAAATGCTGTATTAAACTCATTTACTACAGTCTTCTTGTTCGCTGCATTATTTATGATTATCCGAAAAAATGTAAAGTGGCATAAACGCTTTATTTTTGCTGCGTTTACATCAACTGCTTTGTTCTTAGTTTCATACCTGACCTATCACTCTATGGCGAGCTCTACATCTTTCGGCGGAGAAGGGTTCATTCAGTATATCTACTACTTTATCTTGATTACTCACATTGTTTTGGCCGCTGCTATCGTGCCACTAGCTTTGCTTACACTTTTCCGTGGACTTTCTATGAAAGTAGACAAGCACCGTAAAATTGCACGTTGGACAATGCCTTTATGGCTATATGTTAGTATTACCGGCGTAGTAGTCTACTTAATGATTTCACCTTATTATTAAAAAAGTCAGCTTCATTTTAAAATGAAGCTGACTTTTTTATCATTATCTTTTATATGACTTTGGCCCGCGAAGCATCCGATTCACACGGTGGGCACTGTACTGTTCTTTGAGCGCCAAACGATGAAGTTCGCGTTTTAATTTCTCATAATTCTTTAGACGCCCTTCTTCAAGCTCCCCTGATTCGATGGCTTGTTTCACAGCGCACCCAGGTTCACTGTGGTGTTTACAATCGCGAAACTTACACTGTGAACTGAGCTCTTCAATGTCAGAGAATGTCTTCCCTACAGTATCTTCTTTCCCCCAAAGCTGCAATTCCCGCATGCCAGGTGTGTCTATTACAGTCGTCCCATTCGGTAGAGAAAACAATTCTCGGTGCGTTGTGGTATGACGTCCACGATCATCACCAAAACGAACTTCTTGTGTAAGCTGTATATCCTCACCCATTAAGCTGTTTATAAGCGTTGACTTCCCTACACCTGATGAACCAATTAAAGAAATGGTCTCATCTTTCTTCAACTCACTCTTTAACTCTTGAATACCCTCACCTGTAAGATTGCTCACTGCATAAACCGGCACACCAGGAGCAGCAAGTGTAAGTTCTTCCAATCGACGACCGACATCTTCACACAAATCTTGTTTCGTACAAATGATTGCAGGTACTGCTCCACTCTCATACACTTGTAGCACATATCGTTCCATTCGGTTGATATTAAATTCGTTCGTCAAAGCTGTCACGATAAAAACTTTATCAATGTTAGCTGCAATGATCTGTTCTCCATGTATTCTTAATTTAATACATTTTTAATAAATAATGCTCCTTTTACCTCGAAAAAAGACTACTCTCAACCTCATCAGAAGCTAAGAATAGTCTTTTGTACACACTATTTTGTTAATGAACACAGCATTGTTCTAATTGTAACAAGACCACTTCAAGGAGCTTATTCGTTCGCTACTTTCCAATATTCATAAGCATGAACAGCATTGCCATGATAGCTTGGGTTATCGTTAAAATAACTCTTTGTTTCATCTAACTGTTCTTCCATAAACTGTTTACCTTCTTCGTAGAATGAAATGTGTTTATTTTCTTTAATCTGCTTCATTTCAACAGATACCAGAAGTTCCTTACCTAGCTCTTTTGCAAATTCCATTTCTTTTTTCGATACATCGATTATACCATTAGATCCTTCTGCTGAATCTCTGAAAGCCATAAGTGTTGTGTGATCTAATTTGCTAATGAACCACTTACTGAAGGAAATGTCCTCTTGTCCTGGGGTTTTATGATCGTCTAGCCAGATCGCTAAATCTGCACTCGTTTCTAAATCAGAATCCTTCTTCACTTCGTCAACAAAAACTTGAATATTCGTCTTCCAGGTCTTTAAGATGTCTTCTGGATTCCCATCCCAGTTCTGTAAGACATAAGGTTCAATGTCAAGGTGAATTCCATCAAATTGTTGTCTTGGAGGAACAACTTTTTGATAACTGGTAACATAGTCAATAAACATGTTAAGACGCTCTTCACCTTCTTTAAGAGCCCAATTTGGATGGCCTCCCATAGCGTGAACCTCTATACCAGCTTCGTGAGCTTTCTCTAGGAATTCATTGTAAACGGTGTAATCTTGCGTACGATCTAAACGAGTATAGAGCAAGTTAATATCATTTTCTTTTGCAAACTCTAAAATTTCGTTTGGTTCTTCTATAACATTTTCGGCATGCCATATGTACGTTCCACGAATGTCCTCATTGTCTATTGATTCAAAATTAGGATCTTCTTTAGCGTTAGACAAGTACTTTTTAAACTGATTATCCATTGTACGTGCTAAAAAGATTGAGAATTGTGCACGAGTCGTTGGGGCGCTCGGACGGAATGTATTGTCAGGAAAGCCTACCGAAATTCGATTGGATACAACTTCACTAACATACTTACGGTTCCCACTCACGTCATCAAATTCTTTAGAAATCGGTTCATTTTCTAGATTATAGGCTCTTGTTAATACTGCAGCCATTTCAATTCGTTTTATATTGCGATCGGGTTGAAATTCATTAGAATCAGTACCTTTAATGATACCTTCATCCACTAAAGCAGCTACATACTTGTAATGAGGATGTTCTGTTGAAATGTCATCAAAATTAGGATTCGGTCTATCCTCAGTCGATAAGCCCAATTCTCGCGTCAGCATGATTGCTGCTTCCATGCGCGATACATTGTTCCCCGGACGGAAAGTTCCATCCAAATACCCCTGAATAATTCCTTTGTCCTCTAAATACTGAATCTCCTCATTTCCTGTAACATTTTCATTAACATCCGGAAATTCTGTTTGAGCATGAGTAATTGGTGCACTCCAAGCTGTTACAGCTAACAAGCTTGTGAAAAGACTTGTTGTAATCTTCTTTGTAAATCTACTCACTTATGTTCCTCCTCTTTAATCATTAAGGGCGGCCTTTCGATGTCCCACAATGACTCCACCCATTTTAGAATCTTCGAATAATTCTTCTATTATGATGGGGCTCTATAGGAATACATTTTCACTTAGGATGTAAAGCGTAAAAAAGGCCCCCTTATTTGGAAGAAGTTAGAACAAAAAGGGGGACCATTATATTGAAATGCTGTTATCCATAAACAAAAGACCATTCCCAACTTCACGAGAAGCTGAAAATAGTCCTTCATTTAAGCCGATCACCACTACATTTCTTTTTAATTATCACTATAACCTATTACTGCCTCAAAGAACTCCGGCGGGTGAAATATATAAGAATCATCCCTATAACAATGAGCACTGCGACCATACTTACCAATCCCACAGGAAAAGCGGAACCATACGTATACTCTTTTTCCCAGTCAGCTTTAACAAATCTTCCACTCTTTTCTTTAACAGCTATGGATTGATATGTGGGAATACCCTTAATTGCATAATAGTTTGTACCTTTTTCATACACATTACTGAAGTTGCCCCCATACTGTTCCATGTCTGAATAACGAGTTACTTGTCCAATTCTTTCCCCAACATCTGTCACCTCTTGATCAGTAACGATGTATAAACTATTGTCCCACACAACAAATGGATAAGCCCATGAGGTTGCTAGTGCTTGGGTTGGCATGATCACCAATCCAAGATATACAATCAAACCGACTAGAAAGTGTTTCATACAATCGCCTCCCACTTACTTTGTCGGTTCATATCTAAAGAAGTTTCACGAACTCATTCAAGTTGCTCAGACTTTTCACCTTATGCTTTGCATTCATCTTCATGAACAAAAGAGCCGCTTCCCTTTTATAGATACGGCTCTTTTTGTCGACCATTATTTGTTATGTGGCTCTTCTGTACCCCAATCATATCCAGACTTCTTCCAGTTAACAAGGAACAAAGCTGGCGCAACAATCATTAATATAGCAATCAAAAGCTGCATTATAATCCCCTCTCGAAATTAAACCCCATATTATTATCTGATTATGAGTATTATTTCAAAGCACCACCTCATAATCAACCATTTTATCCCATTCTAACGTAAACCAATATTCCTCTCTGATTACGATCTTATCCTCTTAAAATCTCTTAAGTTATGTATTAGCTTATTTAAATCTCTTCTATTTCTGATACAGACAACTTTATCCAAATCGACTCCTGATTCGTATAAGAACTTAAATCTCCAACTACTCTCAAACGTTTTATTCCAGTTGAGCATGTTTCTCAAAATTCTCAGGGTAGGTTTATAATGAACCTCTTCAAGTTTTAGCTTTTGTTTCAGGAAGCGTGATAGAATTCGGTTTCTTCTAAGATAATAGGGTAGGTCGAGAAATAGAATCACATCTGCTTCTCTAAAACTATCTGTCATCCAAGAACCTAAATGCACCCCCTCCATAATCCAGGTATCAGACACGATTATCTCTTGAACAATTCCCCCGCGCTCTTCCTCAGAACGCCTAACATCTTCAGGTGGCTCCCGATCCCAAACAATATTATCCAGTTCATAATAAGGGATCTCTAAGGTATGTGATAACTTCTTTGCAACTGTTGTTTTTCCACTTGCCACCGATCCAAAAATATGAATCTTTCTATAGCATTCCATACTCATGCCCACTTTCCTACATTAAATCTCTAAATAGAATGTCTATGTTATAAATGGTCAATACACCAAGAGCGAGGTAGACGCTCGTAATTACATATTCTTTTGACCTTTTTAAAAACATCCATTGCATGATGGCCTGAAAACCGAATTGAGCCACATAAATCCCCATCAGATACCATTTCATTCCTGACGCATGTGAAAAAATTGCATAACCCAATACACTAATTGCGATTAAAAGTAACACCCCTCTTCCCCAGCGGTCGATGTGCTTTCCTTTTGTATCTGTTACGTATCTTCGTTCAATATTAAACTTTTTTCTAATAATGGTTTCTAAGCTTAACAGCAGGATTAATAAGATGACTAAAGCAGCATATACCAAGATACCCCCCTCATCGTTTCATTATATAGAATATTCAAACTACTCTCTAGTATGTCCCTTGGCATTTTCTTATTTGTGGTTTGATTTCAAATCCTAATTCGAACTATTTTACTTGAAAATGGATAAATTTGAACATTGTAAGAACATTCCTCATAAACACTGTTTTTTTCGAATTTACCGGAGTATAATAAGAGTGTGGAAAGATTGTGAAACATTGAGCATAGTAAATGAATCCTACTACTTCCCAAAGAGGAGGAAATGAAGATGAAAACACTCGACATGACGACAAGCAGTCCACCTTGGAACGGTTTTAATGAAGGAAAATGGCAATCTACTATTGATGTCAGAGATTTTATCTCACAAAATTACACGCTTTATGAAGGTGATGAGGCCTTCCTAGAAGGGCCTACCTCAAATACTCAAACACTATGGGAACAAGTGATGAAATTGACGAAAGAGGAACGAGGATCGGGTGGTGTTCTTGACTTAGACACACGCATCGTTTCAACGATTACTTCACATGGTCCGGGTTACTTAGACGAGGAACTTGAGAAGATCGTTGGCTTCCAAACCGATAAGCCTTTTAAGCGCTCTCTCCAACCTTTTGGTGGAATTCGTATGGCAGCTGCATCTGCTGAATCATATGGGTATAAATTAGACGAAGAGGTAGAGAAGATCTTCTCTGAGTACCGAAAGACCCATAATCAGGGTGTATTTGATGCCTATACTCCCGAGATGAAACTAGCTCGAAAAGCCGGCATTATCACTGGCCTACCTGATGCGTATGGGCGCGGTCGCATCATTGGAGATTATCGCAGAGTCGCTCTCTACGGAGTAGATCGTCTCATTGAAGAGAAACAGAAGGATAAAGTCTTCTTTAGCAAAGCTGCTATGACTGAAGAGATCATTCGAGAAAGAGAAGAAATTTCAGAACAACTAAGGGCTCTCCAAGAGCTGAAAGAATTAGGAAAAATTTATGGGTATGATATCTCTAAACCAGCTAACACGGCTCAGGAAGCATTCCAGTGGCTCTACCTTGGTTACCTTGCTGCCATTAAAGAACAAAACGGTGCGGCTATGAGCCTTGGGCGTGTCTCTACTTTCCTTGATATTTATATCGATCGGGATATTAAGTCAGGAAGACTTACAGAAAAGGCTGCTCAAGAGCTTGTCGATCATTTCGTTATGAAGCTTCGTCTCGTTAAATTTGCTCGTACCCCGGAATACAATAGTCTCTTTAGTGGAGATCCAACTTGGGTTACTGAGTCCATTGGGGGTATGACTGAAGACGGTCGTCCTTTAGTAACAAAGAGTTCGTATCGGTTCTTGCACACGCTCGATAACCTCGGCCCTGCACCGGAACCAAACTTAACGATCCTTTGGTCAGTAAACCTCCCTTCTGCATTTAAGAGATACTGTTCAAAGATGTCTATTAAAACAAGTTCTATTCAATATGAGAATGATGACATCATGCGTGAGTATTACGGAGACGACTACGGCATTGCTTGTTGTGTTTCAGCTATGGCAATCGGAAAACAGATGCAGTTCTTCGGAGCCCGGGCTAACCTTGCAAAAGCTCTTCTCTACACGATTAACGGGGGAATAGACGAAATTTTGAAAGTTCAAGTAGGACCAGCACATTCTCCAGTGACTTCGGAATATCTAGACTATACAGAAGTAATGGAGAAATACGATCACACACTTGAATGGCTTGCAGAACTTTACGTCAATACACTAAATATCATTCATTACATGCATGATAAGTATAGTTACGAGCGTATTGAAATGGCTCTACACGATAAGGATATATTACGCACGATGGCTTGCGGCATTGCCGGATTATCAGTTGTAGCTGATTCTCTTAGTGCCATCCGCTATGCCAAAGTAAAAACAATAAGAGATACAAATGGTTTAGTCATAGATTACGAGGTTGAGGGAGATTATCCGAAATACGGCAATAACGATGAACGAGTCGATCAGATCGCGGTGGATCTTGTGAAACGGTTTATGAACAAGATTAGAAAACATGAAACGTACAGAGCCTCCACGCTGACTCAATCAATCTTAACGATTACATCCAATGTCGTATACGGCAAGTTAACAGGCAACACACCGGATGGACGAAGAGCAGGAGAACCTTTCGCTCCAGGAGCTAATCCGCTTCACGGCAGAGACACAAAAGGGTCACTCGCCTCTTTAAGCTCGGTTGCTAAACTGCCGTATGACGAAGCGCTTGACGGCATTTCAAATACATTTTCGATTGTTCCTCGAGCTCTTGGTAAAGAGGAAGAAACCCGATACGCCAATCTCGTTGGACTTCTTGATGGCTATATGATTAAGAAAGGTCACCACCTTAACGTCAATGTGTTTGATAGAGAAACACTACTTGATGCTATGAATCATCCAGAGCAGTACCCTCAGCTAACCGTAAGAGTGTCTGGCTATGCCGTTAACTTTATTAAACTAACACGTGAGCAACAAATTGATATCATAAACCGCACGTTCCATGAAAGTTTGTAAATCCATTGTTTGAAAAGGGGAGAAACAAAAGATGTGTACAAATCACGATACAATGAAAGCAGCTGTTGTTCATCAATTTAAAGAAAACCTTGAAGTCCAAACCGTTCCTAAACCACACGCAGGAAACGGCCAGGTCCTTGTTCACATTAAAGCAAGTGGTGTTTGTCATACCGACCTCCACGCGGCTCACGGTGACTGGCCTGTAAAACCTAAATTACCATTAATCCCAGGTCATGAAGGCGTAGGTGAAGTTGTTGAGGTTGGTCCTGATGTTACTCACTTGAAAGTTGGAGACCGAGTTGGAATTCCGTGGCTCTATTCTGCATGCGGTCACTGTGAATATTGCTTAACCGGCCGTGAAACGCTTTGTAAAGATCAACAAAATGCTGGCTATTCCATTGACGGAAGCTATGCAGAATATTGCCTGGCAAACGCGAACTATGTAGTGACCATCCCTGACAATCTGGACTATGTTGAAGCTGCCCCTCTCTTCTGTGCTGGAGTGACCACGTACAAAGCTCTTAAAGTTGGTGAAGCCAAACCAGGAGATTGGGTAGCGATCTATGGTATTGGAGGTCTTGGTCACGTTGCAGTTCAATACGCGAAAGCGATGGGATTCAACGTCATTGCAGTGGATACGTTTGATGAAAAACTTGAGCTAGCTAAAGAGCTTGGTGCAGATAAAGTCACAAATCCAATGAACGGTGACTCTGCTAAACGAATTCAACATGAGGTCGGAGGAGTGCAAGCCTCTATCTGCACAGCCGTCTCTAAGAAAGCTTTTGGCGAAGCTTATCGAGCGGTAAAGCGTGGTGGTAAATGTGTAGCTGTCGGCTTACCACCAGAGACAATGGAAGTTCCAATCTTTGATACTGTATTGAATGGCGTAAGCATTGTAGGATCCATTGTAGGAACACGAAAAGACTTGCAAGAAACGCTTCAATTAGCATCAGAAGGTAAGGTTAAGACCATTGTAGAAACCAAACATTTAGAAGATATTAATGAGATTTTCGCAGATTTAGAAGCTGGTAAAATAAACGGAAGAATTGTATTAGTAAACAATTAATTAGGAGGTGACCTTCATGAAAGGACGTATCCATTCTATAGAAACGTGCGGTGCAGTTGACGGTCCAGGTATTCGATATGTGCTCTTCATGCAAGGTTGCCTGCTTCGTTGTCAGTTCTGTCACAACGCTGATACGTGGACATTGAACGGAGGAATTGAGAAATCCGTAGAAGAGATTGTGGCAGAAGTGAAAGACTTTCTCCCCTTTTTTCAAGCATCAAACGGAGGAGTTACGGTTAGCGGCGGTGAACCACTCCTCCAGATTGATTTCTTAATCGAGCTATTTAAAGCACTAAAGTCTATTGATGTCCACACCACCCTTGATACATCAGGAGGTTGCTTTAATAGCTCCCCTTACTTTCTGAAGAAACTCGATAAGTTGTTAGAGATGACTGACCTTGTTCTTCTTGACTTAAAACAAATCAAACCCGACAAGCACAAAGAGCTAACTGGAATGACGAACAAACATATATTACGGTTTGCTACCCTCCTTTCTGACAAGAATGTACCGGTATGGGTCCGTCATGTCCTGGTACCTACAAGGAATGATAATCCAGAAGATTTAATTGAATTATCTCGCTTTATTAGTACTCTTTCAAACGTTCGGAAAATCGAAGTTCTTCCTTATCACAAGCTTGGCGTATATAAATGGAAGAACTTAGGTGTCCCTTACCCACTTGAAGGTGTAGAGCCACCTTCCAAAGAACAAGTAAATGAGGCAACACATATTCTTCACAACCCAACAAATATACAAGTTTACTAAAAGAATACCGAATACGTTAGAATTCGGTGTTCTTTAGTGTGTGCCTTCTCTATTTAACTCATTTATCTTTTTAGTCCACTGACCATTCAGACCACTTCTCCCAATACTAACACCATACTTACCGCAAATAATAAAAGAAATACTCCCATAATGATAAATCCTGGTGTAACCTTTAAGCGGTCACCCATTTTCATCTTCATTTTAGGAAGCGGCTGATGGGAAGTGCGCCCCGTCGGAATCCATGGTGCTTTCTGATAGTCCGTTTGGAAATGGTTTTGCAGCCCTCTTGCTAATAAGACAAATGAACTTGTTGCTAGAACAAGCGCTACTAGTGGAACCATCAAAATAAAGTGATTCCCAAAAATATGACCTCGGGACTGTCCAATTAATCCTGCCCATTCGTTTGTCATAGATAAATAGATGGTAGGCATGGTTTGCTTAATGGTCCCCCCCATAAATAAGTGGAAAATTCCAAGCTGACCCATGACCGTTATTACAAATACAATTTCCATAACAAACATAATCAGAAGCCCTTCTTTCAACTGAGGAAAGATATGCTTCCATATAAGCCTGTTACGGCGAGCACCGAGTGTTTTGGCTACTTCAACGTATTCTTTCTTCACGATTTCTCTTGTTTGTTTACGTACCGATGCGATCGTACTTGGCAAACTTAACACCGTCATCACAAAAATAAACACGAGAATAAGATCAATAGATTTAAGGCTGGGATTGACCGTGATAGGTTGAAGTACAAAATATAGAATTAAAAACACCGGTATATAACTGACCGAGTTTTCGACCGCTTTCCAAAAGGACCATTCTGATTTTAAGGACCCGGCATAAAGGCCTATCACACTCCCAAGCACCATCTTAAGTAAAGCTGTTGCTATAGCAATTCCAATCGTATATTTTGCACCATACAAAAGTTTTGTTAAGAGATCGTAACCGTACTTATCTGTTCCAAGTGGATAGTCTGGAACGGTAAACGCCTGAACAGGTGGCGCCACCACGATCCCTTTACCATCTATTATTTGATATTCTACTTCTACTTTATGATCTAAGGGGTGTAAAGCTAGTTTTGGGCCCGCTACTGCAATAAAGATAAACACTAACACTAAGAAAAAGCCTATATACAATGGAAGATTCATTTGACGTATTCTATTCATAGATTAAACCCTTTCTAAATAAAAAGAGAACAAATTTAATAATAAGAAAAACGAATAAAGCTATAATGAGTATGGCACATAACCCAAGTAACGTTGCCGGAAAATCTTTAACAGCAAATATGTAATGTGTTAATCCGATCACATTTAATAAATATTCTACGATAAACAAATTTCCAATCGTAAGGGATAGTCCCTTCGTCAATTCAGCGTGTATAAACGGTTGCATATTTCGATATACATACTGCAAGTTAATTGTCGTGATATCTAATCCTTTCGAGACAGCTGTTCGAACATAATCCTCTCCACTAATGTGCAGGAAGCGAACATGTATAAGCTTTAAGAAATAAAGAGCAGGAGCAATTGATAACACAATGACAGGAAACCAAAAATGAGCCGTATTCTTATCTGGCATAAAACTCAGCACACGGACACCTGTCCATTGATAGATTTGCACACCAATGACAACAGAAAAGATAATAATAATGAAATCAGGTACAATCGCAATCATTTCAATTAACCCACGGAATAGTCGAAATACTTTAAAACGAGCAACAAATAATCCAAGCACTAGTGCAAATGTTAATCCTATTAGCATTGCTACTAGTAAGAGGACAAACGTTCTAACCATACGTTCTATAAATGCAGCGTCTATACGATCTAGCCAATCTATAGAGGGAATACTTTTTAACAGTTCAATCATCATCGCATACTCGATTTCCACACCTTCAAATGAATTTATGATCACAAATGGTGCAGAAGAAACAACCAACAACATAATAATCATTACTATACCTTGAATGATCGAGTTTTTCATAACTCCACCTCCAATACATATATTGCCATAATATTGTCATAATTGTAATAGTTTTCAGTAAAAAAGAATAACCTAAGCGTCTTAGTTCGACACTTAGGTTATTTTTATAGTGGAATAGGCTTTATAACCCTCGTACTTCACCTCTTGTTGACCTATTTATCATTACAAGAAGGCATACCAGTTACCGAGCCGCTTGTTGGAGATAAACGCTTTTGACGACATTGTTCTTCAAGTGCTGAATTTAACAGATTCATGATAACCCTTGATTCAGGTGTCTGAAAGGCTTCGTTGGCTAAGTTCTCCTGTTCAAGAGGATCCAGAGTAAGATTATAGAGCTCAAACTGATCAGGGACAGGCTCTTCCTTCGTTTCCGTGATGCACAGACCTATCTGGTCGTCACATTCTTTATAGCTGTCTCCCCGTTGTACCACGGTCTGATCATCAATCCCTGGATTACTCCAAAATTGTGGATTATCATAATATCTCGAAAACTTCCATACTTCTTCCACCCTATCCTTACCTGTTAACATTGTAGTAATAATTGCTTCTATATGATTCGGTTGCACGACTGACTCATAAGATTTCCCTGACACACTTACTTGATTTAGCCCTCTAGTAAAATCGTCATCTGTCATAAAATACACTGGTTCATTTGCTCGAAAAAATTGTGTTTTGCCTATTAACAATGGTGATAAATCACGCCCTACTAGTGGGTGCACTTCAGTATGACTTTTTGCTAATTCGTTCTGTATCTGTGACGGGTCCACACCAGCCAGCCCCAACATCGTCGGTAATACATCGACGTGACTCGTTATCATGTCTGTATATTCTCGACCCGAAAGAAGTTTGGGGTTATGAATAATCAAAGGAACATGGATGGATTCTTCATACGTGTTATACCACTTCTGATAGAGCTCGCCGTGCGCTCCTAATAACTCTCCATGATCGGATAGAAACAAGACAATCGTATCTTCATAGAAGCAAGACTGCTCAAGAGCCTTGAAAACTTTCAACATTTCGTCATCTACCTTTTTCTGTAGGGAATAATAGAGTTGACGATAAAATAGATTATCCTTTATAGGCTGCAGGGCTAGTGGGTAGGTACGCTTGTAGCTCTCTTGAGCATCAGGCTTCGTTGACAGAGACTCATTACTCGTCGGGGCTTTAGGGATACGGGGAACGGATGGATCAATCGGAAAATTAAAAAGTGGACTAAGCTCTGTTATCTCTCCAAAAACTGCGATGTCATGAGGATTTACGAAAGAACACATGATAAGCCAAGGAGAGGTGTCCTCCTCTTTTTCAAGAGAGTGAATTAATCGGGCTGTCTCATCTGCATAGATCTGGTCTCTCCCAGCTATTCCAATAGCTGCCGAAGAACCTGTGTTACGCGGAGAACTGCCATGAGGTTCAGGACCCACCCATCCTGAAAAGCCGTACTGATTTAATCGGTCTCCAAGAAGGTAAGTATTAACGTTAGCCGGTATTGGCACCCCAGTTTGGGAGTAGCTTGGATAAGCATTTTTCGTACCCGGAATGAGGATATCTTCTTCAGAAGCGTGCCATTTCCCTTTCCAGAATGTCCGATAACCTGCAGCTATAAAATAATGCCCAAACGTTGGAACCGCATTTGGATCAAGCCAAAACATATCTGGATCATAGGCACTCTTAGCTGCCCCGCTCGTTTGTGTAACACCATGCAAAGATGGATACTGCCCTGTATACAGAGTGGCCCGACTTGGTGAACAAGCTGCACTTCCAGCATAATGGCGTTGAAATTCCAATCCATTTTCCTTCAGCAGTTCTTGAGTAACAAGATATTCCTTTCGCCATTTCTTAATTTCAGTAGTCTCATAAACGGATGGGTACCTTTCCTGGTCGACCATTAGTATAAGAAAATTAGGCTTCTTTCGGAGCTGTTTTGAACCATTCTCAAATTTACTCACCGGTTCTCCCCCTTACTGTTATTAAAACGATTTAACCTAATTATGTATACGTAACTGTATACAAGTATATTCAGTTAGGAGGGAGCTTACTGAGTTGATAATCTCTAGGTCAACGAAAGAGAGAAGAACACACCGGCTCTTCTCTCATAACTTCCCTTTACTATTCTTCTTCAGGTACCAATACAATCTTTCCAACTTTCCCAGATTGTTTAAAATATGTTTGAGCTTCTTTCGCTTCACTAAGTGGGAACGTACGATCAAGCACTGGCTTAATTTTTCCTTCAGAGATCGCTTGGAGCATTCGCTTAAATTCTTCGCGTGTTCCTAATACGGACCCATAAAACGTAAGATGCTTTAAGTATAATGTTCTAAGATCAAGTTCAGTCTTCTGGCCGCCTGCGGAACCTGACGTACAAAACTTCCCGCCTTTTTTTAACACATGTAGAGAAGTATCAAATAACGGATCCCCTACTACATCAAGTACTGAGTCAATAGGACCACCATTTGCCTCGAGTATTTCCTCGGCCAAATTCTCTGCCTTATACGAAACGACATGCGCGGCGCCAAGTTCTTTCATTTTATTTCCAAGAGCCAAGTCTCCAACAACGGCAATTACCTTTGCTCCAAATACATGAGCAGCAATTTGCACATTCAATGAGCCAACTCCACCGTTTGCCCCAGTTACCAAAATGGTCTCTGAAGCAATAGGCTGAATTTGCTCAACCATATGCCAAGCTGTCATTCCACTTACAGAAAAGACGGCACTCTGTATGTAATCCGTTAGTGGCATTTCGTAACATAGATCTGCTGGCCAAACGACATACTCAGCGTATCCTCCATCATACTCAGAACCGATAAACGACATATCTTCTGAAATGTGTTCAGCCCCTTCTTCACCACTTGAGGTGAACGGGAAAAGGACAACAGATCTACCCATCATCGTCTTGCTAACTGCTTCTCCAACTTCTACAATTTCTCCAGTAATATCTGAGCCAGGTGTTCTCGGAAACTTCACACCTTCTGGACGCCATCCTGATTTTGAGCCAGTTCCATAGGCTCCTTCTCTCATCCAAATCTCTGTATTGTTTATCCCACAAGCCATAACTTTAACGAGCACCTCGTTAGCTTTTGGTGAAGGTCGCTCTATATCTACAATCTCGAGTTTGTCTACATCACCATATCCTGTTACTTGAACTGCTTTCATTATAGAATCCTCCTATTGATGCTCTTTATGTATCTTTAGATTGGTTTAACCTAAACTAATTCATTCACTATACCATAAAAAAAAGAAGCCCTCCGATAGGAGAGCTTCTTTCTAATTCGTTCAATTACTTTTGAACGTTAGCAGCCTGTGGGCCACGGTCGCCTTCAACAACTTCGAATGAAACTGCTTGGCCTTCTTCTAGAGTTTTGAAACCTTCTTCTTGGATAGCAGAGAAGTGAACGAATACATCGTCTTGACCTTCTACTTCAATAAATCCGAAACCTTTTTCTGCGTTGAACCATTTTACTGTACCTTGTAACATGTTTGTTGCCTCCTGCGTGGATCTAGTCCACATTGTATTACTATTATTGCTCTCAAAAATTCATTCCAGACTAAAGTACTTGCTTGAGTAACTTTTTCTTTCATTATAAATCCGAACAAGAATAAGTAATTACTACTTTAACAGTGAGAGACCATTTCGTCAATAGATGCTAAAAATTTTATTTTTCTACATGTCTTCCTAAAACAAAATGCCAAGATCGTCCTTTGAGAGATGAAAGTCTCTTCAATTTGTTAATACTCTCCAACTTATCAGCCTTAACTCTTACTTTATTTTTCTAACATAATATATTTATATAAAACTAGTTTTAAATGAAAGTGTGAGTGGAAGATAGGTATTGTTAACTTAAAACAATGGAAGGAGGTGAATCTGAAGTGGGTGACATTGCAGTCGGACTAGTACCAGCCCCAGAATTGCCTGAAAAGATGGCCAAAAAGTTAGCTGAGATCTTACCTGAATTGCTGGTTGATCAGATCGACTCGTCTTCAGAATGGGAGATTGATGTGATTATTGATCCTCTAACCGGAGCAGCTGAAACCGCAAACGAAATTATGGAAGAAACCGAAATTCGAAAACAAAAAAACAAATGGGATTATGCGATTTGCCTTACAGACTTACCAATCTACGAGAACGGCAATATTGTGCTAGCTGATATTAACAAAGGGCGAGGCATTTCTCAAATTTCGCTCCCTGCTTTCGGCTCTGTTCCAATGAAAAAACGGCTTAAGGAAGTGGTGCTTGAAACCATTAGTGAACTTCATTATTATCATTATAATACGTCTCAAGAACACCAGAGAAAAAAGAAGCTCCCAAAGCTTTTCTCCCCTATTCGCAAAATAGTTCCTGAAGATGAAGAAGATAGCCTCCGCTTTATTGTCATTCCTAAAATAAACGGAAGACTGCGTGTATTAATGGGAATGGTATACGCCAATCGTCCATGGACGATTTTCCCTTCATTTAAGAGCGTTGTAGCTGTTGCCTTTGCAACAGGTACATACGGCTTAATCTTCCCAACTCTATGGCAACTTAGTGCAGCTTTCCAATCTATTCGTTTTATCGCTTTAATGCTGACAGCTTTATCTAGCATGATTATTTGGATCATCTTAGCCCATAATTTATGGGAAAAACCTTCTCATCGCAGCAAATACAATTTAAGAAGAGTTTATAATCTCGTCACTGTTATTACTTTAAGTTTAGCAGTCTTACTGTATTATACTATGCTTCTTATATTATTCTTCCTAGCTGTTCGGGTCTTCGTACCCGCTGAATTATTTGCAGCTGAAGCTGGTTTAGAAGGTGAAGCAGGAATGATTGATTATATTAAACTTTCTTGGCTTGCTACCTCTGTGGCAACTCTAGCAGGAGCAATTGGAGCAGGGCTTGAGAATGATGAACTCGTTCGTAACATTACCTATGGGTACAGACAAAAACGTAGGTATAAAGAAATACAAAATGATTCTAGGGACAATGAAGAAGCACGAGAAACACAAGATGCGTAAGGCGGAAGCTTTTAAGCTTCTGCCCTTTTTTCCAATATTTAAAAGACCCATTACTCTTTAGTTGAGAACCATTGGTACTTGTGTTGAGATGAGTAAAAAATTCAAAAGATCTAAGGAAGATGCCATTCTATTAAACAGATACCTTCGCTAGCATTACTCGCACCCACCCCGCTACCACTAGTTAGATTGTCTCCTACAGAGCAACCAATTATCCTTTTTTCATCCTGCCATGTTTACATAAAATTAAAGAAATACCTTGTAACGTGAAAAAATACAGGGGCGGTGTAAGTTAAACTATCAATCCTGCTTAAATACTTACCTTGGAGCGTTTCAAATTTCTCCTTGTCTCCTATAAGCAAGTCTCGTTTCAATACGGATACTGTTAAACTACCAAAGTACCCTGTTACGCTAATTAATACCCCAGCCAACACACCATATACAATGCCAAAAGGAGTAACTCGTTTATGAAGGGCGACTGATTGACTACATACAACATTAATTGTGGACTGAGAGAATGTATCCGTTAGCTTTATTGGAGTGTAGAAAGCAAGTTGCCCCACAGAAAGACCAAGCACTCTTCTAGCACATGACCTGCCTCAGCTTTAATCGGTTCTATAATGTAAAAAAGACACACCTTTAATCAAAGGTGTGTCTTACAGGTCTATTACTCTTTATCAAGCATTAGCGGATGGGATAGAACGTTGTATCCTTTATCTTTTAAGGTCATTTCATTACCATCGCTGAATACTTGTTCGAAGAAACGGTTTGCGGGTTCTGCAAGTTCTTTGTAGTAATCACTAAATAGGGATCCTGCGTAACTTCCATACCATTTCTCAGGTAAGAGTTCTTCTGGCAAGCCTGGGTCAATGAATAAGAACTTCCTGTATTCGTGAACGAGTTTGGTTCGCTCCACAAAACATTCTGCATCACTCATGGCTCCACTTTTTATCTTGTTCTTATCAATGATGAATTTCTGGCTATAATGAGCAATAAATTCATTGTATTTCTCATTAATCTCCCCAATGTCCCAACTATTCTCTACGAGTCGCTGGTTCTCATGAGGTCCATCGTAAGAAGCAATGAAAAAGTCTACATATTCCTCAATTTCATACTTCTCTACAAGTGAGTAGACTTTTTCCTCAAGCTGGTTTGGTGAAATCCAAAGGCTGTTGGTCATCGTACCAAATCCGCTCCATACGAGCTCTTTTCGAAGTTCATCACGTAAGTTACGCTTTTCTTCTGGTATCGTGTAAAAAAGCATACGCCATTTCCCATCCCACGTTTCAGGATTCAGTTTGAAAATACGATTTCCCGCTTCTTCCATACGCTTTAACCCTATGTCAGTTAAGGAATAGTAGCTTTTATTCCCTTTCTTCTCTGCCTTAAGCCAACCTTGTTTACTCATACGTGAGATCGCTGCACGAACGGCCTGCTCATTATGACCAAACTCTTTTAGCAAACGAATCAAGCTGCCGATCCAGATTTTATTGCCGTAATGTCGTATATAATCCCCATAAAGGGTGAAAATCATTGATCTAGTATTCATCCCCGTAACATCCTTTATCTCTTTTTTCATCGTATTCAGAAAACTATTACGATTATATCATGAATATGGAAAAAGGCACATGAATTGAGGACGATCGACTCTTAAGATCTTTCACACTTAGTTGCCTGTAAACTGAGGAGCACGTTTTTCACCGAAAGCTTCTAATGCTTCCACTCGATCTCTTGTCGGAATGGTAATCTCGTAGGCCTTCGATTCAATCGCTAGCCCTGTACCTAAATCTACCTCTGCCCCTTTATTAATGGCATACTTTGCTTGTTGTACAGCTACTGGTCCATTGGCTAGCATTAATGATGCTAGTTCCTTACATCGGTCTAACAAATATTCTCGCTCCACTACTTCCATAAGCAGGCCATACTTATACGCTTCCTGCGATGTGATTTTCTTCGCTGTTAAGATTAGTTCTTTAGCTCTCATATCTCCGATTAAACGAGGGAGACGCTGCGTACCTCCTGCCCCAGGGATGATGCCCCAACTTGTTTCGGTAAGCCCCATTTTCGTATCTGCAACGGCATAACGGAAGTCGCAAGCAAGCATGAGCTCAAAACCTCCTCCAAATGCATATCCATTCACGGCAGCAATTGTCGGTTGAGGAAGCTCAGCTACAGCTTGAAATACGTCGCCAATCTTCTTTACATTTCTTCTCACTTCAGTTTCAGTTAAAGTCTTTCTCTCTTTAAGATCAGCTCCAGCACTGAACGCTTTTTCACCTGCTCCTGTAAAGATTACAACGCGCACATCCGGATGTACATGTAAAGTTTCAACGACCTCAACAAGTTCTTGTAGTGTAGCAAAGTTAAAGCAATTTAATGCTTCTGGTCTTGATAATGTTACGTAAGCGATATGACCTTTTATCTCCCAATGAATCCCTTCCATGTGTAAACCCTCCTTAAACGTTCTCAACAATCGTAGCAATTCCTTGACCTACCCCGACACACATAGTAGCTAGCCCAAGTTCTATATCTTGCTTTTTCATCTCATGGATAAGGGTGGTTAAGATCCTCGCACCACTTGCCCCAAGAGGGTGACCGAATGCGATTGCTCCACCGTTTACATTTACTCGTTCAGGTGATAACTCGAGCTGCTTCATGCATTCAAGCGATTGGGAAGCAAAGGCTTCATTTAATTCCACTAATCCAAAATCAGATGAAGTAACTCCAGCACGGGCCATAGCTTTTCTAGTTGCAAAGACTGGTCCAATGCCCATAATTCTTGGTTCAAGTCCTGCTGTTGCGGAAACACGGTATTTAACGAGGGGTGTAAGTCCTAGCGAATTGGCTTTTTCGGCGCTCATCATTAATAAAGCAGATGCTCCGTCATTAATTCCAGAAGCGTTTCCTGCTGTAATCGTACCGTTTGAAAATAGGGGCTTGAGTGTATTTAACTTTTCAAGTGTTGTCGCCGGACGAGGATGTTCATCTGTTTCGATGATAATTTCGTTCCCCTTTCGATCAAAGTACGTCACAGGAACTATTTCTTGGCTAAATTTCCCCGATTCCATAGCGATTTTCGCTTTTTGTTGACTATGGTAAGCGAACTCATCCTGAGCCTCACGCGTTATACCAAATTCTTTCGCAACGTTTTCAGCTGTCTCCGGCATACTATCTGTCCCGTATGCTTCAGCCAATCTGTCGTTAACGAAACGCCAACCAATTGTTGTATCAAACATTTCACGATTGCCACGGGAGTATGAGGTTTCAGGTTTGCCCATCACATAAGGAGCTCGGGTCATACTCTCTGTTCCACCAGCAATGAAGATGTCACCTTCCCCGACCATAATCGCCCTTGCAGCGTAATTCACAGCATCAAGACCAGATCCACATAAACGATTAAGCGTTGTACCACCTACCTCTACAGGCATCCCAGCTAACAATGCAGACATTCGTGCCACGTTCCTATTTTCCTCTCCCGCCCCGTTTGCATTACCAAATACGACCTCTTCCACTTCATTCGCATTAAGATCTGGGTTTCGTTCAAGAAGAGCTTTTATGACTAAGGCTCCAAGGTCATCAGGTCGTATATCCTTTAAAGCTCCTTTATACCTTCCAATCGGAGTGCGAACCGCATCTACAATCACAACTTCCTTCATACAAGTTCACCATCCTTGGAATAGTCATACACTCCGCGCCCCGTTTTTCGACCAAGACGTCCTGCACTGACATATTGTTCAAGGAGAGGAGCCGGGCGATATTTCTCACCTAATTTCTCGTGTAAATACTTCAGATTATTCAAGCGAGCATCAAGACCAACTAAGTCCCCAAGTTCAAAAGGACCCATCGGATAATTTAGTCCTAATTTGATAGCTTTATCGATTTCCTCAGGGCTACCAACCCCTTCTTGCAACATATAAAATGCTTCGTTTCCAACAAGTGCACTGATCCGACTTGTTACGAATCCAGGGAATTCGTTGACTACGACCGTCTCTTTTCCCATCTGGTGAGCAACATTTTGAATCGCTTCTGCTGTTTCATCAGAAGTTTCAAGTCCTCTAATCATTTCAACAAGAGGCATCTTATGAACCGGATTAAAGAAATGCATCGCAATGACTTGTGATGGCCTTTTTGTAAATGAAGCAATTTCAGTTGGACTCATTGTGCTTGTATTGGTAGCAAAATAACAACTTTTAGGAGAATACGCATCTGCCGTTTCAAAAACACTCCTTTTAATTTCTGCTTTCTCAGGCACAGCTTCAATTAAAAGGTCCGCTCCTGAAGCTGCTTCTTTTAGGGATGTAGAAAAATGAAGGTGTGCTTGAGCTTCGTTACATGCTTCTACCGACAATTTCCCTCGCTTAATCCCTTTATCAAATATAGAATCTAAATCGGACTTTGCAGCTGTTAATTGCTCCTCTTGTATATCAACAAGCGTCGTTTCAAAACCTCCACAAGCACTCACATACGCAATCCCACGCCCCATAACACCTGAACCGACCACGACTACTGATTTAACCATTATGTAGACCTCCTCTAATTGGTTTGTACTTACCTTTTTGATGAAAAGAAAAGAATGCGAGGCGCTTCTTTTTCGCGCTCGCATTCTTTAGCCTTATTCTACACCGAGTGGATTTAACGGACGGTTGCCGTAGTAGGAAAGAATGCTCTTCGTTTCCGTATAAAGGTCAAGCGTTTCGGTGCTCAATTCCCGGCCAAATCCAGACTGCTTATAGCCTCCAAATGGAGTTCCTGGGAAGGCAGAGAACGGGCAATTTACCATCACAATACCGGCTTTAATGCCATTCGCAACGCGTGTTGCTTTGCCATGATCTTTCGTCCAGATTGCAGATCCTAAACCATACTCACTATCATTTGCTAACTTAACAACTTCTTTCTCATCGCTAAATTTCATTACGACGACAACAGGTCCAAAGATTTCTTCTTGAACCACCTTCATATCATGGGTAACATCAGCAATCACGGTCGGCTCATACCAGTGGCCATTTTCAAATCCGTCTACTTTCGCTTCCTGACCACCAGCTAGGATCGTCGCTCCATCTTCTTTAGCTGATTGAACATATCCATCGATTATTTCGACCTGATCACGGTTAATGATGGAACCAATATGTGTCCCTTTATCCATCGGATCACCTAGTGCAAGGCGCTTTGTTTTAGCCACAAATTTTTCCATAAACTCGTCGTATATATCTTCGTGAACGTACATACGAGAACGGGCTTCACATGATTGACCTGTATTATAGAAAATTCCAAATAAAGATCCGTCAACAGCAGAATCTAGGTCTGCATCGTTAAAGACAATATTAGGTGACTTTCCACCAAGTTCAAGTGTGACACGTTTAAGCGTCTCAGAGGCTTTCCCCATAATGTTCTTTCCTATTGGAGTTGAACCCGTAAATGCGACTTTATCGACACCTTTATGTTCAACAAGATAATTTCCAATCTCTGATCCAGAACCAGGAACAACGTTAACGACGCCTTCTGGTACACCTGCTTCTGTACAGATCTCAGCCATAACGAGTGCTGTTAGAGGGGTAAGAGATGCTGGTTTCACAATCACACTACATCCTGCAGCAATAGCTGGAGCGATTTTCCACGCAGCCATCATCATCGGGTAGTTCCACGGGATGATTTGCGCACAGACACCTACCGGCTCTTTCTCTGTGTAGTTATGGAATTGGCCTGGTACAGGATTCACTTCTCCTTTATGACCTACAATCGCACCTGCATAAAATTCAAAGTCTTCGATGGCTTGCATGACCTGACCTTGAGCAGCAGCAAGTGTTTTTCCACTGTTTAAAACTTCAAGCTCAACAAGTTCGTTAAATCGTGAACGCATGATGCCTGCAATTTTGTTCAAAGTGCGAGAACGCTTACCGATAGGAAACTTCTTCCATTTACCGTAATCAAAAGCATTTCGAGCTGCTTCAACTGCGCGCTCTGCATCCTCTGTTGTTGCCTTCGCTACTGTCGCAAGTGGTTCGCCCGTAGCTGGGTTGTATGTAGTAAATGTTTCCCCTGATGTTGATTCAACCCGTGCTCCGTTAATAATCATTGAGTAGTGATCACGCTTCATTGCCATTTGTTCCATTTTTGTTTCTTGTGCAGTTGCCATTTGATCCACCCCTTCTTATTATTGTCCTTGAAATTCAGGCTTTCGCTTATTCAAAAATGCTTGAACACCTTCATGGTGGTCTTTTGTTAACCCTGCAATTCGTTGTCCATACGCTTCTTTCTCAAGATAGTCATGGAGATCCATCTGCCAACCGGCTTTCATATTCCGTTTGATAAGACCAATTGCTTTTGTAGGCATAGAAGCAAGTCGTTCAGCAAATTTCCTTACTTCTTGGTTCCACTCTGCTTCTGGAATGACTTTTGTTACAAGGTTGAGCTCTTTAGCCTGTTCAGCAGAGATCTTTTCTCCTAAAATTGCAAGCTCTAGAGCTTTCGCATGACCTACAATTTTAGGTAGGTTGTATAAGTTCGCCGCGTCCGGAATAAGCCCTACATGAATGAATGCTTCTAGAAAACTAGCTTTTTCTGAAGCCAAACGGAAATCACACGCTATTGCAAGACTAAACCCTGCCCCAGCAGCTACACCATTTACAGCCGCAATAATTGGCTTCTCACAACGGTCAATTTCTTTCACCATTGGGCCGTAGCTGTTCCGTAGTACTTCACCATGGTCTATGGATTCATCCACCCCGCTTAAATCTTGCCCAGAACAGAAGGCACGACCAGCACCAGTAATGACAATGGCTCGAACACCTTCGTCTGTTGAAGCCTCTTTCACAGCTTTACGAACATCATGATTCAGCTTATGAGTAAACGCATTTAGTTTATCTGGTCGATTCAAGGTGATCGTTGCTACGCCATTTAACACTTCATACAAAATGGTATCGCCCATATTACCACCTCTACTTCCCTTTAAATTGTGGGCTTCGTTTTTCCATAAAAGCACTCATGCCCTCTTTTTGATCCTCTGATGAAAATAACAAGTAGAAGTTTTTCCTTTCGAACTTCATCCCCTCATCAAGAGGATAGTCAACAGCTTTATCTACTGCTTCTTTAATGAGCCTTACAGCTAATGGAGGCTGTTTGGCAACCTTTTTAGCATACTTCATCGTTTCTTCAAGGAGGAGTTCTGGTGCAATAAGACGGTTTACAACCCCAAAGTGAAGGGCTTCTTGAGCAGACATCTTCTCTCCAGTCAGAAGCCATTCAAGAGCCTTTCGTTTCCCCATAATTTTCGTTAATTGCTGCGTCCCACCAGCACCTGGCATAACGCCAAGATTCACTTCCGGGAATCCGAATTGAGCCGTTTCAGTCGTAAATAAAAGATCACATGCAAGAGCTAACTCAAAACCGCCTCCAAGAGCAAATCCATTCACAGCACCTATAACCGGTTTCTTAATAGATAGAAGACGGTCCCAATCAGCAAACTGATCAAGTAGTTCAAGATCTATCGGAGAATCCCCAGCCATCTCATGAATGTCAGCACCAGCTGCAAAAGCTCTTCCCTTTCCTGTAACAACCATCGCACCGACCTCTGGATCTCGATCAAAAGCAGTCATTAGTTCTACCAACTCGCTTACCACCTGACGATTGATCGCGTTCAAAACTTCAGGACGGTTTAGTTCAATAAGTCCTACTCCATCCACCACCGTCGCTTCAACGAACTGAAAGTTATGCATCCACTTCCTCACCAATCATCATCGTGACAAGCTCTCCTGCAAATCCCATAACATCCTTACCAGAAGCTTTTGCCTCATCGGTCTTCATAGCTTCTTTCAAAGCCTCATGGCTGTCATAGTACATCTCACACATAAGGTAGTACTTACCTTCTCCGCCCATCGGACTTCCTACAATCTTCGTCACTTTCATATCACGAAGTCCAGGAATTTTGGCAGTAATCGGGCTATGCGTATTCCAGTAGTGCTCGTCAAATGCTTCCTTGTCTTCCGGATGTTTGTACAACGCGATCATTTTCACCATTCATACCATCTCCTTTAAGTTTTAATAGATTGGATTCAAAGAATACTAGAATCGTTAGCAAACCTTACATCGTTGAGACTGGCTTCATCGCTTCAAATGGATTTTTACAGGATTTGCAGTACAATATGCTTCTACAAGCTGTTGGACCAAAGATATTATCCATAGTTGTATAAGTTGAACCACAATATGGACAGTCTACGTGCCATTCTCCTGTCGCTTCCACCTGTGTAGGAGGAGGAGCAATACCGAAATCTTTCAAACGCTCTCTTCCTTGAGGTGTAATTCGATCTGATGTCCAAGGCGGACTATAAATGAACTTCACCTCTACTGATTGAACCCCATCAATTGTGAGGAGCTCATTCTTGACGTTTTTCTCGATGATCTCAAGCGCAGGACATCCCATAAAGGTTGGTAATAAAGCTACATAAGCATTGCCTTCTTCTACCTCCACGTGCTCCACCATTCCTAAATCGATAATACTGACAGAATCGATCTCTGGGTCTTTCACATTTTCTAACGCCTCTTCTACGGTGTTCAATACAAGTGTCATAGACTTCCCCTCCTAAGGATGCGTTTTACCAGATTGCTGCAGGGTCTTGTCGGTACACTGCACTTAACGTGTCGATCGCATCGGTTAGATCTTCAGTATGTTCTAACGCTCGCCCATTACCTCGTTTCATCAACGGTTCAAATGGTACTTGGACACCACACTCATCAAGCATGGCTCCAACCTCATGTAGCCAACGTTTTTTCAGGAGCTCTTCTCCTTCAATGAACCCTGCTTCTGCCATCTTTTTCTCGTGCGGTCCAAGCGAAAGAATACCATCTGCATCTTCCATTACGCGCGAAACAGCGCTAAGCATGCGCTCTTTGGCCTCTCCAGGAATAGTCACAAGCTGTTTAAACCACGTTTTCCAGTGCATTAGGTGGTAATAAAGCTCCGTGTTTACTTTAATGGCAACATGAGAGAGCGGTTCGTAGGATGACGATTGTAAGGAATCAATCCGAATCTTTTTAGCTTGTGTATAAAAGTAGTGACGAACCACAGCAAACGCCCAGTCATATCTGGGTTCTTCCAAGTAGTGTCCTGGGCCGTTCACCTCTTCTAGTAATATGGCATTTCTTCTCTCATCAGATTTTCTTGCGTGAGCTAGATCATTTGCCAATCCGAGACCCAGGTCTTCTAAGAGTTGATAATACATCGTTGCGTGCCCCATCGTATCCTGACTTATAGAAGAAAATGCAACATCTTCTTCTATATGAGGGGCAAGACCAAGCCATTCTGATCCTCTGTAAGCCACGATAAAATCATCATCAGCCAACTGGAGTAAAAGCTCTTTCAAAGCCTCTTCGTGTCCTTGCGCCCTTACGTCCTCCGGTGTTTTCATCACTTGTCGTCCCCTCCCCATGACAATATCTCTTTCTCATCTAACATCCCTTGTTCTTTATCACGCCATTTTTTCTTTAGGTAACCGTATCCTTTTGTGTTTCGGTATTCCTTATTATCCAAGCGCTGCAAGGCTTCACGTTCTTCTTGATCAAACATACGAATATCAGAACGCTTCACCACCCAAATATCTACCACAGGTTCCCTACGCATGAAGTTTTCTTGTGCCATGACTACGGCTAGTTCATGGTTTGGTGCGAGCAAACTAAACTGATGTTGAAACGGTGATTTAAAAGTACGTTTACTGAACACTTCAAATTCCTGATAAAATTCTCTTCCTTTATCCCCCACTACTTTCCCTCCTTATATAGCTTCGTTTGATGGGCTTAACGCCTCTCGTACCCATGCGTTATTCTCATAAGAAAGTTGACGTAAGCGAAGGCGTTCTTTCGATTTAGGTCCATTATTTCGGACGATTTCTTTAAACTCATTCCAATCTGGCTGCTTGTAAATCCAAAGGCCTTTTTCTTCGTCGTATCGCATAGTCGGATCTGGCAATTCCAGCCCAAGTGATAGAACCCGCGGAATATATTTCGTGAAAAAGTCTTGTCTTAACTGTTCATTTGTTTTCGTACGAATCTTGTATTTAATCGTAGTGTCTTGCTTAGAGGAGCCCGTCGTATCAGCTGCTGCCGGCCCGAAGAACATAAGTAATGACTCCCACCAGCGGTTTAAGGAATCTTGAATGAGCGCCTTTTGTTCATCTGTTCCTTCAGCTAATGCCATAATAATGGCTTCTCCGTGTTGAGCATGAAAGACTTCTTCTGCGCAAATACGTTGTAAAGCCCTCGCATATGGTCCGTATGAGGCTTTCAACATATTTGTTTGGGTAATAATCGCTGCACCATCTACAAGCCAACCAATTAATCCTGCATCTCCCCATGTAGGAGCTGGCATGTGGAAAACATTATGGAATTTAAGGCGTCCGGAGAAAAGGTCTTGCATGATGTCTTCACGATTTTTACCATACGGTTTCATTAAGTCTTCCGCCACACGCAAAAGAAGCTGGCCGTGTCCCATTTCGTCTTGCACTTTGGCCATAATCCCTAGCTTCCTTCTTAAGGTTGGAGCCTTTGGCACCCACTCTTTCTCAGGCAAAGCCCCCATAATCTCACTAATTCCATGCATAGAAATCAATTTAATTAACGTCATACGGTATTCTTCTGGCATCCAATCTTCTGCTTCAATCTTCTCGCCCGCTTCAATCCTCTGCATAAAGTGATTATGCTTCTCTTCATCAGACAGACGTTCAAATGCTGTCATTGTCGTCATTTAAGGATCCTCCTTTTTCGTTACAGTTAGCTAAAGGCACTTCCTCTACCCTGTTAAGCACAGATAGCACAAATGGAAAACAAATCCAATAAAGCGCTTACAATTTAACTTTAATAAAAAATCAAATATTCACATTTGATTGTATGACGGATTTTTATCGTTATCAAAAACTTCTGTAATACTATTTACAACAAACATACAGTTAAAATAGATAACTGTCAACATATTTATCTGAAAATTTTAATTAATTAAAATTACTTCTTTTCCTTATCGAACATCCTTTTGCAGTCTCATCCCCCTTCTTCGTTAATGTAATGCGTATAACAAGTGCTTGTTTAAAGAACATAGAAAAAGCGCCAAGCTCTGCTTGTCGCTTTAAATTGGAATGTGTAGGGTTTTAATCGGTTAGTTTCCTAGTCTGTTCGTAACATATAGTGCTCCTTTGTGAGTTCCCATCATAAACAGGGATGAGCCAATGAGGTCTACCCTTGGATGGATTAAGACTGATTCGAGAGAGTTAAGAGAAGTCCCTTCAGGTAGACAGTAGGCAGTTGTTAAGGATGGCCCTACTCCTGCCCCCATTAATAGAAATAAACATGCTGGAGTTACCGCCAGGAAACTCCATTTAGCATAGAGGAATGTTGTTGACGTCTGAATAAAGAAAGGGCGCCAGGCATCCACAGATAGTGCAAAAAGCATCCACGTAATCCAAGAGGTTGATAGAAAGTCTAATTGGATAAAAGGACTAGCGTGTTGAAGAGTGAGGATGATGGCGAAAAGGGCTAACGAAATTGGGGAGGTATATGCTATGTTTCTTGGGACGAATGAAGACATACTATAAAGAATCATGGGAGGAATGACAAAATAAAGAAGACTTACTAAAGCCATATGGACAGGGATAGTTTGTATCATGTTGTGCCCCAAAATGCATCCAATCAGAATAATTAATGCCGTTAACATGACTAATCCCTTAGCAGAATATAAGAAGGAAAGTTTCATAACGTTCACCCACTTTCCCTCTAATCCTACGTCTTTAAGCTTGACTCTATGCTTCTTCTTTTTCAAGCAATGGATTGGGTTGATCTGCCTCTATGTATTCACGCACAATCTTCCATTCTTCTTCCTCTTTCTCAAAAGTTGTGCAATACAAGTGGGCAGTTGTTGTTCTTTTTCCTTGAATAATAAGAGAAATCCAAAATACGGCAACGAACTTATCTTCTGCTGTTGGTATAACGTTCTCTTCTGTGTACACCCACTCCATATCTTGACCTCTAAAATGTTCAAACGCTTGACTCCAGCCTTCAACTGCTCCAGCGTACCCAAACGTCTCCACCTCTGTTTCTCGAACTTCCCATGCCTGCAAATTCCCTGAAAAGATCCGCTTCATGTAATCAAGATCCATGCTTTCGGCTCGTTCCTTAAATGCTCTAAAGACATCTCTGCAGGATTCAGTTAAAGATGTATTCAAAAAATCCCTCCTCACTTTTCTACTTCGAGATCTATTTCCATATCCCTTCCAAATGAATAACGATTCTTATGGCTGCTATACCTTCATATACTATAATGATGCTCGCCTAAGGAGGTTTTCAGAATGGATGTAACTGTACGTCAAGGTGATTCACTTTGGTATTACAGTCAATTGTTTGGTCTTCCGTTTCAGCTGATCGTGGATTCTAACCGTAATAGTAACCCTAATCAGCTTTTTATAGGTCAATCTGTTAAAATTCCCGGATTTGTCACGACTAATGTTCGCATCACTGCTGGCGATTCGTTATGGTCACTCGCAAAGCAACGAGGTCTCCCTGTTGATGCCATTTTAGTAATAAATCCAGGAGTCAATCCAAACACACTCCAAGTGGGGCAACTCATTTGGGTACCTGTTCGAGTCACTTGGCGAGTTGTAAAGGGAAAAGAGAATTACACCTATGAAAAGATGATCGATGATATAAGACAGCTTACTGCCATTTATCCATTTATTATCAATGATTCAATAGGAAATTCTGTCATGGGAAAAACGCTACCAGAACTCAGAATTGGCAGAGGTTCTAAGCGCCTTCATATGAACGGGTCTTTTCATGCAAATGAATGGATTACAACCCCTATTATTATGCGCTTCCTTAATGAATTCCTGGTGGCTTTAACCAATCAAGGTCAAATCAGAGGAATTAGCATGCTTCCATTTTATGACCTCGTTCTATTGTCTACCGTTCCGATGGTTGATCCTGATGGGGTGGATTTAGTTATTGAAGGATTACCTGAAGAAGAACCCTATCGAACTAACGTTTTAGACATTAATGAGGGAAGTACAGACTTTTCCTCCTGGAAGGCCAATATTAAAGGTGTAGATTTAAATAATAACTATCCTGCAAAATGGGAGATTGAAGCAGAACGGAAAGAACAACAACCCGCTCCACTTAATTATCCAGGGCCTTTCCCATTATCAGAGCCGGAGTCCGTTGCGATGGCTGAATTAACATACGAGAGAGACTTTGCTCGAATTCTCACCTTCCATACACAAGGCGAAGTGATTTTTTGGGGGTTTGAAAACTTAGAGCCTCCTGAAGCTGAGGTTATCGTAAATGAATTTGCACGTGTGAGTGGGTACCGTCCAATTCGCGAAGTAGACAGTTTCGCAGGTTACCGGGATTGGTATATCCAAGAATACCAAAGACCAGGCTATACCATTGAGCTCGGCAAAGGCATAAGCCCTCTCCCTCTTACCCAGTTCGAAGAAATCTATCAAGAAGCACTAGGCATCTTCCTCGCCAACCTCTATATGTAAGATCTTTATCCCTTTAAAGACCAACAGCGTGTCTGACACCATTTAATGCACTAAAGCAGTGCAGGGTGTCTGGCACGCTGTTCTTCTTTAACGCGCTGAAGCTGAAGATTAATGGATTGCGAAAGCCTTTACAATGCACTTTAGGGGATAATTTGTGTACCTTGTGTTACGATATGAAAGCTAGAACTTCAGAGTAAGATTGGAGCTTTCATCATGATCCGTTTTGCTAAAAGAGGCTATACACTCTTTATTAGCTTATATGCTATTATGCACTTTTTTGTTTATTTTGCAGGAAGCGATTCTGCTTCGACCTTGTTATCTATATTTGGGCTGGTCGCATTTTTGTTAGGATATTTCTTCTTGCCTGTTAAGCAGGCATCGATTTCACTACTCCTAATTGTTATCGCATTCATTATTCACTTTACAGCTGGGACCTCTCTAATAGACGGGGTTGTATCAGGCTTTGGGGTCATGAGTGGCCTTATCGCGCTATTACTCATTGTACCTATGATTAGTTGGGTTTTAGAAGAAAAGCCTTATATTGAATCTGTCATTAACTTCGCCCAGAATCTCCTTAACACGAGTCGAAAATTTTACTTCGGGATGATGGTCATCACCCAAATCATTTCTTATTTCCTTCTATTTGGGTCTATCCCAATGGTGTACGGTATGGTGAATGACTTTCTAAGCAACCAAAAAGGAGAGGCTTGGGAAAATTATAAAGGGACTGCCATGTTACGAGCTTTCTCCCTTACAACAATGTGGGTGGTTAGCATTCCAAGCTTCATCTTTGCTGTAGATGCTCTAGGAGCGTCCTTATCCTTATCTATATTACAAGGGTTTGTCATTTCGCTTGCGGGCATTATGTTATCTGTTCTCTTCTCTTATTACCAAGAACGCCATTATGGCGTAGACCTAACAGAGGGAATTCAAGAAGAATTGAGGAAGATAGCAGAAGAGAAGAAAGATGAAACGAAAGGGAATCGAGATGTCTATGAATTTGCATTATTATTTATATCTCTTTTCGGGACGATTTTCCTTTTAAATGCGTTATGGTCTGCGGAACTACTGCTTATTATCCCTATTGTCATCGTATTTTGGGTCCTTCTGTATTTCCTTATTCGCACGAAGCTGTCTGCTATCATCACAAATGCGAAGACATATATACGTAAGGATATCCCTAATAAAGGTCAGCAGTTCTCCATTCTTCTCGCAGCAGGATTTCTCATTAACTCTGTTAATCAATCTGGGTATGGGAAATACATTGTCGATGGAATCTTTTATCTAACAGATGCTGTACCTTTCCTAAACTTCTTATGGGTACTGCCGTTTGTAGTCATTACCCTTGGATTTATTGGACTCGGTCCTCTAACTGTTATCGTCCTTGTATCAGGAATTTTACAAGGTGTCGACTTACCGTATCCTCCGGAAATTGTGGTGCTTGGAATAACATCTGGGAGTGTCATATCCATTATGCTCTCGCCACTTATTCTGCCGTCGATTATATTAAGTTCTGTCAATCGATTGAGTATTATTAAGAATGGTCTGCTATTTAATTACAAATATGCCATTGCATTTTATTTTATGGTACAAATCTATTTACAACTATTTATTGTGTTATTCTTATGAAAAAAGGTGAACCAATGTGGAGGTTCACCTTTTTTAAGTTTTAAACGTTAATGTTCAATCGGAGGAAGGTCATCTATCGTTGCTTCTTTTAAGGAAAATGTACAGACTCCTGTTGAGGTAAGGGCTCCATAGAAAACTCGACTTTCATCCGGGATATCTTGATGATTCATCTGTTCTCTTATCCAGCTCTCTTCCTTCCCCATTCTCCTCAATACATCCTTTTGAATGATCCCATCTAAAATAATGGGAATCTCATAGTTATTTCCTGGTTTGTGAATATGTAAATCTGCACGTACCACTGGTTCAACATCAGGCTTTCGTTTTACCGACAAGCGTCCATTAGGTTCCACTACCGCCATTTCAACATCTGTCGTATGAAAAATACCTTGTTCCCTGAGCATTTGTAATACATTATCAACTGAATATTGAATACGCTTCAAATTTGAGCGTTTCCATTCACCGTTATAGATCACAATCGTTGGCTCAAACGTTAACCATTTCCCAATCGTTTGCTTCTTCAACTTTAACAGGACGATCGCTTTTTGAAGTATTGCGATGACAATTATAGCAATTACCGTATGGATATGGTGAATGTTTGGATCAGCGATATCTGCCCCTACAACAGAACCAAGTACAAGTACGGTTAGAAAATCAATAACAGGGAGTTCTCCAATAGAACGTTTCCCCATAAATAGCCCAATAGCTAGCATTAAAGGCAAGATGGTAACGATCCTCCCAATTACCTTAACGGAATCCATAAGAATATCCATCTGTTCCTCTCCTTTTTAATGATGAGTTTACAAAATGAATGCATAATCTATCACCAAAATATCTCATAATAAACAAAAGGTGATAAAGATGAAAATCATTGTTGATCATTTACCAAGTATTCCCGTTTTAGTAGGAGCTTTATTCGCCTGGGCGGTCCCCTTTGGGATCAGGCAATTTGTCCTATGGCTTCAAAAAGAGTAAAAGGAGTCTTCTATGAAAAAGTTTCTTAATCGATTACTCTTTCAACATGCACAGAAAAAATTAGAACATACATCCCAACATATTGAGACGCCTCCCCTTCAACAAGAAAGACTTACGGGGGAGATCCAGAATGACATTCAAACACTAAAAGCTCTTCTCGGGAACAGCTTCGATCTCAAAATTGTAAGATTTACTACCGAGCCTTATGCGTATGACGGGTCTTTTTTATTCATTGAGGAATTAACAGATACTGCGGTTGTGCATGAGCAGCTTAAAGCGATCAGAAGCTTAAGTGAAACCACGTACCTATCCGAATTAACACCTGAAACACTGCGGAAAGAAGTGTTGACGATTAGTGAATCTTCTATCATCGACACTCTTCATCAGTGTACTTCACATTTATTACAAGGGAATGCACTCATTCTTTCCAATAAATTTAAAGACGGTATTATCCTTAATTCGAGAAAGATGCCTCAGCGCAGTATACAAGCTCCATCATCAGAATCAGTTGTACGTGGTCCAAGAGATGGATTCGTGGAAACCCTCCTCTTGAATATTGGCCTCGTCCGAAAGCGTTTAAAAGACCCCGACTTACAGTTAGACTACTTTAAAGTTGGGGAACGCTCTAAGACAGATGTTGTCGTTATGTCTATAAATGGATTAACGAATCCTAAAATCGTCCAGGAAGTAAAGAACAGGCTAAATAAAATCGACATCGATAGCGTTCAAGAGTCGGGTGTCATCGAGCAATTAATCGAAGAAAATTCTCTATCCCCCTTTCCTCAAGTACAGGTAACGGAAAGGCCAGACACTGTTGCTGGCTCTCTTGCTGAAGGAAGAGTCGCTATTTTAGTGGATCATACACCATTTGTTCTAATTGCTCCACTAACGATTAATTCATTTTATCAAAGTGCTGAGGATTACTATGAGCGATGGGTCTACTCTTCCCTTATACGTATCCTAAGAATCGGAGCAGCGTTGATTGCTTTATGTTTACCATCCATTTATGTAGCCTTAATCTCGTACCACCAGGGACTTATCCCTACTGACTTGGTTATCTCTTTAGCAGGAAGTAGAGAAGGCGTTCCGTTTCCTTCAATCGTAGAAGCACTGTTGATGGAAGTAACAATTGAGATCTTACGAGAAGCAGGAATCCGCTTACCTAACCCTGTAGGTCAGGCTGTTGGGATTGTCGGTGGTCTCGTTATTGGAGAATCAGCTGTCTCAGCAGGCTTAGTTAGTCCCATGATGGTTATCGTCGTAGCATTAACGGCGATTTCTTCTTTTGCTTTACCCCAGTATTATGTAGGAGTCTCAATTCGCATATTACGATTCCCTCTGATGGTGTCAGCTGCTTTACTGGGATTATATGGTATAGTAATTGCTTTAATCTTGTTGTCTATCCATCTCATCCGCTTACAAAGTTTTGGTGTTTATTATCTAGAACCACTTGTTCCCTACTCCCCAAAAGGATGGAAGGATATGTTTATACGCACACAGACGAAGCGTCTTAAGTCACGACCTGATATGCTTCACCCACAAGACAAAAAACGAATGGATACAAAAAACTAAGGGAGGTTTTAAAAATGAAGGCAGCCTTGAATAAATCTGGTCTTACTCAAAATCAAGTTACCATTGGTATTAGTCTGACCGTTCTCGGGGTTGGCATGATTACCCTTCCCCGAGAAGTATTCACAGCTGCTGGTGTTGCTTCTGGATGGGCAAGCGTTCTTATAACGGGGATGTTAGCAATTGGGGTTACATTTTTGTTAATCACCTTAAACAACCGTTATCAAGGAATGTCTTATTTTCAGTATAATCGTATAATCGTTGGGTCATGGTTCGGTGGAATGATAACGCTTATTACTACTATGTACTATATAGCCTTTGCTGCATTCGAGACCCGAGCTATGGCTGAACTTATTCAAATGTTTATTTTAGATCGCACACCAGTAGCCTTTACCATGATGATCTTTATAGGGACGGCTGTCTATTTAGTTATGGGAGGATTTTCAGCTATTTTTCGGTTATTTGAGCTTTATTTTCCAGCAATTATTCTCTTCACTCTATTAATCATGATTTTAAGTGCCAACCAGTTTGAAGTGAACCATATTCGTCCATTTTTTGAAGGGTTCTCACCAATTATAAAAGGAATGAGTGCCACAATCTTATCCTTTGTTGGGATTGAAGTTATTTTATTCGTTCAAGCTCATATGAAAAAGCCACAACGGGTAAAGAAAGCAGCTATGTATGGGATAGGTATTCCAACATTCTTATATGCCATTATTGTCATTATGGTTGGTGGTATTATGGGGGTTGGAGAAACAATGACCCTTGTTTATCCACTTATGGAACTAGCCAAATCAATTGAAATTCGAAACTTCTTTTTTGAGCGATTCGAAACATTCTTCATTCCCCTTTGGATCTTGTCCATATTTACTACATTGTCAATCGTCTTCTATTTAGCTGCGCTCGGGGTTAAGACAGTATTTCAAGTAAAGAAAGAAACTGCTGTCTTTTCAATCATACCTATTATTTACATCATAGCGATGACTCCCAAGAACATAAACGAAATGTTTACAATGGGGACTTGGATAGGGTATAGCATGCTTGTAATTGGAATCATTATTCCACTCATACTTTTATTGATCTCTGTAGTGAGGAGGCAAAAGGCATGAAAGCATGTTACGTCTGGCTAGTTGCCGCCTTCATTCTTACAGGTTGCTGGGATCACCGCGAGATTGAGGAGCTTGGTATTATTACTGGAGTGGCCATTGATAAACCTGAAGATTCAGATCAATCCAATATGCTCACTGTGACAAATCAATACGTTTTGCCACAGTCTATCTCTTCACAAGTTAAGAGTGGGACCTCAGGTAATAAACCTTATGTAAACGAGACAGTCACAGCGCCATCCGTTTTACAAACCATTCGAGAACAATCAAAGTTTGTTAGTCGTCCTCCTTACTATTACCATTTGAAGACTGTTGTCATAAGTAAAGAACTTGCAGAAAACACAGATCTCTTAAAGTTAACCTATTTCTTTTATAGAGACCATGAAATCAGAAGAAGTGTTCAAGTATTTATTTCAGACGAAAAGGCCAAAGATTTGTTCACCATTACTCCAGAAGAAGATAAAGTCCCTTCTATATACCTAGACAAGATCACTCATAACTACGCTACGAAGACTGCTGAAATGGCTCCGTCCATTTCACTTGGCGATATGTCTAAATACTTCTCACATAAGAAAAGTTTTATCATACCATTCGCTTCCCTCAAAGAAAACGCCGTCTATATAGATGGAGGAATCATTGTGAATGCCAATTCAAAGAAAACGGTTGGTGTTCTTACAAAAGATGAAACAAGAACGTTTAACTGGATAAACGAACGATCTCAAGGAGGAGTGATTGAGGTATTTGGTTTGAATGAAAACCAAGAACACCCTTTCACTTTCGAAATAAAAAAAATGAACAGTAAAGTAAAACCATTTTATCAAAATGGCGAATTGACTTATGACATTCACTTATCCTTCAAAGGGAAACTTGGGGAAGACTGGAGCTATGAATCAGACCAATTCAACCAGGAATATGTAGAGAAGCAGCAAAAAGCAGTTGAAGAAAGAATACGCACTATGGTTGTCAACTCTATCGAGAAAGCACAGAAAGAGCACGAAGTTGACTATTTTGAACTAATGGAGCCTTTCCGGATAAAATATACAAAAGAATGGTACAAGGTTAAAGACGAATGGAATCAGTTTTTTACTAAGGCCAACTTCAATGTTGATGTATCCGTTTTAGCGGAACACTATCAAGACGTAGGTAGAAAATTACCGTTTACCCCATAACAAAAGGTCTACTCATGTTGAGTAGACCTTTTGCTATTTCATCTGATATACAGCTAGAGTCGCAACAATATATAAACACACAATTAACAAAGGTGGAATGATATAGAGTAAAGTTGAGCGCTCTTTCTTTCTTGTAATGCTGTATAAAATAACAAAGACAACAATAATCGATGAAACACTAGTTACGATATTCGAAGGGCTGGCATGTGCTAAAAGATTATTTTTGAAGTAAATAACATCCGTAAAGGACAGCAACATAATATTAAACGCGTTACTGCCAAGCAACGAACTAACCCCCATACTATAGTTTCTCAACTTTAAGGCTGTAATGACACTTACAGCATCAGGTAAGGATGTGCTTGCGCCCACTAGAAAGGACCCAACGAAAGAAGAGCCTAAACCTGTTATAGAAGCGATTCTGTCAGCCGTAATTGTTAGTACGGACCCAACAATCATAATCGCTACTGCACACAATGTGAAGCGCAATACAATTTGCTTATACGTATAATCTGCATACTTCTCATTTTTTCTACTTCTACGTTTCACCTTTTCTTCTGTTTTCCGATTAACCCAACGTACTCCAATAATGTATACGAGTACTAGGATGATTGAAAAAAGACCAATATGATAAATCTGAGCTGGTACATCAATCATTAACCCTGCTACCACAATTAATGTCATAAGTATTACAAGGTAACTATAGAGCTTACTACCTAGATCCGCTTTGCCCATAATTTGTGTTTTACGGTAAATGATATCTAATATGGCTAACGCTAACAAATTAAATAGATTACTCCCTAGCAAATTCCCTATTGCTAGATCAGGACTGTCAATCGATATTGCGGTAACACTTGCTGTTAATTCAGGAAGGGAAATGGCGGCTCCAATCAATATCCCCATAAATGAGGAGGAGGTTTTATTCTTTTCGCTTAATCCATCCCCAAACATCGCTAACCTACTGGCTACAAAATAAGCTAAAATAGCTGATACAATAAATAATCCAAAAGTTAAAAACTGACTCATTATTCACTTCTCCTAAGTAAAGGATTCGACTTTTACCAATTCCCCTATAGCACTAGCGTAAACTAGAATATTTTACCCATATTGAAAGATTTAATGTTTGAGGATGTGGGAAACAAGTAAATCAGGAGGTGTACACAGCACCCAATAAAAAACCCTCTGAGTTTAGCACTCAGAGGGTTTACTATTTAGTACACAGAAGTATTTTCTTTTGTCATGGTTTCGAGGATCTCTTTTACGCGAGCAAGGAAATTACCTGCAACTAGACCATCTAGAACACGGTGGTCTAGAGATAAGCATAGGTTGACCATGTCACGGGCTGCGAACATACCATTCATAAAGACTGGCTTTTTCACAATGGATTCCACCTGAAGAATGGCTGCCTGCGGGTGATTAATAACACCCATAGACTGCACGGATCCAAATGAACCTGTGTTATTTACTGTGAATGTACCACCTTGCATATCATCATTTGTTAATTTGCCATTACGAGCTTTTTTAGCAAGGTCTGTAATATCTTTTGCAATGCCTTTTATACTCTTATCATCCGCATCTTTGATTACAGGAACAAACAGTTCATTTTCTTTCGCTACAGCGATATTTAAGTTAATCGCTTTGCGTTGGATGATTTTATCGCCTGCCCAAGTGCTATTTAGTTGCGGATATTCCTTCAGTGCCTGAGCTACTGCCTTAACGAAGAAGGAGAAGAAGGTAAGGCTAAATCCTTCTTTTTGCTTGAAATCTTCTTTGACAGAATTTCGATACTCTACAAGGTTCGTTACATCCACTTCCACCATCATCCACGCATGAGGAATTTCGGTTTTAGATTTCACCATATTTTGAGCGATCGCCTTACGTACACCAGTTACCGGAATCTCAATGTCCCCTTCATTAGCAGTTGGTTGAGGACCACTGGTTTGTTTAGCAGGCTGTGGTGCTGGAGCTTCTTCTTTCGTTTCTTTAGCAGGTTGTGATCCTTCACCTTGTCCTTTTTGCTTAGGTGCATCAGACGCTTTTGGAAGATCACCAGAAGCCATGATTTTTTCGATATCTTTTCGTGTAATACGTCCACCACGACCTGACCCTTGAACTTGATTCAAATCAATATCATTTTCTTGCGCCATTCGCATTACAGCCGGAGAATAACGCTTTTTCATCGGCTGATCTTCATCATCTGAAGAACCTACACCGTCTTTTTCAACTGGTGCCTCTGGTTTATCGTTAGAACTTGATTCCTCTGCAGCCTCTAGAGAACCTTTTGTTTCGATATAGCAGATTAAGTTCCCTACTTCAATCGTTTCTCCTTCATCTGCAACAAGCTCGACAATTTTACCACTAAAAGATGATGGTACCTCTGCATTCACTTTATCGGTCATCACTTCAGCAATGGGGTCATACTTCTCTACCGTGTCACCAACGGAAACGAGCCATGAGCTAATCGTCCCCTCTGTGACACTCTCCCCAAGCTGAGGCATATTAATCTTTTCTTTAGCCAACTGCAAGCCCCTCCTTCATTCCTAGAATTCAGCAAGATCACGCATTGCTTTTTCCACTTTATCCGGATTCATCATAAAATACTTTTCCATTGGCGGTGAGTATGGCATGGACGGAACATCCGGACCAGCCAGACGTTTTACCGGCGCATCAAGGTCAAACAAGCAATTCTCCGACACAATAGCAGATACCTCACCGATAATGCTTCCTTCTTTATTATCTTCCGTAATAAGAAGAACTTTTCCAGTCTTTTTAGCCGCTTCTATAATGGCTTCTTGGTCTAATGGGTAAACCGTACGAAGGTCTAAGATATGAGCATCAATTCCCTCTTCAGCCAATTTCTCTGCGGCCTGAAGTGCAAAATGAACACAAAGTCCGTAAGTAATGACTGTGATGTCTGAACCTTCTCGCTTCACATCAGCTTTTCCTATCGGTAATGTGTAATCGTCTTCAGGAACTTCGCCTTTAATTAAACGATACGCCCGTTTATGTTCAAAGAACAGAACAGGATCATCATCACGGATAGCTGCTTTTAATAGTCCCTTCACATCATAGGGTGTAGATGGCATGACAATTTTTAAACCTGGTTGGTTTGCAAATACTGCTTCAACAGATTGGGAATGGTAAAGCGCACCATGAACACCTCCACCGTATGGAGCACGAATGGTCATAGGTACATTCCAATCGTTATTTGAACGGTAACGCGTCTTAGCTGCCTCTGAGATAATTTGGTTAACAGCAGGCATTATGAAATCAGCGAACTGCATTTCAGCCACAGGACGCATTCCATACATAGCTGCCCCAATCCCAACACCAGCGATTGCAGACTCTGCAAGAGGTGTATCGATTACGCGAGCTTCTCCAAACTTATCGTAAAGACCGTCCGTTGCACGGAATACGCCACCGCGTTTTCCTACATCTTCTCCTAACACAAATACTTTCTCGTCGCGTTCCATTTCTTCATGCAACGCTTGTGTAACTGCTTGAATATAAGACATTACTGGCATACTCGTTCCCCCTCCTTACTCGTCCTCAGCGTATACGTATTTCAATGCGCTCTCAGCTTCTGCATATGGTGCTTGCTCTGCATAATCTGTAGCTTCATTGATAAGAGATTTCATTTCATTTTCTAACTCGTTGTCTTTCTCTTCAGTTAACACACCTACTTCTTGTAAGTACGCTTTAAATGTGACAAGAGCGTCTTTCTTCTTCGCTTCTTCTACTTCTTCACGCTCACGGTACGTACGATCATCATCATCACTAGAGTGTGGAGTCAGACGATAAGATACAGTTTCAATAAGCGTCGGGCCTTCTCCACTACGCGCACGGTCAGCAGCGCCTTTTACTGCTTCATATACTGCAAGGGGATCATTTCCGTCTACAGTATAACCCGGCATGCCATACCCCACTGCACGATCAGATACATTCTCACAAGCTAACTGCTTTTCTAACGGTACGGAAATCGCATATTTATTGTTCTCTACCATTACAATAACCGGTAACTTGTGAACACCTGCAAAGTTCAGACCTTCATGGAAGTCACCTTGGTTGGATGATCCTTCCCCTAAAGTTACTAAAGAAACGAAATTCTTCTTTTCCATTTTTGCTGCAAGTGCAAATCCTACAGCATGAGGAACTTGTGTTGTTACCGGAGAAGATCCTGTTATAATACGGTTTTGCTTCTGGCCAAAGTGACCAGGCATTTGACGACCACCAGAGTTTGGATCTTCTGCTTTCGCAAACCCCGATAACATTAAGTCTTTAGCTGTCATACCGAAAGATAAAACAACACCCATGTCGCGGTAATACGGAGCCACATAGTCTTGTTCTCGATCTAATGCATAAGAGGCTCCCACTTGCGCGGCTTCTTGTCCCTGACAAGAAATAACAAATGGGATTTTACCTGAACGATTTAACAACCACATTCTTTCATCGATGCGACGAGCAAGGAGCATCGTACGATACATATCTAATACTTCTTCATCTGAAAGGCCTAGTTTTTGGTGACGATTCTCAGTCACAAAAATCCCTCCTTATTATCCGTGAATTTGTTTTCCGTCAACGGCTAAAGCCGCTTCCCCCATCACCTCAGAAAGGGTAGGATGCGGGTGAATGCTATGGGCAACTTCCCAAGGCGTTGCATCTAGTACTTTGGCAAGACCAGCTTCTGAAATCATATCTGTGACATGAGGACCGATCATATGAACACCAAGAAGATCATCTGTTTCCTCGTCGGCGACGATTTTTACAAATCCATCTGAATTTCCGTATACGAGTGCTTTCCCAACAGCTTTAAAAGGAAACTTGCCGACTTTTACGTTGTAACCCTTATCCTTCGCTTGGTCCTCTGTTAATCCAACACTTGCTGCTTCTGGGTTGGAATAGATACAAGATGGAACTTGCTCCATATTCATAGGCATAGGGTCTTGGTCTGCCAAATGCTCAACTGCTGTGATGCCTTCATGTGAAGCGACATGTGCTAACTGCATACCACCAATAACATCCCCTATCGCATAAATGTGTGATTCCTTTGTCTGATAGAATTTGTTTGTTTGAATGGCTCCGTTTTCAACAACAATGTCGGTATTTTCAAGTCCAATATTATTTACATTCGGGGAGCGTCCTACAGATACTAGCATACGATCAGCAGAATAAGTCTTAGTTTCACCCTTATGTTCAGCTTGGATCTCTACGCCTGCCTCTTTCTTTAATGTTTCACCAAGGACTTTAGCACCTGTCACGATTTTTACACCCTTCTTCTTCATAAGACGAGTCATTTCTTTCGAGATGTCTTTATCTTCAGTAGGAAGAATGCGATCGGTATACTCGAGTACCGTAACCTGAACACCAAAGTCAGTTAGCATTGAAGCCCATTCAATTCCGATGACGCCTCCGCCAACAATGACAATCGATTCTGGAAGTTCTTTCATACCTAAAGCTTCATCAGATGTCATAACATAATCTTCATCCACTTCAAGTCCTGGGAGTGTCCGAGGGCTAGAGCCGGTTGCAATCAATACGTTTTTCGGTATGAGCATTTGGTTCTCATCTCCATTATTCATTTCAACAGAGATGGTTCCTGCAGAAGGAGAGAAGATGCTCGGACCTAAAATACGACCGAATCCTTCGTAAACGTCAATTTTCCCTTTTTTCATTAACCCTTGTACCCCTGTATGTAGCGTATCAATAATGGATTGTTTACGTTCTTGTACTTTAAAGAAATTAAGAGTAGGCGGTTCTGTCTCAATCCCGAATGTATCCGCTTTCTTCGTTTGTTCGAACACTTCCGCACTTCGAAGTAATGCTTTAGAAGGGATACAGCCTTTATGAAGACAAGTGCCTCCTAATTTCCCACTTTCAACAATGGCTGTTTTTAACCCTAGCTGAGAAGCACGAACAGCAGCTACATAACCGCCTGTTCCTCCACCAAGTACAACTAAATCATATTCATTAGCCAATGAAATCTCCCCTTTCATCCGATTGGGTTCGGATAGTGTTTCGGTTGCTCTTCTTGGCGTAACACACGAAGTGTCCCTTCATTCAGAGCCTGCAATTCATTTTCCCCAGGATAGATTAAGCAATCAGCAATCCAGTTCACACGTTCAGTAATCATAGAAACAAATGATTTTCCATAGGCCAGGCCTCCGGTTAACGCAATTGCATCAACTTTCCCACCTAAAACAGCACTCATTGAACCAATCTCTTTTGCTACCTGATAAGCCATTGCATCAAAGATTTGACGAGCTTTTTCGTCTCCTTCTTCAATACGCTTCTCTACATCACGAGCATCGTTTGTTTCGAGATAAGCCATAATGCCACCTTGTCCTACTAGTTTCTTCATCACTTCTTCACGATAATACTCCCCAGAGAAACATAGGGATACAAGGTCACCAGCCGGAACCGTACCCGCTCGTTCAGGTGAGAAAGGTCCATCACCATGCAGACCATTGTTTACATCGACAACTCTTCCACGTTTGTGGGCGCCAACCGTAATCCCACCCCCCATGTGAGTCACTATGATATTAAGCTCTTCATATGGTTGATTAAGTTCAGCTGCTACGCGACGTGCAACAGCTTTTTGGTTTAAAGCATGAAAAATACTCTTTCTAGGAATCTCAGGAACTCCTGAAATTCGCGCAACTTCTGCCATTTCATCTACTACAACTGGATCGACAATAAAGGCAGGTATATTTAAACTCTCTGCGATTTCGTGGGCAATAATTCCACCAAGATTTGAAGCATGCTCTCCGTTATAGCCCATTTTTAAATCATCTAACATTTCTTCATTAACTTTATACGTACCTCCTTCGATCGGTCGAAGCAGGCCTCCTCTTCCACATACAGCATCTAATTTTGAACTACTGATGCCCTCATGGTGAAGGGCATCAAGTATGGTTTTCTTTCGAAATTCAAATTGATCGATGATGCGTGGGAATTGAGAGGTTTCTTCAGATGTATGGCGAATCGTTTCTTCGAAAATGCACTGGTCATCGTTAAATACTCCGATTTTAGTTGATGTTGATCCTGGATTGATGACTAGAACGCGATACGATTGTTGCAAGATGTTTCCCCCTCCACTCCATACTTTGTTTCATTAACGACGGCTTAAAATATTGTGTCCGTTCTGTAAGAATTTGCTTTGTGTTCTACGACGTTTTTCAATACGCTCTTCAGCCATTCGGTCAGCTGCTTTGTACGTTGGAATGTTATCGCGACGTGCAATATTGAAAACTTCCATGACATTGTCGTAAAGACCTTCTACTTTCTTCATAGCACGTTCTTGGTTATATCCGTATAGCTCATCTGCTACGTTAATAACCCCACCAGCGTTAATCACATAGTCCGGTGCATAGACAATGCCCATTTCGTGAATTTGATCTCCGTGACGCTCTTCTTTTAACTGGTTATTAGCTGCACCTGCAATCACTTTTGCTTTTAGTTGAGGAATCGTATCGTCATTGATTGTAGCTCCAAGCGCACAAGGAGAGTAAATGTCGCAATCAACACCGTAGATTTCATCCGGCTCTACAGCTTTTGCTCCGAAATCTTCAACTGCACGAGCAACAGATTCTTTGTTGATATCCGTTACGATTAGCTGCGCACCTGCTTCGTGTAGGTGCTTACAAAGGGTATATGATACGTTCCCAACACCTTGAACAGCAATGACTTTCCCTTCAAGAGATGGGGAACCATAGGCTTCCATTGCAGCTGCTTGCATACCACGATAAATCCCGTATGCTGTTACAGGAGATGGGTCACCAGAAGAACCGAATGCAGGAGAGATTCCTGTTACATAATCTGTTTCTTCATGGATTGTATCCATATCATGGACAGTTGTGCCTACATCTTCTGCTGTAATGTAGCGGCCGTTTAACCCTTGAATATAGCGACCAAAGGCACGGAACATTTCTTCATTTTTATCTTTTTTAGAGTCACCAATAATAACCGCTTTACCACCACCAAGGCCTAAGCCTGCTGCTGCGCTCTTGTACGTCATCCCTTTCGCTAAGCGAAGGACGTCTTCAATCGCTTCTTCTTCAGTATCATATGACCACATACGTGTACCACCAAGGGCTGGTCCAAGCGTTGTATCGTGAATAGCTATAATGGCTTTAAGTCCTGATGCCTCATCTTGACAAAATACTAGTTGCTCGTAGTCGTATTCTTTCATATACTTAAAAATTTCCATTGTTCATTTCCCCCTCTATTTTTCTTCAGAAGTTAGTAGTGCAAGCGCTAATGAATATAATTTACTTTCTGCTGTATCCGAACGTGACGTAAGGACAATTGGCGCTTTAGCACCACTAATGACTCCTGCCACTTTCGCTCCAGCGAAGTAGACAAATGATTTATACAAGGCATTGGCGACTTCAATAGCAGGGACAAGTAAAATATCTGCCTGACCTGCTACATCTGACTGAATACCTTTTTGACTGGCTGCTTCGAATGACACCGCATTATCGAAAGCCAGAGGACCATCAACGATACAATCTTTAATTTGCCCTCTTTTTTGCATTTGAGTTAAAGCTGCAGCGTCAACTGTGGCAGGCATAGTTGGATTTACAACTTCCACAGCGGCAAGTGGTGCGACTTTAGGCATTTTAATACCAAGCCCATTTGCCACTTTTACAGAATTTGATATGATTTGAGCTTTCTCTTCTAGTGTTGGCGTTATATTCATTCCTGAATCAGTTAAAAGAACAAATTTATCACGATTTGGTATTTCAAAAACCGCTACATGGGATAACACCTTCCCAGCTCTTAACCCATACTCCTTGTTAAGGACCGCTTTCAATACTATTTTTGTATCAACTTGACCCTTCATGACCACGTCTGAGTATCCCTCTGACACAGATTTAACTGCTTCAGTTGCGGTTAAGGACTGATCTGGAACGTGCTTCAATTCTATCCTTCCATCTGATAGGTCTAACTCAACAACTTCTGCTATCTGTTGAATTTCACTTTCGTCTCCCACAAGAAAAAAATTGGCAAGATCATATTCTATTGCATGCTTTACTGCCGTTAATACTTCTTTGTCAGCCGCTTGGGCAACGGCTACTCTTTTCTTTGATTTTTGATCAACTTTTCCGAGTATGTCTTGCAATTTCATAAAATCACCTTCCCATTACTCTTACATTACTACTTATGCAAAAACCATGCCAACTCCAGTGCTCTGAAAACGCTTTTTTCGACAACATTAAACATGCAAAAAATTGCACACTACGAAAGATCTTGCATGCTATTTTTATCAATTCCGAATTTATCAAGCTTATAGTACAAGTTTCGGATAGAGACACCCAGAGCTTTTGCTGTCTTGGTTTTATTTCCTTCACAAGACCGAAATGCATCTTTTATAACTTTTTTCTCGAAATCTTCAAGTGACTGTTGCAACGTTTGCCCTTCCCATTCTGTTGAACGATCTTCTTTCCGCACAGGGTTTTTAGGGTGCTCAAAAAGCTCAGGCAAGTGAGATAGCTTCACTTCCTCTTCGTTCATATTCATGTAAATCATAGCTCTCCCAATAATATTCTCAAGCTCCCGAACATTCCCAGGCCAATTATACTGTTCAAGATAACGCAAGGCCTCTCGCGAGATACCATTTACATTACGGCCGTAATCTTGGTTAATTTTATGAATTAAATGGTAAACCAAAGAGGATATATCAACATTCCTTTCTCTAAGCGGCGGAATGAATATCGGCAAGCGATTGAGGCGGTAATATAAATCCTCCCTAAAACTTTTATCCATAATAGCTTTTTCCATCTTTACGTTAGTTGCCGCAATCACTCGAACATCAATAGAGATCGGCTTCGTCCCACCTACACGGACGATCTCATTCTCCTGAAGCACCCTCAATAATTTAGCTTGCATGGGCAAGGACAACTCACCAATTTCATCGAGGAAAATACTCCCGTGATTAGCTTCTTCGAAGTAACCGCGCTTACCTCCCCGTTTAGCGCCCGAGAAAGCACCTTCTTCGTAGCCAAACAACTCACTTTCCAGTATAGATTCTGCTATTGCCGCACAATTCACACGAATAAATTTATTATGCCGACGATTACTTTCATTGTGAATGGCATGAGCAAACAACTCTTTCCCCGTACCAGACTCACCCCTCAACAACACCGTGGCAGGAGTTTTAGCCCCCACCTTCGCTTGTTCAAGCGCAAGGGTCATTTCTGGAGAATCTCCAATAATATCATCAAAGGTATATTTAGCTTCAAGACTGCGTATAATTTGCCGGGCTTTTCTAAGTTCACTTGTTAATGAACGAATTTCCGAAACATCATGGAGAACACCAACACTACCTTTTAATTTCCCATCCACAATAACCGGTGCAACATTCACGAGAACTTCTTTATTTGATGGTCCAACACTCATACGGACACCACGAACAGCACGCCTCGTCTGAAGGACACGCATGTGCATACTTTCTCCCTCAGATATATCAGCCGTCGCAGGCTTTCCTACAATATCTTTTTCGGACAACCCCGTAATCCGCGTATAAGCCGGGTTAATCATAATCCCCATCCCATTTTCATCTACCACAGAAATTGCTTCTTCAGAAGATTGAATTATGGCTTCTAACATCGTCTTAACTTCTTTTAAATCTGTAACTTCTTCAGCCAAATCCACAACTTCTGTAATATCATTAAATACCGCAAAAGCCCCCAAAACTTCTTGATGAGACCCAATAATAGGTATTCTCGTTGTGATAATCTTACGCCCATTTTCGAGCTCAAGTTTTTGGTTTACTTCTTTACGACGAACACGCAAAACGTGCGACAATCTTGAGGTTGGAATTATTTCTTGAATAGGCTTGTCCATCGCTTCTTTTCTAGTCGTCCCAAGAATGCGCTCTGCACTCCTGTTCATAAATGTCACAGTCTCCGAACGATCAATAACAATCATGCCATCGTGAATAGCACTTAGAATTAGTTCTTGTTTCTGAGTCTGCCTCTTCAGCTCTGACAATAATTCGTTTTTCTCTTCTAGCAGTTCTGATGTTATGTAAGCAACAGAACCAGGAATTACGACCGTTTTCTTCGATCTCGCCTGAAGCAGTTCTTCAAAAACCTCTTCATCCCCCGTTGCTTCAATGACAATATCAATATTCTTATCTAAATATTTCTTCCAATCTGTTCCTATCGGGATATTCTTACGTCTCGCTAATTGCATACCAGGAGCGTGCTCTTCTGTATCTACTACAGCAACAATTTCCATCATTTCCGTGCCACCTAAGAGGGTCAGAAGAGCCGTCCCCCCTTTGCCAGCACCAACAACTAACACTCTTTTCATCCGCATCCTCACCTTGCAATTATTTGCATACTTTCATATTAGGTGAATGTGCACATTTTGGCAAGCGTAACAAGACTAGGAAGGCCCATATTTCTCTGATATACTACAATTGGAAAGAGCAAAAAGGGGAGAACAAACTAATGGCTCGATTTATGGCAATGTTGATTTTATTTATTCCTGGAGCACTAGCTGTTTTAGGATTCAAGCTCATGCGTGATAGCTTATTTGGAATTGTACAACCTCTTTTATTCCAGGTATGGATTCAATTCGCATTCGGGCTCCTCTTATTCTTAGGAGGACTAGCCTTCATTGGAGGATTCATTCTTTATCGCGATAAGAAATCCGGAAAGACTAAAGGGCGCTTTAAAGTCTAAAAAAATAGCAACAACCACGACAAAGACCACCCAATAGCTGGGAGGTCTTTTTTAAAGCGGGTCCTCTCACTTTGGCTGAAGACTCCAATAATCAGCGCAACTGATGAGATGCATCTATTCTACATGTTGAACACATTTGACGCAATGAGTCTATGTTAACTTTTCTTACATAATACGTAACATTCTACAAGATGTTAACAATTTGGTATACTCTAATGAGGGAAAAACTTATTAAGGAGGGAATAGATTGGAGAAATATGTTGAAGTATTTAAACAACAATATCCTTTTACAATGCTCACAGAATCACAATATGACCGTGTTTTCACCGATGCTACTGTAAATTCATATAAGAAAAATCAATTTATTTTTCACGAAGATGAGAAAGAAGAAGAAAGTGATATCTACTTTGTTCTTAACGGCTTAGCGAAAAACATTCTTCACCGCTCGAACGGCAAACAGCTTTCCATTCGTTATTACTACCCTGGAGACCTTGTGGGAATTATGATGATGCTAACAAGTGGAGAAATGAAGTTTTCTGTACAAGCACTCGAAGAAACTAAAGCTATTCGGTTCAAACGTGAACGATTTGTAGAAATTATGTCAGAGAACCAGGCCTTCTCAAATATCGTGTTAGAAGGCATAAGCAATCTAATGAAAAGCTTGTACCATGAAGTAAAATATAAAACGAGCGAGTTGGATGACTCAAGCTACGATCGTGATTTATTTAAGCAACGAGTTGTGTCCTACTCTGAAACGCCTACTACTATCCATCATACTGCATCTGTCACAGAAGCAGTTAAAAAGATGAAAGATGAAAAAGCAGGGGGACTTATTGTTTGTGGGGATGACCAAGAATTAATTGGCGTTTTCAATTATCAAGACTTAATCCTCGCCTATTTGCAGGAAGATTTTAATGGACGAATTGCAGAATACCTAAATGAAGAGCCATATGCCGTTAACGATCAAGACTTTATTTACGACGCATTATCTTACTTAAAGCATAACCCTGCCGCAATTATACCCGTACTACACAAACAGCAAGTGGTTGGATTGTTAAGGCAAACTTCATTTTTAAAAATGCAAAACTCTATTTATTTTGATTTACGCTATCAAATCGGGAAAGCAAATTCATTAGAAGAGCTGACTAGCTTATCACCGCGGTATAACAGAGCCTTTCAACAGTTCGTAGCTCAATTGCTAGATGACAACATGTTCGCTTACGATATTTGCGAATTAATCTCAAGCTACAACGACGAGTTGCATAAACAAATCTTACACTTAGCTGAAGAAGACATGGTTGAGGAAGGGTATGGCACCCCTCCAATTAACTATTGTTTTATCGTTATGGGGAGCGAAGGAAGGAAAGAGCAAGCTTTCAGCACCGACCAGGACAACGGAATGATTTTAGATGATTATGAACACCTTGAAAATAAGGACGAAATTGATACATTCTTCAAGATCTTCACAGAAAAAGTGAACTATATGCTAGAAACATGCGGATTTCCTTTATGCAGTGGTGGCATTATGGCCAAAGAACAAAAATGGCGTAAATCATTACAACAGTGGCACAGTTCTATACAAGAATGGTTAGAAAAAATGGACGCTGAAGAAATTAGAGACTTCACCATATTTATGGATTTCAGACCAATTGTTGGAGATTTTTCTCTCGCTTATGACCTTAGAGAGTTTGTCACACAAAAAATCCAACGTTCTCTAACGTTGCAACAACTCCTTATGAAGGATACTTTACGATTTCGTGTTCCTGTTCAGCCGTTCGGCCGCATACATGGAACAGGACGCTCTAAAGTATTGAATTTAAAAAAAGGTGCTATTATGCAGATTGTAAATGCCGTCCGTATTTACACGATTAAATATGGAATTGATGACGTTAATACAATCAAACGATTGGATACCCTTCGTAAACACGAACGATTCCACCCAAGAGACACAGAGAATGCGAAACTGGCATTGCATCGATTACTGAGTTTCCGTTTAAAACGAAATTTACAACAAATTCAGCTCCAAGAAACGCTGAACAACGATATTAGTGTAATGTCTTTATCTAAAGAGGAGAAGAAAATATTGCGTGAGTCTCTCCTAATTGCCAAACGCCTTCAACAAGTACTTGAGTTAAGTTACAACCGAAATCGGGTGGTTTAACGTGCTACCGATTGATTTAGAGATATTAAAATATATCTTTTTCGAGAGGCATATGTATGCATATAAATTAAGACCTTACTTAAATACTAATAAATATCACGAGTTACATGAAAAACTTTCTTCCCAAGAACACAACGAAGACTTACTAAAGATGAATATACAGGAAGCCCCATTTACCATATTTGACTTGGAAACCACCGGATTACTTCCTGAATTAGGACATGAAATTATCTCAATAGGAGCGATTCGCATACAAGGGACTAACCATGTTTCCTACAAGCGATTCCATCAATACGTTCGGCCAATACGCCCCGTTCACCAACGCACCCTTAATCTCACTGGCATGACTCGCAAGGATCTCCAAGGAGGCCAAACGTTTCTCGAAGCTTATGATGATTTTATGGAATTTAGTAAAGATACTATTCTTGTCGCCTATCCAGCTGCTTTCGATATGAAATTCCTGCAAACTTTACTAAAAAGGTGGAAGCTCCCTATCGACACTCCACCCTCCATTGATGCTCAAAAATTGGTGAAGAAAATGTATCCAAACCACAAGTACCAGCTTGATTCCATGATTGCATCTTTCGGCATTACACAGCTTGAACGACATCACGCCTTAAATGATGCTATTATGACAGCTGAACTCTTCCAACAGATCCTTAATGATATTGACTCTCATGGTATTAAGACTGTAGAAGATGCCATCAATTGGATACGTAGCTAGTGGTACATTTATTCTAATATTCCATCTGCATAAGAAAAAGAGCTTGGATCCCCAAGCTCTTTTTTCTATTTATACCCCTTCAGAGATCAAACCAACTCTTATTATCCCTCTATAAAGAAAGCTTGATATAAGGATCGAACTGCATCATCAAGACGATCAGCCTTAATGCCAAACATCATTGAAACTTCAGATGATCCTTGATTGATCATTTCTATGTTTACAGATGCTGAAGCGAAAGCACGCGCAGCCTTACTAGAAACGCCGATGGTACTATCCATTCCCTCTCCTACTATCATGATCATCGCGAGATTTCGTTCTATTGTAACGGTATCCACACTTAGTTCTTCTTCAATTCGTTTTACGATAACCGCTTCTTTCTCAGGAGTTAATTGATCACTACGCATAATGACTGACATATCATCTATCCCAGATGGCGCATGTTCAAAGGAAATATCCTCTTCTTCCAAAATTTGCAGTAGATGACGTCCGAAGCCTTTCTCACGGTTCATTAAGTACTTACTTACATATAAACTCAAGAACCCTTCATCACTAGCAATCCCAACAACTGGTTGTCCTTTAGTGGTCGAGCGTTCAGCAGAAATCATCGTCCCCTTTCGATCAGGGTAATTCGTATTCTTTATGCTAACAGGTATACGAGCTTTAAATGCTGGAATAAGAGCTTCATCATGAAATACAGAAAAACCTGCATACGAAAGTTCACGCATCTCTTTATACGTTAACTCTACAATTTCTTTTGGATTGGGAACAATGGTTGGGTTTACACAATAAACCGAATCCACATCCGTAAAGTTTTCATATAACGAAGCCTTCACTCCGGCCGCAACAATAGACCCTGTTATATCTGAGCCTCCACGTGGAAAGGCCATTAACTGGTCATCTTTTGTATATCCAAAGAAGCCTGGAATAACTAAAATCTCATCACGTTTCCTAAGTTCATATAACCGTTCATAACTCTCGTCTAAGACCTGGGCACGACCTGGTTCATTACTTACAATAATACCAGCTTCTTTCGGATGAACATAAGATGAGTCATACCCTAAAGATGTTAAATATTGACTAAGTACTTTTGCTAGGGTGTCCTCACCCATTGCTTTCAATGCATCCATACGATGAGTATATACAGTTTCACCTGATACGATTGAGTGTAGTTGATCTTCTACCTCATTTAACAATTCCTTAGACAAACCAAGGTCTGCTAAAATCTCACCAAAGCGTTCTAAGACTAAAGAAAGAACTGTTTCATACTCATCACCATAATAACTTCTTTCACCTAATTGAATAAGAAGGTCAGTGACCTTTGTGTCTTCTGAATGACGTTTCCCTGGGGCTGAAACAACAATACATTTTCGTTGTGGATCTGATGTAATAATTGATGCTACTTTTTTTAACTGTTCCGCACTTGAGACAGAACTACCTCCAAATTTTGCTACTTTCACTTCGCTTCACCACTTCTTTTTCTTTTTGGCTCTAGTGAACACTTTTATGCGTTGAATTACTGAATTACCACTTTGCAATGTAATCATTCTAGAGAAGTATTATTACCCTACATAAACCACATTCGTGAACAGAGCTTAAATTTTTATATAATTTTTAATCTTATCACGAATCTAAGGAAGACGTAAGATTATTTTCATATTTTTTTAATTTATTATCGCAATAATGCAATAAAGGACTAAAGCGGGACCCAAGAAAGTATATCCACGCCAATCGTCAAAATAAGGCAGTGAATCTTAATTAATAGGAGACGCCTATGTAATAAATCATTGAAATCATCTAAGAACAAAAAATAAAAACGCTCTTCTCGAAAGGAGAAGAGACGCTTAAGATAATCATATAAAAATTGTAATAAAGACTGCAACCTATACTGCCATATGCTCTAAACGTAACTTATCAGCCACCATAGCAATGAACTCACTATTCGTTGGCTTTGCTTTCGTCATGGAAACCGTGTAGCCAAATAAGGAGGAAATGGAATCAATGTTACCACGGCTCCACGCAACTTCAATGGCGTGGCGAATAGCGCGTTCTACACGAGATGCTGTCGTATTGTACTTTTTTGCAATATCCGGATAGAGTACTTTCGTAATGGATCCAAGCAATTCGATATCGTTATACACCATGGAAATGGCTTCACGTAGATACATATATCCTTTAATATGGGCAGGTACACCAATCTCATGAATAATATTGGTGATACTAGCGTCAAGATTTAACTTCTTCTCTGGCTTTCTTTCTCGCGCAGAGCGACCAGAACTTTCGAAATTCGGTGCAAGACCATATACTTGACGAATGTGATCACGAAGGTTATCTAAATCAAATGGTTTCAAGATAAAGTAAGAAGCACCTAAGTCAACGGCTTTTTTGGTTGTTTCTTCTTGACCAAATGCTGTCAGCATAATTACATTAGGAAGTTTCTGCTTACCTAATTCTTTCATCCGGCGAAGAACAGCTAAACCATCAATGTGAGGCATAATAATATCTAAAATGAGAACATCCGGATCCATATCCTCTAGCATCTCTAAACATTCTTGGCCATTATAAGCTGTACCAATGACCTCAATATCAGACTGTTCATCAAAATAGTCTTCCAGCATATTCAAGAGTTCTCTGTTGTCATCCGCTAAGCAAACTTTAATTTTTTCCACGAAATTTCCTCCTTAATTTCTATTGCTCCCGCTTTTCCCACAGTAAAATTTCGACACTTGCTGGAAATATCCTCTTTTTCTAACGAGAAATATAATCTTTTTTTCGATTTTCTTTAATTTCCTTTAATATACTACCCTATTCGATATAATTCCACATTCTTAGCAGAGATGGTTTCCATTTGTCGAATTATCTTTATACTTTATTATAACACCATCCCTTAAAATGGCAATGCTGACTGATATATGAAATAAGTATACAAATTTTACTTAATAGATAATAGCTGTCCTTTTTATGAAATAGTTGCAAGCATTTTGTTTGTAATTTCACCAAAAAAAAAGACAGGATATAGTCGTTCCCTGTCTTTAACTCGCGTTTTGTTTTGGTTTGGATTTATAAATGTCGATTCCGGCTTCGTGGAGCATCCATTCAATATGCACCCCGTAACCTGATGTCGGATCGTTCACAAATACGTGGGTTACAGCTCCAACTACTTTTCCATCTTGAATAATAGGGCTGCCACTCATTCCTTGTACAATACCGCCCGTAACCTTAAGCAACTTAGGGTCCGTGATTTTAACAATCATCCCTTTCGTTGCAGGAAACTTTTGAGGTACAGTACTTACAATTTCAACATCAAATTCTTCAACTTTTTCTCCTTCTAAAACGGTTAAGATCTTAGCTGGACCTTCTTTTACTTGATGTGATAAAGCTATTGGCATCGGTTTGTCACGCAAACCATTATCCACTTGCTTGTCTAATTCACCAAATATCCCAAAAGGACTATTTCTTGTTATAGACCCAATACGGTTTTCTTTAGCAGAAAATCGTGCATGCTTTTCTCCTGGTACTCCATTGCTTCCTTTATCTATTGAGGTAACATTGGAGCGTACAATAGTTCCTTCATGAATTTCAATTGGCTTTCTTGTATCCATATCCGAAATCACATGACCCAATGCGCCATACTTTTTCGAATCTGGATGGTAAAACGTCATCGTCCCTATTCCTGCAGCTGAATCCCTTATATACAAACCTATACGGTATTTAGAATCTTTTTGATCATATTTAGGTGTCAAATTGGTTTCGAATGTCTCATCGTTTCGTTTCATCGTAAGCTTTAACGCTTCTTTTTCTTCTCCGGCTTTTTTAACAAATGGAGCAACATCGCTCATTTGCTTAATATCTTTACCATTTATTTTAAGTAAGATGTCTCCTACTTTTACATTGGCATCTTCTCCGGGAGAAACTTTACCTGATGACGTCTCCACTAAATGATGACCTACAATTAAAACTCCAAGTGTGTGTAATTTCACACCAATTGACTGACCACCAGGAATCACTTTAAAATCATCCAGAACATTCACATTTACTTTTTTAATCGGTAGTCCTGAAACTTCATAAAGGACAGAACTCTCACCAACTTCATTTCCAATTAGCGCGTTACCATCTTGACTGACAACAGTATCGCCTGCTTTAATCTTTGTTTCGGCTGATGCAAGTGTTGGAATGGTTCCTGGATGTTGATCCTTAAAGATGGTTACCTGATCGGGGATCGAAAAATACGTTTGAACAGGTTTGAAAAACGGTACGCTAACAATAGCGACAAGGAGCAGGATACCAAGTGTCTTGCGTAAAATTTCAGTTACCTTCAAATAGTTCACTCTCCTTGCTCCCAACCCATTGCTTTTCATTTTATTTCTGTACTTATAATGTGGCCTTCAAGCCACCGTTTTAAACCCTACAAACATGAGAAAAACAAGGCATTCTTTCCTGCATTTCATTACAGTTATATGTATAGAATTCGACAAATTCACTTATGTTATACGTATGAAGCTTTTGTTTATTATTCGCGAAAAAATAAAAAAGAAAAACTGCCGAATCGACAGTTTTATGCGTGTTGCTTTTTAAATTTGTCAGCAAGATCAAGCAACTCGGTAGCATGATCTTTTGTAGTTTCTGTCATTTCTGCTCCACTAATCATGCGGCTCAGTTCTTCTACTTTATTCGTTACATCTAATTCTTCAACTACAGTTGTTGTCCGGTCATTTTCAACCTCTTTGCGTATATACAAGTGCGTGTCCGCCATCGCTGCAACTTGAGGCAAATGAGAAATACATAACACTTGTGATGCCGCTGAAATGCCATGTATCTTCTCAGCAATCGACTGGGCTACACGACCGCTCACTCCAGTATCAACCTCATCAAAAATCACACTAGTAACACCCTGGTGCTTCGAAAATATACGCTTTAGAGCAAGCATAATACGAGATAACTCCCCGCCACTTGCTACTTTGTGAATGTCTTTTAATGGTTCTCCCGGATTGGTCGTTATCATAAATTTGACAAGATCATAGCCATTTTGACCAATTTTAACTGACCTGCCATCTACGACGGGGTCTTGGCCTGAACCTTCAGAGCTCTGGAAATCTACTCCAAAAGCAGCTTTTTCTAAGTATAGATCTTTCAACTCATCATGAATGGCTTTCGTTAACTCGATAGCCGCTTCTTTACGTACTTCATGAAGTTGTTTTGCTTCTAGAGCGACGTCTTCAGCCTTTTCTTGAATAGATTGTTCCAATTTTGAAACGTGTGTATCTTTATTTTTAATTTGATCAATTTCTTCTTCTACTGAAGCAGCGTACTCTAAAATGTCATTTACACTTTGTCCATACTTTTTCTTAAGGCGGTTAATTTCGTTTAACCTCGATTCAATTGAATCAAGTTCTTCTTCACTAAATTCCAAACCATCAAGCTGATTTCGTACTCCATGTGCTAATTCTTCCACCATGTAATAATGATTCGCTAATTCTTCAGCCTTCTTCGCGATTTCATCATCATAATCTCGGGCGTTCTCAAGAGAAGACAAAGCAAGAGACAACCAATCCATTGCTTTTTGTTCTCCATATAGAGCATTGTATCCATCATGAAGTCCTTTATATATCTTTTCATGGTTCATTAATTTATTACGCTGTTCTTCTAGTTCTTCGTCTTCTCCCGGCTTTAAATTAGCCTGGTCTAGTTCATTATATTGAAATTCTAACAGGTCAAGACGCTGCGCCATTTCTTGTTCGTTCTCACTTAGTTCCTTATACCGTTTCTTTAAAGCGTCGAATTCCTTATATAAGTCTAAATAGTCGGATTTTGCTTGACCTATTTGGTCACGATCGAATAAATCCAATAATTCTATATGACGATCCACATCCATCAGGGATTGCGTCTCGTGCTGTGTATGTATATCAATTAGGGTTTGGCCAAATTCACGCAAAATAGCCAGCGTCACAAGCTTCCCGTTCACACGACAGATGCTTTTCCCGTTGGCACTTATGGTTCGATTTAATACGAGCATTCCATCGTCTGCTATATCTACACCAAACATTTCTGCCTTCCGGAAAGCTTGATGGCGATCATGGTCAATATAGAACAGACCTTCAATCTCCGCCTTCTTCGTTCCATAACGAACAAATTCCGCAGATCCACGCCCACCAGTAAGCAACTGAATAGCATCAATAATGATGGACTTCCCTGCGCCTGTCTCTCCAGTCAGAACGGTTAAACCTTCTCTAAATTGAACGGAAACTTCATCAATTATAGCAAAATCTTTAATGGATAATTCAGCTAACACAAGCTAGCACCTCAACTTTTCCAAAATGATTAAAGCATATCAAGAAAACGATCTCGAATCTGTTTAGATTCTTCTTCCGAGCGGCAGATAATTAGACATGTATCATCTCCACAAATTGTTCCTAAAATTTCATCCCAATCCAAGTTGTCCACAAGCGCTCCTACCGCATTCGCATTCCCTGGCAGGGTCTTCATCACTATAAAGTGACCTGCAGTATCAATACGTACAAACGCATCAATCATCAGTCTCTTTAATTTCTCCAACGGATTAAAGCGCTGATCAGCAGGCAAACTATATTTATAACGCCCATCAACCATAGGCACTTTTACTAAGTGTAGTTCTTTGATATCTCTTGATACGGTTGCTTGGGTCACGTTATATCCCAGGCTCTTTAAACGATCAACGAGATCATCCTGTGTTTCAATATCATTCTCAGCAATTAGTTCCCTGATCTTTATATGTCGTTGGCCCTTATTCATTCTATCTCCCTCTCTTCTTTCCCTGTTTCAGGAAGGATCAATCTTGAGTTCATAAACGTTATTAACGCACCGTTAAATCCTTTAAAAAATGGGACCACAAAACGTAGCCCCATTCGTTTAATCTATTCACAAATTAATGGGCATCGTGGGCTTCACGTACAATCTGCTCTATATCAACATTCGGTTGAATCATACCCTCATTATTACCCTTCCATCGTAAATGAGCTAAAAACTCAATATTACCATCCCCTCCTGTAATCGGAGAATAGGTAACTTCTTCTACAATGTAACCTGTTTCAGCTGAAAACTGTAACATGTCTGAGAGTACCATTTTATGAACCTTCGGATCACGTACGATGCCCTTTTTACCAACTTGCTCCCTACCTGCCTCGAACTGAGGCTTTATGAGAGCAACTACATCTCCATCACTCTCAATTAAAGTCCCAAGAACAGGTAAAATTAATTTAAGCGAGATAAAAGATACATCAATGGAGGCAAAGTTTGGAATCCCCTTTGTTAAATCCTCCTGTGTAACGTAGCGAAAGTTTGTACGCTCCATTACCGTAACCCGCTCATCGTTGCGTAAAGACCAGGCCAACTGATTATACCCTACATCAATGGCATAACTTTGTGTAGCTCCATTCTGTAAAGCACAATCCGTAAAGCCACCTGTAGATGAACCAATATCAATAAGGATTTTATCTTTTACAGTAAGGTTAAAGCATTGCAAAGCCTTTTCTAGCTTAAGCCCTCCCCTACTAACATAAGGAATGGCTTTTCCTTTTACCTGAATCGATATGGACTCATCCACTTTCACTCCAGGTTTATCCAACTTAATCGTTTCAGAAAACACTAAACCTGCCATAATTGTTCGTTTTGCTTTCTCTCTTGTTTCGACTAAACCTCTTTCTACAAGAAGTGTATCAAGTCTAACTTTTTTGCTCATTGCTTCAAGCCCTTTGCTGTTGTTCTGGTAGTATTTTTTTAATCTTAGATACAATATTTTCAGATGTAAGTCCGATTTCTTTATAGAGCTCTTTCACACTACCGTGCTCAATAAATCGATCTGGAACACCCATACGATGAATCACCTGATTATAATATTGTTCTTCCTCTGCAAACTCTAAAACACCACTACCAAAGCCACCTTTTAAAACAGCTTCTTCAATAGTTAGAAGTGGCATCGATTGCTTCATTAAATCATGTAACATAGCTTCATCCATTGGTTTAATAAACCGGGCGTTTACAACTTTTACAGAAACACCTTGTTTCTTTAGTTCTTCACTTGCTTTTAAAGCCATTGGGATTGTTGTTCCAAACGTAAGGATCGCTGCATCTGTACCTTCTTGCAGAACTTCCCACGAGCCAATCGGAAGTGTTTTGAGCTGCTGGTCCATTTCCACCCCAAGTCCATTACCTCTAGGGTAGCGGAGAGCAATAGGCCCATCGTTATATTCAAAGGCTGTGTTAACCATATGTTGTCCTTCATTCTCATCTTTCGGCATCATAATCGTCATATTTGGAAGATGACGTAAGAAGGCAATATCAAATACGCCCTGATGTGTCTCGCCATCTGCTCCGACCAATCCTGCACGATCTATACCAAATGTTACGTTTAAATTCTGACGACATACATCATGTACTAATTGGTCGTAACCACGCTGCATGAATGTGGAGTATATGGCAAGAAATGGCTTCATTCCTTGCGTCGCCAAACCAGCTGATACAGTAGTAGCGTGTTGTTCTGCAATTCCAACATCGAATAAACGATCAGGAAACTCTTCTCCAAATTTCTCTAATTTGGAACCAAGAATCATGGCAGGGGTAATGGCTGCTATACGGCTATCCGTACGCGCTTTTTTGCGAAGAGCTTCACTAATAACTTCACTCCATGCTGGAGGGGCATCTGTAGGTTTGATCTTCTCCCCTGATTCGATCTTATATGGTCCAACCCCATGCCACTTATCCTTCTGATCATTCTCAGCAGGGTGATACCCTTTCCCTTTCTGAGTCATAACGTGCACAATTACGGGGCCTTCTGTCTTCTTAGCATACTGTAAATTCTCCATAAGATCCTCAAAGCTATGGCCATCAACTGGTCCATAATAAGTAAATCCAAGTTCTTCAAAGAACATTCCAGGGAGCATAAAGTATTTCATGCTATCTTTCAAGCGTTCTGCTGCATTAGCAAGCTTGCCGCCAACTGCCGGTATGCGCTTCAATACCCATTCCATTTCGTCCTTCACCCAGTGATATTTACGAGCACTTCTCATGCGACCAAGTACATTGTGAAGCGCACCCACGTTCTGAGCAATTGACATTTCATTATCATTTAGGATGACCGTTACATTTTTCTTCTCATCACCGATATGATTTAAAGCTTCAAGTGCCATTCCACCAGTAAGTGCACCATCTCCTATAATAGGGAGGATAGAATGATCTTCTCCCTTTAAATCACGAGCAATAGCCATCCCCATTGCTGCTGAAAGAGAAGTAGAGCTATGCCCTGTTTCCCAAACATCATGCTCACTTTCACAGCGTTTTGGAAAACCGCATAACCCTTGATATTGACGTAATGTATCAAATTGGTCTGTACGACCTGTTAGGATTTTATGAATATAGGACTGATGACCAACGTCAAATAGAATTTTATCTTTAGGGCTGTCATACAGTTTATGCAAGGCAAGGGTTAGCTCTACCACACCTAAATTTGCACCTAAATGGCCACCGGTAACAGATAGTTTTTCAATTAGAAAATTGCGGACTGAAGCCGCTAATTTTTCGAGATCTTCATTAGAATATTCTTTTAAGAAGGATGGGTCCTTGATAGTATTAAGATCCATTCGGGATCACTCGCCTTCATCATGATTTTCTAGAGGATTTTTTACCTCTTGGTAAAATGGTAATATTTAATTTTCTTTCCACAAGTGAAATGACCCGCGCCGCAAAGAAAATAATATCGGTTGAAGCATGGATCGCAAAGTACTTACCAAGCGCCTTGCCTCCAACTGTCACTGCTGCCACAATGCTTGTAAAAATCACTGAGATGATCAAATTGGTAGTTGAGTCTTCTGAATGACCAAGAATAAACGTTAGACGCAAAACAACCATCGTTGCAGCTGTACCACTTATAACGCCAGCAATATCTCCGATTACATCATTACAAAAACTGGCGAAACGATCAGCGTTTCGAACAATAATAATCGCCTCTTTGGAACCGTTTACTTTTTCAGCTGCCATTGCGTGAAAAGGGACTTCGTCTGCAGCTGTTGCCGCTATGCCTAGCATATCAAAGAATACTCCAATTGATACAATAACGAAAACGATAATGATCCCTAACAGATAGTAAACGTCATCTAATATATAATTAGAGATAACTGTAAAAATAGCCGCTAACACAAAAGTGATAACGGCGATCCCCAAGCTAAATTTTAAAGAATTTTTTAGTTGTGTCTTCATGGATTAACCTCTATATTTTAAGTTCATTCATTGAATATGTATGAAAGTCAGGATGGTCACCTAAAAGATAAAAACTGCGGCTTAGGTCCAGTAGGTTTTCCCAAGCGAGTACCATGTGTTGCCACATCGGCGGTTCCCCTTTAAACCCGCCTTAGCACCGTCACCGGTTACTAGACTGGATTGCCACTTAGTCCGCACTATAATCCCTTTTAGGTGTCATGGAACAGTCTAGGAGATTTCCTCGGCAGCCTTTAGCCGTTCCTTAGCCTCTTTTGCAGCGCTGATTTCATATGGTCGGGTAAGCGATCGAATAGTGGCCATCTATCTCTCGCTCAAAAGCCATAATCCCCTCAGAGCCACTCAAGGCAGGCTACGCTGTGGACCGTTCTTCCCAAAACAATCTCACAGGTTCATACCCCATTTCATAGCAGACGTTTGAGAACAGCCTCCTACAAATATGGGCCTCCGCGGAAGCAGGGTCAACGCCCACATGCCATTGTGGATCGCCCCGCAACCTTAACTCCCAGCATCGACCCAAGGCTGGGCGCCTCAAGCCAACACAAGGAACTTCATCGATGTGCCCTTTGGCGGATTTTTAGGCCCGCCTTCAGGAACGGAGGGCCGACTAGAATACTGCACCATCCTGTTTGTAATACTAATATATCACAATCTCTAAAATCCCTCAATCCACATGCGCTGACAATTAATTCTTTCTAGCACTGATGAAATCAATTAGATCTTCCAAGAGTGTGCTTTCGACGCCTGCTTCCTTCAGGGCCTTCCTTGCTCTTTCAGCATATTGATTCTTATGCTTTATGGCACCTTCTAAGCCTAATAATTGTGGATATGTACTCTTATTGTTTGACACATCACTTCCAACGGGCTTCCCAATTTCACCTTCTTCTCCAACCACATCTAAAATATCGTCTTGGACTTGGAAAAGTAAACCGATATATTTTGCATATGTTTCGATATGATGTAACTGAGACGAATCAGCACCACCAATAAACGCACCAGCTACAGCTGAGAAACGAATTAATTCACCCGTTTTATGACGATGAATGGCTTCAAGGCCTTCAAGGCTCAGCGTCTGGCCCTCCGCCTCCATATCAAGCATTTGACCTGCGACCATCCCTTCAGCTCCACTTGCTTTAGACAGTTCTCGTGTTAGAAACACTTTCTCCCGATCAGATAGGTGGTCATTGGATGTCACAACATGAAAAGCAGCTGTGAGTAAACCATCGCCCGCTAATATAGCTGTTGCTTCATCAAATTGAACATGGTTTGTAGGCTTACCTCTTCTCACATCGTCATCGTCCATCGCTGGTAAATCGTCATGGATAAGAGAATACGTATGAATCATTTCTACCGCACAAGCAGGAGCAATAGCTCGATTTTCCTCCCCACCAAAAGCTTCATTTGCAGCTAATAATAATACGGGGCGGATCCGCTTCCCTCCTGCTTCAATGGAGTACATAATGGACTTTCTCAACGTTTCAGGGATTTGCATAGAGTAGATCTGTTGTTCCATTTGCTGGTTCAACATCGAACGTTTATCTTCTAAGAAGGATCCTAACGTTTGATTCACCTTATTCTTCCTCCTCAACTGAGAAAGACTCAAATTCACCCTGATCATTCATAATTTGTTGCATCTGCTTTTCAACATTATTAAGTTTATCATTACAAACCTTAGAGAGCTTCATACCATCCTGATAGTAAGTTATGGCTTTCTCTAGAGGGACATCTCCCTCTTCTAGTTTCTCCACGATTTGCTCAAGCTGCTTCATAGCTTCTTCAAAACTCATATCTTCTTGGCGCACTTGGTCTTTTTCACTCATATTCTTCCTCCTTTTCCATACCCCAAACTTGGCAATCTAAAACGCCATCTTGCACTTTAACTTGTATAGGGTCTCCTGGCTGGACGTCTGAAATTGTCTTCACAACACTACCCTCTTGATCAAAGGGAATAGCATAGCCTCTTTTCATGATTTCTAGCGGATTTAGCAAGGATAATTTGTTTAACACTTGTGTGTAACTGTTAACTTTCGATCTTTTCTCTTGTTCCATGGCTCGATTCATACGCTTTGTTAGTTGTACAAAGGTTTGTTTAGATCCGTCTAAAGAGCGCTCTGGGTGTTGCTGCCGCAAACGGTTCATCACCACTTCAAAATCTTGCTTCCTTCGTTCCTGGGTTAAGGATGATGACTTCTTCAACCGCTCAGAGAGACGATCTAAATCTTGTTCCTTTTGTCTCATGAGTTGTTCTGGATAACGGAATGCATAAGACTTCTGTAACCGATTTAGACGTTCAATCCCTTGACGATGTTGTACATGCAAGGCTCTGGTTAGCCTGTTCTGCATTGAATGAATTCGCTCTAATACCTCAGTCTGAGAAGGAACCGCTATCTCCGCTGCTCCAGTGGGTGTAGGAGCTCGGTAATCGGCTACAAAGTCACTGATTGTATAATCCGTTTCATGTCCGACTGCTGAAATTATAGGTACAGTTGATTCGGCAATAGCTCTTGCTACTATTTCCTCATTAAAAGCCCACAATTCTTCGATCGAACCTCCACCTCGCCCTGCAATAATGACATCAAAACTACCGAGTTCATTTACTTTTCTAATTGCCTGGGAAATAGACGAAGCTGCGTTTTTACCCTGAACAAGTACAGGAAATACCGCTACATTTACAAGAGGATAACGTCTTTTGATAGTGGTTAAGATATCACGAACTGCAGCACCTGTCGGGGAAGTAATGACTGCTATGGACTCAGGATAGGGCGGGAGAGCTAGCTTTTTGGAATCTTCGAAAAGACCTTCTGTAGACAACTTCTTCTTTAACTCTTCGTAAGCAAGATAAAGAGCTCCTAAACCATCAGGCTCCATGTGTTGAATATAAAGCTGGTACTGCCCATGGGGTTCATATACACCAATCTCCCCTTTGATCAAGACATTCATCCCATCTTCAGGCTTAAACTTCAAGCGCCGATTGTTGCCAGCAAACATCACTGCATTTACCCGAGATTTGTTATCCTTGATGGTTAAATACATGTGTCCACGGCTGTGGTGCTTAAAGTTAGAAATCTCCCCCTTTAACCAGATATCGGTTAAATGGGGGTCCGTTTCAAACTTACGCTTAATGTATTTAGTTAAGGCGGACACCGTCAAATAATTATCTTGCACGGTTAAGAACTCCTTTGAGGAATCTGATTAAGCTGTTTTGCTGCTTGTATCGTATTGTGAAGCAACATTGTAATCGTCATAGGTCCTACACCACGGGGCACAGGGGTAATATAAGAAGCTTTCTCAAGCGCTGATTCGAAATCAACGTCGCCTGTTAGGCTGCCATCTTCGATACGGTTTACACCTACATCAATGACCACAGCGCCATCTTTAATGTCATCTCCTGATATAAAGCCAGGCTTACCAACAGCCACAATAAGGATATCTGCCTTCTGAGTAAAATCTTTGAGGTTTTTCGTACGAGAATGACAATATGTAACGGTGGCATTTTCATTAAGGAGCATCTGCCCAATAGGTTTACCCACAATACGGCTGCGACCAAGTACCACTACATGCTTTCCTTCTAGGCTGATTTCTTTCTCTTTGAACATCGTTAAAATACCAAGCGGCGTACAAGGTAAAAAAGTTTCTTTGCCTGCCATCATGCGACCAATGCTTACAGGATGAAATCCATCAACGTCTTTACTTGGAGAAATAGCTTCAATGACCTCATCTTCATTAATGTGATCTGGTAAAGGTAGCTGCACAAGAATTCCATGAACTTTAGAATCGTGATTAAGACGATCCACTAAATCTAACAATTCTTGTTGTGAAACCTCTTCAGGAAGCTCAATTAGACTTGACTCAAGGCCAACTTTCTTAGAAGCTTTGTCCTTACCTCTTACGTAGGATAAAGATGCGGGATCGTTTCCAACAATGACGACAGCTAGCCCAGGAACTACTCCTAGTTCACGGAGATCGGCTACCTCCTTCGTCATTCGCTCTCGAATATCCTCTGCTAATTCTCGTCCATAAATAATTTCTGCTGACATGGAATCCACCCTCTCACATTTAGTCAATCATTTTCTTTAATACACCGTTCACAAAACTACCTGACTTGTCATCGCCAAATGTTTTAGCTAGCTCAATTGCTTCATTAATAGAAACTTTTTCAGGAATATCCTCTTGATATTTCATTTCATAAACGGCAATACGCATAATCGTTTTCTCAACAGATGCAATGCGATTAAATGACCACTTTTCAAGATGGCCTGAGATGTGCTCATCGATCACAGCCTGGTTTTCTTTCACACCAAAAACAAGTTGATCCAGGAAAGCGTCATGAACCTGTCCATCTTCTTCCTCTAAAATGTTTTCAATCGCTTCGTTTGCATCCATTTCATTTATGTCCATTTGAAAAAGCGCCTGAAATGCCTTTTCTCTTGCTGTATGACGATTCATCATTCATTCTCCTTTATGTTTCTTTCCGTTAAGAATGATAACACGTAATAATCATAAATGCTATAAATAATAGAACGGCAGCGATTAAAAGCCCTATCATATTCTTTTCGGCGTCCGGGGGATTTTATAGGAACAGCATACCCAAAACTACAGAGGGGTATCCGTGGGTATTACAGGGGGTGCGGGGAGTGATAAAGGAGTGATCTTTTGTGTCCGGAGGTTTGTAGGTTCATTTTGCTGAGGAAGTACTTAGATACTGCCTGATCATTATGTTGGATGAGTTCTCTGAACGCAGCGTTATTAATTGTCATATACCCGAGTAGAAAATAGTCTGATATGGTTCTTAAATGAGCATCTGAGGAGAAAAAGTAACAACTAGAGCACCGCCACCTTCTCCTCATCCACTTCATCGGAGAACTCAAGCATCTTGGACATTCTACTCCTTTCCTAAGATCATCATAATGAATTCCATACTTATTTAAAACATCAATAGGACCTAAAGGAGTATGAGCGTTTAATATAATCTTGTTTATAATTGAGGGTAACTTATGTTCAGAAATATATTCTGCTTCTAATTTTATGATCTTTTGTTGGAGGTTTTCCACGTGAGTTATCGTGTGTTGGTGAGGGTTTATTTCAGAAGCTTTTAGTACACAAGAGGGATGGGTCATCACGACAAAGCATTTGATAGGTATAAAGATATTATGTGAAGCAAACCAATTAGCCAATTGCCTCCGCTGCCTCCCAACCTGAGCTAGAGGGTTAGGCAAACGCTCTTCCCGCCCTTGTAATTTTCTTATGAGTTGATCAAATGTTGAATCAAACTCTATTATCCCTGATATATTCTTCACTTCTAATATTATCGCCAGTTGGTCTGTCAAAATTAATGTATCGATTTGAAAGGCTTTCTTCCCCTCAATCAGCCTTACATCATGGAAAATTTGATATTGATTTTGAGGTAGGAAGCTTAGTGGGTAATCTAACTCCTGCTCCCCCCATAATCCAGCTTTTCTCATTTTCAAGCTTTTGATTATGGTTGGCCGTTTGGGGTGATCCTTAGGCAGTCTCCTTTCTAACACCTCTTCTTGTTTAATTATTAAAGGAGTGCTTCTTTTCTTAACGATCATTTCTCACTCTCCCTTACATAAATTTCAAATTACAAGTTCCTTGACTACATAATTCGACTGCATCACCTAATTTCCTTTTAATGATTGTTTTCCCTCTAAAACTTTTTACGTTATTCATGTGAAGCGATGCTAAAAGTAGAACTTTGCTTCCAGGTTTGGTAAATACATTGGCTTTTTAAGAACTTCAGCTTCTCTTTAGTTACTTCTCCCCCTTATTTGGTAACTTCTCTGGCTTTTTTGGTAACTGCTCCTCACCCTTTCGTAACTTCGCCCCCCAGTTTGGTAAATCCACTGCCTTTTTAAGAACTTCAACATCTCTTTAGTAACTTCTACCCCTTCTTTGATAACTACCCCCCTCATTCTAGTTCTTGACCTCAAACAAAAAACCACAAAGAAGACTCTGTCTCCTTTGTGGTTCATGGAATCCCGTTTATACGCCTGGGATCTCTTCTTCTTCTTCTTGTTCCTCTTCTTCTTTCGTTGGTTCCATTTGGATGCCAACGATGTGAACGTTAATTTCTTTAATTTCAAGGGCTGTCATATTTTTAAGCGCCTGGCGTGTGCTGTCTTGAATCTTTTGGGCGGTTTGAGGAATGGAGATTCCAAAGTCCATCACAACATAAATATCAATTACGATACCTTCGTCAGATAATTCAACTTTAATCCCTTTCCCATGGTTTTTCTTTCCGCCAAGGCGTTCAGCTACACCACTTGCGAAGTTCCCTCGCATGGATGCAACGCCTTCAACTTCTGATGCTGCGATACCGGCAATGACTTCAATAACCTCTGGAGCAATTTCCACTTTACCTAAGCTGGAGTCATCTCCAACATTTAATAAATGATTTTCACTCATTTTGGTCACTCCTTTGTGTTATTCCTCTTCCATTATAGTATAAGTTTCAAGGAATTTCGTATTAAAATCTCCTCCGCGGAAGACTTCGTGTTCCATCATGCGACGATGGAATGGAATCGTTGTATGAACACCTTCGATCACAAACTCATCAAGAGCACGCTTCATACGATCCATCGCTTCTTCGCGTGTGTTACCGTAAGTGATCAACTTCGCAATCATTGAATCATAATAAGGAGGAATCATCCAACCTGGATACGCTGCGGAGTCAACACGGACACCGAAACCACCTGGAGGAAGATACATCTCAATACGACCTGGTGATGGCATGAAGTTTTTGAACGGATTCTCCGCATTAATACGACATTCAATGGAATGACCCTCGAATTCAATTTGGTCTTGAGAGAATTGGAGCGATTCATTGTTCCCTACACGAATCATTTCCTTAATCAAGTCAACTCCTGTAACCATTTCAGTAACAGGGTGCTCTACCTGAATACGAGTGTTCATTTCCATAAAGTAAAAGCTGTTGTTCTTCTGGTCGAAGATAAATTCTACAGTACCCGCCCCAGAATAATTCACGGCTAAAGCTGCTTTAATCGCTGCTTCTCCCATCTCAGCACGAAGGTCTGGCCCTAGTGCCGGGGAAGGTGTTTCTTCTATTAATTTTTGTAAGCGACGTTGAACAGAACAATCGCGCTCACCAAGGTGAATGGCGTTTCCATGATTATCGGCCATAATCTGAATTTCCACGTGACGGAAATCTTCAATAAATTTCTCTAAATAGACACCTGGATTCCCAAAGGCTTTTTCCGCTTCGTTTTGTGTAACGCGGATTCCTTTTTTCAGATCTTCTTCATTTCGAGCGACACGGATTCCTTTTCCGCCACCACCAGCTGTTGCTTTGATGATAACTGGATATCCGATTTCTTCAGCAACCTGAAGCCCGTGTTCTTCATCACGAATCAAGCCCTCAGAGCCAGGAACAACTGGCACTCCTGCTTCTTTCATCGTTTCACGAGCAACGTCTTTTGTACCCATTTTACGAATTGCTTGAGCGCTTGGGCCGATGAATGTAATATTGCATTCATCACAGATCTCAGCGAAATCAGGGTTTTCGGATAAAAATCCATAACCCGGGTGAATCGCATCTGACTCTGTTAAAGTCGCTACGCTCATAATATTTGTGAAGTTCAAGTAACTTTCACTACTCAATGTTGGTCCAATACAATACGCTTCATCTGCTAATTGAACGTGTAGAGATTCTTTGTCCGCTTCAGAATAGACGGCCACTGTTTCAATGTCCATCTCTTTACAAGCTCGAATAATCCGAACGGCGATCTCTCCACGGTTCGCGATTAAGATTTTATTGATCACAGTTCCATCCCCTTATTCGGATTTAACTCGGAATAATGGTTGGCCATATTCAACAAGCTGACCATTTTCTACGAGTACTTCTACAATTTTACCATTTACTTCAGCTTCAATCTCGTTAAAGAGCTTCATTGCTTCTACAATACATACAACAGAGTCCTTTGTTACAACGTCTCCATTTTTAACGAAAGCCTCAGCGTCTGGTGAAGATGCTTCATAGAACGTTCCTACCATTGGAGAAACGATCTCATGATCATAATCCACTTTTGTTTCTTCTTGAGGTTCAGGTTTTGGTTCCTCCGCTGCTGGAGTTTGCTGTGGCTCTGGCGCAGGCTGAGCTGGCTGCTGTGTCACAGCTGGTTGAGCCGGAGCTGCTGGGCGCTCGATTACCTCTCCTGTATTCTTCTTCATTGATACGGTTGTTCCATTGCTTTCATATGTAAACTCATTGATGGATGATTCATCAATTAATTTAATGAGTTCACGGATTTCTTGTACTTTTAACATATTTTGCGCACCCCTTCTATAATTGAAATGCATATTATTAACTGGTACTAATAACACCTCTTAACATTTTACGACAAAGAGTAGTAAAACTTCAACCTGTCAGAAAGCGCTTACTACCTCTTTTCTCTATTAGAAAGGTGTTTTCCTCTTCTTTAAATAAAAAATTAAAAGATAAAAAAATCAGCTTTCGCACGCATAGGAGTGCGAAAGCTGATTGCTTACTTCTCGTTAGGGATGTATTCGACCACTACTGGTACTGGTCCAAATTCATCATATACAATTTGGTGAATTTGACTGACATCTTGTTTAGACATTTCATCTGCTTTGACCTTTACTAATACTTTTTCATCTTCTGCTCGAACAAAAACATCTGGATAGTTCGCCTTTGCTTCGATTGATTGTTGAGCAACCGATTCTTTCGTGCTTAGCTCACGAATCTTATCAATTTCGTTTTTAGCATCGTTCACTTCTTCAGCGGATACTTCACTAGAAGCCATGATGTTTTCTAGTTCTTCAATTTTCTTTGAACGGCTATCCATAATATCTAATTGCATGGAAGAGAAATATTGATCAGAAGAAAGGCTTGATGTAGCAGTTCCTTCTTCTTCTGATACCACTTCACCTTCTTGAGCTGTTACATCGCCCTCACTTGGTGTTCCGGCTGTTTGTTGATCGGCACTTTCTTCTTCACCCATGTAAGCGAGTTCACCTTCTGGTGGCGAGGTCATATAATACACACTTAACACAATCATCAAACTCAACATCGTTAGTAACCATACCGTTTGCTTTTTTAACATCATTCTTTCATTCCTCCTTATTTTTTCGGCATTACCGAAATGCGATGTGTAGGAACATCTAATGTTCGTGAAACTGTTTCAACAATCCACTCTTTCACTTTCATGTGATCAGCGCCCTTCGCTACAACCCCGACTCCCCTAACTGAAGGTTTATCGGTCCTGATTAGTAAAGGTGCTTCTTGATCCCCTTGTCTTGTAACCACAATTTGTTCATCTTCAGTAAAATCTTCAATCTTTCGTTCCCCACCACTCTTATCAGTTTCTGTGGTGTGTTGCTTGCTAACGGTTGTATTCTTTTCATACACTTTTGCTTCAGTTGAATCTAAGTTCACCATGACTTCTACTTCGGAAACGCCTTGAATTTTCTCGAGGAGCTCTTTTAGCTCCTTCTCGTAATAGGTCTCGACATCTGACATCAACATTTCTGTCTCGTCCTTTTTTTGCCCAAACGTTTCTTGTTCGTTAGGTTGAACACTCTCTGTTTGGACAGGAGGTGAAACCCCTTCACTACCAGCTTCATCACTTGTGAAGAAGTCTCCAACTAACAGAATGAGTAACCCTAGCAAACCAACCAGAACGACATAAGCTAGTTTAGTAGGCTTTTCTCCATCTGCCGTCTTAAGCTTAAGCAATGAAAAGATGTTGTTTAACGGATTTTTCTTCATTGAACCCCTCCTTCCCACTGTAAGATAAGCTGATCTTCAGGAATGTCCCATGCCGATGATAAATAAGATTTGACTGCATTTAGTGATTTTTTATCTTCCTGATTCTCTGGCTGCTGATTAAGGTCAATGACAATCTCTTCAACCTCATCAGGATCTGCTTCCTGATCACTACTTTCTTTCATAGTAACCGTAAGCGACTTCAACCCCTCTAGATTCACTTCTGCATCTTTTTTAAATTGGAAGGAAAAGTTTTGAATCTCTACGTTATGGTCATTCATCAGCTCCTCCTTCACTTCGTTTTCTAGCTGGACAGCCATCTGTTCTAAAATATATGCACGTTGTGAGGCTTGTATTTCTTTTTTCTTCTCTTCAATTGAATTTTTCATAGATTCGACCTCTGCCTGGTCATTCCACCGGTTCATTTCTTGTGTAAAAAACTTGTCCATATCGACATCGAAAAGCTTAAAGACAGGTTGCAAAAATACAAGGATAAGAAGTAACCCTACAACAAGCTTGATGTATTTTCGAAAGGAAGATGCAGGGAGTAAAAGGTCGGTTACAAGTGCCAGAAGTAAAAAGAGGATAATTTGAGTAACCCATTCGGTAATAAAAGACACCGATCCACCTCCTATCGAACCATCATCGTTAAGTTACTTGCGGCCACCAATATGACAATTGCTAGGAAGAACATAAACGTTACGACGAGAAGAGCTGCAAAGACAAAAAGGATATGTTTACTGATTGTTTCCATGGAAGCTATGACAGGACCCCCACCGATCGGTTGTAGTATTGCAGCAGCCAACTTATAAATAAGCGCAACAGCTAAAACTTTTACAGCTGGAAATAACGCAAGTGCCAAGATAATGAGTACACCTACAATCCCAACCGTATTTTTGAGTAAGAGTGAAGCGCTTAATACTGTGTCGGTTGCATCTGTAAACATACGTCCTACAACTGGTACGAAATTCCCTGTAACGAATTTCGCGGTTTTCATCGCAACCCCGTCCTGGATAGCCGATGTTGCACCCTGGACGGAAATGACACCTAAGAAGATTGTTAGAAACGCTCCAAGTAAACCTAAGCTTGTATTTCGTAAGAGTTGAGCGAGTTGGGTAACTTTGTATTGATCATTGATGGTACTTACAATCATTAATAATGCTGATAAAAATAATAGAGGTAATACAACATTTGAAACGAGTAACCCACTGGTATGAATAAGAAAAACAATAACGGGATGAAAAAAGGATACGGATAGTAAGTTACCGAATGTCGCCATTAAGCCAAGCATTAAAGGTAAGAGTGCAATCATAAAACTACTCATCATTTCAACAGCATCTTTCGCATAGGAAACCGCTAAATGAAAACTATTCAGCGCTAACACAATGAGCACAAGATAAACGACTGCATAGGCCACTTTACTGACTGTTTGATTTTCAAAGGCGTTCTGCAAAGACTGAAGAATCATGCAAAAGAGGGTCAAAAAGATTAGTGTCCCTAAGAGCTTTCCATTGATGAGAAATTCATAGAATAGATATTTTAAAAGGCCTAATGTCCAATCTTTAACGGAAAGTGAATCGCGATTTTCCATAAATTCGACGAAGCTCCCTTTCCGAATACCAGGCAAATAACCGCCATATTCATCTACCACCTGATTCCAATACGATTGAATCTCTGTAAACGTAATTGGATCAATCGTTGGGCTTGTCTCTTCAGCTGGAGAGGTCTGAGCTTGTACGGGCTCTGACAGAAACAAGACAACACTAAAAGCGAGTACCACGACAACAATCATTTGTTGAATGAGCTTCATTAGATGTACAAGCCACCTCCTTAAAAAAATCAAGCTGGAAGAAAGCCTAAAATCGTTTCAATAACAGCGGTCAAAATGGGTATAGCTAACACTAAAATAAAAACTTTTCCTGCCAATTCAATTTTAGAAGCAACTGACCCAAGTCCGGCATCTCGTGTAATTTGAGCTCCGAATTCCGCAACGTAAGCAATCCCAATAATTTTTAAAATCGTCTCTACATACATGCCGTTCACGTTTGCCTTTTGAGCAATGTATTCAAGCAATGTAAATACTTCTGCAATCTCACGAATTAGAATGAGAAATATAATAATCCCTGTAAATAAAATGAGAAAGAATGCAATAGATGATTTCTGCTCTTTTACAATGATCGTTAGCACACTTGCTACAAGGGCAAAGGAAACGATCTTTATAATTTCCATGTCTTCACCTGCCTTATCCTTGGAATAAAAAGACAGATTTGATTTGTTGGAACAATTCTTGCAGGCCATCCATAACGATAAATAACACGATGATAAACCCTACTAAAGTTGCCCAGTGGGCAATGTCCTCTTTTCCCATTTGTTTTAAAACGGTGTGGATCATCGCCACCACGATTCCTACCCCGGCAATCTGGAATAATATATAGGCCTCTCCGATCATGTCTTTAACTCCCTTCACCTTTACATGAAAAGCAATATAATTAATAAACCTGTCAAAAAGCCCAGGCTTTTTACCATTTTGCTATATTTGTACTGTTGCTCTTCCGCCTCTTTTAATTCTCGTTCTAAGTGTGAGATGGCAAGGCGGATATGTTTCTGCTGACCTGTGAAATCATGCTGCCCTAGAGTTTGACCAAACTGCTTCATGATTTCCTTCTCTCCCTCACCAAGGGCGCTCAAGGGCCAGAACGACTGTATTCGTTGTTCCCATACGTCATAGAGAGAAGCACTGCTCTCTTTAAGTTGCTCGCTAAACTCATAGAAAAACCACGCCATTGGCTCAGGGATCTGCCGCGCCACTTTCTCGCATGCTTCTATAACAGGAGAGTGTCCATAAAGGATCTCAGCCTCTAATACTTGTAACGCATTCTTTAGTTGACGAATTTGCTTAGGCCTTTCCGTGAGCCTTCTTGCAAATTCAAACCCTCCCCACGTTGTAGCGCACAGCAGGATAAGTGCTCCGATCCACTTCATATGACACACCCCTCTTTTTTAATGAGAGTAGCTGACCATTTTGATCGAGAAGTGTCCTTACAAACCCAGGTTGCCGCTTCTTTTCAAGGACTACAAATCTCTCAAAAACTTCTTGCTCAAATAACGGAGTAAGGGATGGCCTCTTTTGCACAGAATCAAACCGATCCCCGTGGACCGTGGAGATGACAGTAACGCCTGCATATAATGCTTCTAGAAGCGCCTTTACATCTGCCTCACTCCCAATCTCATCTACAATTAGAATCTCTGGGGACATAGAACGGATCATCATCATCATGCCTTCTGCTTTTGGACAGGCATCCATGACGTCTGTTCGCAGCCCCAAATGATGCTGGGGCACTCCGTGAATACTCCCTGCAATCTCAGAACGCTCATCAATAATTCCAACCTTCTTAGAAGGTATCGAACCTGTTCCCTGACTCATAATACGAGCCATATCTCTCAGGAGCGTCGTTTTGCCTGTTTGAGGGGGACCGATTAAAAGAGTATTCGTGTACTCACCATCATAGAGATCTTCTACCAGTGATTGAGCTACCCCAATTTTTTCTTTAGCGATTCGAATATTAAACGAAGCAATATGGCGAATGGCCTTGACAATCCCTTTTTCGGTATTGACTTTCCCCGCTAAACCTACCCGATGGCCCCCAGGGATCGTAATATAACCCTCACGAAGCTCGTCCTCTAATCGATAAATCGAATATTCTCCAAGTTGATTTAATAAGTAGTTCCCATCTTGCTCACTCGGAATAATAGCCGGCACCAATGTGCTTGTATCATCATAGATGAGCTCTAATGGCTTGGTAATTCGAAACCGAATTTCCTGAAGGCGCCCCCAGTCTTCTTGTGGTATTTGCTGCAGCTCTGATTGAATATAGGACGGGAAAAGTCGCAAAATCTCTTTCATAGATCTCCCTCACAATCTTTGCACTTGTTTACTGTAAATTTATGCGTGTCCACCTGATTTATGACCAGAGATAGAAAAATGAGAGAGAGCTCTATCAACTCTGTTTTATGACTTTAAAATAGTAGAAACGTCCTTTCTCTACCTATCAAGCAGGCTTAGTTATCCAATATAAAAACGCCTAAGGCATGGAACCTTAGGCGTTTGATCAAATTTATGCTTTTTTTCATATACGCTACCTTATACGGGGACTCGAAGCTTAGTATATGTGTCCGTTCTTCTCAAGATAGCAAAGCCAAAAAAAAGCTCTCTGACTGTGTCAGAGAGCTTCAGAGAAATTCCTAGTTATTTGAACGGGAAACATATTTACCATCATCTGTGCTGATTGTAAGAACGTCACCTTCATTAATGAAGAATGGAACTTGTACACTTAGCCCTGTTTCAAGCGTTGCTGGCTTCGTACCACCGCTTGCTGTGTCACCTTTGATACCAGGTTCTGTTTCTGTAACCTGAAGGTCAACGTTTTTCGGTAATTCAACACCGATTGTTTCTCCTTGATAGAAACGAACTTGAATTGCCATGTTTTCTTTCAAGTAGTTCAACTCGTTTTCGATTTGTTTCGTTTGGAGTTCAACTTGGTCGTATGTGTCTGTGTCCATAAATGTATGAACGTTATCCGCAGAGTAAAGGTATTGCATTTTACGGTTTTCGATGTGTGCTTTTTGGACTTTTTCTCCTGCGCGGAACGTTTTCTCTTGGATTGCTCCAGTACGTAAGTTACGAAGTTTAGAGCGCACGAATGCTGCTCCCTTACCTGGTTTTACGTGTTGGAAGTCTATCACTTGCCAGATCCCATTATCTACTTCAACTGTAAGACCTGTCTTAAAATCGTTAACTGAAATCATAATTATATTTCCTCCCTAAATAAGCTTAAAGCGTAATTAACTCTTTTGTAGAATGAGATAAACGCTCATTACCTGTTTCGGTTACAACTGTATCATCTTCAATTCTACAGCCACCCACATTCGGAACATAGATGCCAGGCTCTACTGTTACAACCATTCCTGGCTCAAGCTTTTGCTTGTCGTTTCGGAATGATAAACCAGGGCCTTCATGAACATCTAGTCCAATTCCGTGACCGGTAGAATGGCCGAAGTATTGTCCATACCCTTGTTCTTTAATATAGTCACGAGTTAAATCGTCGGCTTCTTTACCAGTAATGCCGGCTTTTATTCCATCCATTCCACGCAGCTGTGCTTGTAAAACTGTATCATAGATCTTCTTAAGCTCATCACTAATCTCACCAACAGCAACTGTTCGTGTAATATCAGAACAATACCCTTTATATAAAGCACCAAAATCTAACGTGACTAATTCGCCGGATTGAATCTCTTTCTCAGAAGCCACACCGTGTGGTAAAGCAGATCGATAACCTGAGGCTACAATAATATCGAATGAAGAAGAAGTTGCACCTTGTTTGCGCATGAAGAATTCTAATTCATTGGATACATCGATTTCTTTAACTCCTGGCTTTATGTAGGACAGGATATGCTCAAATGCTGCATCTGCTATCTTAGTTGCTTCCTTTAATATCTTAATCTCATCATCATTCTTAATCAAGCGTAATTTTTCTACGATACTCGAGGTCGGAACAAATTCCGCTTCTACAACAGATTGATATTGTTCAAACAAACTATAAGTCATGTGCTGTTTTTCGAAACCAAGCTTACTCACACCAAGTTCTTTCGCTTGCTTCGCTACTTCTTCATGAATGGGCGCCTTATGCTCCACAATCGCGAACCCAGTCGTTTCATCAGCTGCTTGCTCTGTATATCGAAAGTCCGTAATAAACATCGCTTCATTTGGTGTTACGAGTACCACACCAGATGTTCCTGTAAATCCAGTCACGTAACGACGATTTCGATCACTCGTAATGAGCAAGCCGTCTAACCCTTGTTGTTCTATGCTACTTCTTAAGCGTTTTAGTGTATCCATGTGTAATCCTCCCCCTAAAATTGTTCTATAAATGTTTGCGCTGCTAGCTTGTAACCGAATGAACCAAGACCTACAATCTGACCATAGCATACAGGGGCAAGCAGAGATGTGTGACGAAATTCCTCCCGTTTATGAACATTTGATATATGTACTTCAATTACAGGGAGGTCAACTCCTGCAATAGCATCTCTAAGTGCTATGCTTGTGTGCGTATAAGCTCCAGGGTTAAAGATAATCCCTACATCTTGACCGATGAACTTATGAATCCTGTCAATCAGTTCCCCTTCATGATTGGACTGGAAAGCTTCAAACTCCCATCCATTTGCCTCTACCATATCTTCAATGGATGTTTCGATGTCTTGAAGGGTGCCTATCCCATACACTCCTGGCTCCCTACTTCCTAAAAGGTTTAAATTGGGTCCATTTAATAATAGAATCTTTTTCATCATGTGATCTCCCTTCCTAATTAATTAAGGGAAATATTCCGACTCTTTTTAGGATAACATAGACGCTGCAACAATTGGGAGCGATTTAGCTAGGTTGGTTGTTCTGCTGATAATCATAAGAAATGGAATACCCAATAAACGTTCCATATAAAATAAATAAGCATAAGCTAGTTACAATCGTATCACTATCTAACTCCCCTAACTGCGGCACTGCTGAAAATATAGGCTGGAATAAGAAAAATACAATAAACCAAAGCACTACACCAAATACCATTGATGGCCAGAGTCCTTTAGTGTTTTTTAGTAGGCCAAAATAAAGAATAGCGATTAAAAGTGATACGAGACCTACAGCTAATATGGCGATTAGTTCCCCTAGCCACTTGCTGCTCCATTCATTTTGTACAAAAGAGCGAATGACAAAGCTTCCTGCTGAAACCGAAGAGAAATTAAAAAGGTATGCAACTGTACCGACAAAACTCCATAATACTCCACCTACGAAACCTGTAACTAAAGCCTTGCTGATCACAGACATTGGCTGTTCTTTTTGATTTTGCTCTAATTCAGGATTTTGCGTTTCTTCCTTATTTTGTTGTTCTTGATCTTTATGTTCTTGTTCAGACATCTCCATCACCTCACAGCTTAGCATGGCCAAAATTGAATATTTCCATGCTTTTATTTAAGAAGACTAGAGGTGAGCGCTATTTTCTAGTAAAATGAAGGAAATAGATCATCAAGAGGATGGTGTGGCAATGAGCGAAAAAACTAAACCAGCTTACGGAGGTCAAGCCGTTATGGAAGGCGTTATGTTTGCTGGCCAAACGAGTTATGTCACGGCTATTCGTCGAAAAGACGAATCAATTGAATATTTTGAGCTAGAACGGAAAGAATCTAAAATAGAGAAGCGTTTAAAGAAAATCCCATTTATCCGAGGCCTTGTCGCGTTAGTTCAAGCAAGTGCTAATGGAACGAAACACTTAAACTTCTCTAGTGAGCGTTACGATGTACATCCAAAAGACGATGAGACCATTAAGAAGGAAGAAGACTCTTCTAAACTGGCAATGGCACTTGGAGTCGGAGCTGTAGGCGTCTTATCATTCTTATTTGGAAAATTGATTTTCACCTTAACTCCTGCGCTAGTAGCTGAGTTATTCCGTTTCGCTATCCCTGGCAAAACCGGACAGGTTCTATTAGAAGGGTTAATCAAATTTATCTTTCTACTCGCATATATTTATCTTATCTCCCTCACTCCTATGATTAAGCGAGTGTTTGAATATCATGGAGCTGAGCATAAGGTGATTAATGCTTACGAAAACGGGAAAGAGTTAACTATCGAAAACGTACAGAATCAATCCCGTCTTCACTATCGATGTGGATCTAGTTTCATATTGTTCACGGTATTTGTAGGGATTCTGTTTTATCTACTACCATTCGTAGCCACAGAGCCAATGTGGTGGCGCATGGTAAATCGTATTCTTTTATTACCATTTGTCATCGGTGTCTCATTTGAAGTATTACAGCTAACAAACAAAGTGCGAAACGTTCCTGGACTTAAAGTTCTTGGATACCCTGGTTTATGGTTACAGCTGTTAACAACAAAAGAACCTAAAGATGATCAAGTGGACGTTGCGATTCATTCTTTTAAAAAAGTTCTAGAGAATGATAAGAACGCTTCTAAAAATGGTATTCAAGGTAGTAAGGTCATCTCATAATTAAGGATGGAATGCTGAAGGGAGGAAAAAAAGTTGGCTCACAAAATTATTAAACCTCTTACTTATTTTATTATGGCGTTAGCTTTAATTGGCATAGGTGTTCGATTATTTACGGATACAACTAGCTTTTTAATGGATATTCTCGTCACAGTCTTATTTGCAGCAGTCATCATCGGAATTGTTTACTTTATTTTCTCAAGGCGTAATGGTGGGACTTCGAATGAAATGAAGCAATACCGAAAGGCAGCCCGACAATCAAAACAAAAATACAAACAACCGACGACCTCTTCTAGCATCGCGAAAAAAATGAAGCCTTCTACCATTAAATCTAAAGTGAGTAGTAAGAAGCAAAAACAAAGAAAAGAAGCCCCTCATCTTCGTGTTATTGAGGGAAATAAAAGTAAAAAGAAAAATCGAGCTTCCTTCTAATAGAAGCTCGATTTTTTCTTTATCCACTCCAATTTCTCAAAAAAGTGGCCGCATGTTTCTCCCCCAGAGAAATTAGTTTATTAATAGAAGCCTCACTTAAATCAAAATCTGTCGTCTCTACATCTTCAACAGGAATAAAAATAATATCTACTGCATCCGCTTTATGAATATATCGCGCATCATGAGCTTGTTTCATGGTTACAAATAACGCTTGAAACATCTCTATAGCGTTTTTGATCTTACGTGCAGGAAGTTGATCATTCCCATTACTCAGTTTCATACCAAGAATTGGCCTCTTCCGCCTCTCTAAATTCGAAGTAAACACCCATATTGGAAAATTACTTAAGAGTCCTCCATCTACAATAAGACTTTTTTTATGATCTTTTCCGATCATCGGTTCAGGTATAAAAAAATAAGGAAGCCCTGCACTCATTCGTACTGCTTTCGCTACAGTAAATTCATTAGGAGAAATTCCGTACACTCTTTCTAAATCATCTGGAATAACCACAATCCTTCCTAAGGTTAAGTCTGAAGCAATTACTTTCAATGCTCCTTCAGGAAGATCTCTAAAGGTATACACCCCTTTTTTTCCAAGCATTTCATAAACCCATTCCTCTAGTTTCTTGCCTTTATATAAACCCATCCGAAAATACAGAAAAAGCCAATTCGAAAACGGAAACCAAGCTCCAAGCTTAGGAGGATCTAATAATTTCTTAAGGTGCAGCTCTCGGAATAAATGATGAATTTGTTTGCTCTTATAACCAGCTGCAAGAAACGAAGCTATAATAGCACCAGCAGATGTCCCTGCTACCCGCTCAAATTGATATCCTTTCTGTTCTACAACTTCAATTGCACCTATAAAAGCAATAGCTTTTACACCCCCACCTGAGAACACGCCATCAATCTTCATAAGACGCCCCTCCTTCCCCCTTTATGATTATCTATAATCTCGAAGAGCGTGTCCTAGACCAGAAACAAAAGTGTAGACGCTATTATTTGTGAGGCGGGGGATCTCATGGAATAAAGACATAAAAAAACACCTGAATATTCAGGTGTTTAGTCTTCTTTTGCTTGTTCTTCATTTAGTTGTTGAACAAGTCGTAATTGTTCGATACATTTTGGGTTTTCTTCAAAGAATTGAACAAGATCACCGATACGATCAATGGAATTCCAGCTCATATGGTGTTCAATTCCCTCTACATCTTCATATATATTCTCTTTATTAACGCCGATAATTTGTAAGAATTGCTCTAATAACTCGTGACGGTACACTAGCCGCTTGCCAACTTTTTTCCCTTTAGAGGTTAACACAAGTCCTCTATATTTTTCGTAATTCAGATACTGATCTCGGTCTAGCTTTTGTACCATTTTCGTAACAGATGATGGATGGACTTGGAGATTTTCAGCGATATCTGAAACTCGTGCATAGCCTTTATCCTCTATTAGCATATATATTTGTTCAATATAATCTTCCATACTTGGTGTTGGCATAAAAATCCTCCAATTCTGCCTCAGCCTACTGTTAAAAATGATACACTAGATTCCTTTCCATGACAAGATTGTCTTACGTGAAATAACTGATCTTACTATTCGGAAAATACTCGTTAATGTAGGCTTCCATCGTCTTTTTAATATCCTCTTGAGTTTCAGTTGGATAGACGTATTTGCCAATTCCGTACCGTCCCCATTTATACTTTCGTTCTTCTTCATCCATTTCAAGCTTAGACTTTGGATAACGCTGGAGGATCACGCGTTTAGCTGGTTTAGTAAAGCGATGCTGAATGAGTTCAAATGTTAAATCTTCCTCATCCACAGAAGACCCTTTCAGTTGCTCATGGAGATGCGCAAACATTTTTTGGTACCCTTCTTTCCACGTATCATCATACAAATAGATTGGCGCTACAATAAAGCCTAGCGGATACCCGGCATCCGCTACCTTTCTGGCTGCTTCAATCCTCTTATCTAACGGTGATGTCCCTGGTTCAAAGTTTTTTATAACGTAATCTGCATTAATACTGAAACGAAAACGTGTATGACCGTTGTGCTCAGCATTCAACAAGTGGTCTACATGGTGATATTTCGTTACAAAGCGAAGACGCCCCTTTTTCTGATTACCCATAAATTCAATCGTCTTCTTTAACGAATGAGTCAGGTGATCGATCCCTACAATATCGGACGTACATGCTGCTTCAAAGCGGGTTGGTTCGTCACGCTCTAAGATGTATTGATGAGCCTGATCAAAGATCTCTTCTAAGTTAACGTACGTTCTTATATATGGCTTTTTGCCAAGGGTCGTTTGCAAATAACAGTAATGGCAGTGCCCCATACAGCCTGTGGCTAACGGAATGGCATATTCAGCTGAAGGTTTTGATGTATCAAATTTTAGTGTCTTTCTAACACCTAGGACGAACGTATTCTTAGCGTTAGCATATTGTCGTAATTCATTGTCTCCTGGTATTCCACGTACTTGATTATGGGAAGTCGTTTCCCTTATCTCAATCCCTTGGTCCTTGAACTTCTGATAGAGATCTTGTGCTAACTTATACTCCATCGCTCGTGGTTCAACATATACAAGTTTAGGCATAAATGGTTTCATACAGTTCACTCCTTTATGCCTTAGTATCACCAACTCTTGTGAGGTATTGCTGGTAATGAATGTATCTTAAAGATTAAAAGTGCAGGCGTGGTGCCTAGGACCGTACGGATAAGTCAGCTTTTTGGAAAAGGCGATTAGCCTTTGGAAAAAAGATGACTTATCTCGCTAGGTCCTCCACGCCGGAACTGGATAGGCTCCTCACCCCGCGGGAGTCTCGCAGTCCCCAAGCCTGCCCCGACATTAATTAGATGAACGGACCCGCTAAATATAGTTGCTCTTAAGCCGTCACATCCTGTGACTACGTCGATCGCCCCTGTCGTGTGAGGGCGGCGGAAGGAGAGTGCTTCCCAGTGCCACCTTACACTACATTAAAGGTGACTTATATGGAAGGCTCAACTACCATCATTAACAGAGACTAAATTAAAAGCGCGTGAGAGTTTGATACTCTCACGCGCTTATTAAATTTCTTTCTTATAGTCCACACTTTAGCTGAGCGCCACAGTTTGTACATGTGTTACAGCCACCAGCGTCTTGAATTTTACCTTCGCGACAGACTGGGCATGTGTTGCCGACTTCAGAACCGATGGTTACATCCGTCTTATCTAATTCATGAACCGTATCCATTAGAACGACTTTACGGTCATCTTCAAATAGTTCTTGCTGTTCCTCGAATGAATTATCTTCTGCTTTAAGCGTCAGAACCTGAGCGTCACGGCTTCCGTCTACATAGACCGTTCCACCTTTTGCTCCACCACGGTATAGGCGCTGATAGACTTGTTCTACTTGCTCAACAGAATAACCTTTAGGTGCATTCACTGTTTTCGAGATCGAACTATCCACCCAGCGTTGAATGACACATTGTACGTCAGCATGCGCTTCTGGTTCAAGCTCCATCGCTGTTACGAACCAGTCAGGCAAGTTATTTGGATTTTGCTCAGGATGTTCACGCAGATATTCTTCTAAGATCTCCGCTTTAACTTCAATAAACTTACCTAGGCGGCCGCTTCGGTAATAAGAGAAGGAGAAGTATGGTTCAAGTCCTGTAGAAACGCCTACCATGGTACCTGTAGATCCTGTTGGAGCTACCGTTAAGAGGTGTGAGTTACGGATTCCGTACTCTAATATACCTTGGCGAATATCTTCAGGCATGCCTTGCATGTATCCGGTATTAATGAACTTCATACGAAGCTCTTTTGTTTCTTCTTCTGTTTGACCTTCTAAGAAGGGGAAACTTCCTTTTTCTTTCGCGAGTTCAATGGAAGTGCGGTAAGCGGTAGTGGCGATCGTTTCAAAGATCTCATCTACTACTTTATTCCCTTCTTCAGAGCCATAGGCCGTTTCCGTATAGATTAGTAAATCGTGCAGTCCCATTACTCCAAGGCCAATACGGCGCTCACCTAGAGCCTGCTTTTTATTTTCTTCAAGGAAATATGGAGTAGCATCAATTACGTTATCTTGCATACGAACCCCTGTTTGAACCGTGTTTCTTAACTTTTCAAAGTCTACAACTTTCGATTCCTTATCCGCTACAGAAGCAAGATTAACTGCTGCAAGGTTACAGACAGAATATGGTGCAAGGGGTTGTTCTCCACATGGATTTGTCGCTACTACCTTGTGTCCATAACTTGTTGCATTTGTTTTATCATTAGCGTTATCGATAAAGAAGATCCCTGGTTCTGCTGAATAGGTAGCACAGATATTGATTAAGTTCCAAAGGTCTTTCGCTTTCATTCGGCGATACGTACGAACTTTATATCCCTTATCCGCCCATTCTCGAACGTCACCAGATTCATGCCATTCTTCATTGTAGGCTTTCATTTCTTCTTTTGTATAACTCTCAACATCTGGGAAACGCAGTTCATACATTTCATCATTTTCAACAGCATCCATGAAGTCGTTCGTTAAACATACAGAAATATTCGCACCTGTTAGGAACTCAGAGTTGTGAACATCATAGTTCCCACCAAGGTCCAGTTTCTCCCCGGCATCAGCAATGGCTGCATCTGTAAAGCCGCCTTTCCCTTCAACGCTTTTAAAGTTGACGATACTTTGATACATGTCACGCTCTGTTGCTGATAGAGGAGTAAATTTCAATTTAGCTTTCGCTTGTTGTTTGATGACTTCATCATCTACATTCTCAATCAAGAAGCGAAGGATTCGTGGGTTTTGCATCTTCGAGATGATGAACTCCACGATATCTGGGTGCCAATCTGCTAACATAATCATTTGAGCACCACGTCTTGAACCACCCTGTTCCACAAGGTGAGTGAGCTTTGCAATATCATCTAACCAAGAAACAGAACCTGATGACTTCCCGTTTACGCCTCTTGCAAGGGCGTTACGAGGACGTAGTGTTGAACCGTTTGTTCCTACACCGCCACCGCGGCTCATAATTTCCATAACCTGCTTACGGTGATCGGAAATGCCTTCACGTGAGTCTTGAATAAATGGCATGACGTAACAGTTGAAGTACGTAACATCTGTTTCAGAACCTGCTCCGTACAAAACACGGCCGGCCGGAATGAAGTTTAACTTAGACAGCTCATTGTAGAACTGCTGGAACGATTCCTGCCTTTTCGCTTCATCTGTTTCAACAGCAGCTAGTCCAGTTGCGTTACGCTTAGCGATCTGTTCATAGAAGATTTCAAGAGGCTTATCAATAACGTCTAGCTTACGATTTATAATACCTGTTTCCACTTCTTCTGGCTTCTCAAGGACGCTTGCGAACTCAGGCTCGACTTTCACTTCAGCTTTGGCCTGTTGCCAATCAATCGATACAATGTAACCTAATCCTCGCGCTGGAAATTTAGGATCATCTTTAACAGTAAGTACGACAAAGTCCCCTTTAGTAAGCGTAACTTTCTCTGTATCTTTAAAAGCATATCGGTCTAGCATCACCAAACGGGATACTCCAGCATGTGTGATGTTCATATCCTCCGTTACCGGATGTACTTGAGGAAATAAACCGATGTCTTTATTAAGTTGTTCTATGTTGATTTGATTCATTGTTTCATTTGCGGTTTGCATGAGCCTACCTCTCCTCTACCATAAAAAGTGTCGGTTGAACTCGACATAATCTAGATGATAACTCTTAAAAGCACGCCGTTCAACTAATACATATAACATACCACATAAACGACTAATCAAACAATATATTGTGTTCGACATTTTCGATACGCCCATATATTGTGTTTTTGAACGTTAGGCAGAAAATTTGTCAATCGCAAAATTCGCCAAGATTTGAAGCAAATAGAAGAAATATAAAGAGAAAAGATGAATTTATAGATGGAACGTATTTTTTTCAAGATTGCCCTTCTTCACCTGTTTATACCCTCCCCATATATGGGATGATCGTCCACTAAAAGTTATCCTTTATTTAAATAGATCTAGGGTTCCCTTGACTTTTCATATATGTAGGAGTCATCCACCAAAACTTCATCCATTAAAGTTTGACATACACGTTATACTGACATTGTGAAATTCTAAATAGCACCACACAACCTAGCATTAGAAAAAAACTTTGAATCTTATTATAAAGCAAACTATAATAGAGAAAGAAGATAGAACTATAGGGGGAAGATTAATGACCGGATTATGGATACTACTTGGCTTACTTGTTGTCATTATCGGCTATGGTGTCATTAAGTATATGGCTCAACGTCGTTATTTGAAAACATTAACCTCTGAAGAATTCAGACAAGGTTACCGTAAAGCTCAATTAATTGATGTACGCGAACCAAACGAATTTAAATCAGGCCACATTTTAGGGGCCCGTAATATACCCGTTACTCAATTGAAGCAACGCTTACAAGAAGTTCGCCCTGACAAACCCGTTTATTTATACTGCCAGAACGGATCACGCGCTGCACGTGCCGCTACCCTCCTTCACAAGAAGGGCTATAGCGACTTGAATCAGCTTCAGGGCGGATTTAAGAAATGGGATGGAAAAGTTAAATCAAGTTAAGAGTAAGAGCGATTTAATGTTTCCTTATTCAAAAAGACTCCTCAACATTGAGGAGTCTTTTCTTTGTTCGATTATTTCTGGTAACGTAGAACAGGTTTACGGGCAGCTGTCGTTTCATCCATACGACCTACAATTGTCGTATGCGGGGCTTCTTGAACAATTTCAGGATTGTCATTTGCTTCCTGATGGATTTGTCTCATTGCTTCAATAAACTCATCTAGCGTCTCCTTCGCTTCTGTTTCCGTTGGTTCAACCATCATGGCTTCTTCCACATTTAACGGGAAGTAAATCGTAGGTGGATGATAGCCGAAATCAAGAAGTCGTTTAGCCATATCAAGCGTTCTGACACCAAGTTTCTTCTGACGTTTTCCTGATAGTACAAATTCGTGTTTACAATGCTGTGAGAACGGAAGGTCAAAATCTTTCTCAAGTTCTCTCATCATATAGTTCGCATTCAATACGGCGTACTCACTTACTTGTTTTAACCCTTTAGCCCCCATTGTACGAATGTACGTATAAGCACGGACGTTAATTCCAAAGTTCCCAAAATACGGTTTAACGCGACCGATTGAGTCTGGACGATTATCATCGAAAACATAACGTTCTTGTACTTTAGTTACAATTGGCTTTGGCAGATATGGAGCTAAATCATTCTTCACTCCAACTGGACCTGAACCAGGACCACCCCCACCATGAGGACCAGTAAATGTTTTGTGTAAATTCAAGTGGACAACATCAAACCCCATATCCCCTGGGCGAGCGTATCCAAGGATAGCATTTAAGTTGGCACCGTCATAATAAAGTTTACCGCCTGCTTCATGGATGATCTCGGCCATTTCTAAGATCTCTTCTTCAAATAAACCAAGCGTATTCGGATTTGTTAGCATGAGAGCAGCTGTGTTCTCATCAACCACCCGTTTTAAATCATCTAAATCGACAAGCCCTTTTTCATTGGATTTTACCGTTACCGCTTCAAAGCCAGCTACCGTTGCAGATGCAGGATTCGTTCCATGTGCTGAATCTGGAACGATGACCTTGGTACGGTTGTAGTCACCATTCGCCTCGTGGTAAGCACGAATCATCATAAGTCCTGTCCACTCACCATGAGCTCCTGCAGCAGGTTGCAGCGTAACTTGATCCATTCCTGTAATCGCTTCAAGAGAGGTCTGAAGATCATACATTAAACCTAGTGCTCCTTGAACTGACTCTGGAGCTTGTAAGGGATGAATGTGACTAAATCCAGGCATACGAGCTACATCTTCATTCATTTTAGGGTTGTATTTCATCGTACAAGACCCTAGTGGATAAAATCCTGAGTCCACACCGTGATTCCGTTTGGAGAGAGCCGTGTAGTGACGCATAATCTGCAGTTCACTTACTTCAGGCAAATCAGCATCGGCGCTTCTGACGTATGGGACTTCAATGTCTAAGTCTACCTCTGGTACATCTAAATCAGGCAGACTAAATCCTACGCGTCCTTCTTGACTATGTTCAAAGATGAGCGGAAAATTTTCGTTATGCATATACATCCCCCAATTCCTTCACAAATCGATCGATCTCTTCCTTTGTACGCATTTCGGTCACGGCTACAAGCATATGGCCACCTAAATCAGAATGAACCCTTTCTAGGTCAAGACCACCAATCATCCCTTTTTCTTGCAGCTTTTCATTAAGTGTCGTTACAGAACCTTGAACTTGCAGAACAAATTCATTAAAGAAAGCCTTTGAATACAACACTTGGAAGCCAGCATCTTCGAACTTTTTCTTCGCATAGCGGGCTTTTTGCATGTTTTGATAGGCCATTTCTTTAATGCCTTTCTTACCGAGCGCACTAAGGGCTACAGATGTGCCTAATGCATTTAAAGCTTGGTTAGAACAAATGTTAGATGTGGCTTTATCTCTTCTGATGTGTTGTTCACGAGCTTGCAATGTTAACACAAAGCCTCTTCGCCCTTCTTCATCTTGTGTTTGGCCTACAAGACGCCCTGGAACTTTTCTCATTAGTTTCTTGGTCGTAGCGAAGTATCCACAGTGCGGTCCACCAAACTGTGCAGGAATACCGAACACTTGAGTATCGCCTACAACAATATCCGCTCCAAATTCACCAGGTGGTGTGAGATACCCGAGAGCTAGAGGATTACTTGAAACCATAAACATTGCTTTTGAATCTTTTAAGATCTCTTGTACGTCTTCTAAAGGCTCAATTTGTCCGAAGAAGTTCGGATATTGAATGACGACGCCTGCAGTTTCTTCATCTAACTCATCTGCTAACATAGATAGGTTTGTCAAACCCTCTCTTGCTTCGATTTCAACCACTTCAATGTTTTGTCCCATTGCATAAGAATGAATAACTTCTAAAGAGTGAGGGTGAATGGCTTTAGATACAAGAACTTTTTTCTTCCTTGTTTGCCCAGCGCTTAGCGTCACCGCCTCTGCAAGTGAGGTGCCCCCGTCGTACATAGAAGAGTTAGATACTTCCATCCCTGTTAGCTCAGATATCATCGTCTGGAATTCAAAGATCGCTTGTAGCTCTCCTTGAGAAATTTCTGGCTGATAAGGTGTGTAAGCTGTATAGAATTCTGAACGAGACAGTACATGATCTACAATGGAAGGAATGTAATGATCATAAACCCCTGCCCCTAGAAAAGATGTATAGTCTTTCGTGTTGATGTTGTCTCCAGCTAGTTGAGCCAATTCTTTCATTAACTCTGGCTCACTTGCGCTAGGCTTTATGTTTAAATTTCCTTTGAAACGAACCTTGTCAGGGATATCACTAAATAAAACATCTGTTGATTCAACGCCAATACTGTCTAACATAGATCGTTTATCATGATCGGTCATAGGTAAATATCGAAATGTCATTGTAAAACCTCCCTATCCTTATCCTTACCGCTTATAAAATGGTGTTGGTATTACTTTTGCTTTCAACAATCTTTTACGAACCTGAACGAGCAGTTCGGTATCAGGCTCCGTATATTGATTAGGAACAACGGCAAGGCCTATATTTTTCTCTAATGTCGGAGACTGTGTACCAGTGGTAACAAAACCAATTTCCTTATCGTCATCAAATACTTTATAACCGTGGCGCGGAATCCCTTTATCGATCATTTCAAGACCTACGAGTTTCCTCTCTGTTCCTTCTTCTTTTTGTTTCTTAAGAACAGACTTGCCAATAAAGTCACCTTCTTTATCCACTTTGACAGCAAATCCAAGTCCAGCTTCAATAGGCGTAATATCTGCACTTAGCTCCTGACCATATAAAGGAAGCTTTGCTTCAAAACGAAGCGTGTCCCTTGCTCCAAGTCCAACAGGAAGTACCCCGTCCTCTTTGCCTTCAGCAAGAATAGCTCTCCAAAGCGCTCCCCCCGCATCTGGATGAATATAAATCTCAAATCCATCTTCTCCTGTATAACCAGTACGAGAAACAAGCGCTGCATGTTCAACACCACTAAAGGAGACATCTTGCAAGAATCGGAAGAATTTGATTTCAGAAAGATCCTGATCTGTTAAACGTTGTAAAACTGCTTCAGCCTTCGGTCCCTGAATAGCGAGTTGGACATACTGGTCGGAGACGTTATGAAGCGTCGCGTTTTCCGTTACATTTTCCTTTAGCCAATTGAAATCCTTATCTGTATTCGCTGCATTCACTACAAGCAAATAGGATTGCTCCTTCAACTTATAGACAATCAGATCATCAACCGTCCCTCCATCTTCATAGCAAAGAAACGTATATTGTGCCCGATTAGGTGTTAGTTTGGTTACATCATTCGTGAGCATCTTTTGCAGGTAAGCTTCACTTTCAGGTCCCTCTACTAAAATCTCTCCCATATGGGAAACGTCAAACAACCCAGCACTTTTGCGTGTTGCGTGATGCTCTTCTTTAATAGATGTAAATTGAACAGGAAGATCCCATCCTCCGAAGTCAACTGTTTTTGCTCCCCACTCCCCGTAATGAGGGTGCAGTGGTGTACGTTTTAAATCAGCCATTTTCAATATCCCCCTATGTACATAATCGTTCAAACTTGCGCTATTTTTCTGAAAATTTAACATAAAAAAACAGAGAAGCCACAATTCACGTGTCATTCCCTGTCCGTTAACCAGAAAGTTTCGCAGTATTCATTGCTGCTTTCTTCTTGGGTGGCCTTACGTAGGCACTCTCCAGAGGTGCGTCCTACAAGAGTCTTTTTGCCTGAGAGATTCACATCACTGTTTGCTCCTTCGGCGCCGCCAAGTTTCTGCGGTCTCTCCTCTTGTAATCATTCGCCATCATAATATTTTCATAAATGGTTCATACTAATTCATAAACGTTTCGGAATAGTAAACACTAGTTTACAAATTCACTGTCATTATATCACACGGTATTTGCACTGTGCACAAAAATTTATTGCTTGTAAAGGTAGGGTTACACATGAATCCATCTATAGAGATCGATACTTCTATTGATCCAATAGTAGCAACGAACTTACAGTCAGAAGGCCCTTTTGCTTCATGGGAATTATTCCAGATGGCCTATGAGACATCAAAGCACGTTGCCACTCCTGAATTTAAGGGGCTCCAATCACCCAAATACTTACCTCATGTCGACTTTCTTCCTCATCAATTAAATTGTGCTGAACAAGTGGTGGAAGAAATGAACGGACGAGCAATCCTAGCAGACGAAGTAGGACTAGGTAAAACGATAGAAGCAGGATTAATTTTAAAAGAATATATGATTCGTGGACTTGTAAAAAAAGTACTCATACTAGCCCCTGCCTCTCTCGTCAATCAGTGGGTACAAGAAATGAACCAGAAGTTCTATATCCCTGCAGCAGCTCAAAGAAAGTCTGCTATCTGGGACTATGATATTGTCGTATCTTCTATTGATACGGCTAAGCGACATCCGCATCAGGAAAAAATCTTAGACACAGAATATGATCTAATTATCATTGACGAGGCTCATAAATTAAAAAATCATAAAACGAAAAACTACGCGTTTGTAAGGTCACTAAAGAAAAAATATTGCCTTCTTCTGACGGCCACTCCAGTGCAGAACCACCTGGTTGATATCTTTAATTTAGTTTCTATCTTAAAGCCAGGTCATTTAGGAAACTATGAAGACTTCACTAAACGCTTTGGAAGAAATCGAAATCAACTATCAAATGATGAACATTTAAAAGAATTAGTCAAAAAAGTCATGGTCCGTAACCGTCGTGATGAAACAGGTGTGGATTGGACGAAGCGTAATGTAGAAACAGTCTATATTGATTTCACAGAAGAAGAAAAGAACGCTTACGAAAAGCTGTCTGAAGTTACAAGCGGAGGAATGGCTTTTTCCAACATTGTTCTTTTGCGAGAGTTATGCTCAAGCCGCGAAGCGTGTTTCCTTTCGATTCAGAGTATGTTGAAGAATGAGGAGATCCATCCTTCAAGAGCTGAACAACTACAAGAGATGATTGGCTATATCGAGAAAATGCCTCATCACGCTAAAGCGCAAAAAGTTGTTGAATTAATCTCGAAAACGGATCAGAAATTCATTATATTCACGGAGTATAGAGCTTCTCAATACTATCTACAGTGGTATTTGCAACAACATGGCATTACATCCGTTCCGTTTAGGGGTGGCTTCAAGCGAAGTAAGAAGGATTGGATGAAGCAACTCTTCCAAAACCACGCCCAAGTTCTCATTGCTACAGAAGCTGGAGGGGAAGGGATTAACTTGCAGTTCTGTAACAATATGATTAACTATGACTTACCTTGGAATCCGATGCGCCTCGAACAACGAATCGGGCGTATTCACCGGTTTGGACAGAAAGAAGACGTTAACATTTACAACTTTGCCATTCGAGACACAATTGAAGAACACGTTCTTTCCCTTCTTTATGAGAAAATCCACCTTTTCCAAAGAGTCGTCGGGAACTTAGATGCCATCTTACAAAAGCTAGAACTTGATAACCTAGAAGATGAAATTCAATCCATTTTTACAGAGTCTGCTTCAGATGGGGAAATGAAAGTAAAACTCAACAACTTATCTTCCGTTATATCGTACGCAATGGAACAAGATCAGGAGGTGGAAATGGATGGAACAACAGGCGCTTCATAGCTTCTTGCATCGCTACTTCACAGCTAATGATTGCTCGATTTTAGAAGACCGTGATGGGGTTATGAAAATTCAGTTAACTGAAGAACAAGATGAAGTACTCATGAACCGACCATTCTATTGGAATTATGTCAAAAGGGTCAACGGTAAAGGAATTCCCATGCAGGTAACCTTTATTACCAACCCAAACCGTCGTGAAGAGAAGGGAGAATGGCTACACTTTGGCTCCCCTCGCGTTCACCAGATGTTTCAGATGCTACGAAAGAAAGGACAAATCACAAGGCAATATGAACAAGTAGACACAAATCAACAAACAAGCCTCACCCCTTGGCTTATTCTAAATGCATCGATTAATTTTAAAGGGACTCAAAAACGACAGGAGATTGTCTCATTAGGGCTTCAGTTGATTAACGGAAGTATAATCCCGCAGTTCATGGACCGCTTGGGCTCTATTTCCCTTTCCCCTAAGATTCCAGATTACTGCTATACGTTAACACCAATTATTAAGCTGCCAAGTGCATTAAAACGGGTTGAAGCCTATATACATGGAAACGTTACGAAGCAGGACCTTTCTTGGGGCGAAGATGCACTACGGTTGTTAGAAGAAGAAAAACAATTATTAGAGCACTTTTATAAAAACGATGTTCAATCTGAAGATGATGAGGATGAAGAAGCTGTTGAGCTAAAAGCCGAGGCTGTGGAAAGACTTGAAAGAGAAAAAAGTGCGCTTCAACAACGATATGAACCCAAAATTGTAGTGGACGTTATTAATGCTGGAATGATTTATATCAGCCAGTCCAGCTCTTCTAAAATGATAGCAGACCACCTAAAAGCTTAAAAAAGCAGCGTCTAGGTAGATAGACGTTGTAAAACCACAAAAAAGTCGTATGATCTCTTTAAAGAGATCATACGACTTACATTATGGAATGGATATTATTTAACATGCTTTTTGAACATAAACTTCAAAGCAAAAGGCAACATCCCAAACCATCTAGAACTTATAGCTTCTTGCTGTTTCTTTTGTTCTTTTCGTTTCTTTCGTTCATCTTCAGGTAGATCCATATACTTCACAATTTCTTGAGTCATAAATTTCACATAGTCATTTCCAGACATAGATCCTCACCTCACATTAGGTGTACATCAGTAGTATGTCCAAAAACCCTTTATTTTATAACGTTCGCTACTTGAACAACTATCTCATCCACCGCTCGATCATTCGTGTTAACCGTAACATGAGCCCATTCTTTATAAGTAGGAAGTCGCTTTTCAAATAAAGCACGCCTTTTTGTATGATCCTGATTCCAAAGCGGTCGGTTCTGGTCTTCTTGAAGACGTTCTATAATCGAATCAAAATCAGTATGTAAATATATAATCTTCCCAGAACTCTCCATCACAGCGTGATTAGTAGGCGTTTCAATAATTCCACCACCAGTAGCTATAACTGCATCCTTACTTTTGGCTGCGCTTAGAGCTTCTGCCTCATACTTACGGAAAGAAGCTTCCCCACCTTCAGCAAAAATATCTGGTATGCTCTTACCATTCCTTTCCTCTATTGACTGATCTAAATCAATAAAAGATTTTTGAAGTCGTTCTGCCAGTTGTTTTCCGACGCTGGATTTACCACTTCCCATAAATCCAATTAAGTAAATATTTTGCAAACCTGCTCCTCCTTAGTGTAGCGGCTGGTCTAACGTTGCCTGAATCAATGTCATAAGCCTCGGAGACACAGAATCAGGGTCAACCATGCCGTCTTTTTCTGTTTTCACTTGCATAAGGTCTTTTAAGATCTCATGCTGAGCATCCCCAAGGTCCACACCGCCTTGCTCTAATGCAAATTTCAAAGCATACACTCTTTCATGCAAAACTTCTCTATCCAAAATCATCCACTCCTTTTTCCGTTTAATTCATCTTATCACAGCAAGAGCGATGAGAGCCACGGGGACACGTTCATTGTCCCTTCCCGTCTCAAAATCACAAGATTTATTCAGGGGAGGAGATGATCCCTTATATCATCACTAAGAAATATTGAAAAAAAAGAAGGAATTACTCTTAACTTGTCGAAACCTTAACCAAACCACAATAGGAGGTGTTTCATGGATTGAATTTTGTCACCATGCAGTCTGAAGACATTTTATCTAAAGCCACCACACAACGTTCCTCTGATATTCACTTTTGCCCAGAAGGTGATTCGGTTCATATTTACTTTAGAATCGATGGCTATCGCACCTTTTCTTCCACCCTCACACGCCAGCAGTACACACCGCTTCTTTCTTACTTTAAGTTCACATCGGGTATGGACATTGGAGAAACCCTCACACCACAAGATGGGAAATCTCAGTATGTAAGTGGAACAAACTCGTATGATTTACGTTTATCAACGCTACCTCTTGAGGAAACAGAAAGCCTCGCCATTCGCATTCTCCCTCAGAAAGAAGACCTTCCACTTGAATCCCTTTTCTTATTTCCATCTCAAACGACTCAACTCAGGAAATGGATCGGCCGTCATACCGGGATCATTCTATTTACTGGCCCAACCGGAAGCGGAAAAACGACCACGCTTTATGCTCTGCTCCAAACATTATTAAAAGAACAGTCGTACCAAACCATTACACTAGAAGATCCTATCGAACAAAGGCTCCACGATATTCTCCAAGTACAAGTAAACGAAAAAGCAGGTATGGATTACTACGCCGGTCTTAAAGCGGCCCTTCGGCATGATCCGGATATCTTAATGCTCGGAGAGATTCGTGATGAGAAGACGGCTCAATTTGCCTTTCACGCTGCGCACACTGGACATTTGGTGCTATCCACTCTTCATGCCAAAAATGCATATGGAACGATTTATCGTCTGCTCGAAATGGGGATATCTAAAACAGATCTCGAACAAACGCTGATCGCAATTGCCTCTCAACAGCTACTTCCCATTGTTTGCCCGAAACCTCACAAACAAAAGCGAACCGCTATTCTTGAAATGCTGGAGGGACGTGAGTTACAAGAAGCTCTTGCCGGGCACTCCCCTTACAAATCTCCTTCGTATCCTTCATTTGCTAATTTGAGGAGGAAAGCCTATGCCCTTGGGTTCATTACGTGACTTACCTAAGCAATTGCACATATTTCGCCAGTCCTCTATTCATACAACCATCCAAGTTCGGTTTTTACAACGCCTCTCTCATCTACTCACACGAGGGTACTCCCTTCAAAACGCTCTCGAGATTTTGTCTTTTGATTCAAATTTAAAGCCAACCATTAAGCAGTTAAAATATCATTTATTAGATGGAGAATCTCTTGAAGACACACTTGAGGCGTTAGGGTTCTCTAAGTATGTTGTTTCTTTCTTACATGTTTCTAAAATGGATAATCGAATTGAAGACGCCTTGATCAAAGGGAGCAACCTTCTTCATAAACAACAAACGTACCAAAAAAAGTTTGTAACCCTTATCCGCTATCCACTTGTTTTATTTTGCCTATTTATCGGAATCATCATGTTCACCAAGCAGTTTCTTTTGCCAACATTTTTGCAACTGTATGCCTCTATGAATTATGAATCTACAAAGGTCACCCAACTCATCAAAGGGTTAGATATTGTTTCAGCAATCTTACTTTGGTCCCTACCTATAGTAGGAGCCATGATTGTAGTATGGATTTCTACAAAGAACCGTTTCACCCCTCAACAATTATCCTCTCTTTATGAACGAGTTCCTTTAATTAAAGGGTTCATCACAATGCAGACAACGTTTTTGTTCACTTATCACTTCGGCTGCTTACTCCAATCTGGCGTTTCTGTTCAAAAAAGTCTCTCTCTCTTATCAACTTCTCACCACTTTCCGATCCTCCACTTACAAGCTAAAGCCCTTTACGAAGAACTAGAAAGCGGTACTTCTTTAGCATCTGGCATAAGAAAGTGTTCTTTTTTAAAAGAAGACCTCGCAACACTAGTTCACCAAAGCCAAAACGAAGGAAAGCTTTCAGATGATCTACTTGTCTATTCTGAATGGACAATAGATGAGATTGAACAAAAAGCGGGTAAATTTCTAGTATTCATTCAGCCTGTCATGTTTCTATTGCTTGGTTTTAGTATCTTGTTTATTTACTCATCAATTATGATGCCAATCTTTGAATGGATGAAAAACATGTAGAAAGGATGTACTCAATGAACAACCAAAAAGGATTCACCTTGATTGAAATGTTAATTGTACTTATGATCATTGCAACCCTTCTCCTTGTCACCATACCAAACCTAGCCTCAAATAATTCCATGGTTGAAGCTAAAGGGTGTGAGGCTATGGTCAAGCTAGCAGAAACACAAGTACAAGCTTATAAAATCGAAAATAAAAGCATGCCAACTGACCTCGCCACGCTCGTAACAGAAGGATATTTAGAGCAAGAAACTTGCCCTGGAGGAGAAGCACTTACTTTAAATACAGATGGTACCGTTACCCCAACTCTTAATGAATAAGGACGAACAAGCCTTTACACTAATCGAAATGTTGGTCTCTTTATGTATTTTTGGGGTCATCATTAGTTTAACGATTACACTTTCTGATCGCTTGTTTGTTCAAGCACAAGAAGACCTTTTTTTAAAACAATTTCATGAGGATGTCCTGTTTATGCAGCAAGAAACAATGACCAAACAACAAGAGCACAAGCTCGTCTTCTTTACTTCTAAAGGAGAATATAAAATGTATACAAACGGGTATAGTGAGGTTGTGCTCACTAGATCCATTCCTCCACGATGGTCCATTCAGTTAAGAACGTTAAAAAAACCTCTGGAATTTCAATTTGATGGGCAGACGGTTCAACCAGGAAAAATTGCATTCCTCTCTCCTCACAACACTTTTGTAGTTACATTCCCATTTGGAAAGGCACGCTTTTATGTTACAAAACAATAAAGGATCTGCCCTTTTAGATGCATTGTATAGCCTTAGTTTAATGTTGCTTATTACATTGTCTTTGTTTCCAATTCTCCAAATCTTGTTTGCTAAGCAGTATGAATTAGAAACTAGACGTAAAATGGCAGTTCATTTGCACAACGAGTTGATACAGCTAGAAGGGAAGCTAGCAGATCAAGAAATAGGGGTTACTGTTAATGGCGTACACGGCTCCTTACATGTAGAGACAGAGCAAAACCAAGTGAAGGGATGCGTTACTTGGAAATTAAATGAGAAAGGAGGGCATGAAAATATTTGCTTTTACGTACCTCCTAAGGGGAGATAGAGGGTTTACGATGATTGAGGCGCTGTTTGCTTTAATGATAACGCTAAGTCTATCTTTTATGCTTCCTGTCATGATGCAGGTGATCTCAACCACTTATACAATCAACTTTGTAGAGGACGCTAAAATCCACCAATTTTTCTTGTTTGTCCAAGAGGAGTTATACCATACACAAGAGACTCATCTAACTCATCTAGGAATTCAATTTGTTCAACATAACGGAAAAGTAATTACCATTGAACAAAGTGGCTCGAACATCATTAGACAAGTTAATAACACTGGTCAAGAACGCCTTCTGTTTGATGTTAAAGAATTCAATGTTAAGCAGTCTAATGATTACATCACTCTACATGTAGAACTTTTAGGAGGTGAACAGATTGAGAAACACTTCCGTCTCTTTAAACAATCAGAATGGCTTCACTTTTCCCCTCTTATTGTCCATCACCCTTTTCACACTTCTCCTTATAAGTTCCTCCCTCTTATCATATGCTAATCGCGTTCAAATGACAGAAAACCATATCGAACAACTAAAAATGGAAACTCTATACGAAAGAGCCCAACATAAAGTAATTGAGAGTTGGACACCTTTGTGGGATGACGGGGTAACACAAAGGTTATACAAGTATCCTGATGGAGAAGTGAACGTTTTGTACAATCCTTATAATCAGGATGAAACACAGATTGAATATAACATCTTAACGAATGAGGGATACCAGAAGACAATCACACAAAGATTCCCCAAAGCTCAAAAAGACCCCTATTAAAATTAATAGGGGTTTCATGTATAATCAATTTAAAATGTGGCATGATAATGGGTGTAAGGTCATTGGGCTATAGCCAAGCGGTAAGGCAGCGGTTTTTGGTACCGTTACGCGCTGGTTCGAATCCAGCTAGCCCAGTCTATGTTTAAGCTGTTTCATGTAAATGGAACGGCTTTTTGCTATGAAATTTTCGTTAGTGGAGGCATTTGCTTCACTTTTGTAATACTTTTTAACCCGTCCTCATTGTATCCTACAACTAATTTCTTTCCATCTGTCAGGATTGGACGTCGTAATAATTTAGGTTCATTCATGACTAGAGAAATAAACTCAGAAACACTTAAATCTTCTACATCCACATTAAGGGACTTATATGTTTTCCCTCTTGTAGCCAGAATTTCATCTATACCTTCTGTCGTTAGGCTTAAGATTTGTAAAAGTTCTTCGTAAGTAGGGGTTTCTCTAAAAATATGGCGCTCACTAAAAGGGACTTCTTGATCTTTCAACCAGGCTTTTGTTCTACGGCACGACGTGCAACTTGGGTATGTGTAAAATTTCAAATCACTCATTTGTTAACCTCTCCCTTTTTCTATTGTTTCGTTATACCTATTGTATAACCGTTGTATAACAATTGTACACTTATTTGACTTAATTTTTTAAAAAAAATTTGTACATTTATTTACAAAAGATGGTTTAAGCCCCAGCCTAAAGCCCTTTGTTCTATAATGAACGTAGATAGCTTACTAATTGGAGGCGATTTGTATGGATCATACGTTAAAAATCACAAATGTATTGGCTGACTCAACACGTTACTCGATCTATCAATACGTTACAAAACTTAACCAACCTGTTTCGGTTACTGATATTGCACAAAACTTCAGCATCCACCCGAACGTGGCCCGATTGCATCTGTCAAAACTTGAGGATGTGCAATTATTGGTTTCAAGAACGAGGAAAACAGGTAAAGGAGGAAGACCAAGTCGTTTATATCAGTTATCTGAACAAGATGTTCATCTACAATTCCCTTTCAGAGACTACCACCTACTAGCACGGATTGCTTTGGAATCTCTTATGGAGTTAGGGATGGAAGGAGAAAGAACACTCTATTCAACTGGGTTCAAATATGGAAAAGCCATGTTCAAACAAAGTTTTGGAAATCAGAAACCTGAAAACTTTTCCGTTGAAGAGAAAATAAAATGGTTAGAAGAATCAGCATTTATCATAGGAATGTTCCCGAATTTCGAATACGTTAAACATGATGAGACAATCTTTTTTTCACTGTCTAATTGCCCATTCAAGGACCTAGCAAAAGAAAATCCTCAAATTGTGTGTACATTACATGGGTTCTTTTTAGAGGGAATGATGAGAGCTCTGTTTATGAATATTCAGCTTAAGGAAGTGCATAATATGATGGAAGGATGCGCCACTTGTTCTTATAAAGCTGCGTTATGATAAGGGTTTCATTTCATTTATTTACAATGAAGCAAGAGTCGTTTATAATTACCATGATAAGTCACCTTTGGGATAAAGGAGGGGGATTCAATATGGATCGGATGTTTCGCGTTCTCGGTTTTTGGACAGGAATCTTTACGGTTATGTTCTATGTAGGTGAGATGTACGATGCTACAGTTCTGTTCTTGGTGCAAACAGTCTTTTTCGTCACATTGAGTTATTTAAAACTTTCAGAGCGCATGTATATGTACATATTTGGCGCTTATTTAACCATTTTCTTTATCGGTTTCACTTATTATTCTTCGTTCTTATTAGAACCAGGTTTCAGACACTAAAAAAACGGCATCGTTACGATGCCGTTTTTTTAATGCTTATAAGAATGGGTTGATAACCTTTTCTTCACCAACCTTCGTTGCTCCTCCGTGTCCCGGGTAAACCGTCGTATCGTCATCAAGGGTCAACAGCTGTTCTTCTATACTTTGTTGAAGTGTACCTAGATTGCCTCCTGGCAAGTCGGTACGTCCAATTCCTCCCTGAAATAACGTATCTCCAGCAATGACGAAAGAATCGTTTGGAAATACAAACGATACACTCCCTGGTGAATGCCCAGGTGTATAACGTACATCAAATGTAAACCCATCAATCTTCATCGTCCCTACTTCAATTTCATGATCTGCTTCACGCGCCGTTATAAGTGGTGTAGCCATTTGGAAAAACTTTGAACCATTTAATTCAGGTTTTCCTAGCCAATCTTTTTCTTCTTTATGTAGATATACCGGAATATCAAAGTGATCCCTTACTTCATCAAGAGCTCCAATATGGTCAAAATGAGCATGTGTTAATAATATTGCGACCGGTGAAATCTCTCGTCTCTCTATCATCCGAATGAGCTTATCCCCCTCACTCCCGGGATCTATGATAAGCGCTTTCTTTTCATGTTCAATAATATAGCAATTCGTACCTAAAGGCCCTAGTGGCAACTGTTCAACGTTCATGTTCATTCCTCCTGAAAAAGTTTTCATAAACTGCATGTAACATCTCGACAAACACGTTAAAGTCGTTTAGAATGTATGAGGAGATAAGCTACGTTACATACTATTATAGTATTAAACAAGCGCGTCGTCTAAGACGATCGATTCGATCAAAGGGGGTTAGGGAATATGGTATTAGCTATTATGTTGCTTGTCGTAACAATTCTATGTGCTCTTGCAGTATTCCGCGAATTAAAAACAAACAATCTATTTGCTGTAGCTTTTGCTGGTATTTCTACTTTGGTTTTTGGATTCTTTTCCATTATGACGATTATTTCTCAGTTCACCTCTTCTGGTGGCGGAGGTCATTAAGCTAAAGGACCTAATACGAAAAAACCCTGTTTCTTGCAGGGTTTTTTTATTGGTCTAATTCCATATGTTTAAGCTGCATTTTATTATTATAGAAGTACTTATACATCATAAGCGTAATGTATATCGCGCTTAACGAAACGGCGGAGAAAATACTTAAAGAGATGACAAGTTGATATTTAATAGCCATAATCGGACTTACCCCTCCCAAAATTAAACCAGTCATCATACCTGGTAATTGAACGAGTCCAATTGTCTTTAACTTATCAACATTTGGGATCAAAGAGGCGCCAAGTGTCCTCTGTATAATGATCTGCGATGCTTGCTTTGGTTCAGCCCCAAGGGACAAAGCAGCAGTGAGCCTCCCCTCATTCTCTTTGAATTCACTTTTTAACCTCTCAAGAGCTAACCCCATTGCAATCATACTGTTTCCAATTACCATACCACTCATGGGGATCACCTCATTAGGTGTAAATTCAATCATATCGAATACCAGCCAAAGACCAAGAACACTGACTTCAATAACGATCAATCCTATGAAAATGATACCAAGAACCGAGGGCAAACCTTTCCCTTTCTTCCTAGCGTGAAAACTAGCAACTGTAATCATTATTGTGAGCATAAAAGGGATACCAATATAAGCAGGTAAATCGAACAAATACGTAAGTAAATAACCAATAGCAAATAGTTGAATTGTGCCTCGTATAGAAGACCAAATAATCCCTTTGCTAAGGCCTAGTTGATAGTAATAGGATAATGTTAAAGGGACAAGTACAAATACAACTAGAAAAAGTAATGATTGATTAGATATCTCTGGTGACATTGAATATCCCTTCCTTGTTTTATGACTTTTTAAGTCATGAAAGCTTGTAGTTCCTCTGTTTTCGGATTTGATAAGAGGTCTGCCAAATTACCTTCTTCAACGATCTCTCCTTCTGAAAGAAAGATGCCACGAGTTCCTAAACGTTTAGCTTGGTCTAAATGGTGGGTCACCATAATTAATGTAACTCCTTGTTCAACTGCCAATCCTTCTAACACTTGTTCTATTTCTTCTGTCGTGTGTTGATCTAATGCACTAGTCGGTTCATCCAATAACAAGACAGAAGGATTATTGGCCAACGTACGAGCTAATGATACCCGTTGTTGCTCCCCTCCCGAGAGTTGATCGACCGATCGGTCTAAATAATCTGCCGGAAGTTGCACAGCTTCTAATAATGCTTGGGCTTTTTCATTGTTCCACTCACCATGTAGAGATGGTCCATATTTCAGATTATCCAGTACCGTACCAGGAAACAGGTTCGGGGCTTGCATAACTAGTCCAACTTCTTTGCGTAGCTCGGTTATGGAATAGCTTTGAAGGTCTTTTCCCAAGTAATGAATGCTACCTTTATCGGGATCGCTCAATCGATTAAAGAGGTGTAGAAGTGTACTTTTCCCAGCACCTGAAGGGCCGAATAACATAACATTTTCCCCTCTTTTAATTGAAAAGTTCAAACTATGTAAAGGAGATCTTTTCACATTGTCAAACGTAAACAGCTTATCGTGTTCCAAAAGCGTTCCTCCTCCCACTCCATTTACCAGGTTGTATACTCGCTTTGTTTCCATATTAATAATCTCTTTCAGATGAGAGCAAATTATACAAAACAGGCCGTCTGCTGAACATAATAGAAGATTGAGGCCTATTTTTTTAGTATAACCTCTTGTTGACCCTTTATAAGGTCAGAAGAAAGGAATTAGTACCCCCCCCTCCTTTACTCCAATAGGATTCACACTCTATATCATTAAAATTATGACATCCCCACATAGGGAAAGCAACGAATAAGAGTTAGTCGCATTCTAACTCAAAGGAGTCGATAAACTGAGTGCACAAATCTCTTTTACACGTTCATAATGATAAGGGTAAGTCGACAATGGTAGCGGGTTAATTCCTTTGCCGACTTCAATTGTATACCCCTCTTTCTTATAATCTTGAATAAACCAGTCCTTAAACCCTGCATAACTGTCAATGGTACGTACAGGTTCATACCCGCTTCCTTTATAAAAGGCTTCTACAACATGAAATGAATGTTCTGGTTCCAAACCTTGATACCCCCAGTAGATCACCTCTCCTTGAGAATGAAACGCTAATACTCGATCAAAGTTGCAACGTTTTGTTAGTTCAGCCATTGCAATAGATTCTGGTTCAGTTAATGGTTGCTTTCCCGGGTAATCCCTAAAAGATGGAGCTTGTGGCTTCCTTGCTTTCTCAACTTCCCAATTGGCAGGAAACTGATTATTTAAGTCTACTCCTCTAATATTAGCTTTCCATGAAGCAAACGTTTTGTTGACCCCATTCATCTTCATTAAAATATTGTGATTAGAAGGGGTAACATTAAGTCCGTGCATAAATAAGTCGACACCGTCTGGATTCACCATCGGAACAAGGGACAAAGTTGTGTTTGCATATAAATCTCTTGCTTTTTTTGAACCAAAATTTTGATCCTCTTCAATCGCTTCCACATACGATTTTACAACACTCATTAAAAGAGCAGTTGTCATCCATTCATTTGCGTGAAATGAACCATTCCAATGGATTAAATTAGGTCCCTCTCCTATCTTCAATTCATACAACGGCTTGCCTAATACCGAGTGTCCGATCGTACTGCATGTAACCGTAGGGTAATGATCCACGATCCGTTTAATATCAGCTTCTAAAATCTTAGAATCAAAAGGGAATTGAACCATTTTAAACTCCTCCTTCTTCTACTATTACTTTATTCGATCGATTCTCTAGCATGAATGAACCAGCATTATGAATAATGCTTTTGTTTACTAAGGGGGAGAGTAATAAGGACCGAGGAAAACACTCACTATCACACGGTGGAACTCCCGGTCTTCCTCGTTCGCTCATAAGAGATTAGTGTTATTACTTGTCATAGCTAATAAAAAAAGGTACTCCTGCTAACTGCTAACAGAAGTACCTTTTTGTGATACATGATTTTTTTAGTCCGCTACTGTTCCGTTTTGGAAGTCGTAAAAGCGGAATAGGTCACCATAGACAATTTGGTCTGAGTAATCAAGCTCTTGTTGAGCTTTTTTCTGTAATGGTTCACACTGATCGCCTTCTAGTTTTTCACCAGATTCTCGATCATAGCAATGGCCATTAGCATATAAATATTCTTCTGAGATAAAGCTTCCATCTCTTAATACGACAAATGGATCTACATCGTCCGTAAAGAGATCTGTACCAAATTCAATATCTCCCCCAGAATCAATACCAAGCATGCTTAAAATCGTTGGTTTTACATCCATTTGACCACTAGGCTTAGAGATGACCTCGTTGCCTTCATGGCCCGGTATATGAATGAAGAAAGGTACACGTTGTAGTTGCGTGTGCTCGTATGGTCTAATCTCTTTTCCTAGGAATTGAGCCATCGCGTTGTTGTGATATTCACTAATTCCATAGTGGTCACCATAGATCACGATGACACTGTTTTCATACTCACCTTCATCCTTTAGCTTCTGGAAAAACTGTTCAATTGATTCGTCCATATAACGCACTGTTGTGAAGTATTGATTTAGAGTTTTAGAACTTGAATCATACTTATCAATATGTTGGTCTTCCTCAGGTAACTCAAACGGAAAGTGGTTTGTTAGGGTAATAAATTTAGCATAATAAGGTTCTTCTAAATCTTTCAACATATCAACTGACTGATTAAAGAACGCTTTATCGTTTAAGCCCCATCCAATCGTATTTTCAGGGGTTTGGTTATAACTTTGTTCACCAAAGAACTGGTCATACCCTAATGAATCGTACATAACGTCGCGGTTCCAGAAACTTTTGTTGTTCGCATGGAAAACAGCAGATGAATATCCATTTTCCCCAATAATCTCAGGCACTGCATTATACTCATTTTGAGAATGAGTAAAGAACACGGCACCACGACCTAGCGGGTATAAAGAATTTTCTACAACGAACTCTGAGTCTGACGTTTTCCCTTGCTCTGTTTGATGATAGAAGTTTTCAAAATAATAACTATCATCTATAAGATCATTCAGAAATGGCGTAATTTCCTTGCCGTTAATTTTCTTATTTATAACAAAGCTTTGCAGGGATTCTGCAGATATATAGATTACATTTTTTCCTTCTGCAATCCCTTCAAGGTCAGATTCTTGATTACTTTTCACTTCATCACTAACATATTCACGAATATCACTCATTTCACTTCCATCCGCTAATACGCGCTGCGCTTTTGTTTTGGAGTGAAGAGCCACATCGTAGATATGATAGTTAAATACCCCAATATTTTTAACTAAATATTCACGGTCAAACGTGCGTTGAAATAACATGGGACGTTCGATCTCTGCAAGCACAAAGTTCGTCATTACAAGAGCAATGGCGATCCCTGCTGCTCTAAATTTCATCCCTTTAAATCGTGGTTGAGCTTCAACTGCTACTCGTTTACTTAAGTAGTAGACAATGGCTACATCCACAAATAATAACAGATCGGTTACATAAATTAACCCTAAAATACTCGAGCCTAAATCTCCTACATTATTCGTTTGGAATAATACTGGGATCGTTAAGAAATCAGTAAAAGAACGATAATAAATGACATTAAAGTACAGGATAAGCGTCATAACTAATGATAAGTGCTTCGTATACTTTATTTGTCTTACTGGTTTTAGCAGTACAACAAATGTAAAGAATAATACAGCTGTTGCAAATGGATTGATCGCCAAGATTATTTCCTGCAAGAAATTCTCAATGGAAAGATCAAAGATAAAACGATAAACAAAATACGTTTTAACACCAAAAAGCAAAGCAGCGACCAAATATAATGGAAGTGACTTTCTTTGCAGCATGTTCCGTTCCTCCGTTCTATAAAATATTCTATTGTTGGCTTCACATTTCATTCGAAATATTAACTAATATAACTAATTTCCACTTTCTAAAGTATTCTAAACAACCACTAGTCTATATGACGGTTATGATAACATAAAAGTTTCAACTATTTTCAACTAATTTTTTACATACAATTTAAACGTTATTCAAAACAATAGACGTGTATGCATTATAAACCCCTACACAGATAACAAAATTTCTTTGCACACTAACAATTCTTTGTAAACACAGTAAAATCCTGTAACAAATTGTTACAGGATCCATAACTTACCTCAAACTTAATCTACTTTTCATTGAAGAGCTAAATAAGCCGCTCCAATAACACCAGCGTCGTTGCCGAGAGAAGCTATAACGAATTCTACCGCTGCTCCTGTGCGCTGTAAAGTATATGTGTCAAATTTTGTGCGTAAAGGATCTATGAGCTGATCCCCTGCTTTTGAAACACCACCACCGATAACAATCTTAGAAGGATTAATCGCTATAGCCATATTGGAGATGGCTAATCCTAGCACATTCGTTACGTGATCAAGTACATCTTCTGCTAACTGATCCCCTTCTGCTGCTGCTTCAAATACGTCTTTCGCTGACACTTTGCCGGTTTCATCATAAATTGATTTTAATGAAGTAGAACGACCTTTTTCAATGCCATCAATAGCTGATCGTACAATACCTGTAGCAGATGCTTCTGTTTCAAGACAACCCGTTCTTCCACAATTACAGTTTCGTCCACCTTCAGCTATTACCGTCATATGACCGAGTTCTGCTACTGTTCCATTTGCACCGTGAAGGAGTTCACCATTAGCTATAATGCCACCTCCGACTCCTGTACCTAATGTATAAGCCAGTAAATTATCTGCCTTATCACCTGCGCCTTTCCAGTACTCTCCTAATGCTGCGAGGTTTGCATCATTCTCAATTCGAACATTATATCCCGTAGCTTCTCCTAATATCTTACTTAACGGAACATCTCTCCAGCCCCCAATGTTCACAGCTTCATAGACGATTCCTTTTTCCAAACTAATATAACCAGGTGCCCCTACACCAATCCCTCTAAAATCATCAAAAGTAAGTTCTAGCTTTCGTTGCTCATTTGCAATTGATGTAGCAATATCTTGCACCATTTTTTCAGGTCCGCCTTCTGAGACAGTAGGGATTTCCCACTTATGAATAATCTCGCCATTATATGTAACGAAAGCTAGTTTAACGGTTGTACCGCCAATATCAATTCCAATTACGTTTTTTTGTTCCATGTCCTTCACCCTTCACCTCTGGCTTTTTGAACTTTTGAAATTTCTTGACGAAGAAGGAGAATAGCCATTTGAAAATCTTGGTCTGATACAAACTGTGATTTGTATAATTCTCGTAACTCCATCTCCATTAATTCTAAATCAGCTATTCGATCCCCAATATAAATGACAGTTCCAAATTTCATTAATAATTGTTGAATATCATAAATCGATTTCATATCATCACCATTATATATTATAGCAAGCGAGCCCTTTAAAAGAAATAATGAATCCTTTATGAATATTCGAACATAAAAAGACCCTAATCTTATCGATCAGGGTCTTGAGGATGTAAAAAGGCAGGACGTCTGTTTTTAAGCGGCATAGGTGAGCGTAAAATAACATCACGAAAAGCACGATAAGAAAATGGTATAAATGGCCATAAATAGGCCGTCTTAAATGTATTCAAACTCGTTAAATATAAGATCCATATAGTAGTACCTATTACGAATCCCTTAACTTCAAATAGAGCTGTTACCAATAACAAACCAAGCCTCGTCAAACGATTAGCTAAACTAAGTTCATAGCTCGGGGTACAATAAGTACCAATAACTGCAGCAGCCAGGTAGAGGACAACCTCATTTGAGAATAATCCAACTTGAATAGCTACTTGGCCAATTAAAATGGCTGCTACTAATCCTAAAGCTGTAGCCAAGGCCGATGGCGTATGAATGGCCGCCATCCTCAGTGTGTCAATTCCAATCTCAGCAATTAGAAATTGAGCGATTAGAGGTAAAACTCCGAGCTCAGTAGGGCCTATATATTTAAGTTGTTCAGGCAACAATGAAGAATCAATAGAAAACAAGTAATACAACGGCAATACAAATATAGAAGCAAATACAGCGAAAAATCGCACAAAACGTAAATAAGCCCCTACAGATGGCTTTTGCCTATATTCCTCAGCATGTTGCAAATGATGCCAGAACGTGGCTGGAGTAATCATTACACTAGGCGAACCATCAATCATTAACAGAATATGTCCCTCATAAATATGGGCTGCTGCTGTGTCTGGCCTCTCCGTATAGCGGATTGTAGGGTAAGGACTCCAATGCTGTCCACTTAAAAATTCTTCTACTGTTTTTTCTGCCATCGGTAGCGCATCGGTATCAATCAATTGAAGGGTCTCTTTTAAATGTTTTACCCTATCCAAATCTGCTACATCTTCTAGATAACATATACAAACATCCGTCTTTGAGCGGCGACCAATTTGTAAGTACTCCATTCTCAAAGAGCGATCGCGCACCCGTCTTCTTGTTAAAGCAGTATTGAATACAATAGTCTCTACATAACCATCTCGTGAACCTCTAACAACGCGCTCGATATCAGGTTCTTGCGGACCACGTACCGGGTATGTTCTAGCGTCAATCATAATAATTTTGTCATCTATGCCTTCTACAAGAAGAGCAGTGGGGCCAGCAAGAACCCAATCGGCCGCTTCGTTTAAATCCGTTTTATGATCAAGTTCTACATAAGGAAGATGCGTACGGAGTAGCTTCTCAAATGGATTTGGCTCTAATTGTTCTGGTTCAAGTTCTGATAAGACCTTCATTAAATAGTGAAGAATCTCATCTTTTACAAAGCCGTCTATCATAAAGAGGGCCATTCGTCGTCCCGCATATTCTAAGTCAAGTTGAATGACGTCAAAACTCTTATCAACGCCAAGCCTATCCTTCATATATTGGACATTATCATCATAATTATTGTACATTGGCTGCTTTTCCATTTCATCACCCTGCTTTATAAAGGTCTAACCTCATTGTTTGCACAAACCTTTATAAGCATACATACAATTACTCTACGAGCTCTGATTGAACATAGGCAAAAAGTAAGTTAAACGTATGTTCCAACGAGGACACATGCGTTCTTTCAAAAGCATGAGAAGCATCGATCCCTGGACCTATTAACCCATGTTTCACATCCGCTCCAGCACGAATTGCCGCAGAAGCATCCGATCCGTAATAAGGATAAATATCAATCTCATACCCTATATCATTATGTTCTGCAAGCTGGACTAGGTGTTGTCGAAGTCCATAATGATACGGACCGGAAGAATCTTTTGCACAAATAGACGCGACGTATTCTGTCGTTGATTGCCCGTCTCCAATCGCTCCCATATCAACAGCTAAATACTCTACAGTCTCTTCAGGGATACTAGCATTTCCACCGTAACCAATCTCTTCGTTATTTGAGACATAGAAGTGGGTTGTATATGGCAGAACCACACCTTCTTCCTTCAGTGTGTTAACAAGATGCATTAAAATTGCAACACTCGCTTTATCATCTAAGTGACGTGACTTTACGAACCCGTTATCCGTTACTTGAAAGCGTGGTTCAAACGAAACAAAGTCCCCCACTTGAACCCCAAGGTCTTTCGTATCTTGCGCATTATGTACTTCAGCGTCAACTCGAACTTCAATATTCTCTTGGTTTCGTTTAGCATCTCCACCATCTTTGTATACGTGGACAGATGTTTGATGCATCAGTATTGTACCTGAGTAAGTTGCTCCACTAGCAGTATGAATCTCACAATATTCCCCTTCAACGCTATTCCATCGGAACCCACCAATCATAGACAATTTCAATGTTCCGTCAGACTTTATTTCTTTAACCATAGCACCAAGAGTGTCCACATGAGCAGTTAATAATCGTTGCTGTGTGTTGTCTTCTCCTTCTAAAGTTGCTATAAGCGCGCCTTTTTTGGTTTTATAAGCAGGCACCTCAAGGTCTTCGAAATAAGTTGAACAGTGATCAATGCATGCTTCTGTGTATCCAGAAGGACTAGGAATGTTAACAAGTTGTTCCAATATAGCCGTAATCGCTTGCGTATGTTTCATAACAATCTCCCCTTTTCATTTTCATAACTTTCTATCTACTATCATACATATGAATGACACAGGATGTCCAAAAGAAAAGGGGACTTGCATAATGAAAAAAATCATATGGATTATACTTATTAGCCACGCAATCGGCTTTTTTGTTGTGTTTCAATGGATTCAGAATGATGCTCAAAATGTAGTCAAGTACTTCCCGCTTGATGAAACGGTTTCTTTCGAAGAGACAAGCACCTCTTTAGAAATGCTCTCTGAAAGTGACCAAGATGAATACGAGATTAACTGGACTACAAATTCTAAACTAAAAGAACCCGTATACCTGCGGCAGGATATTTCACTACTTTATGAGGATGGACGGTTAAAAGGAGTATTAGGCAAATGGAAAGAACAGAGCCAGGATCTATTTCAAGAAGAGAAAGTTCAAGGAGAAGACAGTGGTCATTATCAGGCCATTACGTATCACCACGGAGAAATTCATTACCCTGATGACCGTATTAAAAGTATACAAGATATGACTCAGAGTGAGCTTTATGTTACCGATTCACCATTAACACCTCTCGAATCATTCACAGAACCGCAAAATCAGCAACAAATGGATTGGAAAGAAACACTCGATCGAGCTACTCAGCAACAGCTAGCATATAGATGGAACCAACTTATTACACATTTCTCTATTCCAATTGAACAATATGAACGGATTCCACTTACCTCCTTACCGGAATACAAGACAAAGCCCCTCCCTGGCTTAGACATTGAACAAACCCAACAAGTCATCGGCCAGTTATGGGAGGGACTTTATAAAAACTATATTCTTGATTTCACGGCTTCATCTGATTCTACAAACCAAACAAGCTATGTGCCCCTTATCTTAGCTGATAAGGACGGGAAGCACTTACTTGTATTATATGAGAACCCACGCGGGAAGAAAGAAAAGTTGCTACAATATTACCCTGAGCCTTCTAGCTCACCCAAAAGTTCCTGATAGTCTTCCGCTTCAGGATTGATTTCTAAGGCTTTCTGAACAGCATCGATTGCAAGGTCTTTTTCCCCTTGCCTGGCATAAAGGACTCCAAGGTTATAATGAGCTGACTCATTGTCTGGGTTTAATTCTATTGAACGCTTTAAATCTGTAATAGCTTGTTTCACTTGATTTTGTTGGATGTATCCATAAGAGCGAATGAAGTATAGAACACTATTGACGCTGTTGTGTTCCTTTATGGCTTGATTAGCTACATCAAACGCAAGATCAAATTGGCCTGTTTCCTGATAATACGAAGCGAGCACCGTTTGGGTGTGAGGATTGAAATCCTCGTTTCCACCAATACCATACCATACGAGGGACCCACCAACCGCTAAAACAGCTACAAAGCTCGCTGCTTGTGAGAGCACATTTCGCTTTTTAGGAAAGTGCACAAACGAAGAGGCTAAAAAGCCCCCAACTAAACCACCTAAGTGTGCTCCTATATCAACTTGAGGGATCGCGAAGCTAAATACGATGTTAATAATCAATATCCCAATAATACTACTTCCCATCGTTCTAAAGAATAATTTCTTATAAATCAATCCAAAGAACAAAAGGGCTCCAAAGAGACCATAAATGGCCCCAGAAGCACCAGCTGCAACGTTTTGAGAAAGGGCGAAGCTTGCAAGTCCACCAATAATACCACTTACAAAGTAAATCGCAAAAAAGCGGACACTGCCAAACATTCTTTCAACGGCATTCCCCAGGTAATAAAGAGCTAGCATATTTAGCAAGATATGAGCGATCCCGATATGGAGAAACATGGAACTAACTATACGCCACCATTCCCCTTCTACAATAAGTGGGTTGAATTTAGCACCATATTCAATGAGGGTACTTGTATCTTGACTCCCACCATTTAACTCTAATACAACAAACATCAAAATGTTCATTGCAATAAAGAGGTACGTGAGGATCGGTTTGCCATGACTCAAAACAGCCTGCTGGTTCTTAATGTTAGCTTCAATGGCTTGGTCAACAGCCCTTCTTAGGTTTGGCACCTGTCCCTCCATCTCTTCTTCACCTTCAGGAGGGAAAGGATCCTCTTGGATATTTAAGGATTCATAAACATCTTCTAAACTCTGCTCTCTCTCCCGCTGCAAGACGAAATACGTATACATGCGAACAGTTTTTTTTGCTTTTATATGTACAGGGTCTCTTTCCCAATCGTCAACAGGCGGAAATTGAGAAATATAGATCGAATGTACGTTAACTTCTCGCCCCATTAGTGTTTTCGTTAGATGTTTAACTTTTTCAGCCACTACATCCTGGTCACGTTGTAGGTGGTTTGACCAGTCAAATGTTTGTTGCTTAAGTCGAATAATATCTGTACTCTTCCCTTTATTCTTCTCAAGCCACACTTCTCGACGTTCTCGGTCAATATGGATCACTTCAAAATCATGACTAGATATGAAGTTGAAAGTCATTTTCCAAAAGTAATAAATATCCTCTAAATACATGAGCCTCTCCCCTTTCCTTCATCTTACCAAATCCACGGCCATTCGTGAAAAAAGATACTAAAAAACGTTCAGTCGTAACTACGACTGAACGTTTTTTTAAAGGATTGACCGTCCTAAGACTTGTGGTAAGATCTTTTCTCTTAGATAAGGCATCCGCATGCTCACACGAACGACAACTTTTCTTAATAAATCATACGCTAATAAGCCATTTAATATGCGATATTTATATCGGTTCAACGCATATGCTCCAACTATTAAGAAGAATAACCACATGATCACTCTCATCTTAACCCACCTATCCCTAATTGATAGGCTTAGTATGTGAATGCACGAGAATTTTATTCTTCGTTATATTTCTCAAGAACTGGGTTTAACGTCTCTCGTAATACCTTTGCAGAATTCGCAAATTGAGCTTCTTCTAATTCATCTAATTCAATCTCAAGAATTTCTCTCACTCCAGAGCGATTTACAATAGCAGGAACACCAATATAAACGTCTTTCTCATCATATTCACCGCTCAAGTAGGCTGATACTGTCAGTATTGAATTTTCATTATGAAGAATAGCTTTCGTTAGCCTTACAAGTCCCATCGCAATGCCATAATAGGTAGCACCTTTTCGTTGTATAATATGGTAAGCTGCATCTCGAACCCCTTCAAATAATGGACCTAAGTCACGTTCACTATATTTCTCTGGATTATCCTTAATTCGGTCATAAACAGAGCGTCCACCAATGTTTGCATGACTCCATGCTGGAAGTTCAGAGTCTCCATGTTCTCCCATTATGTAAGCATGAACATTACGCGAATCAACGTTAAAGTATTCTCCTAAAGAATAACGAAGACGAGCTGTATCTAAAATCGTTCCAGACCCAATCACTCGATGTTTAGGTAAGCCAGAGAACTTCCAGGTCATATAGGTTAAAATATCAACTGGGTTTGTTGCCACGAGGAAGATTCCGTCAAATCCTGACCCCATTACTTGGTCTACGATTGATTTGAAGATAGCAGAGTTTTTCTCCACAAGATCTAGCCTTGTCTCTCCAGGCTTTTGGTTGGCGCCTGCTGTAATAACGACAAGGTCAGCAGAAGCACAGTCACTATAATCGCCATACCAGATCTTCGTATAGGATGGAGCAAAAGCCAGACCATGATTCAGGTCCATCGCATCGCCTTCTGATTTTTCTTTATTCACATCAATTAAGACGAGCTCGTCCCCCACACCCTGGTTCAATAGAGCAAAAGCATAACTTGATCCTACAAATCCTGTTCCAATTAACGCAATACGATTAACTCTTTCCATCTCCATCATCCCTTCTTCTAATGAAATCTTTTCCTTTTCCCTATTTACATTGTACAATACTGTAAAAACTCCAGAAACTATAGATAGCGCTTTCATTGTTAAAATATTGTTACAAAACTTCTAATTCTTTATAAACGAAATCCTTTTTCAGTAACAATATGGTGTACAGGAACATCATATTCCTCGAATGGTACACTTTCTACTAGTTGATTCTCTGTTGCTAAAGCTACTGTTTGATTCGCATATGTAGCCAGGTAGCGATCATAATAACCTCCTCCATAGCCAATGCGATATCCATTTAAATCAAAGATGAGTCCTGGGACAAGCATAAGATCGATGGAGTTAGGTTCATAGACTGGACATAAAGTGGGGACAGGTTCTTGTAAACCAAAGTAGACCGTCTCTAATTGATCGAATGAAGTAAGCTCGTGAAAATCTAAGTGACTTTCTTTCGGTGTACACTTTGGAACGACCACCTTTTTCCCTTCTTGCCAAGCCAACTCAATAATAGGTGCTGTCTCAACCTCATGTGCTTGAGCAATGGTACAGCCAACTGTAGAAGCCTCTTCCCATAATCGACTGTTTAAGAGAGCCAAATAGATTTCTTGCTCCTTTTGCTTTTTCTCTTCCTCGCTCATTTTCTTTAATACTTCTTTTCCATATGTACGTAATTCTAGCTTTGTCTTCATCTTTACACCTCTTTCGTTAATTCAGAACATTAACAGTACACACTATCAATAAAAAACGATAAAAAAAACAGTAGGAGCTAATCCTACTGTTTACTTCGTTTCACGATGAAGAGTGTGTTTCTTCAAACGTGGGCAATATTTCTTTAATTCTAAGCGTTCAGGGTTTGTACGCTTGTTTTTTGTGCTAATATAGTTGCGGTCACCAGTTTCAGTGCAAGCAAGTGTAATGTTTACACGCATCGTTTATCCCTCCAAATACCATTCTTTACTCTGTTTAATGTATTTACATACTTTATCAGACTTATTAATAGTATCAAATCATCCTTATTCTTTCAAGGTTGTTTTACTCTTTTATTCGATTAGAGTCCATTTTTTTATCTATTGCCTTTGGAGATAAAAAGAATCTAAAATCATTGTAAAACGAGTATAAGGTCGGTTTTCTGTAGTGTTTTTGTATGATATAACTAATATTGAAATGAAATGAGGTGAAGAAATGATTTACATGTTTTTAACGTTATTTTCGGTAGCACTTGTTCTTTACATCCTCTCTTTCTTTACGAAGAGTCGAATACAAGATTTAGAAGAGCAAATAGAAGAGATTTCCTTAAATACAATCCAGGAAACCTACCAACTAAAGAAGAAAATGAAGGTTCTTGAAGAAGAGCTTCTTATCGAAGAAGGACCAGGACCATTATATAAAGAGTCTACTTCTAAACCTTCTAGTGAGTCTGAGGAAAGTTCAATGGGAACTAGAGTACTAGATCTCTACCAAGAAGGCTTTACAACAAAACAAATCGCTGAGAAGACGTCTATGAAGGAACAAGATATTTTCGTTACGTTACGTCAGTATTCAAGTGAGAAACAGCGAGGTGTGAATTCATGAAACACACACTTAGAGCCTTTGCGCTTGGACTTTTAACAGCTACTTCTTTACTTGCATTCGCCTATTCCCAACAGGATGTAAATGAAGCGAAAGCGACAGATCCATCAAAAGGTGAAGCAAAAGCCTTGTTAGAAGAAAAAGGATATGTGGTTGTAACGGAGAATAAATGGACCAAATTAAACGAAGCTTCCTCTGGAGAAGAAACGAATTCAAACACACAAAAAGAACAAGAAACTGAGAAAGAAGCAACCCAAAATACCACATCCGAACCAGCCAATGTGAAAGCTTACAAATTGTCTATTCAAGAAGGCATGGTTCCTGAGGATATTAGTCAGGCATTAGCAGAAAATAATATCATTAAGGATGCGGAAGCATTTAGACAATACTTAACGGAAAATGAATTTAGCCGTTACATACAGATCGGTGAGTATACCGTTGTTGATCAAATGTCATTCTTAGAAATTGCAAAAATTATCACTCGCTAACGGCGCTGCATTGAGCATTGAATTGCATGGCAATTTAATGCTCTTTTTTGTTTGAGTGTAGTAAATCAATATATAGTGAACATCTCCGTCAGCTTTTATGAAGACTAAGGTGAGTCTAGCCCCAGTTACTCTTTATTAACGCAAACGGAAGCTTCCCGTTCTATGTGATTTTAGAGAACTTGGCTGGTACTTACCTTAGTCGAGCTTTTCCCTTTCACCTGCTTTAGACTAGCTACTATAAGAAAACTTACGATCACTAGCAATAGCCACGAACTCACTTTACCTAGATGGACCAGACTCCATGCTTCTGTTTGATTAGGGTACTCCCAGGCACCGAAGAATGTTGCGATATTCTCAGCTATCCAAATAAAAAAACCAATCAGTATAAAGGAAAATACGATAGGCATTCTGAATCGGCTTCCATTAATAGCGTATGTAACCCATGATTTCCAAAATATTATGATCACAAGACCAGATAACCACCAGCGGAAATCAATCCAATAATGGTGCGTGAAGAAATTCAAGTAAATCGCAGCTGCAAGAGGTACAACCAGCCACATTGGTGGCCACTTAACTAAATTAACGCTTAATCTCCTCCACGCCTGACATAAATAACTGGCTACACTTGCATACATAAAACCACTATAAAGGGGTACGCCCAGGACCTTAGAATATCCCTCTTCTGGATAAGCCCAAGAACCCATATGCACTTTAAATAGTTCCAGCGCTAGACCTATAAGGTGAAATAATGTAATCACCTTTAATTCATCTACTGTTTCAAGGCCAGAACGGATCATCCACCACTGCATTAAAAGGAATATAATAAGTAGCCAGTCATACCTTGGCAAGAAGGGTAGCGACACGACTTGTGTGATTGCCAAAGAAGCAAAAATAACGACAGGGAACAAACAAGATAAAGCTTGTTCCCACCCAAAGCGAAAGAATTGGTTTAGAACTCTCATATTTTGTCCTCCAACGATTTAATAAATGAAGAAGCAAGAGTAACAAACTGCCATTGGTTTAAAGTACGCCTCTTGCTCACCTAATTATATGTTTATATTTATTGTTTTACAATAAATAATAGTTGTGAATCAATTACATTTCTTATTCATTTACTAAATCTTGACTCATATAGCGAGCCTCACACAACCACATCGCTTTGAACAAAAAAGAGGCGGAATCTCATTTGATTCCGCCTCTTTATCATCTTATTCATTTAAATCGAACGTTTGTCCTTTGACCAGATAGAAAATATACTCCCCAATATTCGTAATATGGTCAGCAAAGCGTTCAATATATCGTGCTACATACGCCATTTGCATAATATGCTGGATCTTTTGTGGATTTGTAGCTGTTAGTTCTAGCATTTCACGTGTAATTTGTCCGTACATTTCATCCACTTTATCATCCATCTCAGCTAATAGTCTAGCTAGTGAAATATCTTCGCTCTCAAAAGCTTTTGTAGCCGTATCGACCATTTCCTTAGCTACGCCAAACATCTCACGTAAAGCAGGAGGAATAGAAATATCGTGTGCCTCTCCCAAGTGGATTGCACTTTTACTAACGTTTACTGCATGATCCGCCATACGCTCAAGATCAGCTGAAATCTTGATTGCCACAATCATTCTGCGAAGGTCCGTTGCGACAGGTTGCTGTTTCGCAATTAATAAAATGGCCTGCTCATTAATTTCAAGTTCTTTTCGATCAAGTTGATCATCTTGTTCGATAATCTTCTTCGCTTTATCGATATCTTGAGTGTATAAAGCATCTAAAGCTTCTTCAAACGCATTAACCGTTTCTACAGCTAGTTTCTTTATACTAAATTTCAGCTGATCCATATCTTCATGAAACTGACCTCTAATCATACCCAATACCCCTTTCCATCCCTGAAATAAAACCTTGTCTTAACCGAATCGACCTGTAATATAATCTTCTGTACGCTTATCAGTTGGATTAGAGAATAACGTGTTTGTATCTGTATATTCTACAAGTTCTCCGCTTAAGAAGAAAGCCGTTTTATCAGAAATACGAGCCGCTTGTTGCATGTTGTGTGTAACAATGACAATACTATAGTCCTTCTTCAGCTCTTGAATTAACTCTTCTACTTTTAGTGTAGAAATTGGGTCAAGGGCAGATGTAGGTTCGTCCATAAGAATGACATCTGGTTCAATAGCTAGACAACGAGCAATACATACACGCTGCTGCTGTCCGCCAGATAATCCATACGCATTTTCATGAAGACGGTCTTTAACCTCATCCCAAAGTGCCGCACCTTTTAAACTTTTTTCAACGATTTGGTCTAACGTCTTTTTATCTTTAATTCCATGAATTTTTGGTCCGTATACAATGTTTTCATAAATCGATTTAGGGAATGGATTAGGCTTCTGGAAAACCATTCCTACTTTTGTACGTAAGTCTTCAACTAAATAGTTTTTTTCAAAGATATTCTTACCCCGGTATTCAATTTCACCTGAGGTTTTCACGACAGGAACTGTTTCCACCATACGGTTTAGCGTTTTAACGTATGTGGATTTACCACAACCAGAAGGTCCGATAATAGCCGTAACGTCATTTTCTTTAATATCCATATTTATATCATAAAGGGCTTGGTTGTCCCCGTACCATAAGTTTAAGTCTTTCACATTAAATACTGAACTTTTTGTATCTGCCATAATGACAAATCCTCCTTCAATAATCCGTTGACTCTATAAAGGTTTATAAACGTTTCGAGAATTTATTTCGAATAAATACAGCAATTGAGTTTAGTAGTAATAATATCACAAGTAGAACAATAATTCCTGCTGATGCCACATATTCAAATTCAGGCTGTGGTGCTTTTGTCCAACTATAAATTTGAATTGGCATCGCTGTATAAGGATCAAAAATTCCGCTTGGAAGTGTGAAGATTGCTGTTGCTGCTCCTACAAGTAATAACGGAGCTGTTTCACCAATAGCACGTGATAGCGCTAAGATACCTCCAGTTAAAATACCAGGAATCGCTGCAGGAAGAACAATTCTTCTTACCGTTTGCCACTTCGTAGCCCCCATTCCATATGATGCTTCACGCAAGTCATTCGGAACAGAACGGATTGATTCTTGTGCGGCTACTACAATAACCGGAAGTACTAGAAGGCCTAATGTAAGACCACCGGCTAGAACAATTTCACCTGTTTTGAAAATATAAACGAAAATAGTAAGACCTAATAAACCGAACACAATTGATGGTACACCGGCAAGGTTTTGCAAGTTGATTTGGATGAAACGTGTAAATTTCCCTCGTTTAGCGTATTCCTCCAAATAAATTGCAGTGGCTACACCGATAATTAACGTCACGGGCGCTGTAACAGACATAAGCCAAAGAGATCCAATAACACCCGCTTTAATACCAGCGCGGTCTGGACTTTGCGAAGTGAATCCCGTTAAGAAATCCATATCTAAGCTACCGAGTCCTTGAGTCAATATCCGATATGCTAGAGCGCCTAAGAATAATAAACCAATAATCGTAGCGATGAAAAAGATCACTTTTGCAATCTTGTTCTTTAAGATACGACCACTCATTTTATTAGACACTGTATCTTTATTTATCAAAGCCATATTAGTACTCCTCTCTAAATCTTCGACTAATATATTGTGCAAGAAGGTTCATGATTAACGTGAATACGAATAGAGTTGTCCCTACTGCGTAAATGCTGTAATAGATCGTTGAACCATAGGAAACATCTCCTGTGGAGACCTGAACAATGTACCCCGTCATCGTTTGAATCGATTGGGTCGGATCAAATGAGAATTTCGGAGTAGCACCTGCCGCAATGGCAACAATCATGGTTTCCCCAATCGCACGGGAAATCGCAAGAGCGAAAGAGGCGATAATACCAGACAATGCTGCTGGTATAACAACTTTTATTGTTGTTTCAAGTCTAGTTGCCCCCAGGGCCATTGCCCCTTCACGTAATACATTTGGAACAGCTCCCATCGCATCCTCGGTTAAGGAAGCTACCATTGGAACAATCATGATACCGACAACAATTCCTGCACTTAGTGCGTTAAAGAAAGATAAACCTGGAATAATTTTTTCCAACATAGGCGTTACAAAGGTTAAAGCAAAGAAACCATAAACTACTGTTGGAATTCCAGCAAGTACTTCTAGAATAGGCTTAAGAAACCTTCTAACTTTATCAGATGCATATTCACTCAAGAATATAGCTGAAGCTACTCCCAGTGGAATTGCAATGATCATAGCAGTCACGGTAATTAGCAACGTTCCACTAATTAAAGATAAAATGCCGTATGAATCACGCCATGGATTCCAGTGAGTAGATGTAAAGAATTCAATAACACTTACCTCACTAAAGAAAGTAAATGTTTCAGATAATAGCGTATATAATATTCCTATTGTTACAAGTACCGAAAGCGTGGCACACATCAATAAAAGTTTAGGTACTAATTTTTCTACAAACGCGGTTGAGCTATTCGATTGTTTATTTTTCTCAATCCTCTCACTTACCGAGAGCCCATCCTGTTTATTTTTAGATGAAACCATTTATGAAATCCCCTTTCATCTGGAACATAGCAAAGTGAGGGGAACATCTTTCAACCCGTCCCCTCACCTTACATAGAACCAATTATCCAAGAAGTTTGCTAATGCTTTATTTACCAGCTAGTTCTTTTACTTTATCAATTTGCTCTTGATATTTTTCTTCTGGAAGAGCAACATATCCTACTTCTTTTGCAGCGTCTCCTGCGTTTTCAAGCATGTACATTGTGTAATCGTAAACTTGAGGCTTTTCTAGAGCACTTTCAACAACGTATGTGAATAGTGGACGAGAAAGTGGCTCATATTCTCCGCTTTGGATTGAATCAGAAGTTGGTTTAACTGGCTCAGCGTCTTCACCATTTTGGATTCCTAAAGCTTTTAGAGAATCTTCGTTTTGAAGATAGTATGCATAACCAAAGAATCCGATCGCATACTCACTGTTTTTGATACCGCGAACAAGTGTGTTGTCATCTTCAGATGTTTGTACATCTCCATCTTCACGCATTGCATTATCTTCAAGAATTACTTCGTTGAAGTAATCGAATGTCCCTGACTGGTGACCAGGTGCGAAGATCTTGATTGTTTCTTCTGGCCATTCTGGATTAATGTCAGACCATTTCTTTGCATCAGAGCTATCTAGGAAGATCTTTCTAAGTTGTTCAACAGTTAAGTTTTCAACAAAGTCATTCTCAGAACTTACCGCTACAGTAAGACCATCGTATGCAAGTGTAAGTTCATGTAAGTTAATATCGTTTTCTTCAGCTTTTTTCTTTTCTTCTTCTTTAATCGGACGAGAAGCGTTAGATAGGTCGATCTCACCTTTAGTTGCTTTTTCAAATCCGCCACCAGAACCGATAGATTGTAGTGTTACGTTAACGTCTTGTTCTTTAGAAGCGTAACGCTCTTGAACGTAAAGGGCCATAGGGTAAACAGTAGAAGAGCCTGCAACTTTCACATCACCGGAAAGTGCTTCTTCACCGTCTGTTTCAGATTGTGTATCTTCACCTTCACTACTTCCGCAAGCTGCAAGAGCTCCAAGAGCAAGGATAAGAGTGAAGATAAGTGCTAAATGCTTGAAACTTTTCATTTGTTTTTCCCCCTAAATAATGTTGAATTTTGTTGTTCAAGTGGGCTTGATCAACTCACAATGCTTATATTACAGATAGAGTTTTAACGGCATATGAACGAAATGTTAAGGTTGTGTAAATTGATCAATTCGATGTATAAAAAAATCCCTAACCTCCTGGCACATCAGTATTTCACCGCTTGAAGTTTCATTTAGTTTCTACAAAAAAAGAGAGGGTTATGCATTTGCATAACCCTCATTACTTCCTTTATCCCTTATTGATCTGTTGATTCGTCTTGAGTTTCCTCTTCTGACTGCTCTTTATCTTCCATAGCTTCAGCACGATTTTCTTTTAGATCATAATAGGCATCCATAGCATCGCGACCGATGTGTTTGTTGATTGGGTATTGGGGAGTATATCCACTAATAATACCTGTGTTTGGAACTACAACAGCAAATGCCACTTCTGGATCTTCAGAAGGAGAATACCCAACAAGAGTCAAGTTTTCAACATCTGTTGTATTTCCTACCCCAATTGGATTTCCATATTCATCACGGATAATTTCATACACTTTTGCTTGTGCTGTTCCTGTTTTACCAGCTACAGAGTAATCTACTTCCTCTCCAAAATTACTATAAGCCGTTCCATCTGATTGAAACACAAGCTCAAACCCTCTTTTTACACGATTAATGCTTTCCTGTGTCATAGAGATTTTATTTAAAACATTGGGGCTGTATGACTCAATGACAGGACCAAGCTCTTCAGACTGAACATCTGGTTCATGTACTTCACTCACAAGGCGAGGCTGAATGCGATAGCCATCGTTTGCAATTGTCGATACATATTGAGCTAATTGCATTGTGGTGTAACTATCATACTGGCCAATAGATAGGTTAAGCATGTCAGAAGTAACTGGATCCTGCCCTTGATACCCATAGGATTCTGTACCAGCAGGCATATCAATACCAGTTTTTACACCGAGACCAAATTGACTAAAATAATCTCGCATTACCTGAAAGCGTCCTGGCACAGTTTCTAACGGATCATTTCTTACGTAATGGTCATCTCCTGCCATTTTCATTGCTATACGGAACATATAAACGTTTGAGGACAATTGAAGAGCTTGGTAATCATTTATCATACCCATATTTCGGTATGATGCCTTTTCTTCAGTCCCTTTAATTTTTATTGGGGTATCTAACATTCTCTCCCCATACCTTACAACACCAAAATCATACCCCGCTAAAAGGGTAGCACCCTTGACAGCAGACCCAGGTGGATACTGCTGGGTGATAGCCCCTAAGGAAAAGTCTTGGAAGTAAGGCTCTTCGCCATCTTCTCCTCTGTTGTACTTTTGACCTGAAACGGCTAACACCTCACCTGTATTAGGTTCCATCATAACAACCATCGCTTCACTCATATGTTGATTTTGTACAGGAAAGCGAGTAACGGCTTCTTTTAAGTGCTTCTGCACAATCTCATCCAGCCGTTTTTGAAGTTCCAAATCAACAGTCAACTTCAGGTCATTCCCACGCGTACCTTCCTGAATAACTTCAGAGTTTATAACCTCTTGATCACTGTTAACCGTATGCTCAATCTTTTCCTTTTGACCTTTGAGCACCATTTCATAACGTTCTTCTAATCCACTTGTACCTACACGATCATTTAGGCTATATCCGCGAGACATAAAGTAATCCTTTTGGTCCTTAGGAACTCCTGACATATTAACACTACCTAAATAGTTACGGAACGTATCACCATATGGATATTCCCTTTGCCAATCCGTACTGACATTGATACCCGGGAGTTTATCAAGGTTTTCTGCAACCGTTGCGTATTCCTCGAGCGTAACGCCTTCATTCTTCACTATGTGAGGAGAGAGTGAATAAGCACTATCTAATTCACGCTTAATCGCAATGATTTCTAATTCTTGATCCGAAAATTGAAGGTCTTGTTCTGGATCAATGCGATCTAACAGAATTTCATACGGCGTGTCCGCTCCTGTCTCCTGCTCTTCTTCCGTATACGTTTGTTCTTCTACAGACAATCTTTCTTTTATTGCCTGGTTATCTTCGTTATTTACTAATATCCAATAGTCCTTCTTATCACGAAGAGTCACTTTCTTTGTATCTTTTTCAATCATGGGCGCTAATTTTTTGGCAATCTCCAAATGCTTCCCCTGATTGGTTGATTTGGGTGGTGTGTATGTAATGGCATAGAGTGGTGAATTATCCACAATTACATTGCCATAGCGATCATACATCTTCCCTCTCGGTACAGGTTTCTTTGTCGTGTCATTTGTAGTTCGATTGATCTCTTCTTGTGCTTCAGCACCGTGTAGGATTTGTACCATCCCAAGCTTTAACACGACTCCTGAGAACATAAGAAAGATAATAAAGAATAACACATTTAATCGAAAGGGAAGATGAGACTTCTTTTTCTTGTTCTTTTTCCCCATAAGTCTCTCCTCCTCTAATAAACAGTTTGAGGCTATTATAGCATTTTTGCCTAAATTTCACTATAAAACAGAAGGACTGTTTATCGATTATCATTGTCGGCGAGCTTATTCTTTACAAAAATGGACTCCTCTTTCGTATCCGCTGGAAAATTAACATCCTTAATAAAGAAATATATAATGAAATGACCTGCTCCGACAATCATCAAAATGTAGGGAATAATCGTTTCAGGTGAAAAGAACGTGATCCCTGTTAAAAATATCGCAATAGAAATCACTCTACCCAAGTTTAGGAACAACTCCCTTACCACGATATATTCAATTCTCATCTCCCCAGCATGCCATGCTTTTCCAATAACATCATATGTTAATGAAATATACGGAACGAACAAAATTGGATATGCAACCCCAATGATGGCCGCATAAATTAACAGCGTAGGATAGCTTAGATGAATTAAAATTAAATATAGTGACAAATACAGGGTTAATCCTCCCACAAAAATTGACCACTTACGTCGTTTCGGTTTTATAAACCGAGTAGCTAAGTAATAAAACAAAAACGCAAAACCTGAAAATACAAGGTTAAAGGTGCCTAACGCTAGTTCACTTTGGGTTGTGATGAATACCCATATAGATATTACAAAAAGGAATGTTCCTTCCCGTAGTCCTTGAAAAGTGTGGGCATACAATATCTTGTTCCAATTACGGTCCCTTTTTCTTTCGTGAATGATCCTTTTAAAAGAGAAATCCCCCTTAGCAGATCTTCTTTTAAGGAAGAAGCTACAGACAACAGCAAGCACGAACAAGCTAAGAGATATTGTAAAGATTACCGTATATCCTGTGTTCGCAGCTAACCTTGAGATGATAAACCCCGCTAAAATTGGACCAATCATTCCTCCAAAGGATTGCAACAATCCTAAAAAGCCGTTAAAAAAGTCTCTTGTATCCGGCTCTGTAATTTCAAACGTTAAAACGTTAAAAGCCAACCAGTAAAATCCATAACCTATACCCAAAACAGATCCTAACACAATTTTATAATTTGCTGCCTGCTCTCCGAAGAACAAAACAGTTAGGAAAAATAAAGAGAGGAATATAACGCCAAGTCGCAATACGATTACACGATCCATACGTTTAGCCCACCGACCCGCTAATATAAACGTTAAGGGCTGCATAATGTAAATGGATAAATTGTAGAGCGCAATCGCCACATATTCCCCTGATTGCTTCCATAAATAAATATTCACAAATGTATTGGATAAGAAGATCCCTAAAGCATAGAGTCCTCCAATCGATAACAAAAGAATTAAATCTCGGGTTACTTCGACTTCACCTAAAATTGCGTTTAATCCTTTCTTCATATATATACGCCTCCTACTCTGTCCTTATTGTTTTCAAATAGGAGGCACTTATACCATAATCCATCTAAGTAACAAGAAAGCGATGAAGCGCACCACTTAGGTAGTGAGAAGGTGTATATGATTTCGCAATAAAAAAGCCCTGAACCTCTATAGAGGTTCAGGACTCTTATTGTCATTTAGAATTATATTACTTAGCTGCAGCGTAACGCTTAGCAACTTCATCCCAGTTTACTACATTCCAGAATGCTGCAATATAGTCAGGACGACGGTTTTGATAGTTCAGGTAGTATGCATGCTCCCAAACATCAAGACCAAGGATAGGTGTTTTACCTTCCATGATTGGTGAATCTTGGTTTAATGTGTCCATTAATTCGATTTCACCGTTGTCTACTACTAACCATGCCCAACCAGAACCGAAACGGCCTGCTGCTGTAGCTGCGAATTTCTCTTTAAATTCATCGTAGCTTCCGAATTTGCTGTTAATCGCGTCAGCTAATTCGCCTGTTGGCTCTCCGCCACCATTTGGAGACATGATTGTCCAGAATAAAGAGTGATTAGAGTGACCGCCACCATTACGACGAACCGCTGTACGGATGTCTTCTGGCACTGCGTTTAGATCAGCAATTAGTGCATCAAGTGATTTATCCTGAAGATCAGCGTGACCTTCTAGAGCATTGTTAAGCTTGTTAACGTAACCTGCGTGGTGTTTAGTGTGGTGAATGTTCATTGTTTCCTTGTCAATATGAGGTTCAAGCGCATCGTATGCGTAAGGTAATTCTGGTAATTCAAATTTAGCCATTTTGAATCTCCTCCTTAAATAGTATGTAGTTCCTTCTTGGTACCAATCCGGTCATGAAGGTTACATTGTAAGCGTATCAAAGGTCCAAGACATCTGCAAATGTTATGCATCACAAATAGGCTTCAACGCGCACATAGATATAATAACCTTTTCTCCAAGATTTAAAACATAAAACGAAGGTTTCATCTTACTAAAATTGAGCAAAAAAAAGACAAGCACTTTTGCTTGTTTTGAATCAATCATATGTAAATGGTGGCTCGGGACGGAATCGAACCGCCGACACACGGATTTTCAGTCCGTTGCTCTACCGACTGAGCTACCGAGCCAAGTTAATCATATAACCCTTCCGAATACTGAGAAAAGAAGGCTATTATAATACATTATTTAATGATAAGTCATTTGGAAAATAAAAAAGAACGTATTCTGACTTCCGTTCTTAGAAGAAAATAATAATGGCGGAGGAGGAGGGATTCGAACCCCCGCGGGGCGTTAACCCCCTGGCGGTTTTCAAGACCGCTCCCTTCAGCCGAACTTGGGTACTCCTCCGAGCTAAAAAATGACTAAGATTGGTGGACCCTGCAGGACTCGAACCTGCGACCGATCGGTTATGAGCCGATAGCTCTAACCAGCTGAGCTAAGGGTCCAATCTTATGGGGCGATTGATGGGGATCGAACCCACGAGTGCCGGAGCCACAATCCGGTGCGTTAACCACTTCGCCACAACCGCCATAATTCTTAAGTTGTCTTTTTCATGATTGTTCTTTATAACATGAACTGTGTTTATGTTATTTAGTAAGAAAAACAATTTATGTATGGTAGCGGCGGAGGGGATCGAACCCCCGACCTCACGGGTATGAACCGTACGCTCTCGCCAGCTGAGCTACACCGCCATTGGCTCCAACGGCAGGATTCGAACCTGCGACCGATCGGTTAACAGCCGATAGCTCTACCACTGAGCTACGTTGGAATAATTAAAACGTCTCTTTAACGACACAATATAATGTATCATGCATTATTAAGAGTGTCAACAACTTTTTTGCTCTCAAATGAAGCAACACGAATAATATAGCATGGTATGTCCTGTTTGTACAAGGGTTTTTTAATAAAAACTTTTAAAATTTTTATTCACTTGTCCTTTGTCAATTTATATTCCGGTTTTATACGTACTGGGAACGACTCTATTTGTGAGGGGCGACGGTGCGTCCGGACACTTTTGACTCTCGTTGCGACGCTACAGGCGTTTGTCTTGACTCTTTTGCCGGTCGTTCTGACACTACTGGCGCTTGTCTTGACTCTTTTGCTGGTCGTCCTGACACTAGAGGCGCTCGTCTCGACTCTTTTGCCGGTTGCCCTGACACTACAAGACCTCGTCTCGACTCTTTTGCGGCCAGTTCCGACGCTCCAGAACCTCGTCTCGACACTCCAGCTGCACGTCCAGACTCTTTCTCGGCTAGCCTCCGTCCCTATACTCCTCGTACGCATTTTGTCACGCCAATTGAATAGTTCCCATTAACAAAGCATAAAAAAGCCCAAAGCTGATGCTTTGGGCTTTTGAAAAGGAATTAATTCTGTTTTCCGCCTAACACTTCTTCTGCAATGTTTACAGCGTGATCACCAATACGTTCTAGGTTACTAATAATATCAACAAATACAATACCAGCAGGTCCTGTACAAACACCTTCATTCATACGAAGGATATGCTTCTTACGATAAGATCGTTCATATTGGTCAATCTGGTTTTCTTTTTGAACAACGGCAAGTGCTTCTTCACGATCCATTGTTTCCAATGCTTTCATAGCTTGTTTTACAGTAATTAGAGTTAGGTTAATCATATCATTCAAGTCTTCTTGAGCTTGTTCTGTAAGGTGCACTTTATTAGAGATCTTATAGTCAACAAGTTCAATAAGGTTCTCGAAGTGATCTCCAATACGTTCAATATCTCGCACGGAATCTATAAGGGCAGAGTGTTTATGGCTTTCTAATTCAGTTAATGAATAGCTTGATAAGCTTACCAAGTACTCTGTAATATTTCGGTCAAGATTATTGATTCCTTCTTCATACTGCATAGCTTTGTTAGCATGCTTCGGACTATGATTATTCAAGTACTGACTCGTTTCCTCCAGTCCTTTATAGGCAAATTCTCCCATTCGCATAACTTCTGACTTTGCTTGGTCTAATGCAAGGGATGGAGATTGCTCAACGAAGATTGGATCAAGATGCTTAGGCTTTTGATCTATCTCAACATCATCTCCAGGAATTAATTTCGTTACAATCAAAGCCAATAAGGCAATGAATGGGAACTGAATCGCAGTGTTTGTAAAGTTAAAGATTCCATGAGCAAACGCGATAGTCATTGGTTCATTCAAGTCCAATTTATCTTGGAGATATGATATGAATGGAATATATAAATTAATAATTAATAAGAAAATTGTGGTTCCAACTACATTAAAGATTACGTGCGTAAATGCTGCGCGCTTAGCAGCAACGCTTGTACCAATTGCAGCTAGAACAGCTGTAATCGTTGTACCAATATTGTCCCCGAAAAGGACTGGTAAAGCTGCGCCTAATTCAATAGCGTCTTGTTCAAATAAGCTTTGAAGAACGCCAATCGTTGCACTTGAACTTTGCACAATTACCGTGAATAAAGTACCAATGACAACGCCAAGGATAGGTTGATCACTCATACTTACGGTTAAATCCTGAAAAGCTTCCAAGCTGCGTAGTGGCTTCATACCTGTACTCATTAGTTTAAGTCCATAGAATAATGAACCAAAACCAAATACTGTTTGTCCTAAATAAGTGACTTTCTTGTTCTTAAAGAAGAATAAAAGTATAGCACCAACAGCTATAATCGGGAGTGCGTACTCTTTTATTTCTATACCGATTATAAATGCTGTAACTGTAGTACCGATGTTGGCACCCATTATAACACCTATAGCTTGCCTGAGCGTCATAAAGCCGGCGTTTACAAGACCAACAGTTAATACTGTAGTCCCTGAACTGGTTTGTAAGAGAATGGTTACAATGATACCAGCAAGAACACCCATAAATGGATTGGTTGTAAATCGGTCTAAAATTTCGCGCAACCGATCTCCTGCTGACTTTTGCAAGCCATCACCCATGTACTTCATTCCGAAAAGAAATATTCCAAGTCCTCCAACAAATTGAAATATTATCTCTTGAACATTTATACCTTCCACAAATATTGCTCCCCTCATCCAAGTTTTTTGTCTATTTGTGTAGTTTTTTAAAACCCTCAACCATTATTAATTAAAGGTAAACGTTTTGTAAAGGGAATTCACACTAATCAATCGAAAATTTACATTAGCTTAACATTCGAGTAAAAATACTGCTACTTTTTATGATTTTCTCTCCTTTTTCTATTGCTTAGTACAAAATAGGTTCGCTATGATAAAAGTGATAAACAAAGAGTAGGTGGTAGAAATATGAAATTATCAAAGCAATTTTTATATAGCCTTTATTCATTTAAACGAGTGTCAGCGTTTAGGATGTTAAAGGTCGGAAAGCCAATCGGTTATTTATTTTTCCTCACCCTTTTAACCATGATCCCTGTACTATTAGGAGTTCTATTGGGCACACGTTCCACCGCTTCTATTGGAGCCCTACCTTTACCAGTTGAGCTAATCATTTTGTATGTTATTAGTACAAGCATTAAATTTATTGACGTATCCATCCTCGCCTTTATCGGACTTGGCATCAACGCCTATCTAAAACGAAACATCCAATATAGACATACATGGGCGCTTTCCGCTTATGCCATTACCATTCCAACTTTATTATTAGCTATCGTAGAAAACGTTGGTTTCATAATAACTGGAGACTATGTCACATATATGGCCTTATCGACCATAATCCTTTACGCTATTTTACGGTACATCCCTAAACCTAAACATAGGTCTACATAAAAAGATCCGAAGTCTTAAGACTTCGGATCTTTTTAAATTGTTTTATTTTTGTTTTCTGCTATAGCACCAAGTTCTTGCGAAACAGAGACTAATTGATCTCTTACCTCGTTCGTCTCATTCATTTGAGCTTCTTGCATTTCAGCAGCATCAACCAATTGTTTCGCAGATAAAAGTGTTTCTTGTGTTGTTTGGTGAAAGTCCTTAAATACAGTTTCCATTTTAGGCAGCATCTTTTCTGCTTGTGTAACCTGCACCTTTGAATGATCTAATTTCAGGTTAAATGATTCAATGTAAGAAGAGATCTGATCAAAGGATTCTTTTGAGTGGTGAGCGTGATCTAAATGCTTAGTAAGTTGCTTGTACATCTCATGGAATTCAGAAGCCAAATAATGACTGATATTGAGTGTCTGATCCATCTTTTCATTGATCTCAAGAGCGGCTTCCTTTGAGTTGTCGGCAAGTTTCCGTACCTCACCTGCCACTACGGCAAAGCCTTTCCCTTCTTCACCTGCTCGTGCTGCTTCAATTGTAGCATTTAAGGCTAATAGCTTTGTACGTTCAGCGATTTCCTGAATCATTTTCCCGGCTTCTCCAATATTTACAGTATATGCTTCAAACTCATTAATTTTTGAAGTCATCTGCTTGAATCCTTCATGATACGTATCTAATGTATTCATAATTGAAGAAACGCCTCTGTCCCCTTCTTCAACTGACGTATTCATACCTTGCTGATCGTGATACATTTCATTGAAAGACTCTAAAAGGATGTGTAATGAGTTTTTTAGTTCTTCAAAGACGTGTGTCTGTTCTTCAAAAGCTCCTTCTGTGCCCTCAGTACCTTTAATCACCTTATGTAATTCTTCCTTCATATCAGACTGAGTTAGAGCTAATTGCTCAGAAGAAGCTGACAACTCATCATTCGTTCCCCCAAGAGAATAAACAGCCGTTTGGATGTTATCAAACATCTCACTAATCGTATGGATGAGTTCTTGATAACTTTTGGATAACGATCGTATCTCAGGAATACTAGAGTTCACAGTATCAGGTTGAGTAAACGTTCCTTCTCTTGCCTTACGCATAACATCTTGAAGGGTTAATAGTGGTTTAAACATCTTTTTCATAAAATAGATAACAAATATAAATACACCAATTAAACAAACAATCCCAGCCGTTAAAGAATACTTAGCTAATTGATGAACCGAATACATATAATCCGCTACAGGTACACCGATTAAGAAAATACCTTTAAGTTCCTGTACAGATCCATAGGCAAACATGTAGTCTTCACCTTTCCATGAGGCAACACGGGAACCATTTTCTTCTGCTCTAATTTCTTTAATTAGGGAATCATTGAACGGAGTTTGATTTGACTGTTCTAATGGTAATGAAACTACTCCACCTTTAGTAATTAGGTTTGTAGACGCCGAAAACCCATCTTGAACCAACTCAAATTGTTGAGATGATATATATACCTTCATGCGGTCTTTGAAGACCTGCTCTTCGCCTACTAAGGCAAACATCATATTCTCCGCATTTTCTCTTGTTACATCCACTTCACGTTCCAGGCGATCTCTTACTAATTCAAGCTGACTTTCTTTAGCTTTAGAATAAGACAGCCAACTAACCAATGATATAGAACCTAAGAAAAGTATACATATAACTAAGGATACCCTAGCTTGAAAAGAAAGAGACATCGAATGTGGCCGAGGAACTGCTTTAAGTCGCTTCTTAAGATTGTAAGGTCGTATTTTTTTGAATAGTGAATAAAGAGTAAATAATGGCACTCCTAACACCCCGTTAGAAAATATTTCTTATCCATCGAAGAGTATGCATGTTAAATATTAACGGAGTGTAAAAATGCACATAATTTAACGTAAATTTTATGTCTTTTTGACCAGGATTCTAGTCCCATCTACTTGTTCAACTACAATTTCTTTATCCTTCTCAATCCAATGTCCATTTGAAACAGCGCTATATTCCTGCTCACCAATTTTAATCGTCCCCACAGGCCTTAATTGTGTGAGGGTTATTCCTTTCTGACCACTTAAGGTCGCGTAACTTTCATTCATCGAATTGTAGCCCGCTTCTGAAGAGAGCTTGTCAACGAGCGTAATCTTTGTCCACAAATCCCTTTTTGGAAATACTCTTAAAAATAATAAAGAGCTGATTGCACCTATGAGCACACCACATACTCCATAAGCCCCTGTTACCCAGTCAGGTGCGCTCATACCGACTACGAGTAACATACTGATACTGCCTACCGTAGTAAGAGTACCATCATTGATGACCTTAGCATCCAAAATGATTAGAGCAAGACTAATGACATACACAATCATCATAATAACGAACATGCTTGGATCTAGGTGTGTAAGAAAGTAAAATGTGATAAAAGCAATGCCAACGACACCAAATATTCCTCTCATGTTGACTAACAATTCTCCAAATAAAAATAAAGTACCAAGTCCTGTTATAACTAAAGCAAGCCAGGCCGCATCTATTGCAATCACAGCCGTCCCCCCCTTTTTTTCTTCATATATATAATTATACGTTTGTTTTCATAATTTTGTTTCAAAAAGAATGGAATTTCATTTATTTGTAGAACTATTACTACAGGCCAAAAGGGAGTGAAGTAAATGAATCCAATCCTGAAAAGAATTCTTTTCATTGTTACAATGATTTTATTTTTTGTTAGTATTGGACATGACCTGACTACAGGCACTTTTCCTAAGGAACTTGTCTCCAAAGCCGAAGATCAGGAAGCACAAGAAAATCAAGAAGCAACGAAACGTTCAGACCCTAGTATTGAACAAGAACGTTTCCGCGTGATTGAACACCGTGTCAAAGCAGGAGACACAGTCTTATCCATTATGGAGAAGATCAACAAGGATGGTCCACCCGTTACGATTGAACAAATGCTCGCCGATTTTGAATCCATAAACGAAGGACAAGATCCCAACACCATTAAAATGAACCAGATCTACTTATTCCCTTATTACCACAAAAACGAAAAACATTAGAAATTTGAAGACTCGTGACTTCATATTTTTTTCTTTTGCCCTTATAATGAGTGTGGTATCTTTATAATCATGAAACATCGCATTTGTAAAAAGGAGCGATTATATGCCTATTACACACAGAAAAGATACGCGTCCTGTACGCGTAGGCGATCTTGTGATCGGTGGAAGCAATAAAGTTGTCATCCAGTCAATGACAACAACAAAGACGCATGATGTAGAAGCAACTGTTGCTGAAATCGAAAGACTAGAAGAAGCTGGTTGTCAGGTCGTCCGCGTTGCTTGCCCAGACGAGCGAGCTGCCGACGCTATTTCTGAGATAAAAAAACGAATTAACATTCCACTCGTAGTCGATATTCACTTTGACTATAAATTAGCACTGAAAGCAATTGAAGGTGGAGCTGACAAAATCCGCATTAACCCAGGTAATATCGGAAAACGTTGGAAAGTTGAAGCTGTTGTAAATGCAGCAAAAGCTAAAGGTGTACCGATTCGAATTGGCGTTAACGCAGGTTCACTTGAGAAGCGTATTCTACAGAAATATGGTTTCCCAACAGCTGAAGGTATGGTTGAAAGTGCTTTACACCATATCCAAATCTTAGAGGAATTAGACTTCCACGATATTATTGTATCGTTGAAAGCCTCTGATGTACGCTTAGCTATCGATGCTTACGAGAAAGCAGCTGAGCAGATCTCTTATCCACTACACCTGGGTATCACAGAATCTGGAACACAATTTGCCGGAACTGTAAAAAGTTCTGCCGGTCTTGGAGCTATTCTTAACAAAGGAATAGGAAGCACAATGCGTATCTCCTTAAGTGCAGATCCGGTTGAAGAAGTTAAAGTAGGTCGCGAATTATTAAAATCGTTCGCACTCGCTGATAACGCAGCTACTTTGATTTCTTGCCCAACTTGCGGTCGTATTGAAATTGACTTAATTTCAATTGCCAACGAAGTGGAAGAGTACATTTCAACTATTAAGGCACCTATTAAAGTCGCTGTACTTGGTTGTGCCGTTAACGGTCCGGGGGAAGCGCGCGAAGCTGATATCGGTATCGCTGGTGCTCGAGGAGAAGGATTGTTATTCCGACACGGAGAAATCATTCGAAAAGTACCTGAGGAAACCATGGTTGATGAACTTAAGAAAGAAGTCGATCGTATTGCTGAAGAGTACTTTGCCGAGAAGGCGAAGGAAGCTGCTGAAGCAGAAGCAAAATAATTCATTCAAAAAAGCTGGCCAATTGGCCAGCTTTTTTATTAAAATGGAGCAAATACAAGAGAAAGGACTACAGAAATAGCCCCAGCTACAATCGCAGTGTTCCCGAGCGTCTCTGCACCTCTGCGCCTTGCCATAAACCCAACAATAATCCCTGCTGCCCCTAGAATTACCGGCATGATAAAGAAAGAGACAACTGAAAGAACAACCGCCAACCATCCCATACCTGCATGGACATCATTATCCATATCAGATTCTTTTTCGTCGGATTTGATCGGTTCACGAACTGTTTTAGCATCAATGGCTGCTTCTTGAGCGAACTCCACGTCACCAGTTCCCGCGTAAACTCCACCCTCAGCTACCTCAACCTCATTATAAACTTCATCATAAGATTGACCATCATCAATCTTTTTCATCTCACTCTCTTTTTCATCCCCGTAGTGAGGTCCTTCTTCAACGTGTTCTTTATGATCATGGTTTTCTTCTTTTTGCTTATCTTCGTATTCCATATACATCCCTCGCTTTCTGTAGAGGTGCACACTTAGCTTGTGAGGAATGAGGAAGAACTATGATGGTACATTTTGCATTAAAAAAAGAGCCCTCTAAAGGACTCTTTCCATACAATTATGGTGCTACAGCAACCGCGTCATGCGTTTTTGCTTTTTGCTGTATTTCAACAGCATACCAACTTTCGGCATGACCATTCTCTTCTTTATATTTTTCTAGCCCTCCCATGCCACGATGGTAGGCGGTTAGAGCTTCATCCCAATTTCCATATTCATGGTGAAGGTAATCAAGATAAATAAGTGATAATTGCATAGCATAATAAGGGTCAAATAGAAGTTCTTTCTTATAAGGTAAATCCCCCATATCCGCAATCCATGGTGCTGTATTTGTCATAAACTGAGCCATACCATAAGCATGTCCATATTTAGTCTCTGGCCCTACAAGGGTCGGATCAAATGTGCCACCTGTTTCGACTTTTAGCAATTCATAAACAAGATAAGGATTGATATCATAGCGTTTTGATTCCCTTGCTAAATAGAGAGCCCAGGATTTATTAAATTCTCCTTCACTTTCTGTAACCATACGATCGGCAGTTTTTTCAAGTCCGGGCCACATGTCATATCCATTTTTCTCTTTAAATTCAGTAGGCATAGCGGTTAAGTATTGATTTTGGGATTCTAAATCTTTAACCTGCGCTTGCAGGTTTTTATTTTCTGTTTGTAGCTCTTTTGTCTGTTCTCCGTAAAAATACATAACAACTATAAAGAACAAAGTAATATATAAACAAACTAAAAGTAGCTGCACATAAGGTCTTGCACGATCCACAAAATCCCCTCCTCTTTAAATTTTTTCAATATAAGTGTTGAGTCGAAAGGACCTAAACTATATTAACGACAGTTATATTGAAATGCAATAAAAACACTTCAAATCCAAATACATCCATCTTTTTAACACATTTCCTAATTACAGCTCATAGGTTACTATGTAGAACTGCACAAATGAGGTGATGTTTTGAAAAAAGTGATCTCACAAGTAGTAAAACAGAAAATTAGAGACCTATCTGTTCATGATCTTTTAGAACAAAGCCGTCAATTCAATGTCCCCCTATCGAAAAGCCAAGCTACTGAGATTGTAGCCTTTTTAAAAAATTCAAATCTTAATCCTTTAGACGAAAAAGATCGCATGAGAGCACTGAAAAAATTAGCACAAATTACGGATCCTAAAACGGCTCAAAAAGTAAATAAAATCTTCCAGGAAATGATTAAAGAAAACGGACTTTCACACTGGTTTTAACGCCTTGTATAAAGGCGTTTTTCTTTTTGTTTTCTATTTGACCAACAGCCCTAAGTTATTTATAGTAGTATAAGTTGCAAATATTGTATTCTTATACGTTTAATAAGGAGCTGACAAAGCATGCTAAAGCTAGGATCCCACGTTTCCATGAGTGGAAAGAAAATGCTTCAAGGTGCAAGTGAAGAGGCTGCATCCTATGGCGCTAATACATTTATGGTGTATACTGGTGCCCCCCAAAACACAAAAAGAAAAGCCATTGAAGAATTAAATATAGACGCAGGCCTTGAACATATGAGCCAACATAACATCGATGAGCTAGTCGTTCACGCCGCTTATATTATCAACATAGGTAATACCGTTAAACCACACGTGTATGAGCTCGGCGTTGACTTCCTATCTAATGAGATTGAACGAGTAGAAGCCCTGCAAAAAGCTTCTCAAATCGTACTACACCCAGGATCTCACGTCAGCCAAGGTGAAGAAGTAGGACTCAATCAAATTATCACAGGCTTAAATGAAGTATTTGAGAATCATCCGAATACAACCTGTCAAATTGCACTTGAAACCATGGCTGGAAAAGGGAGCGAAATTGGTCGTAACTTTGAGCAAATCGCTAAAATTATCGATGGGGTTAAGCACAATGAACACTTGTCCGTATGTTTTGACACGTGCCATACACACGATGCTGGTTACGATATCGTCAACGATTTTGACGGTACTCTCAACCATTTCGATAAAACAATAGGGCTAGACCGTCTAAAAGTTCTTCACATTAATGACAGTAAAAATGAGCGCGGGGCAGGAAAAGACCGTCACGAGAATATTGGTTATGGACATATCGGCTTTGATGCCTTAAATTATATCGTTCATCATCCACAACTCTCTGATCGACCTAAAATCCTTGAAACACCTTATGTAGGTGAAGATAAAAAGAATAAGAAACCTCCTTATCAATATGAAATTGAAAGCTTACGCAATCAAACCTTTACAGATTGGCGATCTAAATTACTACAGTCATAATAAACAAAACCATTACTTTGCTATTTGCACAAAGTGATGGTTTTTATTTTCCCATGCTTTTATACTAACTATCCTTTATTATGCGACTTCAAACCTATTTCCCGATATTTTTTATAAATTACACTTTAGTGAACCGTTGCTTTTAAACCATAAATGAATTAGAAAATAACAGTAAAAGCACCAAATCGCTTTAGCAATTTGGTGCTTTTTTAGCATACATATGAAATTATTTTCTCTTATTTCGCTGCCTAGCTTGTTGTTTATTTAATTTCTTTTTAATCTGTTCTTGTTGATATTTCATTTTTTTCTTATAACCAGGCTTCACTTTTTTCGGTCGCTTTACGCGTGTCCACGCTTCTTTATCTGTATCATTCTCATCAATTTTACGCGTTGAACGCTGGTTTCGATCTTTAACAGGTACGAATTCACCTTTCTTAACATCATAACTATCAAACGTTAAGCCTGAGTTCTCAAGTTTCTTAATAAGAGGTTCATCCGTTTCTGTGTAAAGGTTGATCGCTGTCCCTTCTAGTCCAGCGCGGGCAGTACGACCTACACGGTGAATATAAAATTCTTCTTCTTTCGGTAGATCAGCATTGATCACGTGACTAACACCTTGTATATCGATACCACGAGCAGCAAGGTCCGTAGCAACTATATATTGATAGCGCAGGTTTTTAATATCTTTGACCACACGTTTTCTCTCACGCGGTGTTAAACCGCCGTGAATGACCCCAACTTCTAACCCTTTATCCATCAGCTCTCGCGCTAATTCATTGGCTCTTTCTTTCTTATTGGCAAATATAATAGCCAAATAAGGATGGATGAGCTTTGTAATACTCATAATCATATCTGCTTTGTCTCTATGACGAAGTGGTATGAGGCGATGCTCCATTTTCTCAGGAGAGGGCTTGTCTTCATCAGCTTGAATATAGGTTGGATTCTCCAAGTACTTCTTCAAGAATGGCTTTAGTTTTACAGGGATCGTCGCAGAAAAGACGAGTAGCTGTAAATCAGCTTGCATACGAACAAGCACTTGATCGACATCTTCAATAAAACCTAAATCAAACATTAGGTCAGTTTCATCAATAACAAAAGAAGAGGCTGTATACACATCAAGAGCTTCTTCTTGTACCATGTCAAGGATACGCCCTGGCGTACCGACTATAATTTGAGGCTGATCTTTTAATTTGTCTATTGTTTTCTGTTTATCAGTGCCACCAATTAGAAGCTTCGCCTTGAGAGCATCGCCATGTTCAGATAGCTGCACCATTTTACGAACTTCGTCATAAATTTGAGTCGCCAACTCCCTTGTAGGAGCGGTAATCACGGTTTGAACTTCTTTACGCGAAACATCTATTCCATTTAGTAAAGGGATAAGGTAAGAATGAGTTTTTCCTGACCCTGTATGTGATTGTCCAATTAAACTTTCTCCTCTTAAAACAGAAGGGATTACTTTCTTTTGAATCGGTGTAGGCTCATGGAAACCTAACTGATCCACCATATCAATCATCTCTTTAGTAAGAGCCATTGATTTAAATGTTTGAACTGTCATATTCGTACTCCTTTTCAATCGCTGTTGCTTTTTCATTATAGTAGAGTTCTCTCTATTATACCATCTTTACTCCTGCTACACTTAAGGATTTTTAAAGGGTTCTTTCTTAATGAATGGTCTAACTTTGTATTCTGCCCCATTTACCTTTATAATATGAGGGAGATATGATATTTTCGAACTCAAGAGGAGTAAGAGGGGGAACAAAGATGGAAGTCATTAAAATAGCTCCAAGAGGCTATTGTTACGGAGTAGTTGACGCTATGGTCATAGCTCGTAATGCCTCTAAGGATCCAAACTTACCTCGTCCTTTATATATTTTAGGTATGATTGTTCACAATCAGCACGTAACAGATGCATTTGAGAACGAAGGCGTTGTAACGTTAGATGGTAAAAATCGTTTAGATTTATTAGAAGATATTCACGAGGGAACTGTCATTTTCACCGCACATGGTGTATCACCTGAAGTGAAAAAGCGGGCCGAAGAAAAAGGGCTAACCGTCCTTGATGCTACATGCCCTGATGTGACACGAACGCATGACTTAATTCGTGAGATGGTAGCCGAAAATTATGAAATTGTTTATATAGGCAAACGAGGCCACCCAGAGCCTGAAGGTGCTGTCGGAGTTGCTCCAGATCATGTGCACCTCATTCAACATGAGGAGGATATTGAGAACCTCTCACTAACAAGTGAGAAAATACTTGTTACCAATCAGACAACCATGAGTCAATGGGACGTCTATGATATTATGGAAAAAGTAAAAGAAAAATATCCTCAAACCGAAATCCATCAGGAAATCTGTATGGCTACTCAGGTACGCCAGGAAGCAGTAGCAGAACAAGCAGGTGAGGCTGATCTTACTCTTGTAGTAGGTGATCCAAGAAGTAACAACTCTTGCCGCCTGCAACAAGTATCCGAAGAGAAAGCTGGAACCACCGCTTACCGAATAGCCGATGTCAGTGAAATCGAACTTGATTGGTTAGAAGGTGTTGAGACCGTTGCGATTACAGCAGGTGCTTCTACACCAACCCCGCTAGTTAAAGAAGTGATTCGATTTATCGAAAACTTCGATCCTTCAAATGAAGAAACATGGGATCGTACTTCAAAAGTGGAACAGCGTAAAATCCTCCCTAAAGTAAAAACGAAGAAAGCCTAACCAAAAAAAGGATGCCAATTGTGGCATCCTTTTTTAATCTTACAAGCCAAGACCTATTGATATTTGGTTCGTGTAGCTTGTATAGGCAATTACATGATTAAGTTCTACTATCTCTTTATCAGATAAACCTATATCTTTTAACGCTTCCACATCTTCCTTTTCCACCTGAACAGGCTTAGCTATTAATTTCTGTGCATATCGTAGCATCAGAGTTAATGGTTGTTCAAAATAACCTTCTTCAAAAGAAGAAAGCTTTGAAAGTATATCTTTATCCCCTGTCAGCTCAATCAACAACTGACTATGGCTTTCCTTACAAAATTCACAACCATTATGCATAGAAACAAAAGTGATAAGCGTTTCGCGTTGAACTTCTGTTAGAAACGTTTCTTTGACAGCTTGTTGAATAGGTGTAAACGCTTCTAATAGTGAAGGACTTTTCGCAATAAGTCTGTTGAATAAAGGCAGCGGTTGTTCTAAATGACTTAGTGCTTCCATTTGTTTAATCTCAGCTTGTTTAGCCGGTTTAATCCATGGCATATTACACATGCCTCCTTTTACATAAACTGAAATGGTTCTGTATGAGCTTCTGAAATCATTATGTCTGTTGAAATTTGTTTTTGTTCAAATTTCCCCTTAAGAAAATCATGAACAGCTTTCTTCATTACTTTCTCAACATGGTGGCCAGGATCAATAACATTTAACCCCATCCCTAGAGCATCATGTGCTACATGAAAATATAAATCACCTGTTACAAATACATCTGCTCCCTTTCGCTTAGCGGCAGAGATATATTTGTTCCCATCTCCTCCTAAGACTGCAACATTCTTCACCGTTTTCTTCTTATCCCCAACTAAACGTAACGCCGGTACATCAAAGACATCTTTTACCCGTTCTGCAAATGACTCAAGTGTCATAGGTTCATCCAGTTCTGCCATACGGCCGAGTCCTTTCTTTTCCCCTTGAAGCTCTAAAGGATATACATCGTAGGCAACCTCTTCGTAAGGATGGGCTTCTTCCATTGCTTTCAGAACTGTTTTCAATACTGATTGTGGCACGATTGTTTCCATGCGCACTTCATCAACTTTTTCTATCTCTCCTTGAGTACCTATGTAAGGATCAGTACCCTCTTCCGGTTTAAATGCCCCAATCCCAGGCGTTTGGAAAGTACAGTGACTGTAGTTACCGATATGCCCTGCTCCAGCGTTGCCAAGCGCTTCTCTTACTTTATCCTCATGAGTTTGTGGAACAAATACTACAACTTTATAAAGGCGTTCTCTTTGGGTTTCAATTAACACATCTTTAACATTTACTCCTAATGCTTCACACATGGCATCATTAACGCCTCCCCAAGCTACATCCAGGTTCGTATGAGCAGCGTAAACTGTAATATCATGTTTGATAAGTTTTTGAACAATCCGACCTTTTTCATTATCTGGACTCACTTGTTTTAAAGGTTTAAAGAGCAATGGATGGTGAGCTATGATTAAATCTACATTGTTCTCTATAGCTTCATCAACTACGCTCTCTAATACGTCTAGAGTTACCATGACCTTGTTCACTTTTTTATTCAATGTTCCTACATGAAGTCCAACGGGGTCTCCTTCAAAAGCTAACTGCTTAGGGCTCCACTCTTCGAACCATTTAATAATATCTTGACCAGTAGCTACTTTACTCATTTGTGATCTCCTCCTGTATCCAATTATATTGGGTTTCGAATTCTTTCACTTTATCAAGATCGGGTTGCTTCGCCTGTTTCATTTGGTTTAAGACAAACTGTAATTTGTCAGCTTCCCCTTGCCATTTAGAAATAAACGGATCCGACTGTTCTTTTCGCAAAAACGGACCGAAAAGAAGTTCTTTTTCGCGCTCTGCCCCGTAAGGCTTCCAAGGAGCATCACTACGATCTCCTATTAAGACTTCATAGATATGTCCATCTTCTTCAATAATCGTCTCTTCAATAAGCTCATATCCATTATGTAAGAACCATAAACGTACGACTTGAGCATCCAGATTGGGCTGGGCGATAATTCTTTGCACCTTCCCCAGTTTCTCTTTGCCTTCCTCTAAAATGGTCTTAATCAATTTTCCGCCCATTCCTGCGATTGTTACAAGTTCAACTTCATTCTCATTTAATACAGCAAGACCATTTCCTTTTCTGACCGTTACCTTATCTTTTAACTGTTGTTTGTTTATATGGGACTGAGCAGACTGAAATGGACCCTCATTCACCTCTCCGGCAATAGCTCGAGCATCAGGATCACGCTCACACACATATGCAGGCAAATAAGCATGGTCTGAACCAATATCTGCAAATGTAGCCCCTTTGTATATAAATGAGGCCACCGCTTTTAATCTTCTTGATAGTTCTGTTTGTTTCAATTATCTCACCACTTTACTGAAATCTATTAATAGTCTTACCACACCACGGATAAAAAGTACAAGACATTTTCTAGGTTAGCTTCTCTTCCTACAGAAAACTATCCCGTCAAGGTGTTCTATATAAGCTCCCATATATGGAACAATTGAAGATAAGATATTTTAGCCGGAAGGGACCGTTATGTTTGATGAGTGGTTGGGCTTGCTCGGGGACAACTCGCTTTCCTGCGGGGAGCTGGGAAGCCTCCTCGTTCGCTACGCTCTCTGTGGGGTCTTCCCTAGGCTCTTTTTTCCGCGGGAGTCTCGCAGTCCCCGAGCAAACCCTGGCTTTAAAGAGGTGAACGGCCTAGAAGTTCCCATCAGGAGGTCTGATCACACCCTATATGGCATGTTTTCGTTCCTCCTTGTATGGCAAAGGTGGGCCTGGATACTGCGAGACTCCTGTGGGCAGAAGAGACAGGCTAGTTCTCCCAGAGGAAAGCAAGTGGTTTCCAGGCCCACCCTACACCGTACTAAAGCTAACAGAAACATTCTCAGCTTCGAGTATTCAAAATTACTACCCATATCATTAGCAAGGACTATAAGTAGGTTGCGTGTATCCTACAGCTTATCATTCATAAAAAAGAAAAGCCTTCTGCTTCAGCAGAAAGCTTTTCTTCTTTGGTTATTTCTTTTCAGATAGCCATTTTGATACAGCTTCTGTCTTTTCAGCATTCAAGTTCTGAGCAGGCATACCGCCTTGACCATTTTGAATAATCCCTTTGATATCTTCTTTGGAAAGCTTACTTCCGATGGTTTGAAGGTTAGGTCCTACTTGACCTGATAGATCTTGCCCGTGACATCCTGCACACGTCTGAGAGTAAATTTCTTCAGGATTAGCAGCACCTGCATCGCCGCTTCCACCCTCTTCAGCTGTTTTCTCGCCTTCTTTACCTTCTTCCGCTTGATCCATTTGGTTTAATCCCACAAAACCAATAATAATCATAAGGGTTATACCAAGTACAGCAATTAAAGCATAAGGCATAACTGGGTTTCGTTTCATGCTTATTTCCTCCTTATGTAATCCCCATTTCCACGGTTAGGACAAACTACATATATTTTACTTGAAAACGCTACTATAGAAAAGGGAAAAAGATGTTAAATCTAAAAAAAGATAAACAACAACCACATTACAAAGCCTATAATACCTGATGCAATTAGGTAAAACACTTTCTTCCAAACTCCTATAAAAATCCATAGTATGCAATTAATTAAAATGGTTATATGGAGCAGAACCATTTGTTGAGCTTTCATTTGTACTATATAAACAGAAAATATAAACAAGATTAATAAGAAAACAATGATTGCAATATGTACATAAATGGAGTTTGCCTTTTTAAGATACCAATATCCAAATGCAGTAAAGGTTAAAAAAATTAAATGTAAACCCGTTTGCATTAGCATGGATATTTCAGTAAAATAAATGACAAGAAACGAACTCGGAAGAAGCGATAACAGAATCATAATACAGACGAAAGTGAACCAAGATCTATACGGAAACGCTTTCTTATCTGACGATACATCTTCTTCTCCTTCAGTATATAAAGCAAGCAAAAAGTCGCAGTATTCCTTAGGAAGCAACTGATGGTTTTTCCAGTAATGAATTTCATTCACAATAACTCGTTTCCGTGTTTCTTCCAATATGCTTCACCCCTTGAGACTCAAGGATAAAAAATACACAGCCACTGTGCACCCTATTAGGTACACAATGACTGAGTTGTATATGGCATTATCAATTTACTCTATTCCAAGAAATCCTTTAATCGTTTGCTACGACTAGGGTGACGTAATTTACGAAGTGCTTTCGCCTCAATTTGACGAATTCGTTCACGTGTAACACCAAATACTTTCCCGACTTCTTCAAGGGTTCGTGTACGGCCATCGTCCAAGCCAAAACGCAAGCGAAGAACGTTTTCCTCACGATCCGTTAATGTGTCAAGAACATCTTCTAATTGTTCCTTTAGCAACTCATAAGCTGCATGGTCAGATGGTGATGTAGCTTCTTGGTCTTCAATGAAATCTCCTAAGTGAGAGTCATCTTCTTCACCAATTGGCGTTTCTAATGACACAGGTTCCTGAGCAATTTTCAAAATTTCTCTTACTTTATCAGGCGTGAGCTCCATTTCTTCAGCGATTTCTTCAGGAATCGGCTCGCGACCAAGATCTTGAAGCAATTGACGTTGCACACGAATTAATTTGTTAATGGTTTCGACCATATGAACTGGAATACGAATTGTACGAGCCTGGTCTGCAATAGCACGTGTAATTGCCTGACGTATCCACCATGTTGCATACGTACTAAATTTGTACCCTTTGCGATAATCAAATTTTTCAACGGCCTTAATAAGTCCCATGTTACCTTCTTGAATCAAATCAAGGAACAACATGCCTCTACCCACATAACGTTTCGCAATACTTACCACAAGACGAAGGTTAGCTTCAGCCAAACGCCTTTTAGCCTCTTCATCCCCGTTTTCTATACGCTGTGCCAGATTGATTTCTTCTTCAGCTGATAATAGGTCCACACGACCAATTTCTTTTAGATACATACGTACAGGGTCATTAATCTTCACCCCAGGCGGGACGCTTAAATCGTTTAAATCAAACTCTTCTTCCTTATCCAGCTGTTTCATGCTTGGATCTGCTTCAGAGTCACCGATTATTTCGACACCCTGGTCACTTAAATATTCATAAAATTCATCCATGGCTTCTGAATCTAGCTCATAACTGGATAAGCGCTCAGCTACTTCTTCATAAGCTAAAATACCACGCTTTTTCCCTAATTCAAGCACCTGTTCCTTCGCCTGTTCTAGGGTTAGCTCATTCTCTGTTGATTTCGAACTTGATGGCTGCTTTTGCTCTGCCATGAGTCCCCCTCCTTCCAAACTTCCTTCTATACCAAACTATTGAGATTTTAACTGCTTCTTTAACTCAATGATCCTCATTGCAATTTGCGCTGCTTTCACTGGATCATTTTGACGTTCAGCTTCTTTCTGTTCCAGTTCAAGCGATGAAATGCTCTCTTGTTCACTTCTCTTGTTAGAGATGACACGTATATAATCATTGACTTCCGCATCACTAAGGTCAGGTTGAAGCTTTAACATAGCAATTTCACTTACTAAACTTTGTAATGAAGCATCTGGTAATTGTTCGATAAATTGCCCAGGATTGGCTTCATACCCTTCTTCGTAGTAAGCGTAAAGATATGTCACAATGACTTGATGCTCATTTAAATTAAAAGCTCCGCCCAATTGTTCCTGTACCTTATAAGACACAGAAGCATCATGCATCATATAATAGATCAATTGCCGCTCAGCATTATGAAATGCTGGAAGCAATTTCTGTTTCTTTCTAGAAGTTTCTTTGTAATTATTAGTATAGCTAGTCTCAGGATTCTTATCCTTATCAAGCCCTTGCTTTTTTCGACGGTTTATGATTTCTTGTTCTAAAACATCTATTGAAAGATCATATTCGCCCGCTAGTTCCCGGAGATAATGATCCCTCTCTAGTGGTTTACTGATTTTAGAGACCTCATCTAACACACGTTCGATGTATTGGATCCGATCTCCTTCATTTTTTAAGTTAAACCCTTGTTTCAAGTGGTTTATCATAAATCCCATATACGTCACAGCTGCATCTAGTACATGTTTTCGAAAGCTTTCACTTCCGTGTGACCGTATATATTCATCAGGATCTGATCCTTCTTTCATTTGTGCTATTCGTACATCACAGCCTACTTTTTTCAGTAGGTTAGCAGCTTTATAAGATGCATCTTGGCCTGCTTTGTCAGCATCATAGCACACAACTACCCGTTCCACATACCTACGTATTAACTTAGCTTGTGGCTCTGAGATAGCTGTACCTAATGTGGCTATTCCATGTTTAATACCACCTTGGTAAGCAGATATAACATCCATTTGTCCTTCAAATAAGACGACTTCGTTTTGTTTTCGTATCTCTGAACGAGCTAAATCGAAATTATAAAGTAACTTCCCTTTTTGGAATAAATCCGTTTCGGGGCTATTCAAGTATTTAGGCTCGCCACCATTTACGCTACGTCCACTAAATGCAACCGTCTTTCCTTGATGGTTTCGAATGGGAAAAATGACTCTACCTCTAAAACGGTCACCGTAATGACCATCTTCTCGATATGAGAGCAAGCCTCCTTTAACCATCGTTTGAGGATGGAATCCTTTATTCTCTAAAAATTTCATTGTGAACTCTTTAGAGTTTGGAGCGAACCCTAACTGAAAAGCATCAATAACTTCATCAGACAGGCCTCTCTCTTTCAGATGCTCATATCCATCTTTACCTTCTTTTGTATGTCGCAACAAATGATGGTACAATTTAGTTAACCAGCCATGCGCCTCAAGGAGTGTTTGGTTTTCCTGATGCTTTGGATCAGATTGATCTTGATCGCCAGTATCCTGTTCTGGTACATGATGGCCACTTTTATCAGCAAGAATACGGATCGCTTCCTGAAAGGAAGCGCCCTCGATCTCGCGAATAAAGGTGAGAACATTCCCACCCTTTCCGCATCCAAAGCAATGAAAAATTTGCTTATCGGAAGAAACGGAAAAAGAAGGAGTTTTCTCATTATGAAAAGGACAAAGGCCGAAGTAATTCCGACTTTTCTTTGTAAGTTGAACGTATTCACCGACAACATCTACAATGTCGTTGGAGTTCCTGATCTCCTCGATGATACTTTCTGGAATGCGGTTAGACATACAATCACCATGTTTACTTTTTATTCTAGAAGGAACATAAAATCCCTTCAATATTCGACAAGATTTTTCAAGTCTTGCATAACCCCCCACTAGTCCTAAGGCCATACAATCACTTAGTTATCCCTTCATCTCGTAAGAAACGCAAGATTATGATGACCTCTCCGTTACTTTAGAACTAAGAGACTCCCACATAGGGATCTTTCGACAATTCCTAGAAGGATGCCGGCTATAGTCATGTATTCTACATTCCTGTCAGGATTCCTTCTCTAAGAATATAAGTTTTAACTTTCTGAAAAGTCATTCCTTCTACTCAAATTACGGGACATAGCATCCATTCCCCTCTATTTCCTTACGCAAACCATAGAAACATTTTTTCACAAAATACAATTATAATACAACAAAGATTGAATTACCACGATTTTTTTGTTAAATGAGCGGATATTTTCACACTAAAACGTCATAAATGCAAGAGAAAACACAGGCGCACAACCTGTGTTTTGTTTTACGATTTTGAATGGATACGATTAAGAATCGTATTGGCAGTCTCTTCTACAGCTTTATTTGAAACGTTAATGACATCACACTGAATACGATCAACTACAGAATTAAAGTGATCTAACTCATGATGGATGCGTTCCATATTAGCATAAGTAGCTTGGTCATCCAATCCTAAAGCTTTCAAACGCTCTTTTCGAATATCATTTAACTTCTCAGCGCTGATTTTTAGACCAATACACTTTGAAGGGTTTACTTTAAAAAGCTCTTCAGGTGGATCCACTTCAGGAACGATAGGAACGTTAGCTACCTTTAAGCGTTTATGTGCCAAGTACTGAGATAATGGAGTCTTAGATGTTCTTGAAACGCCTATCAAAACAACGTCTGCTTTTAAGATGCCTCTTGGGTCTCTACCATCGTCATATTTCACAGCAAATTCAATGGCTTCGACGCGTTTAAAATAATCTTCATCCAACTTATGCACTAAACCAGGTTCTAAGCGCGGCTTCTTTCCATACTGTTTTTCAATTTGGTCAATAAAAGGACCTATTATATCAATTGCTGTTACACCATTCTCTTTAGCTTCCTGCAATAAGTATTCTCGGAACTCAGGAATGACTAGTGTGAAACCAATCATTGCCTCGTGATCTCTCGCTTGAAGTACAGCTTCTTTCAAAGTAGCTTTATCTTCAATATAGGGAATGCGTTGGATTTCAAAATTACTGTTATTAAATTGACTTATAGAAGCTTTCACAACTAATTCAGCTGTCTCTCCTACTGAATCTGATACAACATATACAATTGGTTTGCCCATTCTTTCCCCTCCTCACATTTAGATCCGTTCATCACGACCTAGTTCAACTAATGCTTTGGTTAAATTCGTTTTTGTTAGTCGACCAATTACTTCATAACCATCATCATCATCTTTCACCACTGGTAGTGCATCAATTTGCTTGTCAATTAGCATTTGGCCTGCTTCTAACAATAAATCCTCTTTATAACAAATCGTAACATTAGGCATCCTTGTCATTATAATATGAACGGGAATCTCTCGTAAATCCTGATTCCCTATACTTGCGCGTAGTAAATCTTTACGAGATAAAACGCCTACTAACTTAGCATGATCATTCACAACAAAGAGAGTTCCAACATCCTCTAAAAACATGGTACATATCGCATCATAAACGGAAACATTCTCATGCACGACAACAGGAATAGATTGAAACTCCTGAACTTTAAACTTTTTTAGTTTCTCGGTAAGAAGCTCAGATCCAGTCTTGCCCGTGTAAAAATAACCAACTCTTGGTCTTGCATCTAAATAACCCGCCATTGTTAGTATAGCTAAATCAGGTCGTAAGGTTGCCCTCGTTAAACTCAGACGCTCTGCTATATTTTCACCCGTAATTGGTCCGTTCTCTTTCACAATCTCAATAATGTGTTCTTGCCGCTGTGTTAAATCCACCTTTTCACCACCTATTACTATGTGTCATACTATTTTAAATATTATATCTCATTTTAGAGCGAGTGGGAAGAACTGTCCTCTTTATCAACCTAAAGAAGAGCGAGGGGTTGTTTCACATCATCAAACCATATAACCCTTAAAAGTGAAAAACCTCGTCCCTATACCTCTAACACCGAGGAATAAAGACGAGTGAACTTCATGTTTATTCATTATGCGCTTAGCTAGAATACTGAACGGTACTTTAAATGTCAAACATTACGCTACTCTTTCAACCAGTCCAGCTGATTTAAGAACTTCTTTGATTTCAGGTAATACCCACCATAACGATCATAATATTCGGATATCATCTGCTTAAGTCGGTCCTTATTTTCTTGTTTAACGGATATGTTCCCAACCCTCGTCACATCGACCTCTAGACAAATACGTAATAATTTCAAAAGATTTGGAGCAAGTCCGTATGAGTGGGAATCTAAATGGCGGCACCTTGTACATAAAATGCCCCCTTCTTGCACAGAAAAAGAAAAAGGCTCTTCTTCAGACCCACAATTCACGCATCGGTGAACTTCAGGTGCGAAGCCGCCTTTACGAAACATCTTCATCTCATACATAAAGAGCAAAATATCTAAATCTTTATCTTCTGTAATCCAAATAAATGTTTGTAAGAGCTGCTGAAACAAAAAAGGATCAGGCTTGTTTTGCTCCTGCAGCTTATCAGTTAGTTCTGCCATATAAGAAGCATATGCCGTTTTAACAATATCTTCTCTAATGGAACGTAATGAATACAGCACCTCTCCTTGTTGCAAAGTTCCCATATTGGAGCCCATTTGTACAAGAAAAGATGCATACACGAACGGTTGGGTTATGGCAGTTAATCGACTTTTCGGTTTTTTTGCACCTCTAGCCATCACTGCAATTTTACCCTTTTCTCGTGTGAACAAGGTGACAATTTTATTCGTTTCCCCGTAATCACCTGTCCGGATAACAATCCCCTCTACCTTTTCCAACAATTCAACTCACCTAACTTCTTTCTCTACAACTGTCGATCAAATTCTGCATAGTCTTCATTGTGTTCTCTAGCTTGTGAACCTTCACTATCAGTAGTTTCCAATTCCTTCAATAATAAATAGGTTTCAATGTTTCCTGTTTGACTAAAAACCTTCCATGTAAAGTCGAGCACAAGAAACCCCACCTTTCTATTGGATTAAGAAAATGTATGATTGATCTTAGATTGACCTTAAACGGAGACACTCATGTACCTTAATATTTACCAAATCAATATTCGTCTTCACGATATCCATACTCTTGTAGCTGATTAGCGCGATTACGCCAGTCCTTTTGAACTTTTACAAAGAGCTCTAAATAAATTTTCGTACCAAGTAAAGATTCAATATCTTTACGAGCTCTCTGGCCAATTTCTTTCAACATAGACCCTTGTTTACCAATTATAATACCTTTTTGACTTGAGCGTTCGACAATGATAGAAGCTTGCACATTCACCTTTTCATTCTCTCGTTCTTCAATACCTTCAATCACAACGGCAATCGAATGCGGGACCTCTTCACGTGTTAGATGTAAGGCTTTCTCACGGATTAATTCACTAATAACAAAGCGTTCAGGGTGGTCAGTAATCATATCTTCTGGATAAAACTGCGGACCTTCTGGCATCTGCTCAACCATCAGTTTGAGTAAATTATCTACATTGTTTCCCTCTAATGCAGAAATCGGTACAATCTCTGCGAAGTCGTATTTTGTACGATACTCATCAATGATCTTAATTAACTCATCCGGGTGAACTTGATCTAGTTTATTTACAATGAGGAAGACAGGCTGTCTCACTTTCTGAAGCATATTAATAATAAATTCATCTCCACGCCCAAAGCCTTCTTTAGCATTAACCATAAACAATACAAGATCTACTTCGTTCATACTTTGTTCAGCTACATTAACCATGAAGCTACCTAGTTTATGTTTTGGTTTGTGAATTCCTGGTGTATCAATAAATACCAATTGGGCATCGTCTTGTGTGTAAACCCCTTGTATCTTATTACGAGTCGTTTGTGCCTTATCGCTCATAATGGCAATCTTCTCACCAATTACTCGATTCATAAATGTGGATTTTCCTACGTTAGGTCGTCCGATAATGGATATAAATCCTGATTTGAACTCTGATTCCATGTTGTATCCTCCATGCTTTGATGATTATTCCTTAAATCAACTTTGATTTTTTTCTATTTTACTACAAATTCGCCTTCATTTCATGCAATCGACAAAAGCAGTTACGAAATTACAAGAAAACAAAAGGCATTTACCGCACTACAAATTGCGCCAAATTTCGATTCCCCACACCCCTTTTTACGTATTCTATAACGCTATCCGTTTCATTACCTTCTTAGTATAGATAGGGGCGTTACGTTTGTTGAGTGCTCGGGGTGTCTGGGGAACGACTCGCTTTCCGCGGGCGAGCTGTCGAGCCTCCTCGGGGAAACCACCCTGCGGGGTCTCGTCGACCTCTTTCTCCCGCAGGAGTCTCCCCGTTCCCCAGACACCCCTGGCTATTATTTTGCGAACGGCCCCGCTTGTGAAGGTTGAAGATATTGCTATATCCCATGTTTCCGTTACACCATACACGGGAAAGGTGGTTCGGGAAATTGCGAGACTCCTGCGGCAGAAGGAGCCAGTCTAGTTCCGGCGTGGAGGACCTAGCGTGATAAGTCATCTTTTTTCCAAAGGCTAAACGCCTTTTCCAAAAAGCTGTCTTATCCGTACGGTCCTAAGCACCACGCCTGCACTTTTCAATCTAGGGGAGACCCCGGAAATCGCGGAGCGATTGAGGAGGCTCCCCAGCTCGCCGCGGAAAGCGAGTGATTTCCCGAATCACCTTACGCTCCAATAACGCTTAAGGAAACATTCTCTCAGTTTAGAATCTTCAAGACCTCCATCAAATAAAAAAAGACCTGGAAAAAGAGTTCCCAGGTCTTCTTAGAATAGTTTAGGAAGAAATATAATACACGCAATAATAACAGAAGCTAGCGCGGCAACGAGTACCGCTCCAGCTGATATGTCTTTAATTTCCCCTACAAGGGGATGATGTTCTGGCGATAAAAAATCCATAATACGCTCTATTACCGAGTTAATCATTTCTAATATAATCACCATTGCCATAATGGTAGTGACCGCTACCCATTCCCAGGCAGCTAGATCAAAAAGAAAACCAGCCAAAACAACAATGGCAGATACAGTTATATGAATCCTGAAATTTCTTTCTGTCTTGAGAACTTCCCACACACCTTGAAAAGCAAAGGAAAAGCCAATCAGCTTCTTTTTCTTAGTTTCGTTTGAGCCCGAACTCATGTAAAATTTCCTCTTGGCGTGAGAACATTTTCTTTTCATCCTCTTCGTTCAAATGGTCATATCCAAGCAAGTGCAGGAAACCATGAAGAGCCAAAAAGCCAAGTTCACGCTCATAAGTATGATTGTATTCTTCAGCTTGTTCCTTCGCCCGATCAACAGAAATGACAATATCTCCAAGTAGAAGTGGCATCTCTGCCCCCATGATCTTCATTTCCCCATCTCCTTCTTCTTGCATAGCGAAAGAGATCACATCAGTTGGTTCGTCCTTCTGACGGTAATTTCGGTTAATGATTTGAATTTCTTTGTTATCAACAAAAGATACCGATAACTCGGCTTCATCTGTTACGTTCTCCTGATTTGAGGCGAAATCTAAGATGCGTTGAATTAAATCAATGTAATCTTCTTCTACAGAGTTCGTTTCATCGTGAAAATCAATGTACATGTTTATGCCTCCTTTACGGCCGCTTTAGTTTCTGGATATTGAATTCTTGAATGAAATATACCTTGTAACGTCTCACAAATCGCTGTTTGTATACGTTCTAGGTCTTTTAATGTTAAAGGACTATTCGACAATTGTCCATCCAAAAGACGATCAATAATTATAGAATGAACGAGGTTTTCAATGTCTTCTGGTGAAGGTGTTTTAAGAGAGCGAACAGCTGCTTCTACTGAATCACATATACACACAATCGCAGCTTCACTAGATTGTGGTTTAGGTCCCGGGTAACGATAGTCCATTTCACGGACATTTTCGTTTTCCTGTTTAGCTTTGTGGTAGAAGTACTTTAAAAGGGTTGTACCATGGTGTTGTTCTGCAATTTCAATAATTTCTGTAGGCATCTTATGTTTCCGTAGCATTTCAGCCCCTACATAGGGATGCGCAATAATAATTTCCGCACTTTCCTTAGGCTCAAGCAAATCATGCGGGTTTTTCATTCCCATTTGATTTTCAATAAAGTATTGGGGTTCTTTCGTTTTACCTAAATCATGATAATAAGCCCCAACTCGAGCCAGTAAGCCATTAGCTCCTATGGCCTCACAAGCTGATTCACTTAAATTTGCAACCATCACACTATGATGATACGTCCCGGGTGTTTGCGTCAATATTTTTCGAAGCAAAGGGTGATTTGGGTTAGACAACGTAATCAACAGTGTATCAGATAGCATGCCCAATCCCGCTTCAAAGAATGGCAACAATCCAAATGTGAGAACTGAAGACAAAAAAGCGGATAGAACTGCATAGCCAATCGTTATCGTTGTACCAGAAAGTGAAATTGGCTCATACGACAGTAATACAAAAACAATAACTATGGCAATATTCACAACCGTAACTCCAAAACCTGCTTTAAGTATTGATGTCTTATCTTTTACATTATGAAGAAATATAATCGCGGCTAGTTGTGAGAACATAAAGTATATGCCCGCTTCAACATTTAATGTTCCGGGAATCTGCTCATTAAAAAAGATCGTACCAAAAATCGCATAAACAATACTTAAAAATATAGCCATCCGTTCATGTATAAGAAGCGTTAACAGCATCGCTCCTGCAGCAACTGGCACAACATAATACAAATCATCAATAGAAGTTTGAAAAACACTCCCAAGCTTCATCATAAGAAAGACTAAAATACTAATAAAAAGGATGGCTAACACCTTACCATTATCTAAACCATCAGTCTTGCTCATCCTGTTCAGTTCATAAAGGAGGGCTCCTAAAGAAAGGATGATCATTAAAATGAGACCTGAATAAGGATACCAATTGCTCTTCCCATCTAGTAATCCGACTAATTTTAACCGCTCGTATATATCATTAGAAATCGTTTCCCCTTGAAAAACCAGCACTTGTCCTTGCCTTATCATAACAGGGTCGACATCATTAGCCGCTTCGTTTTGAGCCTGAATTTTTTTATCTTCATCGATAAATGAATTACGAACAATCAAAAATTCAATTAGTGATTGCACAGCCTCTTTTAGGTCAGGATCAAAACTCTCATACTGTAACTCATTCTTTACCTTTTCAATAGATGAGTCAACATCCTCTTCCCGTACACCGGAATGCAATACGTCTTTAAGCGCATTAGAGAGCATTTCCTCGGCCACATTTCGTTGTTCAACTGGTGCATCCAACAAGTGCTCAAGAACCTTCGGATTAACTTGTTTTGTAATGTCTTCAGAAAGCATAGATTGAAGTTTTTCGACTTCACTTTTCACCTTATCGGAGTCAGTGGCATCTACTTCTTGTTTCCCTGATTCCACTTGTTTATCAATCACTTCAACTGCATTAAAAATTTCTTCCATGTAGTTAATACGGGTATTCGTGATGAAATTTCTGATGGTGTACACGTCATCGACAGACTCCATAGCCTCATCTCGTTTTTCCTGTGTTTTATCTTTATCTTCTACATTTATCGGAGAGAGGATCGTATCTTTAGCCGTATCCAGTCGATCTACATCATAAGTTTTCGTTTGAACATTTGAAAAAGCAAGTAAAAAAATGACCAGCGCGAGGATGGTCATAGATACTCCGATGGTGATCCACACATTTTGAAAAACATTCCCCTTGATGAACTGATTCCACCAGTTTCTCACCGAATTCCCCTCCATTATCTTATACATAGAAAGAAGACCCTTAAAAAAGGGTCTTTCTACTTACTTTTCATCCTCATATGCATCAATAACTCGTTGAACAAGTGGGTGACGGACGACATCTGATTGTTCTAAGTAGGAAAAGGCAATACCTTTAATGCCAGATAGCTTCTTTTCTGAAGCTTTTAGACCTGAAGTAACGCCTTTTGGTAAATCTACTTGGGTAATATCTCCAGTAATAACCATTTTCGAACCAAAACCGAGCCTTGTAATAAACATTTTCATTTGCTCTGGTGTTGTGTTCTGAGCTTCGTCTAAGATCACAAAGGCATCATCCAATGTTCGACCTCGCATATAAGCCAAAGGAGCAATTTCAATGGTTCCACGCTCCATTAATCGAGCTGTATGCTCAGTGCCAAACAAGTCATGGAGAGCGTCATACAAAGGTCTTAGGTAAGGATCTACCTTTTCTTTAAGATCTCCTGGTAAGAAGCCTAGACTTTCTCCAGCCTCAACGGCTGGTCTTGTTAATATAATACGTTTGACCTCATTATTCTTTAATGCCTGTACAGCCATAACGACAGCAAGATAGGTTTTACCTGTTCCTGCTGGCCCTATTCCAAATACTAAATCATGAGTTTTCATTCCAGAAACGTAATTTCGCTGACCAAGCGTTTTGACTCGAACAGGCTTCCCTTTTGCGTTTCGGAGGATCTCATCTTCAAATAATGTTTCAAACTGTTGGAGTTCGTTTTTCTTAGCCAAGTCTATAGCATAGATTACATCACGTTCAGAGATCGTTAAACCTCTACGAATAATCGCAAGCAACGCATGAAACACTTGTTCTACCAGCATGACATGTTCTTTGTTGCCTGATACACTTACATGTTCGCCTCTCGTAACAATGGATACACTTAATTGAGATTCCATTTGTTTCAAATTACGATCGCCTGTCCCAAATAAGGCTAACGCTTCATTCGGATTATCTAATTGAATGTCGATTGTACGTAAATCTTCCTGCATGCTTCAGTCTCCTTGAGTGATAGGTTGAGGTTTAGAAATATCTTCATGAACTTTAAAATATAGGATTAATTTTACTTTACCATTCTCTTTCTGACGGTGCAAAACTTTTTGAGTAATAATTTTGGAATTTTGTGGGATCTTCTGTTTCAATTCCATCTCCGCTTGTTTCATCCCTATTTGCAGAGCTTCTTCATCTGTGCGGGATTCTTTATACAATTCCGCTTCAGAGATCTCTTTAGAAGAGAATCCAATTGGTAACTCCCATTTAAATAAATAGAATGGTTTATTGTATTCCTCTTCATGCATATGCTTAAACTCAGGTTCTTTGAACCCCCAAAGAGGTACTCTTAAGTCCCCTAGCTGCACACCATAATGTGTTTCTTTTTCACCGGTAATCACTTCATATTGCACATGAAGAGGAACAACAACTTCGCTTTTGTACCATGTCTCTGCAATAACTTCCCCTTCAGCGTGGACGAGGGTCGGTTCTTCTTCCCGTCCAATTGCTCCTGAAACCAGTAAATCCCCAGATTCTACATAATCATTTAGTTCGACCGCTGGTTCCCCCTTTTCAACGTACATATCTACTATAACTCCTTTTTTACGGGCATAAAGACTTTGAGGACCACCTTCCTCTGGTTCTTTTACAATCGTCTTCTCTACCCCTTCTAAGTGGTAGGTTGTACCCTTTTCAGTGACACCGATCCACAAAAGTTCAGGTACATCAGCTAAAAGTTTTTGCTGCATTTGACCAGGGGTTTCAATCGTAAATTTCCACGCCCCTCGTTTAATTCCATAGTCTTTTAAATTCTCTTTAATTTTATACTCCACCTCTGGCGTAACGCCTTCGATCTTTATTCCCCACACCATGTTCGACAGAAGAAAAATCGCAATCATCCCAAGCACAAAGCCCGCTACAAGAGACCTTCTTTTAAGAAGAGAACGAAGTAAGAAAGGAATACCATGCCTCTTTTTGAAACGAATTTTGTAATCCAATTGACTTCTCAACTTCTTGAGTACCGGTACATCTTCTAAACGCACATTGGCTTCACATGTAAACTCGTCTATCTTTTTCACATTCCAAACTGAAATTCCATTCTCAACACAACGGTTGAGAAAGAATTCCGGAAATTTCCCTTCAATCCTAAGCGTCGTGTACCCTGTGAAGAAAACCCCTTGCGTAATTTTCATACGTACCTCCTAACCGTTAGACATTTTGATCTATAAAGGTCACTTCATGAATGGTTCCCTCAAGCAAGATCTCTTCCGGGAGCATCATGCGAAGCACAAACCCTTTCCCCTTGATTAATAACTGTCCTTGCTTCAATTTAAGGCGTAGCTCCTCATCAGAGAAAGAAATTAATCCCTTATGATTTTCCACATATGCATGTATTTGTCCGATGGTTGTTATTCTTGGTAGTTCGAGGATGACATCAGTTGGTAAATCAAGTTGTTGCGATAGCCAATTCCCTATACGTTGTTGCCATTTTTTCATCCGAGTGTGCCCCCTCTCACATACATATCTATGAAAAAAGCACGAAATGTATCACTACATTTCGTGCTTTCGATAAGGCTTATTTTTTTAAATGGGATCGGTAAGGATTCATTGAACGGGGTTTTCCTAACACTTCAGCCATGACCACACTTTCAGCAAGCTTCTTTTTCGATACGTTTTGCAAACCACTTACCTTTACAGAAGGTTGTGGCTTTCTTTCCTTACGATAAGGTACTTTTTCATCTCTTTGATAGCTTGGTTGAGTTGGTTGATCTGGTATCGCGTCATGCTCTCCTCCGATTTCACCTTTAAAGGCTTTCTGTTCTTGAGGTTTCGCATCTGGACCTTCATCCTTCTGTTCACGTTGAAGGCTCCTATAACGCTCTCTTTGCTCTTCTGCGTATGTCTTTAAATCTTTCACCTTTTCTCGATCTACAGAAGGTTCAGGTGAAGATGGAGTAGTTTCCCTTTGACGTGGCGGATTTTGCACAGGTTTCTTTTTTTGCTCCTTTTCATCATCCTTACCTAAATTAGTAAGGAAAGCAAAAACACCGAAGATAATCGGCAGCAAAATGCCTATGTTGCTAAAGATAAGATCAAAGATATCTCCCATTCGTAATCAGTCCTCCTAAATAGGACTTCAAGCTCTATTTGTCCTCTTCTTCATTTTCATTATTCATCTTACCAATTACATCACGCATATCAGTATCCGCTTGGATGTTCTTCAGATTGTAGTAGTCCATGACACCAATATTACCTGAGCGCAACGCTTCAGCCATAGCAAGTGGAACTTCTGCTTCTGCTTCCACAACTTTCGCCTGCATCTCTTGAACACGAGCGCGCATTTCTTGTTCTTGTGCAACCGCCATAGCACGACGTTCTTCTGCTTTGGCCTGAGCGATATTTTTGTCAGCTTCAGCCTGGTCCGTTTGAAGAATTGCACCAATGTTTTTGCCGATATCAATGTCAGCAATATCAATGGACAAGATCTCAAAGGCTGTTCCAGCATCAAGCCCTTTACTTAATACGTTTTGAGAAATACGATCCGGGTTCTCTAACACCTGGTTATGGTCCTTAGAGCTACCAATGGTACTGACAATACCTTCACCTACACGAGCAATAACGGTATCCTCACCAGCACCACCGACTAAACGGTCAATGTTTGCTCGAACGGTAATACGAGCTTTCGCTTTTACTTCGATTCCATCCATCGCTACACCAGCAATAAATGGTGTTTCAATTACTTTCGGGTTTACACTCATTTGGACAGCTTCTAATACATCTCGACCAGCTAAGTCAATAGCTGCACAACGTTCAAAGCTTAATTCAATATTAGCTCGTTGAGCTGCAATAAGCGCATTTACCACACGGTCAACATTACCACCTGCGAGGTAGTGACTTTCAAGCTGATTTGTATCCACATCTACACCAGCTTTATGTGCTTTAATCAGCGGGTTAATAACGCGACTTGGCACAACTCGACGTAACCTCATTCCAATAAGTGTAAAGATACTAATTCGAACACCTGCAGCCAATGCACTAATCCATAGCATGATTGGAATAAACGTGAACAATACAGCAAGCGCAATAATAATAACTGCAATAAATATTATTGGTACTAAACCTTCTGATAACATAATTAATCCCCCTTATTCTTTTTCTTGTTTAATTTCTCGAACAACAATACGAGATCCTTCTACTCTTACAATTTTGATACTTGCCCCTGCAGAGATGAAACTTCCTTCTGTTACAACATCAATTCTTTCATCGTTAAATATTCCTGTACCAGATGGCCTCAGGGGTGTAACAGCTTCCCCTATATTTCCTATGAGGTCATCTCTATTATTTGATGAGAGGTATCCTTTCTCGGAAGAAGTAGAGTCACTGAGAACAATGTTTCTCAAAAATCCTCTATCAAATCCAATGGTCTTGAACAAGATAACAGAGCCTATTATAGCCACAATAATAGCAATGAGAAGACTCATCGTCATATGCCCAATGTCATCGGTCGACATAAATAATGAACCTACAACACCGCCCGTTCCAATAATCCCGAGGATTCCACCCGGGACAAAAAACTCTAGAACAATACACACAACTCCTAAACCGAACAAGATAACAGCTTCATAACCCGCAAGTCCTGCAATCATATGTCCATAGAAAAACAACCCTAGCGCGAGTAGTCCCATGGAACCAGCTATACCAAACCCAGGTGAATAAAGCTCTGCGACAAACCCCAAGCTAGCTACAGAAAGCAATATAGGAACGACAACTGGATGAGTAATCAAACGGGCCAGTCGCTCAGTAAATGTGGGGTTGGTCGTTATGATCTCAGAGTCTGATAATCCAAGTTCTGATAACAATTGGTCTCTTGAATCAACTACCCCTTCTGCATATCCGACTTCTAGAGCTTCAGCTGCACTTAGCGTCAGGTATTTTCCTTTTCCTGCCTTATACTTCGGCAAATCAATATCCGGGTTAGCCATCGCTTCTGCATATAACGGATCCCGGTTATTCAATTCCGCTGCTGTACGCATCTTCTTTACCCAATCAGATTGAGCTTTCTTACTAGCTGCATTCCCATCTGAAGTAATAACTCCCGCTGAGCCCATGGTTGTGTTTGGCTTCATATAGATTTGATCAGCATTTAGTGATATGTATGAGCCTGCAGATAAGGCTTCCTGAACTACATAGGCAGTATTGGGAATTTCAATGGACTGAAATAAATTTGCGATTTCAGCCGCTGCATCCACCCTGCCACCAGGAGTGTTCACTTCAAAAATGATATGGTCCGCATCGCGGTCTCTTGCTTCATTCACACTTCTCTTTAAGAAAGAAGAAAGTCCTTTCTCCACTGTTTCTGTTATAGGAACAACATAAACCGTCTCTCCTGTTCCGTCTGCGGAGCTCGTTGGACTTAGGAATGATACCAACATTAACAATAACAACGACAAAACCATAGCATATCGTAGAAATCTTCTCATAATCCCCCCCCTTTCTCTTTTATTATATACGAGTTAGCAAAACTAAACGTTTCATGATAAAAAAATTTTTTTATAGATTAACCAAGCTCAATCAACACCGACCAATATATGAAAAAAACCGCCTTATGAAAAGGCGGTTCGTGTTTAAGATAAATGTTTTTGTACAAATTGGTTAACTAGAGAGCCATCCGCTTTGCCTTTTACTTTAGGCATAATGGCACTCATCACTTTGCCTATATCTTTCTTAGAAGTAGCTCCGACTTCAGCAATCGTTTCTTGAACAATCGCATCTAGTTCGTCTTCAGAAAGCTGTTGAGGCATATATGATTGAATGATTTCAATATCTCTCTCATCTTTTTGCGCAAGATCGTCACGACCTGCACTTTTGTACTCTTGGAGGGAATCTTTTCGTTGCTTTATCTCTCGAGACAAAACAGTTAATTCTTCTTCCTCAGTCAATTCATCTTTTCCAAGTTTTAAAGCTTCATTTTGTAAAGAAGACTTCACCATACGGATGACGGAAAGTCGTTCTTTCTCTTTGTTACGTAAAGCCTCTTTCATATCTTGGTTTAGACGCTCAAGTAATGACATCTACCTTACACCCTCTTACTTACGCTTTCTAGCGGCTTCTGATTTCTTCTTACGACGGACGCTAGGCTTCTCGTAATGTTCACGCTTACGATACTCAGCTAGTGTACCATTCTTAGATACGCTGCGCTTGAAGCGACGAAGAGCATCTTCAAGAGACTCGTTTTTACGCACGCGAGTGTTGTTTGACATGCTATTACCCTCCCTCCAAAGCAAAAAAGACAGTTTCAATGATCATGTGAGTATATTTTCCTCACATGCCTTTGACAATTATAAACCATTCTCCAGACAGATTCAACTATTTTTATTAAGGATCATTCGGAGAATTATATTGTCGTTGCTCTGTCATATCATCCACTTTAACATAAGTTGAGCAACCAAGATAGAGGATAATGCTTAATTTTGATAAATTGGGTCACCCTTCTTCTTTGAAACTTGGTTAGTAAAGTAAGAATCATCCACAGTTGGTGTCAGTATGAGCACCAACTGTGGATTTTAATACGACATCTACTATTAACAGATTAGAATGTCCTTTTTCTGTCATGAAATCATGTCTTGTCCATAGTATGGTATAGAGGTGAACAACCGTGGCTGATTTAATTACTCTTTTTACCGTTTTCTTAACTATTTTTTTATTTGGTATGACTGTATTACGAGTTGGTTTGTATCAGTTATCTTATCGAAATATGAAAGTGTTCATTCAACGATTTGCGAACAATCCATTTAAAGGAATGGTTGCGGGCATCGTTGTAACAAGTGTGTTACAAAGCAGCTCGGCTACCATGGTAATTGCGATTGGGCTAGTAGCTATAGGGGTGCTCAATTTTAAACAATCTATTGGAGTTATTCTTGGAGCTAATATTGGAACGACTGTTACAGCCGAATTACTCACGTTCTCAAACTCTATCCCCCTTTGGCCCCTCTTAGTTATTGGAGCAGTATTACTAATTATACCCAAGCAGAATTGTTTTGGGGCTGGTGGAATTATATTTGGGTTAGGTTGCATCTTTGTCGCTTTAAACGGCTTTGAATCATTGGCAGAGCCTTTGAAGCAGTTTCCAATAATTCAAAGTAGCCTGGCCTATACAAACGACTTTCCTAATGCCAGCATATTGATTGGAACAGCCATGACAGCCATTATTCAATCTTCCACTGCAGCTACAGGGATATCAATGAGCTTTTTAAACGAAGGAGTTTTTAGCCTCACTTCCGCTATTGGGATAATGTTAGGTGCTAATATCGGAACTTGCATCACCGCCTGGGTAGCTTCATTAGGTAGCAATCATGAAGCACGCCTTGTTGCCATGGCTCACATCTGGCTTAATGTAATAGGGGTATTACTCTTTGCACCGTTTATAGATGAACTGGCAGCTTTAGCACAATGGCTATCAAACGATCCGGCTCAGCAACTTGCACACATCTCTGTTGTGTTCAATGTATTGTCTTCACTCCTCGTCTTACCTTTTGTACAACATTTCACTAAATTCGTTATGTTTGTCCATAAATATAAAGAACAATGACCCTTAACATATTAGGATCATCATAAAACATCAGACCCAAAAAAAGGTGCCCTCTTAAGAGGACACCTTTTTAATCTATATTAATAATCAGAAGTTCCTTGTCCACCAGATACGATGGATACACCAGCACTAGCACCAATGCGAGTAGCGCCTGCTTCAATAACAGCATCTGCTCCTTCACGGTCGCGAACGCCTCCAGAGGCTTTTACTCCCATGTCAGGTCCTACTGTGTTACGCATTAGTTTAATATCTTCTACTGTAGCGCCTCCACCTGAGAAGCCTGTAGAAGTCTTAACGTAATCTGCTCCAGCAGCTTTAGCTAATTCGCAAGCTGTTACTTTTTCTTCCTCTGTAAGAAGAGAAGTTTCAATAATTACCTTTGTTAAAGCATTGCCTTCTGTCGCGCGAACAACAGCTTCAATGTCAGCTTGTACTGTTTCTTTATCTCCACTCTTTAGAGCGCCGATGTTAATCACCATGTCTACTTCTGTAGCTCCGTTTTCAATTGCTTGTTTTGTTTCATAAGCTTTTAATTCTTTTGTATTGGCTCCTAGAGGGAAACCAATAACCGTACATACTTTTACGTCTGTACCTTGAAGGCGTTCGTAACAGAAAGGTACCCAATATGGGTTTACGCATACAGAAGCAAAGCCATATTCTTTCGCTTCTTGGCAAATCTGTTCGATTTTCTCCTGTGCTGTATCTGGTTTTAACTGTGTATGATCAATCATTTTTGCTAATTTAGCATCCATTTTAATCTTCCTTTCTTTCTCGAGTTGTCCGTACCTCTTTTATCTTAGCATTATGACTAAAAAAATGCCACTCCTCCCAGAGTAAATCGCTTACTTTATTATCTCTAGAAGTCTGTTAGTCATACATAGAAAAACCTTGCTGAGTACACAGCAAGGTCTTTTATTAGGAAGATAACTCAATGGAGTCATCTGTTAAACTTGGGCGGTCCATAACCCGGACAAATTGACCTGCATTATAAGGGTACCCAGCTTGGGTAAGCTTTACGCGGACAATTTCCCCTATCATGTCTTCTTTGCCTTCAAACACAACTTTTAAATAATTATCAGTATAACCAACATAACGACTATCATTATCGTCTGCTTTAAACTTCTCTTCAGGTATAACTTCAAGCACTTCTCCGTCATACTTTGATGCATATTCTTTGGCTTGTTGGTTTGACAATTCGATAAGTTGGTGAACACGGTCGTTCTTAACTTCTTCATCGACTTGATCATCCATACGTGCTGCAGGTGTTCCTGTACGCTTCGAGTAAGGGAACACGTGAAGCTCTGAGTAACCAATTTCTTGTATGAAGTGATACGTTTCATTGAATTCTTCTGCCGTCTCACCCGGGAATCCAACGATAACATCTGAGGTAATCGCAAGACCTGGTAACGCCTCTTTAATACGATCCACTCGTTCTTTGTAAAACTCAGTCGTGTATTTACGACGCATGCGTTTAAGTACCGTATTTGACCCTGATTGAAGAGGGATATGAAGATGACGAACGATCTTATCAGACTCACGCAGAACATCAATAACGTCGTCTGTAATTTGGCTTCCTTCGATAGAAGAAATTCGAATTCGTTTTAACCCATTAACCCTTTTGTCTAATTCACGTAGTAACATAGCAAGATTATAATCTTTCATGTCCTCGCCGTAACCGCCTGTATGAATTCCTGTTAATACAATTTCTTTATATCCTGCATCCACAAGCTGTTGAGCCTGTTGAATAACTTCTTCAGGATCACGGGAACGCATCAAGCCACGTGCCCAAGGAATAATACAAAACGTACAGAAATTGTTACAGCCTTCTTGAATCTTTAAGGAAGCACGTGTTCGGTCAGTAAAATCAGGGACATCAAGCTCCTCATATGTGCGAGTTTTCATGATATTTGTAACACCGTTGATGGGCTGACGTTCTTCCTGGTATTGTTTAATGTACTCTAGCATTTTCCGTCGATCTTGTGTACCTACCACAATATCTACTCCAGGAATGTCCATAATCTCAGCAGGAGATGTTTGTGCATAACAACCCGTCACACAAATAACAGCATCAGGATTTTTACGAATAGCACGTCTAATCACTTGACGACTCTTCTTATCTCCTGTGTTCGTTACTGTACATGTGTTAATCACGTATACATCAGATGAGCGATCAAAGTCCGTACGCTCATATCCTTCTTCTTTGAACAATTGCCAAATGGCTTCCGTTTCATAATGGTTTACTTTACAACCTAGTGTATGAAAGGCTACTGTTGGCATAGGATCACCCCAATTCCTCTAATTGATAGGACAGAGCTGAAAGAAAATATGTAGCAGCGGTTTCTGTTCTTAATATTCTTGGTCCCAGACGCACCGCTAGCGCCCCCGCTTCCTTCAACGTCTGCACTTCTTGTTCACTGAATCCGCCTTCTGGTCCAATAATGACGAGTATACGCTGACCTTGTTGAACCTGCGTAAGGACTTCTTTTAATGACCGATAAGATTGACTTTTCGCCTCATCCTCATAAGCAAATACAATCCAATCATAGCTAGCCTGATGGGCTATTAAATCTCGCAAGGAATGCAAATGAGATACAGAGGGAATCGTCGTTCGATGAGATTGTTCGCTCGCTTCTTTTGCAATTTTTTGGTATCGTGTTATTTTCTTTTGTGATTTCTTTTGATCCCATTTTACAATGGAGCGCTCTGCTTCAAAAGGAATAAATTGAGACGCTCCGAGTTCCGTTCCCTTTTGAATCACATGCTCCATTTTATCCCCTTTAGGTAACCCTTGTGCAATCGTAACAGAGGCTGGAAGTTCTTTTACCTCTTCCAGCCACTCTACGATCTGACATGTGACAGCTTCTGTCGTAATATCAGTAATTTCACATTCAGCTAGGTCACCCTCTGGTGTACAACATAAAATGTGATGTTCAGGCTTCATTCGCATTACCTTTCCGATGTGATGCACATCTTCTCCGGTAATCACGACTTCTGAGTCATCCCATCCTGATGAAGGAACAAAATAACGTTGCACAATGGGCACCTGCTTTCTTTATGGTTTACGTGCGATAATCGATGTCCAATCTTCCATTACATTAACTTCAACAATTTCAAAACCAGATTCAATAAGTTGATCCTTCACTAACTGACGCTTGTTCTTAATAATTCCAGACGTGATAAAGTAACCACCAGACTTCAGTTTAGCGAAAGCATCATCTGTAAATTGGACAATGATTTCAGCTAAAATGTTGGAAACAATTAAATCGGCTTCAACATCAACACCTTGAAGTAGGTTGTTTTGTTTTGACTCAATTTGGCTTTCCACATTGTTTAATTTAGCATTAATCGTAGTACTCTTAACTGCGATATCGTCTAAGTCAAAAGCATGTACATGCTTTGCACCCAGAAGTACTGAAGCAATGCTTAAGACTCCAGAGCCAGCTCCTACGTCCATAACTAAATCATTTTCCTCTATATACTGCTCAATTGCCTGGATACTTAATACAGTAGTGGGGTGAGTCCCTGTACCAAACGCCATACCAGGATCCAGTTCAATAATAATTTCATCACTTGAAACAGGCTCATATTCTTCCCATGTAGGAATGATTGTTACCTTTTCTGAAATCTTAACTGGTTTATAGTACTTCTTCCATGCTGTAGCCCAATCTTCCTCGTTCAGTTCACTTATTGTGACATGATTATGACCGATATTAATATCGAATTCAATTAGATTGGTAATCGCATGTTTAATTTCTTCTACTGTTTCACCTAAGAAACTATTCACGGGAAGGTATGCTTTTACATACACACCTTCTGCCGGATAGTCATCTGGATTTAATTCATAAATCTCACCCATAAACGTATCTCGTTCTTTGATAAGGTCTTGAGGGTCTTCAATTACTACACCACTAGCCCCCGCCTCATGAAGAATGTTCGATATAGGTTCGATTGCTTCATTTGTTGTATGAATACATATTTCAGACCATTTCAATGGGATCAACTCTCTTTACTCTGGATTCCTTATTCCCCTTTAAAGGCACGCTTAACACGTTGGAAAATGTTATCGTGTTGCTCTTCTGTAGGTTGGTTCCCACTAATATCATGGAACTCACGAAGTAATTCTTTCTGACGATCAGTCATGTTCGTTGGTGTAACAACACGAATCTTCACGTGTTGGTCGCCATGACCATATCCCCGAACGTTTGGAGCGCCCTTTTCTTTCAAGCGGAATGTTTTCCCATTCTGAGTGCCTGCTGGTATCTTAAGCTTCACATTTCCGTGTACAGTTGGGACTTCAATTTCGTCTCCAAGTGCAGCTTGCGTGAATGTCAGCGGCATCTCACAGAAGATATGGTCTCCTTCACGTTTGTAAAATTCGTGTGGACGAATTTGAACAACGACATACAAGTCTCCTGCAGGACCACCGTTTTCGCCCGGCTCACCTTGACCAGATACGCGAATACGCTGACCTTCATCAATACCAGCTGGAATGGAGATGTGGATGTTTTTACGTTTCGTAACTCTTCCATCTCCTCCGCACGTATTACACTTATCTTTGATGATTTGCCCTGTTCCTTCACAGTGGTGACATACGCGGCGGTTTACTACACGTCCAAATGGTGTATTTTGTTCCTGGTTTAACTGGCCTGCACCTTGACAGTGAGAGCAAGTTTCCGGTTTTGTACCTGGTTTTGCACCAGACCCGTCACATGTTTCACATTCTTCTTCTTTTGGAATTTGAACATCCGTTTCTTTACCGAATATAGCTTCTTCAAAATTTAACGTCATTGTATATTGAAGGTCTGCTCCTCTACGAGGAGCATTCGGATCACGACGACGTCCTCCGCCACCGAAGAACATGTCAAAGATGTCTCCAAAGCCTCCGAAGTCTTCGGCTCCACCAAAGCCTCCGAAACCACCCTGGTTAGGACCTGCATGACCAAATTGATCATATTGTTGGCGTTTCTGATCATCACCTAGTACATCCCAAGCTTCCTGAGCTTCTTTAAACTTGTCCTCAGCATTGTCTTCTTGACTGACATCTGGGTGATATTTTTTTGCTAATTTACGGTACGCTTTCTTAATTTCATCTTTAGAAGCATCCTTAGATACACCTAAAATCTCATAATAGTCGCGTTTACTCACTGAAGATCACTCTCCCGACTCTCTACTCACATAAAGTTTATATTAACATGGTTTCAAATGCGATTCAAAGTTAATTCATTAACATTCTTCCCTTAACAAGGGAGACAAAATTCATGCAGTAAAAAAGTCAAAGCCAAGATACCCCCTGACTTTGACTTTTTTTATCTGACTAACCTAATATGGTTGCTTACTTCTTATCGTCTTCGTTTACTTCTTCAAAGTCTGCGTCAACAACATCTTCTTCTGACCCTTGGCCTTCAGCACCTTCTTGGGCTTGTTGAGCTTGTTGTGCTTGCTCATACATTTTTACAGAAAGCTGTTGTACTTGCTCTTGAAGAGCATCTTTCTTCTCACGGATTTGCTCAAGGTCTTCACCCTCAAGTGCCGTTTGAAGTTCAGATTTAGCAGTCTCAGCGTTTTGCTTGTCTTCTTCTGTTACAGCTTCGCCAAGATCTTTGATGGTTTTATCTGTAGTGAAGATTAGTTGATCTGCTTCGTTACGAAGCTCTACTTCTTCACGGCGCTGTTTGTCCGCTTCAGCATTTTCTTCAGCTTCTTGAACCATTTGTTCTACTTCTTCTTCAGAAAGACCAGAAGAAGATTTGATTGTAATAGACTGTTCTTTATTTGTGCCTAAGTCTTTAGCACCTACGTTAACGATACCGTTCGCATCAATATCGAAGGATACTTCGATTTGAGGTACACCACGTGGTGCTGGTGGGATATCAGTTAACTGGAAACGACCAAGCGTCTTGTTATCTTGTGCCATTTCACGCTCACCTTGAAGTACGTGGATATCTACAGCTGTTTGATTATCAGCAGCAGTAGAGAACGTTTGCTTCTGACTAGTAGGGATTGTTGTGTTACGTTCGATTAGCTTCGTCGTTACGCCACCCATTGTTTCAATACCTAGAGAAAGTGGAGTAACGTCTAGAAGAACAACATCTTTAACATCACCTTGAAGTACGCCACCTTGTACAGCTGCACCAAGTGCTACTACTTCGTCAGGGTTAACGCCTTTAGAAGGGTCTTTGCCTACTTCTTTCTTAAGTGCATCTACAACTGCAGGAATACGAGTAGAACCACCTACTAGTAGTACTTTATCAATGTCACTAGAAGACATGTTTGCGTCTTTAAGCGCACGACGAGTTGGTTCCATAGTACGTTCTACTAAACCAGAAGAAAGCTCTTCGAATTTAGCACGAGTAAGGTTCATTTCTAAGTGAAGTGGACCTGCTTCTCCTGCTGTAATAAATGGAAGAGAAATCTGTGTTTGAGCTACACCAGAAAGGTCCTTCTTCGCTTTTTCTGCAGCGTCTTTAAGACGTTGAAGTGCCATTTTATCTTTAGAAAGGTCGATGCCGTTCTCTTTCTTGAATTCTGCTACCATGTGGTCGATGATTACTTGGTCGAAGTCGTCACCGCCTAGTTTGTTGTCACCAGCAGTTGATACAACTTCGAAAGTACCGTCACCGATGTCTAGGATTGATACGTCAAATGTACCTCCACCAAGGTCGTAAACAAGAAGAGTTTGATCTTGCTCTTGGTCAATACCGTATGCAAGAGCCGCTGCTGTAGGCTCGTTAATAATACGCTCTACTTCAAGACCTGCGATTTTACCAGCATCTTTAGTAGCTTGACGCTCAGCATCGTTGAAGTAAGCTGGAACTGTGATTACAGCTTTTTCAACTGTTTCACCAAGATAGTCTTCTGCGTAAGACTTGATATATTGAAGAATGATAGCAGAGATCTCTTGTGGAGTGTGCTCTTTTCCTTCAATTTCTACTTTATAGTCTGTACCCATGTGTCTTTTAATAGACTGAATTGTGTTAGGGTTTGTGATTGCCTGACGTTTAGCAACCTCACCAACCTGACGTTCACCATTCTTGAATGCAACAACGGAAGGAGTTGTGCGACTACCTTCTGGGTTCGGAATTACTTTAGACTCTCCGCCTTCCATTACAGCGACACAAGAGTTTGTTGTACCTAAGTCAATACCAATAATTTTACTCATGACAAATTTCCTCCTTTATCTTCATATGTAGAGCGAGCTTATTGATTCACCTTCACCATTGATGGGCGAATAACGCGGTCGTTTAGCTTATACCCTTTTTGAAGCTCCTCTACGACAACATTTGATTCATAGTTTTCATCTTCAACTTGCATAACTGCTTGGTGCATATGAGGATCGAATTCTTCCCCTACAGCCGAAATTTCTTCAAGGCCTTCTTTCTCTAATGCACTCTTAAGCTGTTTATAAACCATGTTCATACCTTCTGCATACTTCTCATCTTGAGCTTCAACTTGAAGCGCTCGTTCGAAGTTATCAAGCGCAGGTAATAGCTCCTCAATAAGTGATTGAGATTTATATTTACGGTCGTTCTCACGATCTTTCTGCGTGCGACGACGGAAATTATCATAATCTGCTTGTAAGCGTAACAAACGTTGGTACGTTTCATCCTTTTCTTGCTGGAGTTTTGCTACATCATCCATTTCAGTAGCCTCTTCTTCAACAACTTCTTGTTCAGGATTTTCAACGACCTCTTCTTGTTCGACTTCTTCTGTTTGTTGTTTATTTTCGTCCATGTTTGTCACCTCCTCTAAAGCTCGTTCATTTACACCGGTTAAGAATATATCAGAAATTGAATCTAAACTAAACCGATAACCCTTCAATTTTGAGTATTTTTTATAAAAAGTCAATTCAACCTTACTTTTAAAACAAAACTTCAGTAAGAAGAGAACAGGCATCCTTAAATGCCTTTATCATCTATTCCCCAGTTGAACCTTTTTGATACCAAGAATGGAATGTTTCAGTCATACGATTTGAAAGTAAATTCAATAGCGAAATGACTTTGGAGTATTCCATCCGGGTAGGACCAAGTAAAGCAATCGTCCCTAGCTGTGTATCCCCGATAGAGTAAGACCCGGTAATAATACTTAGGTCTTTCATGGCACTCACTTCGTTTTCAGTACCAATTGATACTTTAATATCATTAGAGTTATGACGAAGTAAATGAGCAATCTCTGTTTCTTCTTCTATCATCGAATACAACGTTCTCACTTTATCAATATCCCTAAATTCAGGCTGCATGAGAATGTTGGTCTTGCCGCCAACATAAAGCTTGGCAGGCTGTTCGTCAAATAGAGCAGCTCGTAAATACTGATAGGCCTTTTCAAATTCGCTTGTATGCTTTTTAAGGAGTTCGGCTATCTCGGTATTTAGCTTATGGTGCAAGTAAATAATCGGTACACCATTTAACCGCTCATTTAAGATGTTAACCATCTTCTCTAAGTCAGCTGGTTTAATTTCTACAGGGATTGTGAATGACCTATGCTCAACATGGCCTGTATCCGTTACAAGAATTGCAACAGCAGATACTTGGGATAAGGGAATGATTTGTAATTGCTTTAATTTCGTCTCGTATACTTCAGGTCCAAGAATAATTGACGTGTAATTCGTCAACTCGGATAAAACCCGCGCAGACTGCTGAACGACTTGTTCAAATTCTACCATTTGATGATTAAATGCCTGTTTCACAAACGTTTTCTCTTGCCCAGACAAGTTAAAGGGTGACATCAAATGATCAACATAAAAGCGATACCCTTTTTCTGAAGGAACCCTTCCCGATGAAGAATGGGTTTTCTCCAGGAAACCAAGTTCTTCTAAATCAGCCATTTCGTTACGGATCGTAGCCGAACTATAGGAAACGTTGTCTTTCTTTGAGATCGTCCTAGATCCTACAGGTTGCGCAGACTGGATGAAGTCATCAATAATCACTTGTAATATCAACAATTGTCTCTCTGTTAACATGATGATCACCTCTGTTAGCACTCTTTGATTGCGAGTGCTAAATCTAATAATAAATTATCAAATGCCCCGCTCCTTGTCAACGATATTTCACTGAAGCTTTTCATCTTCAATCAAAAATTGCGCAAAAACCTCATTACCAAAGAGACGGCCCTGCGTTGTAAGTGCAACATTGTCCTCTGTTTCTGTTATCCAGTTTTTCCTCTTTAAATAATCTAATTCACTCGAATATAGAGAATGAATGGAACGTCCGAAGCGATTCTCAAATTCACTCATAGATACTCCTGCTGTTTTACGCAATCCGAGGAACATTTGCTCTTCCATCTCTTCTTTATAGTGCACTGGTTCAACGTGCAGTCGCGGAAGGCCTGTTTCCTTGCCTTTCTTTGTATACTGATTTAAAGGCTTAATATTAACGGTACGCTCTCCTGGTAAATACCCATGCGCTCCTGCACCAAACCCATAATAATAATCATTATTCCAATAGGTTAGATTGTGCTTGCTTTCAAACCCTGGCTTAGCAAAATTACTGATTTCATATTGATAAACGCCCTTTTGATTCATCTCGTTCATTAATAACTCATACATTCTCGCTTCTTCTTCTTCCACGGGTTTATGCAACTTCCCTTTTTTATGACGAAGATAAAAGATTGTCTTCGGTTCAATTTGTAACGAGTAAGATGAATAATGAGGAAGGTCAAGCGCAAGAGCTTCATCAATTGTTTTCTTAAATTGATCATACGTTTGGCCCGGTAATCCGTACATTAAATCAACAGACACATTATCAAATTGTTGCTTTTCAAATAGGCTCAGACTATCATAGACATCTTTTACTCGATGATTTCGACCTAGTTTTTCAAGCAGTTCGTCATCAAACACCTGGACACCAAACGAAATTCGGTTTACACCGTATTCTTTTAGTAGCGCTAGTTTCTTCTCATCAAATTCGCCCGGATTCGCTTCAAACGTATACTCTAGCGGTGCCTCAACGTCAAAAGACTTTGCAATCATTTTGAGCAGTCTCTCAAGTTGTTCGTACGATAGTGCTGTTGGAGTGCCTCCACCCACAAAGATGGTTTTCATTTTTCGCTTTTCTGTGCCAACTGCTGTTACAATCTCATTCTCTAATGCATCCAAATATTGATCTGCAAGTTCAGGATTATAGAAAAATTTCGTAAAATCACAATAATGACAGATCTTGTGGCAAAACGGTATATGAATATATGCTGATGTAATCATGTTCGTCACGTTCCTTTAAATAAAGTAGCTTTGTTAACCCATCTAAAAATTACTCTATTGGGTCTACATGCGTCACCCTTGCAGTAAAACACACAAGTTAACAAAGTTGAAAGCATAAAAACCGCAAGAAGTCTCCTGCGGTTTTTACTCATTGATCCTTATTAATCGTCAGAATCCATTTCTAGCACGGCCATAAAGGCTTCTTGCGGTACTTCAACAGACCCAACCATCTTCATTCGTTTTTTACCTTCTTTTTGTTTCTCTAGCAACTTACGCTTACGAGAAATATCCCCGCCGTAACATTTTGCAAGTACGTTTTTACGCATTGCTTTAATGGTTGAACGAGCCACAATTTTATTCCCGATTGCTGCTTGAACAGGAACTTCGAATTGTTGACGTGGAATGAGTTCCACAAGCTTGCTAGTGATCGCTTTTCCGCGGTCGAAGGCGAAATCTCTGTGTACAATAAAGGATAAGGCATCAATGGTGTCCCCATTTAACCAGATATCCATTTTCACGAGATTAGACGCACGATATCCGGCTAATTCATAGTCGAAAGAGGCGTAGCCTTTTGTTTGAGACTTGAGCTGATCAAAGAAATCATACACAATCTCAGAAAGTGGAATATCATACGTAATATTTACACGGTTATCGTCAAGATATTGCATATCTACGAAAGAACCACGCTTCTTCTGGCAAATTTCCATGACAGAACCTACATAATCGTTTGGTACCATCACGGTTGCATTTACGAATGGCTCTCGAACTTCACTAATTGACTGCGGATCTGGCATTAATGACGGATTGTCAACCGTAAGGGTTTCCCCATCTGCGAGTTCTACTTCATAAATTACACTTGGCGCAGTTGTTATAAGTTGAATACCAAATTCACGTTCGATACGTTCTTGAATAATCTCCATATGAAGAAGCCCTAAGAATCCGCAACGGAAACCAAAGCCTAATGCCTGAGACGTCTCAGCTTCATACTGTAGGGAAGAATCGTTTAGCTCTAGGCGCTCTAATGCTTCACGTAAATCGTTGTAATTGTTCGCATCTACCGGGAACAATCCGCAGAATACCATCGGATTCAAGCGTTTATAACCTGGTAATGGTTCTGGCGCTGGATTGTCTACTCTGGTAATCGTGTCACCTACACGTGAGTCACTTACGTTTTTAATCGATGCTGTTAAATATCCGACATCCCCAACAGTTAATTCATTCTTAGGAGTTGGCTTTGGATTAAACACACCAATTTCGTTTACTTCAAACTCTTTCCCAGTTTGCATCATGCGAATTTTTTGACCAACTTTTACAGAACCTTCCTTTACGGCAATCGACGCGATCACCCCTCGGTAAGGATCATATAAAGAGTCAAAGATCAAAGCTTTCAATGGATCTTCTGGCTCACCAATAGGGGAAGGAATACGTTCTACAATGGCTTCTAGTATCTCTTCAATTCCTTTACCCGCTTTAGCTGAAGCTAAAATAACCTCATCCTTTGTTACACCTATAAGATCCTCAAGTTCTTTCGTCACACGGTCTGGATCAGCCGCGGGAAGATCTACTTTATTAATAACTGGAATAATTTCTAAATCATTATCTAATGCAAGGTAAAGGTTGGCTAACGTTTGAGCCTCAATTCCTTGCGCCGCATCTACTACCAAGATAACCCCTTCACACGCTGCTAAACTACGGGATACCTCATATGTAAAGTCGACGTGTCCTGGTGTATCAATCAGGTGGAATAAATAATCTTCTCCCTTATTAGGAGAGCTATATCGCAATTGAACTGCGTTTAATTTAATCGTAATCCCACGTTCACGCTCTAAATCCATCGCATCAAGAAACTGCTCTTTCATCTCTCGCTGCGTTAAAGCTTTCGTTTTCTCTAGAATACGATCGGCTAATGTCGATTTGCCGTGGTCGATATGAGCGATAATTGAAAAATTACGCACATTCTCCTGTTTAATCTTGTCGCTACTCACATTCATCACTCCTACTTTAATCCGAAACCATAGCTAGCTTAGATTATAGCAATGTAGAGGAAATACTTCAATAACGAAAAGCGCAGGCGGGGTGGTCAGGGCCGTACGGATAAGCAAACTGGCCGGAAATGGCGCTAGCCATTGGAGGGCAGTTTGCTTATCTCGCTAGGCCCTCCCCGCCGGAGCTGGATCTAAACCGAAAAGCGCAGGCGACTGTTCAGCTAAAGAGGAAGTTCGGTTAAAACCGGCGCGTCCTGCGCCAACACCGAACTGATCTGCATCCTGCAGACCCGCATAAGCAAAATGCCGGAAGTGGCGTTAGCCACTGCAGGTAGTTTGCTTATGACGCTAGGGGCTAGGAGCCGGAGCTAGACATCATCGAAAAGCGCAGGCGGGGTGACCAGGGCCGTACGGATAAGCAAACTGGCCGGAAATGGCGCTAGCCATTGGAGGTCATTTTGCTTATCGCGCTAGGCCCTCCCCGCCGGAGCTAGACATTAACGAAAAGCGCAGGCGGGGTGACCAGTGGAAAAAAGGAAGCTCGACTAAGACCGCCACGTCAATAGCCAACGTCTAGCGCCCCCACACCGTGCGGGGACAGCATAAGCACTATGTTGCATTAAAAGAAAGCAGAGAATATGTGATAGATGGTGTAGATGATCGTATTGTAAACCCAATTCACTACGCTTTCTAAGATGACAGCTAATTTTTGTAGGCCTCGGGCTTCGTTGTGGTCCTCGTATTGCTGTTGTTTTTCCTGAACAGATACTTGCGCGAAGTCTTTACCTAACACTTGCACTTCATAGTCACCTGTTTCCAATTTTTCCGTTTGGACAGCCTCTTGAAACGTACCACTTGAGAAGCCTCGCATTTGAATCATCCCAATGCTAGCTTGATTCATACCGACCAAAACGCCACCGAGGAATAAAACTATCATAATTAGAAAGGTCATTGTGAAGCGCACCATAACGGTCATCTCCTTATTTCTCCTTACTGATCTCCACTTACTTTTTCCGCTTGCCAATAAAAATCACTAAACACATCCGCAACTGCATCCGCACTTCGATAAAGTTCTTCTAACGTATTTTCAACTCCACCAAACTCGATAAGAATAGCATTTTGAGATAAGTCCTGATTAAACTTCCCATTCGTACCTGAACCCTTTTTCGTCATTACCCCTCTACTTAGCCCGGGATATGCCTCTTCCATTTTGTTATGAAGCTCATTAGCTAGTTTTAAATTTTGTTCGTAATGAGCATATTCTCCTCCAATTACGAAGAAGGTTCTCGCAAACGACTCACCATTTATATCTGTAGTCGTATATTGCTTGTCGATGGAATCCCTATGAAGATCAAAATAATATTGTAAATCCGCCTCTGTACTCATTGCTTCTTGCACAACAGACCTAGACATATCATACGACTCATAATACTCCATATCTTCGTCTTTCAGTTTCTTTGTTATATCTGTTTTATCGACTTTAGCACCAATGCCCTTATCTTCTAAGCTTTGAGCCAGACGATCGCCTACAAGTGTAATATTCGCTTTAGAATGAAATGCATCTGTTGCGTCTTCTCGAAGGAGAGGGAAATAAGATTCTCGGTTATGGGTGTGGTAGATCAACACAACATCCCTGTCACCAGTAGTGGGTAATGCTTGATCAGGAGAAGTTTGATCTTCTTGTTCATCTGTTTGCTCTGCAGTAACGATTTCCTTTTCCTTTTTATCAAAAATCTCCATAGGAGGAGCTGATTCAACTGCCATCGTTGTGTAGTTCGTCCCCTCTCCTGCTACAACAATTTGACCGTCATATTCTGAAAATCCTGGCAACTCTCTACCTAAGAAGGAACGCGGATCATCAGGGTGTATGCTTGTAGCTGTTTGAAAAACCATTTCAGAGATGCGCAAGTCTTCATATCCTTCTGGGTATGCCCCCTGAAATACGCGATTCTCCATGCTCATTAAACGTAAAAAAGAGGAACCATCTATCTGACTTGTCCATGTATGCAATGTAGAAGAGGACAGCCGGTATGCCGGCTGTATAGACGTCAGTAAACCGATCAATAAAAAGACTCCTATTAAACCTATTAGATATATGCCACTTCGTTTATACCATTTCTTCAATTCTCTATGAGCAAGCGTTAAGCCTTTAGAATTCAATGAGGTCACCCTTTCTCTCATGTTTCCTAACTCTAGTAAACTCTATGAAAACTAGAGAAAGAGTAGAACCTCCTTCTATCTTATCTTGTAAAAGAATCTTCTGTGTCTGGCTCCACATCTTGGTGTAGGGCAGCGTTCAGCCCACTAGCCACTACATGAGCCATATCTTTCATGAATCCGTCTACTTCTTTAGGTGTCACCATTAAATTGTGACCAATAGGAGTTAGAACCTCTTGAATAAGTGCTCTCTTCTCTTGAGCTGACAATCCACCGATCATTCCCATTACAGCTTTACGTTGTTCTTCACTTGGTAAATCTTCTTCAGTTAATTCTTTCCTCTCACCGAAATCCATACCAGCAGGTGTTAGAGACTTTGATGGTTTCTCTCTCTCATCCCACTCACGCCCAAAATGTTTCAGCATATAATCGATCGTGTCACTTGTAATGGTTACAGCATCGACAACAGTCGGTATACCTAAAGAAATGACCGGAATGCCTAAAGTTTCTTCACTTAATTCTTTACGTTTATTGCCGACACCAGACCCTGGATGGATTCCGGTATTGGAAATCTGAATCGTGCTATTCACACGGTCAATTGATCGAGAAGCTAAAGCATCAACTGCAATGACAAAATCAGGTTTCACTTTCTCAATTACACCAACTATAATATCGCTCGTCTCTATACCTGTAACACCCATCACTCCCGGGGTAAGGGCCGATACGGGACGAAAACCTTCATCAACAGTCTCAGGCTGAAGTTCAAACATATGGTTTGTCACAAGCAGTTTGTCAACTACCATAGGACCCAATGCGTCAGGTGTAACATTGTCATTTCCTAAACCTACTACCAGACATGTTGCATCAGCAGCCACATTACTTTTAACAAGTAACTCTTCTAATTCTCTCGCTACTACAGATGCCGTATGATGCATAAGGCTAGTATCATGTTTTCGGATACCTTGAGATTCAATGGTAATATAAGAACCCGGTTTCTTACCGATTTGTTCTGCCCCATTTTCATCAACTTCTACATAAGTGACCTTTATGTCCTCAGCTTCCTTTTTCTCTTGAACGCGAACTCCCTCTCTGTTACCAGAACCTTGATCCTTTTGTTCTGAAACCATGTCTTTTGCTTCAACAGCTAAATCTGTACGAATTTGAAACTGATCTAGATTCATTGACATGCGAAAACCCTCCGTTTTTTTACTAGGATGCACGTCCATTTTGGCTTTCATACATAATAGAAAATAACACGGTATTATATTTATGTTGAAAACTGCTGTGTGCTCTGATAAAATGTCTCTTGTTCGAATAAATGCTCTATAAAGCAGGTTCAATTTCTCCAGGAGGTGAAAATAGATGGCTAATATCAAACAAGCTAGAAAACGTGTTATTACACAAAACAACCAACGCGCACAGAACAACTCTTTCAAATCTGACGTTCGTTCTGCAATGAAGCGTGTTGACAACCTAGTTGACAACAACAAAACTGAGGAAGCTAAAGAAGCTTTCAAAGATGCTGTACAAAAGATTGATAAGGCTGTAGGCAAAGGTCTTATGCACCGTAACAAAGGTAACCGTCAGAAAGCTCGTCTTTCTCGTCGCGTTAAATCCGTTACAGCGTAAATAAGTCATTCCGTTTTTATGACCAACCAACAAACGATCCTACTAAGAGGGTCGTTTTTTTATGCAAAAAAGAGGATGCTTCCGTTTGCTCAAATTGAGGATAAGGTGGTTCGGGAAATCACTCGCTTTCCGCGGCGAGCTGGGAAGCCTCCTCGTTCGCTACGCTCTCTGTGGGGTCTCCCCTAGGCTCCTACTGCCGCAGGAGTCTCGCAATTTCCCGAACCACCTTTGCCATATATAGCTTGAACGGAAGCATGCTACATCAGGGTGCGTATGTTGAAGCCTCGCCATACTGGAGTTGCGGGGGACGTAATACAACTTCTGATAAGGGGTGCCAAATAAAAAAGCAACCTAACAGAGGTTGCTTTTTGGAGTTATGCTCTTTTCTTTTTAACATGGACAAGTTGATACAGTAGAAGTTCAAATGCTAAGTTCTTTTCCATTCGACCTTGTTTCATCGTTGCGTCCGTGTCGGTAAGGAGTTGCATGATGGTTCCGAGTTGTTGTTCGTTAAAGCCGCGAGCGCGTCCTAAGGCCATTTTTATTGCAAATGGGTGGGCTTTAATTTGTTGTGTCATTTGATTTTGTGTATACCCTTTTTGTTGAAGGAGTTTAGATTGATAAATCAGTCTAAACTGAGATGCCAACAGGGCAAGCAAGGCAATCGGTTCCTCATTTTGTTTCTCGAGATCCTTATAGATCAGAATAGCCTTTTCAACGTTTTGATTCATCACGGCGTCTACCAACTTAAGGGCTGAAGACTGAGAGTTATGCGCAGCTAACAAATCAGCTACTTCTTTTGTGATTGTTCCGCCTTCTCCTACATATAACGCCATTTTTTCTAACTCGTTTTGAATAGACATAAGGTTCGTCCCGTTTTCTTGAATAAAAACATCAATGGCCGGGGATTCTATGTCTATATGTAAACCTTTTGCCAAGCTTTGCACCCAACTAGACATTTCATGTTCTTTGAGCGATTGACAAGGAATAACTTTTCCTGATTTCTTCATTTGCTTAACGATTTTCTTTCGTTCGTCAATTTTTTCATAAGGTGCTATAAAAACCACAATCGAATACTCGGCAGGTTGTTCCAAGTAACGTTGCAGTACCGAGACATCATGTTCAATTTGCAATTTATCAGGTTTAGCCTTTAAGAAACTTGGGTTTTTGCATAGTAGTAGCTTTCTTTCTCCGAGGAAAGGAAAGGTTTCTGCATCCATCATGACCTCTTGTATCGGAACTTCCTCTAAATCATATACGGATAGGTTTACATCTTGCTCCTCATCTGGAACAGCATTCTTTACAAGCGCTTGCTGAATATCCTGGATGAGATAGGTTTCTGTTCCATATAGTAAGTATACTGGATCAAATTGCTTCTTTTTTATTTCTTTAAGGGCATCAAAATATACCATCGTACCTTCCTCCATTCGGGTCTAACAGTATGGTATATGGAAATCGGAAGGCTTTCAAGTGTAGAATTATACATAAATTCTAGCAAGGATAAGCAGAAGAGGGAAATGGTTCCCATTCCCCCCAAGTCATCTATATAAACGCATCACCTGAACCCCTAGGTAAGCCCAGGTGATAACGATGTTTTGACCGATACTTATAGCCTAGCCAAAACGAAAAAAACTATGGGTGTTAACTCTTGTCAACAAAGGGAACCGTATATTTACGAAATCTTCATGCATTGTAGATTTTTTTTATGAAACCGTTTATACTAATAACTGGTATAGGAGGGGTTAAACGTGAACGAGTTCAAAAAAGAAGTTCAATCACCAACGAACGACGTTGTAGACTCTGCCAAAGGATTCGCGTTTTCGTTCATCTTTTTCTTTGTCATTTTCGCGATTGGCGTGGGTATACGACTTATCGGCAACTAGTATTATGCAACACATTATGAAAAGGGGCTGTCAAACAGTCTCTTTTTTGTGTTTGTATGAAAGAAGGAATAAGGTCGTATTTAGTACAGAATATCCTATGGCAAATGACTATAAAATGTACCTGTCCCACCTGAAAATTGATAGATCACCGCTCCTTTCTGGTCTGTCCTTATAATCTGTACATCTTGTTTGTTCAAACGGTCCATTACTTGCTCATGTGGATGTCCATAACGATTGTTAAGCCCAGCCGATATCAGAGCTACCCTAGGAGTTACAGTATCTAACCATTGTGCACCTGTAGAAGTGTCACTGCCATGATGGGCAACTTTTAGTACATCTGTATCAAGCTCATTGGCTAAAGAACTGATATCTTCTTCACCTTCTTTCCCAACATCACCTGTAAACATCCAAACCATTCCACCAAGTTTGAAACGTATGACTAAAGAATTATCATTTTTGTCTTGCGACTCCTTAATTGGATATAGTACATCGAAAACTGTCTCTTCAATAACGAACCGATCCCCGCTACTGACTTTCTTCCACTTCTCTTCTTTTATCTGAAGATCTCCTCTAAAAAAAGAACTTGTTATTAATGTATCAACACTGAATTGAGTGAGCACTTCTTCGGCTGCACCAATATGATCCTGATCAGCATGAGTAAGCAACAATGTGTTAACTTTTGTGATTCCCCTTTCATGAAGATAAGGTTGGATGATTCTTGTAAACGTTTCATCTCCCCCTTCTTCTAAAACACCTGCAGCATCGATCATCATGACATGATTTCGGTTAGGCCACTCTATAATGAAGCAATCTCCTTGCCCTATATCAAGCATCGTAACTCGTCCTGGCGAAAATAAAAACGGCACACTCGCTTCTGCTATTAAAATAAAGGACAAAACAACGCCCCACAAGAAGGATTTCCTTTTCTCCCCTAATTCCCATCTCTTCATCATCCACACAAACGCGAATACAAACAAAAGAATGCTAACAAAGGACATTTGGCCAATTACCCACTCTACAGCAAACTTATCCATTCCCCTAAGTGGAAGGAAACATAGCTCTAATGACTTCTGAAAAACAGTATCTAACTGATTAAGCAAGGAAGAAGGAAGGATATATACGCCTACGAGAATAATGAAACAAACGGGAAGCACAAATATAGACATTAAGGGGACAAACAGGAGGTTAGCTAAAAGAGATAGTGGATTAAAGAAGTAGAAAGATTGAAGTTGTAAAGGGAGGACAACTAATTGGCATAAGAGGGAAATCCTAAGAAGAGAATCAATGGGATGAACACTTAAGCTGATCCATTTTTTTGATACAAGAATTCCAAAAGTAACTATAAACGAAAATTGAAAGCCCAATTGATGGATAAGCGAAGGTTTCAAAATAAGAATACTACAAAAAAGATAACTAATGATGTCCGTCATTGGCCATCTCTGTTTCATAAGTGATAAGAGCATAGCTGCTTCGGCCATACAAACAGCTCTGATTACAGACGGAGCGCCTCCTGCAAACAAAATATAAATCGGAAGAAGAAACAAAAGGCAAATGATTAACTTACGCTTAGTTAAAAGCGAAAAACGAAGGGTGAGATAAGAGAAGAGTGCAATACATAACCCGACATGAAGGCCAGATATAGCCAGTAAATGAGAAAGACCCCACCGCTGAAAAAGATCGATGGTCTCATCCGATAAATCACGATCTTCTCCAAATACTAAGGCTTTTACCCATGATGATGTGAAAGGGGAAAGATTTTGATCTAAGTTATCTAATGCTTCTTTTCGTTTAGAGAACAACTCTTTATACCAGCTACCTCCCTGGCAAAGTAACTGAGAAGGATCCACAATGATCGTCCCACGTACGCCTTTATGAAGCATGAATGCTTCATAATCAAATTCTCCAGGGTTCCGGGCAAATGGATGACGTTCTACTTCACCGGACAGTGAGCACTTTGATCCAATTTGAACTGATTTATGATCGAGAGGCGAAAAAAGGAACGCATTCCATTTCTGTTTAGTTTGATGATCTTCAAAGATAAAGGAAGTATACTCTGAGGTAAATGTAGGATTCTCCTTAACAATACCATTGATTTGAACCGCAGAGGTGGATAAGGGAGGAGGAGAAAGCGGTTTAAATGAATCAGTAGTGGAACACACAATAAAGAGAACGCCAGATGTAAGTAAAAGCAGGGGTTTAGCCGGACGGAATATGATTACACCGCCCAGCACTATAAATCCGCCCAACCAACTATACGAAACAGGCGCGAGGTAAACGCCTAGAGCTGAAGCTATAGCAAGCCAATAGCCATTTCCTTTCACAGTCTACCTCCCCCATTAAGTTGTAATGTGATGAGAGGAGAATAAGTTCATAGCCTCTTCTTTCAAGCTTTCTATCTCTTCATAAGGTGCGCCAGCATGAGATAAACGTTCGATTAACCCATTAATATATTCAAGCTTTTCTAGTGCTTTAGGATCGACTCCAGTTTCTTTTACTTCTACTTGAACTGTTTGTACACCCGCTTCTTTAAATAGCTCAACGGCATAAGGATGATTTTTATAATCTTGTGCGTAATAAACAGTTTGAATACCAGCTTGAATTAACGCTTTGCAGCAGTGAAGGCACGGGAAGTGGGTAACATAAATTTCAGCACCTTCTGTGGCGACGCCAAACTTGGCACATTGAAGTAAAGCGTTCATCTCTGCATGAATTGTTCTTACACAGTGACCATCAATGACGTAGCACCCTTCATCTATACAATGAACGCTCCCTGAAACGCTCCCATTATATCCACCTGCAATCATCCTCTTGTCACGTACGACTGTGGCACCTACTGCTAACCTTTCACAAGTGCTTCTTAAGGCTAATAAATGACTTTGAGCCATGAAATACTGATCCCAAGAAATACGGTTCATTACCTATCACCTTCTCTGTTTTCATTTCCATTCAGTGTACTGCTTGTCCAGTTTAACGTCAATCGACTAAGGGACCTGAATATCTTCTAAAAATCCTTCTAATGTCTTCTCTCCAATACCACTGACTTGAAGAAGGTCATTCACATCTTGAAACGGTCCATTTTTCTCCCGATATTTAAGAATAGCTTTAGCCTTGGCTTCACCAACACCAGATAAGGTTTTTAAATCTTCTAATGAGGCTTGATTAATGAAAACCTTGCCCGACATATTCCCCCCGTCTTCAGCAGAGACTGTTCCTCCCCCTTTAGCAAGAACAATCACAACCATCTCATCTTGTACACGCATAGCTAAATTAACAGATAAAGGATCTCCTGACGATGTAATACCTCCCGCCTTTTCAATGGCATCTTCTACCCTACTCCCCTCGTTCAAATGGTATACGCCAGGACGTTCAACCTCCCCTTTAACATCTACATACATTAGTGTTTTTTTAACTGATGCATTCACCTCAGTTGTTTCTTCTTCACCTTCTTTTTCATGATTGATTACGAACTCATCGTCAGGTGGTGAAGTTGGCCATAGGATCCACAGGATAAACCCTGCTAAAACAGCTATAGATAGAAAATACTTGTAGATTCGACTCATAAACGATCTACCTTCTTTCATATATTTGTTAACGGAACAGTATTTGCATGAAGAGATTACCATGTAAAGGAGGGGACCTAACATGAAGTGGGGCATTATTGGTACGGGGAATATGGGCAAAATCTTGACAGAGGCTTGGATTGATTCTGGAATGATCGAACCAGAGCAGCTTTATGTAACAAATCGAACCCTTTCAAAAGCAAAATTATTACAAAAAAACTACCCAGGTATTACGGTTTGCGAAGGAGCTGATGCAGTAGCAAAAGAAGCCGACATGCTTTTCATTTGCGTCAAGCCATTGGATATTTACCCCCTTCTCAATAAAATACAACCTTATCTAACTGAGCAGCAGTGCTTAGTTTCTATTACAAGTCCTTATAGTGTAGAGGATCTTGAACATGAAGTGCCTTGCCAGGTTGTTCGGTGGATCCCAAGTATTACAAACCGCGCTCAATCAGGTGTAACCCTGTTAACATTTGGAGAACGTGTATCTCCTTTAATGAAAGCTTATGTGGAACAGTGTTGCAAAACATACTCTAAGCCTGTCCAAATTAACGAAAACGTCACTCGTGTATCTTCAGATATCGTCTCATGTGGTCCAGCATTTTTTAGTTACTTACTTCAAAGATTTGTGGATGCAGCATGTGAGGAAACAAAGATTTCTGAACAAGAGGCAACAACTATGGTTACAGAAATGCTAATTGGATTTGGAAAACTTCTAGAGGAGGAGCACTATTCATTGCCTACTTTGCAAGAGAAAGTTTGTGTTAAGGGAGGCGTAACTGGAGAAGGGATAGAAGTACTTGAGACAGAAACAGGGAAAATGTTTCACCATCTGTTTCAGAGAACTCATCGCAAATACAACCAAGATAAATGGGAGCTAGAAGAGCAAAAGCGGGATTAATACTTTATTCTTCATTCTTCAACAAAATCCTTCAATAAAAATAAACCGAAGAAGAGGATCTACTCTTCTTCGGTTGGTTTTTGGCATATGAAAAAGATGCGATCATTTTCTTCTTCATCGTACCCCGCTTCTTGTGAAAAGTCACTATGGATACCTAGTACATCAAAGCCGCAATTTTGCAGCCATGCTACGTAAGTTGAAACAGGAAACGTTCTTTGGTTGTGATATTCATCAAATCGTTCATATAGATCGCCTTTTCTTACAAAGAACGTCAAATCATGTGTAACAGAATAGTCTTCTTCGTTCTCATCACAGAACCAAATGTAGCTTATCTCATCTGTTACAGTACCAAAAGTTTGACCGCTGAGGTACCTATCTATATACCCCGTCGAGTGAACATCAAACAAAAACAAGCCTCCTGGTTTTATCACCTCGTGGGCATGTTGGAATGTTTTCTGTACTTCTTGCTCATCCGTAATATAATTAATCACATCACAATAGCTAATAGCTATGTCGTATTGGACATGCATATTTAATGATGATATATCCTGTTTTACCCACTCCACAGAAGCTTTTTGTTCTCTTGACTTCCGATTCGCTACAGCTAACATGTCTTCTGAAAGGTCTACACCTGTAACGTTGTATCCTTCTTTAGCTAAACGAATCGAAATCTCACCAGTTCCAGCTCCAAGGTCTAAGATTCTCTCTACTCCTACCGCAGTGGAATGAATTGAGGATTGGGTAAATGTTACCCAATCCTGATAAGGAACATCTTCCATCAATTCGTCATAGATCTCAGCAAAACGGCCATAACTCATATTACACCTGGTCTTGATTTGGTGTAATTTCTTGCATGCTATAAGAAGGTGCATCTCCCCATAGACGTTCTAGGTTGTAGTAGTTACGTTCGTCTTTGTGGAAAATATGGCAAACCACGTCATCTAAGTCTACAAGAACCCAACGAGATTCCTCGAAGCCTTCCATGCGTTTAACAGTCATTCCCTGCTCTTCTGCTGCTTCCTTAATTCCTCTTGCAATCGCTTGAACTTGTCGTTCATTCGTTCCATGACAAATAATAAAATAGTCTGCAATTAAAGACACATTTTGCATGTCCATTGCAACAATATCCTCTGCTCGTTTATCTTCACATGCCTGCGCGGCAATTTTCATAAGTTCCTTACTTTCCATGTTTTACTTCCCTTCTTGTTTGTTATTCTTGCTCTTTGTTAAAGCGTTATACGCATAAAATGTATCAGGATAAATAGGTTGATTTTTACTCATTAAAAAGGAAATGGTGTTCTTTGCTGCCATCCAACATCCATAATCCAAGCTCACCTGAGCGGCTTCCCTTACATCGTCAATACCAGGGAACTTACGACCAGGCTCAATATAATCGGCCAGGAAAATCACCTTATCCAAGGGTGTCATATGCGTACGGCCTGTTGTGTGATAATGGATGGAATCTAGTACTTCTACATCTGTAATTCCAACTTCTCTCTCCACCAGTAACGCTCCTACAGGTCCATGCCACAACTCATGATGGTAGTGCAACAAATCCTTTGGTAAATAGGTAGAAGTAATCCATTTCTTCATTTCTTCTGTCGGTCTGTATTTGGCATAATCATGAAAGATTGCTGCTATTTCTGCCTTCTTTTCATCTACTTCATACATCTTCGCTAATTGAATAGCAGTCTCCATTACCCTCACTGTATGATCATAGCGCTCTTGCTTTAGGTGAGGCTTTAGTATAGCTAATGCTTCATTCTGATCCATACAATCCCCGCTCCTTTATATAAGATTCTACAGATTGAGGTAATAAATACCGCGCTGAACGACCCTGCATAATTCGTTCTCGAATAAACGTAGAAGACACTTCGAATACTGGTATATCAATGGTTTGAATAGGGTATGGAGACGTAAGTTCATGTCCTTTACGCTTGACTCCAACAAATGTGATCATTTCGACTAGTTCATCTATTCTGTTCCACTTTGGCAAGTATTCAACCATGTCTCCTCCCATTATAAAATAAAATTGAATATCCTCAAACTCATCAATTAAGGTCTTAACCGTATCAAACGTATAGGAGGTGCCAGATCGTTCGATTTCAATGGTATTTATTTTAAAATGGGGATTAGAATCTATGGCTAATTGTGTCATCTCTAAACGATTATTCACTTTTGTATTGGTTGCCGTTTTGTGAGGAGGGTCATTCGAAGGGATGAACCATACCTCATCAAGCCCAAGTTCTTGGTACACCTCTTCTGCTATGAGTAAATGCCCCATATGAGGAGGATCAAATGTACCACCTAACAATCCAATTTTCTTCATACTAAACTCCTTTTTTACGGTAGTTTAATCTGCTTATTCTCATCTGACTCTTTGTAAAGAACGATCGTATTTCCGATGATTTGAACAATGTGAGCTTCTGCTCCATCAGCAATGTCTTTCGCAACTTCGTCTTTATCTTCAAAGCAATTTTGCAAAATACTGATCTTAATAAGCTCTCGTTTTTCAAGTACATCAGAAATTTGATCAATCATATTCTCATTTACACCTGTTTTTCCTACTTGGAAAATCGGATTCAGGTGGTGGGCTTTCGAGCGTAAAAATCGTTTTTGTTTTCCTGTTAACATGTTGTATCACCTTTCAATTGCTGTTCAAATTTAGTTACAATATCGTTTGCTTCTACAAACGTTTCTGTCCATTGTTCAAAGGCTAACGCCGCTTGATAAATAAGCATACCATGCCCATTTAGCACACGAGCTCCTCTATTTTTTGCCTCTTTTAAAATGGAGGTCTCAAATGGTTTATACACAATATCACTTACTATGGCATTATGCTTTACATTACGTAAAGAAATAATTTGACCACTTTCATCAGGGGTCATACCTACCGAGGTCGTCTGCACAATCAGATCATAATTAGAAAGACCCTCTTCAGCTTTTTCGAGTGAAAGAACAGACGATTCCGTGCTTTCACAACGTAGTTTGCGTAGCGCTTCTCCGCGTGAGGCTGTGCGGTTAGCGATATCAATGACAGGGGCACCAGCCTCCGCCAACGCTCTATAAATACCTCTTGCAGCTCCTCCTGCGCCAAGAATTAACACCCGGGTTTTGTTTAAGTTTGTATCCGGATATTCTTCAACAAGGGAACGAACATAACCTTTACCATCTGTATTATATCCAATCCACTTTCCGTCTTGAACGTGCACAGTATTAACTGCACCAACAGATGATGCATAGGAGTCAACTTCATCAAGATAAGGAATAATCTCTTCCTTATATGGAACAGTGACGTTAAAGCCATCTACTTCGACCATTTTCAATGCCTGAAGTTTATCTTTCAATACATCAGGACTTGTTTCAAATATACGATAAGCACCCTGTTCACCTTGCTTTTTAAGAAATTGCTCATGAATCCAGGGAGACTTGGAATGTTTAGCTGGGTAGCCCACTAGTCCAAATAAATAGCCCATAGTTAACCATCCACCTTTTTAGATTAATGAAGAACGAAGGGAAACGCGCACACCTTCTGGTAAATGTGCCGTCACAGTAACTCCACCATGTGGCACTGTAATCCAGCCAAGGCCAGAGAATACAATATCCGTCTTATCTTCTAGAACTTGAAAGCTTTGGGCCTTTAAAGGTGGCAGTTGAGACTTTGTTTCCATATCAGGAGGAGAAAGTAGTTCTCCTAAATGAGTCTCATATAATTCATCTGCTTTTTCTAGCTTTGTTCGATGAATGTTTAGTTGATTTGAAAAGTAGCAGACGAAAGAATGCTTCTCACCTTTCGTAAAATCAAGCCTTGCAAGCCCACCAAAATAAAGTGTTTGATCCTCATTCAACTGGTAAACCCGTGGCTTAATTTCTTTCTGAGGCGTTATTATTTTCAAGTCCTTTTCTGATACATAATGCGCCATCTGGTGCCTATTTATAACACCTGGCGTATCATATAGTGACGCCTTTTCATCAAGGGGAATATCAATAAATCCTAGTGTTGTCCCAGGGAAATAAGAGGTCGTTATCGCTTCTTTCTCACCTGTAGAATCTTGAATCAAGTGATTAATAAATGTTGATTTCCCTACGTTTGTACACCCAACAACATATACATCTTTCCCGCGACGTTGATGTTCAATTGATCCTGCGACCTCTTCCATACCTTCCCCGGTCTTTGCTGACACTAGGAATACATCATTCACTTTAAGCCCTTGTTCCTTAGCGAGACGTCTCATCCACTGTTTCACTTTATTATGGTTAACTGACTTCGGCAATAAATCTACTTTATTCCCAACAAGAATAATGGGCTTATTCCCTGTGAAACGGGGGAGACCTTGAATAAAGCTTCCATTGAAATCAAAGATATCCATCACTTTTACGATCATTCCATCCGTATCACGGATTTGGTTCAACATCCGAAGAAAATCATCATCTGTTAAATCAACGTCTTGCACTTCATTATAATGCTTTAACCGAAAGCATCGTTTACAAATAACTTCTTCACGCTCTAAAGCGGAAGCAGGAGCATATCCAGGAGCTTTTGGGTCTTGTGTCTGAATTTCAGCTCCACATCCATAACAAATTACTTTTTCCATTCTTTATCCTCCCAATTAAGCATTCCTCGACTTTTCATCCAACCTAAAATCTGTCGTTCAATTTTTCGGTTGACCCTTGTCCACAACCCATCTGTCTGAACGATAGGAACAACTAGGACCGTATGATAATCTGCGCGATTTCCACCTAAAACGTCAGTCAAAAGTTGATCTCCAACAACAACGATTTCTTCCTTATTTAAATTCATCTCTTTCCTAGCTTTGCGAAAAGCTTTCCCAAGCGGCTTTCTTGCACTGTGTATAAAGGGAATATTTAATGGTTCAGAGAAGAAAGTGACGCGACTTTCGTTGTTATTTGAAACGACTGTTACTTGAATATCGTTTTCTTTCATTAATTTAAACCATTGTACAATTTCTGGTGTTGCATCTGCTTGATCCCAAGCAACTAGCGTATTATCTAAATCGGTAATGATTCCTTTAATTCCACGTTCCTTCAATTCGGAAGGTCTAATTTCAAATACAGATTGAACATGTTCATCTGGAAGAAACTTCTTTAACACCTTTATCACCTCGTTTTTATGCCTACTACCGTACAAATGGACCACCTATCCATGATATAGAATTTATCATTCCCTTTCAAAAGAAAGTTTACTTTCAAATAGAAAAAAAGCATATTTTATGTGCAACCTACTCATTTAGAAGAAAAAACGTTCGACAAATTCCTACAACATTTCAGTTGTGGATAACTCTATACACAAAACACACAAGATAACCATCCCATTTGTGTACAAATTTACCAGTTTACCCACAACTTATATACAGATGGTTGTGGATATACATGGTGTTGTAGGGCAATATGATTCGTGATACATTTAGTTCACACTAAAACAAAACATAATCTTATCACATATAAAGATGAATCTACATAGTCAAGTAAAATTAATTGCGGGAGGTGTAAGCCAACAAATTGTTGGTGATTGCTATGGAACATTTATCAGATGAATTGCTTATAGAATCATACTATAAAGCCACAGAACTTAACCTCAGCGCAGAATTTATTAAGCTAATTGAAGAAGAACTACAACGGAGATCAATCATTCAGAATATTAAGCGAACAAGCTAAACAATCCGCCTATTGCTACAAGCAATAGGCTTTTTTTAATTGTCACAAAATCGTCAAACTCTTTTTAAATAGTATAAAGTTGCTTCTTACCTCTAATTTTTATTACAATGGAATGGATATCAAGCATCTTGAAAACCGTATGTTAAAAGGGTACATTCTTTTATTCATATCGAGGGAGGACTTAGACTGAATGTTAACCGCTATTTTTTTACCACTGATTTTAGCATGTTTAATACCATTCCTAAGTAAATGGAAAGACTCCATTCACACAGGCTGGTTCGTGCTACCTATTCCCTTCAGTATATTTGTTTACCTTATTACGCAGGTAGGTACACAATTTTCTCCTTTTGAGCGATCTTATTCTTGGATCCCATCCTTACAAATCAATTTCGATCTGTATTTAGATGGACTAAGTTTATTATTTGGTTTGCTCATTAGTGGTATTGGCTCTCTAGTTGTACTCTATTCTGTTTATTACTTACATAAGAGTGAACAGTTGGGCCATTTCTACGTGTATTTACTTATGTTTATGGCTGCCATGTTCGGAGTCGTATTCTCTGATAACGTATTTGCACTTTATACGTTTTGGGAACTTACTTCCCTTTCTTCCTTTCTTCTAATCGGATACTGGAACCACAGAAAGGGCTCAAGGTATGGGGCGTTGAAATCAATGCTCATTACCGTATTTGGAGGCCTTAGTTTACTGGGTGGACTCTTACTCTTAACAATCGTTACAGACACCACAAGTATTCAGGCTATGATGGATCAGAAAGAAACGATTATTAACAGCCCACAATTTGGTTGGATATTAGGATTTATTTTCTTAGGTGCTTTTACAAAATCAGCACAATTTCCATTCCACATTTGGTTACCAGATGCGATGGAAGCTCCTACGCCAGTTAGTGCTTACCTTCACTCAGCCACAATGGTTAAAGCAGGGATATTCTTAATCGCCCGCTTCTTACCGATCTTCTCACTGAGCGAATGGTTCTTTATTATTGTTAGCACAGTAGGAATAGTTACCTTATGTTGGGGTTCTTATATGGCTGTTCGCCAAACAGACTTAAAAGGCATATTAGCCTTCTCCACTATAAGTCAACTAGGTATGATTATGGCTATGCTCGGGTTTGGAACGAAGGTTGCTGTATTTGCAGCCGTATTTCATATCTTAAACCACGCTACATTTAAAGGAAGCTTGTTCATGGTCGCAGGAATTATCGACCACGAAACAGGTACACGAGATATACGCAAATTAGGCGGTCTCATGACGCTTATGCCTATTACAGCCACCCTAGCGGTGTTTGGTACTTTCTCTATGGCTGGCGTTCCTTTACCATTCCTAAATGGGTTCTACAGTAAGGAGCTTTTCTTTGATGCTTCCTTGCATCTTAAAGGAGAAGGTCTTGCACAAACGCTTGCTGCCATTATCCCTTACCTAGCTGTATTTGGTAGTATCTTTACATTTGTATACTCCATGTACCTGTTCTTTGGGACATTCAGAGGAGAATACAAAGAGAAAGAATTGCCTCAAAAGCCACACGAGGCACCGATCGGAATGCTTATCTCCCCTATTATCCTTGTGCTCTTGGTCATTACAATCGGGTTAATTCCTGAGTTATTTAACAGTGCGTTAATTGATCATGTAGCAGAAGCAGTAAAAGGGGAACCGATGGAGAAACACATTAAGTTCTGGCATGGTTGGGACGGCACACCTCTTCATATGTCACTAATAGTTGTCGCACTCGGCGCACTGCTTGTGAGTTTCCGATCTTATTGGTCTGGTGTATATAAAGCAGTTCCAGGTGCATTAAGCCTAAACAAAGCTTACGACTGGTTAGTAGATCGTACTGAGAAGTATTCAAGCACGATTACTAACGGATATATGAACGGATCTTTAAGACGTTATGTACGCCTCTTATTGATCGCTATCCTTCTTGGGACAATCGGTACAATGCTTCTTACGAATGGATTAGCTTTAAACCCTACAGATGTAGAAGACGTTACCTTCCCTGAGATGTTAGTTGTTATTATGATGGTGTTAGCAGCACTTGCTACAATCTTTACTAATAACCGAATTGCAGCTATCTTAATACTTGGCGTTGTGGGCTATGGCTTGGCCATACTTTTCGTTCTTTACCGAGCTCCAGACCTAGCATTAACACAACTTATCATTGAAACGGTTACGGTTGCTTTATTCCTGCTAGTATTTATGCATCTACCAGAGCTTAGAAAGCGCCACGAGTCAGCAGGGACAATACTAATCAACGCTTCTATAGCAATTCTGTTTGGAGCCATGATGACAATTGTCGGCATATCTTCTTATAACAGTAAATGGTTCGATCCTATTTCAGATTATTTCCTTGAAACGTCTGTAAAACTTGGTGGTGGCCACAACGTGGTCAACGTAATCCTTGTTGACATGCGTGGATTAGATACATTATTTGAAATTACGGTATTAGGGATTGCAGCACTCGCGATCTTTAACATGATAAAGCTTCGCCGTAAGAAGGGGGCGAAAGAATAAGATGGAAATTATTACGTCCCTGTTAGCGGGTATTCTTTTCGCAACAGGAGTTTACAACTTACTGCAGAAGCAGTTGCTACGCATTGTCATAGGAACAGCCCTTATCTCTCATGGGGCTCACCTTTTCATCCTGACGATGGGGAAGTTAAAGCGAGGAAATCCTCCTATTATTGTGGAAGGGGTCGAGAACTACGTCGACCCGTTACCACAAGCATTAATCTTAACGTCTATTGTTATTAGCTTTGGTGTCACGAGCTTCCTACTTGTTTTGGCTTACCGCGCAGCCAAAACGAATGACACCGACAATATGGACGAGTTAAGGGGTAACGAAAATGAGTAATTTAGCTGTTTTACCAATCTTACTACCACTATTAGCAGGTATTATCGTTGCGTTTTTCAACACAAAACTGACTGCGGTCCGTTTGTTTTCAAGAATTGTAGCCATCCTTAACCTTATTGTTGTTTCATATATCGGTTGGGATGTCTATCAGAACGGCACAATCATTCTTGAAACAGGTGGATGGAAAGCACCTTATGGAATCGTATTAGTAGCGGATATGTTAGCAATGCTCCTTGTGATCACAACGAACATCATTGCTGTTGCTTGCGTATTCTTTGCTTCTAGGTCGTTAAGTGATAAGAAGGAATCGTATTACTTTTACACGTTTTTCTTCTTACTTATTACAGGGGTCTCTGGAGCGTTTTTAACAGGGGATCTATTCAACCTATTCGTATTCTTTGAAGTCCTTCTTATGGCTTCATATGCTTTAATTGTACTAGGAGGAGAAAAGGTTCAATTAAGAGAATCATTGAAATACGTTCTCTTAAACCTCTTCTCTTCTATGCTTTTTGTAACTGTGATTTCTTTCTTATATTCCGTAGTCGGTACGGTTAATATGGCGCAGGTTGCTGAACGCGTACAAGAAGTTGAGCAGAAGGGGATCTTAACTACTATTGGAATTCTGTTGTTCTTTGTTTTTGCTACAAAGGCAGCTGTATTCCCACTTTATTATTGGCTACCCAAGTCATATATTGTACCAAACCCCGTTGTTTCTGCTCTATTTGGAGCATTACTCACGAAGGTCGGAATCTATTCGATCCTCAGAACATTTACAATTATCTTTCATCACGAAGTTGAGATTACGCACCAGCTCTTCCTTTGGTTAGCGGCATTAACCATGTTGTTTGGAGTAATCGGCGCACTGTCTACTCATAACATCAAGCTCATTGTGGCTTACAACATCATTCCTGCAGTTGGCTTTATGTTAATGGGAATTGCTTTGTTTACAGAAACTTCTGTAGCAGGAACTGTCTATTACTTGATTCACGACATGATCGTAAAGGGAGCCCTCTTCCTTCTCGTTGGTGCTATTGCAATATTAGCTGGAACAAGTGATTTACGGAAGATGAATGGACTCATTCATCATTATCCCGTCATTGGATGGCTATTCTTTATAGCAAGTATTACATTAGCGGGGATTCCTCCCTTTAGTGGATTTATTGGAAAGATCCTATTAATGCAAGGCGGTTTAGAAGAGGACCAATATGCAGTCGTAATTATTGGACTTTTAACAAGTTTACTCATCCTTTTCTCAATGATTCGCATATTCATTCAAGGCTTCTGGGGAGAGAAAGACGAAACATTTACTCCTGATAAAAAAGGAGCGCGAGGCTTCACATGGCCTATTGCTTTTCTTGTCTTCTTCTCGATTTATTTAGGAGTCGGAGCAGAAACCGTTTATCCAATTGTTGAGGAGATCTCCAAGTCCTTATTAGATCCTTCTCAATACATTGAGTCCGTGTTAAAGGAGTAAACCAATATGCCTTTTCAGATCGTATTAAATATTATCATTGCTATTATGTGGACGTTTCTTCAGGAATCCTACACATTCAGTAGCTTCTTCACTGGATATTTATTTGGGATCCTCCTGCTATTTACACTGCAGCGTTTTATCCCAGATGAGTTTTATATGAAGCGATTTCTTAAGATTATTAGCCTTATCTTACTATTTATAAAAGAGCTCATTTTATCTAATGTGACGATATTAAAATGGGTATACAAACCGAAGTTAGATATGGAGCCAGGAATATTTGCAGTACCTGTTGACCTTAAAAGCAATTGGGAAATCACATTGTTAGCGAATTTAATTACGCTAACTCCAGGTACACTATCTATTGCTATCTCAAACGATCATTCTTATATTTATGTTCACGCTATGAACATTGAAGATGTAGAAGCTGAGATTAACTCCATTAAGGAATCTTTCGAACGAGCGATCAAGGAGGTGACAAGATAAGATGTTAACTGTTGAAATGACAAAAGATATGTTGCACATTGTAACGGAGATCTGTATTGTTTTAACATCGATCTCTATCATCCTTTTGTTATACAGAGCTGTTGTTGGCCCTACCAACCCAGATCGTGCAGTTGCACTAGATACGATCGGGATTAACCTTATGGCCCTTGCTGGATTGATTGCCATCTATCTTGTTACAGCACAATTAAACGATGTTATTTTACTAATTGGAATTTTGCTGTTTATCGGTACGGTAGCCATTGCAAAATTCTTAGAAAAGGGTGTTATTATTGAGCGGGACATGGATTGAAATCGTTTGGGATCTCATCATTATGGTATTCTTACTAGCAGGTACCTTCTTCATCATCTCCTGCTCAATTGGAATCATAAGATTCCCAGACGTATACACAAGACTTCACGCTGCTACAAAAGGTGCCACTCTTGGGGTATCTGGGATTATGATTGGAGCTTTTCTGTTTCTTTATATTGAACACGGAATGATTAGCGGGAAATTAATATTAGGGATTATCTTCGTTCTATTAACTGCCCCTGTATCCGGTCATATGATCTCAAGAGCTGCCTATCGCAGTGGAGTTCAGTTATGGGATCACAGTATTAAAGATGATTACAAAAATGTCGTTGAATCAGACGATAAATAACTAAGAAAACCGTTCAGCTGACTAAGCTGAACGGTTTTTTTGTTATACCGATTCATAATTCAGTTAAAGATAGCTTACATTCTTTCATTCATGGGGCTAATATGGCTGGTTGGGGTGTAATTCATGCAGGACAGACACTTTTCTCCATATAAGCGCATAAGGTGACTATATAGGCCATTGCCTAAATGTTTATGTGGAGGTGTATGCGCTTGTCTAGTTTATTGTCTGCTCTAGCCCTTTTTATTAAAGACACCCTATTCTTCGTATCCTACGTAAAAAACCATGCCTTCCCGCAACCCCTTCCACCAGAAGAAGAAGCTAAATGCCTGCAAAAAATGCAAGAAGGGGATGAAGAAGCTAGAAATCGACTGATTGAACACAATTTACGACTGGTAGCACATATTGTGAAAAAGTTCGAGAACACAGGAGAGGATAACGAGGATCTCATTTCTATTGGAACTATAGGTTTGATTAAAGGAATCGAAAGCTTTTCTTCTGGCAAAGGCACCAAACTAGCTACCTATGCGGCTCGCTGTATTGAAAATGAAATCCTCATGCATTTAAGAGCCTTAAAGAAGACTAAAAAAGACGTTTCTTTACAAGACCCTATCGGCCAAGATAAAGAAGGAAATGAAATTAGCTTAATCGACATATTAAAAGCTGAAAACGCAGATGTTGTAGAATTAATTCAGTTAAATATGGAAGTGGAAAAAATCCGTGAATACTTACAAATCTTAGATAAGAGGGAGAAAGAAGTTATTATTGGTCGATATGGATTAGGGTTAAAAGAAGAAATGACGCAAAGAGAAATTGCTAAGACATTAGGCATTTCGAGAAGCTACGTGTCACGAATTGAAAAAAGGGCCTTAATGAAGATCTTCCATGAGTTTTACAGAAAGGAACATCAAAACACTTCCCAAAACGGATAAGAAATGTCTATCACATAACACACCGCTCTTTCATATGGTATAGCAAATACCTATAAGAGAGGTGAATACCTATGGGGTATTGTGGCTATACAGGATACCCTTACACCCCCTATCCCGTACCATATCCATATCCACCATATGGCGGTTATGGTCTAGGGTTAGCCGTGGTGTTGCTTATCTTATTGCTAGTGCTAGGCGGAGGATACTATTATTACCGATTTGCTTAAACGTAGTATATAAAAAACAGATTCAATATCCATTGAATCTGTTTTTTATTGAGACTCCTGATCTTGTAATGCTTGTCTGCACTTCTTCCAGCGTAAAGTGAAGAAAAAAGCCGCTCCCATACTTAAGGAAGTAAGTCCCATCATAAGAACCTCGTGATTGGATTCAGTTAAATAAGTGGTAATAATCGTACCAAGATAAAAATATACGCTTAATATTAGCAACGTAATAATAAACCGAGAATAGTCTTCCATTCTTGCTTTCAAGTTATCTGTATTCATGTAAAAACCTCCCCCTGTGTCCATTATAATAACACGGATACAAAGAGAGGTGATTAGTGAAATATTGGAATTATATTTGACGAAGCATACCTTGAATTAGAGTTGCCGCGTTTTTTCCCGCTGTTTCTAAATACTGATCAAATGACACATTTGATTCTTTACCAGCAATGTCAGATAAAGAACGAATGATTACAAAAGGCGTTCCATAATGATGACTAACTTGCGCAATCGCAGCCGCTTCCATTTCAGCAGCTTGTAATTGAGGAAACTTACCTCTCACAAATTCAACACGTTTAGCTTCTTGCATAAACGCGTCACCCGTTGCAATTAAACCTCTCACTGTATGAAGATCAGGTAACTCCTTAGCAGCTATTTCAGCAACTTGTACAAGTTCTTCATCAGGCTCATAAAAGGCAGGCATATCAGGTACTTGCCCGTACTCATAATTAAAGGCTGTCACATCCACATCATGGTGGCGTACCTCAGAAGAAATGACTAAATCCCCTACTTTTAACTCCTTAGCAAATCCACCTGCTGATCCCGTATTAATAATATGAGTAGGTTGATAACGCTCATGTAAGATCGTTGTCGCCATACCTGCGTTTACTTTCCCGATATTCGATTTAGTTAGAACGACATCTTTTCCTTCTAATTGACCTTTATAAAACGTACAACTGGCTACCGTTTCTTCGTGTTCTATCACCATATTACTTTTTAATAGTTCTACTTCTTCATCCATTGCTCCAATAATACCAATTGTCAATTCTATCTCTCCCTTTATATCCTAAGCCGCCTTTATACGAAACTTGCTGCTCGTCCTAAGACTGAGACTTATATTTATTTTCTTTTATGACTTCTACCTTCATGGGCTTCCATCCTTTCCCTTCCACCCATGCTGTGTACACTCGATAAGTCTTTTGGTCAGCTTTATCAGAGATCGTAGCTACAGCTGTTTGATTATCCCCACCATTGTGTACCATCCATAAAGTAGAATTATCCTTCGAAAGTCCAGAACCTAGGTAAATTGAATCTAACATTTCATTCCAGTCTTGAGTCGTATCGTCAAATGTTGCTACATGTTTACCTTCTTGTTCTGTCTGGATCGCTTGCCATTTATCTTGATACACTTCAATAACATTATCTTCTTTTGTAACCGAAGGAATCTCTATGTATTCATCAGAATCTACTGTTTCCTCTTCTGTTCCTTCTTGTTCTTCTGAATCCTCTGTTGATTCTGAATCTGAACGATCCTCTTCCCCATTTGATGCTTGTTCATCTTTTGAGGCTTCTTCTTTTTCATCGGAAGGTGAATCCTGAGTTGTTTGAGTAGCCTCTTCTTTTGTACCTTCCTGCTCATCCTCTTGTTTATTAGCATCTGTTTCATCTACTTCATCATCTTGACTCACAGAATTCACTTCTACCTGCTTGCCATCTTCCTTCGCTTCATTACCACCAAATGGCCATACAATTATGCCAACCAATAGGACTGCAAATACAATCGCCAAAGTACTAAAGCCTGTCACTAACTTTGTATTCTTACGCTTCTTTTCATAAAGATTCACTCGACTCATTCTTCTTCCCCCTTTGATTCATTATACTATGCAAAATGGATAGAACCAAGATATCCTAACAAAGGTTTTGTGTTTTTTTGTCGATTGTTTACTAATTTTGATGAAATGGAGGAATAGATTATAATTTGTCTAATATAATGTGTACAGGTATAGAAAAAAGGTGGTGGAGCAAATGAACGTGACTAACTTTAACAAAAAAGCTTGGAATTTATCTCATTTCAGCAAAATCGGATACTGTAAAGAAGACAAACGTTTATGCATCTACTTCCTTAACGGGTTTACGATGGAAGTATACGATGTGGATGAAAAGATTGTGTTTGAGTTTATTATCAGTTTAGAGAAAGAAACATTTATACGAAACATCTTGGCATCACACTTTTGCGTCTCATTTTATGCAACCCCATTACACGCCTGAAGGGAGCCTACTCAAAAGCAGGGTCCCTTCTTTTCATTTCTTCCTTATTTTCTTGTTCATATATATAGGAGACCATGTCTTTATATACTGAATAGGTAGGTTCTGATGGTTTGGAATTCAATGTAACCACAACCATAGCATACTCAGGTTTATCGTAGGGAAAATAGCCTGCAAACCAGTGGTGAAAAATCTCCTTCTTCATACCATCCTCATTTTCTACTTCTGCGATACCTGATTTCCCTGCTATGTTCAACCCTTGTAATTTACCGGCTGTACCTTGAGCAGTAGGTACCTGTTGCAACAATTCTTGAAGCTTTAAAGCACTGTATGAGGAAAGACGATTATCCAAATCCTTATGTTCAGGAAATGTGATAAATTCTGACCCATTCTTATATAGTATATCCGTCACACCACGAACTTCCTTCTTGATCCCATCAGAAGCAATCGTCGCCATCATATTTGTCATGGATAGAGGACTCATTTTAACATCTAATTGACCAATAGCAGTTTGTGAAATAGCTAGTGGCACCATTTTCTGTGGGTCAGCTCCCCATATTTGATTACGATCTTCGCGCCCAAATTGCTTAAAATCCTTGAGACGGAATAGATCCCCATTCCATCCAACAAAATCTGTTATACCAAGCTTAGCGGCATAATTCTCAAGCACATCTTCATCATGAGCCATCATTTCATTGGCAATCTTAGCAAATGTGTAATTACAACTTTGCGCAAAGCTTTCTTCAAATGTTAAAAAACCAAGGGAACGACTCGGTTCTTTCCCTTCATTTATACTTAAATTGCAATTATATGTCTCTCTTATATTTACGTGAGGGTGCTCAATGGCAGCCGCAGCGACAACTGTTTTAAATACAGAACCAGGGGAATAACTTTTTATCATATGATTTTCATATTTATTAGGATCATTTGAGTCCACTTTGGGACGACTGACCATAGCGAGAACATTTCTTGTATCTATATCCATTAATACTAATCCGCCCTCCTCCATACCTGAAGCATCAATTAATGTTTCAGCTTGTTGCTGGAGCTCAAGATCAAGGGTCGTTTTAACCTGAACAGGGTAATATGGATCTTGCTGTCCTAAATAGTTTACATTTAGTCCAAACAAAGGATCCCCTTTCCCATCTACGTGATATAATAACTTTTCTTCATCTTTAGACGATAAGAATTCTTCAAATGTCTCCTCTAATCCTGACGCCCCTTTGCTTCTTACCACCCCTAAAAAGTGCGTTGCCACCTTAGGATCGCCTGGCTTCGCTCTATTCACTGAAATCATTCCAGGGAAATTAAGATCTTGAAAAGCTTCATATTCCTCATTGGTTAATGTACGGCCTAATTGATCTGACATATAGAACGGCTCCACGCTTTGATTAATCCATTGCTTCAATTTCCAAGAAGGTTCATTAACTAATGCCGCTACTTCTTCAATTGGAACATCTATATCTTTAAGAAACGGAAAGAATACAACGTCTAATTGAGGGGGGTTCGTTACTGAAACTCCATTACGATCCAAGAAACTCCCCCGCCCGTTATGAAGAAGCACAGACTGAGTTCGCTGATCAACACTGGCTTCTAATAAATTAACATCTTTCTTACCGAACCGCTCGGTTGAGATTAATTGGATGTCAGCTAATCTATATAAAAGAACACTAAATAAAAAGATTAAACTTATGGCTACAACTATCGTTCGCTTCACCTTCACAACGCGTCACCTCACGCATCATTATCTCCAGTCTAATGACGCACTAAACCCCTCGTATCCATGTAACTCTTCGGTATTCCCATATAAGACTTTTTTTATAGGAAGTTTGAAGCTGGGAGGATGTTTCCATTGCTTTATTTGAGCGTAAGGTGGTGAGAGTTGCGAGGCTCCCTAATACGGCATGTTTCCGTTACACCATATTTGGCAGAGGTGTTTCGGGAAATTGCGAGACTCCTGCGGCAGTAGGAGCCTAGGGGAGACCCCGGAGGGAGCGAATGCGACTGAGGAGGCTCCCCAGCTCGCCGCGGAAAGCGAGTGATTTCCCGAAACACCTCACGCGCTAACAACGCAAACGGAAACATTCTCTCAACTAGATTGTTCAACAATCCTGGTCCTTGAACAAGATTATCTTAAACAATAACCACATAAAAAAGCCCATTGGAGAGGGACTCCGATGGGCTTGTCTGTATTTATTTACTATTCAACATTAACAATTTTAACGTTGATTTCGCCACCAGGTGTAGCGACTGTTACTTTTTCTCCAATAGTATGTCCTAAAAGACTTTTAGCCATTGGAGAGTCGTTTGAGATTTTTCCTTCAAACGGATCAGCTTCTGCACTTCCGACGATTGTGTATGTTTCTTCATCACCGTCAGGGAGTTCTTGGAATGTGACTGATTTACCAAGCGAAACCTCGTCACTATTTCCAGCGTCGCTTTCGATGATTTCTGCATTACGGATCATGTTTTCTACTTGGGAAATACGTGATTCTACAAATGCTTGTTCATCTTTAGCAGCGTCATACTCTGAGTTCTCGGAAAGGTCCCCGAAACCACGAGCTATCTTAATACGTTCCACAACTTCTTGACGCTTTTCTGTTTTCAAATACTTCAGTTCGTCCTCTAACTTCTGCAAACCTTCTTCGGTCATATAATAACTTTTTTCTTCAGACATCCTCAATCACTCCTTCATACAATACAAAAGAAATACCCAAATCCTTATATAAAAATGAGCGGCACAATAGCTGTGCGCTCAAACTAAACGTTATTATTTTATAAAAGAAATTGGCGTTCTAGAACTACTACCACATATCATGGCAGATTTTTAATCCGTTTTCAACAATTTTATCTATTTATGCTCTATTTTCCCTTTTCTTGGATAATGGTCTTGATTTTAGAGGCCATCAAGTCGATTGCAACATGGTTTTGACCACCTTCTGGAATGATGATGTCTGCATACCGTTTTGTTGGCTCTACAAATTGAAGGTGCATAGGGCGTACAACGTTGATGTACTGTTCAATAACCGAGTCAATTGTTCTGCCTCTCTCTTTAATATCACGCAAAAGACGGCGAACAATACGCACATCTGCATCCGTATCAACGAAAACTTTTATATCCATTAAATCACGAAGACGTGGATCCTCAAGAACCATAATTCCCTCTAGAATGATGACATCTTTAGAATCAACTGGAATCACATCCTCCGAACGTGTATGGATTTTGTAATCATACACCGGCTTTTCTACTGATTCTTTTTGGATGAGCTTTTGTACATGCTCGATTAGTAAATCGTTATCGAAAGCGAGTGGATGGTCGTAATTGGTTTTTAGACGTTCCTCAAAAGGTAAATGGCTTTGATCTTTATAATAATAATCTTGTTCCATCATCAAGATTGTTTTGTCAGTGAACTGCTGAATAATAGAACGGGTAACGGTTGTTTTCCCTGACCCAGTTCCACCAGCGACACCTATGACTACGGGCTTATCACTCATGCTGCTTCTCCTTTCGATTGTTCGTACGATTATGTTATGAGGCAATAGAATTATCATACTGAGTTCATTAACTAATCATGATAAAGCTCAATATTTAACTCACTGGAAGTACCTCTTTCTTATTTTTCTATCTCTTTACGCTAATAGCTACTCCATCTCCAACTGGAACTATTGTGGTCTGGTATTCTGGATGCTGTACGAGCCATTCATTATAGGTCCTGATTTTACGAGCAATTTTAGCAATATTAGAACCATCAGCTGGATCATCTGCAACAAATCCTTTAAATAGGACATTGTCAGAAATAACCATACCATTTGACTCTAGCTCTGGCGTGAATAATTCGAAGAACCTTTGGTATTGGCCTTTAGCTGCATCAATAAACAATACATCAAATGGCCCTTTTGCTTTTAAACGATCTGCTAAATCAAAAGCATCTCCAAACAATACTTGGACACGATTTTCTAAACCTAGTTTAGTTATATTGCGAACAGCTTCATTATACCTTTGTTCATCTCTCTCAATAGATACAACTTCACAATTTGGGTAGCTCTTTGCCATTTGAATAGCAGAATATCCAATTGCTGCACCAATCTCTAATATTCGTGCAGGTTGTTTAATTCGAATCATTTGCTGCAAAAATTCTATCCCTAAGGGTTCCATAATCGGTACATGATTCTCATTTGCGTAAGTTTCTATTGCCACAATGTCTTCTTCTCTTTGGTCAATAGTTTGCATCAAATATTTTTCTAATTTTGGATCGATCATACCTCTTTCCCCCCTTAATATAGAATTTAATCATATATTCTTGGTTTGTCACAACCCTCTTATTTTAGCATAAAAAAAGTAGGAAATGCGAGAGGTTTTGCCCTCACATCCCTACAAATATTAATTAATGTATTTATTTTTCTTTCTGTTATGCTCATCTAACGTCTCAGAATAGTAAATTGTACCATCTGAAGCAGCTAAGAAATATAAATTGTTGGAATCCATTGGGTTTACAGTTGCTTCAACTGCATTTTCCGCAAAGTTCGAAATCGGCCCTATTGGCAAGTCATTTACATGGTAGGTGTTATAAGGCGATTCCACCTCTAAGTCTTCGTACAATACGCGATCTTTATGTTCACCTAATGCATACAACACCGTTGGATCTGTTTGAAGAGGCATCCCTTCTTCTAACCGGTTGTAAAACACTTCCGCAATTTTTTGGCGATCTTCTTTCGTCTTAGCTTCATTCTCTACCAGCGAAGCCATAGTAACCCCTTCATGAACAGTTAATCCACGATCTTTCATATTAGCAATAAATGGTTCTAGAACCGTCTCGGTTTTATTAATCATTTTCTCTACAATTGTCTTTACTGAAGGATCTTCTTCATAGAAATCATAGGTTGCAGCAAATAAATATCCCTCAAGAGGCGTTCTGATCTCCGGATCTAGAATCGCTTCAGTTAGAATAGACGGATGTTTATCAATTAACGATTCAATATACTCAGGATCATTGACTTGCTTCATAAATTCTTCTTTTTTAATGCTTGTCTTTTTGGAATAAATATCAGCAATTTGTTCAATCGTTTTTCCTTCTGGTATTGTCACCGTTAATAAAGGATCTTTTACAACTTTACCTGTCTTTAATGCTTCAATGAGGTCCTCAGGTGTCATAGCTTGGGTGAAAGAATATTCACCTGCTTGGAATCCAGATTCGTTTTTAAACTTCACATAGAATCGAAACACACGACTATCCTTGATCACATTTTGTTCTTCTAAAATGGAGGCTATTTGTGACACGGAAGAACCTATTGGAATTTCTACCTTTTCTTTTGTCGTGTCATCTGGGTCTACCGGTTCTAAAGCAGAGCTTATGTAGACATACCCCGTTATCCCAACAACAGCTATTACCGTTATAACTACAGCGAGTACGATGGCTACGATTTTACGAACAGTTTTCGCTTCCGCACTGCGCTTGATTTGGTTATCTTTCATTGGATCATCATGATTCGACGAAGACATGACATTTCCTCCTTCCATCCGCTATATTATACTATAATTCCCCTTTATGTTTCTATCATTTGCTGAAAATTTACATCTTTTGATTTCTGTTGTGTCTTGGATGGGTTCAGAATAACGTTTTTGTTTACTTGGAATGAGTTTAAGGAGGGCCGGGGAAAACACTCGCTTTCCTGTGGCCCCACACGATGTGGGGTCGTTCGACGTTGGCTATTGATGTGACGACCTTAGTCGAACTTCCCCTCTTTTATTAGGAGCTTCCTCGAACGCTTTCGCTCTCTGCGGGATCTCGGAATTCCGTTTTTCCACGGGAGTCTCGCATTTTCCCCGGCCCTCCTTTGCCTTGATTTGTATAAACAAAAGCGTTGCCACATGACTTGCACCTGGAAAGCAGGAAAGCGAGTCACCCCACATACCCCTAACACTAACTAAAAGTAACGAGCCCTATTCTCATCCTTATTATTGGACACAAAAAAAGAGGCCCTTGTGGGGGCCTCTTTTTTGTTATTCTTGTTCGTCTACTAGTGTGTTTAGTACTTCTTCAACCATTTCCCACTCTTCATCAGATTCGATCTGGTATAGAGCTAGGTCATCGTCGTCGTTTTCTTTTTCTTGGTAACGGAAAGCAAATACTTCAACTTCTTCGTCTGATTCCTGTTGTTCTGCAGGAACAACAGCAATATAAGAGTGACCTGTTTGGTCTACATCGAAGCTAAATAATACTTCAAATAAATGTTCTTCACCGTTTTCATCTGGAATAATAATTCGCTCTTTTTCTTCTAGACTCATATTAACACCTCAATTTGAATTAGCATCTAAATAACTTTGTAAAATCATTACAGCAGCCATTTTATCAATGACTTTCTTTCGTTTACTACGACTCACATCTGCATCTAGCAACACGCGTTCTGCTGCCATTGTAGTTAGTCGCTCGTCCCATAAAACTGACGGAACGTTGAAGTAAGCCTCTGCCTTTTCTGCGAAGATTTGAGAAGCTTCACCTCTTGGCCCAATCGTACCATTCATGTTTTTCGGAAGTCCAATAACTAGTTTACTCACTTCATGCTCTTTCATGTATGGTTCTAGTTTTTTAAAGGCATCTTCATACTCACCTTCTGTCCAGCGAAGGGTTGTTAACCCTTGCGCTGTCCAGCCAAAAGCATCGCTTACTGCGAGCCCTATTGTTTTTTCTCCTACATCTAAAGCAATTGTTTTCATGTTAACCCTCTTGTTGTTGTTCTAGATAGAATTTCACTAGTTCTTCGATCAATTCATCGCGTTCCATCTTGCGAATTAGATTCCGAGCATCTTTGTGACGAGGAATGTAAGCAGGATCCCCGGATAATAAATACCCCACGATCTGATTGATCGGGTTATACCCTTTTTCCCTTAGAGCTTCATGAACCGAAAGCAAGACTTCTTTCACATTTTCATCAAACGGTTCTTCTGGAAAATTGAATTTCATTGTTTTATCCATGGAACTCATACAATCACCTCTCTATAGATGTACCCACATAACGCTTACGTGTAAGCTTCATTTTGAGAATACAGCTAGTTTTTTACTATCTATTTCCTATTATCCTTGATTTGCAACGGTTTGAACATATGTTTTTGCATAGTTTACCGCTTCTTCTACTTGATCAGGATTTTTACCACCAGCTTGTGCCATATCTGGACGGCCGCCTCCGCCGCCGCCGCAACGAGTAGCTACTTCTTTAATCAGATTCCCTGCGTGATATCCTTGATCGATTAAATCTTTTGTTACACCTGATACTAACTGTACTTTACCATTGTTAACAGATGCAAGAAGAATAATGCCTGAAGATACTTTTTGTTTTAAGTCATCTAACATATTTCTTAGTGCATTCATATCGGAAACGTCGACTTGCTTAGCTAATAGAGAAACGCCTTCTACTTCTTCAAATTGATCCAGGATAGAAGATGCTTCATGATTAGATAATTTAGCAGAAAGAGATTCTTTCTCCCTTTGTACTTCTTTCATTTCTTGATATAATCCTTCAATACGCTCTGGAACAGTGTCTGGTTTCGTTTTTAATAGGTCAGCTGCTTTGTTTAATAGAACTTCTTTTCCGTTCATATACTCATAGGCACCTTTTCCGGTAACAGCTTCTATACGACGGGTACCAGCGCCTATGCCAGATTCCGCAATAATCTTAAACAAACCAATTTCCGCTGTATTGTATACGTGGCAACCACCACATAGTTCGACAGAGTAATCGCCAACTTTAACAACACGTACTTCATCGCCGTATTTCTCTCCAAACAGAGCCATCGCGCCCATGTCTTTCGCTTCTTGCAAGGTATGGTTATCGATTGCAACTGGTATGGACTCCCATACTTTTTCATTCACAGCTGTTTCAATCTGCTCGATCTCTTTTTCAGAAACGGATCCAAAGTGAGAGAAGTCAAAACGCAAACGATCGCCTGTTACAAGAGAACCAGCCTGATTAACATGTTCACCTAGAACATCTTTTAGAGCTTGGTGCAACAAGTGGGTAGCCGTATGGTTTTTAATAACGTGAGAACGATTTCCGCGTTCTACTGTAGCTCTCACTTGTTCGTCTTTTTGAATGGTACCTTCTTGAACAATCGCACGATGTAGATTTTGCCCGTTTGGTGCTTTTTGAACATCTTGTACTTCAAGTGTTGCAGATTCAGTTTGGATATATCCTTTATCGGCAATCTGTCCACCACTCTCTGCATAGAAAGGAGTTTTCTCTAAGAAGATATAAACCTCTTCACCGGCTTGTGCAACAGAAGCGAAATCTTTATTCTTTACAAGCTCTGTAATGGTGGTATACGTTTCAAGATTGTCATAGCCCACAAATTCACTAGCTACCGTTACTTCTCCTAATACACCTTCTTGTACAGACATGGAGTCAACTTTTTGACGAGCATTACGAGCGCGCTCTCTTTGACGTTCCATTTCTTGCTGGAAACCTTCTTCGTCAAGGGTGAATCCTGCTTCGTGCACGTATTCCTCTGTCAATTCTTTAGGGAACCCGTAGGTGTCATATAAGCGGAATACTTCTGTACCTGGGAATACATTCTTCCCTTTAGCCGTTTCCTCTTTAATAATTTCCGTCAAGATTGATAAACCATCGTTTAACGTTTCATGGAAGCGTTCTTCTTCATTTTTGACAACCGTCTCAATAAAGTCTTGCTTCTTCTTCACTTCCGGATAGAAATCTTCCATAATGTCTGCCACATGTTCAACTAACTTAAACATAAATGGTTCATGTATTCCAATTTGTTTAGCATAACGTACTGCACGACGAAGCAAACGACGAAGAACATATCCACGACCTTCATTGGAAGGAAGCGCTCCATCTCCAACAGCAAACGTTACGGTACGAACGTGGTCCGCAATAACTTTAAAGGAAACATCTTTCTCTTCGTCTTTACCGTATGTTGTATCTGCTAGCTTTTCAGTATACTCGATAACAGATTTGAATAAGTCTGTTTCAAAGTTGGTTGGTGTGTCTTGAATAACAGACACAATACGTTCTAGCCCCATCCCCGTATCAATGTTTTTCTTTGGAAGTGGTGTATAGGTGTCATCTGGATTGTGGTTAAACTGGGAGAACACCAAGTTCCAAATTTCAAGATAACGCTCATTTTCCCCACCTGGGTAAAGCTCAGGGTCCTTTGGATCGTTTCCGTATTTCTCACCACGATCATAGAAAATTTCTGTGTTCGGACCACTTGGACCTTCACCAATATCCCAGAAGTTCTCTTCAAGACGGATGATGCGCTCTTCCGGTACACCTACATCGTCTTTCCACATGTTGAATGCTTCATCATCTTCCGGGTGAACGGTTACGGATAACTTCTCTGGATCAAAGCCGATCCAATCAGGGCTCGTCAAGAATTCCCAAGCATATTCAATGGCTTCTTTCTTGAAGTAATCTCCAATTGAGAAGTTCCCTAGCATTTCAAAGAACGTATGGTGACGTGCTGTCTTGCCTACATTTTCAATGTCATTCGTACGGATCGACTTTTGCGCGTTTACAATACGAGGATTGTCAGGGATCACGCTACCGTCAAAATATTTCTTTAAAGTTGCTACCCCACTATTAATCCAAAGTAGTGTTGGGTCTTCGTATGGAACAAGAGATGCACTAGGCTCAACGCTATGTCCTTTCTCTTTAAAGAAATCAAGGTACATTTGGCGCACTTGTGCAGAGGTTAATGTTTTCATGGAAGGGGCCTCCTTATATTTTCGAATACAACAGCGTATAGATCGAGTATGTACAATTGAACACAAAAAACTCCCGTCCTGCATTATATGCAGGGACGAGAGTTATCGCGGTACCACCCTGATTATGAACTCATAAAAGAATTCATCACTTCATGTAGAGTATATTTACCTCTACCTTCACTATAACGGAGCGAAACCCGGCAGTGTTTACCTGCACTCAGGAATTAGCGTTCCATAGCCCTTCATCTAAAACTCCTTCCAGCCAAGGGAGTTTCTCTCTAGTAAGATGGTCTGCTATGTACTCGATCCTTCTACGTATTGTTTATCCGATTCTAGTCATTTGTTTATGCCAAAATTATAGAAAACAAAATGCGAAATGTCAACGTTCTTGCCGAAACATCTTTGTATGATGAATAAGGACTCGAATAATGGTGAGAACGGGAACAGCTATAATCATACCAATAATGCCACCGATCTCCCCTCCAATTAACAGAGCAAAGATAATAAGGACTGGGTGCATGTGAAGACTCTTTCCCACAATAAATGGTGACAATAAGTTACTTTCTATAAGTTGAACGATAAATACAGCAATAACGACGAAAAGCACCATTTTCGTCGACATCGTAAATGCAATCACCACGGCTGGCACCGCCCCAATAATCGGACCAAAATAAGGAATAATGTTCGTAATCCCCATGATTCCTCCGAGTATGAGAGGAAACTTCATTCCAATCAACCACAATGCCAATATTGAAATTAAGCCAACAAATAAACATACAAGAAGCTGTCCCCGAATGTAACTTCCTAAACTTTTATCAATATCACGTAAGACTTCTTTCCCCTCTTCTCGGTACCGCTTTGGGGTTAATTTATAGAGCGTTGTAGACATAATCGGATAATCTTTCAACATGTAAAAAACGAGAACAGGAATGACCGCAAGAATAATGAATACATCAAACATACCTGTTAAACGGTTTCCAATAGAAAGAATGAAATCCTCACCCAGTTGTTCTACATTTGTTAACATAACATCCATGCGGTCATGAACAGTCTCTGGCAGGAACGACGTCCTTTCATACATCTCATAGATCCATTGTCTATACGTTTCAACAAACCCAGGCAAGCTTTCACTTAAGCCTTTAATCTGCTTTAAAAATAACGGATAAGCTTTATATACCACATATCCAATTCCACCAAAGAAGAAGATATAAATCAGAGTTATAGCAAGCCAACGTGGAACATTACGATGATATAATCCCTCTACTACAGGGTGAAGCAAATAAGCAATAAACAAGGACACGATGAATGGGATAAAAAGACGAAATAAAATTTGCAAAAACGCTTCATAAAAAGGAAAGAGCTTTACAATTAAATATACGATTAATAACACTAACAACACTAATACAGACCTATAGATCCATTGAAGCGTTAAAGATCCTTTTCCCATCATTTTCACCCCACTCTCCTATTTATATTAGGTTGAATGGTTTATGAAGCTTTTATACCTATCGCTTACAGATTTTCTAATCAAGCTATTCCCCAACCTGTTCCACACAAGTTCCATTTTGTAGAAGACTTAAAGCTGAGATAGAAATTTTTTGCGATAGATGTAGAGAGGTTTCCGTCAGCTTTAATGGAGCTTAAGGAGGAGAGACGGAAACCGCCATATTTGGGAGATAGTGGGCTTAAGAGAAACTATAATAAGCGGGGCCGTTCACTTATTAACATCAGGGCAGGCTTTGAGACTGCGAGACTCCCGCGGGGTAAGGAGCCTAGGGAAGACCCCACAGAGAGCGTTAGCGAACGAGGAGGCTTCCCAGCTCCCCGCAGGAAAGCGAGTTGTCTCCAAGCCTGCCCAAGCACCTATACGGTAAAGGCCCCACACTCAATAAATTGTCTTAGCTTGCATTATTCAAGGTAACTACCCATTCTTAAATATGCATATTTAAAAATAAAAACAGGCCCCGCGTTGGCGGGGCCTGTTTTTTATTTAGCGGAAAGCTTTACTTACTCTCTTACGCATACGCTTCATAGACCGTTTTGAGAACATATCGGAGAAGTCTTTCTTGCGACCTCTTTTGGACCTAGAGTAAAGTGCGGCTGCACCCACTCCAAGTGCTGCAAGAGAAGAGAACGTTCTGTTCATTCGCTTCACCACCCGTAAATGGATTTACCATTGGGCTGTTTGCTCTTCGTCTCCAAACAAGTCATCTAGAGAGCTTAGGGAGCCATCTTCTTCAACTTGGTGTACGTGGACCTTGCCTTTAGTTGTTGAAAGCTCTATAAAGCAGGTCCAACAGTAATATTGGTTATTTCCAATTTTCCCGATATCTTTTCGCTTACAGTTTGGACAATGCATATTGGCAACTCCTTACTCTTGTAAGTTCTAGTTGCCATTATTGCCCTGAAAAAGATCAGTCATACACTTTTTCGATGAATTTACTGGCACCCAATGGTATGCTCCACAATAAATCATTCGTGGAACAGTTATAGTATGTGCGATTCACATGAAGTCATAAGGGGAAAGTTCTTCCTCATCCAGATCTTCTTCATCTTTTACTTCCGCTTCCATGTAAATTTTAATTTTATCAGGTAAATCCGTGAAACGGCGATTCGTGTCCACCGTATCAACTCCTCGCTTAAAAGCTTCCTGGTCGCCGCAAATGATAAGCGATTGTTTACTTCTTGTCACAGCAGTGTATAAAAGATTTCGCTTAAGCATACGGCTATAACCTCTCACTACAGGTAAAATAACGATTGGGAACTCGCTCCCTTGTGACTTATGGATAGAGGTACAATACGCATGCATAAGTTGATTGAGATCTTTACGTAGATATTCCACTTCTTTCCCTTCAAATGAAACAACAAGTTTTTCTTTTTGTTCTTTCGTTTCATCGGCTTTGTAAATCGCCACAATCTCACCAATGTCCCCATTATATACCCCAGACTCAGGTTGGTTCACAAGCTGGATGACTTTATCACCGGAGCGATAGATCAGATCATCTTTCATTTTAATTTCCCTGCGCTGTCTAGAATAAGGGTTAGCTAATGCTTGTATCTCCTGATTCAGCTGATGGATACCATTTTTTGTTCGATACATGGGTGCAAGGATTTGAATATCCTTTAACGTGTGACCTCTTGCCATTGCCTTTTGATAAACTTGCTGAATGACAGGTAGCACTTGCGGCTCATGACAAGTGATAAAAGAAAAGTCATGGGACTTGGATAACGACTCTTCGTCACACTTTCCTTTTTTCATGTCGTGTGCCAATCGTATAATTTGCGAGCCTTCTTTTTGACGGTACACTTCTTGAAGTTGTGTGGCCGGTATGTAATCAGTCGACAACAAGTCAGACAGCACTTGTCCTGGACCGACAGATGGCAATTGATCTTCATCCCCAACCAATAATACCTGCATATCAGAAGGGATCGCCCGGAATAGTTGGTTCGCAAGCCATATATCAACCATAGAAAATTCGTCTATAATTAAGATTTTCCCACTCAGCTGGTTGTTCTGATCTTTATCAAAAGACTCTCCACCTGTCCACCCAAGCAAACGGTGTATCGTTACAGCTGGTAAGCCTGTTGACTCATTCATACGTTTAGCAGCTCTTCCCGTCGGGGCAGTCAGAAGGAATGGGAAAGGTTCATCTTTGCCATAATCAGCAGGCTTTAAAGACTTCCGCTTCAATTTAGCATAAGCATTTACAATTCCTTTAATGACAGTGGTCTTCCCTGTTCCTGGTCCACCTGTTAGGATCATCATTTTAGAATGAAGGGCTTTTTCAATAGCATCGTACTGCTCTTTCCCGTAACTAATGCTTTCCTCATCTTCAATTTCTCCAACCACTTTCATTAACTCTGCCTGTGTAAATTCTTCTTCAAGTTCAGAGAGCATGACTCTGTGAAGCTGCTTAGCAAACCCGGCTTCCGCAAAGAAAAGCGATGGTAAATAAACCTTCTCTTGCTCCACCAGCACCTTCTCATCTTCGACAAGCTGCGCTATTTCTCGGGAAATAATCTCATTTGTAATAACACCAGATGATCCTTGTAGAATGCTTAATACTTCATCTTGCAAAGCTCCAAAGGTCATATAGACATGTCCATGACTGCTCCCTTGATTTAAAGCATACATACAAGCTGCTTGAATTCTTGTAGGATGATCAAATGCAATATTGTTGTGAGAAGCGACCTCGTCGGCCCGTTTAAAACCAAACCCCTGAATATCAAATACAAATTGATAAGGATCTTCTTGTAAGATTTCAAGCGCTTGGTCTTGGTACGTTTCATATATTTTCTGAGCCATTTGTAAGCCAAAGCCATATTCGGATAATCCAATGACGATATGTTCAAAACCCTGATGCTGCTTCAAGTCAGCAACCAGCCTGTCAGCTTTATCTTGTTTCAGCCCAGGTACATCCTTCAATACAGAAGGATCTTGCAGAATCCGGCTAATGGTTTGTTCTCCTAGTATAGCCACGATGTTCTCAGCGGTTCTTTTTCCTATTCCATAGAACAAATCGCTTGAGAGGTACCCCACTATGCCCTCTTTAGAAGTTGGAACTTCCTTTTGATAATGATCAACTTGATACTGCTCGCCAAATTTCGGATGATTGGTCACACGCCCATAAAACGTGTAGTGCTCTCCTTCGTCTAATGGTGAAAAGTGTCCTTTTAATACAATTTCATTTTCATCAAAGGATTCATTTGTCTCGATGATTTTAACCAGTGCAATGGAAAAGTGTTCTTCATCATTATGGTAAATCATCCGCAGTGGTTCCCCTTTGATGAAGCCTTTCTCCGGTTCGAAATTCTCTTCTAATTGCTTCTCCATTGCCATAGGGTTCTACTCCTTTTATTCTCCCTGATTTTGCTCTAGTAGCTCTTCCACTTTAGCTTTAGCATTGGCTGCCAGCATATGGTCCGGCTGAATATCAATAGCCAATCCAAAATGTTTCAAAGCTAGTTCTGGGTCTTCTTTATATAGATAGGATACACCTAAGTTGTAATGAGCATCACTGTGTTCATCGTTTAGAGTTAGAACTTTCGTAAACGTTTGAATCGCTTCATCAATCATGCCTACTTGTGCAAGGCAAAGGCCATATTGAAAATGCACTTCAGCATCGTCAGGTGAGAGCTCTGTAGCACGTTGTAAATAAGCAAGAGCGAACTTAAATTGCTCCTGATACAATAAACTTAGTCCCAGCATATAATAGGCATCGCTCTCTTCCAAGCCTTTTTGAATAGCTTTTTGAAACGGCTCTACTGCTTCATCATATTTTTCCTGTTCATAATAGACATTACCTAGTCCATAATGAGCCGTTGCAACGTCCTCATTTAACTCAATCGCTTTTTTGAAGAATCGCTCAGCTCGTTCTCGATCATTCATGTGTAACAAAAGATTCCCGAAGTTCACATAACCTAATGGTTCAGTTGGGTTCTCCTCAATAGCTTGTGTAAATGCTTGTGCCGCTTCTTCATATTTTTGCTCCTGCATATATTGAATACCTTGTGTTAAGTAATCCATTGATAATTCCTCCTACATTAAAATCCTAATTATGATTACCGTCTAGTTGTAATCCGTTGTTTATAATACGCATTGGGGAAAGAACTTTTTCTCTCTCAATATTGTATCAGAAAATTTATTTCCAGACGTGATCGCACAAGAAAGAGCCTATGCTTTTCACCCCAAACAAAGCACCTTAAAAAAAGAGGTGCCCCAGGACGGTCCCCCTTTACATGACCAGTCCTAAAAGTCATTTACCAGGGGAGTACTCGCTTTGGGACATCCTCTTATATTATCCTACATATGTTAAATATTCGCCATTTTTCACAATTTGATCAATTGTTCCTCCGCCAAGACAAACGTCGCCGTCGTAAAATACAACTGCCTGACCTGGAGTCACTGCACGTTCTGGCTCGTCAAAGACAACTTTAACTTGACCATCTTCAAGTGGTGTAACGGTAACTCCACTATCTTTTTGGCGGTAACGGAATTTCGCAGTACACGTGAACGTTTCAGTTGGTACGACACCGGTAGCCCAGTTTAATTCAGATGCTTCAAGACCATCTGAGTATAAAAGATCGTTGTGGTAACCTTCTCCGACGTAAAGAATATTCTCTTTTACATCTTTACCAATTACAAACCAAGGACCACCTGGCCCCCCAATTCCCAGACCTTGACGTTGGCCCAATGTATAATACATTAACCCATCGTGCTTGCCTTTTACTTCTCCGTCCATTGTCTCCATATTCCCAGGTTGAGCAGGAAGATATTGACTAAGGAATTCTTTGAAATTGCGTTCGCCGATAAAGCAAATGCCTGTTGAATCCTTCTTAGAGGCTGTTGCTAGATCATGTTCTTTGGCAATTTCACGAACTCGTGATTTCTCAATATGCCCAAGTGGGAACATGACTTTAGAAAGGACATCTTGAGAGAGTTGGTTTAAGAAATACGTTTGATCCTTATTATCATCAACACCACGTAGCATTTCATAACGCTCTCCATTATGCTGAACTTGTGCATAGTGTCCTGTAGCTAAATAATCGGCACCAAGAGACATAGCGTGGTCCATAAAGGCTTTGAACTTTATCTCCTTGTTACACATTACATCTGGGTTTGGAGTACGCCCTTTTTTATATTCATCTAGGAAATAAGTGAAAACTTTATCCCAGTATTGTTTCTCGAAGTTTACTGCATAGTATGGAATATCTAATTGATTACAAACACGAATAACATCATCGTAATCTTCTGTAGCCGTACAGACACCATTTTCATCTGTATCATCCCAGTTTTTCATAAAGATCCCTACTACATCATATCCTTGTTCTTTCAATAGAAGTGCAGCAACAGATGAGTCAACACCACCTGACATGCCGACGACTACCCTTGTATCTTTCGGATCTTTCATTGTTGTCACCACCCTAGGTTGTCTTTGTTACTCGCTTCACGATAGAAGCAACTTTTTCTGCCCCTTCACGAACATTATCCTCTGTGTTCTGAAGGCCAAAGCTAAATCGAATCGAGTTTCGTGTACGCTCATTTCCTTCGCCAAACATTGCACTTAATACATGAGAAGGCTCAATGGAACCTGCGGTACAAGCAGAACCACTTGATGCGGCAATACCCGAGAGATCAAAGTTAGTAAGAAGTGTCTCTACGTTCGCACCAGGGAAACTGATATTTACAATCGTCGGAAGATTGATACGATCTCCGTTCACTTCAAAAGAAACGTCTTGTTCTTTCAGTGTATCCATAAAAATCTTCTTATACAGCTTGTACTGTGTAAGACGAGCTCTTTGCTCTTCTTCAACAAGCTCAACAGCTTTAGCAAGTCCCGCTACTGCTGCTGTATTCTCAGTACCAGGGCGACGCTTTCTTTCTTGCTCGCCTCCATGTTGTCTTGCTTCAAGGAGGATCCCTTCTTTAGCATATAAGCACCCAACGCCTTTTGGACCGTTAATCTTATGACCTGAAAATGTGAGCATGTCCACATTTAAAGTGCTTACGTCAATAGGCATTGTTCCAAACGCCTGAACAGCATCTGTATGGAATAAAGCTTGATGATCTTCAAGCAGAGCTCCCATTTCAGCAACAGGCTGGATTACACCTGTTTCATTATTAACATACATAACAGAAACAAGCACTGTATCTTCTCTCAGTTCACGTTTGAAGTCATCCATTGAAATTCGGCCTGACTCATTAACCGGTAAATACGTTACATCAAAACCTTCAGATTCGAGATATTCAGCTGCATGTAATATAGCATGATGTTCAATTGATGTTGTAATAATATGCTTACCATTACTCTGGTTCGCCTTTGCTCCTCCTATTAGAGCAAGGTTATCCGATTCAGTACCACCACTTGTGAAGATAATATCTTTTTCATTCGCATTTAAGAAGGACGACACCGTGCGGCGAGCGTCATCTAATATCTTACGAGCTTTTCGCCCATAGGCATGAACACTTGATGGATTTCCAAATGTTTCTTCCATCACAGGAACCATTGCCTCAATGACTTCCTTTCTCATAGGAGTTGTTGCCGCATGATCGAAGTAAATTGAATTCATATTAGAGATCCTCTCATTTCTTTAAATATAGAACATGTACGCTTCTTGTTCATCAGAATCGTCATGTTGCGCAAGGTCGTGCAACGTTGTCGTATCTAGTACATCTTTCACAGCATCACGGATCCGCATCCAAAGCGCTTGTTTTGCAGGTTCTTCGTCTTCAATACCCTCAACTGGACTGATTGGTCCTTCTAGTACCCGAATGACGTCACCAGAAGTTATTTGATCTGGGTTCCTGGTTAACATATAGCCGCCATATGCGCCACGAACGCTTCGAACTAAGCCCGCATTTCGAAGCGGAGCAATAAGTTGCTCTAAATAGTGTTCAGATAAATTGTTTTCTCGAGCAATGGATTTTAAAGATATCGGACCATCACCGTATTTCTTGGCTAGTGCGATCATGATGGTCAGACCGTAACGTCCCTTGGTAGAGATTTTCATGAGCTTCACCTCTTCTTATCATATAGTCTAATAATTTCTTAGTTTGGGGCAAAGAATACCCAACAATCGTTCCAAGACCCAGGGCAATGACGACTGTGCCGACACCAACTGGTCCTCCTAAAAGCCAACCTAAAAGGAATACCGTCACTTCAATACCATTTCGTACCCATTGAACTTTCCAGCCCGTTAAATCACGAATGACTAACATTAAACCATCACGTGGACCAGCCCCTAGTCCTGGAGCGACGTAAATCCCAATTCCATATGCTAATACCGTAATCCCCAATAAAAATACAGCCATGTTGCTCCATAAAGTTTCCGGGGATGGTAGCACGTAGTTAAAAATATCAATGAAGACACCAATAAGAAGCATATTTAATATTGTACCAATTTGGGGCCATGATTTTGTGACAATCGATGTAAAACCGACAACCACTAAACCAGCAATAATTGACCACGACCCAACGGTTAATCCGAATTGTTCATTAAGACCAACATGGAAGACATCCCAAGGCCCAATTCCAAAACGATCTGCTTTAATCGTTAGAGATATCCCTAACGCTAGAATAATAAGCCCTACAACAAAAAAAGACCAACGTATGAAAGTTGCACGTTGAGTAAATGTTTGCTTCTTCACCGGATCTTTTGAATGAACACGTTTATTCTCTGTTGTCATATTCATGATCCTTTCTATATAGAGAGCGTAATCACTCCTATTTTAACACCAATAGATATTATAGCACGAATGGCAACCTTCTTGCATTTTAGCGCCTACATCTTTACCCTTTAAGAATATACTAATGATTTCTTAAGTTGCATATTTGTTTACACAGCATGTATTTAGGTTATCTCCATTTATTGAGAGAATTTTTAAGGTGAACTATCTTAGTTAAACTGACATCTTGTTTACTTCATATAGAGTGTAAGGTGGTTGTAGCTTTTATTTATAATAGTACAAAAGATACCTATAATAGGTTTAACAGCTCGAACTAAAGAAAGCGAACCTATTATAGCTACCCCGAACACTCTGCTGTAACAACCTTTAATTGAAGTATATAAATAAGGATATATGATTAAATTTAGAACGTAAAGGAGTGTGTCCCCCCTTGAGCCAACAACCATTAGCATTTCGAATGAGACCGAAACATATTGACGATATTATTGGACAGAAGCATCTTGTAGGGGAAGGGAAGATGATTCGTAGAATGGTAGATGCCAAGCGTTTGGCCTCTATGATTCTTTTTGGGCCTCCAGGTACAGGCAAGACATCAATGGCCATGGCTCTTGCAAAAAGCTTAAACTTACGCTTTAAAACCTTAAATGCTGTCGTAGATAAGAAGAAGGACATGGAAATCGCTGTAGAAGAAGCGAAGATGTCAGGTCAACTTGTCCTGATTCTAGATGAGGTGCACCGACTTGATAAAGGAAAACAAGATTTCTTGCTTCCACATGTGGAAAGCAATTTAATTACACTTATCGGATGTACAACGAGTAATCCATATCATTCCATTAATCCAGCGATTCGAAGTCGATGTCATTTGTTTGAAGTTGAACGCTTAGATATTGAAGATGTGAAAGGTGCCATTAACCGCGCCATTGCTGATGAAGACGAAGGCTTAGGCCACTTAAATATAGAGGTATCAAATGAGGCTATGGATCACTTTGCTCATTCTGCAAATGGTGACTTGCGGTCTGCATTGAACGGTCTAGAACTGGCAGCTTTTTCAACCCCTGAGACGGAAAATGGACAAATAGAAATTGACCTCGATACAGCTGAACAATGCATGCAAAAGAAGAGTTTCTCTCATGATAAAGACGGAGACGCTCACTATGATGTGCTCTCAGCTTTCCAAAAATCTATACGTGGCAGTGATGTTAATGCAAGCCTACATTACTTAGGCAGACTTATTGAAGCAGGAGACCTTGATAGCATTGCGCGTAGAATGGTTGTGACCGCCTATGAAGACATCGGATTAGCTAATCCGCAAGCAGGACCAAGAGCAATGGCAGCGGTTGAAGCAGCTGAGAGACTCGGATTCCCTGAGGCTCGCATACCATTAGCTAATGCCATTGTAGAACTTTGCTTATCACCTAAATCTAACTCCGCATACAAAGCGCTAGATTCTGCCTTATCAGATATACGTAAAGGAAAAAGTGGTGAAGTGCCAGCCCACCTTAAGGACGCTCATTATAAGGGTGCAGAAAAATTAGGGAGAGGAATTGAGTATCAATATCCACACAACTATGAGAATAGTTGGGTAGATCAACAGTACCTCCCTGACTCTATTAAAAACGCCCTCTACTATTCACCTAAGAAGACGGGTAAGTTTGAAAAAGGGCTTGCTCAAGTGTATGAAACGATTCAAAAACAAAAGAAAAAGTAAATATTTGTATGATGCCAGGTATATTTTCTTTCATCTCTCCCCATAATAGGAACAACATTAAGAAACTAGTTCTAGTAATTTCATTGGTTTATTAGAAAAGGAGAGAATGATTATGGTAAAAGTAAGACAAGATGCCTGGTCTCATGAAGACGATTTACTGTTAGCAGAAACCGTTCTGCGTCATATCCGTGAAGGTAGTACCCAGCTAAAAGCTTTCGATGAAGTGGGTGACCATTTAAATCGTACATCCGCAGCTTGTGGGTTTCGCTGGAATGCTGAGATCCGCAAAAAGTATGATCAAGCCATAGATTTAGCTAAGCGTCAGCGTAAAGAAAAGAAACGTGCTCTTGCTAAACAACAAAAGGTTGCTACAACCACTGCCCCAACATTTACAAGAGAAGAACATCAACTTCCGGCACCTGCTTCTTCTCTAGTTGTGGAAGAAGAAGAGTTCGAGACTGTAGCTATGGAAGCTCCTGAATATGCAGACACCGCTGTATATCAGGAAGAAGTACCGGTTGTTTCTTTTGATCACATTATTCGTTCATTAAAAGAACTAAAACGCCAAACACAAAGCGCGAACCAATCGCAATCACACATCAAGCAAATTGAAGAAGAGAACCAGCAGCTACAAAACGAAAACAATCAGTTACAAAATAAACTCCGTAAAATGGAGAAACAATACGTTATGATTCAAGAAGACTATCAAGTATTAATGCAAGTCATGGATCGCGCTCGGAAAATGATTGCATTTGATGAAGACGAACAGTTCTCATCAAAGCCCGCTTTTCGTATGGAGAAGAACGGTAATCTTGAACAAGTAGCTCGTTAAGAGAAAAAACCCGGCTGATGCCGGGTTTTTTAGTAGCGTTCAATATTAATGGGTTTTAAGATCTCTTGTACAACATGACTTGCCATAATCAATCCCGCTACTGAAGGAACAAACGCATTTGAAGACGGAGGCTGCTCCGCTTTTCGAGTGTTTGGGTTGTCTGGAGTAATTTCTTGACGAACATCTTCCCGTATTTTTATAGGCTGTTCCTTAGAGAAAACGACTGGAATCCCTTTTTTATAGCCTTCTTTTCGTAATTTCGTTCGAATGACACGTGCAATTGGGTCATAACTTGTGTCAAAAATATTTGCAATTTCAAATTTTGTGGGATCCATCTTATTGGCAGCACCCATAGATGAAATAATCTGAATATCACGGTCGATACATTGTTTAATCAAATGAATTTTGTATGAGATCGTATCACTTGCGTCGACTACAAAATCTAAGTCGTGGTCAAATAAGCGCTCATACGTTTCATCCGTATAAAACATATGTAAACGAACCACTTCACAATCAGGATTAATATCCTTGACACGGTCAGCCATTAAATCCACCTTAGATTGACCAATAGTAGACATTAAAGAATGAATTTGTCGATTTATATTCGTTATATCTACATCATCTTTATCAATGAGTATTAATTTGCCTACTCCACTTCTTGCTAAAGCCTCAACACTGAAAGAGCCAACTCCTCCTATCCCAAGAACGGCAACAGTGGCGCCCTTCATTAAGTCTATCCCTTCTTGACCAATGGCTAGCTGATTTCTTGAAAATTGATGAAGCACTTGTCTCACTCCTCTTTACCATTTTCTATGATCTAGTATTCCTTTTCCTATAGATCCATAAACAAAATCAAAAGAAAGGAAGGCATAAAAATAACCTTAAGGCTATCCTTAAGGATGTATAGTAACTTATGTAAAAAGAAAGCCAATCCCAATCGTGCCGTCACAGTCCAATGTTTTGAACCCCGCTCTTGGCAAGTGGGTGCTTTGTTCTGTAATTTATGCGTCCTCTAAGTAAGTGAAACAAGGCTTGCATGCCTTACAGAAACTTCAAGCTCCCGTAGTTCAAAATGTTCGGTCAAAACGATTGTTGGATGACGTACACATCAGGATCGGCTCGTTTAGTTTGTAATCAAATCATAGCATAACTAATGAATCTTGGCAACAAGAAGCGACGTTACAGTATGATTACAATTCTTACTGTTTGTCTGATTGTTCTTGCTTTGCTTTCTCATTAAGCTCAAGATGTAACTCTGTTAATTGCTCTTGGCTCACAGGTCCTGGAGCTTGAGTCATTAAGTCTGAAGCAGAAGCTGTTTTCGGGAACAAAATCGTATCTCTTAAGTTAGATCGGTCCGCTAAAATCATAACAAGACGGTCTAATCCTAGGGCGATTCCACCATGTGGAGGGGCACCAAATTCTAGAGCTTCTAATAAGAAACCAAATTGACTTTGAGCTTCCTCTTCTGAGAACCCTAACACTTTAAGCATTTGGTCCTGAACTTCCTTTTCATAAATACGAAGACTTCCTCCACCTAATTCATACCCATTTAACACCAAGTCATAAGCTTGAGCGCGCACTTCTTGTGGTTCGGTTTCAAGTTTCTCAATATCTTCACGCTCAGGCATTGTAAACGGATGGTGCGCTGCGAAATATCGGCCTAGTTCTTCGTCATATTCAAATAATGGCCAGTCTGTTACCCATAGGAAGTTAAACTGCGTTTGATCAATCAGATCAAGTTCTCTCCCTAGCTTTTGACGAAGAGCCCCAAGGCTATCATGCACAACAGAAGTTTTATCTGCTACAAACAGAAGTAGATCTCCATCTTCAGCCGCAAGAGCTGCACGAAGATTAGTAGCTTCTTCTTCGCTAAAGAATTTAGCGATAGGTCCTTTTAACTCACCTTCTTCTACCTTCAGCCAAGCCAGTCCTTTCGCATCATAGATCTTAACAAATTCTGTTAGTTTATCAATATCTTTACGGGAGAAGTCATTTGCTTTCCCTTTCACATTAATCCCGCTGACAGTCCCGCCTGTTTCAACAGCAGATTTAAATACTTTAAAACCTGAGTCCTTGACAATTTGAGAAAGGTTGACTAACTCCAGACCAAAACGCGTATCCGGCTTGTCGGATCCATAACGGTCCATAGCTTCATCATAACTCATGTGCTTGAATGGCGTTTGAATGTCTACACCTTTTGTTTCTTTAAGCACTCTCTTCATCATACGCTCAGTCATGCTTTGGATTTCTTCTTGGGACATAAAGGATGTCTCAATATCCACTTGTGTAAATTCTGGCTGGCGATCCGCACGTAAGTCTTCATCACGGAAGCAACGTGCAATCTGATAATACTTTTCAAAACCTGACATCATAATGAGCTGCTTAAACAACTGCGGTGATTGAGGCAATGCATAAAACTCCCCTTCATGCACACGACTTGGAACTAAATAGTCGCGAGCACCTTCAGGAGTACTCTTCGTTAACATTGGCGTTTCCATCTCTAAGAACTCTTCGCTATTTAAGAAATCACGAATGGCTTGTGTTGTTTTATGGCGAAGCTTAAACGTTTCTTGTAACGGGTTACGACGTAAATCCATATAACGATACTTAAGACGAAGATCTTCCGACACATCTGTTTCATCATGTAATTGAAATGGTGGGGTTTTGGACTTATTTAAGATGGTAATATCAGTTGCTAACACTTCCACTTTACCTGTAGCTAACTGAGGGTTAATCGTTGCTTCATCTCGAGCAACAACCTTACCTGAAATTTCAACAACATACTCCGTACGAACTTTATCGGCTGTCTCAATTGCATCTGTAGAATCTTCAGGATTAAATACAACTTGTACTAATCCAGAACGGTCACGAAGGTCAATAAAGATTAGCCCACCAAGGTCTCGTCGTTTCTGAACCCATCCTTTTAATAGGACCGTTTCCCCAATATGATTCTCTCTAATTTCACCACTTAATTGACGATGCTCGCTCATGATTGCTCCCCCTTAAATTCATTCTTCATATATTCCACAACATCCGCCAGCGCGATTGTTTCTTGGTCTCCGGTTGCCATACGCTTTACATTAATTTGTTCGTTAGCAAGCTCATTCTCACCAAGAACCAATACATATTTAGCCTGAAGACGATCTGCTGATTTAAATTGAGCTTTAACTTTTTTACCAGCATAATCTTTATCTACCTGAATCCCTGCTTTACGAAGCTGATAAACAACCCCTGCAGCCTCTTTCTCTGCTTCTTCTCCAAGAGCTACAATGTAACAATCCAGCTTCTCCTCTAAAGGAAGGGTCACACCTTCTGCTTCTAAAGCCATTAATAGGCGTTCAATACTCATAGCAAAGCCAATACCAGACGTTTCAGGTCCGCCTATTTCTTCTACTAAGCCGTTGTAGCGACCGCCACCAGACAGCGTTGTAATAGCTCCAAAGCCTTCAGATTCACTCATAATTTCAAACGCAGTATGGTTGTAGTAATCAAGACCACGAACGAGATTCGGATCAATGGTATAAGGAATCCCCATTTTATCAAGATAACTCTTTACGTTTTCGAAATACGTGCGAGAGTAATCATTTAAGTACTCAAGGATAGAAGGCGCTGTGGACATTGCAGGATGATCCTTGTCTTTCTTACAATCCAATACTCGCATCGGATTTTGATCTAGTCGTAACTGGCAATCTTCGCACAATTCCTCTCGATGAGGATCAAAGTGGGAAATTAGAGCTTTACGGTGTTCTTCACGGCTTTCTTGGTCTCCTAAGCTGTTTAATACGAGCTTAAGGGATTGTAAGCCAAGCTCTTGGTAACTATTCATCGCAAGAGCAATTACTTCAGCATCAATAGCTGGATCATCACTGCCTAAGGCTTCTATTCCAAATTGAACAAATTGTCGCATTCGTCCTTGTTGAGGTCGTTCATAACGGAACATTGGTCCAAAGTAATAATATTTAGTTGGTTGGTTAGGTAAACCATACACCTTATTCTGAACGAAAGAACGTACGACTGAAGCCGTCCCTTCAGGACGAAGGGTAAGACTACGACCTCCGCGGTCCTCAAATGTGTACATTTCTTTTTGAACGATGTCTGTGGAGTCACCTACTCCACGTTGGAACAACTCTGTATGCTCAAAAATTGGAGTACGAACTTCTTTATAATTATAGCGACGACATACGTCTGATAATACAGATTCTACAAACTGCCACTTCTCAACTTCTCCAGGTAATATATCCTGGGTACCACGAGGTCCTTTTAGACTCATGTACACTCCTCCTAAATGATATAAATCTTATTGTTTATAATTGTGACACGATTCTATAGGCATATAAAAACTCCCGCCCCATATTCGATACACAAAGATATCGAATAGGGACGGGAGATATTACCCGCGTTGCCACCCTAGTTGAAGTATTTACAATACTTCCGCTTTAACAGTTAACGCCTGTCACGTCCGACACCTACTAACCATTTGCTTTCGATGCGGAACCTAAGGAATGTCTTTCACTAAGGCGATTTAGAGAGATACTTTCAGCCTGATGGTATCTCATCTCTTCTCCAAACGTCCCTTAGCTACTCTTTCCATCAACGGTACTCATTATCAATGTATGTGAAAAAGTACTTTCTAGCCTGATAAGAATTTTAATACGGGTCTCGCATAATTTCAACACTTTTTTCCTACTTACATGTATGAAAGGAATTGTTTATTATCATAATGTTGACGTCATGTAATGTCAAGCGCGATCCATGCTTTCTTTCAATTTCTTAACATCTTTTAAAGAAACCCCAAATTCCTCAGCCATTTCCATTCGTGTAAGATGCGGTTCCTTCTCTAAAAAGTCATGAAACTGAACCCCAAATACGCTTTTACTTGCTTGTGATGAGTTTAAATGCTTACGACTTTGCCTCATAATTCACACCTCTTTGTGGCTTTTTATCTATTTTCCCCAAAGCGGCATAAAAATTTCACGATAGGAAAGGTTTTTTTATAAGGATGTCGAAAGAAAGATAAATACTCGTGTAATAAAAAATAAGAAGGAGGCATATTCACCTTGTTTATACGACGCAGCACCACCATGCTCTTTTTGTTAATGATTAGCTCATTATTCTTCTTGAGCACGGAAATTAACGCAGCACAGAAAGCCATAATTAATGTAGAGCCTCTAAATGTAAGAAGTGGGCCTGGGTTAACCTATAATAAAGTAGACCAAGTGCATAAAGCGGAAGCATTCACTGTCCTACAAGAAAAAGACAAATGGGTTCAAATTCAGCTCAATGATAAAAAGGGATGGGTTGCCAAGTGGCTCATCGATTTAAAGGATGACAATCGTTCCTCCCACGCTTCAGTAGTTACATCTAATGTTGATGACTTACGAGTAAGAAGCGGTGCAGGTACATCTTACAGCGTGATCGGGAGTATGGATAAAGGTGATACATACCCACTTAAGAGTACATCTGGAAATTGGGTTCAACTTTCTTATAAAAATGAAAGTGGATGGGTTTGGAAACAATTTGTTACGACAGAACAATCAAGTGAAGCAACGAACCAAACTGTAGTCTTAAATTCTTCACAATCTCAGTCTCAACAACAGACAGAAAAGGGAGAAATCATCATCAAGACACCGGTTTTAAACGTAAGAAGTGAGGGCAATTTGGGAGGAAAAGTAGTTAGTCAGGTTAAAAAAGGTGAACAGTATGCGTACATACAAGAAAAAGGTTCCTGGTTTGAAATTAAATACGCTTCAGGGAAAACAGGTTGGGTAGCGAACTGGCTTGTAAAGAAAGTCGCCTCAAAGCCTGAAGAAACTCATTCTGTTACCTTATTGTATAATGGAACAAACATTCGAAAAGGTCCATCAACCAACACGAGTATTATCGGAAGAGGATCTAAGGGACAACAATTTAATGTCATTAGTCATGGAAACAAATGGTATGAAATAGAATATAGCGGCGGATCAGCTTATGTTGCTGACTGGATCGTTACAAGCCGCTCTTCAAGTGTTGAAGAGCTATCAAATGAAGAACAAAGCATCGTTGGAAAAACAATTGTGATTGACGCTGGTCATGGCGGACGAGATGTAGGCACGATTGGCCATGATGGAAATTATGAGAAGAATCTTACCTTAACGACTGCAAAGCGTTTAGCAGAACGCTTAGAGTTAGCCGGAGCTAAGGTTATCTTAACTCGCCCTAATGACTCCTATATTGCTCTCAGCTCTAGAGCTACGAAGTCAAACGTGTTAGGTGCAGACGCTTTCTTGTCTCTTCATTACAATAGTTTCCCTCAATCTCCAAGCGTATCTGGTATCGGAACTTATTACTATCATAATCAGCATAAAGCTTTTGCTGAAGCTGTTCAAAATGGGATGGTAAAAGCAACTGGACTCAGAGATAGGAAAGCCAAGTTTGGAGACTTTCACGTCATTCGAGAAAATCGACAACCTGCCTTACTATTAGAATTAGGATTCTTATCCAACGCACAAGAAGAGGCATTTGTGCACACGAAAGGTTTCCAAGATAAAGTAACGAATGGTATTGTCCAAGGCATTATCGATTATTTAGGCGAATAATTTAATGATTATTACCTTCTAATCTAATCGCAAAAAAGCGCTCCAAGCCTTATTAAGACTTGGAGCGCTTTTACTATATAAGGAGTTTATTTACTAGTGAAACAACTATAAATCTCCTCTTCATGGATCTACTTTAACGATCTTTACTTTCTAATATTAATGTGACAGGCCCTACGTTTGTAAGCTGCACATCCATCATCTCACCAAAAGCACCGGTTTCAACAGAAATTTCTTGGTCTTTGACGAAAGAATTGAACGATTCATATAATTCGTTAGCAGGTCCTGGTTTTGCAGCGTTCATAAAGTTCGGACGTCTCCCTTTACGAGTATCTCCGTACAATGTGAACTGAGAAATAGAGAGCATTTGCCCTCCGATATCTTTTAAGGATAAGTTCATTTTACCTTCTTCGTCCTCAAAGATTCGGAGATTCACTATTTTGTCTGCAAGATATTTAGCATCTTCTTCTGTATCCTCATGCGTTACCCCTAGAAGGACCACAAGGCCATTATCTATTTCACCTGTCACTTTGTTTTCAACCGTTACGCTAGCATTGCGACCACGCTGAATAACTGCCTTCATACGAACTCTCCTTACTGCAGTACACGACGAACTGTGTATACATCTGGAATCTGTTTAATCCGATCAACAACTTTTCGTAAATGACTAATGTTTTGAATCATTATGGTCATGTGAATCGTTGCCATTTTATTACGATCTGATCTTCCTGTTACAGCCGTAATATTAGTTTTGGTTTCATTAACAGCCTGAAGAACCTCATTTAAGAGTCCTCTTCGATCATATCCTGAAATCTCTAAATCAAGGCTGTACTGCTTACTGTCTTCTCCAGTATTCTCCCATTCCACTGGTAGGAGTCTGTTTCTGACATCATCTGTTTTGACATTTGGACAATCAGAACGATGGACAGAAACGCCGCGCCCTTTAGTGATATAACCTACAATGTCATCACCAGGTACAGGGTTGCAACAGCGAGAAAGTCTTACGAGTAAATTATCTACACCTTTAACTCGGACGCCTGAATCCTTCTTCTTCTTATTGGAGTGTGGCGGACGTTTAATATCGTTTTGAACACCTTCAAGTGTTTCTTCAAGGTCTTTTTCTTTATTCTGCTTACGACGAATTTTCTCCGTTAGACGAGTTGCAATCTGAGCAGCTGTTATTCCCTGGTACCCAACAGCGGCATACATATCATCATCGTTTGTGAAATTAAACTTCTCAGCAACTCGATCCAGGTTTTCAGCGTTGAGCACTTCTTTAGGCTCTAGTTCCATCAAACGGATCTCTTTCTCGACAAGCTCTTTACCTTTAGCGATGTTTTCATCACGGCGTTGTTTCTTGAAGAATTGCTTAATCTTATTCTTGGCCTGTGACGTCTGACTAATCTTAATCCAGTCCTTCGATGGACCGTAAGAATGCTTCGACGTCATGACTTCAACAATGTCCCCTGTCTTCAATTTATAATCCAGAGGTTCCATCTTACCGTTCACCTTAGCTCCAATCGTTTGATTCCCAACTTCTGTATGAATCTTATAGGAAAAATCAATTGGAACAGAGCCAGAAGGAAGTTCTATGACATCTCCCTTTGGAGTAAAGACGTATACCATGTCAGAGAATAGGTCTACTTTAAGAGACTCCATGAATTCTTCAGCATCATGGGTTTCGTTCTGCCATTCCAAGATTTCTCTAAACCAAGTTAAACGTTCATCAAAGGATTGCGTATTCGACTCTACATTTAACCCTTCTTTATAAGCCCAGTGGGCCGCGATTCCGTATTCAGCAATGTCATGCATTTCATGTGTCCGAATTTGAACCTCTAGCGGATCACCCTTAGGTCCAATAACCGTTGTATGAAGAGATTGGTACAAGTTAGGCTTTGGCATCGCAATATAATCTTTAAACCGCCCAGGCATTGGCTTCCAGCACGTATGAATAATTCCAAGTACTGCATAGCAATCTTTAATGCTATTCACCAACACACGTACAGCAAGAAGATCATAAATTTCATTGAACTGTTTGTTTTGCAGCACCATTTTCCGGTAAATGCTATACAAGTGTTTTGGGCGCCCAGAGATCTCTGCTGTAATATCCACTTCGTCGAGTTGGTTATGAATTTCATCCATAACTTCGCCAATATAGTACTCTCTCTCATTACGCTTTTGTTTCATGAGGTGAACAATGCGATAGTACTGCTGTGGGTTTAAGTAACGAAGAGCCGTGTCCTCTAGTTCCCATTTAATTGTAGATATACCCAAACGATGAGCTAATGGCGCAAAAATCTCGAGCGTTTCGTTAGAAATTCGACGCTGTTTCTCAGGAGGTAAATGCTTTAGCGTTCTCATATTGTGTAAGCGGTCCGCTAATTTAATGAGAATGACACGAATATCCTTCGCCATCGCAACAAACATTTTACGATGATTCTCCGCTTGTTGAGCTTCTTTTGACTTATATTTAATTTTCCCTAACTTTGACACACCATCAACGAGCATTGCCACTTCTTCGTTAAACTGATTCTTGAGCTCTTCTACGGTTACGTTCGTATCTTCCACAACATCATGTAAGAAACCGCCAGCAATCGTTACAGGATCCATTTCTAGTTCAACGAGGATACTCGCCACTTGGACAGGATGAATAATATACGGCTCACCAGATTTACGGTACTGTTCCTTATGCGCCTCTTGAGCAAATTCATAGGCACGTCGAACAAAACCTGTATCTTCCTCAGATAAATACTGGCTCGCTTGTTCTACCACTTCATCAGCTGTCAAAATTTTATCTTTAGACATCCTATCACCTGATTATTAGAAATTCGTCATAGGTATAGACGTAGCATATATATGTGTTTAATTATCGAAAATTCTAATGAGAATGTAAAGAGGAAAGACTCAATTTTTGTCGAAAACCTCTACTCTTACCTATTGGACGTGTTTCAATCGTTTTTACGTTCGTATGATAAAAGAGTACTCCCATAACTTTGAGAGCACTCTTTCTTCCTTTTAGTATTGCATTAATGTTAGAACATCATAACCGTCTAGTTTCTCACGGCCATCTAAATAGGTTAATTCTACAAGGAAAGCACAACCTACTACAATTCCGCCTAGTTGTTCAACCAAGTTGATTGTAGCCTCAATCGTACCGCCAGTTGCAAGAAGGTCATCTGTAATTAGAACGCGTTGACCAGGTTTAATGGCATCCTTATGAATCGTTAATACATCACTTCCATATTCCAAGCCGTAGTCAACTTTAATCGTTTCACGAGGAAGCTTACCTTCTTTACGCACAGGAGCAAATCCTACTTCCATTGCGTAAGAAACTGGGCAACCAATAATGAAACCGCGCGCTTCTGGTCCAACAATAATATCAATTTCTCTTGTATTCGCATACTCTACGATTTCATCAATCGCTGACTTAAATGCCGGGCCATTATCCATTAAGGTTGTGATATCTTTAAATTTGATACCTTCTGTCGGCCAATTTTCCACAACCGTAATATACTGTTTATAATCCATTAACTAATTTCCTCCTTAACGTCCGAAACTCGATCCATTTGCTCGGTAAACCAAGCTTTTAATTGAGGATAGGATGAGAAATATAACGTTTGTTCCACTTGTAATTGTTCGTGTTTTTGTTGATATAGAGCTGATTCTGCCAAATCTTTTTTAGAAGGATTCGGATTCAGCGTTAAAAGTCCATTATCTATTCTAACAAATTCTAGTTCAAAAAACACGTGTGATATAAATTCCACCGAATCTTTTGACCAACCCTTATAATCTGCTAGCTTCGGTCCTTCTGTTTCTAGATGAAATTTCTTGCGCTTCATCAACATACCATAGAACCATTTGAAATGGTCGCGGGTCGGTAACGTTTTTAAGAATGCTGCATCATCTGTTCGGTAACACGCATAAATATTGTGAGGTGTCATTTTCTGAATGACAGCACTGATCTGTTCCATTGATGTCGGAAGGTCCATAAGAACCATATGTTCAATCTCATCTAATGGTAGATCATCAATGAGTTCAGGGTCATGGTTTAACTCAATTACCGGGTAGTAATCAAACACCCAAGATTGCTCTTCTGTCGCCTCCCCAAAGAAAATGGCAACGGTATAATCAAATGGTAACCGTGGCATTGCCTTTTCAAGGTGGCGATTTCCTCTCAAATCAAAGAGCTGCCAGTTATCGACACAAAGGTCCTTCATCATAACCTGAGGTTTACGCTTACCATTCCATTCATTGATAGAAAGTTCACCTACGATTGATACAGGTGATTGAGGAGCGAGACGAGGGTATAAATCTCCCATTCCAAAGCCGATGGTATCGATATCTGCTCCATTTGCTTTAAATCGCATCTTTAGATGATTTAGTTTACTCCCGATTTGCCTCAACTCAGCAGGTATTGCTTCTTCTATACGGAAAAGTGGCTTAGGGTTCCCCATTCCAAACGGTGATAGCTTCGCAATCTCTTCAATTGTTGAAATTGTTATATCTTCGAGTTTTACTGTTCGGTCAATCGTTAAGAGTTGCTTAAAGTCTTCAGGTGCTAGTTTTTGTTCTGCCAGCTCATTTAGCGCTTCTCGAAGTGTTGCTACATTCTCGAGTGGCAACGTCATTCCAGCTGCCTGAGCGTGACCTCCAAAATGAGTAAACTGATCACGAACTTCCATGCAATTTGTAAACATATCAAACGCATCTATGCTCCTAGCAGACCCTTTAGCTGTCTGAGTCTCAGGGTCGACCGTTAAAACAATCGTCGGCCGATCATACTTATTTACAAGACGAGAAGCTACAATACCAAGAACGCCCTGATTCCATCCTTCTTTAGCCACAACAATGACAGAAGGAAGATCATCTGCCTGAGCATCAAGCATAGATTCGGCTTCTTCAGCAATTTCAGCAACAATCTTCTGCCGTTCCTGATTGAGTGCGTGAATTTGATTCGCTAACGCTTCTGCTTCTGAATCACTCTCAGTCAATAATAAATCAACAGCAGGAAATGCATCTTGTAATCGACCTACAGCGTTAATACGAGGGCCTATAGCAAATCCAATGTCTTCTTCGGTGATGTCACCTTCAATGCTACATACTTTCTTTAAAGCTTGTACACCAGGTCGAATAGACCTTGAAATAGCTTTAAGACCGTGTGCAGCTAATATACGGTTTTCATCATGCAATGGGACTAAGTCTGCAATTGTTCCAATAACAACCAAATCCAATAAGTGTTTTGGAAAATCTCCTAGTAAGGCATGTGCGAATTTAAACGCTACACCTACACCCGCTAGTTCTTGAAATGGGTATGTGCCAGATAACTTTGGATGCACGATTGCATATGCATCTGGTAGTTCAGTTTGAGCCTCATGGTGGTCGGTAATAATTAAGTCAATACCTAATTCTTTCGCTACAGATGCTTCATGATTGGCCGCTATCCCTGTATCCACAGTGATAATTAACGTGATCCCTTCTGCATGTGCATTTCGAAATGCTTCTTCATTAGGACCATAACCTTCTGTAAAACGATTTGGGATGTAGTACTCTACATAAGCTCCCATTTCACGAAGGACTTCAACCATCAATGCAGTTGAGCTGACCCCATCCGCATCATAATCACCAAATACCCATATATATTCCTCTTGTTCAATCGCTCTCTTAACACGATCAACAGCTTTGTTCATATCATTCATTAACATTGGATCATGTAACTGTTCCAGTTGAGGAGATAAAAATAATTTTGCCGCTTCTTTCGTTTCAATACCTCTTTTTCTTAACAAGTCTTGCGTTAAAGAAGACAATGATAAAGAGGGATCAATCGGTTGACTTGGCTCCTCTTCTTGGGTTAAATTCCATTTTGCTTTACTCCGTAACATAGATTCACCCCTAACAGAACCATTATACAAGAGCAGGGTAAGGGGAGCAAATGAATTTCAGGTGGAAAAGGTAGACACGAAAAGTGCAGGCTTGGTGCTTAGGGAGGACTTTAACACAAAAAATTAGGATGAAATCATATGATTTCATCCTCCCAGTACAATTGTTTAATTATTTAGCACGCTCTTCTTCAATTGTCTGATTCTTGTCCTCTTCTGCCTTACGTGCAGTCACACGTTCAGGGTCCTCCCCTAATTGTCTAAGCTTTTCCGTTAAAGCTCGATTATCCCGTTGAAGCTGATAATTACGAACCGTGCCGAAAATCCCTGCGATCAATCCGCCCATTAATACTGAGCCCAGTATAATAAGGATTAACGGAGCTTGGCCTGTGCCAAATAAGTAATTCACCTCTACCGCGTCAACATTAAACACAGCGAAAATAGCAACAATAAGAGCAAATACTAAGGCTAAAATAAAATTCTTCTGTCCCTTCAAAAGAACCCATCTCCTTTCTAAAAACCTTTCGATTATTTTACTCTCTCTTTCTCCTTCTATTCCCAAGTGAAGGTGGCTTGAAAACTGATTAAAAAAAGAGCTCTCCTAGCAGGAGAGCTCTTACACTTATACTTGTGGTCCGCCAGTTTGCTTCTTCTCTTTATACTCAATCGGTTTCCGTTTAAGCATACTTCCTCTCCATACTAACCACAGCTGAGCTGCGATGAATAAGGAAGAGTAGGTACCAGCAATAAGACCAATAACTAGGCCAAAGGAGAAGTTTGTAATCGCTGTTGCTCCGAATAGAAGGAGCATTAAGGCAGCAAATACGACCGTTAGTACGGTATTAAGACTACGAGCTAGTGTTTCCATTAAACTCTTATTCACGATCTCTGCTAACTCAGAGAATGTCTTCACTTTCTTCTTCAGCTTCAGATTCTCACGGATACGGTCAAACGTAACGATTGTATCGTTGACGGAATAACCAACGATGGTAAGAATCGCGGCAATAATCGTAATATCAAATTCAAGCTGCGTTAAGCTAAACAGCGCGATGATAAAGAAGGCATCATGAAGTAGAGCCACTATAGCCGTTAATGCGAAATAAATTTCGAATCGAATCGTCACATAGATGATAATCCCAATGGACGCAATTGCCACGGCGTACACAGCATTCTTCACAAGTTCTTCACCCACAATGGAGGATACAGTGCTCACACTTGGATTGCTTCCGTAAAGTTCATTAAAGTGACCTTTGATGTCTGCAATTTCAGATTTAGATAGGACGCTAGTAAAACGGGCTACACCAATTTCGTCATCGTCACCTGAGATCACAATCGTCTTCGGTGTATATCCAATTTCTTCGAATTCTTCTTTTAATGTTTCTTCTGTAACTGGCTCATCCGCTAGTACTTGAACACGAGAACCACTTGTAAAGTCAATTCCTAGGTTTAGCCCCATTGCACCTAATGCAATTGCACCAGAGAGGATAAGAGCAATCGATATACCAAAGAATTTCTTACGGTGTTTAACAAAGTCAAAGGAGCGGCCAAAGACTTTCGCTTCTACCTCTTCGCCTTTTTCTATGTCTTTCACCTGGCTTGGTTTAACCCCAAAGAAACCTGGTTTCTTATTTAAAGCCCTACTCTTAACTAGTAAGCCAAGCATCAATCGAGAGCCGTAAACAGCTGTTAAGAAGCTGACTAAAATACTGATAATTAACATGGTTGCAAACCCTTTTACAGAGCTTGTACCGAATATAAACAGGACAATCGCAGCCAACATGGTTGTAATATTGGCATCAAGTATCGTTGCCAAGGATCTACTATTACCTGCTTTAAAGGCAGATAGTGTAGATTTGCCAGCTTTCATCTCTTCTTTAATACGTTCATACGTTATAATGTTCGCGTCGACTGCCATACCAACACCGAGCACGAGCGCAGCGATTCCTGGTAGTGTCAGAACTCCGTTCATTAATTCAAATACAAGAAGAATTAAGAAGATGTAGGTTGATAGAGTAATGACAGCAACTACACCTGGAAGTCGGTAGTAGAAAAGCATATAAACAAAGATTAAAGCAATCCCTATGGCACCAGCTATAATCGTTTTGTTTAATGCTTGCTCACCAAACTGCGCTCCTACAGATGTAGAGTAGAGCTCTTTCATATCAACTGGCAATGAACCAGCATTTAAGATATTGGCAAGTTCTTGAGCGCTATCTACCGTAAAGTCACCCGTAATCATTACTTCTTTGGTAAGTAAAGGTTCGCTTACGCGTGGAGCTGATATATACCCTTGCTCTTCTGGATTGTTAAAGTCAGCTATAAAAGAATCTTCTTCCCCAAAGTCCATCCAGATTACCATAGAATTCTCATTAAATGGTGTTGATGGATCATTACCTAATTGAGAAACTTTTTTGGTTACACTTTGGAACTCTTTTGCATCTTTTACTTTTAACGTAACAATTGGAGCTTTCGTATCAGGATGAAATTCTTGTTGGGCACTGCCTTCTACAAGATTTGATCCGTTGAAGATTTCTCCATTTTCTGTGTCTGGCTCATTATTATCATCCTCTTCATCCATTTCTAATGAGAGAGGTTCATCATTGATGCGAATTTCATCATCATCAACGGTTCTAAATGACAGACGAGCAGAGGTACCAATAAGCTCCCGAGCTTTATTCTGGTCTTCAATTCCAGCAAGCTGAACCCGGATGCGGTCCTCTCCTTCAATATTGACGCTTGTTTCACTAATTCCTAGTGAATCCACACGTCTATAAATCGTTTCAACAGTTGCTTCTAAAGCATCCCTGTCAATCTCTTGATCTTCATCAATTGGTGTAACCTGGTACAAAATTTCAAATCCACCTTGAAGATCAAGGCCAAGGCGAATATCCTTTGTAATTCCTTGTATCGTTGTCCCTATCGTACCTGCAAAGATAAGCAAGAGTAGAAAAAACGCAACGATACGACCGCGTTTTACCATGAGTATAAGTGCCTCCTTCTGACTTCTCCAACAACCGTTTTATGAAATAGTATTACATTCTTACGCATAAAAGAGTGGTCTCAACTAATACCACTCTACAACTACGTGAGCCTTTTGTATGTATAGAAGAAATGATCATTGTGACTAAAATGCCACACGCCAATATTGTAATTATAGAAATCTTTGGGAAGCACTGTCAATAAGACGTTTCATTTTCTTGTTTATTTGGATCATGGTTCCTTAATGCTTCTACCTGAGCAAGTAGATCATCACTCTGGTAAGCTTGAACGGTTAAGTAACTCATATATGTACCTACACTTAAGTGAAACACATCTTGTACTGCCCTATGTAAACGTAACGTTGGATTGCCCTTCCATACTTTCTTCTCGAGGCATTTCCAAATATCTTCCTCATGTGCTTTGCTATAACCAAGCAAATGAAATTCTTCTTTCTTGCTTTGTAATACAGGGTAAATCGTCTTCTTCCACTGCACTACAGGTTTTCCTTCTTCCATATATAATACCCCTCTCATTCAGCTCTACAAATCATATAGCAAATGTTTCAACCAATTACGAATGCTTGTCATGCTTGCCCACCTTTTCTGCATATATTCATTGTATACGAATTTCAATTCTTTGAGAAGGTAGGTCGTAATGAATGACCAAACAAACCTTTTTACAAGGTACTCTGATTTTAATTGCAGCAGGCATGATTACTCGCTTCCTTGGGTTTGTCAATCGGATCGTCGTAGCACGGATTATGGGAGAGGAAGGTGTAGGCCTTTATATGATGGCCATCCCAACCCTCATCTTAGTTATTACCCTCACCCAATTCGGATTACCTGTAGCTATATCGAAACGGGTAGCAGAGGCTGAAGCTATAGGAGACTTAAAGAAAGTAAAGAAAATTCTAGTGATCTCTCTCACTATCACAGGTGTATTGAGCATCATTTTTACAACAGGAATGGTTCTTTTAGCTCCTTTGTTATCTCAAACCTTGTTAACAGATGAACGGACCCTATATCCACTTCTGGCAATCAGCCCTATCGTCCCTATTGTAGCCATCTCCTCTGTGTTACGTGGGTATTTCCAAGGTCGACAAAATATGAAGCCACAAGCATACTCACAGGTGATTGAACAGATTGTACGCATTAGTTTTGTCGCTTTATTCACGAAAGCACTCGCCCCATACGGAGTCGAATATGCTGCAGCAGGTGCCATGATTTCAGTAGTATTAGGAGAGTTTTGTTCTTTGTTGTACATGCTTCATATGTTCAAAGTGAAAAAACGTGTGAAAGTCAGAAGAAAGTTCATGAGTTATATTAAAAATGGTAAAGACACATTCAATGAACTCATGTCGATCGCCCTTCCGACTACCGGAAGTCGTATGGTTGGGTCCATATCCTTTTTCTTAGAACCAATATTAGTAGCACAAAGCCTTGCCATTGCAGGCTTACAAACCGCTATGGCTACTAAACAGTACGGGGAACTAACGGGATACGCCCTCCCTCTTCTAATGCTTCCAACATTTATTACACAATCTCTTTCAGTTGCTCTTGTTCCCAATATAAGTGAAGCTGGAGCTAAAGGAGATCAAACGTTAATTCACTACCGTATACATCAAGCTATTCGTTTATCCTTTGCCTCAGGAGCTATTGCGACCGTTATATTAACGATTTTCGCTACACCAATCTTAACGTTCATGTACGGGCACGGAAATGCTTCTAGATTCTTGCTTGTAATGGCGCCATTCTTCTTAATGCTTTATTTCCAAGCACCTTTACAAGCCGCTCTACAAGCTCTTGATTTAGCGAAAGCTGCCATGTGGAACAGTTTGATAGGAGCTGTTGTAAAGTTTGCTGTCTTACTATCATTAGCCACTCAGCCTAAATTCGGTATTATGGGTGTAGCACTTGCAATTGTAGTTGGTGTTATTCTGGTTACGTTCTTACATCTAGCTACACTAATGAAAGCGATCCAGTTCCGAATTCCTCTTGTTGACATTGGAAAGATGATTTTATTAATGGGAAGCACATGGTTTATTGGCTATAAAATGAACGAACTATTCAAAGAAGCCACAATGGCTCCTATTCCATTTCTATTGTTAATATCAGTATTCACAGGTGTCTACATCATCTTCCTGTTCGTTTTCCGCTTTATAACTAAAGAAGAATTGCAACAGTTGCCTTTTTTTCAAAAAAAGCGATAAACTAAAATAAAAACCAAGTATAGAATCAGATCTGATTTTATACTTGGTTTTTTATGTAGTAAGATGACTCTTATTGCTTCTCTACTACAAAGACCCATAAAAAGGTCAGTGCTTGCTTTAATGGTTTCGCCAAATCTTCTACTTCTTCTACTTCTACTCCCTCTTTAAAAACCCCATAACCATCTATCGTTCTCCAACCATTTTCTCCTGCAAGCTGTTCAAATTCCCAAGGCATCATCGTATTACAAATGACATCTTCACCATATAGTCTTCTGTAGCTATTTTGTCGAGGGCCTGCAGTTGGACCAAGGATCGCTATACACAGACGCCCTCCTGGCTTTAAGACTCTTCGCAGTTCTTCTAATGCCCTTTTAGGGTCTTCTGTCCATTCAAGTGAGTTAATTGCCATTAACCCTTCAAATGTATCTTGAGCAAAAGGAAGATCGGCCAAATCGCCTTGTGTAAACTTTAGTCGCTCTCCATTCATTCGTTTTGCATACTCTATCATCTTAGGTGAAATATCAACTCCCGTTACATTGTAACCCGCTTCACTCAATAGATATGCCCCATAACCATCCCCGCAGCCAATATCAGCTACTTGGCTGCCCTCTGGTATATAGTGTTTAATGAATGGAATGATTCCAGCTCGGGACCCTTGACTCCACATAGAACGACTCTTTTCACTCCAAAACGAAACGTTTTGATCCCACTTTTTTGTGGCTGCCTCATGCCAATTGAATGATTCACTCATAATCCTGCCCCCTTCTTAAGTATAAAAAAGAAGATGCCTTCTGTTCCAAGACACCTCCTCTTTATGTTACTGTTTTTCATCGTATTCGTCGATGTACCATTTGTTTTTATGATCTACGGTTAGTAAGGAAATTTGCTCAGGGTGCTCATAACCCCGCTTACGTATTTCTGTTAACAGCCATTTCTCATCTTTTCCATTACGCTTCAAGTTCTCCTCTTGGACCTTGCCGTCTGTAATAAATGGCATAAGAAATCCATTCATATTTTGAGACGGATTGTCTTGTTTCTCTAAAATAGACAGCTTACCAGAAGGCTCTAGTACAGCAAAAGCTACCTCATCCACAGACGAGTTGCCATTTTCTCTTAATTGTTGAAGTAAATCATTAAAATTGTACCTCTGTTTCCTCATTTCATTTTCATCAATCTTTCCGTTCTGAATAATTACAGAAGCTTTTCCATCAACCTTTTCCCTGAACCATTGACTTTTTAAGGAGAACCACGCACTCATCCTCTGGATCAGCAAAAGAACAAGCATGGGTATGACTGCGTGAATGAATTCATCCTTAGGCTCTTCAATCGAAAAGACTCCGATCTCAGCAAGCATGATAAAGACCACTAAGTCGAGTATGGACAGCTCACCAATCTCTCTTTTCCCCATAACGCGAAAGATCACTAATATTACAAAATAAGTGGCAAACGTTCTCCAAATAATAATCCATGTTTCTTCTAGATTCACACCAGGTTCACTTCTTTCTATTGTCCCTAATGTTCCTAGTGTAAACCGATCTTACCCTTCCTATGCTTACATGCCAGCTTGCATAAATGGAACAAGGTACCGAAACCAAACATAGACCGTACATACGGCAAGGGAGAAGAGCACAACAGGCATTCCATATAGCATAAACTTTAAAAATCCAATCGGATGTCTAGCACTAGAAGCCAATCCTGCTACGACCACATTAGCAGATGCCCCTATTAATGTCCCATTTCCACCTAGACAAGCTCCAAGAGCAAGAGACCACCACAAAGGGTCTAAATTCGTCATACCATATGACTGAAATTCTTTGATGACCGGAATCATTGCTGCCACAAATGGTATGTTATCGACTATTCCTGAGAAAAGACCTGATATCCATAAAATCATAAGAGCTGTTGCCGGCAAATCACCTTCTGTTAACCAAATCATCCCTCTGGCCAACTCATCAATCACACCAACTTGTTCGAGCCCACCAACTAGCATAAATAGCCCCATGAAGAAAAACAAGGTGACCCATTCTACCTCTTCAAAGACTTTTTCTGTATTTGATTCTTTTTCTGTAAGTAAAAGCAGCAGAATGGCTCCGCAAACAGCGACAGTCGTTAAATCAACATGCACAAATGCGTGTAGCAGAAAACCAAGGATGGTCATAGATAGTACCGTAACTGACTGATAAAGCATCGGAGTTTTCTTTAGGTATGAAGAAGGATCTAGTTCCATTAATGTGCGGACATGGTCTCCCTCTTTCTTCACAAGGGATTTCCTAAACAAGAAAACTAGTCCAAATAAAGTAGTTGTAAAAATGATCAAAACAACCGGGCCAAGGTGAACCAGAAAAGACATAAATGTAAAATGGTCGACCGCTTGCCCAATCATAATGTTTGGAGGATCGCCTATTAAAGTAGCCGTTCCTCCAATATTCGCACATAATATTACCGTTAATAAATAAGGGAATACAGGCAAATTTAACTTTGAAGTCAAAGTTAGTAATATAGGTACAAACAAAAGGACTGTAGTTACATTATCTAGTAATGCCGAACCTATAGCTGTTAACACACCCGTCACAATGAGAAGCGGGACTGGAGCACCTTTGACCCGCTGAGCTAAAAGAATAGCTATGTATTCGAATAAGCCTGTCTTTTTCGTAATTGAAACGAGCACCATCATAGAGAATAAAAGCGTAATCGTGGACCAATCAATAAAGCTAGTAAACGCCTCTTCCCAGCCATATATACCACTTAACAACATAAGGACTCCGCCCGCTAAAGCTACCAATGCACGATTTATCTTCTCTGACATAATAAACACATAGCTAACGATAAACACAGCAACCGCCAGGGTCGTTTCCATTAGAACCCCCCTTTTTTCTTGTCCATTTTTACTACTATATTCACGTACCTTAAGAAAATATTTTATTCTATTTTATTTTTTTATGAATAAAGTGGTAAAAAGGTGGACGAACAGGGAGGAGAATCAATATGGTTAAAGAAAGAATGATGGCACTCGCCTATGGATGGGGCACCATTCTTATTATTATGGTGTTGAGTAGCTTTACATTGGCCTTATTCCTTAAATTCTCGGAAATGTCACAACCAACTCTACAATGGGCAACACTTGTAATTGGATTAATTACGCTATTTATCGGAGGATTTATAGCAGGGGCAAAAGGAAAAGAACAAGGCTGGCTGCTTGGATTATTAACAGGTTTAGGGTTCTTTGCATTTGTTCTCTTGTTTCAATTCCTAGGGTATCAACAAGGCATGTCGACATCGCAACTCCTTTATTTAGGCGGTTATGTGGTCATGGCTCTCTTAGGTGGAATCATGGGAGTCAATGTAGGAGGAAAATCTAAATAAAAAACGCGCTTATCTCTAGATAGAGATGAGCGCGTTTTTTCATCATGCCTTCTGATTCACAACTTCACGGATAGCTGAACGATCGTATGTAAGTTTCGTTCCATCCTCTACCTGTAAGATAAGCGTGTTTTCATCTAGCGCATGAATGGTTGCGTGCATGCCGCCAATCGTAATGATATGATCTCCTTTTTGAAGATCAGATTGCATTTGTTTAACTTGCTTTTGACGCTTTTGCTGCGGTCGGATAAGCAAGAAGTAAAACAGTACAAACATTAAGGCTAGCATAATTAATGAACCTGCAGAACCTGCCATGGATTTTTCCCTCCTTTCAATAAGAAGCTTCTATCATTTAGAAGTTTTTAGCATCTGGTTTATTGAAACCATATTGTTCAAAGAACTCTTCACGGAAGTCACCAAGACGGTCTTCGCGAATCGCTTCTCGGACTTGCTTCATTAATTTTAACAGAAAATAAAGATTATGATAAGTTGTAAGTCGGAAACCAAACGTTTCATTACACTTAATTAGGTGACGAATATAAGCTCTTGAGTAATTTCGGCATGTATGGCAATCACATTCAGGATCAATTGGACCGAAGTCACGAGCAAATTTGGCGTTCCGCACCACTAAACGACCTTGTGAAGTCATACATGTTCCGTTACGAGCAATACGGGTAGGTAATACACAATCAAACATATCAATACCGCGCATTGCACCATCGATAAGAGAGTCAGGAGAACCTACTCCCATTAAGTAGCGAGGCTTATCAGTCGGAAGATAGGGTGTTGTGAAATCTAGCACTCGGTTCATCACATCTTTTGGTTCACCCACGGATAGACCTCCAACCGCGTAACCAGGAAAGTCCATAGAGACTAGATCATTAATACTTTGACGACGAAGATCTTCGTACTCTCCACCCTGAACAATGCCGAATAGGCCTTGATCGTGTGGACGTTTGTGAGCCTCTAAACAACGCTCCGCCCATCTGCTTGTTCGCTCAACGGACTTCTTCATATATTCGTGACTCGCTGGATATGGAGGGCACTCGTCAAACGCCATCATAATATCAGCACCAAGAGCGTTTTCAATATGCATGGCTTTCTCAGGTGATAAGAATAGCTTCTCACCGCTAATATGATTACGGAAATGAACCCCTTCTTCTTTGATGTCACGTAGCTTACTTAAACTAAAGACCTGAAAGCCCCCGGAGTCCGTTAAAATGGACCCATCCCAGTTCATAAACTTATGAAGGCCACCTGCTTCTTCTACGATATCTTCTCCTGGTCTTAGCCATAAGTGATACGTATTAGAGAGGATGATCTCCGCTCCCATCTGCTTCAGCTCTTCTGGGGCCATCGTTTTAACAGTAGCAAGCGTCCCTACCGGCATAAACATAGGAGTTTCAAAAGAACCATGGGGTGTATGAACTCGACCTAAACGAGCTCCTGTTTGTTTACATGTTTTTATGTGTTCGTACCTAATTGGCATCATTCATACCCTTTCTATCTCTCATTATAAAATTAGCATCGCATCGCCGAAACTAAAGAAGCGATACTGTTCATCAACAGCTTCCTTGTATGCTCGCATCACAAATTCTTTACTAGCAAGCGCACTGACAAGCATGATTAACGTAGACTTCGGCAAGTGGAAGTTCGTAATTAACCCATCAATCGCTTTAAAGTCATATGGTGGGTAAATGAAAATATCAGTCCAACCAGATGCTTCTTTAAAGGAACCATGATCTCTTGCAATGGTTTCAAGTGTTCTAGTAGAAGTCGTTCCCACCGGAATAATACGCCCACCGTTGTTATGAATTCGATTTAGTTGATCAGCAGTCTCATTTGACATCTGATAAAATTCAGCATGCATATCATGCTCCTCTACAGAATCCACACTTACAGGACGGAATGTGCCAAGACCAACGTGGAGTGTAATATAAGCAATCTCCACACCCTTGTCCTGAATTTCTTGTAAAAGTTCTTTCGTAAAGTGAAGGCCTGCTGTAGGCGCTGCTGCAGAACCTTCCTCTTTAGAGTAAACGGTCTGATAACGCTCCCGGTCAGACACTTGTTCCTTAATATAAGGAGGAAGCGGCATCTCACCTAGCGATTCTAATACTTCAAGAAAAATTCCTTCATACGAAAATGTCAGAATTCGTCCACCATGGTCTTGTAACTCTGTACATTCAGCCACGAGTTTTCCATCTCCAAATGAAATCTTGGTCCCTAGCTTAATCTTTTTAGCTGGTTTCACAAGAACTTCCCATTCGTCACCTTGACGTTGATGAAGAAGCAATACTTCTACTTTAGCACCTGTGTCTTCCTTTACACCATATAAACGTGCAGGAAGCACTCTCGTATTGTTCAAAACTAAACAATCACCAGGCTTTAAGTATGAGGTGATGTTGTAAAAATGTTTATGATCTATAGTTTCCTTCTCACGGTCCATCACAAGTAACCGGGAAGACGTTCGATCTTCCAGAGGAGTTTGTGCAATCAACTCTTCTGGTAAATCAAAGTCGAAATCGTTTATGTTCATATGTCTCTCCCTACCTAGTTCTTATCGAAATTTCCCAATAATATATAGCACAACGCTTGCGACAACACTCACTATAATAGACGTCATGATCGGAAAATAAAAGGTTGTATTTCCTTTTTTAAAGAGGAAGTCTCCAGGAAGCTTCCCGAAAATGCTCCAAATGAGGCCTATCACAATGAAGAGAACACCTAAAACAATAAACATCCTAGGGAATTCACTCACTTCCAGGCACCTCCCGATTAAAGTGTTCGTAGGCTAAATGTGTTACTAGTCTGCCCCTTGGTGTACGTTGAATAAACCCTTTTTGTAACAGAAATGGTTCGTACACATCCTCAATCGTTTGCGACTCTTCTCCAATCGTTGCCGATATTGTATCAAGTCCAACAGGTCCGCCTCTGAAATGATCCATAATCCCGAGTAACAACTTATGGTCCACGTGATCAAGTCCAGCCTGATCGACTTGAAGCATATTCAGAGCTTGGTCTGTTGTTTCACGAGATATAACGCCTTCCCCTTTTACTTGCGCAATATCACGCACTCGCTTCAGAAGACGGTTGGCGATACGCGGGGTTCCCCGTGAACGACGGGCCACCTCGACCGCCGCCTGATCATCAATTTCCACATCAAAAATTTCAGACGTTCTCTTCACAATTTCACAAAGGTCATCTGTAGTGTAGTAATCCAAACGACTTAACACACCAAACCTGTCTCGAAGGGGAGCAGAAAGTAAACCTGCTCTTGTTGTAGCGCCAACGAGTGTGAAAGGAGGAAGATCTAGCCGTATGGACCTCGCTTCTGAACCTGAGCCAATGACAATATCGAGGCAGAAATCTTCCATAGCAGGATAGAGTACTTCCTCAACAGACCTTGGCAAACGGTGAATTTCGTCTATAAACAAAACATCGCCTGCTTCAAGAGAAGAAAGAATTGCAGCTAAATCACCAGCCCTTTCAATTGCAGGACCAGCCGTCGTCCTAAATTGGCCACCCATCTCACTTGCTATAATGGAAGCTAATGTTGTTTTACCAAGCCCTGGAGGCCCATAGAGAAGAACATGGTCTAAAGGTTCATTTCTCATTCTCGCAGCTTCTATAAAAATTCGTAAGTTTTCTTTTGTCTTCCCTTGCCCAATGTATTGAGCAAGCGTTTGTGGCCGGAGACTTAATTCGACTGAAGCATCATCTGTCATGGCCTCCCCACTAACCATCCGATCATCCATGGTAACCCTCCTTACTTACGCTTTCTGCATCATAAGGGCTAACCCTTTACGTACATATTCATCGACACTTGAACATTGTTCTTTTTGAAGCTTAGGTCGAATGGATTTAATTTCTTTATCCGAATAACCAAGCGCCTTCATCGCCTCGAGCGCTTCATCTACGTAATTCGACTGTTCCTCGTGCGTTTGTTCACCTTCAAAGAAAATACTCGTCTCGTCCTGTTCCACAGGTAACCATTCGGTCAGTTTTCCTTTTAGATCGAGGATCATCTGTCGAGCAGTCTTCTTCCCAACTCCAGGGAAACGGGTTAAGAATGTGTCATCCTCCCGCTCAATTGCCGAAACCACTTCACCAACAGACGTTGAACCAACAATAGCAAGAGCACCCTTAGGGCCGATACCAGATACATTTAATAACTTAGAGAAGATCACCTTCTCCTCAGACGTCTTAAAACCATATAACGTCTGCAAATCTTCCCTTACATAATGATACGTATATATAAGCGTTTCCTTCCCCTTCATCGATTGAAAGGCAAACGGATTCGCACATAAAATTTCATAACCAATGCCATTCGCTTCTAAAACGACATTCTCAGCCGACACAGCAGCCACATTCCCTCTAACATAAGCTATCATTACAATCGTTCTCCCTTACATCCGTAGTCACCTCTATATATTTTAACATATGAACACCAAAAGCGCAGGCCCCCGTTTTGCTCCGTCAGGCATAAGACGAAGAACTACGGGAAGCGCTCTTCCTTCCCGAAGTTATTTGACTTATGACCCCGAGGAGCAGGGGGCCGGAGCTAGATGTACCAAAAGCGCAGGCCCCTTGTTCAGTTCCGTCGGGCATAAGGAAAGCAACGGAGGGAAGGGCCTTTTCTTCCCGCAGTTGATTGCCTTATGACCCCGAGGAACTAGGGGCCGGAGCTGGATGTACCAAAAGCGCAGGCCCCCGTTTTGCTCCGTTAGGCATAAGGAAAGCAAAGGAAGAATATATGATAAGGAATAACGACATTGTAAATAAAAGATTCAGAATTGCACATATTTTCATATTGACTGACTGGTCATGAAGATGTATGATCGACGTATATTATCAGGGAACGGGGTGTTAGTTATGAGTACGATCGATCGTATTGTGGAATATCTCAAAAACCTCGGAGTGAATGCTGAAAAAGTGTACCGACCACCAAAGAGTAAAACGCAATCGTAATACATATAAACCAAAACCCCTTCCTCAGGCCTGAGGAAGGGGTTTTGTTATGGTGTTGGCGTAATCGAAAAGTACTCATATTTTTTCAGTAAACTTAAGTACTGATCTTTAGATTTGATTTTGATTCCTTTTTGTAATTCTTCACTTTGGAAACTTTCAAGCTTCCCAACATCAATTTGGAAAAAGGATTGAATGACCTCAGAACGTTCATCTGAACCATCAAATAAAATGAGTTCATTGCCTTCATTCAAGCCAAAATATCCTGCTTCTTTCACAAATGGCGAGAGGTCATCAATTACTTTCTTAAACGTAATATGACCTTCACGCTGATCCACAAGCTCCCAGCCCTCATAACGCGCCCAGAAGTCTTCCATCGCCCATATCGTTTCTTTTTTACGCTCTTCACCGACGTGTCCATCAATATACTCGCGCTTCAACACAACTTCTAGTTCGAGAGGCTGCTCAACACTTGCATTCGTTTCCGCTCCTTCTTTAGCAGAAGATTCTGAAGCCTTAAGCGGCAAAGTGTCCATAACACGAACCCCACCTACAAACAAACAGAAAGTCACTATGATTATTACCAAACGAATTCCTCGCAAACCATCCACCTCCATCATTCTTTATCCCTTTAAAGCACAACACGGTGTCTGGCACGCTTTCATTCACTAAAGAATGTCAGGTTGTGTTTTAGGAATAAAAAAACTTCTAATTTTAGGGTTCCCAAAATTAGAAGTTTTATCCTTAAGGTATGGTTATGCTTGTCGGAAATTATGGTAGACTTCTTGCACGTCTTCTAGGTCTTCAAGCATATCAATTAACTTTTCCATTTGCTCAGCAACTTCTCCGTCGAGCTCGGAGTATGTTTGCGGGAAGAACGTTACTTCATCCGTATCAAGAGAAATGTTTTGGTCTTTTAGAGCATTACGAACGTCTTGAAAGGCTTCAGGGTCTGTGTAGATCTCAAATGCCCCTTCTGTTGTTTCCATTTCCTCTGCGCCAGCCTCAATCGCTTCAAGCATCAATTCATCTTCATCAACTTCTACTATAGAACGATCAATGACAACATACCCTTTACGATCAAACATAAAGGAAACACACCCATTTTCTCCAAGGTTCCCACCGTTCTTATTGAAAGCGTGGCGAACTTCAGAAGCTGTACGGTTACGGTTATCGGTAAGCACCTCTACCATAACAGCTGCCCCGCCTGGACCGTACCCTTCATATGTGAACTCTTCGTAATTTGCACCATCTAAGCCACCAGTTGCTTTATTAATCGCACGATCGATGTTTTCGTTCGGCACATTATTTGCTTTTGCTTTATCAATCATTAAACGAAGCTGAGGGTTTGTTTCAGGATCCCCTCCACCTTCTTTGGCTGCTACATATATATCTTTTGCCATTTTCATGAATAGCTTTCCACGTTTTTTGTCTTGAGCACCTTTACGATGCTTAATATTGGCCCATTTCGAATGACCTGCCATGGGACATTCTCCTCTCTTCATCTTTCCATAAAAAAATTAAAATCTATTTTTACTATAACACAAAGAAAAAAATTGAAAAAGCCTGCCAATTCAGGGCCAAAAGCTCCTTTGACATATGTAAATAACACTCTCCATGACCTGCGCAGCATGAAAATCCATAAAAAAAAGAGCGCTTCTATAGCACTCTTTAGTTATTTATAATTTTTGTCTCTAAATTGGTCGATTCCTTCTGGCATCTGTTCATCTTGGTTGATTCGGCTCTTAAGATCTTTCATTCGATCCCAGTAGCGTTCATCTGTATACACTACGATTTCTTTTCCTTTAGTTTCAGGCATTTCTTTCAACGCTGCACGTACCTTTTCAGCCACATCCACCCTTGTGTAAGTCGCACGATCTGGCTCTTCTACTGCTACTAGAACAGCATCATTTGTCACAACGACTTGTGCAGTCTTAACATACCGAGACTGGCTTAAACGCTTCCCAATTTCTCTAGATTGCTTGTCGTACTCTTTATTATTATAAGAGTTCGCACCCTTATCAGAAATTGGGGTTGTTGGATACTCTTTTTGAGCCTCGCCATTTTTAGGACGAGATCGCTCTAATTCATACTGGTAATACTCTGTATCAATATTCGTTTGAAACTTTGGCTGATTTTTGCCGACATCTTGATTACGATCTTCTTTAGCGTTCTTCTCAGCCTGACCTTCTAATTCGGAGTTCAAAGACTCTGGTTCAAGTTCAGTTTGAATGGATTCTTCCTCGGCACCACCGCAACCTGCAAGTAATCCAAGAGAGAGAACAGCGCCTATCATGAATTCTTTTTTCATGAGAAAAACCTCCCTTTCATCCTTAGGATGGCTTAGGGAGGTTTTCATTAACCGAGTTACATTTAGGTAATTTATTATTTACGATTGAGGAGGAGCTGCAGCTAATTCACGCTTATGAGCACTCTTCTTATGCATATCTTCAATAATTTCACGGTCTTCTTCAGGGATTTCTTCGCCCTTAAGATGTTTGTCGATCATTTCATAAGATGTACCCATTTCGTTTTCATCTGTTTGACCTTCCCACAGGCCTGCGCTTGGTTTCTTCTCGATAATCTCTTCCGGAACTCCTAGTTCACGTGCCATATCACGAACTTCACCTTTTGTTAAGTGAACAAGCGGTACTAAGTCTACGCCTCCATCACCATACTTAGTGAAGTAACCCGTATACCATTCAGCTGCATTATCTGTTCCTACTACAAGATATTTGTAATTCGTTCCAACAGAGTATAACGTACTCATACGTAAGCGTGCACGCAGGTTTGCATCAGCTAATTTCTCTTGGTTTTCGTTATAGTCACCTGCAGATTTAAGTTGGTCTTGAATAGTTGAGAACATCACTTCATGTGTTTTTGTTAAATCCACAGTCATTGATTTAATGCCACAGCTGTCAATAACCTTTTGAGCTGCCTCTTGATCATTTGGGTTACTCTTACACGGTAAGATTACACCCAGCGAATTGTCTGGGAACGCACGCTTAATTAAATGTGCTACGACAGCAGAATCAATCCCTCCACTTACTCCTACAAGAAGCCCTTCTAATCCTGCATCATTCGCTTGATCTTGCAACCATTTCACAAGCTTATCAATTTTTTCTTGCATAAGTACGCTCTTCCTTTCAGTTACCATAAGTTATGTTAGGTTAGTTCTCATATTATGTTAGCATAAATTTGTTTTGTCCCACAAATGTTAGTTGCTTGTGCCACCTTCCATTAAGCACTTGAAGGTAGTAAAGAACCTCTTCAGATGATGGATAACTTGCCATAAACGTATTCCACTCTCTTACCAGAGAGGCTGGTATCGCTAATCCAAGGCGAAAAAAAGGAACTTCCTCTTGCGATAGTTTACGTTCTATACAAGCGATTTCCTCACGATCTTCTATAAATGGTAAAAAACGCTGAGCAATCTGAATCCAGTCATAAACCCTCGGAGATTGTGATGCCAAATCAAAGTCAATAAGATATACCTTATTATGTTCTGTCTTTAAAAAATTATGAGCCGCTACATCCCCGTGAACCCAAGAAAACTCATTCACCCCACGATTCTCAAGACTATACCAATCTAACTTCACAAATTGATTGTATGCTTTTTCTGATACTTGGCATAAAGAATCAAAAAGGCCACCATAACCATGTCGTCTAAACACATAATAATGATTCTCAAACAGGCGAAACCGTTTCCTCCAGTGAATATACAAAGGCTGCTTCACAATCACTGATTTGACTTTAACTCCCTTAGCCTTTTGATGAAATTGATTCAACACATCACACGCAGCTTCCCTATCCCATTTACGCTTATAGCTTAGGGCCTCACAACGATACACGTAAGGAGCTAATGTCCAGGTTGAACCATATTCATCTCTTATATAAAAATCACCTGATGGGAAAGGTGAAAATGGAATCACAGGAGAATCTTTAGGAAGACCTGTAAACAATCCCCATTGCTGACTGACAGAATGAACCGAACTATATCGCTTTAAGATAAATGAGCCTGATGCTGTAGACACCAATAGCACATGAGGCTTAATAACTTTGAAATTACGAATAATTAAACCTGCCTTCTCCTCAAAAAAAGAGAAGGGAAAGTCGCTTCCGACTTCCCCTTTTAAATTCTTCATATTTAATAATCCTCGTCGTCATCGTCAAATCTAGGCATATCTAATCCACTAAATTGAGAACTTCCTGGTCCCATTTGAGGGAAACCATAGCCTCCCTGGTCTCCGCCTTGCTGTGGCATACCATATCCTTGTTGCGGCATTCCGCCTCCTTGCTCTGACATTCCGTACCCTTGTTGCGGCATTCCGCCTCCTTGTTCTGGCATGCCATAGCCTTGCTGCGGCATCCCGTATCCTTGCTGTGGCATGCCATAGCCTTGTTGCGGCATGCCATAGCCTTGTTGCGGCATTCCGTATCCTTGTTGCGGCATTCCGTATCCATGCTGGTATCCATCATCACATCCGCAATCATCACTCATCCCTGCCACTTGACCTGGCATTTGACCCGGCATTTGAGGCATATCCATACTAGATGATTCAGAAGATTCATCATATGCTCCTTGAACCATACCTTGCTGCATTGGCATCATTTGCCCTTCATCGTAGCAATTCACATCACTACTCCCTAGATATTGGGGATGTGGATAGCAAGGCATACACGGATGAGGAGGGCAAGGTACACAAGGATGATGCATCATTGGATAATAATACACCGGCTGTTGTTGCATGGGTTGTTGTTGCACTTGCGGCATCTGTTGCGACATTTGAGGCATTTGTTGCTGCATTTGAGGCATTAGTTGCGGCTTTTGCTCCCCTTGCTGAACCCCTTTTACTTCTTGAGGCTTCCCTTCAGATTTCCCTTTAGGTTTGGCTTCAGGCTTCGCTTCAGGTTTCGCTTTAGGTTTCGGTTCCGTTTTTGCTTTTGGTTTAACTTCAGGTTTAGGTTCTTTATATTGAGGCATCTTAGGAATATTCACCGTCGTATAGTAATTCTGCATTTGTTGTTCCATAGTTGGAAATTGCATTTGTATAGGAGCCATCTGCATAGGCATTTGAGGCTGTGGCTGCACAGGCATCATCGGCTTTTCTTGCTTTGCTGGTTTAACAGCTTCTTTTTTGGGCATTTCCTTTTTAGGCATCTCTTTTTTTGGCATTTCCTTTGGCTGCTCTTTTTTCTCTTCTTTTATCATAGGTAACGGCTTTGGTGACGTATCTTTATACGGATGTTCTGCCGGGTACTTTTTCATCTCTTTTTTTACCGGCTTTGAATCCGTTGGCACTTTGACCTTCATGCCAGGCATAATCATATCTGGATTGCTGAGCTGCGTATTCATCGCTTTCAGCTCTTCAAAGTTCACCCCATATTTTTGGGCAATCTTCCACAATGTGTCCCCTTTTTGAACAACATGTATTTTCACCGCAGTTACTCCCTTCTTTCTGTTATAGGCATTCTCATAAGAAAATAAATAACAGATGAACTCCATACAACATATGCATGAACAACCAAAAGATTGATGGATTTGCCTAACTTTTTTCCGGATTCCAGTTTTGTCTTATCATCTTGGCCATGCCAGAAGCGACTCGAATTGTGTTAAAAAGCAACGAAGCACATCAATCTTCAGGCCTCTATATAGCGCAACCTCTAAACTACGGCATATATTTTACTAAATCAAAAAGGCCTCTTCCCTAACAAGGAAAGAGGCCTTTTTATTACATTTCATGAACTGCATTTGACTGAATTTCAAAGCAAGGATAAGTGCCTAGGATTTTGGTTTGGCACCCTAACGCTTCTAGTTCTTGCTGTAGAGCCGGAAACAGTATGGAATCATAGGATTTATTAACATCGATAATAAAGAAGTAGTTGCCTAACCCGGTTTTCATAGGCCGTGATTCTATTCTTGAAAGGTTCATTTTTCGCCAAGCAAAGGCGGAGAGAACTTGATGAAGCGCACCTGCTCGGTCACTAGGCAACGTAACCATTAGTGTTGTTTTTTGTTGTTTCACTTCATGATCCTTCATCTCTACTGGAGCTTGCTCTTTTTGAACCACCACAAAGCGTGTATGGTTATTATCATAATCATGAACATTTTCTCTTAACACTTTTAAACCGTACTCTTGCGCCGCAAGAGCATTCCCTATAGCAGCGTGCTGACCTTTAAGTTCCTTCACCTTTGCAGCCGCTTCTCCTGTTGAAGCACTATAATGCACTTCAACCTCAGGCATCTCTTTATGAATAAATTGGTGACACTGAGCAATAGCATGGCTATGAGAATACACGTGCTCTATACGCTCCACATCCCCTTCAAACTCAGGATGAACGAGGATATGCTGCGTAATTGGCACAACCACTTCTGCGATAATAGGTAGTTCCACTTGATGAATTAAATAGTCAATTGTCATGGACACTGTCCCTTCAATTGCATTTTCAACAGGAACCACCGCTAGCTCAACTTCTTGTGTGTCCACCGCATCTAAACACTCTGGAATCGTTCGGAAACTAACCGTTTGGTCCGCTTCAAAAAGTGCGTCTACTGCTATATTCGTAAATGTTCCTTTTGGACCTAGATATCCTACTTTCACCACAATGAATCCCCCTCAGCTATGCTCCGCTACTTACAACCTCTACTCGGTCTATAAAGTCTAAGCGTTTGAAATCTTGTAATAATTGATCAATTGATTGACTCATACCAGATGTATTCAATGAAAGCGTTACGTTCGCTTTCCCTTGTAACGGAATCGTTTGGTGTATCGTTAAAATATTACAGCCTGATTCAGCAACCGCCGCAAGTAATTGAGAAAGCGTACCAGAACGATCTTCCAAATGAAAGAAAAGCGTAATCATTTTCTCTTTCACCATTGCTTGGAAAGGGAATACAGCATCCCTGTATTTATAAAACGCACTTCGGCTTAAGTCTACTTTTTGTACCGCATCATGAACCGAATCAACTTTCCCTCTCTCAAGCAAGGCTTTTGCATCTAATGTTTTCTGCATGGACTCTGGTAAAACGTCACTACGGACTAAAAAAAATTGTTCATTTTTTATACTCATGATCTCGTTCCCCTTTTGAATAGTCTATTCGACAAATTCAAATTCAAAATCAAGTAAGCGAATCGTATCGCCATCTTTCGCACCACGTTTACGTAGGGCATCGTCTACTCCCATTGTACGTAGCTGACGAGAGAATCGGCTGACAGATTCGTCCCTGTCGAAGTTGGTCATCTTGAATAATTTCTCAATCTTCGGTCCTTTTAACACAAAGGCACCGTCAGATTCACGCGTAATTTCAAACGGAGTCTCTTCTTTCTCGAAGCGGTACACAACGCGTTCTTCCACTTCCTCAACAGGCGTATCATCTTTTGGAATTGTTTCAAGAATATCTGCAACTGCGAACAATGCTTCCTTTAACCCTTGACGTGTAATAGAAGAGACCGGGTAAATCGGAATATCTTGCTCAAGCTGAGATTTAAATTCTTCAAGCTTTTCCTCAGATTCAGGCATATCCATCTTACTTGCTAAGATAATTTGAGGACGTTCTAATATCGTTTCATCGTATTGTTTTAACTCTTCGTTGATCGTCACAAAATCTTCATATGGATCGCGCCCTTCCATACTCGCCATATCCACAACGTGTACAATAACACGCGTACGATCAACGTGGCGCAAGAACTGGTGACCAAGCCCTACCCCTTCATGAGCGCCTTCAATTAATCCAGGAAGGTCAGCCATAACGAAACTACGCTGGTCTTCTGTCTCAACTACTCCCAAATTCGGAGTAATGGTTGTAAAATGATATTCAGCTATTTTAGGCTTAGCTGCACTAACAACAGATAGAAGTGTCGATTTCCCCACACTCGGAAATCCTACAAGTCCAACGTCAGCCATCAGTTTTAATTCTAATGAAACATTACGCTCTACACCTGGTTCACCATTCTCAGAAATCTCAGGTGCCGGGTTACGAGGTGTCGCAAACTTGATGTTTCCACGGCCACCACGACCCCCCTTAGCGATAATGGCTTGCTGTTTGTGTTCAATTAAATCAGCAAGGACATCTCCAGTATCAGCATCTCTTACCGTTGTTCCTGGAGGGACCGGCACAATTAGAGGATCAGAGTTCTTCCCGTGCGCCCCTCTACTTTTTCCGTGTTCGCCACGTTTCGCTTTAAAATGACGATTATACCGGAAGTCCATAAGTGTATTTAAGCCTTCATCGACTTCAAAGATTACGTCGCCTCCGTTACCACCGTCACCGCCAGCTGGGCCGCCCATAGGAACATATTTCTCTCGACGAAAGGATACACTTCCGTCTCCTCCGTCACCGGCTTTTATATAAACACTAACCGAATCGACAAACATTTCTTTCACCTCTTATTTTAATAACAAAGAGATTAACATCTGTCTGTCTGTTATCTCTATGTCTTTTACAAATTGTATTGGTTGGATCTCTGACTTCAGGGTTTCTACTGCATTTAAATCCCCACTCACATCCAGCGTGATGACAGGTGCTTCACCCTTCGTGACAGACATCTCTATTTCGTATAAATTCAGTTCATTCACATGCTTTTTCAGATTCGACATGAATTGGTTTAATGAGTGAACCAAGGACTGATCAAAAGCAGACAAGTCTAGCGAAGAATCTACATGATAGGTCATATGAAATTGATTATAATGCTCACGGAACTGCACGACCCAAAGCGAAAACCTTGGTGCCTTAAGACTCATTAGTTTTGATTCTTCTCTTGAAACCGCAATAATATGCTGGAGTTTCTCTTTTACTAATTCCATCTTGTCCATTGTGGCATATCCATACACAAGCTGTAACTGGTTCATCCAATCATGCCGGTAGTGCCTCAAGAGATTCTCCACCTCATCAACTTTCATCATATCCCGCCCCTTTTATCATAATAGTAAAAGTATAGCAGACTTAGGGTCATTGGGAAAAGATTGTTGAAAAGTAGCGATTTAATTCCAGAGGGTTCATAAGAGAGGTTTTCCTTTACGATTTCATATGACAAAAGATGCTTAATATTTCGAGCACCAGCTCATCTCACTCATTCACATCTCAATAAAAAAACTCTAACCCGAAGGCTAGAGTTTTTCTAAAAAGCTTACGCTTCTTGAGCTACAGGGTATACGCTAACTTTTTTGCGGTTACGACCGTAGCGTTCAAATTTAACAACACCATCTACTTTAGAGAATAGTGTGTCGTCACCACCGATGCCTACGTTAGCACCTGGGTAAACTTTTGTACCACGTTGACGGTAAAGAATAGAACCAGCTGTCGCAAACTGACCGTCAGCACGCTTCGCTCCAAGACGCTTAGACTCAGAGTCACGACCGTTCTTTGTACTACCTACACCCTTCTTTTGGGCGAAGAATTGTAAATTCAGACGTAGCATTGGGCTGCACCTCCTTATGGTTCGACTATTGTAATATATTGACCATAATCACGTTCAATTGTTTTAAGTGATATCATCATGCCTTCTAACAAGACTTGCGCTTTCTCAAACACAGCAGGAGAAAGGGAATCCGGGAGTTCAACTCTCAAATAGCCACCTTCACCCTCTTGCTCGATGACAGGTTCAAACTCACAAAGTTCCATCACAGCATTTACTGCACCGAAAGATACAGCTGAAACAGCAGCACAAACGAGATCATGTCCATAAGGACCGCTCTCTGCATGTCCACTCAATTCAAAGTCTATGATGTGGCTTTGCTCATTTCGTGTTACAAGTACCTGAATCATAAGGCACCCTTACGCGTTGATTTTTTCAACAGTAAGTTTTGTGTAAGGTTGACGATGACCTTGTTTACGCTTGTAGTTCTTTTTAGGCTTGTATTTGAATACAGTTACTTTACGGCCACGATCTTGTTTGTCGACTTTAGCCGTAACAGAAGCACCGTCTACGTAAGGAGCTCCGACTTTTGTGTCTTCGCCACCTACTACAAGTACCTTGTCGAACGTTACGTTTTCACCATTAGCAGCTTCAACTTTTTCAACGTAGATTGTTTGACCTTCTTCTACTTTGACTTGTTTGCCACCAGTTTCAATAATTGCGTACATACTTGCACCTCCTCTTGCACTCAGACTCGCCATGCAGGTGCTCACCTAAGAGCTTAAAAACCTGTTTTGAGCGGTTGTAGCACTTGGTGCTACGAGACATAACATATAGATGTTACCACCTCTAAAACAACCTGTCAAGAGACCCGTCGATATAAAAAGGTCGCTCTTGCAGATTTTTCTCATCTCCTACATAACGGATGCGATAGGAACTATCGCTTTTACTATTATTAAGGACATAGACCTCTTTGTAAAGGAAAGATTTTATTTTTTCGATGTCGATTTTCTCCCTGAACAAGGAAAGGAGCTCGGGATCGACTTCAAGCACGATAACCTCCTTATCACTTCTTCGATAAGAAAGAAGTTCCCTCTCTAGCTGGTAGACTTTTGTCTCAAGTGTTAACACATGATCCGGCCTTTTTTCAGCGATCCTATAAGAAAGAGAGGACGAGGTACGCTTTCTCGTCATTTCAAGCAGTCCAAGCTTCGTAAATCCTAGTACTTCAGACCGAACTGGATCTTGTTTAAGCTCCTTTTTCAAAGCCGTTATAACTTTTTGTTGGTCTTTTGGATTTTTCATCGTTATAAAGTCGATTAAAATCATGCCAGATAAATTCCTGAGCCTGATTTGTTTAGCTACTTCTTTGGCCGCGGCGACGTTGGTTTGCAGCACTGATTGAGATTTCGAGGTTTTCCCCACTTTTTTGGCTGAATTTACATCGATTACTACCATAGCTTCAGTCTGATCCACCACAATCTCCGCCCCACCTTGGAGCGGCACGTTGCGCTCGATAACCTTCTCGATCACTTGGTCTATTGTAAAAGGTTTTTGATGAGTGGAATCTTTCCACTCACACTTAGATGCAAGATGAGGGTAACGATGATCGATATGGCGCTTCACCCATTGTTCATCGACTGTAATCGATTGAACTTCATTTTCACCGTATTGTCTTACAATTTGATCAGGTATAACAGGGTCCTCAAAAGCCAGGGCAGGTGGTTTGCGATTTTGGAGGGCTGTTTCGATCTCTTTCCATTCTTGTTTCAAACGACCGCAGGACTCCAGTAATCTAGTATCAGATACATGTTTAGCAGACGTCCTAAACAAGACCCCTTCTTTTCCCTCACTCCAACCTGAGGCTAATTCCATTAATTCATTACGTCTGTCTTCTTCAATCTTCTTCGACACAGCGTGGTACTGGCCAAAAGGGAGGTAAACGATGTCCTGGCCTGGCAACGTAACATTCGCCGTTAACTGCGCCCCTTTATCTTCAATGGCATCCTTTGTAACCTGAACCCATAACGCCTGACCTTCGTGGATGAGCTGTTCAATTCGTTTTTCTGGATTCTGTCTTGAATCAGGAATCTCTGAACATTTCAAAAAGCCAAGCTTACTGGGGCCAAAATGTACAAAGGCCGCTTGTAAGCTTGGCTCGATATTAACGACTCTTCCTATATATATATTTCCAACGAGATCTTCGTCATCTTGTCTTGAAACAGATACCAGGTCGATCTTACTTTCTTCCATGACGACTGCCCATTTTTCTGTTGGCACCGTTTGAATATAAATGTCTTTCATCTATTCTCACCTTCTCTATGAAGCAAACCATTCTGCGAGTTCTGCTGCTTTAGCCCGAGATTGTTTCATTGTAAAATAATAATACAAACATTCACCTTCATCAATTTGCGCTCGACTTTGATTCGGACGTGTTACAAAAATTTGATGGTGGTTTCCTCGTTTGAATTGCCTAAAGATGTGCATCACAGGAATATCTTCATTCACGTGAATAGCACGGAGTTTATGAACCTTTTCACCATTCTGTTCATGGCGTTTCATTAGATAACGCAGAAAGGAATACTCTCTTTGCTTCCATTCTAGCCGATTTTCCCATAACAGGAAAGCTGCCAAAAAGATTGTACTTAACGAAAAAGGTAAGAAGATTAAAGCAGAGACTAGCGAGACAACCAAGAAGAAGACTGATAAATACAATAGAATTTGCTGAGCGCGTACAAACGGCAGCGCATAGGAAAGAGAAAGGAACAAAAGCTTCCCTCCATCAAGCGGCCAAATTGGTAATAAATTAAATAAAAACAAAATCCCGTTGTATACATGCATCATCTCGATGGTGGCCGGTGACAACCACCCTGTATACCCCAACAAGGAAATAGCTCCCCATAACCACACATGCTGTAAAGGTCCAGCTACAACAACAAGAACCTCTTCATGGAATGGTCGTGTATGATGTTCTTCTGTTTCCATCACTCCACCAAAAGGCCAAAGCATAACCGAGCGAATTCTCCACTTAAAAAAGCGGGCCATTGCATAATGACCCAGCTCATGTATCCATACAAGAGAGAACATAATAACAAGTTGCCACAGGGAACCGGTCAAAATGCCGATCCCAAGCAGTATCCAAAGCAGCGGATGAACGTGAAAATGATTATTGATCAGCCTCGTCATGAACCTGGATCACCTCAATTGGATCAACAAATTGACCACCTTTTTGTATGGCAAAATAGACCGTTTCAGCTGTCCCGTTTTCAGCAGGTGCCGTCTTGCCGATGACATTACCCGCTGTAACCTGTTGGTACTGATTCACATTAATTTCTGATAAGTACCCGTAGTGAGATTTACTGCCGTCTGCGTGTTGAATAATGACGGTATTCCCCGTATCCTCTTTTTTTCCTGCAAACTCCACCATCCCGGAACCAGAAGCGAGAATGTCTTCTTTTGAAGTAGTCTCAATGACAACCCCCTGACCGTTTGTTTGAAATGATTCCCTTATACTCCCACTCACAGGTAGGGCTAATTCACCCGATGCAGTTGGAACCACCTCACCTTCTCCCGGTGATTGAGGGAGAAACGCTAGTGGTTCACCAAACTTATCCATATACCACTGATTCACAGCAGCAAATTGAAACTCTTCTGTTACCGCCTGATCCACCCATTGTTTCGGGGTCTCCAGGAATGCGACATCGAGTCTGTAAAGGATCGCAACGGAGAAAAATAAAACACCTGCAATAACACTTTTAAATAAGAAAGCCGTCAGGAACTGAGCGTTTGCATTTGAACCACGATCATTTTCAGAAAAAGGGAAGTAGCCGTGTTTCTCTTCTTCTTGTACGTAAGAAACAGCCTGAGTTGATGTAGACTTTCGTTCTCCTCCCACCCCTCGCTTCTTTTTACGTTCCGCGATTGATCTTCGAATGTCTTTAACGTCTCTTTTCATAGCCTCTCCTCATTCCTTCATCCATTCTTTGTACAAGTTTATGATGGAGGTAGACGAGTTATGAATTGGGAGAAAGAATAAGGCTAGGATTTCTCAATATTGTGTGCATGGGGACGTTACGTTTATTGAGCGCTTGGGTTGTCTGGGGAACGACTCGCTTTCCGCGGGCGAGCTGTCGAGCTTCCTCGTTCGCTCCGCTCTCTGCGGGATCTCGTCTACCTCTTTCTCCCGCAGGAGTCTCCCCGTTCCCCATACACCCCTGGCTATAATTCTATGAACGTCCCACCATTTAAAGGGTGGTGAGAGTTGCGATAATCCCACATATAGCATGTTTCCGTTACAGCATATATGACAGAGGTGGTTCAGGAAATTGCGAGCCCCCTGAGGCAGCAGGAGGCTCATTGGTGAAAGAGGAGGTTCGACTAAGACCGTGTTAATAGCCAACGTCGAACGCCCCCACGTTGCGTGGGACTGCGGAAAGCGAGTGATTTCCTGAACCACCTTAAGCTCTAATAACGCAATCGGAAACACCCTTTCAACTTTGAGTCTTCAACCACCCTCCCTTATCATTGTACAACTTTCGCAAAAAAGCTCAGTCCAGCGTTTTCAAAAACACTGGACTGAGCTTTTCACTATTAGTCTAGATATAGCTTTTTTAAGAACGGATCCCAAAAAATCGTTTCACCTTAGAAACAAAGCTTTTATTTTCTTCTAGTGATAATAACGGCACCGATTCACCAAGGATTCTTCTTGAGATGTTTCGGTAGGCTAATGCTGCTTTTGTATTCGGTTGAAAGGCTACAGGTTCTCCGTGATTGGATGCTTTAATGACCTCGTCATCATCAGCCACGATTCCTAATAGATCAATAGATAAGATGGTTACAATTTCGTCGACATCTAACATATCTCCATTTTGGACCATGTGATTTCGAATGCGGTTTACAATAAGACGAGGAGGTTCTACATCCTCTTGTTCTAACAAACCAATAATTCGATCAGCATCACGTACTGAAGATTTCTCTGGTGTCGTTACAACGATAGCTTTATCAGCTCCAGCCACAGCATTTTTATATCCTTGTTCAATACCCGCAGGACAATCAATTAATATGTAATCATAGTCCTGCTTTAATTCTTGAACGATCGTGACCATACCCTCTGGAGTTAAATCTGATTTATCACTGGTTTGGGCAGCAGGTAATAAAGATAGGTACTCAAAACGCTTGTCCTTTATTAAAGCTTGCTTAAGGCGGCAACGCTCTTGAATGACATCGACAATGTCATAGATAATACGATTCTCAAGTCCCATCACCACGTCCAGGTTCCGAAGTCCAATATCTGTGTCAACTAAACACACCTTCTTCCCCATAAGCGCTAAGGCTGTTCCGAGGTTGGCTGTAGTCGTGGTTTTTCCGACGCCACCTTTTCCTGATGTAATTACGATCGACTCACCCATTTAGCATGCTCCTTTCTACCCCTGCTAACTCAGGGCGCTTTTGTGTGAGAAGTTGCAAACGATCAATTATGATCTTTTCTTGCTTGTCATCTACATACCCGCATTCCATATACGCTCCTTCAGCCTCATCATAATCAGGAGAACGGCTTAAAAGATCTGCAATGCGAAGCTGGTTTGGCTTCATGTATGAAGCAGCGATAACAGCTTTTGTATTTCCATTTACGCCTGCGTGGGCGATTCCTCTTAAATTTCCCATTACATAGATGTTTCCTGTTGCGACAATTTTTCCTCCTGGGTTTACATCTCCAACGAGTAATAAATCACCGCGAACCTCTAACACTTGTCCACTTCGAATGACTTTAAAGATTGGATTAACAGCGCGGTCAATCTCCCATTCGTGTGCTTCATCCTTTGTTATAACGTTAGAGTGAATTTCATCAATAACTAGCTTATTATGACGACGAATCACTTCACGAAGTTCTTCTTTTTGCTCTTCATCTAAGTACCGATTTCCTAGCTGAATATTTACAGTAATCATCGGTTGGTCTTCGTCAACATAATTCCCGGAAATCTTTCGGTCTAGTTCAAACAAAACATCGTGAAACGAGCATGTATCATCAATGTGTAATGTTAGGCCATCTTTTGTGCCTTTTATAGTAACGACTTGCTTCTTGGTACTCACGGAAGCTTCACCTCAAACAATATATTCGACTCTTTGTCTCGCAATTCCTTTTGCCTACACGGCTTTCTGGCTTGCCAATTGCTCTTCTGACCACTTGTAAAGAAGCGGTGGTAAGAATGGATATAAAACGAGCGTGAATACTAGGTTAGCCAGTAATGTGGGAATCAAACTCATAAGCGCATAGGTTTTCCACGTCATTACAAACCCTTGTACGGAAGAATACAAGAAGAATATGAGAGCATCAGCTAATGCTACACCAACTATACTCATTAGAATTGCGACAAACATGTTTGCATGTAAGAGCTTCTTCACTCCATGGATGATATAAGCCGCAATTCCGTAGGTAAACATATATACCCCTAAAATATCTGTATAAAGGAGGTCAAAAAGAAAACCAAATATAATGCCATAAAACACACAATAATACGTGCTGTCAAAATCGTAAAATATAGCTATGTACACGAGGATGACAAACACCCAATGCGGGATCATATAGTAATCAGAGAGCAGCCATTCTTTCGGCAAGAAATCTGTAGCCGTCCCTTCTAATATGAGAAATACTAAAAGAATAGCAGGAAGGAGTAAACGCTTCATTGTCCCTCCTCCTCTTCATTTGGATCCTCAGGTTGTTCATCTAGCTCTGGTGAGAACATATCACGATCTACAACAGACACGTGGTTAATCTCATAAAAGTCAGCTGCTGGTTCCACATAAGCAAGTTGGGTTAGGCCGTATTCATCAATAACAACCTCACGCACTTTCCCAATTTCTAAACCACTAGGAAATACGCCTCCCATTCCTGAGCTAACGACAAGCTGGCCTTTTTCAATCTTGGCATCATAAGGGATTTCCTTCAAGAGTAGAGCTTTCTTCTCTTCATCATACCCACCTTCGATTAGACCATATTGATTGTCCTCTCCGACCACTTTCGCGTGGATTAGGTTGCTTCCCCCAAATCCACTCAGAAGCTGTATGGTTGAAGTTACCTGAGAGGTACTCTGGATCTTCCCAATCATTCCTTTACCAGTAATGACCGCCATACCTTTTTGAACCCCGTGTTGCTCACCTCTGTTAATCGTAAGCTGTTTATACCACCGTTCTTCAGGCCCTCGTGCAATAACAGTAGCCTGGATTGGGGTATAACCACCTAAACTTTCATTCTTATCTAACATACTGCGAAGTTCTTTATTTTCTTTCCTTAAAAGCTGTATATCTTCAAGTAAATTGCGGTCCTCAAGCAACTTTTGCTTCAACACTTTGTTCTGTTCATACGTGTTTTTAATATCAGACACGTTGTCGAATGTCCCTGTAACAAACTGTACCGGGGCATGAAAAGCTGTCTGAACCCAACCGATTGTATCTTGCAAGAATTGCTCTGGCAGGGTTAAATTCTCTCGATCTCGAATTGTGAATCCAATGAGCGCCACCAGAAATATAATACTTACAAGAATGAGAATCAGTCGTTTATTTCGAAAAAATGATGGCATACCTTACACCTACTTAATCCATGCTTCTAGAAGCCACGTTCGGCTGTGATCTAAAGTGATGAATATATTCTAAAGATTTACCTGTACCAATTGCGACACAATCAAGTGGGTCTTCCGCCACAAACACAGGCATCTTTGTTTCATCGCTAATGACTGTATCAATATTCTTCAGAAGGGCTCCGCCTCCAGTCAAGACAATACCACGATCCATGATATCTGCTGAGAGCTCTGGAGGAGTCTTCTCAAGCGTATTCTTCACGGCATCCACAATCTGATCGACTGTGTCTTTAAGCGATCCTGCAATCTCTTCAGCGGTAATGGTAATTGTCTTCGGCAGACCCGTCACAAGGTCACGCCCTCTAATATCCAATTCTTCACCTTCTGCAGGATTTCCTGCTGTACCGATTTCCATTTTTAGCGTCTCAGCTGATCGTTCACCAATCATTAAATTATATTGCTTACGAATGTATTGGATAATGGAGTCATCCATCTCGTCGCCTGCTACACGAATAGATTGACTCGTAACAATTCCACCAAGTGAGATAATCGCTACTTCTGTCGTTCCTCCACCGATGTCTACAACCATACTACCAGTCGGTTCCCACACTGGCAAACCAGCACCAATCGCCGCAGCAAAAGGCTCAGCTATTGGAAATGCATCCTTAGCTCCAGCTTGTTTTGTAGCATCAATCACCGCACGTTCTTCTACCATTGTGATACCAGAAGGAACACAAACCATTACATTTGGTTTCCTAGCGAATGAAGAACGATTCTTCTGGGCTTTCTTGATGTAATATTTCATCATAGCAGCTGTGGTATCGTAGTCTGCAATAACCCCATCCTTCATCGGTCGAATGACTGATATATTAGCAGGCGTACGCCCTACCATATTCTTAGCCGAGCTACCTACCGCTTGTATTTCTCCTGAGTTCATATTTTTAGCAACAACAGAAGGTTCTCTCACGACAACCCCTTTACCTTTTAAGAAAACTAGCGTGTTAGCCGTACCTAAATCAATACCTAAATCTTGCGAAAATCCAAATCCAACCACCTTACATCTTCCTTTCTATGACCGGTTCACGAACGTCTTTATTCGTTCTCATAATTAATATGTAATCCAAACCTGTTTCAGTTCAATTCCCTATTCCCCATTAGTAGGAACATCTTTTATTATCAAGTGAACAAGCGCCAAACGTAAGTAAGAATACTTTACGCCTGGCGCTTGATAGCATTGGGTTTCTTTTCAATTATACGAAAAAACAGAAGAAATAGATAGTAGTAATCGGGTCATTTTTTCTAGAATAGGCAGATCGAAGGAAAGGAGGGGGAGACTTATACAATTGAAACAGAAGCGATCTTACAAATATCCTTTTTCTTTAAGTGAGACATATTTATGATCACCAATGACAAGGTGATCAAGAACCTCAATCCCTAACATCTTTCCACATTCGATAAGCCGACGCGTGACGTGGATATCTTCTTGAGATGGGGAGGGGTCACCCGAGGGATGGTTATGGGCACAAATAATTGAAGCTGCAGAGCGTTTCACGGCCTCTTTGAACACCTCTCTAGGGTGTACGATTGAGGCATTTAGACTGCCAATAAAAATAGTCTGTCTATGAACGACTTGATTTTTGGTATTTAAAAAAAGGACCACAAAGTGCTCCTGCTTTAAATCGCGCATTTCTTCCATGACGTAATCAGCCCCGTCTTCAGGACTTCGAATGGTATAGCGCTCTGTTGGTTTATGAAAATGAATCCGCTTGCCAATTTCAAGAGCCGCCAGAACATTCACAGCTTTCGCTTCTCCTATGCCTTTAATGGCTGTTAGCTCTTCAATCGTTGCATCTTTCAATAACAGTAACCCCTCAAAATGAACGAGCAACCTTTGAGATAAAGAGGTCACCGATTCTTTCTTGGTACCTGTTCCTAACAAAATAGCCAGCAGTTCTTGATTGGACAATTGACGTGCCCCCAGTCGAATCAGCCTTTCTCTCGGACGATCTTCCTGGGGGACCTGCTTAATAAATACAGGCACTTCTGGCACATCAACGCCTCCCTTCACTTAATTCCCTGTACGTTCATTCTCCACTTCAGGTAAAGAAGGATAGACGCCATAAGCTTGCAAGGAGCGAACGACACGAGAAAGTGGCAGACCGACAACATTATTGTAGTCCCCTTTAATCCCTTTCACCAACGTAGCACCATATGTTTGAATACCATAGCCACCCGCTTTATCAAAAGGGTCGCCTGTTTCGATGTAGTATTCAATTTCATCCTTCGTTAATGGCCAGAATTCAACCGTTGTCTTCTCTACAATAAACGATTCTTGTTCCGAAGAGCGAAGCATAACCCCCGTGTAGACTTCGTGTTGAGCACCACTTAACATAGAAAGCATTTCATAAGCTTCCTCAGCTGATTGTGGCTTTCCAAGCACTTTACCTTCAAAGCTTACGATTGTATCGGCACTTAAAATAACTTCATTGTGTTTTTGAAGTTCGACCGTACGATTTTTAAGTTCAGCTAGAGCTTGAACGTAAGCACGAGGATTATAAAATGGTAAACTTGACTCGTCCGCATCCTGCTTTTTTGTTTGAAATGGGATATGAACTTGTTCTAATAGTTCTTTTCTTCTTGGAGAAGAAGAAGCCAAAATAAGTTGTGACATATACATCATCCTTTTCTCGTTGTTCTGATCGTTACAGGGTAGTTTCATCATACCTGCTCAAAGCCACCCTCGCAAAAGGGTGAAAACAACTATTACATTCTTTACAGTATTTTAATATCGTTTTTTTCGTATACAAAAATGCAAAATTGCGCTCTAGATATAAGCGGAAATAGAAAAAGCAAACCCAACAACTCTTTTTTCCCTTTATTTCAGCACGCTAAACTCAGATCTCAATAAAGTTTCGCTCTGGCGCATACTAAAGTCTAGCTGCCAAGCCCCCATTCCACCTAACTGATAGTCCCGAACAAGTTCAAACTTCGCTAATAAACTTCTCGGGTCTTCAAACCATACTTCATGCGTGCGACCTTGTTCATCCTTATATCGAAACCACGGTGCTTCTGATTGCTCATCATAATAAATCTGACTCTCATGACGAATATATGTGGCAATTGCATTTTGAACAGAATAAGCTTTTCCTTCGACATTTTCCTTACTAGAGACCACCCAATCGTAGGCGTACATTGGAATACCAAGCATTAGTTTTTCCCGCGGAACAACTGATGTAGCAAACTCTAACGTCTTCTTTACTTTATAAATAGGCGCAATGGGTCCAGATGATCCTCCAAGCCAGTGCCAATTATAGGTCATAAGAAAAAGAGTGTCTGCATGCTCCCCAAGTGTCTTATAATCAAAAGCGGCACTATAAGAAGGAGAACTACTCCCTTGCATAGGAGGAACGGCAACATGTACTTTCATATTATTCGGGTGCAAACGATCGCTAAGCTCTTTAATAAAACGAGAAAACAAAGACCGATCTTCAGGATGAAGCCCTTCAAAATCAATCACTACACCTTTGTAATCATGACGGTCTAATAAAGAATAGAGGTGATTGATAAATGTCTTTCGCTTTGTTTCTGTACGAATTAGTTCATGGGCAAGATCTGGATCAAACCCGGTTGCACTTAAATTTGTCACAGTAGCAAATGGCAATACCCCCTTTCTCCAGGCTTTATTCACACTTCCTTTTAGTGATATAGGGCTTAACGTCCCATCTCTATTCGGTGTGTAGCTGAATAAATAGATCGTTGTTAAATACTGACCAAGATTATCTATGATCTGGTCATTGTATACTTTGTCTTGAGGAATAAAATAGGCTCCAACTTTTATAGGTGTCTTTTGTTTTTTGGGAACAGTAAGCGTATGACCTTTAAGAATCTTTGTTGATTTCAAATCATTCTTCTCCATGATTTCATTCACGCTTACCTTGTGACGTTTGGCGATCTTATATAAAGTATCTGATGGTTGAACGATGTATGCCTGACCTGGTACTAAAATGGACTGGCCTCGTACAAGCTTTCGTTCCTTAGACATTCCATTTAACTTTGCTAGCTGATCAGGCGGGATATTATAGCGTTCCCCTATATTGTAGAGCGTATCGTCTTTTTGAGTAATATGAATGACTTCAGCTTTAATCTGGTTTTCTGATATAAATAGAATAAATAACAGCACTAGCCCGGCACACACATAACGAATCATAGTAAAGCCTCCTCCGATACCGTTAGGATACCTACAAAGGGGGCTTTATTATGCACTCTTACTTAAGTGTTAGTTCCGATCATGTTTAACGATTCTCAATATGAACAAAGCTTAAGCATAAAAAGGTGCTTCCCTCACAGGGAGCACCTTTTCAATTTACTTCAGATATTGTTCGTAAGCATGCCATACAGAAAGCATACTCGTTTGCATATCCCAAAGACTTTTTGTACTTTTATTCTGTTCAAATGCTTGGGCTGCTTGGCTAAATTGATTAAAATTTTCTTGGATTGGAGCTGTTCTCTCTGAAGCTTCATTTGGAATCGCTTGCTCCCAAGCATCAACCTTAGCTGCTAATTCAGAAGCAGATCCTGAACCTGTTTCAATTAAGGACGTTGTGGCTGGCAATACATTCTTCCACGCCTCCACACCAGATTGAATCCATGTCCCTTCAGCTTGCGCTACCTTTTTGTCGCCACTCCCTACATGCCACTCTTTCACGAAAGTTTCAAATCCTTGGTCTTTTAAATACGTAGCTATCTTCTCTCCATTCTCCTTAGATGAAGCTACGCCTGCAAATAAATAAAATTGTCCATCCCTAGGCCAGACATAACCCTCTAACCCCTTTTCAGATAAATTGCTAGCCCACGTTTTTGCCTTCTCTTCAGTTGAGAAGATCCCAGCTTGTACAACAAAGGCAGAAACCCCAGGAAATGAAAGAGCTTGCGCGTTCCCATTACCCGCTACTCCCCCCTGACCTTGAGAAGTTCCCGGCTGAAGCGCTGGCATAGCAGGCTGAGCCCCACCATTAGCACTACCCTCAATACCACCAAAGATTCGAATCATAATAAAACCGATGAGTGTTCCCACAAGAATGGCTGAAGCTGCAGCAATTAATAATTGCTTCATTTCAGATGGAAGAGAAAACGATCGTTTCTTAGGAGAATAGTTCCGCTCATAAACGGGTAGCTTTTCCTTTACATCCTCATCAGTCTGCTTTTTCTTTTCTTGCTCTTCCATCCACTCCTCTATCGCAGACGCCTGCTCTTCTTTGGCGACGACTAACTCATCTGTAACATTCTTTTCCTTCACATCTTTGTCCCGGTCAAGATACGTATCTTCTCCATTAATACGAACGGAGATCTTATTGTGCTTGTCCACATGCTCCCCTCATTTCTCTACTAGTTTGTTTCAATCTATCACACGACTAGAGAAAAGAAAGGCGACTTCTGTCATCTGGGGTTCTCGTCTTTTCGCCATGATTTGGCAAAAAGACATAAAAACACCCTTTCATATTGAAAGGGTGTGCATGGCTCTATTGTTCAGCCTCGGATAAATCCTCATCATCTTCAAATGGCGTCTCTTTTTGAGAGGGTTCAGGATAATGATATTGGGGAAGTTCATCTTGCAATCCGCTTAAATCAGGTTCATAAAATGCAGAAAAGGTTACAAGAAAAGAAACTTGTTCCCCCTCATCAGTAGTAGATTCATTTGGTTGAAACTCGATCTCATCAAAACTTACCAGGCGAGGAATCTGTTCTAGTTCTTCAAGAAAAAGTGTTAAATCTTTGAAACTATTTGCCTGAACGTTGACTTGGTACGTAAGTGCATTCACCGATGGCATAACAGGAGGGGAATCAACAGCTGATGCTTCTTCTGCTTCCTCTGCCACTTCTTCTTCTGTTTCACTGGTCGGTTCAACCGTATCTCCACCCTCATTTTCTCCTGTTTCTATCATTTCGTCACCATCTAGAACAACTGACTCAATATATGTTCCAGACACGTTTTCAGCCCGCTCTATAGCCAGAATGACTTGGTCCTGAACAGGCAGAACCGGGAGCTTTAATTGCAATTCTCGCGACGTTTTTAAGGTAAGATCCTGCTGCTCTGTTTTTTGATCGGCAAGTGAATTGAGTATTCTTTCCTCATTATTAAGTGAAGATTTCACTCGGTCGACTTCTTGAAGAGCTGGATCTACATAGAGAGAGTGAACAATCCAGTAAAAAGCGAGAAAGACGATGACAAGTAAAACGACAACAATCGTATGTATTCGTCTCCATTCAATCTTCATCGTCCTGCCCCCTCTCTTCCCATAGGTCTTTATTAAGTGTCACTTCATATTCAGCCACATATCTCGGTCTATACTGAGTGGGGTCTAAATCTTCCTCGAGTACGTTCGACGTAATTTGTTGGACCGACACATTTTCCACATAATCTTCTTCAATTAGCGTATTTGTATAAGCTGCCACATCCTGAAAGTCATCGAATCGAACATAAAGAAGCAGCGATTGAGGACGAACATAGACGTAGCGCTCAAAGAATCCACGCTCTGGCAACAACGAGACCATTCGCTCAAGAAGTGAGACTGCAGGGAAAAGGTTGCTTTCTAATGCCTCAACAGAACGCTGCAATTCAAGACGATTGGTCTGAACTTCATCTTTCAGCGCTTCCTGATACTCCTGTTGCGCTACTCTCACTTGCTGAATTTGACTATTCACATCTTCTGCTTCATCTAAAGCTTTTTGCTTGTCCATGTAAAGGAGGAGCCAAATGAAGAGAATGGCAAGGACAGTCGCAAGAGCCATTAAATAAGGCACCAAATTTTGTTTCTCTTTCTGTTCAAGTAAATTTATTTCTACCTTCATCGACTTTCGATCCCCCTAACGTCTACCCGCCTATGGTTTCAGGGCTAAGCCAACGGACTCTGAATATCGAAATGGAATGACTCCGTCTTCGGCTATTGAAAATTCTTTAGAGTCTATCATTTTTACGTTCAACTGTAAATCGCGCTGGCACTTTTCATACACTTTATGTAACAAAGGAAAATCACCTGAGATTAATAGATTTGTAACAGCGGATTCGCCATTTGTGACAGAATAGCGATAGAAGTTCATAATGCGCTCGACTTCTCTCATCTGTTCCTCCATATAGGCCTCGATTTCTTGATCATCACCTGTAAAACGTACGTCTGTATCCCCTTCAACCGGTACTTCCCACAAGTTAGGATCTAATCCACTCTTCATGTAACGTGTAAATTGAGGATGGCAATTATGAAAAACCGTTAACACGACACCATCCAAATTCCACTGAAGGGACAGTAAATGATCCTCTGAACGGGCATGATCCAAATCATAATATAAACGGTATAAAGACAAAAAAGTCAGGTCCGCTACAGCTGGTTTCGTATTCGCATCTAATAGAACTGACTCAAAAGCCCGAACCCGTGATTCCGGATAGGCAAACAAGAGCACTTCGTTCATATTCGTCTTCTCTTCTAACACGACATAATCAAATACGGGCTCTTCAAAAGGAAGATGCAACCCTTCACCGATCTGCATATACAAGTATCCCTTTACCTCATCAGCCGTCTTTAAATCATTCGGAATATGAAACGGTTTAATAATAACGGAGGCATCTGGCACGCTAAAGTATACTTTCTTCTTACGCCACTCTTTCTCTTCAACCAACTCCTCAATAATAGAAGAGAGTTTCCTTGCATCCACGATCTTACCTTCTTCTATAATCCCACTTTCCAGATAACGTTCTCCGCAATCCACTATACCCGTTAGCTCCGGAGTGTCACATTCTATATATCGGAGTACATGGTCTTTAAATATAATGTTAATGCGCTCTTTTGACTTTCTAAGCTTGAACACACTCAGTCACCTGCCTTTCTGATTAGAATAAGTGAAGGTACCAATCAATAATAGGAGCTTTGAAGAAATAACTCGTTAAAGCACCTAACACAATGTAGGGTCCAAATGGAACTGGCTTTTTCCGATCAATCTTTTTAAACAAAAGCAACACTCCACTTATGAGAGATCCGTATAAAGTAGATAAGAAAAAAGCTAACAGCACTCCTGGCAATCCAAGCACAACGCCAATGACACCAAACAGCTTCATATCTCCACCACCCATACCGCCCTTGCTAGCAATAATAATGATGGCTGTTAAAATGAGACCTATCGCCCCTCCCGCTAACGAATCCCACCATGGGTCAAGAGGGGAAGCAATTCTACCAATAATGAGAAGCGGTAAGAAAAAGAGTAGGATTACATTAGGAATAAGCATATAGCTTAGATCGGTTACTGTAATAATAACGAGTAACGAAGTGAAAAGGAGTGCAACGATAAGTTCAGTGGAGAAGCCAAATCGTATAAAGCTATAAGCATACAAAAATCCCGTAGCCGCTTCGACTATCGGGTATAGGGGTGAAATACTCGTTTTACATTTGCGGCATTTGCCTTTTATGGTTATGTAGGAAAGTATCGGCACTAAATCATACCAGTTTAATGTGTATTTGCAATTTGGGCACTGAGATCTAGAACTCCTATTCATCTCTTTAATCGGTACTCTGAAACCCACCACATTAAAAAAAGAACCCAAAACCAACCCTACAGTAAAAACAATCGCATAACTGAAAGTATACAATTTATCTATCACCTTCTACTTTTTTCTAAAAGAAACACCCCTGTAAATACAGGGGTATAAATAAGTTATCAATCCGTAGTTGTAATCTTTGAGACATTATCTCTAATTATTTGATCTTTAGTTTTATATGCGGACTCACTTCCTAGTGAATATCCGTTTCCACCACTTACATATACACTGTATTTTTCGTCCCCATTAGTGTCAGTTTCTACTTTCACGCCACCAGTGAAGGTATTATTTTCTAAATAATCGTCAGAAGCCAGAGTAGCGAAAGATGCTGTAAAATCATAGTCATCTTCAGATAGCGCTTTTAATCGAGCTGCTTCCAATGCTTGTTCAGCACTTCTAACCACTGCATCTTTCTTACTATTCTCAATAACTCCAGCAATACTAGGCACTGCGATCGCCGCAATAATCCCTAAAATAACAATAACTGCAAGTAGTTCAACAAGCGTAAAACCTTTCTCATCTTTGTTCATCAATTGACGAAACTTCTTTAACATGAGTCTGTTCTCCCCTTTTTTATAATAAATAATTATGAAACTCTCATTACAAAAACGACCACACCATGAACATGTCTGTTGTTATGTACGGTCGGTTGCACTACTCGCTCCAGGGTGGCTAAGTGCCCATATACAGCCAACCTTTCGTCGCTTCCGGTGGTATCTTCATACGTGTAATCATCTACACCCATTATAGTAAATCCGTCTCATGATTACCACTATTATCTTATGAATTTAGCACATTTACCCAATTTGTTCAAAAATAGAGAACATTGGGATGGCAATGGCTGCTACAATCCCGCCGACGATCAGGGCAAGGAAAGCAATCATTATAGGTTCTATTAAACTTTTAATCCGATCTGTTGCGTAATCTAGCTCAGATTCATAGAAATCAGCCACTTTCCCTAGCATATGATCTAAAGAACCAGAGCTCTCCCCAACAGAAACCATCTGAGTCACAAGAGGAGGAAAGATCCAGTGCTTTTGCATCGGAGCTGCCATGGATTCTCCCTTTTCAAGGGATTTTCTTGTCGTTTTCAGGACCGATTCGACAACTTTATTGCCGACAATACGCTCTGTGATATAAACCGCTTGTAAAATCGGTACAGAACTATTAAATAATGAGCTCATCGTCCGTGTCATACGAGCTAATACCGCCTTTTGAATAAGAGGACCAAAGATAGGAATTCTTAATTTCACAAGGTCGAGTCCATAAGAGAATCGTGGGTACTGTTTCATATACTGAATTCCCCCATAAACAAGAAGTGGAATTACGATAAACAACCACCACATGCTCTGTGAAATTTCCCCTAAACTCATCACAAATTGTGTAATCGGAGGGATATCGCCTCCGAAGGACAGGAACATATCCGCAAACCTGGGCACGACGAAGCTTAATAAAAAGATCACGATCCCAATGGCAATAACCAACACAACGACCGGATATGCGAGAGCTGAAATGACCTTTTGTCGTGTGTCGTACTGCTTTTCATAATAACCAGCAAGCCGGTCAAGGATTTCATCAAGGTTCCCTCCAGCTTCACCGGCCCGAACCATATTGACGAATAAATCGGGGAAAATCTTGTGATGCTTTTCTGCCGCATCAGAGAAGGAAAGACCTCCTTCAAGATCTTCTGCTATTTGGGTGAGTGCTCGCTGAAGTGCTTTACTAGATGTCTGTTCTTTTAAAATATAAGTAGATTGAATGAGCGATATACCTGATTCAAGCAACGTCGCAAACTGGCGAAGGTAAATGACAAATTCTTTATTTTTCACCTGACTCCCTAGTTGTATATCTTTATACAAAATGCTGTTCAGCTCATTAATGGTTGCAACGGTCATCCCCTCTTCTTTTAATTTCCCAACAGCTTCTCGCTTAGAGTCAGCTTTTATACGTCCTTCCTTCATCTTCCCCTTAGGTGTACGAGCTTTGTACTTGAAGTAAGCCATTCTCTATTGCCCCCTCTCTTCTAAAAACGGGGCGGCCGCTTCTGTTGTGATAACCCCTTCCTCCACTAAAGCACGGACAGAAAAATCAAGAGTGTGCATGCCTTGGGCTTTGGACGTCTGAATGATATTAGGAATCTGGTGAATCTTCTCATTCCGGATAAGGTTCTTAACAGCAGACGTATTCATAAGAACTTCAGTAGCAGCCCGCCTCCCTTTCTTGTCCTTACGCTGAAACAAGCGCTGTGACACAATGGATTGAAGGACACTAGCTAACTGAATACGTACTTGCGTTTGCTGATTAGGTGGGAACACGTCGATAATTCGATCAATGGTGCTTGCTGCTCCGGTTGTATGAAGTGTCCCTAATACCAGATGTCCTGTTTCAGCAGCTGTAATAGCTGTCGAGATTGTCTCTAAATCTCTCATTTCTCCGACTAGGATGACATCAGGATCCTGACGCAAACAAGCACGTAAGCCATTGGCAAAGTTATTCGTATCGAACCCTACTTCCCGCTGATCGATAATGGAATACCGATGAGAGTGTAAATACTCTATTGGATCTTCGAGTGTAATAATATGTCGACGCATCGAGTTATTCATGTAATCAATCATGGATGCAAGCGTTGTTGACTTTCCGCTTCCTGTAGGTCCAGTAACGAGCACAAGCCCTTGAGGTTTCTCAGCAATTTCTCTTAATACATTAGGCATATGTAAGGCATCTAGTGTAGGGATTTCTGTCGGCACAATTCGAACAGCTAGTGATACACAATTCCGTTGGTGGTAAGCATTAATACGAAAACGTGACACACCAGGGATTCCGTAGGAGAAGTCGACCTCTCCTTTATCTTTAAACGTATCCCATAGTGTTTCTGACAGAATCGCTTTCGCCATCCCCAATGTATCATCTGGTCGCATCGTTTCTTTCCCGTACTGCTTTAAATCTCCGTGCAATCGAAAGATCGGAGGCACACCGACCGTTATATGGATATCCGAAGCTTTCAACTCAAATGCTGCCCTTAACAGTTTCTCAAATCGCTCTTTCATGAACACACCTCCTTACTCACTTTTAGCTACACGCAACACTTCTTCTGTCGTCGTATGTCCTTGCTTGACTTTAAGCAAGCCATCATCAACTAAAAAGATCATCCCCTTCTTCCAGGCGTACTCCTTAATCTGAGACATAGATCCGTTGTTCATCATCATTTTCCGAATCGTTTCATCAATGGTGAGCACTTCCTGAATGGCCATGCGGCCTCTGTAACCCGTATGCTGGCAACTATTACAACCTTCTCCTTTATAAACCGTTTCGGCCTTAAGCCCTCGCTTATGAAATAACTCTTTTTCTAGTTCAGTCGGTGTATAGGCTGTTTTACAATCACGACATATTTTCCGTACGAGCCGCTGAGCGACAATACCAGATACAGATGACATGACTAAGTAAGGCTCAACATCCATATCAATCAAACGAGGGATCGTAGCTATGGCACTGTTTGTGTGAAGCGTACTAAATACGAGGTGACCGGTTAAGGATGCTCGAATCGCAATCTCTGCTGTTTCTGAGTCTCTAATTTCTCCGACCATAATGATGTTCGGATCCTGTCTCAGGATTGAACGGAGACCAGCTGAAAAGGTGAGACCAATATTTGCATTCACCTGAACTTGATTGATTTTATCCAATTGATACTCAACAGGGTCTTCTACTGTAATAATATTGACATCGTCTGTGTTCAGATGATTTAAAGAAGCGTATAACGTAGACGACTTTCCTGAACCAGTAGGACCTGTAATTAAAACAAGACCTGAGGGCTGATTGACTAATTCGAGATAACGTTTATAGTTAATTTTGTTAAAGTCCAAGTCACTCAGTTTGCCCATTGCGCTACCGAGATTCAAAATTCGTATGACAATTTTCTCCCCATAAACGGTCGGCAAGGTCGATATTCGCAAGTCAACAGGGGTATGATCAATGAACGTCTTAATTCGTCCATCTTGAGGTAAACGAACTTCTGTAATATTCAAGTTAGCCATAATTTTCACACGAGCGGTCAATGAGTTTTGCATAGACTTTGAAAGTCCCTGTTCCGTTCGTAAGACGCCATCTACACGGTACCTGATTAGCACTTTCGTTTCTTGAGGATCAATATGAATGTCACTAGCCTTCATTTGAACGCCTGCTTGTAGCATTTGGTTTAATAACCTTATGGCCGGTGCATCATCAGGGTCATCTGACGGTTCTAAATCTTCCCCACTGTTTAAATTATAGTACTTGTTAATCGCCTGATAGATTTCGTCTTTTGTTGCGATTACAGGAGAGATTCGAAAACCTGTTGAGATTTGTAGGTCATCAATCGCATAGTAGTCCATCGGGTCATTCATGGCGACAACAATTTCATTCTCTTCTTTACTAATCGGTATTAAAATGTTTCGTCTGGCGAAATCTTTTGATATCAGCGACAGCAAATTCGTGTCGATTGGATATTGGTATAAAGAGATGTGAGGAATGCCTAGCTGAAATTCTAAAACTTCAATTAATTGCTGCTCGGTTATGTATCCTTTATCTAACAGCACATCTCCTAACTTTTGACCACTTTCTTTTGTCTCTAATGCTTCTTTAATTTGACCTTCATTAATCATGCCCGCTTCTTTTAACAAGTCACCCAGACGCTTACGTTCTGCCATTTTACGTTTTCCTCACTCTCTTCGTAAGGAAAATGCGAACCCTTATATCGAGTCCGCATTCCTTAACGTTATTCCCCTTTAGATGGACCTTCATCGGGACTCCATATTCCGTCTGTTCCGTCAGAATTTTGCCCTTCGTTATTATCGTCAGAATCTCCCGATAAACCTTCCTTTGATCCCTTTTTGGTTGTGGAATCATCCGACTTATTAGGATTTGTGTCATCTTCTGAACCATTTGAATTTGATTCAGAATCATCTTTCTCTTGATTATCTCCGTTACTACCTGAACCATTATCGTTCCCGGAGTCCGAGCCACTCTGGTCCGTGCCCCCGCTGTCTGAGGTAGCAGGTTCAACAGGCTCTGGACGCTCCTCTAATGTATGGACAGGAGCATAGTAATCCTGAGTAATAAATTCAGTATCGATGGCCTCATTGTTCTGATTATAGATTTCTCTGAACACGTCATAAGCAAGCCCTGTTTCGCCTTCTCTTTGCACTTTTGCTCCGGTTGCAAAGGCACTATACTGAATAATGGTGCGTGGTTCAATTTCACGCTCATTTTGAATGAGGACTTCATATTCCCTTGAAATCGGGTACCCTACAATTTGAACGGTAAGCGTGTCTTCACTCACCTCGAATTGTATCTTATAAGAGGACTCATTCGGGTTGAAGAAGACAAAGTCGTGTCCCTCTGATAAGTTCACACTCGCTTCCCTCCCCTTTTCCGCATATGTAGGGAGGTGTTGGCTAATGTGCCTCTGGATCATATCAAAGTTTGTTTGCAATACAGCTCCGTATAAACCAGATGCCATCACATTTAGTGCGGTTTGATTCTGGAGAGGAACGTTATTGACTTGTTCTAATAAAGATACATTTGACTTCGGTTCTATAACCAAACCCTCTAATTCATTTGTATACGTAAATACATCAGACCCATCAGGGATCTTCTGATTATACTCTGCAATAACACTGAATAGCGATTCTGTCCCGCTACTAACATAATCGTAAACAGAATAGGTCAACGATTTATCTGACAACACTTCGGCTTGTGACTTAATATCAGCAGTAAGCTGATCGAGGAGCAAATGATCGTACACTTCCTCACCAAATGCCTCTTTTTGTCCTTCTAGAGCCGATCGGTTAAACCGAACGGAGAGCGGATTAACGGTTCCCCCTTCTAAGTTTTCTAGTGTGTCAGCTACATCCACAGTTAAGAATTCTTCTGACAATACAATGGATTGTTCTTCTGTCATCATTTCAACCGGATGTAGATCAAGCCATTCTTGCACTCTGGTTTTAAGAGCATTCTCAGCTTCTGGGCGCGTTAGTCCATCTACCGATACTCCCCCTACTGTTGTTCCTTCTTCATATGTCTTAGGCCCTGCCATGACAACATCATAAGCAAATGCCCCACCAACAGAGAATCCATAAATAAACAGGGCCATTGCCAGGAGGTACATGAAAAATTTCAAATCCCACCGTTTATCCACAACGCATTCTCCCTATCTTTTATGGTTTAGCCTTCAACACTCATCGTCAGATCAACGACGACGCTAGGCCCTTGATCTTGAGCGAGCTTTACATCATCTTCTGTAAGCTGATCACCCTCGTTAAATAAAATGTTTCCACGAGAGTCGACGATATCTTTTTGAACCACTTTTCCTTTAAGAAGTTCCAGCTGCTTGTTATGAATACCTTCTAGTTTGGAAGCTGGCTTTTCTTTCTCCTCTTCTTCTATCATTTCTTCGACTTCATCAGATATAAGAGATTCTGAAGCCACCTCTCCCTCAGGCGTCACTTCTTCTACGAGCTCAAGCTGTGGTGAAGGATCTTCGTTAACGTCTTGACTCCATTCTCCTGTTGTTCCTTCACTTATAAGCGTACTCTCTACTTCATCTTGCGCAGAAAAAGCTGGCTTTTCTTCCGGAATCGTTACAGCCTTCTGAGCAGGAACTGTCTCTTCCACTTTCTCTTCTGCAGCTACAGCCACCGGTTCCTGCGTTACCGTTTCTTGTTGGGGCGAGTCGACTCGCTGCTCTTGAGGCCCACTTGGTTCACCTGTCAGCTCTTCAAGGGTTGTGACATACTGCATTAACGCCTTTTCGCTCACAATCGTCATGTGCTCGCTATATGTAACGACAGAAGTGCTATCTAATACCACTTCTTTATCCCCCATTTGGACAGATGCGGCAATCACTTTGCCCGTGTCATCATTCACATAATACTCGGTAACTTCCCCAATAAGTTGCCCTTTTCGGGTCATAACTTTAGAGCCAATAATTTTTACTTTCTTATTAATTAATTCATTCGCAATAGGGATCTCATCCAGATCAAGAATCGCTGTATTGCTCTCAATTGTGACTGCATACTCCCCAACACCAATAACCTTCTTAAAAGGGATTGCTTTCACACTTACTTGCCACTCTTTATGCTCAATCGTTAGAAAGTCAACGTGCCCCTCATCTGGGTTAATGACAAGTGACTTAACTCTTCCAACTTCCTTACCATCAACAATACTTATAATGGGTAATTCCGTAATTTCATGACTTCTTTTCATTGTTCATCACACCTATTTCCTTAGTAGTCTATGAATCTGTTACGTGTTCTTTCGCGAAGTCTTTTATATATTGAAGTTCCTCTTTAATAATGGGATAATCAGAAAACTTATTCATTAGTTCAGGGAGCCATTCATCTAATTCTTGGTAATTTTGATTTCGAATATGATGCTGCACCAGCAAAGAGGCAAATGTATAGTAGTCTTGAGCTGGCAATGAAGGCTGTAAGAACTGCTTTACGTACTGTTCATAATTGTGAGAAGACAAGATCTCTTCCTGGACCATGACTTCCTCCACAAGAGTATGAAGCATTTGCGTTTGGAACACACTCTTTAATGGTGTAGCTGACCCTTTAGAAGACTCTCTTTCTAGCGGAGCTTCCTCCTCCAGTGCATCCTGCTCATCCTCGATATGCTCTACCATTTCAAATGCAGACAATCCAGACTCGTTAACCTCTTGACCTTCGACTTCAACCTCTTCTTGATCAACGTCTTCACTGGCTAACGACTCAAAGTCTTCCAGAACCTCATCTCTCAACGTAAATTCTTCTTCATCCATTTCTCCAACAGGCTCAAGTACATCATCTTGATCAACCCATTCAGGAGCAGAGTCCTCCACTGTTCGATCGACGTTGTCCTCTTCTGTGTAATCTTCTTCAATGACTTCTAAGATAGAGGATCGTTCGACAAAAGCGTCCTCTTGAACGTCTTCTATCTCTTCACCATCTCCCTCAACCCAATCAGAACGGGCGGCTAAAAGTTCTTCTTCAGGAGAAACAACAGGTTTATCTGTATTCAATGGTTCCTCTTCAATTATGACATCCAGGTCCGACGGTTCTTCTTCGAGATCTGGAGCAACATCTGATAACTCTTCCTGAAGAACCTCCTCTTCTTTACTATCGTCAGAAAGGGACTCTCCTTCAACCGTTGAAGAAATGATTGAGTCACTTTTCTCTTTTTTCATCTCGTCATCTTTACTTAAAGCAACAGGTTCAATGTCTTCCACACCCTTATGTACCGGTTCATTTGATACAGACGTTCCCGTATCACGTACTAGTATGAACTGTTGTAAACGTCGGTTTAGCAATAACGCCAATAGAAAAGCTAATAAAACTAAAATTAAACTACTCTGCCACCAGGTGAATGTAACCTTTGAGGCATACGTCGCCAAAGCAATTAAAGCGGAAGCTCCTATTAAGTAGAGTTTCCCTTTACGATCCATATGTATAGGTATGTAGGAAACCCCTATTAACAAAATTCCTATTGCAATGAGAGCACCGATATATCCAGCCAAAATCCCACCTCTTCCTCTATCTCAAAACTAGTACTAAAGTAAGGAAATCCCTATCATGCAGAGACATTATTCCGTAAACTTCTACAAAATTTAATTGTAAAACCTATATTTCTGTATAAAATGTAATGTTATAGAATCATTGTATAATAAAGTAAAGGTATTTAAAAGGTCCTATTTCAGTCACTATACAAGACCTAATTTTATTCCAGTTTAAGGATTTAGGCTATCGCATGGAAGGGCTATTCCCGTTTCAAAGACGACCATCGACTATGTGGAGGATTTATTACTTCAATAAAAAACGGCTGAGTTCATCACTCAGCCGCTTCTAAGACCCTTTCATAGCTCGCCACTTTGTTACGCCCTTGTTGCTTCGCACCCACGTACATCGCCCGATCAGCGTGCCTGACTAGTTCAACAGGGCTTTCACAATCTTCAGGGAAAGTCGCTACTCCAATACTTGCTGTTAGCCAAGCCTCTATGGCTCCTTTGTGATCTGTAATATGTTCTTTAAGACGAAACGGGACCGAAGATATGCGGTGACGAAGTTCCTCTGCTATGGCAAGACTTTTTTCTCTACCCACTCCAGGCAAGAAGACTACAAACTCTTCCCCTCCATAACGAGCAACGGTACCATCATCTCCTACGATGTTCGATAAACGGACGGCTAACTCGCAAAGTGCCTCATTGCCACTCTCATGCCCGTACTGATCATTCACTCTCTTAAAATGATCCAAGTCTAACAATATAACAGACGCATATACCTTTTCCCCTACTTGCTCATAGGTGTCTGCATAATCACTAACAAGATTCTCAAAGTAACGATAATTGTACAGTTTCGTTAACGGACAAAGCTCGCTTCTTCGCTTCGTTTCTTCATAGTGCCTTGCATTCTGAATCGCTACAGCCATATAGTTAGCTAGAATTCCCACAAGCATGAGCTGAAACTTCTCATATGACCTTTTCTTATGAGAGGCAATGGTAATAATACCCTCAATCTTGTTATTTCGTTCAATAGGAACAGACATAATGCTCTCTACTTTTTTAGGAATGAGATCTGACCGAATATGTCTCCACTTTTTTCTAGACTGATAGAGAACAGGTTGGCCGCTAGCATACACGGACTGACTGACACCTTCAAATGATGAGAATTGGGGATTTTGAAACCCGATATTTTTGTCCCCATCGAAATATCTTATTAATTCAAGATCATCTTTATTCTTCCGATCAAAAATATAAACATAATCGACATGAAAAAGCACAGTCAAACTTTCTACAAACCGGTCTAGTACTTCACCTACTTTTAGGCGCCCTGTAAGCTCTTGTCCAATTTCATTTGCTTTTTGCAAATACTCGTTCACATTTTGACTAGCGTAGTAGAGAGTTAAAATAAGGGATAAACCAACAAACGGAAGGCCCACATAGTAGATTGCCGCTTCACCTATTTCCATATATAAAACGTATAAAACAAATCCGATCGGCATCACAATGGCTGTGTTCCCTAAATCCCAGAAGAACTCTTTATCAAAAATCGTTCCCTTATTCCCCAGAAAATAATTCCGTACAAAATATATGAAAACATGGTTCAGGATAAACTGAGACAACACATACCCAATAATAGGAATTGCATCACTCGGCGTTGCAAAAGCCGATGGCCCATGGGACCCTCCTAATGCATAATAAAAAAGGGCAGAGCCTAGTGATACAAATAGGAACATCGTTAAATTAAGAGGGAGTTTGTACCAGTAAGGCCTTGAGAGTTTCACCTTTGATATTGATACAATGTAGGCAATCTGTGTCATAATCATTTCAAAAAATAACCCAAAATATAAAAATACAGCAAGACTTATCCCGTGAATGAAAATAATCGGGCTATTATGAATGACGATTGGAAAGAGCGCCACAATCACCATCATAAATGCAAAAGAAAGAAGGTCAAACTCCCCTCCTTGCATCTGTGGGTTCGTTACTACAAACACCGTGGTAATGACCCCTGGCCAGAGTATTGCCCATATACTCCATAAGGCCACCGTCTTTTGTTTTGATATCATCCCTGCATCCCCTATCTCCATCAATCGAATCTCATACACTATTTAAGTCTTATTAAAGGTAATTTTTAGAAAAAACTAATACTTTTATATTAGCACATAACACCTATTCGTTCAAAAATTTCTGAATAGTTGTTCTTATTTATTTTTCTTTCTATTTACATACTCCTTAACCATTGGAAGCCAGTATAGAGAGCCGGCAATAACTAGGACATCTTCATTAAGGTCTTCCCAAATTTCATCAATGTACTTCTCCCAATTTGAAACTATTTTAGGGTCAGCAGTTGTAGAGAAGGAAGCAAGGTACTCAGGGGTAGAAGATCTCATGTTTTGAAAAGTGGTGAACACAACTTCATCAAATGCCTCTTCTAATAACGGGATCATTTGAGCTAAAGGCTTGTCTTTGAGCGCGGTGTATAACAACGTTTTCTTCTTATGAGGATAGCTCTGATTGACTGTATCGATTAACGACTCTGTACCTGACAAGTTATGAGCACCATCTATGATAACGGTAGGTTTCGAGGAAATCGTTTCAAATCTACCACTATACTTCACCTTCTGAAAGGAGTTGGCTGCCTCTTCACTATTCACTCCTTTAAGTAGTGAGAGCCCCATTAGCGCAAGGCTACTATTTTTTTGTTGATGTTTGCCTGGAAGGGAAACACGAATTCCTTCGAGTACCAGATCTTGAGACATAAAGGAATAGCCCTCATCCTTCTCACTTATGTAAAACGCTTCTCCCCATTGATAAAGGGGAGCATTGTTCCTTACAGCATAATCTTTTACAACCTGCTTTGCTTCAACTTGTGTAACACCTGAGACGATAGGAGTCCGATTTTTAATAATCCCTGCCTTTTGAGAAGCAATCGCTTCAATCGTGTCCCCTAGAAAAGCCGTATGATCAAGATCAATCATTGTAATGATACTAAGGACAGGTTCGAGCACATTTGTAGAATCACCACTCCCCCCCATTCCGGTTTCAAATAAACTAATGGTGGAATCGTCACGTGAAAAAAGAATCGCCACCATGACGAGAATTTCAAATTCTGAAGGACCATCTTCATTTTCATCCAATTCCTTCACAACAGGATAAAGGGTATTGATATAATGGATAAAGCGTTCTTCAGAAATGGGTTCGTTTTGAAGAAAAATGTGCTCTCGTACAGAACCAAAAGACGGTGATACGAAGCTAGTCACACGAAACCCCTGGTCGATTAAAGCTCCCTTCATAAAAGCAAGTGTAGAGCCTTTTCCATTCGTACCAGCGATATGAACCGCTTTTATATCTTTATGAGGGTTGTTTAATGCTTCAAGCATGTTTATCATACGACCAAAACCAGGTTTAATCCCTAACCCTTTTCGGTCATTAAAAAATTGATTGATTTGTTCCATTGTCGTAAACATATGCGAACCTCCATTTCATCCTTATTTTATCCTAAAATAGGACAGGTTCCAAAGACAGGTCATATAGTATCGGAGCTGAGTCACTATCGATAGAGAACGTTTCCGTTAGCTTTAATAAAGCCAGGGCATTTGATAACGGACCTATACCTACTTAATAATCAACAATCAACATAACTCATTAATTAAAGGAGTGATCCTATGCATGGATGGATTGTTTATAACGGACACCTGAAAAGCCCTAAATTTCTTGATTACGCTGAACTTGTTCAAGAAGCTGCGCATCAAAAAGGGATCTCGATGACCATTTATCCCAATCATGAACTTTTAAGTACCTTATCTGGTCAAGATAGGAGCATCGTGGGTGCCTCTACAGACACACGCCCTGATTTTGTCATCTTTGGAGACAAAGATGTTCTTCTTGCCCGCCAGCTAGAATCAATGGGTATACCGGTGTACAATTCAGCTGATGCGATTGAGGCATGTGATCATAAAGGTGTTATGTATCAACGGTTAGCTCAAAAACAACTTCCTATACCGAAAACGATTTTAGGACCTAAGATTTTCATAAAGACAGATGATTTACATTTAACCCACCTTGTTAATGAAGGAGAAAAACTAGGCTTCCCGCTTATTATAAAAGAAGCGTATGGTTCCTTTGGTGAGCAAGTCTATCTCGTACATACGAAAGAAAAAATGATGGAAAAACTAAAAACCATCCACAATCGTCCATTCATGCTTCAGCAGTTCATCTCAGCTAGTTATGGACGGGACGTTCGTCTCAATGTTGTCGGTGAGAAGGTCGTTGCTTCAATGCTCCGTTACTCTGAACATGACTTCAGAGCGAACGTAACAACGGGTGGTAAAATGGAGCCCTATTCCTCTTCTGATGCAGAGAAAGAACTCGCAATTAGAGCAAGTAAAGCGATAGGTACAGCCTTTTGTGGTGTAGACCTTCTTTATGATGAAGAGGAACAGCCGGTTATTTGCGAAGTAAATGGCAATGCACAAATTCGAAATATTTATGAATGCACAGGCATTAATGTGGCTGAAAAGATGATCGAGTATGTGATTGAACAGCAAAGTAAGGAAGGAGAGAAAGATACATGAACGGATGGCTCATCTATTCCGATCAAGATGCAGGCCGAAATCAGGCCTTTATCAAATGGATGATTGAAGAAGCCACGCAGAAGGGGCTACAACTTACTTTTGTACCAAAAGAAAAGATCACCATAGGCCTTCGAAATAGCCGTCCTGTTTTACTCTTACAAGGCGAGGAAGCTTCTTTGCCTTCATTCGCTATTATAAGGACTATTGATTCTATACTTACGCTTCATTTCGAAGAGTTAGGAGTGAAGACGTTCAATTCTTCCCATGTAAGTGAAATATGTAACAACAAATGGAAAACACATCAATACCTGGCCCCTCACAATATACCGATGATGGAAACCTTTTTTCTGAAGGGCGTTGATTTCAATCCAACAGAAGCTCCACTCCCCTACCCTTATATCATAAAAAAGGTTGATTCAAGAGGAGGAAAAGATGTTCACTGGATCGATTCTGTTGAGGAGGCTTCAGAACTTGCTCCGACGTTGAAAGGCCAAGATCTCATCCTCCAACAACCAGCCCCTATTCTTGGGAAAGATTTACGGGTGTTTGTAGTGGGACAAGAAATTGTAGCTGCCATACTAAGAGAGAGCTCATCTGACTTTAAAGCAAATTATACTCTTGGAGGCACTGCCAGACTATATCCTTTATCACCGAAGGAAAAAACTCACATCGAGCGCATCATTAGCCTTTTCTCATTTGGAATGGTGGGAATTGACTTCTTATTCGATGAGGAGGGAAACCTACTCTTAAATGAAATAGAAGATGTGGTTGGTAGCCGGACGCTTAGCGCAAAGAGCTCCATCAATATCGTAGAGAAATATATGAATCATATCTACACCGAATTAAAAAACTCCGTCTAGTTCGTTACTAGACGGAGTTTTCTTATTAGGACTTGAGCTCTTTGATACGAGCGTCCACTTTATCACGTTTGTCGATATAGTCCTGCTCTTTATCGCGCTCAGCTTGAACAATATGTTCAGGAGCTTTGTTTACAAATTTATCGTTAGAGAGTTTCTTCTGTACAAGCTGTACCTCAGAATCCCATTTCTCACGTTCTTTTTGGAGGCGAGCAATTTCTTCCTCGATATCAATTAAGCCTTCTAATGGCAGATAAAGTTCAGCACCAGTAATAACAGCAGACATTGCCTTGTCAGGAGCTGTTAGATTTGCATCAATTATAAGCTCACTAGGGTTACAGAAGCGATCTAAATAATGACGATTTGCTTCTAGCTGTTCCGCTATTTCATCTGTGTTTGCTTTAATCATCAACTGGATTTGTTTCGACATCGGTGTGTCTACTTCTGCACGGATGTTACGAACAGAACGGATGATCGCTACAAGCTGCTTCATTTGTTCAGACGCTTCTTCATGGTGAAGGTCTTTACGTACTTCTGGCCAGCTCGCTACCGTAATGGATTCACCTTTAGTCGGAAGTGCCTGCCAGATTTCCTCTGTGATGAACGGCATGAATGGATGAAGCATGCGCATTGTGTTATCCAATACATAAGCGAGGATCGAACGAGTCGTCTTCTTCTTAGCTTCGTCTTCACCGTAAAGAGGGAGCTTCGCCATTTCAATGTACCAATCACAGAAGTCATCCCAGATAAAGTTGTATAAGTGACGTCCCGCTTCACCAAATTCGTATTTATCAACATTGCGCGTTACTTGTTCAACCGTTTCGTTTAAACGAGTTAGAATCCAGTAATCCGCTACAGATTTCTCACCTGTTAAGTCGATTTCTTCATTAGTGATCCCATCCATATTCATAAGGGCGAAACGAGATGCGTTCCATATCTTATTCGCAAAGTTCCAAGTAGACTCTACTTTTTCCCATTGGAAGCGTAGATCCTGACCTGGTGTTGAGCCTGTCGCTAAGAAGTAACGCAGAGAATCAGCACCGTACTTATCAATAACATCCATCGGATCGACACCATTTCCAAGAGACTTACTCATCTTGCGTCCTTCAGCATCCCTTACAAGACCATGAATCAGTACGTCTTTAAATGGACGACGCTCTGTGAATTCAATGGATTGGAAGATCATACGAGATACCCAGAAGAAGATAATGTCATAACCCGTAACAAGGACGTCAGTAGGGAAATAACGCTTATAGTCTTCATTAGCCTCATCTGGCCAGCCCATTGTAGAGAATGGCCAAAGCGCAGAGGAGAACCATGTATCTAATACATCGTTATCTTGCTCCCAGTTCTCAATATCTTCTGGCTCTTCACGACCTACATACAGTTCACCTGTTTCTTTGTGGTACCAGGCCGGAATACGGTGCCCCCACCATAGCTGACGTGAAATACACCAGTCACGGATGTTTTCCATCCAGTTTAGGTATGTTTTCTCAAATCGATCTGGAACGAAGTTAACTTTATCGTTTCCTTCTTGAAGGCTAATCGCTTCCTTCGCTAATGGCTCCATATTTACGAACCACTGTGTCGAAAGGTATGGTTCTACAACAGCACCACTACGCTCTGAGTGTCCAACAGAATGCATATGCTCTTCAATTTCGAATAAAATGCCTTCTTCTTGTAGATCTTTAACAAGCTGTTTACGGCATTCGAAACGATCCATGCCTTTATATTTGCCAGCATTTTCGTTCATCGTTCCATCTTCATTCATAACAAGAATACGCTCTAAATCATGACGGTTTCCAATTTCAAAGTCATTTGGATCGTGAGCAGGTGTAATCTTCACTGCTCCGCTACCAAACTCCATATCAACATAGTCATCGCCTACGATTTCAATTTCGCGACCAACGATAGGAAGGGTTACTTTCTTACCAATCAAATGCTTATAACGATCATCTTCAGGATGAACCGCAACAGCTGTATCCCCTAGCATCGTCTCTGGACGTGTTGTTGCAATCTCAATATGACCTGATCCATCAGCTAATGGATACTTCATGTGGTAGAAGTGTCCCTGAACATCATGATAGATTACTTCAATATCAGAAAGAGCCGTTTTAGTGGTCGGGTCCCAGTTAATAATGTATTCGCCGCGGTAAATATAGTCTTTCTCATAAAGGGTTACGAATACTTCTCGAACGGCATCAGATAGACCGTTATCTAATGTGAAGCGCTCACGAGAGTAATCTAAGCCTAAACCAAGCTTCTCCCATTGCTTTCGGATGAATGTTGCATATTCTTCTTTCCATTCCCAAGATTTCTCAAGGAATTGTTCGCGGCCCAGGTCATAACGGGAGGTACCTTGTTCCTTTAACTTCGCCTCTACTTTCGCTTGGGTAGCAATACCAGCGTGATCCATACCAGGTAACCATAGTACATCGTAACCTTGCATACGCTTCACACGTGTAATAATATCTTGTAATGTTGTATCCCATGCGTGTCCAAGGTGTAATTTACCTGTTACGTTTGGGGGTGGAATGACAACTGTGAAAGGTTCTTTACTCTTGTCATCTTTTGCTTCAAAAAATTTGCCATCTACCCAATAATCATAGCGACCTTTTTCAATCGCATTTGGGTCATATTTCGTTGGAAGAGATACTTCATGATTCTCCATACGAGTTCCTCCTTTATCGCGCATACCGGAAGGGGAGTTACACAAAAAAATCCATTTCATCCTTAGAAAAGGACGAAATGGATTCGCGGTACCACCTTTATTTTATAGACGACACCTGTCATCTACACACTTTACTTACGTAACGGAGTATTCTCCGGTCTCTTCTACTATCGGTTTCAAAGAGACTGCATCTGGGGCGACCTTCTGAGTGCAAGGACCTGGAAATCTCTCAGCTAACGATTCCCTCTCTGAAAGGCTTACATTCTCATACTCTTCCCCTTCACGGCATTTATCGATTTTCTTGTACTTGTTATTTTATCCACATTCACTATGTTTAGTCAACCTATTTAAGCAACTTTTTCAGTCACACTGACAGCCTCTATGGACATATACTAAAGAAAAGCAATAAAGGAGGTTATACCTTTTGGCACGTTTCTATCGTTACAAGTTGCCACCCTGGTGTCGACAATGGTTAATCATTATTGAACGTTGTGTATTGCCGATTGCGTGTTTCCAACTCGTTCGTACACTCCTTTTTCCCACTACGTTCGATGTTTTTCTACTGGGCATCTTAATTGGTCTATACTTCGCTTTCCATCTAGAATGGATTTAACTATTCTCTGCTTGTTGCTCTTGGTACACTCTTGCCTGTTCAATTTGTTCCTGAACGTCCATTGCATGTCGCAAAACATAATAAGATCGTTCTAATTTTTGTACAAGAAAAGGTTGCCCGTTCGCCTGGGCGCCATTTACATAAGTTTCAACTTGGTGAATATACGGTTCTGGATTTAAAAGGAATAAAGCAAGTAAACATCGCTCGCTGTTCAGTAAAGGAAGTTCCTCTTCATAGTAAGAGAAAGTTGATATAAGTTGATTTACAGGTGCGTCATGATAACGTAATACATGATAAAAATACGTCGTAATATCATAAACAGGGTAATAGGTCTTGGAACGCTCCCAATTTAATAGATACGGAGTTGAATCATCGTATAGGAAATGTGAAGGCTTAACGTTCCCATGAATAAGAGCTGTACGAATTTGTTTATCCTCTTCCAGATCATCCAAAAAGCGATCACACCACTCCATCCCTATTTCGCACACCTTATCAAGATCACGATAGTGTGTGCAGATTTGTAATTCAACCGGAGGCATATAGTGCCGCTGTTCAAACGTAGTCACCCACTTAGATAATACATCCCTGTAGTTTTGCAATTGTGTCTTCCGATTGTTCATCAGGTCTTCGTAATCTTCTCGCTTCACAACTTCGGTATGGAGTGAGCGTCTGTGCATCTGCCCAATCGTTCTATACAATTGCTCAAACGGGTAAGGGGGCGTGTCACGATTTGGCGTCTCAATCCAAGGCATCACATAGTAGATCGCTCCCTGACGCTCGACAAAGAGCTCCCTTTCAGAAGTCATATATAATGGAGCCACATGCTGAAATCGATAGTTTTCTATTTTTCTATAAACCTCAATCCAATCTTGAATTGTTTGCCTATCTAAACTAGAGCGCTTTACCGCCACAGGCCCTACAGGTGTATATGCCTTATATATTTTATCAGAGTGCACTTCTACCTCGTAAGCAGATAGCCTGTATGAAGCTAATACATCCACCACCTCTTGTTCCAATTTATTCACTCTCCCTCATTTTCAAGTGTATCTAAATCAATTAAAACTCCTCCTACATAAAATCCTGCAACGAAAGCCGTTGCAGGATATGTGGAGCATCTATGCTTTTGCAGGTATATAAAGGATTTGACCCGCACTCACATCTTCATCACCTAAATTGTTAACACGACTGAGGTGAGTGGGTGGGATTTTATACTTATGAGCAATAGACCCTAACGTATCATCTTCTTGAACAATGCACATTCTCATCTTTGCGTAAGATTCATCATGTCGTTCAAACATGGACGTTAAATAGCGAGCGTCCTGAGGCGTATCTTCTTCATCGCGACTTTCTTCTGACGACTCTTCAGATGATTCTTCAAACTGGTAGTCGTTCATGTCTTCCTCAGATTCAGATTCCTCTTCCTGAGACTGATCTTCGACTTTTCCAAAGAACTCAGAGAATGTCTGGGATTGCTTGTATTTCCAACGGCCTCCCTCTTGTTCTACTAGCTCTCCTTCACCTTGTTCTTCCTCCACTTCAGCTTCTACTTCCTCTGAATTTCTATCTTCTACCGCTTCAATCACTTCTTGATGGTCTTCTTGATAGGTTACATCAAAATTAAACGGTTCTGGTTCTACCTCTTCAGGTGAAGGCACTTCCGCTACTTCTTCTCCCCTTGTTTCTTCACTCACTCCGTGAATGGCGACAGTTGCATTCAACTTTAATTGCCCTTTCTCTGGGAGTTCATAATCGAAGGAATCGATACTGACTGTCACCTCATCCATCGATTGAATGCGACTTTTTGGAATTGAAATTTCTACAGGAAAACGGTGATAAAACTCACTTACTCCATCATCATGGAGATCTACATTCTCAATCGTTCGCTTTGAAGCATGATCTCGTAAAGAAAGGATCTGATCCTCTTCTCCTTCCGCATCCTCAGAAGACCGGAAATACTCCCCTCCAAGCTCAATCACACCTCGTATAGATACAGAGTCCTCGTATTCCTGAATGGATATATCCGGCTCAAGAGAGATGCCCATAAACTCTTCAACTTCCTGTCCTCTTTTAAACCAAAGTGATTCATTTAAATGAAAGCTAAACACATTCTGTTCTTCATATGTCAAGCGTTTCTCCTCCCTTCAATGTACACGCAAGACCTTACGAGCGCCTATGTCATTCTAGATATATGAGAGGGAAGAAAAAATTATGCCTAAACGTAGATCTATAGAAAAACCCCCTCATCTTAGTACATGATGAGGGGGTTCGATTTATGCCTGTATAGAAGCAAAAGCTTTCTTAGTCGCTTCAATTGTTTTTTCAATGTCTTCATCTGTATGTTTGGTAGATAAGAACATTCCTTCAAATTGAGAAGGTGGTAAATAAACGCCTTCTTCAATCATAGCGCGGTAGTACTGAGCAAAAAGATCTGTGTTAGACTTTTTCGCTGTATCATAGTTTGTCACGTCCCCATCGTTGAAGAAGAAAGCAACCATAGACCCAGCACGATTCACCGTTAGAGGAATGTTGTTTGCTTCAGCTGCTTCTGTGAATCCTTCTACTAAGCGGTCAACTTTTTTATTGATTTCCTGGTAGGAGGTTTCTGTTAATGCATTCAACGTTTCATACCCTGCCGCCATTGCAAGTGGATTACCTGAGAGGGTTCCCGCTTGATAGATCGGACCAGTCGGAGCAATCATCTCCATGATCTCCTTCTTACCACCATACGCGCCAACCGGCAGACCACCGCCTATGACTTTCCCTAAACACGTTAAGTCTGGAGTAACCCCATAATAGCCTTGAGCACAGTTATAATCCACGCGGAATCCTGTCATTACTTCATCAAAAATAAGCAATGAGCCGTGTTCTTCAGTTATCGTTCTTAGTTCTGAGAGAAATCCGTCATTAGGTGGAACGACGCCCATGTTTCCAGATACAGGTTCTACGATTACACCCGCAATGTCGTCACCATACTCATTAAAAGCATATCGAAGGCTTTCTACATCATTATAAGGAACTGTAATGGTATTCATAGCAATCCCTTCTGGCACACCAGGTGAGTCAGGTAAGCCTAGAGTAGCAACACCAGAACCTGCTTTAATAAGTAAGGAGTCTCCATGACCATGGTAGTTACCTTCAAATTTAAGAATCTTATTCTTTCCTGTATATCCTCGGGCCAGACGAAGCGCGCTCATGGTAGCCTCTGTACCAGAGTTGACCATGCGCACCATTTCAATAGACGGCACACGATCAATCACAAGTTCAGCCAAGTCATTTTCTAACTTTGTAGGAGCACCAAAGCTTGTCCCAAGTTCTGTAATCTCCTTCAAACGGGAGACCACCTGATCATCTGCATGACCTAAAATTAATGGTCCATAACTAAGAACATAATCGATATACTCATTGCCATCAATATCATAGATTTTAGAACCTTTCCCTTTTTCCATAAAGATTGGGTCCATCCCCACTGACTTAGAAGCACGTACAGGAGAGTTGACTCCACCTGGCATATACTCGACTGCCTTCTGATAAGCTTCCTTTGATTGATTCATCTCACGCACGACAACCACTCCTTTTTCTATTTATTACTCAGATAAGTAACGAGCTACATCTTTAGCAAAATACGTAATAATTAAATCTGCTCCAGCTCGCTTCATAGATGTTAGTTTCTCTAGTACAATTTCTTTTTCATTTACCCAGCCATTTTGTGCAGCCGCTTTAATCATGGAATATTCACCACTCACATTATAGGCAACAATTGGTAAAGGATATCGGTCTTTCATTTCTCTCATAATATCCAAATATGCCAATGCTGGCTTCACAATAAGAAAGTCCGCCCCTTCTTCTACATCAGATTGTGCCTCACGAATGGCTTCAAGACGATTGGCTGGATCCATCTGATACGCACGACGATCTCCAAACTGCGGTGAACTATGAGCCGCATCGCGGAAAGGTCCATAGAAAGAAGAAGCATATTTAACAGCATAGGACATAACAGGAGTATTCACAAATCCTGCCTCATCTAAACCACGACGTATCGCTGCAACAAATCCATCCATCATATTGGATGGCGCAATGATATCTGCACCCGCTTTCGCCTGACTAACCGCTGTTTCGACAAGAAGTTCCAGAGATTCATCGTTTACAATTTCCCCGTCACGAACGACACCACAGTGTCCATGGTCCGTGTATTGGCAAAGACAAGTATCCGCTACAACGGTTAAGCTTGGAACATCCTGCTTTACTTGACGAATTGCTCTTTGAACAATACCCGTTTCACAGTATGCTTGTGTGCCTTTTTCATCTTTTTCATGTGGCACACCGAACAGAATTACAGAACGGATCCCAAGGTTTTCTAACTCCTGCATTTCTCCCGTAAGCTGATCTAACGAAACTTGATAGACCCCAGGCATTGAAGAAACTTCATTCTTTATATTCTCCCCTTCTACTACAAATATAGGGAAAATTAAGTCCTCTTTATTTAAATGGGTCTCCCGTACAAGAGATCTCATTGATTCTGTTGTACGAAGGCGACGATGACGTTTAAATTGTAATTCACTCATTAATCATCATTTCCTTTCTCACGAAAATAGCTTCCTAACGCTTCACACATGCCTTCAACTGTTTGATGATCCGGTATCATTCTATGTGTAAACCCAGCTTGCTCAGCTTCCTTTTCAGTTGTAGGTCCAATACACATACAAAGTAAGGATTGAACGGTTTCAAACAGAGAAGGTTCTATAAGCTGTTTAAAGGCTTTTACAGTAGAAGGACTTGTAAAGGTTAAGGCATCCAATTGATTTTCTTGTAATGTTCTATTAAAAACCTCTTTTATTTTAACATTTACACACGTTTCATACATAATTGCTGTTTCGACTTCCATATACGGTTGAATGGTTTCTACAACTTTCTGCCTGGCCAGATTGCCTTGAACGACTAATACTGCTCCATTGTCTCGTTCATTTAAAAAAGCTTTCCCTAACGCTTCTCCTGTGTATGTATCAGGCATAAAGTCTGTTTTTAAATTGTAATAGGCTAATGTGTTCGCCGTTTTCCGTCCAACTGCAGCAATAGATCTTTCTTTTATAATGGACAGCGGTATTTGGTAACGCTCACATAACTCCATAAAAAAATGAACACCATTTGAACTGGTGAATATAATCCACTTGAAGGTATGTAAATGTCTGAGTATATGCAAATTCTCTTCAGACAGAACGCTTTTAAAATAAAGAAGCGGAATTTCTACTGAAATCCCGCTCTGTTGTTCAATACAATTTGTAAAAGAAGCCGCTTGCTCAGCAGATCTTGTAACTAAGATCCGTCTCCCCTTTAAAGGAAACATTACTGATCGAGCTCCTCTCTCACAGCTTCAATAATTTCAGCTCCACCTCGAGCTTTTATCTTATCCGCTGCCTCACGTCCTACTTCATATGGATCCTGGCCACGAACTTCTTCTTTAAGAATCGTTTTGCCATCAGGAGTACCAACCATAGCCGTTAGGATAATATCGTCTCCTTCTAGATAGGCATATCCTCCGATCGGAACCTGGCAACCACCATTTAGTAAATCTAAAAATGTGCGTTCTGCCATCACCGTACGATGTGTATACGCGTGGTTTAGCGTGTCCATCAAATCACGGATTTCCCGGTCGTCTTCGCGGCACTCAATCGCTAACGCGCCTTGCCCAACAGCCGGAACACAAACTTCTGGTTCTAAATATTCTGTGATGACATCATCCGACCAGCCCATGCGCTTAAGACCAGCTGTTGCAAGGACGATAGCGTCAAAATCTTCTTCTTTTAATTTACGTAGACGCGTATCAATATTCCCACGTATTGATTTAATTTTTAAGTCAGGTCTTGCTGCCAATACTTGCGCAGCACGGCGAAGACTGCTTGTACCAACGATAGCACCTTTAGGAAGATCACGAAACGCTACATTGTCATTTGCAATGTACGCATCACGATGGTCTTCACGAATCGGAATACATCCAATCGTTAACCCTTCAGGCGTTTCTGCCGGCATGTCTTTCATACTGTGAACAGCCATATCAATTTCTTTATCATACATAGCTTGCTCAATTTCTTTCACAAACAAGCCTTTTCCACCGACTTTTGAAAGTGTTACATCGAGGATTTGATCCCCTTTAGTCACAATCTTTTTCACTTCATATTCATTTTGTGGTGCGATTTCTTTCAGTTTCTCAATAACCCAATCCGTTTGGGTTAATGCCAATTGACTCTTTCTGCTTCCAATTACGATTTTGCGCATAACAGTTCCTCCTGACAACGTTTAAAAGTGAAAATTTGATAGAGAGCTAAATAAAAAGAAATTCACTAGTAAGAATAGAAAAGCTCCTGTGTTATAAAATGCCATGGTTCGTCCCTGGTATCCTTTAACAACACGTAGGAATAAATAGATTAAGTAAATCAGTAAGACAACAAACGAACCTAACGTTTTGGAGTCATACCAGTAAAACTCATCCCCTGAGGTGTACCCCCATACGAGCCCTAAAATAATTGCAATTAAAAGGAGTGGAACCCCTAGTATAACAGCTACATAAGAAAACGTATCCAATTTCCCCAAATCACCTAAGCGTAACAACCTTTTACTCCACTTCTTTTCCTTTAACAAACGATATTGGAATAGATACATAAACGAGAATATACAAGAAAATGTGAAGAATCCATATGAAATAATGGCTAATGTAATATGTGTAGCCAAAAGTTCACTAACCAGCCGCATCGCCTTTTCCGTAGCGTCATACTGAGCACGAGTGAAGATATGAAGCATCATCATAAAGAACCCTAATACATTTGTGAAGAATATAAAGAAATCTACTCGGAAGAGACGATTTAGGATAAGAGAAAAGGTTACTAAAATCCATGCATAAAAGTAGAGACCATCATATATGGTGACAATGGGAAAATGAGATTCTAATAATGTTTGTCCTAATAAAAAAAAGGTTTGTAAAACCCAAACCATAGAAAGTAACCAGAAGGCAGCACGGTTTGCCTTCCGGTTATTTTGAATAAAATCTATAAAGTAACCGATTAAACTCAAGCAATATATTACAATGATCAGTTCATATAACCATTTAAGATCGAACATAAGGAAATTCCTCTCCTAAGAATTAGCTACATTCGATGCTGGTTGAAAGGAAAATTTCCCATCAGATTCAAGGATGGCTTGTCTGTTTTTCTCATTTTGCTTTTGTATTTCTTGTTGAACTTCCTCTTCGATTCCAAAGATCTGCATAAACATATCAAGGCTTTGATCAGCATTAGGCTGAGCCGAATATTCTTTCGCTTGTAAAATCGGCTGTTTTAGCATCTGATTAATAATACTCTTCGTATGCTTACTTAAAACCTTCTTCTCTCGCTCTGTTAAATCAGGCATTTTCCGTTCGATACTTTTCATGGTATCTGCCTGGATAGTAAGAGCTTTCTGACGAAGAGCTGAGATTACAGGAACAACACCAAGGGTCTGCAGCCATTCTTTAAAAGCTACAATCTCGCCTTCAATCATTACCTCGATCGCTTCAGCCGCTTCCTTGCGAGCTTCTAAGTTAGCATCAACGATTCCTTGTAGATCATCAATGTCATACAAGAAGACACTATCCAGTTCATCGATAGCAGGGTCCAAATCACGTGGGACAGCTATGTCCACTAGGAATAAAGGAAGCCCTTTACGCTTTTTATGAGCTGCTTCTAGATGCTGCTTTGTTAGCACGTAATCGTTCGCACCCGTTGAACTGATTAGAATATCTGCCTTTTCCAACACACTACTTAGCTCACTAATTGGTTTAGCTTGACCACGGAACTGAGCTGCAAGTTGCTCCGCTTTCTCAAACGTACGGTTCATGACCGTTACTTGCTTCACACCGGATCCATGCAGGTTCTTCGCAGCTAGCTCGCCCATTTTTCCTGCACCTAAAATAACTACGTGCTTATTCATTAAGTCACCAAAAATTTTCTTTGCCAGTTCTACAGCAGCATAACTTACAGAAACTGCGTTATCTCCAATCTCTGTCTCGTTATGAGAACGCTTCGCTAAAGTGACTGCCTGTTTAAACAATTGATTAAAGATTGTACCTGTAGTACCCGCTTCCTGAGCACGTAAAAACGCTTGTTTCATTTGCCCAAGTATTTGAGTTTCACCTAGAACCATTGAATCAAGTCCACAAGTCACGCGATACAAGTGCTCAAGTGCTCCATCTGATTCATAAATAGAAAGGAATGGTGAAAATTCCTCTTTATCAATATTGAACCACTGGGATAGAAATTGTTTGATGTAATAACGCCCTGTATGAAGTTGATCCACTACCGCGTAAATTTCCGTACGATTACACGTAGAAATGATCACATTCTCTAACACGCTTTTCTGTTGATTTAACGCTTCCATGGCTTTAGCCAATTCGTCTTCTGAGAAGGTTACTTTTTCACGTATTTCAACAGGGGCCGTTTTATAATTTAAACCTGCAACTAAAATATGCACACCTTCACCCCCAAAAAAACTACAAAAATCTACGTCCATCTTTATACTCACTGCTTCTATTATAACACGAGAACCAAAGTCTCAATTCATAAAAATGTGAACAGTTATTGAAAGGTTATGATACGATATATCTATATAAAACTGAATCGCAATTTGAAATAAATACCGTTAGTACCGTAACACAATGACCCTCAATTAGCAAGAAATGAGGGCTGTTTTTAGAGGAGGTAAACCATAGTGAAACGACAAAATACATTCAGTGGCCTCTTATTAATCGGAATTGGCCTCTACTTTCTTTTAAGAGAATTCCAGATCCCATTGCTCACCCAATTTTATTCTTGGCCTACAATCTTAATGATTATCGGAATCGCCCTACTTTTACATAGCTATATAGCAATGGAGTATGACACCCTATTTTCAGGCGGCGTTCTACTAGGATTAGGGATCCACTTCCACGGACTACGTAACTATTCCTTCTGGATCGACCATTGGGGAATCTTCCCGCTTATTATCGGATTATCCTTTTTATTAAGGTTCCAAAAAACACGAAAAGGAATATTTCCTGCTATCATTCTAATTACCCTATCTCTATTTGTTATATTCGCTTCCAATAAACCAGGCTGGTTCTACTGGATTAACGTTGTGGTTCACTTCATCGAAACGTTCTGGCCCCTACTCTTAGTCGGTTTTGGATTATACTTATTATGGTTTAAAAAGAAATAAGTTATACAATTAAAAGTGTAGGCGTGGTGACCAGAGATAAAAGGAAGTTCGACTAGGATCGTCACACCCTGTAACAACATCGAACGACCCCACGTCGTGTGGGGCTGGATAAGACAGCTTTTTGGAAAAGGCGTTTAGCCTTTGTAAAAAAGATGACTTGTCTCGCTAGGTCCTCCACGCCGGAACTAGATAGGAGCCTAGGGGAGATAAGGTTTCCGTTTGCAGGTGGTTCGGGAACGGCCCCGCTGCTTGAGCGTTTTTGATGCCTAATTCAATCTACATGTGTGTTGTTTCCGTATCTCTCAATATGGAAAAGGTGGGTCTGGAAACTGCGAGACTCCCGTGGGCAGAAGAGCCTAGGTGAGACCCCGGAGACCGGCTTTGCCGGGCGAGGAGGCTCACCAGCTCCCCACAGGAAAGCGAGTGGTTTCCAGGCCCGCCTTATACTCAACTAAAGTTAACGGAAACATTCTCTCAGCTTCGAGCCTTCTGCATTTGATGAAAAACGTATTCGTTAAACATAAAAGATACAAAAGAAGTCCTCTACTTATGTAGAGGACTTCTTTATTTCACTATTTTTTTAGATAAGGCTTAATAATACCCCATGCTTCATCTTTACCTTCACCCGTTTCTGATGAGAATGGCAGAAGCTTATCTTCTTCTTCCATTTCAAGAACCTCGATGATGCGTTTAAGCTGTTTGGCACGTTGACCTTTTTTGATTTTGTCTAACTTCGTAGCTACTACAGTTACAGGAAGTTCATAGTGCTTTAAGAAGTCATACATCAATTGATCATCTTCTGAAGGATCATGGCGAATATCAACGATTAACATCGCCATACGCAAGCGTTCACGTGTGGAAAAATACTCTTCCATCATTTTTCCCCACTTCGCTTTTTCCTTTTTCGAGACTTTTGCATAACCATATCCAGGCACGTCCACAAACATGAAGGATTCATTTATTCTATAGAAATTAAGCGTTTGGGTCTTACCTGGTTTTCCAGAAGTACGCGCTAATGCTTTTCGTTGAATCATTTTATTAATGAATGACGACTTCCCCACATTAGAACGTCCCGCCAGAGCGATCTCTGGCATAGGATCTTCTGGATATTGTTGCTGACTAACGGCGCTTATAACAAGTTCCGCTTGATTAACTTTCATGAATTATTTCTCCTCTACTAGTGCATGTTCTAACACTTGATCCAGATGAGTAACCGGGATATAGGTTAACCCTTCACGTACACTCTCTGGAATATCTTCTAGGTCCTTTTCATTTTCCGCTGGCATAATGACAGTTGTCAACCCAGCACGATGAGCACTAAGAGATTTTTCTTTTAGTCCACCGATAGGAAGAACACGGCCCCTTAACGTAATTTCACCTGTCATTCCTACTTCTTTACGAACAGGGCGTTCAGTAAGGGCAGATACTAGTGCAGTTGCCATTGTAATACCAGCTGACGGACCATCTTTAGGTGTAGCGCCTTCAGGTACGTGAATATGAATATCATTTTTGTCATAGAAATCAGGGTCGATGTTAAGCTCTTCAGCTCTTGAGCGAATGTAACTAAAGGCTGCTTGAGCTGATTCCTTCATTACGTCTCCAAGCTTACCTGTGAGCGTTAGCTTCCCTTTTCCAGGGTACAATGAAACCTCTATAGCAAGAGTGTCACCACCAGCCGACGTGTACGCAAGACCTGTTGCTGTTCCAATTTGGTCTTCTTTCTCAGCTTGACCATAACGGAAAATTGGCTTTCCTAACAGCTCTTCTAACTTTTTCTCCGTAACAACTACACGCTTCTTGTCTTCTGCTACCACAATCTTAGCAGCTTTACGACAAACAGCAGCAATTTGGCGTTCTAATCCACGAACCCCAGCCTCACGGGTATACTGGCGGACTAGCTTAAGTAAGCCGTCCTCCCTGAACTGAAGCTGGCTTTTCTTTAAGCCATTTTCTTTTAGCTGTTTAGGGAGCAGATGTTCTTTCGCAATATGAAGTTTCTCAACTTCTGTGTATCCTGCTATTGAGATCACTTCCATACGGTCTAAAAGAGGACCTGGTATGGTTTGCATATTATTTGCTGTGGCGATAAACAGAACGTTTGAAAGGTCATACGTCTCTTCAATGAAGTGATCACTAAATGTACTGTTCTGCTCAGGATCAAGTACCTCAAGCATAGCAGAAGATGGGTCACCACGAAAATCACTTGCCATTTTATCGATCTCGTCTAATAAGAAAACAGGGTTAACTGTCTCAGCGCGCTTCATCCCCTGGATAATGCGACCCGGCATAGCACCGACATACGTACGACGGTGTCCCCGAATTTCTGCTTCATCACGGACTCCACCAAGGGAAGCCCGAACGAAATTACGATCCATTGAACGTGCAATAGACCGGGCTAGAGAAGTTTTACCTACACCAGGAGGGCCAACAAGGCAAAGAATCGGGCCTTTAATGCTGTTTGTAAGCTTCTGTACCGCTAAATACTCAATGATTCGTTCTTTCACTTTCTCTAAACCATAGTGGTCAGCATCAAGCACTTCTTCAGCGTGAGGGATGTGCAGGTTGTCTTCGGTCTGTTCTGTCCAAGGGAGAGAAAGGATCCAGTCAATATAATTTCTGATTACAGAGCTTTCAGCTGAACTACTAGGGATTTTTTCATATCGATCCAATTCTTTTAAGGCTACTTTTTGAACTCTTTCCGGTAGATTAGCTTCTTCAAGCTTAGCTTTAAGCTCTTCAACCTCTCCTGATTTGCCATCTTTATCACCAAGTTCCTTTTGGATGGCTTTCATTTGTTCACGAAGGTAGTATTCTTTCTGAGTACGTTCCATTGAACGCTTAACACGCTGACCAATTTTCTTCTCAAGTTGCATAACTTCTTTCTCATTATTAATGAGATCAATAATATGCTCGATTCGATCTGGAACATGGATCATTTCTAGTACTTGTTGTTTGTCTTTAATCTTCAAAGGAAGATGTGATGTTACGATATCAGCTAAGCGGCCAGGGATATCTATATCTTGTACAGAAGAAAGCGTCTCATCACTAACCTTCTTAGACACTTTTATGTACTGTTCGAATTGTTCCAGGAGCTTTCGCATAAGGGCTTGTTCTTCTAAGCTCTCCCCGTGCGTTTCCTCCATTTCCCTGATTTCAGCCAATAGTAATTCTTCATCTTCATCATCAGTATGGTTGACTAATTCCGCACGATACAATCCCTCTACTAAGATCCTTATCGTACCATTTGGAAGCTTAAGCATTTGCTTAATCTTAGCCATTGTTCCCACTTGATATATATCATTCTCTGTTGGTTCATCAATATTTGTTTCTTTCTGTGCAGCTAAGAAAATCGTATGGTCTTGAACCATAGCTTTCTCTACTGCGTTAACTGATTTATCGCGACCCACATCTAAATGCATGACCATTGATGGATAAACTAATAGTCCACGTAATGGAAGGAGGGGGATGTGAATGGTATTTTGCTTCGTCATTTTTCTTGCACCTCCATGAGATTCCATAATAGAAAAGAGAAAAGAGAGCCTGCCATATAGACAATGCTCTAAAACTCATCAAACATATGGTTCTTTAAAAGTATAATGAAAACCATTTTCTTTGTAAAATGTTTCATTTGTGCGATTGGTTTTATGAAGATTGAGACGACCTCTTTTCAACGAATCGCTTTTCGTTCAATAGCGATTGGACATCCCCATGCAGAGCCAGTGCAAGCGCTTCTTGTATGTGGGTTACAGGCACAATTTGAACACCTTCTATTTGATTAAACATCTCTTGATTATTCTCAGCAGGAATTAATACTTTCGTTGCCCCTGCTCTTTTTGCTGCCTTGATCTTAGCCATTACTCCACCAACCGGTTTTATATGGCCATGAATACTAATCTCCCCTGTCATAGCGACGTTATAGCGTACTGGGAGCTTATGAATAGCAGAGTAAATTCCAAGAGCCATAGCCACACCCGCTGAAGGACCATCGACAGGAATCCCACCCGGGAAATTCACGTGAATATCGTATTCATGAGCTGGGACACCTAAAGCACGTAGAACAGTAATCACATTTTCGATTGATCCTTTAGCCATGCTTTTTCTACGTATGGATTTACTTTGTGTACCTATACTTTCTTCTTCAGCAATTCCAGTAATGTTAATGGTTCCTTGCTTTGAGGTAGTTGGGAGAACAGTAACTTCAATCTCAAGCAGTGATCCTGAATTAGGCCCAAAGACAGCAAGCCCGTTCACAATCCCGACCTGGTCCCGATCCCCAATTTTCTTATCATACCTAGGTGCTAGCTGCGAGGCATCTACGACCCATTCAATATCCGCTTTCGAAATTATGGTTCGACCTGCTTTCTTGGCAATCCCCGTAGCAATTTGGATCATGTTGACAGCCTCACGTCCATTACGCGCATAGCCCGCTAACGTTTCTAAAGCATCTTTATCTGAAGTAAATTCAATCTTTTCCGCGGCCCTCTTAGCTACTTCAACAACCTCTTCATGTTCTAGTTCTCTAAAGAAAACCTCTAAGCAACGCGAACGAATAGCAGGAGGAATTTCTTCAGGCCGCCTTGTAGTTGCTCCAATTAAGCGAAAATCTGCCGGCAGACCCTTTTTAAATATCTCATGGATATGTAAAGGGATTTGCTGGTTCTCTTCACTATAATAAGCACTTTCAAAGTAAACCTTTCGATCCTCTAGTACTTTAAGTAACTTATTCATTTGAATGGGATGTAATTCCCCAATCTCGTCAATAAAAAGAACTCCACCATGTGCATTGGACACAGCCCCTTGTTTAGGTTGAGGTATTCCAGCTTGCCCCATCGCACCAGCCCCTTGATAAATCGGGTCATGTACAGATCCTATTAGAGGATCTGCAATCCCCCGTTCATCAAATCTTGCTGTAGTTGCATCTAACTCAACGAATACAGCTTCTTGACGAAACGGAGAATCTTTATATTGTTTTGCTTCTTCAAGCACGAGACGAGCCGCAGCCGTTTTCCCAACCCCTGGAGGGCCATATACGATCACGTGTTGTGGATTTGCACCACATATTGCAGCTCTTAATGCTTCAATCCCGTCCTTCTGACCAATAATGTCTTGGAAAGACCTAGGACGAACTTTCTCTGACAGAGGTTCAGAGAGTGCAATTTGACGCATTTTGCCTAATTCAGCCATTTCTTTTTTTGACTCTCGGTCAATTGTTACTTTTTGAGAGCGTTGATTTTTTAAAAGGTTCCAAAAGTAAAGACCAATAACAACCCCAAAAAACAGTTGCACAAATAAGACGATACCCGCTAATGTCATAAAGATTCCTCCTGTACCATACATCTTTTATGTTATCAGCTAGTATCTCCTCAAATAGTCACATTAAACCCAATCATTATATTCCAACTGACGAAAAAGCACGAACATATAGTGGGTTTCAAACAAAAATAATCCCGGTACATAGACCGAGATTTGTAATGAAACGAGAGGCTCTCCTTGTAGGAGAAACCTCTCTCTTTAACTTATAATAAACGTGCTCCTCGACGGATGGATTACGCACTCTCTTTTGGTGTTTCATTCTCGTCTTGTACTGTACCATCGTTAAAAACGAGCTTAGGACGACCGTTTTCTTTCGTAACGGTATCAGCTGTAATAATACACTTGTCGATGTCTTCACGAGATGGTAGTTCGTACATTACATCTAACATAATGCCTTCAATGATCGAACGCAGACCACGGGCACCTGTTTTACGTTCAATTGCCTTACGAGCGATCTCACGTAGCGCTTCCTCTTCGAACTCAAGCTCCACATGGTCAATTTGGAATAGCTTCTGGTACTGCTTCACTAAAGCATTCTTAGGCTTCGTAAGAATTTCAACTAACGCATCTTCATCAAGGGATTCTAGCGCACCAATTACCGGAAGACGACCAATAAACTCAGGAATTAAACCATAGCGTAACAAGTCTTCTGGAAGTACTTTAGTAAGGACTTCTTTCTTCTCCATATCTTCAGCGGTTTCTTGTTCAGAGCCAAATCCAATTACTTTCTTACCAAGACGACGCTTCACAATCTGGTCAATTCCGTCAAATGCACCACCAACAATGAATAGTACATTGCCTGTGTCGATTTGAATAAATTCTTGATGAGGATGCTTACGTCCACCTTGTGGAGGGACGCTGGCAACTGTTCCTTCAAGTATTTTTAGAAGGGCTTGTTGCACACCTTCACCAGAAACGTCACGTGTAATGGATGGGTTTTCAGATTTACGTGCTACTTTATCAATCTCATCAATATAAATAATTCCTTTTTCGGCTTTCTCAACATCATAATCAGCTGCTTGAATCAATTTAAGAAGGATGTTCTCAACATCTTCCCCAACGTAACCAGCCTCTGTTAGAGACGTAGCATCTGCAATTGCAAATGGTACATTTAAAATTCGAGCCAATGTTTGCGCAAGAAGTGTTTTACCACTACCTGTAGGTCCAAGCATTAAGATGTTACTTTTAGCAAGTTCTACGTCGTCGGCTTTTGTAGCAGCATTAATACGCTTATAGTGATTATAAACCGCTACAGAAAGTGATTTCTTAGCATAGTCTTGCCCTATTACATAATCATCCAGAATTTCATTGATTTCTTGAGGTTTCGGAACCTCTTTAAACTCAACTTCTTCTTCGTTACCTAGCTCTTCTTCTACAATTTCTGTGCACAATTCAATACACTCATCGCATATATAAACCCCAGGTCCAGCAACTAGTTTGCGGACTTGATCTTGAGTCTTACCGCAGAAAGAACACTTTAATTGTCCTTTCTCTTCGTTAAATTTAAACATGCATTTCACCTCACAAAGTATATGTCACACTAAATCTATAAAAAACCTTTACAACCATTGGTTAAACATCCAAAACCTTTCTTTACGACATCATACCAAATATCATGAGTCACTAAAAGTAAAAAAGCTTCCTGGTCGGAAGATTATCTCACTTCCATTTGTATTCATTATGTACGTGAGTGTATGAATAGTCAACATATGTGCAGTAATCCAAAAGTATGTGTGGGCTGGAAATAAAGATCCAATATACAGCTGATTTAGTATATATGTATTTTTCCATAGTTGGACTCATTCCATACTCCAAAAAGGAATTTATTATATGTAAAAACAAGGCACGAACAAATCGCGCCTTGCTTTCATTAACCTAAACCGCTGAAAGTCAAAAGACTTTCTTATGCCGTTTTACTTTCAGAATCTAAGAAGTCAATAGCTTTCTTGATCTTAAGATCTTCTTCAACTGCTTCTGTGTTACCACCAAGCATTTGCTTAAGGTTGTCAACATCAGTCTGGTACATAGCAGCCATGTTTTCAAGCTCTTGGTTGACATCTTCTTCTGTAACTTCAACGTTCTCAGCAGTAGCAATTGCTTCAAGAACAAGATTCGTCTTAACGCGCTTACCAGCATCTTCTTTCATTTGCTCTTTAAGTGCGTTTTGATCTTGGCCTGTGAACTGGAAGTACATGTCTAGCGTCATGCCTTGCATTTGAAGGCGTTGTTCGAATTCTTTCATCATACGGTCAAGCTCAGTGTCAACCATAGCTTCAGGAATTTCGATTTCTGCGTTATCAGTAGCTTTATTTACAAGCTCTTCACGCTTAGCGTTTTCAGCTTCCTGTTCTTTTTCTTGTTGTAGACGCTCTTTCGTTTTCTTCTTAAGTTCATCCATAGATTCAACTTCTTCGTCGATATCTTTCGCGAACTCGTCGTCTAATTCAGGAAGTTCTTTTGCTTTAATTTCGTGAACTTTTACTTTGAATGTTGCTTTTTTACCAGCAAGTTCTTCAGCATGGTATTCTTCTGGGAACGTAACTTCTACTTCTGTTTCTTCTCCAGCAGATTTACCAACAAGTTGCTCTTCGAATCCTGGAATGAATTGACCAGAACCGATTTCTAATGAATAGTTGTCAGCCTGTCCACCTTCAAATGCCTCGCCATCAACGAAACCTTCAAAGTCCATAACAACAGTGTCACCGTTCTCTACAGTGCCTTCTTCTTTAACAACTAGTTCAGCTTGCTTTTCTTGTTGTTGCTTAAGTTCGTTCTCAACGTCTTCATCTGTAACCGTAGTATCTTGAGCTTCTACCTCAAGACCTTTGTAGTCGCCAAGTGTAACTTCTGGCTTAACCGTTACTTTAGCAGTGAAGATTAAGTTTTTACCTTTTTCGATTTGCTCAACATCTACTTCAGGACGATCAACTGGAGTGATTCCAGCTTCGTCAATTGCGTTAGAGTACGCTTCTGGAAGAATGATATCTAGTGCATCTTGATATAGAGACTCTACACCAAAACGTTGTTCAAAAATTGGACGAGGTACTTTCCCTTTACGGAAACCAGGTACCTGGATATCCTTAACTACTTTCGCGAATGCTTTGTCTAAGGCAACCTTAAATTCATCAGCATCAACTTCAACTGTAAGTTGGCCTTCGTTACCTTCTAATTTTTCCCATTTTGCAGACATGATTTTCCCTCCAACATCTATTTTTCATACATTAATCGTTCATTAAATGTTCTTAAGTTTTGTAACAAAAGAGTGAATGCGTAATTTGCAACCACCTTATTATAACATAATCTATTGTGCTTTCAACAATCTTCTATTAGCCAGAAAGCGTGTATGCTTTACAGTTTATTCCTCATCTAATACAGCAAAATATTGACTCTCATAATACACGATCTGTTCTTTCCAAGCTTCCACTTCTTCTTGTTCTATGTACTGGTGGAAAGGATACTCATGATCCTCTAACTGAAGAGACGAGGAACCCAGCTCATAAAAGGCTTTTGCCAATGCAGGTAATTCGTGATCTTCAGGCATTATAGGAAAACGAACATACATGTAACGGAATACGAGCTGTTGAATAAACTCAAACAATGTAGGATTGTCTTGCTCCACCCGTTCTAATAAGTATAACAATTGCCTTGCAGAAGTGTGAGAAAGGATATCAGATAGCTCTACAGGATTGACCATTATTTCCGCTCCGAGCTTTTTCACCGTTACTTTCCGATCCACTCTTTGCTCTTGCATCCATTGGACAAGCGCTGTCTTTATAACGGGTTCTATGTCCTCTTTTGTTAAGTAAGGAGCTATTTCCGTCATAAAGGGCTGAATATCTTGTTTCCGAAGCATAGAAAGAAGCTGCCATTGTTTTTTCACATTATGTGTATCGAGAGCAATAAGTAATTCATCGACTGCCTCAATATTTTCTGTTCTGGTTTCATCTGTACGGAGATTTTCAGTAATATCATAAAGTTGCCAGAACTGTTTCCGAAGGTCTTGAGGAATGTCCTCCGATTTAAACACTTCATCTAGCAAATCGAGTAATTCTTCATACTTTCCTGTTTGGAACAAAACCGTTAAATAGATATGTAAGTATTGAAAATAATGTTCTTCGTCATCTCTCATGAGTTTTTGACACAGTTCTTCTACTTCTTCATACTGCCCCAATTCCATTAGGCAAATGAGTTTGCCTGTCATAATCTCTGAATTTGCCGCCTCAAAATCAATGAGTTTGTTAAAAGATTCAAGTGCTTCTTTGTAATTCTTTTCTTTTAAAGCGGCTAATCCGTCTTGCTCTAATGAAGATTTCCATTTGGGAAATATGACGACATCAGCCTTTTCTTGAGTCATGATCCATCCTCCCTCTATTCGTATCACTTATGTAAGTTAACCAAGCCTCTTCACTCGCTATCAAGTCTGCTACCCACTTGATTCGATATAAACAACGAATCTCCTTTTATCTATTCTATAGGGATTCCTTCCTCTTCTTTAAGGATACTGAAGTACAAACAAAAAATCTAGTTTGACGAATGAAGTTTTACGCTACAGTGTCTCCATTTCCCTCTCGTTGTATACATAGAACTGCATGCCATAAATAAGTTTTGGGTATGTAAAAAAAAGACTCTAGGAAGATCCTAAAGTCTTTTTTGAAACATTCTATGTCCCAGGAGGGATTCGAACCCCCGACCTACGGCTTAGAAGGCCGTTGCTCTATCCTACTGAGCTACTGGGACGTAATATGAGAAAAATCAAAAGATATTAACATATATGATTTTTGAAATGCAATTATGTATAATGGAGCGGGTGATGGGAATCGAACCCACGACATCAGCTTGGAAGGCTGAGGTTTTACCACTAAACTACACCCGCACGGTTATTATTTTATGTTCCATCTGTGGAAGCGAACAAAATTTATTATAAGGACTATATAGAAATATGTCAATACATTTTAGGCAGAAGATTTAACTTCTGCCTAAAAAAGTTGTTTCATATGTTAAATCAGGGATTACTTCTCCTTCATCATTATAAAACTGAACTCGAACAGATTGCTCATCATTCCAGCTTACAATTGCATACGTTTTTTCAGGATGGTTCCTTGGCAAACGAATACTACCTGGATTAATAAACAATTTACCACCGACCATTTCAGCACCCGCAATGTGTGAATGGCCAAAGCAAACAATGTGAGCACCTCGTTCGTCAGCACGATAAGATAAAGGCATTAATGTCGATTTAACACGAAATAGATGTCCGTGAGTTACAAAAAAAGACATGTTTTGTATAGATTCCTGCACTTCTTCCGGATACTCGTCATCAAAGTCACAGTTTCCCTTCACCTTGATATAAGAATCCATCTCAGCAGAACGGTAATCTAATTCTGAGTCTCCACAATGAATCATGCCATCTACTTCATGCGCATGACGGTCTTTTAGGAGCTGAACTTCTTCAGTTAATCCATGACTGTCGCTCACAATTAATACACTAGGCATGAGTTATCTCTCCTTATGAGAATAATTGATGGATGCGGTCTTCGATCTTAGATAGCGCACGACTCCGGTGACTGATTTTATTTTTCTCATCAGCCCCTATCTCTGCCATGGTGGCTTTGTAACCATCTGGGATAAAGATAGGATCATAACCAAAGCCACTTTCTCCATGAGGCTCTTCTGTGAGGCGGCCTTCACACGTCCCTCGTTCGAAGACTACATTTTGGCCAGGTATACTAAGAGCCAATACGCATACAAAACGCGCTGTTCGATTCTTTTCCCCTTTTAGTTCTGATAAAACTTTTTCGAGGTTTTTTTGATCATCTTTTGGTTCCCCAGCATAACGAGCTGAATAGACACCTGGACTACCATCCAAAGCGTCAACGACAAGACCTGAATCGTCTGCAATAACCGGTACATTTAATATAGAAGAAATTGTTCTCGCCTTTAATTCAGCATTTTCTTCAAATGTTTCACCAGTCTCCTCAACTTCAGGAAGGTTTTGGTCCAGGTCATCGAGTGATAATGTTTCTATATTATATTTCGAAAATAATTGACGAAATTCGCGAACTTTCCCCTCATTATGCGTAGCGACAACTATTTTTTTCATAATGTCTCTCCCCTTATTACTGGTTGCGATTCCGATCGATATGGGCACTCCATTCACCTATAGCTTCTTTCTGTTGGTCAAACAGCTCCCCAATGCCTCCTTGCGCTAACTCAATCATCTTCTGCAGCTGCGGATATGAGAATGTTGCCTCTTCTCCAGTCCCCTGGAGTTCGACAAATTCTCCATTACCGGTCATGACCACATTCATATCTACCTGAGCTTTAGAATCCTCTTCGTAACAAAGATCTAATATTTCTTCACCAGTAGGCAATACGCCCACAGACGTAGCAGCAAGGAAATCTTTTATAGGTAGCTTTTTAATTGTTCCTTGTTTTACAAGTTTCCCAAAAGCAAGAACCATCGCTACAAAAGCTCCCGTAATAGAAGCCGTTCTTGTCCCTCCGTCAGCTTGAATCACATCACAATCTACCCATAATGTACGTTCCCCGAATTGCTCAAGGTCAACTACCGCTCTTAAAGAACGTCCGATCAAGCGCTGAATCTCCATTGTCCGTCCTGTTACTTTCCCTTTTGAAGATTCCCTGATATTTCTCTGTTCCGTTGCTCGAGGTAGCATGGCATACTCTGCTGTAACCCAACCTTTGCCTTGACCTCTCATAAAAGGAGGAACACGGTCTTCTATACTTGCATTACAAATCACTTTGGTTTCTCCAACAGTAATTAAGACAGATCCTTCTGGGTGCTTTACATAGCCTGTTTCAATATGTACCTGTCTTAGCTCATTTTCATTTCTTCCATCCGTTCTCATGTTTCGTCCTCCTTCACTTAATCCTAGCTCATCTTAACATATTTTGAAGCAAAAGTTTACTGTAGTACCATGTCTGTTGAAGACGGTTGTTGATTTTTAATCTGTTCCATATAAGTCCCTTAATCGGAAGTCTCGAAGTTGAGGAAATGCTTCCGTTCGCTTAAATTAAGAATAAGGTGGTTCGGGGAACCGGGAGACTCCTGCGGGAGAAAGAGGTCGACGAGACCCCACAGGGTGGTTTTCCCGAGGAGACTCGACAGCTCGAGTTATCAAACCACAACCACGAAAAAAGAGGCTTCTTTGGATGCCTCTTTTCTCGATTTATAGTATGTGCAAAATCAGCTTATTAAAATCGACCTGTATTTACCATTTCAGGGCGAGTCACTGGTTTTGTGAAAGCATTTCCTTCTTCATCATATAACTCTTCAAAGTCTTTAACCTTTACAGACACTGCTTCTACGTTCTCATCCTCAGTTAAAGATAAGACAAGGGAATCCATAACTTTCTTCGAAATAATCGATTGATCTTCAAAGTTGCTTAAGACATTTTCGTTGAATGTTAGAGTCAAAATACCATCTTTGACGGTCGGCTCTTCTGTTAACTGCACACCATCGTTAAATACATTTAAAAGGTCTCCCTTATAACCTGGTCCGTTCACAAGGGTTTGTATAATCGTTTCGTATTCACTCTCAGCTGCACCCTCTACACGTTTCGTAACAGGAACATAGTAAAATTGGTCGTCATGCTGGGCAGGATAATAAACGGTCACAGAACGACTGTTGGAGATATCAGCTACATCCCCTGTTTGAAGATTTATGCCGTTGGCTCGTGAATATCCGCTAGAAAGTGGAGTATTGTTCACTGGCATAACCTCAGCATCATAACCGTTAATTTGAAGCTTGATCCGGTCTACATTTTCAAACTGAGTGAGCGTGTAAGTCATAGATTGCAAGATCTTAAGCTCATCTTCCGGACGATATTCTATAAACTCTTTAGACACATCCACAACTAAGGTACCATCTTCTAATAAATCAAGACCATTTACTTCTGTACCTGCAGGCAGTACCGCCTGGAATCCACTTGGCAAGAAGTCAGTAACAGGACCTCCCTTAACCAGGTACTGAAGAACTTGTTTAGCAACATCGTTCGTTTCCGGTTTAGGAAGAGGTAACGTTTGAGGAACGACCATGCCATTTTCATCTAATAAATATAGTTGACGGGCCACAGTCTCAACTTTGATGACCTCCGTGTTATCTGTTTGCCCTGCATTCACACTCTCTTCCGTTACCGCTCCCTCTCCTTCCATATTTTCTTGTTGTGGCTTATCCATTTCTTTTAAAGATTGCTCCCCTTGAAAGACACACCCTGATAATAGAGCGACACTAGTGACAAGACTCCCGCATAATAAAGCAGCACGCTTCCGCATGTTTTCCCCTCCTATGATGGTTTGTACTACTATATATACGAGCCATCTAACAAATTAGACCAACAATTACGAAAGACCACCTAAACAAAAGACTCCCCTTATGTTTGATGTCCTTCCATATATCCCTCTTATATGGAAGACTTGAAGTTGAGATATTTCAGCAGGTTTCCGTTGGCTTTAGTTGAGTGTAAGGTGGGCCTGGAAACTACTCGCTTTCCTGTGGGGAGCGAGTTGTCCCCGAGCAAGACCAAGCACTCATAAACGTAAAGGCCCCTCTCGGTTTCAAGTCTTCAAGCTTACTCCCTAAAAAGAAAAAAATCAGTCTACCCTTTCTAAGGGTAGACTGATCGTTTAATCACCAAGTGTAATGGTTCCTACATGGGAAATTCGTTCTTCAAACCAAGTATCGGCTATATCCCTAAATAAGTTTGCGTCACCAGTAGTGTAAAATTTATGACGTGGTGGACGATTACCTTCATATAGCCTTCCATAATAGTCAAGGATTACACTTACTTCCTGAGCTGTTTCGTCTCCTGATGAGATAACTGTAATGTCATCTCCCATCACTTTTTGGATCGTTTCTTTCAATAAAGGATAATGGGTACATCCTAATATCAAGGTGTCGATATGGTTTGCTTTCTTCATAGGTTCTAACGTCTCTCTTACAACGTGTTCCGCTTGATCTCCCTTAAATAATCCTTGTTCTACTAGAGGAACAAAGGGAGGGCAAGATAGAGCATTAACCCAAATACCAGGGTTAATGTGTTGAAGAGCATTCGTATAAGCTTTACTTTGAATTGTGCCTTCTGTACCGATTACACCTATATGTAAGTTCTTAGATACTTTAATGGCTGATCTTGCCCCTGGTTGGATTACACCAATTACCGGAATGTCTAATTGTTCTTTTAGTTGTTGCAATGTGAAGGCAGTTGCCGTATTACATGCAATCACTAGCATTTTAATTTTCTTAAGTTGCAAAAAACGAACCATTTCCCAGGTGAAGTTAACGACTTCCTCCTTAGGTCTCGGTCCGTAAGGGCATCTCTTTGTATCTCCTAAATAAACAAATTCCTCTTTAGGCAATTGGCGCATTAACTCTTTCGCTACAGTTAACCCGCCTACACCTGAATCTATAACCCCAATTGGTTGGTCCAAATTTATCGCCTCTATTCATCATTGCTGCTTTTTTCTTGCTGCTGTACATCCATCATCTCTGTATGCATGCGTTGTAAAAAACCTTGCAAGCTATCAACTTCCTCATTAGAAAAACTACGAAGAACCTGATCTAAATATGCCTGTCTCTTATCAATTACTTCTTGTATTATGGATTCGCCTTTATCAAGAAGATGAATGAGGACAACACGTCGATCTTTTGGATTCCTCACTCGTTCTACGAGTTGATTTTTCTCCATTCGATCAATAAGGTCTGTCGTTGTGCTGCAAGCTAAGTACATTTTATTTGATAATTCACCAATCGTCATATCCCCAGATTCCAAAAGCCATTGTAAAGCAATGAATTGAGGAGGAGTAATAGGGTAGTGATTTAAAATTTCTCTACCTGTTTGTTTAATAATTCCAGATATATGACGTAATTTCTTCTCTACATCTGCAATCTTGACTTCTGTCGTCGTAACCTTGTCCAACTTGTTACCTCCCGAGAGTCCTAATGTAAATATCCTATGTTCATTGTTACGGTTTTCGAAAGAAATTGCAAGAATAAAACAGCCACTAAGGTATAACCTACGATCATTACAAGCTATATAGATCCCCAAAATAAATACCGACCTTCCGAAGAAAGTCGGTGAAAACTAGAGCTTAAGCTCCCCCATACGAAGTAGCTCAATAACAGCCTGCGAACGCCCCTTAACGCCCAGCTTCTGCATAGCATTCGAAATGTGATTACGAACAGTCTTCTCTGAAATGAAGAGTTCCTGTGCAATATCCTTTGTGGTCTTGTCTTGTACTAGCAATTCGAAAACTTCCTTCTCGCGTTTCGTGAGTAATTGCTTCGGCTTATAGTCTTTTTCCTTCAAGCGCTAACCCCTCCTTGCTAACTTAGAGCTGCAGTTCGAAGGGTAGTTATTTAGTCTTTACATCCTATGAAAAAAAAGATAAAGCTGTGCCACACAGACATTCCACTTTTTGCTTATTTTTTAACTTTGAGAGATTAATCCAAGTTCTTTCGCTCGAATTAAGGCTTCTGTACGAGAACGCACTTCTAATTTGCTAAAAATACCTGTCAATGTATATTCCACACTTCTTTGAGACATATGTAAATTTTGAGCGATGTGTTTATTTGTCAGCCCTTTAGATACCTCGTTCAGTATCTTCTGCTCCTTTTCGTTCAGGGACAACGAACTAGCATCGCCATCCGAAGAAATTTGTTGTGTCGTTGCTTCAGCTCTTCTTAACTGTTTAAATAAATGAAGCGGGATCACAACTTCTTCCCGAAGAGCGCAATGAATGGCTGTTACTAGTTGATCTTTGGTAGCCGTTTTACTTACAAACCCAGATATATTCGATTCCACCAAGAGATTAAAATGGGTGTTAATGTCAAACCCCGTATATATCAAGACTTTCATATCTGGATAAGACGTTTTCACTCTTTTGGCAAGCTCCACACCATTCAACCCAGGCATATATAAATCTAACAGTAATACATCATACGCATGTTCACGAATTTTGTGTTCTGCACTCATACTATCAGATATGACTTCTACTTCCATATCCGCTTCTTGTTCAAGCATTGCTTTAGTCCCCATACCTACTGCTGGGTGATCATCGACGATTAAAATATTAATCATATAACTCCTCCCCTTCATGGTTTGCTGCATTGAAAAATGTAATGTACATTTGAAATCCTTGTTTAGGAGCTGATTGTATACTAATTTCACCATTCAACCCATTTACCCTTTGTTCAATGCCTGAGATCCCCATATGTGAATAGGTTTCAATTCGTTTATTCGGATTAATTCCAACTCCATTATCCTCATAAACTAATCTTACATCTGACCCCTCTCTATACAACATGACAAATACTTTATCAGCTCTTGAGTGCTTCATAGCATTCGTCAAGAGTTCTTGCACAATGCGATAGATCCCTAGTACGTACTGGCTGTTTAATTCTACTTGGAACGCTCTTGAATCAAACGTTACTGTATAATTGGAACGGAGTTGATATTGGTTTATCAAGTTTTGTAACGAAGGGATGAGGCCTAACTCTTCTAAGAACGGAGGCCGCAGTTCATTACACGTTTCACGAATGAGGTGGATGTTATCCAATAACTGCTCCTTAAAGCTAGACATTTTATTCTTTACCTCTGGCTCCATCGAACGCTTTCGGTTTACGAAATCATCCATTTGCCTGTATAGGTATAACTGTTCTTGCAAAACAGTGTCATGAAGGTCGATCGCAATTTGCTGACGCTCATGTTCTGCTAGAGAGAAGAGTAGCCTTGAAAGCCACGCAGGATAGTTTTGCTGACGGTCGTTTTTAACGTGTTGAAGCTCTTGGAATAAATCTTCAATAAGCAACAAGTTTTCGTGAGCAATATTCGTGTTATAGGAGATTGTTTGCAGGTAGCCCCTCTCATCTAAATTCAATTGAGTTCGGTTAGGCTTCTCTGATATATATAGATAGGTAACTTTACTGACCGTGTGGCCAATCACGAGTACGTACCCTTCATGTTTCTGTAGTTTCACTAGATTACCTACATCACCCAATACTGTTTTAGAGCGTTCTACACACTCATTCATTAATGAAAGAGGAACTTCTTGATAAAGACAGTAATAATTTGAAATCGTATTTTGCGAGAATATATAAACTTCCTTTAAATCTAATACATCAAGCAGTTCACGCTTCAACCTTTTAAATAATCCAACCGCATCACGTTCCTTTTTCATTTCATGAACAAAACGCTGCAGACTTTGATGATAATTCTTCTTCTCAGAAAATAAATTTCTTTGAATTTGAAAATTGAAAATCTCTTTTACATAAAGAAATATAACCATGACTACCAATATACCAATACCCAATTGAACAAGGTCTTGTATGGAGAACGGATAATCAATAGCAAAGCCAACCAAAGCTACAATTAATACAGTCGGTATAAATGAAGAATAGGCATAATATCGAATTCGCCCCATTACGAAATCTATGTCTAACAAACGCTTAGCGGTAATGAGATAGATAAAAGTAAGTGGCATGACCATAAGAAACAAAGCGCTTGCTTCTCCGGACAAGATTTGAAACCCAAACAAATAGTTCGGAAGCATAAACAACAGAATAAATGGCGTAAAGGATACAAATAAACCAACGAGCATGTACTTTAATATAGGAGCGTATACCGTCTGTCTATATCGCTTATATCCGATTATGATTAAAGATAACGCAATAAAAGTGAAAGCAATAAATAAAATTGAGATAAATTGCGGATACCAGTCAGGGTAATAACCATTAATCAAACAATAAGCTTCATAAGTTACCACAACGCAGGCTGCAATTTTCATCCAGTTGTATACTCCAGAAGCATACCACCTGCTTTGCAACTCCCTAAAATAACTATCAACAAAATGCAATAGTAACGCTGGACCCATTAGTAATGTAACCGTACTCACTAACGTTGATATCATGTCCCCTCTAGCAGACCCACTAGCAGATAAGTAGGCAAGCCCAACAGTCAAGAAGAATAAGATCAGCCTGTTACCTGATTCATCTTGTCTCTTATGAAAGAGTATAAACAGGGATAAGAGTAGCATAATCAACATGAATGAGGATGGAAAGATGATGTAAAATAACCATTGGTCCAAACTTACTTCATCTTCTATACGTGAATAATTGGTTTCAATATTTTCTGTTCCATCCGTAGGTAAAACAGTAAGCGAATCTGCCTTTTCCACTTTTCCATACGTCTTAACTGTGGAATAATCGCCAGGATGTTTCATATTGATGTCTTGAATAATATATCCTTCTTTTATTCCTTGGTTTGCGGCCCAACTATGTTTATCAACATGCGAAACCTCCCACTGTCCTCCCTCCGTTTGTTCTACATCAATACCTATATATGGTGTTTTTAATATAACCATAATTAAATATATAGAAAGAAGTGTGAACAGGATTGGATAAAGGTAACGCTTCGTTCCTCTAATAATCTTTTTTTTCTTCATAAAGTACCCTCTATTATGTATAATTTCCGATAGAAACTTCGACAAAATCGGTCTATTTTCCTAACTTACCTTACCGAATACTATACAAATGAAATTACCCTTTTGCAACCGATACTTGATGTTCATAAGCTCTTTTTATTTCCCGGGGAATCGATATAGGTTTTCCTGATTCAGCATCAATCTGCACGATTCGACCTCTCCCTGTTAAACAAACGGCACCTTCCTCATTCTTGACGAGATAATGAAGATCATAAGATGTATTTCCTACGTAATGAATTTTGACAGCGACTGACAAGACGTCGTCAAAATAAATTTGCTTATGATAATCACATTGAAGGTCTGCCGCAACCGGGATTGTACCTGAAGGATCAGACTCCTTCTGAAACGCATCTATAGATTTTAAAAATTCAATTCGAGCTTCCTCAAAATAAATAAATGGAACTGTATTGTTCATATGGCCAAACATATCTGTTTCTGAGAATCTCACCTTTGTTCTCACAGAAAACGTAAATTCTTCTAACCACTTCTCAGGGTCTTCTACGTACGACACTTTCTTCATTAAAATTCCTCCTTGTATCTATATGAATCCATAATAAACTCCTGCAACTTGAACAGCTGCAGGAGTCTTGTTTTCGTTCTTATCATCCCAATTAGTTTACTTCGTGGTCACTGCCAAAGAAGCTCTTGAAAGAATGTAAGGCTGTTTCTCTATTCATTGAAGCAATAGAAGTTGTTAATGGAATACCTTTCGGACAAGACTGAACACAGTTCTGTGAATTACCACACTCTGAAAGTCCACCTTCACCCATTAAAGCCTCCAAGCGTTCATTTTTATTCATTGCTCCCGTTGGGTGAGAGTTAAATAAACGAACTTGAGAAATGGCCGCAGGACCTATAAAGTCTGATTTGCTATTTACGTTCGGACAGGCTTCTAAGCAAACACCACATGTCATACATTTAGAGAGCTCATAAGCCCATTGGCGTTTGTTCTCAGCCATACGTGGACCTGGTCCCAAATCGTGTGTACCATCGATTGGAACCCAAGCTTTAACCTTTTTAAGAGCATCAAACATACGGCTACGATCAACCGCAAGATCTCGCATAACAGGGAATGTTGACATTGGTTCAAGACGAATCGGTTGTTCTAGCTGGTCCACAAGCGCTGTACAAGACTGGCGAGGCTTTCCATTGATTTTCATGGAGCAAGCACCACACACTTCTTCTAAACACCCCATATCCCAATAAACAGGTGTAGTATCTTCCCCATTTGCATTGACAGGATTACGACGAATTTCCATAAGTGCTGAAATTACGTTCATATTCTGGCGATATGGTACATGGAATGTTTCTTCATAAGAAGATGATTCCGGGTCGTCTTGGCGCTTTACTATAAAGGTGATGTTTTCAGTTTCGCTCATGTTTATTTACCCCCTTTACTTTTTGAGTAGTCCCTCTTACGTGGTTGAATATGAGAAATATCCACGTCTTCATAGCTAAATACCGGGGCATTGTTCTCTTTATCATAACTTGCTTTAGTAGTCTTTAGCCATTCTTCATCATTACGTTCAGGGAACTCAGGTTTATAGTGAGCACCACGACTTTCATTACGATTCATTGCGCCAATCGTAATAACACGAGCTAGTTGAAGCATGTTCTGAAGTTGACGGGTAAACATAGCTCCCTGGTTACTCCATCTTGTTGTGTCATTAATGTTGATATCATTAAATCGCTCTTGAAGCTCTTGAATTTTCTCATCCGTTTTGCGAAGTTTTTCATTCTCTCGCACAACGGTAACGTTGTCTGTCATCCATTCTCCAAGTTCTTTATGAATTTGATACGCATTTTCAGTACCCTTCATATTAAGAATCGCATCAAACTTCTCTTGTTCTTCTTTTAACTTGTTATCGAATAGAGTAGAAGACATATCTTCTGCCGTTTTATCCAACCCATTGATATATTGAACAGCTTTTGGTCCTGCTTCCATACCTCCAAAAATTGAAGAAAGAAGTGAATTCGCTCCAAGACGGTTTCCACCATGTTGAGTAAAGTCACACTCACCAGCAGCAAATACACCAGGGATGGTCGTCATTTGATCATAATCAACGTAAAGTCCACCCATTGAGTAGTGAACAGCTGGGAATATTTTCATTGGAACTTTGCGAGGATCATCCCCTACAAATTTCTCGTAAATTTCTATGATTCCACCTAACTTAACATCTAACTCTTTAGGATCTTTATGAGAAAGGTCGAGGTAAACCATATTTTCACCATTAATACCAAGCTTTTGGTTCACGCAAACGTCGAAAATTTCACGTGTTGCTATGTCACGAGGAACAAGATTTCCATAAGCAGGATATTTCTCCTCTAAGAAATACCATGGCTCACCATCTTTATATGTCCATACACGTCCACCTTCACCACGTGCTGATTCACTCATTAAGCGTAACTTATCATCACCCGGAATTGCAGTAGGATGAATTTGAATGAATTCTCCATTAGCATAAACCGCCCCTTGCTGGTAAAGTGCTGATGCCGCAGAACCTGTGTTGATTACAGAGTTCGTAGATTTACCGAAGATGATTCCAGGGCCACCTGTAGCTACAATTGTAGCATCTGCTCTAAAGGCTTTAATTTCATGAGAATTGAGATTCTGCGCCATAACTCCACGGCTTACACCAGAGTCATCAATGATCGAGGACAAGAATTCCCAACCTTCGTATTTCGTTACAAGCCCTGCCACCTCATGTCGGCGTACTTGTTCATCTAAAGCATATAATAACTGCTGACCTGTTGTAGCACCGGCATAAGCCGTACGGTGGTGTTGAGTACCTCCGAAACGACGGAAATCTAGTAATCCTTCAGGAGTACGGTTAAACATAACCCCCATACGGTCTAGCATATGGATAATACTTGGAGCTGCGTCACACATTGCTTTAACGGGAGGTTGATTAGCTAGGAAGTCTCCTCCGTAAACCGTATCATCAAAGTGTTCCCATGGAGAGTCTCCTTCTCCTTTTGTATTAACAGCACCATTAATTCCGCCTTGCGCACAAACAGAGTGAGAACGCTTAACAGGTACAAGGGAAAGTAAGTCCACGTGTACACCGGCTTCAGCGGCTTTAATTGTTGCCATTAGTCCAGCGAGTCCCCCGCCTACGACTACGATGTTTTGATTACTCATTTTTTAATGCTCACTCCCTTAAATTCTTTCAAAGACGTCTATATCGTACTTACATTTAAATAAATGCCAGGATAGCTGCTACCCCTACATAACTTAATGCGACAAAAATCGCCAATGTTACATAAGTAGAAATACGCTGTGAACGTGGAGACATTGTTATGCCCCAGCTTACTAAGAACGACCATAATCCATTCGCGAAGTGGAATGTTGTCGATACAACACCGATTATGTAGAAAACAACCATAAACGGATTGGATAAAATATCTGCCATCATGGAAAAGTTAACTTCTTCTCCTAAAGCAGCTTGGATTCTTGTCTCCCATACGTGCCACGTAACAAAGATTAGCGTAATAACCCCGGAAATACGCTGTAAATAAAACATCCAGTTACGGAAATAACCATATTGACTTACGTTATTCTTAGACGTAAAGGCAATATAAACCCCGTAAATGGCATGGAAGTATAGAGGAATGAAGATAATGAATAGCTCTAATACAATGCGGAATGGAAGACTCTCCATAAAGTGAGCCGCATCGTTAAACGCTTGTTCCCCTCTTGTTGCGAAATGGTTCACAACTAAGTGTTGGATTAAGAACACCCCAACTGGTATAACCCCTAGTAATGAATGTAACCTGCGATAAAAAAACTCTCGATTGCCTGCCATGTGTGACGTTTACCCCCCTCGAATAGTATGTAACTTTATTTGCGCAAACTTTTCAGACAATAAAGCGCTTTACTAAACCCTTAAAAAAAGGGAACAAACTCGAGCGTTCCCCTAATTTATCTGAAAAAAATGCACAATTTATGTCACGTATATTGTACTTCTATCCATGGTAAGCGTCAAGAAAACAAGTTAATAAATTGGTTGATTGTGGTTTTTGTTTTCTGGTTCAACTCATAAAAACATCATCTTTACACTCTTTTCAGAAAGAACATATTGCAGAGAACCGTGCCCCCTGCAATAATGAAAAGAGCAGAGAGGATGAACATAAATGAATGAACAAATCGCCAACTTATTTGATGAATACAGTGATGTACCCTCTTCTTTAATCGGGCATGAGGTACTGAGAAATCAACTTTTACCAGATTTGTTAGGTAAAGAAAAAGATACGATCTTATATTTTATGGGGAAAAGCTTGGCTCGAAAATACCCTTGTGAATCGATTGATGAAATCGGAACATTTTTTGGAGCAATGTCCTGGGGTGAGCTTTATTTAGAGAAGGAAAAAAAGAAAGAATATCAATTTACTCTTTCTGGCGAACTAACTCAAAAAAGATTAAAGTATAAAACCCCATATAATTTTCGGTTAGAGGCTGGCTTTTTAGCAGAACAAATTACATTGCTATTAGGTACGACAGCCGAGTGTGCTTATGAATGTAATAGTAAAAAACAAACGTTATCATTTACCGTGATGACGACTTAATCCATTTAAATAAAGTAATATCGCTATAAACAGGATCAAATAAGGAATCAGAATCGAATTGTTTAACAGGAATAAAGGAGGACGTATCTACTCCTTGTTGAGAGAACCCACGAACAACACGTTCTGTAACATAAACCGTTTTCCCTTTCTCTCGTTGATTCTTTGCATCTTGTTCAAAAAGAGCATACGTTTGAACCTTTTTAAATGCTTTTGATACTCCTACATACTGCAACACCCGCTCTTCCTCCCAAGTATATATTTTTAAGGGTTCAGATTGTCGCTCAATATATTGTGCCAACTGATAAGTCGCAGGTAACTCCGTTGCCTGCTTTTCTACGTATTGTATACTTAAAGTGGTTTGAACAATCAGTAGGATTGTACTAATCCACAACACTCCTCTATTTCTTAATTGAAGCGTGCGCATAAGAAGGATCGCTATAAGTAAAACCACAACTGGTATAATATGCCTTGGTTTATCTACATTCTGAGCAAAGAATGCCCAGACCATATAAGCAATTAACAAACTCCACCATAGCTTCCTAGAAGAAAGGCTCAGAGGTCGAGAAACTATATATATAGCGAGTGTGCTATATAATAACAGAATGACAACAGTTTTGAGTGAAAGACCCACCCACAAAATATTTCCCCATAAAAATGTAATCGCACGCCTAAAGAACGAATCTTCTTCAGTCGCTATGGATCCACCCCATCCAGTAAAATGACCTTTAACAAATTCAGTAGCAATATATTCAAAGCTACCAATACCTCCAACCGACAAAATTAAAGGATAAATCCAAAAGAGCTGAAAGATAATAGCGACCCCTGCTTGTTCTATAACATGAGCCCCCCCTTTTTCTTTCCACCTTTTGTACCAAATAATCAAAACACCAATACTCAAAGGCAAATAAGAAAGTCTTACACCCATTAGAATGCTAAATAACAAAAGGGAGAGAAGGTCAAAACTATACTTTCCTTTCTCAATCGCTAGAACAAGGCTCCATATGTACCACCACATCAACGTAAAGGCCATCCCCTCAGACATTGGAGAGGCTATAATTATATTTAAAAATGGAACTGATTGTGATAATGCAACGGCAATCAGCGCTCTCCCTGTAGAAAGATAACGTTTATAGATTAGCCACATTGGAATTATAGATGACAAGGATAGCACGCTATTCCATACTGACAGGGCCAAGGCAGGATCATTCACAAAATTCTCAAGAAGCATACCACCTAAAATAAAATACGGATAGCCCGGGAAATGTGGTTGCATATCCAGAAGGTTAAACGATTGAACGCCTAACGCGAAATCCACTGCATCCCAGCTTCTTGCGAAATCACTACTATAATGAATACGAGCAAGCACAACCACTAATAAGCATAAGGCTGCGATGCCTGAGCTGCTTTTTTCTAAAAATCGGAATCTCTTCATGAACTTGTTCCCTTCTTGCAATTAGATACGAAAAAACCCGCACATATGGCGGGTTTCATAGAGTTAGGTTTATGAGGGGAGGATAGGCTTAAGCTACGGTTTGATCCACTGCTTTAGACTTCTTTCTTCTAAAGAGTGTGAAGTCCTTGGCATGTAACATGTTTGCACCAATAATAAATGCAAAGTACAACCAATATGCTGCGATTTGTTCAACAGTTGGATTATGACTGTATCCAAACATGGCAGCCATAAACAAACCAATCTGACCACTAATCATTACATCATTACCTGTATCACGCTCAAAATGCATCTCGTCTTGATAGTGCTCTGGCATAAATTCTACGATATTATAAACCGCTTTAGGAGTCCCTTGTACTGTCTCATATACAGAACCCATTTTCCCTAAGTCCTGCAGCATTCCTACTCCTTGCACCAATAGTCCAGCAGCAATAAACATAATTAATACTCCTGTAACTCGGAAAAACGTTTTTAACGAGAACTTCATGGTCCCAGTGAAGAAAAGATATCCTAATATTAATGCAAGCATTAAGCCGCTAAGAGCTCCATAACTTGTAAAGACTTCCTGGATATCGCCACCACTAATAGCAGCAAAGAAGAACACGGTCTCTACGCCCTCACGTAGAACAATTAAATACGTATGAAGAATGAGAGCTGTCACACTCCCTGCCGTCACGGCAGCATTGATTTTCTTTTGCATGTCTCCATTCACGTTCTTCGATTCTTTCTTCATCCACATGACCATGTGACTAAGCAAAATGACTGAAGCAAACAGAATACCTATTTTCAAGTATACTTCAGATCCAAAGCTAGCAAAGCCAGTAAAAATAACTTGGAATAACAAAGCAACTCCAAAGCTACTTAGCAGTGCAAAAAATACACCTGCGAACACCCACGGATGGTACTTCTTCGCATCTAAGCGCGTTAAATAACTTAAGATCAATCCAACTATTAATATGGCTTCTAATGCTTCTCTTAATGTAATCAAAAAGGCTTGAAAATCCATAGTTGTTCTCCCCCTCTATGCCTACTCTTTCTTACGATTTTTCATTCTGTTAAAGACAATTAGTAAGATAAATAAAACGACAAGACCGATTGAAACCCACTTCCAAATAGGGTTTGACTCTCCATCTTCTCCACCAAACAGTCCTAAGTTTTCTTCTGTTAAGTTCGCATTATTATCCTCTTGATCAGGAACTGGAAAAGCTTCTTTTAGAGAAGTGTTGATCGCTTCTATTTCACGTTCAAACGTCTCTTGGTCACTTTGCTGATCACCAATTCCAAATAGACCTGGATTGCCTAAGGATTGCAAGGCTTGATCAAAAGAGTCATAAATGGATTGAGCGGCTTCTTCCCCTTGATCATCTTTAAAGGAAGGTTGTAAGACGTCAAAAGTACCTCGCGCTTTAGCGAGTAATAATTTTGCCTGTCCATAATCCTCAAACTGTTCCTGAGCGAAATGAAGACGACGCTCTACATTCAACCGTAGTGCTGTACGATAACTTTTTAAAAGCAACTCTTGGTCTTGATTTTCGAGCGCTTCCTCTATGTAAGGAACCGTTTGTTTAAAGTATAAGTTAAATTCTTTATCGTATGTTTCAATTACTTGTTCGGCTTGATCCCAATCATCAGCTTCAACGTATTGTTTCACTTCTTTATAAGCTTCAGCGAATTTTTCTTCACCTGGGTCCCCATAAGAATAAGCAGCTGTATTGAGTGGATCAATAATTAGTAAACTAAGTGTAAGCGTTATAATGGAAATGATAATCTTTTTCATTTGAGACCTCCTACGATAATGATAATGATTATCAACGTCCGCGTCAAGCAGAGTTCAGCATTTTTTTACCTATTAGATGGTTTTCTTTAAGTTAAACAATAACAGAGATCTCTGGTAATTATTATTCTGTTCCATATAAGCCCCTTATATGGAAGACTCAAAGTTGAGATGTTTTAGCTGGTAGGGACCGTTACTTTTGATGAGTGGTTTCCAGGCCCACCTTACACTCAATTAAAGCAAACAGAAACAATCTCCCATCTTCGAGTCTTCAAGATTACTGCCCTATTCTTGAATAGCATATTATTAAAAAAGGTGACAGGGGAAACGACTCGTTTCCCCTGTCACCGCATCGCTATATCAAGTCCACTCTTCATTACCCTGAGTTTTAGTGAATGGTATAGGTTTTCGCCTCATTTCACGATAAATCGCAGGTAACACAGAGCTCATATAAGCTTTAAATTTAATAAAGGATTCACCTTTTTTTCGAACTTGATAATTGATAGGGATTTCTTTCATACGGAAGCCTTTTCTAACAATATTGAGGGTGACAACTTGGGCATAATTGTAGTCATGGATAATTTCAGCCTCTTGTAAAACCTCTTTAGAAAAAGCTCTCATACCAGATTGCCCATCATGAATCCACCTTCTCAAGAGAATGGATTGAAGAAGGGTGAAAGCATAGTTCCCAAGGCGTCGGTGTACCTTCATCCCATCAATGGTGCCAAGAAACCGGGACCCCATAACATAATCAGCCTTACCGTCCAAAATAGGCTGAATGACATCAGGGATTTGACGGCCAGGGTATTCCAAGTCAGCATCAATCATAACTCCGATATCTGCTCCTAACTCTAAAGAACGTTGAAATCCTTGTCTGACAGCAGCCCCTAATCCTTGATTTGTTTCATTTTGATAAACCGCATCAACTCCTGCTCGTTTAGCTAGTTCAACGGTATTATCTTTAGAACCATCATCAATGACAATAATCTTCACTTCCACATCACTCCCCATTTTACGAGGAATCGTTTGAATCATTTCCACTATACAATCTTCTTCGTTGTGAGCAGGTAAAAACACGACTACCTTTTTCATGATGCTGGGTCCTCCTTCTTCTCCTTCTGCCGATGCGTCAATACTTCACCACGTGAATGATCAGGGAAAGGTGCTCCAAGTAAATGTGCGATCGTTGGAGCTAGAGATACAAGACTGTGCTTCTTCTCCACACGTTTCCCCTTCTCAATAGTTGGGCCTGTCATGAAGAAAGGAACAAAGCGTTCTCCTTCATCAAGGTGACCATGACCACCTATACCATCAGCTTGACCATGATCAGCGCAAATCATGAGAGTAGTATTCTCCATAAACCCTTTATCAGTCAACCATTCTACGTAGTCTTTAACAAGCGTATCTGTTTCTTCTATTTTTTCGATATAATCATCGTATAACACACCGCGACTATGTCCTGTTTGATCGGTACTTATCAATTGCATGATAAACAGTTCCGGGTTTTCTTCCTCCATAATTTTCTTTCCTTTTTGAACAATGTTTTGATCCGCAACATCATTATGCATAACAGCTGTTACAGTATCCACATCATCCCCGAACGTATCAACAAGATGCGCAATACCAAGTAATCGCCCTTTCTTATCTACTTTACGCAGGGAATCGAAGATACTTTCAGTTTGTGCTCCGAGCTTCCACACCATGTTACTTTGAATTTTATGTTCAAATGGATAAGTTCCAGTAAACATAGAGGTAAAACAGACAACCGTACGGGCAGGATATACGGTTTCCATTTGAGTATATTCTGTTCCTTGCTGTTTTAAAGAATCAAGGAAGGGTGTATGAGCAGCCTCAAAACGGTCTTTCCTCATTCCATCAATAACAATTACAATGACACGATCATTTGTTGCTTCTTCTGCTTCGTTGTAATTCTCTTTCGTGTAAGATTCATAAGGCTTTGGTTTCCAATCAAATAGAAAATGGTGCAAAATCCACGTAAACACCGCCACACCAGCGTAAAACAGAATAAGCTGATATAAATTGGTGATACTTAGCCCACCCGTATCTAAATGTTGAAACGCATACTCCCATACTCCTAATAGAAGAACAAATTTAGGTATTTGCTCTTGTGCATTCCCACTTGTTGAGTCACTATTCTTTAATACGAGTTTCCAAAATCGCGTAAAATTCCACCATGTTGTACCAATCCTCACATGATAATAAAAAGTTCCCCAAAAGAAAACAGTAAAGAAGAAATATAGACCAATAGCTAATAACCATAACGGCAAATAACTACTTTCGAATATCATTAAAAATCCTACAACCGGAATCCATAAATACGACCTTAATAATAACGGGAAATCAAAATAATAAAACAAGGCCAATAACGGTAAAACGTATATAACACTGATTGCTAACGCCCCAGCTGATGTATTCAAATCATTTAAGTGGTACAAAAGCATCATGCCTATAACAAAAATAGGAGTGAAAGGTTTTCCTTCGTTTAATAAATTCCAGCCTCGTGCTGCTACTTTTTCAAATGATGAAGCTTGTTTCATTGTATTACCCCCTCCTCTTAAACCATCTTTTAACTACGTTGCTTGATACGGGCGTAAGATAAAAACTAAAAATCCCCGTTACATAAGCATAGACAAACTTAAATACATGCGTAATGACGGCAATTGTATAACCCGTCTCAATCGGAACATCTATAAAGGTCAGGGCGTAGCTCTGAACGCTCTCATAACCTGCAATATGACCGGGTGTGACCTGAAACACGCCACTTACGACAGCTACAGATGTCGCCCAAACGGCTTCAAAGAAACCAATACCTTCTATTGCGATTCTACCAACGCTATAAATCGTAAAACCTTCGAGTACCCAACTTAATAGAACGAGACCAAATAATAGTAGCCCTTTTATAGATAGTAATGTAGAAGCAAAATGGACTATAGATCTGAGAATAGATTTCCTTATTGCATGCTTAGCGTGTAAAGGTAGAACGATTACAAATAAGACTATAACAGTCAAGGTAATAATCCCCACATAGAAAAACGTATCCATATATAAAAAAGTGCCGATACCAGCTAAAAGGACAAGCCCTCCTAAATCAAGCACCCTCATGGCCACAACACTACTTATACTTTGCTCCCATGATAAAGGTTTCGCCCCTTTAATCACACCTGCTCTAACAACATCACCTGTTTTAAAAGGAAGAATATGATTCATAAATAGCGCGTAATGTATACCAGACCAGTAAGGAGCAAAGCTTCCTTTTTCACCTATATAGCTCTGCCAAACGTATGCTTTCACACAAAAGGAAAGAGCGTAAGTTGAAATCATTACTCCTAGCCATAATGGGGAATAAATCAATTCCACCGCGACACGTGTAACCGTCTCTAATGAGAAATAATGTACAGTAAGGTATATAAATAAGCCCGATAAAAGGATACCAGCTATTCGAATGATCCAACTGACCATTCGTTTACTTTTCATAGCTCATATACCATTGAACCGTTTTTCTAAGCCCTTCTTCAAACGTGTGCTTCGGCTCGTACCCTAGTAACTGTTTAGCTTTCGTTAAATCAGCCCATGTTTGTTGTACATCGCCTTTTCGAAAGGGGGCATGATTAACCTTCAAATCAGGAAATAGTTCTTTTAGAGACCCGACTAATGCTTCAATTGTGACCGGGTTACCTGAACCAATATTATAAACGTGATTTCCCTTACTATGTTGAAGCGCAAGGCGCATACCATCCACTATGTCATCTATATAGGTATAGTCACGAGCTGTACCGTTCCCAAATACGACGATCGGCTCATCCTGAAGACTTGCTTGAATAAATTTTGGAATCGCCATATCTGGCCTTCCCCATGGCCCATACACTGTGAAGTAACGGAAAACTGTTAATTGGAAACCGTATACTTGTTGATACATATGTGCATATGTTTCTCCGCTCACCTTAGCTGCTGCATAAGGAGAAGAGACATTTTGTATAGGTAAATCCTCACTCATCTTTCCTGACCTGTTTCCGTATACAGATGAAGAAGACCCAAATAATACATGCGATATTCCAGCTTCTCCAGCAAGCGTTAATACGTTAATCGTGGCTTTAATATCTTCATCAACATATTCTAATGGCTGCTCGAATGAATAGGGAACTCCAGGTAGAGCGGCCAAATGGACAACAGCATCAAATGAATGACTGAAAATAGGTGCGCACCTTTCCTTATCTAATAAATCTACTTCGTGAAATGTAAGGTTATCGTAACTAAAGAGTCGGTCTAACTGTTCCTTCTTACGACTGTAGTCATAGTAAGGGTGAAATTTATCTATAATGGTTACATTATGGCTATCTTTTAATAGAGATTCAGCCAAATGTGAACCTATAAATCCAGCTCCACCGGTTAGTAGTATGTTCATATTCTCACCTCGTCAAGACATCTTGTTCATTTTATCACAATTAAATCGTGTTTCGAATAGCCTATGTATAGTTAATAATCCCATTAAAAAGATCCTGTAACTTAGATCTAAGTTACAGGATCTTCTTTATCGTTTGATCTTTTCTCAAGAAGATTACTTTACAAGTTGGTCTAATGTAGAAACAATTTCTTGACCAAGTTGCTCTGCTTCTTCAGCATTCTCGTTACTTACTGCCTCTAACCAAGATTCTGCTTTTTGAAGTGTTTCCTTGGATTGCTCTTCGCCAAGCGTTTCTGTCATAGACATTTCAATTGCCTTTGTAAACATGTTTGCTTCAAGAGCTTCTGTACGAGCTTTCGTAATGTTTCCGTTTTCCACTTCTTCAACTGCTTCAGTATGATAGCCTTTTATTTTCCCTACAAAAGCTTGAACAAATAAGTCATTTACTTCATCCGCTTTAATTGTAGTTGGTTCTGTTTGATCAAGGCTGAATAAAGTACTAATTTGCTTAGCGGCTTCTTCGTCTCCAGAAGAAAGTGAACCTTTAATAGCTTGATAGAAGCCCCATGCTTCTGCTTGTTCAACAGTCAGCTCATCATTTGAAGCACCTTCATTTGCTGCCTTTTCAATCTTTTCAGCATAAGACTGAGCTGCTAAGAAATAACTGCGATAAATTGATTTGTCTGTAATCTGTTTGTACACACCAAAGTCATCTGCATTCCCAGCTTGTAGTGCTTCTTGTTGAGTCGTTAAGCCAGCATTGATGTTCTGCTCAAGACTTGAGTCCCCTTCTAATTCATAATAGCTGTCACGCTTCACAGCTGTAGGGATAAACACTTCGTTAGCTAGGAATTTAAGCTGGTCAAACTGTTGCTGAGCTTTTTCTTTTGTTCCTTCTTCTAGCTCTTTAGCAATTTCACCATGCATCCCCTTTTGCTTTTGGTAGAAGTATGATTGAGTCGTTTTATCAATGATTTGACGAGCTGCATTCTGTTCTAAAGAACCATCTTTCCCTGCAGATATAGCAGCCGTGATCGCCTGATCAAATTCGCCGTTCACACTTGTTAAAGAGGGTTGAAGTTCCGCTGTATATGTATCTTTAATCATGTCCCAGTTAACTTCTTGGTCTTCTTTCATCTTACCTAGTTCTTTTGTAATATCTTTATAAGCTTGAACCTGATCTTCAATGGAAGCAGTTTCAGCTTCTTGGTTTTGATCTTGTTCTTTTTCCTTTTCTTCTTGTTCGTTCTCTTGCACTTCTTCTTGCTGTTCAGAGTTTGTTCCTTCTGACTCATCTTCCCCTTCACTATCACCAGCACATCCTGCTAGAACAAGTGAAAACGATAACCCCGTGAATAGTAGTGTTTTCTTAAAGCTAAATGGCATATGTAATCCTCCCAAATGAAAATGATTTTCAGTGATGTTCTGTTATGTATTATATAGAGAACGATTCTCAATGTCAATGAGAACTTTTTTCATTTACAGTGTATAATACATCCTTTTATTTACACTTTCGATCATCGTTGCCTTATTCCAGATATGGACAGGATTGTTGAAGACTCACAGTTGAGTGAGTATTTCCGTTTGCTTTATATGAGCGTAAGGTTGGCCTGGAAACCACTCGCTTTCCTGTGGGGAGCTGGTGAGCCTCCTCAACCGGCAAAGCCGGTCTCCGGGGTCTCACCTAGGCTCTTCTGCCCACGGGAGTCTCGCAGTTTCCAGGCCAACCTTTGCCATATAAGGATAAACGAAAACATGCCATATAGGGTGACATCAGATCTCCTAATGCGAACGCGAGGCCGTTCACCTCTATTAAAGCCAGGGCTTGCTCGGGGACGGCGAGACTTCCGCGGGAAAAGGAGCCTAGGGAAGACCCCGCAGGAAAGCGAGATGTCCCCGAGCAAGCCCACGCACTTATAGACGTAACGGCCTCTTTCAGCTAAAGAGGGGACTATATGGAATAAAAAACGCCTTCTCCTAATCTAGGAGAAGGCGTTACATCACAAACTATTCAAGGGTTTCTTCCTCAGTTTCCTCTTCTGCTGGTTGATTAAGATAATCAAGGATGGTTTGAGCAAGGGGGCTTGGTACACCAAGCTTAGTTAAATCTTCAACTTTTGATTCTCTGATGTGCTTAACCGATTGAAAATGACGTAACAGAAGCTTACGCCTTTTTTCGCCTACACCCGGGATTTTATCAAGCTCAGACTGGATCGCACCTTTTCCTCTTAATTGACGGTGGAACGATATAGCGAATCGGTGGACTTCGTCTTGCACACGCTGAATTAAGTAGAACTCCTGAGACTGACGGTCCATCTCTACAACAGCGGGAGGATCGCCATAAAGCAATTCACTTGTTCTATGCTTATCGTCTTTGGCTAGTCCACAAAGGGGGATATCAAGACCCAATTCATTTTCAAGAACATCTGTTGCTGCTGACATTTGTCCTTTACCACCATCTACTACAATCAAGTCAGGGAGTGGCAACCCGTCTCGTATAACTCGCTTATAACGCCTTCTGATGACTTCACGCATCGTATCGTAATCGTCAGGACCTTGAACGTCTCGAATTTTATACTTACGATATTCTTTTTTCTCCGGTCTTCCATCAATAAATACCACCATTGCTGAGACTGGATCTGTACCTTGAATGTTGGAGTTATCAAAAGCTTCGATACGGTGAGGCGTTTCAATGTTCAACTTCTCCCCGAGTTCTTCAACAGCCTTTATCGTTCTTTCTTCATTACGCTCTATTAAAGAAAACTTTTCTTGTAACGCGATTTCGGCATTCTTCATTGCTAGTTCGACAAGCTCTTTCTTTCTGCCTCTCATCGGTATCGTTACATCTACTTCTAACAATTCTTTCAAGACGTCACGATCTGCTCCTACCGGGATCAAAACTTGCTTAGGTTTTGGGTGATTTTGGTGCAGATAAAAACGCCCTATAAAGCTTAGAAATGTTTCTTCTGCATCATCAAAAAACGGAAAGATGGATACATCACGTTCAATAAGTTTCCCCTGTCGCACAAAGAACACTTGCACGCACATCCATCCCTTATCATAAGAGTACCCGAAAATATCCCGATCAACTTGATCATTTAAAGTCATCTTCTGTTGCTCCATGACGGATTCGATGTGCTGAATTTGATCACGTAACTCTTGGGCTCTTTCGAAGTCTAAGTCCTCTGAAGCTTTGTACATCTTCGACTGAAGATCTTGCTTTATATCCTTGAAGCCCCCACTTAAAAAGCGTGCAATCTCATTCACAATATCTTGGTTTTGTTGCTTGGTGACTGTGTACTCGCAAGGGCCGAGGCATTGATGCATATGATAGTAGAGACAGACTCGGTCAGGCATTGTATTGCATTTCCGCAACGGATACAGTCGATCAAGAAGTCGCTTCGTCTCTCGAGCCGCGATTACGTTTGGATAAGGCCCAAAGTACTTGCCTTTATCCTTTTTCACTTTTCTTGTCACGATCAGACGGGGGTGTCTTTCTGCAGTAATTTTTAAGTAGGGATATGTTTTATCATCTTTTAATAAGACGTTATATTTAGGGTCATATTTTTTTATTAAATTCATTTCTAATATAAGCGCTTCTATTTCAGAGGAGGTTACAATGTACTCGAAATCCACGATTTCTTGGACGAGACGTTGTGTTTTCGCATCGTTTGCTCCTGTAAAATAGGAGCGGACTCGGTTTTTTAACACTTTTGATTTACCTACATAGATAATCGTTCCATGTTTATCTTTCATTAAATAACATCCTGGCTGATCTGGAAGGACAGCGAGTTTTTCTTTGATGTTATCAGACACGTTTCATCACTCTCCCAAACTACAAAACGATATTTATAGCTCCTTTTCCCACTTCTACCTTCTACGTAACACAACTAATGTGTTTCTAAGATGCGGAATACTACAAAAAAATTGCTCATTATTGAAAAAACAGCCTGATGACTCAGGCTGTTTTCTTCAGTGCTTATGCGTGTTTGTTAACTAGTTCTACTAGTTGTTCTTTTGGTTGGAAACCAACTACTTGATCAACTACTTTACCGTCTTTGAAAAGAAGTAGTGTTGGGATACTCATAACACCGAATTTCCCAGCAGTTTCTTGGTTTTCGTCAACGTCTAATTTAACAATTTTTACTTGATCGTTCATTTCAGCATCCATTTCTTCAAGAACTGGAGCGATCATTTTACAAGGTCCGCACCAAGGTGCCCAGAAATCTGCTAAAACTAAACCTTCACCTGTTTCTTGTGCGAAGTTTTGATCAGTTGCATGTGTAATAGCCATGTGTATTCCTCCTCAATTGCATGTAAATCGAATATGTCTAAAGTATATCACTTCAACAATTCCCTGGCTAATAATCTGTTTGTAGATAGCTTCCCCGTAGGCATGCCATTTATTCGTAACCAGCACACCTAAAAAAGGAAAAGGTGCTACAAAGAGCACCTCTAGAGAATGGTTATGCATTTACTTTAATTTGTTTGATCTCTTCTGTCAATTTAGGTACAACATCAAAAAGGTCTCCGACTATTCCATAATCCGCTACATTAAATATATTTGCTTCTGGATCTTTATTAATCGCTACGATAACTTTTGAATTCGACATTCCCGCTAAGTGTTGAATTGCTCCTGATATACCGCACGCAATATAAAGGTCTGGTGTTACCACTTTACCGGTTTGACCAATTTGCAATGAGTAGTCACAGTATTCAGCGTCACATGCTCCGCGAGAAGCACCGACAGCACCGCCTAATACTTCAGCTAGTTCTTCTAATGGTTTAAACCCGTCTTCACTTTTAACACCGCGCCCCCCAGCAATGATGACATTGGCTTCTGATAGGTCGACTCCTTCAGTACTCTTACGAATAACATCTTTAATGACAGTCCGTAAATCTTTAATATCGACTTCTCTAGCTGTTACCTCACCAGAACGTCCTTCGTCACGATCAAGTGCCTTAATATTGTTAGGTCGAATCGTAGCAAAAATCAAACCGTCTGTAATGATTTTTTTCTCGAAAGCCTTACCAGAGTAAATTGGACGAGTAAAGACGATATTGTCACCCGTTTCTTCGATGTTTACGGCATCAGAAATGAGACCGGTTTCAATTTTACTTGCAAGTTTTGGGGTAACATCTTTCCCTATAGCAGTGTGTCCCATCACAATACCTTCAGGACTCTCATCATCAATTACAGCCATAAGCGCCTGGCTATAACCTTCAGAAGTATAAGATGCTAATTGATCGCTTTGAACCGTAACAACGCGATCCGCTCCGTAATAAATCAACTCTTTACCCATATTTGTTAAATCGTCTGAACCACATAATACACCAACAATTTCCCCGCCATCACTCATTGTTTTTGCAGCTGCAATAGCCTCGAATGAAACGTTACGTAATGCCCCTTCACGAACTTCTCCGATCACTAATACTTTGCGACTCATACAGATTCCCCTTTCGTTGACAATGATTTATAGTACTTTCGCTTCGTTTTGCAGTAAAGAAACAAGCTCTTTCACTTGGTCGTCTACTTCTCCTTCTAATACCTTTCCTGCTTCCTTTTCAGGAGGAAGATAGATTTCAATTGTTTTTGTTTTCGCTTCTACGTCATCTTCATCAAGGTCTAAATCATCTAATTCAAGCTCTTCTAAAGGTTTCTTCTTCGCCTTCATTATCCCTGGAAGAGATGGGTACCTAGGTTCGTTCAAACCTTGTTGACATGTAACAAGCAACGGTAGAGAAGTTTCTAATTTCTCAACATCTCCTTCAACATCTCGCTCAATTTGAGCCTTATCTCCGTCTACTGAGATGCTTGTAATCGTTGTCGCACAAGCAAAATTCAAACGTTCAGCTAGGCGCGGTCCTACTTGCCCACTCGCTTCATCAATCGCAACATTTCCAGCTAGGATCAGATCCGCTTCTTTATCTTCGAAGAAAGATTCTAAAATCTTAACAGTCGTATATTGATCTCCACTTTCAAGGTCGTCTTCTGTGTTAATTAGTACAGCTTTGTCTGCTCCCATTGCCAACGCTGTTCGCAGTTGTTTCTCAGACTCTTCTTCGCCTATTGTTACAACAGTTACTTCACCACCATGTTCATCCCTCAATTGAATCGCTTCTTCAATCGCATATTCATCATAAGGGTTGATGATAAATTCTGCTCCTTCTTCCTCAATACGTCCTCCGTCAATCTGAATCTTCTCTTCAGTATCAAATGTTCGCTTCATTAATACATAAATGTTCATCATATAACCTCCTAAGACTATTGATCATTAAAGTTTGGTTGACGCTTCTCAATAAAAGCCTGCACGCCTTCTTTGGCATCTTCATTGCCAAAGACCTTCCCGAATTCTTTTGCTTCTTGCTGCTGTCCATGTTCATAAGTAGAAGTAATTGTATGAGGGATCAGTCGCATAACAGCTTCAATGGAAGGACCACTCTTGGCGGCCACTTTACTTGCTAGTTTCATAGCTTCTTCTTCTAAATCATCAAATGTAACCGCTTTATTAGCAAGCCCAGCTGTATACGCTTCCTTACCTGTGATTGGCTCCCCCGTTAAGATCATTTCGTAAGCTTTGGCACTACCAACATAACGCGGAAGTCGCTGTGTACCAGCAAAACCAGGGATAATACCTAATGATAGTTCAGGTAATCCAAGCTTAGCATCCTCTGTCACAATCCTCATGTGACATGACATGGCTAGTTCTAGCCCGCCGCCCAATGCTGCTCCGTGGATGGCTGCAATGACAGGAGCTCTAAAATTCTCTATACGCTGAAAGAGCAACTGCCCTTCACGGCCTAAATTACTTAGATCCTCTTGACTTTGAAAGGACGTAAATTCTTTAATATCTGCCCCTGCTGAGAAGAACTTTCCTTCTCCTTTTAAAACGACAGCCTTTAAAGAACGGTCTGCCTCAATCTCATCAAAAGCTGAGGCAAGATCCTTCAAAATATAACTAGCTAATGCATTGGCAGGTGGACTTTGAATCGTAATAACCGCCACGCCTTCTTTTGCTTCTAAATGCAAGTATTCCATATGACGCTCCCTCCCTAGTCTTGTTTAGCATGTATAGTAAGTCCATGTATTAAGAGTTCATGAACTTCCTCCGCTTGCTCAGTAAGGCTGTATTTCTGATCATTCATAACCCAGTTCGTCACCGTTTCGTCTAATGTACCAAATACCATTTGGCGAACGAGTCGTAAATTAAGCGAATCATGAAAGAGACCTTCTGTTTTTCCTTCTTCTACGATGTGATCAATGACTAATAAATAACGTTTTAATACATCATTGATCTTTAAACGTAAATCTTTATTTGATTGTCTTAACTCTAACTGTGTGACAATCGCTAAATGATGATCTTGTGATAATAATCCATAATGAGTTTTTATCATCGCAAGAAGCTTCTCTTTAGCATTCGACTTTGTTTTTATATCTTCCTCTATTTTTTCGATAAATTGCCCCATTTTTTCTTGGAACAACGACACGAGAATGTCTTCTTTATTTTTAAAGTAAAGATAAATCGTACCATCAGCTACACCAGCTTTTTTGGCAATTTTAGATACTTGCGAGGAATGATAGCCATTTTCGGCGATGACCTCTACTGCTGCGTCGATAATCTGTTTATACTTTGGTCGATTTTTATTCATGTGGATCCCCTAACTATACTTTGTAAAATGAATGACTATTCATTCATCTTTTATTCTACAAAAGGATCTGAATTCTGTCAATCTTAATATAGTAGGCTTGTCTCTATTCATTCCAAAGAAAAAGAGCCAGAGGCTCAACTAGTTGTTTTGTTGGATTGGGCAAGCTTTTCTTTCTCTTCATCAACGAGCGAACGTCTTAGAATCTTACCAACCGCTGTCTTTGGCAACTCTGTTCTAAATTCATAAATTCTAGGCACTTTGTATGCTGCAATGTGTTTGCGGCTGTATGCGTCCAATTCTTCCTCTGTAAGAGTTTTATTCTCTTTTAGAACAACATACGCTTTGACTGTTTCACCTCTATAAGGATCAGGTACTCCTGCTACTACAACTTCTTGTATAGCCTCATGCTCATACAGCACTTCTTCAATTTCACGAGGATAAATATTGTAACCTCCAGCAATAATCATATCTTTTTTACGATCAACAATATAGAAGTATCCTTCCTCATCCATGTATCCTAAATCACCTGTTAATAACCATCCATCACGTAGCACCTGATCTGTTTCTTCAGGCTTGTTCCAATACCCTTTCATAATTTGAGGACCATAGACCGCTATTTCTCCAATTTCACCAGGTTCAGCTTCTTCAGTTGTTTCAGGTTTAAATATTTTTGCATCTGTATCAGGCCATGGTACGCCCACACTTCCACTGATTCGTTTCTCCCAAACAAAATTCGAATGAGTAACAGGCGAAGATTCAGAAAGACCATATCCTTCCACTAACTTTCCGCCAGTGACTCGCTCAAATTGTTCTTGTACTTCTGCAGGAAGTGGTGCAGAACCACTAATACAAGCCTCAATAGAAGATAAATCGTATTTCTGTAGGGATGGATGATTTAAAAGTGCAATGTAAATCGTAGGAGCTCCCGGGAATAGCGTGGGACGTTGTTTTTGAATGGTCTTTAGCACATCTTCCACCTCAAATTTTGGAAGTAGCACCATCTTATTACCTAACATGATAGATAAATTCATGACCGAGGTCATACCATAAACATGGAAGAAAGGAAGAATACCAAGGATCACTTCTTCACCTTTTTTCGCTTTGTATAACCAAGCATCAGACATTTGAGTATTGGATACCAAGTTAAAGTGAGTGAGCATAACGCCTTTTGGAAAACCTGTTGTCCCACCCGTATATTGAAGAATCGCCACATCTTCTTTAGGGTCTACACTTACTTCATTTACGATTCCAGAAGCATCTAACATTAAATCTTCCCATACGTGTGTATCGCCCCCATGTTCTGGTTGGACAATAAGTCCATATTGCTTTTTTTGAATAAATGGGTACACAATATTTTTTGGAAATGGTAAGTAATCTTTAATCCCTGTTACGATTACATGCTCAAGGTCAGTCTTTCCCTTAATATTTGATACTCGAGGGTACAGAACGTCTAAACATACAATCATCTTTGCACCCGAGTCTTTCATTTGATACTCAAGTTCGCGTTCAACGTAAAGTGGATTCGTCTGGACCACCACTCCACCAGCTAGCAGAATCCCGTAATAAGCGACAACAGATTGAGGACAGTTCGGTAACATAATAGAAACTCGGTCCCCTTTATTCAACCCTAAATATTGCAGGTAGCTTGCAAATTGCTTCACCTCTAAGTATAAAGACTCATACGAAATTTCCTTCCCCAAAAAGTGAAGCGCTTTCTTTTTTGGGTATTCTTGAGCACTTTCCTCTAAGAATTGATGGATTGGCTTTTCATCATACTTTATAGACTTTGGAATCTCGCTTGGATAATGTTTTAACCACGGACGTGAATCTACATTGTGCAATTCACTCATACCGTACCCCCTCCAATAATAAAAAATAGACTTCTTACCTATATTATAACGATAGTCCCGCTAAAATTGAAAGATAATTTAGAAAATTTAACCGAAAACCTCCCTCTCGATGTGCTCGCAGTTGCCTAAATGAGTCCCCAAATATAAAAAGCTCCCGCTGACTGTGTAAAGTCAACGAAAGCTTTTGGTTAAACGAAAAACACCATATAAATAATTCCCACAATGATAAAAGCGGCGGAAACGATGCCTAAAACTTTTGCTAAAGTTTCCATCTGATTCTCTCCCTTAATTTATGTTTGCACCAATGACAAAGGATAATCCTACCGAAATAACCATTGAAATAAAACCGACAGCCCTATTATCCTTTTCTATTTCATCATCAATTCGAAAGCTTGGGGTCAGGAACTCAAAAATGAAATAACCGAATAATAGCAATACAAACCCATATAAACCCCAACCCATCATTTCTAAAAGAGAATCGTTGTGGAGAATAGAATACCGGAAGATATTCGAAATCCCAAAGATCTTCCCTCCTGTAGCCATAGCTACTGAAAAGTTCCCTTTCTTGATTTGTTCCCAGTTGTTGTATTTCGTTACGACTTCAAAAATCGCAAGGAATAAAACAGCGCAGAGAACAGCAACGCTATATCGTGCTGCTGTCTCTACCAGGGCATGCTCCCAAAAGTTCATCATTCTCTCCCCTTAATCCTTTAACGTAATTCAAAGACGGTAACTCCGCCTCCTCCTTCGTTCATACCTCCTGAACGTGCACCTGCTATAGATCGATGTTGTTTAGCAAAGTTTTCGACTCCCTTACGAAGAGCGCCTGTACCTTTTCCGTGAATAATGTTCACATTTTTATATCCCGCTAAAATGGCATCATCGACATATTTCTCTAAACGGTGTAATGCTTCTTCATATCGTTCTCCGCGAAGATCGAGTTCGGGCTTAACATGATGACTTGACCCTTTAACTGTGGCCATTGGCTTTTGCTTCAATGGTTCCTCACGCTTCACAAATTCAAGGTCTTTAGCCTTTACTTTCATCTTCATAATTCCTAACTGTACCTGAAATTCTTTCTCGTTAACCTTTTCAATAATATGTCCTTGTTGATTTAATGATAAGACATTCACTTCATCACCAGGTTGCAAGGCAGGCTGAGCAGCTTTTTTCTTAGCAGGCTTTTCTTGCTTTTTCTTAGCCAGTTCTGGTTGAGCCTCGTCAAGCATTTTTCGAGCTTCAATCCATTCGTGCTCTTTAAGCTCAGCTTGGCTCTTCATATTACGCATCTCTGATACAATGTCTTCGGCTTCTTGCTTCGCTTTATCAACCGCTTTTTTTGCTTTCTCTTCTGCTTTTTGATAAAGGCCTTCTCGCTTACTCTCAAACTCAGACCATTTTCGCTCTAATTCATCACGTAATTGTTGTGCTTCTTGTAACAATTCTTCGGCTTCTTCATAATCACGATCTGCTCCACGTTTAGACTCTTCTAATGAAGCTATCATGTTCTCAACGCTCTCAGAATCGGCTCCCATGTGCCCTTTAGCGGTTGTAATAATTTTTTCTTCTAATCCTAGTCTTCTTGAGATTTCAAATGCATTACTACGACCAGGTACACCAATGAGCAATCGATACGTTGGCCTTAACGTCTCAACATCAAATTCAACGGAAGCATTAACAACACCGTCTCTATTGAAGCCATATGCTTTTAACTCAGGATAGTGTGTAGTTGCTATTACTCTAGCCCCTCTTCCAACTACATCGTCAAGAATCGACATGGCAAGTGCTGCACCTTCTTGAGGGTCTGTTCCGGCTCCTAGCTCATCAAATAGAACCAACCCTTTATGATCAACTTTTTGTAGAATATCAACGATATTGGTCATGTGAGAAGAGAATGTACTTAACGACTGCTCAATGGATTGTTCATCACCAATGTCAGCGAAGATATTCTCAAAGACGGTAAGCTCACAGCCATCTTGTGCAGGTATTTGTAACCCCGCTTGAGCCATCAATTGACAAAGACCTACCATCTTAAGTGTTACGGTTTTACCACCAGTATTGGGTCCAGTAATTACAATGGATGTGAAATCTTCACCAAGTTCTACATCGTTTGGTACAACTTCATCTTCAGGAATTAGCGGATGGCGAGCTTGCTTCATTTTAATGATCCCTTGATCGTTAATTGTAGGTTTAGCAGCTCTCATTGATTTACCAAAACGAGCTTTAGCAAACATAAAGTCAAGCTGACCTAGTACTTCAACATTTTGATACAATAAATCCTCATCCGCTGCAATCCGTTCAGATAGTTCAATTAAAATTCGTTCTATTTCATGCTTCTCTTGTACTCTGGCTTCTTGTAGCTGATTATTCAATTCCACAACAGCTTGAGGTTCAATAAATAGTGTAGCACCTGAAGAAGATTGATCATGAACAATACCGCCAAAAGAACCTCTGTATTCCTGCTTCACAGGGAGTACATAGCGATCATTACGAATCGTAATGATAGCATCTGAAAGCATCTTACTTTTAGACCTTGTCCATCCGTCCAATTTATCACGAACTTTATTTTCCGTTGTTCGTATGCGAGAACGCAATGTACGTAGCTTATCACTAGCCCCGTCCATAACTTTTCCGTGGTCATCGATGCGGTTTCGTATTGATCGTTCTAAATCATTAAGAGGAACAATTTGTTCAGCCATCTCTTCTAGAATCGGAATTGTTAGCTCTTCTAAGTCCATTTCCTCAATGAACGTCTTCATTTGTTTACTACCATATAAGGTGCTAGCAATATCTAGACATTCTTCTGGTTGTAGCATGCCACCGATACTTGCTCGCTTCACATGTGGGCGAATATCAAATACTCCACCAAGAGGAGCATGTCCTTTTAATCGGAGCACATGAGCCGCTTCGTCCGTATCCGCTTGCCACTTTCGAACCTCTTCAACATCAGTAGATGGTTTAAGCTTCAGAATTTGCTCTTTCCCAAGGGAGGAAGATGCGTGTCCTGACAATTGTTCTATCATTTTATTGTATTCTAAAACATGATAAATTCGTTCATTCATGGTTGTGAACCCCTTTTATTCATTACCTGTTTTCATTTATAAACGCTTTGAGTTGGTCAACAGTCCATGTATTAAGAACTGTATCTTTCTTAAGCCAACCTTTACGACCAATTCCAACGCCCACTTCCATATCTTCTAACATAGAATAGTTGTGTGCATCTGTATTTATAGCTATGCGAACTCCTTCTTCTTGAGCTTTTCGTATATATGAATCCGCAAGATCCAACCGATTTGGGTTGGCATTAAGCTCAAGAGCTGTGTTTGTTTCTTTAGCCCCTTTAATTAGCTGTTCAATATCTACATCATACCCATCTCTTCTTCCAATCAAGCGCCCAGTTGGGTGAGCAATTAAATGAACATGAGGGCACTCAAGCGCTGCTTGCAGTCTTTTCATAATCGTTTCTTTAGGTTGGTTGAAATTAGAATGAATGGAAGCTATAACAAAATCCATCTCTTTCAGAAAATCTTCTGAGAAATCTAATGATCCATCTGGTAAGATATCCATTTCAATCCCTGCGAAAATATGAAAATCTTCCATTGTCTCATTTACTTTTTGTATTTCTTCCCTTTGTTTACGAAGGCGATCTTCATCCAATCCATTTGCAACCCGTAAGTACTTGGAGTGATCAGTTATCGCAATATACTCATAACCTTTTTCTTTTGCTCTTTCGGCCATTTCACGAATAGACTGCGCTCCATCGCTCCACGCCGAGTGCATATGCAGGTCACCGCGTATATCCTTATGTTCAAGCAGTTGTACAGGTTCTCTAAAAGCTTCTACTTCTCCTGTTTGTTCTCTTACTTCAGGGGGAATAAAGTTTAAATTAAAATGAGCAAAGAAATCTTGTTCTGTTTTGAAGGTTTTTACTTCTCCTGTTTCACTGTTTTCCACTCCGTACTCGCTAATCTTCTCGCCCTGATCTTTGGCAAGTTGGCGCATGGCTACGTTATGGTCTTTTGAACCAGTGAAATGATGGAGCGTTGTTGCAAACTCTTCAGGAGCAACCAGACGGAAATCAACAGCGATATCATAACCTTCAGCCAACAGAAGGGATACCTTTGTATCTCCCTTGGCAATAATCTCTTTAACGTTTTCGATTTCCAGGAGTTGATCACGAACCGCTGCATAATCGTTTGTAGCGATAATGAAATCTAAATCCTTAATTGTTTCTTTCATTCTCCTTAGACTTCCAGCTCTCGAATACTGCTCAATGCTCGTCATTTCATCAAGATATCCTTCAATCTTCTTTGCTAATGGTAGCATAATTGCAATAGGAAGTCGTTCAGGGCGTTTTGTTATATCTTCTAAAGCTTGCAGGATTTTTTCTTCTGTTTTCTTCCCAAATCCACTTAGTTCCCGAACTTTGCCTTCTTCACAAGCTGACTTTAAAGAGGTAGCGTCTGTAACGCCTATCTCTTGATATAGTTTAGCAAGCTTTTTACCACCAAGCCCTTGAAGCTGAAGCAATGGCACAAGACCAGCCGGAACTTCCTCCTGCAGCTGATTTAAGGCATCAGATTCGCCCTTTTCAATGAATTCATCAATAACCGCAGCCGTCCCTTTACCTATCCCATTCATCTTTGTAAAATCCTCAATCTCTGATAAGGAACGATCATCACTTTCTAAGGCTTGTGCTGCCTTGCGATATGCAGAAATTTTAAACGGATTTTCCCCTTTCAGCTCAAGATAGACAGCAATCTGCTCCAAGTTCTTAACTAGTTCTTTTTTATCTACTTTCATCATTTCACCTGCTTTTTAGGATATCAATACAAAAGTCTTAATTGAGTAAACCCACCTATTCAACCATTACGTAAAGAAAAAACTTCTCGCATTAGAGAAGTTTTAAAGGTGCGGTGATACATGCTCAAACCACAAGGTCTTTATTTGACCGGAAAATAAAGGCGTATGCTCTATAATGGTTTGTGCTATGAATGAATCTTCAATGGCACTTTGGATTATGTTGATTGGCACAAGAGCCGATATGTATAAAAAGATAAACAATATGAAATACATTTCTATAAATCCTAGTGCTGCTCCTAGTATCCCGTTAAATGTATGAATAATAGGAAGGTCTGCTAAGAAATCTAGCATCGAAGCAATAATTTGCATAACAACTTTTACGGAGAAGAAGATCACAGCAAAGGCAATAGCATGGTAGAATGCTCCTTCTAATGGAAGAGAATCTACAAATACTGCCCAACTTGACCCTTCCGGCAATTCAGGATAAGGAATCCAAAGCTGCAATTTAGGAGATAAATCATCATAGTACACGACCGCCAAAATGAATGCCACAATAAATCCAGTCATATGAAAGAGCTGTAATACAAAACCCCTGCGTAAACCTACCAATATCCCTAAAACTAATATTCCTAATAATAATAAATCAATCATGGTCTGAACGATCCTCTTCTTTCCTTTTTGATTCAACTATACTTGTATAATCTTCTTTTAGCTTTAAGTAATCATTCATGGTGTTAACCGCTGTTAGAACAGCCAGTTGCGCAGTATCCAATTTGGGGTTTGTCTCTTGGATCTCTTTCATCTTTTGATCCACTAGACTAGCCACCATACGTATATGGTGCGATGGCTCCTCTCCTACGATCTTGTATGTTCTATTATGTATATCGACCGTTGTTCTTCTTTTGTCTGAATTCGACACAGAGATATGCCCCCTCACCCACATTAGAATCCTAAACTTAATATTAACATGAAGCTGTTCAATAAGGAAAGCGTTGTCCTCTCTTTACCTCTATTATTCAGCTTTATCTTGCAATTTGATATACTGAAATTATTCGTTTTTAGAAGGAGATGATACATGTTGTCCCAAACAGTCCTCAAACTACCGACTGGTCAATTATATAAAATGCAAAGTTATTACAAAGCGTCATTAAAAGGAAATCCACCACCTGGCGCTGTATTTTCGGCAAAAGTAAACGGTTGTTCCGTTACCGCCTATAAATCTGGAAAAGTATTATTCCAAGGACCCAATCACGAGCAAGAATCCAGCAAATGGGGAGCGGCAAATCCTTCTGTGAAGAAGAAAACAAATAAACCCTCTCCTACCGAATCACAACATGCTCCTCCATCCTCCCTATACACTTCTAGCCACGCTGGGTCTGATGAAGCTGGGACAGGGGACTATTTCGGTCCAATTACAGTCGCTTGTGCATACGTACGAGAAGATCAGATTGCGGGGCTCAAAGCAGCAGGAGTTCGAGATTCAAAGAGTTTAAAAGATCCACAAATTGAGCAAATCGCACGTAAAATTGTACAAATGGAAATCCCTTATTCACTCGTTACCCTGCATAACGAAAAATATAACCAGTGGCAGAAAAAAGGATGGTCTCAAGGAAAAATGAAGACGATGCTTCATCACCACGCTTATAATAAGCTCTTGCAAAAGATGAGTCCTAATCAACCTGAGGGATGGGTGATTGACCAGTTTGCAGAACGTTCCATTTATGAGAAGCACTTGCGCTCTGAAAAAGCAACCCTACAAGACAATGTTTATTTCTTGAAGAAGGCTGAATCTTATTCAATCGCCGTAGCTGCTGCTTCTATTATTGCTCGTACAGGATTCGTACGTCAGATGGACAAGCTCTCTGAACACGCTGGAATCTACTTACCTAAAGGAGCGTCACAAAAGGTAGACCAAGCCGCAGCGAAGCTTATAGAAACTAAAGGAAGCGATTGCCTTGAACAATATGCGAAAGTACACTTTGCCAACACAGAAAAAGCATACAAATGGATAAAATGAAGTTCACTCAAGCCGCACCATATAAATGGTACGGCTTTTTTATTATCTTTTCAGACGATTCAATATACAATATCAGGGTATATATCCAATATATAACATAAATAACTTATTTGGAGGAGATTGTTAAATGGAATGGTTATCCTTAATTTCAAACTTCTTATGGAAGTACGTGTTATCTGCCCTCCTTATTTTTGTCGGGCTTTTCTTTACAGTAAGACTAAAATTTTTTCAGATTCGACATTTTGGACATATCCTTAATCAAACTGCAGGACAAATCTTCAAAAAAGACAAACAAAAAGGTTCTATTACCCCTTTCCAAGCTTTCACCTCCTCGCTCGCCTCGACAGCTGGAGCTACAAATATTGTTGGAGTTCCAGTAGGGATCTACTTAGGAGGGCCAGGTGCGTTATTTTGGATGTGGATTATTGCTTTAATCGGAATGGCAACAAAGTATGGAGAAATCGCAATGGGATTAAAGTATCGTGAAAAGAATAAAGAAGGAATTTGGGTAGGCGGACCACAGTATTACATTCGTAAAGCACTAGGGTGGAAAAAAATCGCGTTTTTGTTTGCATTTATACTTATGATCGAACTTATACCAAGCATAATGGTTCAATCTAACTCCATTACCACACAAGTACAGGGAGCCTTTGGTTGGGACCGATGGATTACTGGTTTAATTATAACGGGAATTGTAGGAATTATTGTCTTTGGAGGTATTAAACGAATTGCTAACGTAACAGATAAAGTTGTTCCCTTCATGGTTCTCACATACTTAACCATTTGTTTAATCGTAATTGGGGCTAATATCTCTCAAATCCCTTCTGTATTTAGCCTAATCTTCACCCATGCATTCACGCCGATCTCTGCGACAGGAGGATTCGCCGGTGCAGGATTTGCACTTGCCTTACGCTGGGGAATCGCTCGAGGTTTATATTCGAATGAAGCCGGACTTGGGACAGCTCCGATCACCCACTCTGCGGCTCAAACAGATCATCCTTCTAAACAGGCGTTTTGGGGCGTTTTCAGTGTATTTATAGATACGATTATTATATGTACCGTCTCTGGATTAACCGTTCTTGTGACAGGGGCTTGGACAAAAGTCGATTCATCTGAAGAAGCCTCAAACATGATTGATATTGCTCTCTCGACCATGTATGGAGATACATTTGGGGGTGGATTTATTTCTTTGTTCCTCCTTTTCTTTGTACTAACTACCATAGGAGTATTAGTGTTCTTCGGAGAAAAACAGGCAGAATATCTTTACGGATTAAAAGCGTCTTGGATTATGCGTTTCGTATATATCGTATCTATTTTTGTGGGTGGTATAGGTGGATTAGAGTTTGTCTGGCAATTCCTCGACTTAATGTTAGCTGCTGTCGTCGTATTTAACGTGATTCCTCTCTTCTTCATGAGAAAAGAGATTATAGAACTAACGGATGATTACTTTAACCGAGTATACAAAGGAAAAGGCACGAAACCAAAGATTACTCTATTCCATGACCAAGATCCGCCTAGTATGTAACTATTAATCGGCCACCTCCTTCAGCTTAGAAATTAGCGGAAGTCAAAAAAGCGAAAGCTCCTTTAAAAAGGAGCTTTCGCTTTTGACTTTTCACCTTTTATTTAAAACCACCACCGAAGGCATTTCGTACATCGTGGATGACGACAAAGGCTTGCTCATCAACTCCATTTATAATTCTTTGAAGTTTAAAGGTTTCTTGTTTATGAACAACCACGTACAATACTTTCTTGTCTTTTTTTGAATACCCACCATAACCTTCTAAGACTGTAACCCCTCTTGGTACGTTAGAGTTGATAGCTTCTAATACCTCGTCTGGAGTCTCTGATATAATTGTCACGGCTTTTCGCATGTTAAGTCCGTCCACTATAAATTCAATCGCACGAGCACCAACATATACAGCAATAACGGTTAAAAGTGCCTTTTGCTGCCCAATTACAAAGACAGATCCTCCAATAACAATCATGTCAATCAATAAGGTTGCATTGGCCATACTCCAGCCCCAATTCTTTTTCATCATTTGCGAGATGATTTGGGTCCCACCAGAAGTACCACCTGCACGAAAGATTAAACCAATACCGCCCCCGGCAAAGAGTCCTGCGTATATTGGAGCAAGTAATGAATCAGATTCAATCGGTGTCCCTAAATGTTCCGTAGTCCATAAAAAGAGGGACGTTGTAAAGATTCCAATAAAGGTGTAGATCATCATTTGCTTATCCAGATACTTAAAACCAACCAATATGAGAATCGTATTTAAAATAAATGTCGATAGTCCTGTAGACAAATCAAATACGTAATATAATACAATCGAAATACCAATGATTCCACCTTCTGATAGTCCATTCGGAATTGCAAAGTAATTAATTCCTAACGCGAAGATAAAGGAACCTATTATGATAAGTGCTACGTTTTTTACATGTTGCACTCCATCACCGCCCTTCCCCTTTTTACTTGTATTATGGGGGATGCCTTACGGTAATATCAACCATCACCTTTTAATGACGGAACGTATTGTCAATGATAATAAAAACCCCCTCTTTGGAAAAAGAGGGGGTTTTAGGGTTTAGGCGCGTAGTTCTGCGTTGTATTGTTCTTTTACTTTATCAAGAATTGCATGGTGCGTTTCTTCTACTTCTTCGTCCTTTAACGTACGAGTAGGATCCAAGTAAAGAAGAGAGAAGGCTAATGATTTCTTACCAGCTTCTAGATGTTCTCCCTGATAAACGTCAAAGACTAAACAATTCTTAACAAGTGGAGCCCCTGTTTCAAGAATCGTCTTGCGTAGATCTCCTGCTGCTACATTCTCATCGACCACAAGCGCGATGTCGCGACTGATTGATGGATAACGAGGGATTGCCGTGTACGTCTCTTCTGAGGAGATCGCTTTAAACACTTTTTCCAGATCCACATCGAAAACATATGCTTCTTTTAAATCATATCCTTTTTGAAGTGTAGGGTGAAGTTGACCAACATGACCAATCGTCTCCCCATTTAATTTGATCAATGCTGTACGTCCAGGATGCATACCATCTACTTGACCTTGTTGATAGGAGATTTGCTCTTCGATATCCAAATAGTCAAATAAACTGTCTAGGATGCCTTTCACAACATAGAAATCTACGTTTTTCTTTTCTTGTTGCCAAGGGTGTGTTAACCAGCTACCAGTAAGCACACCTGCTAAACGCTCTTTCTCATCAGGCTGCTTTGTTAAAACAGCTTCTTCCGTTACATAGATGGAACCAACTTCATAAAATGCAACGTCTTTTTGTTTACGTGCTACATTATAAGATGCAGAAGCTAGCATTTCAGGTAACGCACTAAGTCGAAGGTGGCTATGCTCTTCACTCATAGGCATAGCTAAGTGAACTGGGCGAACATTTTCTCCTTTTACATCAGGACTCACTAATAGATTCGCACGCTCTTCTGTCGTCAAGGAATACGTAAGGGTCTCAGAAAGCCCAGCGCCTTCAAGGTAACGACGTACTTTACGACGCAATGCTTGATACGCAGTTAAGCCTCCAGCATTACCAGCCCCTTGTGGCATCGTGAATGGGATATTGTCATAGCCGTACATACGTCCAATTTCCTCCACCATATCTTCTACTAGAGAAATGTCTCCACGGCGCGTCGGGATGCTCACAGTAAACGTTTCTCCCTCTTGTTCATAAGAGAACTGCAGTTTACGCAAGATATCTTGAATATGGGCATCGTTCATATCTGTTCCTAGAACATGGTTCATGCGTGACGTCGTGAATGTTACTGTCTTTTCTTCATAGGACATTTCATTGTAAGCAACCACTCCATCTAGCACTTCACCGCCAGCATACTCGGACATGAGTTGCGCAGCACGAAGACCGGCGCGTTGAACTCGGTCAGGATCAACACCTTTCTCGAAGCGAACAGAAGCTTCACTACGTAACCCATGGTCTTTAGCAGCTGAACGAACCGCTTGTGGATCAAAGTAAGCTGCTTCTAAAAGAACGGTTGTTGTTCCTTCGTGAACTTCAGAGTCAGCTCCACCCATAACACCTGCAATGGCTACAGGTTCTTGACCATTCGTAATGACAAGGTGGGCAGAAGAAAGGGTTCTTTCTTCGTCATCCAACGTCTTAATTGTTTCTCCTTCTGATGCTCGACGAACGACAACTTCTTTACTTCCAAACCGATCATAATCAAACGCATGAAGAGGCTGACCGTATTCAAGTAAACAATAGTTCGTAATATCTACAACATTATTAATAGGACGAATTCCTGCTGAAATCAAGCGGTTGCGCATCCAAAGCGGGGCAGGACCTACTTTAATATTTTTCACGAGCATAGCACCATAATAAGGATTTAAGTCACCGTCTTTAACAGTAACAGAAACAGCGTCTTCTGCTTTCTCTTCCGTAATTTGTACTTCTTCATCAGGGAAGTTAAGTGGTGTATCTAATATAGCCGCCACCTCATAAGCCACTCCCATCATGCTTAGGGCATCCGAACGGTTAGGGGTTAAACCAAGTTCAATGATAATATCATCAAGGTTTAATAAGGAAGAAGCGTCAGCACCAATCTCAGGGTCGCCATCAAACACAAAGATTCCTTCAGCAAATTCAGCCGGAACGTACTTCTCATCTATACCTAGTTCTTGAAGAGAACAGATCATACCAGAAGATTCTTCACCGCGTAACTTTGCTTTTTTAATTTTAAAGTTTCCAGGTAGTACTGCTCCAGGTTTGGCAACAGCTACTTTCTGACCTTGAGCGACATTTGGAGCCCCACAAACGATTTGCAGAACCTCGTCGCCAACGTCCACCTGGCATACATTTAATTTGTCAGCGTTAGGGTGTTGGTTGCATTCTTTAACATATCCGACAACAAGGTTCTCGATCGGTTCACCAAACGGCTCTACCCCTTCAACTTCAATACCTGTTTTAGTAATTTTTTCGGCTAGATCTTCTGGTGTTAGCCCTTGAAGATCCACGTATTGTTTTAACCAGTTTAATGATACAAACATGCTTTTCTCCTCCTTACGCCTTATGGAATTGATTCAAGAATCGTACATCGTTCGTGTAGAAATGGCGAATATCATCGATACCATACTTCAACATAGCAATACGTTCAGGCCCCATACCAAAAGCGAAACCTGTATATTCATTCGGATCATAACCTGCCATCTCAAGTACATTCGGGTGAACCATTCCAGCACCTAAAATTTCAATCCAGCCTGTTCCCTTACAAACAGAACATCCTTCTCCACCACACATCTTACAAGAGATATCCATCTCAACAGAAGGCTCTGTGAACGGGAAGAAGCTTGGGCGTAGGCGGATTTCACGCTCTTCACCAAACATTTGTTTAGCAAAAGCATTTAAAACACCTTTTAGATCACTCATACGAACATGTTTATCTACTAGCAACCCTTCAATTTGAGTGAATTGGTGAGAGTGTGTAGCATCATCTGTGTCACGACGGTAAACTTTTCCTGGACAGATCACTTTAACAGGACCTTTCCCTTTATGTTGTTCCATTGTACGAGCTTGTACAGGTGAGGTGTGCGTTCGCATTAAGATCTCTTCGGTAATATAGAAGGAATCCTGCATATCACGTGCTGGGTGACCTTTTGGTAAATTTAAAGCCTCAAAGTTATAGTAGTCTGCTTCAACCTCAGGACCTTCTGCAATTTCAAAGCCCATCCCGATAAACAGATCTTCAATTTCCTCAATTAAACTTGTCAGAAGATGAGGCCCCCCTGTTTGAGCAGGGCGTCCAGGAAGCGTAACGTCAATCGTTTCTTCCTGCAGCTGCTTCTCAAGTGCTGCTTCTTCCATTTTCTTCTGCTTCTCATCAATGGCCGTCGAGATTTCCTCACGAACATCATTTGCCATTTGTCCAATAACCGGACGTTCCTCCTTAGGAAGCTTTCCCATACCGCGAAGAACTTCAGTAATTGGGCCCTTCTTCCCTAAGTATTGAACCTTTACATCTTGAAGAGCTTTCGCATCTTCAGCTTGTGCAACCTTTTCAAGGGCTTCTGTTTTCAGTTCTACTAAGCGCTCTTGCATCTTAATCCTCCTCTTAAATCTATCGTCATTTTTTTAAACATAAAAAAGTCTCCTCCCTCAATAAAAGGGACGAGACTTGTTCGATATGGTTTCGCGGTACCACCCTTGTTGACATTCCTCATGTAGGTAATGTCCACTTCATCATTGATAACGGATTCTTCATCCGGAACACTTTTACTCATAAAACGAGGTCCCAGTGTCAGCTCAAGAGTGAAAATTCAATGATTGAACGACCTAGGAATGCTCGCAGTCTAAGACATCCCTTCCCTGAAGATCGCATGGGTGGCAACCATTTACTGGCTCTTTCAACGCTATACTTTATTCAACTAATAGCTATTATAGAAAAGCTAAAAGCTCTTTGCAACCTTAGTTCCTTAAATAATACATTAAAATTCCGGCTGCGATTCCAACATTCAAGGACTCCGCTCGCCCATAAATGGGAATCATAACCCTTTCATCAGCTTGGTCTACGTAAGTTTCTTGCACCCCTGCGCCTTCATTGCCCACAATTAAGGCAACAGGCCTCGTTGGTTTACAGTCAGAATAATCTTTTGCTTGCTTTAATGAGGTAGCCCATACGGAAATTCCTTCTTCTTGCAGTCGAGGAACCCATTCTGATAAATCGCCCTTAAAGAAAGGAATATGAAAAACAGACCCTTGAGTAGCACGTAGAACCTTATCATTAAATGGGTCTACCGTTCCTTTACCACCAATAACTGCATCAAATCCTGCGGCATCTGCTGTTCTGATTAACGTCCCCAGATTCCCAGGATCTTGCACAGCATCTAAAACCAATATACGTTCAAAGGATTTCCATTCTGGGGCATCCATTTGAACAACTGCAGCAATGCCCTGGGGCTGTTCTGTCTCGGTAATCTCGTTGAAAACTTGAGAAGCAACGTACGTATATTTATAATCTTGCCATTCGTTTTGAATTTCAATATCTTCACGAATAATAAGTTCAAGAACATTCCACTGGCTCTGTAACGCTTCCTCTACAAGATGGAATCCTTCCACTAAAAACGCTTGTTCTTGGTCACGGGTCCTTTTTCGTTGTAACTTCTTCCATCGTTTGACGGATGGGTTTTGAATTGATTCAATCATATCTTGTTCATCCTTTTGTTCGCACTTGAATTCCCTATCTTATCATACATATTTCTATTCACCCGGGTCAAACTATAATTAGATCGTATCCTTAAGAAAAGAGGTGGAAGAGTTGAACCTTAACCTAAGAAACGCTATTTTAAATAATATCTCTGGTAACAACCAAGAACAAATTGAAGCAACGATTCAAGACGCTATTCAAAGTGGCGAAGAGAAAATGCTTCCAGGACTTGGTGTTCTCTTTGAGCTTTACTGGGAGAATGCAAATGAGGAAGATAAGAAGGAAGTTCTCGAAACACTTGAAAACCACGTCCAAAATATGAACCAGTAATGGGAAGAGGCTGCTCCACGAGACAGCCTCTTTTTAATCCAAATGACTTTTGATAAACCGTAATTCCCCTATAAGACACTGGACTTCTTCTGCTTCTAACATCATTGGCATCTGGTCATTAATCGTAATAGCTGTCGATTGTCCTTGATGGTGCTCTAAATAATTCAAAAGTTCTTCTACTTGATCTTCTGATAAGTTTGAACCTGTCTCAACACTCTTTACTGATTTCACATAAAATGAATCCAAATCATGAGCAAATTCTCCTTCAAAAATGTTTCCGTTAAACACACTCATTTGTGACTCCCTACTTTCATTTATTCATACCCTTAGCCTCCCACACCCTACATAAACATATCCATCGAACATCATTAATAATACCTTTTTTCGTATAGAAAGAAGCTTAATAAAAAAACGCCTAGGAGGTGATTCCCCCCTAGACGTTAAGATATTATACCTTAGTTAAATGTAATTTGTTTTACTGTCTCAGCGTCCATTCCTTTAATGACTTCTACGATTAATTTCACCGCATTCTCAAAGTCATCACGATGGAGCATAGCTGCATGAGAGTGGATGTAACGAGTCGCTACGGTAATGGATAAAGCAGGCACACCATCTGCTGTGAGGTGAATGGATCCCGCATCTGTTCCTCCCCCTGCAATCACATCGTACTGGTAAGGAATTTCGTTTTTCTCAGCTGTATCAATCACATGATCACGTAATCCTTTATGAGAGATCATAGATGCGTCATACAGAATGATTTGAGGACCTTCCCCCATCTTACTTGCTGCTTCTTTATCAGAAACACCCGGTGTATCTCCTGCAATTCCCACATCTACTGCAAATCCAATATCAGGATTAATGGCATTTGTGGATGTTTTCGCACCACGAAGTCCAACCTCTTCTTGAACCGTTCCTACACCATATACAACATTCGGATGTTCTTGCCCTTTTAATTGACGCAGAACTTCAATCGCAATGGCACAGCCAATACGGTTATCCCACGCTTTTGCAAGAAGCATTTTTTCATTCGGCATTTGAGTAAACTCAAAATATGGAACTACAGAATCACCTGGGCGAACTCCAAATTCTTGTGCTTCTTCTTTAGAAGATGCACCAATATCAATAAACATTTCTTTAATATCAATAGCTTTCTTACGTTGTTCAGCTGGCAGGATATGAGGTGGTTTAGAACCAATAACTCCAGTAAGGTCACCGTTTCTCGTCATAATTGTAACACGCTGAGCCAACATAACCTGACTCCACCAGCCACCTACTGTTTGGAAGTAAAGGAAGCCGTTGTCGTCTATGCGAGTAACCATAAATCCTACTTCATCTAAGTGACCAGCAACCATAATTTTAGGTCCGTTTTCTTGCCCCACTTTTTTAGCGATTAAGCTCCCTAAATTATCCGTATACACTTCATCTGCATAAGGGGATATGTATTTCTTCATCACATCGCGTGGTTCTCTTTCATTACCCGGTACCCCTTTCGCGTCTGTTAAATCTTTCAGCATTGTAAGGGTGTCATCCCATTTAGCCATGCTAATTCCTCCTTCTATGTACTCATGCTATTCATTATAACGCTTTTTTGAAAAATTCACAAAAATCACTAAAACTTAATAACCATCTTCCTGACGTTGATGGTTCACTTCGTTTTTGTCGTAGTACGCGTCTTGGATAGAATGCTCAGAAAATCCTAACTTTACTCCTAAGTCCAAGAACGTCTTAAAGAGTTGCTGGTAGTGCATATCAGTTGGAGACTCTTGAAAAAGGTGAATTTCACCAAATACCTTATGAAATTGATCCGTCAAAGCACCATCAGGAACTTCCTGTTGCTCTTGCTGAAGATAACGATATCCCTTCTCAAGCCCAAGTGATAGAATAAAGTGAAGTCCATCTACGTACTCTTCAAGAATCACTTCATCTTCCTTCGGAGGTTTAGTACTCCAGAATTTAAAGCACCTTGTCTCATTTGCAAGCTCTCCAATCTCCACAAGAAGGGCCATTACTTTTTTTCTAAACAAATCCTCATGTTCCAACCCATGTTCCGTTTCAATTCGCTGGTCTAATTGCTGCTGCATCGTAAAGAGTGTCTCCCAATTCATATTATGTAGCTCCTTTAAACTGTTTTGTTCGATTATAGCACGGGTATCACGTTTATTAAAAAAGATGTTGTTCCAGACCAGGAGCGTAATCTCGAACAATCGAATGGTCAGAGAATGTTTCCGTTGCTTTAATTGAGTGTAAGGCGAGTCGTTCCCCAGACACCCCCACCACACAACTAATGCAACGGACCTACCCTTTGTAGTTCGTAAAATAATAGACTATTTCACAAACCTATATAAAAAGTTGAAACGTTTTGTAACTTGGTTCGTATGGAGAGGTAGATAGATTCGGTAAGGGAGTCGATCAACATGATTATCATTTTGTTTAGATTTTTAATTTTACTTGCTGCTACCCTCCTGATTTACACAGCATACAAATACATCATGAATCCAAAACGAAAATTAGAACTTGCTCAGGAGAAAAAGCAGTTTTATTTTTTAGATGACCCCGAAAATGTAAAGAAGAATTTTTTGCTCACTTACAAAGGAGTACTGTTTGAAGGAGAGAAATACTTAGGTACAACCGAAAACTCTTTTGATGTGGTTTCCATTTCTGTGTGGACAAGGCAGCCTAATACTTTAAAGGGCTTTGAACGAAATGATCTCTACTTCGTCGAGAAGGAGATTCTGATTCATTACCCTTACGCCAAAGTCGAATGGAAAAACCCCGTAAATAAATTGGTGCTGAGCCAGCAAAATGACTAGGCTTTAGGCGCACAACCACAAAGGCCCACTCGAATAATCGAGCGGGCCTTTTTATGCACCTGCTTGGAAAAAGTCATCCCATTTAATTACGATTTCCTTCCGCCTTAATAAATAGATAAAGGTTAATAGCATTAATAAAAAACCTGCCATGACAAATGGTGATAACCTCGATATCCACTGACCAACAGAGGTATAAACGACCGCTAATGGGATATTAGAATAAAAGGACGTTTTCATATAATCTTTAAACCCCTGTGACATTTCAATGATGCATAGCGATATTAGATGAAAATGAATAAATGGCACTAATCGAAGTAATGCAATTTGAGAGGTGGAAAAGCTAGAATGCTTCCCAAATAACTTATGCTTTAATTTCACAAGCTTTTGAAGAGTCTTTGGCATCCATTGGCTCATTTTATAAAATAATAAGCTAGATAAGGTCACACCAATCACACTATAAATAGACCCCGTAACGGCGCCAAACAAAATCCCGCCGGAAATGCAAATAAATGCAACAGGTAAAAATAAAAGTGGACGTAGCAGGTGAAAACTTATGAAGAGTAGCGGTGCAAAAAAGCCACTTGCCTCCAAGACGGTCATAGCGACTGTCCCAAACTGATTCATGATGAACACACCCCTTCCGTCCAGCGGTATAGTACATACTTATGACAGAAGACGAGCGGTTATGACAATAACTCTTTACCAGCGATGTCACTAATACCTCATCGTAACGAACACGACTAAAAAGCAATGAGCAATCAACGTACTTGGTACCCCGATCACAAAAGCGGTGTGCTTTGTTTTGTGCCGAAACCACTTCATCCCTAAATAGGAACCGAGCGACCCTCCTATAAGCGTTACAATCCATAGTTGTTTTTCTGAGATTCTCCACTCTTCTTTAACTGCTCTTGATTTATCCTGTTGCATTTGAATCAATGCGACGACGTTCACAGCAACAAGATACCAAATGAGTATGACTCCCATCTATAGCCCCCCTATCCTTCAAATCATTTGTAACCACTATATCTAAAAAAAGCCATTTCCCTATACGGTAGGAAAATGGCTTTCGTCTGATTCTGCTTATTTAAGAGCGGCTTTAGCTTGTTCAGCTAGTGCAGCGAACCCTTTTTCGTCAGTAACAGCAAGATCAGCTAGCATTTTGCGGTTAACTTCAACGCCAGCTAATTTAAGTCCGTGCATTAGACGGCTGTAAGAAATGTCGTTCATACGTGCCGCAGCGTTAATACGTGCGATCCATAATTTACGGAAATCACGTTTTTTCTGACGACGGTCACGGTATGCATACTGACCTGATTTCATTACCTGTTGTTTTGCTGTTTTGAAAAGAGCATGTTTTGAACCATAATAACCTTTAGCAAGCTTTAAGACGCGCTTACGACGTTGGCGAGTGACTGTTCCACCTTTAACACGTGCCATAATAGTTCCCTCCTGTATTTCAACTTAATAGTTAAATTCGATTATTTCTTAGGAAGCATAGCTTCGATACGCTTTAAGTCGCCACTAGAAACTAGTGTGTCTTTACGTAATTTACGCTTTTGCTTTTGAGATTTGTTAGCGAACAAGTGACTAGTAAATGCGTGAGAACGTTTAACTTTGCCACTGCCTGTACGACGAAAGCGTTTCTGAGAACCTTTGTGAGTCTTCATTTTTGACATGAGTAATTCCTCCCTTTAGAAATATGTTAGAATCACGTTTATTGCTTCTCGTTTACTGGTGCGAGCATCATAAACATGTTACGACCTTCCATTTTCGGTTTAGTTTCAACCGTGGACAGATCTTTACATTCTTCAGCCAAGCGATCAAGCACTTTTTGGCCTAATTCTTTGTGAGTGATTGCACGTCCGCGGAAACGAACAGCTGCTTTCACTTTATCGCCCTTCGATAAGAACTTACGCGCATTGCGTAGCTTCGTATTGAAGTCATGTTCTTCGATACCAGGGCTAAGGCGAACTTCCTTCACGTTAATGACTTTTTGCTTCTTACGCGCTTCTTTATCTTTCTTCTGTTGCTCAAAGCGATATTTACCATAGTCCATGATACGACATACTGGCGGTTTCGCATTTGGAGCTACCATTACAAGATCAAGATTTGCATTAGCTGCAATATCTAAAGCCTCGTTTTTGGATTTAACGCCTAATTGGTCTCCGTTTGAATCAATGAGACGAACTTCGCGAGCACGAATCTTTTCATTGACGATCATATCTTTGCTAATAACCAGCCACCTCCAAGGTTTATTAAAAAGGTTTATATACGTCTGTTTATAGACAAGTGTATCTCAATCATGGTTGTAATTTCAGACAATCAAAAAAAGTGTCGGTACACATACTGCACCCACACGTTTCCCAATTACGTTTAGAAAATCATACCTGGTAACTACTCATAAGAGTGTCAATCAGGTGAGAAGCGGGTGCTTCTACTTGTCTCAGACAATATTAAGTTTACCTTATTGAGAATAGCACGTTTAAAAAACAATGTCAAACGTAAACCAATCTTTTTTGATGCACATCTTCTGTGCATGACTTTTCAAGGATATATGATATGAGGTATATTTGCAACCAAAATTTTAAATTAATCCTAACACCATCAACTTTATCTCGGTACTTTACTTCCATTTCCTACGTGAGTGTAATCCCATATTATCACATTTTTTAATTCGTCATTAATATAATAATCTAAATCGTGTAGAATGCGATGTACAGTTTTTAGATATTTTGCCTCTTGATCAAAACGGGCCTCCCGTAAGAAAAAAAGAGCGTTATCGAGATCTTTCTTAAGCGATTCATTCTCCACCTTCTCAAGCAGGCTCATTAGGTGCTTGTCCTGCCCTTTAAGTTCCTCAAAGCTTTTTCGATCAAGTGTTAGATACCGTTTCCAACCAAGCGCATCGTTAAACTGCTCATGCATCTCTCCTACTGTTTCGTTAATTTCATTCAAGTGCGGTTCGTTACCAATAACAACCTTACCAGAACCCGCTTCAATTCCCAGAGTGCCTTCACCTTTTGAATCCTTGTCTTTTGTGCCTTGATTAATAACAACCGCAAAGAGAACGCCGATTGTCATAATAGATGCTACCGCAACAGCTATAGAAACCTTTAAAATTCGAGACAATATAGAACTCTCCTTTGTTGCATATTAACTCCAGCTCATTACAGACGGAATCATTTCTTCACTATTTCAATAATAACACAAAAAATGGAATTAAATAGACGGAATAATAATAAAAACCCCCAAAGCTTTTAAGCTTTTGGGGGATAGGATAATTATTTCTTTCCACTTATTTCTTGTTTGATCTGAGATACAAAGTCTTGAAGAGATTTTGTTTCAGAGTCTTTCTCTCCATAACGACGGATATTCACACCGCTTGCTTCAATTTCATTATCTCCTACAACAAGTTGGTAAGGGACTTTTTGCATTTGAGCTTCACGAATCTTATAACCAATCTTCTCATCGCGCTCATCTACTTCAACACGCACGCCTGCATACTTCAGTTCATCTTCTACTTTCTTCGCATAGTCTAAGTGAACATCAGCAGATACAGGAATGATCTTCGCTTGAACAGGCGCTAACCATGTTGGGAACGCCCCTTTGTACTCTTCGATTAAGAAGGCAACGAAGCGTTCCATTGTTGAAACCACACCGCGGTGGATAACAACAGGACGATGGTGAGCCCCATCCTCTCCAATATACGTTAAGTCAAAGCGTTCTGGTAAGTGGAAGTCAAGCTGTACAGTTGAAAGCGTTTCGTCCTTACCAAGTGCTGTTTTTACTTGTACATCTAATTTTGGACCGTAGAATGCCGCTTCACCTTCTGCTTCTACATACTCTACCTCCAGGTCTTCCATTGTTTCCTTTAGAAGAGCTTGCGCTTTATCCCACATCTCATCATTATCCACATACTTCTCTTTATCCTCTTTATCACGGTACGACAAACGGAAGTAGTAATTTTCAAGACCAAAGTCTTTGTATACTTCTTGAATCATACGCACAACACGAATGAATTCTTCTTTCAGTTGATCTGGACGAGCAAAGATGTGAGCGTCATTTAACGTCATGGCACGCACACGCTGAAGTCCCGCTAATGCACCAGACATTTCATAACGGTGCATCGTACCTAGTTCCGCGATACGTACCGGTAGATTGCGGTAACTGTGTAGCTGATTTTTATACACCATCATATGGTGAGGACAGTTCATCGGACGCAGAACTAGATCTTCATTATCCATTTCCATTGTAGGGAACATGTCATCTTGATAATGATCCCAGTGTCCACTTGTTTTATATAGATCAACGGACCCAAGCACTGGTGTGTATACGTGGTCATAGCCAAGACGTTCCTCTAAGTCAACGATGTAACGTTCAATGGTACGACGAATAGTAGCGCCCTTTGGTAGCCATAGCGGAAGACCTTGACCTACCTTTTGAGAAACTGTGAAGATATCAAGTTCTTTCCCAAGTTTACGGTGATCACGTTCTTTGGCCTCTTCACGCATTTTTAGGTATTCTTCTAAGTGATCTTTCTTTTCAAAGGCCGTACCATAGATGCGTTGAAGCATTTTATTATCACTATCTCCACGCCAGTATGCACCAGAAACACTTAATAGTTTAAAGACTTTAATTTTGTTTGTAGAAGGGACGTGAGGTCCACGACAAAGATCGAAGAACTCCCCTTGCTTGTAAATCGTTACGGATTCACCTTCAGGGATATCATCAATCAATTCAAGTTTTAACTCATCACCGATTTCGCGATACATCTCTTTAGCTTCTTCACGGGAAACCTCAAGACGTTCAACCTCTAAGTTTTCACTAGTGATCTTTTGCATTTCTTTTTCAATCTTCTTCAGGTCTTCAGGTGTGATAGACGTATCAAGATCCATATCGTAGTAGAACCCATTTTCAATAACAGGACCTACTCCTAGATTTACATCACCATAAACACGTTTTACAGCTTGAGCCATGAGGTGTGCTGTTGAGTGACGAAGAACCTCTATACCTTCTTCATCTCGAATCGTTACGATTTCTATAGAACCATCTCCAGGAATAGGACGGCGAAGGTCAATCAGTTGACCATTGTATTTCCCTGCCAACGCTTGCTTCTTTAAGCCTGAGCTAATGGAAGCAGCTACATCTTCTGTCGTCGTACCTTGCGAGAACTCCTTAACCGCACCATCTGGAAATGTTAATTGAATTGCTTCCGACATGTGTATGTCACTCCTTTTATAATTGATCGATCTACTTTGTGATCTTAGTATTAAGAAACAAAGCCAAAATAAAAAACGCCCATCCCTTGCACAATAGCGAAGGGACGAGCGTTATACCCGTGGTTCCACCCAAATTCCCACAGTCATAACTGTGGCTTCATTAGCACATCCGTAACGAGGACGAATCGCTGTTTACTACTGTATGGTTCGTAAACAGAGTTCAGAGGTGGTAAACAAGTGTCGCACTTAGGAAGCTTCCAGCCTGTGACCTCCCTCTCTGCGTAAGCCGATGCAACTCATTCTTATCCTCATCATCACTGATATAAATTAGATTTAAACTTTATAGAAGTTAGTATAATGGGAATAAATGCGAAAAGCAAGCCCATTTTTAGAACGGAGATAATCTTTTAAATGGAAATTTATTTAACGGAAGAAATTCAGCACGTTCTTGGAAGATGTTCATCACGGTCAACGTCTTTGGGTCACTAGGGTCATTACCATAAATCGAGATCCGATTTGGAGCAAGAGCCATTATAGGAGTCAAGTCTAGCTCGTCTGTTCCAAGACCAAACAAATATAAAGGATAGTCCTCTGTCAATTTCTTAATTTCTTCAGACGTATAACGACGTCCTTTATGAGAATAAAAAATAAAAGGTTGGCTTTGCACAATAGATAACCTCTCTACTTTAGAAGGGTTAGCTTGCAGGTATTCCCTTAGATGTTGAATATATGTCTGATAATCCTGCTCTCTTTTATATTCATCTATTGCTTCTCCAACGACCTCAATCAACTCATCGTAAAATCGCTGAAAGCGAAATGTGATGATCGAATCAAATGCAAACCCTTCCCCTTTCTCGAGTGCCTCTTTAAAAACCTCTCTCAACCGCTCTAATTGTTGACTGTGGCGATAAGAAGAAGGGTGATCTTCACCCCACTGATCTGGCTCGTCCCTAAAAGAACAACACAATTCATATATGTGAGCTACTTCATCATCGTCACTGAAGTAGTAGCAATTCCGTATGATGTCTATTAACCAGGATCGCTCTCTATGTATGACATAGACATGGATTAGTCCGCGTACGACTAGTTCCTCTTTCTCCTGATTTTCGTTAACAAGAACAACATGCCCCCATTTCTTGTGATAATGCCACTGCACGCTCATTTCATCTTTCTGCGCAAATAGAAAATCACAAAATGATAGGGCTTCTTTTTTATTAGAAAAATAGATCTCGTCCAACGTCTTCCCTCCCTCCACAAGTGGTACAATAAACTGTTAAAGTATATGGGAAGAAAACGTGAAAAATGATTATTCTCCGTAAAAAAACTTCAATATCCTCTCTAATACAACTTTTAGGTAGGGAGTTATTCAAGATAAGGACAGTAATTATAAAGACTGGCCCGCCTATTCAAGCTGCACTTAAGCCCCCTACCTTCCAAATATGGCGCGTTTCCGTCTCCCCCATTTTGACAAAGGTGGGCCTGGAAATTGCGAGACTCCTGCGGGAGAAAGAGGTAGACGAGATCCCGCAGAGAGCGATAGCGAACGAGGAAGCTCGGCACCTCTCCCGCGGAAAGCGAGTGATTTCCAGGGCCACCTTTCGCTCTATTCAAGGTGACGGAAACGTCTCTATCTATCGCAAAATAGAACTATCTCGGATTCAAATTAGGGAAGGCTTATGCAGTGGGTTAAAAAAAGCAGCTCTGCCAGAGGAATGATCCTCTGGCAGAGCTGCTAACGGTTCACTTATTGTTTTAGCTACGTCGATTCTGCCCAATTACTTCTACCGGGTTACTTACTTGTTTAATACGTTCAATAATTCTCCCAGCTTTCAATTGCTCAACATCTCCACGGTTGTTCGTCATAAGATGCTTTTCGAGCTCCTCAAGATTGTAATTGGAAGTAAAGAAAACAGGTAAACCTTCCATCATACGATACTGTAGAATTGACCCTAATATTTCATCACGGAACCAAGATGACATGGATTCAGCTCCAATATCATCGAGCATCAAAACTGGAACCGTTTTGAACTTTTCAACTTTTTCTTTTAGCGTGTTGTCTCCTAATGAAGACTTCATCTCCCGAACTAGTTCAGGCATATAAATGAGGTAAGAAGCAATTCGTTTATTCGCCAATTTATTGGCAATAGCTCCCAAAAGGTGTGTTTTCCCAACTCCAAACGGTCCATGGAAATATAGACCTTTATTTCCCTTTTCCGTTTCGGCATTCTCTGTATAGTTCATCGCTTGACGAATCGCTTCGTAACGGTCATCTGGATCTAAATCTTTAAACTTTGCTTCCACAATGTCCTTTGGCATATACAAACTGTTAATGAATGAACGCTTCTCTTCTTGTTGTTGAGATTGTCTTTTTCGAGGACACATCTCATACGTCAGCCTAATCTCTTTCCCCTGAACATGAAGATTCGGAGAGTAACCTGAGACCAAATTCTGACAGTTATCCAGGGAAGGGCATCCTTCACAGCGCTTAGATTGGGATTGATACTCATATAATTTCATTAAATGACGTTCTACATCATGACGAGAGAGGTTCGAGTGCTCCTGCAAAATTTGTTGAATATCAGGATCTTTCAAGATTGCCTCACGCATACTTTGATAATGCTCTTGAAAGTTCTTACTCTCCCTCATCCATTTCTTCAAAGCTGTTTGGATCGGTTCCATTTCACTCATCCTTAAATCAATTTATTCGTAAACGTTAATCATCCATGTTCTTTAAAGCTTCTGCTAACTCTTGCTTTTCGCGTTCAATATCCGAGACAGATTTCCCATCTTTGCGTTTAGGAGCCTGATCTTCGCTTGACTGTCCCTTTTGACCTTTTTGATCTTTAAACCAATCAGGCAGGACGTCTTGCTTTTGATTTTTATTGTAAGAACGGTTTCCTCCGCTTTTTCGGTTATTCGCCCATTGTTGATATTTTTTATTTTCTGTTTTCGCAACCCGCATTGCATGACGAACAGTTTTCACCTGAAGCCTCGTCCAATGCCCTGCGATTGTTTCCATATAGTTTTTTGATAACTTCATATCTGTTTTAAGTAATACATAATAAATTAACACATTCATTACGCCAGGTGTTAACCCTTGTTGGGTCATAATATCACGAATCATTCGTAAATCCTTCTCCGGAGGTTCCGCTCCTCCCGAGAGGTCTAGCAACAGTTCTCTAGGAGAGATCTGTTCCAATCTTTTAATTAGAGCTTCTTCCTTATTATCTGCTTGCTCTTTAGGTGCCTCTTGGTCATTAGCGACAGATAATGAATCACGTTGATGAGTGACTTGCAGGTCGTCACTTTGTCCTCCTTTACTTTGGTAAAGGTCGTGACAAGCCTCTTTCAACTCAGAAAGGTCCAATTGATTCTCATCGTTAAGAGCCCACAAGATCGCTTTTTCAACATCATTAGTAGTTAAATTATATAATAAAGAAAGTTGAGAAAGTACTTTTTGGTTCTGATTGGAAAGGATACTCTGCACAGGTAACATTCTCTGGTCAAGTGATTGCTTTATATAGGAAAAGTCAATCCGACTCTCTTGTATGTTAGCACCTTGACTCTCGACTAATTCTTGGTCTTGCTCTTTAAAATGAGTGGGTGGTGGTTCAGTGGTCATCCCACCCATTGAAAATACGTGCTCAAAGGAAGAAGTGACTTCTTCTCCTTTTCGATATGACGAAGAACCACCTGAAAACGTACGTTGTAATCGTTCGTACTTTTGTTGACCAAGATGATGATATAGTAACAAGGATAACATCTCGTCCGCAAAAAATTCACTCGGGGTAAATGGACGAAGCAGTACATACGTATAAACCGTTTGGTCCTCAGATTGATCAACAAAAGTTCGAAGAAGCCCTATGGCTTCTAACCGTTTCCTTGCTTCGTAAATATGATTTAAAGGGAGATTGAGGTAACTCATCAATAGATGATGTGTATTAACGCCACCTACTTCCTCTTGCAGATCATACTCTGACAATAACGTTTGGTATAGACTAATGGATTCATTCCCGATTAAAGGTTGATATAAATGAGTCAGGGACATTGTGAAATCCATAGGCATGCTCCGAGCGACTGTTAACCGGTACCCATCTACCGGTAATAGCTTCCCAATTGATGTATGGTTCATTAAACTCCCTCCTTCCTCATATTCTTGGTGTAATGGTTCTATTCTATTACGAAAGGAAATAGATAAACCTGCATCTTTTCAGTCATTTTCTTCTAAGTATACATGGATTGTGCTCCTAAAAAAAGAAAAGAGCCAACCGGCCCTATTCTATTACCCTTCTGGATCTTGTTTAATCAAATCTTTTAATTCATCAAGAAAAACATTTATATCCTTAAACTGTCTATAAACTGAAGCAAAGCGAACATACGCAACTTCATCAATATGCGCAAGCCTGTCCATCACCATTTCTCCAATTTCCTTGCTATTAACCTCAGAAACGCCACGATTCCTTAATTCCCGTTCAATTTCCATGGCAATCGTCTCAAGTTCATCAACCGCAACAGGTCGTTTCTCACAAGCCCGAATCAGACCTCTCATCAACTTCTCTCGACTAAATTCTTCACGAGTGCCTTCTTTTTTCACAACGATCAAAGGGACTTCTTCGATTCTTTCAAAAGTTGTAAAACGAAAGTGGCACTCTTCACATTCCCGCCTGCGTCGAATCGATTTACCCTCTTCGACTGGCCGCGAGTCCAACACCCTAGTGCTCTTGTAATTACAATTAGGACATTTCACAGATAAATCAACTCCACATTTTTCTACATTTTATGAGCCATACCCGTTTCCAAAAACGGAAGTAGTTCCTTAATTTCTTTATGTTGCTTTTGGATTAACTTATGGCTATGTCCGAAATCAAACGGTAAGGCAGATTCCGTGGTAACAGAATAGTCAATCGCCGTTCTATACGGTTGTACCATTACTATACTAACGACGATAAATGCTTTCTTTCCTTTTACCGTTTGCAAGCTCATCTCACCATGTTCAATGGAAGATGAGACCAATTTATATTTACTTGAGTTTTTATAATAATCCTCTAACTGAGGAAAAGCTTTATCTTTTGTTGTTTTAAAGTAGTGCGTTCGAAGAGCTTCATTCCAGTGTTCTTCACTTGTTTCGGCATGATTCGTGAAATATGTTGAAAACCATTGTTTAATATTCATTTTCGTCCACCTCTAATCTATTATATCAAAAAATCGAAAAGGTTAAATACACACTTCTGTCAAGAATTTCGCTTTTTCTTCATTAATACCCCAATAATTGTACTGAGAAGGGCTCTACCCTCATTCCTTCACCATAAGAAATCTGAAATTTTTTGTAGAAATGGTTTTGAACTAGCTCTGTAACTATAAGTATTGTTCCTTTTAATATTCTCAGTAAGACCAAATTGATGTTTTTCGAAAGCCATAAAAAAGAAAGTACTCTTCATAAGAGTACTTTCTTTCGAACATTTATATTAGAGTACGTTGAATTTCTTGACTTCGACAGGTCCCATACCTCTCGGGACTTCAACCGTTTCTTGTGTTTTAGCTTCTAGTGATTGTGCAATATATTGTGCTGCTACATTGGGGTCAATTCGATCCCCGCACGTGTATACGTCAATACTTGCATAGCCATGTTCTGGAAAACTGTGAATGGTTAAGTGAGATTCAGAAATGATTACGACGCCACTTACGCCGTGTGGTGCAAATTTGTGAAAAGCAACTTCCCGAACTTCCGCACCTGCTTTTAAAGCAGCATCTACGAAAATTTGTTCAATCATTGTCATATCGTTTAGCTTTTCTGTATTACAATCCCAAAGTTCTGCAATTACGTGTCTACCCATTGTGTCCATCGGTAGTCCCCCTTTAAAACCAAAAAAGTTTACTTCTAAACGTCAAGCTTATGCACTACCACGGGGGCAAGTTAGTCCTAAGAGGTCCTAACCCTTTAAGCAGTCATAGGTTCGTCGGTATTTCAGAAGTTCAAAAGTTAGTATATAGTGTTTCCCTATATTTTGCAATAAGTTTTTTTACTCACATATATAAGGACGTGGTTGTCTAAGCTTTGTTAGTAGTATAAAACATCAATGGGGGATTATCCAATTATTTTATTTCTTCAGACTTTCAAGAAACACGGGCTTCTTCACGTGCAGCTAAGTGAGTTCCTACAAATTTCACAAGATCCAGCACACGTTTCGAATAGCCCCATTCATTGTCGTACCAAGCCAAAACTTTTACTTTTCGGTCATCCATTACGATTGTGGAAAGACCATCTATAATAGAGGAGTATTCAGATGTCGTGTAATCAACAGATACAAGTGGTTCATCAGAGTATTGAAGAATACCTTTCAAATCATTCTTAGAAGCATGCATGAATGCCTGATTGACTTGATCTGCAGATACGTCACGTTTTACGTCTACTACCAAATCTACGAGAGAAACGTTCGGTGTAGGTACTCGCAACGCCATACCATGCATTTTCCCATTTAAATGTGGGATGACTTCACCTAATGCCTTAGCAGCTCCTGTTGAAGTCGGAATAATAGATTGTGTACAGCCTCTTGCACGTCTAAGATCTTTATGAGGATTATCTAAGTTCTTCTGATCATTTGTAAAAGCATGAACCGTTGTCATTAGTCCGTTCTCAATACCAAACTGTTCATCTAATACCTTTACTACCGGAGCTAAACAATTTGTCGTACAAGAAGCATTAGAGATAACGTCATGCTCTCCATCAATGTAAACGCTCTCATTTACGCCCATAACAATTGTTGCATCCACTTCTTTCCCTGGAGCTGTAATGACAACTTTCTTAGCCCCCGCTTCGATATGCTGTCCCGCTGTCTCTTTAGTCTTGAATTTCCCTGTAGCTTCAATAACAATATCCACTTCATGTTCTTTCCAAGGGAGTTGTTTAGGGTCTCTCGAAGCAAATAAATGAACCTTTTTCCCATCTATTTCAATTCCATCTTCAAGCGCTTTCACTTCTCCTTGAAAATGACCATGAACACTATCGTACTTAATTAAATGAGCTAGCGTTTCGGGAGGGTAGCTGGCATTGATTGCAACAACCTCTACCTGCTTATCTAAAATCGCCTGGCGAAACACCATTCGACCAATTCGACCAAAACCATTAATAGCAACGCGTGACTTCATTCTGCATACCCCTCTCATTTATGATACACTTTATTGATATTTCGCATGATTAGTATAACACAATAAAGGAATCCTAGGGAGTAGATTGTGCAATTTTATCCAAACTTTATTGTAATATATGCATCGATTCCTCATTCAATGAAAGCTAATGTGCTGTTTATAGATTACGAGGAGGCTTCCCAGCTCCCCGCAGGAAAGCGAGTTGTCCCCGAGCAAGCCCACCCACTCATCAAACGTAACGGCCCTCTCCTGCTAAAATATCTCATCTTCGGATCTTCCGGCGATTGTGGAATAACCAAGTTACTCCAATAAAAATAAGGCTGCTCTTGTTGCAAGAGCAGCCTCTTTCTATTACGGGAGTATTTCCCACTTCCGAAGTATAGATTCAAGTTGATCATACGTCTCTTTCTTAGACCCATTGTTATCAATCACTTCATCAGCCATACGGGACTTTTCAGTAATTGAGATCTGGGAGCGAATGCGGCTAAGTGCTTCCTCTTCTGTGCTTTCATCCCGTTCCATTAAGCGCTTGAGCTGCACCTCTTCGTCTACGGCAACTACGAGAGTTTTATCGACGTAATCCGTTAACTGGCTCTCAAACAACAAAGGAATATCTAATACAACCGCCTTGTCCCCTTGCATTAAATATTCATCACGCTCTCGGACCATCTCTGAACGCACAGCAGGGTGTACGATTTCATTGAGTTGTTTTCTCTTTTCCTCATTATTAAACACAATCTCTCCAAGTGCTTTTCGATCTAGTGTATGGTCTTCTCTTAGAACCCCTTCACCAAAAACGTTTACAATTTTATTATAAGCATCGCGTCCTGGTTTCACGACCTCGCGAGATAATTTATCAGCATCCACTACAGGAATCCCATAATCATCAAACATTAATGAGACAGTACTTTTTCCTGTTGCAATGCTACCTGTTAACCCTATTACGACACCCATTAAAAGCCTCCTACTACGTAAATTTCAACATTCCAATCACAATCAATAAGAGTCCTGGCAAAAATGTTAACCGTTGAATCCACTTAAAGTAAGATAACCAGTAACCACTTTTTAATCCGATCCAAAGAAAGAAACTACTCATGAACGCAATAAGTAGAGCTGTTGTCATCGGAGAGAAACCAAACATGGCTGCGCCAATTCCGGCACCGAAAGCATCAAGGGAAAGGGCTATCCCTAACAGAAATGCTTCAATACCATTAATGGAACCCGACTGATCAATATCAGCGCTCATCGGTTTCCGTAAAATTTGAATAACGATCCCGAGAGACTTAATTTCTAGATTAAATAGATAAGAAGAGGGATCTTTTGTTTCTGAAGGTTGCTCCGTTCTAAAAAACTGGTAAAGCACCCAAATTCCAATAGCAATCAAAATCCCCCCTCCAAACATTTCAGTAATGTGAGGAGAGAGAAAATGGGCGATCATTTTTCCAATCATCATAGACAGAAAGAATGAAACAGCTGAAACCATCGCAATAACGCCAATAGCTCGTATAGAAAGCCCCATCTTCCTTAGTCCATAAGTAAACCCAACCGTAAAGCTATCTAAACTTACTGCAAAAGCAAGTAGGATGAGGGTAGTGAATGGTGCCATAGCCGGTAAGCTCCTTCTCTCATATTTACGCATAGTATATGAAAGGAGCCTAACCGCTGTTACTGTCAGACAAAGGATTTACTCAGGCTGACATTTGAAGCAGAAATGAGTTCCTCTACCACCGACTTTTGTTTTTGAAATAACTGTTCCACAACGTTCACAAGCTTCATCTTGACGGCCATAAACTTTCAGACGCTGTTGAAACATTCCAATTTGACCTTGTGTATTCACATAAGATCGAATAGTCGTTCCTCCTTGTTCCACTGCTTCTTGAAGCGTGGAAACAATTTCACCATGTAGCCGAACGGCTTCTGACTTAGTAATATCCTTCCCCTTTCTTTCAGGGTGGATTAAGGAGCGATGTAAAGCTTCATCTACATATATATTCCCAAGACCTGTGACGATCATTTGATCTAATAAGGCGGTTTTTACATGTCGCGACGTTTTCGTTAGCTTATTATATAAGTGATCTGGAGTGAATAATGGATCAAAAGGTTCAGGTCCAAGCTGATCTAAAGGAGGTCCGTTGAATTCTTCTCCAATCGGGTAGATATGCATGGTTCCAAACTTCCTTACATCTTGATATCGAAGTTCAGTGCCATCAGTAAAACGAAAAATAACATGGGTATGTTTCGCTATTTCATCGCCACTTTGAAAAACTCCATACTTTCCTTCCATTCTTAAATGAGAAATCAACACATGGGTCTCCAAATAAAACAACAAAAACTTCCCGCGACGTTTTAACTCATGGATGGTTTGCCCTTTTAGAAGCGCTTTGAATTCTTCCGGATCTCTCGGGCGCTGGATGATATTCCCCCAAAACACATCTGTCTCTTTTATGGTTTTCTCAGTTACAAGATGTTGTAATGTTTTCTTGATTGTTTCGACCTCTGGTAACTCAGGCAACACGTTTCACCCCTTTATTTAGCATCGTACCAAGTCGACCCTTTAGCAGAATCAACAAGAAGTGGCACGTCAAGATTAACGGTATTTTGCATGACTTCCGCAACAATTCTTTCAAGCTTTTCTAACTCTTCCTCAGGAGACTCTAGAATCAGTTCATCATGCACTTGTAATAGAACCGTAGCCTCTAAACCTTCTTCCTCTAAACGGTGATGCAAATCAACCATTGCTTTCTTAATAATATCAGCAGCAGAACCTTGAATTGGCGTATTCATCGCTGTACGTTCAGCAAAGCTTCTGCTATTGAAATTACGACTTGTTATATCCGGTAAATAGCGTCTGCGATTCATGAGTGTTGAAACATACCCTTTTTGTTTTGCATCTTGTACCACTTCATCCATGTATTCCTTTACACCTGGATAACTATCTAAATAGCGCTCAATGAATTGTTTGGCTTCTTTTCGACTAATCCCAAGACTTTGAGAAAGTCCATACTCACTAATTCCATATACAATACCGAAGTTAACCGCTTTGGCTTGTCTTCTCATTTGATCCGTTACTTCATTTTTTTCCACATGGAAAACATCCATAGCTGTTTGTGTGTGAATGTCTTCATTCTCATTGAAGGCTTTAATTAGTTTTTCGTCCCCAGCAATATGAGCCAAAACACGAAGTTCAATTTGAGAATAATCCGCCGCGAAAATATACCATCCTTCTTTTGAAGGGATAAACGCTTGCCTAATCTTTCTGCCCTCTTCAAGACGAATCGGAATGTTTTGCAAGTTAGGTTCTGTTGAACTTAAACGACCTGTTTGAGTTAAAGCTTGATTAAAACGAGTATGAATCATATCATCTTCGTGAACAACTTTTAAAAGCCCTTCAATATAAGTAGAGTTCAATTTACCTAATTGACGGTATAACAAGAGTTTAGGAATAATCTCATGTTGATCACTCAGTTGCTCTAACACATCAGCTGAAGTTGAGTAGCCTGTTTTCGTTTTTTTAATTACAGGAAGTTCTAATTTCTCAAACAGTATAGGCCCAAGTTGTTTAGGAGAATTTAGATTGAAGGTTTCACCAGCCAATTCATGAATTTCAGATTCAAGCTGATTAAGTCGTTCCTCAAGCTCTGTACCCATTTCTTTCAAACGGTCCACATCTACTTTAACTCCTGTATGTTCCATTTCGCCTAGTATTAATGCAAGCGGCATCTCTAGCTCAGCATATAACTCCCATTGCTGATTCTCTCTCAATTGGTCTTCCATCTCTGGCTTAAGCTCAAATAACATGTTCGCTTTTCGACCTACATGGCTAGCTAGATCATTGATATCTTCTGGCACTTTCATCTTTGCACCTTTACCATAAACTTCTTCATCAAACGCAATACCTTTATATCCCATGCGATGACTGATCGATGGTATATCATGATGGTTTTCACTTGGGTTTGTTAAGTAAGATGCAAGCAACATGTCAAAATCAATCCCAGTAACTTCAATACCATGACGTTTAAGAGCCACATATGTTTTCTTAGCATCAAAAACAGCTTTTTTATTTTGACGATCTTCAGCCCATGCTTTAAACACATCCGACCCTAATGCTACTTCTTTAGGTATAAAGTAAGTACCTTTGTCATGCACTAAGCCAATCCCTTCGATATCGGCTGTGTGATAATTATCTCCAAGCATTTCTACAACGAGAGCTGACGAGTTGTTTACATGCTCGTCCGTAACCTCATCAAGAACCTCGACCTTTAATTCTGGAAGGGCTTCTTGAACTTGTTCAGCCTCCTCTTCTCCTCCAATGCGGCTAAGAAGAGATTGGAATCCAAGGTCACGGAAAAACGCGCTAACCTTTGGATATTCGTACCCTTTATAAACCACGTCTTCAAGACCGATCTCTACAGGCGTTTCAACGTTAATGGTAACTAATTGCTGACTCATGAAGGCATTGTCTTTATTTGTTTCAAGCTTTTCCTTTAGCTTTTTCCCGCTCACATCATCGATACCTTCATAGACGTTTGACAATGTCTCAAACTGCTTTAGTAATTTTACAGCTGTCTTTTCACCGACGCCTGGAACCCCTGGGATATTATCTGAACTATCTCCCATCAAGGCTTTTAGATCTATGATTTGATCAGCACGAACCTCCATTTTCTCTTCTAAGAAAGAAGGAGTATAGGTTTCTACATTTGTAATGCCTTTCTTTGTTAACGCCACAGAGACCTGATCTGAAACTAACTGCAGTAAATCTCGGTCACCGCTAATTACTTTAACTTCAAAGTCCTCCTGCTCACCTTTTCTGGCAAAAGTTCCGATAATATCATCCGCTTCATATTGATTAAGCTCGTAATGTTTAATTTGGAAGTTATCTAACAACTCTCTTAAAAGTGAGAACTGCTCTGAAAGCTCAGGAGGAGTCTTTTGACGACCTCCTTTATATTCTTCATATGTCTTATGACGAAAGGTCGTTTTCCCCGCATCAAAGGCCACAAGCATATGAGATGGGTTTTCCTCTTCTAAGATCTTCAATAGCATAGTGGTAAATCCGTATACGGCGTTTGTATGTACACCTTTGTCATTATTTAATAACGGCAAAGCAAAAAAAGCTCGGTACGCTATACTGTTTCCATCAATAAGAACCAGTTTGTTTGTCATGTTTTCCACTCCTTCGTTCATAAGCATACCCTTTCCATGAGAAAAGGCGACTTGTTTCCTTTATTCTATCATGTTCCATAATAGAAGGAAAAAGTCGCCTTTTTGTTAATCAAAATAGCCAGTTAAACTTCGTGCGTACGGAGAATCCTGCGGAATAATAATCGTAGTTTCTCCATCAATCGTTTTCTTATAGGATTCTAAAGTACGATACAATTGATAAAATGACTCGTCCTTTGAAAATGATTCATTGTAAATTTTAGCCGCTTCTTGTTCCCCTTCAGCTCGAACCTGGGCCGCTTCCGCTTCAGCTTTTGAAAGCATTTCTGTTACTTCTCTATCTGTTTGAGCAATAATACGGTTTTTCGCAGCTTCCCCTTTAGATAAGTATTCCTGAGCTTTTGATTCTCGTTCTGAAATCATGTTACGAAACACCGTTTTTTCGTTCTCATCCGGCAAATCTGTTCGTTTAATACGTACATCATCCACCCGAATACCAAACTCATCGCGTGCTAGTAATTGATTCACTCTTTCAGTAATACGTTTGTGCAAATCTCCTCTAGATGACTGCTCATCATTTATAATCTCTTCATAGTTCATTTGACCAAGCTCTGTACGGATAACTGAAAAAATGAATTCCCCCATCCGTGCTTCAGCTCCAATCATCGTTCTTGCATTGTTAATCATCTTATCCGGATCAACAATATGCCAGATCGCGTAGTTATCAATAATCATTCGCTTCTTATCAAGTGTGTTGATCTCTTTCTCATTAACATCATACACCATTTTTTTCTTTGGAAGGGTGCTGGCATTCTGTATAAGTGGTACTTTAAATTTGAGCCCTGGCTCTTTCTCAATTCTTACAATCTCACCAAATTGACGAACAACTTTATACTCCCCTTCTTTCACAATCATCACACTACTTATAAATACCACTAGTAACAAGACTAGTACCAGTAAACTTAAGCCTATCTTTATCATGCGCTTTATATAATTGGAGTTTGTTTCGTTCCCTTCCTCTATTACATTCTCATCACTCATCGTCATTTGCCCCCCCTTGTGTCGGTGCAGGTTGAGGTGCTTGTTGTTGCCCAATCGGTAAGTACTTAAGCGTATTTCCATCGTCATTCATGATATATATATTAGCTTTAGGAAGAACATCCTCTAGCGTTTCAATAACCAATCGCTCTCTCGTTATATCTGGCGATTTACTATAGGCTTCATATAGCGCATTGAACTTCGCAACATCTCCTTTGGCTTGTTCAATACGGGCTACTTTATCCCCTTCTGCACGAGATATAATCGCATCTTTCTCACCTAGTGCTTCTTCATATTTTTCATTCCTATATTTCTCTGCTTCATTTCGTTTCGTGTTACTAGTTTCTCGGGCGTCCGTTACTTTTGTAAAAGCAGTCCGTACTTCTGCATCTGGAAGGTCTACCTCTTGAAGCTTCACATCACTGACTGATATCCCGATATTATAACTTTCTACTAGTCCAATTAGCATTTCACGCACTTCATTCTCTATTTCTGCTTTACCTGAGGTTAATGCTTCATCAATCTCTGAAGTTCCAATAACACTTCTTAATGATGCAGAAGTAGCGTTATTTAACGCTAGTTTGGGATCTTGAGATTGGTACAAGTATTTTGCTGGGTCTACAATCTTCCACTGTACAACCAGATCAGCAAGAACAATATTTTCATCCCCTGTAATCATTTGCACTTGTTTCTTATTGCTTTTATCATCTTGTGAGTAACCAAAGTTCAAACTAAACGTTTCTTTCGAGAGCTTCTCTACTTCTTGTACTGGCCAAGGCATTTTAAAGTGCAGCCCAGGTTCTGTTATGCTCTCTTCAGCGTTACCAAATGTAAGGATTACAGCTTGCTCTGATTCGTCCACAGTATACCAACTTGTAATTCCGACAATAACCAGAACGATCGCCGCTACCCCTACAGCAATCCATGTATAGATCTGTTTTAGAGTCACTCGTATTTCTCCCCCTATTTCATTTTCTTAACAATCTATTTACGAACAAACGTTAAAAACGTTTCAAATAAATGGATATCGATAACAAAATGGGGATAAAAAAGCATAAAAAAAAGACGGAGGCGGGTTGACCTCCGTCAAATAAGAAAACACCTTGGATGAAAGGGTTTCATAGAGAACTATATCAAGGAATTATTTGCATTTAATTAACTTAATGTTAACGTTTCGTAAATTTTTTAGGTAATGTAATATGAAACGCTGTTCCCTGCTGATATTCACTTTCTACATCAATACTTCCACCGTGCGCTTCTACAATATGTTTTACAATAGCTAAACCAAGACCTGTTCCACCAGAGTTACGACTTCGCGCTTTGTCTACTCGATAGAAACGTTCAAATATTCGGGGTACATCTTCTTTTGGAATACCAATCCCACTATCCGTAACCGAAATCATAAAGGAGTCCTTTTGGTTCTTTAATTCAAGCTTTATAGTGCCACCGCTTGGAGTGTAATTGATCGCGTTGGTAACCAAATTAATTACTACTTGCTTTAAACGAGCAGAATCTCCATCAATATAGCCTTCAGTATCAATCGTTTGCTCTAACCCAATGCCTTTTTGATTTGCTTGTTGCTCTACAATTGGAATGATATCTTTTACTAAAGATGGCACCGAAATGTGTTCAATATTTAAAGTAAACTCTTCCTTCTCTAATTTTGATAGTTCTAAAAGGTCATGGATTAGAGATTGAAGTCTCTCACTTTCATTCAAAATAATTGTTATAAACTGTTCGCGTAACCCCTCATCTGCCATTGCCCCATCTAGAAGCGTTTCGGAGAACCCTCTGATTGATGTAATTGGTGTTTTCAATTCATGAGACACATTTGCCACAAAGTCTTTTCGCATTTGCTCTAAATTCTTTAACTCTGTAATATCATGAAAAACAAGTACTACACCTTTCCACTGATTAGCTTCATTAAAGATTGGTGCGCCCAATACCTCAAGGAATCTTCTCTCAATTTGAAGGGGTAAGGTAAACGAATGCCTTACTTTATCTTCTGTCATAAATACTTCTTTTACAGATTTATGAATCTCAACCTCAGCTACTGCATCATAATACACATGACCTAAGTATTGATGTTCCTGACCTCCAAAATGTTCTAAAAAGGCACGATTGACTAGATTTACGTAACCTTTCTCGTCAATTAACATCAGGCCATTTCCCATGTTGTTAATAACCGCCTCTAACCGATCCTTTTGCATCTCTTGATGCATCGTCATCTCTTGAAGGTTACGCGCTAACACATTAATAGAAGATGTTAATATAGCAGCCTCACCGTAGTTCCCTTCATAGGTCCTCGCCCTGTAATTGCCTCTAGCTAACTCATCCGCTACATTCGAGGCTGATCGAATCGGCTTAATATATTTCTCAAAAATATTGCGCCCTAGGGTTGCCATGATGAGAATCCCGACGAACAAAGTAATCCCTATAAGGACCCATATGTTGCTCGTTATGTGAGTTAAAGAATCAATACGGAGCACAAGCACCAGTTGTCCACTTAAAGCGCTGTTAGCCGCCTCAAAAGGGTAAAAGAACATATGCTCCTTTAAAAAACCTTTGTGAGTAGTACTAAAACCTTCTTGGTGAGTGTTCATATAAGAATTTACAGTTTCCGCTTCCCCCGGGGTTAATTGAAGGACCTGCTGCGTCGTATTTAAGAGTGTTTGCTCTTCTGATAGATAAATTAATCCAATATCTAGCTGCTTACTAAGGTCTTCAAGAGTACTTAAATCGGAAGCATCCTCAACAAAATCTGTTAAGTATACGGCTTCATTTTCAACTCGTTCTTCTATTACATCAACGAAGAAATTTTTTGTTAATTGGGCCAAAACCAATCCAAGACCTAGCATTAGAAGAATTGCTAGTATGGAATAAGTTAAAAATGGCCTTGAACCGTATTTGTTACGCATCTTTTGAAGGGTCCTCCATCTTGTAACCAAGACCTCTTATTGTTTTGATGTATACCGGCTTCTTCGTATCAGGTTCAATTTTCTCCCTTAAGTGACTGATGTGAACATCAACAATACGTGTATCCCCAACAAAATCATAGTTCCAAACAGCACTTAGTAGTTGGTCACGGGACAGGACACGACCTTTATTCTTTGTTAAATAAAGAAGAAGTTCAAATTCCTTAGGTGTCAGAACAAGAGAATCTCCCTTGACTGTTGCTTCATACTGCTCCGGGAATACTTTTAAATCTGCAATTTGGATAAGGTCCCCTTCAAGGTCATTAGATTCACGGATGGTTGACCGTCTTAAGATTGCCTTAATTCGTGCTACAACTTCTCTCGGGCTAAAAGGCTTCGTCAAATAGTCATCAGCCCCTAGCTCCAGACCAAGAACTTTATCAAACTCATCATCCTTAGCAGTTAACATAAGAATCGGCGTCTGTACTTGTTTCTGTCTAAGTTGCTTACACACTTCCATCCCATCCATTTCAGGAAGCATGACATCCAGAACAATAAGGTCAAAGAACTGTTCATTGGCTTTTTCAAGTGCATCCGCGCCAGTATAAGCTACTTCTGTTTCAAATCCAGATTGTTCTATATTGTATTTTAATAACGTTACAATAGATTCTTCATCATCCACGATTAATATATTTTGAGCCATCTCGTATCCACCTCTGCATCTTTTTCTATCTTCATCATACAATGAACGGCAGTTTTATTAAAAGACATTTATAGGGTTCATGGTCTTCTTTACAAGAACTTAACAATTACTTTACCCTTCTTCCATTAACTTTACATCTTTTCTACCTAATAGTCATTGTTATTCATTTATGCTTCCCTTGTTTTATTCCATATAAGCCCACTTATATGAAAGGCTTGAAATTAGAGTTAAACGGGTTTGGGATCAATAAAGTATAACGTTTTTGTTTGCTTTAGTAAGAGGAAGGTGGTCCTTTGAAAACACTCACTTTCCTGCGGACGAACTCCAGATCTTCCTCAGTCGCTTCACTCCCTGCGGGATCTCTAAAGCCCGTCTTTCCGCGGGAGTCTCGCATTTTCAAAGGACCACCTTACCGTGTTTGTGTTAAACAAAAACGTTGCCATATCAGATGTGGGGTCGTTCGATGTTGTCACAGGATGTGACGATCCTAGTCGAACTTCCTTTTATCCCTAGGCACCACGCCTGCAATCTTAAATCTAGGTGAGGAGGCTCACCAGCTCCCCGCAGGAAAGCGAGTTGTCCCCGGGCAAGAGAACACCCTATAAATAGAATAATAATCACATTAAGATTTAACGGTGCCAACAAAAAGGCCCTCCTTGTAAGGGAGGGGCTTGTTGAGAAGAATATTAATAGAAATTCTCTAATGAGCGAGCTGTCATGGATTCTGGCTCATAAGCGGGGGTAACTTGCACAGTTCCGGTGATCACTTCTTCTTTCTCTTCATTCACTCCGTTTACAGAAAGGCTTATTTGATGTTGATCGCTTTTCACTTCTATAACCTTGATTGTTAGGGTTACTTCTGAATAGTGATGTAAGGGTGTTGGGTATTGGAGCATTTGCTCTGTAATATGACTTCCTGGTCCAGGTAAGTGAGAAGAAACAATGGAGGAAACCATACCATATAGCATAACTGACGGAACTAGAGGGCGTTTATAAGGAGTCTGGGAAGCATAATCATGTTGAATATACAAAGGGTTGGCATCATTTGTTAAACCCAAGTAAAGTAGGATATCCTTATCTTCAATCGACATCGTTTTTGTATACACTTCTCCTACCGTAACATCTCCAATTTTTTTACCAAGCTTTCTACGTTTTCCAAGCAAAATCTCCACCTCCAAAAATGTAAGCGTTTTCTTTTGATTTATAGAAAAGCTGCCCTAATTAAAGGACAGCCTTTTTCATAATCCTACTTTTATTGTACTACTTCCATGACTTTTTTTACAGAGTCAGCAGATTGATCTAACTGAGCTTTTTCATCATCTGTTAAGTCAAGTTCAATAATCTCTTCGATACCATTACCACCAAGGATTGTCGGCACACCAAGATAGATATCTTTGTATCCGTACTCTCCTTCTAGGTAGGCAATAGCAGGCAATACACGGCGCTGGTCTTTCAGTATAGCTTCTGCCATTTCTGTCAGGGACGCTGCCGGTGCATAATAAGCACTTCCATTCCCTAGCAGACCAACGATTTCGCCGCCACCTTTGCGAGTACGTTCTACAATTTCTTCGAGGCGGTCTGAAGAAATTAACTTCTCTAACGGTATACCACCTGCATAGGAATAGCGAATAAGTGGTACCATATCGTCTCCGTGTCCACCGAGCACAAAGCCTGTGATATCTTTTACCGATAAATTCAGCTCTTGCGCGATGAATGTACGGAAACGCGCTGTATCTAACACACCACTCTGACCAATGACACGGTGTTTAGGGAAACCAGACTCTTTAAAGACAGAATACGTCATGGCATCAACTGGGTTTGTTAACACAAGAATCGTCGTTTCAGGAGAGTGATGTACAATTTCTTTTGTTACACTCTTCATGATCTTTGAGTTAGTAGCTACTAAATCATCACGACTCATCCCTGGTTTACGAGCAATTCCAGCGGTGATAATAACAAGATCAGAACCAGCAGTATCTTCATAGTTAGAAGTCCCTTTAATATCAGCATCAAAACCTTGTACAGGGCTAGCCTCTAGCATATCTAGCGCTTTCCCTTGAGTTGGTTTTTCCATATCAGGCACATCTACAAGCACTACATCAGCCAGCTCTTTCTGTGCGATCATAAGGGCTGTTGTTGCTCCTGTGAAGCCAGCACCAATAACGGATACTTTCCTTCTTTGAATGGCCATATTAATCCCCTTCCAATACTAAGATTAGTCCATGTTTTTAATAAGTGCATCACCGAATTCAGAACATTTCACTTCAGTAGCACCATCCATCATACGCGCAAAATCGTACGTTACTGTTTTATTACCAATTGTTTTATCCATTGATTTTGTAATTAAATCTGCCGCTTCTCTCCACTCAAGGTGTTCAAGCATAAGTACACCAGAAAGGATAACAGAAGATGGGTTAACTTTATCCATTCCTGCATACTTTGGAGCTGTACCGTGTGTAGCTTCAAAGATCGCATGCCCTGTTTCAAAGTTAATGTTAGCACCAGGAGCAATGCCAATTCCACCAACCTGTGCAGCAAGCGCATCAGAAACGTAATCACCATTAAGGTTCATTGTTGCTACAACATCAAATTCTTTTGGACGAGTTAAGATTTGCTGTAAGAAGATATCGGCAATTGCATCTTTTACAATGATTTTACCTTCAGCTTCAGCTGCATCTTGTGCCTTGTTAGCAGCTTCTTTTCCTTCTTTCTCTACAATCTCATCATATTGTCTCCAAGTGAAGACTTTATCGCCAAATTCTTGTTCAGCTACTTCATAGCCCCATGCTTTAAATGCACCTTCAGTAAACTTCATGATGTTTCCTTTGTGAACAAGCGTTACATTGCGACGACCTTCACGAAGAGCGTATTCGATTGCAGAGCGTACTAGACGCTTAGTTCCTTCTTCAGAAACTGGTTTAACTCCAATTCCAGACGTTTCAGGGAAACGAATATTATGTACGCCCATTTCATTCTGTAGAAAATCAATTACTTTTTTCGCTTCAGGCGTTCCTTTTTGCCACTCAATTCCTGCATAAATGTCCTCGGTATTTTCACGGAAAATCGCCATATCCGTATCTTGTGGTCGCTTAACAGGTGATGGTACACCTTCAAACCAACGCACAGGACGAAGACAAGTGAATAAGTCTAACTCCTGGCGCAATGCAACATTCAATGAACGAATTCCTCCACCAATTGGTGTTGTAAGTGGACCTTTAATTGCGATTTTATAATCACGGATCGTATCAAGCGTTTCCTTAGGAAGCCACTCTCCAGTATTATCGTAAGCTTTTTGACCTGCGTAAACTTCTTTCCATTCGATTGACTTGCTGTCGCCATATGCTTTTTGAACAGCTGCTTCAATTACCTTGCTCGCCGAAGCCCAAATATCTGGACCGATTCCATCACCTTCAATGTATGGAATGATTGCATGGTTTGGTACGTTCATTTCGCCATTTTCTACCGTAATTTTTTCAGCTTGTGTCACTGATAACCCCTCCTAAATCATTGCAAATATTCTCACTATAATCATATCACAGGAATTCTATAATCAAAGAATAAAAAGTTCAAAAGGGTAGACTTATATGAGTATAACCACTCTAAGCCCGCCCTTTATGCTATTTTCATAGATTAGCGATTTTCAATTGCTGTATACGTTTGCCCAGTTGGACCTGTGTAATCAGCACGTGGACGAATCAGGCGATTGTCTTCATACTGCTCTAGAATGTGTGCCAACCAACCTGACGTACGACTCACAGCAAATAGAGGCGTGAACAGGTCATGATCAATTCCAAGACTATGATAGACTGACGCAGAATAGAAATCTACGTTTGCTGGAAGCCCTTTGTGCTCTTTAATATAATCTTCGATTTTCACAGACATGTTATACCACTTTGAATTACCTGTAAGTTCAGTAAGTTCACGTGACATTTCTTTTAAATGTTTCGCTCGTGGATCACCACTTTGATAGACTCGGTGCCCCATACCCATAATCTTTTCTTTGTTTTCAAGTTTCTCTTTAATAGCATCGATTGCATGATCTTCATCACCAATCTCTGTTAACATTTTCATTACGCGCTCATTCGCTCCACCGTGTAATGGACCCTTTAAAGCACCGATCGCTGCTGTCATACCGCTATAAATATCTGAAAGTGTCGCTACACATACACGAGCTGTAAAGGTAGAAGCGTTTAACTCATGGTCAGCATGAAGTACTAATGCTTTATTGATCGCTTCAATTTCCAGATCTTTTGGCTCTTCTCCATTTAGCATGTACAAGAAGTTCGCTGCAAAGCTTAAGCCTTCTTTAGGCTGAACAGGTTCTTGTCCTCTTCTGATGCGAGCAAACGCGGTTACGACTGCTGGCATTTTAGCCTGTATGCGAATCGCTTTACGCTTATTAGCGTTCTCTTCCATCACATCTGATTCTTCATCATTCAGACCTAAAATAGAAACAGCTGTGCGCAATGCTGCCATAGGATGAACCGATTCCAGATCATATGATTTCAAATGGTCGATTACGGATTGAGGAATCGCCATCTCTCTATTTAATTCACCTTTAAACTGATCCAGCTCATCTTTAGTCGGTAACTGCTTATTCCAAAGAAGGTAAATAACCTCTTCGAAACTAGAGTTCTGAGCTAAATCATCAATGTTGTACCCCACATAGGTAAGCTGATCATTAATAATTGAACTAATAGAGGATTCCGTTGCAATAATCCCTTCTAAACCTTTTGTAGCTGCCATTGATACTCTCTCCTTTTTCCCTAATTTTTCCCCGTATACGTTCTCTATGTAAACCCGAGAAAACGCTTAACATATTTATTAAAAAATTTTCAGGATATCATCCCCATAAACAATTATAAACAAATATCAGATTTTTGTGAAATGAAACCGTTTAATTTTCTGAAAAAATCTAAAACGGATATGGTAACAATTCCTCTATATCAAGTGGTTAAAACATCTATTTTCCTTATATTTCTACTTTTTTATTTGTGCCAAACAAAAAATCCTGATATAGGACTCCATTATCATAAGACTATAAAAAAGGAAGTTCTTGGTGTACAAGAACTTCCCGAATGTTGCTAGCTATTAGAATAATTTAACAATCCCATCCACTAATCTCATTGCCATATATGCAATCCCCGCACCGATAAGGGGGCCTACAGCTACACCATTGAAGAAAACGACAGCAAGAATCGTTCCGATAATTAACGCAGTAGTTAATTGTGGGTCACTAGCGAGCAAACTTAATCCATCACGTGCCACAAATGCCACGAACATACCTGCACCTAAACAGATCCACGCATAATATGACTTTACGCTTCCAGCAAGCTCCTTAAAGCCGATTTCTCCTGTGGCAATTGGAATTAAAACAGAAATTGTAATAATGGTAACACCGATGCTCATTCCTTTTGATTCAAAGAACGGAAACACCTTTTCATCTAACTTAAATAGCTTTAATCCAGCTAATACATACACAGCGATCATTATAGATTGATTTTTTCCAATAAGTCCTAATAAGAATAATATAAGTAAGAAAATAGTAGACTGTGATATAACCATTTGTTCCCCTCCAAATTTACTTTTCAGCAAAAACCAAATGTAATCTTATCACACCCTAATTAAATTGAACAAAGTGTCACGTTCGTTCATCACTACAGTCAGATGCAACTCACTATAAAGGAGGCAAGTTAAAGGAATGGACAAGGACCAGGCGTGGCTTTTACTCTCACGTATCATAAGAAGTCTAGTAGTTGGGTTTATTGTGGCCGCAAGTATCTTTACCACAATATTATTATGGACGTACCTCTATCCTTTTATTATTGCTTTAACCATTGCTTATTTGATTAATCCTTTGGTTACTATTTTAGAAGACAAAACCCATGCTCCTCGAAGCTTGGCAGTGTTTATCGCCATCTTGCTTATGTTAGGAGCCATCATTGGTATCATAACACTGCTTGTCGTTGAACTTATTGATGGTTTCACTTATTTAGGAATGCAGCTTCCAGAACACTTTAGAACCTTAATTTCATATCTTGAAAATCTCCTGACCTATCAAATTGTCCCTTTATACGAACGAATAACTTCTATTATGAATACATTAGACGCAACCCAACAACAAGAGATTATCATACAAATTCAAAATGTTGGAGCTAACATTGCTCAAAGCGGGGCAGAACTGCTAGGAGATGTATTAAATGCCATTCCATCCTACCTAAAGAAGCTACCGAACTTTGCTACTGTATTAATTTTTTCCTTGCTAGGAACTTTCTTTATCAGTAAGGACTGGTATAAGCTCACCTTACGAATTAAACAACTCACCCCATCTAAGGTAGCAGAATCAAGCGTGAGCGTCTTTAATGGCCTACAAAAAGCTCTATTAGGCTTTATAAAAGCACAGTTCACACTTATATCCATTACGGCCTTTATCGTGCTGATTGGTCTTCTTATTCTTCGCGTTGAATATGCGGTAACCATCGCCATTCTAACAGGTGCTGTTGATCTATTACCTTATTTGGGTACAGGTTTTGTATTTGTTCCATGGATTGTCTATATGTTCTTTACTGGAAATTACTTCTTAACAATCGGTTTATCTGTGTTATATACCATTGTCATTGTACAGCGACAAATGATGGAGCCAAAAGTCTTATCTACAAATATTGGCTTAGATCCACTTGCAACGTTAATGGCTTTATTTGTGGGTTTTCAACTTTTTGGATTCTTAGGATTGATCATAGGTCCCGTCTCGCTTGTTATGGTAAATACCCTCCACCAAAGCGGCGTTTTCAAAGAGGTATGGGCTTATATAATCGGAAAAACCACTTCTTCATAATTTGGGGGCTAATAGAATGAAAAAAGTCCAGAGTCTGTCTCTGGACTTTTTAAAGTATATTATTAAAATCTTATTGTTTTATCTTCTGAAGATTGTAATCGTTCCATTCTCCATCATTCGCTTCACAGCTTTTTGCAATGAGCGCTTCAATGGGGTACGAGTGATTGGGAGAAGGAGGATAAAGCCAATTGCATCCGTTATAAAACCGGGAGTAAATAACACAACAGCACCAATTAATATACAAATTCCATCAAAGATCTCTTCCTGCGGAACTATACCTCTTTGAACGTTATCTCTTGCTCGATTGAGCGTTTCCATCCCTTGCCTTTTAGCTAAGAACGCTCCAAGTATGCCGGTAGCAATAATAAGCAGAATGACCCACCAAGGCCCAACAAGATTGCCAGCCCAAACCAAGACACCAATCTCAAGTGCAGGTACAACTAAAATAAATAGTAATAGCCATCGAAACACAAAAATCTCCCTTTCACCTAAAACTTAAACTTTATCTTTATTATACATTAAAACCTTTTGTAATCCTAACGTGCTCATTCTTCATTAATAATCAGATGACAAGCTCGCTTGGCTATAGTCGCTACTAATTATGAACCTGACTCATAAATCCCCACAAAAAAGAGACCCGGAAACCCGGGTCTCTTTAATTCAATCTTATAGTACGCTAGCATGACCTTGATAGATGTCACCGCGTGCAGAATCAATTGTAATTTCATCTCCATCGTTCACAATTGTAGTCGCATCTGAAACTCCAACGATAACTGGAATTCCTAGGCTTAATCCTACTACAGCTGCGTGAGAAGTTAGTCCACCTTCTTGAGTAACAAGACCGCTTGCTTTTTCAATCGCAGGCATCATTTCTTTGTCTGTACCAATTGTAACAAGAATGTCTCCCTCTTCCACTTTGCTGTTTGCTTCTTCTGCTGTTTTAGCAACAACTACTTTACCGAAAGCTGATTTCTTGCCAATTCCTTGACCTTTCGTTACAACATCACCTACTACGTGAACTTTCATAAGGTTTGTTGTACCACTTTCGCCAACTGGTACACCAGCAGTGATAATTACGCGGTCACCACGGTTGAACGCCCCAGTCTTAAGACCGTTATCGATCGCTTTTGTCAGCATGTCGTCTGTAGACTCAGAACGGTCGCCTAATACAGCATGAACTCCCCATACAAGAGAAAGCATGCGCTGTACGCGCTCGTCAGAAGTAACAGCTACAAGCGGTGCTTTTGGACGATATTTAGAGATCATTTTAGCCGTATAGCCACTTTCTGTTGGAGTTAGGATTGCCGCTACATCTAAGTTCATAGCTGTATGAGTAACAGATTGGCTAATAGCGTCAGTAATCGTCATATCGCTTGTACGAGAAAGGTTACTTAAAATCATTTGGTGATCAATTGCAGATTCAGCACGTAACGCAATATTATTCATTGTCGTTACAGCTTCTACCGGATAGCTACCTGCAGCTGTTTCACCACTAAGCATGATGGCATCTGTACCATCGAAAATCGCGTTAGCTACGTCACTTGCCTCTGCGCGCGTAGGACGTGGGTTACGTTGCATAGAATCAAGCATTTGTGTAGCAGTGATTACTGGCTTACCAGCTGTATTACATTGACGGATTAGTTCTTTCTGTACAAGAGGCACCTCTTCTGCAGGGATTTCTACACCTAGGTCACCACGTGCAACCATAAGACCGTCACTTACTTCTAGAATTTCTTTGATATTGTCTACGCCTTCTTGGTTTTCAATCTTTGGAATGATTTGAATGTGATTAGCGTCATGTTTTTCTAATAGTTCACGAATTTCAAGAACATCAGATGCACGACGAACGAAAGATGCCGCGATAAAGTCTACACCTTGTTCGATACCAAATACGATGTCAGCTGCGTCTTTATCTGTGATACCAGGCAAGTTTACGCTCACGTTTGGAACGTTTACACCTTTTTTGTTCTTAAGTGGGCCAGAGTTTAGGATACGAGTACGGATCTCATTTTGCTCTTTTAACACTTCAAGTACTTCTAATTCAACTAATCCATCGTCTAAAAGAATCTTTCCTCCAACGTGAACATCGTTGATTAGTCCAGGATACGTTACAGCAAAACGATTTTCATCACCTTCAAGCTCTTCATCCATAGATACATTGATTTCAGAACCTTTCTCAAGGTGGATCTCGCCCTCTTTAAGTTTACCTGTACGGATTTCCGGTCCTTTTGTATCCAAAAGAACGGCTACCGTATTTCCTGTTTGCTTTGCAGCTTCACGGATGTTTTGAATACGTGCTCCGTGCTCATCGAAATCTCCGTGAGAGAAGTTAAGACGTGCCACGTTCATTCCTGAATTCATTAGCTCCGTTAATTGTTCAACGCTCTCAGACGCTGGTCCAATTGTACATACAATCTTTGTTTTCTTTTTCATTGCAATGGTCCTCCTCAAAAGTCTTCATTTTATCGTTCAAACTGAGATCGTTCCCACAGCCCTCGAGGATATTTCTATATTGATAATTCCTGAGATAGCTTATACATGTCTAAGTCAAGTTCATGTTTCGTGTTTAGAGCTTCGATGATGTCATGATCAACTAGCTTATTGTTCTGAATCCCAACCATGCGTCCAGCTTTTCCTTCAATAAGAAGATCAACAGCTTTTGCTCCTAAACGACTTGCTAACACACGATCATACGCTGTTGGTGAACCACCGCGTTGCGTGTGTCCAAGAACCGTAACTCGTGTTTCAAGATCAGTTGCATCCTTGATACGTTGTCCGTAATCAAAGCCTGAACCAACACCCTCAGCTACTAAGATAATACTGTGTTTCTTGCCACGTTCATGGCCACGTTTTAAACGCTCGACAATATCTTCAAAGTTATCATCCACCTCAGGGATAATAATACTTTCAGCTCCATCTGCTAATCCAGCCCAAAGGGCAATGTCACCAGCGTCTCTTCCCATTACTTCGATAACGTAAGTACGCTCATGTGATGTAGCAGTGTCACGAATTTTATCAATGGCCTCAATTACAGTATTTAGAGCTGTATCAAAACCAATTGTAAAATCAGTAGCAGGAATATCGTTGTCAATTGTACCAGGCACACCAATACATGGGTAACCTGCTTCTGTAAGTTTTTTAGCACCCATAAATGAGCCGTCACCACCAATGACAACTAACCCTTCAATACCGTGTTTCTTTAACTGATCAATACCTTTTTGACGGCCTTCTGGTGTCTTGAAATCATCACAACGAGCGGTATAAAGCATTGTACCACCCCGTTGAATAATATCACCAACAGAACCCAGTTCCATTTTCTCGATATTACCGTCAATTAGTCCTTGATATCCATAGTAGATTCCATAAACTTCAATACCATGGTAGATACTTTTACGAACGACTGAACGAATCGCAGCGTTCATTCCGGGAGCATCTCCCCCACTAGTTAACACACCTATTTTTTTCATTGCGATCACCTCATATAACGATCAATGTTTTTAATAGCACTGAATGTAGTAAGTATGATTCATATATTGTCGAAACGTGTGTAGCTTTCTCCCTATTCAAAGATACTGCTAAACCTGACGTTTGACAACCATAAACCTACCTTGAATAAAAGTTTCAACATCAGGAATCTTCTGAAAATAGTATTCCCATATGTATCATATATCTAAAACCCTTTTTACGTAAAAAAGGGCATAAAACTAAATTTAGCCGAAAATTGTGGGTTATATCCCCCATAACCGCTAATTGAATGAGCTCTCAGTAACATACATAAGTCAGTAGGCAAGAACTTACTTTACCATTCTTCACGAAATTTGTCGATCATAGCCCAAAAGAGAACCTTTTAGAATATGAAAAGGGATGCCTCTCCACTTAAGACCGTAACGTTACCTAAGACGTTACGCCTCATTAGACATCCCCACCATACAGAAAGACTACAACGTTGAGTAGTCTCCAATCTGCTTATATTTTTCCCATCTCTTCTCAAGTAATTCCTCTTTTGATAAATCAGATAGGTCTTGTAAAGACTGATCTAGGACTTGATCAATTTCAGCTGCTTGAGCAGCTACATCACGATGGGCTCCACCTTTTAGCTCAGGGATAATATCATCAATAACTTGGAGCTTCTTCAGATCATAAGACGTAATCATCATCGTTTCTGCAGCTTTTTGAGCTAATCCCGAGTCTTTCCAAAGAAGAGCAGCCGCGCCTTCCGGGGAGATAACTGAGTAAGTTGAGTTTTCAAGCATATGAATCCGATCGCCAACTCCTAGCGCAAGGGCTCCACCACTTCCGCCCTCGCCAATAACGATGCAAATGATCGGTACTCGTAGACCTGCCATTTCCATCAAGTTTCTAGCGATTGCTTCGCTTTGTCCTCGCTCTTCAGCTGCTTTACCAGGGTAAGCACCCTTCGTGTCAATAAAACAGATGATAGGACGGTTAAATTTCTCTGCTTGCTTCATATGACGCAAAGCTTTTCGGTAACCTTCCGGATGTGGCATGCCGAAATTGCGTCTAATGTTTTCTTTCGTATCTTTTCCACGTTGGTGTCCAATTACTGTGACAGGTTTGCCCTTATACTTTGCCACACCTGATACGATTGCTTCATCATCACCATATAAACGATCGCCATGGAATTCCAAGAAATGAGTAAACAATTCTTTCACATAGTCAAGTGTCGTGGGACGCTCTGCGTGACGAGCCATTTGCACGCGATCCCATGGCTTCATGTTTCCATAAACATCTTCTTCTAGCTTTACTAACCGTTGTTCTAAGGTTTCAATTTCAGTAGTTAAATCCATATCACTTTCCGTTGTGAATTTTTTTAATTCTGCAATCTTCTCCCTTAGTTCCATAACTGGCTTTTCAAACTCTAAAACCTGTTTCACGATGGTTGGTCACCTCCCTCATGAATGTCCAATAAGGTAGTTAGAACTTCTTTCATATCTTGACGATCAATCACCTGATCCAGGTGACCATGCTTTAAAAGAAACTCTGCTGTTTGAAAATCTTCTGGAAGCTCTTCACGAATTGTTTGTTCAATAATTCTTCGGCCAGCAAATCCAATCAAAGCGCCTGGTTCTGCAAAGTTATAATCTCCAATTGAAGCAAAGCTTGCCGACACACCACCTGTTGTAGGGTGGGTCATAACAGAGATCATTAGACCTCCCGATTCACTGAATCGTTTAATAGCTACAGAAGTTTTAGTCATTTGCATCAGGCTTAAAACACCTTCTTGCATCCGAGCACCACCACTAGCTGTAAATATAATAAACGGGATCTGTTGCTCTTTTGCTTTTTCAATAGCTCGAGCGATTTTTTCTCCCACAACAGAGCCCATACTTCCCATACGAAAACGAGAGTCCATAACAGCAAAAGCCGTTTCAAAGCCCTGCATTTTTCCTTTACCAGTAACAACAGCTTCGTTTAGGCCTGTTTTCTCACGATCTTTCTCTACCTTTTCTAGGTAATCTGGGAAGCCTAGCGGGTTTTCCGTTATAATATTTTGATCCCATTCTTCAAAAGTATGTTCATCAAACAAACTATCAATTCGTTCTTTCGCTGTCATTTGATGATGGAAAGAACAGTTTGGGCAGACATTTAAATTCTTTTTCAATTCTTTACGGTAAAAGATTTTATGACAATTAGGACATTTTTGCATCAACCCTTCGGGGATCTCTTGCTTTGCTTCTTCCCGAGGTATGGATGCGTACTTTTTCTTCTTGCTAAAAAAATCTTTAAGCAAGGTGATTCCTCCTTTAGGACATATAAAGCCTGTCTACCTTTTCACTTTAACGAAATTTTTTAAAAAGTGTTGTAGAATTTTGTCTTGATCATTTCGACATTTTCTCCTGATAGAGTTGTGCACAGAGTGTTTCTATCCGTTTGTCGTCCTTGGCTTGAAGGGCATCAATAAGTGCTTTATATAAATCTATATCGTAAACGGGTTTGTGGAATGTACGTGAAAACTCTTCCATTAAGCGCCATATTTTAAGTAATAGTTGGTTTTCGCCAACGTCAAAGATCGTATAAAAAAAGTCGTAATGAAACGTTTCAGAGCCAGCCTCAAATAGCCGTACATGCTCTTGTAATGTTTGGATATCCTGGTCACTTAATTGATCCATAGCGATTTTAGAAGCTTCTTTCTCAATTAATTGTTTCGTCGACTTTAAATTCTCTTTCGTTTTTGCTTCTTGAAGTATAAAAGCAGACAAGATCTCAACCATATGATAAGGGCGATAAGAACTTAAAAACGTTCCCTCTCCCCTTCTCGTTTCAATTAAACCTAAAAGCTCCATCGCACGGAGAGCCTCTCGAACCGAAGAGCGTCCAGCGCCCAACTGTTCTGAGAGCTCTCGTTCTGATGGAAGCTTATCTCCTGGTGAGAGTTTATTTAGATCGATTAAGCGTCTGATTTCCTTCAATACCTCTTCGTACACTTTAGATTTAGATGGTATTGTCACGGATCAGGCTCACTCCTTTGATCATAATCCTATAAGAGATTGCTTACTTCTAAACCTATTCGTTTTCTTCATCAATTAAAGCAAGCTGACGCGTTTTCTCTGCTACTTCTTCAGGGTCAACCTGATGACGAGCCACACCTGACTCCATAGCTGCTTTAGCTACCGCCGCTGCAACAGCAGGGGCCACTCTTGTATCGAATGGTGCAGGAATAACGTAGTCTGTGTGAAGTTCTTCTTCACTAACTAAAGAAGCGATCGCCTCCGCAGCAGCAATCTTCATTTTTTCATTAATTCTAGTAGCTCGTACATCAAGAGCTCCACGGAAAATACCAGGGAATGCTAAAACATTATTAACCTGGTTTGGGAAGTCAGAACGGCCTGTCCCAATGACGCTTGCTCCAGCATTCTTTGCATCTTCTGGCATAATTTCAGGTTCTGGGTTTGCCATGGCAAATATAATTGGGTCATCATTCATATTCTCAACCATTTCCTTAGAAAGTAATCCTCCTACAGATACTCCTACGAAAACATCTGCCCCTTGCATGACATCAGATAGCTCGCCTTCTATACGGTCTTTATTCGTCATCTTAGCAATCTCATCTTTAACATCGTTCATCCCATAACTGCGCCCTTCAAAAATGGCCCCTTTTGAATCACACATGATAATATCACGAACACCGAAATGGTAAAGGAGCTTAATGATCGCAATACCAGCAGCACCAGCACCGTTTGCCACTACTTTAATATCAGACCACTTCTTGCCTGATAGCTTCAATGCGTTCATTAGACCAGCTACGGTCACGATTGCTGTACCATGTTGATCATCGTGGAAAATAGGAATATTCGTTTCCTTCTTTAAACGTTCTTCTATAATGAAACAGTTCGGAGCAGCAATATCTTCGAGATTCACCCCACCAAAAGTTGGTTCCATTAACTTAACAGTCTGTACAATTTGATCCACATCATTCGTCCCCAAGCAAATTGGGAACGCATCAACACCTGCGAAACTTTTAAATAAAGCCGCTTTCCCTTCCATAACTGGTAATGAAGCTTCTGCTCCAATATTACCTAAACCAAGCACAGCAGAACCGTCACTAACAACAGCTACCATGTTCCCTTTCATCGTATAATCATAGACCGCTTCCTTTTGGTCATAGATTTCTTTACAAGGCTCAGCCACTCCCGGTGAGTAAGCTAAACTTAAATCATTTTTATTTTTAACAGGAACCTTAGAATGCGTCGCAAGCTTCCCTTTATGAACCCGGTGCATATGAAGTGCCTCTTCACGTAAATTCGTCACCAAAACCCGCTCCTTTTTTGTAAAAAAACGTATTGTAAAAACCTTCACAAAGTGGTCTGACCACTAACCTACTTCATTATAACAAATCGATATGTTGTGTAAAGAGGAAAAGCGCAAGGGGCTTGCCCAGGGCCGTACGGATAAGTAAGCTGCTGCAAGTCTGCGCAGCAGACTGGAAGTAGATTGCTTATCTCGCTAGGCCCTAGCCCCTGGAGCTAGACAAGAAAAGCGCAGGCGGGTCGACCAAGGGCGTACGGATAAGCAAACTGCCGGAAGTGGCGATTAGCCACTGCAGGTAGGTTGCTTATCTCGCTAGCCCTTACCCGCCGGAGCTAGACACGAAAAGCGCAGGCGACTGTTCAGCAGAAAAGGAAGTTCGGTTAAGACCGGCACGTCCTGTGCCAACACCGAACTGACCTGCATCCTGCAGGCCCGCATAAGCAAGCTAACGGAAGTGGCAGAAGGCCACTGGAGTTAGATTGCTTATGACGCTAGGGGCTAGGAGCCGGAGCTAGACACTCGAAAAGCTTAAGGGGGCTGAAGTAGAGGAAGCTCGACTAAGACCGGCACGTCCTGTGCCAACGTCGAACGACCCCACGTCGTGTGGGGCCGGATAAGCAAACTGCCGGAAGTGGCGATTAGCCACTGCAGGTAGATTGCTTATCTCGCTAGCCCTTACCCGCCGGAGCTAGACAAGAAAAGCGCAGGCGACTGTTCAGCAAAAAGAGGAAGTTCGGTTAAACACGGCACGTCCTGTGCCAACACCGAACTGACCTGCATCCCGCAGGCCCGAGCTAGATCAAGTAAAGCGCAGACCGCTATTTCAACACAACGTTTGCGTCCCCTAGCTCATCCTCTAAAAGTTTGATGGCTTCTCGCTTTGGTTCAATAGCATACGAGATCCCTAACTGATAGGTCTCTTTTCGAACCGGATAATGAACAATAATCGGCACATTCCCTGGATACTGAGTCGAAATCTCCTTCACCTTTTTTAGGGTTGAATCTTTCTCATCTTGTATTTTTAAGAACAACCGACGGCTATCTGCTGAAGCTCTCCCTAACTCCTCTTCCTTGAAAGGCCCAATTTCCTCAAGGATCCACTGGAGTTTCCCATTCCTTTCTTCCATTCTCCCTACTATAAAAACGATCAGTTCTTCATCAAGCCACTGACGTACTTCTCTAAATAAATCAGGAAACACAACTGCTTCCATCTCCGTCTGCTCATCCCCTAGCGTTAGAAATGCCATTGGATCGCCTCTTTTTGTACGAATCACTTTTAATTCTTGTATGACTACACTGGCCTTCAATTGCTTTTTGCGAGCTGCTTGACTCGCTTCACGAAGCGACAAGAAACCGTTCTCTCTCAGTTGTTCTCGGTAGGAAGCCAATGGATGAGAAGAAATATACATCCCTAACACTTCTCTCTCCATCCCTAGCTGCTTCATTTTTGAGAAAGGTTCTACTTCAATATAGGATGCGCCAAGTTCAATTTCCTCGGTAAAAAAGGATTCCTGATCATTCGTTTCGCTAAATAATTCACCTTGTTCCATAGCATGGTCAACACTAGCTAACAAAGAGGCACGGTTACGATTTGTATCATCAAAACACCCTGCCAGAATAAGAGACTCAATCACGGGACGATTAACGACTGTAAGCGATACCCGTCTGCAGAAGTCGAACAAATGTTTGAATGGCTTTTCTTTACGAGACTGAATAATTTCCTTTAAGGCATTTCTTCCTACTCCTTTAATACTCCCAAGACCAATTCGTATGGATCCTCGCTCTACTGTATACTTCCCAAAGCTTTTGTTAACAGAAGGCGATAAAATTGGCACCGACAACTCTCTTGCCTCATTGACATAAGATTGAATGCGGTCACTTGAAACAGAGCTCATCAATGCTGCCATGAAATACGCTGGATAATGAGCTTTTATATAAGCGAGCTGATAGGATATTACACTGTAGGCTACCGCATGGCTACGGTTGAAGCCATAGTTTGAGAAGCTGATGATCCATTGAAACATCTGTTCTGCAACATCTGTTGTATAACCATTGACACTACAACCTTTAATAAATGCATTCTTTTGTTCTAATATGGCTTGTTCTTTCTTTTTACTCACAGCACGTCGAAGTAAGTCCGCTTGACCTAAAGAGAAACCTGCCATCTTATGAGCAATTTGCATAATTTGCTCTTGATATACAAGAACACCATAAGTCTTGTGCAAAATCGGTTGTAGATCCGGATGAGGATAGGTCACTTCTTCCTTGCCGTGCTTCCGATTAATATAGGTCTGAATAAATTCCATTGGACCTGGCCGATACAGGGCGTTTACAGCCACAATATCTTCAAAATGTGAAGGCTGTAACCTCTCTAGAACATCTCGCATCCCTTTAGATTCTAGCTGAAAAACGCCCGTAGTTTTTCCGTTTCGAAGGAGAGAAAATGTAGCTGGGTCCGAATATGATTCAAACGTAACACTGACTGACTCCTTCTTCTTAATGGATTCAGTCATCCGCTCTATGAGACTTAAGTTCCTAAGACCAAGAAAGTCCATTTTCAGTAGCCCAATTGCCTCTAATTCATTCATGGCAAACTGTGTAAGGGGGACACCATCATGACCACTTGTCAACGGAACATTCTTCATCAGAGGTTTCTGACTAATTACAACTCCTGCTGCGTGGGTTGATGCATGACGAGGAAGTCCTTCAAGCCTTGTTGCAATTCTAAAAAGCCTCTTTAACGTATCTGATTCTTGTATATATTCTTTTAATTCAGGAGAATCCTGAACAATCTCAACAACAGAACCTGAAGACTGTTGGGGGATGAACTTCATTAAGTATGCGGCTTCTTGTTGATCGATCCCCATTGTTTTAATGAGTTCTCTAATAACAGAGCGAGGCCCAAACGTCCCGAAAGTAATAATCTGAGCAACATGTTCTGACCCGTATTTTTGAGCGACATATTGAATGACTTCATCTCGTCGTACATCAGAGAAGTCGATATCAATATCCGGCATAGTAACACGATCAGGGTTTAAGAAACGTTCGAATAACAAATCATATTTAATTGGGTCTACATTTGTTATATATAGTAAATAAGCCACTAGAGAACCAGCTGCCGAACCTCTTCCTGGCCCTGTCATGATTTTCTCTTTCCGCGCATACGCCATAAAGTCCCAAACAATTAAAAAGTAATCACTAAACTGCATCGACTCAATTACGCTCAGCTCATAATTGAGTCGTTGCCTGACATGCTCGGAGGGGGTGCCATATCGTTGGCCCAGACCTTGTTCACAGAGAGATCTTAAATACTGATCAGATGTATCCTTTGTCGGAACAGGATAGTTTGGAAGCATCATTCGATCAAATGATAACGAAACACCGCAACGGTTAGCTATGTTTCTTGTTTCGGTCAGAAGTTCAGGCTTCCACTCACCGAATAGATTATACATGTCTTCAGAAGACCTGAAATGATGATGCTTTCGATCAGCAGACGGCTGCCCATCCCATTTAGTATTCGAACGAATGGATTGTAAACAGTCGTATGCATAGACGTCTTCTTCATTTAAATACCATACATCTTGCAAAGCAACCATCGGAACTCCTTCAGGCATCACTTCCTCAAGAGCTACGTGAAGGTGACGTTCTTCTTCTAAGCCATGATCCTCTACCCCTATGTAGAAATCACCGTCTTCAAAGTCCTTCTTCCAATTATTTAAAGATTCACTTAACCGATGCTCTTCATTATGAAGTATGAGTGGATGAAGGGAAGATTCATATATAGGCAATATTCCAATACAATCTTCTGTATAAGCATTTATCTCTCTTCGATCTAAGCCTTCTTGTTCACTCATTTGAAGATAACTGCTCAACTCTACTAACTTTTCATACCCGCGATTTGATTTGGCTAGCAATACAAGTTCTTCTGTACCACCTTCGTAAAATACAGGAACGGTTAAACCTATAATTGGTTTAACCCCATACCTCATACACGTTTGGTAAAAGGATACCGCTCCATACATCACTCCCTCATCTGTAAGAGCTAGAGATGTGAAACCTTGTTCCTTTGCTGTTGCCACTAACTTTTCTATTGTATTTGTGCTTCTCATCAGACTATATCCACTACGTACTTGTAGATGAACAAAATCCATATTAACTACCGCCTCATGGTCAAATTCTTTTATTCATTATAGCGCATCCTTCCTCTCAAACGAAACGATGGCATACTGCGTCTTTTTTCTCCATACATTTACTATAAGGCAGGTTGTACCATCCTGGAGGGGAGGATTGTATGGAAGAACGTTTCTTTGCAGCGATTTTTCAGTATTATTTCATTGCACTTGGGGTTATGATCGGTGGCACTTTAATCGGGACGATTGGAGCTTTCGCTGCCGGAGAAGCCCCTTTCACTTATATGGCCAGACTGGCAAAAAGCCTTCGAATATGGGCAATAGTAGCCGCCATTGGAGGTACATTCGATGCCATTACAAACTTTGAAAAAGGGTTTTATGATGGGTCTACGATCGATATATTTAAACAAATTATACTAATTTTATCGGCAATGGGTGGTGTCCAAACAGCCTTGTTAATTATTGAATGGCTTATTCAAGAGGAGGTATCTTAATGCATATCCCTCCTTATTACAAGAAAACAAGCTGGCAGAGATTTTTTGCAGGAGTCTTTATAGGTGGCATATTAGCTTTCGCGGTATTCTTATTCATGTATGGAACGCTTATGGAACAACGAATAGAAGAAAACGTGCGCTTACAAAGTGAGCTAACTACACTAGAAGATAATTATGAGATCTTAAACAAAGATAAAGAGGAATTAAACGAACAGCAAAAGAAATCAATTACAGTTCAAAGTATCGAAATCAGTTTTATAAATGAAAAAAAACTACTTTCTGAGCACAAATTAGATCGTCTCAGCGTATACAAATTAAGGGATATGGTAAGAAAGCAACTCCCTGACATTATTGGGCAAAACATTTCATCTTTATCAGAGAACACTAGCTTAGTCTACTCATCCATAGAAAACAGAAGCTATAAAGTGGACGATTCGACATATGAAGTTAAGATTGAGCGGTTGGTCATCGCTCCTACGTTTAAAGTGAGTTTAAAGATTGATTTTGTCAAAAACTAATGAACAATTTGTGAAAAATTCTGAAATCTGTAGTGTTATTGCCCGAATTTTTATACAATAAAGATAGAAACACATCATGACAAAAAAGGGGTGATGAATATGTTAATCATGAACCGAAAGCGTATGGTAGAAGATAAGTTGGATCGTCTTACGAAAGGTCAAACAGCCTACGCTGAGTCAAGAGAACTTATTCGATTAGTAAAACGCGAAATCGAAAACCGTCAAATCTCCGTCTTGATGGATGAAACAGATAGCGGTTGTTGGTTTATCCCTCAGGAGAATACTACTACGCCCTCTGATGAACAAATAGCACACATGTAACCTACGTCCTCAAACAAGCGAAACGTCCACATAGAATACAACCTTCCAATTATCTCTATTTATGCTTTAATTAAAGTAAACGATAGCGTCAGCACCCCAAACAGTAAATGGGCGTGCTTTTTTGTTTTTCTTGATAGAGTGACGCATGACTTATTTCTCATAACTTCAGTTACAAAAAAAGATTCACCTGAAGATAATCTCAAAAACATTAACAAATCCATCAAAAAGCCTGGAGAGGGTGATCTCCAGACTTTTTTGGTTTACTGGTCCTTCTTGTATTGAATACACACTTCATTTAAATCGGCAGCAACTTTATCAGTGTCAGCCCATGTCTTAACTGAAGCTCCTGAAGCCATAGGGTGACCACCACCATTATATTTAGCTGCGATTTCATTTACTACTGGACCTTTCGAGCGTAAGCGTACACGAATCTGATCCTCTTCTTCTACAAAAATCGCCCAAGCTAATACACCTTCAATATCACCAAGCGTACCGACCAATGCAGAAGTCTGCCTAGGCGTTACATTATATTGATCTAAGATATCTCTAGTTATTTTAACCGTACTGAGCCCTGTTTCAGCGACTGTAAAGTTTTGAAGTATATAACCTTTTAACCTGGCAATCTCATGCTCCGTAGTATATAACTGATCATATAGAGCTGGTCGGTTAAAGTTATACATAACAAGTTCAGCAGCATAACTGAACGTTTTCCCTGTTGCGCTCGGGAATAAGAATCTCCCAGTATCACCAACGATTCCGGCATAGATTAATCGCGCAGCTTCATCTGTCATTTTCAAACCATCTTCTTTAAAAGTGGTGTAAAATTCATAAATCAATTCAGAAGTTGAGCTCGCCTCAGTATCAACAAGTCGAACGTCCCCGTAAGGGTCCACATTAGGATGATGATCAATTTTAATAATTTTGTCCCCTTTTGAATATCGTTGGTCATCAACTCGGGCTTGATTTGCTGTATCACAAACGATGACTAGCGCATTTTCAAATACACCATCTTCAATCGTATCCATTTCAGTCAAGAAGGTGAGGGATGGATCGTCATCACCAACAAGGTAAACGTTTTTTTCAGGGAACGTTGCTCGAATGATTTCAGCTAACCCCCCTTGAGAACCAAGAGCGTCAGGATCTGGACGAACGTGACGATGTATAATGATGGTTTGATACTGTTGGATTAATTGAAATACTTCGGCTTTACTCATGAACAGAACTCCTTCTTAAATACTTTTATGTACTATTTAATCATACCGCTTTAAAAAGCGGTAGCATAACTTTACCAATATCGTTACAATAATAATAGTCTTACATTTTTGGTGAAAGGTCGATTCAAATGGTGATTATCCCGATTATTATCGTGCTTTCTTTAGCAATGTATCTACTCTACAAAGTACAGATTCTACGTTTAGGGGAAGACCCGTTAAAACAAGTGTATACCAATTCGAAAGCACGAATTGCTCTTGGATTATTTATGGTGTCGGTTTCCATGAACGTTTATATCGTTTATCAAACGAAATTAGCTCTTTATATTACCATTGTGTTTATTATCTTAGGTGGCGCTCAACTCGTCTACGGATATAAAACCACCCGATTTTACGGGAAACAACTAAAAGAACGGAGCAGTTAATAAAAAGTACCCGGTGTCCTTATTTAATTTATAGGAGATCGGGTACTTTTTTAACGATCTATGAGCTGTGCCATAAGCATCGCTTTCCCTACTAAGACTTTCTCATTGAAGACTTCCACATCAACCTTAGCAAACTTCCTCCCCACTTCTAATACTCGTGGTTTAATTTCAAGTGTACTATCAAGCTGAACAGGCTTTATAAAGTAAATCGATATATTCTCTACGACAAGATCTCCTTTTTTATAATGGTGAAGCAACCGACTACCAGCATCTACAACAAGAGAGGTAAACACTCCGTACGAAAGGGTTCCTAACTGATTGGTCATTTGCGGTGTCACACGAGTCTCATAAATCGTTTGTTCAAACAAATCTGAGGTCTCTTGTAGTTGGCTTGTCACCAAATCATCAATGGTTTCTCCCACTTGTGGTTGACGTTGTAATTGTTGCAACGCTTTTAACACATCTTGTCTTGAGATAATCCCTTTGAATTTATGGTACGCATCAACTACAGGCATGATCTCAATACCTTCCCAAACCATCATATGTGCAGCGTTAGCAAGAGAGGTCGTCGTTTGTACCGTCATTGGCTGCTTTGTCATCACTTTATCGATAAAAAGGGTAGATTCTTTTCCAATCACGTCCTTTGACGTCACCATTCCCACTACACGCATGTGCTGATCAATAACAGGGTAGCGGCTGTGCATCGTCTCTTCGTTAAATTCATGCCACCGACTTACTGGATCGTCTGGATGAAGATAAAAAGAGTGTTCAAAAGGAGTGTAAATGTCATCTACAAGAACAATTTCTTTCTTAATCAGTTGATCATAAATGGCGCGATTTATCATAGTAGCTACAGTGAAGGAATCGTAACTTGTTGAAATGATGGGGAGTTGCTTCTCATCTGCCAGACGTTTCACATGTTCTTCTGTGTCAAATCCACCTGTGATTAAAACAGCAGCCCCTTCTTTCAAAGCTAATTCATGCGCATTCGTTCGATTCCCAACGATCAACAAGGAACCTGCCTCTGTATAACGCATCATAGCTTCTAATTTCATCGCTCCAATGACAAACTTGTTCAGTGTTTTATACAAGCCTTCTCTTCCACCAAGCACTTGACCGTCCACGATGTTAATAATTTCAGCAAATGTAAGGCGTTCAATGTTTTCTTTCTTTTTTCTTTCAATCCGTATGGTCCCTACTCGTTCGATCGTACTTACTAGACCTTGGTTTTCAGCTTCTTTAATCGCCCTATATGCCGTTCCTTCACTTACTTCCAAGGCTTTTGCAATGCCTCGGACAGAAATCTTGGTACCAATCGACAGGGAGTCTATATGGTTTAATATTTGTTCATGCTTTGTTGCCAATCTAATTCACCATGCTTTCCGAACTATACAAACTGTACTAGTCATATTCCTTCTTAGTGTTATTATACAGATGAACGATCATGGCTTCAATTTTTACCAAGAGAAAACTGCTTTTCTTCTTTTACTTCTTCTTCTCTATACACAAGCTGAACCCGCAAATTTAGTAAAAGCGCTAGGTTTGCCCCAATTATCATAAACAAAAAAATAAGCCAAGCCATCCAAAAATAAGACCCTGCCGCACTACCCTGTACCTGTACGGAAGGCCACGCTACATAAAACAGAAAGCACGCTAACAATAATCTTAATAATGCATGTTGTCTCATCTCGTCCTCCACCTCCGTGTTCTTGTCCTAATTATATGAAGTATCAAAGCAGAACATGATGTAGGAAGAAAGAGATTCACAAAACAATGAGAGCCTATGTTATTAAATAACATAGGCTCCGAGCATCCTTATTTTCTAAAGAGTCAGTGATTCACCAACTTGCAAGACTTTTCCAGCTCCGCCTTTTATTCCTTGAGCAAAGGCTTCACCGTCTTGCTCGATAAGAGGGAAAGTGTTGTAATGAACGGGCACAACGTGTTTAGCTTGAAGCCACTCCGCAGCTAATGTTGCATCCTCTGGTCCCATTGTAAAATTATCACCTATTGGCAAGAAAGCTAAATCAATGTTATTTCGTTCACCAATCAGTTTCATATCACTAAATAACCCGGTATCACCTGCGTGATAAATCGTTTTCCCTTCGTAGGTGAATAGGATTCCTGTTGGCATACCTGTGTAAACAATCGTTCCGTCTTCCTCTGTATAAGAAGAACCATGAAAAGCTTGTGTAAACTTAAGCGTACCAAAGTCAAACGTATGCGCTCCTCCAATATACATTGGGTGAGTGTTTAAACCTTTATTCCCCAAATAAGTAGCGAGTTCAAATGGAGCAACAACAAAAGAATCATTTCGTTTAGCAATCTCCACCGTGTCTCCAACGTGATCGTTATGACCATGGGTTAATAAGATAACGTCCGCTTCAATTGTACTAGCATCAAGGTCGCAGTTTCCCTGCTCCGAAATGTAAGGGTCAATTAAAATCGTATGTTCGTTTGTTTCAATTTTCACAACAGAATGTCCGTGGTAGGATACCTTCACAGAAAACCTCTCCTTTTAATCAATTAATAGTACCTTCACTTATGTCTTTACCCGTTTAGTAGTTCTTCCATGCTTGTTCATACTTTTCAATTAAATGAGGATCAATTAATGTATTTGGTTTTAGTTCAATACCCTCAATCTCCCTATCTTCATCCTTCCCAAAAACAGTCAGTGCTTCAAGCATATCTTGAGTTAGGTAACGAGTTGGAGCCTTTATGGAAAGCTGATCCATCCTTGTCGGAGTACGGCTTGCCAGTACAAATCCCCAGTTCCCAAAACTCGGAACATCAATGTGAAGATTCTTTGTATGTAATCCCGTTGAAGCAATGGTCTCAGATATCGTCCAATAAACGGATGTTGCAAATACAGGACTCGTGGCCTGAACCATGATGGTGCCTTCACTCTTGAGGTGATTTCGAACGAGAGAATAGAATTCCCATGTATATAATTTATTTAAACTCTCATTATTAGGGTCAGGAAGATCCACAATGACAACATCATACATTTCTTCTGATTGCTTTAAATACTTAAAGGCATCTCGATTTAAAACACTTACTCGACTATCACTTAAAGCATCTTCGTTTAGTTGCAACAAATGAAAATTTGTTTGGGCAAGTTCTGTCATTCTAGGGTCAAGGTCTACGACTGTAATGGTTTGAACATCCTCATATTTAAGTATTTCTCGAACCGCTAACCCATCTCCTCCCCCAAGAAGCAACACGTTTTCAGTAGAGGAGGCTTTAGCCATTGCAGGGTGTACCAGCGTTTCATGATAGCGGTATTCATCCGCTGAGCTAAATTGTAAAGCTCCATTTAGGTATAGTCTTGTATCTCCCTGCTCTTTCGTTAATACAATTCGTTGGTATGCAGTGTCCTCCATATGTATAATTGGATCCTTGTAGAGCTTTTGTTCGAAAGAGAAAGCCATCTCCTCACCAAATAAAACACCAGCGATAAGCATGACACCGATTAGCGTGCCAGCCGCCATATGTATCTTTAGATAAGAGATTTCTTTTCGAAACAACCAAAGAACCAATAAAGCAACAAAAAGGTTAATAACCCCAACGACAAATGCACTTTTCACCATTCCCATTTGAGGACGCAGATAAAAAGCAAACAGTAATCCACCAATCAGCCCACCAGCATAATCTGAGAACAACACACGAGCTGTGGAACGATTAAGTTCTACACCGATCTCATTTGCCTTACGTATCAATATAGGTAGTTCTACACCAGTTAAAGCACCAATGCTAAATGTCACTGTATACAAGAACAAAGCTTCAGACCCCTCTGGAGCAAAAGCAGTGATTCCAAACATAAGAAAGCTTGAAAACCCTCCAATTAAGGCAACCGCAAACTCCACACGAACAAAAGCCGTAATTAAATCTTTCATAATCCGCTCACTAACCGAAGCCCCAACCCCCATTCCAGTCAGGAAGAGAGATATCGTTAGCGTATACTGTTTCACACCATCTCCTAGTATGTAGGACCCAAGCGCTCCGAATAATACTTCAAAAATAATGCCACAGATTGAAACAATCCCAGAGGCCCAATAAATGAGCTTACTCTGCCTCACCGCCTTCGCCTCCACACATATCCCTCCTAACAGCTTAATAGTAGAATGACCAAACCGACTTTGTGCCTCAGTGTCCGACACGATAAAAGTGCTTGGGCTGGCTGGCGGACCACTCGCTTTCCTGCGGGGAGCTGGGAAGCGAGTGATTTCCCGAACCACCTTACGCGCAATTACAGCAAACAGTCACGTTATCTCAGTTTCGAGTATTCAACAATTCTCCCCAATAGAAAAATCCTTCACCCCATAGGGAGCGAAGGGTACGTGTCTAGGTTATCGAAGCTCCTATTACAAAAGCAAGACCAATGGATACTCCCATCGTAACGATCCCAACAGCTATATTATTTTCTTTAAGCTGGTCCTCCACAGAGAAACGACGGGTCATGAATTCGAATAATAGATAAGCGATCATTTGTAAGAAGACCCCATACGCTCCCCAAATTAATGTATCCATCAGCTGTAACGAGTGATAAATAGCAAATGATAAAATGATACAGATCCCTATTATTTTACCAGCAATGGATAGAGCGATTGCTGTATTTCCGTTTTTTATTTCTTCCCAATCCTTGTATTGTTTCGTTATCTTCTCAAATATTAAAAGTCCGATAAACACTACTACGATAGCTACTACAAAATAGTAAAATGTCCATAAAAATGGCTCCATGAATGATCACCCTTCTTTGGTTATTTTCCTGTTCCTGGCCCGCCACCTCGACCACTAGATCCACGTAAACTTCCTGCCTGACCCGGTCGGTATTTACTGCTGGAATAGCCTCCATAACATCCACTACTAGCACAAATTCTTTTTCGCTTCTTCCCCCAGTCGTCGACGTCAAGAACTTCATCTAACACCCACAAGGCAAAGAAACCGTTAAAATAATTAGGTGAATAATTATCCCTTACAAATCGATCACTGGCTAGTTCGATTAACACAGCATCTTCATCTTGTTCACTTTCTTTAAAGCTTATGAATTGTTCAGGATAAATTAATATCTGCTTCCCATTCTTGATCTCACTCTCTTCATCAGGAGGGAAGGCATCGGTTAAAGACGTAGTTAATTCTTGTATCGTAAATTGCTGCGTCACGTATATACGAGCTTCTTGATTCGAAGAAGATCCTTCTACCACATCCAAAAGCGGAAATACTGAACTGACTAGTTCCTCAGGAGAAGTATTCTTCTTGTTTCTTATTTGTTCTAGCATCTCTTCTTTAGGGGGTTCTTCAGGAAACGTATATGTACGAGAACCAGACATCCCACTGTTCGAATCACCAATACCTTCATCAAACGGTTCCAGTCCCTGGCTACATCCAGATAAAGCAACAAAAGAAAGAATAATAAGAATAAAAGCGCCCCTCATTTTTTATTCACCTCCATCACATACAATTTCCTCACAAAGGAAGGGCCAGCTCCATTAGAAGCAGGCCTCTAAAGCATCTCCTTATTCTTTCCCTAATTTCTTCTTTAACTCAGCTAATTCGTCATCGACGCTATCCTTTTCTAATTCTTCAAATTCGTCATCCAAGGAACGTGATTCACTCGACAAATCTTCACTTGTTTCCGCCTCTGCTTCATACTTCATAACCTTTTCTTCCATACGCTCGAACCCTCGCTTAGATTCATCACTTGAAATACCTGACATGGTACGATTCATTTTCGTACGTGTCTTAGCCGATTCAGCTCTTGCCTTCAAGGAATCTTTCTTTAATTTCATTTCCTGATATTCTTTCTTCATTTCATCTAACTTTTGTCTTAAAGATTCAGAATCCGATTTAGCCCTTTCCCAGGATTCCTTCAAAGAATCATATTGCTCTTGCTGATTTTTCTTATCTTGTAAAGCGCGTTTGGCTAAGTCTTCATTCCCAGCTTCAATGGCCTTTTCTGCTTGGTCTTGACGCTTCTCTACTAGCGCTTGTGCATCGTCATACTTTCTTTTTAACATCTTTTCATTAGCAATTTGTTTAGCGACTGCGCTTTCTGCTTCACGTATATCCTTTTCCATATCCCTCATAAATTGATCTAACATTTTCACAGGATCCTCTGCCTTATCAAGCATTGCATTTAATTCAGAGTTAACAACTGTGCCTACACGTTTAAACAGTTTAAACATAAGAAAATCCTCCTTTTAATTATGAACCCGCAAGTATTTTGATCTCATATTCTTCAACGGAAGTCCCAAGGCTTACTTCTGTTCCTGTTCCCCATGTTTCTACACTTAAGAATTGCTCACCATCTGCATCACTATAATCCCCATAATGAGTTACACGGCCATCGATATTCTCACTTCTTCCTTCTCCACTAACATTCGCCTTACCTTCCTCTTCTAAGTGATAGGTTTGGCCCTCAAATTCAAGCTTCTGAGGAAAAGGTTCATCAAGCGATAAGGAAACGGTCTTATAAATACCTAACTCTAATTCATCGTCCATTTCAGCAGAAAGCCATATCGTATTCCTTCCTTCTAAAAGTTGGTATGCATACCATTTATAAGAACCATCCTTGTAAGTGATTTTGCCTACCACTTCATAATCCATTAAATCGTAAGTAACGATATCCCCAACTTGTATCGTTAGGGGCGTTCTATCTTTCACATCATTTTCCTTCGGCTTAGATTTCTGAAACAACTTTGAAAATAACCCCAAGCTCCATCACCTCATCTATTGGATTGGTTCTATACTCCTCTTATACGGACGTAAAAGGTTTGCGTTTCATTTATCTGGTAAAAAATGATTATTCATTTCATTCATACAGCGGTTGAATGGTACACGATAGGACAGACCTTTTTTTAGCCTGCCCTCTTCACCTGATCTATTCGTTTAAAAGTTCATGAACATTACAATACTCAAGTTCATGAGCTTCAGCTACTGCCTTATACGTCACAAACCCTCTCAGAGTATTGATCCCCTTCAACAAAGCTTCGTTATCGAGACTCGCTCTTTTGTATCCCTTATTAGCGAGTTGCAACGCGTACGGCACGGTGACGTTTGTTAACCCAATCGTAGAGGTTCGCGGAACTGCTCCGGGCATGTTCGCGACCGTGTAATGTAAAACACCATATTTCTCATAAGTCGGTGCATCATGGGTAGTAATTCGATCTGTTGTCTCAAATATTCCACCTTGGTCAATGGCTACATCTACAATCACCGAGCCATCCATCATTTCTTTCACCATGTCCTCCGTAACGAGTTTAGGTGCTTTAGCACCAGGAATAAGAACAGCTCCAATGACCAAGTCAGATGTTCGCAATTCCCTTGCTATATTTAATGGGTTCGACATTATCGTATTAATCGAAGACCCAAATATGTCATCAAGTTCCCTGAGACGCACAGGACTCAAGTCTATAATTGTCACATCTGCTCCAAGCCCCATAGCAATCTTTGCAGCGTTTGTTCCAACAACACCACCACCAATGATTGTCACTTTCCCTCTTCTAACACCAGGAATTCCTCCCAATAGAATTCCCATACCACCTTTTGACTTTTCAAGAAATTGAGCTCCAATTTGAGAAGCCATGCGCCCAGCTACCTCACTCATCGGAGTAAGAAGAGGCAATGTGCCATTAGGTGCTTGTACTGTCTCGTACGCAATAGCAACTACTTTGTTATCAATTAACGCCTTTGTTAATTCAGGTTCAGGAGCTAAGTGTAGGTATGTAAATAGGATTAGACCTTCATGGAAATGTTCAAACTCTTCTTTAAGAGGCTCTTTCACCTTCATAACCATCTCTTGGGACCATGCTTCTGAAGCTGTTTCAACAAGTGTAGCCCCGGCGTTTACGTATTCTTTATCCAAGAAGCCAGATCCGATTCCTGCGCCAACTTCGACAACAACGTCATGACCCGCACTCTTTAACGACATAACCCCAGCAGGTGTCATAGCTACTCGATTTTCATTGTTTTTAATTTCCTTCGGCACGCCAATTTTCATTCCTTACCCTCCTATTGAGCTCTTGCGTGAAAAACTGCCTCACTTAATAGCAAATATTTTTGTAAGCCTTTTCATTGTAACAAAATTACATTACGTAGCTCTACTTTTTAAGTCACTAGTACTACAGCAATTAGCGGACTGTATTACAGTTGCCTTATACAAGAATGGACTATTTAAATTGACGGTTCTTATGAATAACATCTACCCCACCAGTTACTTCCATAATCGTTCCTGTTATCATATCTGCATTTTCATCACTTAAAAATAGAATAGACCTTGCTATATCTCCTCCTGTTCCAGAGCGACCAATAGGCGTTTTTGGATCAACAATTTCTTTCCCTTTTCCAATAGATGCTTCTTTTAAATCCCCTTCAATTTTCCCAGGACACACCATGTTGGAAGTGATTCCATACTCAGCCTCTTCAAAAGCGATAGACTTAGTAAGAGAAACAAGCCCTGTTTTAGCCGCAGCAAAAGCTGCTCGATACACCCAGCCAGGGGCGTTAGTCGCGTCTTGAAATCCATAATTAATAATGCGGCCGTAATGTTGCTTTCTCATAATGGGAACCACAGCCTTTAATAAGTAGAAGACAGCGTCTAAATTTCCACGAACCATTGTATCCCATTCATCTTCTGTGTAATCCATTAGTTTCTTACGCTCGAAAATGTATGGTCCTGCATTGTTAACGAGTACGTCAACACGTCCGTACTTACTCATTGCCTCATTCACTAAGTGTTCAATGTCTGCCTTATTTGTTACGTCTGCTTTTACAGCATGAATTCGTTCTTTTATAGAAGTATACTGCTCTAACAGCTCCTCAACTTTCTCATAATTGTTTCGATATGTAAGGGTAACAGAGAAGCCCGCTTCTAAAAATTCTTCTGTTACTCTTCTTCCTAACCCTTTCGCTCCTGCTGTAATAATAGCGTGTCGCATGTACTCTACCTCCTTTTATATTTACAATTTCTTCTGTATATATGTACAATTAATGTGCTAAGAGAGGAAGTGACGTTATGGATCAAGCAGCTTCAGCTAAGCAATCCTTTGTAGAGAGAATTGGCTTAGATGCAGTACCTGCTTCTGAAAGAACAACACCTTGGTATCAATATGCCATTATTCAAATCGCCATATCCGCTAACGCTGGTAATTTTCTGATTCCTGCTTTGGCTGTGCTAAAAGGAAACTTATCTTTCCTTGCAGCTGTATTCGCTACAAGTATTGGTGCAATTTTAGGATTTATTTTTGTATCACTCTTATCTTATCCTGGTTCTTTATATGGAATCCCATCTCAGTACGCAATTCGTACGATGCTTGGAGGTAAAGGGGCCAGATACATCTCTTCTCCTATTCGTAGTATAACATCGCTCTATTGGTTCAGTGTGCAAACGATCGGAGGAACGTATGTCCTTCAACAATTAATTGTACGTATGACAGGAGAGCAATATCCATTTTTAATGTTCTCGCTACCCCTCTCCATCCTTATGGTACTCTTAGCTATTGTAGGATTTGGTGCTGTCAAAAAAGCTACCTCTTACTTTCTACCACTATTGCTGGTAGGAGAAGGTGTGATGCTTTACTTATACTTTACTACAAATAAAGCTTCTAGTTCACTCGTTACGCTTTCACCTGAACAAGGGCACGGCAGTATAAGCATGATGGTCTTTTTCGCTAGTTTAGCTTTCGTACAATACGTGTCAGGGGTTAGCGCTTCAGCCGATATGACACGCTACGCTAAAAGTCCCAGACAAGGGGCTCTTGGCTTATGGATCGGGAATAGTATAGGGTTCCTTATTACCGCCATCATCGGCTGTAGTTCAGCCATTCTATTTAACGAATTAAACCCTTACGTTTCAGCAAGTAATGCTACCAATTCACCTTGGTTTCTGGGGATTATCACGCTTACAGCCATGGTCTCCATGATTTCGATTAATATCAGCAACGCCTATACAGGTGGGTATAGTTTACTGAATACCTTCTCAGGGTTATCGAGAGTGAAAAGCGCCGTGATTTTTGGATCTCTAGGTGTGTTATTAAGTTCTTATCCCACCCTTGTTAGTGAGGCAGAGCAGTTTATCTCTATACTAGGCGGATTTATTATTCCTATTTCAGCTGTTATTGTTGTAGATTTTTTAGTGATAAAAAAAGGAGTATTACCTTTTGAATCCCTACAAAAGATTAAAAAAGAGCAAGCGATCTATAAACTTCCATTATGGTTTGTCTTATTAGGAAGCGCCCTTTACTTCCTTCTTCCAGACGCCTTTTCACCTGGTTTCATTACATTCGTAGCCGTTGGGTTTAGTTACTGGATTGCCGCAAGCAATAAAAAACCTCATCCTGAGTTCGTGTAAGACTCAGGATGAGGCATTTTTTATCGAGGTTTGATCCCTTTTAATTGCTCACGTTCACGCTGAGCATTTTCATCAATATAGCCACTTTGATAGCTGTCACGAAGCTGACTCGCTACCATGTTTTCCCCTTCGGCATCATAAGTTAAACCTAATTTGTTCTTCTTATCTTTGTTTTGCATATCAAGCACCTCCACAATTGTAGTATGTCACAGTTTCGACTTAATCCTCCCCACACCTTTTACCAATTGAGTGCGCTTACATGATATAATAAAGGAAAGAAGGGAGAGATGTGTTATGTCTTTTGAATACAAACGAATTGTCGTAGCCGTTGATGGTTCTGATGCATCAGAGTATGCTTTTGAAAAAGCCGTTGAAATTGCTAAACGAAATGATGCAACATTATACCTTTCTCATGTCGTAGATACACGTGCTTTTGCCACTGTTGAAGCATATGATCGTTCGCTTGCAATCAGGGCAGAAGAGTATGCAACAGAAATCTTGACCAAATACGAAAATCATGCAAAAGACCAGGGTGTACAATCAGTTGTTGTAGACGTTGAATACGGATCTCCTAAAGTAAAGATCGCTAAAGAAGTTGCACCAAAATTTCAAGCGGATTTAATCATATGCGGAGCAACTGGGTTAAACGCAGTAGAGCGCTTCTTTATCGGCAGTGTTTCTGAGCACATCACCCGTTATGCAAGCTGCGATGTACTCGTTGTTCGTCCTGATAACTCATAAGCCTTAATGTAAGTGAAAGTAAATAACACTAACCAAAACAAAAAAGCTCAGACATGATGTCTGAGCTTTTACGTTGAAGAACCCTGATACTCTGTAATATGGCGATATTGGTAAAAACGAAGAGCAAAGGAAGTGACCTGCTTCGTTAGTTGGTAGTTGGCGTTCGCTCCGATGACCATACTTACAAGTGGAAGCCCCTGTATGATCTTCTTTCTAAACATAAGGATAAATAAAGATTTCATCCCTTGTTTCATTGGCTGTTCTAACCACGTTTCATCAGTCAGCTTCTCATCCCCTTCGTATATAAAGGGAGATGTATGATTGGAGAGTTCAACTTTCAATTCTTCCCACGCTTCTTTCTGTAATCGTTTCGGGAGTGTAGCTGCGTGAAATACCTTCAAGGATAACATCATTTCATACGGATGATTGATTTCATATCCAAATGTTAGTCCGATTAATTGGACAGCCCTTACATTCATTATCATCATTAGAGGGAAATCAATTCCTAATAGCAACCAACCACCTGTACCTGTAAGTCCTCCTTGCGCAAAAGAATATAACTTTCCTTTTGCGATCTGTTGATGAGCTAAATAGGTGAGCTGATCAATTGGAAGTTTTCGCATATCTTCTAAGTACTCAATGTCAGATCGGAAAATTCGTCCGCTCGTTAAAATTCGTTGCCTGGCCTCTGTTTGAAAAGCAGACCCTTGGATATAGGCATGTGTGTGAAACAACCACTGATCAAACTGATTAAAAAAAGTCTGTTTCGCTTTAGGATTCACATTGCGAAACGATCGCTTCATCCATTGATCATATAGTACTGTGAAATCAGTCGACTGATAATCTTCCCATTGTTTCTCCCAGGCCTGTATATCACTCATGACACGCTCATTACTCATTACTCCACCCCTTATCCGTAGCGTTGCTTCATCTTTATTTTAGCTTTATTCACTAAAAATTGCGAGCGTTTACAAAAAGCAGGAAACTCATGGTCCCTATCTTTTACAATTAGGGTATTCAACTTCAAGAGCTTAAAGTCACCTTCTAGTTGAAGGTCGGGGAACATACAATTTTCTCTCTCAGGCAAGGGTAAAATAAAATTAAAAAATAACCTTCCCATCTGGAAACCAAATAGGAAAGGTTATTTTAGAGAGAAATTCTATTGAGTTAAACGAACCGTGTCACGCGCGATGACAACTTCTTCGTTCGTTGGGATGACCATTACTTTAACTGGAGAATGAGGGTAGCTAATGAACGCTTCGTCTCCTTGAATTCCTTTGTTTAATGATGGGTCCCAGTATACGCCCATGAATTCTAAACCTTGTAGGACACGTTCACGAACAGGAGAAGAGTTTTCACCTACGCCTGCAGTAAAGACAATCGCATCTACGCCGTGCATGCGAGCCGCGTAAGAACCGATGTATTTGTGAATACGCGCTGCGAATACTTCAAGAGCTAATTCTGCACGCTCGTCGCCTTGGTCTGCTTTCTCAATGATATCGCGGATATCACTAGAAGAACCAGAAAGAGCAAGCATTCCACTTTCTTTATTTAGAACGCGGATTACTTCTTCAGCTGTTTTACCTGTTTTGTCCATGATATATGGGATTAGTGCAGGGTCAATGTTACCTGAACGAGTTCCCATTGTAACACCAGCAAGTGGTGTGAAGCCCATGGATGTATCTACAGATTTGCCACCTTCAATCGCAGCAATTGATGCACCGTTACCAATATGGCAAGAAAGGATGCGTAGCTGTTCAATTGGACGGTTTAACATTTCAGCAGCACGCTCTGAAACGAACTTGTGAGAAGTACCGTGGAAACCATATTTACGAATGCCATACTCTTCATAGTACTCGTACGGCAGGCTATAAAGGTAAGACTGCTCTGGCATGGACTGGTGGAATGCCGTATCAAATACAACAACCGCAGGTACATTTGGAAGCACTTCTTGGAATGCACGAATTCCTGTAAGGTTCGCCGGGTTATGAAGAGGAGCTAATTCAGAAACCGCTTCGATTTCTTGAATGACTTCTTCGGTAACGACAGCAGAATCGGCAAAACGCTCTCCACCGTGTACAACACGGTGACCAATACCGTCAATTTCATCAAGGGATTGGATTACACCTGTTGATGTTAGCTTGTCTACTAGCAACTTTACAGCTACTTCGTGATTCGGAATATCTGTAACGGTTTTCTCTTTCTCACCGTTCACTTCAATCATAAATACAGCTTCATCTAAACCAATACGTTCAACAAGACCTTTTGTAACAACTTCTTCAGCAGGCATCTCGATTAATTGAAACTTTAGAGAAGAACTACCCGCATTAATTGATAAAATTTTTGACATTTATTTCATCCCCTTAATACTCTAGGTTCATGATTACCATTTCCCATTTAACCACCCGCCATCAAGCTTTTCAAGACAATTCAGGAATTGGAAACGGTTTCTGGTTGAAATCTTTATTTTCTGAAAATTACGACGTTCTTTCCGACTTAAACCAATCGTTAATTTGGTTAACCATATCATTCATTGCCTTTGCATTTTGGAACGAAGGAAGCTTAGCCATTAGAGCTTGCTTAGGCGCATTGGTGTCTTGACCTTTTTTCTGCACGATGAAGATACTCTTACCAAATTTCTCATTCTTGAACATGGATTCAGGTAGTTGCAGGACACCTACAATATGAACGTTCTCTTGTAAGAAGGCGTGCAGCTGTTCTGATTGGTCACTATCAAATAAAAAGTTCGGAATTAAGAATAAAGAGTAACCGCCTTCTTTAACATAGTGTAACGTTTGTTCAATAAACAAGTGGTGAGCATACGAATGGCCTTCTTCTGCCTTTAATTTGTAATTAGCTGCTTGCAGATCGTCGGGGTAATACCCTACCGGAAGGTCCGCCACCGCAATATCCACTGGTTCTAGTAATAACGGGCGTAGGCTATCCTGGTGGAAAAACTCCACTTCTGCTTTTTGTAAATTGGCGTTTAAAAGTCCTAATTGAATTAAAGTAGGGTCGACTTCACTTCCGTATGCTTCAACCGATTGTTCCATTTGATTTATGATTGCAGTAAGAAGGTTAGCTGTGCCTGTTGCAGGATCAAACAATCGAACCGCTTCTTGTTCCCCAAGCACTTTCTGAATTAAATAACCCATAAAAATAGCTACAGAATCAGGAGTGATCAAATGCTGTTGCTGAGTTGATCCTTTCATCCCTTTTAAGATGGCAAGCTGCAAGCCTTTACGAATTTCTTCTTTTTTGAAGTTTTCAATTTGGATGGCTTTAATCTTTTCGGATAGTTGACCTTGAAGGCTTTCACTATAATCTGTAGACGGTGACCCTTCAAGAAGGACCTCTCCCGCTAAGGGGAGCAATTCTAAATATGAAAGGTCGATTTCCTTACCGATTAATTCGGCCGTTTCATCGAGCCATGTATATAATAATTCAACATGAGACTGATCCATGTTTATTCCTCCTATCATCACGTTCAACTTTACTAGTTTAGCAAATGCATCGTAAGAATACCAAATTAGAGGCTACATCTTATTTAAGGCTATGTAAAGAGACAAGCTTATTCCATAGTCTTTCTATTAACAAAAAGGCTAGGCGTCTTGCTACCCCTAAGTTGCATACAGCTTTGTATACAAAGAAAGAAGAAACCAAGATGCCTAGCCCTTTTTAGCACGTCTAGATTCTATTGAGCGTCTTTTGCTGCAGAAATTGCTGCTTCGTAATCAGGGTGATTTGTTGCTTCTGATACATATTCAGCATGCACAACTTCATTTTTGCTGTTCACTACAAATACAGCACGTGCAAGAAGGCGCATTTCTTTAATTAGAACGCCAAAAGCTTCTCCAAAGTAAGCATCACGATGGTCAGAAAGCGTGTCTACGTTTTCAATACCGTTTGAACCACACCAGCGACGCTGTGCAAAGGGTAAGTCCATGCTAATCGTTAGAACATTTACATTGTCTAACTGAGCAGCTTCTTCATTAAAACGACGAGTCTGGGCGTCACAAACTCCCGTATCAATTGATGGAATGACACTAATTAATTTAATCCCGCCATATTGCTCTAGAGAAACTTCTGATAGGTCATTAGCAAGCACTGTAAAGTTAGGAGCTTTGTCTCCTACTTTAACCTCGTCACCAACTAGTGTAACAGGATTATTTTTGAATGTAATAGATGCCATGATGCATTCCTCCTCTAATGATCTGTATGAAAGCTCTTCAGAATCCTTTTTATGTATAAAATAAGGAAAGAGCCTGACCCATACTATTATGAGGGCAGTTTCTTTCCTTGTCTAATCATTTCCTACCAGGAATAGTTCTGTCCATCTGAACCACCTTGGTTTTGTCCTTGACTTTGCCCCTGATTCTGACCGCCATTTTGTCCCTGGCTCTGCCCTCTGTTACCAGAAGATTGTCCATTTTGTTTATCTCCATTTTTACTAAGTATGTCTTGAATTTTTTGTACGGCCTGTGGTGCCAAATCAATCATCCGCTCATATAAATGAGTGCTTTCATCCAAGTGAATCATTTTCACTCCTGATGTTTTGTTTACAATTAAAAAAGCAATTGGTGTGATGGAGACTCCACCACCGCTTCCTCCACCAAAAGGAAGTTCTTCACCATTAGATCCAGAGTTAGAACCATTTCCTTGTTGTTGCCCGTTCTTACTATTACCACCGTCTTGCTTGAACTGACTTCCTCCAGCTGCAAAGCCAAATCCTACTTTTGATACCGTTAAGATTAATGTACTGCCATCTGGCGTTTCAACAGGATCACCAATGATTGTGTTTACATCAATCATATCTTTCAAGCTTTCCATAGCAGTGGTCATCAGACCTTGAATCGGATGTTCTGACATGATTGTACCTCCTCATATAGATTACGCGGGTTTCTTCCGCCACTTCGGTATATTTCCACGAGAGTACCGAACGACTTGTAATACTGCGAATATAGCTTGCCCAAAACGAAACGAAATCATACACTCCAAACGAGTCTGAGAATGCTTTTGCTGAAAATAGGGGGTTACGTATATCTCAGGTGGACCTTGTAGTTTCATATAATTGGAGATCACACCAACCAATGTCCCTTTCAAAGACCAAATTCCTCCACACACCATGCCAGTAATGCTGGCATTTGATGTGCCAACTTGAGTATCCCAAAGTAATGTATGAACATGAACTTTCCTCAAAAATCGTCTTATAATTTTATGTAACCCAACAACCCTTGTAATAAGATCTTGAATACTTTGAATACGATTGACGACTTCTTCAGGAGTATAAGATTTTTCCTGTTCTCCTTTATTTTTATTTCCAACCTCTGTTTTCTCTTTTGTCTTTAGAGAAAGATCCTCCTTATCTAAAGCCATCATAGGGACTTCCTTTTTAATTCTGATCCATTTCCATAAGCGTAATTCGACTTTTAAAAAATCCCGATCAGAAGAATGCAGATAGGTCAGTGTGATGTAGAGTCTAGAGAACCAAACGATAATAATATTAACAACAAAGAAGATAACAATTGCCAACACCCAGACCATTCTTTCATCCCTCCTTTTTTATCTAGTTTCATCCCCTTTCTTAAAATTTAAACAATCTGACATTAATTTGTTTAGAAAACGCTTTCGTTTTTGATATGATGTGAACATAGGGATAAATGTAATAAAGATGATATCGCTATTCGAAGAGGAGTGTTGAAGATGATGATGAATCGTAATAAGTTATTCTTTTACTACCAACATAAGGACGAGCTTATTGAAAAGCTCAATCCCTTATTTGATTTAGCTAAACAGAATGGATTTGAGATTGTTCAAGATCATAAAGATGCCAATATCATTATTAGCGTTGGCGGGGACGGGATGTTTCTTCAATCTGTAAGAAAAACAGGTTTCCGGGAAGATTGCTTGTACACAGGAGTTACAACTTCCGAGAATGAATCAGGCCTATACTGTGACTTTAACTTAGACCATTTTGATGAAATGGTTCATTCTATGATGCATGAAGCTTTAGAGGTCAGACGGTTCCCTGTAATTGAGGCGAATATTAATAATGAATCTTCATTCTATTGCTTAAATGAACTAAGCATGCGTTCGACTCTTATTAAAACGATTCAGATTGACGTATTTATCGATGATATTCAATTTGAATCGTTTCGAGGAGACGGTTTGATCGTCGCCACCCCTACAGGTAGCACAGGGTATAATAAATCAACAAAAGGAGCCGTGGTGGACCCTAAACTTCCATGCTTCCAAGTATCTGAACTTGCTTCCATAAATAGTAACCGTTATCGGACACTTGGCTCTTCTTTCATTCTAAGTGGTGATCGCACACTGAATTTACAATTAGTGCAAGATGGAAACGACTATCCAATCTTAGGAATCGATAATGAAGCCCTTCCTATACGCAATATTCGAAGCGTAAAAATTAACTTAAGCGACAAGGTCATTAAAACAATTAAATTGAAAGATAACTCTTATTGGGAACGTGTTAAGAGGACGTTTTTATAATAAAAACCGTCTAGAGGAGAACTCTAGACGGTTTATTTATATCTTATTTTAGATTAACGCTGATAAACGACTGTACCATCAACAACGGTTCTTGTTACATTTGCTTCTAGCAGACGATCGGGATGAAGTGCAAAGAGGTCGCGATCAAAAACAGTAAAATCTGCATCGTACCCTTTAAGAATCTGTCCCCTCCTGCTCTCTTCATGAATTGCATATGCACTCCCCTTTGTATAAAGAGAAACAGCTTCGTACATAGTCAGACACTGTTCTCTACCGTACATCTTTTGATCGTGAACAGATTTGCGGGTAACCGCTGCTTGAATGGCTAAAAGTGGGTTAATCTCCTCGATCGGCGCATCTGAACCACCAGCACAAGGTATGCCACTTTGTAACAGACTCTTCCAAGGATAAGCATTCTTTAAACGATGTTCACCAATTCTTTCTAAAACCCATGGAAAATCAGAAGAAACAAATGTAGGTTGAATATCCACAATGGAGTTCGTCGTCTTCACCTGGTCATAAAGCTCATCTCGCATAAACTGTGCATGAATAATACGGTCTCGATGCGGAGCATCAGGTACCCCATTTAATATGCGTGTAATCATTGCAACAGCTTCATCCCCGATTGCATGAACAGCTACAGGCAGATTGTGCTTTCGTGCTTTTTTAACAATCTGAGCTAAATGCTCTTCTTGGTGGATAGCCATCCCTTTATTCCCTTTGTCATCTTCATAGCCTTCAGATAAGAGAGCAGTACGGCCACCGATAGCCCCATCAGAAAAAATCTTTACAGCACCAAGCTCAACGAAATCTGATCCACTCTTGTAAGTCAAATCTTCTGTCAACATGTCATCTAATACCTCATGATGAACAAGAAGATGAGCCCTGAATTTCGATTGATGAGCTCCTATACTATTTTGAAAAGCACCATATGTCTTTTTAAAACCACCGTAGTAATTAAGATCTTCACTATGACCACCAACGATGCCATTCCTCGTAAGGTCCTCTACAGCCACAGATACAGCTTTTTCAAGATAAGACTGACTATAATCGGGCATAGCTGCCTTAATGGGTTCTTGAGCCGCATCCAAGAAATATCCAGTCGTTGCACCACGATAATCCCTTACAATCTTTCCCCCTTGAGGGTCTACACTGTCTTCTGTAACTCCAGCAAGCTCCATTGCCTTCGAATTAGCTAACAGTGCATGTCGACACACTCGAGTTAGCATGATCGGATGATCGGTTGAAATCTCATCTAACTCTGATTTATGTATAATACGGGGGTCTGCCCACTGATTCTCATTCCACCCCTCACCAATAAGCCATTCTCCTGGTGGAAGTTGTGAGGCGTGAGAAGATACCGCTTCCTTCACCTCTTCAGGAGACTTCATAAACGATAAATCCAAACGCAATAACCTCTCACCGTGACCAATGATGTGCAAGTGACTATCTACAAAACCCGGGTACATGACCTGGCCTTGAAGGTGATGTTCCACATCAATAGAACCTTCCCACTTCTTCATCACATCTTCAAGAGCACCTGCCATCTCAATACGGCCATTCTTCGTGACAACAGCCTCTACCTGCTCTCCTTCTTGGCTCATCGTGTAAATCGTTCCACCATACCATAACTCTGCCATATGTACCTACTCCCTTGTTTTTATGTAACATATCACATTTCCCGATGGAGTCACAACTTCCTGACCTTCTCTATTGTCCATTGGGGCAGGATTGTGAATAGTCGAAGCTGTGAGAATGTTTCCGTTTTACTTTTATTGAGTGTAAGGTGGGCCTGAAAAACTGCGAGGCCGTTCACCTATTTAAAGCCAGGGCTTGCTCGGGGACTGCGAGACTCCCGCGGGAAAAGGAGCCTAGGGGAGACCCCCACAGAGAGCGTCAGCGAACGAGGAGGCTTCAAAGCTCCCCGCAGGAAAGCGAGTTGTCCCCGAGCAAGCCCTAGCACTCATCAAATGTAACGGTCTCCTTTTCACCCCATAGGAAAAGGACAGTGTCGCCACTGCCCTTTGATACCAATTTATTTAATTATTGTTGTTGCCCACCGCTGTACTGTTGTTCAGCCATTTGAACTAGACGCTTAGTGATCTCCCCACCTACAGAACCGTTTTGACGGGATGTAGAGTCAGGACCAAGTTGTACGCCAAATTCTTGAGCGATTTCATATTTCATTTGGTCTAGAGCTTGTTGTACGCCAGGTACTACAAGTTCGTTTGAGTTGTTATATGCCATGTGTGTCTCACCTCCTTGTTACTACTAGCATGCGTCACAAGGAGGATCTCATCCTGAACAGTTTTTGGCAGTTCAACTAAGTTTATCTATTAGAGCAAATCAGAAAATTCGTCTTCTTCTTGCGTGTGCTTCTCTTCGAATTCAACCGTTTCAATTCCTGCAACAGTTTCTGCGATTTCATCAGTAAAGTCAACTCGCTCTTCATATTGAAGAACCTTTTCACGAGTAGGTCTTGTCTTCGGTGCACTTGGTACGAATACTGTACAGCAATCCTCAAAAGGACGAATGGAAATGTCATACATATCAATCCGCTTAGAAATATCAATTATTTCCAATTTGTCCATGGATACAAGGGGACGAATAATTGGATAATTGGTTACTTCGTTAATTGTATTCATGCTTTCCATTGTTTGGCTTGCGACTTGTCCAAGGCTTTCTCCGGTTGTAAAGGAAAGAATACCTCTCTCTTCAGCCACTCGCTCACTAACCTGAAGCATAACACGACGCATTACAGTCATGCCATAGCCTTCAGGGATCTCACGATGAATGGTCTGTTGCAACTTGGTAAAAGGTACAATATGAACTTTAATCTTATGCCCATATCGAGTTAATTGCTTTGCTAAATCAAGAACCTTCTGCTTTGCGCGCTCACTTGTATAAGGAGGTGAATGGAAGTGAATTGCTTCGATTTCTACTCCGCGCTTCATCGATAAATAGCCAGCTACAGGACTATCAATCCCTCCAGAAAGGAGTAGAAGGCTTTTACCTGTTGTACCTACCGGAAGTCCCCCAGCACCAAGAATTTTCTCTGAAGTGATATACGTTCCATCTTTTCGAATTTCAACGTTAATCTCTATATCAGGATTGTGTACATCAACTGTATATCCTTCTGTATTCGAAAGAACATAACCACCAAGAACTCGGTTCATAGCTTGTGAATCAATAGGGAAGTCTTTATCAACACGACGAGTAGAAATTTTGAACGTTTTCGTGTTCTTCGCATGCGTTAATGCATACTGAACCGCTTCTTTCATTTGTTCTTCTTCATTCTCTACTTTAATCGCTAAGCTAAATGACTGAATCCCAAAGACATCTTTACATCTTTCTAGAATGGGTTGTGGTTCCTCACCATTCAGTAAGATATACATACGATTTCTGTTTCGCTTAATCTTAATATTTTCGTAATCGTGCAATTTCGCTTTTACATTTTCATACAACTTAGCTACAAAGTGTTTTAAGTTTTTACCCTTTAACGACATTTCTCCGTAGCGGATTAATATATGATCATAATGCATGTTATCTACCCCATTACTTCTTTTAATTCGGTTAATACATTTTGAAGCACGTGTATAAATCGCGCCCCTTCTTCCTTCGTATTATCATACGTGATACTAACACGAAGTCCTGCAGAAGACCGTTCATGTGAATGGCCACAAGCAGTAAGGACAGCACTCTCATCAGCATGTTTAGAAGAACATGCTGACTTTGTGGAAATAAAGATCCCTTCTTCACCGAGAGCATGAATGACCACTTCTGGCTTGTATCCAGGCACTGAAAAGTTCACGATGTGTGGTGCACCCTCAGAAGGTGTGTTCATAACAACTTCATCTATTTCAGAAATCTTTTCACGTAAATAGTGATGCAATTCCTTTAAGTGTTCCATTTTGTTTTTTTGGTTTTCCTTTGTCATGCGAATTGCTTTAACCATTGCAACAATACCAGGGAGATTTTCGGTTCCTGCCCGGTAAGAAGCTTCTTGACTCCCTCCGTGCAGCAATGGAAATAACGAGGTATTCCGCTTCACATAAAGGATACCAGTTCCCTTCAGACCATGTATTTTATGGCTTGACATCGTACACAAATCAATAAGGGACAAGTCCAGGTCCGTCTTCCCTAATCCTTGAACGTGGTCGACATGGAAATAAAGTTTAGGATACTGACGAGCAACCATAGCAATCTCTTCAATGGGTTGAATTGTTCCAAGTTCATTGTTGACGTGCATAACACTAATTAAAATAGTGTCTTCACGAATTGCCTTTTGTATATCTTCCACACTAACACGCCCGTGCTCATTAACAGAAAGATAGGTAACCTCGAACCCAAGCGACTCTAATGAACGACATGCCTCCAACACGGAAGGGTGCTCTATGGAAGTAGTAATAATATGCTTCCCTCGATTTTGGTGTTGTAAAGCAATCCCTTTTACAGCTAAATTGTTCCCTTCAGTTCCTCCAGAGGTAAAGATGATTTCATCTGATTGAATACCCAGCAATTGAGAAGCTTGCTTTTTCGACTGTTGAAGAAGTCTTTCTGCTTCACTTCCAAAAGCGTGTATAGATGAAGGATTCCCATAATATCGCTCTGATACTTGCTGAAAGCTTTTTAGCACTTCGGGATATGGTTTTGTCGTGGCACTATTGTCAAAGTAAATCATGGCACCGATCCCCTTTTTCTCTTATTGCAATCAATTCTATTATCATACGTTTCTTCTGAGCGATCTGTCAATCACTCTCATATGTCACCATTACTATAACATGATTAGGAAGAAGTTTCAGACCCTTCCCTTGTAGAAATACTCTGTCGGTCAAGATTATGGCAGGATTGTTAAAGCCTCAAAGATGCGACATGTTAGTGTAAATGGGGCCGTTATTTTGTTGAGAGCTTGGGATGTCTGGGGAACGACTCGCTTTCCGCGGGCGAGCTGTCGAGCTTCCTCGGGAAAACCACCCTGCGGGATCTCGTCGACCTCTTTCTCCCGCAGGAGGCTCCCCGTTCCCCAGACACCCCTTATCAGAAGTTGTAGAACGGCCCCGCAGCTCTAGCTCGGCGAGGGCTCTAAATTAATCCTGCTTCTTTATACAGTATGCTTCCGTTCCTTCCTTATATGGCAAAGGTGGTTCGGGAAATTGCGAGACTCCTGCGGCAGTTGGAGCATAGGGAAGACCCCACAGAGAGCGTTAGCGAACGAGGAGGCTTCCCAGCTCGCCGCGGAAAGCGAGTGATTTCCCGAACCACCTTATTCTCAATTTGAGCAAACGGAAGCATTCTCTCAACTTTAAGTCTTCCATATAAGGGGCTTATGAAAAACTTAAAATCACAATAAACATTAACATAACCTAAAAAAAGTCCTTTCCAAACAGGAAAGGACTTTACTGAATCTCTAGTTTTGTTAACAGATCATCAATCGAAAACGTGCCATCTTCACTCCACTCATTAGCCCAAGAACGGGTTAAACCTTTCTCTTCCCATGTTCTTTCATACTTTTCGTTCACTTCTTCAATGTTGAAAGCTTCATAATCAGAGGCCATTCTAGATATATTATCAGATGACTTCAGCTGAAGAGTAGGTGGAACTCGTTCGCCGTGCTGTCCCATTGCGCTTTCTTCTGAAGGAAACATCAAGAGTAAGATTACGACAATCCAAATCCCGATTGATAAAAAGGAAAGACTCATAACTAAGCGATTCTTCATGCTTGCCTCCTATCCTACCGTCGTACTCACTCCAATATATTCACCCAAGCGATCACGCGCCCCGGGTTCAACTTCTTCAAGTGCATCCGTTGCTAACTCTAATGCTTGATCGTACTCATAGTTCCTAAACGAGCGTTCCGCTTCAGATAACTTTGCTGCAGTAAATGGGTACTGACTGCGATAACGATTACCATATTGAATCATTGTCTCAACTAAAGTTGCTTGATCTAAGAGAAGCTCTGTTTGCTCAGCAGCACTCTCCGTTTCTTTCGTTGCACTGTCAAGCGACTCTCTAACCTTGATCATGTCAAGCGGTTGTTCATCTAACAAGTCGTGCACACGGTATAGGGAATGGGCTGCTGCTTCAATTGCATTTTGTAAATACAAAGGCACCCCTGGGATGTTGCTCTTTTGCAACTTGCGGTTTACAGCAATTAGCTTTTGCTTCATTACTGTTATCTGTTCTTTCGCTTCCCTTTCCCCAGCACGAACTTCATGTAAACGTTCCTTAAACTGTTGATGCTGTTCGATAAGCTCTTGAAGTTGAACTGCCCATCGCTCTAATTCCTCTCTTATAGAGGAATGAGGCAGACCCTCTTGAAGTTCGTCCATAATGTCGTTATATTGCTTTAATAGCAGATTAACCCATTTCTCAAGACTTGTATGAATTTCCAAATCTTTATCCTCAAATTGGTATGTATGCTGCAATACTTCGATTTCTTCTTTACTCAACCGGATATCTTCACGAATAGATTGAAGTTGAGATAATAAGTTTGGTTGATGTTTCTCTACATAACTTCTTGCAATAGCTTCCTTCTCTAATTGGGCGAACATTTCATTCACGCGTTCTTCAATCTCAACCGCTCCTGAACGAGCTTCTTCCATGTCTGCTTGATCCAATTGTTCGGAATATCGATTAAGCTGCTCCTGAAAGCCCGCAAGTTCTTCCTCAAAATTATACGCTTCTACTCGATACCCATCATCACTCATTTGCTTCAATCCGTTTACCAAGTCCTCGATTTGTGAAGGGAGTTCTTGTTTACACATCTTATAAAGCGAAGGAAATTCTTCAATTTGGACAGTTAGTTGATCAATCTCGTCTTTCATGGTTTGAACAAGTTCATTCGCTTCGAAATAGTTACCTTGTTCGACAAGCTGATAATAACTCTGCAATTTCTCTTCAGCAGCGTCGATTAGGACTTCAAAACGAACCTCAGCACTCCCATATCGATGGCGTTGTTGCAATAACTTTTTACGAAGTTGTTTTGTTTGTGGATGGAGTGTTTCAATATCTTTACGACTGTTTTCTTCAGAATGAAGTAACGTTTCTAATTCTTCAAACATCTTATCAATTGAAGACTCAATCGTTTTTAAATGGTCTTCAATCGTTTTTATGACTTTTTTTGCAGAACCGAATCGGTATTTATCTGCATAATCCTCCGCCTCAAAAAGTTGCTCTTCAAGGTTAGGAAGTTGCTTGGATAATATGTCGTCCCATTCAGAGCGCCAGGACTCAAACCTTTCTTGTGTCTCACCCGACAAATTCAAAGATTTCACCTTGGAAAGCTCTTCTGTTACTTCACGGTTCATGATATCCATCTTCCAACCTTCAAGCCGGTCGACTTCATCATAAACCTGCTTCCTAAAAATCAACCCCACAATAACTCCAACGATCACTGCTAGTATCGCACCGATGCCATACGCCATATAAAGCCTCCTAACTGTCAATAGTTCATCTATGTCATACCAGGTAAAAATATGTATATAGTAATGTTTTTATGATACCATGTAAACGGTCATTTTGGCTAAATTTTTTCAAATTTATTAACCTTTTTACATTTTTTTCTACACCTTTTTTAAAGGAGGTTCACTTATGATTATTGACGGGCATGTACACACCCCATTCTGCCCCCATGGATCAAGGGATACCCTAAAACAGTACATTGAAAACGCCATTTTACAAACTTATTCATCTATTAGTTTTACTGAACATGCACCATTGCCCCCATCCTTCACAGATCCTGTACCTACCAAGGATAGTGGTATGGAAATACAAATGATGGATGATTATATTTCCACGTTACAACAATTGAAAAAAAACTACGAGAAAGACATCACCATTCATATCGGTTTAGAAGTAGATTACATTGAGGGGTATGAAGAAGAAATCAAAAAATTTCTCAATGCATATGGAGCTTCTTTAACAGATAGCATTTTATCTGTTCATTTTCTCCCAACGCCATCTGAATTTGTGTGCTTGGATTACAGCCCTGATTCTTTCAGAAAGCTTATTGATGCTCATGGAGGAGTTGATGAAGTACACCGACTATATTACCAAACACTTCTCCGCTCCATAGAAGCAGATTTAGGTCGTTATAAGCCAACAAGAATTGGTCATATGACCCTCTCGCATAAGTTCCAAAAGCTATTTCCAACAGAAGAACCTTTTACAGAAGAGACAGATGCTATATTAGGAAGCATTAAAAAAAGAAACTATTCACTAGATATAAATAGCGCTGGTTTGAGAAAACCTTATTGTCAATCCACATACCCTCACCCATCCGTTTTAGAGAAAGCATTTCGCAAAGGAATCCCACTCGTTTACGGTTCAGATGCTCATAAATCTGAAGATCTCGGAGCTGGTTATTCTCAACTAAAGCAATACGTTTCAAACGTCTATTAAAATGCACTAAGAGCTTACAAAGCTCTTAGTGCATTCCTTTCGTAGATCTATTTCGAGTCACTTGTTCAGTTTTTTCTAAAGGTACAAGTACTACATAATGCTTTCTTTTTTCGGAGGTAGGCCACCTGACTGATACACATGTTCTAGCCAATGCATAATCGTTTCTGTATATTGTTTCACGAAAAATTCCGGTGATTGATCCCACAATACATGTTCTCTCATCTCATAAGGCATTAAAAATGGCATCATCAACATCCCTTTGAACTGAAGAAACAAATGTTGAGTTTGCATTTGCTTTACGCGGGTATGTTTCAACGATTCTTTGAAAAGTTTGAATAAGATATACTTTTCTTTCGCCAAATAGGTGACCATCATCTCGCGCACAAGTACGTTATCAAGCGTTAATTCCCTGTGGATGAAGCATGTAAATTGATGATGCTCTTTCTTATACTGTATAATTACTTCTATCATTTTACGGAGTCTTTCTTGCGAAGATAATCGTTGATTACTATCTCGTTGTTGCTCTAATAACTCTATATAAGGCTCAAAATATTGGACCATGAGATGTTCAAGTAAGCCTTGTTTATTTGTAAAATGGTAACTGATAAGCGAAACATTAACTTTGGCTTTTGCGGCGATATCGCGAACAGAGGTTCCAGTGTAGCCTTTCGTATAAAACAACAAACACGCTGCATCCATCACTTTTTGTCTTGTTGACGATTTTGTCATAGCGCATGACCTCCTTATTCGAAAAGATTCGTTGAATAAGGTAAGAATCCTGCATGAATCGCTCGTCAACTTTCGCCCCGTACTTTTAGGATTTTTGCCAAAATAGGAGGAATATTTGATGTTTAATGTCGAACATTACAACGGAACAAAAGAACAAAATTATGACTTATTGTTAAAGCAACTAAAAGCTCTAATTGAAGATGAACCTGACCAAGTAGCCAACCTCGCCAATGCTTCGTCTCTATTAAACCAGTTTCTCGATCAAGTAAACTGGGTTGGCTTTTACATCTGGAAACAAGATGAACTTGTGTTAGGTCCTTTCCAAGGACTTCCAGCTTGCGTGAGAATCCCAAATGGCAAAGGCGTATGCGGAACTGCAGTTGCTGAGGGTAAAACTCAACGTGTAGCTGATGTCCATGAATTCCCAGGACACATCGCTTGTGATGCTGCCAGTCAGTCAGAAATAGTCGTACCAATGTATAAAGATGGAAATATATTTGGCGTTTTAGACATTGACAGCCCTGTTAAAGAACGCTTTGATGAAACCGATGAGAAGTATATCGAGCAATTCGCTAAAATTGTTGAGCAATACATTTAACACTTTACCCTATAAGGATGTAGAAAAACGCAGAGATTTTTCATCTCTGCGTTTTCATATGTCCACTATTTAACCTATAATGAGTGTCTATTTATCTTACAGAGCACATGGTGTAACCCTCATACATTTACTTCCCTTTAGTTTACTCGATCCCCATCGTTTGTTCACGCTTTATACAATTTTTCCCCGATTCTTTAGCTTCATATAAAGCTCTATCTGCACGCCTGAATAAATCAACGACGTCCCCTTCGCTTGAAGCATCCCAATAAGATACACCACAAGAAATCGTAACGCGAGGTTTTGTATAGTCTCTAACTTTCCTGACTAACTCCTCACCAATTTTATAGGCTTCATTTACATCGACTTCAGGAAGATAAATCGCCAACTCTTCCCCGCCCCAACGAGCGGTAATTCCCTTTTCACCTATTTCTCGTCTCAATAAGTTTGACACTTCAACAATGATACGATCTCCTTCTTGGTGGCCATATGTATCATTTACTTGTTTGAAGTTATCAATATCGACAATGATAAATGACCCATCATGATCTTGGCCTACATGTTTATGAACGGTTTCATCTAAATGCTTCCTAGAGTAAAGCTTTGTTAAATAGTCCGTACTGACCAATCTCTCTAATTCTTCTCGAAGCATAGAGTTTGCAAAGGCAAGCGTGGAATGATGGACAAGCGATTGCAAAAGCTTAAACGTTTCAAATGAGAAGAAATATGGCATTGTATGCATTACAATTACTACCCCTTTTAACGATTCCGTTTGAATCATCGGGATGGCCATAATCGATTGGTAAGGACTATTGAAAGAAAGGTTCTTTGCTGAGAAGTCCCCTATAAATAACGCATCCCTTTGCTCACCAATTGAAGTCGTAATGTATTGAAGCAACATCTCTGCCCGATCTTGAGAGAAGAAGGATGAGCTTTCTTGCAGAACCTGGTAATCTTCAACATTTCCATCTTGAAAGAGAAGTACACCTACTTCTTCGGCATGAAAAGAATGAAGTATTTGGTTAGAGAGAAACGATATTGTATCTGATAATCTCAAATTAGAATTTAACTTATGGGTCGTTTCATTAATTAACTGCAAGTCTGAAATTAATCGTTTAGACTGTTGGTACAATCGCGCATTCTCAAGTGCATTACCCGCAGTATTAGCCAGTAGCGTTATAAAGTTAATATCTTCGTTCACAAACTTAACGGTTTTTGGAGCTACAACTTGTAATACCCCGTAAACACCTTGCTTTCCTTTAAGTGGGGCATAAAAGCATGACTGTCGCTCATTCCACGAATCTTCAAACTGAAATTCTCCCGTTAAATAAGCTTGAGCACTAGAGTTGTTAGCCCCATCACTATCATACACAAGCTCTCTAATCGGGAGCTTGTGAGCACTAGAATAATCATGAGAGAGTAACAGGTAATAATCAAACACGGGATACAACTGACGTAAAGTGTCAATGATTTCAGCAAGGACATCGTCCATGTTCATTGATGAATGAAACTTTGCGGTAACCCTAAACAAACGTTCATGCCGTTTCTCTTCATCTAATGATTGGTAATAAGACCTCATTTTTAAATAAACGTTAGAGACCTCTTCTCCTACGATTTCTAAATCACGAAGCACCACATTTTCTTCTGATTTATAGGAAATACTTATATACCCATAAGCTTCCTCATGATCAACCAACGGAATGAAGTAACGATAGTCTTGATCTGAGTGCTCTCTTGCAATGATAGAAGTCCCCACGATCGTTTGGTTCTCGCTTAGCCACAACCAATCTTTGAAAGTAAGTACCTCACTCGCTAGGTGATTATTGTTCCACGTGGAATAAATTAACATAAATGCATCTTCAGCTTTGTTGTATATGTATATGCAGGCCTCTTGGGCTTTAATTGAATCCGTGATTATAGCCTGTAAATCTTTCACGAATCGTGACCAATCGCCTTGTTCATCCTCCGTCATCAAGTCAAAAAAATGTGCTTTTAACTGACAACGAAATTGACTCTTTGCTTTATTAGAAATCATCTATACATCACCTTATTTCAGTGGAGTTCTCTATAATAAGATTCTTTCTATCATTATACTTCTTATAGTCTTTTTTTCCTATTACTTTTCAAAATATTTTTCATTTTTTAACAATTTTAACCGAGAAGCCCTCTAAAAGAACTACCCAAACGTTTTCTTGAGGTACTAACCTCTCCACTTCAAGGGGACGTTTAGTAAAGGTATTTGACCATTTGCTTCCATTACCATCTTCAACTGTAGCTTGGAATGTATCCCCAACTTGAGTGACCTCTTTTAAAGAAGGAAAACTTTTTTTATATTTGGGCGGACCGGTTGCTGAAGAACTTATCGGCTTCAGTTCTTCATCTAAAAGAATCCATTCCGAATCGCGCCTTATCCACAATTCCCCGCCTTGTGAATATCTAATCTCTTGAATCGGTTCATCAAGTTTCTTATAGGCATTTGCAGTGAAGGAGTACGTTTGACGGTCTACGCTATAGACCACTAAATAGGGTTGCTCTTCTTTTAACGTTGTCAAAGTAACTTCTATCCCATTTCCCACTTGCCGGGAATCTAGAAGTGGAGTCTGAGTTGCTAATGGTTGATTTATATGTTTCATCCTATTATTTTGTAGCATTATAGCAATCCCAACAGCCACTATTAATATGCAAATAATTACATAGCGAACAGATTGAGATTGCTTCGTTTCTGCTTTATAATCCTCTTTAGACTTCATTCAGTATAAACCTCACAAAAAAATTTTTGCCTCATTATATCATAACCTGATTCGTGAATACCTTATTTCCTTCTAAACTTCTTATTGAACGTGCTTGACTTATGACAGGATAAATTCTATAATAGCGTTTGTGTAAAATAAAAGGCAGCTTAGGTGAACCACTGTTGTTATCATTTTGTTCCTCTTTCATCAAGAGGTGTATCGCGTAACTCTCGGCTGCTGGAGCGATGGTGCATGAAAACAAAATGAGCTTCGAGAACGGGGCACTCCTGTTTTTATTTTATACAAAATAAAAATAGAAAAGGAGAGATCATCCAATGGCACGTTACACAGATTCCACTTGGAAAAAATCTCGTCGTTTAGGTATTTCTTTATCCGGTACTGGTAAAGAGTTAGAAAAACGCCCTTACGCTCCTGGCCAACACGGTCCTAACCAGCGTAAAAAGCTTTCAGAATATGGTACACAGCTTCAAGAGAAGCAAAAACTTCGTTTCATGTTCGGAGTTAACGAACGTCAATTCCGTCGTCTATTCGAAGAAGCAGGTAACATGAAAGGGATCCACGGTGAAAACTTCTTAACACTTCTAGAGTCTCGCCTGGACAACATCGTTTACCGCTTAGGTCTTGCTCGCACTCGCGCGCAAGCTCGCCAACTAGTTAACCATGGTCACATTCTTGTAGATGGTGGACGCGTAAACATCCCATCTTACCGTGTGAAGCCTGGTCAAACAATCGCAGTTCGCGAAAAATCTGCTAACCTTGACGTAATCAAGGATGCAATCGAAGCAAACAACTTCGTACCTGAGTATGTATCATTCGATACAGAAAAGCTTGAAGGTTCTTATGTTCGCTTCCCTGAGCGTTCTGAAATGCCTTCTGAAATTAACGAAGCGCTTATCGTTGAGTTCTACTCTCGTTAATAGCTTCTCTGTAACACCCATCCTTGGCGGATGGGTGTTTTTTATGATTTTATTATCATCTATTTCCATTTCCTGATACACTAAGAATAGAAGCATAAAGGAGGGGATCACGTGTATACCTTATATATCGCTATCGTCATTGGGATTTGCGTCCTGGCCTTTATTGGAACACTCTTAGTCGGTAAAAATGTGAACAAATCTATTGAACAACGAGAAGTGGAGGGTGAAGCACCAGCATCAGAACTTCAGCGATCCCATAAGTATGAAAAGAATTCTAGCATCAGAATTCTCTCTATTATTTATTTGATTACCTTTATTCTGACAGCGATTGTCTCAGCAATCTTTATCTTCTAAAAGATGCCTCATTAGAGTCATCTTTTTTTAATATCCCCCCCCCTTTCAGACTACATCCTTCAATTATTCAATGTTACAATACTTTCACTACCATATAAGATCTAGCATAAAATAGAATGCCTATTATTCATATTCGTTCCTCTAAACACGGCAGGAATTAGATCTGATAAAAATGAAAAAGAATCTGGTGATAACATGACAGAGTTAAGAACATCTATAAGGGGTTTAGTTGAATATGTCTATCGCTCCGGAAGTCTTGATCGACGTTTTAAAACGACTACGTCCCTTACCGAAGGAACAAAAGCACATCAAATGGTGCAGAACGATTACAGTGAACATGATCAAAAGGAAGTTCACCTGGCGTACACTCATATAGCTGAATCTATACATATTCACATTGAAGGACGTTGTGATGGATTACTTCAAAAAGAGAATAAAATGATCATTGATGAAATCAAATCTACATCTTCGTCAATTTATGACATTGAGGAAGATTCTCATCCCGTCCACTGGGCGCAAGCGAAATGCTATGCATATATTTACGTAACTCAACAAGAACTCGATGAAATTGATGTTCAACTTACTTACGTTCATTTGCCTTCATCTGAACGAAAACAGTATGTTAAATCGTTTAGCTCAACTGAATTAACAGAGTGGTTTCACATTATGATGGATCAGTATATTCCTTACGCTAAGCTAATGACTGAGCATAGAATAACTCGACAACAAAGCATTCAACACCTCACTTTCCCTTACCCTGCTTTTCGAACTGGCCAGCGAAAGTTTGCTGGGGCTGTATATAAGACAATTACAGATCATAAAACCCTATTCGCTCACGCTCCAACCGGAACAGGAAAAACCATCTCCACTCTATTTCCTACTATTAAAGCAATTGGGGAAGGAAGGGCAGAACAATTTTTCTACTTAACAGCTAAGACGATAACAAGACAGGCTGCTGAAGAGGCGCTCTCCCTTATGGAAGAGAAAGGGTTGAATTTCCATACCGTTACGGTAACCGCTAAAAACAAAATGTGTTTCACAAATGAAGGATGTCAGGTAGATTATTGCCCATTTGCTGATGGATATTATGACCGTATCAATGAAGCTCTGCTAGACTTATTGTCAAATGAGACCTTGATAACAAGAGACGTAATCGAACTTTATGCGCGAAAACATCGAGTCTGTCCTTTTGAGTTTTCGATAGATGCCGCTTATCACGCTGACGCCATCATATGTGATTACAATTATGTATTTGATCCCAGAGTATCTTTCAAACGTTTATGGAATGAAACAAAAAAGAAGACAACACTGCTTGTGGATGAAGCCCATAATCTTGTTGACAGGTCCCAGTCTATGTATTCAGCGCTACTAATGAAATCAGCTTTTTTGCAACTTAAGCGTGAGTACAAATCAAAGAATCCGCACTTATATGAATCCGTCCACCTTATCGACCAGTCCTTGTTAGCGCTAAAAAAGTCAATGGATGACGACCAATACATGACAACGATGACAGAAATTCCTGAAGGTATCGTTGAGGATGTGGAACGCTTTATTGATCTGGCTGAACTAGAAATCCCATACGTAGAAAATACAGAATCTCTATTAATCGAAACGTATTTTATGGCTCTAAGTTTTGTGCGGATTTCAAAACTCTATGATGCATCTTATGTCACCTACATAAGACGTTATAAAAGCGAAGTAGAGCTCAAACTTTTTTGTGTAGATCCCTCTTCTTTATTACACAAAACAACTAAGGGATATGGAGCAACAGTTTTCTTCTCAGCGACATTCGCTCCATTTGATTACTATAAAGACATGCTCGGGTGGACAAAAGGGGACTATACTTTTTCAATCCCTTCACCATTTGATAGGCAAAATGTTGAGATGTACATTCAACCCATATCGACCCGTTACCATGACCGAGATCAATCTATCGGTTCAATCGTTGGTACATTAATAAAATTAATACAAGAGAAACCAGGAAACTATCTTGTCTTCTTCCCTTCTTACGTATATATGGAGCAGGTATATGCACGAATTCAAGAACTAGATCATCCAGCTTCCGTGCTACTACAAACGCCTCAAATGACCGAACAAGACCGTGAACAATATCTAGCCGAATTCCGTGAAGACCGTGAAGATTCATTGATCGGATTTGCGGTATTAGGAGGAATTTTCTCAGAAGGGGTCGATTTAAGAGGAGACCGTTTAAACGGGGTTCTAGTAGTTAGTGTGGGATTACCGAAATTAAATGATGAACAAGACATCATGAAGCGTTATTTCGACGAGCGAGGAAAGAATGGATTTGACTATGCTTATATGTATCCTGGCATGAATAAAGTCCTGCAGGCAGCAGGAAGACTAGTTCGTACAGAAACTGATTCAGGTACAATTGTACTTATTGATGACCGATTTATTCAACAAAGATATAAAAGCTTACTTCCTTATCAACTTCAGCACTTTCGCATTAAAAGGGACTGATGTAACTAAGAACAGAGGGGGGATAGCGCAATTCATGTATAAAAAACCGCTTAGAGTCATTCAAACTCTAAGCGGCTTTTTATTTTGTTCTATTTTATTATCCTTCAAAGCGTACCAAGAAGTATTTCTTCTTACCACGACGGATAATTGTAAACTTGCCATCGATGCGATCTTCAGCATCCACTGTATATTTCATGTCTTGCTCACGTTCACCATTAATGTAAATCGCACCATTCTGAATATCTTCACGGGCCTGACGTTTTGAAGAAGAAATCTTTGCTTCAACTAAAAGATCAATTAAACCTTTTTCTTCTTCCTCTAAGTTATAAGTAGGAACGTCTTTAAAGCCTTGTTCAATTTCATCACCTGTTAGCTGCTTAAGATCACCGCTAAAGAGCGCTTCAGATATCTTTTCAGCCTGTTCCAATGCTTTCTCGTCATGAACCATCTTCGTCATTTCTTCTGCTAACCTGCGCTGAGCAACACGTTTCTCAGGTTGCGTTTCTACTTCCTTAGTCAGCTCACCAATTTCGTCTAAGCTCAAGAATGTAAAGTAATGAAGGAAATTCACAACATCACGGTCGTCTGTGTTAATCCAGAACTGGTAGAATTCGTATGGCGTAGTCTTTTCAGAGTCTAACCAAATGGCCCCACCAGCTGTTTTACCAAACTTACTTCCATCGGCTTTCGTAATTAATGGAACCGTTAGTCCGAATGCTTTCGCTTCTTCACCTTCAGTCGAGTTCTTACGAATAAGCTCAAGCCCAGCCGTAATATTCCCCCATTGGTCACTTCCGCCAATTTGTAAAGTACAGTTCTCTTTACGGAATAAGTTCAAAAAGTCATAAGACTGCAGAATCATGTAGCTGAATTCTGTAAACGAAATCCCGTTTTCAATGCGGGACTCAACAGAATCTTTCGCTAGCATGTAGTTAATGCCAAAGTGCTTCCCTACATCTCGCAAGAATTCAATCATCGTCATTTGGTTCAGCCAGTCTAAGTTGTTACGCGCTACAGCTGCATTTTCTCCTTCATCAAAGTTTAAGATCTTAGCGAGTTGACCTGCTAGCTGTTCACTGTAGTGACGAACCGTGTTCTCATCGTTAAGCTGGCGCTCTGTAGAACGACCACTTGGATCACCAATCATACCAGTACCTCCGCCAACTAAAGCGATCGGACGGTGTCCGGCTTGCTGAAATCTCTTAAGAATTAATACAGGCAGTAAATGACCTATATGAAGACTATCACCTGTAGGATCGAAACCACAGTAAAGAGTAACCTGTTCTGAAGCTAAATGCTTCTTTAGACCTTCTTCATCTGTCATTTGATTGATTAATCCTCTTGCTTGTAAGTCTTGTAAAATATCCACTCTGTACACTCCTCTTTTTCTCAAATTAAGTAACGACATAAACGTAATAATCGTACTGAAGGCGCCCTTTTCAGGTTATACTACGAACCACATTGAACTTTAAAGAACACAAAAAACCCCGCCCCTAAAAAAGGGACGAGGCTCGCTCGCGGTACCACCCTTGTTGTAACCAGACAACTGATCACCACTCAAGGAATTTATAACGGATTCACCCGTCTTCTGAACTCATCAGAAGAAAACTCCAGGACGTAATTCGTAATTTGCTCTGTACTGACTCACAGCGACCGTCAGCTTTCTGGAACAGGGAACAACTTACTACTTCAACCCTTCTCGGTTTACTATTCATTATCGTACGTGACTGTGTCATAATTTATAGCATATATTTTTTTAAAAAGCAACACACATTTCATGTTGAACCATGTCTCCTCATGGTGCAATATGGTATAATATTGCGTGTATGAAATAGGAGGTCGTTATATGAGCCAGAACCATTCAAATGGTCCAGATAGATCCCCGCTTCGCAAATGGTGGGAAGACGGAAAGATCCAAAAATATTTCCGTATCTCTTATGATGTAATCTGGAACATCGTTTTATTCTTCCTCATTGTAGGTGTAATTGGCGTGTTCTTTGCTGCCGGGCTAGGTGCCGGTTATTTCGCCTCGCTCGTCAAAGATGAACCAATCCGCGCTAAAGCCGAAATGCAAAAAGACATTTACAATTATGAAGAAACGTCAGAATTGTACTTTGCCGGAGACACATACTTAGGAAAGATCCAGTCTGATTTATATCGCGAAGAAGTGCCCCTTGACCAGGTATCTGATCATGTGGTCAATGCTGTCATCGCCACTGAAGATGCGAATTTCGAGACACATGATGGAGTTGTACCTAAAGCCATAATTCGTGCGATCTTCCAAGAAGTAACGAACGCAAACGTTAAAACAGGTGGTAGTACACTCACCCAACAGTTAATAAAGAATCAAATTTTAACAGACACCGTTTCATTCGAACGTAAAGCGAAAGAAATTCTACTCGCATTACGATTGGAGCGATTCTTCGAAAAAGAAGAGATCTTAGAAGCATATCTGAATGTTGTCCCATTCGGTCGAAACGCCGGCGGGAGAAACGTTGCAGGAATTGAAACTGCTGCTCAAGGTATATTTGGAGTGAGCGCCAAAGAATTAAACCTTCCTCAAGCAGCCTATATTGCAGGTATGCCACAAAGCCCTTATATGTATACACCTTTTACAAATACAGGGGAAGTTAAATCTGAAGCAGGACTCACCCCAGGGATTGAGCGAATGAGAACGGTTCTTCAACGTATGCTAGAAGCCGAAATGATAACACAAGCTGAATACGATAAAGCAGTTAATTACGACATTGCTGCGAACTTTACAGAACCAGAACCTTCACCAGTGCAATCATATCCTTATATCGCATTTGAAGTAGAAAAGAGAGCCACTAACATTCTTCAACGTATCCTAGCTGAACAGGATGGGTATACAAAAGAAGATCTGGCTAACAGTGAATCACTGCAACAAGAATATGCTACACTAGCAGATCGAACATTAGTGCAAAATGGCTTGAAAGTTCATACGACAATTGATAAACCGATTTATGACAAAATGCAAGAATTACACAAGAATTATAACCATTACGGGCCTGTTCGAACTTGGACAGTAACAGACGAGGAAACAGGTGAAGAGAAAACGATTAAAGAGCCCGTTCAAGTCGGTGGAATGTTAATTGAAAATAAAACCGGGAGTATCATCAGCTTTATCGGTGGACGTGATTTTGACCTGGAAAACCTCAATCATGCTACCGACGCGAAACGTTCAAACGGAAGTACAATGAAACCATTGCTAGTATACGCCCCAGCTATAGACCTAGGAGAAGCTAATCCAGGTTCTGTAGTAGCAGACATAGAAACAGCTTTTGCGGGAGGATACACTCCTGGTAACTATGGTGGCAGCTTCCATGGCCTAACTTCTATAAGAAGAGCATTAGCTATGTCTTATAACGTGCCAGCAGTTAAAACATATGCTGATATCAGAAACCAAAACCCAGCATCCTATTTAGACAAAATGGGCTTTACTACACTATTAGAAGAAGATAAGACTAACTTATCCACTTCACTTGGAAGTCTTCTTGAGGGTGTAACAGTAGAAGAGAATACAAACGCCTTCGCCACTTTCGGCAATAACGGTAAGTTTGTAGATGCTCACATGATTGATAAGATTGAAACAAAAGACGGAGACATACTTTATGAACACAAATCTGAACCCGTTGATGTATTTAGCGAACAAGCATCTTATTTAACTGTCGACATGATGAGAGATGTTTTAGATTACGGTACAGCCCGATACGCTGGTAATCGCTTAAAGTATCCAGGAGTTGACTGGGCTGGAAAAACAGGTACTTCTCAAAATGTACACGACACCTGGTTTGTTGCAACAAATCCTAACGTCACAATGGGGATGTGGATGGGCTATGACACACCTAGCACATTAAGAAACTGCGGGAACTGTAGCCTAGGATACAGCAACCGTAACGTAAAACTTTGGACGGATATTGTAAACGCAGCATCAGATCTAAATCCAGACTTAATGGTTCCAAAAGAAAGTTTCAAACAACCATCTGGTATTGTCAGACAGTCCTACTGTGCCGCTTCAGGCTTGCTTCCATCTCAGCTTTGTTCTGAAATGGGACTTGTCAGCAGTGACATTTATTACGCTAAATACGCTCCAACAAAACGAGACGATAGTTTAATCGCGACAGGTTATGTTGAGATTGGAGATAAAGCCTATGTAGCAGGTGATTCTACACCACCTGAATTTACTAACGAAGGCGTCTTCTTTAATCCAGAGTACATTGAACGTAACAACTATGACCGATTATCAAGCTTAAATCAGCTCGTACCAAACAATAGCCAGTGGGCAAGCGTGCGTGTGCCATCTACAGATAAGGTACCAAATGACGGACAAGCTCCAGCTGCTCCAGGTGCTGTATCAGCTAGCGGCGGCGTCTTAAAATGGTCACCTTCTGGAAGCAGAGACGTTGTTGGCTATCGCATCTATCGCGCCCCAACACCAGGAGCAGGCTTCCAACTAATAGGGAATTCAGCAACAAATAGCCTTGGCATATCTGGTAAAGGTGTTTATATCGTAAGAGCGGTGGATTACTTTGGAATGGAATCTGGAGCATCGCAAGCTTATGAATACGGAGATTTCACACCAGACCCACCACCAAGCGACCAAGATCAAGATTCTGGCAACAACAATAACAACGGAAATAACGGCAATAACGGCAATAACGACAACGATGGAACCAACAATAACAACGGAAATAACAACAACGATGGCAATAACGATAACGGCAACAATGATAACAACAATGGTTCAGACGATAACAACTCAGGTAACGGCAATACGGACGACGGTTCCACCGATGACAATTCATCCGGTGGAACTGAAAACGATGGCTCATCAGGCGATGACAACTCCGGTTCAACCGGTGACTCCGGCTCCGGAGGATCTGGAGGATCTGGAGGATCTGAAGATACAGATAACTCTGGTGGTGACTCATCAACCGATGACGAATCCTCTTCAGAAGGATAATTTCTATAAGGCTATCCCAAGAGTCTACCCAGACTCTTAGGGATAGCCTTTTTTATATAAGCACCTTTTACCATAACGGATCATCCCCCCCCTTCTGTCCTCCCCTTGAATACTTAGATTCAACATATTGCAGCTCAGGGATTTTTTTCAGTGAGATTTACTGTATAATAGATAACAAATATAGGTAACTTTAGGTGGTGGAGGCATGAAGCATACAAAAGAATATCATTCCCAAGAGATTGAAACGAAAACCGGAACGATTACCGTTGAAGGGCCTCTCCCTTCAGAGGAACTAGCAAACTATCATTTTCACGAAGGGCTTAAAGCCTTCAGGCCGGCCCCGAAACAATTTGAAGCTGTTAAGAAGATTGCCGATTTTGAAGAAGGCAGAATCCTCATTGCCAGAACCTCAGACACCATTGTAGGTTATGTTACGTACCTTTATCCTGATCCATTAGAAAGATGGTCGAAGTTTGAAATGCAGGATCTCCTTGAACTTGGTGCTATAGAAGTCATTCAAGATTACAGAGGATATGGGATTGGCTCATGGCTATTAAAGGTGTCTATGATGGACGATGAAATGGAAGATTTCATCGTCATTTCAACAGAATATTACTGGCACTGGGATCTTTCAGGAACAGGGTTAAACATTTGGAATTATCGTAATGTTATGGAGCGAATGATGGGAGCTGGCGGATTAACACCCTATCCCACAGATGATCCAGAGATCGTCTCACATCCAGCCAACTGTTTAATGGCTCGCATTGGAAGTCGTGTACCTCAAGCTTCAATCGATCGATTTGAGGAATTGAGGTTTTTAGCGAGACGAAGTTATCGCGCGAACCGAGGAGGTCTATAAATGCTAGTAGAAGAGGTTATGAAAACAGAAGTTATATCACTAAAAGCTGATGAAACAATTGAAACCGCTTTAAAACTATTGAATGACCATCACATCCGCCACATCCCTATTGTGGATGAACATAATCACGTTATTGGAATTGTGTCTGATCGGGATGTACGGGACGCTAGTCCGTCTGTTTTTCAAATCGAGCAAGATAAGGAGGCTCTCAAGAACAAGTTAGAATCTATTATGAGTTCTCCAGTCATAACCGCTCACCCTTTAGACTTTGTTGAAGAAATTGCGAGTATTTTTTACGAGCATGAGATCGCTTGTGTTCCTGTCACAAAAGCAAACAAACTTGTTGGGATTATTACAGAGAAAGACATGCTATATACGATGATTCAACTTACAGGGGTAACCGTTCAAAGCTCTCAAATTGAAATTAAGGTGATTGATAAACCAGGGATCTTACCTGAGGTGACGGCAGTACTTGGTAGACGCAAGACAAATATAACGTCTGTTCTCATCTATCCTTATCAGCCTGATTCCACTTATAAAGTTCTTGTGTTCCGTCTTCAGACAATGAATCCGATGCCTGTTATTGAAGATTTAAAGCTTGCAGGGTATGACGTATTATGGCCAAACATGCCGGGGATGGAACAATGACGTGCAAGGCAGCCTTTGTCTATTCAGAAGATTTTAGGACGTACCGCTTTAGAGACGATCACCCTTTTAACCAATTAAGAGTCACCCTAGCTTATGAACTTCTTCAAAGCATTGGGAACATTACGGACCAAGATCTCATATCTCCAAGGATGGCAACAGAGGAAGAACTCCTCTTGGTACATGAGAAGCCATATGTTGATGCCATCAAAAAAGCGAGCTCAGGAAAGCTTAGTGAAGAGGAAGGGTACGAATTTGGAATAGGTACTGAAGATACCCCAATGTTTAATGGGATGCACGAAGCATCTTCCCTACTAGTAGGCGGAACATTATCAGCAGTTGATGCGGTGCTTCAGAATAAAGTTGATCACGCCCTGAACCTCGGTGGCGGCTTACATCATGGATTCCAGCGCAAGGCATCTGGTTTCTGCATTTATAATGATGGTGCAGTGGCAATTCAGTATATTCGAGAGCATTACCAAGCTAAAGTCTTGTATATAGATACTGATGCTCATCACGGAGATGGTGTGCAATGGGCATTTTACGATGATCCAAATGTATGTACATTATCCGTACATGAAACGGGTCGGTACCTCTTCCCTGGGACAGGAAATGTAAACGAGCGTGGTATAAAAGAAGGCTATGGATACAGTTTTAATATCCCCGTAGATGCCTTTACAGAAGACGAGTCCTTTATGCACGTTTATGAAACCGCATTCAGTAAAGTGACTGAATATTTTCAGCCTGATGTGATTATTACGCAAAATGGTGCAGATGCCCATGTTTTAGATCCATTAACGCACCTTTGTTGCACATCCAAGCTTTACGAGTTTATACCAAAGCTAGCTCATAAACTAGCACACGAGTACTGTGATGGAAAGTGGATTGCTTTAGGCGGGGGAGGATATGACATTTGGAGAGTGGTTCCCCGGGCCTGGGCGCAGATCTGGAATGTAATGGCTCACGACAAGCCTGCTGAGGGGGAAATACCTAAGGAATGGCTGGACAAATGGCAACCCAAAGCACCTGTCCAGCTACCTAACTCATGGAACGACCAGCAAGGCATGTATAAAGATATACCTAGAAAAGCCGAGATTACAGAGAAAAATGAAAAAGTCTTGGAGAAAGCAATGCAGTTCATCGAGCTAAAACACAATCTCCCAAAGTAAAAAGGTATTCACTTCATGAAATAATGAAGTGACACCCATTACTAAAAAAGAGTGCTCCAATGCCACTCAGGCCATTGGAACACTCTTCTTTATGTATAGTTGATTAAGGAGATGTAACTCCTTCTCGCACGTTGTAGCTTGGATCTAGGATGACGATTTCAACACGTCGGTTTTTCCGCCAATTTTCTTCTGAATCATTTGGAACAAGGGGACGAGTATCTCCGTAACCCACTGCTGTAAAACGAGCTGAATCTACTGCTGTTTCCTGAGCTAAGTACCGGATGACACCACTTGCCCTTGCTGCTGATAACTCCCAATTCGAAGGAAAACGATAGTTAGAAATAGGACGATTATCCGTATGTCCTTCCACTTTTACATAGTTAGGAATATTATTTAAGAGCTGACCGACTTTTTTAAGAAAAGGCTGACCCGTCGAAATGATCTCAGCTTCAGCCGTATTAAACAATACCTGCTCTTGTAATGTAAGAACCACACCTCGTTCAGTTCGATTTGCTGTAATCTTCTCCGTCAAATCATTGTTCTCAAGAAACGTTTCCACCTCTGTTACAAGCTTGTTTAACGAATCTTTTGTATCTGTAGCGCCGGTTTCCATATCCTTATTTACATCTTCTTTTTCCTCTGACTCAAACTCACTTATATCTTGTTGGTTGTCATCCTTTTCATCAGCAGGGTGCTCTGACTCAACAATAGATGGGTTAAAATCAAAGATGGCTCGACTTCGGAACGACTCTGCTACAGCTTCAAATTTTTCTTTATCGATTTGCGACATGGAAAAAAGCAGGATGAAGAAAACGAGAATCAACGTCATTAAATCAGAGAAGGTGACCATCCACTTTGGAGCGCCTTTTTCTTGTATGCGTTCTTTCCGTTTAAGCTTCATTCGGCGCTCCCTCCATTACGTCTTCTTCAGTCGGCTCTTCCTCCTGACGTTGACGCTCATCTCCAGAAAGGAAAGCACTTAGCTTTTCTTCTAGAATTTTTGGATTTTGCCCCGATTGTACTCCGATTACACCTTCTATGGTAACTTGTTTTATAAAGATTTCTTGATCTGTTTTGTTTGCTAATTTCCCGGCCATAGGCGAGAATACAAGGTTAGCAAGAACCGATCCATAAAAGGTCGTTAACAAGGCAATCGCCATATTTGGTCCGAGCGTCGTTGGGTCTGTTAGATTCTTAAGCATAAGAACTAATCCAATTAAAGTTCCAATCATCCCCCAAGCCGGGGCATATTCAGCAGCCTTTTCGATAATTGCACGACCTCGCCTGTGCCTTTCTTCAATAGCTGAAACTTCAGCATTCATAATATCGTTTATAACTTCTGGTTCAATACCATCCACAGCAAGAAGGATTCCCTTTTTAATAAACGGGTCTTCAACCTCTTCTAATTCTGATTCTAATGCCAAAAGGCCTTCACGACGCGCTCTTTCTGATAGACGTACGAACAGATCGATCAGCCCTGACAAATTCTGCTCATTTGTTTGGAAAGATTCTTTTAATACCTTTCCTGTCAGTTTGATCTCGTCCAACGTAAAGTTTATCAAAAGCGCAGCCGCAAGGCCACCAAGCACGATAATCATTGAGGAAATCTGAATAAAGGACACAACGTCCCCCACTCCCCCAGTGGTAAAGATCCCCACAAAGATCATCGTAATTCCTATAAATATGCCAATTGGAGTTAATAAATCATTTCGTTTCATTGTCTCTCTCCCTAATATAAAACCTAATGATCTATTTTTTATATCGACATATTTATGATTTTGTTGAGTTTCTTTCAATATTTCGGTGTGGAAGAATTACATTTTGTTCTTCAACTTTTTCGTTATTCATATATTTCGTCAATAGACGCATGGACACAGCACCAATATCATACATCGGTTGTACAACGGTAGATAGTGTCGGCCGTACCATTGTCGCTAATCGTGTATTATCAAAGCCAAACACTTCTACATCCTCAGGCACACGAAGTCCTTTATCTTGGGCTCCATGAATGACACCAAGCGCCATTTCATCAGATGCTACGAACACGGCACTTGGGCGCTCTTCCATGTTAATCAGTTGATCAAGAGCTTCAATACCACTATCGTACGTGTAATCACCTCGGATGACATAACGATCTCCATAAGATTTACCTTGTTCTTCGATTGCACGGTAGTAACCTGAAAGTTTCTGATCGTTAATATTCGTTTCAAGCGGGCCTGAGATGAAGGCTACATGCTCATTACCTTTACCGAATAACGTTTTAGTCGCTTCATACGATGCTTCTTCATAATTAATATTAACAGATGGGACAGATTGGGTTTCATCTACAGTAGCAGCTAGTACAACCGGGACTGACGCATTTTGGAACTCTCTTACGTGATCTTCGGTAATTTTTCCACCCATGAATACAAGTCCGTCTACTTGCTTACCTAACATTGAGTTAATGAGGTGAATTTCTTTCTCTTTATTTTGATCTGAGTTGCTTAAGATGATGTTATAGTTATACATCGTCGCAATATCCTCAATACCTCGAGCTAATTCAGCAAAGAAAATGCTTGAAATATCTGGGATGATTACACCTACTGTAGTTGTCTTTTTACTAGCTAAGCCTCGAGCCACCGCATTAGGGCGATATCCTAATCGCTCAATGGCATCTAAAACTTTCTTCCTTGTGGCAGGTTTCACATTTGGATTTCCATTGACTACACGAGAAACTGTAGCCATGGAAACATTGGCTTCTCGTGCCACATCGTATATTGTTACATTCATTCCTTATAACCTCCTCAAAGTTACGCCTCTATCTTTATTTCCCTCATTCTCTCTCTTCATTATCATACGACACTGCTAATGAGAGCGCAATAAATCGACCATATTCATGCTTTTATATGCAGTATTCACCATTTATTCAAAAACAACTCATATGTACAGAATAGTTGTAGTAAATAGTGAACATTATATACATATTTTTTTACAGAAAAAGAATACGCCAACAAATTGTTGGCGTACTTTTCCTCTTTAAAATATAGATTAAATTGTCTTTTTATGCAAGAATCTATTTCAATTCTTTCATAAATTGATTAAATGTTTCAATATCCATTTGCTGCGCTGCATCAGACAATGCTACCGCCGGGTCAGGGTGGACTTCTGCCATTATCCCATCTGCGCCAACTGCAATCGCTGCTTTTGCTGTAGGGAGAAGAAGATCACGACGTCCTGTAGAGTGTGTTACGTCTACCATTACAGGCAAGTGAGTCTCTTGCTTCAAGATCGGTACAGCAGAAATATCAAGCGTGTTACGCGTCGCTTTCTCGTACGTTCGAATACCTCGTTCACATAGAATGATGTTTTCATTACCTCGTGATATGATGTATTCAGCAGCGTTCACAAACTCTGAGATCGTTGCGGATAAGCCACGTTTCAGTAGTACGGGCTTATCAACTGAACCTGCTGCTTTTAGCAGTTCAAAGTTCTGCATATTACGTGCTCCGATTTGAATGACATCAATGTACTCAACCGCCGTTTCAATATCGGCTGGATTAACAATTTCACTTACGACACCTAAGTCATATTCATCGGCAACTTGTTTCAATATTTTCAAACCTTCAAGCCCAAGTCCTTGGAAATCATAAGGGGATGAACGAGGTTTGAAAGCTCCTCCGCGAAGTAGCTTCAATCCTTGTGCTTTCACTGCTTCTGCTACTTTAGCAACTTGCTCGTAGCTCTCAACTGCACAAGGCCCCGTGATGAAGGACGGATCACCAATCCCAATTTCTTCACCTCGAACTGTAACAACCGTATCTTCTGGCTTCTTCTTACGTGAAACAAGAAGCGCTTTACGGTGATCATCTTCTTGAAGCTCAAGGCTTGCTTTGAAGATTTCTTTGAATAATTTCTCAACTGTGGAATGTTCGAAAGGACCTTCATTGTGGTCCGTAATCGCATCTAACATCGCGCGTTCACGCACGGGATCAAAACGATTCATTCCTTGTTTTTTCTTCACCTGTCCAATTTGATGCGCGATCTCAGCTCTTTTATTAATTAAATCTAGAATGTCTAAATTTAATGTGTCTAACTCTTGTCTTAACTGGTCTAATTCTTCATTACTCAACTCATACGCCTCCAATTTGTTTAGAAAGATGAAATTATGATAAATTCATAATAATTAGACATCATTATAGCTAATATTATTTTAATTGTCACGGGGATTTTCAACATTTTTAGTGAAGAATTTTGTTAAAGGGGTCGAGAAAATTGAAAGAACGCATCTTCGCGCTTGATATTGGAACAAGATCTGTCGTTGGATTACTATTAGAAAAAACAACTAATGACTACGAAGTGATTGATCTTGTTTCAAAAGAACACAATGAACGAGCAATGGTTGATGGTCAAATCCATGATGTACGATCCGTCTCAGAAACGATCGCATCCGTTAAATATATTTTAGAGGAAAAGCATGGCCCCTTACATAAAGTATGCGTAGCTGCAGCAGGTAGAGCTTTAAAGACGAAACGGACAAGTATTTACCAGTCTGTAAGTGGAAAGCCCATTATCGATGATGAAGATGTTACCCATTTAGAATTAAGTGCTGTGCAACAGGCTCAATATGAATTAGCGAAAGAAGAAGCCGAAATGCAAAGTACTCATTACTATTGCGTGGGGTATTCCGTTTTACGCTATCATCTGGATGGCCAAGAATTAGGTTCTCTAATTGATCAACAAGGAGAACAAGTAACGGTAGAAGTTATTGCTACATTTTTACCTAAAGTTGTTGTCGAATCGTTAATTGCGGCTTTACATAGAGGTGCATTGGAAATGGAAGCTCTCACACTAGAGCCGATCGCGGCTATTAATGTTCTCATCCCACCTTCCATGAGGCGCTTAAATGTGGCTCTTGTGGACATTGGTGCTGGAACGAGTGATATTGCCATTACTGACTCAGGAACCGTCACAGCATACGGTATGGTCCCTGTAGCGGGGGATGAAATTACAGAAGCCATTAGTGACCATTACTTACTTGACTTTCCTTTAGCTGAAAAAGCCAAAAGAGATATTAGCACCCATCAAGAAACAACGATTACAGATATACTTGGATTTGAAACGACTGTTACCTATAACGATTTAGCAGAAGCCATTGACCCTGCAATCGAAAAGCTAAGTATAGCCATACGAGATGAAATCCTTCTCTTAAATCATAAAGCTCCTAAAGCTGTGATGTTAGTTGGTGGAGGTAGCTTAACACCTGATTTACCGAGAAATCTTGCGCGTATGCTCGATATCCCAGAAAACCGTGTAGCGGTTAGAGGAATTGATGCGATTCAGTCCTTAAAGAAAACGGAAAATTTACCGACAGGACCGGCTTATGTCACACCAATCGGTATAGCGATTTCATCCAATCAAACCCCTGTGCAATACATTAGTATCACCGTCAACGATCGGACGATTCGCCTCTTTGATATCAAAACGCTAACAATCGGTGATTGCCTTTTGGCAGCCGGTATTGAGATCAAGAAACTATTCGGTCGTCCGGGTATGGCCAAATTAATCCTTTTAAATGGAAATCAACTCACCTTAAAAGGAGAACATGGTACAGCACCGGTTATATTGAAAAATCAACAGCCTTGTTCTCTGAATGACACTATTCAAAACGGAGATATACTAAGCGTTACTAAAGGAGAAGATGGGACCTCTCCAGATGTCACATTAAAAGATCTCCTGGGAGAACTCCCTCATTTTACGATAACCATGAATGGGCAAAATCATCAAATCCAACCCGCCCTTCACGTAAACGGAAAGAAGCAGATGCTAACCTACATTGTTCAAGACCGTGACCAGGTAGTATTAGAGACGCACCATACAGTTCAGTCTTTCCTTCAATCCATTGGCCAAGAATGGATGCTTGAAGAAACAGAACCATTTGATATCACAGTTAACACCAAAGAACATAGAATTGCTCCTCATAGAATAACGATGTTAAAAAACAAGAAAGAGGTTCACCCAGAATCTACTTTACAAGACGGAGACCAACTGACGACGAGCAAACATTATCCTATAGAAGCACAAGCCCTTCTAAAGCACCTGAACGCACCAACAAACAATTCTATAGAAGTGTTCTTTAACAACAGAAAACTGACACTTCACAAACCTATAAACATACTCACAAAAAACGAGGAGCCTCTTAAGGCGAGTGACCTTATCTATCCAGGGCAAAACTTAGAGTTAAAAGAAACTAATTCTTTGAACTTTATCTTTCAAGATGTATTTCGCCATGTGGATATCGATCTAACAAAAGGAAGAAACTTTAAAATATATCGAAATGAACAAGAAGCCACTTTCTTTGAACCCATCCATTCTGGTGATCGACTCGAATTACAGTGGCTTAGGGAAGTAAAGAATTGAAAAAACAAGGATGAAACCATAATGGTTTCATCCTTGTTTTCGTAATAAGAGAACTTATATGATCAGTCTCTTCATTTATTGATCAGCTTTTGCCAACGCTTCTTCTTTAATGTGCCAATGAGAAGTATTCCACGTTACTTTGTCTCTGTTAAACAACAGTACCTGCGGAGACTCATGTTTCACACCAAATGCTTCTGCTATTTGATTGGAGAACTCTCTTGATTCTTGTATATTTAGCATAAACATTGGAGTTTCCGTTTCTGAAGAATAGCTTTCGTATGCTTGTTTTGCCCCAGAGCTAATAGGACAAGTCAAACTATGCTTTAACAACATCACTCGTTCGTGTTGGGCTAATTTCTCTTTTAGCTCATTGTAGTTCTGTAAAAGCGTTACAGCCAACGTCAATCATCCTCCTCTATTTAAGACCCACCTCGAAAAAGGATCTTCATGACAACAAAAAAGTTGCTAGTATCAATGTAGCATACTAGCAACTTTTTCCCAAAATTATTCGTTTAACCACCTTGTTTAGTAAGTGGTAGTAGTCGTCGTTGTTTCTTGTTGTCTTTCAAGCTCTTCCGCCGCCTCTTCAATGGCTTCAGCTACTTCCTCAGCAGCTTGTTCAGCTTCATCATTTGTATTGCGGAATTCGCCGACTTTCGTTTTCACTCGAGAACTAAGGTCCTGAGACTTCTCAGAAACATTTTGAGACCACTGAGAAGATGTTTCTACAGCACGGTCTTTCCATTCTGTTCCCTTTTGGTACGCGACATCTTTCCATTCGCCGGCACGTTCACGAACGTATCCTGACTTTTGGTTTAGATCATCTCTTACTTCTCTTCCAGACTTAGGAGCAAATAAAAGGGCTGCAGAAGCTCCTACGATGCCACCAATTAGTGTGCCTATCATGAAATCTTTACTGTTAATGTTCTCGTTTTGATTTTTGTTCTGGTTCTGATCTTGTGCCATACTCTATTCCTCCTAATAAAATAAAATTATTGTACTGCTTTTTCATCTTGTGGTTTTTCTTTTTTCCACTTTTTATAGAGATCAATACCGACCTGACCCCACTTCATGGCCTGAGCAGCATTGTCTTTATTCTGGTCAGCTGTATGCTTTAAATTGTTCGACATCGTGTGCAGTGATTGATTAAACTCATGAACAGAATCCCCAATCCCCTTGACGCCGTCTACTAATGTATTCAATTTTTGAGTCTTTTCTCCAATATCCTCTGCTAGGTGATTGGTCTTCTGTAATAATGATGTTGTTTCAGTTGTAATGCCTTCCATTTGCTTCTCTAAGCCGCCCATTGTGGACGCAACGTTTTCTAGCGTTTTACGAGCTGACTTTAGAGTTTTGGATATGTAAATAACTAAAACAGCAAATGCAATAGCGAAGATTAGTGCTGCGATATATAGTATGATGATCATAATGCCCTGATTCACCCCTTTAAAATGTAGTATAGTTAATCGTCTTCCCTTTTACTAGTCCGTATAAACGTGTCGAATTACAGATTGGGATTATTTTATAGTATTCTCTTTTTTTGAAGAAACTCCTGCAACTCATTTCTTTTTTTTAGCTAGAAATTTCTGTATCATATGAATAGAAAAGGAGGAATTGTTATGCGCGATCCAAGACTGCAACAACTAGCACAACAAATTATTCATTACTCTATCGATCTACAAAAAGGTGAAAAAGTACTTATAGAAAATACAGGCCTTCAACAAGAGCTGGTTTCCTCTCTTATTGAGGAAGCATATAAAGCAGAAGGTCAACCCTTTGTGAACGTGAAAGACCCAAAAGTACAGCGTTCTTTATTAAAGAATGCGACTGAAGAACAGCTCCACTTGCAAGCAGAACAAGAGGCTTCTTTAATGACCCAAATGGATGCATATGTAGCCATACGCTCTGGCGAGAATATCTCCGAGCTTTCGGATGTACCTGCAGAGAACATGAAGCTATACAACCAAACAGTTGGACAGAAAGTACATAGAGAAATTCGTGTCCCAAAGACGAAGTGGTGCGTGCTCCGCTACCCAAATGCTTCTATGGCTCAATTAGCAAACATGAGCACCGAGCAATTTGAAGACTTTTACTTCAATGTCTGTACTCTAGATTACAAAAAGATGGACCAGGCTATGGACTCATTAGTAAAACGTATGGAAGAAACAGACCGCGTTCGAATTACAGGGCCAAACACAGACTTAGAGTTCTCTATTAAAGGCATACCGAATGTTAAATGTGCCGGTCACTTAAATCTCCCAGATGGGGAAGTCTACACAGCGCCAGTGAAAGACTCTGTTAACGGAACCCTTCACTATAACACACCATCTCCATACAATGGTTTCACTTTCGAAGACGTGTTCCTTACATTTAAAGACGGAAAGATCGTTGATGCAACAGCAAACGATACGGAACGAATCAACGAAATCTTCAACACAGACGAAGGCGCTCGCTATATTGGAGAGTTTGCAATTGGTGTGAACCCTTATATTCTTCACCCAATGAAAGACATCCTCTTTGATGAGAAAATCGATGGAAGCTTCCACTTCACCCCAGGTCAGTGCTACGACGAAGCACCAAACGGTAACGACTCAGCCATACACTGGGATATGGTTATGATCCAGCGTACTGAATACGGTGGTGGAGAAATTTATTTTGATGACGTGCTGATTCGTAAAGATGGAAGGTTTGTGGTTCCTGATTTAGAGGCTTTAAATCCTGAGAATTTAAAGTCGTAGTTATTTGATTTTCATTCGAAACTACGTTGAATTCGGAGAAGCAGTTTTGTATTCGCTCTAATCATCATAAAAACGCGTAGGAGACTCTCCTACGCGTTTTACTAGTATTTATTCTTTTCTAGAACAAACCCGCCCTCTTAAATAAGAAGGCAAAATGTATTATATATTATTCATTCTCATAAGCCTCTTGGAATTTCTGAATATCCCCAGCGCCCATGAAGATCAGCACACTATCACCATGCTCTTTTAAAACAGCTGTTTCATTTAATTCCAATAGACGCGAAGCTTCAATCTTCTCTTGAAGGTCGTTAATCGATAAATTACCCGACTCTTCGCGAGCAGATCCAAAGATGTCGCAAAGGTACACGAAATCAGCTTCTTTTAAGCTATCTGCGAACTCTTGCAGGAACATGCGCGTTCTCGTGTAAGTGTGAGGTTGGAAGATCGCTACAACGTCCTTCTTCGGATATTTCTTCTTCGCTGATTCAATCGTTGCTAAGATCTCACGTGGATGGTGAGCGTAATCATCAATAACTACTTGATCATTGTGCTTCTTCTCTGTAAAGCGACGCTTAACACCTTTAAAGTTTGAGATATGCTTAATATCATCTGAAGGAATCCCTTCATATTGGCATAGTGCAATAACTGAGAGTGCATTTAATACATGATGGTTCCCGTATCCAGGGATCGTGTATGTGTTGTAATACGTGTTACGAACAAAAACGTCAAATGTAGTACCATTTTCATCTTCAGAAATATTAGAAGCCTGAAAGTCGTTACTATCACCTAAGCCATAGTACACGACAGGTACTTTAGCCTGGATCTCTTGTAACTGATCATCATCGCCACATGCGATGATACCCTTTTTCACTTGGTAAGCCATTTGCTGAAAGGCATCTACGACGTCATCAAGGCTTGTAAAATAATCCGGATGATCAAAATCAATATTTGTCATAATCGCATAATCCGGCTCGTAAGCCAAGAAGTGCCTGCGGTATTCACAAGCTTCGAATACAAAGTACTCTCCATCTTCATGACCCACTCCTGTTCCGTCACCGATTAAGAACGACGTAGGCTTAATGTTGCTTAATACGTGGGCAAGCAAACCTGTAGTCGAGGTCTTACCATGCGCACCTGTTACAGCAATACTTGTGTAATTCTGTAACCATTCTCCAAGAAATTCATGATAACGGAATAAAGGCAAACCCAATTCTTCCGCTGCCTTGATTTCTTCGTGATCATCTCCAAATGCATTTCCGGCAATGACCGTTAAGTTGTCTTTGATATTTTCTTTTGAAAAAGGCAGAATCGGAATGTTCTTCGCTTCAAGCACTTCTTGTGTGAAAAAACGCTTCTCAATATCAGAACCTTGTACATTCTCCCCCGCATCATGAAGGATTTGTGCTAGTGCACTCATCCCGGTACCTTTAATACCAACAAAATGGTAAGTTGTCATATAGATAGAACCTCCACAAATTTACAGTCATTTCTGTTTCTTAGTATATGTATTCAAGCTCAACTTGCGCCTAATTTACTTTAACTTTCACGTCTCCCCCTATTATAACAAAACAGTGTGTAGACGTGAATCAATTCGACAAAAACCGTTAGTAAACCCCACAACGTTTCCAAGTTTTTTCTCTTAGTACATATGAACCGCTTTCTTATATTCCCACCTTTAAGCCCCCACAAACCTAAACAGGGGGAAAAACTTCCCCAAGCACTCATCAAACGTAACGGCCCTATCTACACAAAAGTGTCTCAGTTTCTCTATTCTATGTGAGGGCTCTTATATGGAATAGAGAAATTCAAAGAAAAAGACTGACAACAAAGTGTCAGTCTTCAGGATTGTAATATTCAACTTTTTCTAAGCGTGGGTTCGGACGGTATCGTCTTCCATCTTTAGCTTCCGGCTTGCCATTGATCATGACATTATCACCCGTGAAGGATGTATTCATTTTCAATAAGCTACTACCTACTCCATAAATATCTACAGGAACTTTAAGTTTCTCGAATTCACGAATGCGCTCTTCAGTGAAGCCACCGCTTACTACAATCTTCACATGCTGGAATCCTTCTGCATCTAGTGCCTTACGAAGGGCAAAAATTAACTCAGGATTCACGCCTCTTGGGTCAAATGTACCCATAAGGTGTTGATTTCTCAGGAAATACTTATCGACAAGAGCTCTAGATGTATCTACTCGTACACCTTTTAGTTCGTCTCCGAACTCCCTTGCGACTTTAAGTGAATCTGTAATGACATCGTTGTTGTAGTCCACGAGTGCTGTAAGCTCATCATTAGGAAATTGCTTATGATACGCTTTAGCTGCTGCTACAATGTCACCTTGGAACATTTGGATTAAGGCGTGAGGCATAGTTCCCATACCTTCTTTCCCCCACCACTCATTCATAGCGTGAGTCGCCTGGGCAGTTGAACCTCCGATATAAGCTGCGTAGCCATCTCCAGCCTGTTGGGTGTAGTGATCATCACGATCCCCCATAAAGATAACAGGCTTTTGCTTGCCTGAAGCACGCGCAGCTTTTACCACGTTATATACGTTCGTGGATACCGACGTTCGGCGAGAAAGAATTCCGTCAACGATCCCCTCTAGATACCCAAAATACTGATATGGGCCAGTAATGGTTAAGACTGTTTCAAAAGGCTTCACACGGTCGCCATCCTTCAATGAATGAATCACTAACTCTTCCGGGTGGTCAGCAAATGTATGGATCAGCGCAATGGCTTCGTCTGTACCACATAGTACTGCGTCATCTTTTTGGAAAAACTGCATAGTGATATAGTTGTCTGGAAGTGTGCTTTCAACAATATCACGTGTTTTTAAAAAGTAAACAGCGGAGAACCAACCCTCTCGAATACGTTCGTCAAATTTAAACGTATGATTCGTAAGACGTTTGATTTCGCCGTTCATCTTTTTTTCAATTTCTTTCATAACTTTGTAACCCCTCTTATGGTCATTCTCCTCGTATAGCATCCATCTTCTTATAGTATAAAATTCCTTGGATTTCGACAAGTTTTATATGAGATTGGGAATTTATTCATGATCACGTCGTAACTCTTCAAACCCAGCATGATCCATATAAACGTCACGAGGTTTACTGCCTTTAGATTCAGAGATTATGCCTTTCTCCTCCATCGTATCAATTAGGCGTGCAGCACGATTATAACCTACTTTGAAACGTCTTTGCAGAAGAGAAGCACTTGCGCCATTTTGATCAATAACAAACTGAACCGCTTCTTCAAACAAATCATCTTCAGCTTCTTCAAAGTTAGGCTGTTGCATCAGCTCTTCTTGTTCAAATAAATAGTTTGGAGAGGCAATCTTCTTCACATGGTTAGTAATCCGCTCAATTTCCTCGTCTGATACAAATGCGCCTTGAATTCGTTTTGTTTTTCCTGCTCCATTTTCTAAGAATAGCATATCTCCACGACCTAACAGCTTTTCAGCACCTGCTGAATCAACTATTGTTCTTGAGTCCACTTGAGAGGATACACTAAATGCAACACGTGTTGGAATATTCGCTTTAATAAGTCCTGTAATGACATCTACTGAAGGTCTTTGGGTTGCTAATAATAAGTGAATTCCACAAGCTCTTGCTTTTTGTGCGATTCGGCAAATAGCATCTTCAACGTCTTGTGGAGACATCATCATTAAGTCGGCAAGCTCATCAATCACAATAACAAGATATGGCATTTTGTCATTAAGTCGGCCTTTGGCTTTTATCTTATCATTATAACGATCAATATCGCGAACGCCTTCTTCTACAAAACGCTCATACCGCTGCTCCATCTCTTTTACTGCCCATTTCAAGGCAGATGTTGCTGCTTTCACATCTGTAATAACAGGTGCTACTAAGTGTGGCAATTCATTATATGGAGCTAACTCTACCATCTTTGGATCGATTAACAGAAACTTAACATCTTCATGGCTTGCCTTATATAACAGACTGAGCAAAATTGTATTGATACATACACTCTTACCAGAACCCGTTGCTCCTGCTATTAAACCGTGAGGCATTTTCTTTAAGTCTGTCACAATTGGTGATCCCTCAATATCAAGTCCTAATCCAACTGAAAGAGGAGAAGACTCCCCTTGGAAAGCCTCACTTTCAAGGATTTCTTGAAGCCCAACTGCTTCTGACTTCTGGTTCGGAACTTCGATTCCAATCGCATTTTTACCAGGGATCGGAGCTTCCATTCTTATATCCTTTGCAGCTAAGCTCATTTTAATGTCATCAGAAAGGTTTGTGATCTTACTTACCTTCACACCCGGCTCAGGTTGCACTTCAAATCGCGTCACGGCCGGGCCCTTCATGGCATTAACAACTTTAGCCTTCACATGAAAATTATGAAGCGTTGTTTCAAGCAACTGCATTTGCTCTTCAATCCATTCATCTTCACTTTCCATACGCTTCGGCGGATCATTTAATAAGTGGTAAGGAGGAATTGTCGACTGAGTAGGAGCTTTCTCTTTTACCTCTACCTCTTCTTCCACTACCTCTTCTTGTTTCTGAGATTTTTCGACTTGTTTAGGTTGAGTCGGTGTGACCGCCTTTTGTTGATCACGATGTCTCTTATCTCGCGGCGTCATAATGACATTGAATGGACGACTTCTACGTTTAGGACGTTCTGGTTCTGTTTGCTCACTTGCTACCTTTTCTTTGTCACTAACCTGGGTGTCTGCGACCTCTTCTTCAGCTCCACTCTCATCCTTGCTATTCGTAGGTTGTTCTTGTGTTTCCTCAGTATCTCTTTCTTCAAAGGATGATTCTTGCGTTTGTTTCAGTGGTTCTTCCTCAAGGGTTTGACCCGTTACCATCTCTTCAGGGCCATCCATATTAGGGGTTTCATTAACCGATTGTGCCTCATTTGTTTCAAATTCAAAGTTGTCTACACTTTGTTGCTCCTCTTCAGCTTCGTCTTTAAACGTCACTGTTTCATTGAAGGACTCCTCAACTTCATCTGTATCAAAGGTTTCATCAACTGTATAAACATCATCAAGATCTGAGCTATTGTCTAATTGCTCTCCAGATGTCGTTTCAGGCTCTTCGGAATAAGCTTCATACTCTGCTATTCCTTCGTTCGCTCCTTCTTCCTCCGTGCCGCTAGTTGTCTCTCCTATTTCAGAATCACTAACTGCTTTCTCCTCAGGCACATGCTCGTCCTGGTAAGCGAATTCTTCATCTACTAAGGGAACTCCCTCTTCCTCATAGGATTCATCCATTTCTAACATGGAAGGAGGAAGATGACTATTTTTTGATTCGCTTATGGGCGTATCTTTTTCAGTTCCTTTTTCATTTTCTACTACCGAATCGTCAGTAACTTTTTCATTTGATAAGATCTCTTCGTCTGGAGAGTCTGATTCCGTATCACGAGATCCATACATAATAATTGTAGGTGGTACATCTTCATCTTCTTGTTCTTGTTCGGAAAAGGATTCTTCTTCATGTGTACTCTCATTCTGCTCATCGTGATCGAATAAGCCAATAACGTTATCCTCTTCTGGCTCTTGCACTTCCTCAGCTACCTGATCTTCTGATACAGATACTAATTCTTCCTCTTCTTCTTGCGTAAGAGGGATCATAGACTTGGAAGGATGTGTTTCTGGCAACACTTTGGCTAATGTAGATTCATAGAGTCGGTCGTCTTCGTCTGCTTTCTTCATAATAGAAGGCAGATCATCTAATACCGTCTCACTGAAATGACCTTCCCTTTTACCATACCCGTAAATAGGAGAAGGAACATTACTTGGTGTGAATGGAGATCCTTGTTCGAAGGAGGATGGTTGGTATGTATCCTTTTTGCTCCATTCTTTCTTTTGTTGAGCCTGAGAATATTTATATGAATCATAATTCGATCGTTGACTTTGAGTGCGATTGGACTGTTCATTTTTAGAATCCGTGTTACGTTGCCGCGGTTCTCGTTTCTGTTGGCTATCAGGAATCATAGGAAAGCGAAAATTACCTTGTTTCGGATATTGATACACCATCTTAGTTTGAAATTGCTGCTGACTTTGTTGACCTTGCTGCTTCTGATGTTTCGTTTCATCCTCTTGCGGAAATGGGGGCTGTTGATCTCCTGGAGATTGCTCTTCTTGTCGCATTTGCTGCAACCAATTTTTCATTCTATTCCACATGAAACCTCACTCTTTCTTTCAATTTTAGAATTAATCCTATTTTAACAGTTTTTCGTCTATTTGAGTGCGCCATAATGCCCGATTCTAAAAATCTTACTTTAGGCGCACATATCCCTACACTATTCGTATCCTAAGCCTCTTTCAAGGGGGAGAAATGGCTGCCTTTTCAAATGGAACCATTTTTTTCAGACTAAGATCATAAGCACTTTCCCTTACCATGTATTGCAGATGAACAAAACGACCAGAGATCGTCTCTGGTCGTTTTGTTTGTCTTCTATTCATTTCAGCAACACTCACGTTAAGTCGAAAGGTTGTCCTACTTCATACGTGTCTTCAAGAACAAGAATCCCTTTTTCTTTCGGTGCATCCGGAAGGCCAAGTTCTTTTGCAGAGCAAATCATACCGCTCGATGGAACACCACGAAGCTCAGCATCTTTAATTTCCATGCCACCTGGCATCACAGCCCCAACTTTAGCTACAACTACTTTTTGACCAGCGTCTACGTTTGGAGCTCCGCACACGATCTGAACCGTCTCATCCCCTAAGTTTACTTGGCAAACGCTTAATTTATCAGCATTTTCATGTTGTTCTTTTTCTTTCACATATCCAACTACGAATTTCGGTGAAAGGTCTACGTTTAACTCTTCAGCTAGTTCGTTCTTTTGGAATATGTCATGAATCGCTGTAAGCCATTCTTCCGTTAGTTGGATGGCTCCTTTTTCGTTGATATTTACGTAGGAAGAGGCGTTAAAGATATTGTACCCTAATAGATTTCCATTTGACTGATCAGAGATCTTCACAACATCGCCAAAGCGCTCTTGCTTAACCTCATTACGATCTCCTTGTGCTACTGGGATAATTAACACATCACCAATTCCATCTCGGTTATAAAATACTTGCATTCACTTGACTCCCTTTCTATTCCATTAATCTGATTTCGGTTTGTTTTGAGCTAAAACGAAGATAGGTTCAAGGTTTTTATCTTCATAAAGGAATGGTAACGATGTGATCGGTACACGACCTTCTGCAAAGAACTTCATATTCATCTGAGCTAAGATGTCATAACCAGAAGCATTCTGAATATCTGCGAAAATACACACATCACCATGAGGAACAGCCACAGCTAGTTCTCCCACACTTTGAGCTTTCATTTGCTCTAATAAAGATTCATTTAAGATGCGTGATGCATCATAGCCATCATTAGAGGATAAGAAATAAAATGTGTTCCCTGCGACTTCATCTTGTTTCATTCCCGTCTCAAGAGAACGAAGGTTAAAGCGCGCGATTTCTCTAATTCTTTCTTGATCTAATCCCTCTTCTTGTAACATAGCATGGTCGATTAAACGGTACGACTTTCCTAGATCTAAGGCATAATAAATACGCGTCTCTGCTGTATGTTCATCTGTAACAAGCTTTTCCCCTTCATTGGATTCCGTCGGGAAAGAAGCAGCTCGGACAACAGGGTAAATACTCTTTTCTTTACCAGATAACTGCTGTTTCTCATTCATAATGCGTAACGCTTCATGAATGTGTTCTTCTAGTTCATCAAGAGCTTGATCTTTCTTTTGCTCATACTTAGAAATAATGCCTGGTAAAGATATTTCTATTCCTTGTTTTGTATCTGCCCACTCTACACGGAATGTATCTTTATCACGGTTGAATTGAGTCTTCCATTCTGGATTCTGTAACCTAGACTCTAACAACTTCTTCATTTTAATACTCGTCATCTTCATTATTCTTCCTCCTTTATATGATGAAGGAAACATATACGTTTGTTATTTTAGCATGAATTCGATAGGGAAAAAAGTTTCTATCCTTCCCCATGTAGTCTGCTCTGTTCGAAAGAAAGAGCTGCCCTGAAAGTTTTCCAGAACAGCCCTGTCTCTCATTATTTAGCTAACTCTTGGATAAATGTTTCGATTTCCTCACGGGTCTTGCGATCTTTACTTACGAATCTACCTGTTTCTTCTCCATTTTTGAAAGCGACGAAGCTAGGAATACCAAAAACAGAAAGGTCTGCACATAAATCAATAAATTCATCTCGGTCTACATAATAGAACTGAACATTTGTATACGTTTCTTCTAACTCTGGAAGAAACGGTTCAATAACACGACAATCCGGGCACCATGTTGCAGAAAATAGAAGGATTGTTTGTTGATCTTCCTGGATAATCTCTTTATATTGTTCCATAGACTCTAATTGTTTCATTTCGATCGACTCCTTATTCGTACTCAATAGTCAGATCACCATATTGGATCCAACCTTTTTTTCTAAACCACTCTGATAATAACAAAGTGATAAGGGCTGGACCAACAATATGCAACAACAAAATTTGAATTAGTATATCAAAAGAAAATCCATATACTTGAAAAGTCATAATTTGTCCTACGAAGCCACTAGTACCCATACCAGCTCCTGGAGCATTGTTTTCTAATTGCAACCACACTGTAGCAATAGGAGCTAAAATGGCTCCTGCAATTGTAGGAGGGAGGATAAGAATCGGTTTCTTTAAAACATTCCCAACTTGAAGCATAGACGTTCCAATCCCTTGAGCTAGCCAACCGCCCATTCCGTTCTCTCTATAACTCATCGTCGCAAAGCCAATCATCTGTGCCGCGCATCCAACTGTCGCAGCACCAGCTGCAATTCCACTAATGTCTAACATCAGAGCGATCGCAAGGCTTGATATAGGTGCTGTCAACGCCCATCCCATTAAAATCGCGACGATCATTCCCATAATAAAAGGACGCTGGTCCGTTGACCACTGAATGATCTCACCAAAGCTTACCATAAAGGTATTTACGGGGGGGCCAATTACAGAAGCAACCCCATACCCTACGAAAATCGTGACAAGTGGCGTTAATATGATGTCTAAACGCGTTGTTTTATTGATTAGCTTTCCAGCTTCAACAGACAAAAGGGTGGCCACATAGGCGCCAGCTGGTCCACCAAGGCTCGCCCCAAATGCACCGCTAAAGAGAGCCGTGAACATAACAAGGGGAGGTGCTTTAAGTCCATAGGCAATTGCGACGCCAATCGCCCCTCCCCAAACTTTTGTATCCATAGCAAACGTTCCCATCTCCACAAGCATAGCAGAACCCGGAAGTGCAACTTGTTCACCAATTGTTTTAATAATAAGTCCAATAATTAAAGATGAGAACAAACCAAGTGCCATATAACTAAGGGCGGTAATTACATACTCTTTCCAAGAAAGGCTTACCCCTTTCTTGTGCAAAAATGCTTTGAGCTTATTCACTCCACATCAGCCTCTCAATAGTATCAATCGCTTACATCTTACCGAATCACAAAAACCAAAGCAACTAAAAACAAGGCTCTGTTCATTTTTCATTCATTCCATATAAGCCCCCTTATACGGAATGCTCGAAGTTGAGATATTTTAGCTGGGAGGGACCGTTATGCTTGATGAGTGGTTGGGCTTGCTCGGGGACAACTCGCTTTCCTGCGGGGAGCTGGGAAGCCTCCTCGTTCGCTTTCGCTCTCTGTGGGGTCTTCCCTAGGCTCCTTCCCCCGCGGGAGTCTCGCAGTCCCCGAGCAAGCCCTTGCTTTAATGTGGTGAACGGCCCAGCAGTTCGTATCAGGAGTCTGATATCACCCTATATTGCATGTTTTCGTTCACTCTTATATGGCAAAGGTGGGCCTGGAAACTGCGAGACTCCCGTGGGCAGAAGAGCCAGTCTAGTTCCGGCGTGCCGGCTGAGGAGGCTCACCAGCTCCCCACAGGAAAGCGAGTGGTTTCCAGGCCCACCTTACACTCAATTAAAGCAAACGGAAACATTCTCTCAGCTTTAAAAAAAAAGCGGAAGGGCGTTTAGCAACGTATAGACTGGACTGAAGCACATAATAGTAGTGTTTATCATAGACCGCGTTAAAAAAAGCTGACCAAATGTTCTTGGCCAGCCTTTCCATACGTTCGTTAGTTTGATGTTGATAGAACAATTGAATGAACGACCTTCATCATTTTTCCGGCGTCCTCTTCCATTGCATTTAAATCAGTTTCGGTCGTCATCTTAACGCCGCCTGCTCCAACTTGTAATTCATAGGTATCTTCATCAATGGACGCAACTTTCATGTAACCAAATACCTCATCACTCTCAAATCCTTCGACAACAAGAATATTTTGGTCTTCTTTTGCTGACTGATAGAACGTCTTACTCGTTTTCTTTTCAAAAGGATTGTAAAAAAGAATAAACTGTCTCTCATCAGATTCTAAGAGGATGTTATTAGGAGAATTAGAAACTACCTCCATTGATTCTGGTAAATACATGGATACGTTCTCAAGCTCCGTATTTAATGACAAGTCATCTACAGTTAATGAAGATTCAGCAGCTTGTTTCGCTTCTTGAATGACAGCTTCTTCTGACTTAAAGAAACCTCCAACAAACAAACCTAGCAGAATAACAACAGCTATTCCAATCAAGAACATTAATAGCCATTTAGGGTTGAAAGCTTTCACACATACTCTCTCCTTGAATAATCTCGTTACTTCCTTCAGCAACAGTTCCTATACATATCATACTATGGAATACAAATTTGACAAGTAAAGATTTCAGACTTGCAAACTGTCATATGAAAGCGTTTGTGCTACACTATATAGTGATATATAAAAGTAATGAGAGGGGAAAGACTAATGAAACTAACCGTGTATTTAGCAGGTCAAATTCACGATGATTGGAGAAAAGACTTAGAAAAGAAAGCTGAAGAAAAAGGTTTACCCGTACAGTTTGTAAGTCCTCAAACCAACCATGACCGTTCGGATTCTATAGGAGAAGATATCCTAGGCGAACAACCAGGAAACATTTACCGTGATGACGTTGCCTCAAGTGTTAACAACTTACGAACAAAAGTACTACTAAATAAATCCGATCTTGTCATTGCACTTTTTGGAGAAAAATACAAACAGTGGAATACAGCAATGGATGCAGCTACAGCAATCAATCAGGACATCCCAACTATACTGATTCGCCCTGAATCCCTACACCATCCACTCAAAGAACTATCAAACAAAGCCAACGTAACCGTCGAAACCATCGACCAAGCCTTAGAAGTAATCGAGTACATTTTCGAATAGGCCCAACCTTTCTGGTCCGTTATGGTAGTAAGTGCTTGGGCATGCTTGGGGAGGTGAACGGACCTGAGCATGATTATACCCAAATCCAATACATACAAAAAAAGGGCGATTATGCATCGCCCTTTTTACTATAATAAAACTCGTATTGACCTTTTAATAGTTGAACAATGTGAGCAAACATACCTGATCTGTTCACAAGTTCGTTTGTAAACACACCGATTGCCCCTTCATTGTGACGAACATTTTCACCCTTAGCATAATCATCTATTACCTCGCCAAGTTCTTTACCTTTGTTTAACTCATTTGCAATTGAATCGGGTAGAGGGATTCTTGCACCACCTGCTACAAATGTGTTCTCATCAGAGTCCACTAACGCTCCCCAGTTACATAGGTACAAGTCATTCTCTAACTCCATAACGCCACCTTCGAGACCGATTCCTACAACACCTTTCTCTGTCTTGGCGCATTCTCTAGCACGATTAACCGCTCCTTCAAGTGTTTCTTCATCACAAAAAGGCTGAGAGGAAACCCTGGAGGAAACTTCAATCCCGTCCACTTGATCATTATCAAAGATTTGTTGCACAGCTTCAAGTTTTGCAGGGTTGGTAGAGCCAACGATTATTTTCATCGTTACATCCTTTCTTGGATCAAAAACCTACATATTAACGCATCAAAGGTTGTTCTATCTATTATAAGAGAACAACCTTTGAACATGTTACCCGTTTTGTTTGATTTGTTCAAGAGTATTTTGATCAGTTGTTCGAACTAGCTTCGTAATCAGTTCCTTGGCAGCTGCATAATCATCCACGTGAATCATGGAAGCGGAAGTATGAATATAACGTGAACAAATGCCAACAACAGCTGATGGAACACCTTCATTCGAAGTATGAACACGACCTGCATCTGTCCCACCTTGTGAAATAAAGTATTGATACGGAATATCATTGGATTCAGCCGTATCAAGAATAAAATCACGGATTCCTCGATGCGTCACCATCGTTCTATCAAAAATACGAAGCAATGCTCCTTTACCTAGCTGACCGAACTCTTTCTTATCTCCAGACATATCATTTGCTGGAGAGGCATCAAGTGCATAGAAAATATCTGGTTGAATCATATTAGCAGCTACTTGCGCACCACGCAACCCTACTTCTTCCTGTACCGTAGCGCCAGAGTACAACTGATTCGGAAGCTTTTCATTTTGAAGTTCCTTCATAAGCTCCACAGCAAGCCCGCAACCATATCGATTATCCCAAGCTTTAGCTAAAATTTTCTTCTCGTTCGCCATTGGAGTGAACGGGCAAATTGGCACAATTTGTTGTCCTGGCTTAATGCCAATTTGTTTAGCATCATCGGCATCGTCTGCTCCAATGTCAATCATCATATTCTTAATTTCCATAGGTTTCTTGCGTTGCTCAGGAGTAAGGTTGTGTGGAGGGATAGAACCAATCACCCCTGTAATAGGACCGTTGTCTGTCATAATCTGTACTCGTTGAGCTAATAGTACCTGGCTCCACCAGCCGCCTAGTGTTTGAAAGCGAATCATTCCGTTTGGAGTGATCTGAGACACCATAAAGCCAACCTCGTCCATGTGTCCTGCAACCATAACTTTTGGTCCATCACCATTCTTCACTCCAAAAACGCCACCTAAGCGGTCTTGTATAATCTCATCTGAGTATTTCTCAAGCTCTCCTCTCATAAAAGAACGGACAGCATGTTCATTTCCCGGAGCTCCTTGTAGCTCAGTTAAAGTCTTGAATAAATCTAGCGTTTCTTGATTCATATGTATTCATCTCCAATTTTTTATCACTTGATCTCTTCATCATTTTAACGAATGTTCTGAATTGTTTCCACCTATCTAACCCTATTATTTTCTATTTTGCTCATTTTCGTCTATACTATTAAGTATAAATCGTTTAGTAGAGAGGTGTTAGGAATGAAATTGAAACGTTCATTGTTAGCTTTAGGTATCGGTACAGTAGTCGGTGTTGTTGCTTGGAAACAGATAAGCGATAAACAGCAACTATCTCCTGAGAAGGCTCTTAAGCTCGCGAAGGAATCCTTCAAGCGCCAGGGTCCTATTAGCGGCTCTTGGATCCACATGAAGACAGAGGAATTCTCAAGTGACGATCTCCCTTATACAGTATATCGCGGAGGAGTCTCACGCTCTCTTGATGGCCAGACAAAGCAATACGAATTCTATATGGATGCCGTTACAGGCACTATTTTAGACGTTAGCGTTGTAGCCTAAACCGTACACAAAAGGTATCTCCGTAAACAGGAGATACCTTTTTCATGTTTAACGATCCCTTTTTAATTTATCCACTATCTCTCCATCACAGTTAAACTGTATAGCTCTATAGTAAGCATCATGATAAAACGTATACCAAGCCTGACGCTCATATCCGTATTTCATCCAATCTTCCTTCTGATAAACAGATGTAACAGGATAATCATCATACGCTAATACCCATAGCACGTTTTGATGAGCGTGTGTGGGCATAATATCAGCCATATGTATAAAAAGTTCTTCCTCATCCGCAAACTTTATGATGCTATGACCCGCACTATGTCCACCAGTGTGAATCATGTATAACCCTTCTGCAATCTCTACAGATTCATTAAATGGATGAACTTGTGACTCAATTGGCTTCCAGTTCTCTTCCCAATATGTATTCTTTGAACGAATATTAGGAGATCTCATTTCATTCCATTCTACAGATGAAGTATAAATGAAAGCATTCTCGAAAGCAGGAACCCACTTATCTTCTTTCCATTTGGTTAATCCACACGCATGGTCAAAATGAAGATGTGTCATCAAAATTCCATCTATTTCACTGGTATGATAGCCTAATTCTTTAAGGGAATCCTCTACGGATGACTCTTCATCTACACCAAAATTTCTCAGTTGTTTTTCCGTCATCTTACCTTTCCCAATTCCAGCATCAATTAGGTACTTCTTTCCGTCAACTTCTAACAGAATGGGATCTGTCCTAAGTTCTATTTGATTTTTTTCGTTGTGTGGATATTTCCGGCTCCATAGAGGCTTTGGAACAACTCCAAACATCGCTCCACCATCTAAATGTGTCACGCCACCATTTAACCAGGTTAATTTTGCGCGTCCAACATGTAACGTTTCCATAACATCCCCTCCATACTTCAATAGTTTAACACAGAGGAAATGTTTGATGTAAACGTTATCAATCCGTTAGTTTTTCCGGAAAACGTACACGACAACGATAGATAGGTTGCCCCTTATTTGAGAACTTCTCTTCATATTCTGTCATGACATTCAAAGGGTCTTCTAACGTATGAAGATCCAAGTTAACCTCTTCAATTTTACAACCATATTGGGAAAAACTCATAAGTGAGTATTCAAAAAGCTGTTGGTTGTCGGTTTTCATAACGATTTGACCACCTGGTTTCAGAACTGCTTCGTATTGTTCCAAAAAGGTATGGAACGTTAAGCGGCGTTTCTCATGGCGTGATTTAGGCCATGGATCAGAGAAGTTTAGATAAATTTGATCCACTTCATTATCTCCAAACAAATCTCTCAGATCACTTGCGTCTACATTAAGGAGACGGACGTTGGATACGTCTGCATCTAATACTTTTCGAAGGGCACCTACAATTACACTCTTAACTCTCTCTATACCTATAAAATTGATCTCAGGATGCTGCTTACCCATTCCAGATATAAACGCACCCTTACCTGATCCAATTTCTAAATGAAGAGGCTGATCCTCTGTAAACTCATTTTTCCAATTTTCTTTTTTTGAAAAGGGCTCTTCTACAACAACATGGTTATTCTCATGCATGAAGTCATCGGCCCACGGTTTGTTCCGAAGTCGCATCTTGCCTTCCTCCTTACCATAATCAATGTATACCTTATCACGAACAAATAAAAAGTGAAAGTTTTTGTCGATACGAAGCAAAACCGTATTTCCATAAGGATAAGCATGCTTTTTTAACTCTCAGCACCTGCTAAGATCTTATATCACTAAATAAGGTGAAATTTCATCCTAAAAAAGGTAAAAATGCTGTTGGGTTGGAAGCGCTTTCTATTTTATGATATAGAAAGTGTTCAAATACGGGAAACGGAGTGATCACATGTTAACTTTCTTATCTAAATGTACAGAAGCGTTTGTTTTGTTTATGCTAGGCATATCCTTTGTAGGTTACGCTGCTTTTGTTTATCCATTTGAGAAACTTCATGAGAAAACAAATAGAGAAGTAAAAGCGAATCAGCTTAAATATGCACCGAACGCGTAACACAACACATTCACTACTGCGAAATATTTCATATAACCAATAAAAAAGAACTTTGGGATAGAATACCCCAAAGTTCTTTTTTTACCCTATGTGATGACGCTTAAGTTCTTAAATGTTGATAATGGTGTACATATTCCCTCTAAATCCGTAAAAACTACGGATAGAAAGGGGATAGACTATATGCCATTAACAGTAAAAGATCAAGTCAACGTACTTTATGATTTACTCAGTGAACATTCAGAAGACTGCTGCGGTAGCGTATCTGAGTGCCAGCAAATTCAAAGGTTAGTCCGTTCCATTCTTACTAAAAAAGAATTGCAGGACGAAACTGTCCTACGTTCCTTACCGGCCATTTATGACTATGGAAAAGCCGGAGAAGATTCAGGTGACTTAACTAGCCATATTACATCGAACCAGTCTCAATTAGAAGAATGGGTAACGTCCATTGGAAATGTTAAATATTAATAATCCCCAGCTTCACCATAAGCCGCTTAAGGTCTTCAAGCCAACGAGCGGCTTCTGATTCTTCATTCCTGCTTTTATGCCACTGAATAAATGAAACGGTTTGGGCTACAATGTACCAATGCATGCGTACCAATAAAGGTTCATCTAACTCAATACCATAAGTGTCTAGCCAAACATCCCATTCCTCTTCCGGGATGTACCAATGTAAAATCATTCCCAAATCCATAGCAGGATCAGCTACCATCGCATTGTCCCAATCAATTAAAAACAGTTGATCTGCATCTGTTAAAAGCCAGTTATTGTGGTTCATGTCACTATGACACACCACTTTCTTCTGGTTTTGAACGTGTGGAAGCTGCTGCTCAAGATAGCGCAATGCCTGATGAATTTCTATTTGAGTATTTATGAAACTTGAACACTGCTCTTGTTTCCTTAAATCATTTAAATAATCGATAGGATCTAAAGGTTGTTTCCCTAATCGCATAAGCAGATCTAACAATTCGGAAGAATGATGAATTTTACTTAACAGTTGGGCTACTCGAGGATGCTTGATCTCTTCAGGCTTAAGCTCTCTTCCTTCTAACCACTGTTGAGCGGTAATAACATCACCATTTTCCATTCGTTTCGTCCACACAAGCTTAGGGACGATCCCTTCTGCTGATAACACAGCTAAAAAAGGTGAGGAATTTCGTTTAAGAAATAGGCGCTTTCCTTCACGGTGTGCATAGTAAGCTTCTCCTGTGGAGCCGCCTGCTGGGGTAATTGTCCAATCATTACCGAGTATTTGTTCCAACCAATTCACCTTCAATTCCTCAAATCTGTTCAGGTTTGTTTTCTTTATAATCGTAAGCATGTATAATTGTTATGAATATCGCACAGAGTCATAACGTGCCTAACTATTAAAGCAATATTTTCATGTTGTTTTTAAAGACACGACATCAATAGATTAACGCATTTCAACTGTCGAATTCAAGTCTTATTCCGTTATTTCTTTCCTTTAAATACGGGTCTAGGTATATATACCTTTTGTATGTGACAAGATTGGCATGAACCAGACTCACCGTCAACATGATAAGACAAGACCTCTTCGCTCTTAACAGAGACCTTAGATCCAGTTAGAACCTCTACCTCTTTAAATCGAACATGGCCACCCCAAAAAACGGTCACAAACATCACAAGCACTTTCCATTTTGAAATATTATGAAGGACGAGAAGCGCCACTTGGTTCGATTGTATGCGAGCGTTTGGAAGTATCCGCATCCCTCCGCCGTAGTAACCATGTATTCCAACTGTGACCATCCATACGTTTGTTAGTATTCGCTTTTCCCCATCTACTGTTAACTCTATTGTTTTTGGATGAAAGGATCGTAACGTTCTTAATAGCGCCAAACAATAGATGAGAAAACCAACATTGTAGTGATTTAGCCATTTCTTTACGATCGAATTATTTGCTGCCTTTACAATTTCTCCATCAAAACCAAAGCCAATACTGTTCGCAAAAAGCCTTGTGTTTTTTTCCTTACGATGATCCGTCAGGTAGCTTCCTACACGATAGGCTGAATATTGTTGCTCACTTCCTATGATATCTTTAAATATTGCAATGGGATCTTTCTTCGAAAGTGTAGCCTTGCCAAAGTCATTACCAGACCCACCAGGGATAAAAGCAAGAGGAATGGAAGGGTGATGTTTAAGTCCATTCAAAACTTCATGAATGGTGCCGTCTCCCCCTATAACAATTAAACATATAATTCTATCTTTGTATATTTCTGTAACTTGCTGAACAAGGGCTTCTGCATGTCCTTCATGTTGTGTTAGAAAAGCTCGGCATTCCACCTCTTTATATATAGGAGATTGACGTACTTCTTCAAACACTTTCTTAGCCTTGCCGCTCCCGGCAAAAGGGTTCACAATAACGATATACATATTAAAAATTCCCCTTTTCCAAACCTTATTACTTCTGAAAATAGTCCTATTTCTATTATACTAGTATAAAAAGGAGTGTTGATTATGTCTATCGAGTGCCAAAGGTGCGGAACTTCCGTATCACTGCCTTCTAGTGGATACATGACCGTACGAACAACCAAAAATCAAACTTGGAAACATTCTATTCAGCTACCAGTTAGCCAGCAGGAAGAAAGCTTTCTTATGTATGAATTCAACTCCCAATCCGAATTACTACAAGGTCTACAAACTTTAATGGACCACGACATGAAGCAAGAGTGGGTTCATTTCTCTGACGTACCTGGAAACAAGTCCTTTCCTATGCAGGTTGAACATCTGTTTGAGCGCCTCTCCTATCCTGAGCTTGTAACAATTATTGAAGAAGGTCTTTTTACATCTTACCTTCAGCCAATTGTGCACATGGATACAGGGGAGGTCTATGGATACGAAGCCCTTTTGCGATCAACGGAGAGAAACGTTTCTCCAGGAGAGTTATTTTCTTTTGCCAAAAGAGCCGGCCTTCACTCAATGTTGGATCAGAAAGCTCGTGAAGAAGCTGTAAAAGCCAAAGCTCAACATCTTTTTGATGGTCAAAAATGCTTTATTAACTTCCTTCCATCTACAATCTATGTCCCTGAACATTGTTTAAGCCATACTTTTAACATCGTTAAAAAGTACAACGTTGACCCAGGGGATCTTGTCTTTGAAGTTGTCGAAACTGAAAGAATTCACAGCATTGATCACTTACATAATATCTTTTCGACGTACAAAGCTTCAGGCATGCACGTAGCATTAGATGACGTAGGTAGTGGCTATAGCACGTTAGAAGTTCTTAGTCTATTAAAGCCAGACGTAGTAAAGATTGACCGGGAATATATCAGAGATTGTCACGAGGACTATGACAAACAAACATTTTTAAAATCAGTAATCAAAACTGCTTCCGAATTGTCAATCACCTTACTAGCTGAAGGGATTGAAACCAAAGATGAATACAAATGGCTGGAAGAGTCAGGAATCCACCTTGGGCAAGGCTATTTTATTGGAAAGCCATCACCTCAACCAGTTGAAGCCTTTATTCTTCCCTAATATCGTCTTCTTGGTTCCATTCTGTTCGTTTGACAGAAGTAAATTGTGTATAGTGGAGCAAGGTCGCCATAACTTTCATCTGCTGGTACTTTAGTGGTGACTTGAAGGATCTCATTTGTTCAAACCATTCCTCGTATTCATCTTGTCCTACATACTCCGTCTGATAGGGTTCAAGATTAAACTCTATTTTGTTTTCCGGAGACAGAACTAGTTGTTTAACAGGGTAATCAATGCTATGAGCTTTCAAGATACTTTGCACGATTCGTGACGTCCTTTTTAGTGAAATTAAGGGACTCAAAAAACGAGTTCGAACATTACTCTCTTCTTTATACCATGAACGTTCATCCCCGGGGATCAATGTCGTACTCTCCGTCTCGTTAATGAGCTTCACACAATAGATGCCCTGGGGATGGATTATGATTGAGTCTGTTTCAATAGGCGCTTTCTTAATACGAAAAATCGGTTCATATAAAAGGAGAAACGTGTCTGGGAATCGCTGTAAAAAATAACGAAGCGTTTCATCCCGCTCGTACATCCCATCTAAAAAAGACATCTCCGTTAACGATCGGGATGCCCACTTTAATTGAAATGGTAGTAACCCATCAAGAAAATATTGCTTTACTTCTTGCTCATTGTCTGGAATACTGCCGTTGTAAATAAAAGAACTCAAGGCTTCACGATAATCCGTATCTTCTAATTCAAAACGACGATCCCACAAAGACTTTAACTTTTTCCAGTTCCCTTGTTTGAGGCGTATAAATTGCCCAGGATATCGATAAGGATCCGTCGAATACCGTGATACATAATCTTGAAGTTTAATTAACTGTGCCACTATAAAGTCTCAAGCCTCCTCTTCTAACATGAATTTCTCAACTTCTTCATACATCGGGTTTCTACCTGGATGAATTCGGAACAATGAAAAGTGATCTACAAAGTATGTCTCTTCAAACTCCACAACCTCTTCTAAAGGTTTATGAAGCTGTTGATCACCTTTCCATTTCTTCGCTAGTGTAATGTGCGGGGAATATGATCTTCTCTCCTTAGGATACCCCGCCCTCTCACACTCTTCGCTTACATCAGTATAGAGTTGGACCAGAGCCTCGACTTTCTCCACTCCTGCCCATAACACCCTTGGCTGATCTCGTTCACCAAAGGTTCCGACTCCTTTTAAAGGGAGAGAGAAAGCAGAAGGAACTAGTCGCAAATGCCTCATACGATCTCTTAATTCCTCTATTTTGTTTTCGGCTACCCCTCCAAGAAATGTTAGGGTAATATGAAAATCTTGATGATTTGTCCATTTCTTATAAGAGACATATGGTGCTATCTCATTCTGAATAGAACTTAGACTTTGTTGCAACATTGGCGATAAAGGGATGCCGATAAAATAATGAGCTTCTGACATTATAAATCATCTCCTTATGTTCCTGCTTGAGAAGCAGAGTAAACCGTTTGATTGACTTCAGAGCGAACCAATAATATGATCAGTAACCCAATCATAGTCATAAGAGCGAAAAATCCATACATCCCATATACATTCCACCGATCAAGTAATACACCACCTATAAAGGTAAAGAACGCGTTTCCCATTCCATTTCCAACAGCTGAATACAGACCGACAGCTGTAGCTTGTACATCCTTTGGAGCCGTTTGACGAACAAACAACAAGGCTGCAGGAATGTAAAGACCAACTGATATCCCCTGTACGATTGTTGTACTGTAGACCAACATTGCCGAAGGTTCAAAGAAATAAAATAGCCACCTTGCTCCTGAAACAGAAGCACAAAGCATCATAACAGGAATAACCCCCATCTTGTTGATGACTTTTTGGGACATGTTCATAAAAGGTGCTTCACTTCCAGCAGCTAGTAAAAAGGCAATCCCAACACCAGACAAAGTACCACCTACGGTAAGAATGAACGTTCCGAAGTAATAATTATTAGCAAGTACAGGGCCAAATATTAAAAAGTTGGATAATAGAAATAAAAGAAACGTTTTTTGTTTAACTAATGTTTTAAAGCCTGACCTGAAACTCACACCTACATGTTGACCTCTCTTTGGAAAGGCACTAAGAGCTATTGCAGAAAGTACTAATCCAAAGCTAAACGCATAAAACACCCATGTTAAATCCTGAGTAATATCTGTGACCCGCCCTACAATAAAGACTGCAATGGCAAAACCAACCGCTCCCCACAAGCGGATATTGCCATACTCCTTATTGTATTGTTGAACAAAGTGGAGAGATAAACTATCGGATAATGGAACGACAGCTGATTGAAAGACTGCAATGGCTACAATCCCTAAAAATAAGGTTAAAAAAGTATCCATTTGTGTATAAAGTAATGACATTGCGCTTGCCATCAGGACAGCTATGAACAAGAGCAATCTAGGACGCCTTGTAATATCGCTGATCATTCCCCAAATCGGTTGAATGAAAATGGTCACAATTGGAATAGTAGCTACGATAAGCCCAATTTGGGTATGATCTAATCCCTGTTCATTTTCTAAGTAAACAGAAAGCAGAGGAAACAAGGATCCAAACCCAAAAAAGGCTAGCACATAGAATAGTTGGAAAAATCGATACGTCCGATTTGGTGAGGTAACATTCATAGTTGTTTCATTTCCCTTCTTTAATCTTCATCACTTGTAACAAGTTCATACAATGCTTCTGCATAAATTACAGCTGCTTGTAGTAAATCATCTATAAAAATGTGTTCATCTGCATTATGGGCCGTATCAGGGCTATGAGAGAACATTGCCCCGTAAGCTACCCCTTGGTTCAATGCCCTCGCATAGGTTGCTCCACCAATGGCAAGTGGCTCAACACTTTCACCAGTATGCTTCTCGTAGATCGCTAACAGCTTTTGGACAAACGGATGGTCTTTAGGTAGATAAATAGGTTCGAGGTGTTCTTTTATATCTACTGAAGCTCCGTCTTTATCTAATGCTTTGGTAAACACTTGGAACCATTCATCAAATGGAACGGCTACAGGATAGCGCGTGTTTAGTCCTAAATTACAAACACTATCTCCAAATGATAGAGTGCCCAAATTCATGGTTAATGGTCCAGACATTTGATCACCGCAGTTGATTGAAAAGGCCGTTCCCCGTCCATCTTCAAAGTGATATACGATCCAATTCATAAGCTCTAATACTGATTGAGAGAATGGAAGTGTTTCTAGAAACTTTGCTAGACCTACAATCGCATTTATACCGTTCCTAGGTTCCATTGCGTGAGCGGATTCACCTGTGACTGTAAGGGAATAGCCGTTGTCCTCTTCAACAATCGAACCATCATAATTGGATTGTAGAAGAAACTCTTCAAATAAAGCATCAATCTCTTCTTCTGATTCACCTTCTATTCGGGCCGTTGCTTTATAAGGAACCATATTCAAACGTTCCCCCCCATGAAATTGAACGAGATCAAGAGAAGCGGAATGATCCACGTCAATCTGCTTCGTGACCTCCATGTCTATTAGTCCCTTCTCTGCATGAATAACGGGAAACATAGCATCAGGTGAGAAACCTACTATAGGCATTTCCTCTTTACTGAAGTAGTGATCCATACATGCCCAGCCTCTTTCTTCATCCGTTCCAAGAATAAGACGAACTCGTTTCCTTGGCTCAACTCCCATATCCTTCAACCACTTCATAGCTAAGAAAGCAGCCATAACTGGGCCCTTATCGTCTTGAGTGCCGCGTGCGAATAATTTCCCCTCTTTCAAGTAAGGATCAAATGGGTCATGAGACCATCCTTCCCCAGGAGGTACGACATCAAGGTGTCCTAGAACTCCTACGATGTCTTCACCTTGACCCCACTCAATATGACCAGCATATCCTTCTACATCTTTTGTGACAAACCCTTCTGATTCACCCAATTGAAGCATATACTGTAAGGCATCTTGTATGGATGCTCCAAATGGTGCGCCTGTTTGAATCGTAGTTGGGTCATACATACTAGGGAATCTTAATAACTCTTGTAAGTGTTCAAGGAAATAAGGCTGTAGCGTTTCTAAATGTTCTTTCTCAAAATACATCGTCATTCGGTAACCTCCTTAAGAATCTGTTTATACGTCTCAGAATCACAAATGGCATATAATTCTGCATCCCCTGGAATTTGTTCATCCAACATTCGATTGATACTGAGGTTTTGACGGTCTGCAATTAATGTGGCACCGTAGCCAAGCAAGTCCTGGAATGCATCTCGGTAGGTCTGCCAACTAGACTTGGTGGGAATATGAAACAAATCATCCCCTTGCGTACGATGAAGCAATTGACTAAACACACCGGATATCCCTTTGATAAATGCAGATCGAACTGCTAAAGATGAGATCGTTTCATGAGAAAAAATAAACTCATTCACATTCACATGCTCGAAGTTTCGAATGTGATGTTCTTCCATCACTTCTACTACAGTGTGTACGTCTGGATTTAACGATTCAATCGTGGAAGAAATTAGCAGTGTTTTTCCGTCTTTTAATTGTGAATTATGTATCTCATCATCTGCAAATACAAGGACCGCTTTCGCTTCCATTATATTTGCTTGATGTAGCGTACTAGGGGAAGCAGCGTTACCACGAACATAGTGAATGGTTTCTGCTAACAGAGGTGCTTTTTCCATTGTATCAATGATGACAACCTCCGTGTCAGGCTTTGTTGCCAAAATTTCTTTTACTGCAAATGCGGCTTTTTGAGACCACCCAATAATAATGTAATGACCTTTTTCCTTGTACACAATCGTTCCATCCTCTCTCATTTTTCTAAACATTGTTAAACCATCAACGACTTTCCCAATGACGACACCAATCAGCCCAATACCTACAATGTACAGAAAGATTGCAATCAGTCGCCCACCAACAGTGACAGGATATAAATCACCATACCCTACTGTTGTAACAGTTGTCATCACCCACCAAAATCCATCAAACAATGTCGGAAACGTTTCAGGCTCTACCCATCTAATTAGGAGAGACGAGAGAAACACAAGTGCAACACTGCTAAAGAACAATAGCTGGTTATTAATCTTAATCATTTTTAATATAATTCTTCTTATCAAAATCATGGAAACCTCCCTCTTTTTTACACCCTGGTTACACTTTATTAATAAAGTGAAGGTTCTGTAAATTTAAGTTGATACACTAGCTATTATATAACGAAATGTAGTAAAATTAAGTCAACTTCCAAGATTCACAGGCACCACATCTAAAACAATCTCTAAGGAGTGGTTTTTTGAATCGTTCAACTACCCGTATGCTAAGTAGAGTAAAGGCTGTCTATTTATTTATTAGAGAGCACGGGACGGTATCAACAACAGACTTATCAGAAGAGTTTGGTATTACACACAGAACGGTCCAACGCGACCTGCACGTTTTGCAATACAATGGATTGGTTGAAAGTCCGAATCGAGGAAAGTGGGCTATAACGAGAAAAAAAGTCAAGATATCATAGTCAGTAATCGGAAACATAATTCTCTAAAGGAAGACCCGGATGAACGTATATCCGGGTCTCTTTTATCTCTTATTCACTCTTTTGACCAGTTTGCTCATACAAGAATTGAATCTCTTCGTCATTTAATTCTCTGTATTCACCTGGCTCTAAATCTTCATCTAGTTCAAGGCCTGCCATGCTCATTCGCTTCAGGTAGGTAACGGTTTTTCCAACACTTTGAAACATACGCTTTACCTGATGAAATTTCCCTTCTGTAATGACAAGTTCAATTTCGGACTCTTCTCCTGATTGAAGAATCGTCAATTCTGCCGGTTTTGTTTTATAACCATCATCTAGCGTAACACCAGCTTGGAAAGCCAACACATCGTCTTCTGTTACCTCCCCATCAATTAAAGCATAATACCTTTTCCCAACATCTTTCTTAGGAGAAAGAAGCTGATGAGTCAGTTTTCCATCATTTGTGATTAATAGAAGGCCTTCTGTGTCTTTATCCAATCTCCCCACAGGAAATGGATCAAATACGGAGTCTTCAGGTTGCAGAATATCGATCACTGTCGTATCATGCTGGTCTTCCGTAGCCGAGATAAGCCCTTGAGGCTTGTTCATCATCAAATAAATAAATTCCTTATAATCAACAGCTTCCCCAAAAACAGTCACTTCCTGTTGCTCTGGATCAACATGCGTTTTAGCATCTTTTACAGGTTGAGCGTCTACTCGCACAACACCTGATTTAAGAATTTTCTTTACTTCTTTACGGGTTCCATAACCCATATTCGCTAACAATTTATCAATTCTCACACTATTTCCTCCTTACTTCCTTTTCAAGAAGCGATCAAGCACTTTAACACGGTTTCCTAATACTCTTTCTAATAAGGTCGTCTGATATGCTACCCACAGGTAGAATATTCCACCAACACCTGCACTTATAAGTAACACAGTGAGACTTTGGAAACGACCATTTTCATAACTTAAACCAGTTAAACTTAACAACCATTTAACGACTAGCACAATGACTGTCATCAGGATTGTCAAGATTATAATAAACAAACTTCTTTTGTAGACCTGTTTATAAGAAAAGTTTGCAGCTGATCTGATCTTCCATAAATTTAGAGCAACAGCTGTGAAAGCAGCAATCCCAGTGGTCAGAATGATCCCTTTAGCCCCGAACCAGTGGATAAAAGGAATGTTGAGGATTAATTTCAGTAAAACGCCTGCCCCTAAACTAATAACCGCAAAACGCTGTTTGTTCAACCCTTGCAATATGGAAGAGGTTACAGTAAATAAAGCATAAAACATAGCAACAGGTGCATACCAACGTAGCAAGGCTCCTTGTTGCTCTATACCAACAGTTTCACTATCACCTATAGTAACCCCAAAAAATGTTCCATATGCTTCATAGGATAGTATCGATATCCCTACGACAGCTGGAAATATTAAAACGACAATAATCTGTAAAGCCTGATTCAACTGATTATTTAATTGTTGACGTCGATCTTCTGTAAATGATTTTGTAATCGTTGGCAACAAGGCTAGTGATAACCCTGTAGCAAGTGTAACTGGAATTATAACTAGTTTATGGCTATATAAATTTACAATCCCAAATAATTTCTCTGCAATTTCTCCATTCCCGACTTCAGCCATCGCCCTATTAAAGGTAAGACTGTCGATCTGCTGATAAAGAGGAGTCGCAAGCCCAACTAAAACAAACGGACCTGCATAAGTTAATAATTCTTTAAACAACGATTGCATCGAAATATCTACAGTTTCTTGTTGTTGTTCAATACGCTCATCTAGCATTGGTCTTTGTTTACGCCAGAAGTACCATAGCACAGCCACAGAAGCAATGGCTCCTATAAAGGCAGCAAAGGATGCAAAGTTTACGGCTGTCGGAATATCACCAGACCCCAATTCCATCACAACGTACACAGAGATCAATAAGAAAGCAATACGAACGAGTTGTTCAACCACTTGCGAGAAAGCAGTTGGCTCCATGTATTCATAACCTTGGAAAAATCCACGAACAATACTCATACCAGGTATAATAAGCAAAGCAAAGCTAATCATTTGAATAACCTGAGTAACATCTTCCTTCGTAATCCCTTTAGCGTCATCGGATATAGATAATTCTGCTAACAATCCTGCGCTAGAGTACATAATAATAAAAGAAAGAACTCCGGTAATCGCCATTAAGCTCATACCAGCTTTAAAAACCCGTCGGCCTGTATAATAATCACCAAGAGCATTATATTTTGAGACGAACTTCGAAACAGCTAATGGTACACCAATCGTTGATATACTTATAAAAATAGTGTACGGGATATAAGCGAAGCTTAAAAGGGTACCACCTGTATCCCCAACAAGCGCTTCGAAGGGAATGACATAGATCATTCCAAGAAGTTTCGATAAAAATGTGGCTGCTGTAAGAAGCATTGTGCCACGTAAAAGTGTAGATCCTGACATATTTTCACCTGCATTTATTGTAGTTTGCAATGGATCTATTTTATCATAGATAGAGTGAACATCGATTTCATTCTGATTACAAAATCAGATTGTATATAGAAAGGACGAACTTATATGTATGATGTAACCGTACTAGGGGGAGGCCCTTCCGGTTTAATGGCAGCCATTGCCGCTGCCGAATACGGAGCCAATACCCTCTTAATTGATAAAGGTAAGAAACTCGGAAAGAAGCTCGCTATATCTGGTGGAGGACGTTGTAACGTAACCAATCGTTTACCCCAAGATGAGGTTATTAAACACATTCCTGGTAACGGACGCTTCTTGTATAGCGCTTTTTCGACATTTAATAACTACGATATCATCGAGTTCTTTGAGAATCTAGGGGTGGAATTGAAAGAAGAAGACCACGGCCGAATGTTCCCTGCAAGCAATAAAGCCAAAGATGTCGTCAATGCCCTTCTAACCCGCATGGATGAGCTAAATATTACGATTATGAAAAATACACCAGTCGAAACGGTAAATTATGGAGAGAGTCACCACACAGTCCTCTTGGCTTCTAAAGAGGAGATCGAAACGAAGTCTCTTGTCATTGCGGTCGGAGGTAAATCTGTCCCTCATACCGGTTCAACTGGAGATGGGTACGCATGGGCAGAGAAAGCTGGGCATGTAATCACAGACCTTTATCCAACAGAAGTTCCACTTCTTAGTCAAGAGCCATTTATCCAAAGTAAAGAACTACAAGGCTTAGCCTTGCGTGACGTTGCTCTATCCGTCCTGAATCAAAAAGGAAAGACTATTGTAACACACAAAATGGACATGCTGTTTACACACTTCGGTATTAGCGGGCCGGCCGTGCTACGTTGTTCTCAGTACGTAGTTAAAGAATTTAAAAAAGGGCATCGACCAGTTCCTATGCAAATTGACTGTTTTCCAGATAAGAAGGAACATGTAGTCTTTGAAGAAGCAAGGAAGTTAATGGATGACAACCCAAAGAAGAGTGTGAAAAACATATTTAAAGGATGGGTCCCAGAACGATATCTCGAGCTGCTATTAACTCAAAACGACATTGGCCTTGAAGACCGTGCAACGAATACGTCGAACGAGAAGCTTCAGGGGTTTGTAAAAGACCTTAAACAGTTCACTTTCCATGTTCAAGATTCACAGTCTATCGAAAAAGCTTTCGTTACAGGAGGAGGCGTCTCTGTAAAAGAAGTCGTTCCAAATACGATGGCTTCAAAGAAAACGGATCGGTTATACTTTAGTGGAGAGATTTTAGATATACACGGCTATACGGGCGGGTATAACATTACCTCAGCGCTTGTAACAGGTCGAATTGCCGGCACTTATGCCGCTTATGATTCATACCAATAGTATTATTATAGACGAAGAGGGTGCCTCGCGACGAGCGAGACACCCTCTTTTCATTTAAGCTTTGTTTAAGACATTCGAAGTTATATGCGGCCTGATTCCATTTCAATCAATTCTTAAAATGTGGGTTTGGAAACTTCGAGACTAACCGTGGGCAAAAGAGCAGGCTAGTTCCCTATCCTTGCCAAGAGTCTTATGACTATAATTCCTTAATAGCTGCTTCCGCCATACTTTGTATCACCATGTCGTCCATGGGCGGATTATGCAGCCCAGCTCGAACATCCCTGTAATACTGCTCAAACGGATAGGATTTTGATAACCCTCTCCCCCCTGCTATACGCATAGCTAAATCAACTACGTCATTTGCTGTATTGGTCGCTACCGTCTTCACCGCCCCAAGAGAAGAAGCCAATATTTCTCTTCTTTCTGGGTATTGATCCCATTGCTCTGCTATAGAATACATAAAGTTCCGAGCCTGAAGTAACTTCAATTCCATTTCTCCGATTTTATCTTGAATATGAGAAACTTCTGAGATTGGGCGATCTAGACTATTTGGTTGAAATCCTTTGGCAAATTCAATCGCATCGTTTCTAGCCGCTATAGCAATACCCAAGTAAACCGCTGGAATGTGTAAAAGCCAGCCCTTAGGTCCGCCCTTCTTATCACCTTGCATTTCTACTAAATTCTTAGATGATAACATTACTTCGTTGAGTACAAGATCGTGGCTACCTGTCCCCCTCATGCCAACAGTGTCCCATGTGTAATCGACCTCAATACCTTCTTTGCTAGAATCTATTAAAAACCAGCCAACGGCGTCTCTGTCTTCTACATAAGCTGAAACAATATAGTAATCGAGGAGAGTGGCCATAGAAGTAAATGTCTTGCGACCAGTCAGTTTATATCCAGATTCTGTTGGAACAGCTTTCGTTTCAGGGACACCACCTCTTGTAGGGCTTCCTGTAGCTGGCTCAGAAGCTGCCCGATTCACAATTTTTTTCTCTGTAGATACTTCTTTCGCTAATTTGTCATATACATCTTCATCCCATATTGGTTCGTCATTTAATTCCATCATAACGCCTAAATGCCAACCAATTGATAGTGCTGTTGCTCCGTCACCAATAGCCAATCGTTCCTGTGCAAGAAGAAGCTCATATAACGAAACCTCTTCGCCCCCATATTCTTTTGATAGTGTTAACGTTATATAATCATTCTCTTTTAAATCCTGAAGTGTTTCTATTTGAAAGTCTGCTTCTTCATCTCCTTGCTTTCGCCTGGACTTAGCAAGATGAGCTACTTTTGCTGCTTTTTGATAAATGTATTCATGTCGATCATTTATTATAAACGGCTCATAGATTTTAAACACTTGAGATCCCTCCATGGTGTGATCTACTCAAATCATACTAAACCAATCAGAATTATGGAAACATATTGCATCTTATGCATCATAAAAAAGATCGCCTCTGACCTCGAGACGATCTTTCTTTTCGTATGACTATATGATTCCCTGCTTCTAGCAAGCAAAACCTAGGAAGGAGAGTTCAGTTGATCATTCTTCTTATTGTACGTATTCTGTAATTCTTGTATACGTTGACGCCCTTGATCACGAAGCTGTTTGTTCTCATCTTCGATTGCTTTTGTATCTTCCATCCCTTTAAGAATCGTATTAAAGGACTCTTCAATGGTTTCGATCTTAATACTCGGTGCACCAGCCAGCTTGGCAATCTCCGTACTCTGCTGAGCCACATTTTGAGCATTACGCTGAAGCATTTCGTTTGTGCGACGATCAAGCTCGCTCATGCCGTCCGCTACTAGTTTTTGACGCTTAGCAGCAACTGCTTGAATGACACTCGTCTTAAAGATTGGAATCGTTGTAACGAAGGCTGAGTTAATTTTGTTCACAAGCTTCGTATTCCCTCGTTGTAAAAGACGAATCTGAGGGGCTTGTTGGAACGCTACCATCTGAGCCATCTGTAAGTCATAGATTCGTTGGTCCAGAAGCTCCACTCCATTTCGAACCGTTTCAAGTTCCATAGAAGCCCTTTGATTACCTTCAGCCGCTTGCTGCTCAAGCTTTGGCATGACTTCATTCTTTAATTCTTCTGCTTTCAATTGGCCCGCTACGATATATTTATCTAATTCAAGGTAAAATTCGTAGTTCTTCTCATACATATCTTCTAGTGTATGAGTATTATCAACCATTTCATCACGGTACTTCGAGATTTCAATATTGATCTTCTCAATTTCGCCACCTAATGTTTGATATTTATCAAAGATTTTTTCAATCATCTTTTTACTACGATTGAAGAACTTTCCAATGAAGCCACCTTTGGAGTCCTCAAAGTCTTTCTTATCAAACTTGTCCATCACTTTACCAAGCTGCTTTAACATTTCAGATGAATCTTCCATGCTTGAATTTTTCATCGTTCCTAAAATTTGGTCAGAGAACTTTGAGATCTCATCGGCAGGTTCTTTACCAAATGCTAATAGCTCTGTCTGTTGACGCTCATCAATGGATTCTTTTAATTGAAGAACTTGTGGATCATTTGATAACTCTTGCTTAATCTCGTTCGCTTTATCTTCCGTTAACTTCTCTTCTACAGGTTGTAAGTCCTGTTCTGTTTGAGTTCCTTGTACCATCTGATCACTCTCCTAATAATTTTAGCAATCTTGATTTCAATTTATCTTTTATACCAAAGCTTTGCTTAAACTCTAAGTCAAACACAATATCATCAAGCATATGGAGGTCAAATACATCATCATCGACATACTGTTCTAAATCTTTGTTTCCTGTTGGACTGTAGAGAACAAGGTCTACTCCTAGCTCATGTAACAAAAGCAGGAGTACAGCATCGCTTCTCGTTAACTCTCCGTTATATTCGTTATTATAAAGGATCACTTTTGGAACATCTTGAGAATAATCGAACTTCTGCAATAGACGCATAAACACATCTGGCATTTGGGTGCCTTGCTTAAACAAATAGAGGGAGACATCCTCAGCCCTCTCTCCACTGTGTGAGAGAAGTTTGCTTTGTTCACATAAGCGAATAATCGCTTGTGCAATACCACGTTGCAATCCATCAGGCAAATGCTTGTATTGCCAGAAGTTTCCCTCCATTATTTTAGATGCATCTAACTTCCCTTCTCCATTTAACGAATTTCGATAGTGATAGAGATAGTTTCCTTTTATTTCATCTGTAAATGGAAACTGTTTAACAAGATGTGCGTTCTCTTCTTCTAGTAATTGTTGCACTCTAGACCAATATTCGTTTCGATTTTCCGTTACGCCCACTACCTTCGCAAAGATCGAAGGAATGTGGACTGTTTGATCTTCAATGTAGAAATTTGGACGAACAAATGCTTTTTCTTTAGATAGAATAAAAATTTCATCATATGTTGTCTTCATTGTAACAGAAGCAGGAATGTACTCTCTAAATTGCCATGGTTTGTAGATTTGAGAGTTATCATGATTAATCGCTCGCTCAATTTGCTTAGATGCCTTGTAAGCTACCGTCGAACTCCGTTTCTTACGCTCAGTTGGAAAAGGCAATGGATCTGCCGAGTAGGCATTCTCCACGACGATCGACCTTGAGACATCCAGGTCAAAGCGTTCAAAGATATTTAATTTAGCAGGATGATAGAGAACTAAGTCAAACCCTAGTCTATACAAATAATACAAGAAATACGTTTGACTCTTTGTTGCATCTCCGTACCATAATACTTTTGGTAAGTTTCCTTCCCCAACACTCTCGTCCATCCACGGCTGAACATGATTGTTGGTCCATTTGATTAGATCGACGATAACGCGCTGAAAGTCAGGGTCTTTTAACTGCCCGGCATGTTTATCCCCGTAAAGAGACAATACTTCCATTAGCACTTTCCGGATATGTTTATTATAAATCGTATTCGTCAGCCTTGGGAGGATCTTCTTTCCGTCTAGGAAGGCTACGAATCGGTTTGGAGTTAATGGATTTTGCTGATGCATCTTGATTAACTCTTGCAAAGATTTTAACGTATCAGAATCAATTTGCTTATTTAACTCAACGTTCAACGAATGCAATCGCGAATAGGCTTCGTCATGGGTAAGATCATAGATTTCATTGTAATACTCATCTTCGTCTTCTGTAATCCCCAATACTTGCGCTACATATTGGGGTATATATAGTGTCTTTTCTTCGACACCATAGCCGTCCCGCTCTTCATTAAGTTGCTGTATGGGTTCTTTCCATTTATACTCCTTCACCCCTTCTACTAATGTAGAATGAAGATTCTGAAACTCTGTCACAGGGTAACCCTCCTTTCAATTGAAGATGTGGATGGTAACGGCGAGCCAAAGACCGCTTTCATCCCGCTCACAGTAACAGCATAGGATGAGCCAAATTTCCGGATGGTACCCGGAGGAAAGTCACCTTTTCGCTTACGTAAAGTTGAAGAATCAATTCCCCACAATGTACATGCTGCCTTTGAACTAAGGATCTCTGGTTTATCAAGGTTCGAGGAACTAAGTAATAAAACTTCTAGCAGGAGGCTCTCTGCTGATAGAATACCGCCCTTTTCAGTGACACGAAGTGTGGGAAGGTCCTCTTTACTCACATCGAGATCACTCTCCTTTGCGGTATAGGCAATCGTCGTAGCCTTAAGCATGGGAAGATCTAGTAAAGAATCACCTGCTGAAACAGAGAATGTTTGACCTTCTTTCTCTTGTATATAAGTCACGGCATCCCCTTTGTTAATGGGGGTAGGAATTAGATAAAATTTTCTACCATGTAAAGTTGCCTTCCATCCTTGTGTACTACACCACTTCTGGAAAGAATAAAGAGCCTCATAATCTGTTTTCTCCTGATCAACAATATAATAGAAGAACCATCCATCTGCATCTCGTTCTTCCTTTAGCCAATCTTTTGGAAAGCTTTCTTTTAGTTTATCACGAACGGCCTCTCTGCTCACACATTCCTGACTACATCTTCTTACGATATGATGATGCCATTCTTGATCCACTTTTCCATTTCTAAGAATCGTAGCACCGTTTCCGACTACTGCATAAGGTGGGATCCCGTTCCCCTGAAACAACTGAATCCTTTCATATTGCTCTCTAGTACGAGTTGTTACAGGAACAAACATGACAGAAGAACGAACTTTATTCAGAAGGTGAAGAGCTGTTTCCGTGATAAAAGATCGATGTGTCCCGTTTACCACTTCAACCACCTGATAACTTCTTTCTTCTTGCACAGATTGCATAAAGCGACTGGAAAAAATAATGGTTCTATCTAAATCACTTACAAATAACATCATAATCCCCTCATACTTTTTTAATTAAGCCACAGCACGCATAAGACATTTCCTTATATTCCTCAATCGGTACATTATTCTCTTTGGCAAGTTGAAGAATATGTCCTAGTGCAGGGTCTTCCTGATCCTTAACGAGTACCTTCCACGGAACTCTTCGAAGCAACACTCTTGTTGTCTCTCCTACTCCAGGTTTTATATGGTTGATCTGCTCAATTCCCTGTTTGGCTTGAATACTTCTAACTTCCTCGAGTCCTTGCCAAGATGGAGCTGATTCTTGATTATCCAAAAACTCACTTATTCCCTTAACCATTTCTAACTCTTTTGTGATTACATCAATATACTCATTTGAACGATCATCATCTAATAACTCTGTATAATACTTCGCTCCATGAAAATCATTTTCGCTAATATAGTTTTTGTTCAAAACGGTTCTACTTACAAGGCCTGATACCGTAGAATTTAAGCATGCATTAGGAATCAAGAAATCTTCTCTCGTTCCATAGAGAGGAGAACAATGTCCAGGATCCGCCAATACCGCTAAGGTAGGATTAATAGAAAGACCTTGTTCATTTAATTTTTCACACGAATGATGTAATTCTTGTGTGATCGCACCTTTTCCTGTCCAACCATCTATAAATTGTATCTGTTCTTCAGGATGACTTCGTCTAATATAATGAATTGCATTTTCATCAATCCCCCTACCCCGAATGATTGACACACTGTAATGAGGAACATCTAGCCGATGAAATAACTTGAGATAACGTTTTACTAGTATGCCAATTGGAGTTCCTGCACGAGCTAATGAAACAAGCACAAGATCATTTCCGTTCCGCTTCAATATTTGCTCAGCCACAACGCTAACCGCATGTGCAACTTTACCTTTATTATGGTCCAACGCTCGTTTGTATAAGTTCAAATAGGCTTTGGTCGGCTTGTACTCTATAGGAAGCATCTCAGAGTAATGAACACCCGATTGTATAGCTTTCTCCCTGACTTCTAACCCTTCTTCTTCCACCTGACCGTTTAAGTTTTTAAGAAGAAACTGCACATCTTCACGAGCATAACTTCCAAATGCTTCGGCGGTACTATTATTGATTTGGGACATGTTTGCTCCTCCTATGAACTGAAATCGACAAGATGAATAACGGAAGCTCCTGTTCTCTTTAGTTGGTCGATGAAGGCTTGATCGTTCTTTCCACTTAATCCATGCTCTAGAAACACAAAGATCTCATCATAGTGCTTGTATGGAATGTTATAAAAGTGGTGTGGAATACTTTCGTCATCAGGACTTGGATAATGGTAAGCATTTCGGACACCGTATCCTTCCCGGGGTAGTGCATGAATCGGACTTCTAGTGGTAGATTGATAACGAACATTCTCCCCCATAAAAGAGGCTGCTTTCATAGGAATGTACATAAACTCCCCCGTACCAAGACATAAGGTCGATCTTCCTTTGCGTACCATTGATAGATAAGTTCCTAGTCTCTTTAATGACCTTTCAAGTTCATATTGACCATCACTACTTAACCCAAATCGTCCTGAATGAGTTAGGTAGGAACGCTCTGTTTTTTCCCCTTTTGTGGAGATAGCGTGTGTGTACTCTTCAGATTGATATGGAAAAGTTGGCTTCACTTTTAACGTTCGAACATCGGCTTCAATTAAATGGTTAAACTCTTCTGATATAGATGCTAGGTTGGATACACCACTAACTTCAATCGTACCACTGACAAGACTTAAAACATGGATGGTAATCCCCAATTTTTCTTCTAAATTAAGAAATCGTTGTCTATGTTCTTTAGAGCGCCAGTCTAAGATAGCGAGAACCGTATATTCCTTGCGAGGAAAAGTCTTATGAAGGGCTTCGATAATATTTAGAGCCGTCTTACCAGTCGTAATTTCGTCATCCACTAAAACGATCGGGTCATCATTTTGGAACAACTCCTCATTCCCGTAACATATTTGATCTGTGGCATGAGAATGTTCTTCTTGGAATTCAAAAGTAGGTTCAACACCATCTAACACTTCTCTTGTGGAATGGATATAATGAGCGTTTTGAAAGTTTTCAAATACTGACTGACCTAAAGCTGTAGCCGTTTCAGCAAATCCAATAAACAAGTGAGGTTGCGGTAGTATAATTTGAGCTGAACGATCACGGTTTTGGTTTGTTTTGTAATACGCTACGGAATCAACCCATTCGGAACGTGTAGAATGCTCTCCCCCAAGCACTCTTTCTTGATAAAGAACAGCAAGCAAAGCTCCTGTATCAAGCGCTCTTTGAGGTTCGACAGGAATGTGCTTACCTAGAAGCTTACTAACAAAAAGGAAGCTTCTATTTTTATTTATTCGTGCTGCCATACAAAAAAGTTCATTCATGTCCAAATCAAAAGGGTTTGACTCTTCCTGTACCGTTACTAGGAGGTCATCCGTTATTTGAAATGGGAATACCTTCTTTTTCGAGTAAGTTAACGTATGATTTGTCTTCATGGAACACCCCGTAAACATTTGATTTCATAATTATTTCCCTGGCCCAACGAAGGTGTGGTTTGGCTTCGTTCATCTTGTTCGCATAAGGGCTAATCGATACCCCATTATCCCCACCTTCTCCGTTTTTATGTACAATCTCAAGCGCGTCTCTATAATCTTCCTTTGATACAACATGCATGGCATTAACCAGCTCAATATGAGAAGGATGAATAATCGTCTTCCCACATAGTCCGTTAAGCTGATCCTTTTGAATTTCTTCAATAAATCCATGGACATAAGGAGACCCTTCAGTAATTGCTGTATGTGTATCAGCATATTTCCTATCAAAGAACTCCCAAACAGGCCCAGAAATCATATACTCTTCACTATTTCTTCCAAAGAAATTGACCATATCTCCAATAAAATCATTTAATAAAGAAATATCATAGATGGTACTATCAAATTTTCTTCTCATACCATAGATCCCACTTAAATCCGTTCCACCGATTCTGATATTTAAGATAAGGTGACGAAACTCATCAAATAACATTCGAAGCGAATTCATTTCTTGCAGACGAGTTTCTTTATAAAGAAACTCTTCTGTTTCAATAATTGGCATCGCATAGAGTTGCAAGTCCATTTCTTCATTAATCGATTGGAGTTCTTGTAAATACGTAAGACCATTTCGACGGCAAAACTTAGGAAGTACAAACCCCGTTATAATGTGTAGAACCTCTTTTAATTCTTGAGCAATCCGTTTCATCTGTTCAACATTACGAACTCTAATGAACAAGAAAGGCAGGTCTTCTTTCTCGATCCCCAACGCTCGAAGCGATCGCACTTCTTGAATCAGGTGCTCTTCTGCTTCTTGAACGTCTTCGTCATTAATCGAATCCTCTAAGCAGAGTACTGCTGAGGACAAGCCTGGCAATTGATACATTAGCCTAGGCCCAATACGATCTTTAAGAGCAGGTATATATAGAGTAGCCCCCAAAGCTCGTGCGATCTCCCTTTTAGAAGAGAAGTGACCAATGAACTGAGGGGCCTTGTAAAAAAGCTCGCCATAATCAGTTGAGGTTAACATGTTAAAATGCTTCATAGTTCAAGTTCCTCTCAAATATCAAAATAAATGATACAAAAAAAGGAGGAATACCTCCCCCTTTTATTGATGATCTTCCGTGGCTGCAGTCTGGGCAGAGGAAGAACCTTTTCTCATATAGTGAACAATAAATGTAATCGCAAAAGCACCTACGATAAAGCCGAAGAACCACCAGTGTCCTATATGCACATGTGCGATGCTTAGACCCATCTTAACTGCAATAAAGCCTATTAGTACGTGAGCCGTTACTTCTAACTCTGGCACATTGTGCAGAAGCTTTAAGAAAACACCGGCAATACCACGCATCATGAGAACTCCTAACATTCCGCCGACAAGCAAAACCCAAACTTGTTCACTTACAGCAAAGGCAGCCAAAATGCTATCTACTGAGAAAGCGACGTCCATAATTTCGACCCCGATAACCGTACCCCAGAATAGACCGAAAGTGCGGACCAGAATGCCATTTTTGTTCATGCCATTTGCTTCAGCATCGTCTTCAGTTTGTTTTTGCTTATAATAGTCAATAAAGAACTTAATGCTTAACCAAGCAAGATAACCTGCTCCTAGTATTTTCACCCACCAAAGCTTGATGAGGAACATACCTAAACCAATTGCAATAAACCTGAAGACATATGCGCCTAACAAACCATAAAATAGAGCTTTCTTCTGCTGTTCATTTGGCAGATGCTTAACCATAACCGCAAGCACTAATGCGTTATCAGCTGAAAGTAGGCCCTCAAGAATAATTAACGTCCCAATGTATCCCCAGCTTACTGGGTCTGATAACACTTCAGCCCACATGGACCAATTAAAAAACTGAGCATATGTGTCTAATATGCCTTGTAATATCTCCATAATTCTCCTCCTAGATGATTAAACCTCTAAGCCGTAATTTCTGCATAATGCAGCAAGACCTCCGGAGAAGCCACTTCCTACAGCGCTAAACTTCCATTCTCCATTATGACGGTACAACTCACAGACGACAACAGCCGTTTCAATAGAAAAATCTTCTCCCAAGTCATAACGTACTAGTTCTTGGCCGTCTTCTTCGTTAGCTACACGGACAAATGCATTGTGGACTTGTCCAAAATTTTGACTGCGTGCATCTGCATCATGAATGGTTACTGTAATGGCAACCTTTTCTACTGTAGAAGGGACTTTTGAGAAGTCAACTGTAAGCTGCTCATCATCACCTTCCCCTTCACCGGTGCGGTTATCACCTGTGTGAGCTACAGCACCACTTGGGTCTTGTAAGTTGTTATAAAATACGAACTCAGCATCGTTTTGAACATTTCCATTAGCATCTGTTAGGAACGCTGAAGCATCTAGATCGAAACTAGCTCCACTATCATATTGGTTGATATCCCATCCAAGTCCAATGACTGCCTTAGTTAAGCCTGGATTTGTTTTTGTTAGATCGATGCGTTGGCCTTTAGAAAGTGAAATAGACATAGGTAGTCTCCCTTCGTTCTCTATTGTTTCTCATATAAAAGGGGCTCCCTCCCATCTAAGACATAAGCGTACGTGTCCTGAACAGGAGGAACAGCCCCATGTAATCGATAAGTGTTTACGCTACTGTTAATCCGAAGTCAGTTGCTAAAGCAGCTAATCCACCTTCGTAGCCACTGCCGATTGCGCTAAACTTCCATTCGCCATTATGGCGGTACAATTCACCTACAACTACAGCCGTTTCAATAGAGAAATCTTCTGCTAAGTCATAACGAATCAACTCTTCCTGACTATCTGCGTTTAAGACACGCACGAATGCATTTGAGACTTGTCCGAAATTCTGTCCGCGTGCTTCTGCATCATGAATTGTAATTGTGAAAGCGATCTTTTGCACATCTTGTGGGACTGTGCTTAAATCGATTTGGACTTGCTCATCATCACCTTCACCTGCGCCTGTTAGGTTATCCCCTGTATGTTCAACAGCTCCATCAGCACCAGTATTATTGTTATAGAAAACGAAATCTTGGTCTGAACGAACTTTACCAGAATCATTTAGTAAGAAAACAGACGCATCTAAATCGAAATCTTTTCCTGTATCAAATTTATTAACATCCCATCCAAGTCCTACTGTTATCTTTTTAAGTCCTGGATTACCTTTTGTTAAATCAACTTTTTGTCCTTTTTGTAAACTTACAGCCATGTTCATTCTCTCCTTTAATAGATTATTAGTTTATGAGTATTTCTGCACAATCTCACTTAGGGAAACGTCATTCGTCGCTTCGCCAACAGCAGCAAACTTCCACTCTTTACCGTCACGGTATAGCTCACCTGGTATGAGCGTTGTTTTACCAGTATGATTGTCCGTTAAATTAAAACGGATAAGCTCTTCGTTATTTTGATCGTTCTGAATGCGAATAAAAGCATTTTGAATCATTCCGAAATCTTGATTACGTCTTTTCGCATCATAGATATTCACAACAAATACGAGTTTATTATATTCAGCAGACACTTGATCTAGGTTAATAAACACTTGTTCATCATCGCCTTCGCCTGCTCCAGTTAAGTTATCTCCAGTGTGAGTAATGCTTTGATCTGAGCTTTTTAGATTTCCAAAGTACACAAGGTCACCTTTATGTACGAATTTGTCATCTTTTAGCATGATAACGGATGCGTCACAGTCAATTTCAGGACCGCCCCCGCCTCCACCAAATAGTGCACCTAATAGTCCACCCTTTTTGCCAGAGTTCTGAACTGGGTCCCAACCAAGACCTACCATAACCTTCTTGAGTCCTGGGTTGCTTTTTGTTAAATCAACACGTTGACCTTTCTGTAATGAAATAGCCAAATTCTCACACTCCTTAATAATGTACAACCATATGTCACGCTTGCGTGATCCACATCTCGACAATACAGTTTATTGATAATTTTGTCAAATCAGCACACTTAAATATAGCTTTTTAAGTACCAATATGTATTACGGTTTAACTGGCTAGATCGTTTCATATTTTTATATTTTAATTGAACTTTTTCAATTGGGCACAGAAGTGACGAGAAGCTTGGGGATCTTGTATAAGATCGGTTCACATTTCACCGGATCACATATTATGTTACCCTTTCTTTATCAACAGGCATTAGATAGTATGACTGTCGAAAACGATGAATGGAGGAAGCATGGTGAGAGATTACGACATTTGTTTTGTGGATTCAGGAAACCGGGAAAATCTTTTCCCTTTGTTAAAATTAGCGGATGATAGCGAAGATAAAATCTGGGAGTATATACACGAGGGAGAACTATATAAAATTACACAAGATTATGAAACAGTAGGGGTTATTCTTTTTACTTTTCCTGCTGAAGGGCAAGTAGAAATTAAGAATATGGCTCTTATACATACTAAAAGAGGGAAAGGAATGGGAAAGGAGCTAATTCAGAAGTTTTCAATATCCTACAAAAGAAAAAGTTACACAAGTATGATTGTGGGAACAGCAAATTCTAGTATTGGGAATTTAGCCTTTTATCAAAAAGCAGGGTTCCGATTCGATGCCATAAAAAAAGATTTCTTCAGCTCTTATAATGAACCAATTGTAGAATATGGTATTCAGGCAACTGATATGGTCATGCTAAAAAAGAATATATAAACATAAAAAACAATGACTCAAATGATGAGTCATTGTTTACTTTTGCATGGCGGCGTCCTACTCTTGCGGGGGTGAAACCCCGACTACCATCGGCGCTGAAGAGCTTAACTTCTGTGTTCGGCATGGGAACAGGTGTGACCTCTTCGCCAAAACCGCCATACTATTGTTTTGTTTGAAGGAGTACCTTCAAAACTAGATAAGAATTAAGACATCGTGCCTGCTCACGTGTTTGCGCTTGAGCTGACTTCCAGCTCCAACTCCCAGACCCTAGCGTATAAGTCATCTTTTCTACAAAGGCTAACGCCTTTTCCAAAAATCTGTCTTATCCGTACGGGTCTAAGCGGTCGTTTGCGCTTTAGATAGATAAGCCCTCGATTTATTAGTATCGGTCAGCTGCACGTGTCACCACGCTTCCACCTCCGACCTATCAACCTTGTCGTCTACAAGGAATCTTACTCACTCGAAGTGATGGGAAATCTCATCTTGAAGTGGGCTTCATGCTTAGATGCTTTCAGCACTTATCCCTTCCGCACGTAGCTACCCAGCTGTGCTCCTGGCGGAACAACTGGTGCACCAGCGGTGCGTCCATCCCGGTCCTCTCGTACTAAGGACAGCTCTCCTCAAATTTCCAACGCCCACGACGGATAGGGACCGAACTGTCTCACGACGTTCTGAACCCAGCTCGCGTACCGCTTTAATGGGCGAACAGCCCAACCCTTGGGACCGACTACAGCCCCAGGATGCGATGAGCCGACATCGAGGTGCCAAACCTCCCCGTCGATGTGGACTCTTGGGGGAGATAAGCCTGTTATCCCCGGGGTAGCTTTTATCCGTTGAGCGACGGCCCTTCCATGCGGCACCGCCGGATCACTAAGCCCGACTTTCGTCCCTGCTCGACTTGTAGGTCTCGCAGTCAAGCTCCCTTGTGCCTTTGCACTCTGCGAATGATTTCCAACCATTCTGAGGGAACCTTTGGGCGCCTCCGTTACTTTTTGGGAGGCGACCGCCCCAGTCAAACTGCCCACCTGACACTGTCTCCGGACCGGATCACGGTCCTGGGTTAGAATGTCAATACAGCCAGGGTGGTATCCCACGGATGCCTCCACCGAAGCTAGCGCTCCGGTATCGACGGCTCCCACCTATCCTGTACAAGCTGTACCAACATTCAATATCAGGCTACAGTAAAGCTCCACGGGGTCTTTCCGTCCTGTCGCGGGTAATGCGCATCTTCACGCATAGTATAATTTCACCGGGTCTCTTGTTGAGACAGTGCCCAATTCGTTGCACCTTTCGTGCGGGTCGGAACTTACCCGACAAGGAATTTCGCTACCTTAGGACCGTTATAGTTACGGCCGCCGTTTACTGGGGCTTCGGTTCAAAGCTTCGCATAAGCTAACTCATCCCCTTAACCTTCCAGCACCGGGCAGGTGTCAGCCCCTATACTTCACCTTTCGGTTTCGCAGAGACCTGTGTTTTTGCTAAACAGTCGATTGGGCCTTTTCACTGCGGCTCCTCCTATGAAGGAGCACCCCTTCTCCCGAAGTTACGGGGTCATTTTGCCGAGTTCCTTAACAAGAGTTCTCCCGATCACCTTAGGATACTCTCCTCGTCTACCTGTGTCGGTTTGCGGTACGGGCACCTCTTTCCTCATTAGAGGCTTTTCTTGGCAGTGTGAAATCAGGAACTTCGGTACTATAGTTCCCTCCCCATCACAGCTTGTGATTGATGCACGGATTTGCCTATGCATCTCACTCACTGCTTGGCCGCTCACATCCAGTGGAGCGGATTCCCTATCCTACTGCGTCCCCCCGTCATTCAAACGGAAAGGAGGTGGTACAGGAATATCAACCTGTTATCCATCGCCTACGCCTTTCGGCCTCGGCTTAGGTCCCGACTAACCCTGAGCGGACGAGCCTTCCTCAGGAAACCTTAGACTTACGGTGGAAGAGATTCTCACTCTTCTTTCGCTACTCATACCGGCATTCTCACTTCTAAGCGCTCCACCAGTCCTTACGGTCTGACTTCACAGCACTTAGAACGCTCTCCTACCATTGTTCGTAAGAACAATCCACAGCTTCGGTGTTATGTTTAGCCCCGGTACATTTTCGGCGCAGAGTCACTCGACCAGTGAGCTATTACGCACTCTTTAAATGATGGCTGCTTCTAAGCCAACATCCTGGTTGTCTGAGCAACTCCACATCCTTTTCCACTTAACATAAACTTAGGGACCTTAGCTGGTGGTCTGGGCTGTTCCCCTCTCGACTACGGACCTTATCACTCGCAGTCTGACTCCCAAGGATGAGTCGTTGGCATTCGGAGTTTGACTGAATTCGGTAACCCGATGAGGGCCCCTAGTCCAATCAGTGCTCTACCTCCAAGACTCTTACCTTGAGGCTAGCCCTAAAGCTATTTCGGAGAGAACCAGCTATCTCCGTGTTCGATTGGCATTTCACCGCTACCCACACCTCATCCCCGCACTTTTCAACGTGCGTGGGTTCGGGCCTCCAGCCAGTGTTACCTGGCCTTCACCCTGGACATGGGTAGATCACACGGTTTCGGGTCTACGACCACATACTATTTCGCCCTATTCAGACTCGCTTTCGCTGCGGCTCCGATTTTTCATCTTAACCTTGCATGGGATCGTAACTCGCCGGTCCATTCTACAAAAGGTACGCTGTCACCCATTAACGGGCTCCAACTACTTGTAGGCACACGGTTTCAGGTTCTATTTCACTCCCCTCCCGGGGTGCTTTTCACCTTTCCCTCACGGTACTGGTTCACTATCGGTCACTAGGGAGTATTTAGCCTTGGGAGATGGTCCTCCCGGATTCCGACGGAATTCCTCGTGTTCCGCCGTACTCAGGATCCACTCCGGAGGAAACAAGATTTTGACTACAGGGCCGTTACCTTCTTCGGCTGACCGTTCCAGATCATTCATCTATCTTGTTTCTTTGTAACTCCAATGGAGTGTCCTACAACCCCAGAGAGCAAGCTCTCTGGTTTGGGCTAATTCCGTTTCGCTCGCCGCTACTCAGGAAATCGCGTTTGCTTTCTCTTCCTTCGGGTACTGAGATGTTTCAGTTCCCCGAGTCTACCTTCCTTAACCTATGTATTCAGTTAAGGATCCTACCCCATTACGGGTAGTGGGTTTCCCCATTCGGAAATCTCCGGATCATAGCCTACTTACGGCTCCCCGAAGCATATCGGTGTTAGTCCCGTCCTTCATCGGCTCCTAGTGCCAAGGCATCCACCGTGCGCCCTTATTCACTTAACTATCTAAAATCAATGTGAAAAGACGCATCATAATGATGCTTACGTTAAATCTAACGTTGGTTTGATGTCTAATTCTTATCTAGTTTTCAAGGTACTGTTTGAAAGCATTTGAGCTTCCAAAACCGAACGAAACAAACATGAACGCGATATTGTGTCTAGCTCCGGCGACTAGGGTCTAGCGAGATAAGCGATCTATTCTGCAGTGGCTAATGCCACTTCCGAACAGCTCACTTATCCGTACGACCCTAATCAGTCGCCTGCGCTTTCCGTGTTATCCTTAGAAAGGAGGTGATCCAGCCGCACCTTCCGATACGGCTACCTTGTTACGACTTCACCCCAATCATTGGCCCCACCTTCGGCGGCTGGCTCCAAAAAGGTTACCTCACCGACTTCGGGTGTTGCCAACTCTCGTGGTGTGACGGGCGGTGTGTACAAGGCCCGGGAACGTATTCACCGCAGTATGCTGACCTGCGATTACTAGCGATTCCGGCTTCATACAGGCGAGTTGCAGCCTGCAATCCGAACTGAGAATGGTTTTTTGAGATTTGCTTGACCTCGCGATCTCGCAGCCCTCTGTACCATCCATTGTAGCACGTGTGTAGCCCAGGTCATAAGGGGCATGATGATTTGACGTCATCCCCGCCTTCCTCCGGTTTGTCACCGGCAGTCACCTTAGAGTGCCCAACTGAATGCTGGCAACTAAGATTAGGGGTTGCGCTCGTTGCGGGACTTAACCCAACATCTCACGACACGAGCTGACGACAACCATGCACCACCTGTCATTCCGTCCCCGAAGGGAACTCCCTATCTCTAGGGATAGCGGAAGATGTCAAGACCTGGTAAGGTTCTTCGCGTTGCTTCGAATTAAACCACATGCTCCACCGCTTGTGCGGGCCCCCGTCAATTCTTTTGAGTTTCAGCCTTGCGGCCGTACTCCCCAGGCGGAGTGCTTAATGCGTTAACTTCAGCACTAAGGGGCGGAAACCCCCTAACACCTAGCACTCAACGTTTACGGCGTGGACTACCAGGGTATCTAATCCTGTTTGCTACCCACGCTTTCGCGCCTCAGCGTCAGTTACAGACCAGAGAGTCGCCTTCGCCACTGGTGTTCCTCCACATATCTACGCATTTCACCGCTACACGTGGAATTCCACTCTCCTCTTCTGTACTCAAGTTCCCCAGTTTCCAATGGCCCTCCACAGTTGAGCTGTGGGCTTTCACATCAGACTTAAGAAACCGCCTGCGCGCGCTTTACGCCCAATAATTCCGGACAACGCTTGCCACCTACGTATTACCGCGGCTGCTGGCACGTAGTTAGCCGTGGCTTTCTGGTTAGGTACCGTCAAGGTACCAGCATTTCCTCTGGTACTTGTTCTTCCCTAACAACAGAACTTTACGATCCGAAGACCTTCATCGTTCACGCGGCGTTGCTCCGTCAGACTTTCGTCCATTGCGGAAGATTCCCTACTGCTGCCTCCCGTAGGAGTCTGGGCCGTGTCTCAGTCCCAGTGTGGCCGATCACCCTCTCAGGTCGGCTACGCATCGTCGCCTTGGTAAGCCGTTACCTTACCAACTAGCTAATGCGCCGCGGGCCCATCCATGAGTGACGGCCGAAACCGCCTTTTACCAGTGAACCATGCAGTTCACTGGGTTATTCGGTATTAGCTCCGGTTTCCCGGAGTTATCCCGATCTCATGGGTAGGTTGCCCACGTGTTACTCACCCGTCCGCCGCTCGATCCACAACAATCACCCCGAAGGGATCATGTTGTTTCACGCGCTCGACTTGCATGTATTAGGCACGCCGCCAGCGTTCGTCCTGAGCCAAGATCAAACTCTCCATAAAGTTAGAGTTTGCCTAGCATCATATAAATGATTACTGGCTTTAAAATAATTTAAAGACATTGACGTTACATGTTGTTTCGTTCAGTTTTCAAAGATCAAATGTAACTTGTCCTCTTGTCGAGGAAAGTAATTATATGTTATCACATGTCTTAACATGGAGTCAATGAAAAATTAACATTTCCTTAACGTTTCTTTAACTCAATGATGACTGCGCTGTGCGTTATCGCGACAGCAAAAATAATATTACAGCATTAAATGAAAAAGGTCAATGAAATCATAGTATTTTTTTAAATTTATTTTAGACATGACTAAACTTAGCTATAATCCAATCAATAACATAGGTTGAAATCATTATCATAACGCGATTCTAACCTAGTAATATTGGTATCATGAATAATCAAGCTATGAATACGATCGTATTCATCTATGTTCTACAATATATGAAAAGGGTCGCTATCTACTCAAAAAAGATAGCGACCCTTTATCTTACATAGGTTGAATATAATAGACAGATTGATGTTTTTTCTTTCGAATCATTTTAGCAGCCATTCTGACTCCCCTAAGATCGTCACTAATAAGCACGATCTCTTTAGTACATTCGAATTGTTCCTTCAATGCTCTCGGCAGGTAGGAAAGTGGAATATTTTCCGCTTCCGGATACGGACTACGATGCGCTGACACATAGTCTCTTACATCAATCACACAATAGTCATCGGAAACAGATTGCTGATCGATTTTCTTCATATAAAGAAGGGGCGAAATAAATTGCTTCGTAATGAATAAAGCTAATAAAATGAATAATGCAATAAGACCTAAAGTTTCCATGCTGTAACCCCCTTGCAATTTATCATATAACTTCTCCGCTCCAATCGAGCATTCCTCCGGCTAAATTTGTAGCCGTAAAACCGTGCTGAGCTAAAAACAAACACGCATTCATACTTCTAATTCCAGCTCGGCACACAATAATATATTCTTCATCTTTACGAAAGTTATCTAGTGAATCAGGAATTTGTTGAAGAGGAATATGCTTAGCAGAAGGAATGATACCTTGTGTAACTTCCTCATTTTCGCGTACATCTATTATAAGTGGTTGGTCATTTTGATTTAACATTTTTTCTAATTCCATCGCTGTAATTTCTTGCACTTCGTACACGGCTAGCTCCCCCTTTTAACTTATGCACTGCCTTATTTTATATCATTTTTTCTTGAAGTCAAGAGATACGTTTATGGGTATTTAACCCGATCGGAATACTCTGTTTTGTTGCCTTTTTAAAATAATTGTGTATAAAAAAAGAGGCTGCTTATAAAGCAGCCTCTTTTGCTATTAGTTTGCAACAATATTTACAAGCTTACCAGGGACGGCAATTACTTTGCGTACAGTTTTACCTTCGATCCATTCCTGGATTGTTTCATCTTCCATCGCAAGTTTTTCAAGTTCTTCTTTAGAAGCATCTTTTGGCGCACTTACTTTAGAACGAACTTTACCCATAACTTGAAGGACAATTTCAACTTCGTCATCAATTAGCTTCGCTTCGTCGTGAATCGGCCACGCTTCGTAACTAATTGTATCTTCACGGCCTAGTATGCTCCATAATTCTTCAGCTAGGTGCGGTGCCACTGGAGACAGTAGCTTCGCAAACCCTTCTGCATATTCTGCAGGAATTTCACTAGCTTTATATGCATCGTTAATGAAGACCATCATCTGTGAAATAGCTGTATTGAACCGAAGTGCTTCAAAGTTTTCAGTTACTTTCTTAACTGTCTCATGGTAACTACGTTCAAGATCTGTACTTTGACTACCTTTTTTAACTTTTTCAGAGAGACTCCCCTCTTCTGTAGCAAAAAGGCGGTATACCCGATCTAAGAAGCGACGAGCTCCATCTAAACCATTTGTAGACCAAGCTACCGATGCTTCTAAAGGCCCCATGAACATTTCGTAAAGTCGCAATGTGTCTGCACCGTGTGTCTCGACGATATCATCTGGGTTCACAACATTTCCTTTCGACTTACTCATTTTCTCGTTGTTTTCTCCTAGGATCATACCTTGGTTGAATAAACGTTGGAACGGTTCTTTAGTCGGCACCACGCCAATGTCGTAAAGGAATTTATGCCAGAAGCGAGCATATAGAAGGTGAAGTACAGCATGTTCCGCTCCCCCAATATACATATCAACCGGCAACCATTCTTTCAGTTTTTCTGGATCAGCTAATTGCTCGCTGTTGTCCGGATCAATGTACCGAAGGAAGTACCAGCAGCTACCTGCCCATTGTGGCATTGTATTCGTTTCACGACGACCTTTCATCCCTGTCTCTGGGTCTACGACGTTTACCCAATCTTCAATGTTAGCAAGCGGAGATTCGCCAGTGCCTGAAGGCTTAATGTTTTCTGTCTTCGGTAGTTCAAGAGGAAGATTTTCGACTTTTTCAGCCGTTACAGAACCATCTTCCCAATGAATAACCGGGATTGGTTCTCCCCAATAACGCTGACGGCTAAACAGCCAGTCGCGAAGACGGTAAGACGTTTTCTTCTCACCCTTACCTTCTTCTTCAAGCCACTCAATTGCTTTTTGAATGCCTTCTTTTTTATCAAGACCATTTAGGAAGTCAGAATTAATATGTTTACCATCTTCTGTATAAGCTTCTTTTTCAACGTCTCCACCTTCTAGCACTGCACGGATAGGAAGATCAAACGTTTTAGCAAATTCATAATCACGTTCATCGTGAGCAGGAACAGCCATGATTGCACCAGAACCGTAAGACATTAGAACATAGTCTGCTACCCATATCTGGATGCGTTCTCCATTTACTGGGTTAATCGCATATGCTCCTGAGAAAACGCCTGACTTTTCTTTCGCAAGGTCCGTGCGCTCTAAGTCACTTTTCTTCGTCACTTCATTTATATAAGCTTGAACCGCTTCTTTTTGTTCAGCAGATACAATTCGTTCAACAAATGGGTGTTCAGGAGCTAGGACAGCATACGTTGCACCGAACAAAGTATCTGGACGGGTCGTAAATACGGTGAACGTTTCATCGTGTCCATCTACTTCAAAGTGAACATCTGCCCCTTCAGATTTACCAATCCAGTTACGCTGCATATCTTTAATACTCTCAGGCCAGTCTAGGTCTTCAAGGTCTTCTAATAAACGATCTGCATAAGCCGTAATTTTAAGCATCCACTGTTTCATAGGTTTACGAACAACCGGGTGTCCACCACGCTCACTTACACCGTCTACAACTTCTTCATTCGCAAGAACTGTACCAAGTGCAGGACACCAGTTAACAGCCACTTCGTCTACGTAGGCTAAACCTTTCTCATACAGTTTCGTGAAGATCCACTGCGTCCATTTATAATAGTTTGGATCTGTAGTATTTACTTCACGATCCCAGTCATAAGAGAACCCAAGTGCTTGAATTTGACGACGGAAGTTATCGATATTTTGCTGCGTAAAGACAGCCGGATCGTTCCCTGTATCAAGTGCATATTGCTCAGCAGGTAGTCCAAATGCATCCCAGCCCATTGGGTGAAGAACTTCATAGCCTTGCATGCGTTTCATACGAGAAACGATGTCTGTTGCAGTCATTCCCTCAGGGTGTCCAACGTGAAGACCAGCTCCTGATGGATAAGGGAACATATCTAGTGCATAAAATTTTTCTTTATCACTACTGCTGTCAGCTTTAAAGACTTTGTCACCAACCCAGTAATCTTGCCATTTCTTTTCGATCGATTTGTGATCGTATGCCATTCCTTTGACCTCCTAGAACTTGTACTGAATAATGTGATCTGAGTATAAAAAATAAACCCCTCGCCCCAAACTCTGGGACGAGAGGTTTTGAATACCCGTGGTACCACCCAAATTAACGCCAATTGACGCTCACTCGAATCCTTAACGCGGAGAACGGCGAACCCTACTCTTACGTTCAGGTGCGCAACATCAAAGGTGAGTTCATAAAGGCCAAGGATAGCTTTCACCAGCCGCTACCTCTCTTCTTACTTGACATCTTTATTACTAGTCCTTATCACAGTTATTCAGACCGTTAGTATATGATAGTAAATTGTAAGCAATTCTTTTAACAATGTCAAGAAGACGAATCCCTAATTAAACAGCTATGTCGCGTTTCTTAAAGGAAGTGTACATAAGTGCATGAAAGATGACCAAATACATAAGAATGACCATTAACGAAAATAAAGGCGTTACATCGACAAACGGTTGACTAAGATGCATCGAAAACTCAACGTGTGAAAACAAAATATACTTAGCCCATTCATATTTTCTCAACATCATCATTACAGGTAACGTAGCGAAAGAGAAGAACATTGTAATCCCAATTGCCAATCCGCTTGAACGAAATAGTGCTCCTATTACAAATGCAATCGTCCCCATTACTACAACGTTTACCATCGCATAAAGATAACTTTGTAAGATCCAGAAAATTGCCGGCCACTCTGAAACGGACTCCCCATTCCAAGTCAAATGGGTGTAAGAATCATAAGGGAAGTATAAGAGTGATGCAACAAGTGAGGAAACAAGTAAAAGCAAAGCAATCGCAACAGAGAAGAGAAGTACCGTTACATATTTACTGTAAAGCAGCTTTGTACGCGTGGCCGGTCGAATAGCCAGTAATTTAATTGTACCTTTTTGAAATTCATGAGCCAAAATACCTGACGCCACAATAATGACAAATAAAACGATTAAAGAAAAGAAGTTAGCTGATGTATTCATAACATGCCAGAAACTCCCCACCTCAGCAGGCGCTAACCCTTCATCTAGACGATATTGGGCAAGTTCAATTTGCTCAACAGCATTCTTATACTCCTGAGAAGAAGAATCAGCTTCTGATTTTTGAGCTTCGTATGTGTTTATTTGTTGCTGTAGTCTTTGTTCAGTAGTATTTGGCCCAACTGATTCTTCTCGGTGGCTGTAATCCCATTTCAAAACTCCAAATATACCGAACACAGCAATTATAAGAATAATAGACATAATCCATGTACTCTTTCTTTGCATTAGTTTCATCCATTCATTACGAACTAAATTAACAAAACTACCCAACTTGCTCACCTCCTGTTACTTTCAAGAATTCGTCTTCTAATGTTGATTTCGTATTTTCAATTCCATAAACGAGAACCCCTTGTTCCACTAATACTTTATTATACTCTGGTACATGATCTTGAGTTATTGATAGGGAAATAGATTGCTCATTTGCTTCAATCCCTACTCCTTCAAATGCCTGCTCCAAAACATCTTTCGCTTGAATAGGTTGATTCACAGTAAACGTCCACTTCGTTTTCTGCGTTTCTTCGTTAACAGTACGAATATCAATCAATTTTCCCTTTTGAATAATTCCGACTCGATCACACATTAATTCGATTTCTGATAAAAGGTGACTAGAAACAAGAATACTCACCCCTTCTTCTTGAGCAATCTTACGTAAGTATGTACGAAACTCCCGAATTCCAGCAGGGTCTAATCCATTCGTTGGCTCATCCAAAATTAGAAACTTGGGTTTATGCAAGAGTGCTTGGGCTAAACCTAAGCGTTGCCTCATCCCAAGAGAATATGTTTTCACCTTGTCACCAATACGAGAAGTTAACCCAACTTGATTTATTACCTCTTGAATGCGTTCTTTCATAATTCCTTTGTGCATCCTAGAGAAATGGATCAGATTCTTATATCCAGACATGTAATCATACAATTCTGGGTTCTCAACGATTGCCCCCACTTGACTGATCGTTTTCTCATAGTTCTCAAGTAAAGAAGTTCCTCCAATGATTACATTTCCCGCAGTAGGTTTCATAAGACCTACCATCATTCGAATTGTTGTTGTTTTACCCGCTCCATTCGGTCCAAGGAAACCAAAGACCTCTCCTTCATACAAATCCAGATCCAGGTCATGGATGATCGTTTTGTTCTTAATGTCTTTTCTCAACCCTTTAAGTTGTACAACTGATTTGGCCATGTGTTATTACCCCCTTATAAATTTCCATCTGCCCCTATGCACACACTAAAATTCGTACCTCCATTGCCAATAATGCCAGAAGCTAAAATAGAATCGTTCGTACTTCATTTGTTATACGTTACTAACCAGATTTAGTTTCAAGGTTTTTAGGTTTTTTACATTTTTTTCTTGCTGAGAACACAAAGAAACCCTGCGCCTCTATGCGCAGGGTACTTCATTTATTGCTGCTTATATTCCCCTAGATCTTCGTGATCCAAAATCATGTCGTTTAAAACTTGTGTCACTTGCAAATGCAAACGGTGAAGCTCATCTTTCTGTTGATGGTTGGCGCTATGCATAAGCTTTTGAATTTCAGTTTCTGCTTCTTCTAAACCAAGTTGAGCCTGGCTATACTCATCATTTGGCTGATAACCGACTTGGTTAGCCTGTTCTAATTGTTCTCTGGCAGTTTCCATCTTTCTTTTTGCCACTTCTACCATGTTTTCTATGGATTCACGTGTCGCCATGATTATCACCTCATTCCTATAATGTGCATCAGACCTATTCCTATGCATTTCAATTCACTTTTGCTATTTGTATAGACATGCTACAATGCATCATAGGAAAATGCTTCGAAACACAACTTAAGAAGGAGATCTTACCTATGTTGTACCGTATCTTAGATTATGCACATCATTTGTTAGAACAATCAATCGCCCCAGGCGAAACAGCCCTTGATGGTACAGCCGGAAACGGCCATGACACTGTCTTTTTAAGTAAGCTCGTTGGAGACAAAGGAAATGTGCTTTCCTTTGACATTCAGGAACAAGCGATTGAATCCACGCATGACAGACTCGTGGAACATAACATTCATAATGTCAACCTTATTATGGATGACCATGCTCACTTCAAAAAGTATATAGATGAAGATGCCGTTTTAGGTGGGGCCATCTTTAACCTCGGATACCTCCCAGGCAGCGACAAAACGATTGTTACTGAAGCAGCTTCAACACTTGAAGCCGTTCACGGAATTCTAGAAAGGCTTAAGAAAAAGGGGCTTTTAATCCTTGTTGTATACCACGGTCATGAAGGTGGCCAAGAAGAAAAGGAAGCCCTACTCAAATCCCTTTCAAAGCTAGATCAAAAACAATACAACGTCCTTCGTTACGGATTTTTGAATCAAGTGAATACTCCGCCATTTATTCTGGCAATCGAAAAGAAGTAACACATTAACGCATAAAAGCGTGCCAGACACCCTTTAGTTTGATAAAGGGTGTCTGGCACGCTTTAGTATAGGAAAGCAAAATAAAACCCGTCCTCTATGCTAGGGCGGGTTTTATCTTGTGATACAGTTTTGAGTTCATGTAGAAGAATTTCGCTTTTGTGCCGCTTACGCTTAATAGTTCTTTCACTAACGGACGAGCCCCTTGAAGCTTTTGAACTTTCGAATCAGCTAAGTAAAGACCAACAAGTCCTTTTTGTACCATATGATGAAAAGAAGCATGAGGTAGCGGGTTAACATGTAGCTTTGTTTGATCAATAAAGTACAGGAAGCGCTCCTTCATATGATCTTCATGATCATAATATGTACAGAAATTTAAGTCTCCTTCTTCGAGGTCTTCCTGCTGATCAATATAGTAGTCCAATAATATATGGAGCCCCTGCATATATGGGAAATATCCGTTATAGACTTGCGACGCCACTTCCTTAGTCAAATGTTCTCCGTGAGCGTAAGAGACAAGGCAAAAGACCCCAAGCGTTGAACCAGAACAAGCAGAAAACTCATACCAGCTAAGGTCTTTCCAACGCTTCTGATGGTTATCAAACCAACTCTTCAAACGACCCACACGTTCATCCATTTTTACATGCTTATGAACTTGCAAATCACAATATAGGTCCGCTAATTCATATAGATAATCCTTTATCTGTGGATAATTAGAAAGTTGTCCAAGTAAATTCTGACATGTTTTCACAAGCTCTTCTAGGTACCCTCCATCATCCTTCTCTTCACGTTCTGCGTAATAATCCCTGATAGGATTTCCTGGTGTTAATGCATCCCTCATAGAAGTATGTAATGCTCGAAAATCCCGGGGGTCTAAAGATGTACTCCGATCACACAAGTTGTCTAAGTAATCCGAAATCGTTTGATAAGCAACTACAAATTGGATGGCTTTATCCCGATTATCCCCTGCCAAAATCGCATAAATCGATCCCCCTTCACAATGAAAGGTTTTGTTTTCTATTGAATCGAGAGCTTGTCTACGAAGCTCTTGGTTGGGAATTTGTTCTGCTCGCCCCTTCCAATAGCCTAATTCCTTGTGAACCTGAGGGAAAATCTTCCGGTAAATCGTAGCCATTAAGGGAATGGCCCGTTTTGGTATGGAGCCCAAAAGAAGCAACCTCCTTTTTATTACACTATTCTATAGATGCATCTCCAGAAATGATTTAGCATACTGAAATACATCATCTTGTTCGGGATCATTAAAGATCTCATGGTATAATCCTTCCCATTCTTTATAAAACTTTTCATGAATGTGAAGTGAATTAAACCATTCTTGTGTAGCGTCTTTATTTACTATTTTATCATCTCCAGCTTGCATCACAAGCGTCGGCACATCTTGATACTTGTCGATATTTTGAAAAGCTAGTTCAATTCCCTTCTCAAATTCTTTGTACCAGCGTACAGAAACTTTCTTTAACATTAAACGATCACCGTGATCCCTCTGTAGTACACTTGTGTTCCTTGTTACGTGCTCAGGATTTAAATTGCCTTTTAGCTGTAATTTAGGTGCCACAATATTTAACCCCTTAGCAACCACCTGAAGAGGCTTAGGAGGAGGGTTTTGAATCCCTAACCCCGGTGAGGAGAGTACTACAGCTTTAATAGGTAACTCCTGCTCCTCTAGTAATCGAATTGCAGCAAGACCTCCCATACTGTGGGCCAGTAAAAAAATAGGTAAGTTCGTTTTTTGAGCTTCTTCCACCCAACTGCGAATCTCCTCTAAGTATTCTTCAAAACGGTCAATATGCCCTTTAACCCCATCGTATTCTCCGTGAGCAGGAAGATCGCCATATATAACTTCATATCCTTCATTGACCCACCGATTCGCCAAGTCATTATATCGACCGGAATGTTCAAAAGCCCCGTGAACAATTACTACAATCCCTTTAGCACCTTTTACGGTAATATGCTTCATACAATCTTCCTCTCTCCTATAGTCTTCTCCCTTTTGTTATACTTATAATATCAACACAATCGAATGGAGGATTCAAATGATCTACCCTTACAAAGGACATATGCCAACTATTCATGACACAGCTTATATTGCAGATGACGTTATTATTACTGGAGATGTTGTAGTAGAAGAGGAAGCAAGTATATGGTTTAAAACCGTCATTCGTGGAGATGTAGACCGAGTACATATCGGAAAGCGATCCAACATTCAAGATCAGAGTATGCTGCATCAGAGTCCAGGGAATCCCCTTAATATAGAAGATGATGTAACAATAGGACATCAAGTTATATTGCACTCAAGCATTATTCGACAAAATGCCCTTATTGGAATGGGCTCTATTATATTGGATGGAGCTGAAATCGGTGAAGGAGCTTTTATTGGGGCAGGTAGTTTAGTTCCCCCTAACAAAAAAATCCCCCCAAAAACACTTGCATTGGGCCGTCCTGCTAAAGTAATACGTGAATTAACCGATGAAGACGTTAGGGATATGGAACGAATAAGAAGAGAGTATGTTGAAAAGGGGCAATATTATAAAACGATAACGCCCAGTCGTCCCGATCTCTAAACTTCACCCGCTGAAGAGTCTCAATTACTAGGAGGCATATGCATTTATGTATATTGTACTTTTCTCAACCTCTGTGGTTCTTGCTGTGCTACTTTGGACGATCAGCCTTAGACCAAATCTACGAAACTCGTATAAGCGATTGCTTAAATGGTATAGTGTTCTTTTTATTGCTTGTTCTTTATTTACAGGATTGATTACTGTTCAGACATATAAATCAACGCTTCAAAGCTTATGGAGCGAAACATCAAACGTTAAACATGTTTCCGCGAACCAGGAAAAAACAGAGAAAGAGTTCGGGAGCTATCCATTAATCGAAGACTATCACTTAAAGCAAGAAGTCCATATAGAAGTTCCTAACGTTACACAATATCCAGAACTGCCAAGAGGATGTGAGGTCACCTCTTTGAGCATGCTTTTAGACCATTATGGTTACGATGTAGATAAGATGACGCTAGCTAAAAAAGTAAAAAAGTCTGAAGAGGTGTATCAAAACATTGACGGTCAAATTCATTACGGAGACCCAAACGAAGGATTTGTAGGGAATATGTACAACCTAAATGTACCTGGATTCGGAGTTTATCATAAACCTATTGCCTCACTTGCTCGTCAGTATGCTGGGGAGCGTGTTTATGATTTCTCAGGCGGGAGCTTTTACGAAATTCTTGAGCATCTCGATAATGGACAACCCGTTTGGATCATTACAAACACCTTGTACAAACATTTGCCCGATCATCTATTCGAATATTGGATAACTCCAAACGGAAAACAAAAGATTACGATGAAAGAGCACTCTGTTGTAGTTACTGGGTATGATTCAGAATATATGTACTTTAATGACCCTCTTACGGGCCAACAAAAAAAAGCACCCAGAAACGACTTTAAAGAAGCCTGGGTGCAATTGGGGAAGCAAGCAATTGCCATTAACTAATGGTTAGCTTGCTTTTTGTTTGATCTTCACTAATTAATTCTTCAAAGGAAAATTTCCGCTCAACGAAAATTTGATGCCATAACATAAACATAAGAACGGTCCAAATCTTCCTAGAATAGTCGCCTTTTCCTTGAACGTGATCTTCAAGCAATTGAGACACAGCTTTCTTCTCAATCAGGTGATCCGTTTCACTCTCTTGGATAAGCGTCTTCGCCCATGTGTTTAATTCGTCTTTTAACCAATGACGAATCGGAACTGGGAAGCCAAGTTTCTTTCGGTCTAGTACATGATCAGGAACAATGCCTCTTGAGGCTTTACGTAAAATGGATTTCGTCGTACCATCTGCGATTTTCATATCAACCGGAATTTCGCGGGCAACGTTAAAGACTTCTTTATCCAAGAACGGAACACGAAGTTCAAGAGAATGAGCCATTGTCATCTTATCCGCCTTCAGTAAAATGTCTCCACGCATCCAAGTATGAATATCAACGTATTGCATCTGGTTCACAGGATGATAAGCACCTGCGTGATCATAGAGTGAACGCGTTAATGATTGATAAGAAGATTTACTATGATAATCCTTAAGCAATTGTTGCTTTTCGGTTTCTTCAAACATCTTCGCATTACCGATGTAACGGTCACGTAAAGGTGTAGTCCCTCGCTCTAAGAAGCTCTTACCTTTTACACCTTCTGGCATAACCTTAGCTACTCGTTGAAGCAAGCTCTTAGCTACACCAGGCATAGAATCAAACATTTTTAACGATTGAGGCTCACGATAAATGTTGTAACCACCAAATAATTCATCAGAACCTTCTCCCGATAGCACAACGGTAACGTGTTTACGTGCTTCACGCGCTACAAAATAAAGAGGTACGCAAGCTGGATCTGCTAAAGGATCATCCATATGCCACATAATTTTCGGAAGCTTCTGGACGTACTCTTCTGGAGTAATGATATAGGAGTGATTCTCAACGCCAAGTTTCTCTGCTGTTTCTTTCGCTACGTCTACTTCAGAGAATCCGTCGCGTTCAAAACCAACTGAGAACGTTTTTAAGTTGGGATTAAACTCACGTGCCATAGCAACGATAATGGATGAATCGATTCCCCCAGAAAGGAAAGATCCAACTGGTACATCACTACGCATGTGTTTGTTCACAGAATCATACATGACATCTTGAATCCGTTTAATCCATTCACTTTCACTACCAGCCACTTGTGTAAAGGTAGCATGCCAATAACGATGAAACTTAATGGCTTGACCTGGCTTCTTAACAAAATAATGGCCTGGCTCTACCTTAGAAATTCCATCTGTTAGAGTTAGAGGTTCCGGAACATATTGATAGCTTAAATAATGTTGCAATGCTTCTGTATTTACTAATTCATTTTCCTGTAGCAGCGTAATGCTCTTCTTCTCTGAAGCGAAATATGTGCCACTATGTTGTTCACTATAGAATAATGGCTTAATGCCGAATGGATCACGAGCTCCGTAAAATGTTTGCTCTTCCTTATCCCAAATTAAGATCGCGAACATACCGCGCAGATAAGAGAACGCTCCTTCTTGCTTATCCTTAAACAATGCCGCAATAACTTCTGTATCTGATTCTGTTTCAAATGTATATCCTTGTTTCTGAAGGTCTTCACGAAGTTCCACATAATTGTAGATTTCTCCGTTAAACACCATCCAAATTTTTTCATCATCATAGCTAAGAGGCTGATGGCCACTTTCTATATCAATTATACTTAAACGGCGAAAGCCAAAAGATATGTAATCATCATGATAATACCCTTCATCATCAGGGCCACGATGAGTGATAATATCGTTTCTTCGCTTAAAAGACTGTTTTTGTTCTTCATCTACTGGAGATGGAACGTCTCGAATAACACCAATAAAACCGCACATACGAAGATCCTCACTTTCATTCTCACTTTGATATTTCAGTTTATCACAAAATGGCTATAACTTTCAGATCGCCCCCGGCATCCTTAAGTTTTCGGGGCGGGTTCCCTGTACATTTGTTTCTATACACCACAAGTATTCGTTATACCCGTGAATTTATAGTCGGTAACATCTAATTCAAAATTACACCATGATTATGACAGACTCTAATATTTTATCATGTTTTCGCATAAGGGAGGACAAGGATTACAATTCAATGATAAAAACAATCGCAGTGAAACAAAAAGAGCACGGAATTACTATGCAATTCCGTGCTCCTACCTATACTATAAGTTTGCTAGTTGTTTTAACTCTTCTGCTTTATCCGTTTGCTCCCATGGGAACTCAACATCTGTTCGGCCAAAGTGACCGTAAGCTGCAGTGTCACGGTAGATTGGGCGACGAAGATCAAGCATTTTGATAATGCCAGCTGGACGAAGATCAAATTTCTCACGTACAGCTTCAACTAATGCCTCTTCTGAAACTTTCCCTGTACCAAATGTATTGATTGAAATCGACACAGGTTGCGCAACACCAATGGCATAGGCTAATTGAACTTCGCAAGAATCTGCTAATCCGGCGGCTACAATGTTTTTCGCTACGTAACGAGCTGCATAAGCAGCGGAACGGTCAACTTTAGTAGCGTCCTTACCACTGAAGGCTCCACCACCGTGACGTGCATATCCGCCATACGTATCTACTATAATTTTACGGCCTGTTAAACCAGCATCCCCTTGAGGACCACCGATTACAAAACGACCTGTTGGATTAATGAAGTATTTTGTTTGTTCATCAAGCAATTCTGTAGGAACAATTGGAGCAATAACTTGCTCTTTTAGATCCTTTTGAATTTGCTCTAGCGTTATTTCTGGGTGATGCTGCGTGGAGATAACAATTGTGTCAATACGAACAGGATGGTCATGTTCGTCATACTCTACAGTAACCTGGGTTTTGCCATCAGGGCGTAGGTAAGGAACTGTTTCATCATTGCGCACGTCAGACAAACGTTTCGCCAATTTGTGAGCTAAAGAGATCGGAAGGGGCATAAGTTCAGGCGTTTCGTTATTTGCATAACCAAACATGAGACCCTGGTCTCCTGCACCAATATTCTCAATTTCCTTATCAGTCATTTGACCTTCTCGTGCTTCAAGCGCTTCGTTTACCCCTGCAGCAATGTCTGGTGATTGTTCATCAATTGCCGTAAGTACTGCACATGTTTCTGCGTCAAAACCATATTTGGCACGTGTATAACCGATTTCCTTAATGGTATTACGGACGATTGATTGGATATCCACGTACGTATTTGTTGAAATTTCTCCTGATACGAGAACTAACCCTGTTGTAACTGTCGTTTCACATGCTACACGAGCGTTAGGATCATTTTTTAAGATTTCATCTAGTATGGCATCAGAAATTTGGTCACAGATTTTGTCAGGGTGCCCTCCTGTAACTGATTCTGATGTAAACAAGCGGCGGTTTGCAGCCATTCCCTCAAACTCCTCCTTTAAAATACTCTTATCTTTGAGACGGAACTCATCACCCAGCTATCTATTCAGAAAAAAGTAAAACAGAGTTATGTAAATTCTTTTTATATATGAATTTACACCGATCTATTCTATCGACCTGGAACAGTTTCGTATATTGTAAACGAATGAAAAAAATACATGAGAAAACGTCGAAATTCGCTATATCCAGCAAATGCCGATGACTTTCAATATACCTTAGAAAGCGTTTAGAAACCTTTCGAAAGTATAAAAAATCCCTTCCCATAACGAGCAAAGGGAAAGGGTCCATTCGCTCTTATCGTTCAAGGAGGTCTTCCTTGCATCAGGTTAGCACCTTTTCATCTAAGGATGACGGTTGCTGGGTTTCATAGGGCCTGTCCCTCCACCTTCTCTGGATAAGATAGTTTCCGTTCGCGACTTATCATAACGTTTTAGCCCTTCTATGTCAACTGAATATAGAGCGTTATCATTGCTTTATTGAATGTTACACGAGCACTTTTTCACTCAAGTATAAACGTGCGAATTTAGACACTTAGAAATTCATTGATAAACGGGGTTGCTGATTATAATTGACTTTGGAATACGGAACATTAAACCAAGGAAAAAGGTGAGTTGACATCGAAGTAATATATTATAGAAGTAAAACGCTTGTGCATTTTTCCATCTCCGACACCTCAGTCATTCTATTCATTATAACTTTTCACCTTTTCTTTTACATTTACAGTCACAATTTTGCCGTAATTTCATTATAAAATAGTATGGACTAATAAAATGAATGTGTTATACTAATGACACATTGAGTCTGATCCTATTCAAAAGATTGTATAGCCCAAGAACAAGAAGGGTTAGATCTCAACTTGGATTCGTCATTAAAAAATGATTTTGTTAGGTTCACTATCAAAGTCAAAAAATATTAAATAAAGGCAGGTTCTTGAGCATGAATACGGTGAATCAAGCGTCCATAATTAAAGAATTAATTACACAACCTAATGTGTTAACCAATTTGTGTGTGGGAGAACTCGTTGAAAAAGTTCTTCAACGTAACGAGGGTACACTAACTGCTACAGGAGCGATCAGAGCCGAAACAGGACGTTACACCGGCCGATCCCCTCAAGATAAGTTCATCGTTAAAGATGAGGTTTCAAAAGACACAGTTGATTGGGGTACCGTGAACCAACCCATATCAGAAGAAATCTTTGAAAACCTTTATCATAAAGTCGTAGATTTCCTAAAAGAAAAGGAAGAAGTATTTGTTTTTAATGGCTTTGCCGGTGCAGACGAACGCTACCGATTACCTATTCAAGTAATCAATGAATTTGCTTGGCATAACTTGTTCGCCCACCAACTATTTATACGCCCTACTGAGGACGAATTCGCCGATCATGTAAGCGAATTCACGGTTATCTCTGCCCCTTCCTTTAAAGCAGACCCCGCTCAAGATGGCACACGCTCCGAAGCCTTTATTATGGTGTCATTTAAACATCGCGTGATCCTTATCGGAGGGACCGAATATGCGGGGGAAATTAAGAAATCGATCTTTTCAGTTATGAACTACCTACTACCGGAGAGCGATGTTCTACCTATGCACTGTTCAGCTAACGTAGGGAAAGAAGGCGACGTGGCATTATTCTTCGGACTCTCGGGTACAGGGAAAACTACCCTATCTGCTGATCCCGAACGTCGACTAATCGGCGATGACGAACACGGTTGGTCTAACCGCGGAGTCTTCAACATTGAAGGTGGATGCTATGCAAAGTGCATTAACCTTTCTGAAGAAAACGAGCCGCAAATCTATAAAGCCATCCGGTTTGGGTCTGTGCTTGAGAATGTGATTTTGCATCCTGGCACAAGGGAACCGGATTATGAAGATACAACTCTAACGGAAAATACACGTGTAGCTTATCCAATCCAGAACATCCATAATATTGTTGAACCTAGTATTGCAGGTCACCCTAATACAATTATATTCTTAACAGCTGATGCTTTCGGCGTGTTGCCACCGATTAGTAAACTGACAAAAGAGCAGGCGATGTACCATTTCCTTAGCGGTTACACAAGTAAACTAGCAGGAACTGAACGTGGTGTTACTAGTCCAGAAGCAACGTTCTCTACATGCTTTGGTTCTCCATTCCTTCCAAGACATGCTTCGACTTATGCAGAAATGCTTGGAGAGAAAATAGATCAATTTAACTCTAACGTCTTCCTGGTTAATACAGGATGGACCGGTGGAGCTTATGGAGAAGGTCACCGCATGAAACTATCTCACACTCGCGCTATGATTCATGCTGCACTAGAAGGTGAGCTTAACTCCACTGAAACAGTCATAGACCCCATTTTTGGATTAGAAATACCAGCTCACTGTCCTGGAGTTCCAGACGATGTGCTGATCCCGAAACGTACTTGGAAAGATGAAGCACAGTATGAAGAAAAAGCTCATGAACTAGCTACTAAATTTCATGAGAACTTTAAGAAATTCGACGGGGTCAGCGAAGAAATTCGCAAGTCAGGCCCTACCTTTACAAAATAACTATTGCTCCCACATCTCCAAACATATATATAACGGCTATCCCATACTGGGGTAGCCGTTTCTATTTCTTTAACCAATCTGTTAATTGCTTAACAGTATGACGATTTACTTTTGGGGGGAAATAATGATCTAACTCATAATAAATCCAGCTCGTATGAGGAATTTCATGTTTTTGTAATTCTTCTTCCAAAAGCCTTGCATGGTCAACAGATACATTTTGATCCTTAGCTCCATGAATAATACACACAGGAGTCTCCAGATTTTTTATAGACGTAAGTGGTGTTCTGGCCACAAACCTTTCAGGGAATTTATTAGGGCCTCCCCCAACAACACGCTTTAGCATCCTCCTTAAGTCAACACGCTCCTCATAAGTTAGGGCCACGTCTGTCACTCCTCCCCAACAAACCACTTTATGAATACCAGGGACTTCAAGAGCCGTCCATAATCCCATAACTCCCCCACGAGAAAACCCAAATACATTCACTTCTTCATTCACCATAGGATGATTAAAAAGGACTCTGGCCCCATTATGGCCATCTTTACGATCACTTAAGGCAAAATCTTCTCTACCTTCTCCCCCCATATTGCCACGATAGCATGGAGCAAAGACAACGAAACCGTAAGAAGCAAATTGAACAATCCTACCGATTCGAACTTTGCCAACACCTTTAATACCGCCGCGGAGATATAAAAACCCCGGATATTGTCCTTTCTCTTTCGGTTCTACTAAAAAACCTTTCACCTTTAACCCATCGCTCCAATACGTAACAAGAAATACGTGCAACTTAGGATGAGGAGAAGGGTATCGTTGTTTTGAAATAATCGTTCCATCTTGCATAAAAAAACTCCTTTATAGGCATTCACACAAATTTAACAGCCACATACGATAACGTATCCATTTAGATTGATCTTACAGGAGGATTATTGGTAATGAAAAAAATTCGTTTGCTTTTATATGTTTCGTTAGTGGCTTTACTTACATTCCCCTTAGCTGCATGTTCTCAATCACCAACAACGATTAAGGTAGCAGAAGTGACGCGGTCTATATTCTATGCCCCGCAGTATGTGGCACTTGAAAAGGGTTTTTTTGAAGATGAAGGTCTTGATGTGGAGTTAACCACTACTTGGGGCGGGGATAAGACAATGACGACCCTTCTTTCTGATGGTGCGGACATTGCTCTTGTAGGCTCAGAAACATCAATCTATGTTTATGCCAGAGGAGCTTCAGACCCAGTCATTAACGTTGCCCAACTTACTCAAACAGATGGAACGTTTCTTGTTGCCAGAGAGGAGCAGCCAGAATTTAAGTGGGAAGATCTAAACGGAAGCACCTTCCTTGGTCAACGTAAAGGCGGAATGCCTCAAATGGTTGGAGAATATGTGTTGAAAGAACAAGGCATTGACCCAAAAGAAGACCTAACATTAATTCAAAATGTTGATTTCGCTAACATTCCGAATGCATTTGCTTCTGGCACAGGTGATTATGTACAGTTATTTGAGCCAACAGCAAGCATTTTCGAACGAGAAGGTAAAGGTCATATCGTTGCTTCCTTTGGGGAAGAGTCAGGGCACGTGCCTTACACAGTATTCATGACAAAGAACAGTTTCTTAGAAGAAAAACCTGAAGAAATGGAGAAGTTTACACGCGCTATTTACAAAGCTCAGCAGTGGGTTCAGGATCATTCTGCCGGAGAGATTGCTGATGTCATTCAACCCTATTTCGAAGACACGGAAATTGATTTAATTGAAACTGTAGTTGATCGCTATAAAAGCCAAGGCTCTTATGCAGAAAATCCAGTACTCGATGAGGATGAATGGAACAACTTAAAAGCGATTATGGAAGAAGCAGGAGAACTCCCTTCAGACGTGGATCATAACACGCTTGTAAATACAAAGATCGCGGAAGATGTAATGAAATAAGGAGGAGTGTGTAAAATGACTTTCCTCAGCCTAAACCATATTACCCACCAATACTTTTCGAAACAAGGGTTTACGAAAGCCATTGAAGATGTCTCGCTTTCCATAGAGGAAGGACAGTTTGTTTCCTTCCTCGGCCCTAGCGGCTGTGGAAAGACGACACTTTTATCCATCATAGCAGGACTATTAACTCCCACCGAGGGAACCGTAACCATTCAACGACAGCCTAGTTCAAATACCAACATTGGATATATGCTACAGCAGGATTACTTATTTCCATGGAAGACGATCCAAGAAAATGTGTTGCTTGGTCCTCACATTCAAGGTAACATCACGGAAATGAAAAAAGAGAAAGCCATTCAGATTTTGGAAGAGATCGGTCTTGAAAGCGTCGTTAAATCTTATCCTAGTCAACTTTCAGGCGGGATGCGTCAAAGGGCTGCTTTAGCAAGGACCTTAATGACAGATCCTAAGCTATTACTCCTTGATGAACCATTTTCAGCATTAGACTATCAAACAAAATTAAAACTCGAGAATTTGGTCTCTCAGATGCTAAAGCAATACGGAAAAACCTCCTTACTTGTTACTCACGATATCGGAGAAGCGATTGCTATGAGTGATACTGTTTACGTCCTTAAAGCACGTCCAGGTAGAATCGCAAAAACATTCCAAGTTCCTGATCATTTACGTACGTTAACACCTTTTGAAGCAAGACAGCATGCTGATTTCAATGACCTATTTCAAACTATATGGAAGGAGCTAGATCAGCTTGAATCGGAATCCATCAACTGATGAAACACGTTTTCAGCAGCATTTAAAGAAACTACAAAAAGAAAAGCGTTCAATAATGATATGGCAATTGATTATATTTACTAGCTTCTTTAGCCTATGGGAAATGAGCAGTCGCCTAAGATGGGTCGATCCGCTTCTTTTCAGTTCACCTACTAAAATTGGCGATTTGCTTTTAACCAAGGTAACTGACGGCTCAATCTTTATGCATATGCGAGTCACACTCTTAGAAACAGTAGCAGGATTTTTGCTTGGAACCGTTTTAGGTATTCTGTTAGCGGCTACTTTATGGTGGTTCCCAAAACTATCTAAAATCATTGATCCTTATCTTGTTATTTTAAATGCAATGCCTAAGGTAGCGCTTGGACCAATAATTATTGTCGCATTAGGCCCAGGCTACTTCTCTATTATCGCAATGGGAGCTATTATCTCCGTTATCATTACTACCATTGTTGTCTATTCAGCATTTCAAGGAGTCGATAGAAATTACGTGAAAGTCCTAAGAAGCTTTGGTGCGAATAGGTTCCAAATCTTTAAAGAAGCTATACTCCCCGCTTCCTTCCCTACGATTATATCGACCTTCAAAGTTAACGTGGGACTTTCATGGGTTGGAGTAATCGTTGGTGAATTCCTCGTTTCTCAAAAGGGATTAGGGTACTTGATTATTTACGGATTCCAAGTATTTGACTTCACGCTCGTCCTTGCAAGCCTTATGATTATCGCAATCTTCGCTGCTATCATGTATCAACTTGTGGAAAGGTTAGAGCGAAAGTTGATACGGGGATAAACCGATAAATGAGTACCATAAAAAAACTCAGCATCTCGGAGACTAATCCAAGAGCTGAGTTTTCTTAATGTAATCTAAACTGTGAGGTAATACCTCATCCTTCATCATAAAGCTAAACTGAGAGTTGCGCTCTAACCCTTTCGGTAACGTATCCAAGCATACAGGCCCTTTCGTTTCGAAATATGTTTCCTGTTTAGTCAGGTTAGAAATGGTTGCAAAATAAATATTCTTTATAATACAACCGCCCTTACCATCCACATGATACTGACCGATATAGGATAAATCTTCAACTTCTCCCCCAGTCTCTTCCATGACTTCACGAACAGCCGCTTGTTCTGGAGTCTCTCCCTCTTCTACTTTCCCACCAGGAAATTCGATTCCCCGATCTTTATGCTCTGTAAGTAGCCATTTTCCATCATAACGACTAATGACCCATACATGTTTTGGATGTTCAGAAAAGGGATGATCGGTAAAAGAAAGCTTCACTTCATTATGGTAATAATCATAAAACGTAATCAATAACGATCAACTGCCTTTATTGCTTCATTTCCTTTTCACTATGAATGGCTTATTCCATCAATAATCCAACCTTCATTCGTATGCGTAAAGACAAATGAAACCGTGTACTTTCCATAAAGATCACTAGTATTATGTTGAGTAACAGCTATACGCCCATCCTCTAACGTTTCAGTTGTATAAGATTCGTTTTCTTGAAACCAAGGTGGTGTATCAGTTGGAAGGATATACAGTCCATTATTATATTCTTTATAATAAAAATCAACATATTCCTTTGCAACAGATTCATTTGCTATGGATGAAAACGACTTAATCAATTCTTTTTTGCTATCATATGCCACTACACGTGACTCTTGATTGGACTTTTGTACAAGTTGATCCATAAATTTACTAGTGACAGATGTTATAATTTCTTCTGTTAAGATCTCTTTTTGTTGCGCTTTATTGGAAGAAGATGTTAATTCAGGTTTCTGTTCTTGTTTTTGGTGGAAAGTTAATTCTGTATGACCGGTGTGATCAGATCCAGATAATTGGTCCTGCGCATTTAGCAAATCAGGCTGTTGATTTGATATCACTACAAGTAACGCTACCAAAATAATAGGAATGATTGCAACTTCTTTACCTAGGTTCATATCTGTTGCCCCCTGTTTCTTATGGTGTGTTAATAACCTATTTCCTTTTTGCAGCACGAAATAAACTCAAATTCAACTAAATTGATTCTTAGGAGGGAAAATTCATGAAAAAACATGTACAAATTTGGTCAGCCTTATGCTTTATATTGGTCATGATGATAGGTTGTTCTGGTCAGTCTGAAGAAAGCGGAGCAGAAGGAGAGACTACTGAAGAGAACAAAGACCTTTCTGCTGTAGAAGTTTATGAGAAATCCTTAGAAGCTACAGGGGAGCTAGAAAGCTTTTCATTATCAACAGACATTCAACAATCCGTTAGTATGGGCGAACAAGGTGAACAGAATATTGAGATGTCTTCAGAAGGCGAGTTCACACTAGACCCTATTGCTTATCACTTGGTAACAGAAGCCATGGGACAAAACATCGAAATGTACTATATTCAGGATGGCCTTTATTTTAAAGATCCAAACAGCGGAAATTGGCTTAAAGGACCGAAGGACTTAATTAACCAGCTTAGCCAGGCAGATACAATGCAACAAAGACCGAAAAAACAACTTGAAATGCTTCAAGATTATTCAGAAAGTCTAACAATGGATGAAACGGATGATGGTTTTGTTATACACTTAGAAGCCAACGAGGAAGATATGAAGCAGTTCATCGAGAGAGCTTTATCAAACGGAGGATCTATTCCAAAAGATGCAATGGAGCAAGTCACAATTCATGATTTGGCCTTTGACCTTACAATAAGTAAGGAAAAATACTATCCAAAATCACTAGATATGACAATGGATATTTCTATGGAACAGCAAGGTAGCACAGTCTCCGTTAATCAAGAGATCCAATCAACTTACGATAAGTACAATGAGATTGAGGAAGTTCGTGTCCCAGAAGATGTGAAGGAAAACGCAGAAGACATAAGCAATATGCAAGGAACCACTCCATAACACAGAACAAGAGGCCGCTCATTGAGCGACCTCTTATTTACTACTAGGTTAAAGGATTTCGTTCTCCATAGATCTTGTCAGAGTCTTCATCGTGATCCATTCCAATAGACTTGATGAACTGCTTCGTTTCTTCGTCACCCAACTCATAAATCATTTTGTAAGCTTCTCGCATGGAGTAGTCATAATCATCATTTTGTGAGTCCTCTGAATAGTGGCGAAAAGGAATATGCGACCTCCAAAACGACCGCTCATCTGCACTAAATACTTCGTTAAGCACTTGGCGTAGTCTGAACATTTCCTCCTCTGTTGCCTCAATGGTAAATACGTCATTATTTCCATCACGAATTTGTGATATCTCTTGAGAACCCAGGTTAATATAAAACGTTCGCTTCTTATTTTCCATTAACTTCACCCTCCTATTCTTTACTTTTTGCACTTATTTAACGAATTATGAACAACATTTCAAAAAAGCCGCATAAGGTAATGAACAAAGATAGACTTTTGAGAATGAGGGAAAGGAAGTTGATTATGAAATTTGCTGATAGCTTATCCGAACTTTATAAGAAGTATTTCGAAACGGACGATTACTTACCTCTATTTGTCCACTCTATTATTGAACAAATGGATCACAAAGATTTACTACAAATTGTTAAGCAATGCCAAGAAGAGGAGCTCCAGGAATTCGTAGCAGGTTATATTATCGAAAGAATGAGAGCGTCTTCTACGCATCCCATCACCCCTCCTTCGCCTTATTCTACTAATAATCCGCAGAAGAAAGCTTTATAATCCATCCGCTTTTTGAACGTGTGGTATCTGCTACATGCACACCTATGCGGGAGGCCTACTCAGCCTCAATATTATACTTCTAATGGAGGATGTTCTCCTATGCTGTTGCCATAAGGTGAACCAGCAAACTATTTGCTTCCCGCTTCCTTACATGACGCAATATATTCCATACAAGCTGACCACAGAAGTAACAACGTACCATTCTTAGAGCTCCCTCTCTTCTAACTAATCATTTCAGCTCTGCCTTAGCAGGTTTGTATGAGCTTGGCTTTAAAACTGCTTGGCGACGACTCCTTCTAAATCCCCCCTATGTATTCCTAAATTCCAAAGCTCAGGTGGATGGAAATCGAAATCATTTCGTCCACCTCAAGTGTTTCATAAATAATCTACACCATTACGAATGGTGAAGGTTCACATCTTCTAGAAAGCATGGTTATCAAAAAAATCCGCTTCTTAGTTTTTAAGAAGCGGACAGACTTTGCAATAGGTATGCTCATTATTTAACTGGTAGGTCAGACAACAGAACAGCCGCTTCTCCTCTCCCTTTTCTTTACGCAAGGCGAAATGAGTAATAGGGTTCTGTTTTTGTTGAAATACTGCCCCTTCTATTCCACGTATAGTGTGGTAGTCTCGCACAACTGTATTGGCTTGCTCTTTATTAACGATTTCATAAGCAAGCTGTTCATAAAACCAGTATACATAAGTAGCAAAGTTTTCCCACATTATCTTCATGGGGAGCCTTGTTAGTTCGTGAACTGTAGTAAAGATGGGCAAGACCATTGTTTCGATTAAAACAGTGAAATAGTGTGCTACTGAATTTTCCCTTGCACTATTTGGTATAAGAAGAGCGCGGCAGGATTCATTGCTCCATTTTGGAAACCAATTTTTTTGGTCATCCAAGCGAATCAACTTCTTATCTTCCACTTCTACTACAGGCAATTTGGAGTGAAGGGTCATAGGAGCAAGCATGCCCGTCACAAAATAATAGCCCAGCCTTTTCGTAATCATAGAAGCGGTAGCCCTTGAACAATCAGACTCTATAAATGATTCAACCTGCTTGAGTATTTCCTCAAATTGATTCACATTCCTAAACGCATCTAGTGAAATCTCTTCTAATCGTTGCTCGCCGTCATGATAAGTTGGGTGATAGTACCGAAAATGATGATCTAATAAATCAATTTCATCCAACGTTAGGTTCATTAGACATCACACTTTCCTTAATTAAACAACGACCACGTCCATAAGGAATGCACATTGGAGTCCCAAAAATCGGGTCACTCGTAACGTTACAAGTCATACTAAACACATCTTGAACAAACTTACATGTCACGATTTCTTCTGGTTTTCCTTGAGCATAAACATTCTGATCTTTCAAAGCCACAATGTTATGAGCATATCGGGAGGCTAAATTTAGATCATGAAGTACCATAAGAACCGTTCTGCCTTCTCTCTCATTTAGCTCAAACAATAGGTCCAGTATTTCAATTTGATACGTCATATCCAAATAAGTCGTTGGCTCATCAAGTAAGATAATATCCGTATCTTGAGCAAGTGTCATTGCAATCCAAGCTCGTTGTCGCTGTCCACCTGATAACGAATCAACCGTTCTCTCTTTCAATTCTACAAGGTTTGTATCCTGAAGAGCTTGCTCTACTGCATCTTCATCTTCTTGCGACCATTGTTTGAACCAGTTCTGATAAGGATAACGACCTTGCTTCACGAGTTGCAGGACGGTTAATCCTTCTGGGGTCACTGGACTTTGGGGAAGTATAGCAAGCTGCTGCGCGACTGATTTGGTGGACATCTTGGAAATGGCCTTTCCATCCAAAACCACATTTCCACTGTGAGGTTTCAATAAACGAGCCATTGAACGGAGAAGGGTGGATTTTCCGCAACCGTTTCCTCCAACGAAGACCGTAATTTCTCCCTTTGGTATCTCTATATTTAAATCATTAAGAATTGTCTTTTCTCCATAGCCAAGCGTTACATGATCCGTTTTGAAATTATTCATGTGAACCTCTCCTTTAAGCCCGCTTATTTGAAAATAGTAAAAAGATAAAATAGGGCGCTCCAATTGTAGCTGTAAACACACCAGCAGGAACAATGTTAGGCAAGAAAAGCGTCCGCCCAATCAGGTCAGCTCCCATAACTAAAATCGCTCCAATAAGACCAGAAAGGGGTAATAGAGCTCCATACGAAGAGCCTACAAGCCTTCTGGCTATATGCGGGGCCATTAACCCAACAAAGCCAACCCCTCCAGCGAAAGAAACCGCTATTCCTGCTAATGCTGTACTGACTAATAAGAAAAGGAAACGATCCCGTTGCAGATGAGAACCTACCCCCGCTGCTAGTTCCTCACCTAGCTCTTGTACGTTAATTCTCCTTGAAAGTAACAAAGATACAACGACAAGAACAAGAATAGAAGGAACAATGATCTTCACTTGATCCCAATTTGCTCCATAAACACTTCCGGTTAACCAAACATTGGCTTGTGATGCACGGTAAATAGGGCCTACAATCATTAACGTATTTGTTATGGCTTGAGTAAGAGCAGAAAGACCGATACCAATTAATATGATTCTCATCGGCGAGACACCATTCTTATAAGCCAACAGATAAACAAAGACCCCAACCAAACTCGCACCGATAAATGCCGCAACTGGCATCCAGTGAATACTGACCGTTAAAGAATCGGTTTCATCGCTAAATAGCGTTAAGAATAAAACAACAGCTACAGCGCCACCACCTGATATCCCGATAATATCAGGTGATGCAAGAGGGTTTCGAATCATCCCTTGAAGAATAGCACCACTTAAAGCAAGCCCTATCCCGACAAACAGAGCCACAATCATTCGGGGAAGTCTCAATGTTTCAATAATTAAATTCTGAACATCCGTTCCTCCTCCGAAGAATACAGTGACCGCATCAAATGGAGGGATAAACGTTTCTCCTAGAGAAGCAGACATGATAAACACAACGGATAATAAACCTATAAATAGGCTAAAATAAATCAGAGCCCGTTTTTCAAGGAAAAAGGATATTCGATCTTTTTTGGAGCGTATCTTCACATATTTACTCATGTTGATTTCAATCCTTTTCGGGCAATATAAATAAAGAATGGAGTACCAATAATTGCCGTCATTACTCCGACAGGTACTTCTTCTGGCATAATAATATATCTAGCACTAATATCAGCTAACAGTAAGAGAATTCCACCTAATACGGCGCAATAAGGTAAGATCCACCTATGATCATACCCGACAATGTATCTCGCGAAGTGGGGGACAACGATTCCGATAAAACCAATTGGTCCTGCAATAGCTACAGCTCCGCCAGACAGAAGCACAGTAAGTACTCCAGCTGACAGCTTAATATAGGCTGTCTTCTGTCCTAGCCCTTTTGCCAAATCTTCTCCCATCGTCAATATATTTAAATGCTTACCGATTAAGAATGTACCGACCCAGCCTGCAAGGATGTAGGGAAAAAGCTGTTGCAAGTAATCAAGGTTTCTTCCTTGTACACTTCCAGCTAGCCAAAAGAGAACTTCGTCTAAAGCTTTTTCATTTAATACAAGAATGCCTTGAGTTAATGAAGAAAATAGTGCCGCAATAGCTGCTCCTGCTAGTGTTAATCGCACAGGCGTTAATCCTTCTTTTCCTATGGATCCAATTGCATATACAATAGTCGCAGCAACCGCTGCACCTGCAAATGAGATCCAAGCCATCATTCCAAGGGGAAGAGATTGAAAGACAGCAATAGCCATTACCACGAAGAAAGAAGCACCGGCATTCACCCCAAAGATTTGAGGAGAAGCGAGCGGGTTTCTAGTTAAAGCTTGGAGTATAGCTCCCGCTAAAGCCAATGATCCTCCCACACATGCTGCAATAAGTACTCTTGGTAACCGCAGTGATCGAATCACGATTAATGTGTTATTTTGCTCTTTTGTCGTAAAGGCTTTCCAAGCATCACTAAACGCAACGTCTGTATACCCAAGAACGAGACTTAGTCCCATACATATTACTAGCAGAACAACACTTATCAAAAAACCGATTCCCTTTGTTCTATTCGACTGTAAAACCATATTCTTCCCCTACCTAACGTAACTTACATACTACTCTTAGTTACAAGTGTATGGATTCTTTTAAACGCTGTCAACGATTATGAGAATCATTTTCATTTACACTTGACTATTCGTAAGATTAAAGCTATTATCAGGTTAGTTGTAAATGATAATCATAATCAATTAGGAGGACATAACAAAATGAACAAAAAGCACTTTATACTTAGTTTTATGTTGCTATTGACGATTGGATTACTGGCGGCCTGCGGATCAGCTTCAGATGACTCATCTTCAAATGATGAAAATAATGGCGACAATAGTGACTTTGAGCCTTACACAGTTAAACACGCTATGGGAGAGACAACGGTTAAAGAAAAGCCTGAAAAAGTGGTAATCTTAACGAACGAAGGAACAGAAGCCCTTCTAGCTCTAGGCGTTACCCCAGTAGGAGCGGTTCAATCCTGGACTGGAGATCCTTGGTACAAGCACATTAGTGATCGTATGGAAGATGTAGAAGTAGTAGGCACTGAATCAGAAGTTAACATTGAAAAGATTATTTCATTAGATCCCGACTTAATTATCGGAAATAAACTACGCCAAGAAAAAATTTATGATCAATTAAATGAAGTTGCCCCAACCATTTTCTCTGAAACCCTTAAAGGAGAATGGCAAGATAACTTTAAAACATACGCTAAAGCTTTAAACATGGAGGATAAGGGAGAAGAGCTTATTTCGAAATACGACAAGCGCTTAAATGACTTTGCTGATCAGGCAGGAGACAAACTAAACCAAAAAGTTTCTGTAGTTCGCTTCCTTCCTGACCACGCTCGTATCTATCAAAAAGATTCCTTCTCAGGCGTAATTCTAGAACAGATTGGATTCGAACGCCCGGAATCTCAAGACGTTGATAATTTCATGGAAAAAGCAACGAAAGAACGTATTCCAGCTATGGATGGAGATATCTTATTCCATTTCACCTATGAAACTGGGGACGGAGCTGCTACAGAGTTAGCTGAAGAGTGGATGAACGATCCATTGTTCCAAAACCTTGAAGTCGTTAAAGAAGGAAATGTTCACGAAGTAAGTGACGCGATTTGGAACACAGCTGGTGGCTACATTGCTGCCAACGAAATGGTTGATGATTTAGAAGAGATTATTCTAAATCAATAAACACATAAACCGCCTTATGACTTGTTTATAGCAAGAGATAAGGCGGTTTTTTTGGCTTCTTATAGACATTTGCTCCCCCTTAAAAGTGTAACGATTAGGGAATATTGTATGGAACTGAATCATAAATTAATCAAACACCTTAAAGAAAGGCGTTGTCGCCATGTCACAACTTGACGTACCCGCAAGGATTGACTATATACAAGTGATATCTAACCCCCATAACGAGCCAGTAACTATAAAAGAAATCCCTCCAAGTTTTGAATGCGTAGGGGTCGGAACAGACGCAGCTGTTTTCCGTCACAACGATCAACCACATCTCGCTTATAAGGTTTATGGCGAGGACAAACTTCATAAAAAGGAAAATGAAGAGAGGGTATACAAAACGCTTGGACCTTCCCCATACTTCTCTACTTATTACGGATCAGGGGATCGTTACATTGTCCTCAGCTTTGAAGAAGGATTATCTCTCTACGATTGCCTTCTACGAGGGGTAAACATCCCACCACAAGCAGTAGAAGATGTAGAAGAAGCTCGGAATTTCGTAAGAGGAAAGGGGTTAAATCCTAGAGACATCCATTTAAAGAATATACTTTTACAAGACGGACGTGCCAAAGTAATAGATGTATCAGAATATGTTCATGAAGGAAATGATTACAGATGGGAGTTCTTAAAAAGAGGGTACGAGGAATACTATCCACTTATTAGAGAAAGACCTATCCCTCTCTGGGTAATAGAAACATGCCGTAAATGGTACAACCAAACGAAGGATAGCACTTTTCAGTTTGATGACTTCATGCAAAAGATTAAGAAGCTAAATCCTTTTTGGAAGTGACCCTCTCTAGTTAAATTAAATAACGAAAAAGGAGCCCAGACTTTGGTTGAGTCTGGGCTCCTGTTTTTATAGTTTGTCTATCTCTAATGGGAATGAATTGAAAAAATAATCAGTCCTCATAAACTAAATCCTGATAAAAGATTTATGTTAAGACATCCATTTAGGAGGGGTATTTTTATCCCAATACAAGTCAACAATTGCATAGTGTTTCTCAAACTGGTCTTCGCTTACGTGATAATGGAAATTAAACCAATAGCCTTCCCCTGGACGGTTGTCTCGTCTTACATCAAAACGGGCAAGTTCAGCATTCGTAATGCTATTATAAACATGGAAGATCTTCTCCCCATAACCCGGTGCTGGATCTAACGTAATAGCATAGTTTGAAATCTCGTGCTCATCTACGTTTTCCATCACATATCTCACTTCATTTTCAACATTATTTAGAGTATCATCCATAAAAACTGGATCGATTTTCTCCACAATACGAGGACCAAGTTTCGCAATGGTTTGTTCTTTTGCGACCTCTCCAAGGTTTGAAAGATACTGTTCTGGATCTAATCGAGGGACATCTTCCGATAAATCAGGCAAGTCCAAGAAATGGTCAGAATCAGTCGCATTTGTCGATGAAGCTTTTTTCTCTTCTATATTTTCTTTCGGTGAGAAGGCTTTATTCTTTTCTGTTGCATCTGCATCTAGTGTCGTAGGGGGCACATATAATCCTAGCGTCACAATTGCAGTTAATATTGTAAAGGTTTTCCTAACCCAACGCTTCATAATAAGCAAACTCCCTTTTATGTACTTTTAAACTTTCTTACTTACTATCCTATCACGATCTCGTTTATTTTCCATCAAACTTTAATCCTTACTTTTTTAACATTCTGCAATTTGAATGCGCTTTCTATGTATAGAATCTCATATTCTCTTTTTCTTGTCGATAGTAAGATAACCGATCCTCTAGAGTACCGGTATGAAACTCAAATTTATGTCCGTCAGGGTCAGTGAAATAAACCGAGTTCTTGTCTAGCTCGTCCCGCTTTCGCCCATCTAAAATTCGAACGTGTAACGACTTCAAATGAGATACCACAGCTTGGAAATCTTCTTCTTTAACTGAAAATGCTATGTGTGTATAAGATTCGTCTATCTCAAGACGTGGAATGTTTTCTTCTTTATTCAGAGCGATCCATAACCCATTAAGGTCGAAATAAGCAGTTTTTTCTCCTTTTACTAAAAGTGTCGCTCCAAATACCTGTGCATAGAATTCTATAGACATTTCTAAATTTGAAACAGAAAATGTGATATGGTTAATTCCCTGTAAATTCAATTCCCCACTCCCTTTCTCTTCATACAATTACGATTCAATCTGCAATTCGTTTCATAAAAATAGCATGTTAAGAGGTGTTTTCAGCATATACTTCCTTCAATAATAGCGTTTAGCGTTAAGGAGGGAGTCGTAATGAAAAATCCTGCTTTTATTGCTGTCTTAATTGGCGCGATAGCACAAGCTCTGCTAAACATGTATATCATGGTTTGGACTGTAATCGGATTTTTATTTGCGTTTTTTATAGGCGGATCGTCTTTCTTCATATCTACTGAATATCAGTGGTTCCCTGACCCTGGAGCGAATGAATTTTTGCAATTTATTAGTACTATGGCAATCTTGTTCATGGTTTTTGCAGCTATATTTCTCGTCATTAGCTTAACAACCAATGTATTGACGTTTCTTGCCGTCCACTATATACGTACAGCCAGGCGACAATCTCGCACACTTATCTTCCTCATAATTGCTACCATCACCCAAGTAGGCTTTGGGTTACTCACCCTATTTGAGCCCATTACGTGCTCCTTATTCTTCATCACTGCTTTATGCTATTTAACAGGGATCATTCTGTTGTACAAAACGAAACACCCTACATCAGAAACAACTTAGTAATAGAAAAAGAGGTTCCTATTTCAGGAACCTCTTTTGCTCTATCCCATAATGTGATAGCCAGAATCCACATATATAATTTCTCCCGTTACCCCTCTGGAGAGATGACTCAGCAAGGAAAGGGTCATATCGCCAACTTCTTCTTGAGTGACATTCCTTTTTAGAGGAGACTCCTCTTCAATCTTGTGTAAGATATCATTGAAAGATGGCACACCTTTAGCAGCAAGGGTACGGATCGCTCCGGCGGATACAGCGTTCACTCGAATGTTATACTCACCTAAGTCTGATGCTAAATATTTCACAGTTGCTTCTAGAGAAGCTTTTGCAACACCCATCACGTTATACCCCTTGACCACTCTCTCTGCACCTAAATAACTCATTGCAATTATAGAGCCTCCTTCAGTCATATAAGGTTGACTCGCTTTTGCCACAGCAATGATAGAGTACGCACTTGTATCTTGGGCAAACGCATAGCCACTTCGACTTGTATCGAGGAAGTTTCCTTTTAAATCTTCCGAATGAGCAAAAGCGATTGAATGAACAATACCGTGAATGGTGCCGACCTTCTCACCAATACTTAGAAACGCTTGATCAATGCTTTCATCGTTATTTATATCACACTGCACGATGTGAGTCGCTTCTAGCTGCTGATCACTAAGGATTTTAGTTAATTTTTTATATGAACGTTCTTTACGGTAAGTAAAGACGACATTAGCCCCAGCATCAAAAAGCGACTTGGCTACTCCCCACGCAATGCTACGTTCGTTCGCTACACCCATTACAACAAAATTTTTGTCTTTAACTTTTAATAAGTCATTCATCTCATTTGCTCCCATTTCTATCTATTTTAGGCTTCCAAAGCTTAATCGTTGAAGTAAGACCAAACCCAACCCCTAACACAATATATAAAGGCTCTCGCGCTAGACCACCCTCACTAATGAGTGCTGATGCAATGAGTCCAATAGCAAAGATCAGCATAAAAGAGTGAAACCCTACTTCAAACTTCCTGTAACTGCTCACTTTGCCCCCTCCCTCATGGTTTATGTGTGTTCTATAATTTTCCTATAATTATAATAAACTAGCAAGTACATTGGTCAGAAAGTACAAAAGCCCTCTTCTTTAAATAAGGCTCTGTTAAAGTTAAGTGTTGATATTTATAGAAAAAACAGAACTTCCAATTATATGGAAGTTCTGTTTGTTTTATTGTCTTATTAAACTAACGCACCCGTTTGTTGAAGAACAATATTATCTCCAAAACTAGAGCGTTACCAAGGTTTCCACAAAAAGAGACCTCTCAATAGAAGTCCAGTTTAATTTACTCTTAGTTCATGCTGTTTCTTACTTTTTGAGGGATCATAACTACTTCTGTCTTCAAGTCAATTGGCTTAAAGGTGTCGTCTATACATTCATCCCAGAACTCTAAATGCTTTTTATCTATCCAATGATCCGATTGCTCTACTTCTTGTCCGCCTTCACCTTGTACTGAATGCCAGTATAAAAACTCTTCTCCGTTCAAATGCTCTCTAAAAATGGTTTCAACATACATTTTTTCACCCTCTAACGTAACGAGAACATCTTTCATATTATCGTTCAAAAACTTTAACCATTCATCCACTCGTTCTGACTTGCCCTCTTTAACCCTAAATCTCGTTATTTCTGCGTTCACAATATACTCCTCCCTTTTTTGGGTTTCAAAATCCACTGTATCTTAACAGAAAATTTAGATATTTAATATTAAAAAGCACCCACAATCTCAATTTCCACTAAGTTTTTAACTCATCTTTGCTTAAGCGAACCTGTTATTGCACCCGTTAGTAAAAAGCGGTCGTCATTATTGAACAATCGCACCCTTTAGTTGAACCAAGCCTAATACCTTAACTTTAGTGTTCAAGTTTTTGCTTTCCACTTTTATGTAACCCAAACAAGCTTTGGATGGAAAATAATATACCTATTGATAAATAAAGTGGAGCCCTTTCCATATCATCAAAACCTAAAAACGATGAAGCTATTAAACATAATGCAAAAATGAGAATAATGGAGTGAAACACTAATTTAAACCTTCTGTACCCTTCATTGGATTCAGTTATCTTTTCATCTTTTTTCAATTCATTCACCTCTTTCTCTTAATCGTGCAAGTACAATAAACTAGGTATAGCTTGTTGAACAAACCTGCTTCGTTAGTTGAATAAAGAAATAACCTTTATACAGTAAACTTAGATAATCTAAGTGTATCATAAGTTTCCACACTTGGAATTAAATTCCCTTTTATTATCATATCATTCATTGTGACTTCGTTTCTTTGGTGATGGATGCTCTCTAACACTTGAAACCACGCAAGATAATTGTTCAGATACTTGGTCGCCACACCGTTAAATCGCTGTATCCACCCTTTAAGTCTTCGGTGGTAGTTGTTAACGTTTTGGATGTGATAAAGACCTTTGGTGCGAACTTTACCGTCAGATTTGAATTGGTAAATCGATAACTCCTTTTCAGCAGCGTAGGTTTTAAAAGCACGCCAAGCATCTGTGCATAACACATTCTCGTGGGAAAGTTTATGCCCGATGGCTTTGTCTAATTGCTCTTTTGTTAATCGTCCCATCCCTAACGTCTGGGAAAAGGTCATTTTGTCACGGTCTCTTGCGACTAAGACACATACCTGTTCGTTGCTTATGCCACGTTTCTTAGCGGACCCGCCACGTTTACGAGGCTTTCTATCCTTTATCTTTCTTTTCCCCTTTTCAGAGTACAGGAAATAGGTCTCGTCCATTTCAACGATACCTTGGAATTTTGAACTTTCCATTTGCTTTAATGCCGACAAGAGCTTGTGCCTCCAATAGAACAAGGTCACATGAGTAACGCCACCAATCAACTCTGATGATTTACGAAGCGAATAACCTTCTATCATACATTCGATAAACTTCATCCAACGGTGGAGATGACGAGTTCTATATAATGCCGTATTGGTGAGGTCAGTAAAAGTCTTTCGACAGGCTTTACAGCGATAACGTTGTTTTTTCACTTCTTCACCATCCACGGTGGTGGAGTATTTCCCAAACCGCACAATATGTTCTGACTCGCAATCAGGACAACGATAGCCATCCTTATTTTTACGTTCTGAGATTTCATCCAGTACGGTTCCTGTTAAGGATGACGCAGTAAGAGCGTCTATTAAATATTCTCGTAAACGATGCTTCTCTGAAGGATTAAGTTTTTGAATGGCTTTAAGGATATCGCTTGCTCTCACAGTCATCACCTAGCTCATATTTGATGACTCTATTGTAGAACAAATGTTCGAATTAGGCAAATATCAACAACAAACTTTAACAGAGCCTTAAATAAAGAAAAGGGCTTCTATGTGACAGATGATACTTTCTTTTTGTCATAGCTCATAATTGCCCTTCGCCTGACATATTCATGAGGGTCATTAATCGCTAGCTGGTGCAAGATATTTTGAGCTTGTTCTTTATACTCACACATTCTGCCAAGCCCATAAGCAATTTGCCACCTTGCTTCGTAATCTGGATAAGCTGGGAAGGTTAAGGCTCGATAAGCAATGTGCAACAGTTGATCAGGCTTGTTAATTAATTCACTTATAATGTAGCCTTCTTTATGGTCTCTCGCTAGTATGTATAAAAAACTTGTAGTAACCTTTGGACTCCACTCCTCCGCTGGTAAACGTTTAATCAAAGTTTCAGTTGCTTGCCATATCTCATCCCAATGATCATATTCAGATTCCCAATCACCGTAAGGACCACGATCAATCGCCCATATTTTAAAACTTCGTATTTCATGCAGCAGTTCAAAAGTATATTCACTATGCACCACTTTCACTCACCTCCCCCTGTCTCTAGTACTATAGTCCTCATTTACCCCTGGAAATCGGTCTGAAACCTATATTTTTACTTTTTCAGGAGGCTAAAATAGAAAAGGCAAGTTCGATTAAGATCGTCACGTCAATAGCCAACGTTGAAAGACACCACCTCGTGTGTGGCCTGCAAAAAGCGGTCGTTCCCCAGATACCCCTAGCTCTCAATATACGTAACGGCCCCACATAATAAAGTTTCTCAGCATCGAGTCTCCAAGATTACTGCTCTATTATAATAAGAGCCCTAAGGGATGATCCCCTAGGGCTCTGGTCATTTACTTATAAGCTTTTAAGCTTCTCTACAACTTCAGAAGGTTCAACGCGGTCCTTATAATCGGCTTTTGTGTATTCGTAAGCGATTGTTCCATCTTGTTGGATAATATACGTAGCTGAAACCGGAAGAGTCCAAGTATCATCTCCGTTATGCTTATCCACCTCAAGACCTTTCTCTTTATAAACATCTACAAGATAGTCAGGAAGCTGGTAAACTAAATTAAATTGATTAGCCACTTTATTCCCCTCATCACTTAACACATGGTATTGCAGATCATTTTTCTCTGCAGTAGTCAGAGAGTGGTCAGGAGTTTCAGGGCTAATTGCAATTAATTGAGCCCCTTCAGCGTGAATTTCCTCGATTAATTGCTGGTAAACACGAAGTTCCATATTACAGTATGGGCACCATCCTCCACGATAGAAAGTAACAATAGCGGGTCCAGATTGGAGCTGTTCGTACAGATCTACAGAATCTCCTTTAGCATCTGGTAAGCTAAACCGCGGGGCCGTCTCTCCTACACTTAAGCCTTTTCCTTGGTCAGAGGACTCGAGTTCATCAATAGCGCTTTGCATTTTTTCTTGAGTCTCTTGTGAAGCATTAGCTTTAAATTTTTCGATATATTCATTATATTGATCTTGCATATTTGTCTTCATTAAAAATCTCTCCTTTATACCGATTAGGCTAAGATGCCCAACTTAAAGTATAAGGGAAATTACTAGTAGACCATACCAATTTGCATCGCTACCCACTTCTTGAATGGATATTAGGATAAACGATCCCAAAAATGGTAATAGCAACACCGCACCATTGAATCACCGTAACATGCTCCTCAAGAATCACCATGGATAATAGTACGGCAACGGGTAACTCAGCAGACCCAAGGATGCTGCCAAGAGCTGATCCAATTTGCGGCATACCATAAGCAAAGAGGAGTGGCGGGATTACAACACCAAACAGGCCCAGTAAGATTCCAAATTGACCGAAAGATGTGATCATGCTTGGGTCTACACCTCTAATAAGAATAGGAGAAAAAATCATAACAACGACAACCATACTACCAGTAACCATATAATAGCTTCTTTGGATAGGTCGCAATTTAGGCAGGACAGTAGCGTTGGTTAGTATAAATAAAGCAAATGAAACCGCCGCCAGCAAACCATATATGACTCCTAACAGATTCGCTCCATGATCCGCCCCATTCATCACCCCGCTTGCTAGAGTCGTCCCCAACATTAAAATGAACACACTAAAAATTGTAACCTTATCAGGGATACGCCTATAGATGAGAAATTCAAATAAAATGCCAATCCATACAAACTGAAAGAGTAAAATGATGGCTAGAGAAGCTTCTATAGTGATTAAAGATAGATAATAGAATACACCTACCAAGCCTGTGGGAATACCTGCAAGCATGAGTTTCACCTTATCTTTTTGTCCGATAACTTCTTTCCTTTTCGTAAGGAGAAAACATACAAATAAAACGGACCATCCAATTAGAAATTGCCCCACAGTAACGAGTGATGTCGTTGCACCATCTCTATATGCAAGCTTTACTATGGTAGATAACACTCCGTACGAACATGCTCCAATAAAAACAGCTATTATGTACCGCATCCTTACTACACCTTTCTCCACAAACAGATGCACAACCTCTTTATTCATAGGGGTTGTGCACTGACTGTACATTTTATTTCATTGCTCCTGCCACGTCATATGGAGTTAAATCAATACCTGATGGGTGGTCTAATGCAAGGTTAGCCAATTCAAAGCCAAGATAAGGACCACTTGTTAGTCCAGAAGCTCCCAGGCCATTGGCGACAAGAAGATTTTCAACCCCCGGAACATGGCCGATGACAGGTAGAAACCCTGGCGTATACGGGCGGAATCCTACACGGCTCTCAATAAACGTTCCGTTCTTTAAGCCAGGCGCGATTGGTAATAACTGCGAGAAAATATCATGGAGACCACCTGCTGTGACATGATGGTCAAAGTCTTCATTTTCTTCGTGGGTTGCCCCCATTACAATCCTTCCATTCTCAAAAGGTAGAACATATTTATTTGTGGGAGGCATAATAACAGGCCAATCGCTTGTATTGGTTTCTGATATAGAGACGTGTGCAATCTGAGCTTTTTGAGAAGAAACAAGGAATTGTACTCCAAGTGGCTCTAGCATCTCTTTAGACCAAGCTCCACCGGTCACAATCACTTTCTCTCCAGATAAAAAATCACCATCAACATTGACCCCTGTTACAGTCGTACCTTCAAAGGAAAGGGTCGCATCTCCATACAAGATACGCGCTCCATGTTTTTCTGCACCATTCATTAAAGCGTTACGAAGCGCCCTTCCATCCACTCGAGCTCCTCCGCTAACATAAACAGCTGCATACTCCTCAGAAATAGGAGGAAACATTGCTTTCGTCTCTTCACGAGTTAATTTTTTAATTTCTCCTATTTCTGGTGCATCCTCGCGACGCTTTTCAGCGAGCGTAACGATTTTATCAAGCTTAGCATCTTCAGTATGAAGCTTTAGTGCACCTACACGTTTATATCCTGTATCTGTTTGTCCGTCTTCCTCAAGTTCCCGAACCAATTCCGGGTAATACCGAGCACCATTTTTCACTAGTTGATACCACGCTTTATTCCTTCGCTGAGAAAGCCATGGACAAACCATACCAGCTGCGGCATCCGTAGCCTGTCCTATGTCTTGGCGATCAACTAACGTCACCGTGACTCCTTGCTTGGCTAATTGATAAGCTGTGGAAGCTCCCATAATTCCCGATCCAACTACTATATATGACTTCATATTAACACCTATTTCATCTTTACTTTGTTCGCTGTCATTTTACAAGATATTAACCTCAGACTCAATTTCCCATCAATCGACATATTTCCCGGGCAATTTCCACGAACCAAAAACCTCCCAAACACCCCCTCCGAAAATCACACCTTTTTCTTCCACTCACTAGTTCGATTCATAACAGTATGGGGCTAAGCTTGTCTCATTCTAAACATATTAGTATAACTTAAAGCTCCTGAATTTTTTTCAATCGAAAATTACATTGAACTCGTTATTGACACCCCCTCATGTTCATGATAAAAATTGAATAACTTCATATGAACGAATTGCTTCGAAGGAAAGTAAGTAACTCCTCTGTCCCTGTCTCAGAGAACCGATGAGTGGTGTGAAATCGGTACAAACAGAGAGAGCGAATTTCATTTCTGGAGCTTCTATGAGTGAGCCATGGACGGTGACGACCGTTATACGTGTAAAGTGATGGAACTCTTGTTTCATAACTAGGGTGGTACCGCGATAAAAGTCGCCCCTACATTTTTGTAGGGGCGACTTTTTTGTTTTTTTAAGAATTATACGTTTGAGAGGAAGATGAGAATGAGTCAGCAAGAACAATGGTCTTCAAAGATCGGATTTATTTTAGCAGCAGCCGGGTCCGCAATAGGACTAGGAGCTATATGGAAATTCCCATACATTGCAGGAGAGAATGGGGGAGGAGCTTTCTTTATCACCTTTATCGCTTTTACAATTTTGTTAGGATTACCGTTATTGTTAGCTGAGTTTTCCATTGGCCGTACAGCTCAGAATAATGCCGTAGACTCTTATCGCACGATTGCAAAAGGAACAAAGTGGCACTACGTCGGAATATTAGGGATGGTCACCTCCTTTATTCTATTATCATTTTATAGCGTTGTTGGTGGATGGATCGTTATTTATCTATTAAAAACGGTAACCGGAGGCATGTCAGGTCTTTCTTCAGCACAATATGGCGAAGTATTTGGTCAAACGATATCGAACCCCCTCCTAAGCATTAGCGTCCAGTTCTTATTTATATTAATTACTATACTTGTTGTTTCAAGAGGGGTTCAAAAGGGAATTGAGAAAGCTAGTCGTATCATGATGCCTGCTTTATTCGTATTATTCCTAATATTGGTTGTAAGATCTTTAACGTTAGAAGGGGCAGGAGAAGGAATTGTTTTTCTCCTTCAACCTGATTTCTCAAAAATAACATCCCAAACGGTTTTAGAAGCAATGGGACAATCATTCTTCACATTAAGCGTAGGGGTTTCCGTAATGGTTACTTACAGCTCTTATCTACCTAAGAATCAAAGTTTACCTAAGGCAGCTTCATCAATCGTAGGGATTAACATATTAATCGTTTTATTAGCTGGTTTGGCAATCTTCCCTGCTGTCTTTTCATTTGGACTTGAGCCAGGGTCTGGTCCTGTACTTCTATTTAACGTTCTTCCTACGGTATTCAGCCAAATGCCTTTAGGAATGGGCTTTTTCGCAGCCTTTTTACTTTTATTCTTATTCGCCGCTTTAACCTCTGCATTTTCCATGCTCGAGATTATTGTGTCTGCCCTATCAAAAGGGAATGAAAGATTGCGCCAGAAATACGCTTGGATTATAGGCCTATCCATCTTCATTACAGGGATTCCTTCCGCATTATCATTTGGGGTTCTCGGAGATGTAACACTATGGGACAAAACCATTTTTGATTTAGCCGATTATGCAGTAAGCAATATATTAATGCCTACGGGTGCATTGTTAATATCTATTTTTGTTCCATTAAAGATGAAGAAATCTGACCTATATGAAGAATTAAAGAGAGGGAGCACATTAAAGAAAGCGGTCTTTAATGTATGGTATTCCTTAATACGTTATGTAGCACCTATCCTAATCATTGCTGTTATGATCGACGTTATAACTGGATAATATCTGAATAGTAAAAAAGATTTATTTTTTTACTTTTATGAGCGACTACAACAGGCTTCGTTGAATATGATCCAACAAAATTACATCATGTAAGCTTTCCTAACATGTAACTTTGTGTTAGAATTCCTTACATGATAAATAAAAGGTTATGCATTCCTGACTTTGAATGCTAGTAATCTACTACAAACTATTAAGGCGAGGGTATTAAATGACTTTTACTAAAGAATCCATTAAGCAAGAAGTTCACGACAAAGGCGTAGAATTTATTCGACTTGAATTCACAGACATGCTTGGAGACACAAAAAACGTTGAGCTCCCTATTGAAGAGCTTGAAAGTGTTCTAGAAAACGAAGCTATGTTCGACAGTTCTTCTATTTCTGGTTTCTCTGATATTCAAGAAAGTGACATGTATCTATATCCAGACTTAAGCACGTTTAAAGTATTACCTTCAACAGTAGATGAAGATCCTGTTGCACGATTCATTTGCGACATTTATACAACGGACGGAACTCCTTTCGAAGGTGATCCGCGTTATATCCTAAAACGAGCAATGGAAGAAGCTGCTGAAATGGGCTATACCGTAAACGTAGGTCCAGAACCAGAGTTCTTCTTGTTCAAACTGAATGACGAAGGTTACCCTATCAAGAAGATGAATGACCGTGGCGGTTATTTCGATGCTTCTCCAATTGACAAGGGTGATAAAGTGCGCCGTGATATCGTCCGCACACTTAAGAAATTTGGCTTTGAGATGGAAGCTTCTCACCACGAAGTAGCTATGGGACAGCACGAGATCAACTTCCGTTTTGATGACATGCTAAAAGCTGCAGATAATATTCAAACATTCAAGAGCGTTGTAAAAGACGTAGCAACTAACCATGATTATCATGCGACATTTATGCCAAAGCCAATTGCTGGAGAAAACGGTTCTGGTATGCACTGCCACCTTTCTCTATTCAAAGATGGCGAGAGCGTATTCTGTGATGAAAAAGACGAAGACGGTATTTCTGTAACAATGAAGCACTTCATGGGTGGTATCTTAAAACACGCTCCTGGTATTGCTGCTATTACGAACCCGAATGTTAACTCTTACAAGCGTTTAGTTCCGGGTTATGAAGCACCTGTAAGCATCGCTTGGTCACACTCAAACCGTAGTTGTATGATTCGCGTCCCTTCAACTCGCGGTAAAGGAACTCGCTTTGAAGTCCGTAACCCAGACCCTACAGCAAACCCATACCTTGCTTTAGCGGTAACGATTCAAGCAGGTCTTGAAGGAATTCGCAATAAAATTGATCCAGGTGCGGCTGAAACACGTAACCTTTATGAGGTACATGACGACAGCGTCCCAACACTTCCTACAAACCTAAAAGAAGCTTTAACAGCGCTTCGCAAAGACAAAGTTCTTATGAACGCTTTAGGTGACCATACTTCAAGCATCTACCTTGAAGAAAAAGAAGAAGAATGGACAGAGTATTCCCTACAAGTAAGTCAATGGGAAACAGACAAATATATGAACAAGTAAGTTTCAAAAGCGCAAGTGCCCGGTTAGCAACGTATAGGCTGGACTGAGCTGCAGTGAGATCAAGGAAACACGATGAGCCCCTGCGAATCGATGTTGACTGATCGACCGGAGGTGAGGGAAGCCTACTAGTTGCTGGGCACTGGAGCTAGACGAAACAAAAGCGCAAGTGCCCGATTAGCAACGTATAGGCTGGACTGAGCTGCAGTGAGATCAAGGAAACACGATGAGCCCCTGCGAATCGATGTTGACTGATCGACCGGAGGTGAGGGAAGCCTACTAGTTGCTGGGCACTGGAGCTAGACGAAACAAAAGCGCAAGTGCCCGATTAGCAACGTATAGGCTGGACTGAGCTGCAGTGAGATCAAGGAAACACGATGAGCAGCAGCGAATCGATGTTGACTGATCGACCGGAGGTGAGGGAAGCCTACTAGTTGCTGGGCGTACGAGCAAAAAAGGAGACGATCTTAAGATCGTCTCCTTTTTATGCTTAATTAGAATGTTTGCGCTGCGTCCTTTGCTCTAGCAATCGCATTTGCTTTGATTTCTTCTGCTTTTTCAGGCATTGCGGCTTGCCCTTCTACAAATAACCCTTCGAATGATGGCACACCAAACAATTGCATGATCGTATTCAAGTAGCGGTGTCCCATTTCCATTCCAGCTGCAGGACCTTCAGAATAAATCCCACCGTTCGCTTGAATATGGAAAGCTTTCTTATCTGTAAGAAGACCAACAGGACCATGCTCTGTATATTTAAACGATTTTCCAGCAACTGCTACTGAATCAATATATGCCTTCATAACTGGTGGGAAAGAGAAGTTCCACATTGGGTTTACAAACACATATTTATCAGCATTAACAAATTGATCGCTAAGTTCACCTAAACGATCTACTTTCGCTTGCTCAGCATCGCTTAGTTGATCGCCTGATTGTAATTTCCCCCAACCACTGAAGATATCTGCATCAATTTGAGGAATATCTTCCTTATAAAGATCAACATGAACAATTTCATCCTCAGGGTTTGCCTCTTTGTATGCCGTAATAAATTCCTTCCCTACACTCATACTGAAAGAGGTTGCTTCATCGTGCGGGTGCGCGGTAATATATAATACTTTTGCCATTTCTAATCTCACCTTTCAATTCTTTTCGTAGATATAGTTTGTACTATAACTACATCCCTAGTATTTACTTTGAATTAAAGTATCTTTATTTCGAGATTAATTGTATTATTTTTTTCTTATTTCAGCAAGTTATTTGCATTAAAAAATATTCCTTTAGTCTTTCTTCTGCTATTAATATTTTTTGATAAATAGCACCACTTATTCAGTATCCGTTTCTATGAATTTAAAACGTAAAAAAAAGACGAAAATCAAATTGATTTTCGTCTTCTCCTCTTTATTCTGTTTCATCGACGTAATGTGTATAAGGGTTTGCCGAAATTTGTTTTCTCATTTCATCAGTTAGTTCAACCTTCTGGTGTTCGACTAACTCTCCACTCACTGGCGCGCTACCGTCATAATGCAAAGGTTTGTTTTCCATAAAAGTCCTCCCTTTATTAGAAGTAGTATATGTACAATAATATGGACAAATGAGAACCAATTCATGTGTCCTATGATTATTTTACTACATAAAACACATATACACATCCTAATACTTACACTTTTAACATTAAATATCTCTTAAAGAATAGTATGTCAAATACCATCTAAGAAGGACTGTAAGAAAATAATTCAGGAGGTTACTTTTTATTCAATCGTAAAACTCATCTGTACCGCTTGTTTTAATCCTATCCCTTTCTCGCTTTCAATATCTTTCGCAATAAATAAAGTATAGGTTTCACCTGAATTGTATGATTTTTCGGGAGCTAAGGAGACAGATTGACGTACTTTATCGTACGAAACTTGAACGGGAACAACTTTCATTTCTTCATCAAACACAATGAAATTCAGCTGATCAATCGCTTGTTCTGAAAGGTCTGCGTTAAAATTGATATTCCAAACCTTATCTGAATTGATGTTTTCTTTTGACCCAAAATATTCCTTTTCTTCTCCCTTCACTTTCTTTGTTACTTCTTTTTCTTTATTCTCAAGATCTTCTTCTAACCCATTCACAGTTTGACGTAACTTTTCTAATTCGGTATATAGTTCCTCAAGTTGATCCGTATAACTGTGATTTAAACCCAATCTCTTTTCCAACCATTCTGATAAATGATCTATGTATCTTTCCACAGCATCTAATTTGTTATGCTGAGCTTGAAGTTTCCCACTAAAACTATCCGCTTGATCATCATAATTTTCTAGTTCTTCTTCCTCTTCTTGCTCTTTTTCATCTGTTACCACTTCTTCTTGCTCTTCCTCTTCATCTGTTGCCGGTTCTTCCTGCCCTTCCTCTTCATTTGTTACCGGTTCTTCCTGCTCTTCCTCTTCATCTGTTACCGGTTCTTCCTGCTCTTCCTCTTCATTTGTTGCCGGTTCTTCCTGCTCTTCTTCTTCATCTGCTACCGGTTCTTCCTGCTCTTCTTCTTCATCTGCTACCGGTTCTTCCTGTTTTTCCTCTTCATCTGTTGCCGGTTCTTCCTGCTCTTCTTCATCTGCTACCGGTTCTTCCTGTTCTTCTTCATCTGTTACCGATTCTTCTTGCTCTTCCTTAGCCCCATCAAAAAACTCTTCCATCCTGTCACTTATTTTTTTATTATGGACAGTTATTTGGCCCAGACGATGTTCAAGATCTTCAAGTCGTTTACTTACCGCTTTTTCCTGAGCTACTTTCTTCTTCACTTTAGAATCTTGCTTAGAATTTCCCCTTTCACTCGCTTCATTTTGTTGTCCCTTTGTGATCTTCACACGATTAGGTTCTTTAACCTGGGATTCAGCACTTGCAAGGACTGGCGTTGTGCTTAATAAAGCAGCTGTAGTTAGAGTAGCAAAAACTTTTTTAACATGACGGTTCATATTCTAATTCCTCCTATTAAAGGTGAGTTTCTTTTTATTTCGGTTTAATTCCATAAAATAAAAAGTCTTCTAACAATAACAGGATATATGAACCACTTATATTCCTAATGTTGGAATTAACTTAATGTTCTCCCAAGATATATTCCACTTGCAGCAGCCCGGGAAAGAGAATGAGACTCCCCCTGAAAATCACCAACTAAATACAATCACTCCTCCTCTCGAACCATCTATTCTATGAATAACAAAAAGACGCTTCTAATCTATTGTAGAAAAAAAGCGCCTGTTAGAAATGCCCTCTTATTGTGTAGCCAGAAAACGATCAAGCTCAAGCACCCGGTATCCATCCTTTTCATAGAACGAAGTAAGTCGAAGCAGAAAACGTGCATCATCATTTGTCATATGAGGCTGAATCTCTTTGAAATAAGCAAGCATACCTGATACTGAGCCTGCAGCAAAACTCGTCCCCGTTTTTCTAACTACTTCCCCGCCAAGGCTAGCACCTTCTATCAGCACTCCTGGAGCCAAAAATTCTATATCACCACTCCGGTTTCCATTCTCATACAGATGATCACTATATGTGTTATACCCACCGATGGCAATGACTTCACCCAGGCTAGCAGGGAAGCTAATTCGATCGGTCCTTCCATCATTTCCACTAGCTCCAACGAAAACGACTCCTTTACGTTCCCCAAAGCGTATGACCCAAGATGTAAAAGGGTTCGCCACTTCGGACATACTCAAATTCACAATATCCGCCCCTTTTACTACACTATAAAAAATACCTATAAACGACGTACCAATCCCCGCACCATCTTTACCTAAAGTTTTCACTGGCAATAACTTTGCATTGGGTGCCACAGAATGAATGATACTTGCAACATGTGTGCCATGACCATGATCATCCATAGCATCTCCATCCCAGTTAAAGAAGTCATATCCCTTTTCAATATGTCCTTCAAGCATCGGGTGAGTAGGGTCAATACCAGTATCAACTATAGCTACAATTGTCTCTTTCGTATCAAACTCAGCTAGTTCTATATAAATAAAAAAACAACTTAAAAGAATGACATAAAACAAAAAGACTTGTTTCATGCAAATCCCTCCATATTTATATATATGAAGAAACCGTTACGTTGATATGTTTAATTTTACAAAATATTTAGAATATTTACCATACCTTAATGTTTTAATTTTTTCCTCACTTTTAACACTTGAGGTTGATACACTTTTGTGTGGATAGGGCCGATACGTTAGTTGAGTGCTTGGGGTGTCAGGGGAACGACTCTAGTGTGTAGAAACGGCCCAGCAGCCAAAGTCGAACGCCCCGCGACATGTTGGGACGCGGGCGGAAAGGAAGTGATATCTGGAACCACTATACCGCCCTATTCTTGAACGATTTTGTTAAATAAATAGCTTCACTCAACTTAAATAATCCAAAAAATGTGCTCCTATAAGGAGCACATTTTTTATGTTATTGACTATTCTTCCAAGCCGTATAGTTATGGATGGCAATGCCCTTAAAACCTGGTTGAGGTTCTTCCATAAAGTACGTTCTTACTTTAGCAATTTCTCCTTCTGTGTAATTTAGAGATTTCCCGTCAAAAGATACATAATCAATCTTATACGGATTCAGTTCTACTCCTACTTCAACTTTTGGAGACCTGGCATGCAATACTTCGTTTTGTGCTAGTGAGGTAATACTGTTTGATCCAAGTGCTGTATTGCGGTACGACATGATGGACACATAGTCTTGCATATCGATCATTTCCTTATAGAAATCTGTATCATAATCATTCACTGAACTGTTATCAGTCCAGAATGGCAAAGCACTTCCGACGATGAAACCGTAGTCTTTAGCATACTTCACGTAAGATTCTGCTGATTGCTTCCATTCATCTACAGCTTGTTGTCTATTATCATCCCACATTTGGAGAGAGTATGGTTCTACGTCAAAGTGGATTCCAATAAATCGTTGGTTCTGTTCCACTTTTTGATTATAGGCATGGATTAGATCGACTCGTTTAAGAGCATCATTTGCATATTTCTCTTGTCCCCACAAAGGACTTCCAATTAGAGCGTGTACCTCAATTCCTTGTTCTGCAGCGTGTTCTATGAAATATTGATACGTTTTTGCATCCACCTTTGGATAAAAGCGCATATAAAGTTGATCTACCTGTTCATTCACCAAAAACTCTATGGTCTCATCCGGCGTGTCTACAAAGGGTTCAGATTTCCACATCCACACGCTTTTCTGAGTATTGTATTCATTTATTGCATCTTGTATAGCAGTAACATACTGAAAGTAGGTGTCTGATTTAGACGCTTCTGTTTTAAACCTGGAGCTTGTATAATCTCCGCCCCCAAAAAATGCTGACCACTGCGCATCTGTAATGAGAAGGTTTACACCGGATGAGGACGTCTCAATGACCGACGATTCTTCGGAGGATGCTAATCCATCGCGTACAGAAAACCCAAGTCGATTTAAATGTTTTTTGACTAAGTGTTTCAATTCTTCATCAAGACCTGACAAAGTCGTCATTGGAATAGTTCCTGAACTGCCCTGGATGGAAATTCGCGCTGAAGGAGTTTGATCGAGTTCAAATATGTTAGAAGTGTCAGATTGAATAAACAAATCTGATCGAGCATCCAACTCTCGAGTCATGGAGTAATAATTATGTGTGGAACCCGCTATTTCTTCTACTAGTAGAGACGTAGCCTGAAGATATTCTTCTCCTGGTAAGTCAATGTTAACTAGCGTGTTGGAGTTTGTTTGATTTAAAAGTAATTCCCAGCAACTCACCTCACAGTAAGTGGTCGTCTGAGTCCCTTCTCCATCAACTACTTTACTAGGCAAAAGTACAAGGGTAAATATAAGTGCAAATGCTACTTTCATCATTATCTTCATTGGTTTCATGACCTATTCTCCTATATTTTAATGTGATTTTATACCCATTCTTATATTAATATCGTACGAACTCCAGAAAGTTTAAGCTTTTTTTACCATTTAACAAGATGAAAATACTAGTTATTTCGACATGATTCGATTCTTAAGACACAGACCTTATGTCATGGTCTATCACAGACCACATGACGTTTACTCGTTGCCAAAAGAAGGAACTTAAATCTATATCGAGACAAGCCAGAAAGGATGATGGTCTAACCATGGAGAAAAAAGTAGAATACTTAACAAATTGGATTAAAGAAAAAGTAGAGGATGCAGGTGCCAATGGTGCACTTGTTGGAATAAGTGGAGGTATTGATTCTGCAGTTGTGTCTTGTTTAATAAAGCGTGCTTTCCCTGATCAATCTTTAGGTGTCATACTACCTATTGATCAAGAAGTGGAAGATCAAGAGGATGCGGTAACTCTTGTAGAACAAATTGGTTTAAATTATATAGGGATCAATTTAACAACCCCCTACCAAACTACTCATGCTACTATAAGAGAAAAGCTTAAGGAAAAAGGAGATTGGCAAGAAGAACGTTCTCAATTAGGTGGAGCAAATTTACAAGCTCGACTACGTATGAGCACTCTTTATGCCGTGGCCAACCATTATGGATATTTAGTAATAGGTACTGATAATGCAGCGGAAGATTTTACTGGCTATTTCACAAAATACGGAGATGGTGGAGTAGATCTAGTCCCCCTAATTAATCTTCGTAAAGAAGAAGTAAGAGAACTTGCTGAGTATTTAGAAGTGCCTGACTCAATTATTCACAAGAAGCCTAGCGCTGAATTATGGGAAGGACAATCTGATGAGGATGAACTTGGGGTTTCTTACGACACTATTGACGCCTACCTTCGCGGAGAATCTGTATCTCAAAAAGATGAAGAGCGAATTCAACAACTCCACAAGCAAACTCGGCATAAAAGACAAGTACCCGCTGGTCCTGAACCATATAAAGGAGAGTAATCGTATGAAGCAACACCAAACTGCCTTAATCCTTATAGATATGGTAAACAAAATGGATTTTGAAGGTGGAGAGGACTTACTAGAAAATACTTTGAATATCGTAGAACCTCTCAAGAGTTTAAAAAGTCAAGCCAAAGAACAAGGTCTACCTATTATTTATGTAAATGATAATTTCGGATTGTGGCAAGAAAATGTTGCAGATGTGATTGAAGAGTGCAAGGAAGGAAGAGGAGAATCGGTTATTAAACACATCTCCCCAGAAGACGATGATTATTTTATTATTAAACCCAAGCATTCTGGTTTCTTCGGAACTCAACTCAGCATCTTACTCAACAAACTAGGAGTAAATAACCTAATCTTAACGGGCATTGCAGGAGATATATGTGTTCTCTTTACAGCTAATGATGCCTATATGAGAGAGTATAACATCTGGATTCCCAGAGATTGTGTCGCTTCTGAGCGGCAGGAAGATAACCAAAATGCTATAAGAATCATGGAACGCTCACTTTCAGCCAACACGACACAATCTACCCAAACCACCATTCAAGAAGCATTTCTTCGAAGAGTTAATAGATAGGACTCGAGCTTTTAATAGATTAGGAGGAATCACCATGAGCGAAGCCAAAAGACGTCCCGTCGTAGCTTTAACCGGAGCAAGTGGGTATATTGGCCAGAATTTATTAAAGAAGTTGACGAAATATGCGGATGTCATTGCTCTTTCAAGGAATGGGGACCATAAACAAGATACAGAACACATCACTTGGCGTTCATGTGATCTATATTCAATGGCTGACGCGGAGAAAGGCTTAGAAGGGGCAGACTTCGCGGTCTATCTCGTTCATTCTATGCTACCTTCAGCTAAACTTACACAAGGATCTTTCGAAGATATGGATGTTATTCTAGCAGATAATTTCGCTCAAGCAGCTAAGAAGCAAGGTATACATCAAATTGTTTACTTAAGCGGCATTATCCCGGAGTCAGAGCAGTTATCCAGGCATTTAAGAAGTCGTTTAGAAGTAGAAGAAATTTTAAGAGCTTATGGAATACCTGTCACTACAATTCGAGCAGGTTTAATTGTGGGACCTAAAGGCTCATCCTTCCCCATTCTTAAGAAGCTCGTTAAACGACTCCCCTTCATGGCTCTACCGAAATGGACAAGAACGAAGACACATCCTATCGCTCTAAAAGAAGTCTTACACGCTTTAAACAAAAGTATTGGAAATGACCGTTTATCAAATAAAGCAATCGACGTTGGCGGACCTGAAATAATGACCTATCAAGACATGATGATTCAAACAGCGGAATCGTTAGGGAAAAATCCTCGCATTCTTCCTGTTCCATTTATGTCGGTTAATTTATCAAGGCTATGGGTCAGCCTTACGACCGGAACACCAAAAGAAATGGTCTATCCACTTGTAGAAAGCCTTGTTCACCCTATGACCGCCCAGTGTAAGAATATGGACCCTGAAGTCAGCTATGGACAAATGAGCTTCAAAGAGGCTGTGAAAACTGCAATTGAAGACGAGGAACAAGAAAAAGGAAATCAAGAGCCCTCAAAGAGCACTCAGGGAATTAAGATGCCCGCTGTTCAACATGACGTTCGATCAGTTCAGCGAATTCCATTACCTGAAGGTAAAAACGCCGATTGGGCGGCTCAATATTATGTTCATTGGTTATCTAAAACTCTGAATCCCTTTGTCCATGCCGAAACTGATGTTGAAGACAACACACAGATATGCCTTCGTTTAAGCCGAACGCCTCTATTAGAACTCAGTTATTCATATGACAGAAGCACATCGAACCGAGCGCTTTACTATATTACGGGCGGATCTTTCCAAAACACCAAACGAAATGTAAGAGGGCGCCTCGAGTTTCGAAAGATCCCGGGAAAACAAGAATGTATCGTAGCAATACACGATTATATGCCATCACTACCTTGGTTCGTTTATAAATATACGCAAGCTAAAGCTCATCTAATTGTCATGTACTTGTTCCGCAAACACATTGAGAGGATGATTAAACAATCGCGCGTCCCCGATGTAGTTTAACGAAAAAAGCCCCTTACCTTTATAAAGGTAAGGGGCTTCTCATCTGAAGGAGGAATGTAAATACTGAATAGATTCAGTAGTATTACCATTAATTTAAAAGAATGCAATCCATATGACACAGGTGGAAACGACAGTAGCGATGACTTTCCCCCATAAAGGAATTTGTTCATTCCCCGTTTCATTCACTTTTTCTTCTTGTTTTTCAACTTCCTTATTGAAGTTCGGACTACAACATCCCATTACGCTGTCGTCTTCCATTCTTCTTCAAGTGGAATGTTCTTATTGAGTCCCCGACGTGCAGCGGTAAAGAAGGAGGCTACTACACCAACCGTTATGATGGCAGCCAGAACATAAGATAGGTTAAGAGACAATCCAAAACCAATCTGGGCATTTAGGATATAAGTGAATGTTGCCATAGTCATGAATGTTGCCGGTACTGCAGCAATCCAATAATTCTTACGAGATAAGAACAAGTACATCGCCCCTACCCACAGTGCAATTACAGCTGTAGACTGATTCGCCCATGAGAAATATCTCCACAGTAGCGTGAAGTCTACACGCGTTAGAGCAAAGGATATTACAAATAGAGGAACAGCGATCCACATTCTGCTTACAATCTTCTTCTGAGAAACATTGATGTAATCTGCAATAATCATACGAGCACTACGGAACGCTGTGTCCCCAGAAGTAATAGGAAGAACAATAACACCTAAGACTGCCAACGTACCACCAACTGCTCCAAGCATCATAACAGAAACTTCACTTACCACAGCAGCAGGTCCGCCACTTGCAAGAACTTCGTTTAGACCTTCTGAACCATTAAATAGACTCATAGCAGCAGCAGCCCAAATCATTGCGATAATACCTTCAGCAATCATCATCCCGTAGAAAATACGTCGACCTTGCTTCTCTTGCTGTGTCGTACGAGAAATAATTGGCGTCTGAGTTGCATGGAATCCAGATAAAGCACCACATGAAATCGTTAAGAATAATAGCGGAAAGATTGGCGCATTATCCGGGTGCATATTTGTTAGTTCAATTTCAGGAACAGGTGCTCCTGTAAATACAAGTGAAAGCCCTACTCCAACAGCACTAATGACTAAGAATGCACCAAAGATTGGATAGAAACGTCCGATAATCTTATCAATCGGAAGCATCGTAGCGAGTAGATAATAAGCAAATATCGCTAACAGAATAACAGGCAACGAAAGCCAACTGCTCGCCATGTTATGAATTAAATCTGCGGGTGCCGTAACAAACACGGTACCTACAAGAATAAGAAGTAATATCGTAAATGCATTAACAACATGTTTCATTACTTTTCCGAGGAACTTCCCTGCAAGTTCAGGTAAGTGAGCGCCACGGTTCCGAATAGAAATCATACCTGTTAAATAATCGTGTACAGCGCCTGCAAAGATTGCGCCAAATACGATCCAAAGGAAAGCAACAGGCCCATAAAGGGCGCCTAAAATCGGTCCAAATATCGGACCAACACCTGCTATATTCAGTAATTGAATTAATGAGTTTCTTTTTTCCCCCATTGGCAAGTAGTCCACACCATCTTTATTTGTATAAGCTGGTGTCTGACGATCTGTATTAACTCCAAAAACTTTTTCTACATACTTTCCGTACGTTAAGTAACCAACAATTAATAGAACAATACTGACTAGAAATGTAATCATAGAACGATTCCTCCCTCACTTTTCTGTAATCGCTTACAAAAAGTATAACAAGTAACCGTTTACAATTAAGGGAGTTTTGTTTAACATGTCAGTTTTTTTGATTAAGATGTTGTAAAGTGATTGCAAGATGTATTCGGCCTCTCGATTCAAAACAACCTGAAAAGAGCACGTTAAACTAAATTAGACTTGTAGTTACCACGGGCGCTACAAGTCTCTCTTTAATCCTATCATCTACCTCGCATTACTTATATCCTAAACCCTGCCACTATAGTTCAAGTTGCTTTCTTAACTCTTTTACGTAGTTACGACTGACAGATAGCTGCTCTTCCCTCCCTTTTAACTCAAGTTGAAAGGCCCCATTAAACCACGGGACAAGTCGCTTAACGTACTGTAAATTCACTAGATAACTCTTGTGTATACGGAAGAAAGAAAAAGGCTCTAACCGCTTCTCAACCTCTTTTAAAGACCACTTTGTCTCATAAGTCCTCAATTGATCTACTATTTTCGTTACACGTCCATCACGAAAAACGTACATAATATCCGCTGGATTTAAATAAGTGATTTCTTCTTCCTCTTCAACTGCAAGCTTAGAAGGCACTGAGCTCTTTTCCACAGTTGGTTCAGACCTTAGTCGTCGTTCTAGACGAGTTACTGTCTGATTAATTTGCTCTTCATCAAATGGCTTTAATATATAATCAACCGCTTCATGACGAAAAGCTTCTACTGCGAAACCTGGGTAAGCCGTAGCAAATACAATCTCAGGTACTTTCTTCAGTTCATGTACTGATTTCGCCACCTCAAGACCATCCATCTTCGGCATTTCAATATCTAAGAACAATACATCCGGTTGCAATTGTAACGTTTTCATAACAGCTGCTTCCCCTGATTCAGCTTCCCCAATCACTTCTAAAATCTCGTATTCCTTTAGCAAAAATACAAGTTCCTCACGACTAAAACGCTCATCATCTACAACGAGTACTGTTATACGTTTTCTCACAAATGCTCCTCCTTCCTTGGGAGAAAGAAGGAAATAGTTGCCCCTTCTCCCCACGTACTCTCAATATGTAACCGAGCATCATTCCCATACATGTGAACGAGCCGCTCATTCACATTAAACAAGCCAAGCCCAGTTCCTTTATCTGATTCTACTTGGATTAGACCTAGGTCTCTTACCTTTTCTGGAGCAATTCCTTGTCCATTATCTGCTACAGATATAAGCACGCCTTCTGAATGATTGTGAACCGTTACATGAATTTCAGCTTGCGTTTCCTGATTTTTCACTCCGTGTTTAATACAATTTTCTACTAAAGGTTGTAATGATAAAGGAGCTATATGAGCATCGAGCGCTTCTTCATCGACATCGTAATTCACATGAAGCTGATCCACAAACCGGGTTTCTTCTATTAACAAATAAGCCTTAACATGCTGAAGTTCCTCTTCTAAGGTGATCCACTTACGCGTGGTAGCACTCAAGTTCTGCCTAAAATATTTTGATAACGCTATTAATACTGAACGAGCCCTTTTAGGTTCAGTTCGTATGAGCGAAACAATAACATTTAAAGAATTAAATAGAAAATGGGGATTCACTTGCGCTTGCAAAGCTTTCACCTCTGCCTCTCGCGCTAATTCTTGTGCTTTCTCCGCTTCTGCAATCTCAAGCTGTTGGCCTAGTAAGGCACTAAGTCCTTGAATTAGTTCAAGCATGACATTCGAAATTTCTTTTTCTGATCGAACGTAAAACTTTAACGTACCGACCACATCATTCTTCCTTTTTAAAGGGGCAATAACAGCAGCGCCGAGAGGACAATCAGGCTCTGTACAATGAATATCTTCATGCTTGACGATCTTTCGCTCCCCTGTTTGAATAACATCTCTAGTGGCTGTAGTTTGAATGACTTCCCCCGTTTTATGGTGATCGTCCGCTAGTCCCACATGCGCTAGAATGACCTCATGATTTGTCATAGAGATGGCGCTTACGCCCACTTCTTTATAAATAATTTCACACGCTTTTTTAGCAGAGGATTCATTCAAGCCTTTTCTCATATAAGCAATGGTTGATTCTGCCAGTTTCAACGCTTTCTGAGCCTGAAGTGCTCCTACTTTTTCTTCCTCATTTAGAACATTACGAATAATCAATAGAAAAAGTGCTGAGCCCACTCCATTAGCCACAATCATAGGTAACCCAATCTCTTGAACTAATTCGAATGCCTGATTAAATGGTTTTGAAACACCAAGAATAATCATCATTTGAAGAGTTTCAGCCAGGGCTCCCACAAGCAATGCTGTCTTTAGACGTAAAGGCTTATTCTTTTTATAAAAGGCACCAGCTAAACATCCGGCGATGACAGCAGAAATACCACAGGCAAGCCCAGTGAATCCTCCTAATGATAATCTATGGAGTCCTGCGATCAGACCTGCTCCGACTCCAATTTGATAGCCACCAAATAATCCTGCTACAACGATTCCAATGACTCTAGAGTTAGCAATCGCTTCATCTCCACCAATCTGATAAGCAAAGGAACCGTACTCAAAAGATAACGTATCGTATGTAATGCCTGTATAGGTTCCGATTATTCCAAATAAGCCGAAAAAACCAATCGCTACGTAGCGTTGTTTAGAGGTAAGGGTTTTCTTGTCTACTAACTCTCGAAAGAAGCGAAACCTTGTGATGACAAAAGCGACTGTTACGATAATGCCCAACCGCTCTAACATTGGAAGAAATAATTCAAGCACGCTTCCCACCCTCTCTTGTAAAGATAAATCTATTGTAGCATGCATAGCTCTAAAATATAAAAGCAGCTTAAAGATCCGTTATCGGGAACTCAAAGCTGCTTAAAAAACTTATACAAGCACTTCTTTTTCGATTTGTTTCATACGGTAAAAATACCCTTCAAGCTCCAGTAATTCTTGATAAGATCCTGACTCTACGATTTCACCTTGATCAAAAACAATGATTTGGTCCATGTCTTCAAGACCAACAAGTCTGTGGCTAATAAGAATAAGAGTATCGTCCTGCGCTTGGTGAAAAACATGCTCGTAAACTGCTTGTTCGGTGACAGCATCAAGTGAAGAAGTCGGCTCATCAAGCAACCACAACCTTTCCTTCTTCAATAGAGCTCTAGCGATTGCTAACCGCTGTTTCTCACCTCCGGATAAATTGTCACCCTTCTCTAAGATCGTCTGGTTCAAATCAAAGTCTTGCATGTGTACATGCCCAAGCACTTCTTGAAGTTCTTCATCTGTAGCCCGTTCTTTAGCTAATAGAAGATTATCTCGTAGGGAGCCATAGAAGTAGTGATTCTCTTGTTGAACCACATTTGTACGAGCCCAAATATCTTCTTGGCTATAGGCATCTTGAGAGATCTCATCATACAATACATCTCCGCTTGTAGGGTTGTAAAACTTTAAAAGCAACTGGAACAATGTAGACTTCCCGGAACCACTAGCTCCTACAATCGCAGTCTTTGATCCCGCCGGTATATGAAGATCTACCTCTTGAAGAGAAGTTCTTTCTTCCCCAGGAAAAGCAAAAGATACACGTTTCATGGTCAATGAAAATGGCTTGTTAACAGGTAGACTTTTCGTGTATTCAACTTTTTCCGGTTCATCCTGAACGACTTCATGAAGTCGCTTGGCTGCCCTACGACTATCTTCAAAGTGAGCAGGTACCAATGCCATCGGTACAGCATTCTCGAACACGGTTAAAGAAATCATAATCAGCATAGCTAAGAATACACCGTCTAATTCATTGTTTGAAACAAGATAGGCCCCAAATGCAATAACAAGCCAAGATACAAGCAGTGTAACCATACTATTCATTGATTGATGATAAGTAGCCATCTTCCCTTCTTTCTCTTGCTCATCTATATAACGAGCGGATGCTTGTTCTAATTCCTCTTTTTTGGTTCCTAGTTGTTGATACAACTTCAAATCCATAAAACCGTATAAGAACTCGGTAACTTCACTAGATAAAGACCCTCGTTCCTCTCGTAAACGTGTTTTGATTCTTCTTTGTTTATAAGCAAACCATGCTGGTAATAAGAAACCCGTTACAAAAAGACCGACCAGCAACAAAATCGCAACGGTAACCGAATAAAATACTGTAAAGAAGATCGTAGCAAGAAAGATAAAGCCGAGAACGATAGGGGGATAATAAACTCTCAGAAAGAAGTTTTGTAAACGATCAATATCCCCGACGATTCTAGATAACAAGTCCCCAGATTTGTACTTCTGGAAAATGGTTGGCGCCAATGGCTCCAACTTCTCATAGAAATTAACACGCAATTGGCTAAGCATTGTAAACGTAGCTCGGTGCGAATATAAACGTTCTAGATAACGCCCAAAAGCACGGGCAAACCCCATGATCTTTAAAAAGGCAATCATAAGGGAAAGGGTATAGATAGGCGGTAGCAGAGCTGCTTTTGAAATAAGGTACCCACTCGAAGCAAACAGCGCAACTGCTGTAATACCAGCCAAAAAGCCAAATAAAACAGATAAATAGATATCTCTCTTCTCAACCATCATATCCTTCATTACCGCTCTAAGTTCATTCATGTCGCCATACCTCCCTGCTGCGTCTTCACCATCGCACGGTAGAAAGGATTATTCTCTTCAAGCTCTAAATGAGTTCCCTTTTGAACAATCGCTCCATTATCCATATATAAAATTTGATCTGCATGCTTAATCGTATGGAGGCGGTGAGCAACAGTGATGATGGATGCACTTTGGCTGAGTTCTTGAATCGAAGACTGCAAGATTTGTTCTGTTTGTAAATCTAGTCCTGTGGTCGGTTCATCAAATAGGATGATGGAGGGTTGTTTTAAGAAAGCGCGTGCTATTGCAACACGTTGTTTCTCTCCACCTGAAAGACCACGTCCTCCTTCTCCGACAAGTGTATCGTACCCATGTTCTAAGGACTCCACTAAAGGCGCGATCCCCGCTTTTATAGCAGCTTGCTCAACAGCCTCCCTTGAAACCTGTCCTTTTTTACCTACTGCTATATTTTCAGCAATCGTACCAGAGAATAGAAAAGGGTTCTGAGATATATAACTGACTGTATCAAACCACTGCTCTTCTTTTATTTCAGAGCGCGCTAAATCATCTACCCAGACCGAACCTTTTGATGAGGGAAGTAGACCAGCTAGCACATGAAGAAGTGTCGTCTTCCCTGAACCACTCTTCCCCACTATAGCTGTTTGACTGTACGGTGGAATTTCTGCTTGAATTCCCCTCAAAGCAAATCCTTCAGCCTCATACGCAAAATGAACATCTTTCAATCGAATATGAGGAGGATCGTCCTTCCGTCCAAGAGAAGCATCTCCCCACTCCACTTCTCGATACTCTGTATTTAAAGCCTCGGCAATTTTTTGAGCTGCCCCCATGCTTCCACGTCCTGTGTGAAAAGCCTGACCAAGGTTTTTTAGAAACAAATAAAATTCGGGTGCTAATATAAGCACAAAAAAGGCCGCGGAAAACGTTATTGATTGAAATAATACAAGTCTTAAACCAATTTCTAATGCAATTAAACCGATACTGAGCATAGAAATGAGCTCTAGCATAAGAGAAGATACAAACGCGATTTTTAAAACTTCCATGGTTGAATCTCTAAAGTCTAAGCTGCTCTTCTCGATTAATTCTTTTTGCTTACGAGATTGACCGAACAGCTTCAGTGTTGATAATCCTTGAAGGGTATCTAGAAAGCGACCAGAGAAAACAGCCATTTTATCTAATTGTTCTTCGGATTTTTTCTTTGTCATAATACCAATAATGATATAAAAAAGTGGAATAAATGGAGCGGTAATCATCATGATAAGTCCTGAATAGATGTGCTCCATAGAAACCACAACAAGAATCATCACGGGTACAATGGATGTTTGAATAACTTGTGGAATGTATTGACTGAAGTAGCCGTCAATTTCATCAACAGCGTCTAGTACGGTACTTACTTTCTGCCCTGATTGCCCTTCCATAGACGTTTGGAGTGGATTTTTAGAAAATTTATATACAAGTTGTGATCTGAAATACTCCTTTACTCGGGATGCCATCTTAACGCCGGCTCGACCGTTCCAATAGGTTAATGCCGAACGAGCAACTAAAACGAAAAATAAACCAATAAGATCAGGTATAATACTCTCGAAACTTGCACCCTTAAGGAAGATTTGATCGACAATGGACACAAAGAATAATGCTTGAGCAATAACCGTTATCCCTAACAGAAGAGAAGAAACAATAAGCAAAAATCTGGTAGCCTTTTGTTTCTTAGCATGTTGTTTTAATACATTCATAGTGAATCTCGTCTCCTTGCATCTCTCGTTTAGCTCACCATGTGAATTATTTCACATGTCTTCTTTTTGTATTATAAAAGAAATATCCTCTATATGCATGAATTCTGCCTATATTTATTGTAAAAATAGGAGTATTACTCCATTAGTGTTTATTAAGCCCTCGCGAACTATTCACCAAACAAAAAAAGCCTTCACAGTCCAAAGACACTTTAACAAACTAAAGGGTGCCAGACACCCTTTAGTTCTTTGTCGCAATAAAACGTCAAAGGTTTTTCGCCTCGTATTAAAACAAGACAACAATTCTATGCTTGTCATCTTGTTTTAGTAGGTCATGCGAGAGTTATTTTATATTCTCATCGCCTTCAAAGATAAAGAGATCCTCGATGGCACAGTCGAATACTTGAGCTAATTTATGAGCTAGCACAAGTGAAGGCTTATATTTCCCTTTCTCGAGTGATATTATGGTCTGCCTGGATACTTGAAGCTGTATTGAAAGATATTCTTGTGTAATCTTATTAGCTGTCCTTTTTTCCTTAATCAAATTTTTCATTCCATCACCTTTACGGTTAATCTTACTTTACGTAAAGTGTACGTGAGAACTCTCTCCTACGTCAAACTCACTTTACCTTTTTACATATCCCTTCTTTTGTGAAAGTTACAAAGATCCATAAAAAAATGAGCATTATAATGAATGCCCATTCCTTTAAATGTCACTTCTATTTATGAACTATATACCATCAAATTCCCATGAACTGCTGATAATAAAGGCGCATCTATGGAGTGCGATTCCGCTGCTTCTAACAAATAACCATAGAAATGCTCTGCCTCAACTGGCTGCCCTTTTTCCATATCCCGCTGCATCGATGATTTCATATTATAATCCATTTGGTGCATCTTATCTAAAAGTGATGTTTCAATTTGTGCCTTAATAGGGGCATTTAGATTCCTCATAATTGCAGATATAGTATACATAACTTCGTTCATCACTTTTAATCCCTCTTCGCTTTCACGAATAGGACCAATTGGCGAGCCCTGTCCTTTTTAGCCTATTGTAAAGCCAATTTTACCGAAGTTTTTCGAGTCTTTTATATACGCAAAAGCTTCTTCATAGTCAGATAGGGCAAACATCTTATCTACTTCTGGTTTTATGCTATGATCGGTAATAAAGGATAGCATGTCTTGAAATTCCTCACGACTCCCCATTGTTGAGCCAAGTAAGTTATATTGTCCGTAAAAGAATTTGCGAATATCAATCTCGACTTTGTCTTCTGTCGTTGCACCAAATGTGACAACTGTACCGCCTCGCTTAACAACTCCAAGAGATTTTTCAAACGTTGCTTGTCCGATACTTTCAACTACCACGTCCACCTGTTCCTCAGCTAATTCTTCTTCCCAATCGGAAAGTGTTGGAATGGCTAAGTCAGCTCCTAATTCTTTAGCTGTCTCTAACTTTTCTTCACTTCGTGACGTGACAATTACTTTGGCCCCTATTGCATTGGAAAACTTTAAAGCAAACGTTAAAACACCGCTACCTATACCAGGAAGCAGAACTGTGTCTCCTTCTTTAACTTTGGCTCTTGTAAATAAAACACGATACGCTGTTAATGCTGCAAGCGGAAGAACACCCGCTTCTTCCCAAGACAAATGTTGAGGTTTCTTTTCAATATTCTCTTCTGGAACTACAATATATTCAGCAAATGTACCGTCATCAGGTAACCCTAAAATTTCAAAACCTTGTGGCGGGGCATCGCTATTATGTTTCCAGCCTAATCCTGGGTTAATGACAACCTCATCTCCAATGTTCCATCCTGTTACACCTTCACCAAGCTCTTCAACCAAACCGGCCCCGTCTGAACCTAATATAAGAGGCGGCTGTTCGATCTTGTGACGATTTGTTACTGCAAGATCCCGTCGATTCAGGCCTGCTGTTTTAAGTCGCACCTTCACGTTGCCTTTACCTACTTGTGGCGCATCACATTCTTCATAATGTAATCCGTCCAATCCTTCTATTTCTTTATGTATAATCGCTTTCATTACCCATTCACTCCTTTACGAATATGAATTACCTTCTTAATCATAACAACTTTTCTGATTTCTAGAAAAACATTTCCCTTCATACTTTTCGTAAAACAACAAAATCTATCCGTATACTGGAGGTGACACGATGAGTAAGGATAAAGAAACTAAGAAACCTAACCATAAAGAGCATCCATCCTCTCTTCATGAACAATTTATTCAAAAAGCTGAAAAAACGAATCGCAAAACCTTTGACCGTGAAGGATTTTTAGGAAAAGGGTATTAAAAGATTAAGAATACTCACCTCTCTTTGAAAGCGTTATACTGTTCAACTATCTGAATGTTTTGTAAAATAGGGGTACTATTCAGAGAGAGGTGACTCTTATGGAAGAAAAAGCTCCAATCTATCTTGGACACCGCACTTACGTAATTGATGGTTTTGACCTAGGTATGCCTGGGCGTACGGGAATATACGTTATTGATGATAAAGATCTTACTCTGGTAGAAACCGGTCCTTCCCCTTCTGTACCTTACATAAAGAAAGGACTCGAAGATCTTGGATTTAAGCTAACAGATGTTAAGAATATTATCCTGACCCATATTCACCTTGATCACGCTGGCGGTTCCGGTTTATTACTGCAAGAATGTCCGCAAGCCACCGTTTATGTGCATCCGAAAGGGAAACGCCATCTAATTAACCCTTCTAAGCTAATTGCTGGGGCGAAACAAGTATACGGAGATCAGTTCGAGCCATTATTCGCTCCTATTCTACCTATTCCAGAAGATCGTATTGAGGTTGTTAACGAACAAGACAAGCTTCAAATTGGCCCTTCTGCAACTTTAACCTTTTACCATACACCAGGGCATGCAAATCACCATATCTCAATATATGATTCAGAAAGTCAGGGGCTTTTCACTGGAGATGCTTGTGGTATTCGTTACCAACATACCGAAGAGCACGATGTTTCCTTGTATTTACCCTCTACATCACCAAATCAATTTGACCCCTTTGTCATGCTAGAAACGATTAAGAAATTAAGCCTCTTACCCATAAATCGTATTTACTTTGGTCATTTTAGTATGTCAGATCAACCTAATGAAGTGTTTAAATCGGTTGCAAGGTGGTTACCTATTTTTATGGAAGCAGGTCACGAGTCAGCAAGTGAAAACGAAGATCTGACTCAATTGAAGAAACGTCTTCATGAGAAAGTCGCGGAATATCTAGACTCTAATGGAATTCCAAGAGATCATGAAATATATAGTGTTCTCGAGCTTGATTTTGAAGTATCAGCTATGGGGATTGCGGATTACCTAGAAAAGCAAAAGGCTCTCCCCACTCAATGAAAACAGCGGTAAAAACCTCCAAATATTAATTTTAAGCTATCACAAGATGAAATCAACAAAATTAATTAGATCTTTTCTTTACCATAAGCATGAACAGGCTTACTAGCCTATTCATGCTTTTTAATATGCCTATAAACAATTTATTCAACAAAAGCGCAGGAAACTCGGAAAGTAGAAGCTGACATTTAAATTTAAATCTTAACTCACAGTCTGATCAATAAAATACAAAAGAATGGGACATAGTAAAACAGATAATTTAAAACATCAGGAGGTTTACTATGCTCAGTATTATTATTGGTCTTATCCTCTTAATGGCTCTAGCATACTTAGGCTGGTCGATTATATGGATCGCCCCTCTTGTGTCAGGAATCGTAGCCCTATTAAGTGGGATGAACATACTCGATGCCTACACAGGAACGTATATGGAAGGCTTTGTAGGTTTTGCAAAGGACTACTTCCCTATCTTCTTATTTGGAGCGATCTTTGGGAAACTTATGGAAGATACAGGAGCAGCCCAATCTGTTGCCTATAAGATTTCAAGTGTTATCGGAAAAAAACGTGCCATATTAGGAATGCTTCTTTCAGCAGCTATCCTAACGTATGGTGGCGTAAGTCTATTTGTTGTAGTATTCGCTGTATATCCATTAGCTGTTGCGATGTTCAGAGAAGCCAATGTCTCTCGTAAATTAATACCTTCTACCTTTGTATTAGGAGCATTCACATTTACGATGACGGCCATCCCAGGGACACCGCAAATTCAAAACATCATCCCTATCAACACCTTTGAGACGGATACAATGGCAGCCCCCATACTCGGTATTGTTGCCGGATTAATTATGGCGGTAGGTGGGTATGCATACTTAAAATTTCGCCAGAAACAACTTGATGCTAAAGACGACAAATTCACGGAACCTGAAGGTGACAATCAGGTTAAAGAAATCAACGAAGATGAACTTCCAAATTGGATTTTATCTGTTATCCCGCTTATTGCGGTGGTTGTAACATTAAATGTATTTAAAGAACTCAGTATTTTAGTAGCTCTATTGTTTGGGATTATCCTGATCATGCTCTTTAACATTAAAGACTATAAAGACTTCATTCCTGCTATTAATGGGGGAGCATCCGGTTCAGTAATGGCTACTATTAATACAAGTGCTGCCGTCGGATTCGGGTCTGTGGTTACGGCTTCTCCTGGATTTGAAACGGTAAAAGAGTTAATCTTTGATATTCCTTTAAGTCCATATTTCTCCGAAGCGTTTGCGGTACAATTGCTCGCCATGATTACAGGTTCAGCTTCTGGTGGTATGGGAATTGCTCTTGAAGCCCTGGGTGAAGAGTATTATGACATTGCGGTTGAACAGGGCCTAAGTCTTGAAGCCTTCCACCGTATCACCTCTGTCGCATCAGGCGCTTCCATTCTGCCACATAACGGAGCGCTTCTAACCTTATTTACTGTTACAGGTTTAACTCACAAAGATTCTTATAAAGACGTCTTCGTCGTGGGGCTCCTCATTCCAATGATCGCGACAATTGCGATTATATTCTTAGCCATGATGGGGATTAATTAATCACTAAGTATAAACAAGAGCTTGAACTCCAAGCTCTTGTTTTTTTGTATTCACTAATAGTGACGTTTGGATTAAATGATAACCACCTGCTCCATAAGGACATTAATCTTAATCATCGATGCTGAGAGAATATTTCCGTTTGCTTTAGTTCAGTGTAAGGTGGGCCTGGAAACCACTCGCTTCCCAGCTCCCCGCAGGAAAGCGAGTCGTCCCCGAGCAAGCCCAAGCACTCATAAGCATAACGGCCCCTTCCAGCAACTTCAATCCTTCCACATTCGCTGGATTATATGGATATATTCAGAAATAAAAATGCCCTAAGAGTTTATGTACTCTAAGGGCATAAGTGCTAACGTTTTATTGAACCGTGTAACCGCCATCAATAACAGCGGCTTGACCGGTGATACTTTTTGCTTTTTCGCTTACTAAGAAAATCGAGTAATCTGCAATTTCTTGTACCTGAAGTAAACGCTTCTGCGGAACAAGAGGATAAATAACTTCTTCTAATGCTTTTTCTTTATCGATGTTTCTTGTCTTTGCAAGGTCTTCTAACTGATTTTGAACAAGTGGTGTATCAACATAGCCTGGACAAATGGCATTGACCGTGATCCCGTGATCTGCGCCTTCTAAAGCCGTAACTTTTGTTAGTCCAATTACACCATGTTTTGCACTATTGTATCCGGCCTTACCTGCAAAACCAATTAATCCATTGATGGAAGCCATATTTAGTATGCGACCATAACCTTGTTCCTTCATGTGAGGGAACGCGTATTTGATTCCGAAGAAAGGTCCCTTCAACATAATATCCAAGATTAATTCAAATTTCTCACTTGGAAATTCTTCAACTGGAGCTACATGTTGAATTCCAGCATTGTTTACAAGGATATCAATAGAACCAAACTTCTCAACCGTTTTTTCGATTGCGTTCTTAACGTCTTCTTCTTTAGCTACATTCGCCACTACACCTTCAACAGTATGGCCTTGAGATCTTAATTCCTCTACGGATTTATTAAGTGTTTCTTCGTTGATATCATTTAACATAACCTTTGCACCAGCTTTTGCGAACTCCGTCGCAATTTCAAAGCCGATCCCCTGACCAGAGCCAGTAATAAGAGCAGATTTTCCTTCAAGCATACATGCTTCCTCCTTTAAATGTACTCTAGATTACTTTGCCCAAATTTCTTAATTCAAATAGAACAATCACAAAAAAATATATTTTAGTGTGGTAAAGGGTGTCTGACACCCTTTAATCCTTTACTACATAAAAAAGAGCAGACGATTGTCTGCTCTTTTATGCTTATTCCCCTTTAAACAGTTCAGCTACAATTTCATAAGAACGGCGTCGAGCGGCATGATCATATATCTGGGAAATCACCATAACTTCATCTGCGCCAGTCTTTTCAATAAATGATTCGAGCTGATGTTGTACCGTTTCCTTACTACCTATAATGGAAGATCCTAATTGTTGCTTTAATGCTTGTTTCTCCCACTCCGTCCAAATATCTTCCATTGAATCAACGGGTGGAGGTAATGGAGACTCATTCTTACGTATTAAATTTAAGAACTGCTGTTGGAGTGTTGTAGCTAATCTCTCTGCTTCTTCATCGGTCTCAGCAGCAATTATATTTACTCCTACCATAGCATGTGGTTCTGCTAAAGAATCTGATGGTTTGAATGTTCGTTTATATAAGTCTAGAGCTGGCACTGTGTCACGAGGAGAGAAATGACTCGCAAATGCAAATGGCAAGCCTTCTTCCCCGGCTAATTGTGCACTATAGCCACTTGAACCAAGCAGCCAAATTGGAATATCCAACCCTTCACCAGGGTAAGCACGAACGTGAGGATTAGCTGGTCCACGAGAAGGATCGAAGTAACTTCGAAGCTCTTCTAATTGGTCCGGAAAATCATGAGGACCACTTTGTCCTCCACGTCGCAAAGCATGAGCCGTTAACTGATCTGTGCCCGGCGCTCGTCCTAACCCTAAATCAATGCGACCAGGAAATAATGACTCCAGTGTCCCAAACTGTTCGGCAATAACAAGAGGAGCATGGTTTGGAAGCATTACTCCACCCGAACCAACCTTGATTGTAGATGTTTGAGAAGCTACATGGCCAATTAAAACTGAAGTCGCAGAGCTTGCAATAAACGGCATATTATGATGTTCTGCAAGCCAGTAACGATTATACCCTAAGCTTTCCGTATGCTGAGCTAAATCTACAGTTCTTTTGAAAGAGTCAGCTGGTCCTCCGTCCTCACGTATTGGCGCTAGGTCCAACACGGAAAAAGGAATAGACTGCAACAGACTCGTTTGGTTTTGTTCGCTCATTGTTTCATCTTCTTTCTTTAAAGGATGATGATGGTAAGCACTTTCCCTTACCTAGTATGAGACAGTGTAACAAGATTTCTTTCGTGTGCCTAACGACTTGCTCAGTTTCCATTATGAGTAGATCTGGGGAGGGATGTTACAGACTAAAAGCATAGAGGGAATAGGTAGGTTGTCACAAAAGCTGGGGCCTTACTCTGAGACAACTCGTTTTCCTGCAGGGAGCGGGGGAAGCATCCTCAAACGCTTTCGCTCCATGTAATCCAATATTCAAGTGCGTGGTACCCCTAGGGAGAAGAGATCGTACGACTAATACCGCTCATGATAACCTTGACCGCCCCAAACCTTATGGAGCCTCAGAGAGCAAGTGATTTTTACGGCCGCTTTACTCTCAATGTATATCAACGCAAAAGTTACTCTCCATTCAATAAAAAACTTATATCAGCTTTATTCCTTCCATATGAAGGAAGGTTATAGAAGTATTTAAATCAGATAATAACTTCTTGTTAGAGCTATGGTTTCAAGATCGTAACGAGACTCGTTAAGCATCGTTCAATCCACGTAGCATTTCGTTTATTTTTCATCAGACCTTTTCGAACTGATGGTTTTTCTGGTTTTCTTTTATCAATCATATCTCGAATTTCAAGCTCTGTTAATACCATACATTCCACTTCCTTATTTTAAGATATCCATCATTCAAATTTCTTATGGGATGGTAATTTTAATTATAGGGAGAAATCGAATTTGTTTTAACAGCACCAAGCATGATTAGGCCTCATACTATAGCCGGAATTTTTTCTCCACCTTAAGAAAAAAAAATCACCCTGAAATGGGTGATCCTTTCTTATTGCTGTAGAGTTGACTGATAATCCTTTAATTTTTGTGTTGTCTCAGAAATTAATTTTTCGATTTTTTTCATGTCTGGAGATGGTTTCTGCGCTTCTCCTATTAAAGGATAGAGACTCTCTTCTATATTTTTATAATATTCCGGGTTCTTTTCTTCAACTTGCTCTTCAATTAAATCCCATGCTTCATCTATCTTTTTACCAGCTTCATTGACCTTAATAAGATCCCCATTACCTTGCATAGCTTTTTGCAACATTTCAATTTCTGCTAACACCTTGTCTATACCGTCTTGTACTGATACCTCTTGTTCTGTGTCCTCTGCAGAAATCTGATTAACGCCAGGCGTGATTAGTACACTAAAAGCTAGGACTAAACTCGCGATCATCCAATAGACTCTCTTCATATCATCGTCTCCTTTTCATAGTCTCGGGGTTTAATTTTTCCAGATAAATACTTGTTTATGCAAAATGTTACATGAATTCATGATTACATAAAGAAAAAATTAAAACATCGTTTACCTCGGTAGTCATCCAAACTACAATTTATATGTACAGCAATAAAAAAAGCCACCGTCTTTTTAGACGATGGCTCCCTACTTATTTAGAACGTTACCTCTTTACCATAATACGCTGACTCGAATAGTTTCTTCATTTCTTCTTCAGAAGTTTCTCGCGGGTTTGTCCCCGTACAAGGGTCATCCATTGCATTCTTAGCCATTTGGTCAACGTGTTTGTTGAATAAGTCTTCAAAAACGCCAAACTCTTTAAGGGTATTTGGTACCCCCATCTCACGATTTAACTCACGAACCCACTCAATTAGAGAGTCCACCAATTGCTCTTGTGTATCACCTTTTAGTTCAAGACGCTTCGCCATTTTAGCAAAACGATCACCGACTACACTGCGATTAAATTGAATCACGTACGGAAGGTAAATACCATTTGCACAGCCGTGAGGAACTTCAAATGTCGGTCCACTCTTGTGGGCCATACTGTGAACGTTACCTAGCACAGCATTTGCAAATGCCATACCAGCCATCGCTTGAGCATAATGAACTTTCTCTCTAGATTCTTTATTTCCTTTATAGGAGCTAAGAAGATGTTCATCTAGAGTTTCTAGAGCCTCAATGGCTAGAGAATCTGTGAATGTGGTACGAGGTTTAGCCACATAAGCTTCAATACTATGTGTGACAGCATCCATGCCACTATACGCAATAACTTTTTGAGGCATAGACTCTACCATCACTGGATCAATCACAGCCAAATCTGGCGTAAGTTCAAAATCAGCAAGAGGGTGTTTAACACCTGTTTCTGAATCCGTAATTACGGACAAGTTTGAGATCTCTGAAGCAGTACCACTTGTTGTTGGTATTCCAACAAACTTAGCTTTCGTACGAAGTCCTGGCAAATTAAATGGTTGCATAGCATCTTCGAATGAAAGGTTTGGACGTTCATAGAAGATCCACATCGCTTTGGCAGCATCCATTGGTGAGCCACCGCCAATACCGATAATCCAATCTGGTTCAAATTCGTTTAATGTTCCCAGATGATCCTGAACCAACTGAGTAGAAGGCTCTTCCGTAATGCCTTCAATGACTTTTGTTTCTATATTAGCTTTCGCTAAATGGCTTTGAATTTTATCTAAATTTCCATTCTCCTTAACGGAACCACCGCCAATGACAAGAACAGCTTTTTTTCCATCTAAGGATTCTAATGTCTCTAACGCATCTTCTCCGAAATAAATATCTCTTGGAATAGTAAAACGATTCATTTCTTATAGCCTCCAATACGATCAGATAGTGGAGAAATAGCCGTTTTACAATTAGCATAAACTTAAATCTAGAGGAATGATCTTTTTTACTCATGATACAAAATATAAATATCGCTTACAGAATATACCTTTAGAACTAGATCAGAGCTACTCATAAAAAAAGAGCACCCAATATGCTTTGTACTCTTATAACGGATAGGTGAACGTTTCTTGTGTAATCCTACTCACTCGTTCACGATTGATCTCAAAACCAATACCTGCTATATGCCGCGGCACCTCTACCTGCCCGCCTTGTAATTCAACTTCCGGAATAATCACGTCTTCATGCCAATATCGCTTGGAAGCCGATATATCCCCAGGAATCGTTATGTTTGGCAGGGATGCAAATGCAATATTGTGCGCCCTTGATATGCCAGTTTCAAGCATACCCCCACACCATACACTCACCCCATAAGCTTCACATAAGTCGTTAATGCGCAGTGCTTCAGTTAATCCACCTACACGGCTAATTTTGATATTCATGTTCTTACAGCTTCCTAGTTGAATGGCCTGATACGCATCATGATAGCTACCAATACTTTCATCGAGGCATATAGGTGTGTCCATGCGTCGTTGTAGTTCTCTATGCAAATAGAAATCACCAGCTTTAAACGGCTGTTCAATCATCAGAAGGCCTAGGTCATCTAATGACGCAAGGTGCTCCAGATCCTCTTCACCATAAGCCCCATTTCCATCGAACATAATAGAAAGACCAGATGATAGACGTTTGACAGCTTCAATATCTTCTCTTTCACAGCCTTTTCGAACCTTCACTTTTATACGCTTGTACCCTTGATTTTCATAATAGGAAACAAGTTCATTAAGATCCTCTGATAAACTTACGACAACACCGACAGGGATAGCAGACTGTACTCCCCCAATAAGTGAAGAAAGGGATTGATTCTGCTGTTTAGCATATAAATCCCACAAAGCCCCTTCAAGAGCCGCTTTCGCCATTTGATGCCCCTGCTCCTTCTCGACTATCTTAGGTAAATCTGAAGGATGGTGAATCGTGCTCTCTTTAATTCTAGGGAGAAAATGATCTTTCATCATAATCCAAGAGGTTTCCACCGTTTCAGCTGTATAAAAGGGAGTTGAAAAGGCTACCCCTTCTCCCCAACCTGATTGACCATTTGAATCAGTTGCTTCTACGAGAATGCCTTCTCTCTGTTGAACCGTTCCTGCATGTGTTGTAAAAGGTGTAACAAGGTTCATCTTATATCGATGTAGTTTCACAGAAGTCAGGTTCATTGTACATTTCTCCTCTGTTTTAGCCAATTGGCCAGCTCCCTACGTAGAAGCTTGTTCGTCGCATTACGCGGCAAGTGATCAACAAAGTAAATTTCTTTCGGCTGTTTGTAAGAGGCCAGACGTTCTGTCGAAAAGTCTAAAATATCTTCCCTTGAAAGTGGCATTCCTTCCCTTACTACAATGAAAGCTACTGGGACGCTCCCCCATTTTTCATCTTCTTTCCCAACAACCCCAACTTCTTTCACTTGATCGAGCCCGCTTAAAACCCCTTCAATTTCAGCAGGATAGATATTCTCCCCTCCTGATATAATCAGATCTTTTCGACGATCAACAACATATAAGAAGCCGTCCTCATCTTTATAGCCAAGATCACCAGTACGAAGCCACCCTTGTTGAATCATTTCTTCATTTGTTTCAGGCCTTCTGTAATAACCAGCAGTCACCATAGGACCTTTCACCACAATTTCTCCTACTTCATGTGCATTTGTTGGTTTGCCATCTAATTCAATTGAAAGTTGAGCAGGAAATAGAGGTTTACCAGCCGATCCAATCTTGTCTAAGGCGTAATCAGGACTAAGCGTAACAATTTGAGATGCTGTTTCGGTCATGCCATACGTTTGGAAAACAGGGACTGACTTTTCTTTCGCTTTATGTAATAACGCTTCTGATGCAGGACCGCCCCCTAACAACATTCCTCTAAAATTAGCAGGATAATACTCAGAGCCAAGCCGGTCTAAGAGACCATCAAGCATGACGGATACCACAGAAACCGTCGTAACTCCCTTGTTCATGATTGCATCATGGACCGCTTCAGTATCAAAAGAAGTGTGTAGATGGACCGGCATGCCATATATCACGCTTTTCATGAGAATGGACAGCCCACCTACATGGAAGAGGGGAAGGGCAGCCAACCATTGGTCTTTTTCTGTAATACCAAGATTTAATGCCGAACTAACTGCACTCCACCAGTGGTTACTATAAGAAAGCATAACTCCTTTTGGAGAACCTGTGGTCCCAGACGTATAAAGGATCGTGTATGGGGCTGCCATCTTGACTTCTTCAAGCATCGAAATCGAACTAGCTTGACAATCTTTCAACTCTTCAAATGATAAAGATTGGACTTCAGTTTGCTTTTCTATTTCTTCTATTGTGCCCTTATAGGAGTCCTCTCCTATAATATAAGAACAACTTGAGTCTGTTACTTGAAAAACAAGCTCTTCAATTGTTAAACGTGTGTTCAGCATCACCCCAACAGCCCCCAAGTAGGAAAGAGCATGTATCATTTGGACCATTTCAACAGAACTTTTAGCATAAACAGCAACATGCTCCCCCCTTTGGATTCCAAGAGAGGATAGGCGGGCTGCCATCTCTTTTGTTCGGTGTTGGAGTTCAGAGAATGTCAGGGTCTCATCTTCCGTTACAAGAGCCACACGTTCCGGTGTTAAAAAAGCTCGCTGTTCTAACCAATTTGGCATGGTTTGTTCGCTCATATTTATCACCCTTTCCACTATTAACATCACCAAAAATTATGATTATCTAACAAGTTTATTCAAGAACAGGGCAGGATTGTTGAAGACTCGAAGCTGAGGCACTCTATCCTGTGTGGGGCCGTTAAGTTTATTGAGTGCTAGGGGTGCCTGGGGAACGACTCGCTTTCCGCGGGCGAGCTGTTGAGCCTCCTCGTTCGCTTGCGCTCTCTGTGGGGTCTCGTCGACCTCTTTCTCCCGCAGGAGTCTCCCCGTTCCCCAGACACCCCTTATCAGAAGTTGTAGAACGGCCCCGCAGCTCTAGTAGGGCGGGGCTTCAACAATCCGCCTGCTTATGAAGCGTGCTTCAGTTCCCTCTATATATGGCAAAGGTGGTTCGGGAAATTGCGAGACTCCTGCGGCAGTGGGAGCCTAGGGGAGACCCCACAGAGAGCGTAGCGAACGAGGAGGCTTCCCAGCTCGCCGCGGAAAGCGAGTGATTTCCCGAACCACCTTATTCTCAATTTGAGCAAACGGAAGCATTCTCTCAACTTCAAGTCTTCCATATAAGGGGGCAAATAAAAAAGGATGCCTGTGGAGTCCCCATTAGGAGGGGAAACTCTTCACAGGCACCCTCTAAACATCAATCGGTTTATGGGAAACGTGGGAACTGTTTGAAGTTCGGTTTGCGTTTTTCTTTAAAAGCATCGCGACCTTCTTTTGCTTCCTCTGTAGTGTAATAAAGAAGTGTTGCGTCGCCACCCATTTGTTGAAGACCCGCAAGACCATCTGTATCAGCGTTAAAGGACGCTTTCAAGAAGCGTAGAGCCGTAGGTGATTTCTCAAGCATTTCTTGACACCATTGTACGGTTTCTTCTTCAAGTTTTTCTAAAGGCACAACCGTATTTACCATACCCATATCTTCTGCTTCTTTAGCAGAATATTGACGGCACAAGTACCAAATTTCGCGGGCTTTCTTATGACCAACCATACGGGCTAATAATCCGGCTCCGTACCCAGCGTCGAAACTTCCGACTTTTGGTCCCGTTTGACCAAAGATTGCATTGTCTGCTGCAATTGTAAGATCACATACTACGTGAAGAACGTGTCCACCGCCAATTGCATATCCAGAAACCATTGCTACAACTGGCTTTGGAATAACGCGAATTAAACGTTGTAAGTCTAACACATTAAGACGTGGTACTTCGTCGTCTCCTACATAACCACCATGACCGCGAACTTTCTGATCTCCTCCTGCACAGAATGCATCGTCTCCTGCACCAGCAAGGACGATTACACCGATTTTAGAATCATCACGTGCGTATGAGAACGCATCTAATAATTCTTTAACCGTGTGAGGGCGAAAAGCGTTTCGTACTTCAGGGCGATTGATGGTAATCTTTGCAATACCATCGTGTGTTTGATAAAGGATGTCATCATAATGACGTTCATTAATCCATTCTACTGCTGACATATGTATACTCCTCCTTTTAATTATAGCGCTTTCATCTAGTTTCACTTGAAACGATGAACTCATATACTATTTTAGCAAAAGTTTGCGCTTGTTCCACGTGAATTGCATGACCAGTTTGTGGTATGTTTTCATGAATGGCATGTAAAAAGTGACCCTCCATTTGTTTGGCAATGGATGTGAATTTCTCATCCCATTCTCCCGTAACAAGTAGAACGGGCTTCGTAAATGTAGATAAGCGGTCCCACCAAGAAGGTTGTACACCTGTCCCCATACCACGCAAAGAAGCAGCTAACCCTTTTGGCGTCTGACTCAAACGCTCTCTACGAATTCTGTTCTGGATATCTTCTGATAAACCTTTCTGGCTTTCAAACATAGGGAGGTCCTCCCATTTTTCCACAAAAGCTTCAACTCCATCTTGCTCCAAAGATTCTGCTAACCCTTCATCTTTTGTTTGCCGAGCAAGTTGATCTTGAGTGGAGTGAAGTCCAGGACTTGCACTTTCAAGCGTTAGACTTTTTACCATTTCAGGATATGCCATTGCAAATGAAAGAGCTGTTCTTCCTCCCATAGAATAGCCTATCACATGGACAGATGACAAGGACATCTGTGCTAAAAGTTGACTAATATCCTTGCAAACAGACTCCATCGTAAAATCTTCTGTAACCTCTGTCTTTCCGTGTCCAGGCAAATCTAGTCTAATCCATTGTATATCTTCTTGATGAGTGCTTACTAGTTCGTCCCATGTGGAGTGAGACCCTGTAAAACCATGCAGAAGCAATACAGGCTCCCCTTCTCCAATTGTATCAACCCAATAATTTTGTTCGTGTACCTTTATAAACATCGCCACTCATCACCTTTCTAATAAGGCATGTTCAATTTGTTTCCACTTTTGACGATGCCAAGCAGCATTTTCTTCACGGTTTGTTTTTACTTCAATGACAGACAATCCTTTAGCTTCAGAGGATCTACCTATAGAATCTCTGAATTGCTGCCACGTGGCTACTTCTTCATATTGTCCACCGTACATCTCAATGACTTTACTATAGTCAAGAGCTAAAGGTGTTCCAAACAAAGGCTCAAAGTGGTTCTTATGTTCAGCTTGAGGTAGAAACGAGAAAATGCCTCCGCCTTCATTATTGATAACCACAATGCGAAGATCTAAGCCAAACTGCTTCGCTGCAAATAAACCATTAAGATCATGAAAGAACGATAAATCACCCAACACAAGAGTAACCTTCTCACCGTGAGCCGCTGCTCCAAATGCGCTTGAAACAACTCCATCTATGCCATTAGCACCTCGATTAGCTAGTGTTCGAATTGATTTGGGCGTTGTCAACATAAACGTATCCAAATCACGAATCGGCATACTGTTCCCTACAAAAAGAGAGCCTTCTTCAGGGAAACTCTTTAAGATCTCTGTAAAGATATGACCTTCTGATAAGGTCGTCTCTTGATTTTCTATTAGCGTTGCTTTGGCTAGCTGGTTGGCTTCCTGCCATTTCTTTAACCATTCAACATCAAAGAAAGATGACTCAAAGTGGTTAACCCAAGTATCACAGAAGTGTTTTCCATCAGCAAAAATAAGAGAAGCTGCGTTACCACTTGGTTCTCTGAAGCCTTCATAAGGTTCCACAACGTATTGCTCAATTTCTGGGTGGTCCTGAAGCATAAGCCAATATGGTTTTGAAACAGGCATTGCTCCGAAGCGAATAATGAAATCAGGAACAAATTGCTCTCTTACAGTTGGACTTTTTAATATTGCATCATAGCTTTCAATCACATGGTCCTTTTCATGTTGACCAGAGCGGACTTGTGATAGGGGGTCTGCTAGAACCGGAAGCTGTAAATGTCGAGCAAGCTGAGTAATTGCAACGGGTAAGTCCCGATCCGTTTGAGGTCCACAAACAATCAAACCTTTTTGGTGCTTATCCACCCTTTCTTTAATTTCCCCGATGAGTTCTGGTTGCACCTTTCTCTCCCCTTGATAAGCATGGTGAAACGATCGATCAGAACTCTCCCCCCATAAATGATCGAGTGAGAAATCCGGAATTAAGGGTGAACGAAACGGAAAGTTTAGATGAACAGGACCAGGGTTATGATCAAGTGACGTGTAAAAGGCTCTGGCAGCCTTACTGCGTACATAACGAAGCATTGCTTCACTGCTTTCAGGTAACGCCATTTCCTCGAACCATTTTACGTATTGACCAAACATATGAATCTGATCAATAGCCTGTGGGGCTCCGACATTCCGTAGTTCATGAGGACGGTCAGCCGTTAACACCAATAAAGGAACACGGCTGTAATAGGCCTCAACAATAGCCGGATAATAATTGGCAGCTGCCGTTCCAGATGTACAAACAATTGCAACTGGCTTTTGCTGTTCTTTCGCTATCCCCAAAGCAAAAAAAGCTGCAGAACGTTCATCTACATGAATCCAATGGTTCACCGCTTCATGTTCTGCGAAGGTCATGGACAATGGTGTGGACCTTGACCCAGGAGAGAGGACAACATCGGTTAATCCTGTCTGTACGAGCTCATCCACAAAGTTGGCCACATATCTAGTAAGGGTTTCTGTATGTGTCATTCTCTTCCTCCTAAAGCATGAATCATAGGTAAGAATTTAACAGCGGTTTCTTTGTATTCTTCATCTGGGTCAGAGTCTTCTACGACCCCACATCCTGAGAAAAGAATGGCCTGATCTTTCTTTAATAACGCCGAACGTATAGCAACAGCAAATTCACCGTTTTGATAACTGTCAAACCAACCTACCGGTGAGGCATACCACCCTCTATGGAAGGGCTCATTATCTCTGATAAACTGAAGAGAGTCTTCTCTTGGATACCCACCTAAAGCAGGAGTAGGATGAAGCTTTTCAACGACTTCTAGTAAAGATACACCTTCCTTAAGCTTCCCGCTCACAGGTGTATAAAGGTGTTGCAAGTTACGAAGGGGATATAAAACAGGCGAATCTGGTACGTGAACATTTTCACAACAACCTGTTACAGCTTTTTTAATCATTTGTACAACAAAATCATGTTCCTGCAAATTTTTCTCATCGCGGATCAACGCTTGACCTAAAGCTTCATCTTCTTTTGGAGTGTTGCCACGTGGCACCGTTCCCGCCAAGCATGTTGATAGCAGTTCATTATCTTCAACTTTGACAAGACGCTCAGGTGTCGCTCCCACGAAACAAGAGTCTCCACTTTCAATTGCAAATATATAACTTTGAGTCTGCTCTTCTCTCAATTGACGGATGACTGAAGAAGCCTTACGATCATCTGAAAATGAGACAATCATCTCTCTGGCCAAAACGACTTTCCCTAATCGGTTGCTTTTTATATGATCCGTGGCTTTAGATACAATCTCTTTGAATTCATCAGGACGAACTTCTTCCTGGTTCGTAACCATGACATCTTCATCATAGGTGGAAGTTCCAGCAAGTAATTTCTGATATTCTTCTGTAACGTGACCAAATAATTCATCCTCGTTATCGTGGGGATGAATCATCAAATTTATGGTCAAATAGGTCTCTTCTTTCCACTCCGTCAACAAATACATCGGAATTGAGACTTTACTGTTAGGAAAGTCTCTCCAGGTTCCATTCTCTTCCTTTAAAGGATCAAACGAAAACCCACCTAAGGCAACCGGACCTGTTCCCGGAATTTTGTACGGGTTGTCAATTACAGCTTCTGCTAGAACATCATTCCACATTTGCCTAGTCGAGTAAAAACGATTTTGCTCAGCCTCAAAGGTATAAGCCGATCCAACACCAACAAGAGTGAACATCGTATCAGCACTTGTCCAATAAACCCGTTCCCCCTGATAAACCTTCCCTGCCTGGAAAAAACCAAGGGAATCAACCGAATCCACCCTAGTGGTTACACTTATAAGCTGAGGCGTGTCGATATGCTTTCTATTTGAAAGAGCTTTATAAAGCTTTTCATGATAAAACGAAGTTGTTTCAATCAAATGAATGCCCTCCAATCATCAGGGACTTTGTCACTATATATTTTGGCACAACAGTACTATTATATCGAAAAATCATTATAAATCATAAAAATCCCATCTTTATTTTATTCCCTTTTTTAATATAGAACAAGTAAAAAGAAAAGCGCAGGGGGGGTGAATAGGGCCGTACGGATAAGACAGCTTTTCGGAAAAGGCGATTAGCCTTTGGAGAAAAGATGACTTATCACGCTAGGCCCTCCCCGCCGGAGCTAGATCAGAAAAGCGCAGGGGGCTTGCCCAAGAAGATGATGAAGTCCGACTAAAACCGTCACGTCCTGTGACAACGTCGAACGACCCCACCTCGTGTGGGGCCGGATAAGCAAACTGCCGGAAGTGGCGTTAGCCACTGCAGGTATTTTGCTTATCACGCTAGCCCCTAGCCCCCGGAGCTAGATCAAAGAAAAGCACAGGCGACTGTTCAAACCTTCAATAGCCAACGGAAGTATCAACAATCATTACCATCCCTCATAGGCACATATGCAGTAGCCCCCAAAGGCTCTTTCCGTATTGACAGTGTCATACAGTTTGCCTAAACTGAAATAGGACTATTATAAAATAGTCATAATTAAGGAGAGAAAAAGATGCAAAGCATGAACAAAAAAGATATACAAACAGCCTTGAATGAACAGAAAGGTTGGCAAGTTTGGTGGCGATTGTTACGACCACATACGTTAACTGCAGCATTTGTGCCTGTATTCATTGGTACGATGTTGGCAGGATTAGATGGTTCGTTTCATTTAGGTTTATTTCTCGCTATGCTTCTGGCTTCAATCCTCATACAGGCAGCTACGAACATGTTCAATGAGTATTATGACTATGTGCGCGGTTTAGATACAGAGCAATCTGTCGGAATCGGCGGAGCTATTGTTCGTGATGGCATACCTCCGAAAAAGGTATTAGCACTTGCTCTTAGCTTCTTTGGTGTGGCAATGGTTTTAGGTGTCTATATTTGTATTTTAACTACTTGGTGGATTGCTGCAATTGGCATTGCTTCTATGTTATGTGGCTATTTATACACAGGAGGCCCTTATCCAATAGCCTATACACCTTTTGGTGAGCTTGTATCTGGGTTCTTTATGGGGACTGTCATTATAGGAATCAGTTATTACATTCAAACGAGTATAGTAACAGCCCAAGTGATCCTTATTTCCATTCCTGTTGCAATTTTAATTGGCGCAATTCTTCTTGCTAACAACATACGTGATCTAGAAGGAGATCAAGAGAACGGACGTAAAACACTGGCTATCCTCTTTGGACGTAAAGGTGCAATTCGCTTCCTTGCTGCATTATTCGGATTAGCTTACGTCTTAACAATGATTTATATTGCAATTGGCTTACTTCCTTTATGGTCTCTATTAGTATTGATCAGTTTAGCTAAACCCAAAGGAGCTGTACAAACATTCTCCAAAAATTCTACTCCTTTGGCAATGATGCCAGCTATGAAATATACAGCTCAGACCAATACAATCTTCGGCTTTTTACTTGGCCTTTCGTTATTATTTCAATTTATTATACCCGTATCATGGTAAAGAAAAGCAGGTTGGTGAAGCATTTTAGACCCCTAAACACATCCACCGATTTGTTTAAATGAAATACGTAACCTGGTTTTCAATAACACTATATCGCTCATCATTTCCCATATGCTCCCCTCTAAGTTGACAGCTTTAACGAAAAACCTGTTGGCTTTGAGGGGAGCATTTTTTATTACAAGGCAGGATTGTCTCCCCCTTAAGAGGAATACAGATAGAAGTACGCTATGTTTGATTCTAGAATGAAAAGGAAATAAAAAAGAAAGGATCGATGATATGAATTTAACTGCTAAAAATACATTATTGGGAGCTTTAGGGATTGAAGAAGTAGAGATGAAGAAGGAACGTGTCGTTTTATCTATGCCTGTAGATGAACGTACCCACCAGCCTCTTGGATTTTTACACGGAGGGGCGAGCGTCGCTCTTGCTGAAACAGCAGCAAGTATTGGTTCTATTCTCCATGTCGATATGGAAGAATATAATGTATTCGGCATTGAAATTAACGCCAACCATATTAAAGCGAAGCGAAGCGGAACGGTTTACGGCATTGCTACTCCAACACACGTTGGGAAAAGTACAATGGTATGGGAAATCAAAGTGGTGGATGAAGACGATGAACTGATTTGCCTTTCTCGTTGTACAGTGGGCGTCGTCCCAAAGAAGAAATAGTCTCTACTCCTCCTTCCTTATTTGAAAGGAGTAATCATGATGTTAACCGATCAGCAATTACAAGAGCTAAAAAAGCAACTACACGTTATGAAAGAAGAAGCGGAGAAGGAAAATCATAATCATGATGGTTATGTAAATGAAGACGAGGATCAAGGAAACTCTGTAGGAGAATTATCAAATGTAAACAGTCACCCTGGAGACCTTGGCACAGAGAAATTTGAACGAGAAAAAGCATACACACTAAGTGAACATGCTGAGGAACAGCTCAATGAAATTAACGCAGCACTCGAACGTATGGAAAAAGGAACATATGGTTATTCCGAACATTCCGGGAAACCCATTCCATTTGAGCGACTACAGGCTATGCCGACCGCTCGATACTTGGTTGAGGAACAAGAAGAATCCTCTTAATGGAATAGGCATATATGAGGCAAGCTATATAACAACATGTGTTGTGTAGCTTGCCTTCCTCTTTGTCTACTTCATGTGAAAGGAGCAGGAGAGAATGAACAATGTAGTAAAAGGAATTCTACTCTTCCTACTTATTTATGGGTTATTTAGCCTAGCAGGTTTCTTGTTTCCCATTGACCAAGAATGGTATAACAGCTTAGATAAGCCTTCCTGGACTCCACCGGGGTCTGTAATCGGGATCGTATGGGGTGTACTTTTTGCCTTCATCTCACTGTCCATTGTTTTGGCGTGGAGTTCTAAAGAAGAACCGTTTCCCCCACTGTTTTGGACCGTACTCCTTATCAATTATGTAACGAACCAACTATTTAGCTTCTTCCAGTTTGAGGTGAAAGATTTACTTCTTGCGACGGTAGATACTTTTTTAGTGGCCGTTACCACTAGTATACTAATTATTTTAATCCGCAAGTACAATAAGGTTAGTTCATGGCTCCTTGTGCCATACCTCCTTTGGACAACGTTCGCTACGTATTTAGCATTTACTTTTTATAGGTTAAACCCAACCGAAACATTTCTAATGTAGGTAAGAAAACCTGCATTGCCTTTGTAAACGGTTAACAAATCCATTAAAATGTATGAAGAAGTTATTGATTCTATTTAAACTTCTTGTTTAAATAGAAAAAAGAATCATGTTAGAGTAATACTCTAGGGAGAATGACGGCCCATGAATAAGGGTATAGATAAGGAAACCCTTGGCCTGAATCTTGACACAAACGAAAACAAAACTCCATTACATTTCACTAGGAAGGGGAACTTCTCATGGCTGATGAAAATATGAGCAAAGATTTAGTTAATGCTGCATTTGAAAAGAAAAATGCAGAAGAAGAACAACAAGAAGAAGTAAAAGTAAAAGAAGAAGATAAAGCAACCGAAGGGGATATCATCACCTTCCAAAGAAACGGCCAACAGTTAGAAGCTGTTGTCACTTCTTCTAAATTAGAAAATTCCGTTGTCTGCGACATGACGATTATGGACGATTTTCACGAGCGTAATTTAGACTTCGAGAAAACCGTTGTCGCTCATACAAATTACAGCATCAAACAACGTCGCGACGTTTAGATTCAACTCTAAAGAGCATCACACTCCTCAAGTGTGATGCTCTTTTTTATCAAACACCGTATTTGAGACGGTCCGTTACAGAAAAGGCTCTCCCCTTACTTATAAGAACATATTTCCTTTCCTTCGCATCTGGCAAAGATGGGACTGGAAACTGTGTGACTCCTATAGGAGAAAGATGTCGACGAGACCCAGCACCGAACGCAGTGAGGGAGAAAGCTCTAAAGTTCAACGAAAACCGCCACGTCGTGAGGGACCGCCTGCGGAAAGCGAATAGTTTCCCGGCCCACCTTACTCCACACACTAGTGTTAACGGAACATTCTCTCAGCTTCGAGTATTCAAATATACAAAAAAAGTCCCCTGCATCATCGCGTGCAAGGGATTTCTATATATATCTATTGCTATGCAGCTTTTATTGATTTCGTTTGTTTCTGTTCAAACCATGGCCTCATTTTAACGAATAACGGAACAAAGAGCATTCCTACGATAATGCCTTTCACGGCATTAAACGGCATAATAAACGCTGTTACATAGGCCATTTTTGATCCTGCTACTTCAAAGCCCATCAACCATGTGTAGGCTGGTAGGATTACAAGATAGTTTAACACAGACATACCGAGTGTCATTACAATTGTCCCCGTCACTAGACCAGATACTACACCTTTCACACTCTTGAAACGGTGGTATAGCAAGGAAACCGGCAAGATAAACATAACTCCCGCTAAGAAGTTTGCGCTTGCCCCGATCGGATCTCCACTTCCTAGCATAAAGTGAAGGCCATTTTTCATAGCCTCTACAATAATACCGGCTACCGGTGAAAAGATTAATGCTGCAAACAAGGCTGGAACATCGCTAAAGTCCACTTTCAGAAACGCTGGCAAAAATGGTAGCGGGAAGTCCAACAGCATTAGTAATAGTGATATGGTGCTCATTAACGAGAGCGTAATGAGCTTGAATAATTTGGATGACTGACCTCTTGGTTTCATCATCGATCTCCTCCTTCATCTTTACTCTCGATTCACATCCCAGATGAAGGTGAGCGAATAATCTGCTATAGTGCATTCCATCAAAAAATCCCTCAAGCATAAAGGTCGCTTCAGGGGTTGATAAAAGTCCATAGAGAAATAAAGGTATCATATATACCTATTTTTCGCTCTACATCTTCTCCCATCCAGACTGTAACTGTCGGTCCCGGATTCTCACCAGGTCCACCGATCGGTACACACACGTACCAAGCGGGTCACGGACTTAGAACACCAAGTGGGTCCCTCACCGTCGGTCGGGAATTTCACCCTGCCCCGAAGATGGAATCGTATTTAGTTGAGTACAATTCTCATTATAACTGCTAATTGAGAATTTGAACAGTAAAATGTTTCACAAAATGAACATCCATTCATTTTTCTTTCTCATTCACTTTTCCATTGCTATTCCCAAGGTAAATATACTCAAGCACTATAGTATATGCCAGCTTGCTATATGGTGAGCAGGATCTTGATTATTATAGTATTTTAATATCTGTAATCGCACGAATGTCTATCGATAATTCAGACTTGCATGCTAACTTTATAACTCTAAGTTTCTTATTCCCCGCCTCAAGAGCAGAAATTTTTACACTTTCTTCACACAACGAGTCTCCATAAAAGTAACGAAGTTGAACTGGAAGAGAATCGTTCAAGGCTCTCCTTACTAAAAAATCAACTTCAACAGCCTTATCCATTTCGATCAACCCTTTTTTCACCCGTTCATCCTCTTTCCAGACTTCTTTCAACGTTGCAATGTGCTCTGTTAACATCAAGCTGGTCCACTTAATTGTCCCCCGGTATTGACTATTACTTTCTTTCTCCATAACTATCCCTCCATAAAAAAAGAACATATGTTCTCATTATACATATAATCCTTTCAAAAAAACACCTGATATTAAAATTTAAAAAGGAAAGACCCCGAATCACTTCTGTGGTGACTCGGGGTCTACTATCCCTTGTTCTTGATCAATCTTCTAACGGGTTGAGACTTTCCTGACCTGTCATATTTTCAATCATCGTAACGAGAAGATCAATTTCTTCATCAATGTCCTGAAGACTCGCTGTCTCGACTGGTGAATGCATGTATCTTAGGGGCAATGATACGAGACTAATCGGAACACCTTTCCCGGTCAGACGCATCTTATCGGCGTCGGTACCAGTCATACGGGGAGTGAGTTCATATTGAACGCTCATCCCTTTAGACCTCGCAGCTTCTTCTAATAAACGATTTATCTTAATATTGATTGGCGCACCTTTCGCTAAAACAGGGCCACCTTCTAGCTTAATATCTCCGTGCTTGTTCTTATTCACATGTGGATAATCTGTCGCAAAGGTTACGTCAACAGCAATCGCCATGGTCGGTTCAAGGCCAGCGGCTGCAAAATACGCACCACCCATATTCGTTTCTTCGTTCACAGTGCTCGCTGCATATACACCAACATTAATATCCTTCTCAGACAGCTTCCTCAATACTTCTGCTACAATAAAGGCACCGGTACGGTTATCCAACCCGCGCCCTGATATGTACCTGTCCATCATAATTTCTGGTTCACGCTTATACACAGCAAGATCACCAATTTGAACGAACTTCTCCATTTCCTCTTTGGATTTAGCTCCACAGTCAATAAATAGATCATCAAGGCCAAAATCACCCTTTAACCCACCATGGTGCTGCGCATTTACACCAATTACGCCCGTAACCGTTCCCCCTTGTCCAAGAACGGTAACCTTCATACCAACAGCCGCTTTCGGATTTATGCCCCCCATTTTGTCAAAATGCAAGAAGCCATGATCATCAACACGGTTTACGACGAGAGCAATCTCATCACTGTGACCCGCCAATAGAATTTTAAAGTCTGCCTCTGGATTTAATACACCGATTACGTTCCCAGCATTGTCTGTACGAATCTCATCCGCATAAGGCTTTACATATTCAATCCACTTCTTTTGAATCTCCATCTCCATACTCGACGGAGACGGAGTTTGTAGCAATTCCAGTAAGAATTTTTGTTCTGATTGTTCCATTCACTATTCCTCCCTAGTTGTTTCCTTCATCTTATCAATTTCCTTCTCCGTACACCAATGCTAGGACGCTGTAACCTTTTTATTCTTCCAAAACATATAGAAAGAAGCCCCAAAGATAATCGCATAACCAAGGAAACTTAATGCATCAGGTACTTGATTAAATACCACGATACTAATCACCGCGGAGAATAAAATATTTGTATAGAAAAAGATCGAAATTTCTTTCGCCGGCGCAAATTTATATGCGAGTGTGATTCCGAACTGGCCTACTGTCGCAAAAACACCAGCCAATAGTAAATACAAGGTTTGCTGTAGAGACATCGGCTCATACAATAATGCCACAAACGGCAGTAACACGACCGTCGAGAAGAATGAGAAATAGAAAACAATCGTGTAATACTCTTCTTTATCACCTAAAAAACGAAGAACCGTATAGGCAAGGGAAGCAAATATAGCCGATGAGAGCCCAGCCATATATGGAATCGTCTCCACGGAGAACTGCGGCTTTATAATAAGTAACGTACCTAAAAAAGCAATGATAATCGCGACAATCTGAAACTTCCTCGCCTTTTCATTTAGAAACAGTGCCGAGAAGATAATAAGCAGAAAAGGGCTTAACTTATTCAACATATCAGCATCTGACAACACAAGATGATCAATAGAGTAGAAATAGAGCACCATTCCGAGTGTCCCAAGTGAAGATCTTAAAATTAAGTACTTCTGATTCTCCTTTTTACCAAAGAATCGTTCTTTGTGATATAAAACAAAGCCAAATGCTATAAATGCAGAAACAATGTTACGAAACATCGTCTTTTGTACCGCTGGTAAGTCTCCCGAAAGTTTAACGAACGTAGACATCATCGCAAATCCGAAAGCAGCGCTTAATAATAGTAGTATTCCTTTATTTGTATTACTCATGGTATTCCTCCAACATATGTGCTTCTTGATGATTGCAAACGTTCGTATGGTATCCTCAACACGCCCCATTGTCAACTATCTTGCCCCTCACCAATCCCTTTTCATGCAGATGAGAATGGTTTATCCTGCGAACCATACCCCCTAAGCCCACTTAAGACTTGATTCTGAGACACTTTTGTGTGGATAGGGCCGTTACGTTTGTGTAGTACTTGGGGTGTCTGGGGAACGACTCGCTTTCCGCGGGCGGCCCCACACGAAGTGGGGTCGTTCGACGTTGTCACAGGACGTGACGGTTTTAGTCGAACTTCCTCTTTCTTTTTAGAGCCTCCTCCCTCACTGCGTTCAGCCCGGGTTCTCGTCGACCTCTTTCTCCCGCAGGAGTCTCCCCGTTCCCCAGACACCCCTGGCTATAGTTTTACGAACGCCCCCACATCTTAAGGATGGTGAGATTTGCGAGATTCTCGCTTATGGCTTGTTTCCGTTACACCATATATGGCAGAGGTGGCAGTTTCGAGCCTTTATAATTACTGCGCTTTTCTTGAACAAATAACAAAAAACAGAAAAAAGGACCAAATCAAGGGGTTTGGTCCTTTTCTATATTAGGATGCTATTGATTGCGTTGTCTCTGGTTGTTTCCTCTTCACCTTTTGAGGAACAACATTTAAGAAGACATTTAACAGGATTGCTGTTAAGCTTCCCGCTACAATTCCGTTATCCGTTAGAATCTGGAGTTGTTCAGGGAGTTTGGCGAATAAATCAGGGGCGACTGTTACACCTAGTCCCATGCCGACAGCACAAGCGATAATTAATAGGTTTTCCTGCTCCTTTAAATCAACCTGACTTAACATTTTAATTCCATAAGCAATGACCATACCAAACATCGGGATCATCGCTCCTCCTAGAACAGGTTTAGGAATTAATGTAGTAATAGCTCCTATAACAGGGAATAGCCCGATCGCAATTAACATGGCGCCTGCAATGTAAATGACGTTTCTTGATTTTACGCCCGAGAGCTGGACAAGCCCCACATTTTGCGAATACGTAGTATAAGGGAAAGCGTTCATAAAACCACCGAACAGAATAGCTAATCCTTCTGCACGGTATCCTTTTGTAATGTCTTTCTCTTCAATCTTTTTGTTCGTTATATCACTTAGCGCAAAATAAACTCCTGTAGATTCTACAAGACTTACGATCGCTACTAGAATCATCGTTAAGATTGGAGTCACTTCAAATGTTGGAGCACCGAAATAAAATGGAGTTGGAATTCTAAAGAGTGCAGCATCTGCTAAGGTAGAGATGTCTATTTTCCCCATAAAGATAGCGACAAGGCTGCCTGCTACCAACCCAATTAATATTGAGACAGAGCGGACAAATCCTGTGAACGCTCTTTGGAGCACAATGATTAAGAGGAGCACACCAAACGCAAGGAGAAGGTTTGAGATACTTCCGAAGTCTTCACTCCCCGCACCTCCAGCTACATTATCCATTGCGACAGGAATTAGTGTAATTCCTATAATCGTCACCACGGACCCCGTTACAACCGGAGGGAAGAAAGACACGAGCTTCCCAAAGATTGGTGCACACACTAACACAAATAAACCAGCTGCAATAATCGCCCCGTAAATAGCTGTGATTCCAGCGCTACTTCCAATAGAGATCATTGGGGCTACTGCTGTAAACGTACACCCTAAAACAACCGGCAACCCTATACCAAAGAATCGATTGCTGACAGCTTGAAGGATTGTTGCTACACCACACATAAGTAAGTCAATTGATACAAGGTAAGCTAGATCCTCTGCATTTAACCCTAAAGAGCTACCGACAATTAAAGGAACGATGACAGCTCCTGCATACATAGCTAATACGTGCTGTAGTCCGATCGTTATGTTCTTCATACATGGACCCCCGTTTCTTCATAAAATGTGACACGACCATTTTGAAGCGACTGAATACGAGCTAATGATTCAACTTTTATTCCTTTTGATTGTAAGATCTCTCTCCCTGATTGGAAGCCTTTTTCTATTACAATTCCGATCCCAGCAACCTGAGCACCTGTTTGTTCAACGATATCCATTAATCCAAGTGCCGCTTGTCCATTTGCTAAGAAGTCATCAATAATGAGTACACGATCCTCAGGCGATAAAAATTCAGATGACAAACTGATTTCGCTCCACTCTTGTTTGGTAAAAGAATATACTTTAGAGGTAGCAAGCCCATCTGCAAGCGTTAATGATTTTCTTTTTCTAGCAAAAATCACTTTCACACCCAATGCTAACCCTGTCGTTACAGATGGGGAAATTCCTGAAGACTCAAGCGTGACGATCTTCGTTATTCCTTCTTGTTTAAAACGTTCTCTAAACGCTTCCCCAATTTCCATCATCAAAAGAGGGTCTACCTGATGATTTAAGAATGAATCAACTTTGAGCACCTGATCATTTAAAACTTTACCTTCTTCCTGAATTCTTTGCTTTAACAGTTCCATGATGTATTCTCCTAACACAGACGCACCCTGAATAAAAAAACCTCACAAAAGGCACGAGTATCGCGCCATTTGTGAGGTTTCATTCTACAAGCAGTGAGAAAGGGAGCTAGCTTTAAGCTAACTTCCACAAATGTATGCAATACTCATAGTCAGACCATTTACGGTAGTCTGGTAGAAACTTGCGAGCCATATCCTCGCCTTTATATGAGTACGTCCGAAATATTTTGTTGAGGTTAATTATAGGGGACTAATGCAAAGAATTCAACCCATTTTTTACCCCTGCACGAATATAAATAATGAAAACCAATTAAATGTTCGTCTTTTCAAGAGGAGTTTTGATTTTGCCATAAAGGGAAGTCTATTAAATATACATCAAGAACTATTCTATTCAATCATCTACTAATCAAACTACATTCAGGAGGCGAATTATTTTGAATATATGTGCAATCAATATTTATGTAAGCGATTTGGACTTCGCCATTCAATGGTACAATGAAGTACTAAATTTAAAGAAATCAAGTGAACATGATAACTATCCTACTTGTATAGACTTATTACACGACCACAACATTCGATTAACACTTCATAAAACAGAGCGTGATACAGAAATTGATATCTGGAAAGAAGCGTCTACCATTATTACATTCGAAGTTGAAAACATTCGCGCTACCATGAAAGACCTGAAAGAACGTGGAGTGCGCTTTTATGACGAGGAGCCCGTGTGGTTCCCAGATGGAGAACGTATTGCGTTTAGCGACCCTTTTGGTAATGTTCATGAGTTAGCTGAATCGAGAGAAAATGCAAATGAAGAGAAACCATGCTAAAAAGAACCTATTTATAGGTTCTTTTTTTATTCAACGTAATGCCCCCAGATGATTAACATGGTTTATAAAAAAAATGGTTTCAGGGCATACTGGTAGAAAAAACGGAGGTTTCAGATGAAGGTTCATTTACACCAAGCCATTCAATGGTATTTCAGAACTCCAGTCTTCCTACGCCTTTTTCTGACTGTTGCCTTTTTTATGATCTTCTTTGGGTCTGTCATCCATTGGGTGGAACCTGATGCCTTCCCAACCATTTTTGACGGGATTTGGTGGGCAGTCATTACAGGCTCTACCGTAGGGTACGGAGACTACGTTCCATTATCGACTTTTGGCAGAGTGATTGGCATATTACTCATAATTGCCGGAGGTGGTCTTGTTACCTTTTATATGGCAACAGTATCTGCATCGACTGTTAAATATGAGCGAAACCTGTCTGAGGGGAAGGTAGATTATAGAGGAAGCGACCATATCATTATTGTTGGTTGGAATGAAAGAACCAAGCAATTACTGAATATGATTACAGATTATATAAATGAGGAGAATATCGTACTCATTGACAAATCACTAGATCAAATAGGATACCAGGAATACAAGCTTCACTATGTAAATGGAGACGCTTCTGAAGACAAAACACTGAAGAAAGCACGCATTTCGGATGCACGCTGCATGATTGTCACGTCAGACCCATCTAAAGAAGAACATCAGGCTGACCAAGTCAGCATTCTTACAACCGTAGCAGCAAGAGGCATGAATTCTGATCTTTTTATCATCACTGAGATCTTATTAAAGAATCAAGTCACCAACGCAAGAAGGGCCGGAGCTGACACAGTCATACGTTCAAATGATTTTATGAGTACTTTGTTTTTCCATGAATTATATCGAGAAGCACACATTAAACCATTTGATACACTTGTAGCTCAACTTTCCTCCCAGCAATACAAACAAATTACTGTTCCAGATGAAATGGTAGGCGAAACCTTTAAATACTGCGCCTTATCCTTTTTAGAACAAGAAGAATTACTCTTAGGAATGGAACAAAACGGAGAGCTTTATATTAACCCTCCGTCTCAATCCATTTTAAAAAAGGACGATCACCTAATCGTCCTCTCGAATTTAAGTGAGTAAAATCCGATCTAATTCTTCTACAAGCTCTTTCCCAGTATCGATATATTCTTCAGGAAACTCTGCGTCAGGATCTTGAGGTTCTGAGAATTGGTCAAAGGATGCACTGAAGTTTCCAACATGCACATTGTCGTCCAAACCTCGTTGGTATTTATGCGACAGTAAATAGGGCTCACCAAGCCTTACTGTAACCTCCTTATCATCTAGCTGACCATTTACAACGGAAAAGGGAACCCTCAAGAACTGATAACCCACCTCGTCAGATATCTTATAATCAAACGAGCCGTGGTCATAATCCCAGTTACCACCAATATCGTAGCCACGGGGCTTTAGTTTCTGCTCAAGATCAAACAAAGAAAAAACTTGCCCTTGTATCCCAGAAGGAATCGGAATCATTTTATCCCGCCTTTCTTTTTTCTTAGCTTACCCCAACCCAATCAGCCGATATGCACAGAAGGTTTGAATAAAAAAAGGCACCCTATTTAATAGGGTGCCTTTTCACCTTTTGGGCGGTTTATACAATACCAACATAAGACATAAGAATACCTACAACCGTTGCGATAAATGGAATGAGTAGCCCTACAAAGAATATATCCTTATAAGAATCTTTGTGAGTCATTCCCGTAATGGCAAAGACAGTCAGCAGGGCACCATTATGGGGCAATATAGATGCCCCAGAAGCTAATGCGGTTATGCGGTGTAATATCTCAGGATTTAACCCCATATCTAATGCTTGCTGGTAGTATTCTGAACCAAGGGCATTTAGTGTGATGTTCATACCACCTGAAGCTGACCCTGTAATCATAGCCAGAACTTGCGTGGACAATGCATCAGAAATGGTGAGACCACCTTTGATATTTAATAAAGCCTCTTTAATAGCTGGAAACGCAGGCGCATTCTTTACTACAGCACCGAAACCAACAGCCGCACCTGTATTTACAACAGCTGTAACTGCTCCTTTTGCACCATCATTCATAGCACCTGTGAACTTCTTGAAGGTTTTAATGTTCAGTATAAATGTGAGTACAATTCCGATTAAAAGTGCGCTAAGCATTTCTAAATTCATTACGTTTATAGAGATTACAACAGCTAGAAGGGGTAAGAACGAAAGGAAAACGTTTGGATCCTTGCCTTCCTCTTCTTCTTTCTTTTCTTCACCACCTGGCTCCGTAAATCCTTCACCTGCTTTGGTTAACTTATTGGCACGGTAAGACAAATAGAAATATCCGCCTACAGCCATAATAAGACCTGTTACAATTCCCATAATTGGAGCTGCCATCATGGTCGTATTGAAGAACTGTGTTGGAATATAGTTTTGCACTTGCGCTGTTCCAGGTAATGCCGTCATCGTAAATGTGAAGGCTCCAAGAACAATCGTTCCGGGTATTACTTTACGGCTAATGTTAGCCTCCCTAAATAAATTCAATGCTAAAGGATACATAACGAAAACAACAACAAAGAGACTAACTCCCCCGTATGTAAGAATCGCAGCACCTAAAAGCACCCCTAAAATAGCTCTCTCTTTGCCGACGATCTTAGAGAGAAAAGAAGCTACCGTTCTCGCACTTCCAGTAACCTCCATCAATTTCCCGAATACAGCACCAAATAGGAACACCGGGAAGAAATCTCTTGCAAATGACGCAAATCCAGACATAAAGTCAGATGTAAAAGCTGTGTAAATATCCATACCAGAAAGTAATGCGACTATAGCTGCCGCCACAGGAGCGATCCACAATATGGACCACCCTAAGTACGCCATTACCATTAAGGCAATTAAACCTACAATAATTGCAAACACGCTTTTCGACCTCCTCTTTCATTTTTTGTTAATTTTTTTAGATATAATTTCATCAAAATTAATATAGAGAATTACTCTATATTACTTCAGGATAATCCTAAATCCTATTAAAGGCTTATTTCCAACGATATGCTTCGATCTCAAAAATTCTTTTTCTTGCTAAAATAAAGAAAATTATGCGTATTCTAATGTTAATCAAAATTTTTGAGTTGATTATGCAACTAACTTATAATTTCTTTAGATCGTAAAAGGAACGATCATTCTAATTGAGTTGAAAAATACAATGAATTGGGGAGGAAACAATCATGGTCGAAAACCAAGTAGTATTTATTACAGGAGCCGCACAAGGTATTGGTTACGAAATTGGGGAAACATTTGCTGAAAATGGAGCAAAAGTTGTCCTTTCTGATGTAAATGATGAAGGCGTACAAGATGCAGCAAAATCCCTTACAGAAAAAGGTTTAAACGCTATTGGCGTAAAAGCTGACGTAACAAGTGAAGAAGAAATCGAAGCTGCTATCGATAAGGCTGTTGAAACTTACGGTCGCCTTGACGTTCTTATTAACAACGCAGGTCTTCAACACGTATCTCCAATCGAAGAATTCCCAACAGACAAATTCCGTTTAATGCAAGATATTATGCTTACAGCACCATTTATCGCTACGAAAAAAGTATTTCCAATTATGAAGGAACAAGGATACGGTCGTATTCTAAATATGGCTTCCATCAATGGACTAATTGGCTTTAGTGGCAAAGCGGCATATAACAGTGCTAAACATGGTGTAATTGGCTTATCTAAAGTCTCTGCCCTAGAAGGCGCAGAACACGGCATCACAGTAAACGCCATTGCTCCAGGCTATGTAGACACACCACTTGTGAGAGGTCAAATGGAAGACCTTGCGAAATCACGCGGTGTCGAATTAGAAAAAGTATTAGAAGAAGTGATCTATCCGCTTGTTCCACAAAAACGCCTACTTCAAGTAGAAGAAATTGCAGACTACGCAATGTTCCTATCTAGTGAAAAAGCGAAAAGTGTAACAGGACAAGCCATTGTCATTGACGGCGGGTATACAGCTCAGTAATCCACTGCTATTCATAAAAAAGGAGGACCCTTATGCGGATCCTCCTTTTTTATTTATGCAATATGTAATTATGAATTTACCAATCGAAATACCTCTCCTCCAATCAGTCAACTTAAGCCAGCACGGCCTAACTTGAGAAACCACACACCTTCCTCCTTAGACCTGAGCCACTTTTGATGATTCTTGAGCCGCTCCCCCTTCAACTTGAGTCGGGATTACCTAACTTGAGTGACTCCTTCTTAACTTGAGCTGGATTTTGAACGACTTGAGTCAATTTTGCCGAATGTTGAGCCAGTTCCTACTAACTTGAGCCGCTTCACCCTCTACTCGAGCCCCTCACACCCCAACTTGAGTCAATTCCCAGCCTTGTGCCCTTCCTTCCACGACTTGAGCCAATTAGCTCCCTCCACACCCACACCTATTTCCACCAACAAAAAAACGAGCACCCAAAAGAGGTGCTCGTTCTCAACTTCATCATTTAATCTTATTTGTTCAAACGTTTTTCTAGTTCTGCTTTTTGAGCTTCGAAGCCTGGCTTTCCAAGTAAAGCGAACATGTTCTTCTTGTAAGCTTCTACACCTGGCTGGTCAAATGGATTAACACCAAGTAGGTAGCCACTAACAGCACATGCTTTTTCGAAGAAGTAAACCATGTAACCGAAAGTATATGCATCTAATTTTGGAACATGCACAATTAGGTTTGGCACCTCTCCGTCTGTATGAGCAAGCATCGTTCCTTCATAAGCTTTCTCGTTTACAAAATCAATTGTCTCTCCTGCAAGGTAGTTCAATCCATCCAGGTTCTGTTCATCTTCTTTAATCGTCACATCACTCTTAGGTTCTTCAACATGAAGAACAGTTTCAAACAAATCACGACGACCATCCTGAACATATTGCCCCATTGAGTGAAGATCAGTCGAGAAGTTAGCGGAAGAAGGGAAAATTCCTTTTTGGTCTTTTCCTTCACTTTCTCCGAATAACTGCTTCCACCACTCAGCAAAGTATTGAAGAGCTGGCTCATAGTTTACAAGCATCTCAATGGTCTTACCTTTGCTATATAGAGCATTACGTACTGCTGCATATTGATAAGCCGGGTTCTTCTCAAGATCCTCTTCACTTAACTGCTGTTGAGCAAGCTGAGCGCCTTCCATCATTTCTTGAATGTTAATGCCACTTGCAGCAATAGGAAGAAGTCCAACAGCTGTAAGCACAGAGAAACGGCCACCAACATCATCTGGGATAACGAAACTTTCATAACCCTCTTCTGATGCTAACGTTTTAAGTGCACCTTTTTGCTTATCTGTTGTCGCATAAATACGCTTACGAGCTTCTTCTTTACCATACTTGTTCTCCAAGAACTCACGGAAGATGCGGAAAGCAATAGCAGGTTCAGTTGTTGTACCACTTTTTGAAATGACATTTACAGAAACGTCTTTGTCCTTAATTGCGTCAAATAGGTCGTTAACGTAAGGAGCACTGATGCTGTTTCCTACGAAAAAGACTTGTGGTGTCTCACGTTGATCTTTAGACAGCTCATTATAAAATGAGTGATTCAACATTTCTAATGCCGCACGGGCACCTAGATAGGATCCTCCAATACCGACAACAAGTAAAACATCAGAGTCTGATTTAATCTTTTCTGCCGCTTTTTGAATACGAGAGAATTCTTCTTTATCATATTGTTCAGGAAGGTCTAACCAACCTAAGAAATCGTTCCCAGCACCTGTTTTATTGTGTAAAGAATGGTGCGCTAGTTTTACAGTTTCTTTTATATTCGTTAGTTCATGTTCACCAAAGAACGGTAATGCTTTTTCATAATCAAAACGAATGTGAGTCATTATGTATCCCTCCAACTTATCTTTCTAAACTTCACTTTATCGAAACGCTTACAGCAAATCAAGCGATCTTAAACATGTAAGCGAATACAGATTGTAATTTCCGTTAAAAATCGTTCAAAAGAAATAGAAAGCAGACTGAGAACAGCCTGCTTCTTGAATCATGCTTATAGAGACATTTCTAAAATCGTCTTTACATCTTCGTCATGAAGTTGTTTAAAGTTGCCGAATGGACCACGTTTCATTGCACGATCTACAATAAGATCAAGCTGATCATTACCGATGTCGTAGTCGGCAAGACGTTCAGGAGCACCTAGAGATGTCCAGAATTCACGTAGTTTATCAATACCTTCCAACGCCACCGTACGGTCATCTTTGCCTTGTGGATCTACTTCAAATACGCGCACAGCTAGTTGCTTAAAGCGATCTACATTGTGATCTACGTTGTGCTTCATCCAGTTAGGGAAAAGAATCGCAAGTCCGCCTGCATGCGGAATATCATAAACCGCAGAAACCGCATGCTCAATATTATGAGTAGCCCAATCACCACGGTAACCCATTTGTAGCATTCCGTTTAGAGCGATTGTTCCGGCATAAAGGATCGTTTCACGATGCTCATAAGACTCAAGGTCTTCTAGCATCTTCGGCGCTGTTTCAATAACCGTTTTTAAAACGCCTTCAGCCATGCGATCTTGTACAGGCGCGTTTGTTGGCTGGTGGAAGTATTGTTCAAAAATGTGACTCATCATATCTACCATTCCGTAAATCGTTTGGTCGCGAGGAACGGTTAAGGTATTTGTTGGGTCTAGAATAGAGAACTTAGGATTCGTGAACGGTGGTGCACCCCAACCGTACTTTTCATTTGTTTCCCAGTTCGTAATAACAGAACCAGCGTTCATCTCAGAACCTGTCGCCGCTAATGTAAGGACGGTCCCAAATTCAATTGCATCTTCAGGTGTCGCTTTACGCGTAACAAGATCCCATGGATCACCATCGTATTTGGCCCCTGTTGCAATCGTTTTTGTAGCGTCAATTACACTACCGCCTCCAACTGCAAGTAAGAAGTCAATATTATTCTCCTTAGCAAGCTCTACACCCTTTTTAACCGTAGCTAAGCGAGGATTGGGTTCAACGCCAGCCAATTCTGTAATATTTACACTCATATCATTTAATTTATTAACAACCTGATCATATAAACCATTCTTTTTTATGCTGCCGCCACCATAAACAAGTAGCACATTCTTTACATCGGAAGGGATTTCCTCTGATAATTTCTCTAACTGATCTTTACCAAAGATTAATTTTGTCGGATTGTGAAATACAAACTGTTCCATATTGGTAAATTCCCCTTTCAGAATTAAGTCCAGTGTCTATTATGTCCAAGATAATATCAAAGATCAAAAAATTAGCTTAGGACAATACGACAGTTCATTCCCATGTCCTCAAATCTAAACAATACATGTAAACTTCGATTAGTTTTCAAATATTCTTATAAAAAAATTAACACCGGGAATCATGTAGACCTTATGCTCCTTTCTATACCTAACATTTTTGTATACTTCATCAAAAACTACAAAAGCTACTACAGAATCATATTTAAATTATGAAGGAGGAATAGATCATGAGTACTCTACAACGTATTGCTTTGTTGTTAGTAATCATTGGAGCTGTAAACTGGGGACTTATTGGATTGTTTCAGTTCGATTTAGTGGCAGCCCTATTTGGAGGCGGCGAACAGAGCGGCGCATTTGCACGTGTGATCTATACACTTGTAGGAATTAGTGGTCTTATTAGCCTGAGCATGCTATTCAAACCAAGTGAAGAAATGGCTGATCGCACAGAACCAGAGACTGAATAATTACTTTGTTAAAAGTCAGACAAAGTAATGACTGATGCTATATGACAACATAAAAAGAGGCTGCCCTTAAAGGACAGCCTCTTTTCGTTATTACTTACGGAAAGTATTTTCGCGCTCTTTAGACTGGTTGATCCACTCGTCAAGCTTATCTTTAAGCGTGTTGAAGCCAGCTGGTGTACCTTCTTCTTGTTGAACAGCAGCTTGTTGCTTTTGCTGTTGAGGCTTACGCTGTGGTTGCTTCTCTTGCTTTGGAGCTTCTTGAGTCGCACGGATTGATAAAGAATATTTACCTTTTCCTTCATCAATGTTTAGGATTTTAACATTCACTGTGTCACCAACGTTTAGGTGCTCGTTAATGTCTTTAACGAAACCATGAGTAACCTCAGAAATGTGTACTAAACCTTGTACTTCTTCGTCTAAAGCAACGAATGCACCATATGGTTGAATGCCTGTTACTTTACCTTCCAATACTTGACCTGTTTCGAACTTTGCCATTGCTATACAACTCCCGATCTGTTTATATTCGTTTTATTTTCACGCAATAAATGATTATATCACAAGACCTTAATTTTCGCAAAAGGAAGTCGCACTTAAATCCTATTAAATCACCCTGTACGAGCTTCCCCTATATAAGGGTTTCAACAGACGTAATCCCCCCTCAAAGCTTTCCTTAAATCATAAAATATAGTAAGTATCATGTTTCAAAATGTTGTTACATATAAAGATTATTTTCCGCGTTTATGTATGATAAGATAAATGTAGCATACTACATTTTGGAAAGGGATAAGGAGGCGTTCTGATGAGTTTAGGTAAACAAATTCGCACTCAACGTGAGCAATTAGGTCTCTCTTTAGAGGACTTTGCCTTTCGCGTTCGAACCGGACAACAAACAATGGAAAGAATTGAAAATGACGAACACACCCCTGAATTACAAACGATCCTGAGAATATCCACTGTTCTTGATATGCCTGCATCTGAATTGTTAGAGAGTACAAACACGACTAATGAATCAGAAGTTGATGATGAATTAAACAATTTAATTATGGAAGTCGGCGTGAAACGAACAAAGCTGTTTCTTCGCCATGTAAAAGAATTTACAGAAGACGATGTATTAAAGGTTATGGAGATGCTAAAAGAAATTAAATATAAAAAATAAAAAAACAGGTTTAACATTAGTTAAAAGCGGTAATATTGAGTAACGTAAGACTTTCTCGTATTCCCCCTGTAAGGCAAAGCGTACTCGGCGCTTTGCTTTTTTTTGCCTTTTGAATGAAACCCTCCATTTCGCATACCCTAACGTCATGAGATTTTATATTTTCTACCGATTCAAACGTTTAATAAATTAATTTAAAAGGAAAAAGCCTACTACTAATCATTTCCTTATACAATCTAGTTATGGAGGTTAATGGACAGTGAACGGATCGCACATCCACGTAAAAGATGAATGGCTAAAGCATAACGGAGTCAATATCGCCTACCAGCGTTACACTTCCCCTTCCTCTGGCAAAAAACCAGCCCTTGTCTTTGTACACGGTTTTCTATCTTCTAAGTTTTGCTACCGATTTATGATTCCAGAATTACTTGAACACTTTGATGTCTTTTCCTTCGACTTTCCACCATTCGGAAATAGTGATAAAAATTGGTCTTACAAATTTTCCTACTCAAACTTCGCACATATCATCATCGAGTTGATGGACCAACACCATATTCAAAAAGCATCTATTGCCGGACATTCAATGGGAGGGCAGGTGGCACTCACTTGCAGCCATCTCTTCCCTGAACGAATCGATAAGCTTATCTTGATGGCCCCTTCCACATATATGAAGAAGCTAGGTTTCTGGTTACAGCACGCTAGCCGATTACCGGTATTCCCTTTCCTATTAAAACGACGTCTGTATAAGAAAGGGGTATATCACTCCCTCCTTGATTGTGTACACGATCCACACATGATCAACAAGGAGATGATTCAAGGGTATATGAAGCCTTTCTTTAAGGAAGAGATCTTCAGGTGCCTTTCCAAAATGATCCGAGATCGTGAAGGGGATTTGGCATCTCAGCATCTAAGAGAAATCGAAGCAAGTTGTTTGGTATTTTGGGGGAAAGAAGATAAGGTATTGCCAGTATCACTAGGCCATAGGTTGGTAAAAGATTTGCCTTCAGCGGAACTAGAAGTATTTGAACAAAGCGGTCATTTACTTCCTGAAGAAGTTCCATCTGTGTTAAATGAAAAGATTAAACAATTCTGTTTACCGCCAAAGCAAGCGACCTCTTAAAGGGTCGCTTCTTCTTTTTCTCTCTTTTTTCTCATACGGATTGTTTCGTTTTTACGGAAATTTTTTGTATCATACTAATAGAAATGGAACTATTTTAGGAGGGTAACGATATGACATTCAATGAAGTTGTGGATAGACGTAACACACGCTCTGTTAAATGGGATCTTACAGAGCAACTTTTTAAAGATAAAGAAATCCTACCAATGTGGGTAGCAGACATGGACTTTCAAACACCAAAACCTGTAGTTGATGCACTTGTGGATCGCGCTAGTCACGGAATATTTGGTTACACAGTGACAGATGAATCCATCCATTCCATTATAAAAAAGTGGCTATCTAAAAAACATCATTGGGAAATCAGCACGGATTGGCTTTCTTATAGCCCAGGTGTTGTCCCTTCTCTTCATACAAGTGTCGAGGCACTAACCGAACCAGGAGATTCAATCTTAATTCAGACACCTGTTTATCCCCCATTCTATGATGTAATAAAAAAACATGATCGAAATATAGTTACAAGCTCACTTCAACTACAAGATGGACGGTATGAAATCGACTTCGAGGATTTTGAAGAAAAGATTCAAAACGTGAAGGCTTTTATACTCTGCAATCCTCATAATCCAGTTGGACGAGTATGGACAAAAGATGAATTGCAACGAATGGCTGACCTTTGCGTCAAACACGATGTCCTCATTCTATCTGATGAAATTCACGCTGACCTGATATATGCTGGACATAAACATATACCAATTGCTTCTTTATCAGATAAGATAGCACATAGAACTACAACGTACTTCTCACCAACGAAAACCTTTAACATTGCTGGACTTCAAGCTTCCTATATTGTCACGCCTGATCAAGATATGAAGAAGAAAATTGATGCTCAATTTGGCCTTCAAGGACTTAACATGCTAAACACCATGGGAGTAACAGCCATCGAAGCTTCCTATGAGCATGGAGAGGAATGGCTTAATGAGCTGGTTGAAGTGTTAGATGCTAATAAAGACTTGTTAATGAAACGAGTTCACGAAGAAATAAGTCAGATTCAAATTATTGAGCCTGAGGGAACTTATCTCGTATGGATGGATTGTCGAGATCTTGGTCTTTCACATAACGAGTTAAAAGAATTTATGAGAACAAAAGCAAAAGTTGGCCTTAATGATGGGGCTTCTTTCGGAAAAGAAGGCGAAGGATTTATGCGTATCAATATCGCTACACCTCCCCAGACCTTAAATGAAGGAATTGACCGAATTGTTCAAGCAGTGAAAAAACAAAACGATACCGATTCGAATTAAATTGCAATCCATGGTATCGTTAAGGGTAGGTCTCATAAGATAATAGCAAGACCCTTTTTAGTTCTAGAAGGTAAGGTGAGAAACATGATTAATCGTAAAAGTAAGCGAGAAATTGAACTGATGCACGAAGCTGGAAAATTGCTAGCATCTGCACACAGAGAAATCGCTAAAATGATCAAACCTGGTGTAACAACGATGGAGATCGAGAACTTCGTTGATGAGTATTTAGCTAAACACGGCGCTACACCAGAACAAAAAGGCTACCAGGGCTATGAGTTTGCCACTTGTGCATCCATTAATGACGAAATTTGTCACGGCTTCCCTCGTAAAGAAGCTCTAAAAAATGGCGATATCGTGACGATCGATATGGTCGTGAACTTAAACGGCGCACTTGCCGACTCTGCTTGGACATATACAGTCGGAGATGTTTCTGAAGAAACACAACGTCTTGTAGATGTTACGAAAACGGCTCTCTATAAATCAATTGAGCAGTGTCAGGTCGGTAAACGCTTAGGCGATATTGGTCACGCTATCCAATCTTACGTAGAAGATGAAGGCTATTCTGTTGTACGTGACTTCACTGGACACGGCATCGGGAATTCCATTCACGAAGAACCAAACATTCTTCACTACGGAGAAGCAGGAAAGGGACAGCGCCTGAAAGAAGGCATGGTGATTACTGTTGAACCAATGGTAAACACAGGTACTTGGCACTCTCAGATGGATGAGAATGGATGGACAGCTCGAACTACAGATAAAGGGCTATCCGCTCAATTTGAGCATACAATCGCCATCACAAAAGAAGGCCCCCTAGTATTAACAGAACAAGATGCCTAATTAAAAAGGCTGCCTCAATAGGTTGAGGTAGCCTTTTTCTTATGATTGACTTTTATTCTTTCTCCTTCTCTCCCCCATCTTCTGAAGGGTCTGATGGAGGATTCTTCTTAGCTGCTTCTTCTAGTTGAATCACACCGCATACAATCCTGTCCCCTGCATCACCAGCAGGCTGAGTTAGGCCGTCATCCACACCTTCATGAATGACTAATGAGGTTCCTTCATCTTTCAGTAAAGACATTTTCCCATCCATTAGCGTCGCCCCTTGGACTGCAAGTTCTGCATTTACTTTTCCAGATGAATCCGCCTCTACATTGGGCATATCCCCCAAATGAGTTCCCTTCGGATTCATTGCCCCATGTTCTTTATTGTCAGGATTCAAGTGATTACCTGCTGATTTAAAGTCAGGCCCTTCACATACAGGGTACTCATGCACATGTATGCCATGAAGCCCTGGAGATAGCCCAGTTAACGATAACTTAATAGCTACCGAATCATTTTCTTCTGATAACTTAGCTGTCCCTAAAGCATCTCCGGCTGGATTATACATTTCTATTTCAATGGATGATCGATTCTGACTAGAACATCCTGCTACAAATAAAGTAAGCGCGACAATTACGCCCAGTTTCCCTACTCTCATGTTACCTCTTCCTTTCAAGCATACTTACTATACAGTGTTGACCAGTTCTAATCGTTTTAACCCTAATCCCCTAGCCTTACTCTAATCATGTCTATTCTGTGAAGTGAATTGAACTCCCTATATGAAAGCGGTAAACTAAAGGAAAATGAAGGATTACAAAGGAGCAAATGGGATGCGTAAAATGGCCATGGCCTTAATTGGACTTTTGTTATTGAGTATAGGCTTAACAGGATGCGGAAATGAAGAAAGCAAACATGACGGCGGGGATCACGGGGTTGTTATAGGAGACATTCAGGAAACCACAGCTAGTAAAGCGTCTTTACCTTCTTTTCTAGATGAAAAACACGAGGACATCAGGACCATTTACCAAGGAGCCGTTCAACACCAAGAGCTACTCGAACAAATGCCTTGTTATTGTGGATGTGGAGATAGCGTAGGACATATGAATAACTACGATTGCTTCATCCATGACCAAGATGAACAATCTATCGTATGGGATGATCATGGTACGAAATGTAACGTATGCCTTGAAATCGCCGCTAAAGCGATGATTGAGTATAGTAAGGGGCAGTCTGTTGAAGATATCCGCACTATGATTGATGAGACCTATAAGGAAGGCTACGCGAAGCCAACACCAACACCTCCAGTTTCCTAAACACACTTTCCTTATTAATCTCCTTATTTGGAAGACTCGAAGTTGAGAGAGTGTTTCCGTTAGCTTTAGTTGAGTGTAAGGGAACAAAAACGAGCAGGACCCCTTTGTAGGTTCCTGCTCGTTTTCTTTATGCTTACTATCCATTTTACCTCAACCGAATAATTCCTCTTATTTGCTGTCTTCATGCTCTCTGCCTTGTTGATCCTGGGCGGGAGAGTGCTCTACAGGGTCACCAAATTGTTCTTCGGCTCTCTGCTCTTGCTTTTTATTTACATTTATAATCCATCTCATAACTAATACTGCACCAACAGCAAAGATTAAAAGCGAGATGACAGCTGGGATATATTCTGTCTTATCCTCAGGGAAATACAGAAATTCCATCATGATGCATGCACGTCCTTTATCATGTCATAAGTCCATTCATTACCTACGATGATAACGATTTCCTAATCTAATGGCAATAGATAATCTGTGACAATTCCTTTTCCTAGTTCGATTTGATACGATAAAAGAAAGTGAATTTTTTGAACTAGGAGGGAATGGAGATGGCCGAATTTGAAGCCGGAACAGTTGTAAAAGCTCATTATAAAACAGGTGTATACGCTGGAGAGATCGTTGAAGACCGTAGTTCGATGTACTTAGTAAAAGTACTAGCTGTGTTAAAGCATCCTCAACAGGGTGACTTACACAACCCTGGACAGACGGAAAATGTTTTTTTCCACCAGCGAAAAGCCTTAAGCCAATATGAAAAAGCAAATGTATCTAAATCAGCCGTTCACTTATATGAAGATGAGGTACCGGCATACAAGGATTCACTAAAACAAGCGCTTGATCGCTTAAAAGAAAAACTCAACAAGAAAGATAATGATTTCTCGAAGCTTGCGTTACAACGAGTGGATGAGTTGGAGCACCAGTATTTCTCATAAGGACATTCTATAAAAAACGGCTCTTCATGAAGAGCCGTTTTCTTATTATCCTGGTACTTTTAAATTCTTCTTCTTTTTCATTGGTTTTCCGTAAATTAAATTTGTAATTTGCGGAGCTCTCTCAAATAGCATCATACCGATGAAAGCTGCAATCACAATGTAAATCCCACTAAACACTTTAATTACACCCGTTGCTAAAGCAGCAATTACTACAGAGAACTCTCCCCTTGAACAAATCGACAAACCAGCCCGAAAAGAAACCCTTTTTGAGAGACCATAGAGCCTTCCCCCAATCATACCCACAAGAATTTTGGCCACTAGAGACCAGCCAATTAACGTAATGAGCAGACCAACTTTCGGAACTCCATCGCCGAATTCAATTGTCGTCCCAAAATATACAAAGAATAGCGGGAGCATCAAATCTTTCACAGGAAGAACCGTCTGTTCAACACGCTCAATTTTACCGATTTCAGCAAGCATCATACCTGCCAGGAAAGCACCTAATACCTCTGAAAGACCTAAGTATAAAGCAAGTCCTCCATAAGATAGTGAAATTCCGATCAATAGCGCAATCTTAAAGTCTTCATCATCAATCTTCTCAAGCAACTCTTCAAATCGTTTGAAGAGTGTCTTTCCTAAAATAATGGCCCCTACTGTCAAACCAATGATTTTCCCAACAAGTATGAGTAAGTCCACAGTTTGGAATTCCCCACCACTTGTAACACCCATTAAGACAGCAACAATTACTGGTGCTACTAAATCTTCAAAGATGAGAAGCGCTAGAATAAACTCTGTTTCCGAGTTCGCCATTCGGCTTGTATCATCGAGCAATTTAGCTGTAATAGAGGAGCTTGTTGCATATGTAACGCCCCCGATTAGAAAGGATGTCAGAAGATCCAGTCCGAATCCTAAACAGATTAGTAAAGAGATGCCTAAACTAAAAGCAACATCTAACAAACCTGCCGGCCAGATCTTCTTAGCGATCCCACCTAACCGTTTGATGTTGAATTCGAGCCCCAGAAGAAAGAACAGCAACACAATTCCAATCTCACTCGCAAAATGTAATATTTCATTACCATGAATGGCGTCTGCAAGGACAATACCTAACAAAATGTATAAAATCACATTTGGAAATTTGATCTTGATACTTAAAAAGCCAAGCCAAAAAATGAGCAAAAGAACGAGCCCGGCTCCAAGCAAAGTGGGCACTTCAACATGCACGGGAATCATTCCTCCCCTTTACACAAAGCTGTTAGCGAAGAAATTTGGTCTTTCTTTCCAATGGCCATTAACACATCTCCGGCCTGCAGCGTCGTATAAGCTTCAGGTATAGCGATGATATCGTCTCCTTTTACTAATCCAATAATGGTTGCTCCTGTCTTATTTCGAATCTCTGATTCTTCAATTGTTTTTTGAGTTAATGAGGAAGGAGCCTTTATTTCAATCCAATCCATCACAATTTGATTATTAAACATTTTCAGTTTATCTGCATCAACGGGTTGATACGTTGCACCCAGAAGTTGTGCACCAAGTTCTCTTGTTTCATCAGCTGTTAAATCCATTCCGAAATCGGCTTCATCACTATCCGCTTCTTCAAAAAAGTAGAGCTCTCGTTTTCCAGTGTGATGCACGATTAACACAAGTTGACTATCCTCTGCTGTTGTAAGTGATATCTTTTGACCAATACCCGGTAGTTTAGAAATAGATATATTCATTGCCGTAAAGCCCCTTTCCTTCCTTCGCATCATTTCTATGGTGGATGAGAAGTATAAGCATAGTGTATTAGAACCCTTTCTCTTTCGTGATAAAGAGGGGCTCACTATTAGTTTTTCCATTTATCCTTTATTGTACCAAGAGATGATTGGAAAACCTAGCCACTATACAACTTCTTATTGAAATCGTTGCCATTTGTTTTGTAACCACTCTTGTGGTACCTTTGAAACGTAAGACTCGAGAAACTAAGGAGGCATGATCCGATGAGTGTACATATTGGTGCAAACAAAGGAGATATAGCAGATAAAATTTTATTACCTGGGGATCCACTTCGCGCGAAGTATATCGCAGAGAATTTTTTAGAAGATGTCACTTGCTACAATGAAGTACGTGGCATGTATGGTTACACAGGTACCTATAAAGGAGAACGTATCTCTGTACAAGGTACAGGCATGGGTGTTCCATCCATTTCTATCTATGTGAATGAGCTAATTCAAGAATATGATGTCCAGAAATTAATTCGCGTTGGTTCTTGCGGCGCCCTTCAGAAGGATGTAAAAGTACGCGACGTTATTTTAGCGTCTACTTCTTCTACAGACTCTCAAATGAACCGCATGACGTTTGGCGGCATTGACTATGCACCTACCGCTGACTTTGGTTTGTTGAAAGCTGCCTACGATGCCGGTGAGAAACAAGGCCTTGAGCTTCGTGTTGGTAACGTCTTTACTAGTGATAGCTTCTATCGCGATAACGCAATGGAATTATTTGATCAACTAGCTAATTACAACGTATTGGCCGTTGAAATGGAAACGACAGCCCTCTATACGCTTGCAGCGAAATATGATCGCCAGGCTCTTTCTGTTCTGACAGTAAGTGATCATATCATCACAGGCGAAGAAACGACTTCAGAAGAGCGTCAAACTACTTTCAATGAAATGATTGAAGTGGCTCTAGAAGCTGCTATACAGTAATACCTTACGAAACCTGAATCCTAAATAGATTCAGGTTTTTTATTTTATTGGCTCTGTTAAAATTTAATGTTGTTATTCCTTATAAGGGCAGGATTGTTGAAGACTCGAAGCTGAGACACTTTATTGTGAGTTGGGACGTTACGTTTATTGAGTGGTAGGGGTGTCTGGGGAACGACTCGCTTTCCGCGGGCGAGCTGTCGAGCCTCCTCGCGAAACCCACCCTGCGGGGTCTCGTCGACCTCTTTCTCCCGCAGGAGTCTCCCCGTTCCCCAGCCCCCCCTATCAGAAGTCGTTTAACGTCCCCTTATCCCGAGCGTGGCGGGACTTCAAAATATGCCCTCTCATACGTGGTATGCTTCCGTTCCCTCATATATGGCAGAGGTGGTTCGGGAAATTGCGAGACTCCTGCGGCAGTAGGAGCCTAGGGAAGACCCCACAGAGAGCGTAGCGAACGAGGAGGCTTCCCAGCTCGCCGCGGAAAGCGAGTGATTTCCCGAACCACCTCATTCTCAATTTGGGAAAACGGAGGCAATCTCTCAACTTAGAGTCTTACGTATAAGGGGGCTTGTTTATCGTTAAAGGAGAACCACTCTACGAACCATTTATATAGTGAAAGCGCACAGATCCTCTTTCTTCTTCATATAGTGTTTGTGTGAAGAAGGAGGGTTTTTATGTATCGTTATTCATATCCCTTGTGGATACCCTACGCTCCCCCTGCTTATGGATCATACCCTATGCCACAATTTCGCCCCACCTACCCTGATGTTGATCCTACAACATTAACAGATTCGGCAAAGGCCTTTCAGTCACTCATGTCTGACGCTCATATTATCATCGAAAAATTCGCCACCTCTCCAAACTTTTCACAGAAGGTGATGAAAGCTGCCCAACAGTCTAATAATGAGAAAGTAAAACAATTAATCCAAGGAACTGGCATTCAACATCCGATAGAAATACACTACAACCCCGACGGCATTCACCTCACACTAACTGCTCAATCTCAAAATCAAGACTGCTGCAAAATGGAACTCGCTTTTCATTGGTAGAAGCGAGTTTCTACTTTTATAACCCCTCCACCCAAGTAAAAAAGTGCCAACCTCCTAATGGAGAACCGGCACTTATAATTCCTTCACTTTCCATACGTAACACTACAATAAGCGATGTCTTTGCTCAACAGAATAATCAAATGCTTCGAACTTCTTACAAGTTGATAATATAGGTAGCTAATGTACGAGCCATAACACCTGTTGGACCTTTTGGACCAAGATCGTAAGCTGCCTCAGCCTGTGAAGTACCCGCTATATCTAAGTGTACCCATGGTGTGGATTCCGCGAACTCGGCAAGGAAAGACCCAGCCATAATAGCATGACCTTTTCGACCAGGTGAATTATTTAAGTCAGCAAGCTCACTTGAACGAACGCGTTGCTTATACATTTCGTTATAAGGAAGTTGCCAAATAAGTTCATCCACTTGTTTAGATGCACGATCAACCTTTTCATATAAATCGTCGTTATTGGTCATAGCCCCTGTCATCGAGTCTCCAAGCGCTACTATGACCCCACCTGTAAGGGTTGCTACATCAATAATTCGATCCGCTTTATGGTGCTTGGCGTACGTAATACCATCAGCCAAAGCTAAACGCCCTTCTGCATCGGTGTTTAAGACTTCGATGGTTTTGCCACTTAAAGAAGTAATAACATCATCAGGCTTAAAGGCACTTCCACTAATCATATTGTCTGTAGATGGGATTACGGCGACAACATTTTGTTTAGGCTTTAATCGACCCACAATTTCCATCGCGCCTAAAACCGCTGCAGCTCCACCCATATCCCCTTTCATACCTACTATCCCGTCTTTAGGCTTAATGGAGTATCCTCCTGTATCAAATGTAATCCCCTTCCCTACAAGGCCAACTACGTCTTCCCATTTTTCTTTACCTTGATACTTCAGGACAATCATTTTAGGAGGTTCTGTCGAGCCTTGGTTCACAGCTAAGAGTGCACCCATACCAAGACGCTCCATATCTTCTTTTTCTAATATTTCTTTTTCAAACCCATAATCTTCAGCCATAGATACAGCGTATTCCGCAAGATCTGTAGCGGTCAATAAGTTGCCAGGCAGCTGTACAAGGTGACGCGCTGTGTTAGCACCATGACCAAGTGCGTACCCTTTTTCTAGACTTCCTTTTAAGCTTGCTTCTTGCTGATCGGATAAAAGCGTCACATGCTCCATTTTTGTAACAGGTTTCTTATTGGTTGTTTTATAATTCTCGAATTGGTAAGGAGCAATCACCATGGCTTCAGATAGCATTTCAGCTGCCGTTTCCTCTGAAATTTGGTCTGTCTGAAAACTATTAAGCACAAATGTGGAATTAGACTGTCCGTCGGCTTGAAGTTGTTTAAAAAGTCGACCGAACGTTTTCTTAAGTTTCTGGGAAGTTAATTCCTTCTTCTTCCCAAGTCCTACAACATAAATACGCTTTGCAGTTGTTTGGTTTAACGTATACACCTTAGAAATTTTATTATAATCATTAGATAAATCCCCGTCTTTTATGTACTGGTCTAATGCTCCACCAAGAGCTTCATTTAGCTGCCCATATACGGGTTGGTGTTGTTTGTTCTCATGATAAAGTCCAAATATAAGCGCGTCCGTTTCTGAAAATAATGCTGTTGTTGGTTGTATTGTAAACATTGCATCCACCTCCAGTTCCATTATACAAAAAATATCGACTATTGAGTAAATTCCCGTTTATTCAATTTTTCTCTTTCCTAAACGGTATATCATGGCCCCTTTCGTACAAGACTTAAAATAATGAATATGTTATAATATTGAAACATTCAAAATTAGAAGATAAGAGAACTTTTTCTCTTTTCCACCTTCTTTACAACCTTTTACACAAAATTTACAACCCACTTTAGCCCTATTCAACTGTCTAGTTTAGAATCATGGTAAAATATAAAGTACTAAAAGAACTAATACATGAAAGTTTCAAAATGCAGAAAGGAAGGACTACACACATGGAGATCTTCAGCAACTTTCCTCTATGGGCATCGCTATTCGCAATTGTCTTCGCCCAACTCGTTAAAATTCCAATACAATTCATCGCAATGAGAGAATTCAATCCAGGTCTCGCGTTTGCAACAGGAGGAATGCCAAGTAGTCACTCAGCTGCTGTAACAGCCCTTGCAACAGGGATTGGCTTACAAGAAGGCCTTGGCTCTAATATATTTGCATTGTCTTGTGTCTTCGCTATTATTGTGATGTTTGACTCTACAGGGGTAAGACGTCAAGCTGGTGAACAGGCGATTATGCTAAATCAGCTGTTAAAAGACTTTTCTCATTTCGTTGAAGAAGCTCGCCTTTGGAATTCAAAGGCAGAATACCAGAAACGCGAAGAATTGAAAGAACTATTAGGCCATCAGCCAATAGAAGTTTTTTTTGGCGGACTAACGGGGATCTTATTAACAATCGTCCTACATACATTGCTATTCTAAAAAGGTTGACTTTAGATCGTTCATTTAACCTTTACTATTTATTACGTACTCTATCGCCTAGGTTCTCCACAGGACGATAGAGTATTTTTATTAGGCGTGTTACCTTAACAGGACTGGCTTCTTTTACATCACGTTAGGAACCGAAATCCAAGAAAAGGGTTCATTTCAATACGATTATTACAAAAAGAGCATAGAGTAATTACTCTATGCTCTTTGCTTGGTTTGATCTGTTAACCATTTTATCCTTTATAATCTTGTCTAAAAACTTGTAAGGCTTCATTATCGTTTAGCATCGCTAATGTTTCCTCACTCACTTGTCCCTCACCACGTTTTATCACGTAAACGTCGACATGTTTTTTGCCCCACTCTTCGTAGACATCTTTTACCGTTTCATAGTATAGATCAATCTTATTCCCCTTAATGGCAGAGCCTTTATCAGCTACAACACCAAATCCATATCCCGGAATATAAAGAATAGTCCCTAGCGGGTATACAGATAGGTCAGCCGCAATTGTTGAATACAAGTCACGCTTAACTTTAACACCTGAATAAGTTATCCCATACGTAGGATGGGATGCATCTTTACCAGTTGATTCAACTCCAGCTGTATAACCGGTAGCCAAGACCGTTTCCTTTGGGTATTGAGATAAGTCCATCGCCTCTTCTATACTAGTCGGCCCCTCAACCTGCTGACTAGAAATATATCTTGTTTTTGCAGCAAAGTAGTTTACGCCTTTCTTAGCCAAGCTAATATCACGAAAGTGGCCTTGCTCATAATCAGATTGATAATGGAATAACGAGTTCGTTTGATCTTGAAGCCAGTTGGATATTTCTTTAGCAGACACATTCGTAATGGACATGAAAGTTGTACTAAGTGCACCAAAAAACAAAACTACCATCAGCATTCGTTTCATTGTTTTTTTCATTGTTTGTAAACACCTCTCTAGATGTCATCTTTTCCAAACAATTCAGTGATTATTCACAAGAAACGCAACGACCCCAAACACAATAAAGTTTCTTAGTTTCGAATCATCATGATTTTCCCATAAAAAAAAGCAAACTGGTATTAACCTGTTTGCTTAGAACATTTGATATCCTCTTACGCGTAGCATCCGTATTACAACCCCTGAGCAAATAGCACCTGCTAGGCCAGAAGAGAGGATGACCATGTCAATCACTTGAAGATTGACGAGGTGACTCATAGCTGTTTCAAGCGACTCATTAAAGGCTGTGAAATAATTAAATGTTGAGATATTATCAACAATGAACACAATTATAATTGGATATAAAAAGGCAATCAGCCATGTTTTTCTTAACAACATATTCACTAGAAATGAAATCCCAAAAAACAGCACAAAGAATAACAAAACAGATACAATAGCCTGAAAAATAAACACCGATGCTTCCTCCTGTCTGATCAATCTATCCTTTTACCCTATTGACCACGTAGTAAAACGGTTTCTTACCATATTTTATTATGTTCTATGTAGAAAAACAAGCTATATCAGCAGAAAGAAAATCATAAAAAAGCAAGGAAGAGATCTCTTCCTTGCTTTTTACATACATTTATTTCGTGAAGATGTTAAATTTACCTTTTTTAAGAAGTAATCCAACTCCACCTAACTTAAGAAGGTAACGGTTATCAATGATCTTCTTCATAACAGAAGCTGTCCAGCCGAATAGCTTCTTATCACCAAATACCACACCGATTGCTTGGCCTTCACCAAGAGAAGCAACTGTACCTTTTAGGTCTGGTTTAAACGTTTCAAGGTTGTCTTCTCCGTTCACAACCTTCTTCACGTTACGAGCTGTTGTTTCAGCTTCCTGAATGGCAATCTGAGCTGTTGGAGGGTAAGGACGATCATTTTCAGGGTTCATAATTAAAGCACAGTCCCCTACGATAAAGACATCATCATGTCCATTTGGACGAAGATCGTCACGAACAGGAACACGGCCACGGTTTGTTTCGAATCCAGCTTCTTCGACTAGAGAGTTACCGCGAACACCCGCTGCCCAAACGACCGTATTCGTTGGGATCTCTTCTTGCTGTTCGTCTTTCTCAACAAGAATCTTATGTTCTTCTACTTGTTTAATCATTGTTCCTACCTTGAATTCAACACCTTTTCCTTCAAGAAGGTTCATCGCGTATTCAACAAGTTCTTCGTCGAAACCAGGAAGAACAGTTGGAGCAGCCTCTACGTTAATAATACGAACTTTCTCACGAGGAATGTCGTATTCTTTACATAGTTCAGGTACTTTGTTGGCAATTTCTCCGACAAATTCGATTCCTGTGAAACCAGCACCACCAACAACAATGTTAAGCAAGTCTTGGCGCTCTTCTTTTTCATTGTTGTATCGAGCAAAGTTATACTCGATGTGCTCACGAATTAAACGAGCTGAGTTAATGTTATTAATTGTAAATGCGTGTTCTTTCAAACCTTCGATTCCGAATGTAGCAGCCTCGAAACCAAGTCCAATTACAAGATAATCATAAGTTAATTCGCCGTTCTCAAGTTGAACCTTTTTACTTGATGGATCAAGGCTTACCACTGTATCTTGAACGAAATTAACACGGTTGAAATTAATCACGTCGCTGATTTTAATGCGCGTACGATCGTGGTGAAGCGTACCTGCAGCATTTTCGTGAAGCCAAGTTGTTTGGTAATGGTAATTATGTTTGTTCACTAACGTAATGTTCGCCTCATTAGAGCCCAACATCTTTTGCAGTTTAGCAGTCGTGATCATTCCGCCATACCCAGCACCAAGTACAACAATGTTTGGTCTGTTCATACATATCACTTCCATTTACATAAATTTTTCAAAATACACTGTACATCTTTCTAAGCCTTAATTGTGACTTACTTCACGAATTACGGCATAAAAAAAGACACCTATGATAATAGAATTGTCATAATTTCGTAAAATATTTTCTAAAAATCATCATAGTCTTTTTTTCTACAATTTTCAACCCTAAAATCACAAATCATCGACATTCAGACATTTCAAATATTTTTCCCCACGAAAGGTTTTTTGATATGATAAGGAGAAGGCAATCATAAGTATGATAAAATAGAATCCGGAATGAAACTCTTAGAATGGGGGAATTTATTGTGTCAGAAAAAGTGTATGACATTACCATCATCGGTGGTGGCCCAGTCGGTCTGTTCACCGCTTTCTACAGTGGTATGAGACAAGCTAGTGTAAAAATTATCGAAAGTCTTCCTCAACTTGGCGGGCAACTTTCCGCTCTTTACCCTGAAAAATATATCTACGATGTAGCCGGCTTTCCAAAAGTACGTGCCCAGGAACTAGTGGACAATTTAGTTGAACAAGCTAACCAGTTTGACCCTGCCATCGCACTTAATGAAGCTGTACAGGAAGTTGAGAAGCTTGAAGATGAAACCTTTAAACTCACCACAAATCAAGGCATACACTACACAAAAACCATCATTATAACAGCTGGAAACGGTGCCTTTTCACCACGTCGTTTGAAAATCGATAGTTGCGAGCAATTCGAAGAATCAAACTTGTTCTACCATGTAGATAATATGGAACGATTCGCAGGACAGAAAGTTATGGTCTGTGGTGGTGGAGATTCAGCTGTCGATTGGGCCCTTATGCTTGAGCCAATCGCCGAGCAGGTTACACTTGTACACCGCAGAGATAAATTCCGTGCTCACGAGCACAGTGTGGAACAACTTCATAATTCTAGTGTGAACATAATGACTCCATATAATCCAGAAGAATTAATTGGATCTGGGTCGATTGATCAAGTTGTCCTTAAAGAAGCAAAAGGCGAAGGTGTAGAAACCCTTGATATTGATTCCTTACTTGTTAACTACGGCTTTATTTCTTCGCTTGGTCCTATTAAAGACTGGAGCTTAGACATCGAGAAAAACAATATCGTTGTAAATTCTCGTATGGAAACAAACATTAAAGGCATTTATGCAGCTGGTGATATTTGTACATATCCTGGTAAAGTCAAACTGATTGCTTCAGGATTTGGTGAAGGTCCAACGGCTGTAAACAATGCTAAAGCATACATTGATCCAAAGGCGAAGGTACAACCAATGCACTCTACAAGCCTTTTCGGTTCCTAAACCTTTTAAGATAGCCTCCTTCCATGAGGCTATCTTTTTTTATCTGCAGTCCCCATAATTATTTCCCTTCTCAAAAGGCTTAACGCAAACTTAGCCTGAGAATAAATCGTTCATGATTTCACTACTCTCAAAAGAGAAGCCTTGATTTACCTTCTCAGCAGTTAATAGCTCTACACCTGAGTTATCCTCTGTTTGTCCACATGCATTAAGTATAAGCCCTAAAATACCGAGCACCATCAAAAAGCTTTTACAATACTTCAAAAATGAGCCTCCCATATGGTTTTCCTTATAAAACCCTTTAACCCATTCTCCAACACTTAAACATACAGACACACCCTTTAGCACATTACCGAAATGATGCATTAAACGGTGTCTGGCACGCATTATTGCGCTAAAGCACGAAAGGGTGTCTGACACCCTTCATTGCTGCAAAGCATAAAAAAACCGCAAGCCTTTTGAAGGCTTGCGGTTTTTTAAATGGTATTAACAATCTTTATCAGGTGTACCAGCGTTCGTTGCAGTCTTAAATGATGATCCACAACCACAGTTAGCGATGGCATTTGGATTATCAATCGTAAATCCTCCACCCATCATGTTCTGCTTGAAATCAATAGTGGTTCCTTCTACTACAGCCATGTCTTGTTTATTCATCACTACAGGGATGTCATTCTCTTCAAATGTTGTATCTAGTTCTTCGTTAAATTCACTCTCAAAACCCATTGCATAAGATAGACCACTACAACCGCCGCCTTTCACGCCAAAACGAAGGCGAACATTCTGATTCTCTTCATCCTTTAGCATTTCCTGGATCTGTTGGCTGGCACTATCGGTAATGTTAATTGTCATACATGTACCTCCTTACGTCTTTCTTACCCTCAGTATACTAACAAATGGCATACTCTTCAATTTTTCAAACCAGAATAGAATAATCCTTTTCCTATCGTGAGTATAAAGACTTGAGGGCGCCATAAATATTTAGTACATTTGAACTAACCAAATCATTTAAGGAGGGCTTTTATGAGCGAATCGATTCATCCTTTATATGATAAACAGTCCCAATGTCCGTTTTGTGCACATACATTCACAACCAAAAAAGTACGCTCTCGATTCACTCGCCCAATAAAGACAGATACAGACTTTTGCACGCTATACAAACACGAGCAATACAGTCCGTTGCTTTACGTTCCTATTGTTTGTCCGGATTGTGGATATTCATATACAGATCAATTCTCCACCCTTTTGTCTGAGCAGTCTCGTAACGAAATTACAGAAAAACTTGTTAAGCGCTGGACACCTCAGAACTATTCCGAAGAACGAACAGAAAACAATGCTCTAAATGCTTACAAATTAGCAATTTATACAGCTCAATTAAAGAAGGAAAAAGCCATTGTCATAGCAGGATTGTATTTAAGAGTAGTGTGGCTATACCGTAAAAGGAAAGATGCTCTTCAAGAAGCCAGATTCATCCGATTGGCTGAAGAAATGTACAAAAAAGCTTACGAAGAGGATGATTTCTTCTTTACAGAGATGAACGCACTACGTGTCCTTTACTTAATCGGGGAATTGAACCGTCGCCTTGGACGGAATGAGGAAGCCATTAAATACTTCTCCCTTGTAGTCGAGAAGAAACAGTTAGCTTTTGATCCTAAAATTATTAACATGGCTAGAGATGGATGGTTTCAACTTAAAGATGACCAGAAGAAAACGGCGAACAAACTTTTAAATACAGGAAATTAAAAGACCTGCAGTATAGCACTGCAGGTCTTTTCGGTAATATAAATTAGAAATTTAATGTGTCTAACTTCTCATCAGAAGTCTCTTCATAACCCTTCATGTACTTAATACGACGTTGAAGAGAAGTTTCGTTTACTTGTTCATCTGCGTGATAGGAAGAACGAACCAATGGTCCTGCTTGACAGTGCTGAAATCCTTTTTCCATAGCAATCTGACGAAGCTCTTCAAACTCGTCTGGGTGGTAGTATCTTTCTACTTTCAAGTGTTTCTTCGTAGGTTGAAGATACTGGCCAATAGTCATGATATCAACGTCATGAGCAAGTAAATCATCCATAGCCTGAATGATTTCTTCTTTTGTTTCACCAAGACCCACCATGATACTTGACTTTGTTGGCGTGTTTGGAGCTACTTCCTTTACACGTTGAAGAAGTTCTAGAGAACGATCATACGTTGCTTTTGAACGAACTCTTGGCGTCAAACGTCGAACGGTTTCAATGTTATGGTTGAAGATATCAGGTCCTGCGTCCATAAGCATACGAAGACTGTCATAGTCCCCGGCCATGTCAGATGGAAGTACTTCAACAGTACAACCAGGCTGACGACGGTGAATCGCTTTAACGGTTTCAGCAAATACAAACGCGCCGCCATCTTTTAAATCGTCACGCGCAACAGCAGTAACAACGGCGTGCTTAAGGTCCATAAGTTCTACTGACTCTGCAACTTTCTCTGGTTCTTGCATATCCAATTCATTCGGAAGGCCCGTTTTAACGGCACAGAAACGGCAACCACGTGTACATGTATCACCTAGAATCATAAAGGTCGCTGTTTTACGTTCGCTCCAGCACTCGTGAATGTTTGGACATCTTGCCTCTTCACAAACTGTATGTAGGCCGCGCTCACGCATAATTTTCTTTAAGCGATTATAAGATTTATTAGTCTTGATGTTAATTTTAAGCCATTCCGGCTTACGTACGTGTTCTTCTTTCTTCGCCATGTTTACACATCCTTATACCTATTATTTCAAGCAAAACATTTAACGAGAGTAAGTCCATTCATCTGTCTGATACCTGGTACGAACAAGCTCCTCTACTTCTTCTCGTTGTTCATCTGTGAGTGTGTATGGTATTAATTCTACATCTAGTCCTTGTTCAAAGCCAGCTTTAAAAGCACTCTTCACTTCTTCCATTGGTACATCACAATCAGCCACCTCATTGATTGCGACCGCTTTCCCACCAAAGGCTTTACGCGCTCTCTCTTTCACACGCTCATTTGGATAAATGAACATATCAAATAATGTAACATCATCCATCGCTATGGGGATTGAACCGTGTTGAAGAATAACACCTTTTTGTCTCGTCTGAGCGCTCCCTGCAACTTTTCGACCTTCAACAATTAATTCATACCAAGAAGGTTCATCAAAACAAACTGCTGAGCCCGTTTGTTTAATCTTCCCTTCTGGAATTGAGAATTCCGCTTCTACTCCCAAATTTCTGAATCCTTTTAATAAACCTTCAGATATAACTCGATAAGCTTCTGTTACCGTAGGAGGCATAGAAGTATGATTCTCAGAAACAATTACACTATAGGTCAATTCATTATCATGCAGGACAGCTCTTCCTCCTGTAGGGCGGCGAACGATTTCAAACCCATGCGCCTTAACAGATTCAAGATCAATCTTGCCATCTATCTTTTGAAAATATCCTACTGACACAGCAGCTGGTTCCCAACCATAAAAACGAATGACTGGAGGGATCTCACCCTTACTATGCCATTTTAAAAGCGCTTCGTCGAGCGCCATATTATAAGCAGGGGAGGCATAACCCGAATCTACATAACACCATTTTTCTTTCATGCGTGAGCCTCTTTTCTATACGTAAGAAATCCTTTACCTGGGTAAATAAACAAAGTACATTTTAACAAGATACCCAATACTTGTAAAACCCCCTGCATCTTCTATGTAAGGAAATAAAAGAAAAACGCAGGTAATTTGGCCCGCGCTTTTCTATTGATCGTGAAGTTAGAACAGGGGATTCTCTTCGATGTGTTGATACACATTCTTCACTAACTCTTCTGGCGTTTCACCTGTTACTCGGTCACCGTTGACGAGCGCAAATAGGCTTTGAGCACATAAGCCACAATGGCTAAGGCATCCATATTCTATGACATCAAGTTCAAGATCTTTTTCGAGCTCTTCTTTGGCTTTTTGAGATCCGCTTGCTAAGTTATTAATACAAAATTCGATAATTGGGTTCACAAGATCCACCTCTGCTTTTCTATTATGGTGAATCCCCTCTTCAAAAATACATGCTACCATATTCTAGTCCAAGACGACAACGGACTTAACTCATGGTTTTTCTAAACAGGAAATACCTGCGCATTCATCTTCTGTTATAAGACAGACAAATACTAACTTTCCATTCACCCAGTTGGCTGAATTCCCTTCTCCTCAATTGCTTTGAAAACAACTTTTAATCGGGGGGTACCTTCGTCTACGACCTCTCCGTTTATGACAATCAGTGGGTAAAAAAATTCTTCATCTAATATGCGTTGTGTAAAATCTCTATTTTCCTCTTCAACAAGAGGCTTCATGATATCGACATATTGATATTGAAAATGCTCTTTAGGATACTTACGCCCAATTGCTGCTTGTAACCATTCAAACGTCTCTTTAGAACCAGGAGCATTCACACAACTTGCACAGCGCTCTTCTGCTCCATATACCGTAATGACAACTTTACTCAAATCCATTCCCCCCTCACACAAAACTTCTGCTATCTTCCATTTTACAAAATGTTTCGAGAAATATAAAATTATTTTTGAAATCGACTAATTAATTGTAAAATAAAAATAAGATCGTGAAATCAAGTTTCACTATGATAAATTCAGTTTGCACAATAGATTTTTTTGCTTACACGCATTATAATGGATGTATAGGAAAGGAGAAGATGGATGATGGAAAATGAAGTACAAGAAGTATTGAATAAACTTCGTCCCTTCTTACTACGTGATGGTGGAGACGTTGAATTAGTAGATGTAGATGAAGGAATTGTTCGCCTTCGTCTTATGGGGGCTTGCGGTAGTTGCCCAAGTTCAACAATCACCCTAAAAGCCGGGATCGAACGTGCACTCGTAGAAGAGGTACCTGGAATTCGCGAAGTAGAACAAGTCTTTTAATTTGTAGCAAGTATTTGGCTATTCACTATATGAAACAGCTTGTAGATCATTCTACAAGCTTTTTTTATGCCTTCCGAACCTCTCCAGACAACCCAAGCACTCAACAAACGTAACGGCCCTAACCACAAAGAAGTGCCTCAGCTTCGAGTCTTCCATATAAAGGAGCTTATATGGAACAAATAAAATACAGATAAAGAATATGACATAAAAAAAGCAGTTCTTCCTGATAGGAAGAACTGCTTTTTATTAAGCATGTTGCTGCTCTTGCACAACTGGTATTTCGTCTTCGCGTCCTGCTTCAGAGCGCGCGATAATGACAGCTGCTGTAGCGTCTCCGGAAACGTTTACCGCTGTACGACACATGTCGATCAGGCGATCAACGGCAAGGACTAGAGAAATTGCTTCAACAGGAAGTCCAACCGATGTCAGAACCATTGAAAGCATGATCAACCCTACCCCAGGTGCTCCTGCTGTTCCAATACTCGCAAGTGTTGCTGTTAGAACAACCGTTACAAGATCACTAAAAGCAAGATCAACTCCATACATCTGAGCGATGAACATTGTCGCTACACCTTGCATAATGGCTGTACCGTCCATGTTGATCGTTGCACCAAGTGGTTGCACGAAGCTACTAATTGGTTTTGGCACATTTAACTTATTTTGTACTGTTTTCATAGAGACCGGCAATGTACCTGAACTACTTGATGTACTAAACGCAACAACCATTGCTGGAGAGAAGTTTTTGAAGAATTGAATAGGGTTCATCTTCCCTAATAAAGCAATAGCTGATCCGTAGGTGACAACAAGGTGTATGAAGAGTGCTAGTAGTACTACAGCCAAGTATTTCACCATTTTTAACAGAGAATCACTACCCTGTGATCCAATTGCGTCTGCGATTAAAGCAAATGCACCATAAGGAGCAAACTTCATAACTAGCTGAACTAGATACATCAAGACTTCATTAGCCTGTTCCACTAATCGGTATAAGTCTTTACCGCGAGGTCCAATGCGGGATAGCCCAATTCCGATAAAAATAGAAAATGCTATAACTTGCAGCATATCACCCTTCACCATGGCATCAAGTGGATTAGAAGGGATAATGTTAATGAGTGTATCCACAACTGGTGGAGCCTCACTTGCTTCAAAATCTCCACCTTGCATAGCCGATCCACCAGCGCCTGGTTGGAAGAGCGATCCCAACCCTAAAGCTAGCGTCAGGGCAATTGCTGTTGTAACGAGGAAGAACAGAACCGTCTTAATCCCAATTCTCCCTAGCTTTTTCGGATCACTAATTCCCGAGGTCCCAAGAATTAATGAAACAACAACGATCGGTACAACGAGCATCTTAATCAGGCTTACAAACAATTGCCCGACTGGATACAGAACGTATTTTTGTGCATTATCATAAATGGAAGGGTCCAAGCTATTTAGTAATAGTCCAACTAACACACCCAGTCCCATTCCAAGTAAGATTTTTTTCGTTAATGACATCTCTTTCCTCTCCCTCATGCTGGTATACTATTGTATATATAAACACCATTATAAAAGAGAGAGTTCGGGTAATTCAATAATAGTTCGAAAAATCTAATACAGACATTAATCAACATCCGCATAACTTCGCGCCAAATCAACCTTATTAAACCTAATTTTTTTATCATACCTTTCTCTACGACCACCTCCTTGTATAAAAACTAACCTCCGCTAAAAGAGGCATGTAGATTCGGTTACAAATCTACATGCCCTTTCCAAACGGTTCCTATTATATTGGTTTTACACTCATGTTACTGGAGTCTTAGCCTCATCCTCATTCATTACTCGCTGGATATTCTCAAGGCAAAGTGTCATCATTGTTTTCCTTGTTTCTTCAGATGCAGAGCCAATATGAGGGGTAGCCACAACTTGATCAAAACCTAACAATGGGTGGTCAGCTGAAATCGGCTCATTCTGAAACACATCTAACCCCGCTCCTGCTATTACATTCTGCTCGATTGCCTCATAGAGTGCTCCTTCGTCTACCAATGCACCGCGAGAGGCATTAACAAATATAGCGCTATCCTTCATTCTTTCAAATGCATCTTTATTAAACATGCCACGCGTTTCTTCGGTAAGAGGTGTTAAGCAAACCACAAAATCAGCCCGTTCTAAAAGCTCTTCAAACCCTACATAGGTGGCATCTAGCTTTTCTTCAGCTTCAACCTTACGACTGCGATTATGGTAAAGGATCTCCATTTCAAAGCCAGTCGCTCGCTTAGCAACAGCTTCCCCTATACGGCCCATACCAATTATGCCGATCGTTTTATGATGAACATCTTTTCCAGCCATCAATAAAGGAGCCCAGTTTTCCCAGGCATTATTTTTTACATATCGTTCAGCTTCCATTAAGCGTCTTGCCGTAGATAATAGCAATCCGAAAGTTAGATCAGCCGTTGTATCTGTTAAGACATCAGGTGTATTTGTGACAATTACATTTGCATCTTCTGCAGCACCCAAATCAATGTTGTCATATCCTACGGCTAAATTCGCAATCACTTTAAGATTGGTTTGTTGTTCAAAGATCTCACTATCAATTCGATCACTGAGCATTGTTACTAATGCATCAGCTTGTTGAGCCTTCTCAAGTAGTACTTCCCTTTCTACCGGCTTTTCTTCTTCTGGCCACATTTCAATCGTATAATTAGACTCAAACGGTTCAACCACTGATTGAGGTAGTTTTCGTGTGATATAGATAAATGGTTTTGACATCAGGATCCTCCTCTATAACTATAATTATTGCCCATTATAGCATGAAGTTTCCCTGATTTTGGTGTCACCAATCTAATGTTGGAATACGGAGTCTTTTATAGTCAATATGAATAGCATCGAAGAATTCTATTAGCTGTTTTTCATACTGACCTTGCTGTTGAAGGAGGGATCGATATTCTTGTTCAAGCCTATTTTGTTCTCCCTCTCCAGCTTGTAATGTACGCTCTAAGACATCATATAGATGAACCGGGTATACAAGCCGGGCATAAATTAAGCGCCAACTAAAAACTGAAAGAGGGCGATTTCGTTCATATTCATCAAGCATTGTACGAATAGTAGGGTACGCATTATTGCCTTGATTCAATAATGAATACCGGATCCATTCTGCCAAATCCCGTGCAGGATGGTCATACACCAATGTATGAGGCCAGATGATTTGGGACATCATGGATGGATGAAGGCGCTTTAAGGTAAACGTACCCTGATCGTTTTGTTCATATCTCCAGTCTTGTTCACTTTCTTGTAAATATTGAATTGCATTTTCAGATATACCCTCAAGATACGGAAACGTTTCAATAAATAACCTTCTCATAGAAGAACACGGCCGCTCATTCCACTGGACTTTATACTGTTCAAACCAAGCGTCCACCTTAGATTCCCAAAGAGATTTCCATTGTCCATACCTAGAAATCTGTTGTGGTTGATAAGGGTAACGATTTCCTATGTCATGAAGAGTCGTAAGCCACTCCCCCTCAGAAACATCTGAGGAAGCCCAAGGGACATGGACCAACATGTAAGATTGATTGTCTTTTTGTGTATAAAGTTTACCTTCTTTTGTGAAAAGAGGTACGCCAATCTGCACGGCACCTTGATTACGTATATATTCGCTAATTGAACGTTGTTCATATGCCTCTTCATCCAGTCCTTCTTCGTAAGGAATTAAGAAATAATGCCCATCATTTCCTTCGAAACCATACAACCCATTATCATGAATCTCTTTACCTAAGTACACCTGATATTCTTGTTGAAGTTGGTCTCTCATATAACCTACCACCCTTTTAGTTGCTCTTATCTATATAGATATGTATGATAACGATAAGCATGATTGGTTCTCATGCACGTTTTTCATTTAGTTTCATACTATGCGATATAGGTAATAGTATGGATATACTCGATACTTAAGAAATAGGTGATAATCATGGCAAAAGAAAAAATGACAGAGTTAGAACAAAAAGCACGAGAACTATTAAAAGAACGTGGCGTAACACTAAACGATATCGCAGATCTTGTACACTATCTTCAATCTAAGTATCATGACAACCTTGAGATGGAAGAGTGCTTGCACAACGTAAACCGAGTAATTGCAAAAAGAGAAGTACAAAATGCGATCTTAACAGGGATCGAATTAGATATAATGGCTGAGAAGAAAATGCTTCAATCTCCTCTTCAGGAAACAATTGAAACCGACGAAAGTTTATATGGCATTGACGAGGTCATTGCTTTATCCATAGTCAACGTATACGGCTCTATTGGATTTACAAATTACGGATATATTGATAAGCAAAAACCTGGAATCCTGGAAAAGTTAAATGACAAATCAAATGGTTGCCATACTTTCTTGGATGACATTGTGGGTGCCATTGCAGCTGCGGCATCAAGTCGTTTAGCTCACAGTGACGCAAATGCAGAGGCCTAAAACCGGCCTCCTTCCCCTACATAGAATAAGACGAAAAAAGGCAGCTTTCCCTCATCGGTAAGCTGCCTTTTTGTATCTATCTGTATTATAAATAAGGAATCCATTGATTTAATGTTGAGATCGTATAAGTTGGTTGCTGTGTATATTGAGACAACTGTTCTTTTGTCGTAACCCCTGTCTGAACGTGCAGGGTATCCATCCCGGCGTTCATCCCTGCTAAGATATCCGTGTGGTAGTTGTCACCTATCATTAACGTTTCTTCTCTATTTAAGCCAATTGCAGCCATGGCTTGCTCCATGATAATGGACTCTGGCTTTCCAATAAATGTGGGCTCAACACCGGTTGATACAGTTACAACAGAAGTGATTGAACCATTACCTGGTAACATGCCTCTCTCAGTTGGTATGGCAACATCACCGTTTGTTGACAAGAAGGTTGCACCTGCTCGTACATTTAAGCAAGCTTTTGTGAGCTTCTCATAATTCAACTCATGATCCAAACCCAATACAACATAATCACAATCTTCCTCTGCTAGTGTAAGCCCAGCATTCTTTAAAGCATGTATCAGACCTTCTTCTCCCATTGCATATACTTTTGCCCCTGGCTTTTGCGCTTTAATATAAGATGCTGTCGCCATACTTGTTGTATAAATTTGTTCAGGTTGAGCGGGAATATCGAACGTGTTTAATTTATCTGCCACCTGATCTGGACGACGTGATGAATTGTTCGTTACGAACAGATGAGGAGTCCCTTTCTCTCGCAGGGCCTTCACGAAATCAGATGCAGCTTCAACTCGCTCTGTTCCTCTGTACATTGTTCCGTCTAGATCGATTAAATAACCTTTATATGTCTTATTCATTGCTGTGTCACCTCTTTATTGATTAGGAGTTTGAAAACGCTGAAACGGGACCCAATTCATGATGTAAATAATAGCGAACATGTTCACTGTAATGAATAATTGCTGGCCTACTCTTTTCTAACGTTTCACGAATCGTGTCGGGTTTTATATTGACATAGTCTTGAACAAGAGGCTTCCTTAAAGAAATAAGTGTTTTATAACAGTCTTCATCTTCTTTAGGAATCACTTTCTCGTCGACTAATATATCAATGATATCATGATAACTTCCCGGATCTCTCATAATAAAACCGTCAATCATCATGTTGCCTACATCAATAACCGATTCTATACTCATCTGCGCCAAACGTTCAAGCGCTAGTGACCCCACATCACCTTCAAAGGTTTGGCGTTCATATACTTTCATTAAGTAATCCAAATGCTGTAGAGTAGCTTCAATTTTACTTCGATCCACAAAATACATAAGTATGTCCTCCTCATTTCATACTACAAGACCAATTTCTCTTATTTCATGATATCACAAAACGCTAAAATACAAATTTCATTTAAATTATGTTGCGATTTTGCTATGATATAAAAGGAATTTAAAGTATCGGAGGAAATGAAATGGATCGCGAATTAGCTCTAGAACTTGTACGTGTAACCGAAGCCGCAGCAGTGAGCTCAGCTCAATGGATGGGAAGAGGTAAGAAAGATGAAGCAGATGATGCAGCCACTTCCGCCATGAGAAGCATGTTTGACTCCATTACGATGCAGGGGACGGTCGTGATAGGAGAAGGAGAACTAGATGAAGCCCCAATGTTGTATATCGGGGAAGAACTAGGGAATGGACAAGGACCTGCCGTAGACATCGCTGTTGATCCTTTGGAAGGAACAAATATCGTAGCAAAAGGACACAACAACGCTATGGCTGTTATTGCAGCTGCTGATCGCGGTGCCCTTCTTCACGCTCCGGATATGTATATGGAGAAAATTGCAGTCGGAAAAAATGCAAAAGGAAAAATTAGTTTAGATGATCCGATCGAAAAAACGATTGATATTGTCGCAAAAGCCAATAATAAACGTATTCGCGACCTAACTGTCATTATTCAAGAACGTTCCAGGCACGAAGACCTTGTCGAACGTGTCCGTGCTAAAGGTGCCCGTGTTAAACTGTTTGGTGATGGTGATGTAGAAGCATCTATAGCAAGCTGCATACCTCACACTGGTGTTGATCTCTTTGTCGGCACAGGTGGCGCGCCAGAAGGTGTTATTTCTGCAGCTGCCGTTAAATGTCTTGATGGCGACATGCAAGCTCGCTTAGTTCCCCAAAATGACGAAGAAGCAAACCGTTGCATCGAGATGGGCCTTGCAGATCCACGTCAGCTTTTGACACTCGATGATTTGGTAAAAAGTGATGACGCAATCTTCGCTGCTACAGGTGTAACAGAAGGCGAATTGCTACATGGTGTGAAATTCTTAGGTAATGATCTTACTGAGACAGATTCAATTGTTATGCGCGCTAAAACAGGCACTGTCCGTTTCATAAAAGCGAATCACCACTTAGACCGTAAGCCACACTTGTTAGTAAACGAATAATAAGACTTGTTAAGGAAGGGAGTACAAGCATGAAAGAAGACCGACTTTTTCTTACTGATGAAGAAGAAAGCACTTCTACACGCTTTGTAAGCTTTATGGGCGAGAGCCATCGTTACGACTTGGCTATTACAACCTCGAAAAAATACGAAGACAAGAAAATGGTCATGAATTTACAAAGCAACCATTACGCTCTTTTGAACCAATCGCAAGTAGAGGAAGATGGACACCTTGAGCATGCCTTCAATTTAACAGAAGTGGAAGCAGAAGAACTAAGATCCTTCCTACGTGAAGTTGTATAAATGAATGAAATCCCCCTCATGATGGAACACTACATTCCAAAAGGAGGGGGATTTTTATGTCTGAACAAGATAAAGAGAAATATTCTGATTTCTCAAATGTTGAAGCCATGAGAAATTACGTTACACCAGAGCAAATGCCTGAGGGTCCTTACGGGGCTCCTCGTAATAAAGATAAGCCCGTAGAAAATAAAAGCACGCCCTGGCGAGCAGGCCAACGGTACTATAGCGCTTTTAACTATGAGAATAAATCGCTTCATAAAGACTTACAACGCTTAGACCCAGCCTCTCACCCAACACACGATCACCCAGACAAAGAAGTAAAGCCATCTCAAGAACAATAAAAGAGCAGGGCAAACCATAATAGGTTTCGCCCTGCTCTTTTAGAGTTTTCACATGCTTACTTGTCTGTTTTCTTCAATACGAAATGAGCGCAACCGAAGTTACAGTACTCGTACATATAATCATCTAGCGTGCTGATCTTAGTATCAAATGTAGACTTAGGATTCTGATCGTCATAAAAACCTTTTAAACGAAGCTGTCCATATCCCCAATCTCCAACGATAAAATCATACTTACTTAGAATATCGCTAAATCGTTCCTTAACTGCTTCTTCCTGGAAGCCCTCTTTTTCGTCTAGAACAACCTGATAATTCTTTCCTTGAATTTCTACCACGTCGATCACCTCTTAATAGTGCTTTTAGTGTATCATATTTTGGATATTTTGACTTTTACTTTTCTTGTTTGATCAATATTTTCTAGCATGAACTTTCCATATTGACTAAAGCTATAGGTGAGGGAGAGACAATATCATGCTAGAGGAGGGTTTCCATTGAACTACAAATCATGGATCGCAGCATCTGCTCTTGCAACAACTTTAGTTGTAACGGGCTGCGGTGCTGAAAACACAGACCAGGGCGCAATGGATATGAATAACGATGGGTACGGCACCAATGTAAGCTACGATGATGCCGACCGCAATAAGAACAAGAACTACAATTACCAATCTGTTGAGGATATGAATACCAATAACAATTCATCTCAACGTCTTGGCTACAACCGCTACTCTCGCGGTGAAGTCGACAAGCTTGATGAAGTCCGCTACGGAATTATGGACCGAGAAGCTGTAAGTGATTTAATCACTCGTTACATGCTACAAGCTAACGCATTTAAAGATGCGGCTACACTTGTAACGGATTCAGAAGTTCTGGTTGCCTATACGAAAGAAGACGATGTAGATCGAGACCGTGCGGCTGACATTGCGAAGAAGACAGCAATCTCAACTGTTCCTCGTTACTTCGAGGTGTATGTCACAGACCAGCAAGACATGTATAAAGACTTAGCATCTTTAAGCAATATGAAAACAAGCGATAAAAACTACCGTAACATGCTTGAATCAACAATTGAAGAAATGCGTAAGTCTCCACAAGGAGAAGCTATGTACAATGATGAAACAAAGTCCAAAAAAGACAAACGTGACGTTCAAGATCAAAGAATGAACCAGTAGCCTTAAGCGAACGCTAAATTATAGCTAAGACGGGACTGTTTGCCATAAACAGTCCCTTTTTTCATACTAGATCAAACATCTTCTTATTATTAACATTTACCACTTATGTTTCATACAAGGCTTTCGCACACTATTGTTATAATCCATCACTTGGAGGTGAAATTATATGAAACGTTTAGTAGCATTCATCTTGCTGCTAGCCCTCCTCCCACAACATACTTGGGCAGAAGAGAAAACTGATGTCACAGCACAACGTATGAACCTTTATAAAACTATGGAGTCCCTAACCCAAATTCCGTGGTACTACCTTGCAGCTGTCGATCAATATGAGCGCAACACTCAAAAAGAACCTGCATCTGAAGGAGTCATTTCGATTACCATTCCTAAAGAGATGTGGAACGGCGCAACGAATCCTAGTCAAAAAGATGTTCTTCCTGTATCAGAAATTGCACTATTTGAAGGAATAGGCCAAGACGGCGATGGAGACCATTTGGCTGATCGCACCAATGATGCCGATATTCTTGTTTCCTTTTCCCAATGGATGAGTGGATTTGGTACATCTAAACAAGATATTAAAATTGCTCTTTGGAATTATTACGAAAGAGATTTATCCGTTCAAACGATCGTTAATACAGCAGAAGTTTTTAAGCAAGAAAAAACAATTAATTTAAATCAACACATATTTCCCGTCCCCCTTCACCATAACTATAGCTATAAAAACACTTGGGGAGACCCACGTGGATTTGGTGGACGACGAATTCATGAAGGAACCGATATATTTGCTAATTATGGAGTTCCTGTACGTGCTACATCTTATGGCGTAATAGAGATGAAAGGATGGAACAAGTACGGTGGATGGAGAATTGGTGTAAGAGATATCCATAATATTTACCATTATTTCGCTCATTTAAACGGCTTTGAGAAAAATGTCAATGTAGGACAAGTGGTTAAACCAGGAGATGTTATCGGATATGTTGGTGCTTCAGGCTATGGACCGCCTGGCACATCAGGAAAATTTCCACCACACCTACATTACGGAATGTATAAAGATAACGGTCACTCAGAGTGGTCCTTTGATCCTTATCCCCATTTAAAACTTTGGGAACGACAAACACGTCAAATGAAAAAATAAAAAATCCCTCTCACGCTATTGCGTAGAGGGATTTTTAGTAACTTTATTATTTAGATGCTTTTACAGCCCGCACAATGCTGGCTATTAAACCACCCCAGATGACAGTAGCTCCGATTACAAACATTACGATCCAGCTCATGTTTAGCCAACCTCCTTCTCTTCCGACTCTTTCGGCATTGCCAGTTCATTATTCGGCCACTTCCTGACCGTCATTAAGGCGCCAACGAACATGGCTCCAATAGCAACTACCCATCCGAAGTAGAATAAGAATTCAATCGGGTATCCTTCATAGTTTTCCATAAGTTCAACACGTAGGTTTTGTAATAACATAAACCCTAATACAACTGGAGTAATCCAACCTAGACAAATTCTCCACCATATACCAAGTCTAATATCAGAAAGATTGTTAGCATGGGCTTGAAGATTCTTTAGTTCTTTCGCAAACCAAGCAACAGCTACAACTTCAAACAGACCAGCAAGCGCAACACCATAACTGTTAATAAAGTGGTCAACGGCGTCTAAGAAGAAAAGACCTCCGTTTGTTGCGTAAAGAAGGGAAATAATTGCTGAAAGTCCTCCACCAATTACAACAGCCGTTACACGTGAAAGATTGAATTTCTCAGCAACACCAGCTACATAGGTTTCGGTAATAGAAATTAACGAAGACAGACCAGCTAACACTAGTGAAGCAAAGAATAAGAAACCAAAGAATCCAGACAATACAGGCATTTCATTAATTATCTGAGGGAAGACAACAAACGCTAAACCAATTCCCCCTGCCACCACTTCTGTGACATCCTGACCTGTTTGCATGGCCATAAAGCCAAGAGCAGCAAACACACCAATACCAGCTAATAATTCAAAAGATGAGTTCGCGAAACCTGTGATAAAGGCATTGTTTGTGATATCAGATTTCTTCGGTAAATAAGAAGAATACGTAATCATAATCGCAAAAGCGATGGATAAACTGAAGAAGATCTGGCCATAGGCCGCAACCCAAACACCCGGGTCACCTATCGCATTCCAATCTGGTTGGAAAAATGCTTGAAGACCATCGACTGCTCCCTCAAGCGTCAAAGCACGTACAACTATAATTAAGAATAATACCACAAGCGTTGGGATAAAGATTTTATTCGCTAATTCAATCCCTTTCTTAATACCAATTCCAAGAACTGTTAAAGTAATCATCCAAACAATCGCCAGCGGAATAAGAATCTTCATATTCATTCCACCAACAACTCCAGGTTCTGTGATATTTAGGAAATCTTCCATCAAGAATGTACCTGTATCACTTCCCCAGGCTCCATTTAAAGCATAACCTGCGTAAAGAATCGCCCAGGCAATAATAACTGCATAGTAAGTAGAAATAATAAATGCAATCGCAACTTGCCACCAACCAATCCATTCAAAACCTTTTCGCATCCTACCTAATGATTTAGGTGCAGATCCTCGATACTTATGACCGATGGTGTATTCCATAATTAAAAGTGGAATCCCGGCAGTAAGAAGTGCGAATAAATAAGGTAAGAAAAAAGCACCTCCGCCGTTTTCGTAAGCCGTCGCCGGGAATCGCCAAATATTCCCTAGTCCAATAGCTGACCCCATTGCTGCAAGCAAAAAGCCAACCCGTGTTCCCCATTGAGAACGTTTTTCCATAAATAGCCCTCCCCTTCACCAGTCTTCTCCTGCGTTACAAGCATATGCTTATAATACCAGGAGAATGTGTGGTTTTTTCTTTTTTTCAGACTTTTCTTACTAATTAGCTGTCTTTATTCTAACCAGTCCAACTCAGCTTGTAAAGTAATATTTAAAATTTTCAGATATTTACAATTAGGCTTTTTATCCTATGCCTATTTTTCTAACCAAACCTGTTCCCCACAGGAAAGCGAGTGGTTTCCAGGCCCACCTTACACTCTACTAAAGCAAACGGAAACATTCTCTCAACTTCGGATATTCAATAATCCTGCCCTTATGTGGAACTAAGGCAGGTCTTAGTTGAGCAATAAAAAAAACCCCGTCATGTAGGTTACATAACGGGATTCACACATCTATGCAGTTTTGGAATCATTCACTTCTGAATAATTGCTTTTTGGATTAATTGCAAATACAACAAGTACTACAATCAACAGGGTAATAACAAGGGATAGCAAAGTACTAGATGTCATGCCATAAACCACATAACCAACAGAAGTGGCAGCGGCACTAATTAAGGCATAAGGCAACTGTGTCATGACGTGGTCAATGTGATTTGATCCTGCACCTGTAGAAGATAGGATTGATGTGTCTGAAATCGGTGAACAGTGATCTCCAAACACACTTCCGGCTAATACGGCTGCTAAAGCAGGTAAGAACATGCTTACGTCAGTGTTTGCTGCGATATTACCTGCAATCGGAAGCATAATTCCAAATGTTCCCCATGATGTTCCTGTGGCGAAGGCCATTCCTCCTGAAACTAAGAAAACGAGTAGTGGTAAATATGATGCCTGAATGTTTAGAGATTCAAATTGAGCTGCTAGAAACTTACCTGTCTCAAGCTCACCAATAATAGCCCCAATCATCCATGCAAAGACTAAAATATAAATAGCTGGCATCATTGCTTTAGAACCTTCAAGGCTAACTTTGCTAAGCGATGACTTTTCGCCTGATTGGGCTACATAAAGAACAAATCCACTTAGTGCGGCAAATAAGCCACCAGCGAATAATGAGCGGTTTACATTTGTATTCTTGAAGATTTCAAGGATGGTTACGTTTCCTTCTGTTCCTTGAATTCCAGTAATCACCATGGCAATGACAGTAGCCGCAATTAATACAATAATAGGAACAATCAAGTGATAGACGCGTCCGTTATGGACATCTTTAAATTCATTGTTCAAATCCCCAGGAACGTCTTTCGTTTGGTCAACAAGTTCCCCTTCAAATTCAGCTTTTTGCTCATGTTTCTTCATGGCTCCAATATCAAACTTGCGATAAATGGTTAAGAACACAAGTAAAATAGCTGCGAACACATATAAATTCATTGGAATCATTTTAACAAAGGCTTCTAAGCCACTAAACTGAGTTAATTCATTTGTTGCAATAATAGTTCCAATTGTACCAATGATATAGGCACCCCAACTTGAAATCGGTGAGATCACCGTAATTGGTGCTGATGTGGAATCAATCAAGTACGCTAACTTCGCTCTAGAAACTTTATAACGATCTGTTAATGGGCGAGCTACTTGTCCTATTGCCAAGCTATTAAAGTAATCGTCAATGAAAATAATAATACCTAATACAGCTGGCATAGTTTGAGCACCCTTACGTGTTTTAACACGTTGGATCGCCCACTCTCCAAATGCACGACTTCCTCCGGAAGCGGTCATAAAGGCTGTTGTAATTCCTAACAAGATTAAGAAACTGAGTAAGAATAAATTCCCTAAATTAAGCGCGCCATCTACATAGAAAATCGTATAGAATTGTGTCCATATTTCAGATAGCGTTGCGGATATTGAAAAATCATGGAGCATGAAAGCACCAAGTAATATTCCTACTCCTAATGAGATAAGCACTCGCCTTGTAACTAAGACTAAGACAAGCATAACAAGTGGTGGAATAAGTGAGTAAATCGTTCCTTCCATCTTTTCGTTCCCTCCGTATTTTAAATAATGGTCTCCTTCGTGTTTCAGGCCTGATGTCTTTCGAAGGAAAGGAACGATGGACATGACGATGCAAGTACTGTCGAGCACAGATTGGTGTGGTAATCTGGCTTTAGATGCAGAAGAGTAAGAGGAAATAAAAAAAACAGCAAATAATGATAGAGAAAATAACCTATCATTACTTGCTGTTTATCGCAAATAATATTGTTATCCTCCATCTCGATCAGTAGCGCATCATGCAATCCAACGTTCGGTTTGCATGACAGTACATTCTCTATTCGGGAATGCACCAGCGTAAGGAAGGGGACCCTTCGTTACACTTCGGCAAGTAGCCCTTTCGCCAGTTCTCATTGTTGTCATCCTCAAACTGGGTACTAATGCTAAATGCGCCTCTACCTCATCGATATGATAAGGGTAGATGAAATTCAATTTTTGTGTAAGACAAGTATTATCTTAACAAGATTTTATGGTCCTGGCAAGGGGTTTGTTGGAACTTCAATAGATGGATTCATTCCACCGCCACCACCATTGTAGAAATCAGGTACTTTCCCAATAATCACATTATGCGCAATAGGAACTTCTGTATTCACTGTAATCATCTTTGTAGAAAAAGGGAGAAGAACCTGTAAGTTGACTTCAACCCTCAAATCAATATCGACAACTAGCATATTAATGCCGTATTCTTTTTCTTCTTTTACAGCATCTGCTTTTACATTTCCAATGTAAGTGAAATGGACAGGAATCTCCGGTCCTAGGTTTGATAATAATGTATTTCCAGTAGCTTGCCCTAAAGGAATTCGGGCAATGGTTCGTTTGTCTTGGACAACCTCAGTATTCGTCTCCTCAGGTTTGTCAATGTCAACATCATAGGATATACCAGGGTCAGGGTCTTCGCCTTCACCTAACCTTGTTAAGTATTGATTTACACGAAATAACGTATCGCGGGTAACTTTATTGATCGCTGCTGAGTTGAAGCCAGCGGACACTACATTTCCCTGATCATCGTAAGTATACTGGACTAAATCATTCACATTCAGGTCTTCTGCCATCTTCTTACTGACGGTTTCTGCAATGGCTTCTTTCGCAAATTGTTCGGTTCTCGCCTCTGCGATCTCCATAATCTTTGGCTCGATCCCTTTATTTATAATCCATAAGCTTACAAAAGTGCTTATGAGAAAAAACATGAACGTTATAATAAATATCTGCCTGGCTGGAGGTGGTGCCATTGAACCTTTTCTTCTATTTCTACCCATAATAAAAACCCCCTCTCCTCAATCTTATGCAAGATGAGGACAGGGTTTGACTGTTTTATTACGTTTTTCCCACCAACGTAGTGTCACATTCTGTAATGACGATATTCAGAGCTTTACTTAAATCTAATTCATAATATGAGTGAACTGAACGTCCATTTTCTTCTAAAATTCTCACGTGAGGACGGTCGCTTATGTTCTCATTTTGCTTTGACACTATACCTTTTCGTCCATCACTTAAACTAACACTCAAGCCATTTGGGTACACAGCAACACTTCTTCGGAAGGCTTGAATCATATGTAAATCAAACTTTGTCCCGGCACCTCCGTATAAAATCTCAAGACCTTCGTGAGGGAGCATAGCTCTTCTATACACTCGGTTACTTGTAACTGCATCAAAAACATCTGCAATTGCCAAGATTTTAGCGTAGTAATGAATATCTTTGTCGCACAGCCCCCTTGGATATCCAGAGCCATCCAGCCGCTCATGGTGTTGAAATGCACAATGTGCCGCTACCAAGGGGACACTAGGTACTGATCGAAGCATATTAAAACCAGCTTCTGAATGCTCTTTAATAAGCTCAAATTCATCATCGCTTAAAGAACCTGGTTTAAACAGTACTTCCCTTGGGACTTGAACTTTACCAACATCGTGCAGAATAGCTCCAAACCCTAGCTCTTCAAGTTTCTTCGGATTTAAACCGAGTTCTGTTCCCAATGCTAACGTATAGATCGTTACATTTAGAGAGTGTGTAAAGATATAATCATCGTATGTAAACACGTCTGATAATAAAGAAATAGCTCGATCATGCCTCTGTATATCCGATAATATCTTTCGAACTACCTCTTTCATCTTCTCCCCAGTACGATCGAAAATAAAAGAATCTTGTAGAGTATTTGAAGATTTGACTTTATCAAACGTATCCGTAATACGATGGATAGCTTGATTCCTAACTTGATCTGTAATCGGAAATTCAGTCACGATATCATCCGTGACTTCGTCTTCTATGTAAACATATGTAATCCCCATGTCGTTTAATCGTTCGATCATTTTTAGAGTCAACGACACACCTGAATGGATTAAGACCTTTCCCTTTTCGTTATGGATCGGTTTTGCCAATTCATGACCAGGTTCTAAGGAAAACGTTGATAGCAATCGCATTCTACCCCAACCTTATACCAAACTTAACTCCTCAATTCTTTATAGCTATGTACACCGAGAGAATTTGAAGTAGATCTACAAACTCCCTCGTACTGAATATAGTTAAGACTCTTCTCTTACCAATCTTAACATAGCTTCTTTACCAATCATTCCTTCTTCCCAACCAAAGGCTTTTGAGCCTATGGTAACCTTTTCTAGAGGCGCTTCTAGTAGATCTTGTATACTTCTCACCCCCACTGCTCTCCCAGCTATAACGTTTCGATCACCTAACTTCTCATTTAATAGGTCTACATCTAATGCCCCACACATAATGTATCCTTTTTCATGAGTCACAACTAACAAGTTGGTTTTTGGTAAAACAACAGAAACAGCTGTAAACGGAACACCCTCAATCCATACAGGCTCTACCGTAACCATCGTGATCCACTCCCTTCTGCTACAATTTATGAAAATAGCAGAAGAAAGTGCATTATTTATGGCATTTGCTTAAGAGTTTCAAGCAATAGGTCACGAAGCAACTCTGGCATAAAATATTCTTTTTTTGGACTATTTGCAATTTCAGGAAGCAAACGACCAAAAGTAAAGGTATCAGCTGTAGCGACAGAGTACGTACGAGTTGGATCAATTCTTTCTCCATCAATGGTGACTTTTGTAACGTATTCTTGGTCATCTTGAGCTTTTCTGCTTTGCACGTCCACTCCATCAAACACCATGCGTCCTATCACTTCGCCCCTAAACCCAAATCCTTTGAGCTTTAGCTCCATAAAACGTTTCGCGTGTGATTGACGAATGACTTCCATAAGCTGATCCCCTTTAAGTTCCACCTTACAAGGATTCATGGGATGAGGACATTTTCGGTGGATATCTCCTCTAGTAACAGGTCCTTGAGGAAACCCTTCCAACAACACTCCCGCATTTAACATGGCTACATCAGCACCCGTCCAGTCCTTGAGCGTCCTAACGAACCCTTTCATCACCTCAGACGTTTCGAACCATGTTGCATCCTGATTTTGGCTTAATTCTGCTACCGTCTCATGCAACATATGGGAAGCTCGCTTAGAATAATATTCTACAAGCTGCTCTGTCTCCTTATCCTCATCCTGCATCTCAAGCGAATAGGCGCTAGCAGATTTATGGCTTAGCTTTCGATTGAACTGATCCCACTTAAAGGCAACCTGACCAACATACATGCCATGCTTACCAGCCGCCGATAGCAAAGTACCATTAATATACTCACCATCTTTAAATAAATGGTGGGTATGACCACCGATAATCACATCAACCGAATCATAGCGATTGGCAATTGCTTCGTCATCGTTAATCCCTAGATGGGATAATAACACAATAATATCAGCTTTCTTTTCGATCTCTTCTAATAACTCATCAAGCTTATCAAAAGGGGAAACGACTTCCCACCCCATTTGCTTGTAGAATGTATAGAACGGTGCTGTAAGTCCAATTACCGCAATCTTGGTTCCATTAGACGTTGTCTGAATAGAATAGGGATTTAACCATGCGGGGTCAGGAGCATTTATGGTTGATAGGTTTGCACATATTACATCAAATGTTGCTTCATCATACAGAGTATACAAATCTTCGTGCGTTAGAGTAATCCCTTCGTTATTCCCCAAAGTAACCCAGTTATAACCTGCTTTATTTAGTAAATCTATATTTGCTTTTCCCATCATTGCTTCTGAAATTGGATGAAAGCGATCTACGTGATCTCCTACATCCAACAGAAACATATCTTCTTTCATCTTTTCATGGTGATTTCGCCGTTCTTTCCAATGGCCTACAATTCGAGGCCAGTTTTCAAAATGGCTATGTAAATCATTTGTGTAGTAAAGATAAATATTTTCCGTCATCTAATCGACTCCTTACCCAATTCCATCCCAAATTAAGCGAACACCGATTAAAATGAGAATCATTCGTAATATCCATTCAACCGTTTTCCCGTTCATTCGTTGATTAAGCTTTGCTCCAATCGTACCACCAACCCATGCACCAGGTATGAAACATAGTGTGTAAAGCCACGGAACATGTCCCAATAGAACATGAGTGCTAGAGCTTGAGATACTTAGAAAGAGTATAATAAACATTGAAGTTGCAGTAGCCACATGAGGCGGTAATCCGAATAAAAGGATCATAGCAGGAACCATCAATGAACCTCCACCAATTCCAAATAAACCGGATAATGCCCCCACAAAGAACGCCAAAAGAAAGCCACCAATTATGTGGATTTGATAGTGATATGTTTTCTCATCCAGTGTGAATGATCGATTAATATGTAGCCACTTAGTGGATTTAGAACTTTTAGAACGATCGGGTCTCGGCAAAAAGAACAATAAAGATATGACGATCATTATAGCTCCAAAGGCAATAGAAAACGTTTTAGTATCCACGAACTGATTAAACCATGACCCAAACACTCCACCTGGCAGACAACCAATCAAAAAGATAAGTCCGGTCTTATAGTCAATTCGCTTGCTCTTCCAATACGCAATTGTTGAAGATAGCCCAGTGAAAATCATCACGACTACTGAAATACCTACAATCTTCTGAGGAGTAGCCCACTCAAAAGATTCCGAAACGTTGTGTAAGAACAACATAGAAGGTACTAAAATGGTTCCTCCACCAATGCCAGCGATGCTGCCAACAAAGGCTGTAAAAAAACCTATAATTAACATAATAAGAGCAACCAAAATACACAATTCCTTTCCAAAAACAATTCCTCAGTCTATCATTATCTTACCATCTTTTTCAGTTTAAAAACATGAAGAAAGCACCTCTGCCTTCCATATAAGCCTTCTTATATGGAAGACGCTGATCTGAGAGAATGTTTCCGTTTGCTTTTATTGAGCATAAGGTGGTCCGGGAAATCACTCGCTTCCCCAGACACCCCAAGCACTCAACAAACGTAACGGCCTTCTTCCCCCACTGCCTCAACTATCATATTCTATAGGAGAGCATACAAAAAGAGGACGAAATCAGGGGATTTCGTCCTCTTACTATGCGCTATTCGTTTAGATCGAATGCAAATTAACCGATTGAACCTTCCATTTCGAATTTGATCAGACGGTTCATTTCGACTGCGTATTCCATTGGAAGTTCTTTCGTGAATGGTTCGATGAAGCCCATTACGATCATTTCTGTAGCTTCTTCTTCAGAAAGTCCGCGGCTCATAAGATAGAACAGCTGCTCTTCAGAAACTTTAGAAACTTTCGCTTCGTGCTCAAGGGAAATGTTTTCGTTCATAATCTCGTTGTAAGGGATTGTGTCTGATTTTGATTTGTTATCCATAATCAGCGTGTCACATTCAACGTTAGAACGAGCACCTTCCGCTTTACGACCGAATTGAACGATTCCGCGATACGTTACGTTACCACCTTGTTTAGAGATGGATTTTGATACGATTGTAGAAGACGTGTTCGGTGCTAGGTGAATCATTTTCGCACCAGCATCCTGGTGTTGCCCCTTACCAGCAAGTGCAATAGAAAGAGTCATACCACGCGCGCCTTCGCCTTTAAGAACAACAGACGGATATTTCATCGTTAACTTAGAACCTAAGTTACCGTCAATCCATTCCATTGTTGCATTCTCTTCAGCAACCGCACGTTTTGTAACCAAGTTATAAACGTTGTTTGCCCAGTTTTGAATCGTTGTATAACGGCAGTATCCGCCTTTTTTAACGTTAATTTCAACAACTGCACTGTGTAGAGAATTTGTTGTATAAACAGGTGCTGTACAACCTTCTACGTAGTGAACAGAAGCGTCTTCGTCAACAATAATTAACGTACGCTCAAACTGACCCATGTTTTCTGAGTTAATACGGAAGTAGGCTTGTAGTGGTGTGTCAACTTTTACGCCTTTTGGTACGTAAATGAATGAACCACCAGACCATACTGCAGAGTTTAGTGCAGAGAACTTGTTATCTGCAGGCGGAATCACTTTACCAAAGTGCTCACGGAAGAGCTCTTCATCTTCTTTAAGAGCTGTATCCGTGTCTTTGAATATAATTCCTTGTTCTTCTAAGTCTTCTTGCATGTTGTGGTATACAACTTCAGATTCATACTGAGCGGATACACCTGCAAGATATTTTTGTTCTGCTTCAGGGATACCTAATTTATCAAACGTTTGCTTAATTTCATCAGGTACTTCATCCCAAGAACGCTCAGACTTTTCAGATGGTTTTACGTAGTACGTAATCTCATCAAAATCAAGTTCATTTAAGTCGCCGCCCCATTGTGGCATTGGCATCTTATAGAATTGTTTAAGAGCTTTCAAGCGGAAATCAAGCATCCACTCTGGCTCATCTTTCTGTCTAGAGATCTCACGTACAATTTCTTCAGTCAGTCCACGTTCTGTGCGGAAAATCGAAACGTCTTTGTCATGAAACCCGTACTTATACTCGCCGACCTCAGGTGCTTTTTTAGCCATCGGTCAAAACCTCCTTTAGGTGGTATATCACAAAAACTTTATTCCTTTTCGTCTACACCTTTTTCCATCGCTTTCCAAGATAATGTTGCACATTTAATACGTGCAGGAAACTTAGAAACGCCTTGTAACGCTTGAATGTCACCTAATTCTTCTTCCATCTCTTCACTTATTTCTTTCCCTTGCATGATATCAGAGAAAACGTGAGACATTTTCACAGCCTCTTCAACGCTTTTACCTTTAATCGCTTGCGTCATCATAGAAGCTGAAGACATAGAAATAGAGCAACCTTCACCATCGAATTTTGCATCTTGAACAATGCCATCTTCTACTTGCAACTGAAGCTGAATGCGGTCACCACAAGTAGGATTATTCATATCTACAGTTAAATGGTCCCCTTCAAGAGCCCCTTTATTACGAGGGTTCTTGTAGTGATCCATAATGACTTGTCTGTATAGTTGGTCGAGATTATTAAAAGACATCTCCGAAAAACTCCTTTGTCTTTTGTAATCCATCGACAAATGCATCGATGTCTTCTTCTGTATTGTATACATAAAAGCTTGCACGAGCCGTAGCTGATACATTTAGCCATTTCATTAATGGTTGAGCGCAGTGATGACCAGCACGTACAGCAATACCTTCAGCATCTAATACAGTAGCAACATCATGTGGGTGAACATCATCTAAGTTAAACGTGATCAACCCAGCACGATCTTCTGGTCCGTAAATGGTAACACCTTCTATTGTTTTCAGTCGATCCATTGCATATTGAGCTAATCGTTTCTCATGAGCCTCAATTTCATCAAGTCCCACATCTTCTAAGAAATCAATCGCAGCTCCTATTCCAATAGCGCCTGCAATAATAGGTGTTCCCCCTTCAAATTTCCAAGGGAGCTCTTTCCACGTAGAATCATACAATCCTACAAAATCAATCATTTCGCCGCCAAATTCAACAGGTTCCATATCTTTAAGAAGAGATTTCTTCCCATAAAGAACACCAATGCCTGTTGGGCCTCCCATTTTATGACCGGAAAAGGCGAAGAAATCACAATTTAAATCTTGGACATCGATACGCATGTGCGGTGCACTCTGCGCGCCATCCACTAGCATCACTGCTCCATTTTCATGTGCAATTTCAGCAATTTCTTTAATCGGATTAATAGAGCCAAGTACATTCGAAACGTGCATCATTGCAACAATTTTTGTTTTGTCCGTAATAGTTTCTTTAGCATCCTCTAAAGATATTGTTCCATCTTCTTGAAGAGGAATGTACTTAAGCGTCGCTCCAGTAGCTTTTGCTGTTTGTTGCCAAGGAATAATATTACTGTGATGCTCCATTGGGGTGATGACAATCTCATCACCTTCTTGGAGATTGTTTCGTCCGTAACTATAAGCAACAGTATTAATAGAAGTGGTTGTTCCTCTAGTGAAAATCACTTCTTCTGTACTATTTGCATTAATAAAACGACGGACTTTTTCACGAGCACCCTCGTAACCATCTGTAGCTCTCGTACCTAGTGTATGAACACCTCGGTGTACGTTAGAGTTATAGCCTCGATAGTACTCATCCAAAGCCTCAATAACGGATTGAGGCTTTTGGGATGTTGCTGCACTATCAAGATAAACCAATGGATGTCCGTTTACTTCCTGATCTAAAATCGGGAATTGCTTACGAACCTGGTTGATATCCATTAGTAAACTTTCCTTTCAATTACATCACGTAATTGATTCTTCACCGCTTCAATTGGAAGTTGGTTCACAACAGGTGCTAGGAAACCGTGAATAACAAGACGTTCTGCTTCATGTTGTGGAATACCGCGACTCATTAGATAGTAAAGCTGCACGGGATCAACGCGACCTACAGAAGCAGCGTGACCTGCTGTTACATCATCTTCTTCAATAAGAAGAATTGGGTTTGCGTCTCCGCGAGCTTTATCACTTAGCATAAGAACACGTGATTCTTGTTCTGCGTTAGATTTAGACGCACCATTTTCGATCTTACCAATTCCGTTAAAGATCGAGCTAGCACTTTCCTTCATAACGCCGTGCTGTAGGATATACCCATCTGTGTCTTTACCATAGTGAACAATTTTCGCAGTGAAGTTCTGCTTTTGCTCTCCGCGGCCAACGGTTACCGTCTTCGCATTCGCATGAGCGCCATCACCCATTAAATACGTGACGTTTTCAGATACCGTGTTACCATCGTTCATTTGACCAAGTGCCCACTGAATCTGAGCATCACGTTCAGCTACACCACGACGGTTCACGTAAGTTGTTGTACCTTTTGCAAAGTTATCAACTGCACCGAAGGAAACCTTAGCGTTACCTTTTGCGATTACTTCTGTAACTATATTTGCAACCGTTTCTTCTGCTTCATTGTCACTGATATAGTTCTCAACATACGTTACAGAACTTCCTTCTTCAGCTACCACAAGAATGTGATTATAAAGCGCTGCTTCATCGTCTTCTTGCCAGAATATAGACTGAATTGGTTCTTCAATGACTACGTTTTTTGGTACATATACAAATACTCCACCGTTCATAAGTGCTGCATGAAGAGCAGTTAGACGATTCTCATCTACCATAACTCCATCTGTCATGTAGTACTTTTGAACAAGCTCACTGTGCTCAGATAGCGCAGTGAAGACATCTGTGAATACGACACCTTTATCTTTTAGATCTTGAGATAAAGAAGAATAAGCAACCGTGTGATTACGTTGAATAACAAGGTTTTGGTCTTGTTTCTCTATATCAAGGAAACTTTGGATTTTCTGTGGTAATTCTTCTAGTGAAGAAATGGTTTGACCTTGTGCCTCATGTTTAAAACGAGAAAAGTTCCATTTATCAATTTTCGTTTTATCTGGATTTGGCATTGGGAGCGCATCAGCTTGTTCCAACGCATTTACACGAAGGTCTGTCATCCATTTAGGTTCATTTCGTTTCTCTGAAAACTGGCTGACATATTGTTTATCGAATGGAAGTTGTTGTGTTTCAACAGTCATGATATCCCTCCTAACTGATTACGCTTCTTGACCTACTGTTTCGTCTTCAATGCCTAATTCTTGCTTAATCCAGTCGTAACCTTCTTCTTCAAGACGCTTAGCTAATTCAGGTCCGCCTGATTTCACTACACGACCTTGCATCATTACGTGTACTTTATCTGGAGTAATATAATCTAACAGACGCTGGTAGTGAGTAATAATTAGGCAACCAAATTTTTCGTCGCGCATTTTGTTAATTCCTTTAGAAACCACTTTAAGTGCGTCGATATCAAGACCGGAGTCAATCTCATCAAGGATTGCAATCTCTGGCTTAAGCATCATAAGTTGAAGAATTTCGTTACGTTTCTTCTCACCGCCTGAGAAACCTTCGTTTAGGTAACGCTGAGCCATGTTCTTATCCATTTCAAGTTCATCCATATTTCCGTCCATTTCTTTGATGAACTTCATAAGGTTAATTTCATCGCCTTCTTCACGACGAGAGTTAATTGAAGAACGAAGGAAATCTGAGTTTGTTACACCGCTAATTTCACTAGGATACTGCATTGCTAAGAAAAGACCAGCTTGAGCGCGCTCGTCCACTTCCATTTCTAGTACGTCTTTGCCGTCTAAGTGAATGCTTCCACCTGTGATCTCGTACTTAGGATGACCCATGATTGCTGATGCAAGCGTAGATTTACCTGTTCCGTTTGGACCCATGACAGCATGGAATTCGCCACCATTTATTGTAAGGTTTACACCCTTTAAGATTTGTTTACCTTCAATTTCTACATGAAGATCTTTAATTTCTAGTGTTGATCCTGCCATTTTGATACCTCCAATATGGTTTCTAACTATCGTAAATTAAGGATACGTAAAATGTATCGATTCTCAATCTATTCTCATTACAATTTTAAATCATTTCGAAAGTAATATCAACTTTTTACCACACGCTATAATAAGTTCTTACTATTAAGATAGTAGAAACCTAATCCGTGTTACACGCATAGGTTTTGCCAATTAACTTCCTTATATATATATAGTAACAACAAATCCTTAAGAAAGAAAACCACCTGCCCCTGAAAGATTGAACAAAAAATAAGCAGGCCAGTGGTACGCCTGCTTCAATTTATTAAGTAACACATTATAAACAATTTTTATCGATGGATTTGCCGATCAACTTCTGCTACAATTTGCCGACTTGCTTGGTACTCTGCTTCCCTACGTTGTTCTACCTTTAAACGCTGGTCAATTCGGCGACTATACTCTTGATAGCCCATTCCGTGAGATTGGTGCATCGCCTTTTCCATCTCACTTGTGTAGTTTAAGTTCAACTGGTCACTAATAGTGAATCCATCCCTTCAATTGTTTTCCAACTTAGTCTAGCATAATCCTTATTCCCATAACAAAGTCCATATAAACTCAATTTAAGGGAAGGAATGACAATTTATCTGAGTTGAAAGTGATACCTTTTTATACCCTATAATACATCGAATTTGCTTCTGTTTACTTAAATTTATGCAATTCTCAAATATTAATGAAGCTCTTGGATACTTTCATTAACGAGTGTTACTGCCTGACTAAGTGCTGCACCTCCACCAAAGGCAGCTGCTACGCCACAAGCTTCCATCATCTCTTCTTTTGTAGCGCCATTGTCGAGACATCCCTTTGAGTGATAAATCATACAATACTCATCTTGAGCAACGACAGCAATAGCTAAAGCCATGAGCTGCTTATCTTTTTTTGAGATTTGACCTTCTTTAAAACAAGCTTCTGAAAACTCACTAAAATGATGAGCTACATCAGGCATTTCTTTTTGAAATAGTCCCATACCATGTTTGTACGTGAATAATGCTTTTTCTGTTGAATTTTGTGGTTGATGTTGTTGATCCATAAAAAATCCCTCCCAGGATAAAAGTAACTATCACTATTATGAGCGATGAGTTTACTTTCTATCCAAGGAGGGACAGGATGACCATAATTATTTCACAGGTACAATAGCACCTTTATATTCTTCTTTAATAAAGCTACGAATCTCTTCAGATTGAAGAACCTCTAAAACCGTTTTTAGCGCTTCACTATCTTTGTTTTCCGTTTTTGTAACAAGAAGGTTCGCGTATGGAGAGTCATCCCCTTCAATAAACAAGGAATCTTCAGTAGGATTTAAACCTGCTTCTATTGCATAATTCGTGTTTATTGCAACTAGAGCATCTTCTTCACGCTCATAGTTTTGCGGAAGCAGCCCTGCATCTACATCCGGGCTGAATTCAAGATTTTTAGGGTTTTTTGCAACATCGTCGATTGTTGCTGATTTCTTCTCAACGCCCTCTTTTAATGTAATCAGACCTTGTTTTTCAAATAAGGAAAGGATACGACCATGTTCAGATTCAGAACGACGCATGATGACTTCTGTTCCCTCTGGAATCTCATCTACGTTTGTAATATTTTTAGAATAAACGCCCATTGGTTCATTGTGAACTGGGCCTAGACTCGTGAAGTCATAATCAAATTCTTGCTTCTGTTCTTTCAAATACGGTGTGTGCTGGAAGTAGTTTGCATCAAGGGCACCGCTGGCTAAGTCTTTGTTGGGTAGAATGTATTCTTGATATGTTTCAATTTTCAAATTGATCCCTTTATCTTTCAGGATTGGTTTAGCTTTCTCCAAGATCTCTGCGTGAGGAGTGCTAGATGCACCAATAACAACTTCCTCTAGTTCTTCCTCAGAACTGCTTTCCCCACTCTCATTGCCTGTTTCAGATCCATTGCTGCTTGAGTCATCCTCTGCTGATCCACATGCCGCTAGTGCGAATATGAATAATGCGCTGAGGAATAGTGTTAAGAATTTTTTCATCATTTAACTCTCCTTCTATCGTTTGTCTAATTTGTTAGATATAAGGTCTCCAACGAATTGGAATATGAATACAATAATGACAATTAAAATTGTAGCCAAGAATACAACATCAAAGTCCCAGCGTTGGAACCCTTTGAGATAAGCCAAATCACCAAGACCACCTGCTCCAATGACACCTGCCATGGCTGAATAGCTAATTAAGTTAATAGAGGTAACCGTAATACCCGAAACCAAAGCTGGCATTGATTCTGGAAGCAAGACTTTAAAGATAATTGTAGAGGTCTTAGCTCCCATAGATTTTGCTGCTTCTATTACACCTTTATCTACTTCTTTAAGAGCAATTTCAACAAGACGACCATAAAATGGTGCTGCTCCGATAATTAAAGCAGGCAGTGCTGCATTAGGGCCTCTTATTGTCCCAATTAAAAATTCTGTGAATGGGAATAAGAGTAGAATTAGAATAATAAATGGAATAGCACGGAACACGTTTACAATCGTTGCCACAATGAAATTCAATGGTTTGTTAGCCCATATATTTTGCTTTGAAGTTAAATACAGTAACAGCCCTAGCAACAATCCTAAGATAAACGTTCCAATTACAGAAAGAGCGGTCATATATAACGTTTCTTCCGTAGCCGTAATCAGATCTTCTACATTTGCGTTTGGAAACAACTTATGAAACATGATTATTCACCTCTACTTGCACGGACGTTTCGGAAATATAATCGATTGCCTTCTTGATGTCTTCTTCTGTCCCATCCATGTGAACATAGAGCGTTCCATAAGCACCTTTACTAGTTTGAGTAATCTTACCTTGTAAAATGTTGAAGCTCACAGTAGGGAATTCTCTCGATACCTCACTAATTAAAGCTTGATTCGTTTTCTCTCCCACAAAATGCAGACGAACGACTTGTCCAGTCTGATACTGAGCTAAGATCGTCTCCACTGCTTCGTCTTGGTCTTGATCGCCCATAATTTGTTCTACAAATCGTTTCGTTACTTTTTCTTTTGGATGAAGAAAGACATCTAATACATCGCCTTCTTCTACAACTTTACCTTCTTCCATCACCGCTACTCGGTGAGAGATTTTGCGGATAACGTGCATTTCATGAGTGATAAGGATAATCGTTAAGTCTAACTGTTCATTGATATCAACCAACAAGTCTAATATTTGATCAGTTGTTTCAGGGTCTAGTGCCGATGTGGCTTCATCACATAACAGAACTTTTGGTCTGTTAGCAAGCGCCCTTGCTATACCTACGCGCTGCTTTTGTCCACCACTTAGTTGCGATGGGTATGCATCTTCTCTGCCTGCTAGGCCGACTAACTTAATCAGTTCATCAACTCGTTCTTGCCTTTCCTTCTTTGGAGTTCCTGCGATTTCTAAAGGAAACGCAATGTTTTCTCTTACCGTTCGAGACCAAAGAAGGTTAAAATGCTGGAATACCATCCCAATCTCTTGTCTAGCCTTACGTAGACTGCCCGCTTTCAAACTTGCTATATCTTCACCATCTATGACGATTTCCCCGCTCGTAGGATCTTCTAATCGGTTAAGCAACCGAATAAATGTACTTTTACCAGCACCGCTATATCCGATCACTCCATAGATTTCTCCTTTTTCGATGTTCAAATTAACATCATCAACCGCTTGAACTTGTTTTGTCCCAGATTTGAATATTTTCTGTAGATTCTTGATTGAAATCACGGTTGTTCCTCCTTTTCAAATGCGAAAAAGTTTAAGGATTCTCTTGTATAACCTTCCCTAAACAAAAAACCTTACTATCCCCTAAGAGGACAGAAAGGTTTATCTAAACCGATTCGTCCTCTCATCTGTCTAAGCTATGCTTAGCAGGATTTGGCACCTTTCAAACATAGTTTGATGGTTGCCGGGCTTCAAAGGGCCAGTCCCTCCACCTCTCGTGATAAGAGTAAAATCCTTTATTCAATTAACGCTTTAACTCTTTTAAGTCTAGAAAGAATTCTAGCACGCGTCTTAACATTCAGTCAATATGAAACTTTCACTCAATTCTTTCATCTAAATAAATCCTATCAGCAAACAGTATACGGAAATGAATGGTGTAGATAATAAAAAAAACGTCTCCCAAAGAGAGGGAAACGCATGTACGTATACTCTCTTATCATTCAAAGCTCACGCCTTGCAGGAATTAGCACCGTTCCTAAAAAGGATGGTTGCTGGGTTTCAAAGGGCCAGTCCCTCCACCTCTCCAGATAAGATCTGAAATCGATTTTAAGTTAAATCATATGTTAGCATGGTGATAATAAAAGAGTCAATTCAAATCATTAAAGGAGGCAACGAACATGCAAGCACCTCACTTTGAGCTCCCCGCTATGGATGGCAGCCATTATCAATTGGAACAAGATCTCGGAAAAGTCATCGTCCTCACTTTTTGGGCTTCTTGGTGTCCCGACTGTTCAAGGGATCTTCCGAAGAAAGAACATTTCTATCAATCCTTAAATCGTGATGAAGTCAAAATGTTGACGATTAACGTAGCCGGAAGAGAACGAAACGTTGAAGAAGGTGTGGCATTTGCCAACAAATTTCTTGCTCAACCTACCCTAATTGATCGAGGACGTGAAGTTTATGACCTATATCAGTGTACAGGCGTGCCAACAACTGTGGTCATAAATCAACAGGGCAAGATTGAAGCGCAGTTTGGAGATAAAGCAGATGTCATGGAGATTATGAAGACGATTGGAACGTTATTATAAATGAATTGCAATAGTATAAATAAGGACTCCTTATGATGAGTCCTTATTTTCTCCAGTCATAGTTCGATCATTTGTGATTTACCAATACCTTCTCTCTACATTTCTTTACATGATTCACTCAATTATTTCTTGGGAAATCATCGTTCGACATTATTTCATACATAAGAAGAGGCTGTCCCATATAGGACAGCCTCTTCTTATTGATATTGATTCACTTTCTCATAGAGATAAGGTACTGATTGAAATGCATAGATTTTTTCAAGAATCATGCCTTTTTTTACGATCAGAAGACACGGAACACTCTCTACTTCGTAATAACTCATGAAGTCAGGATGAATCGCTGCGTTCAACTCTCTAAAGTCAGTTCCTTTTAATGTCTCTTCCAATGTCTCCAGCATCTTTCTCGCCAAATGGCAGGTCCCGCAAAAAGGACTATGAATAAAAATAAAATCAACATCTTTTTCACTCTGCTTTAACTCCTCTAAAGGACACTTGGATAGTGTTTGCAAAGAATACCACCTAACTATGTTAAGAAGATAGGATCAACCGATATGCTTCTGCTTACCAGAGCTTGGGCTAACTCTGACTCAGGCGTCGCAGCCACTTCTCTAAATGAACGATCTATATAAATATGCTCAGCGTGGGGAAGTTCGAATGATAGTTGTTTGCGTAACTTATGCCCTGAATGGTCTTCATCCACTAATATAAATACATCCTTATGATCCAGGTCATAATCAAGAATGAGCTGTTCCAGCCGCTCTACCCCTAGCGTTCCATTTGTGCATATGATCTCAACGTCTTCATTAATCACTTTTTGAATTTGTTGTTTATCAGTTTTACCCTCTACGATAATCACTTTTTCAAGTGCACTGATTTCGTTCATCGCAACCACCTGTCTTTTTCCAACGTAAGTGTTTCTTATTACTATATGTGATTCGGTGCAGAAATTCTCACTTCATAATAAAAATAATAATAAATAGGCCACTATTGATATAAAAGAATTTCTCTATTTAAGTGGAGGGGATAAATTTATATAAAGAAATGGCAGTGGAACCCCACTGCCATTTCCCCTAACACCAACCATTTTCATCATCGCAATCTACATACTTATCTACTCGGGAAGGGTTACTTGTCCCTCTCCAAGACTGATTCTGTCGCACTTGCTTGGTGGTATTTGTAACCTTTATACCCGTTCTTGATGCAGAACGGTTTCTCGCTGTAGAAGACTGGCGTTTTTTCTCCATCTTATTTCACCCCTTACACTTAAGGTGTCCTAGGATTGAGCATAGTATAATACCAATATTAGTCTTCAGCGATCATTTCTTGATATTTGTCAGCAGTCATTAATTTCTCAATTTCAGATTGATCAGATGGTTCTACAATAATCATCCATGCTTTTTCATATGGGGCTTCGTTAACAAATTCTGGGCTATCATCTAGCTCATCGTTGATTCCTACAACTTTACCAGAAATCGGTGCGTAAAGTTCAGAAACGGTCTTAACAGATTCAACGCTACCAAAAGGCTCATCTGTTTCGATTGTATCTCCTACTTCAGGTAGTTCTACGAATACAATATCGCCTAGTTCCGATTGTGCGTGGTCCGTAATTCCGATACGTACTTTGTCTCCTTCTACTTTCACCCATTCGTGTTCTTCTGAATAATACAACTCTTTTGGTACGCTCATTCATAACCCTCCATTTTACTTTTACATTCTTAATGTATTAAACACGGCTCAAAGAGCCAAATGTTTTGCCTATCAACGATCTACTTCCAAGTATTTTCAAACGTTTCTTCTTTAAACCCAACCGTTACTTGATTTCCATCAGTAACAATCGGACGCTTAATTAACATACCATCAGAAGCTAACCAAGATCTCATCTCAGCTTCACTCGCATCTTGAAGTTTGTCCTTCATGCCGAGTTCACGATATTTCTTGCCACTCGTATTGAAGAACTTCTTTGGTGGTAAGCCACTCTGTTGGATTAACGTTTTCAGTTGCTCTTCAGATGGAGGATGCTCAACAATATGTACTGTTTCGTAAGAGATGTTTTGATCATCCAACCATTTCTTTGCTTTTTTACACGTACCACATTGCGGGTACCAATAAACCGTTAACGCCATAGAAGGACCTCCTTTTCTCTATTATGTGCCCTCATTTTATCATATTTTACTGCAGCTTCCTAATTATTAGACACACAAAACCCTCCCCTTTGTTATTACAAAGGGGAGGGTTTTATTGTTAATCATTTAAAGAACGTATTTCTCTTCTTGGATAACTTTTGCTGCAACTTCACGTTTTTTCTTAATAACGTTTGTTGGAGTGTGGCGTGTTAGTTTACGAAGTGCTGAGAGCATCATTCGTAAAGAGTCGCCTTCTTCACTTGCAATCAGAGTTTCTTTTGCATGAGCTTCAATACGGTTAAATGATTCTTGAGTGTAAACTTGAGTCATAGCAAGTTTATGCATGTTTTTCTCTTCACCGCTTGACTGGATCGCCTTCTCAGTACGAAGGATAGCGGATTCCATATTGTAGATCTCACCTACGATGTCTGCAATATTAACAAGAAGTTCTTGTTCTTTCTCAAGCTTTTCGCCAAATTTCTGAGCAGCTAAACCTGCTGCTAGGAGGCCGATTTTCTTGGCGTTCTTCAGCAAGTATTTTTCTTGCTCTAACGTTTCTGTCCCCGGCTCTTCTGGCATCATCATCATAAGCTCTTCCTGAAGCGTTTGAGCTTTCTGAAGTAGAGGCAGTTCACCTTTCATTGCTTTTTTCAAAAGGGTACCCGGAACGATCATACGGTTGATCTCATTTGTACCTTCAAAGATTCGGTTAATACGGGAGTCACGGTACATTCTTTCGACCTCGTATTCAGCCATAAATCCGTACCCACCATGGATTTGAACCGCTTCATCCGTAACATAATCCAATAGCTCTGTGCCAAATACCTTAGTCAATGAGCACTCAATGGCGTACTCAGCAATGGCTTCTGCTATTGCTTTTCCGTCTTTTAATTGTTCAGCACTTAATTTACCCATTCGCTGTTCAAATAAGCCGACTGTACGATAAACAGCACTTTCGTTCGCATACGTATTAGCGGCCATTGTGCCAAGCTTTTCTTGAGTTAATGGGAAGCTAGAGATTGGTGTTTTAAACTGCTTTCTTTCGTTTGCGTATTTAACAGCTAGTTCAAGCGCACGTTTGGAGCTACCTACTCCACCAATCGCCAACTTGTAGCGTCCAACATTTAAGATATTAAATGCAATCACATGCCCACGACCGATTTCCCCTAAAACATTTTCTACAGGAACTTCGGCATCTTCTAGGATTAGAGTACGGGTACTTGAGCTCTTAATCCCCATCTTCTTCTCTTCAGGACCTGTAGAAACACCTTTATAATCTCTCTCAACAATAAAGGCCGTGAATTTATCTCCATCGATCTTAGCGTATACAACAAATACATCTGCGAAGGCAGAGTTTGTAATCCACTGCTTCTCTCCATTTAATACATAGTGTGTACCTGCATCATTTAGCTTAGCTGTTGTTTTAGCACCTAACGCATCAGACCCAGATCCAGGTTCAGTAAGGGCATACGCTGCGATTTTTTCACCTGTGGCTAGAAGAGGCAGATACTTTTGTTTTTGTTCTTCGTTACCAAAGAAAACGATTGGCAAAGAACCAATCCCTACATGGGCGCCATGTGTAACTGAGAAACCACCAGCTCTAGAGAATTTCTCTGTTATCAAAGAAGAACTAATTTTATCTAGGTTTAGTCCACCATATTCTTCAGGAACGTCTACTCCTAGTAAACCAAGCTCTCCGGCTTTCTTAAGTAAGTTAACGGAATGCTCAAATTCATGATTTTCAAGGTTCTCAATTTTAGGAACCACTTCTCCTAAAACAAAATCCTCAGCTGTCTTTGCAATCATTTTATGCTCATCTGTAAAATCTTCCGGCGTAATAATATCGTCTGCCTGTAAATCTTCAACTAAAAAGCTTCCACCTTTAAATACTCTTTCCTTCGTTTCACTCATCTTGGTTTCCCCCTTTAAATAAGTTCAAAGACTCCGGCAGCGCCCATTCCGCCACCGATACACATTGTAACTACACCAAACTGTTCATTTCGACGTTTCATTTCGTGAATCAAACTAAGTGTTAACTTAGTCCCAGAACACCCTAGAGGGTGACCTAACGCAATAGCTCCACCATTAACGTTTACTTTCTCTTCATCAAGGCCAAGCTCACGAATGACTTGAATGGATTGAGAGGCGAATGCTTCATTTAATTCAAACAATCCAATGTCTGACTGACTTAATCCAGCTAGTTTAAGAGCTTTCGGGATTGCTTTCACAGGTCCTACACCCATAATCTCAGGTTCTACACCAGCAACGGCGAATGAATGGAACTTAACAAGAGGCTTTAACCCTTGTGCTTCTGCCTTTTCTCGGTCCATGACTAGTACAGAAGCCGCTCCGTCACTCATTTGAGAAGAGTTTCCAGCTGTAACAGACCCCCCTACTGAAAAGGCAGGTCGCAACTTAGCTAGAGCTTCCATACTCGTACCGCTACGGACACCTTCATCAACACTAAAAGTTACTTGCTTCTCGTGTTGCTTGTGATCAGCCCCAACAAATCGATGCATAACATCGACTGGAACAATTTCATCTTCAAACTTTCCTTCTTGAATCGCTCTAGCTGCTCGCTCATGACTTCTAACAGCGAAAGCATCTTGTTCTTCTCTTGATATACCATAGCGCTTTGCAACCTCTTCTGCCGTATACCCCATGCCCATATAATAGCCAGGTGCATTTTCGACAAGTTTTACATTAGGCTTTACAACATGCCCCGGGACAGGTACCAGACTCATAGATTCTGCACCACCAGCGATAATCGTATCACTATAACCAAGCATGATTCGCTCTGAAGCATAGGCAATTGCTTGAAGACCACTTGAGCAATAACGATTAATCGTTATACCTGGCACATCATTAGGCAATCCTGCTAAACCCGCTATATTACGTGCCATGTTCGTACCTTGTTCAGCCTCTGGGATGGCACATCCTATAATAACGTCATCAATATTGCCGTCGTATCCTTCTGCACGCTTAAGCGTCTCTTGAATTGTTAGAGCGGCCAGGTCATCTGGGCGCGTATTCCGAAGCGTTCCTTTATTGGCTTTTCCAACAGGTGTCCTGGCACCTGCAACGATTACAGCTTCCTTCACAATACTTCCCCCTATCTGTTTAGTTGCGTAGTGGCTTTCCTTTTACTAACATGTGTTGCATCCGCTGCTGAGATTTTGGCTCTCCAACTAAACTTAAAAATGCTTCTCTTTCCAAATCTAATAAATACTGTTCATCAACAAGAGTCCCTTGTGCAACCTTTCCGCCAGCAAGCACATAAGCAAGCTTTTGGGCAATCTTGATATCGTGTTCAGAAGCATATCCACCAAAGCCCATCGTTTTAGCTCCTAGGAGCATCGTTGCATAGCCCGCTTCACCTACTACAGGGATTTTCTCGCGCTTAGGAGCTTTATAGCCCGCTTGTGCTAGACCTAGAACTTTTTGTTTTGCATCGTGAATCAAATGATCCCCGTTTACACTGATTGCATCTAATTGGTTAAGAAAACCTAGCTCTCTAGCTTCCTCTGCGGAGGTTGAGACTTTAGCTGTAGCAATCTTTTGGAAAACATCATTAGTGACTTTTTGTAAATCAAAGTCTACTGATTTTGGAATGCCTTGAAGATGTTTAATGTAAAGTTCTTTATTTCCGCCGCCACCTGGGATTAGACCCACACCCGGTTCAACTAGCCCCATATACGTTTCTTGGGATGCTTGAACAGCACTTGCTGGTAACGTTACTTCTGTGCCTCCACCAAGTGTCATACCAAACGGAGCAGCTACTACTGGTTTATTAGAATACTTAATATTCATCATAGCTTGTTGGAATTGACGCACGACCATTTCAATTTCAATGAAATTATAATCTTGTGCTTCCATTAAAATCATTCCAAGGTTTGCACCCACACAGAAATTCTTCGCTTGGTTCCCAATAACAAGCCCTTTGTAATTGTTCTCGACTTCTTCAACAGCGTAGTTGATCATTTGAATAATATCTAATCCGATCGCATTGCTCTGTGAGTGGAATTCAAGAAGCGCAACGTCATCTCCTATGTCAATGAGGCTGGCACCTTTATTGCTTTTAATGACGCCATGAACTTCTTTATGACGTTTTAGATGAATTTCTTTATCATTAAACGATTGTTGTTTGTAGTCACCATTATGATAGAAGTAAACGTTTCCATTTTCTTGTTTATAGAACGAGGAAAGGCCTTTTGCTAGCATGTCTTCCACCCATTGTGGGACCTCTTCACCTTCTTCTTTCATGCGAGCTACTGATTGTTCAACACCGATTGCATCCCACATCTCAAATGGTCCTAGCTCCCAGCCAAATCCCCACTTCATTGCATCATCAATAGAAGGGATATCGTCAGCGATCTCACCGGCTAATTGAGCAGAGTATATAAGAACAGGTTTGACCACATTCCAGACTAGATCACCCGCACGATCTCCTTTAGCTGAAACAAGAGCTTTCAGTTTCCGCTTAGGTCCTTTTTCTTGCTTCACCATTTCTGTTGCCTTTGTCTTTAATTTCTTGCGGTCAACGTATTCCAGGGTTTCAGGATTCAACTCATATATAGCGCTCCCCTTTTCCCCTTTCTTTTTCACGAAAAATCCTTGACCTGCTTTAGCTCCAATCCAGCCTTTTTCTTGCATCGTCTTCATGAAAGCTGGAGGGTCAAAGACTTCCTTTTCTTTTCCTTCCACTTGATCGTACACATTTTTAGCTACATGTAGAAAAGTGTCGAGACCTACTACATCAAGAGTTCGGAATGTAGCACTCTTCGGACGTCCAATCATCGGACCTGTTACAGAATCAACTTCACCAACACTGTATCCACCGTTTATCATTTCTCTTACCGTAACGAGCAAACCATACGTCCCAATTCTGTTTGCGATAAAGTTTGGGGTATCCTTCGCTTCTACAACCCCTTTACCTAACACGTCTTCTCCAAACGTTTTCATAAATTGAAGAACATTAGAATCTGTATCCTTCGTTGGAATAACCTCAAGTAATTTTAAGTAACGAGGAGGATTAAAGAAGTGTGTACCAAGGAAATGCTTTTTGAAGTCCTCTGATCGCCCTTCTGCCATAGCCTCAACTGAGATCCCCGATGTATTCGAACTTACAATTGCTCCTTGTTTACGATATTGATCTACAGAAGCAAAGACTTTTTGCTTCACCTCTAGATTCTCAACAACAACTTCAATAATCCAGTCCACTTCTCCTAAACGTTCTAAATCATCTTCAAGGTTACCTACCTCTATAAGTTCTAAATTACTTTTACTTGTTAAAGGAGATGGTTTTTGCTTTAAGAGACCTTGCTTGCCAGATTGGCTTATTCGGTTTCTAACTTGTCGATCTTCTAATGTAAGCCCAGCACTCGCCTCTTTAGCTGTTACTTCACGAGGTACAATATCGAGCATTAGTGTCGGTATTCCTACGTTTGCCAAGTGAGCAGCAATGCCAGCTCCCATTACACCTGAGCCTAATACAGCTGCACGCCTGATTGTTCGATTCATTTCAGCTCCCCCTATCGTTTGAATGAATACTCATTCATTTTACGGCGAAAAAATAAATAGATCCTCATTCGATCTAATTCTACTTTTACTATAAATTATTTTCAGACATTTCGCAATCCTTTTTACCGACTTATTTCTATCTTTTTACAAAGCTTCGGACCGGCTCTATAAATACCGGTCCCTTCCCTTCTATTTGCCAATGACTCCTTTAACAACGAAAGCTACATTAGCAGGTCGTTCAGCTAACCGTCTCATGAAGTATCCGTACCAATCATCTCCATAAGGGACATAGACCCTCATTCGATAACCTTCAGCCACTAGTTCTTCTTGCCTCTCGGTACGAATCCCGTATAACATTTGAAATTCAAATTGGTCTTTAGGAATATTATATTCCTTTTCAATTTGTTTCGTGTATTCAATCATTTGATCATCGTGTGTAGCAATTGCTGTGTAATTTCCGTTTAACATGTGCATTTTTATGATCTTCTTAAAGTTTTGATCTACATCTTGTTTAGCAGGAAAAGCAACTTTTGGAGATTCTTTATAAGCTCCCTTAACCAATCGCAAGTTTGGGCTGTATGCATTCAATTCTTCTATATCTTCTACCGTTCTATACAGATACGCTTGCAGTACTGTACCAATACCTTCATATTCGGATTTTAGTTGTTTAAAGATTTCAAGCGTCTTCCCGCAACGCTCATAGTCCTCCATATCAATCGTGACAAATACATCATACTTTTTTCCAGCATCCAGGATCTTTCTCATATTCTCAAGTACTAATTCTTCTGAAACATCCAATCCCATTGAAGTCATTTTCAAGGACAACTGAGAATGTAAATCTTGCTCTGATATGACTCTAATCGCTTCTATACACTCTTCAGTTCTTTGTTTCGCCTCTCTTTCATTATCGACAAATTCACCAAGGTGATCGATTGTAACATCCATCCCTTTAGCGTTTAATTCCTGAATTACTTTCGCTGTATTACTCATTGTCTCACCGGCTACAAAGCGACCAGCGCCAAACCTAAGCCCGTATTTTCTAGCCATCTTCGTAAATGCCTTGTTTTTAGAAAGGAATAAAAAGAAATTACGCATGATCTGTTCCATTTGATGACCTCCTACCTATTCAACCTTATGAAGCCATTACCCATTATGTCTATATCCATTTTACCATTCAGTCTTTAAAACGTGTATAATTTTCGCCCAATTCCGACACATCAACGTAGATTGAGTCCAGAATTCATGGATAAGACTCCAAAACTGTGGAAATCTAAGCTTGAAAAATATGTCTTATGTAAGGAGGTACCTCATATGCAACAAAACCAAACCAATGCACAAAATCAAACAAACATTATGCCTCAACCACCAACAATGGTAAGCACCAAGGATCAGCTGTATATTTCAGATATGCTGTCTTGGAACTTAATGGCTTCAAAGAAAGCTCACTTTTATGCAGGATTCTGCCAAAACCCAGAACTAAAAGCAGCACTAGAACAAGCAGGACAAATGCACCAACGTCACTATGAAAAAATGCTACAACATTTAAATGAAAAACCATCTCCAAACCAAAACAATAATCAACCTTTAAACTAGAAAGGAGGACCAGCTCATGAATCAACAACAAAGCCAAAAAGTACAAAACCCCGAAACGTCTGTACCTAAAAATGCACAAATGAATGAACGCGACTTTATAAACGATATGTTAGCAACTGAAAAATACATGACCGATGCGTACTGCACAGCTATGAACGAAGCAAGCTGTGACCATCTTTACCAAGACGTATCCACAATCTTCAACGAATCCCAAGACTGCCAACGCAACCTGTACAACCTAATGTTCAAAAACGGCTGGTACAGCATCGAAGCAGCAGACCAACAAAAAATGCAACAAACCTACCAACAATTTAGTGGATATACGAATCAACTGCCTTATCATTAAGAAAAGCACAGGCGGGGTGCTTAGGGCCGTACGGATAAGCAAGCTACTGGAAGTCTGCGCAGCAGACTGGAGGTAGATTGCTTATCGCGCTAGGCCCTCCCCGCCGGAGCTAGACACTAAGAAAAGCACAGGGGGCTTGGTCAAAGGCGTACGGATAAGCAAGCGAATGGAAGTGGCTTCTGCCACTGTAGTTCGATTGCTTATCGCGCTAGCCTTTAGCCCCCGGAGCTAGACATTAAGAAAAGCACAGGCGACTGTTCAGCAAAAGCAGAAGCTAGACTAAAATCGCCATCGACCTGCGAGACCGGGCTATCTCAAAAGATACAATCTTTTGAGATAGCCCTATTTTTTCGTCCTTCACTAAATTATTTTCCACATAATTCTAGAAATCCTTTATAATAAAGATACTAGTTTACATACAAGAGGTGGTTTTTTGAACATAAAAATGTGGCAACAACTTGCTCAGTTGCAAGCCATCCGATCATTAGGTAGTGGGTCTTCCTCTACTTCCTTTTCTGCTTCAACGCTTTTCACTCAATTACTCGAAAGTGAGCTAACTAAGTCATCCACTATAACGCCTATTACGCAAAAAGGGAGCGGGCCCCCTCCATTGGCTTCCGCTCCTTATAGCTCTCTCCCTATCAATAAAGGGAGCTCTGAAAACTATCAATCCTATATCGAAGAGGCGTCCAGACAATATAATATAGATCCAAATCTGCTTCACGCAGTAATAAAACAAGAGTCTAACTATAACCCAAGTGCAGAGAGTCAAGCTGGCGCTAAGGGGTTAATGCAACTCATGCCTTCGACGGCTGAAGGGCTTGGGGTTCAGAATATTTTTGATCCGAAAGAGAATATTGATGGTGGTGCCAAGTACCTTCGCCAAATGCTAGACCGATATAACGATGACACTGAGTTAGCTCTTGCAGCTTATAACGCCGGCCCCGGGAACGTGGATCAGTACGGAGGCATTCCTCCTTTTCAAGAAACAAAAGCCTATGTACCAAAAGTAATGGAGCATTTTCTAAACGCATAACAAAAGTGCCCGGGATTCCCACGGGCACTTTTGTTTATAGTCAATACTTATTTTACTTCTTCTGGTACTTTTAACCCTAACGCTTGTGCTACACGCTCGCCATAATCAGGGTCTGCTTTATAGAAGTGTTCGATTTGGCGTAATTGAATTTCTTCTTTACGCACTTCCTTCATTGAACCGACAATATTGGATACCAGACGTTGCTTCTCATCCTCACTCATGAGACGGTACAGATTACCAGGTTGAGTGTAATGATCATCATGATCATAAGGGGTACTATCTGCTAATCCTGAAACAGGATAAGTAGCCTGCTTCACACTTGGATCCTCTACTGGTCCATCATAACTATTTGGTTCATAGTTTTTAGATCCTCCCCCATTATCATCAAATCGCATGGCACCATCTCGTTGATAATTGTTCACTTCTACTTTAGGTCGATTTACAGGCAGGGTTTCATAGTTTGCTCCTAAGCGGTAGCGATGAGCGTCTGCGTATGCAAAGATACGTCCTTGAAGCATCTTATCTGGTGATACGTCAATTCCAGGTACAAAGTTACCAGGACTGAATGCAGCTTGCTCAATATCTGTGAAATAATTCTTCGGGTTTCGGTTCAGAACCATTTTACCTACTTCAATTAAAGGATAGTCGTCATGTGGCCACACTTTAGTTACATCAAACGGATCAATGTCATACGTTTCAGCATCTTCTAGTGGCATTATTTGTACATACATTGTCCAAGAAGGATGATCCCCTTCTTCAATAGAAGTGAATAGATCTTCTGTTTTATAATCAGGATTTTCACCCGCAATTTTCACAGCCGTTTCCTCATCTAAGGTCTTATATCCTTGATCTGTACGGATGTGATACTTCACCCAAACAGACTCTCCTTCTGCATTGGTCCATTTAAATGTATGACTACCATACCCGTGCATATGGCGGAAAGTAGCCGGGACACCTCGATCAGAATATAAAATGGTAACCTGATGCAGAGATTCTGGAGAAAGAGACCAGAAATCCCATGCCATATCCGGGTCCTTTAAGTTCGTTTGCGGGTCACGCTTTTGAGTATGGATAAAATCAGGGAACTTAATTGCATCACGAATGAAGAACACGGGTGTGTTATTCCCAACAAGATCGTAGTTTCCTTCCTCCGTATAAAATTTAAGAGAAAAACCACGCGGGTCTCGGGCTGTATCTGCAGAACCTTTCTCTCCACCTACTGTAGAAAAGCGAGCAAGCATCTCCGTTCTCTTACCGACTTCAGATAAAAAGTCTGCTTTTGTGTATTTGGAAAGGTCATTGGTCACTTCGAAATACCCAAATGCACCCGCTCCATTAGCGTGAACCACACGTTCAGGAATGCGCTCACGATTAAAGTGCGCAAGCTTCTCGAGCAAATGAACATCTTGAATTATAGTAGGGCCACGGTAACCTGCTGTCATGGAATTCTGATTATCACCTACAGGAATTCCACCTTCAGTCGTCAATCTTTTTCTCTTATCACTCACTATGTAACATCTCCTTTTTATGGGCTAACCCGATTCTGCTTATCCTATTCCCAACTATAAACATTTAAAAACGTTTTTCACCCTATTATTTATACTCGTTATTAAAAAAATACTCTTATAAAAAACGACATGTAAAAGAAGAACTCAGGAATTGGTAGTAAAACTTTTTGATGTACTTGTTTGCTTTTCAGACGTGGAGATGTATGTTCAACATATGATACAGAAAAAGGCGAAATCATTTAAGATTTCGCCTTTTCCCTTTAACAATGTAAGGTCTGTAAACTAATTATGAAACAACATCGTAACCTTGTTCCTCAATAGCTGATTCAATTTGTTCTTTTGATACGTAAACATCGTCATACGTAACATCTACTTTATTCGTATTTAAATGTACTTCTACTCCTTGAATACCGTTAAGTTCTTCAACGGCTCCTTTAACTGCTTTTTCGCAATGACCACAAGTCATGCCATGAACGGCTAATGTAATTTGCATTATTCATTCATCCTTTCCCTAGAATTTAATTTTATATCTTAACTCTCTTCAATCGAAGGGAGTTAGAAACAACACTTACTGAACTAAATGCCATCGCTGCCCCTGCAATCCATGGGGCTAATAAGCCAAGCGCTGCTACTGGAATTCCTGCAGTGTTATAAGCAAGTGCCCAGAACAGATTTTGACGAATATTCTTCATTGTTTGATGGCTGATTCTAATCGCCTTTGGTATAAGGGTCAGTTCTCCACCGAGAATGGTCACATCAGCAGCTTCAATGGCTACGTCTGTACCCGTACCAATAGCGATTCCGATATCTGCTACAGCTAGAGCTGGCGCATCATTGATGCCGTCTCCAACCATGGCTACGGATTTACCGCTTTCTTGCAGCTTTCGAACTTCTTCTGCCTTTTGCTCTGGAACCACTTCAGCAATGACGCGATCGATTCCAACTTGTGAGGCAATCGCTTGTGCTGTACGTTGATTGTCTCCAGTCAGCATCACAAGCTCAATCCCTTGTTCTTTTAATTCAGCTAAAGCATTAGCGGCTGACTCTTTTACGGTATCTGCTACAGCTATAATCCCACTAGACTTTCCATCTATACTTAGGAGCATAGCCGTTTTCCCGTCATTTTCGAGATCAACCATCGCGTCCTTGTAAGAAGTATATTCCACATTTTCTTCCTCAAATAACTTCCTAGTTCCAATTAATACTCTTTTACCTTCTACATAAGCTTTAATACCATGCCCCGGGATTGCTTCAAAAGAATCTGCCTTTGGTATATGAACACCTTTGTCTTTGACATATTGGACGATTGCTTGAGCTAATGGGTGTTCTGAACTGTTTTCAGCAGCTGCAACCAATCTTAAAGCATCTTTATTTCCATCAAAGTCAGTTACTACTGGCTTTCCGTTTGTAATCGTCCCAGTCTTATCAAATACAATCGTTTGAACATGGTGGGTGGATTCTAAGTGTTCGCCACCCTTAAATAAAATTCCTTGTTCTGCCGCTTTCCCTGTCCCTACCATAATTGAGGTTGGTGTAGCTAATCCAAGAGCACAAGGACAAGCAATAACGAGAACGGCTATAGACGCTTCAAGTGCTATCGGCAGGTTACCTGGATTAACAATCGCAATCCAAATGATAAATGTTACAAGAGCAATGCCTACAACGATTGGTACAAAGTAACTCGAAATGACATCAGCCATACGTTGAATAGGTGCCTTGGATCCTTGTGCCTCTTCAACTACTTTTATGATGCCAGCAAGCGCTGTATCTTTGCCTACTTTCGTAGCTTCAACTGTAATGGTTCCATTCTTATTAATGGTGGAGCCTATAACCGCTTCTCCCTCACTCTTTTCAACAGGGATCGACTCGCCTGTAATCATAGATTCATCAATCGATGTATACCCCTCTATAACACTGCCATCTACAGGTATTTTCTCACCTGGACGTACAAGAATATGATCACCCACGACTACCTGCTCAATAGGAAGTTTCATCTCTTCTCCATTTCTTATTACAGTTGCTTCTTTTGCCTGTAAATTAAGTAAAGATGAAATAGCTTGTGTCGTTCTCCCTTTTGCAATGGCTTCAAAATACTTCCCTAAAAGAATAAGCGTAATTAAAACTGCGCTTGTTTCAAAATACAAGTGAGGGGTATCCGTAGCCCCTACTGTTGCTTGAATGGCTTCAGCCAGACTATAAAAATAAGCGGCACTTGTACCAAGAGCAACTAACACATCCATGTTTGCCGTTTTATTTTTAAGATTCTTATAAGCTCCTTCGTAAAACTGCCAGCCTATAATAAATTGAACAGGTGTTGCTAAGGCAAACTGTACCCAAGGATTCATGATTAATGAAGGGACTGGCAGACCAAATAAGTGCTCAAACATTGTATATAATAAAGGTAAAGATAAGAGTGCTGAAATAACGAGCTTCACTTTCTTTTTCTTCAGTTCCTGCTCTTTTTGTGATGATTTTTCCTCAGCATTCACACGTGGTTCTGCATCATAACCAAGCTTTTGTATTTTTGCTATGACCGCATCAATATCTTGCAGACCTGATTGATATTCTACAACACCTGTTTCATTAGCCAGATTCACTGTTGCTGTTTGAATACCATCCATCTTATTAAGTACTTTTTCAATTCTGGATGAGCATGCAGCACAGGTCATTCCATAGATGTCTAATTCGACTTTCTCAGTTTGCACACCATAACCTAGTTTTTCGATCTTAGCCGCAATATCTGAGGTACTCGCTTGGTTTGGGTTGTATTCAATTTGGGCTTTCTCCATCGCAAGATTCACCCTTGCTTCGACGCCATCCATTTTATTTAAGACTTTTTCTATTCGAGTCGAGCATGCAGCACAAGTCATCCCCGTGATCCCGACATTCATTTGTTTCTCTTCATTACCCATAGAAGACCCTCCTTAAGACTTGGAGAACTGTTCCATTACTTTAATAAGTTCTTGAATGGCTTCGTCACCATCCCCTTTATGAATTGCGTCCGCTACACAATGATTTGTGTGCCGTTCCATTAAAGAAAAGCCCACTTTTTTCAAGGCTGCATTAATGGCTGATATTTGCACGAGAACATCGACACAATACCGATCTTCTTCTATCATCTTTTGAATTCCGCGAACTTGCCCTTCAATTCGCTTTAAGCGATTTAATACCTTTTGTTTTTCTTCATCTGTACGAGGCATGACGGGCTTTCTCCCACTATCTTCTGGTAACATGGAGTGGTCCATTCGCTCACTTCCTTATTTTGTTTAATTTATAATTTACTATACCCCCGTTATGTATTTTCGTCAACTTCCTTGCATGTAAAAAAGGGTTAGCAAATTAAACTTTGCTAACCCTTCATTTATATAAAATTTGATATACATACACAGGGTATATTATTGAGCTACCTTATCCATGCATGCTGCCATACGCTCTTCTATATCTTTCGCTTGATCATTAAGTTCTGCGTCCTCTAAAAATCCAATTAAGGCTGTTGGTTTTGGCATACCGATCTTCGTTTGACCTTCTTGTTCATATACAACAACTTTACAAGGAAGGAAATAACTTGCGAGTGGATTCTTCTCTAAAATGGCCTTCGCTTCTCCAGGATTACAAACCTCTAAAATTCGATAGGTGGTATCAAAGTCAAACCCCTTACTTTGCAAAGTATCTTTCACATTGAAATCCCAAAGTACTCCAAATTTCTCTTCTTTCAACTCAGCCTGAAGCGCCTCTACCGCCTCATCTAAAGTTTTAGATGTTTCAACTGTGTAATGGAACATGGTATTGCCTCCTTCATTAAATATGATCTACCATTGATATACCCTTATTGGTATAACCTAAACAACAGATTTTATGCTTGTGTTTATTCATCCGTTAGACAGGAAGCTCCTAATTGAAACTTAGCCATGTTAATCTAGACAGGTCAAAAGAAACCTTCCTTAACCTCACATTGATTTCACCCTAAATTATTGCTACTATTTGCATAGTTAAGTAAAACGCTTTCGTATTACATAGTTACTAGGAGGAACTACATGAACCGTCAATTAAAAGGGGCCCTTTTCGTATTTGCAATCGGCGTCTTTATGGCTGCATTAGATAATGGCATTATCACCGCTTCACTCACGACCCTCATATACGCTTTCGATGTAAGTGCAACCTGGGGTTCGTGGACGATAACATTATATACACTAGGTTTAGCCATATCAGTTCCTATTATAGGAAAGTTATCAGATCAATTTGGCAGAAAGCGCCTGTTTATGATTGAAGTTACACTTTTCGCTGTAGGTTCTTTATGTGTTGCTTTAAGCCCTACATTCCCTCTTTTTCTCGCTTCTAGATTCTTGCAATCATTAGGGGGTGGGGGGATCTTCATCATTGCAAGCTCTTATGTATTGAACACATTCCCAAAAGACAAGCAAGGTCGAGCACTAGGGTTGATCGGTGGGATGAACGGCATCGCCGCCATACTTGGGCCAAACCTGGGTGCGCTAATTTTACAAGCAACCGGGAGCTGGCACTGGTTATTTCTTATTAATATTCCAATCTCGATTCTCCTCTTGTTATTTGGAGGAAGTTTTATTAAAGAAGAAGAACAAGAGCCTGTTACAGAAAAAATGGACTGGGCAGGCATTCTATTCCTGACTACAGCAGTTCTCTCCCTTATGTACAGCTTAACTCTTTTAGAAGGAGAAGCTTTGCTAACTAGCCTTTTAAAGCCGACATTTTTTACGATCTTTTTATTGTCTGTTGTCTTATTCGTTGTTCTTTTCCAAGTTGAAAAACGTGTCGGACCTAATCGTGATCCAATTCTTCCATTGAATTTGATTAAAACACCTACCTTTCGCTGGACATTACTACTAGCTTCATTCTCCGGTATGATTCTCGCTTCTGTGATCTTTATTCCCGGATACATTGAGCAATATTTAGATATCCCTCGTGAACAAGCAGGTTTTTGGTTTACTCCTCTTGCTCTTGCATCAGGATTAGGTGCTGGGGGAGGCGGAACGCTTGTGGATAAGAAAGGACCGATCTATACACTAATCACCGCGAGTTTGTTAGCCATAATAGGATTCTTACTATTTCCTCTATGGGTCGACACGCTTTGGCAAATGACTATCGCTAGTTCATTTGTAGGGGCAGGTTTTGGGATGATGCTCGGTGCTCCAATTAATGTCCTGGCTACAGAAAACACATCAGAACAAAAAGGAGTAGCACTTGGTACAACTTCCTTGTTCCGCCAACTAGGTATGACCATTGCCCCTACGATCTATGCAGGATTTCTAGCGAGATCTCTTACGAATGTAGAAGAAAAGGTCTCAAACAATCTCTCAGAAGAAGCCATACCAGCTCATGCAGGAGGAACTCTCTTTTTACCTGAAGGAGAAAATTTAGATGAGAAGGATTTTGAATCAATTAAGAGCACGTTTGAATTGATTCAGGATGAAAAGTTACGTGAATCCATGCTTACTAGTCTGCATCAAGTCGTTGGCAGTGGCTATAATGGACTGTTTATCTCATCCTTACTCATTAGTGCTTTTGCGCTTTTTGGAACTCTTCATTTACGCAGGTTACGTAAAAATCAATAAGATTGTTTTAGGAAGAGGAGGACTTAAACTCCTCTTCTTTTTGTATATAAAAAGTTAGGCTGACACAGTTCAAAAAATACAAAAAGTAAAGCGAACTTGACGTTGAGGTGATTTTACAATACCATAAACATACATTATTTAACAAAGAGGAGAGATAAACTTGGATTATTATCCGAAAGCTTTCATTATAATGGGCTCACTCTTCGGGGTGATGGGAGCCTTTTTCATCGTTGTAGGGGTATTAGCTAATAGTGCACTACTCCCCCAAACTTATACGGTTCTCTCCATGGCGGTACTTTCTTTTAGCATGAGCTTTCTACACCCACAATTTAAACAGAAAGATGAACGTATGAAGTTAATTAGACAAAAAGCTATTGGTTATTCCTTTATTGCTATGATGGCATACATCAGCCTACTACTCTTAGGTCTCGAATTAAATGTAATTTCCTTAAACGTGGTTGATGCACTGATCATATTAATTTCATTAAGTTTATCTACACTGTTTCTGACAATGGTGATATTAGCTAAAAGGTATTAACTAAGGGGGAATTAAAATGGAATGGTTTTTCCCTGTGCTTTTTGTGGTTGGTTTAATTGTTTCCTATTTACTTATTAAAAAGGAAACGGTTAATTATTCATTAACTAGAAAAGGATTTTATCAATTTATAGCACTTATGATTGTTTTATTTATTGTTTCATTTGGCGTAGTCTATGTGAGCAATTAACGCTACTTTTAATTAGACCTATAATAATACTGAGGGCTAATTTCTAATTTCTTCTTGATAAGCTAGCCCGCTTAGAATAGTAAAACCGGAACACTAAAGCTAAGAGTGATACCACTCTTAGCTTATTTAAATTTCTGTAGATAAGTTAATCTTTCATTGATTACTTTACTTTATAATATTTAACTACTAGATTCGTTAAGGATGAAAGCATAGAGGGCCGTTCCTCACCTTATCGACAGGGATGAATGGGGGACTGCGAGACTCCCGCGGGGTAAGGAGCCTAGGCAAGACCCCACAGAGAGCGATAGCGAACGAGGAGGCTTGCCAGCTCCCCGCAGGAAAGCGAGTTGTCCCCCATACAGCCCTATCCCAAATATAACAACGGCCCTCTCTTCATTAGCTTATCTCAGGTTTGCGCATTAAATCGGAATCATTCTTATTTACAAATCGGAATCGTTACGATACAATAACAAAGGTTTTGTGTAAACGAACCGTTCAAAGGAGAGAATATGAGAATGAAGAAACTGATTACAAGTCTTGCTATGGCTAGTGTGTTACTCATAGCTTCCGCTTGTTCATCCAATAATAATAATGACTCATCTATAGAAGATCTGACAATCTATACATCCATTTATCCAATAGAATACTTCACAGAAGAAATTGGTGGAGAAACGGTTGATGTCGAGTCCATTTATCCACCAGGAGCAGATGCTCATACATTTGAGCCCACTGCTAAAACGATGGCGCAATTAGCTGAGAGCGATGCGTTTTTTTATCTGGGAGCTGGGTTAGAAGGCTTCGCAGAAAGTGCAGCTGAGTCTTTAAATGACGAGAGTGTTTCACTTGTAGAACTAGGCACACATGAGTCCTTATTTGCTCATGTAGAGAATAAAGAGGAAGATCACGAAGAAGATCATCATGAAGGTCATAGCCACGGTGACAAAGACCCACACGTATGGCTTGATCCCGTTCGCGCAAAAGAAATGGCTAGCTACATTAAAGAAGAATTAATAGAATTAAACCCAGAAGAAAAAGAATTATATAAAGAAAACTTCAACAAGCTGAGCCAAGACCTTACCGCTCTACACGAAGATTTCCAAAGTGTTGTAGAAAAGGCTGATCATAACAAATTCCTAGTTGCTCACGGAGCATATGGATATTGGGAAGAACGTTATGGCCTTGAACAAATCTCGGTAAACGGCATTTCCCCTAGTAGCGAACCTTCTCAGAAGGATATCGAACGCTTAATCCAAACTGGTAAGAAAGAAAATATAGACTACATGGTTTTTGAAAAAAATGTTTCAAACGAGATTGCAACCATCGTACAAGAAGAAATTGGCGCAGAAGCTTTATCCATTCATAACCTTTCAGTCCGTATGAGAGAGGATATAGATGCGGAGAACGATTACTTTGATTTAATGCGTCAAAACCTAGATGTGCTTAAAACGGTATTAAATCATAACTAAAGGAGGTTTAACCACGTTGACTACACCCGTACTAAGTATCGAAAATGTAAGCTATTCATACGAACAAAAAGATGTATTAGAGCACATCGATTTTACCATTCAACCTGGAAGCTTTGTAGGGCTTGTCGGACCAAATGGATCAGGGAAAACCACCTTAATTAAACTCATACTTGGCCTGTTACACCAGAAAAGAGGAGATATCCGCTTATTTGGAAAGCCCATAGATAAATTCAAAGAGTGGGACCGAATTGGTTTCGTCTCTCAAAAGGCAAACAGCTTTAATAGTGGATTTCCAGCCACAGTGTATGAGGTTGTCTCAATGGGGCTTACCTCTAAAGTCGGCTATTTTCGATTCTTTAAGAAGAAACATGAGGAGAAGATTAAAGAAGCCGTTGACTTGGTCGGAATGTCTGATTACCTTCACCAAAACATTGGAGACCTATCAGGCGGACAACAACAACGGATCTTTATTGCCAGAGCTCTTGTCAGCGAACCAGAATTTCTGATTCTTGATGAACCGACTGTTGGTGTGGACACAGAAAACGTACATCGCTTTTATAAGATGCTTCGAGACTTAAATAAAAATAAAGGTATTACGCTATTACTGGTTACTCATGACATAGGAACCATGACAGCCTATGCTAGCGATATCGCCTGTTTAAATAAACAGATTCATTTTCACGGTGATCCTGAATCCTTTAACGATTTAAATGATCAAGATCTATCGAATATTTACGGTCACCCTGTTAATGCTGTGACCCACGACCATTAGTGGAGGAATCATTATGTTATCAAGCTTTATACAATATGAATTTTTAAGAAATGCTCTTTACACTGGTTTACTTATCGGCTTTATCGGCCCCCTGCTTGGAACATTCGTCGTTGTAAGACGTCTATCTCTAATTGCAGATGCCCTTTCCCACGTTACATTATCTGGTATTGCCTTTGGCCTTATGCTTGATAAGAAATTTGGTGTAGGAATCAGTCCTTTTTACGCTGGTATGAGTTTCTCTGTAATAGGATCAGTATTTATCGAACAACTCCGCCGCGTTTATAAAGCTTATCAGGAATTAGCCATCCCTATTATTTTATCCGGCGGCGTTGGCCTTAGTGTAATTTTCATTTCTATGGCTGATGGATTTAATACGGACCTATTCAATTATTTATTTGGTTCGGTAACAGCTGTTAGTCGACAGGATTTATGGACGATTCTAATCGTTGCGGTTCTTGTCACATCACTCATTGCCCTATTCTACAAAGAATTGTTTATGCTCTCATTTGATGAAGAACACGCTGTTGTATCTGGAATTCATGCTAGACGCATACACTTCTTGTTTATTGTTTTAACTGCCCTTGTCATTGCTGCTTCTATCCGCATCGTTGGCGTGTTGCTTGTATCAGCGCTTATGACACTACCTGTTGCGGCTAGCATTCGAATTGCTCGTGGTTTCAAGCAAGCCATTCTTTTGTCCATTGTCTTTGGTGAAGTTTCGGTAATTAGTGGTCTTATATTTGGCTATTATTTCGAGATCCCGCCTGGAGGTACCATTGTTTTAACATCCATCTTAATCTTGTTAGTTACAATTCTTGTTAAGCAAGTCATCCAACGCTCACGTACTAAGAGGGTGAAAACGTGAATTTACATCGAGCACTTGAAGAATTAAAAGAAAAAGGTCATAAGTATACAGACAAGCGCGAAGATCTGTTACGCTTTTTCTATGAGCAAAACGGCTACCGAACTGCACGTGATGTAAAAATTATGATGGAAGATAAGTACCCTGGTATTAGCTTCGATACGATTTACCGAAACTTACATTTGTTTGTGGATCTTGACTTGTTAGAAGTAACGGAATTAGAAGGTGAGAAACACTTTCGTATGAAGTGTGAGTCAAAACACCATCATCACTTTATCTGTCTTGATTGCGGAAAAACCAAGGAGATCCACACCTGCCCCATGCAGCAGGTATCAGGGGAACTACAAGATTATGCTGTAGAAAATCATAAATTTGAAATCTACGGGAAATGTCCTGCGTGTAAATAACGTACTGAAGGGGCCACTTCTGCCCCTTCTCTTCCAATAAGGGAGTGACCAACGAAACAATGTCTGTGTACCTTGCTATATTTATAGGAGGAGCTCTTGGAGCCTCAGGTCGTTTCATGATTTCCTTATGGATTGAAGAAGCTTCTGTATTTCCATATGAAACGCTCCTCGTTAATCTCATCGGTTGCTTTATACTCACCTATCTAAGCGCTCACCCAACGTTTATGAAAGGTATTCCTTCTGCTATAAAAGTCGGGATAAGTACAGGAATAATAGGAGCTTTCACCACCTTCTCAACATTTTCAACGGAAACAGTTCAGCTGTGGATCGATACCTCACAAACACTTGCTGTCCTGTATGTTGTAGCAAGTCTAGCAGGAGGGTTAGTCTTGAGCTGGCTCGGTTTTTTCACGGCTAATAACTGGAAGGGGCATGCGAAATGATGTTTGCCTACGTAGCTGTTGGCGGAGGGCTTGGAGCTTTAGCCCGATTTCTTGTGAGCGAAATGGGTAACACAAAAGGATCTATCCCCTACGGAACTTGGATTGCAAATATCGTCGGTTCATTACTATTAGGCGGATTAGTGGTACTCAGAACGAAGCATGTTCTTCCAGAATTCTTATGGCAAATAGCAGGTGTGGGATTTTGCGGAGCTTTTACTACCTTTTCTACTTTTGGTAAAGAAACAATTATCCTTCTTCAAAAGAACCAATTGAAAGAAGCGCTAACCTATGTAGCTTCTAGCCTTCTTATCAGTATTAGCCTTGTTTGGATCATATTTGCTCTATTCATATAATGCTAAAAAGCGCCCTTTCCTAATAAGCTCTGTTAGGAAAGGGCGCTTTTCTATTAAACAACTCGCTCTCTATTGGACTTATTATATAAATAGCCTTTTTTCTTAGATAGAAAAAAGGCTTTCTTCATGCACCAAATCGATGAAGCGCTTCTTGTAATGAAGTAACGAAGGATAAATTAAAACGGATTTTTAAGTGATGCAAACGTTGAGCTTGTTTAGGTTTTACTCCCACAATCACGATTTCTTTCCCCATGTAAAGCAGACTAGTGAAGATGTCTTTTAAGACGTAGACACCTTCTTGGTGCATTTCACCTACCGCTGTAAAATCAAATAACAAACAGTCCGACTCATGTGTATGAGCATTTAGGAGAATTTGATCTTTAATCGTTAAAAGTTTTTCTTCTGATATGTCACCAAACAAAGGGATTAAGGACGTTTCATCAGTGAGTTGGATAAACGGAGCGGATAGTTTATTATTCTGCTGAATGGCATCCTCTAGTTTTTCCTTTTCTTGCAACAATTCAAAATTCGTTTCATTTAATCGAGTTTGTAATCGGTCTAACATTTTTGTTACGTGCTGATTCTGTCCTTCTTTAGGGAAAATCATAATTTCTGCTTGTAAATCATTATTCCATTTAACATAAAGGTCAACCAGTACAACTTGTTTAGAAGCTGTAATCATATTAATCTCTACTTTAGACTTAGGCTGAGAAGGAACTACCCACTCTTTTACTTTGGTATGACTGCCTTCCTCTATAATTCCCCATAAAGAAGGAGTCAGATGAAACATCTCACTCACTTCTTGTGTATATTCAAGAATCGTGTATTTTTTGTTTATGGTTAGACAGGGAGCTGGAAATTGATTGTTAACTTGTCGCATTAATGTCTTCTTCATTCCCCTCTATCCATGCTTCTAACTGGTGTAAGTCCTTCACTATAATAACCCGATCTGAAGCAAATGAACGTAAATCGTACTCCTTCGCCATTCTCCCCCCTATTAACACCGTTGGGGACCAATCGAGTTGAATCAGATGTTCAATAACATCTTTCAAGATAGGAAGGCGGTATGACAAAGCAGCAGATACTCCAATGACATCGGGTTTATATCGATTCACCTGAGTAAGCGCGTGATCTAATGGCAAGTTAGGGCCGAGGTATCGTACATCCCATCCATACACTCTGAACGTAGAAGCTACCATCTTTAAGCCTAAATAATGTTGTTCCTCTTCAATACCAAATAATAGCGCTTTACTAGTGCCTTTTTCAACCTTCCGTTTTTCCATACTGTCCAATTGAGACAAAACAAAATCACATACTGCTGTAGCTAAGTGCTCATCAGCAACTGAAATTTCGTTTCGCTCCCATAGTTCTCCTATATGGTACATAGTTGGAGTAAGGAATTGCTCATACAAATGAAGACGATTAGGAGTTGGCCTCATCTGAGACAAATAATGAATGGCATCATCTTCATTTCCTTCAAGAAATAACTTTGCAAGCTTAGAAAAATCGTCCATCTCCTCACCCCTTACTCATTTGTTGCTTTTAAAAATTCAATACCACTCGTTAAATAGTTCTGATACGCATTGCTTTCTTCTTGATCCTCAAGCTTATCCAAATGTCGATATAAACGTTCATAATTATCAATAATAAGCTCTGTTCCTACATTACGGCTCGTTAAAACCGTTTGTAGCCACTTCGTATAATCCATAAAGAACTGTTCCTCTCCCATGTTATAAGTTGTAGAAAGGTGGTCTAAATGGTGATAATTATCTTCTGTTGTTCGCTTATGTCCATTTTCACCGAAACGTTCCCATAAGAACGGATATGCTTCATATATTTCATTAACGACTTGCTCAACGATTCTCTCTCTCTCTGAAGCCTTCATTCTGCCACCACTTTGAATTTCTTAACTTTAGGAGGAATATTTGCGAGTGCTTTGTCAGGATAATTTTTCTCGAGCTCGTGAATTTTTTGAAATTCTTCACTTGTTGCCCACTTCATATAATGAGCCTTCGATTCCCATTCCATATGAACAGTTAATTCACCAGGCTTTTTGTCGTTTTGGAGAAGTTGAAAAGAGCGAAAACCTTCCCATTGATCGACGCTTCTTGAACGGTTTTGATAGATTTCAATTAATTCATCTGCTTTTTCCTCAGGAACAACTACAGTAGAGTCAACGATATACATCTTATTCTCCTTAAAGCTCAAATTTATAATTATTATTTTATCATATTTTCGAGATTTATTTAAGAAACGTGCTGGTTCCTATTATTAGAAACACCACTGCTTCTGGTTATTATTATGTATAGAAAAAAGAAAAACTCTGCAACTCAATGTTGCAGAGTTTCCCCTCATTTTATAAAACCACTTCGTTAAGAACTTGTGTTTCTTCATGTTCTAATAGGTTCTTTGGAACATGCTCATCAATTGGTTTATTCATATGAGCTTGAATCTCGTCTGTTTCATCTTGGTTTCCGACTAGATAAATACGTTGCCATTGGCCATCTTTAGCTAATTTGTCTAGCGTTGGGGCAAGACTCTTATACCAACGTTGTTGGTTCGCACGATATCGGTCCTCAAACTTCTCTTTACCTGGGTTCTTACCACCTGATCCCATAGAGGCTTGAGCCTGGTGTGGACCAGTGTGTAAGCGCCAGTCTTCGGTATTAAGATCTAGTTCATAGTACTTAACGTCATCTACAGCTCCTAGTTCTGCTTCAATAACTTTTACATCATTTTGCTGAACTAGCACTACGCCTGTTTTAGGAAATTCATTGTTTAGTTCTTTCAGCTGATCCAATACAGGTGCTTCTTCCCAGAAAAACTCTGTTTTTACTGGCATTTGAATAGGTTGAGCGTGCCAAAGTTGGCCATCCGTTGATGCGAATACAATTAAGCTTTTAGAAAGATTTCGCTCATAATCTGTTACGTAAGTTTCTAACTGTTCTTTTAGACTGCGGAAGTTTTTCAATTCATCTTTATCTCCGCTCTCCTGAAGATAGTGTTCAAAGTTATTCATTCCATTTTTGAAATGGATTTTCCATTCGCCACCTTGTTGATCTTGGTCGGCTAAGTCTGTATTTAAGTACATCGTTAGTACTCGGTGAGGTTTTTCTGTGTAGAAATTCTCTAGTTTCTTTAAATCTTTTTGTAATGTCATAATTAAACTTCACTCCTTATCGGACTACTTGAGTTGCTGCGTACTATTTATGTAACCGTAAAGAAGAAGGTTAAAACCTATAAAATGACAAGTTCTATTCGCAAACTGGTTAGATTAACTTTGTGGATAGCGGGTAATATACATATAAATTGCAAGACAATCCATCAGGAGGGTGAATCATGTTATACCTACTAGCTATTCTATTACCGCCAGTTGCGGTACTATTAGTTGGCAAACCTTTTCAAGCATTGATTAACTTACTACTAACCATACTTGGTGTTATACCAGGTGCAATACATGCGGTCCTCGTCGTAAAAGATCATAAGGATGACAAGCGTGCCAAAAAATATGGCACTGTTGTATAAGCATAAAAAAGGACTTTCCCTCTTGGAAAGTCCTTTTTTTATATTTACCTATTTCCCTAACCATTCGTTGATAAGATCTTCATTTTCATCTACCCACTTCTGAGCACCATCAGCAGGAGCTTCAGCTTCTTTCACCATGTTCATTAAGCTACCTAATTGTTCGTCATTCATCTTCCACGTATTAATATACTCTGTTACTTCAGGGTAGTCTTCTGTGAAACCTTGACGAGACATCCAGCTGATGTTCTCTTCATCCCCATAAACGTTTTTCGGGTCTTCTAAGAATTTAACATCATATTCTGCAAATACCCAGTGAGGCTTCCAAAGTGTTACAAGAATCGGTTCTTCTTTACGAATAGACTCTCCAAGCTGAGTCGTCATTGCAGGACCAGAAGAAGCTGCAGTAGAATAATCTAAATCGTACTCTTTAATAACATCTTCAGTTAAGCCCATAAGACTTGAACCTGCATCAATTCCGTAAATTTTACCATCTTCAAACATTTCTTTGTTCTCATTCAACTCTTCAATACTATTTACATCTACATAACTAGGTACAGCAAGACCTAAAATTGTACCTTCAAACCACGTCTGATCTTTATGAAAATCTACATCGTTTTTAAAGTCTTCATAGAACGGCTTATCTGTATGTGGCAACCAAACCTCTAGAGCAACATCCAAGTCATCTGATTTTAAAGCTTGGTATAAAGGACCTTTTTCCGTCATATTTAAGTTAACTGTATAGCCTTCATCTTCTAAAATGACTTTCCACATGTTTGATACAGCCACGTTCTCTGCCCAGTTATTTAAACCAAGCTCAATTGTTTTACTCGATTCGTCAGATCCCTCTTCAGAACCAGAACTAGAACTATCTCCACACCCGGCCAGAACAAGTAACATTCCGATAAAAAGTGCCGGTAGGATTCTTTTTAATGCTTTCATGCGTCTATTCCCCCAAGTTTATTTTAATAGTTTACTAGATATGCATGCGAATAGTATGTAAAAAAAGCATACATGTTCGTATAACCACAAAACTTATACTAACATGTAACGTAAATGTCATGCAAGTTTTATCCATTCTCTTCCTTTCACACAAACATTCGAAAATTTTATGTCATAAAAAAACACTTTAGCCTTGATGACTAAAGTGTTATCCTCTCGTTTCTACAGTAAAATCAAAATAAGAAGGCAAATACTTGGTTCTACAATACTCAAGAGGAGACTGATCAATTCCAAGTGTAATTCTTGTCAGGTCAACTAAGGGGTCCCCTGCTACTACACCTAAGAAGTCAGCCTCATATGTATTCGCAAGAGAAGCAGATACGTAATCTTTAGAATAACTCGCAATCACCCCTATTTCTTCTAGATGGGAGTGGAAGTCAAATACCAATAAGTCCTCATCTGTGAGTGCCTCAACAATGTGTTCTGGAATGAATAATTGTTGAATGGCAATTGGAATGCCATCAGCTAAACGAAGACGCTCGTACATATATACCGCCTGTTCTTCTGTTAAACCTAACATCTTCTTCGCGAACTCCATTTTCTTACCGTGTACAGTTCTTATTAAATGAACACTAAACTCGGAGCCTTTCTCTGTTTGAATAACTCCTGGGTTCTTAACGTGATCGGAAGGTTTCTTCTTAACAGTTGTCGACTTTCCTCGTTTTGTTTCAAGTATTCCTTCCTGAGCTAACTGACTAATCGCTTGACGAATAGTAGAGCGACTTACTTGATGTTGTTGCATGAGCTGATTCTCTGATGGAATCTTTTCTCCAGGTTTCCAACGTTGGTTCTTAATATTCTCAATAATACTGTGCTTCACTTGAAGATAGTAAGGAACTCGATTCTGTCTCCCGGCCATCCTGCTACCTCCCTTACTAATATAATCGGAAGATCTATTATACCTAAAAAAGGACTTAACCTGAATAGATTAAGTCCTTTTTATCATTCGTTTCTATTATCTTTTTTATACTTTTTCAACAATGTATGCTTTTTTATTACGGAAGTACTTCTCCCCATCATCAGAGGAATGCTCAAAGAAGCCTGCGAATTCACCAGTCACCTTATATTCCCGCTCCGGTTCTGTGAATAGTTGATTCTCATTTGTTGACAGAAGTACAGCATCTGTCGTTGACACAAAGCTATCTAACTCCTGTGCGGAATAGTTTTCTCCTTGTACTAGTTCACTTAATCGTTTTTCAGCCATTCTTATTCCTCCTTTTGTTTATTACTGGTACTCCCATTCCCTCTTAATTGGCAATGATAAACATCTATAGCACATGCTTCCGTTTTCCCTTTTAGCAATGTAGCGTATAATAAAGCTAGCAAGTTGAGCAAAGGGAGATGTAGACTGTGGCTATACGATATGCCCTTCTCGGATTGTTGACTAAAGGTCCGCATTCAGGCTATGACTTACATAGCACATTTAAGACACAGCACATTTATTTTTGGAATTCTACACACTCTCAGGTGTACCAAGAATTAAATAAGATGCGTGATGAGGAGCTCGTCACATATGAAACGATTGTCCAAGAAGGAAGCCCGAACAAGAAACTATATACGATTACCCATAAAGGGGAGAAGCGCTTAATTGAATGGATGATGGAAGAAGCCATCAAACCAGCCAAGATTAAAGATGAATTTCTTCTTCGTGTTTCCGCTTTTCAAGCGATCTCAGTTGAAGAAGCCATCACCCTATTACAAAGAATACTAGAGAGAGAAAAAGCCATATTAGCTGGAACGTCTCAATGGCAGCTAGAACATTACGGCGAAGACGCTCATCCTAGTTACCTTGAAATTGGGAGCTATTTAACGTCAGAATTTGGGAAGAGGTACGCAAGAATGTATGTGGAATGGTGCGAATGGACCTTAGAATTGCTAGAGTCATACCGCACCTAATTAGTCAGATCCTCGAGGTCCATTAAAGAAGCGGATGCTTATTTGCATCCGCTTTTTATTCTTTCAAATGAACCGAAATGGCTTCCCGGTATCGTTTATAGTAACCAGGCACATTATTCAAAAGAAGCAGTTCTGTGTATAAATAGCTTTTCATGTTGAAGTCTTGTAAGTTGATATTGGTTAAATCTAATATCTGCTTTAATCGATAGTTCAACGTATTTGGGTGGATAAATAATTCTGCTGCTGTCTGCTTCCCTTTCCCATTATTAGCCAAGTACACCTCAAGAGTTTCCAATAAGTTTGTCTGTCCCTCGGTATCTTTTTTCATTAATATAAGAAGGTCTTCACTGAAATAATCCTCAGAACTATTCTTCTCATACAGAGTGGCCAAGTACCGGTAAACCCCTAACTTAGCAAATTCTCTTGGCATGGTTTCTGGCCTTGGTTCAATAAAGTTAGCCGTTTCAATAACCTCAAGGGCTTCTAAGAAACTTTTCCTAACATCCATTAACTTCGTATATTCTTTTCCAAGTCCGATCATGAAGTAATAGAAAGGGTCCCCATCGAGAGACTGTTTCACTTCTTCAATAAACGCCCTCCCTGTATCCGTGGCACTAAACGGGTCATTCGCTCTCCCATGAACAAACATTACAATTTGAAACTCCGTTCTTAAGAACTGGATATCTTGTCTCAAAGGAGAGTGGATCACTAAATCCTTTAACGTTCCTAACAGTTCATTGTGTTGCGGATCAGTTATGGAGAAGATTAATACCGCACACCTCTCAGGCAACTTTAGCTTCACTTGTTTTGAATCATGCCTGAATTGCGTTTCGCTACCATATTCATGATGTATAAGCTTCCACAATAATTCATCCTTACGCCCTTCTTTTACGTTTACTCGTGAATAAGCATCGTAAATGAGTTTTCCGATATGTGATGTAATTTCCTCTAAAAACACCAGGTCTTCTTCTTTTAATAAAGACGTGGACTCTTGCACCCAAATGTACCCCATCGTGTGACCTAAATGTTTTGCAGCAATTACAATCCGCTGGTAAAAGCCAAGCTCCTCAATAGGTTCTATGCGAATAGGCTCTGGTTTACTTTCTACTTTTTGGACGATTCCCTCTTTCTTCAACCGATCAATAATAAAAACAGGACATTTCTTAGACAAAATCGTCTTTTGTTGAGTTTGGTCAAATTCTTCAAATGAAGAACTATATGCGATTAATTCAAAGTTTTTACTTTCAACAATGACTGGTTTATCAAGCTTCGAACTAATAAACTCAGTCGCTTTATGTATATCCTCAGTCTGAAAAATGAGCTCCTTTTGATCCATAGTTCATCCCTTACCTTTCAAAGCAGCGTCGAACAAGAAAACCTAATGTTCATTATAGCGATTTTTCACACAAAAGGGAAAGGCAATGTTGCATAGTATTACTAGTCTTTTTAATATTCAGTTTATATTTTCTGAAATCATGGTGTATGAAAATACTTTAAGAACAGTATATAGGGACATTATGATACAATGGTTCCACTAATGAGACGAGGAGAATTGATATGGAGAAACATTTGGATCATATCGGCGTAGCCGTTCGCAACATAGAAGAAAGTATTCATTTTTATGAAAACGTGTTAGGTGCAACAATGATTGACCGTTATCGCAGTGAAGCAATCGGAGTTGAAAGTGAGATCGCCATTATGGATGTAAACGGATTTCGTACCGAGCTTTTAATGCCAACGAATAATACGACTTCACCTATTGCCCGGTTCATTAAACAAAAAGGAAAAGGCGTTCATCATGTGGCTTATCAAGTAGATGACCTGGACGAAGCCATGAAAGAACTAGAAGCCAAAGGCATTCGCATTTTAGAAGGAAGCTTACGCACCAACAAGCATGGGAGACGATTAATTTACGTTAACCCAGCGGATACAGAAGGAACGATTGTGGAGTACTGCGACTATCCAAACCAATAAAGAAAAAGCTTCTCACTTAAGTGAGAAGCTTTTTCTTTATTAATACATTTCAGAAATTGTTTTAGCTTGCATGTGGAGAGCGATATAATCTGGTCCGCCTGCTTTAGAGTCCGTACCAGACATCTTGAATCCACCGAACGGCTGATAGCCAACAATGGCACCAGTACAGTTACGATTAAAGTAAAGGTTACCCACATGGAAGTCGCGAGCTGCGATTTCTAAGTGCTGGCGGTTATCAGAGATTACCGCTCCTGTTAAGCCGTATTCCGTATTGTTCGCAATCTCGATCGCTTCGTCGAAGTCTTTCGCTTTTGTGAAGCAAACAACTGGTCCGAAGATCTCCTCTTGTTGCATACGAGAATTAGGCGCAAGGTCTGCGAAAATGGTTGGTTCAATAAAGTAACCTTTGGAATCATCGCCTTTACCACCTGTCATTAAACGCCCTTCTTCTTTCCCTACTTCCATATAGGACATAATCTTGTCATATGCAGATTGGTCTACAACTGGCCCCATGTATACGTTTGACTCTGCTGCGTTACCTACTGAGAGTTCTTTTGTACGAGCTACAACACGCTCTAACACTTCATCGTAGACATCTTGGTGTACGACGGCACGGGAACCAGAAGAACATTTCTGTCCTGAGAATCCAAACGCTGAAACAATGATTGCCTCTACAGCCGTATCAATGTTTGCTTCACTGTCAACGACAACTGTATCCTTACCACCCATTTCAGCAATGACTTGCTTCAGATGGTTTTGACCATTTTGGCGTACGGAGGCTTTCTCCATAATACGAAGGCCAACGTCACGAGAACCTGTGAAGGAAATTAGAGCTGTCTTCGGATGCTCAATAAGATAATCTCCAACTTCTCCACCGCTTCCTGGTACAAAGTTAAGAACACCTTTAGGAAGACCTGCTTCTTCTAAAATTTCAACAAATTTCGCTGCGATTACCGGGCTGTTACTAGCCGGCTTCATCACTACAGTGTTACCTGCTACAAGTGGAGCCACAGTTGTACCAGCCATAATCGCAAGTGCCAAGTTCCAAGGCGGGATTACTACCGTTACACCAATTGGCTGATAGACATAGCGATTGCGTTCGCCTGGACGGCTTTCAACGTGCTTCCCTTTATCGATTTCAAGCATTTGTCGTGCATAATATTCAAGAAAGTCAATGGCTTCTGCTGTATCCGCATCTGCTTCTTTCCATGGCTTACCTACTTCATAAACAAGATAAGCGGAAAGTTCATGTTTGCGTCGGCGCATAATAGCGGAGGCACGAAGTAAAAGTCCTGCACGCGCTTCAGCTGACCATTTTCTCCAAGATTCAAAGGAGTTAGAAGCAGCTTGCATCGCTTTTTCAGCAAGCTCCTGAGTAGCCTTTGATACACGTCCAACTACTTGTTCTGTATTTGCAGGGTTTGTGGAAACGATGTGATTATCCGTTAAGATGCGTTCTCCGTCCACAAGTAAATGGTGATCCTGGCCAAGCTGGCCTTTTACCTGCTGCAAAGCATCCTCAAAAGCCTTCTTATTTTCTTTAACTGTGAAATCTGTGAATGGTTCGTGTTTGTACGGTTGTACCATCAATCATTTCCCCTTCCTCTTCGTTATTTAAGCAGTAGCTAATTTATTTACTAAAGAGCCCTTTCACCGCAAAAGCGATGTTCGCCGGGCGCTCTGCTAACCTTCTCATGAAATATCCATACCAGTCTTCTCCATAAGGGAGATAGACACGAACTTTGTATCCTTCCTGCAGGAGATCTAGCTGCATTTGATTTCTCATGCCGTAAAGCATTTGAAATTCAAATTGATCTTTTGGAATGTTGTTCTTCTCTACAAAGTCCTTTGTAAACTCAATCATAGCCTCATCATGTGAGGCAATCGCTGTGTAATTTCCATTTAACAAATGCTTGGCAATTAACTTTTTTAAGTTATCATCTACCATCGATTTTTCCGTAAAAGCTACTTTCCCAGACTCTTTGTAAGCACCTTTCACAAGACGCAAGTATGCGTTATAGTCGCTTAATTCATCGACGTCCTGGTTTGAACGGAATAGATACGATTGAATGACAGTACCAAGATTGTCATAGTCTTTCTTGAAGTATTTATACAATTCAAGCGTCTTCTCAGTACGAGATGAATCCTCCATATCAATTGTTACAACCACATCATATTGCTTCGCTGTATCTAATATGCGTGTCATATTCTCATAGACAAGTTCGTGGCTGATATCGAGACCAAGTGAGGTCAACTTCAAACTTAGCTGCGTGTTCAACTGGTGATTATGAATAGCTTGAATCGTACTTATGCATTCTTCGGCACGCTCTCTAGCTTCCGCCTCTGAGTTTACGTATTCACCGAGATGATCCACCGTTACGTGCAGCCCTTGACTATTCAACTGTTGGATTAATGGAATGGCCTGGTCAAACGACTCTCCCCCCACAATCTTATCCGCTCCCAGACGCGGCCCCCATTTTTTGGCCATCTTGTCGAGTACTGAACTATTGGATAATAATAAGAAGAAATTCTTACTTAACGCTTCCACGACCACCACACCCCTTCATCGTTGATGTAACGATTTCTTTAGATTAAAGAGATACATTTATTGTGCTAAATGTTTTTCTATTAAGAAAATTATAACTTTTATAGTACCTATACCACAACGTGCCCATGCCACAAACTTCAGCCAAAAATTTTGTGGTTTATGCACAACCGCAACTGAAAGCGCTTCACCACCTATGATGTGTACCCTGATTCACTATAGATAAACATAAGTTTCCGAATTATTCAGACAATACCTCAACCGGCTCTTTCTCATTCAGATATGGGCAGTAATCATGAAGACTCGAAGCTGAGAGCGACAGCTTGCTCGGGGGCAAGCACTCATAATCGTAACGGCCTTTCCATACTAAAATGTCTCAGCTTCAAGTCTTCCACATAAGGGAGCTTACCAGGAAAAGTAGAATATTGGATCATTATTGATAAAAAACTATCTCAAATTAAAGATATTTATGTTACAATCAAATCATGGCTATAACAGCCGGGTGTGCCATTAATGCATACCTTTATCAAATAAAGGGTATTGGACAAGCATATGCGAGGAAAATAGCCTATGACTTTATCATATTTTCACATCAATAGATGAGGAACGAATTCCCTTAATTTTGGGAGAATTATCATTTTGCCCACTTCCATACCAAGTGGTATACTAGGGAATGTAAGGTAGCTTACATCATTCATGTTCCATACGATGTAAAGTAAGAAAAGTAAGGTAACATTCAACTGACCATTAGGAGGTTCATTGCATGATTACACTTTATTTATCTCCAAGTTGTACATCTTGCCGTAAAGCGAAAGCGTGGTTTGAGGAACATAACTTAGAGTACACAGAACGCAACATTTTCTCTGAACCTTTATCAGCAGAAGAAGTTAAAGAAATCGTCCGTATGACAGAAGACGGAACGAAAGAAATTATTTCTGAACGTTCAAAGGTCTTTAAAGAGTTAGATGTAGATTTAGATGATTTAACAATGCGTGAACTTTACGAGCTAATTGAGCAGAATCCAAGCATTCTGAAGCGTCCGATTATGCTTGATGAGAAGCGCCTGCAAGTTGGCTTTAACGAAGACGAGATTCGCAGTTTCCTTCCACGAAAAGTTCGCACATATCAGCTTGAAGAAGCATTACAAAGTGCTAACTAATTCTCCGAATTGGTTCCGCCTTTGTATTGGATAACACTAAAAAGCCCTCTATTTAAAATAGAGGGCTTTACTTATGATTAAAGAACTTTCTGTAAGAAAGACTGTGCTCTTTCCGTTGAAGGAGTATTAAAGAATTGAATAGGTGTTGTTTCTTCAACTACTGCTCCCTGATCGAGGAAGATAATCCGATCGGCTACTTCACGTGCAAAAGCCATTTCATGGGTCACAATAACCATTGTCATCCCCGTGCTTGCAAGTTGCTTCATAACATCCAAGACCTCTTTTACCATTTCTGGATCGAGCGCTGATGTAGGCTCGTCAAAAAGCATAATCTCTGGATGCATAGCAAGGGCTCTAGCAATAGCAACCCTTTGTTTCTGGCCACCTGATAGTTGATTCGGGTAACTATTTGCTTTACCGGATAACCCCACAGTTTCAAGTAGCTTCATGGCATTCTCTTCAGCCTCTTTTTTGCTCTTTCCATGTGTCTCCATAGGAGCAAAGGTGATATTCTGAAGCACGGTCATATGAGGGAAGAGATGAAAGTGCTGAAACACCATGCCTGTTTTCTCACGAATTTGAGTCACGTTTTGTTCATTGAGTTGTGTCCCATCGATATAAACTTGACCTTCTGTTGGTTGTTCTAATCCATTTAAACAACGGAGAAAGGTTGATTTACCAGACCCAGATGGTCCAATCACTGCAACTACTTCCTTCTTGTTAATTTCTGTCGTAATATTATTCAGAACAGGCGTCTTCTTAAATGTTTTAGATAATTGATTCACTTTAATCACTGTAACTCAACCTTCTTTCTACCCTAGATCCGTACATTTCTAGCACCCGAACCATAAGGAAATATAAGATTAACGGGATTGTTAAGGCTCCAATATAGTTGTACGTATCCGCTGCTACAATTTGTCCTCTGCGCATGATATCCGATACACCAATAACAGAAATAACAGCCGATTCTTTTAGTAACATAATGCCTTCATTCATTAAGGCAGGTAAAATGTGTTTAATAGCCTGTGGCAAAATAATTTTTCGCATTGCCTTGAAATACGGGATATTGAGAGCTTTAGCTGCTTCAAATTGTCCTTTATCAACGGATTGAATACCAGCTCTGATGATTTCAGAAATGTAGGCTGCAGAGTTCAATGAAAATGCGATCACACCTGCCACGAACGGCTCAATATTCCAAGGTGTTACTTGCGGAATGACGTAATAGATATAGACAAGTTGCAGGATAAGAGGAGTCCCTCGGAAGAATGCTGTATAGGCACCTGCGATTTTCCCTAATGCTTTACTTTTTCCAAGCTTCGCAAGAGCCACTCCGATTCCTAGTATGAACCCTATAACTCCAGATAGTAAGACGAATTTTAATGTTATGAGAATCCCCTCTAAAATAAAGGGGATTGATGGGATAATCTCTTCCATATCGTTCCACTCCTTGCCTTATTCGGACTTTCCTCCGTTTTCAAACCATTTCTTAATAAGCTCATCCATTTTGCCGCTTTCTTTCATCTTTTCGATTTCTTTATTAAATTCTTCAACTAGCTCACTGTCTTCAGGGAATGCTGCCGCAGAACCCTTTGAAGTGTTTGGATCAAGGATGAACTGTTTTAACTTTTCATTTTTTTCTAGATACCCGCTTGTGACACTATCTTCAATGATGGCTGCGTCTATACGTCCTGTCTTCAGCTCTTCTACTAGTTGAGGAATTAAGTCACGTTGAATGACTTCAATACCTTCGTATTCCTCTTGAAGTTCTTTGGCTTTACCTTCTTGAATCGATCCAAGTTGTACACCAATTTTCTTTCCTTCTAAATCACCTAATTCGTTAATAGAAGCATCTTCCATTGAAATCACTGCATTATGCGCTTCGTAATAGATATCCGAGAAATCGACTTGCTTCTCACGTTTTTCATTTGGAGACATACCAGCAAACACGAAATCTACTTTGTTACTATTAAGAGCTGCAATCAACCCACTAAAATCCATGTTTTCAATCTTCAATTCATAACCTAGTTCCTCTGTGATGTGTTTGGCTATATCAATATCGAACCCGACAATTTCATCACTATTAGCTGTATCGATAAACTCAAAAGGTTTATAGTCAGCCGATGTTCCCATAACTAATGTTTTCTTTCCGTCTTCTCCTTCACCATTTGCCGCTTCAGAACTGCCACACGCTGCAAGAACAACCATCATTGCCACAATAGATAAAATAAGTGCAAATTTCTTCATTTTTGCCGCCCCCTGTTAATGTATGTTTATTAGATATTATGTATAATAACACACAACAAAGCGAAATAAATACCCTTTTTATTAATTTTTATACAAAAACTTGCATCAAGTATGCACTGAGGAGTCTGCGAGAGCCCTTTCAATACTCAAAAGAGCACGCTTCCCCGACTTGTATAGAGGTAAATTAGCGTTCAGAATCAAACTAAAGCTGTAAAGAGTAGGTTCCTATTTTTGGAATATTCTGTTTCATGATAAAATACAAAATGAGTCACTAAAGGAGGAACTGAGAATGTCGAATTTTTATCAAGAACGATATGATTTTTCACAACCAGAAACAATCGAGTCTGAACTAAATAGACTCGTAGAAGAACCCATCGATTCAGTAGAGAAATTAGAATCGTGGATACTCACTCAAGCCCAAGTCTTTGATGCAATTGATGAAGGACTGAGAGGTCACTACATTGATTTTCAATGTCACAGTGATAGCCCTGAAGCGAAACGGGCCATTGAACGGGACCAGGAGAAGATAGAACCACTCCTTAAACGATACCGAGCATTACTAGACCAAAAATTCGTTGACACCCCTCACAAAAAGGAACTAGACCCTGTTACATACGGTAGATTTATAAAGATGAAGGAAAATGCGTTGGAATTATTCCGAGAAGAGAACATTGATATTGAAGTCGAAGAAGACCGATTAACGAATCAATACTTTGAGATTACTGGAAGCATCACAGTGAAATGGCACGGGGAAGAAAAGACACTTAGTCAGATGAGTCCTTATTTACAAGATCCTAATAGAGAGATCAGGAAAGAAGCTTTCACACTTATAAACGAAGCAAGACTCCAGCATAAAGATCAACTGCAGGGAATTATGGATCAGCTTATTGCACTACGGGAGAAAAAAGCAAAAAATGCTGATTTAAACACGTTCACTGAGTATATGTTTAAAGAATATGAGCGATTTGATTACACTCCTGAAGATTGTAAAGAACTAGCAAGATCGATTCAGGAGCATGTTGTTCCTTTAAAGAATGAACTAATGAATAAAGAAAAGGATCGCCTCAAAGTGGACACGTTGAAGCCATGGGATTTAAACGCATCACCATCAGGCCAGAACCCTCTTAAACCTTTTCAGAAGACTGACGAACTCATAAACAAATCTTCATCGATCTTCTCCAAGCTAGATACGTCATTTGCCCATTTACTAACAGAAATGAACCAAGAAGGAACGCTTGATCTTGATACACGCAAAGGGAAAGCACCAGGTGGATTTTGCGACTTCCTTCCACTATCTAGAATCTCGTTTATCTTTATGAATGCTGATACATCCCATGATGATATGATTACCCTTCTACATGAAATGGGACATTGTATCCATAATAGCCGAAGTCAGGATATCCAGATTCCTTCTTATCGTGAAGCTCCGATGGAAAGTGCTGAGCTTGCAAGTATGACCATGGAACTTCTAACGATGGATTACTGGAATCACTTCTATGACAATCAAGAAGATTTGCTACGTGCGAAGCGCGAGCAATTAGAAGGGATCATTCACTTTCTCCCTATCGGTATTGTGATTGATCAGTTCCAGCATTGGTTGTACGAGAACCCTAACCACACCGCTCAAGAGCGTAACGAAAAATTTAAAGAACTGAAACAATCATTCGGTGGCCAGCAAGTAGACTGGACAGAAAATGAGGAGATATTAGAGAATAACTGGCTGAAAGTCCTTCACATATTTGAAGTTCCATTCTACTATGTGGAATATGTCATTGCCCAACTTGGCGCTGTCCAAATGTACAAACAGTACAAAGAGAATCCGAAACAAGCACTTGAGAACTACAAATATGCTTTGTCTCTAGGAAATACGAAATCACTAAACGAAGTATATAAAGCAGCTGGTATCTCATTTGATTTCTCAGCAGAAATGATACAAGAGTTAATGACTTTTATTAGTGACGAACTTAAAGCGTTGGAGTCCTCACACGCGTAGGTAAAGAATAAAAAGCCCATTCCTTTATAAAGGAATGGGCTTTACTTTACGTTTGAATCGTAGAAATAATCGTTACCGGCATCCCGTTCGGAGCATGTAACGAATAGATCTTCTCCCCATGTTCTTCAATTGGGCCATGAATTTCTACACCTTGTTCTTTTGCGAAAGATGCAAATTCATCCGCCTCATCAACTACTATTTGAAGCATTGTTAAAGCATTCATACACTCATTTTTATGCCAAAATTCAAGCCAGCTCCCCCCTGCCTTAAAAATCCCCCCACGGTAGTCCTCAGTATCACTCCACGAATTCTCCATTCCAAGTTTATGTTGCAAAAAAACCACCATCTCATCACTTTTTTCTGATACATCCACATACCGAAACCCTAGTACCTTCATGTAGAATCCACCTTTTCATTTATAAAATCTCGTTCATTTAAGGTTATACTCCCCATTTAAGCCGGATTGTAAAATAGAGCCGGTACAAGTAACAAATTCTTAATCTCTTCTAAGTAAAAAGGACGTAATCAAAGGTATATCAGCGTCACTCTGTCGAATATACTAGTACGACTATGTGGACAAGGTGGGACATTATGAATATCTTTTTTAGTTACATATTACTCGGACTTTCTTTATCTGCACCTATGGGGCCCATCAATGCAGCTCAGCTAGATAAGGGAATCCGATATGGTTTTTGGCATGCCTGGCTTGTGGGAGTCGGGGGCATGATTGCAGATGGAGTATTTATGCTGCTTATTTATTTTGGAGTGGCTCAATTCATTGATACGCCCCTCTTAAGAGCATTTTTGTGGTCATTTGGATTTTTTGTCCTTTGTTATACAGGTATTGAAAGTATCTTGAAATCCAAAGCGCCTTCTGTTGAACGTCAAGAAACACGAGGAGAAACGCTTGGAAAGTCGTTTCGGACTGGCTTCTTGATGGCGATCTCTAACCCATTAAGTATTTTGTTCTGGCTCGGGATTTACGGTTCTATATTAGCCCAGACAACAGATCAATATGGTCCTTATCAACTGCTCATTTATAGCCTTGGCATTTTCCTCGGCATTACCATTTGGGATGTAACGATGGCAGGTCTTGCAACAGGCACACGTCGTCTTGTGAGTTCGGGGGTTCAACGTGTTATATCCATAGTTTCTGGTGTCGTATTAATCGGATTCGGTCTTTACTTCGGAGTACAGGCGTTTCGTCTTATGTTTGGAGTATAGACAGACACCCATTCTCCCTTTCCTTAATAGGATAACCGTGTAAATCCTTAAGGAGAGGTTGTTTATAGAAGTGAATTTATATACAAAGAGCTGGATAGAGAGAAACACTAAAGAACTAGAAAAATGGCAACAAGACGCCTATCTTGACTTCTCTTCAATGCTTCTGAACGAGGAAAAACCATACCCTTGCGTCCCTGGAAAACAAGGGTTTGTGGGTGACATGTTGCGCTTTGGCTTTATTAAAGACATCAAAAGTAAAGAGTCCGCCATTCATATTGCTAATCTGCTGAAAGAATACGGAACCATTTCAAGAGACACAGGAATGTACGCATCCCTCGTAATTCTATGCGATTCTAGAAACCTAGAACGTAGCCTTACTTCCGTTGAAGAGTATGAAGAAATTTTCTGGACACTACTTAGCGATGTACACAAGGTCGACGAATCACCATGGCCTGAAGGCATTCCAAAAGACCCTCATCACTCGGCTTGGGAATTTTGTTTTAATGGAGAACCCTATTTCGCGTTTTGTGCAACACCTGCTCATACTTCCAGAAAAAGCAGACATTCCCCCTACTTTTTACTAGCTTTTCAACCAAGGTGGGTTTTCGATCAAATCAATGCCTCTACGACACTTGGTCAAAAGTTAAAGAAAGTGATTCGAAAACGTCTTGTGGATTACGATGAAATGGAAGCGCACCCTAGTCTAATGTGGTACGGTGAGGAAGAGAATTACGAATGGAAACAATACTTCCTTCGTGATGATGACACAACCCCATCAAAATGCCCGTTTATGAGGATGAAGAACAAGTTAAAAAGCATACGTCATTAGCTACCTTTAACTCCATAACCTTTGGTGAAAAGGGGGGATTTCACGTAAACGATGTCCGTTATTTAGAACTTCCCTTAGTATTTTGCTCAAATGTTCTCTCCCCCTTTCACCACTAATTACAAATCTCCCATTCATGACTCCCTCCTTCTTTCCTTCAACCATGTAGCACTTGCGATTAAAAATAAAAAAAGAAGACTGACAATAAAACCTTTCCGGCTTACAGGATCCCATAATGTGCCCGTAATAGCTCCTAATATAAGCACGAAAGAAAATATAAATAAAATCGTATCCTTTACCCCTTTGGCCATTAACTTTCTATACGAAAACAAGATGAAAATCCACGTATACAAAAGCATGAGTCCAGCAGCGGTAGTCACATACTCAAATAACTTCTCAGGCATCAGTAATGCGATGATAATAGAGGCAATCACAACAAGCGTAATCAATGCAAAAGCCGGCAATGGTACATTCCACTTCCCTTCTTTCGCAAACACCTTGGGGGCATCTCCTTCTTCTGCTAGCGTAACGAGCATCGTTGTGACAGCATAAAGAGAAGCTACCATCGTTGAAAAGCCGGCTATAATAAGAACTGCATTAAACGCATGAGATACAAACGGCAAATCATAACGAGCGAGTGATGTTAAGAAAGGACTTTCATCGGCGTTAACAGATGATAGTGGAGTAAGCTTTAATACTAAGAATATGGATAAGACATAGAGCCCCGTTAATGATGCCAACATAATCTTCCCCGATTTTGGAGCATCTTTTGGATCTTTCATTTCCTTTGCCATTAACCCCATTACTTCAATCCCACCAAAAGCATAAAAAGCATAGACTAGCGCTATCCATAACCCTGTAGCACCGTTTGCAAACAAGGACTTTTTCCCGGACTTATCAATGGGTTCACTCATTTCAATCAGACCAAACAAAGCAGCTCCGGCTATAATTACAAACATCACGATCGCAGCTACTTTCATGACTCCAAATACGTTCTCCATCTTCTCAACCTTCTCTATCCCAAGCAGAATAACGAAAAGACCAAGTCCTGAAAAAACAGCTGAAAAGACCCATAATGGTACGAAGGGAAACCAAAACTGAGCAAAAATTCCAAGAGCCGTTAGCTGACTCCCCATAATAAGCATTTCTGAAGACCAATAGACCCAACCGTTACTAAATCCTGCCCAGCTTCCGTATGCTTGCTTTGCATATGTACGAAAAGAGCCCTTCTCAGGGTGATGAGCCGTTAACTTTGCCAAGGATTGAAATACAATATAGGTGGCCATACCAGCTAAAAGGTAAGCTACTAAAACGGACCAACCTGCTTTCAGTATGCTAATACTTGCACCTAAAAAATAGCCTGTACCTATGATACACCCAACACCGATTAGCGACATTTGCCACCAGGTTAAATGCCCTTCCTTATCTTCTTTCCTCACATTTTCACCCCTTACTCATACGAGATCGTTTTAGTTTTAGATAAACAACTGAGAATATGTGTCTCGGGAATGAAATTGACTATTATGGCAATAGTAAGAAGCAGAAATACTCACATAATGGAAGGGGTAGCATATGGATATTAAGCCTAACTGCTGGAATGAGTACGACGAGTTAAAGACTGTTCTCGTTTGTTCTCCTTCTGCATTGGACGTGCCAGACTCCCAAACAGCTACAGATGTGCAATGGGAAAAGCCTGTCGATCAAAAGAAAGCACACGAACATTTTCATAACCTGGTTCATGCTATGGAGAGTCACGACATCAGAGTAATAGATTATTCAAGTTATTTATCTCGACAAGACGCGCAACTTAGTCAACAACTAATCAATCGCTTCTTTGTTCGTGATCTAGCGTGCGTATTTGGAAACATCATCATCCCCGGTGAAGCTGGCACCTCTATGAGACGTCCTGAGTATGTGCAGTCTCATTTCCTTTTCCTTGACTGGTTTGGCCCTGATCGTTTCAAGATACAAGCTAATAACAAGGGAAATGCTTTAGAATATGGAGATGTCATGATCTTGAACAAAGACGCCATATTTATTAATACTGGTCTTCGCACAAGCTATGAAACGATACAAGCGATGAAGCACCACCTATTCAAAGCTGGCTTTTCTGAAATTGGAATCATTGATCTCCCAAGAAGACCCGATACCCTTCATTTAGACATGAATAGCAATGTAGCAGCTAAGGACGTACTTATTGCAAAAAGCTATATGAGGTATTTGCCGGTTCAAGTGTTAACCGATAAACATTCTAGTTATCAAATGATGCAGGAATTCTTAAACCGACACGGATATGATGTAGAGTGGACCAATGATGTAAAACATACGGTTGCTGATATTAATTTTCTTAACCTTGATCCAGAAACGATCCTAATTAGCACAAAAGCGAACAAAAAGATTCTTAAAAACCATCCAACATTAAAAAAGAAAAAGCTCGTTAAAATTGAGGTCGATGAATTGGAAAAAGGTGGTGGGGGCATAAGATGTATGACCTTGCCATTTGAAAGAAAGTCATAAAAAAGCCAGGCTCTCCTATAAAGAGAACCTGGCTTCTTCTATTCGTTAAGCAGAAGCTTCACTTTCATGCTTCTTCTCTGTTTGATTAATTATAGATGTTCCGACTAGGTCACCTGTTACGTTAAGTGCAGTCGCACCCATACCTACAAGAACATCAATGGAGGCTAGAACCGCTACAGCTTCCATCGGTAACCCAACTTGGGTGAACACAGTGGCGATCATAACAATACCAGCGCCCGGAACACCTGCTGTACCAATTGAGGCAAGGGTACCAACAATGACAATCATAAGCATACCAGTAAATCCAAGTGTAGTATCCGTATAGTTTGCTGCAAATACTGCTGATACAGCAATACGAATCGCAGCACCGTCCATGTTAATGGTAGCTCCTAGAGGGAGACTGAAACCATAAAGGCTCTTCGATAACCCTAAACGGTTGGCTGCATTTAAGGTAACGGGTAACGTACCTGAACTACTTTGTGTTACAAACGCGGTAATCATTGGCGTTCGAGCCTGAGAGAAGAACTCTTTTGGACTCATTTTGAATACAACCATTAAAATCGTATAAAGGACAATTTGTACAAGAATAGCAACATACAGAACAAGGACCATATTTCCAAGCGAAAGGATTGTATCTAATCCTTGGTTTCCGACGGTCTGAGCAATAATCGCAAAGATTCCAATTGGAATATACTGAAGAATTACATTCATAACCTTAAATGTTGCTTCATTCAAACCATTGAACAGCTTATACACATTCTCTCCAAGTTCTCCATGTTCCTCTGAGTTACGAAGTGCTGAGATCGCAATTCCAAATACAAGTGAAGTAAATATGATACCAAGTAAGTTCATTTCAGAGAATGCTGTTACTATATTCGTTGGAATAATGTTCAATAACACGCTAGCCACACCTGGGTGCTCGTTAGCCTCGATCGTCTCATTGGTATCAACAGACAAACCAGAACCAGGGTCAAATAAACTGGCTACAAGCAGTCCGACTGTGATTGCTAATGCAGACGTTGCTACATAGTAAAGGAACATCTTCCCTCCCATGCGTCCTAGGTTTCCTACCCGCGTTTGGTTCACTCCTACAATTAATGTAAAGAATATGAGCGGAATGATGATAAATTTTAATAAACGCATTAATAAATCGCCAAGTGGTGCCAATACAGATGTTTGTTCACCAAAGATCAAGCCTACGGTAATACCTACTATAAGTGCTACAGTTATTTTTAAAATTAGAGATGCGTTTACATACCCTTTAAATAATCGACTCATATGCTTCCTCCTCTTTTTATTTATTATTATTCCTATCATTTTAATCGGCTTTAACGGTTATTAAAATTACTAGATTTCTTCAGAATTGTCAAAGGTTTGTTTTTCCATATAGCTGATGTTTAATGTTCCCAACAACAGCCTTAGTGTAGCAACTCATTCATGAAAGTTAAATTTAAATGCTTAGAATACATACATCTTGAATTCTAAATTTACGCATACCTTTATCTTGATTAATCGACCTACTTATTTTTATATTCATTCATCCATGACGAAAGGCACAAGTTCTCCAATTAGAGACTTGTGCCTTTTCTACAATTATGAATACAAGTTATTCAAATGAGTGAGGTAAGGACGATGGTGAATCCCTTTTACTATTTTAATTAGAATGACCTTCTCTTTTCACTTTCTTTGAACGTCCCTTTTTAAATGGGAACCACCAGTTTAATTCTCCAAGTAGCTTCATTAGACTTGGAACCAGCAACAGCCGGATAATCGTAGCATCAATAAATATAGCGATGGCAATTCCGATTCCGATTTGTTTGACCGGCATTACATTTGTAAAAGCAAAAGCTCCAGTAATTACAATCATAATTAGAGCAGCAGAGGTAATAATTTTACTCGTATTCGCAAGTCCTTCTACTGTAGAATAATGATTATCCTTTGTTTCCTGGTAGAACTCATGAATTCTTGAAATGAGAAACACTTCATAGTCCATACTCAAACCGAAAACGAGGCTAAAGACGAGTACAGGAAGAACCAGAGCAATATCCGCTTCCTCAAGACCGAACAAGCCATTTTGGAAAAGGAGAACAAGCACGCCGAATGTTGAGGTCAGGCCAATTACATTCATGAAGATCGCCTTAAGGGGGATCAAGATCGACTTGAAGGCTAGCATTAAAATGGTGAAGGTAGATCCTAGAATAATCGCAACACTAATACCCACTTTGTCGTAAATTTCATCATAAATTTCCTGATTGAATTTTGGCTGTCCTCCGATTTGAACCTCCACATCCCAATCCTTTTCATTCCACTCCCTCATTAATTGTTGAGCTTTGCCTGTGTCTGCTTCTGTATCTAAGACAATAGGCATAAGGAGTTGTTCATCTTGAACGAAACGGTTAATAGCGGGTTCTAGTTGACTCTGCACCTCTTCTTGCTGCAAAGCCTGGTAGAGTTCATCACTTGTACCTATTTCGCTCACACTAAACAACGTAGAAACGGATTCAACAAGTCCCTCATCAGCTACTTCCTCTTTCAATTGTTGCCAAGTTTCTAATCCTTCCTCGCTTAACCAATCTCTATCACTCTTCGCCACGAGATATACTTGACTTTGATTCGGGTTCAGAAATTCTTCTTCAATACTTTCGTAAGCCGCTCTTGACTCATAGCTCTCAGGCAACGATTCTATGGTAGGAATGGAAAGGTTCATATTTTGAATCGGCAAGATCCCAAGGACTAATATCCCTAGTGCAACAAGGGTCAAGATAATCGGACGTTTCATGACCCACCTAGCAAACGTGCGCCAACGCTCTACAGACGATTGACCAACACGTATCACTTTCCACTTGTTAATGTTATGGCCAATCAGAAATAGAATAGCAGGAAGAAGGGTCAAAGCGGTTAAGACAGCAATAGAAACAACTACCATTCCTCCTAAAGCAATTGTTAGGAAAATATCAATTTGAATCACCATCATAGCACCAAGACCAATGAACACACACATAGCTGAGAATAGAATAGATCGTCCTGCCGTTAAAATCGTTGTCCGGATCGCCCCAGCCGGCTCCTTTGATTCAAGCTCCTCGCGATACCGATTGATGAATAACAAGGCAAAATCAATACTTAAAGCCAACCCAACCATCGGAACGACGTTGAGAAGAAACACAGATAAATTAACACTTTCACCGATTAGTGTAAGAACACCAAATGCTAAAATGACTGTTACGGCACCAACAATGACTGGAACAATAGAAGCAACAACACTACCAAAAGCGAACAATAATATAACAAGAGCAACCGGAATCCCGATAAGTTCTGCCGTCTTCAAATCTTCCTGGCTAGCTTTATTAATATCTTCAGAGATGACAGGCGCCCCAGTCACCGACACCCCTTTATAATCACTAGCGATGGAACGCACTTCTTTAATAACAGCCTTCATATCTTCAGGCTCTTCATCCATATTCAATGACGCATAAGCCACGTTTTCCTTAAACATGGATTCATCATCTAATGGTGAAGACATTGATGTAACTGCTGCAACATCTTCCATTTCCTTTAATACATCAGTAATCCTTTCCTGAAAATCCCCTCCCTCTTCATTCTCGAACAATAACAGTATAGAAGATTTCGGAAAGCCAAATTGGTCATTCAACGTCTCTTCTACTTCTTCATACTCACCGGCAGTACGAAATCCATCCCCCTCAAGCTTTGAAGGAAGATCCAACGCAAAATAACCAAACACAACAACAATAGCTAACCAAAAGAAAAGCAATTTCTTATTTGCTTTTACAATGGCAGAGGCAATCGAATTCATAACACCTGCTCCTTTATACTCGTATGTAAAATAGTACTTCTTACCTTATTGTATACTGTTTGCACCTGATTGAGAATTTTAAAGGGGTATTCATTATACATTCACTCGCACTACCTCCTAAGTCCTTAATGGACAAAAATGAGACACTTTAGTGTGAATGGGGCCATTACAATGCGGGGCTTGGGCATGCTAGGGGACAACTCGCTTTCCTGCGGGAAGAAGAGTTAGACGAGACCCCAGAGGACACGCTTTTTTGCCCAAGGAGGCTCGACAGCTCGCCCGCGGAAAGGGAGCTGTTTCCCAGACCACCTTCCACCTCACCAAAGCTAAAGGAAACGTCTCTCCATCTATCGCAAACTAAACCATTTCGAATGTTTAATCACCATAATCACTACACTTTTCAACAAGAGCCCATCATAAGTAACTTTATCTTGCACAAACGGGTAGACTATACAATAGAAGACTCATTATATCGCCATTTTAAGAAAGGAGCTTATTGCATGACTTCCGTTACTCATACAGACGTCCTCATTATCGGGGCTGGACCAGCCGGGCTTATGGCTGCTAATGCTTTAGAAAATCAAGGTGTGGACTGGATTTGCTTAGAAAAAAGATCTGAACCCTCTACGCTGTCGAAAGCCCTAGGCATCCAAGCACGTACACTTGAAATGTTTGAGCTACTAAATGTTCATAAACCCTTCTTAGAACGGGGGTACCCGGGGCCTGGCACGAAGCTGCACCTTGGAGACACAACTCCGTCCACGGAGGAGTTGTATCATATACAGAGCCGCTATCCTTACATTCTTATTATTCCACAAAGTGAGACAGAAGAAATTTTAGAAGAGCAATTAACTCAATCTGATAAGTCCATAAATAGAGAGCATAATGTCATCGAAGTCACGCAAACCTCAGACTGTGTTCATGTTAAAGCGGATTATAATGGAGAAATTCGCGAATATAAGGCAAAATATCTTCTGGCTTGCGATGGGGCACACAGTAAAGTTCGGGAAGCTTTAGATGTTGAGTTTGAAGGAAAAGACGATGGGTTTACATTTTTCCTTGGAGATGTAGATGTGCCTGAATTTAACGACATCTATATCAATGTATTTCTAAACGACCGAGGAGCTGCAGCTTTCTTCCCTTATAAAGATGGAAGTTACCGTGTTGTGGGCTTAGACCGTTCTAAACAAGGACAGCCCAGGCAAGATGAGCTAGCTTTAGAGGACCTGCAAGGAAGTTTGGATACCATTCTGCCTGAACCGCTTCAAGTCAAAAATCCGAAATGGCTTACCTACTTTGGAACTGCACACAGACAAGTAGATACCTACCGTAAAGACCGCATCTTTTTCGTAGGAGACGCAGCTCACATCCACAATCCAATTGGAGGGCAAGGGATGAACCTAGGTCTTCAAGATGCAGTAAATCTGGCTTGGAAAATCGATGCTGTCTTAAAAGGGCATGCCACTGACTCGTTCCTAAACAGCTACCATCATGAACGATACCCTATAGGAAAAGATGTCCTCAGGGAAACGTCAGCTATGCTTAGAATTGTTTTACTAGATGGAACGATAGGAAAGGTTCGAAACTGGGCCGGCAAATGGGCATTAACCCAGAACTGGGTGCAACAAAGAGTAGCCAACCATATGTCACATGTATACAATGACTATGATAAAACAGAGCAAAACCGTTCGTTACGGGATCCTTCCCTTCCTAAAAAGGCACTTAAAGCTGGCGATAGGGTGCCAGACTATTTACTCTTCTTTGACGGAACAACAGATGAACGGTTATATCCTTTCATTCGAAGGCACGGCCATCTATGCCTGATTTACATTGACGATGCTCAAGATGAAGCGGTCATTGATTACGCGTATGATTTCGTTTCAAAGGTCAATGAAAAGTACTCAGGTCTTATAACAGTGTACCTTGTAGCTAGAGGTGGAACGGTTTCTTCAGACCCTGACCACGAATTGCCGATTATTTATGATGTTCACCACGATTTACAAAAGCATGTTGGCATGAGAAATGGCCACACTCTCTTCATACGGCCAGATGGTCATGTTGCATTTCATGAGACCACTACAAATTCAGAAAATACATTGGCGAAAATGAAGCGATTTTTTAGTTAAACGGGAAAAACCCTCTCCAAGAAAAAAGGAGAGGGTTAATTTTATTAATATACGGATGGAACTGCAGAAGGGGTGAAGACTGGGGTAACTCTTTCATCTTTCCCTCTTTTTATATCCTTACCACACCACGAAAGCCCCTCGCAGCATAATAGGACTCAGCTCCGTTATGATACACGAAGACATGTCCATAGCGGAAATCACAAAATAGTGCACCACCTCGTTCTCTTATATCTTCAGGAGTTTGCACCCAGCTTGATGTTTTCTTGTCAAAGTCACCAAGTGTCTGTAATTTCCGATATTGTTCTTCACTTAAAAGCTCGATTCCCATAGAGGTTGCCATATCTATTGCGCTCGTTTCAGGCTTATGCTTTTTTCTTGATTCTAGCGCTTCACGGTCATAACACACACTTCTGCGACCTTTAGGACTTTCTGCTGAACAATCAAAGAAGACGTACTTCCCTTTCTCTTCCTCATAGCCGACAACATCCGGCTCACCGCCTGTCCTCTCCATCTCATGGAGCGACCATACTCTTTCATCATGAGCCTCAAGTTTTGTGTGCACTTCAGTCCAGCTCATTCCATTGTGGCGGTTCATATTCTTCTCGAAACGTTCTTTCAACACTACGAGTAGCTCTTCTTTCTGTTCTTGCGATAACCCTCTGGACTCAGTCATGTAGTAGCCTCCCTCAAAAATAATGTTTAATCAGTTATGAAGCTTGCGTACTTTTTTATCAAGTACTAAATTGCCAAAAGGAACAAACGCAACAGCAATAGCTGAGCTAATCCATATAAATGACCATCTAATTTTAAGCGTGACATATGCAATAGTAGCCAAATACATAATAAAGAGCACACCATGAAGAGAACCTACATAGGTTACCGCTTCCGGATAGCCTACTATGTACTTAAGCGGCATAGCGATAAATAACAAAATAAGAAGGGATAAACCTTCTAAAAAGCCCATTAATCTAAATTTATTAATCGGGGAGCTTAACATACTTTTCACTCCTAATTACATTCTCATAGTATATACATATCTACTACAGTAAGTTTAACATGATTTCATTAATAGCTCGGCATAACCTATATATATTTTGAAGTGCACTCTCACGAATGTTCGAAAATCTTCTTACCCATGTAGCTTATAATACTTTAAGCGCAATACTAATAGGATATATCGATAAATCCTTTATATGAAGGTGGATTATTCAATTGCTTCACCATACAGTCGGCTAAATCAGCACGTGAAATTCCCTTAATCCCCTTTGCATTTTTCATAGGCTCATTAATCGTTACTCTATATTCCAGAGTCTTTGTTCCATCTGTTAGTCGTGGAGGCCTTATGATTGTCCAATCAACATTTGAACCACTTACAATACGTTCCATGCGTTCCATATCCTTATAGAGGTTTCTGTAAATTTGTTTAATGGTTAGGTTGATAAATGTTTTAGCAAGAAATGGAGTGTCTGGCGGTAGTGCAATAGTGCCTGATGATAAGCATATCATTCTACTTATCCCATGGGCTTCCATTACGTTTAGTATATTTTCAGTTCCTTCTGAGTAAACAGTAGTTGGCTTTCGATGACTGACCCCAAGTGCTGAAATAACAGCTTCCTTTCCTTCCATAGCATCTTCAAATGAGGATGGTTCCAAAACATCTCCCTGAACGATTGTTAGATTATGATCATTTAATTTCAATCGCCTTTCATCCCGAACAACAACAGTAACTTCATGTCCCTCTTCTAATAATTGTTTTACCACTAGTTTTCCTGTACCACCTGTTGCCCCAAAAACAATAATATTCAAGCAACTCTCCCCCTTTACGTATTTCCTCATGAGTCAATATAAAGCTCCATTATCCCTTTGTTATGATATCATCCTCTTGATCACCATTTCTCTGATAAGTAGCTGTATAATCAGTATTATAACCTGCCTTAATTTCGCCCTTATTCCCATTAAGAATGACCACCATATTGAGCAATCCATTTCTCTGTGGCAGCACTTGTTCAGTATTTGGAACCTTCTGATTATAGGAAACCCAACGGAAATCAACAATTGCTGCATCGTCATGAATCCATTTTATGTGCTGAATGCTATATTCCAAAAAAGCATCTTTTAGCGGATTTTGAAATGGATAAACATGCATCTCTTCGATTGCTTTTCGCCCTTCAGCTACATCTCCCAACACATTGGTAAAAATAGCATCCTCCGTAAAAACGCTAGCAAAGCTTTTAGGTTTTTTCGCATTCCAAGCATCATTAAGTGCCTTAACCGTATCTTCAATCACTTCGTTAGGATTTGTCATGTAATTACTCCTTTAGGCTTAATATTCAAATTAGGTATAATTATATTTTAAAGCAATACATAAGTACTTTCAGCTAATCTGGCTTTTTAGCAAGTAACTCAAAGGGATCTACGTGTAGAGTTAAGTCTTTCGTTCATTGTTTTATCAAGAATTAAAAAAAGCACAGACTTACTAAAAGGTAAGCTTGTGCTTTTACATTATATTCTATCTATACCTTTGGAAGCTCATCACTGATATTCCATAGCAAGTTGAAATTCAAGTTTTAAGACATAAAAAAACCACCAATTATGTATTGGTGGAGACGGTGGGAGTCGAACCCACGTCCAGAGATATCGTTACAATAGCTTCTACGAGCGTAGTCAGCATATTATATTTCGCATACAATTCGACCTACTGACAGGCTTCCTTGCAGCTAACCTTATTGGTCTCTTCGTTCATCCTAAGGTGGCGAATGAACGCGTAGCCCACTTAAGTTTGAGACCCTTCAATCTACCACATGGGCGATGGCAGGAAGGATCCTCTAGATCAGCTTATGCAGCTGCTAGAGAGAAATTGTTTTCTTTGCCAGTTATTATTGGCATGGCGCTTTACGAGTCGCCAATCGGCCCGCTACTAGAGCACGACCTATCCCTGTCGAATCCGTAACGTCCCCATGTAAATGGTTCCTTTAACGGAAGATGAGCTCAAAAGGCTTCATCATTTATATGCCGTATCGTTTCAACGACAATACTTAGTATAACATAAAATGCATTTTTAGCAATGGATACGAACTGGTATCTTTTGTAAATTAATAACCACTGTTTTTGATAGCACGATCGATGTCACGCTTCGCTTGCTTGCGTTTCAAGTCTTCACGCTTATCATATTTCTTTTTACCCTTACCTAGACCGATTAAAACCTTGGCTACACCATTTTTAATGTACATCTTTAAAGGTACAAGCGAGTAACCTTGCTGCTGTGTTTCACCAATTAAACGGTTAATTTCTTTACGATGAAGAAGTAGCTTCCGCATTCTCGTTGGTTCATGGTTGAACTGGTTTCCCTGTTCATAAGGAGAGATATGCATATTATGAAGGAACACTTCTCCTTTACTCACACGTGCGAAACTGTCTTTCATATTCACTCTGCCGGCACGGATTGATTTGATCTCCGTTCCTTTCAGAACAATGCCCGCTTCAAATGTATCTTCTATAAAGAAATCATGACTGGCTTTTCTATTTTGTGCGATTGCATTTCCTTTACCTTTAGGCATAAGCGTATATCCTCCTCAACTTGCGTAAACAATATTGTATCAAAAAAAGACCAGAATTCCAATTATAAAGGGCGCATCAGGCTTTCTAATAGACAAAGAATATGTCCTTGTGAGAATATTACAATTGGAAAATTGAACATCGGAAGTGGGGGACTTATGGAAACAGAACTCGTAACGCTTCGAAAATTAACAGAAAATGATTATGACGCTTTAATAAACATGCAGACGGGTTTAGAAAATGACTATGTTGTGCGCATCTTTCATAACCTTCTCGAACGAGAGAACAATGTCATGTATGGACTTTTCGATAAAGATCGAATGATTGCTGTTTCAGGCTATACACTATTCTCTAATAAATTCGCCATGCTCGGACGCCTTCGAACGGATAAAAGGTATAGAGGCAAAGGATTCGGCACCGAAATTCTACGCGCTATAATAGAGGAACTGAGAACGATTCCTTCCATCGAATTCGTCAGCGCAAACACACAACTTCATAACTACTCAGCTCGTAAAGCCCTGACGAAATTAGACTTGCCGCACTTAACTACCTTACATCCCTTCATTCTAAAAGATCCACATCTTGTGAAGAGCACGCCAGGTGAAGTGTGGGATACGGTTAATACAGTAGAAGAAAAACGAAACTTCCTTCAATCGCTAAAAGGAAATGCTCTTGGCGCTTTTCCTTATGAAGCTTATTATCCTCTTCCGTTTGATGAATCCCTATTTACAGATGATTATCTGAAAGACGGTACGTTTTATGTGAATTCAGACCGAACACGTTTCTTATTTTGTAAAGTGGATCAAAAAGGCAATCTGTATCTCAACTCAAAATATTTCTGGAATGATCATTTTGAGCAACCAGGACTATTCGAAACCATTCAACATGAATGGTCTAAGCACGCGGATGTATACGGAGCTTGGATGGACGTTTCATCTGAAGCGGCCCATACGTTTTCATCCGATGCTTTTGAAACACAAGATCCATGGCTCTTATATGGATTCAAGTTATCCTAATGTAAAACAGGTAACTGCGACTATGCAGTTACCTGTTTTTATTTATCTTCCGCGTTTCTTACTCTTTTTCTTACCGTTTGGGACACCTTTGTTTTGGTAGAAAGGCTTGCCTTTCTTGCCTTTGGATTCCTTCTTATCACCCTGGCCACGGCCTTCGCCTTGACGCTTTTGCTTCTTAGGGCCATTTGGCTTATCCGTTCGCTTCGCATGAATCACCTTAGGGCGATCCGGGCGCGTAGAACGATTCTTCTCAGGCGGTTTCATTCCTACAAGTTCAAAGTCAACGACACGTTCATCAAGGTCCACTTTCTCAACTCGAACGGTCACTTCATCACCAATACGGAATACCTTACCAGTACGCTCTCCAATCATAGCGTAAGAGCGCTCATCAAAGTGGTAATAGTCATCCGTTAGATAACTGACATGCACAAGCCCTTCTACTGTATTTGGCAATTCCACAAACAACCCAAATCCAGTTACAGAACTTACGACACCTTCAAATTCTTCTCCGATCTTATCCTGCATGAACTCTGCTTTCTTAAGATCATCCGTTTCGCGTTCCGCATCAACGGAACGACGTTCACGATCAGAAGAGTGACGAGCAATCTCTGGAATTTCTTCTTTCCAGTGTTTTCGTGTCTGTTGATCCAGCTTCCCTTCAATAATGTACGTACGGATTAATCGGTGAACAATTAAGTCAGGGTAACGACGGATTGGCGATGTGAAGTGGGTATAGAATGGTGTTGATAACCCAAAGTGTCCAAGGTTATTCTCATCATAACGGGCTTGCTGCATCGAGCGAAGCATCAGTTTTGAGATCACCATATCTTCTTGTGTACCTTTTACGGATTCAAGAAGATTTTGCAGTGCCTTTGGATGAACATCATTCGAAACGCCCTTAACGTTATAACCAAAGTTCGTAATAAACTCAAAGAAATGCTGCAGTTTAGACTCATCGGGTTCTTCGTGAACACGGTGAATGAACGGAACATCCATCCAGTGGAAGTGCTCATCAACGGTTTCGTTTGCTGCTAGCATAAACTCTTCGATTAATCGTTCAGCTACAGAACGCTCACGCAGAACCACATCTTCTGCTTTTCCTTCATCATCGACTAGAACTTTCGCTTCTTTAAAATCAAAGTCGATTGCACCGCGCTCCATACGTTTTTTACGCAAGATTGATGCTAGGTTTTCCATATCCTTAAACATTGGAACGAGTGGCTCATAGCGTTCTTTCAGTTCTTCATCATCATCGATTAAGATACTTTTTACGTCAGCGTATGTCATACGCTCATCTGTCTTAATCACACTCTGGAAGATCTCATGGTTTACGACTTCACCATTAGCATCAATCTCCATCTCACAAGAAAGAGTTAAGCGATCCACCTGCGGATTTAAAGAACAAATTCCATTTGATAAGCGATGAGGAATCATCGGAATTACTCGGTCAACAAGGTACGTACTTGTTCCTCGATCACGAGCTTCTTTATCAATTGGAGAACCTTCTTCAACGTAGTAACTTACATCCGCAATGTGAACTCCTAAGTGATAGTTTCCGTTATCAAGCTTGCGACAAGAAATAGCATCATCTAAGTCTTTCGCATCTGCTCCATCAATGGTAACAATTTGTTCATCACGCAAGTCGCGACGATTCTTAATCTCTGCAGGATCAATTTCATCCGGTGTATTTGTAGCTTGTTCAATGACTTCTTGAGGGAAGTCTGACTGAATGCCGTGTTTATGAATGATCGCTAAAATATCAATTCCAGGATCATTTTTATGCCCAAGAATCTGGATGACTTCCCCTTCTGCACTCATTCGGCCTTCTGGATACTTCGTTAAGCGTACAATAACTTTATGTCCATCAACCGCTCCATTGTTAGCTGTCTTTGGAACAAAGATATCATTAGGAATACGCTTGTCATCTGCAATAACGAAACCAAAATAGCCATTATCGTCGTATGTACCGACGATCTCTTGTGTACTTCTTTCCAAGATGCGAATGACAATTCCTTCTGGACGTTTGCCTTCTTCTCCTCTTGAATCCACTCGCACTAAAACGCGGTCATTGTTCATCGCAGACTGAAGATCAGAATGGTGAATGTATACATCATCCTTGTCATCTTCATCTGGAATTAAAAAGGCGAACCCTTTCGCATGCATCTGAATCTTACCGCGGATCAAGTTCATTTTTTCAGGAAGCCCGTAACGATTTTTGCGTGTTCGCACGAGTTCTCCTTCTTCTTCTAATTGGTTCAAAGCTTTCATTAATGTTGTAAAATCTTCTGCACTTCCATGCTCAATTAATTCTTCAATTTCCTGTACGGATAAAGGCTTTGAGTCATGTTCATGGAAGTATTCGAGTACCTGTTTCTTTAACTGGTCACTCATTATATCCACCGTCCTTCTTGAATCCTTATTCTTATTAGTGTTATCTATTATTCCACTGTCCAATCAAGTGATTCTAAGAAGTTGTAAATATCTTCGTGAAGTTGGTCACGCTCTTGACCAAGCGTTATTGCATGTCCAGACTCTTTATACCATTTAATATCTTTATGATCAGCTTCTACCTGCTCATAAATATAATTGGCGCTATCCGTGTTAATGACCTCGTCTTGCTCAGCCTGAATCACTAACGTCGGTGCGTAAATCGTATCAACTTCATCGTGTACTTCTTTTATTAACTTGCCTAGTTGATTGAATGTTTCCGTGGAATCTTCTAGTAACTCGTTCATTTCTTGTTCAATTGTTTCTTCTGATTTCTTCTCTAACTGTTTAAACTCTTTGATGAATTGCTTAAAACTCTTCGTCAGCTGTTCTTCATTATCAAAGAACATCGGTGTACACATCGTTGTAATACCCTTCACTTGATTCGTATACGTCAATTTTAGACCCAGCACACCACCAAGAGATAATCCAGCGATTGCAATCTCTTCATAACCAAGGTCCTTAAGATGTTGGAAACCTTCTTTTGCACTCTTCCACCAGTCTTCCGGAGTCGTTTTCACTAACTCTTCTGGTGGCTGGCCATGACCTTTGTAGATCGGTGCATGGGTTGTGTATCCTTTCTTTTCCAAAAAACGACCAAGCATGCGCACATCCGCAGAGTGGCCTGTAAATCCATGTAGTAACAATACCGCACGATTTCCCGCTTCAAACGTAAATGGTTCTGGTAGTTTGATTTGCATCTTTAAAGACAGCTCCTTCTAGCTCATGTTGTAGTATGATTAGTTTTACCCGTTGCACTAATTCAACAGAGGAAATAGTTAGTGGGAATGAGAATGATTTCATGGTATCACGAAATGACTCATTTAGCATAAACAAAGTCCATATGCCGGGAAGCCTAAAGGTCAATTCCCTTAAAATTTTCCTTAAAAACCAACTCTCGTTATCAAAATTATGTATGTCTAAGACTCTGTGGTTACATCTTGGAGGTTTTGGTCAATTCGAGAGCCTCTTTCGTCAATTCGGGCGCTTCTTTCGTCACTTCGGGTGCCGCTTTCGTCAATTCGGGTGCCGCTTTCATCACTTCGAGCGCCGCTTTCGTCAATTCGGGTGCCTCTTTCGTCAATTCGGGCACCGCTTTCGTCACTCCGCACACACCTTTCAGCACTCCCCCCCACTTCGGTCACTCCAAACAACTCTCCCCCTCATTGAACAAAAAAAATAAGCAACGGGAGCTCCCGTTACTTATTGATTAAGAATATACCCAAGTAAAAATGTAAGAACAAAGAATAGAACAGCCGTTACAATTGTAGCTTTATGCATAAAAGCATCAACACCGCGTGCTTTTTGCTTACCAAATAATTGTTCAGCCCCTCCAGAGATCGCTCCTGAAAGACCAGCGCTTTTACCTGATTGAAGAAGAACTAATACGATCATTGCTATAGCATCAATCGCAAGTAATACCAATGTTACCGTGTACATCTGATCCACCTCCTAAAACGCTCTAATACCTAAGGATAATGTAGCACAAAACCCCTTCAACGGCAACCTTTTATTAACAGATTTGCTTTAGGGGAGTGAAGGGTGCCAGACACCCTTTACTCCCCTAAAGCCCCCCTTATCCTAAAGATTTATTCCTATGTAGGTAAATTTTCATTGAAGGTTGTGATTGTTTTTGATATATTTTGATTGATTTTGAATGTTTTTGATTGCATTTATGAAAGGGCTTCCTTTATATTAATAGTAGGAATACATTTTACATTAGTTTCGGAGGTTTACATTTATGCTTACACCAGCACGACATGAAATTATATTAGAACAGCTTGAGCGTTACCAAACGGTTAAAATCCAAGATCTTGTTAACGAAACAGGAGCTTCAGAATCAACCATCCGACGTGATTTAAGCCAACTTGAAAACGCCAACAAACTAAAACGGGTTCACGGTGGTGCCTCTTGTTTACATCAGACAAGTGAAGAGTTAAGCATACGAGAGAAATCAGATCAAAATCTAAATGAAAAGGTGGCGATCGCTAAGGAAGCCGCTTCCCTCATACGAGATGGAGATTGCATATTCTTAGACGCCGGAACAACGACATACCAAATGATCCCCTTTTTAAAGGGACGTAATCTTACTGTTGTAACGAATGGGGTTACCTTGCTTGAAGAACTAACTGAAAATCAGGTACCCACGTATTTAACTGGCGGTTTTGTAAAACATAAAACGAGAGCATTGATCGGACGAGGCGCTACTCACAGCCTGCAACAATACAGATTTGATAAGTGCTTTCTTGGAGTAAACGGGGTTCATCCTTCTCACGGATACACAACTCCTGACCCAGAAGAAGCACTTGTTAAGCAAACGGTTTTGACTCTTTCACAAGAAGCTTTTGTTCTTGGGGATGCTTCTAAATTAAATGAGTTATCTTTTTCAAGCATTGCTTCTCTGCAGGATGCAACTCTGATCACAAATGAGAATGATCCAGAACGATTATCACCTTATCAAGAGAAAACAAATGTAAAGGTTGTGTCATCATGATTTATACAGTCACTTTAAATCCTTCCATTGATTACATCATGCATGTAGATGAATTCAATGAAGGTGGTTTAAACCGTGCCAATACGACTTACTACTACCCAGGCGGGAAAGGCATCAATGTATCCCGTGTATTAAAAAGATTGGATGTTTCCAACACCGCACTAGGATTTATTGGGGGCTTCACTGGACAATTCATCCAAAACTTTCTTGAGTCAGAAAAAGTCCAACACCAATTCATTGAAACAGATCAATATACCCGCATTAATGTGAAACTAAAATCAAACGAAGAGTCTGAGATAAATGGTCCCGGACCTTCTATTACTGAAGAGCAGCAGCAACAACTACTTAATCAAGTCAACAGATTAGAGAAAGACGATTATTTAGTGGTAGCAGGAAGCATCCCCAAAACGATACCTGCCGACTTTTACAATGAAATGGCCAAGCGATGCGGAGAACGGGGAGCTCATTTTATAGCGGATACTTCCGGGAAGGCGTTAGAAGAACTAGTTGGCACCCCTACTTTCTTACTTAAGCCAAACCACCATGAATTAGGGGAGTTATTTGATACTACAATTGATTCACCATTAAAGGCCATTACCTTCGCTAAGCAACTAGTAACCAAGGGCGCTACCAACGTCATTGTTTCAATGGGCGGAGATGGCGCAATTCTGGTTAATAAAGACCATGCTTATTATGCAAACGTTCCAAAAGGTGAAGTCAAGAATTCCGTTGGAGCGGGTGATTCCGTTGTATCAGGTTTTATAGCTGGTTACGTAAAAACAAATAGCTTAACAGAAGCCTTCGCAAATGGTGTGGCTTGTGGAAGTGCAACGGCATTTAGCGACGACTTGGCAACCCGAGATCTTGTAGAGGAACTTCGAAAAGAGATTACGATTGAGGATTTAAACTAAGGGGAGGGCATCAACGTGAAAATTACAGACTTGTTAAAACAAGACACAATGATTTTAGAACTTGAATCAAGTTCGAAAGCTGATGTCATTGATGAGCTAGTTTCCAAACTAGATGAAGCTGGTCGATTAAATGACAAGGAAGAATTCAAACAAGCGATATTAGCTCGTGAAGAACAGAGTACAACTGGGATTGGCGAAGGCGTAGCAATACCTCACGCCAAAACAGCTGCAGTTAAAGAACCAGCAATTGCATTTGCTCGTTCACAAGAAGGAGCTGACTACGAGTCACTTGACGGACAGCCGACACACTTATTCTTTATGATTGCTGCTTCTGAAGGAGCAAACCAAGCTCACTTAGAGACACTTTCTAGTCTTTCTTCTTTACTAATGGATACTGAATTTCGTCAAAAGCTTTTAAACGCTGAAACAAGAGATGAAATCGTAGATCTAATCGACGCAAAAGAAAAAGCGAATAGTGACGAAGAAGAAGCTGAACAAGAGGCAAGCGAAAACGAAAGTCAAGATGCTTCATCAGAAGAAGAGCCATATGTGATCGCTGTAACGGCTTGCCCTACAGGAATTGCGCATACTTACATGGCTGCAGACAAACTTAAAGAAACCGCTAAAGAGATGGGCGTTAAGATTAAAGTTGAGACCAACGGCTCAAGTGGTGTGAAAAATGCTTTAACGAAAGAAGATATCGAGCGTGCTAGTGGCGTCATTGTTGCTGCAGATATCGAAGTTGAAACGGATCGATTTAAAGGAAAACCAGTTGTGATGGTCCCAGTAGCAAAAGGGATTCACGAACCAAAAGAACTAATTACGAAAGCAAAAGAAGGAGACGCTCCTGAATACCAAGGAAGCGGTCAATCCTCAAATGAAGATGGCGAAGGAAGCGGAGAAAAAACAGGAATCTATAAGCACTTGATGAACGGTGTTTCCAACATGCTTCCATTCGTAGTCGGCGGCGGTATTTTAATTGCTTTATCCTTCCTATTCGGAATTAACGCTGCTAATCCAGACAGCGATCAATATAACCGTTTTGCTGAAATGTTAAGCATCATTGGTGGCGGCAAAGCCTTTTACCTATTAGTACCTGTACTGGCTGGTTTCATTGCTCAAAGTATTGCCGGTCGTCCTGGACTTGCTCCTGGTATGGTTGGTGGTTTAATTGCAACAACGACAGGTGCTGCTGATGGCGGTTCTGGCTTCTTAGGCGGACTGCTTGCTGGTTTCTTAGCTGGTTATTTAATGTTGCTCATTCAAAAAGGTTTGAAAGTATTACCTGACGTATTAGATGGCTTAAAGCCCGTTCTTCTTTACCCGGTGCTCGGCCTGTTCTTTACAGGTATCATTATGTTACTTGTAAATCCGTTCCTTGTATCCATTTATACTGCTTTAAGAGATGGATTGGATAGCCTTGGTTCATTCGGTATTGTTGTAGGTTTAATTATTGGTGGTATGATGGCTGTCGATATGGGCGGCCCTGTAAACAAAGCAGCTTATACATTCGGAATTGCTATGCTAGACGCTGGAAACACAATGCCAATCGCAGCTGCAATGGCAGGCGGTATGGTTCCACCATTAGGTCTTGCTTTAGCAACAACATTCTTTAGAAACAAATTTACAGCGCAAGAAAGAGAAACGGGTAAAACAGCGTATGCGATGGGCGCGACGTTCATTACAGAGGGTGTTATTCCATTCGCAGCGGCTGACCCAGGACGTGTCATCCCAGCTTCTGTAATCGGTTCAACGATTACAGGTGGGCTTGTTTACCTATTCAACTTGAACCTTCTAGCCCCTCACGGAGGAATTATTGTTATCCTGACCGGTGCTGTTAAAACAGGTGGAGAAGCCGGAAATGCTCTCCTAGGTGCTGTTTTATACATCGCCGCAGTATTAATTGGTGCAATTGTTACAGCAATTATTGCTGGTGTCTTGAAAAAACCTGTGCAAAAAGGGTAAAGTAGAGTAATGTGTTCATATAAAAATTTTTAGAAAAAGATCAGGAGGAATCTCAATGGTTGAACAAACTATGAAGATTACATCAGATGATGGCGTCCATGCACGCCCTGCCACTGTTCTAGTCCAGACGGCTGGTCAATATAAAGCTGACGTTAACTTAGAGTACAATGGTAAGTCCGTTAACCTTAAATCCATCATGGGAATTATGTCTTTAGGCATCCCATCTGGTGCTGAAGTAAAAATAACAGCAGAAGGAACTGACGAAGAAGAAGCTTTAAATGGCGTTGCTAACGCAATGAAAAAAGAAAACCTGGGGGAATAATTCATGACGAGCATTAAAGGTATTGCCGCTTCTAACGGTATTGCGATTGCAAAAGCTTACCGCATGGAAGCACCAGATCTTTCTTTTGAGAAGAAAGACATTGAAAGCCCTGAACAAGAAGTGGAACGTTTCCAATCCGCTCTTGCGACTTCTAAAAATGAGCTTGAGAAAATTAAGGATCATGCCCTTAAAACATTAGGCGAAGAAAAAGCTGAGATCTTCTCTGCTCACCTTCTTGTTCTTAGTGACCCTGAACTGATCCAACCAATCGAAGATAAGATTAAAACAGAAAACGTGAACGCTGAAGCAGCTCTTAATGAGACAGCTAATATGTTCATCGACCTGTTTAAAAATATGGACAACGAATACATGCGCGAACGTGCAGCGGATATCCAGGACGTAACAAAGCGTGTTATGGCACACTTATTAAACGTAACGTTCCCAGACCCTGCTCTTATTGATGAAGAAGTTGTGATTATCGCTGAAGATTTAACACCTTCTGATACAGCTCAGTTAAATAAGCAGTTCGTTAAAGGTTTCACGACTGATATCGGTGGTCGTACGTCTCACTCTGCCATCATGGCTCGTTCTCTTGAGATTCCTGCTGTTGTAGGAACGAAAGAAGTAACAGCAACAATTAATAAAGACGATATGGTCATTGTTGATGGTATTGCTGGTGAAGTAATCGTTCACCCTACGGATGAACAGGTTGAAGCGTATAAAGGAAAGCAAGCTCAGTACGAAGAAAAGAAACAAGAATGGGCGAAGCTTAAAGATGAGCCTACTGTAACAGCTGACGATAAGCACGTTGAGCTTGTAGCAAACATCGGTACCCCTGACGATGTCGACGGCGTTATAAACAACGGCGGCGAAGGAGTTGGGCTTTACCGTACTGAGTTCTTATACATGGGTAAAAACCAGCTACCAACAGAAGAAGAACAGTTTGAAGCCTACAAAGCAGTACTTGAAGGCGTAGGATCTGATAAACCGGTTGTTGTACGTACACTTGATATCGGTGGAGACAAAGAGTTAGACTACTTGGATCTTCCTGATGAAATGAACCCATTCCTTGGATTCCGTGCAATCCGTTTATGCCTAGAGCGTGACGATATCTTCCGTACTCAGCTACGCGCCCTTCTTCGCGCGAGCGTCTACGGCAACTTAAAAATCATGTTCCCAATGATTGCAACGCTAGGTGAATTCCGCCAAGCGAAAGCGATTCTTCTTGAAGAGAAAGAAAAGCTTCAAAATGAAGGTACAGAAGTATCTGAAGCAATTGAAGTTGGTATGATGGTGGAAATCCCAGCAACAGCTGTTATCGCGAAACAGTTTGCTAAAGAAGTGGACTTCTTTAGTATTGGTACAAACGACCTGATCCAATACACAATGGCAGCAGATCGTATGAACGAACGCGTTTCATACCTTTACCAGCCATACAACCCTGCGATCCTTAACCTAATTAATAACGTAATTGAAGCAGCTCATGCTGAAGGCAAATGGGCTGGCATGTGTGGCGAAATGGCAGGAGATGAGATTGCAATCCCTATCCTTCTTGGACTAGGATTAGATGAGTTCTCTATGAGCGCAACATCTATCCTTCCAGCTCGTACACAGATCTTAAGCTTGTCTCAGGAAGAAATGACTTCTTACAAAGAAGAAATCCTTTCTATGGATACAGCTGAAGACGTTGTTGAGTTCGTTAAAGCAAAAACAGGACAAAAATAGTAGTTTAGATACTAAAAAGGACCCTTTTAAAAGGGTCCTTTTCTCTATTTTTCCGACATTGTAAAATGTATGTAACATGCTTGTTAGAATTGCAATCATATTGTAGCCGTTCTGTTGTTGGGGTTTTGCGATTAGCTTGGTATAGTAGTCCATAGAGTTAACTCGTTACTCAAAAAAAAGCGAATTTCAACAGCTCATGGCTATTATAATTCCCAGGAGGTTAACAAAATGAAAAAACTATTTCTATCCCTGGCGGCTGTAGCAACGATTTCTTCAACAACGGCAATCTCAGCAAGTGCAGAAGAAGTAGTCGTGAAGCGCGGCGACACGTTATGGGGAATCTCTCAGGATTACGATGTGTCCGTTGAACAAATCAAACAACTGAATAACCTAACGTCTAACTTAATCTTCCCGAACCAAAACCTAACAGTGACCCGCAGCGAAGACAGTCAAGTTGCTCAAAAAACAACGGCACCATCGAACAGCAGTGTTTACACGATTAAACCTGGTGATACACTTTGGGGCATTGGTCAACAATATAATGTAAGCGTAAATGAATTAAAACACTGGAATAACTTAAGCTCGAATATGATTTACTCAGGCGATACCCTTAACGTGAATGGCGCAAACGTAGCAACAAAGAAAAAAGCAACTGTAGCAAGCACACAGCCATCACAACCTAAAACACAAGAGAAACAAGTTCAGACACAACAAAAAGAACAGAAGACCATCACAATGGAATCAACAGCCTATACAGCATACTGCACAGGTTGCTCTGGCATCACAAGAACAGGGATCAACCTTATTCAAAACCCAGATCAGAAAGTAATCGCAGTTGACCCTAACGTAATTCCACTAGGCACTGAAGTCTATGTAGAAGGATACGGAAGAGCTATTGCCGGTGACACAGGCGGAGCCATAAAAGGAAACAAAATTGACGTCTTCATCCCATCTCGCTCAGAAGCTCTAAACTGGGGCCGCAGAACAGTAGACGTAACGATCTTAAACTAATGAAACTCATCATAGATAAATGATACAAGCCCAAAGCTAAATGTAGCTTTGGGCTTTTTTATAAGCACCCGACAGCTAAAGCGAGTAGTTTCCCGGCCCACCTACCCAGCACTAACGTCAACGGAAACACTCACTCAGCTTCATTGCAGAAAAATAGAGAAAAAGATCCTCTAAAAGGGCCCTTTTCTCTATTTTTCCCACATTGTAAAATGCATGTAACATCCTTGTTAGAATTGCAATCACATTGTTGTCATTCTGTTGTTGGGCTTTTCCCATGAACTTGTTATAGTTGTCCATAGAGTTAATTCGTTACTCAATAAATTGTGAATTTCAACAGCTCAAGGCTATTGTAATTCCTAGGAGGTCAACAAAATGAAAAAACTATTTCTATCCCTAGCTGCTGTAGCAACGATTTCTACAACAACAGCGATCACAGCAAGCGCAGAAGAAGTAGACGTCAAGAGCGGCGACACATTATGGGGTATCTCTCAGGATTACGATGTGTCCGTTGAACAAATAAAACAACAAAATAATCTAACATCAAACTTAATCTTTCCGAACCAAAAACTAACAGTGAACCGCAACGGAGAAAGTAAAGTAACTGCTGATAGCAGTGTTTATACCATTAAACCTGGCGATACACTATTCGCCATCGGTCAACAATATAATGTAAGTGTGAATGAACTAAAACAATGGAATAACTTAAGCTCAAATACGATTTATTCAGGTAATACCCTGAATGTAAACGGTGGAAACGTAGCTACAAAAGAAAAAGCAACTGTAGCAAGCACACAACCTGCACAACCTAAAACAGAAGAAAAACAAGTTCAAACAGAGCAACAAGAACAAAAGACGATCACAATGGAATCAACAGCCTATACAGCAAACTGCGTTGGCTGCTCAGGCATCACTAAAACAGGCATCAACCTTCTTGAAAACCCAGATCGTAAAGTAATCGCAGTTGACCCTAACGTAATCCCACTAGGCACTGAAGTATATGTAGAAGGATACGGAAAAGCAGTAGCTGGTGACATCGGCGGAGACATCCAAGGAAACAGAATCGACGTCTTCATCCCATCCCAATCAGAAGCACTAAACTGGGGTCGTAAATCAGTAGACGTAACAATCTTAGACTAATTCCTTCCCATATTTAAATTTACAAGCCCAAAGCTGAAAGCAGCTTTGGGCTTTTTTATATGTTCTAGTCACTACATTAAGTGGGGCCGTTAACCAAAATCTAGCCAGGGGGGGCTGGGAAACGGCGAGACTCCTGCGGGACAAGAGGGCAGGGTGAGACCCCACAGAGCGAAGCTCGAGGAGGCTCACCGCGCTCCCGCGGAAAGCGAGTCGTTTCCCAGCCCCCCCCCGCTCTCAATAACATAACGGCCCTACCCACATAAAAGAAGGCGCAAAATCGCCCAAACGATTTTGCACCTTCATATAAAATCATGCCTTCCTAAGCATAATCGAATCAATTAAATGATCACGATCTTTATGAAGAATAAGATCCGCTCTGTTACGTGTCGGCTGAATATTTTCATGAAGATTCCTTAAGTTAATCCTTCGCCATATATCTTCTGCCATGGCAATGGCTTCATCATTAGATAAACCAGAGTAATTATGGAAATAAGAGCGCTCATCCTGGAAAGCCGTATCTCTTAGCTTCATAAAACGTTCTGTATACCATTTCAATAAATCATCTTCATTTGCATCTACGTAAATACTAAAGTCAAAGAAATCAGAAACGTATGTACCAGGATCGGCACCTCGCGTTTTTGGAGTTTGCAATACATTTACTCCTTCTACTATGACGATATCCGGCTGGTCTAATACTTGAACTTCATCTGGTAAGATATTATACGTTAAATGTGAATAGACAGGTGCTTCTACGTCTGGTCGACCTGACTTCAAATCTGCCAAAACGTCAATCAATTTCTTTATATCATAACTCTCCGGAAACCCTTTCCTATTCATGATTCCCTTCTCCTCTAATACTTCATTAGGGAATAAAAAGCCATCCGTGGTTAAGATGTCTACACTAGGATGTTCATCCCACTCAGAGAGCAGTTCACGCATAATCCTTGAGATCGTACTCTTTCCGACAGCAACACTACCTGCGACACCAATAATGAATGGAACCTGTTTCGTTTTTTGGCCCATGAAACGGTCTGTTACCGAATGAAGCTCATGAGAAGCTTTCGTATATAAATTAAGTAATCTACTTAATGGAAGATAAACATTTGAAACTTCTTCTATGTCGAGCTTTTCATTAATTCCTTTTACATTTTCAATTTGTATGGGAGACAGGGTCATCGGTACATTAGCTCGAAGCTTCGCCCATTCGTTTTTTTGGAACATCCAATACGGTGAATAACTACTCATACTGTTTCACATACCTTTGTCTACATTTTAAGAACTATAATATTCATAATTTACCACAGCGTTTCTAATTGTACCACCGTATCGAATTATGTCGAGCATCACGTACCATCTTCCAGCAAGCCTTGAACCCTTGATACGAAAGCTTTCTAGTAGTATCAAAAATTATTCCAGAAGATTTGATAGCGCTTTCCTCACTGTAGGATACTTAAAGGAAAAAGTAGAATTAAGTAGTCGTTCTGGAAGGACCTTACTTCCCTTCATTAAAATAATACTCTTCTCTCCAAAAGCAACCTTTAACATCCATTCTGTAAGAGGGAACCAGTATGGCCGACTGATCACAGAAGCGATTGTGCGCCCAAAGTCATCCATAGTAACCGGATGGGGGGCAGTTAAATTTACAGGGCCTGAAATTGTCTGATCAGCTATTAGATAATCAATAATACGCATAAGGTCCTCCAAATGAATCCAAGAGACGTACTGACTTCCAGAAGCAACCTTTCCTCCTGCCCATAACCGGTAAGGAATGAGAAGCTTAGACAACGCTCCCTCACGAGGATGAAGAACAATCCCAATACGAGCTATAACCTTTCGAATGTCTGAGTGGTTTAAATGATGAAGAGTGTTTTCCCACACATCACACACTTCACTTGGAAAACTATTAATTAACGATAGACTTCGATCTGTAAACTTGTCATCCTCCGAGTATCCATAATAGCCAATCGCTGAGCCTTGAATAAAGACCTCAGGCTTCTCCTCGAGATGGTTCACAATTTCTATCATTCGCTTTGTTGCGTTTATACGGCTGTTTAGAATTCGCTCTTTCTTCTCGCTTGACCATCGACCTTGATCAATCGGATCCCCCGCTAAGTTTATAACTACGTCTACTTTTACATTAGACAAGTGGTCTATTTCATCTTTTTGATCGGTTAGCCATTGTATGTATTCTCTTGGTCCCACTTTTCTTGTGCTCCCACGTGTAAGGATCAATAGCTTATGGCCCTTCTGTTCGAAATAATTTACAATATGACTACCTATGAACCCTGTTCCTCCACTAATTAATATGTTCAACCTCTCTCCCTCTCTTCTTTTCCCATAATGACTTTTCGTTTAAGATTTAAATGAGGTGATCCCATGATAGAGAAAAAACGCTCCCTATTCGGTTTTACGATTTTTATTATTTTCATAGTCTTACAGATGGCCTTTACCAGTATCCATACTGAACAATATGTGCAACTATTACTTGTGTTTGCTTACGGAACGCTTATACCTTTGATGCTTGCTCTTGCTAAAACAGAGCAAACAAACCTTTACCGCGCCTTACTAAACATACACCCGTTCAGCTTTGTGTTGGCGTGTATTAGTTTTTTGCTAGAAAGAGGCTCTTTATCTTTCATCCTATCACTTCCTTGGTTTGGATTCACGGCATTCATTACGATTTACGGACTCGTTTCCTTTTTCAAAACAAAGGCATGGAAATCGATGCAAGAGCTTCTTATCCATGCTGGTATGATCTATATCGTCATTGGGGGAGCTTGGCTTTCGTTACATCGATTAAATATAGACGTTCTACATTTTCAAGATATTCTTATTTTATTAACGTCTATCCACTTCCATTATGCAGCTTTTATTACAATTATATCGTTCGGTTTAATGGGAAGGTTGATTCGTTCCAGGCAACGCTTGGTGAGAAGGGTTTATAACGGCCTAGGAGCGTTTTTACTTTTGGGCCCGATCTTTGTAGCCTTAGGGATTACATTTTCTCCTGTGTCCCCTCTAATTGAATTCTTGTCGGTGGTTGAATTTGTGGTGCCCATAGCTCTGTTTGCACTCTTAAGTTTAGGTTTCATCGTACCAAACGTAAAGAAACCAAAAGCCAGAGTTTCTTTCATAATCGCTTTCTTTTCCCTTTTTGTATCCATGAGCTTTGCTTTCCTTTATGGATATGGCCATATAAGTGAGATTTCAGTACTTGATATTCCTCTTATGGTATTTGTGCACGGATTTGTTAATAGCTTTGGTTTCTCTTTATTTATGATTCTTGGTTTATGGCATGAAAAAATGACATAAAAAATAACCTGCCAAAAGGGGCAGGTTATTTTTGTAGTGAATCTCTTCAAAAGAGACGATATTAAAGTCATTATTCAACTTCCGTCTAGCATTCCATTAGCTTGCTTTTCGGTAAGCGTTACGATTCTTATGCAAATAGTCGTTAAAGTAGGAATTCGTTTCACTAACGATAACTTTATATAGAAGCAATAAAGCGATTAAGTTTGGAATCATCATAAGTGCATTGGCCATATTAGCAAATGCCCATACAAGATCAAGCTTCATCACAGCTCCCATAAAGGTTGCTGAAATGTAAATAAAGCGGTACGGGATAATGTAACGAAGACCTAGTAAGTATTCAAAGCATTTCTCTCCGTACATATACCACCCTACAATGGTCGAGAAGCCAAAGAAGATAACAGAGAAAGCTACAATGTACTCTCCTATTGCTCCTAAAGCATGTCCGAAGGCTGCACTCGTTAATGCACCTCCATCAAGATCTGCCGCATGCTCTACACCCGAAATGGAACCACCAGAAGGATCCCAGAATCCTGTCATAATAAGAACAAGGCCCGTCATCGTACACACAATAATCGTTACGATAAAGGTGCCTGTCATAGCTACAAGAGCTTGTTTAACCGGATGATCTGTCTTTGCGTTTCCGGCAATCAGAGCTGCAGTACCAAGACCTGCTTCATTGGAGAAGATTCCTCGTGAAACCCCGCTTCGAACGGCTTCCATTACCACAACTCCCGCAAAACCACCCGCTGCGGATACAGGACTAAATGCGTAGTTAAAGATCATTTCAAACGCAGGCACGATCGCTTCATAATTCATAATGATGATGAGCATGGATCCGCCTATGTACAGAAAGGCCATAACCGGAACAAAGAACCCAGCAACCGTACTAATTCGCTGAATTCCGCCAAAAATAATCAGACCTGTTAATACAGCCAGCACAGCTCCTGTTACCCAACCATTAATATGAAAGCTCTCATCCATTACATCTGATATGGTATTTGATTGAACACTGTTCCCAATCCCTAAAGCTGCAAAAGCACCAAAGAAAGCAAATGCAATCGCAAGCCCTTTCCATTTCTTCCCGAGACCTCGTTCTACATAGTACATAGGACCTCCGGAATATTCTCCGTTCTCATTTTTCACCCGGTACTTCATAGCAAGCAGGGCCTCTGCATATTTTGTTGCCATCCCTAGTAGTCCTACAATCCACATCCAAAAAATAGCACCAGGGCCTCCAAGCGTTAAAGCGGTAGCTACTCCGGCAATATTCCCGTTCCCAATTGTAGCGGACAAAGCCGTCATAAGCGTCTTAAAGTTGCTGATATCCCCTTCAGCATTGGATGAAGATTCTGACTTTTCTTCTTTCGTAAAAGCCAGTTTAAATGCATACATTAGCTTCCTAAACTGTAACCCTCTTAACATAATGGTTAGAAATAAACCTGTCCCAAATAAGAGAATTAAGCTAGGCGTTCCCCATAGTACATCGTTGATTTGATTTAATACGTCTAACATCATTTCCCCCCTGCTCTCGATGTATCCTTTTTGTGAGTTTTGGGCGTTAACATTATCCCATTATAAACTTTATCACTCATTTTTGAAGAGGTATTTGTGAAATCGTAAAATTTTAAGCGCTTTCAATTGTTGAAAACAACAATTGGATTGAGTAAGCTTTAGGAAATACCACAAATTCTTATAGATTTTCCATATGAATGTGGCTTAAAATGTACCAGGGGATTTGATTTTCAATACCTATATAATTCCTAACATAAGGATAGATACAGAGCTTAAACAGAAAGAAGGTGAGGTTGCCTTGGGAACGCATTACGGGAGCCAAGATCCATTTAAAGGACCATTTCGCTCTTTAGAAGAGCTGGCCGATCGGATTAGCGATCTGTTGCATTGTCCAGTTACAATAGAAGATTCAAATCACCGCATATTGGCATATAGCACTCACGATGAGAACGTTGACCCAGCCAGAATTGCAACAATTATGAGAAGAAAAGTTCCAGAAAACGTTATAAAAACACTATGGAAGAACGGAGTCATCCCCCAACTATTTGAAAGCGAAGAGCCTGTTATCATTCCAGCTATCGAAGAAGTTGGCTTAGGGAAACGAGTAGCCATATCCGTTCGGAAAAATAACGAAATCCTTGGGTTTATTTGGGCTCAAGTGCACTGGGATGTAACCGATGAAGATCTCGATCTTTTTAAGAAAGCTGCCAAAGTAGTAAAAAACCAAATGTTGCAGCTTCAAATTAAAAAGCGCAAATCAGAAGAAGATCATAAAGAGTTCTTCTGGCAACTACTGACCGAGCACTTAACTGATCTTGAAACGATTCAAAGCCAAGCACGCAAATATCACATACAATTAGAAGGATCCTTAGCGATTGTCGTTTTTGAGTTTGAGGAAGATATCCATCAATCTTTAGAAAGGCATATCCACTACTATATCGAAGCATCAAGACAAGTCGGTATTGTATGTAGCGCGATTGATTCCAACCAATTAATCCTCCTCGTTCGCCCACATTCAAGCGAAGCACCAGGCAAGGAGATTAATGATTTCGTTAAAACGTTTGTTGATAAAATACAAGACCGTGTCAACGTAGAGTTCCTAAAAGGAGCTGCAGGTACATTGTACAAAAACCCTGTCCACATCCAAGACAGCTACAAAGAAGCGTTACACGTCTTATCCATTAAAGACCGTTTTCCTAATGAAGTTGAAGGCATTTACAGCTATCAAGAGCTCGGAATCTATCAATTTATCGATTTCTTATACGAAAAGCGCATACGTGATCATTACACCAATCAATATATTGAAACCCTCCGCGAGTATGATCAGAAGCATCGAACAGACCTACTTGAAACCGTAAGCGAATTCTTGCGATGCGATAGTAACGTCAACGAAGCATCGAAAGCTTTGCACGTTCACGCCAACACACTGAACTATCGCTTAAAGCGAGTTACGAATCTAACAGGATTTAATTTTAAAGATCCGAACCAAAAAATTACACTATACCTAGATTTAATGATTGAACGCCTGAAACAATAAGGCCATTGTTGATTTCTACAAAAGATGAATCTGAGTTTTTCTATTTTACACAATGCAATCCGTTCATCCCCCATCTATAATCGGAAGTACAAAATCGATTACAGGCAAAGGGGATGAGGGAATTGTTCATCGGGATTCCAAAAGAGATAAAAAATAACGAAAATCGGGTTGCGATCACACCAGCCGGGGTTTTAAATCTTGTAAATGCAGGTCATCATGTATTTGTTGAAACGACTGCCGGAATTGGAAGCGGTTTCGAAGACCAGGACTACAAAGATGCCGGAGCGACCATTGTAAGTGCAGCAGCTGAAGCATGGGAGAAAGAAATGGTGATGAAGGTAAAAGAACCACTGCCATCTGAATACGGCTACTTCCGCGAAGGCTTGATTTTATTTACGTACTTGCACCTTGCAGCCGAACCTGAGTTAGCACAAGCTCTAACTGAAAAAGGCGTTATTTCTCTTGCATATGAAACGGTTGAAACAAATCGCACACTACCACTTTTAACACCAATGAGTGAAGTAGCTGGACGCATGTCAGCTCAAATCGGAGCTCAGTTCCTTGAAAAACCAAAAGGCGGCCTTGGGATTCTTCTTGGCGGGGTACCTGGAGTGAAACGTGGAAAAGTCACCATCATCGGCGGCGGTGTTGTAGGTACAAACGCAGCTAAGATCGCTGTTGGACTTGGTGCTGACGTAACGATGATTGACCTTAGCCCTGAGCGTCTGCGCCAGCTTGATGATATCTTTGGAAACGAGATCAACACAATGATGTCAAACCCTCTAAACATCGCTGAAGCAGTAAAAGAATCAGATCTAGTCATCGGAGCTGTTCTAATACCTGGAGCGAAAGCACCGAAACTTGTTACAGAAGATATGGTGAAAGAAATGAAGCAAGGATCTGTTCTAGTTGACGTAGCCATTGACCAAGGTGGTATTATTGAAACAGTGGATCATATTACAACACACGATGACCCAACGTACGTGAAGCACGGTGTTGTTCATTATGCGGTGGCCAACATGCCAGGAGCTGTTCCACGTACTTCTACAATCGCCTTAACGAACGTTACGATTCCATACGCTCTTCAAATCGCTAACAAAGGTGTTGCTAAAGCCATTGAAGATAACCAGGCTTTACAGAAAGGCTTAAATACAGCGAATGGACACGTCACTTATGAAGCTGTTGCCAAGGACCTTGGATATTCATACACACCAGCTCATGAAGCATTAAACGCCGTCTTCTTTTCAAACTAATAAAGCCTAGTAACCGGTGCCTTTCTATGAAGGGCACCTTTTCCATGCATAAAGCTTGGATGCCACAAGAGGGCATCCTCTTTTTATGCCCTGAACGAAACATTTACTTCAACTAAGAAAGATTGGTGATCCAATGATTAATCCACACAGTTACCGAGACACTTGGGCAGATATTTCACTGGATGCCCTTTCTCATAACGTACATACATTTAAAAGCCACACTAACCCTGCTTGCCGCTTAATGGCTGTTGTAAAAGCGGATGGTTATGGACACGGAGCTGTGGAAGTTGCCCAAACTGCAATCGATGCAGGAGCTGATTGGCTTGGAGTTGCTTTCATTGACGAAGGGATCGAGCTTAGAAAAGCCGGTATCCATAAACCGATTCTACTATTAGGATATACGCCGCCACGGTCCATTGAAGCGGCTGTCATTCACGATTTAACGATCACAATCTTTACGCACGACTTACTCAACCAAGTCGAAGCCGCGGCAAAACGGATGAATAAAACACCCAAAGTTCATATAAAGATAAACACGGGCATGAATCGAATAGGAGTTTCTACATCAAGAGAAGCTATTCACCTTGCGGAGGCTATTCATCAATCTACTTTAGTAGAACTTGAAGGAGTCTTTACTCATTTTGCAGATGCCGATAATGAGGACCCTACATATACATACATGCAATTTGACCAATTTCAAAGCATCGTCCATGACATTGAAGAAGAAGGAATCTATATTCCGATTAAACATTGCGCCAATAGCGCTACAACGATTGCTCATAGAAAAATGCATTTAAATATGGTTCGGGTTGGAGTTAGCTTATACGGGTTCTATCCTTCCCCTCACCTAAAAGAATGGATCGATCTCACACCGGTTATGACACTTAAGACAAAAGTAGCAGCTGTGAACAAACTAGAAGCCGGTACCCCCATTAGCTATGGGCGCACGTTCAGGACCGAGAGGCCCTCGTCTGTTGCCACGTTGCCGATCGGATATGCTGATGGACTTCCAAGACTTCTTTCCAATCAAGGAACGATGTCCATTCATCGTCATGTAGTCCCCATTGTCGGAAGTATATGCATGGATCAAACGATGATCGATGTCACAGGTATCGGAAAAGTGTTACCTGATGATGAAGTTACTGTATTTGGAGATGGAAACAAAGGCGTTCCCACAGCAGATGAAATGGCTGCATTAACAGGAACCATTCACTATGAAATTACGTGCTCAATTGGGAAACGAGTGCCTCGCATTTATCAGGCTGCTCAGATGAAGATTCGCTACAATATGTTATAGCCAGCTATTGCATTTCCACTCACATCTTTTTGGAGATTTATGAAAAGGCCCCAAGCAAAGAGCCCCTGAGTTCATTGAACTCAGGGGCTTTCTCTTATCTCTAACTATTTCGTCTTTATTTCTAATGAGGATAGAGTTTCCTTTAAGCTTGCGTAAACTTCCTGCCAGAACTCTTCATTTTCCCTGTACGCTTTTGTAAGGAAAAGAATCATTTCTTTCTGCTTCTCTTCAAAACTTGGATGGTCTTTGTCTGGCATATTCTCACGGGCTTCATCAACAACTTCTTGAATTTTCGCAGCACGCGGTCCCCACACCGCTTCTTCTTCTCCATCTTCATTCATAAAGATAAAGATTGGAATCGAACGAGAGGTACCGTTTGTCAGGTATTGATCCATAAGCTCTGGATTCTCATCTCTCTTTAAGAAACGGACATCCATACGGGATGCTTCTGATAGTTTTAATAAAATGGGGATATTCATCATCGCATCTCCACACCAGTCTTCTGTCAGAACAATGACCCGAAGCTGTTTTACTTTAAGATCGTCAAAAAATTGTTGGTCATCTGGTAATTGATATGACTGATACACATTCATGAAGTTTTCTTGGTGTTTCTCCATAGCGGTTACATATTCTTGAGGACGTATCCCCTTCTCAAACCATTCTTCTAACTGCACGATCATTTCACCTCATTTAGTCTAATAACTGGTCAACACGATAAACCTCTCCACTTTCAAAGCCTTCATCAAGAAGCTTCATCAGACCGTCTGCTACAACGGAAGTTGATCGAAGATTGCCTTCTTCTTTCAACGCTCTAAACTTTTCCACATCAGCAAAAGCTTCTTCTGAAGAAGAGCGAATATCGGCTTGCATATCTGTATCCATGACGCCAGGGCTAAAGGCCACTGTTCTGTGCTTCATGCCTCGCTCTTTTTGTTCAAACGCAGTTGTTTCAGTAAAGTAATTCAGACCTGCTTTCGTACCACCATAAGTGCTCCAACCATATACAGGTCGATTAGCGGCACCAGAGGTGACATTTATAATATCCACATCAATAGTTGCTAATTGTTCAACAACTAAGTTGGTTACTAACATGGGTGCGATTAAATTGATGTGAACGTGTTTGACGACTTGATCAGGATCTAGGGACCCTACGCGATCAATAGGTTCAACTACCCCTGCATTGTTTACGACATAGACTTTTTCAGGAGCTTGATCTTTCACATCTTCCACAATTGAGGAGAACACGGACTGCAACTCCTCTTGAGAGGACAAGTCACACGCATGATGCGTATATGTCACTCCATTCGCTTCCGCTCGTTTCTCTAATTTCTTATTATCCGAACGGGACACTCCAATAATGTGTATGCCTCTTTCCATCATCTTTTCGGCAATAGACTCACCGAGTCCTTTCGATACACCTGTGATAACTGCAATGTTCATCAAGATCCCTCCAAATAGCTATTCCTTTTCTAATGTCAGTATAGCGGACCCCTTAACCCATTCACAAAAGAAACGATCCCTAAACCTGAAATCACGTTTCATCTTCTTCATCGAGCGTCAATCCATCTACATGTTTGCGATCTAATTGCTTACGAATTTTTCTGTATTCTTTAGATTTAAAAATAATATCAAAGTCATAACCCTCAGGGTACAACTCTTCTGCCGGGATATGAAGCGCAATCCTCTTATGGTTAACAGTTCGCTTCTCTCCTTTTACTTGAATCACATAGTTTCCCTTTCCATCAGGACCTTTATAAACGATACCTGTCTCCTCAGTAGCAAGAACCGTAACATTATCCCCCATGTTGTAATGAGGTATGCTCTCCTCTTTACGCTCTTTTTTCTGAGACGTTTTTCTAGCATAAGCGTTTGTTTTAATTTGCTTCTCCATCGTTTTAGCATCTGCATTCTCACGCATTTCGTATTTTTTCTCTTCTTTATAAGAGATCTCATGAGCTTTCTCAATGATGGCTGGGTGCATGCCAAGTTTTAGAGCAATCTCAAAGGCCTGGCTTTTACCAGTTGTCCCAAGGAGAAGGCGGTACGTCGGACGAAGCGTTTCAATGTCAAATTCCATTGAACCATTCAAGAAACCAGTCCGTAATTCCGCAAAATCTTTCATCTCATTGTAATGAGTTGTAGCTAAAAGCATCGCACCTTTGTCATACAATTGATCCAAAATCGCTGTGGCAAGTCCCATCCCTTCAGTTGGATCCGTGCCAGAACCAAGTTCATCAAGCAGAACGAGGGTATGGTCGTTTGTCTCCTGTAGTATCTCAATAATGTTCACAAGACGAGAGCTGAATGTACTCAAGTTTTCGGTAATACTTTGCCCGTCGCCTATGTCAACAAACAGTTGCTGAAAAATATGAAGGTTGGTTCCCTCCTGAGCCGGGATGTGTAATCCGGCTTGTGTCATAACCGTTAGGAGTCCTACTGTTTTAAGCGTGACTGTCTTCCCGCCTGTATTTGGACCCGTAATAACAAGGGCATGGTAGTCTTCTCCAAGCGACATGGTAAGTGGAACAGGGTCATGAATGAGTGGGTGCGTAGCCTTACAAAGTTCGATTTTATAATCCGTATTCAACCTGGCCGCTCTCCCCTCGATGCTTATACTATACTTCGCTTTCGCAAAGATAATGTCGTATTGATGCATCGTTTCCATAGCGATATGAAGCGTTCGATCTTGTTCTAACACTAGTGCTGTCAAATAGTATAAGATTTGTTCTACTTCCCTCTCTTCAGCTAACCTTGTCATTTCGAGTTCTTCCTGCAACCGTGTGACTTCTTCTGGTTCAATAAAGACAGTAGCTCCAGAGGAAGATGAATCAAGCACTGTTCCTTTGACCTTATTCCGATAGGTTGCTTTAATCGGAAGAACAAATCGACCATTCTTCTCTGCAACCACATGTTCCTGCATATACGTTGATAGCTTCTTGGATTTGGCTAGACGTCCTATCCGATCTTTAATTTCAGCAAGCTGATTCTGCTTCTGTCTTCTGATCTTCAACAACTCTTTAGATGCATAGTCATCCACTTGGCCATGGCGAAGACAACCTTGAATATCTCGTTCAAGATCACTTAGATCTTCAATGGACTCTGCATATAAAGCAACAGTAGGAGCAGCGTACTGTTTGTCACTCATAAACCGCTTCAACTTCCCGCAATGATCAAGAAACGACTGCAACTGCTGAAACTGATCCGGCCTCAAAAACATTCCTTTCTTAGCCTGGTCAATCATGCGACTCACGTCATCCAGGCTATGAACTGGAACACTGCTGCTAATCTTCAATATCTCCTTCGCTTCATCTGTTTCCTCAAGCCACCTTTCAATTTGCTTTCGATTAAAAGATGGCGTTAATGAGAGAATCGTTTCCTTCCCTCTTTCTGTAAACGCAAACCGCGCTACCTCATTCAAAATTGTATAAAAATCCAATACCTCAAACGTCTTCTGATTCAACTTCTATATCCTCCTCAACACGCCAGATTCGCTTTATCATACTAAAGGGTGTCTGGCACGCTTTATTCAAGTAAAGTGTTTATATTAAAAAAGCTGCAATGAGTGTAATCATTGCAGCTAACCTTCGATTCCATCATTCAATCGAGTGCAGATGTGTACATAAAATAGAACAGGGCTATGACACATGTGTCATAGCCCTATCGTACACCTTGCTAGTTATGCTATGATTCATTGTTCTTAACTCCCAAAAAAGTGTATAGAAAAATAAACTTGCCTGATTGCAAGCTTTTTCAAACCTTTTCTGGTCCGTATTAAGTTAACGGTTAGTTAAGAACAACGACCTTCATAAAACATACTCCTTCAAGAGTGATTTCGATTGAATGATTTCTTCGTTTATATAATATAATGTAAACGATTCATACCGTACTGTCAAACCTCCTGACAAAAAGTCTATTTATTCTCCATCTTCAGACATCTCGGATATCTATTGTCACCAACTTAGGAGTTTGCTATATTACTCGTATTCAACTTCATACAAACACCTTATATATCTATGGAAATAGGGTCCATAAGTCTCTACCTGGCAACCGTAAATTGCCGGACTATAAGGAAAGTCTGCATATAAAAGCCGAATGATCTTCATTTGGTTACGTCTACGTACATGCATCCACTTTCTTTGTAGGACAAAGACCGTGGGTGCTTTTTTTATACCCCTTAAGAGGTCTGACGTCATACATCCAAATACGTATAAGGTTTTGAATGAATGGACATCACTGATTTTATAGGAGGATTAGAATGGACATTTTATTCGGAATAGGTTCGTTAGCAGGAATTATCTTTTTATCTTGGTTGTTGAGCAGCCATAAAACATTGGTTAAATGGCGAACGGTTGCGGTCGGGCTCTTGCTCGAAGGATTATTTGTGTACTTTATGCTGAAAGTTCCCTTTGGACAAAAAATGCTAGATGTCGCAGCTAAAGGCGTCCAGCACGTGATCGACTTTAGTAGCGAGGGAATTAACTTTGTCTTTGGGGGATTGTTTGGAGAAGGTACAAATATTCAATTTGTGTTTGCGATTAATGTACTAGCTGTCATTATTTTTATATCGTCTCTAATCGCTGCACTTTATTACTTACGTATTATCCCATTTATTGTCCGTGGCATTGGATTTATTGTTGGTAAAATATTAGGGACTAGCAAGGTAGAATCCTTTAGTGCTGTAGGAAATACAATGCTTGGGGTTGTAGAAGCTCCCCTTCTTGTTAAACCCTATTTAAGCAAAATGACTCGCTCTGAGACGTTTGCCATTATGGTTGGTGGAACTGCATCGGCCAGTGGTGCCATATTTGTGGCCTATGCAGGGATGGGGATTGATGTAAAATACCTGCTCATTTCAATATTCAGCGTTCCATTTGTGTCTCTTACCATTGCTAAAATTTTAGAACCTGAGAGCGAGACGTCTCAGCTAAATGAAGAGATCATCATGGAGAAACCGGAACAAGTAAATGTGTTAGAAGCAATTTCTGATGGAGCCGTGAGCGGCGTGAAGCTCGCATTGAATATTGGAGGGCTCTTGATTGCATTCATAAGCATCTTGGCATTAGTGAACGGAGTACTAGGAATTGTTGACCTTGATTTAGCCACAATCTTTGGCTATGCCCTCTATCCTTTTGCCATATTAATCGGAATTCCAGTAAGCGATGCTTTTCAAGCTGCTTCCATTATCGGTACCAAGATTGCAGCCAATGAATTAATCGCCTTTAACATGGTTCTTGATGGACAGGAAAACTTAAAGCCAGAAACGATGGCCATTCTAACGGTAGCTCTATGTAACTTTGCTAACCTGTCTTCGATTGGTCAGTTAATCGTAGGACTCGGCTCTATAGCACCTTCTAAGAAAAGTCAGGTGGCACAGCTTGGTGTAAAGGCCATTATCGGAGGAACGCTAGCAAGTTTTATTACAGCTGTCTTTGTAGGAATGTTCATATAGTATAAAAGAAAGCACATGCATTCATATGCATGTGCTTTCTTAATTCGAGGTAATTGTGTTTATGGTGTTCCACTTATTAAGTAACTGATCTAACTCTTGGCTTAATTGCAACGTATATTCGTCATTGAACCCACGTTGAATTGCACTATCAACCATTTCCTTACGCTTCTTCTCAATTTCCATACCAACTAACTTAGGCGTTGATAAAGTTGCATTCAAGTTGTCCACTCCTAATGAAGGTTTAATTAGCATGTCTACTCTAGGATGTTCAAACTGAATTGCGTGAATATTCACACGAAAGATTCTTCTAATATACTTATTTACACTATATTTTAATGCCACTTTTACAAAAAGTAAATAGTCTGATGTCTAATTATGACAAGTGAATACACATTCACTTCTATAGCCCTATAAACCTTGCCCACATTAACGTACGAAAGCGTGCCAGACACCCTTCACCGCTATAAACCACTAAAGGGTGTCTGGCACGCTGCAGGTCTTTACACTGCTAAAGCAGGAGTGTTTATCGGTTTACTGGGACCCAGTCATCTGGTTTCCAGTTGTCAGGGATAACGAGACTGCCTTTATAGAGAAAATAGAAACCCCATTCCCTTAAAAAGAAAGGAACCCTTGTTTCTAATGATTGATAGGCCGAAGTTTTAGTCGGTGATGCTTCGACATCAAGGTTTATTTGATTAGCAATTGCCATGGATCGCTTCATATGAAGTGGGTCACTGACAAGGGTGTAATCTTCAAACCCCTGCTCTTGTCCAATAAGCTTAGCGTTGATGATATTCCCTTCTGTAATCTTAGAGGTCATATCCACAAACGTATTCTGCTTTGGAATGCCCATATCCACCGCATAGTCACGCGCTACTTCAGATTCAGCAAACGGAGCACCATCTCCTTTTCCACCTGTAAAGATGATATGATCTACATCTCCCTTTTCATATAGCTTCACTGCATGATTCACGCGCTCTCTTAGAACTGGTGATGGCTTATCATGATAAGCTGCTGCCCCAAGTACAATAGCCGCATCTGTAGATTCGAGTCGTTGTTCACCCTCAAATGTCCAAATCGAGTACCCTATGTAGGCAACGTAAAGAAAGCCGATCCAGAATAGTAACATAAATAATCTTTTCAATGTTCGTTCCCCTTCTTACTAGCATTCTAGCACCTTTTAAGGGTATAACAGGTCTCTTCTATTCTGCAACCGTTCGAAAGTCATGAAGAGTAACTACGATTTAAAATGCAAAAGCCTACTTAAAAAATATGTGGGAATTTCATTTATGCATATTGTATATAAATTAAATTTATTGTATATTTATTAATATAATCATCCGAACGTAGTAACGGAGGGAACAAAAATGACATGGACGCATTTACTCGAATCAATACACGACCGCCTAGCTCCAACAATGGCTAAAGACTTTCCCAATCTTCCTGTTGAAAAAGAGGAAGGGTGTTATTATTACGGCACTGATGGAAAAGAATATCTCGATTTCTCTTCTGGCATTGCTGTGACAAATGTAGGGCATCGGCACCCTAAAGTCGTTCAAGCGATTAAAGATGGAGCGGACCATCTAACTCACGGACCGTCAGGCGTTATTATGTATGAACCACTTCTTACATTAGCGGATCAATTAGCTACAATCATGCCCGGAAATCTAGACTGCTTTTTCTTCTCTAATAGCGGGACGGAAGCTGTAGAAGGAGCACTTAAACTGGCTAAACATACAACAGAACGCCCATATGTTATTTCCTTTACAGGAGGTTTCCATGGCAGAACATTAGGCTCATTGGGAGTAAGCACCTCTAAAAGTAAATATCGCAAATTCATGCAACCAAACGGGTTAACCTATCAAATTCCGTACGCTAACCCGAAGGCATGCCCTGAAGGCGAAGATGTTGGCGAATTCTGCGTGAAACAACTAGAGAAAGATTTTCAAACCTTATTTGAGCACCAGGTAACTCCTGATGAAGTAGCTTGCATGATTCTAGAGCCTGTTTTAGGAGAGGGAGGCTATATCATACCTCCTCAAGCTTGGCTAAAAAAAATTCGCGAGGTTTGTGACCAACACGGCATTTTGCTTATTTTCGATGAGGTTCAAACAGGGTTTGGCAGAACCGGAGAATGGTTTGCCGCCGATACGTTTGGTGTTACACCAGATATTATGGCTGTAGCCAAAGCGATGGCATCAGGACTCCCATTAAGTGCCACAGTCGCCTCTAAAGAACTAATGAAAAAATGGCCTGTCGGATCCCACGCCACGACATACGGAGGAAACCCGATTGCCTGTAACGCTGCACTTGCTGTTTTGGACGTGATCCAAGAAGAAAAGTTGCTAGACAATACGAAAGAAGTCGGCGCCTATGCATACGAAAAACTCCAAACATTAGCCGCTAAGCATGACGTTGTCGGAGACGTGCGCGGGGTCGGTCTAATGCTTGGTCTTGAAATTGTTAACCCTGTTACAGGAGAAGGAGACAGCGAAGGGCTAATGACCATCTTACAATCTGCCTTAGAAAAAGGAGCACTCTTCTATTTCTGTGGCAATAAAACGGAAGTCATCCGGGTAATCCCACCACTTACCATGACAAAAGCTCAAATTGACGAAGGAATGGCCATATTAGACGAAGCCCTAACTGAATACGAAGCATCCATCAGCGTATTCTGATCATCTATTACCACATTTCCGTTGTCGACCAACCGGTACTACATGACCACACCCCTGTAGGCCGGAAGCATCGACAAAGCTCATATGGCTTATCTATGATGGTCTCATATAAAAACACCGTTCAGCATCCTTTGCTGAACGGTGTTTTTTTAGTATATATTATGCTTTTTTAAGAAAAGGAAAGTAATCTTAAATACTTGAAGATGAGACACAGTAGTTAGGATGGGACCGTTACTCTTGTGAGTGCTTGGGGGTGTCTGAGGAACGACTCGCTTTCCGCGGGCGAGCTGTCGAGCCTCCTCGGACCAAAACATGCCCTGCGGGTCTCGTCGACCTCTTTCTCCCGAAGGAGTCTCGCCATTCCCCAGCCACCCCATACCAGAAATAGTACCAACGGACCCGCATCTCGAGCGTGGCGAGAAATCGCTCCCCAGCTCGCCGCGGAAAGCGAGTAATTTCCCGAACCACCTTACACTTAACACTAAGCTAACGGAAACATTCTCATCAGCAAACAAAAAACGAGTGTGACATCCATGGATGTCACACTCGCTCTACTCGTTAACGACGGGCAAAGTCTACAAATCGAAACTTGTCTGGTCTGTGCCTTGACTCTGTGTACTGGAAAAGCGTTGCATCATCCAGATAAACGTAGTTTTTAATCACCACTACGTTAGCAAAACCCTCAAGATCTAATAACGTACGATCTTCAGAAGTCGGTTCTTCTACCGTAATTTCTTTCTTCGCAAAGCTAATGGTTAGACCGATCTCTCCTTCGAGATATGCATAAATGGAGTTTTCACAAATCTCTCGGGTTAAGCGAGGAACACTGCCATAGTAAAGGTAATCTTTATCCAAAATGATCCGCTCTCCACTGATTTCTCGCGAACGACTTACATACCAAACTAGGAACTCTTCCTCTAGCTGCATCGCTTCTTGAATGTACGGGTCTGGATGAATGAGGGAAAGTTCATTCACGTGAGTTTTGGTCGCCTCGCCCATAGCTTTAGAAACTTCCTTAAAACTAACAAGACCTGAGACTGGGAAATTGAATTTATCTACATCTAAAACAACGGATCCCTTGCCACGCACTTTTTGAATAAATCCATTTTGCGATAACAAGTTTAAAGCTTTCCGAATTGTTTCTCTCGAAGTCCCGAAGGTTTCTGCTAATTCATTCTCAGACGGCAGGGTCTGCCCTTCCTTATACACGTTCATCTTAATCGCATCAACAAGTTCTTCGTAAATGCCCATAAATTTATTCTGCTTCACATAGCACCACTCATTTATTTCGTTAAATGATACACTACGGACTCGTAAGGACGCAGCTTAAGTGTACGACTTACGTTCTGTGATTCATCATAGTTAGAAAGAATGCAATCGCTCCCGAATGATTCAAGGTCAATCGATTCCGGCACGTTAAACGTCGTTTCATCACCATAGAAATTATTCACAACAAGCAACTTCTCGCCTTCGCCATGACGAGCATAAGCAAACACTCGATCATCCTCATAGCTTAAGAGTTCGTAGTCTCCTGATGTAATAATATCATATTGCTTACGAAGCTCAATCAGCTTCTTATAATGATAGAACACAGAATTCTCGTCATTTACAGCTGTTTCTGCATTGATTTCCTTGTAATTCTTTGCAACAGGAATCCATGGAGTGTCTGCTGTGAAACCAGCTTGCTCCCCACCATTCCACTGCATCGGTGTTCTTGAATTATCTCGTGACTTCTGAGCGAGTATAGCAAGAATTTCAGTCTCCGTTTTCCCTTGCTCCTTTAGAATCTCATACATATTAAGGGATTCAACATCGCGGTAGTCCTCAATCGTATCGAATTTAGGATTGGTCATCCCGAACTCTTCACCCTGATAAATATAAGGCGTACCGCGCATCATATGAATCGTTGTCGCAAGCATTTTAGCAGACTCGTTGTGATAAACGGTATCGTTTCCGAAACGTGACACAACGCGAGGCTGATCGTGGTTACACCAGAACAACGCGTTCCAGCCTCCGCCTTCTTGCATACCAACTTGCCATTCAGATAAGACTTTCTTCAATTCTTTAAAGTCGAAATTCGCAACGGTCCATTTCTCCCCGTTCGGGTAATCCACTTTCAGGTGATGGAAACTAAATGTCATATCAAGTTCCTGACGGTCTGGGTGTGTGTATTTCACACAATTATCAATCGTAGTAGAAGACATTTCACCTACTGTCATCATTTCATATTTAGAGAATACCTCTTGATTCATTTCATGCATAAATTCATGAACACGCGGTCCGTCCGTATAGAAGCGACGTCCATCTCCCTTATAATCATTCGGGAAGGCCTGGTCTTTAGAAATTAGGTTAATTACATCTAAACGGAAACCATCGACCCCTTTTTGAAGCCAGAAATGCATCATATCATAGACGCTTTTCCGAACAGCTTCGTTTTCCCAGTTCAGGTCTGCTTGTGTTACATCGAAAAGGTGCAGGTAGTATTGCTCTGTATCGGCGTCGTATGCCCAAGCGTTCCCACCGAACTTCGATTCCCAGTTTGTTGGGGCTTCACCTTCAACCGGGTCTTTCCAGAAGTAATAGTCGCGGTAAGGATTGTCTTTAGATTGTTTCGATTGCTGGAACCATTCATGTTCGGTTGACGTGTGATTCACAACGATATCCATAATGATTTTAATACCACGATCGTGAGCTTCTTGTAAAAGACGCTCAAAGTCTTGCATCGTTCCGTATTCTTCATGAATATTGAAATAATCGCTAATGTCATAACCGTTATCTTTTTGTGGAGATGAATAAATAGGAGTTAGCCAAATGACATCAACACCTAGGGTTTTCAAGTAGTCCAATTTTTCAATAATCCCTTGAATGTCTCCCGTCCCGTTTCCTGTCGTGTCGTTAAAGCTTTTCGGATAAATTTGATAGACAACTGATTGTTTCCACCATGGCTGTGTCATGTGAGCACCTTCCTTATCTTTGATGTGATATCACTAGAAAGACCAATAGCAACCGGGTGTGGTCGGCTGCTAACTGGTTAGTGTTATATTTTTTTTCGTTTTGCCAGTAAATACGTTACTACAAATGGTACGACGATGACAATCGCCATTCCAATAATGAATGAGATCCAGTCCTGATTTTGGATCGATACAATCCCCGGAACGCCACCAACTCCGATTGAGTTCGCTCGTACACTTTGGATTGTAATATACATACCTGCTATTGCAGAGGACACAAGTGCTGCGATAAACGGGAATTTGTAACGAAGGTTAACCCCGAACAGCGCAGGTTCCGTAATTCCTAACCAAGCTGAAACACCTGAAGATACGGACAGTCCTTTTAAGTTTTCGTTCTTTGAAGCTAGCCATACCCCAAATGCCGCAGAACCTTGTGAAATGTTGGATAGTGCAAGAATCGGCCATAAGAATGTAGATCCTGTGCTACCAATTAATTGAACGTCTACTGCAAGGAACGTGTGGTGCATTCCGGTTACAACTAGTAACGGATAAAGCGCTCCGTATAACAAACCACCAACAGCCGCAAACTGATCAAACGTCCAAACTAAACCATCTGTAATCGTGTTACCTAGTGCAAACATTAGCGGTCCAATTGCGATAAATGTTAGGAACCCTGTTACAAGTAGGGCAACCGGGCCAACAATAAGCAACTGAATAGAATCTGGAATGCGATTACGTAAGAATACATCGATTTTCGCTAATACATAAGAAGCTAATAGTACCGGAAGAACCTGACCTTGATACCCGATTTTTTCAACTTCTAGACCTAATAGGTTCCAAGTTGGAACTCTTCCTTCTTTAACAGCATTTCCGTAGTCCCAAGCATTTAAAAGCTCTGGGTGAACAAGCATTAAACCAAGTACGATACCCAGTAGCGGATTACCGCCAAATTTCTTAACCGCTGACCAACCAATCAAACCTGGTAAGAAGACAAAGGCGGTATTTGCAATTAAGTTGATTATACTCGCAAGGTCCGCCCACTGTGTATGAACTTCAATAAGAGACTGATCCTCATAGAAGATTCCGGCTTGCGCAAGAATGTTGTGAATCCCCATTAGAAGACCAGCTGTTACAATCGCTGGCAAGATTGGGATAAAGATATCTGCTAGCGTTTTAATCGCTTGTTGAAGCGGATTCATTTTTTCAGAAGAAGCTTGTTTCACATCATCTTTACTCGCTTCGCCTACGCCTAATCCAACCATTTCTTTATAAACCTTATCTACAGTCCCTTGTCCAATGACAACCTGGAACTGCCCATTCGTTGAGAACGATCCCTTAACCGCTTCCAATTTCTCTAATTCTTCTTGATTGACTTTGCTTTCGTCATACAAAGACAAACGTAAACGAGTCACACAGTGTGTAGCTGCTTGTATATTCTCTTGCCCACCTACGTGCTCGATAATCTGTTGAGCTTGCTTTTTTAAGTTCATAGTGATCCCCTCTCCCACTATAATTTGTTCATCTATAAAAACGCTTTCTTAATAACTTGTATATACATGATAGCGCATGCAAATCGATTTGTATATACATCTGCTTATTTTCAGAATTTTTTATTTGTAGAAACAAATACGTAAGTTTACGATTAAGAGAACGGGTGAAATTTATTAAAAAGGAGATGATTATATGAAACATCTAGTGTTCTACGATGCGCAATGTCCATTTTGTTATCATGTGAAGCTTGTGCTAAGGAAATTAGACTGGTTCAAAAAAGTGGATTGGGTATCGGTTCAGGAGGTTGACCAAAATCCAGATCAGTATCCGTACTTACAATATCGGGATATTTATGACGAAATTCATATGCTGACCTCTTCGGGTAGTTTAAAAGAAGGCTATTACGCCATTCGCCGCTTACTTGCTGCTTTGCCCCTAACAGTTCCAGTTAGTCTGCTTCTTTATATTCCATTTGCAGACCGGATTGGTTCACCGCTTTATAAATGGTTCTCCCGTCACCGCTATCAGTGGTTTGGACAGTATGATGAGCCACGTTATGCTTAGAACCATTACCTTATACCTCACTTAAGAGAACAATAAAACAAAAAACTTGATGTATGACGGGAGGGGAATTAAGAAAACCCTCCCTCTTTCAGCTTCATTTAATTCCAATTTTTTCTACGCACGCGGAGAAACGCTTCGTTTTTTTGTGGAATATGTAAAAAGAATCCGCATAAAAGTTCACGATCCGTTAACATGCTTATCCGTTTATATTTAAAGCCAGAGGTGTCTGGAGAACGGGGAGACTCCTGCGGGAGAAAGAGGTCGACGAGAGCCCGGACTGAACGAAGTGAAGGAGGAGGCTCTAAAAAGAAAGAGGAAGTTCGACTAAAACCGTCACGTCAATAGCCAACGTCCAACGACCCCACCTCGTGCGGGGCCGCCCGCGGAAAGCGAGTCGTTCCCCAGACACCCTAACCACTCAACAAACATAATGGCTCCATCTACAAAAAGTGCCTCAACTCCGAGGCTTGCATGAATGACGACAACCCCCGGTGGCACAATACTTTTATAGAATGTTATAATGACACGTATAACAATAAAAGAATACCTGGAGGCTTTATGCTTACATTTGAAGAAAAACTAGAGATTATAGAATCTTTTCCCGAATTAACGCGAAACGACGTATCCCTTGGACGGGTGAATTTCCACTATGAAGAAAGCGTAATGGACAAGAAAAACGTGGTTTATCACCTACACCCTAATGGAAACGGCTTTGTATTCGGTTATTATATTGATGGTGTTGAGACAGATGACCGCGGTATGGTGAACATTCGCGACTTCTCAAGAGAAGACATCAAAGCAATTGTTCGTGATGCTATTGACTCTCTATCCCAACCTGACCAAGAAACGTGGGTAAACGAAGAAGGACATACATTAGCGCTTGTCTTCGATTTTGACCTATGGAATATCTATGCTGGTGACATGCTAGACGGTACTTTCCCAACCTATGCAGCAGCAACAGACTACCTTGAACAAGAAGGTTTCAATCGTCAATAGATTCTTTGCCAAAAACAAACGGTGCGTGCTTCTCTTTATCAACAGAAAAGAGAAGCACGCACCGTTTTTATTTAGAAATCCATTCAGTGATAAGTTCAGTTGTTTCATCAAGTTGTTGTTCCGCTGTAATTGTTGCCTTCTGATCCCCTTCTTGAAACCCATAGCTTCCAAACTGTCCGTGGTTGGCTCCGTCGAGTTCTATATATTGATGATTTTCGGGAGCATAAGCTTTCCCCTCTTCATACTTCTTACGGTTAATCACTCCGTCTTTTCCACCTGTTATTGATAAGAATGACAAACTTAATTCACTAAGGTCCCCCACTTCATCTGGGTAACAGCTAATAAGAAAACGCCATCTAAAACCTCTCCATTTTCGGCAGCATATCTAGCTGCCATAGCACCGCCAAGCGAATGTCCTCCAATAACATAGGAGCGATTAGCATCTTGTTGAATCACTCCATTCGCCTTATCTTGTGCCAGTACCGCCAAGTTCAGGGGCATTTTAAGAATATAAGTCGGATACCCCTCTTCGGCTAATTGATGAGCAAGAGGTGCATAGCTCTTTGGCTCTACTAAACCTCCCGGATAGAAGAGGATCGTTGTTTCTTTCATTTGTTCTGGTATAAAAGATATCCAGTCACTCTTATCCTTCATCTCGATTCCTTCATCTGTCGTCAGCGCTTGAAGAGCCCTTTCGCTCGGTTCATACGGTTGCAAATAAACATAGCCTGTTATTGCGATCGCTACCAATAATCCCCCGACAACAAGCAGAACCTTTTGCCACCACTTCCATTTTCTCATCCCTTCACCTACTCTGTGATGTTTTATATCTAGCTTATCACACAACTGACTAACCATTGTTAAATGAGACAGTATAGGTTAAAATAACATCAAAAGTGTAAAATGTTACTTTCGGGAGTGGTGTAATGAATCAAGCTAAGGTTATTGTTGGATCCACGTTCCTTGTCTGTCTATTTCTATATGGCTTAGAACAAGGGATAGGTGTTCCTTACATTGTTAAAACAGCATGTAAGCTCGTTTTATTTATCGGACTTCCTTTACTCTTTTATAAGTATTCCTCTCCTCCTCACCTAAAAGGAAGAAAAGAACCTTGGAAGTATCCATTGGTATTTGCAACTGTATCTTTTTTCACAATCCTCATTGCCTACTGGCTTACGAATGATAGGGTTAACTTCACTGAAATTAAAACTTATATCGAAATGGATCTTGGTATAACACCTGTCACCATTTATGCTGTCGGAGTTTACATTATACTCGGAAATTCTTGGGTAGAAGAATGGTTCTTCCGGGGATTTATCTTTCAAAATCTTTTATCTCGCGGAAAGAAACATCTTGGTTATTTATATTCTTCCAGTCTTTTTGCTTTGTACCATCTTGCTAGTATCCAAGGATGGTTCTCGTTTCCTCTAACGGCCCTCATCTTGATTGGGTTATTCACTATCGGTTTGATCTTCTGCTTCTTAACAGAGAGAACGGGTACCTACAAAGGTTCATGGATCGTCCATATAATTGCTGATATAGCTATTATTATGGTAGCCTTACATGCCTTTGGTTGGTACTAGTACACGTGAACGAAAAACACCATACCATCAAAACCTTATAGCCTTTCCACACTGTCACTTTTATGTGCTAGAGTATATAGGAAATCTATATAAATTGGAGTCGATTACTATGAAACCTATAAAAACCGGATTAATTGGATATGGTCTATCAGGGCAAGTTTTCCACGCCCCTTTCCTTCAATCTTTGCCGGAATTTGAACTTACAACCGTATCTACATCTAAACAGGAGAAAGCAGAACAAGACCTTGGGCATATCCACATTACACCTACGCCTGATAATCTAATACAAGATACCGACATTGAGCTCATCATCATTACTGCTCCAAATGAGTATCACTATCCTCTTGCAAAAGCAGCGCTCGAAGCTGGGAAACACGTCGTTATTGAGAAACCTTTCGTCGTTCATAGACAGGAAGGCAAGGAATTACTTCAGATTGCCAAAGCAAATAATCGAGTGCTCAGCCCTTTCCATAACAGGCGATGGGACAATGATTTTCTTACGGTGAAGAAATTGATTGAAGGCAATGCTCTTGGAGACGTTACTAGCTACGAAGCTCACTTTGACCGATATCGCCCACATGTACGAGACCGATGGAGAGAGAAAGATGTACCTGGTGCTGGTATTTTGTATGACTTAGGCGCTCATCTAATTGATCAGGCTCTTCATCTATTTGGTTCACCAGAACAAGTCCAAGGGATTGCTAGAGCTCAACGTGAAGGAGCAGAGGTGGATGATTACTTTCATCTATTATTAGATTATAATCCTTTACAGGTTATTCTCCACTCCAGTTCTCTCGTTAGAGCAACTGGACCCAAATTTCAAGTGCACGGTACAAAAGGAAGCTTTATTAAATATGGGACAGATCCTCAAGAAAGTCAGCTTAAAGAGGGAATGTTACCGAATCAGTTCGGATGGGGTGTTGATTCTGAAGAGAATTACGGTATATTAACGAATGACGAACACCCAGATGGGGTACGTGTACCAACAGAAAAAGGGTGCTATGAATCCTACTATAAGCAGTTAGCTGAATCGATTCGGAGCGGAAATCAGGTCCCAGTTAGTGGACAAGAAGGTGTGAACGTTATCCAAATCATCGAGGATATCTTGCAATCGTCCTAACTTTGCTATATTCTTCATGGCCCATTAGCTGATGCACTTTGAAAGACAACGCTTTTTGCCACGTGATAAACTGATCATGTTCTTAATTTGAGAATCTCAAATAAACAGGAACGAACAAGGAGGCAAAATCATGAGTGATCGTAAATATATATTTGAATCCTATCAGTTACCATCAGGCGTAACGTTGAAAAACCGTGTGCTATTAGCACCAATGACAAACTTTTTATCAAATGATGATGGAAGTGTATCCGATAAAGAACTTGAATATTATAAACGTCGTTCGGGAGGCGTGGGCGCAGTCATTACGGCTTGTGCAAATGTGAATGAATACGGAAAAGGATTTGATGGTGAGATCGGTGCTCACCGTGACGATCTGATTCCAAGTCTTCGTAAATTGGCCGATGCCATTCACGAAAAAGGCTCCAAAGCGATTCTACAAATTTTCCATGGTGGCCGTATGTGCCCTCCACACCTTATTCCTAATGAAGATGTGGTCAGTGCAAGTGCCGTAGCTGCCCTTCGTCCAAATTCTCCAACTCCAAGAGAGATGACAGAAGAAGAAATTCAGCAAACGATTACTGATTTCGGTGAAGCGACACGTCGCGCGATTGAAGCTGGATTCGACGGCGTAGAAATTCATGGAGCGAATACGTATCTTATACAACAGTTCTTCTCTCCTCACTCTAACCGACGTGACGACCAGTGGGGCGGTTCAGTGGAAGATCGCATGAACTTCCCTCTTGCCGTAGTTGAATCTGTGAAGTCAGCTGTCGCCGAACATGCTAAGGGTGAGTTCGTAGTTGGTTATCGTCTTTCTCCAGAAGAGCGAGAAGAACCTGGAATTACAATGGACGACACGCTACAACTTGTAGACGTCCTGGCTAAACAAGACCTAGATTATCTTCATATATCTCTATCTAGCTTTAATCAAGGTTCTATGCGCGACGAAAACGACACACGTCCTCGTATCGACTTAATCCAAGAACGAGTTGGCAGCATTGTTCCTGTAATGGGTGTAGGTAGCCTCCATACAGCAGATGATGTAGAAGGAGCCCTTGCAAAAGTTCCAATGATTTCGCTAGGACGTGAAATGCTAATGGAACCTGATTGGGTTGAAAAAGTTGCTAAAGGTGAGGAAGACCAAATCCGTACAGCGATGAAATTGAATCAACAAGAAGAACTAGCCATACCAGAACCAATGTGGACTAAAATCTTAAACGTACCAAATTGGTTCCCTAAAGAAGAAGAATAATTTGTAATATCCTTCACAACAAAGAGCTGTCCCCCATCAGGAGACAGCTCTTTTAATATGATATCCACTTTAATACTATATCGTCATAAAGCGTGCCAGACACCCTTTCCCCCTCTACAGCACTGAAGGGTGTCTGGCACGCTCTATTCCTTTACAGTGTTACTGTGTGTCTGACACCCTTTAGTCTTTTATTACTTTATCGTATAAAGCAGAAAAAATCCCTTCATTCGGCCGAATGAAGGGATTTTTGTTTAGAACCTATTATTTGTTTAGGTTGTAGAATGCGTTGTTACCAGCATAAACTGCTGTACCAGCTAGTACGTCTTCGATGCGTAGAAGTTGGTTGTATTTCGCTACGCGGTCTGTACGAGATGGAGCACCTGTCTTGATTTGACCAGCGTTTGTCGCAACAGCGATGTCAGCGATTGTAGAGTCTTCTGTTTCACCAGAACGGTGAGAGATAACTGCTGTGTAACCAGCTTCTTTCGCCATTTCGATTGCTTGGAATGTCTCTGTAAGTGTACCGATTTGGTTCACTTTGATCAGGATTGAGTTTGCAATGCCTTCAGAGATTCCGCGGCTTAGTTTGTTTGTGTTTGTAACGAATAGGTCGTCACCAACAAGTTGAACACGGTCGCCGATACGCTCTGTAAGAAGTTTTGTACCTTCCCAGTCGTTTTCGTCTAGGCCGTCTTCGATTGAGATGATTGGGTACTTGTTAACAAGCTCTTCGTACCAGTCAACCATTTCTTCAGACGTACGAGTTACGCCTTCACCTTTAAGGTTATACTTGCCATCTTCATAAATTTCAGAAGATGCAACGTCCATTGCAAGTTGAACTTCTTCGCCTGGCTTATAACCAGCTTCTTCGATTGCTTCAATGATTGTAGATAGTGCTTCTTCGTTAGAACCTAAGTCAGGAGCAAATCCACCTTCATCACCTACACCAGTGTTGTAACCTTTGTTCTTAAGAACTTTCTTAAGAGAGTGGAAGATTTCAGCGCCCATGCGTAGAGCTTCTTTGAATGTTGGAGCGCCAACAGGCATAACCATGAACTCTTGAATGTCCACGTTGTTATCTGCGTGCTCACCACCGTTAAGGATGTTCATCATTGGTGTTGGAAGCTTCTTCGCGTTGAATCCGCCAAGGTATTGGTATAAAGGAATACCAAGGTAGTCAGCTGCAGCGCGAGCTACTGCCATTGATACACCAAGGATTGCGTTCGCACCAAGGTTACCTTTGTTTTCAGTACCGTCAAGTTCGATCATTAGTTCATCAATGATTACTTGGCGAGTTGCATCGAAACCAAGAAGTTCTGGAGCGATTTTTTCGTTAACGTTTTGAACAGCTTGAGATACACCTTTACCAAGGTAGCGTTCTTTGTCACCGTCACGTAGTTCTACTGCTTCGTATTCACCAGTAGATGCACCACTTGGAACAAGTGCTGTACCGAAAGCACCAGATTCCGTATATACTTCTACTTCAACTGTTGGGTTACCACGGGAGTCTAAGACTTCGCGTGCGTATACGTCCGTAATATATGGCATGGTTATTTCTCTCCTTTTTATTGATCAGATTTTTTAATTAAAGATTCGCCTGTCATTTCTTTAGGCTGATCGACTTGTAATAAGTCTAATAATGTTGGGGATAAGTCACCTAAGATTCCGCCTTCACGAAGCTCAAGGCCATCTTTCGTCACGATTACAGGTACATCATTTGTTGTGTGAGCTGTCATCGCTTTACCTTCAGAATTCGTAACTTCGTCAGCGTTACCGTGGTCAGCTGTAATGATCGCATGTCCACCTTTTTCCGTGATCTTATCAATGATCTTACCTAAACATTCGTCCACTGTTTCGATCGCTTTAATAGTAGGCTCTAGCATACCACTGTGACCGACCATGTCAGGGTTTGCGAAGTTTAAGATAATTGCATTGTGCTTATCTGCATCAAGCTCTTGTAGAAGAGCATCTGTTACTTCGTAAGCACTCATTTCAGGTTGTTCATCATACGTTGCAACTTTAGGAGAATCGATAAGGATTCGCTCTTCCCCGTCGAATTCTTCCTCACGTCCACCGCTCATGAAGAACGTAACGTGTGGATATTTCTCCGTCTCAGCAATGCGAAGCTGCTTCATATTGTTCTGTGCTAATACTTCCCCTACTGTGTTATCCAGGTTAACAGGGGTGTATGCAACGAAACCGTCGACTGTTTCGCTGAACTTCGTAAGCATAACAAAATGAGTGTTCTGCGGTGCTTTGTCACCACGTTCAAATTCACGGAAGTCTTCGTTTGCGAAGGTACGTGAAATTTGGATGGCGCGGTCTGGACGGAAGTTATAGAAAATAATCGCGTCTTCATCTTCAACAGTTGCACGAGGGTTACCCGCATCGTCTGTCATAACAGATGGAAGAACGAATTCGTCATAGATATCATTTGCATAAGAATCATCTACAAGCTCAATTGGGTCCTGGTACGTTGGACCTTCACCGTAAACCATTGCGCGGTAGGCTTTCTCCACGCGGTCCCAGCGTTTGTCGCGGTCCATGGAATAATAGCGGCCGGATAGAGTCGCGATCTCACCGACACCTAGTTCATCCATTTTGTTCTGCAGGGCTTCAATATATTGTTTTGCAGATTTCTGACCTACGTCACGACCGTCAAGGAAACCGTGAACATAGACTTTCTCTACACCGCGATTCTTCGCCATTTCAAGTAGCGCATATAAATGCTCAATATGGCTGTGAATCCCGCCATCGGATAGAAGGCCGAATAGGTGTAAAGCTTTATCATTCTTTTTCGCATGTTCCATTGCCTCGATGAAGCGCTCGTTCTCGTAGAAGTCGCCTTCACGAATGGACATATTTACACGAGTTAGGCTTTGGTAAACAACGCGACCTGCACCAATATTTAAGTGACCTACTTCAGAGTTCCCCATTTGACCTTCAGGAAGGCCAACCGCTTCACCTTTTGCCGTAAGCGTTGTATGTGGGTACTGTTCCCAAAGACGATCAAAGTTTGGCGTGTTCGCTTGTTTTACAGCATTACCGTATTCCTCGTCACGCATGCCGTAACCATCTAAGATGATTAGAGCTGCTAGGTTTTGGTTACTCATGTTTACCTGCCTCCACTAGAGATAAGAAAGAATCAGGTTGTAAGCTTGCGCCACCTACTAGTGCACCATCAATATCAGACTGAGACATAAGCTCGTCAACGTTAGCTGGTTTTACGCTACCGCCGTACTGAATACGAATCGCTTCTGCTGGCTCACTGCCTGCAAATTCGTTAACAACTTTACGAATAGAAGCACACATTGCGTTTGCATCTTCAGCTGTAGCTGTTTTACCAGTGCCGATCGCCCAAATAGGCTCATAAGCAATGATGACATCTTTAACTTGTTCATTTGTAAGGTCTTTAAGAGCAGCTTTCACTTGTGTCTCTACTACAGATTCAGCTTCGCCGTTTTCACGTTGCTCATCTGTTTCACCTACACAAACAATTGGTACTAGGTTGTGTTTGAATGCAGCGTGTGTCTTTTTGTTTACTGTTTCGTCTGTTTCAGCAAACATTTCACGACGCTCAGAGTGACCAAGAACAACGTACGTTACGCCAAGGTCTTTAAGCATTTCAGGACTAACTTCGCCTGTGAATGCTCCGCTACTTTCAAAGTGCATGTTCTGCGCACCAATTTTAAGATCTGTGCCTTCTGCTTGTTGAACAAGCGTTGGAAGATAAGGGAAAGGTGCTACAACAACAGATTCCACTTGATCGTAAGAAGGTACTTGACCTTTTACATCGTCAACGAACTGTGTAGCTTCGCCCATTAGCTTGTTCATTTTCCAGTTACCTGCAATGACTTGTTTACGCATACTGTCACCTCACCTATTATTTATCGTTTAATGCGACTACGCCTGGAAGTTCTTTACCTTCCATAAACTCTAATGATGCTCCGCCACCTGTAGAGATGTGGTCCATTTGATCTGCATAACCAAACTTCTCAACAGCAGCTGCAGAGTCACCGCCACCAATTACAGAATAACCTTCTGTTTGTCCAAGAGCTTCTGCAACGCCTTTTGTACCATTAGCGAATGTTTCAAGCTCGAATACACCCATTGGGCCATTCCAAATGACTAGCTTAGAGTTCTTCACGATATCAGAGTATAATTCAATCGTTTTTGGACCGATGTCCATTGCTTCCCAATCAGCTGGGATGCTATCGATGTTAACCACTTGTGTGTTTGCATCGTTAGAGAAATCGTCGCCAACGATTACATCTTGTGGCATATAGAAATTAACGCCTTTTTCTTTAGCTTTTTCCATATATTGCTTAGCAAGATCGATCTTATCTTCTTCAAGAAGAGATTGACCAATTTCGTAGCCTTGAGCTTTCACGAACGTGTAAGCAAGACCGCCGCCGATAATTAAATTATCAACTTTGTCAATCAGGTGATCGATAACGCCGATTTTGTCCTTAACTTTCGCACCACCGATAATAGCAGTGAAAGGACGCTCAGGGTCTTTTAACGCATTACCAAGGACGCGTAATTCTTTTTCCATTAAGAAGCCAGCTACTGCTGGAAGGTGTTGAGCAATTCCTTCAGTTGAAGCGTGCGCACGGTGAGCTGCACCGAATGCATCATTCACATAAAGGTCTGCTAAATTAGCGAATTCCTTCGCAAGTTCTGCGTCGTTCTTTTCCTCACCCGGATAGAAACGAACATTTTCAAGAAGAAGTACATCGCTGTTTTCCATTTCAGAAATGGCTTTGTCCACTTCACTTCCGTAAGCTTCATCCGTTTTCGTAACGGTTTGACCAAGTAAGTCACTTAGACGTTTCGCTACTGGATCAAGGCGAAGTTCATCAACGGCTTCCCCTTTTGGACGACCAAGGTGGCTTGCTAAGATTACTTTTGCACCTTGTTCAGTTAAATGCTGGATTGTTGGTAACGCTGCACGGATGCGCGTGTCGTCAGTTACTTCACCATCTTGCATAGGTACGTTGAAATCAACGCGACAGAATACTTTCTGGCCTTTTACTTCTACATCTTGGATGGTTTTTTTCTCATTCACGTTCACGGGATGAGGACCTCCTTTAAAATTTTCCTTGGAATGTGTCTAGCTCCCCTGTATGTACGTTTCCTTATTTTCAAGAAGACAAACGTGTTACAAGGGTTTGATTTGAATTCATAAAAAGAGTCAAATGGTAAAAATGTGGTGGGCTTCCATTCTTTTCATGGTTCTATCAAACAAACATCGCAAAGGAGGAGGTTGCTCTCCTCCTGCTCTTTGCGATGGACACTCATAATTTATACGGTTAACAGGAGTTGTTTTCCTGCCTATTTACGAAAACTTAAAGACCTTTTTTAGCAAGGTATACAGCTAAGTCTACACAACGGTGAGAGTAGCCGCTCTCGTTATCGTACCAAGAAACAACTTTAACCATGTTCTTCTCGATGCTTAGAGTTGAAGCAGCATCAATTGTAGAAGAAGCTGGGTTACCATTGTAGTCGCTAGAAACTAGCTCTTCTTCGCTGTAACCAAGAATACCTTTAAGCTCACCTTCAGCAGCTTCTTTAAGCGCTTGGTTTACTTCTTCTGCTGTAGCATCTGTGTCTAGCTCAGCTACAAGGTCTACTAGAGATACGTTTGGTGTAGGAACACGCATAGCCATACCAGTTAGTTTACCTTCCATTTCAGGCATTACTTTTGCTACTGCTTGTGCAGCACCTGTAGTTGTTGGGATGATGTTCTCACCAGCAGCACGCGCACGACGGTAGTCCTTGTGTGGAAGGTCAAGGATTTGTTGGTCGTTCGTGTAAGAGTGGATTGTAGTCATCATACCGCGCTTAAGACCAAACTTGTCGTTAAGAACTTTAGCGTATGGTGCTAAGCAGTTTGTCGTACAAGATGCGTTAGAGATTACATGGTGGCTAGCTGGGTCGTAAGAATCTTCGTTAACACCCATAACTACTGTAAGGTCTTCGCCTTTAGCAGGTGCAGAGATGATAACTTTTTTCGCGCCAGCATCGATGTGTTTTTTAGCATCGTCACGCTGAGTGAAGCGACCAGTAGATTCGATTACGATATCTACACCAAGATCTCCCCATCCAAGGTTAGCAGGGTCACGTTCAGAAAGAACTGTGATCTCTTTACCACCGATTACAAGGTTAGATCCGTTAACTGTTACTTTCTCATCAAGTTGACCGTGTACAGAGTCATACTGAAGAAGGTGAGCAAGCATGTTAGCGTCCGTTAAGTCGTTAATCGCTACTACTTCTACCTCGTCGTTTTTAAGAGACGCGCGGAATACATTACGTCCGATACGTCCGAAACCGTTAATACCAATTCTGATTGCCATGAAAAATTCCTCCTTAAGGTATATAGGTGTTTATTTTCTATCTAAAGGGAAGATCCCTTTATTAGCTCTTTTGCTGCACTCTCATCGGTAATGAGTACATTGGATTGTCCCAGGTTAAAATATGAAGAAATCGCTTTTGCCTTTGATTTGCCACCTGCGACAGCTATAACACAATTAGTATGTTGTAAATCTTCTAATTGAATTCCTACTGTTCGCACTTTGTGAACAATACTACCTTCTTCATTAAAATAATAACCAAAAGCCTCCCCTACAGCCTTACCCTCTTGAATGGTGTCTATAACTTCTTGTGGAGTTTTTCGTCGTTCTGCCATTGTAGTGGCATCACCAATACCATGGACAACAACACCAGCTCCACGAATGATGGTTAGCACCTCTTTAATAGAAGGTTCTTCAATAATGGTCTGATAGGATTCTTCGCTAAGCGGATCTGGTACATAGAGAAGTCGATACGTTCCATTTGCTTTCTTTGCCATTTCAGCACAAATGGTGTTTGCCTGATTCTCCATCTGTTCTCCAAGTCCACCCCGGGCCGGGACAAATAAGCAGTTCCCTGCTTGTTCAAGTGGAGTCATCATCTCAGCCACAGCTGCAATGGTTCCTCCTCCGGTTACAGCCACTGTGTCATCACTACGAAGAATCTCCTTCATATAACGTACACAAGCCTTACCCATTTCTTGTTTCACCCATGAGAGTTCATCGCTATCCCCAGGTACGATGACTACGTGATCGAGTTGTAAACGTTGCTTCACTTGTTGCTCCAAATCTTTAAAGCCCCTTAATTCATTCATGAAGGCCTCTAGCTGAACGATTACATTCTTGCCAGTATTCGTCACATGCATCCCTTTTGTCGTCACTTCAATTAATCCCTGTTCATGTAAAAGATCAATTTCTGTTCTTACGGTTCGTTCTGCAATGTTTAAATGATCAGCAAGACTTCTTCGTCCAATCGGTTCCATTAGCTGAATCAATGTCAGGGTTTCATACCTTCGTTGCATAATTGATAGCAAATCGGGGAATAGTTTACTCTGTAAGTCAATTAGTGCCCTCATGGAAAAGCTCCTTTGCTGTATGTAAGCTGCAGCGGGAGCTTTTTCGTCCCGCCTTGACGTATTCTGTCCCGCTTGGGCCAAAAAAATACCTCAACGGCAAGCTTACATTTATATTGTATCAGTCCCCATAACCCCTTGCAACAGACATACTAGCCCTTTTTCTTTTGTAAACGGTTACTTAAAGAAAAAAGATCGATTTTCCCATAACCGACCTCTACACCGTCAATTTCTACTACTGGGATCATGAGACCGTATCGTTCAATTAGCTTATCTTCTTCATAAATATCCTTTTCCCGAATGACAAACTCGTAATCATATGCAAGTGTTTCAATCAATTCTTTAGCCTCTTCGCATAAAGAACAGTCCTTCTTCGTATACAGAATAATTTCCGTTGCCATATGCGGCTACCCCCTCTTCTTTCGTTTTGTAGATGATGGTATGTATAGTGCTTCCCGATATTTTGCCACGGTTCTTCTTGAAATGTAAATACCAAATTGATCATATAATAATTGGCTTAACTTTTGATCTGAGTAGGGCTTGTGCTTATTTTCACTATGTATGGTTTCCTTTAATAAGTGCTTGATCGCTTCAGCGGAGGTTTCTTGACCATTCCTCGTCTTCAAACCTTGTTGAAAGAAATCCTTAAGAGGAATAATCCCTCTCGGAGACTGAACATACTTATGACGTACCGCACGGCTTATGGTTGATACGTGAACTCCAATTGCTTCAGCAACCTCTCTCATTCTGAGCGACTGCTTTTGATGAGCGCCTTCTTCAAAAAAAGGAACTTGTCTTCTAACGATCTCTTCCATTATGGCTTTCATATTTTGTTTCCGTTGTTCGATTGCCATTTGAAGCCATTTTGCGTGTTGGTATTTCTCCTCCAAATACGCTGATGCTTCTTGATGTTGATGGGACAAGGCATACATGTCCTCATCTACGACAATCTTTGGCGTATTCCATGGTGAAAGCTTAACAACCCAGTCTCCATTCTTCTTAAACACTTCCGCATCCGGAACAATATAGTCTTCTTGTACAGACGAATATTGAATACCCGGCCTCGGGTGACACGTTTGGATCGTTTCAATTGCATTTTGTGCAGCTTCGGCTGTGATGTTGTACTCATCTTGAATGGACTCAATATCTTGTTCAGCAACCCAGTTAATATGATCATAAACAAGCTGAATCATATACATGGGATGTTCTTCTCGTTTTAACTGAATCGCAATACACTCTTGTAACGATCTCGCTCCAACACCAGCAGGATGTAAAGATTGAATAAACGACAACGCCTCTTCCGTTTCAGCTATCGATGCAGCACACACTTCACTCCATTCTTCAATCGTTGTATCCAAGTAACCATGGTCATTTAATGAATCAACTCCATACTGAACGACATGACGTAACGATGAAGGGATCCTACTCTCTATTAGCTGATCTTGTAAATGTTCACGGAAGGACTTCTCTTTAGATGATTGAACGGTTTGACTCGCCTCAGCTTGCCCTCCCTTTGGAAGAGCTGAAGACACACTCAGTTCTATGAGAGGATTTACTTCTGCTTGATCCTGAAGAAAGCGAATCAAATCTTGTCCATTATAGGCTAACATCTCAATCGCTTGACTTAATCTCTGCGTCATCCTCCACGTTAACCGCTGCTCCTGACTTAATTGATGCTTCAAACAGACCCTCTCCCCCAGAAAACGTTTACAAACAATTATAACAAACTTTTAATAATAGAAGGAAGTCACGAAGAATACCTACCATAAGAAACCATTATAAAATGACAGCACACAAAAAATGAGCCTTAAAATTGCTTAACAACTTTAAGACTCTACGTAGTATAAACTACTTATCTTCTTCCTTTTTATCAGGATCTTCTTCTAAATTATGTTTCGCTTCATCTTCAGCGATAATCTTCTTACGTTTACGATCTAACATATCTTCCTTCTGCTCAGGTGTTAAGTGACGTCCTTGATCAAATCGATTGAACATAATCTTTTCCACCTTCCTGTGTTGCTAGATTGGGGTTACAGTAGTCTATTTCCTTTAAAAGGAATAAACTAAACCTCACAACGAGTATAGGAACTGTTGCAAGACGAGCAAGAATCAGACATTACCCTTGAATAATCTAGTGCGAGAGAAGGTTTCCGTTAGCTTTAGATTAGCGTAAGGTGGGCCGGGAAACTACTCGCTTTCCGCGGGCGAGCTGTCGAGCCTCCTCGGGGAAACCACCCTGCGGGGTCTCGTCGACCTCTTTCTCCCGCAGGAGTCTCGCAGTTTCCCGGCCCACCTTTACCAAATCAGAAGTAACGGAAACCTGCCATATATGGAAGAAGATCAAGCTTGTGCGCATTTTATGTAATCCGTTCCCCCCGCTTAATGTCAGGGCTTGCAGGGGAACTGCGTGAACCCCGCGGGAAAAAGAGCCTAGGGGAGATCCTACAAGATAGGCGCATTCTAGATTCAAGTAAAAACGCCTTACCCAGTAAGGGTAAGGCGTTTTATATAAGCGCGCTCGAGAGCCCCCCGACAGGTGTAGGACCGGAATCAGCAGGAATCCAAACACCCTCAAGCCGCGGCATTGCTCGATTTCTTAACGGTCAACCTTCCGGAACGAAAAACATGAGACACAAATTGCTCGCGTTTAAAGAACGGAAGTGTTTCAACGAGATATGATATCGTATTTTAATGTTATATTGCAATCGACAATTTTCCAGTTGAGAGAATTTCTTTGCGGCGGAGTAAACGGACTACCCCCGTTATTAAAGCTTACATGTTTAGACCTAATATCTCCTGGTGGTCATACGGAATATGCACCCCAAACTCCTCGTAAAATGAATCATCGTCATACTTTTCATTTAAACGTTTGTATGCGTCATAAAATAACACTTCGATTTCTTTTTCGTTTTCTTCCATCGAAAGCAATAGACAACGAGAACACTCTTCGAATGTTAAGTAATGGTACGGTAACTCTCCTCGGGTTCTGTCCCAAGTGTATTCGAATAATTCCCGCAGGTCTTTTTCGTCCATTTCCAACGTTTCCATTAACACTCGTATTTGTTCCGTTTGAAAGCTTTCTAACAGCATATGCTTAGGTAACGAAACTCTATTACCGTTCCACATTCCACTTGTCTCTGAGATAAATACTCGTAGGTATTGAAATAACGCATTATTAAACCTTTCTTCACGTTTCAATTGCCTTGCCTTATGAAGGTTCACATTTCTCATTAACCCGTATTTTTGTTTTTTAGCATACTCTAGAGAGGCCTCTTGAAATAACCCCCAAGAGATATCAGCGTTTGATTTGTTGTAGTCAAACTTTTTTACGTGTCTTATAGCATTAGCAACGTTATAGATTCCGTCCTTAGTGTCTTTCCTGTGCGCCGGAACGATGTAATAATACTGGTTTAACACTTCTTCCCCTTTTGTCGTCACCTTATATACGTTGTAATCGACAAATGACTCGATTTCTCCCTCCGTAAAATGATCCTTGATTCTCGAGATGAGATCCGCTTTCTTTCCGCTCACCTTTAATTCTTTCGTTTTTAAAGCCTCTTTTAGTTGAGGTATTTTAAACGAGTTGAGCGATTCAATCAGTGTTCCTTCTGCGACATAACCCTCATCAATCAATTTACCTAACGAATGTTTCGCATTAATGCCGTAAGTTGTTTCAAAATAACGAGGAAATTGTGCTTCTGACGTTTTTCCCGAAATCCAATCGATTAAAATGATTTCACCAGGAAGTAATCCGCTGTTTAGTTTCTTCTTGTATACCGAATCGATATCGTATTCAGGAACATTTTTAGGCGCCGGATTAGAACGTGGAGAATTTCCTGTTGTCGACGAAGGTTTCATAGTTTTCGAAAGTCCCTCTTGGGGTGCCGATTGTTTCTCGGGTTCCTTTAACTTCTTTCTCAAAAAGCTAATGATTCCCAACTAATTCACCTCTTTCTTAAAAACATATTGATTTATGTCAATACTTCTATAAGCCTTCATTTATTTCCTTTTTACAGGAATATTCTATTCAAAGAAATAACCAAATGGTAAATAAAGGGTTATTGAAACTGCTATAGAAGTAGTTAGTAAACAAGTTTAGGAGTGGTAAAGATGCAAAAGGTTGTTTTAACTGGAAACGGATTGTCAGTTGGTTTGAATGCTAGCTTTGCACTAGAGAATATAACTAGAAGGTTTTTTGAAAGACTACCAGATGAACATAAAGATTTTATTGAACACCATATGGAAAGATTGCAGGAGGGTACATATGACCAAAGAGACTTTGAGAAAGCAATTTCTTCTATTGAGCAAACATACGATTCATTAAAGAATTATTACGACTTTTTAAATGATGAAGATAATGGTTTGAAATTTATGCAAGCGTATGACTTGGAGAAGATAGAACTAGAAAAACACATAGAAGCAGTTCAAAGTATAATCTATGAGTACACTGCATCAATACTTGATTTGATAGATAATCAGGTGAGGAAACCACAAATACATGATAAGCTACAACATTTTGTGGATTGGCTTGAAGAGATAATAGGTGACACAAATGAAGTTGACTTATTTACACTTAATTTTGATTTGTTACTCGAGACAATCTTGTTAGACATAAGAGGACCTGGAGGTTTTATAGATTTTCATAGACCTGAGAATAGACCATGGGAGGTAATTAACGGTAATCAAAGATATTTCTTTAGCCCTTCTGTATCTAGAATGATAGGGGATTCGAGAATAAGATTACATCATTTACACGGCTCTTTATCTAGTTTCAAAGATATTAAAACTGCTAAAACATTCAAAATTACCACTGAAGCGCTTAGAGATAATAACGTATATGATAATATTTTCGCTATGAATATTGTTCCTTCTATAATCACAGGTGGAGGTAAAAGTGTCAAAGTACAGGATAACCCTTTCCATTTTTATTATAATGAGTTTACAAAAGTGATGGTAGACAACAATCACCTATGCGATGAATTATACATCATAGGTTACAGTTTTAGAGATGATCACATAAATAAAGCAATTTCTGAAAGATTAAAACTATCAAGAACACAAGATAGGGATTTAAAACTAGTTATATGTGACTTTAAAACTGACGATGACGAAAAGAAAGCATTTATAGACGATATAAATAAGCAACTAAGTCTCGGACCCAGAACTAGCAACAGATTTGTTTATGGAGATGAAAGGGTTATTTTCGAAGGTGCGAATGCAATATCACAATTTGTGCAAAATGATTCTTGACTTTAAACAAAGGCACCCTTAATATTGGGTGCCCTTTCATATTAAAACTTTTCACTCGTTTCACCTTGGTTGTTATATATCGGAGTTACGTTTCCAAATGTAGCCCTCTCTTGTTCGAGCTTTTAAATCAGCTAATTCTTCGTTGCTGAATACCGTTTGTTGCTTGCGTGTTTCTCATTTCATTAGTTTTCCACCTTGAGTTCACCCTTGTCGTCATTTAATGACAGATGAGTTTTTTTAGCACCGTATAAGCACACTAGCCTTTTTAATTGATGTACTTTCAACTAAATGAATTTATCGTTTTCTTAAGTTGTCTCTAACTTTCACCTTGTTATCGAAATCAACGCCTTCAATCTCCAATGCATTTAATCCTTTCGATGATAGTCTACTGTAAAGAGCGTTAGCATTACGTAAAGGCGATTTTAGACGTTACATTACGACTTTGTTAAACATTCGAGACTTGCCCCCGTGACGGTGAATATTCGATTAGTAAGCGTTAAGGCGATTTTTTCAAGTTCTATAACGGTAACTTTCCGATTCGCAAACCTTTGTAATGCGTTCAGTAGCCTTTTCGTACGATAAATGAACTCGTTGAACCTCATATTTCACTCCTGATTCTCTACGCTTCACAACGCCTGTACGCCTAATTTTGCGCATAAAAAAACCTCCTGAAATCTTAACTAATATCGTTAAGAAATCGAGAGGCTACGTAAACGGTCGGGATTGACGCACCCGAACTGATATGAGAATGATAGGGGAGCTTTTCATTATTCAGCGCCTTTTCGTGCAACTAACGCTACGAAAATCGCAAAGTAATTAGCGTCTATCTCCCGTCATATCAACGTTTATTTGCTTCAAGCGCGCTCGAGAGGATTCGAACCCCCGACAGACGTAGGACCGGAACCTACCGCTCTATCCTGCTGAGCTACGAGCGCATGCTAGTTATAATAAGAACAACTTCCATTATACGGTTCCTTTTTTTAAAATTCAAGACCCATTTCACTGAGTATGAGCACCCGTGCTTTTGGAAATGCTAGCTTCGAGGTGATGCTCTATGTCTGTAGCTATTGGCGTTTGGGTATGCTTAATTTTTTCGTTTATAATTATAGGTGGACTTGGGTTGTTTCGTTATCCAATCCCTAGCTTACAACAAGATTCTTATGAACCTCCTTCTCACTCACCCGGGCTTCGTAAGACCTATTATTCTCTTAGGTGTTATGGCTTTCTTCCGTATACACATGTAAAAGTCGGAAGGGTGAAAATTGACCTCGCTTTGTTAGATGTCAAAGTAGCTATTCTTTTTTACAAACCAGAAGATCTCCTACACCCTGTAAAGAAGCGACGCTTAAAGAAAAGGTCTAAATTTTTAATTCGAAATGGATGGAACGTGTGGGAGGTAAGGGAGAGGGATTTGTCGAAGAATATTCATCAGGCGATCTGGCAAATTAGAGCACTTAGAAAATAACATTTTCAAAACGTTTAGCTTTCTTGAAATGGGGAAAAAATGTTTGTATGTGCAGCCGGATCATCATATACATATAAGGTAAGAAAGGTCTTTTACATAGTTCGTAAGAAAACATCAATCCTTTCGTTTGACCTTTTTTGACCTTGCGTGTATGATAAAATTAATTCGGTACTTACTTAGTGTTAGAACACGATTTAAAGGAGGAGAATTTCATGAATTTAATCCCTACAGTTATTGAACAAACGAACCGCGGTGAACGTGCGTATGACATCTATTCACGCCTTCTGAAAGACCGCATTATTATGCTTGGAAGCGCTATTGATGATAACGTAGCAAACTCAATCGTAGCACAGATGCTATTCCTTCAAGCAGAAGATCCAGAGAAGGATATCTCTCTATACATCAACTCTCCAGGTGGTTCCATTACAGCTGGTATGGCGATTTATGACACGATGCAGTTCATTAAGCCAAATGTAGCAACAATCTGTACAGGTATGGCAGCATCTATGGGTGCTTTCCTTCTAGCTGCTGGTGAGCCAGGCAAACGTTCTGCTCTTCCAAACAGTGAAGTTATGATTCACCAACCACTTGGCGGAACTCAAGGTCAAGCATCTGACATTGAAATTCACGCAAAACGCATTATCAAAATGCGTGAGAAACTAAACCAAATCCTTTCTGAGCGTACAGGTCAAGACCTATCTGTAATTGAACGCGACACCGACCGTGACAACTTCATGACAGCTCAAGAAGCAAAAGAATACGGCCTGATCGACAACGTTTTCGAACGTAGTCAAGGTTAATTCAACCATTACGAAAAACCGCTCTGATTCTAATCAGAGCGGTTTTTTTATGCATAAACTTTAACTTTCGCAGAATCCCACAGCCAAATAAACAGCGCTGTACTCACGACATAAACGTACCACAGAGGAGTAAAAAATGGCGATTGATACTCATTCAATACAGGGTTTATCAAGAGATGAACAAAGAAAGATCCCCCTAAAAAGGCAACAAAGTATTTCATGCTATAATCCCGATCGCCCACCTTTCTTTGCAAATAGATAAGAATAGGAAGGGCAAATATAATATAGAGGGCAAAGAAAACGGCAAAGACTAAGAATATCGCAAAGATCAACCCTTTTGAAACATCCGCCATAAAACTGAGCTCTACGATCATATAAAAGAATGTCATCGACACCGCCGCAAGCGTAATAATAACCAGGTTCCGCTTATTCATCCAATCACCTCTTTGACTTCACTCACTCAATTTCCCTCTCAACACCAGATAAAAACTCTCCTTTTCTTTCCTAATTCAAGCAAGAGTCATTTAGGTAAGGAGGTGTCCGTTACCGCATGGAGGCTAGGGCAGGCTTGGGGACCACTCGCTTTCCTGCGGGGAGCTGGGAAGCCTCCTCAATCGCTACGCGCTTTCCGGGGTCTCCCCTAGGCTCCTTTCCCCGCGGGAGTCTCGCAGTCCCCAAGCCTACCCTGATATTGAATGGTGGTACGGACTGCTATAGTAGTGTAAGTGATCCCCCCCCTTGCATGCTATACATGGCACGTTTCCGTCTCCCCCAATTCGGAAAAGGTGGGCCTGGAAATTGCGAGACTCCTGCGGGAGAGAGAGCTAGACGAGATCCCACAGAGAGCGTAGCGAACGAGGAAGCTCGACAGCTCGCCCGCGGAAAGCGAGTGATTTCCAGGCCCACCTTTCGCTCCATTAAAGCACGGAAACGTCACTTCATAATTTAATAATGACCCAACAACCCTTTATTCATCGCCAAGCGTTCACAACTTCGATAAACGATGACGCCAACAATGGCGTAAAACACCCCATTCCCAACTAACCAGGAGTAATCTACCCACGTAAAGTCCACAAGGGTATAGCCATGAATCATAACGTGACGCATCATATCCACTCCCTTTACAAATGGAGCAAAAACGAGGTAAGGGGCGACGGAGAGTGGGACAAATGCAAATGCCATTAGAATAAATTGCAAGATTTGCAAGAACGCATCGATTTGTTTAAAGATGACGGATATACCAGCAATAATAAAGCTAACGCCAATCATACTAATAATGGTCAGTAAGAGAATCGGTATAATCGCTCCTATATTTAAATGCAACCATTCTCCTGTCGTTACCATTGAAGCAAAAATAAGTACAACCATAATGCTTAGGTGGATGGCTACCATACCAAACACACGCGCCAAAAGAATACGCCATGCTGAAACGGGTGACATATACAACTGTTCTAACGTTCCTCGCATCGCTTCCATTGTGATGGCGCCACCAGTAGATTGAAGCGTCATCATCGCAAAGTACCAAAATACATAGTTCACAATAATATATTGAGTATTTGAAGAAGCTTCAGCCGGATCACCTACTACTTGAATCCCAAAGAATAGGGCTAGAAAAATAATATAGAATGTGGCTAATAAGCTTAATGTATTGGGTAAGTAACGCTTCATTTCTATAAATTCTTTCTTTGTATTCACTCGTAAAACTTGTAGGAAGGTACTCATGATACAGCCTCCTCTTTTACAAGTCTTCTAAATACTTGCTCAAAATTTACTTGAGTTCGATTAATTGTTTCAATACCCGTTTGATTAAGACTAAGTATATTCATGATTTGATAGATGGCTTCTTCATGTTCTAGATTAACTTCTAAGGTGAGGTCATCGAGGTTATAAATCGGGAACTGATGTTGGAGTTTGTTGAGTTGTTCTTCGGTGAGCGTTTCTTTTAATTGAATTTCATAGGCACTTGTTTCAAAGAGCTTTAAGAGGTGCTGGACATCCTCATCGGCAATAACCTTTCCGCTGTTTATTATTACCGTTCGTTTACAAAGGTCTTGCACAACGGCCATATCATGAGTACTAATGATAATTGTTTTTCCTTCGTGCTCTGCAATATGCTTTAATAAGGAACGAACTTCATAACTCGTTTCTACATCCAAGCCAAGAGTTGGCTCATCGAGTAGAATCACGTCTGTATTTGCCATTAATGCAACAGCCATCGCCAACTTTTGCTGCATACCACGTGAGAGATTATTCACAATCTCACTACGTTTGTCTTCTAAGCGAAAAAGTTCTAGGAGTTGATCAATTCGCTCTTTGGACTCTCTTTTCTTCATTCCACGATTACCTGAAAAATACTCGAGATTCTCCTCTACAGTTAAACGCCAATACACATTTCTGTTTCCTTCTAATACCGCACTAATATGACGTAAAGCTTTGTTGCGTTCATTCACACTGTCATACCCGTTAATTTTAATCGAACCTTGGTCAGGTACAAGTAGTCCACAAATACTTTTAATTGTCGTCGTTTTACCCGCTCCGTTAGGCCCAAGTAATCCTACAATTTCCCCTTTACGGACTGAGAATGAAATACCATCCACAGCAATAAATTCTTCTTTAGACTTTCGTTTTTTATATCCTTTTCGAATACCATTTACTTCAATAATCGTTTCCATATAATCCTCCTCTTTCCTTATCTACTACCTATTATATAAATAATATCCATATTCCTCCTCCTACCTAAGGGGAGACTTTACTCAGCCTCAAGACGGAACTTTAATCCCTTTTCCAAAGCGATCCCAAATCAACATACCCCTAACCACATAAAAAGCTCGAGAATCGATTCCATATCGATTCTCGAGCTTTGTTGTTCATTTCTTCACAATTAGGACAAAAAATAAGTATCCCCTACTGGCTAGTCACAAACTCAACTAGCTTATCAATAGCGCTGTCTTGATCTGTTCCTTCTGCTTGAAGTGTAATTGTTTCTCCTGGTCCAACGGCAACACTCATGAGTCCCATGATGCTCTTAGCATTCACCCGTTTTCCTTCTTTCTCTAAAAAGATATCGGACGAAAAACGATTGGCTTCCTGAACAAACAAGGCAGCTGGCCTTGCTTGTAATCCGGTACTTAATTCTACTGTTACAGACCGCTCGATCAATCCCATTCCCCTCTCTGTGTCATCTATTTAAATTGTATTACCATCGTTTTCGAAAGCGCTATCACAAAATTGTAAAAAAACGCTCCCGATAAGAAGCGTCGAAATTTTAAGATTATTATATCATGAACCTCATAAAAAAGGAATGGATATCTATTATTTAAGCGCAAGTTCCCCCTTGCGAAGCTTATCTGCAAATTCGTCTATTTTGCGTAGTCGATGATTTACGCCTGATTTACTAATAGTAGGCGACATAAGCTCGCCAAGTTCTTTCAGAGTAACATCTTGATGCTGCACACGAAGAACGGCTAGTTCTTGTAATTTATCTGGCAATGCTTCCAATCCAACTGTACTTTGAATAAGTTTAATATTCTCAACCTGACGGAAGGCAGCTCCAATTGTTTTATTCAGATTAGCCGTTTCACAGTTTACAAGTCGATTTACGGAATTTCGCATATCACGCATAATGCGGACATCTTCAAATTTTAATAGGGCCTGGTGACCACCAATGATATTAAGGAATTCTGTAATCTTCTCGGCTTCTTTTAAATAGCAGATATACCCTTTTCTTCTCTCAATTGCTCTGGCATGAAGATCAAACTGATTCATAAGTTCACACAGGGATTCATTGTGATCTTCGTAAAAAGTGAAAATCTCCATGTGATAAGAAGACGTTTCTGGATTGTTTACAGATCCTCCTGCTAAGAAGGCTCCTCGTAAATAAGCACGCATACAGCATGATTTTTGCTGATACTTTTTTGAGATCGTCCGAATTAGAGTAAAAGGCTCTTCTAAGATCTCTAAATCCTGCAATAAATCACGAACCTTTTCTTTCATCCGAACAATATAAACGTTGTTTTTCTTTAAACGCATCTTCTTACGAACCAATAGCTCTACTGGTAGTTGGTATAGATTTTTGACTAACGTATAAATCCGACGGGCAATTGCTGCATTTTCCGTTTGAACATCTAGAATGTAGTTCCGATTGGAAAACGAGATGGAGCCATTCATACGGATTAATGCTGCTAATTCTGCTTCCATGCAACATGGTTCCACTTCAATGCCGGTCAATTCTTTTTTGGTTTCAGAAGCAAATGACAACCCTCTCACCTCCTCTTCACCTAGTGATTATTAAAGTACATGCTTAATCAAGCATAGAATATAACAACTTGGCGACTTTTGTTGTATCGTGACGTAGTGACGCTTGATTTGGATCAATAATATCGCCTTCTATAACGTTAATGCCCATTTCTCGTAACCGATCTTGGTCATTAATAACAGGTGATGCATGCTCAACTGCATACATTTTTCGAACCTCATCATCAATAATTTGATTATGGACGACAATCGAATGAAGGCATCCTTCTCCAATATGATCTTGAATGGCTTGGACGTGATCAGATGCAGTGTAATCAGTTGTTTCTCCATGTTGAGTCATCACGTTGCATACATAGACAACTTCACCTTGCGTCTCACGTAAAGCATCTCCGATTTGAGAAACAATCATATTGGGTAAGGTACTTGTATATAAACTCCCTGGAGCAATGACAACTAGGTCTGCTTCCTTAACCGCTTTTACAGCTTCAGGAAGAGGTTGAACGGGCTCAGGGCTTAGAAAGACTCGTTTAATTTTCTTTCCTGATGCAGGAATCTTGGATTCGCCTGAAACAACAGATCCATCCATCATTTCAGCATGAAGGAACATATTTTGGTTTGCAATAGGAAAAATATTTCCTTTTACATTTAAGACACGAGAAATCTCTTTAATGCCGTGAAAGAAATCACCAGTGATGGAATTCATCGCAGCTAAAAGTAAATTTCCCATGGAATGTCCAGATAACCCGTTGCCGTTCCGAAACCGATGCTGGAAAAGATCCAACAGCATCGGCTCTGCATCAGATAATGCGGCAATAACATTACGGATGTCACCTGGGGCCGGCATCGACAATTCCTCACGCAAACGTCCAGAGCTTCCCCCATCATCAGCAACAGTAACTATCGCTGACAGGTCTATAGGGAAAGACTTTAAGCCTCGTAATAATACCGGCATCCCTGTCCCTCCTCCAAGTACAACTACTCGAGGTAAAGGTTTTTTAGGCATCGTCTATTTTCCCTTTCTTTTATCGACATCTCGATGGGTGACATGAGCCACGTAATCGTGGGAGAAGTGGTTTGCAATGTGCTCTGCGATGGCTACAGATCGGTGTTGCCCTCCAGTACAACCAATCGCAATCACCAGCTGACTCTTTCCTTCCCGCTTATATTGCGGCAACATATACCCTAACAAGTCGAACAACTTCTCTAAAAATTGATTGGTTTCTGTCCACTTGAATACGTATTTTGATACTTCATCATCTAACCCTGTTAATGGTCGCATCTGTTCCACATAGTGTGGATTCGGTAAGAAGCGAACATCAAATACAAGGTCCGCATCAATGGGCAATCCGTATTTAAAACCAAAAGAAACAACTTGCACAGAGAACACTTGTTGTGTTTTCTCAGCGTAAGATTCCAAAATGCGCTCTCGAAGTTCACGAGGCTTCAATGTAGTGGTATCAATAATTTGTTGCGCACGACCACGAAGTTCATCAAGCATAAGACGTTCTTGCTGAATGCCTTCCATTGGTAGTCCCTCTGGAGCCAAAGGATGGGAGCGACGCGTTTCCTTATAACGTGAAACAAGTGATTGGTTTTCAGCATCAAGGAAAAGAATGTGTTCATTTAAGCCGTCTTCTTTTGACAATCGATCTAGCGCTTCGAAAAGCGTATCGAAGAACTCTCTACCTCGTAAATCCATAACAAGGGCGACTTTTTGTATATTATTCTTAGGATCCTTCATTAATTCTAAGAACTTTGGAAGTAGCGCAGGTGGCAAATTATCCACACAGAAGAAGCCCAAATCTTCAAAGCTTTGAACTGCGACTGTTTTTCCGGCACCAGACATTCCTGTGATGATTACGAGTTGGGTTTCTTGTGTTTGATCTACCATGTTTCCATCTCTCCCTTTTTATGGATTCATTGGATCAAGCGTAACGTCTAATAACTTAAAATCAAGTGTATACGTAAAGGTGCCATATAATATTGAGTTATGGTTTAATATATGTCGAAGGTAATGCTGATCACCTTCTGCCATAGGTTTTTGAAGAACTTCTGCAACAGGAACCCATTCCAGTTCTCCTTCAGGACTTTCTGCCTTTAACGTCCCTGAATAATCTTCACTGTAGAAAGTAAACATCATCCATTCATGAGCTACCTCTTCTCCGTCTTTCATAATGAAGGTAAATACACTACGAAGTTGCGGATCTTTAAGCGTTAACCCTGTTTCTTCTTTGTATTCACGTGCTGCCGTTTCCTTAATATGCTCGCCCGGCTCCATTTTCCCACCAGGAACCACATACCAACCCCGGCGTGGCTTCTGAAGCATTAACACTTCATCGTTCTTACGCAAAACTGTATTTGTAACTCGCTGCATACTATTCACCTCATTTTAAAAATGCGAGAGGCATTCTCCTTATTATTATACTATGGTTTTTATTGTTAGAAAAGCGTATTGAAAAGCGCAGGCGACTGTTCAGCCCCGTACGCATAAGCAAGCTAACGGAAGTGGCAGAAGGCCACTGTAGTTAGATTGCTTATGACGCTAGGGGCTAGGAGCCGGAGCTAGACATATCGAAAAGCGCAGGGGGCTCGCCCAGGGGCGTACGGATAAGCAAAATGCCGGAAGTGGCGATAGCCACTGCAGGTAGTTTGCTTATCTCGCTAGCCCCTAGCCCCCGGAGCTAGACACCAAAAAAGCAGACGCCCTTCCTCCATTTAGACAAAAAAAGGGGCACAGGCGAATTTGCCTGTGCCAAATATATTTATTAAAAGGGGGTCAATTAGTTAATTATATTATACCCCATAATTGTTTCATGCGTGTTACAGCACAATTAAAATGCTATTACGTTTCGTTACGTTTAGTAACAGGCATCTTTACAATTGCGGCTGAACCTTGCATGGAACGCTTATGCTTCGCCGATTTCCTCTAACAAGTTCTCGATGTAGTGTTGAGCTGATTGAGCTGCAATACTACCATCACCTGTAGCGGTAACGATTTGACGAAGTTCCTTTTCACGAATATCTCCGGCTGCGAAGATTCCTGGCACTTTCGTTTCCATTTTTTCATTTGTTTCGATATAGCCGTTTTCGTTCGTAATGCCAATGGATTCAAATGGTTTACTTAGAGGTATCATACCGATATAGATAAACACACCATCAATTGGTTTGTCGTATTCTTCGCCCGTCTTGTTATTTACAAGAGAAACGCTTCCTACTTTACCATTTTCATCGTTAATTTTCGTTACCTCAGTATCCCAAATAAAATCGATTTTTTCATTGTCATAGGCACGTTGTTGTAGAATTTGCTGTGCACGCAGGGAATCACGACGGTGAACAATGGTTACTTTGCTTGCAAAACGAGTTAAATAAACTCCTTCTTCAACAGCAGAGTCACCACCACCAACAACAACTAGTTCTTTGTTCTTGAAGAATGCACCGTCACATACGGCACAGTATGATACACCACGGCCACCAAGTTCAGATTCACCAGGTACACCTAATGCTTTATATTGCGCTCCTGTTCCGATAATAATGGAACGAGCTTTATATTCTTTGTTTCCAGCTCTAACGGTTTTATATTCTTTACCATCAATAATCTCTTTAATATCTCCGTATGCATATTCCGCACCGAATTTCTTAGCGTGATCAAACATTTTATTTGAAAGATCCGGACCTAAAATGTGCTCATACCCAGGGTAGTTTTCAACTTCTTCGGTATTCGCCATTTGTCCGCCTGGAATTCCGCGTTCAATCATAAGTGTATTTAAGTTTGCACGAGAAGTGTAAACAGCTGCCGTCATACCTGCTGGGCCAGCACCTGCGATGATTACATCGTAGATCATTTCTTCGCTCACTTCGCTCAACCCCTTTTCCATTCTCTTTTGCTGTAATCTCATGGTATAAAATCTGTCTAATTGCGTCTATTGATATGCTCATGAGGGTATTTTATCCTTGTTGCCACGGTCCGCCTTGTTCTGCTAGATTTGGGTGTCTGGTGCATCCTTCTTCCCATAAGCTTAACGCTTTAGAAGGCTCTCCGGTATGGTAAGCAGCTATGCTAAACCATTTATAATAAGATAAGTGCCCTTTTAGCTTACCTTTTTCCAACCGGCAAAAACGATCATACGCTGCTTCGTACTCCCCAACTTGGGTTAAAGTAGCAGCTACACGAAGTTTTTGTTGCTCTCCTATAGGATACACATTTCGAAGTTTTTGTATGTGCCCCTGACTTTGTTGAGCCTTTCCTTGATGGAAATAGAACACAGCCAGATTACACATCGAATGAAGAGATAGTGGTTCTTGCTCATGCCACTGTTCCTCTAGCTCTATTGCTTCTTGCTCTTCACCCGCGAAAAAGAGACATACGGCATAATCATGCTTAGCCGAAACAAAATTAGGAAAGAGACGAATCATTTCCTCTAAAATGGGTAGCGCTTCCTTCCATTGTTGTCGTTCCATATAATAAAAAGCCGACTCTTGGTGCATCATTAATTCATCTTCTTCTTCAAATGCCCAATCGTCGTCCTCATCCTCTTCTTCTTCTATATCCAGCACAGAGACTAATTGCTCTGCTTCTTCTTTAAAATCACCTTCAGGCGCTTTATTCAAGTACTCTTTAGCGTACTTCTTAGCGTCCTGAAATAACCCTAAGTGAGCATAGTTATTCGAAATAAGATAATAACAATCGACATATTCATGGCCAAAATCTGCTAATACATTCATTAAAATCTGGTTCGCTGTATGGTAATCACCTGTCTCTGTATGCACAACAGAAAGCTGGCACTGATAAACCGGTTGCTTTGGTGACAATTCAACCGCTCTTCGTAACCATTTTGAAGCTTTTTCAAATTCACGCTTTCTGAAAGCACGAACACCTTTGTTGAAGTAAAATTCCCCTTCAGGTGTGAACGGAATTATATTATCAACAACAGCTCCTCCAGTATTATTGTTTGAAGTATGCATGTAGGTCCTCCTATCTTCGAACCGTAACATTCCTTTAGCAGTATACCACATTTGTAAAGGGGATTATAGGAGTGATTCCGTTTTTATCCATACGCCTTACTTTTTGCTACGTCTGCCTTCTAAAGCTCCAAGCACATCATCGAATGGAACGCCTCTTTCAGTCAGGAGCATAAGCGTATGGAATAGTAAGTCTGCCGTTTCCCAGGTTAACTCCTCAGCGTCATTATTTTTCGCTGCAATAATAACTTCGCCTGCTTCTTCGCCTACTTTCTTAAGAATCCGATCCACGCCTTCTTGGAATAACTGAGATGCATAAGAACCTTCTGGTAGAGTAGCTAAACGTTCAGCCAACGTGCTTTGTAAATCGTCCAGAATTTGATATCTATGGTTTTTGGATTCTGTATCTTTCCCATATACCGTTTCAGAGAAGCAAGAATAGTCCCCTTTATGACAAGCAGGTCCTTGAGGAATCACTTGCAGTAATACAGCATCTTGATCACAGTCATACTTCATCGTTTCGATGAATTGAGTATTCCCAGACGTCGCCCCTTTATGCCATAACTCTTGACGAGAACGGCTATAAAGGTGCGTCTCTCCTGATTCCACTGACTTTTTAACTGCTTCTTCATTCATGTAAGCCAGAGTCAGAACTTCTTTACTACGTGCATCTTGTATAATCGCTGGAACAAGTCCTTTTTCATCAAATTGTATTGTGTCTACATTCATCTCACATGCACCCCGTTTTCTTTTAGTTCACCTTTCACACTCTGTACGGACGTTTCTTTATAGTGGAAGATTGAAGCTGCGAGTGCGGCATCTGCGTCCGCTTCCTTGAAAACATCTATGAAATGCTGAGCATTGCCAGCTCCTCCTGAAGCAATCACGGGAACATCGACAACTCGTTGAACGGCCTTTAGAAGATCAAGATCAAAGCCTGTTTTCTCACCATCTTGATCCATACTAGTTAACAGGATTTCACCTGCTCCTCTTTCTACAACATGCTTAGCCCAGTCGCACACTTCCCATTCTGTAGCATTACGACCTCCGTGGGTATACACACGCCAAGAACCGATTGAATCATCGAAACGCGCATCGATTGCCACCACAATACACTGCGCCCCAAAAAAGTCCGATCCTTCAGTAATCAATTCAGGCTTGCGTACGGCTGCTGAATTTAAAGATACTTTATCAGCTCCTGCTCGTAAAATTGCTCGCATGTCCTCAAGAGAACCGATGCCTCCCCCGACTGTAAATGGGATCGCCAGTGTACCCGCAACTTCACGAACGACTTCAATCATGGTCTTACGCCCTTCATGAGAAGCTGAGATATCTAAAAATACAAGCTCATCTGCCCCCTGTTCATCATAAACCGTAGCTAACTCGACTGGATCACCTGCATCGCGGATTTGCACAAATTGAATCCCTTTTACAACCCGTCCATCCTTCACATCTAAACAAGGGATAATACGTTTAGTGAGCATTATTGATTCACCTCAGTTAGCGCTTTTCTAAGAGGAAGTTCTTTTGTGTAGATCGCTTTTCCGACAATGGCACCACCTACATTTTGATCACTATATTTCTTTAAGTCTATAAGGTCTTCAATATTACGAACACCACCAGAGGCAATAACTTCTTTTCCTGTTTGTTTTGCTAGTTCGACAATCTGATCTGTGCTTGGCCCGCTCATCATACCGTCCTTTGAAATATCCGTATAAATAAACGTCTCAACACCCGCTTCAGCAAAGTATTGCCCCACTTCAATCGCTGTACGGTCTGATTTCGTTAACCAACCATCAGTCGCCACGTATCCATCACGCGCATCTAATCCAATTGCAATCTTGCTGCCATACTCTGCTACTAGTTCTTTCGTCAATTCTGGGTTCGAAATCGCCAAACTGCCAATGATAACGCGATCTACTCCACGGTCTAAATAGTACGCTGCATCTTCTTTGTTTCTGATGCCGCCTCCCATTTGAACGTTTACAGACAACTCATCAACAACACGAAGGATGTGCTCCGCATTGATCCGCTTCCCTTCTTTCGCGCCATCTAAGTCCACCATATGGATCCATTCAGCCCCTTGATCTAGAAAGCCTTTCGCTACATCAAATGGTGAATCACCATAGATCGTTTCTTTATCGAAATCTCCTTGTTCAAGACGCACGCATTTCCCATTTTTCATATCGATTGCTGGATATATTGTAAATTGACTCATAGTTCGACTCCTCCCTTACTGACCAGGTCACAAAAGTTTCGTAAAATCGTCATGCCAGTGTCCCCACTTTTCTCCGGGTGAAACTGTGCCCCAAACACATTCGCTCTACCTACGACTGCCGGCACTTCTGTTTCATACTGAGCACTTGCGATGATGTCCTCACGTTGCTTGGCTTGTACATAATAAGAATGAACAAAATAAACATAACCATCTTCTATATTTTGAAGAATAGGGGAATTAGATTGGTGCTGATCAAGGTGATTCCAGCCCATATGAGGAACCTTAAAACGATTCCCTTCTGAATCGCTTCCTTTAAATCGCACTACACTCCCTGGTAACAAACCTAATCCTTCTGTCATGCCCCCTTCGTCACTTTCATCAAACAAAAGTTGCATCCCTAAACAAATACCAAGTAGCGGCATCCCTTCACCTGCTTTAGACAAGACAAAATCCTTCATACCTGTTTCATATAAAGATTTCATTGCGTCAGGAAAAGCTCCTACTCCAGGAAGAATAAGACCCTCACATTGAGCGAGTTGCTCCGGATCGCTTGTTAGAACATACGGAACGTCTAAACGTTCTAGCGCTTTGGAAACGCTAAATAGATTCCCCATCCCGTAATCAATAATACCAATCATTTACAGACTCCCCTTCGTCGACATAATGCCCTGAATACGGGGATCGATTTGCGTAGCTTCATCAAGTGCACGGGCTGTCGCTTTAAACATCGCTTCAATAATATGATGCGTGTTTGTCCCGTGATGGACAACGATATGTAAATTCATACGAGCTTCGAGAGCAAGCTTCCAGAAGAACTCATGAACATTCTCTGTATCGAATGTGCCCACTTTAGCAGCCGGCAAATTCGCTTTCCATTCGAGGTGTGGACGGTCACTCAGGTCTACGGCAACCGTTACAAGCGTTTCATCCATAGGAAGGGAAAAGGATCCATACCGTTTAATACCCGCCTTATCCAATAAAGCTTCCCGGAGCGCTCGCCCCAAGCAAATACCGATGTCTTCAGTCAGGTGATGATCATCCACCTCCACATCACCTTTTCCTTCAACGGTTAGGTCAAAGAAGCCGTGCTTCTTAAATAGCTCAAGCATATGAGTCAGAAAAGGGACCTGTGTATCGACCGTCCCTTTCCCCGTCCCATCTACGGCGAAAGCTAGCGATATATTCGTTTCTCCTGTTTCTCTTTCAACTCGACTTACTCGTTCTTCTGTCATTCTTCACCTGACCCCTTTCTCATTTCCACTGCACGAGCGTGGGCTTCTAACCCTTCTAATCTTGCAAAGCGAGCAATTTTATCAGCATTTTTATCATAAGACGCCTTACTGTAATAAATCACACTTGATTTTTTCACAAAGTCGTCTACATTTAACGGGCTACTAAAGCGGGCCGTCCCGCTTGTTGGCAATACGTGATTCGGGCCAGCAAAATAGTCTCCAATAGGTTCTGAACTATACCTTCCTAAGAAGATAGCCCCTGCATGCTTGATTTTCCCTAATAACATAAACGGCTCTTCCGTCTGAACTTCTAAGTGTTCCGGCGCTAATTCATTCACTACGTCGATCGCTTGTGACAAGTTATCGCACACTACAATTCCTCCGTAGTCGTTAACACTCTCTTCAGCTATTCGTTTACGCGGGAGATCCTCAAGTTGTTGTTGCACTTCCCTTGCGACTTTTTCGGCAAGTTCTTGTGATGGTGTAACTAAAACGCTTGATGACCTGGCATCATGCTCTGCTTGTGATAATAAATCTGCCGCAATTTCTCTTGGATATGCTGTTTCATCAGCTAACACGACAATTTCACTCGGACCAGCAATCATATCAATGTCTACATCCCCAAAAACTTCTCGTTTGGCAAGGGCTACGTAGACATTTCCTGGACCTACAATTTTATCAACAGGCAGAATCGACTCTGTTCCATACGCAAGCGCCGCAACTGCTTGTGCGCCTCCTGCTTTATAGATCTCCTTAACCCCTGCAATCTCTGCTGCAACAAGTACACCCGCTGGTAATGTCCCTTCTTCAGATGGAGGTGATACCATGACGATCCGTTCCACACCGGCTACAATGGCTGGCATTACATTCATAAATACGGATGACGGATAAGCTGCTGTACCTCCTGGAACATAAACCCCGACCGCATCAAGTGGTGTCATCTTCTGTCCTAGCATGGTTCCATCATGGTCCGTATCAAACCAGGAGTTGCGAACTTGTTTCTGGTGGAAGGAACGAATATTTGCGCACGCTTCTTCGAGCACAGCTACGTCCTGCGGATCAAGCTGCCTTCTTGCTTCAGCAAATTCTTCTTCCGTCACAGCTAACCTTTCCAAGTCAGCCCCGTCCAGTTGTTTCGTATAAGAGAGCACGGCTTCATCCTGCCTCTCTTTAACATCTGAAATGATGGATTGAACAGTAGATCTCTGAGCTTCTGTCCCCCCATCTACCGTTCTTTTAAATGCATCAATTTCTTTAGGTGTGATGATCTTCATGGATTCGCCCTCCTTAGACGTACTCACTTAAGGCTTCAATGAGCGGGTCAAGTTGTTCATTTTTTATCCGATAACTAACTGGGTTCACGATAAAACGAGACGTAATATCTGCAATCTTTTCATACTCTACAAGACCATTTTCACGTAGCGTTTGGCCAGAAGATACGATATCGACAATGCGATCCGTTAATCCAATAAGAGGAGCAAGTTCAATCGATCCATTTAGTGGGATAATCTCAATTTGCTCACCCTGCTCACGGAAATATTCCGAGGCAACACGAGGATATTTCGTTGCAATTTTCGGCGCAATCTTGCTAAGAGGTTTGTCTGGTAAACCAGCCACCGCCAAATAACAGCCGCTGATCTGTAAATCAAGCACCTCATAGACATCGCGGTCTTGTTCTAACAATACATCTTTCCCAGCAATACCACAGTCAGCAGCTCCATATTCAACATAGGTTACCACATCCATAGGCTTTGCCATCATAAGACGCACCTTATATTCAGGAAAATCTAAGATTAACTTTCTGGAATCCTCTACATCTGTAAAATCATAGCCAACTTTCTGAAGAAGTTCAGCCGCCTCCTCAAAAATTCGGCCCTTAGGCATCGCAATGGTTAACCAATTATTCAACAGAAGCGCCCCCTTCCGTCACGTCAATCACTTGTTTGTAACTGTTTTGCCCTTCTTCGTAATACGCTTTGTTTTGCAAAATGACCTGCTCTCCTTCGGCGCGAAGTTCTTGTGCAACCTGTAAACCTTGATCAAATGTATGCGGCTCGTACATGACAAGAACGGGCCCTACTTGCTCAGCATGTTGTTCCATGGCTTCGACTAAACGGTCGACTCGAATCGCAAATCCTGTAGCGGAAGCTATGGATTGGAAAGAAGGAAGCAACTGATCATAACGCCCTCCATTACAGAGAAGCGAGCCTAAGTGAGGAGCATACCCTTCAAACAAAATCCCTGTATAATAACTCATATGGCTAATGAGGTTGAGATCAAATGAAACGTACTCACTCACGCCGTATGATTCTAGGAGGTTTTGTAGCTGTTTCAGTTCTTTCGTCGCACGGTGACAAGCGCCATTCGTGGTAATCTCTTCAGCAGTAGCTAACACATCTTTCTGTCCTCTAAGAGAAAGCAATTGCTTCATCCGGCCCTTGTTCTCATCAGACAGTGCTACTTGTTCCAATGCTTTTCGGAAACCAACATAATTCTTTCTATATAAATATCGCAGAAACTCTTCTTGCGTTTCTTCTTCATCCCCAAAGACTTCTTTTAAGAGGCCTTTAACGTACCCAATATGTCCTACCGTTAACTGAAACTCATCGAGCCCGGCAGCTTTTAGTGTTTCAATCTGTAAAGCAATAACCTCTGCATCGGCGTAAATCGAGTTCTCACCGATATATTCAACACCAACTTGTTCAAATTGAGCAGGTTTTCCTCCTTCGATTTGTTGAGCACGAAATACAGGGCCATCATAGCTTAAGCGGAGCGGATAACCCTGTTCCTTTAATTGCGACGCAGCTACACGAGCAATCGGCGATGTAAGATCTGGGCGTAGTACCAACGTATGCCCTTGTTGATCCAACAGTTTAAACAACTGTGTTTCTTCAATCGCACTAGCCTCTCCAACCGTTTCTAAGTATTCCATCATTGGGGTGTCTAGAAATTGATATCCCCACGATTCTATTTTATTTGAAACTGCTTCACGAGCCTTGCGTTTTTGTTGATAGAAAAAAGGAAGCGTATCGCGCATTCCTAGTGGTTTTTCGAACATAAGACGATTTGCCAAAACAATGTACCCCTCTCTATTTCCGTTGATTTGAGTAAAATAATCAAAATCCTTTAGCGTGCTAATACGATAACACGATAAAGAAAGAACGTCAACGAATCAAATTTTCTCTCATATGTTCTATCTTCCCCAAATGTGTAGAGAGCAAAGCTTATATTGAGCAGGAAACGGGAGAAACAGGATTATAAGCAATAAAAAAAGGCGAAACCCTATTGGGTTCGCCTCTTGATGTTAGATGGAAGATTCTTAACCTATGATTAAGCTACTGATTTACGTCTTTCCCGCCTGAACTGGCTGTTCGCTAGTACACTTCTCTCAAGACGCATTCCTAGGAAACCAGCTACAACACTTAGTATCACATCTTTTGGCAACGGAACCATCATCCACCCCCATGCCATTGTGTAAGTAAATCCTTCTGGTGCATCAAACCATAGAACATACGCTGCATACATCCAATTTGTACCGAAGATATAGTTAATGGCCATCCCTGTCAGGGCAGCAGCTATATACATTGGTAGCGTACGCTTCATCTCAACCATTTTACCTACTATAAACGCAACGGCGATATAAGATATAATAAAGCCAAACGTAGGGCCCATTAGCATTCCTGCCCCACCTTTAAATTGTGCAAATATAGGCGTCCCTGCTAATCCAAGCAACATGTATACAAGCATTGAAAAGGCTCCTAGCCGACTACCAAGCACAAGCCCCGCCAGGATCGCGAAGAATGTTTGGAGCGTAATCGGCACCCCACCGATTACCATAAATGGAGCAATACTTGTTATGTTAGCCCCCACCGCCATCATGGCCACAAATAAGCTCCCCATTGTGATGTCTAAAGCTGTCCATTTCTTCTTTACCACTTTTATTGCCTCCCTTTTCGTTAACATTGTTCCGTTATTGGTTAACATTTAAAAATAGAGTATCATAGATTGGGAGAAAATTCATTATAAAATTTATGTTCTTTTTTGAATCACTTTGTTTGTTCAAAAATCAGGAAATGTTGTTGAAGAATCGGAGCTGAGAGAATGTTTCCGTTAACTTTAATTGAGCGTAAGGTGGGCCTGGCAACCACTCGCTTTCCTGTGGGGAGCTGGTGAGCCTCCTCAACCGGCAAGCCGGCCTCCGGGGTCTCACCTAGATTAGAAAGCGGAGGCGTGGTGCCTAGGACCGTACGGATAAGACAGCTTTTTGGAAAAGGCGAATAGCCTTTGGAAAAAAGATGACTTATCACGCTAGGTCCTCCACGCTGGAGCTAGACTGGCTCTTCTGCCCACGGGAGTCTCGCAGTTTCCAGGCCCACCTTTTCCATGTTGAGAGATACGGAAACAAGCCACATGTAGAGTTAATTAGGTATTAGAAACACCCAAGCGAGGCAGTCCCGAACCACCTCACTCTAAATCTAATCAAACGGAAGCATTCTCTTAATGGCAAATGAAGAAAAGCAACCACTACCAGACAAAAAAGCCTATGAGCACTATCGTTAAGACAGTGCTCATAGGCTTTTTGTTTTTACATGCTTCGTCGGTGATTAATCATATACAAGAACAGCTGCAACGATTCGGGCATGGGATCTTGATCATAGCGTTGTAAGAGAAATCCTGATTTGGATCCAAACCGATCGGCGGCTTCGAGTGGGATTGCATCTTTTTTCATTTCGACTACACTTAATTGCTCGGGATCTAACACTGTAATGGAGTCCATAAATTTGTCAGTAGTTGCTTGCCAAAGGAGACGGTTTTGTTCATACATGTAGAACGTTAACCCTCCACCTTTTCTCCATACAGCTTCCATATAATAAGCTAGGGCTTCATTAGGTGTTTTGACATAATAGCGTGCCTTTATGCCGCCTTTTTTCTCAACCTTATACTTCATTTGATCCTTTGTATCATAATAAGCAAACCATCTAGGAGCAAAAGGATGAGCACCAAGGACTGCAGCCAGACCTGAAGCGACCTTCCAATACCAAGGTCCTTCCTCTTGTAAATAAGAATAGAAATCCCCGTGCAAATCATACAGACTTCCTGTATGTTCAAAGGTCACTTCTGTACTCAGGTACATTTTCATTGGCCATCCTTCAGTACATGACAGGCTTACCATTTCAGGCTGCTGTTCAGCTAGCTTCGAAAAACGAAAATCCCTTGCAGCATTCCTCATCATCGCAATCCCAATAAAGAAAAATGGCAAGGCAATAACAAAGAAATTCAAGGTGTTAAATGAAAAAAGAAAAGGAGATAGAAACACGAGGAGTGTAATCCCCAGAAAGATACCCCCCAGTCTCACCTGGCGTTTCGCATCAGTTCGCAATAGTTCTTGCATATTTTGCATACTCTCACCCATTTCAACTATTCTACTTATACTTACGAATAGAAGAGGGTAAAGGTTTCACTTTATTGAGCAGGAACTGGTGTAACAGCTTCTTCTAATAGTTCAATAAGTTCATAAATGTAAATGTCGATCTGCTCGTCGGTCCAATTGAATCTTCTTGCCATATAAGCAATAACGGATTCTTTGTGCTTATGAACCCAATGGATATCGAAGAATAATGCACCCGTACGACGAATAAAGAAATCGACTGGTTTAGCCGTTAGTTCATACTCTATTCCATACTTAAGCATCGCGAATACAAGCGGATCTAAACCTTCACGTTCAGCTTCATCTTTATTATTTTGATAGAACTCGAAGACTTTACCAACGTTAGCACCATACAGCTGTACAAGCCCACGTGCTTGTTCTTCCGTTAAACCGTAAGCGATGCCTTCACCTGTCTTACGTTCCTTGAATTTCTGGAAGCCTTTTGCTCCTCCGACTTCACCACCTGAGACCGGCAGTTCTTTTGTTTGGCTTTTCGGATAGTTTTTACCGTTTTCTTCTTTGAAGTGATCCGTTACAAGGTCAATCACATTCTCTGCCATCTTACGGTAACCAGTCAGCTTACCACCAGCGATCGAAATCAACCCAGACTCAGATTCAAAGATTTCATCCTTACGAGAGATTTCAGAAGGGTCTTTTCCTTCTTCGTGAATTAATGGACGTAAACCTGCCCAGCTTGATTCGACATCGTTTGCTGTAATCGATAGAGTTGGGAACATGTAATCAATTGCACTTAATATATAATCCCGATCATCAACTGTCATTTTAGGGTGAGATATTTCACCTTCATATACCGTGTCAGTTGTTCCCACATATGTTTTACCATCACGAGGGATTGCAAAGACCATACGATCGTCTGGTGTATCAAAATAGATTGCCTGTTGAAGAGGGAATGTTTGTTGATCAAATACAAGGTGCACCCCTTTAGTCAGTTGCAGCGTTTTCCCTTTCTTAGAGCCGTCTTTCTCACGAAGCGTATCTACCCACGGGCCACCAGCATTAATAATTTTCTTTGCATATAAGTGACGACGTTCACCACTTAGTTGGTCTTCCACTTCAACACCCGTTACTTTTCCTTCTTCATAAAGGAAATCTACCACTTTTGCATAGTTAAGAGCATGGGCTCCTTTTTGAACAGCTTTTTTCATAACTTCAAGCGTTAGACGCGCATCATCTGTACGGTACTCAACGTAGTACCCACCGCCTTTAAGACCATTACGTTTTACAAGCGGTTCTCGCTTTAGCGTTTCTTTAGTTGAAAGCATTTTGCGGCGCTCACTCTTCTTAACGCCGGCTAAGTAATCATAGACACGTAGACCTACATTTGTAGAAAGAGGTCCGAAGTTTCCGCCTTTATGGAATGGCAGTAGCATCCACTCAGGTGTCGTAACGTGAGGCCCGTTTTGATAAACGATGTCACGCTCTTTCCCTACCTCTGCTACCATAGCCACTTGGAATTGTTTTAAATAACGTAGACCACCGTGAACGAGTTTCGTTGAACGACTCGATGTACCAGCAGCAAAGTCTTGCATTTCTAGAACACCTGTTGTTAACCCTCTCGTAGCAGAATCAAGCGCAATCCCCGCACCTGTAATCCCACCACCAATTACTAAAACATCAAGGGTTTCTTTCTCCATCTCATTATAGATCTCATTACGTTGTAAACTAGAAAATGTCTTCATATCATATTCGCTCCTTTTTCCAATACTCCGATTCAGTTGCCTACAATTATGGTATACCCAAGAATCACCGCACGTACGCTAGAGAATTTACACTAATGTGCCACCCACAAAAGCGGAGGCCCCTTGCTCACCTCCGACTCACTCAAGACCTCGAGAGCATAAGTAGGTATAAAAAAAGAGACCACAAACCCCTTTACAGCTTTCCCGTAAAGGATTTGTGGTCTCTCCGTTTCTCCAACCGAATCGTGTTAACTTGTACATTTATTATAACAGAATTTTAAGGTTTGCACACCATTCTGCTTAAATTGACTTATTTAAATGCTTGTGCTGCTTTAACAGCCTTCTGCCAGCCTTCATACAATTCTTCTCGTTTTTCTTCAGAAATCTCTGGTTCGAAGGTTTGGTCTTTTTGCCAACGCTCTTCAATTTTATCTTTGCTATCCCAGTAACCAACCGCAAGACCTGCAAGATAAGCGGCACCTAACGCAGTCGTTTCATTAACTGTTGGACGCTCAACTTGGGTGTCGATCATGTCACTTTGGAATTGCATAAGGAAGTTATTTTTAACAGCTCCGCCATCTACACGCATTGTCTTTAAGTCTAGTCCAGAATCGCTAATCATAGCGTTTAGAACATCTTTCGTTTGATAGGCAAGGGATTCAAGTGTAGCACGTACGAAGTGCTCTTTCTTTGTACCACGAGTCAGACCAAATACAGCTCCTCTAACATCACTATCCCAGTACGGCGTTCCAAGTCCCACGAACGCAGGAACAACGTAAACACCATCTGTAGAATCGACATCGCCCGCTAACTGCTCACTTTGAGGAGCATCTTTAATCATTTCAATACCATCACGCAGCCACTGAATGGCAGACCCAGAAACGAAAATACTACCCTCAAGCGCATACTCTACTTTTCCATCAAGTCCCCAAGCAATTGTGGTTAAAAGTCCATGGTCAGATTTCACAGGTTCTTCACCCGTATTCATTAACATAAATCCACCTGTACCATAAGTGTTCTTCGCCATGCCTTTTTCGAAGCATGCTTGACCAAATAAGGCTGACTGCTGATCTCCTGCTACCCCAGCGATCGGAACTTCACTTCCAAAGAAGTGGTAATCAACTGTTTCTGCATAAACTTCTGAAGATGGGCGAACTTCTGGCAGCATTGATTTTGGCACGCCTAGAATTTCTAGAAGCTCATCATCCCACTTCAGGTCGTAGATGTTGTACATAAGAGTACGGGACGCGTTGGAATAATCGGTAACGTGAGCTTTACCACCAGAGAGTTTATAGATTAACCACGTATCGATCGTACCGAACATCAACTCATCATTGTCAGCCTTCTCACGAGCTCCATCTACGTTATCAAGGATCCACTTCACTTTCGTACCTGCGAAGTAAGGATCTAGAAGTAAACCTGTCTTATCACGGAATGTATCGTTATATCCTTGTTCACGAAGTTCATTACAGATTGGAGCTGTTTGACGTGATTGCCATACAACGGCTTTATAGATTGGACGACCGGAATTCTTATCCCACACAACTGTCGTTTCACGCTGGTTGGTAATACCGATACCAGCAATCTGGTTCGGCTCAACCTCCGACTTTCTAAGTACATCTGCAATACACCCTAATACAGACGTCCAGATTTCATTCGCATCATGTTCGACCCAACCTGGCTTTTCGAAAAATTGTTGAAACTCTTTCTGAGCTGTTTCAACGATAACCCCTTCTTTATTAAATAAAATCGCTCTGGAACTTGTTGTCCCCTGATCAATAGATAGAATATATTTTTCCATTTCTCTCATCTCCCTTTACCTTAAATTATGCATTCACACGGGATGCTTGAACACCCTCGTCACTCTCACTATTTGCTTCTTTTAGCTCTTTGCGTGCAGCTGTTAAAAAGATAGCTAAAATCATTACAGTAAATACCCAAAAGGCTACCATGAGATCGTTCACAAAGATAGCTTTATAGAAAAGACCTCCATAGATCCCACCAATTATGGGTCCAAAGAGCGGAACCCAAGCGTATCTCCAATCTGAAGTTCCCTTACCCGGAATCGGTAAAACATAGTGAGCAATGCGAGGTCCAATATCTCGAGCAGGGTTAATCGCATACCCTGTAGTACCACCAAGTGACATACCAATTGCGGTAATGAGAAGTCCTACAATCGCTGGATTTAATCCTTGTGTAAAATCATTGGCACCAATAAATAATAGTCCCATCACTAACATGAATGTTCCTATAATTTCGCTTACAAAGTTGGATAAAGGACTTCGAATCGCTGGATCGGTTGAAAACACCGCCAACTTCGCCCCTTGGTCTTCTGTTTCTTTCCAGTGAGGTAAATAGTGAAAGAAAACTACTATTGCCCCGATGAAGGCACCTACTAACTGTGCACTTAAGTATTTCGGAACTTTGCTCCACGGGAACTCTCCCACCATAGCAAAGCCTAGTGTTACAGCTGGATTAATATGTGCTCCACTGACTTTCCCAACAGCGTAGACGGCAAGCATTACAGCAAGGCCCCAACCAAAAGAGATTAATACCCAACTGGTACCTTCAGCTTTCGATCCTTTAAGCACAACGCCACCTACGACACCACCTCCAAAGATAATCAGGATCATTGTGCCGATCAATTCGCCTATAAATTCTGTCATAATATACCTTCTTTCATTAGGTGCTGGCTTAGATAGCTATACCACTTTTAGACACATAAAAAACCACACGCTTCTTGTTAGGGACATTCTCACATCGAAAGTCCTACAAGTGCGTGTGGTTCTCCTACTCTCCGCCACTAATGTTAACTTGTGAAGTCTAATATACTACCTGATGAAAACGCTGTCAACACTATTCTATTTCCCACAATTCTTTCCTGGATGTAGAAACAGCATGAGCTCCTGCTTTTAGAGCTGATTGAACATCCTCTCTCGTTCTAATTAAACCGCCGGCAATAATCGGAATTCCCAGCTCTTCTTTAATTTCAGATATAAAGGAGGGGATTAATCCTGGTAGGACTTCAACGTAATCTGGTTGGGTCTTTTTCATAATGGCTACATTCCGATCAAGCGCTTGACTATCTATGAGGAATAAACGTTGAACCGCTAATATATTATGCCTCTTAGCAGCTGTGATTACATTGGACCTTGTCGAAATAACCCCGTGAGGCTTCACTTCATGAAATAAGAACTCCAAACCATAATCATCATTTTTTAACCCTTGGATTAAATCGGTATGAACAAGAATTTTCTTCCCATGCTTTCTGGCTTTCCTTACTAACTTAGGCAGCAACGACAACCTTGTTTCTAATAGAATGATCACTTCCTCATCACTCTCAAGTAAATGTTCAAAATGCTTAATACTCTTAACAGCCGACAAAACCCCCTTCGGCAACTCCATACCCTTACCTCCTTTAATCAACTAAAGGGTGTCAGACACCCTTTAGTACTATGCTGTATTACCATACTGAATGGTGTCTGACACCCGTTTGTACTTTACAGCGCGAAAGCGCACGTGCAAGTAAAAAGGACTAGTGGTGAGCTAGTCCTTTAAAAAAGCGTCTTCTGTCTGACGTCGAGACATTTCTTCCTGGTCATAGATGACGCGCATAGGATTGCCACCGACAAAGCAGCCCGGTGGAACGTCTTTATGTACGAGCGTTCCAGCTGAAACGATCGCGTCATCTCCAATCGTTATGCCTGGCAATATGGTTGAGTTTGCACCAATCATGACGTTACTGCCGATCTTAACATCACCTAAGCGGTACTCTTTAATCAAGTATTCATGCGCTAAAATGGTCGTGTTATAACCGATCACCGTGTTCCGTCCAACAGAGATTTTTTCCGGAAACATCACATCGAGCATCACCATAAGAGCAAAAGCCGCCTGATCACCGACATCCATACGAAGAAATGTACGATATAGCCAATTTTTCACCGGCAAAAATGGCGTGTAACGAGCCAGTTGAATGACGACAAAATTCTTGACGACCTTCCAAAAAGGAACTGTCTTATAGACGTGCCAGAGTGAATTGGCCTCTTTCACCCGGTGACGCTCAGTGTTTCTCATAGGATCACTCCATCACGATTTTTAAAATATCACTCATATGTTCAAGCATATAGTCTGGTTCTAAGTCATCCAATACTTTACGCCCTTTTACCGTCCAAGCTACACCTGCTGTTTTGGTACCGGCATTCTGTCCTGATTCAATATCATGTGTGTTATCCCCTACCATGATTGTCTCTTCTGGCTTCGCATCAAGTTCTTTCATTGCACGAACGACCGGTTCTGGGTGAGGTTTAGCATGGGTTACATCGTCTAAAGTTACAATCGTTTCAAATTTATCAGCAATATGGGTAAGTTCAATCCCCATGTCTACCGTTTGGCGCATCTTTGTTGTAACAATACCTAGCTTAAACCCTGCTTGCTTAAGTTTTTCTAACGTTTCAACAACACCATCGTAAGCTTCTACGAGACGGTCGTGGTTCTCATGATTATGGGTACGGTACGTGTTCATCATTTCTTCCACATCTGCATCTGGATTGATTTTACGTAAGCTTTCTTCAAGTGGAGGACCAATAAACTTCAGAACGTCCTCTCTGTTATATTTCCCCGGGGCATACGTTTCTGTCGTATGAAGAAACGATGCAATGATTAAGTCATTTGTATTAATTAATGTTCCATCTAAATCAAATAGAAGAGTGCGTATGGTCATATGTGGCTTCCTTTCCTTTTGATGTAGTTCGGTTCCAAACGAAACCGACAATAGCTGTTAGGACAATAGCTGTTACCAGACGAATCAATAACAGTGGCCAAACCGGAATTCCAAGCGGTATGAAAATCAATGTGTCCTCTACAACCGCGTGACAGGAGACAAGGAATATAAGCGACAAGTACATGTCCTTTTTCGACACCCCATCTTCTTTTACAGCTTGAATCATGAGACCAGCTCCATAAGCTAGCCCAATAACAAGTCCCGCCACAAGGGTCATGGATGCGTTGCGCTCTACTCCCAATACACGCGTGAAAGGGGCGAGCCATTTCGAGAAGAGGTTTAACCAATTCTTTTCCTTTAGCCACTGCATCGCAACCATCAGAGGGATTACAATAGCTGCAAGTTGTACAACACTCATTAAGGCTGTTTGAACACCAAGCAACGCAATTGCACCATAGCCTTCTGGATCAGGTTGCTGGGTAATGAGTCCATACTGGGCCAATTCAGAACCGCCCTGCCAGAAGACATTTATTAGTATGGCTGAAAGAAAGGCAAGTGATAAGCGAATTCCTGCAACAAACCACCATTTCACTCCCACTTTCGATGCCACTGTTGATTCAATCAGCAAGTTATGAGAGAACGACATCATAACGGCCATAATGAATACCTCTTTTACACTGAAATCAAATGAGACAATGGCACCAATCCCAGCATAGAGGTTTAAAAAGTTTCCTAAAACAAGCGGAATTGCCGCCTCACCTGGCAGTCCGATCCACTTCATGAGTGGTGTAATCCATTCCATAATCCACTTTAAGACAGGAGTAAACCGGAGAACAGTTACGAGTAACGTGATTGGAAATATGACTTTTCCAAGAGCCCACGTTACATTCAATCCTTGTCTCAACCCTCTTTGCAATATACCAGGCAAGGGATACCCTCCTTACTTGTTCAGTTTATTGCCTTCATAATCTCGATCTGCTTTATTTGTTTTGCGTCGGTACATAATGAGAGCCGATGCAATTAGAATTAGTACAATGGAGATTACTTGCGCTGTACGAAGCGAGCCAATGATATAAAGGCTATCTGTACGCATTTGTTCAATAAAGTAGCGTCCGAATGAATACCAAATGACATAACTTAAGAATACTTCACCGCGACGTGGATTGAATCTGCGCAACACCAATAAGAATACAAAGCCGAGTATGTTCCACACGGATTCATATAAAAAGGTAGGGTGATACACAACACCCTCAATACACATTTGACGGTTGATGAAATTTGGTAAGAATTGCATCACATTCTGATAGAACGACTCTGAAACAGGGCCACCATGAGCTTCCTGGTTCATAAAGTTCCCCCAGCGCCCAATGGCTTGACCTAAAATAATACTAGGTGCTGCAATATCAGCTAGCTGCCAAAATGGAAGTTTTCGAACGCGAGCGAATACAACGGCTGTTGCAACAGAACCGATTAATGCACCATGGATGGCAATACCGCCTTCCCAAATCGCAAATATATCGACTAAGGAACCATTCACATACCGTTCCCATTCAAAAATAACATAGTAGATACGAGCTGAAATAATAGCGATTGGAATCGCAAACACAACTAAATCAACAAACGTGTCTTTCTTAAAACCAAGCCGTTCTGACTCCCGCATAGCAAGCCATAGCCCTAGATAAGCGCCTGTGGCAATAATGACACCATACCAATAAATTGTGAAAGGCCCCAGGTCTAGAAAAACTCGACTTATAGGATCTGGACTACACGTCTGCACCTGGGAATCCTCCTTTCGGTGAACCAGCTTTATTCTCGTCAATCATACCGGTTAAACGGTGGGAGAATTCTTCAGCTGCATTTACACCCATGCGCTTCAAACGGAAATTCATCGCAGCTACTTCAATAATAACAGCAAGGTTTCGGCCTGGTCGCACAGGTACAGTCGCTTTAGGAATTTCAACATCCATAATCTTCATCGTTTCCTCTTCTAAACCGAGGCGATCGTATTGTTTGTTCTTTTCCCATAGCTCGAGGTTAATGCAATATGTAATTCGCTTAAAGCTGCGAACGGCCCCAGCTCCAAATAAAGTCATTACATTAATAATGCCTAAGCCTCTAATCTCTAATAGGTGTTCAATAAGAGAAGGTGAGTTTCCGATTAATGTATCATAGTCTTCCTGACGAATTTCTACACTATCATCAGCTACAAGACGGTGACCTCTCTTGACTAGTTCAAGAGCTGTTTCACTTTTACCAACACCGCTCTGTCCTGTTATTAAAACACCTACGCCATAAACGTCCACTAGAACGCCGTGTATAGCTGTAAAAGGTGCAAACTTCGTTTCTAAGAAGTTGGTTAACCGGCTAATAACACGAGTCGTCTTATGCGGAGATCGCATAATTGGCACACCCGCCGCAGATGCTGCCTCTATAAGTGCATCAGGTACTTCCATTCCACGTGTAATCACAATACCTGGTGTAATATCTGTACATAACTTAACAGCACGTTCCTTCTTATCTTCTTGATTGAGTTCGTTAAAGAACGACAACTCCGTTTTGCCTAGCAATTGCAAACGCTCAGACGGATAATATTTAAAATAGCCCGCCATTTCCATTCCAGGTCTAGAGATATCACTTGTTGAAATCTCACGGTGAACGCCATCCTCACCAGCGACAATTTCTAGATTAAATTGATCCAACAAATCCTGGGTTCGAACTTTCGACATATGTAATCCTCCCTGTAGGTTATCCTCAATAATCACTTCCCCTATTGTAGCATTTTTTACAAAACTCTGTGGAAACAAAACAACCCAAACAAAAAAACACACCCTACTTCATCGCTCTAAAGCACTACACCGTGCCAGACACCCTATATTTCGCTAAAGCACTAACGCGTGTCTGACACCCTTCACTCCACTAAAGTACTACATCGCACCAAAATATAATGCAATAAAAAAACTGATCCGCGTGGGATCAGTTTTATTTCTTAGCGTCTTTGAAGAGTTGGTTCAGGATTAGGTTTAAGATAGATAAGATAATGGCAGCAAGGATCGCCATGCCAAATCCTTCAATCTCAAAACTACTTCCAAGTAAGCCTTGCGTAATCATTAGCGTAATCGCGTTGATTACAAATAGGAATAATCCAAGTGATAAAACGGTAATCGGCAAGGTTAGGACAACTAAAATTGGACGTACAATAACGTTTAAAATTGAAAGAATGAAACTGGCTAAGATAGCCGTTCCAATCCCTGCTAAGTATATTGAATCAAATAATTGATCAACGGCAATAATAGCCACAGCATTTAGAATAATACTAAAAAGCCAATTCATGATCCTATCACTCCTTTATAAGCCTCCCCCTTCATCACCCTGTATCTTAACGGAACCAGTTTTCGTTTCCGCTTCAACATGCAAAATGTGATCCAGGTGAGGATTTGTTTCAAATTTCAACTCTTTTTTAAGCGTTTCTTTCTGCTCGGAGATCGTTTTAAAATCTGGCAAATGGCAGTGGAGGCTTCCAAGATTGGTGAACATCTTGCCATTTAACCGTACAGGTTTAGGTACGATAAGATCAACATTCCCGGTAGTGGTTTTAAAGAAACCGGTATGTCCACGATCCCCCTGCCACGTACACTTAATATTTCCGTTAATAACTTGCGCATCAACTTTGCCAAAGTCTCCCGCCAGTTTCACAGACCCATTCATCATCTCGGTTTCTAAATCATCGCACTTTACTTGCTCGGCAGTAATCGATCCATTTGAGGTGCTTAACTCCCACTCATGACCTTCCATCTTATGAAGGATAATGTCTCCGTTGGATGTTTTCACGTCTAAGTCATGAACAGGAAGCCCTTCTGCTTCTATTTTCCCATTAAAGACACGAAGCGAAACGTCTTCATACGCTTTCTCTGGCACCCAAAGCGTTACATCCGTCTTGACCTTTTTCGATTTCACTTCGAACCTAAGAACTTCGTCATCTACAGTAAAGTTCTTCATATCCATAAATCGCTCACGAGCTTCATCTTGATTATTAACTTGGTACACTTTAGCCTGACACTCCAGGCGCATATCTTGTTCCTTCCATGGCTTCACCATTACATTTCCATTCGCCACATCAATATATACGTTAGTAAACGTTACTCCCTGATGTTGAAAAATATGATGAACACTTTGATAAGAACCAAAGTTGAAATCTAAATCTACATTCTTTATTTTCTTAAAGGCTTCCCCTACTAAACTTTTGAAACGTTGCTTTGTTGAACCAGAGTTGTAGGACTTGTGATCTTGTCGCGCATCCCAATCCACTTTCTTAGAAAGGTCCGTTGACTTCCCTTCTTGCCCCTCAGCCTCTTTAACATCACTCGCGTACGCTAAAGCATCAAGTAACTCCTCTGCTTCCTCTGTTGAGATCTTTCCTTCTTGAAGCATTGTTAAAATTCTCTTTCGCTCTTCCTGCACGGTTCATCTCTCCTTTGTCTTCCTTATCTTTATACGCATCAAATGATCATTACGTTTCAACATCCATTCACTTATTCCTCTTTCTTGATTCTCTACATAATTCCCTCTATAAAACTATGGGTTTGTTAAAATCAAAACAAACAAAAAACCCCTTGCTTCTCATCAGAAAAACAAGGGGAATTCATTAAAACGTCCACTTATAAAATTCTTCGTACTTCAACAGCTTACGCCCTTCAGAATTAACTTCCTTCAGGTTTGGACTATCACGGAATTGCTTCATCATGCCTTCTGCCTGAGAGCGATGAGCTTCAATGGCTCTCATCTTACCTTCAAAGTAATCTTCAACATCCCGTACGATATCAGGTTCACCCAGCAACTCACGACGATTATGCGTAATGGCTTTCGCCCAAACTTCAGGGCGCTTAGACTCATCCATCATTTCAACAGCTTTAATCGCTGCTGCTCCCATTGCATCGTGATCAGGGTGAACAGCATGCCCAGGATAAAACGTAATAACAAGGCTTGGGTTGATTTCCTCAAGACGCTGTTTTATATCCTTTGCAACCTCAGTACGATCTTCAAACTCTAACGTTTTATCACGGTAACCGAGCATTTCCAAGTTGATATCTAACTCTTTACAAGCATCTTGTAATTCTTCTTTACGAATCTCAGGCAACGTTTCACGATTAGCGAAAAACGGACTTCCCATATTGCGACCCATTTCTCCTAATGTTCCACAGAAATAGGTTACAGGAATGTCTTTTTCCCTGAATTCAAGAATCGTACCTGAACACCCAAATGCTTCATCATCAGGGTGCGGTAAAATTATGGCGACATGTTGACCCATGTTACGTTCCCTCACTTTCATTTATTATTTAAACGGTGTCTCGCTAATTTCTAAAGCAACCATTAAACGGCCTTCATTATCGTGGCCAGCCATTAACAAACGACCTTGATCATCAAGCTCCCAGTCTGTTAAACCTTCTGCATAAATCCAACCAAGTTGCGTCTTTAATCCCACTCGATAGGATTCATGACCAATAATTTTTGCTTGCGTATATTTTACTTGGGCATTACGAATAAATGCTCCTACATTATATGCGTTAGAGTCAAAGTGGCGCGCATAAGCACCATTCGTGGTTTCTAAATGAATATATACATCTTTATGCGCTAAATCTTCAAGCGCTTTTTGGACGTGATCGATTTGGATCGTTTCCATACGACGGACCCCTCTCTAGAACTTATGTCTTTCTATACCATACCCAAAATACTGCACAATCGTCAAAGAATCTACATTTATGTAAAGAGAGAGAAAGGACTCTCTCTCCTAACGGCTTAGCTTATAACTCTGATTTTAAATCACGCAATAATTCAACTAAACCTCTAAGGCTCGATAATCCATCTGTACTCTCACAAGTTGATCCACTTCCAGTACTACCAGTTCCATTCCCATTAAACATAAAAGCTAAAATAGCAAGAATAAGATACAGATTATTATCATTATAGATACGAATGTTTGGATTACCGATGTTTTCAAGGGTTAGATCATCTTGGTTGTATTGGCGATTGCGTTGGTCTTGTTCTTGTTCTTGTTCTGTTTCTTGTTCCTGTTCTTGTTCTGTTTCTTGTTCTTGATCCTGATCTAAATCCTGATCATTGTCTAAATCTTGCTCTTGCTCCTGCTCCTGCTCCTGTTCATTTTCCTGATCATTATCCAGGTCTTGTTCCTGTTCTTGTTCCTGATCTTGTTCTTGTTCTGTTTCTTGCTCTTGATCTTGTTCCTGCTCTGTCTCTTGCTCTTGCTCCTGTTCGTTTTCCTGATCATTATCTAGGTCTTGTTCCTGATCTTGTTCTTGCTCTGTTTCTTGCTCTTGATCTTGTTCCTGCTCTGTCTCTTGCTCTTGCTCCTGTTCATTTTCCTGATCATTATCTAGGTCTTGTTCCTGATCTTGTTCTTGCTCTGTTTCTTGCTCTTGATCTTGTTCTGTCTCTTGTTCTTGATCCTGTTCGTTTTCTTGCTCTTGTTCGTTTTCTTGTTCGTTTTCTTGGTCCTGGTCTTGTTCATTTTCTTGCTCTTGTTCGTTTTCTTGATCCTGGTCTTGCTTGTTTTCCTGATCTTGTTCATTTTCTTGCTCTTGTTCGTTTTCTTGTTCGTTTTCTTGGTCCTGGTCTTGTTCATTTTCTTGCTCTTGTTCGTTTTCTTGATCATTTTCCTGGTCTTGCTTGTTTTCCTGATCTTGTTCGTTTTCTTGCTCTTGTTCGTTTTCTTGATCCTGGTCTTGTTTGTTTTCCTGATCCTGTTCATTTTCTTGCTCTTGTTCGTTTTCTTGTTCGTTTTCTTGATCCTGGTCTTGTTTGTTCTCCTGATCCTGTTCATTTTCTTGCTCTTGTTCGTTTTCTTGTTCGTTTTCTTGATCCTGGTCTTGTTTGTTTTCCTGATCCTGTTCGTTTTCTTGCTCTTGTTCGTTTTCTTGATCTTGGTCTTGTTTGTTTTCCTGATCCTGTTCGTTTTCTTGCTCTTGCTCCTGATCTTGCTCTTGCTCCTGCTCTTGTTCGTTTTCTTGATCATTTTCCTGGTCTTGTTTGTTTTCCTGATCCTGTTCGTTTTCTTGCTCTTGCTCCTGATCTTGCTCTTGCTCCTGCTCTTGTTCGTTTTCTTGATCATTTTCCTGGTCTTGCTTGTTTTCCTGATCTTGTTCGTTTTCCTGCTCTTGCTCCTGCTCTTGCTCTTGCTCCTGATCTTGCTCCTGATCTTGCTCTTGTTCCTGATCTTGTTCCATTTCATTATCTAATTCATTTTCTTGTTCCTGATGTTGTTTTTGCATTTGTTTCTTTAGCTTTTCAATTTCAGCTTCTAACTCAACTATTCGACAATCTTTATCAAAAGACATCAAGGTTCACTCCCTTTGTTTTTATATATTACTGTATGGAGTGAACCTAAAAGTGTAAGGGTACATGCATCAAGTCATCAGTCTATTTTTTCCATTTATAAGAAAGTTGGTTTAAACATCTATAAAAAAAGAGGCAAAACCATGATTATGGCTCTGCCTCTCTCCCCGTTATGATTTTGAAACTTTCTCGCGTTTCTGTATCTTCTCTTCCATGCGCTTACGATCTCTTTCTAATATAGGCCCTAAATAATGGCCTGTATAAGATTGGGTTTGTTCTGCAACTTCTTCGGGAGTACCAGTCGCAATAATCTGACCTCCATTAGCTCCGCCCTCAGGACCTAGATCGAGTAAATAGTCAGCTGCTTTAATCACATCTAAATTATGCTCAATAATTAAAACGGTGTCACCGTTATCAACAAGACGCTGAAGAACCATTAGTAACCTTGAAATATCATCTACGTGCAATCCTGTTGTTGGTTCATCGAGGATGTATAATGAACGTCCTGTCGAACGGCGATGGAGCTCACTTGCTAGTTTCACACGTTGAGCTTCACCACCAGAAAGAGTTGTGGCCGGTTGACCGAGTTTAATATACCCAAGCCCTACATCGAAAATAGTAGACAGCTTACGTTTTATTTTAGGAATCGCTTCGAAGAAATCATATGCTTCCTCAATCGTCATGGCAAGAACATCTGCAATACTCTTACCCTTATATTTTACTTCAAGCGTTTCTCGATTATATCGCTTTCCGTCACAAACTTCACACGGTACATAGACATCCGGCAAGAAGTGCATTTCAATTTTAATGATCCCGTCGCCTCGGCAAGCTTCGCAACGTCCGCCTTTAACGTTAAAGCTGAAACGACCTTTTTTGTACCCTCGTATCTTCGCTTCATTTGTCTGCGCGAACACATCGCGAATGTCGTCAAAAACTCCTGTATACGTAGCAGGGTTAGAACGTGGTGTTCTTCCAATTGGTGATTGGTCAATGTCAATTACTTTATCTAAATGATCAATACCTTTCACTTCTTTATGCTTACCAGGCTTCACCTTACTCTTATGAAGTCGCTGTGCCAAGCTTTTGTGTAGAATCTCGTTCACAAGTGTACTTTTACCAGACCCTGATACACCAGTTACTGCCGTTAGAATACCTAATGGCAACTTGGCATTTACTTTCTTCAAGTTGTTCTCTTCGGCCCCAAGGACTTCTACATAACGCCCATCAGGCTTACGACGCTCTTGAGGAAGTGGAATAAACTTCTCACCTGATAGATATTGTCCGGTTAAAGAGCCTTTGTCTTCCATCACTTCTTGAGGCGTACCACTTGAGACAATTTGTCCCCCGTGTGCTCCTGCTCCAGGGCCAATATCAATAAGGTAATCAGCAGCGAGCATCGTATCTTCATCATGTTCAACTACGATCAGTGTGTTGTCTAAATCCCTCATATTCTGAAGAGTAGAAATAAGACGATCATTATCACGTTGGTGAAGACCGATAGAAGGCTCATCAAGAACATACAATACGCCCGTTAATGCTGCACCAATCTGGGTAGCTAAACGAATACGCTGAGCCTCACCGCCTGATAGTGTACCGCCAGAACGAGAAAGCGTTAAATAGTCCAATCCGACATTAATAAGGAAGTTTAACCGATCACAAATTTCCTTTAAAATCATTCTGGCAATCGTTTCTTCTTTCTCCGATAGCTCTACATTATCAAAGAAATGATACGCATCATGCACAGAAAGGTCTGTGACTTCTCCAATATGGTTGCCGTTAACAAGAACGGCTAACGGTTTCTCATCTAAACGGTACCCTTTACATTTAGGACACTTCTTTTGGGCCATATATTTTTCCATTTGCTCGCGGATGTAGTCAGAAGTTGTTTCACGATACCTTCTCTCTACGTTTGATACGACGCCTTCGAAATAGATATGGTTTTCTCTAACCTTTCCAAAATCATTCTCGTAACGGAAGTAAATCTTTTCATCATCACTTCCATAAAGTATGCGATCCATCTGATACTTCGGAATATCTTTCACCGGAATATCCATGTCAATCCCGTAGTGATCACAGACACTTTTTAAAAGGTGTGGATAATACTGCGAACTATTCGGCTCCCATGGTGCAATGGCATGTTGGTTTAACGTTAAACTCCAATCCGGAATCACTAGTTCTAAGTCAACCTCTAACTGTGTGCCAAGGCCGTCACAGCGTGTACAAGCTCCATATGGACTATTAAAGGAGAACATACGAGGCTCAAGTTCCCCAATAGAGAACCCACATATCGGACACGCATGATGCTCACTGAATTGAAGCTCTTCATCATTCACAACGTCAACGATAAGGTGTCCTTCACCTAAACGAAGCGCTGTTTCTACAGAATCAGACAGACGTCCGGAAACGCCGTCTTTAATTGCAATACGATCAATGACTACTTCAATAGAGTGTTTTTTATTCTTCTCAAGAGAGATGTCTTCTGTTACTTCACGCATTTCTCCGTCAACGCGTATGCGTACGTACCCTTCTTTTTTTAAGTTTTCAAGGACTTTTACGTGCTGACCTTTCCGCCCTGAAACCACCGGAGCAAGTATTTGCATTTTTGTACGCTCAGGATATTCAAGGAGCTGGTCGACCATTTGTTGAACGGTTTGAGAAGTAATTTCAATTCCATGGTTTGGACAAGTTGGGTGCCCCACACGTGCGTACAGTAGGCGCAGATAATCATAAATCTCTGTTACCGTTCCTACAGTAGACCGAGGGTTTTTACTCGTCGTCTTCTGGTCGATGGATATAGCCGGGGATAGACCCTCAATAGAGTCTACATCCGGTTTATCCATTTGACCTAAGAATTGACGTGCGTAGGCTGAGAGAGATTCAACGTAACGACGTTGCCCTTCCGCATAAACCGTATCAAAGGCAAGCGAAGACTTTCCTGAACCCGAAAGCCCCGTTAGCACGACTAATTTATTCTTCGGTATATCAATATCGACGTTTTTTAAATTATGGGCACGAGCCCCTCTAACACTTATCGATTTCTGGCTCATGTGTTGGATCATCCTTCCGCTTTAAGTTCCAAGAGAAGATCTCGTAATTCAGCAGCTCGTTCGAAGTTCAAGTCTCTTGCTGCCTGCTTCATCTCTTTCTCCATATTTTCGATCATCTTGTCTTTTTCCTTCTTGCTCATTTTTGAAACATTTGGACGGTCGTCTGTCTCTTGTGTTTCTTCTGATTCTGTTGTAGCCCTAATCACATCGCGAATTTCCTTCTTGATTGTTGTTGGTGTAATGCCGTGCTCTTCGTTATAGGCCATCTGTTTCTCTCGGCGACGATTCGTTTCTTCAATCGCAATATTCATAGAATCAGTCATCTTATCTGCATACATAATAACCTGTCCGTTTTCATTACGAGCCGCGCGTCCGATCGTCTGAATGAGAGAACGCTGAGAGCGAAGGAATCCTTCTTTATCCGCATCTAAAATCGTAACAAGGGAGACTTCTGGAAGATCAAGACCCTCACGAAGAAGGTTAATCCCTACAAGAACGTCGTATTTTCCTTTTCGAAGGTCGCGAATAATTTCAATTCGTTCTAATGTCTTAATCTCAGAATGCAGGTAAGCAACTTTAATGCCGATTTCTTTTAAGTAGTCGGTAAGATCTTCTGACATTTTCTTCGTTAAGGTTGTGACAAGAACACGTTCGTTGCGTTCTTTCCTCATATTGATTTCACCAATTAAATCATCAATTTGACCCTGAATTGGACGAACTTCAATTTTCGGATCCAATAAGCCTGTCGGACGAATAATTTGCTCAACCATTTCTGGTGAGTGTTCTTGTTCATACGGACCAGGAGTTGCCGATACATAGACAATTTGATTTAATTTCTTCTCAAATTCCTCAAAACGAAGTGGGCGGTTATCTAAAGCTGAAGGCAGGCGGAAGCCATGATCAACCAGGACCTGTTTACGCGCCTGGTCTCCGTTGTACATGCCTCGAATTTGCGGTATGGATACGTGTGACTCGTCGGCAATAATAAGAAAATCGTCAGGAAAATAGTCGATTAATGTATAAGGTGTTGCTCCTTTATCTCGAAGCGTTAAGTGTCTTGAGTAGTTTTCAATGCCTGAACAGAAGCCCATTTCTTTCATCATTTCTAAATCGTAGTTTGTACGCTGTTCTAAGCGCTGAGCTTCTAGCAATTTATTTTGATCTTTTAATTCTTTTAGGCGTTCTTGTAGTTCACGTTCTATGTTTTTAATCGCTACTTTCATTTTCTCTTCGCGGGTTACGAAGTGGGATGCTGGGAAAATAGCAACATGTTCACGGTCCCCTATAATTTCACCCGTCAATGCATCGACTTCACGGATTCGATCAATTTCATCACCGAAAAACTCGACCCGTATACAATGCTCTTCTCTAGAAGCTGGAATGATTTCAACTGAATCACCCCGAACACGGAACGTACCACGCTGAAAGTCAATATCATTACGCGCATATTGGATATCGACAAGATCACGTAGCAACTCATCACGATCTTTCTCCATGCCTGAACGAATAGAGAGCACCAGGTTACGATATTCTTCAGGTGAACCTAAACCATATATACAAGATACACTGGCAACAATTAAAACATCACGGCGTTCAAATAAAGCAGATGTCGCAGAGTGGCGCAACTTATCGATCTCATCATTGATATTAGCGTCCTTCTCAATAAACGTATCTGTAGAAGGAACATAAGCTTCCGGCTGATAGTAATCGTAATAACTAACGAAATATTCAACCGCGTTATTAGGGAAAAATTCCTTAAATTCACTATATAACTGACCGGCTAGTGTCTTGTTATGAGCAATAACAAGCGTTGGCTTGTTAATCTCTTTCACTACGTTCGACATTGTAAATGTTTTACCTGTCCCTGTGGCTCCAAGTAAGGTTTGATGCACCTTCCCCTCGTCTATACCTTGCTTAATCTTTTCAATCGCTGCAGGTTGATCCCCCTGCGGTTCGTATTGGGATACCAATTCAAATTTGTTCTCCAAGATGCAACCTCCATTCATCCATTCACTCTTATAACCGTAGTTTACCACAATCTCTCATCATTCTAACATACATGCGAACAAACATTCGACCGCTATGCTCAACTACTCGCTTTAGGCGGATAGAGCAGTAAACCGTGCCAGACACCCGTTACCACTCTAAAGGACTAACGCGTGCCTGACACTCTTCAGCGCTTTAAAGTGTAACCAGGTGTCAGACACCCTTTCTCTCTCTAAAGTCATGAAGGTTTTTTATGTATAAGAAAAAGCTGGTGGGGGCCACCAGCTTTTGTTTCTATTATTGGCTATATTGGTTGACTTCAAACAAGTCGATGAGGTCAATGTCTGGATTTTTGTCTTGGAACCAGCGTAAGGAGAAGTCGTTCTTAAAGAGAGCAAGGTAGTTCTCTTCACGGTCTTTCACTAGAAGACTTCGGTCATCGAATTTGGAACGATCGACTTGTTCTGATTTTAACCAGCGAGGAATTCGCTCCCCGATATCTTCAAATCGAACGCCTACGTTGTATTCATTCTTCATACGGTACTCAAACACTTCATACTGAAGTTGTCCGACTGCCCCGATAATATATTCGTCACTGCGAAGACTGCGGAACAATTGAATGGCCCCTTCTTGCACGAGTTGTTCAAGTCCTTTCTTAAACTGCTTCGATTTCATAACGTTCTCCACAACAACCTTCTTAAATACTTCAGGCGGGAACTGCGGCAGCTCTTCAAAGTGGAATGTCTCTTTCCCTTCGACAAGCGTATCGCCAATACGGTATACGTTCGGATCATAAATTCCGATAATATCACCCGCATAGGCTTCTTGGATCGTCTCCCTTGAGGAAGCAACGAATTGCTGGGTCTGTGCTAATTTAATAGACTTTCCTGTCCGATCTAACGTAACGTTCATACCTCGTTCGAATTTCCCTGAGCAAACACGCACAAACGCTACACGGTCACGGTGCGCTGGGTTCATGTTCGCCTGAATCTTAAAGATAAAGCCTGAGAACTCTTCCTTATCAGGTGAAATCATATCCCCAGAAGCCTTACGCGGAGCAGGCTGTGGAGCCATAGAAATGAATTCCTCAAAGAATGTGCGAACGCCGAACGGGGCAAGGGCACTACCGAAGAATACAGGCGTTTGTTCTCCCTGTTGAACCGCGTCCATAGAAAACTCAACACCAGCTCCATCAAGCAGCTCAAGCTCTTCGAACGCACTTGCAAACGTCTCATCTTCAGCTAGTTCAGGATGATCGTTAATTTCATCATACGGAATAGACGTTTCGGTCTCATTTCCTGTAAATTGAACGAATTGTTCATTTTGACGATCCAGGATTCCTTTAAAACGCTTGCCCATCCCAACAGGCCAGTTCATGGCATATGTTTCAATGCCAAGCTCTCCTTCAATTTCATCTAATAGATCAAATGGATCTCGGCCTTCACGATCTAGTTTATTAATGAACGTAAAGATCGGAATACCACGCATCTTACAAACTTTAAATAGCTTAAGTGTTTGCGCTTCAATCCCTTTTGTTCCATCTATAATCATGACTACGCTATCAACAGCTGTCAGCGTACGGTACGTATCTTCACTAAAGTCTTCGTGCCCTGGTGTATCCAAAATATTAACCTGGTAGTCTTTATAAGGGAAATTCATAACAGAAGACGTGACAGAAATTCCACGTTGCTTCTCAATATCCATCCAGTCAGAAGTCGCAAACTTCCCGGACTTTTTCCCTTTAACGGTACCGGACTCACGAATTAAGTTACCGAATAATAGAAATTTCTCTGTTAACGTTGTTTTACCAGCATCCGGGTGCGAAATAATCGCAAACGTCCGGCGTTTTTTCATTTCGTTTTGTACACTCATTGTTCATTCTCCCATCACATGATGAACTACTCTTTTTTTACATAATAGAGGCCACACCTTGATCTAAAGATCAAATGGAGCGGCCTATACATTTTCGTCATCTCTTAATTTTATCAAACATAGCACGATAAGATAGACAAGTCAATTTCCCTCCTCATCTCCTGCAACTAATATTTGACCATTCTTTTCATTTTGTAGCAGCGTACGCAAAATCGTCGTCGACAACTTGTTCGGTGGATACGGCTTCGTTAAATAATGTTCGATTCCAAGTTCTTCACCTTTGGAACGCTCATCAAGAGCGGTCGAAATAAAGATAGGGATCTGCTCCAATTGAGGGCGTTTCTTAATTTCCTGGATAACGTCCCAGCCGTCTAATTCGCCAGCAAGCATTAGATCAATGACAAAACCATCTGGCTCATAAGTATCAAGCACCTGTACGGCAGATTCACCACTTGCATAGTGAAGGACATTAAATCCCGTCCCTTTCAATTCTTCCCGAATTAACATCGCCAAACTATGGTCATCCTCTATAACCATAATGAGTGGTAAATCAGGCGTTAAACTTACACCATTGCCCTCTGATTTCGGTTGAGCAAGCGGGAAAATGATCGTAAAGACGCTCCCTTTTCCTGCCTCTGATCGAACTGAAACCTTACCACCATGAGCTTCAACGATCTCTTTAACAATGGATAATCCAAGTCCTGTACCACCGATTTTCCTTCGCTCTGAGTTATCAATACGGTGAAACTTCTTAAACAACTTCGGAAGTTCTTGATCAGGTATACCAAGCCCTTCATCAGCTATGTGGATAAATAACTCCTGATCATTCCCGTTCATCGTGACGACAACTTTCCCTCCATCAGGAGAGAATTTTATCGCATTACTAATGAGATTCGTAAACACTTGGATCAGCTTCTCCCGATCCGCTAAGACAGGCAGATGAGTTGAGTGGTTGTTTAAGTACACTTCATGTTGAGGTGAATACGGGAAGGAATCGATTACTTCCTGAGCGACTTCCTCGACCTGAATCAACTCTTTCTCGTAGACTTGACGCCCTGATTCCATGCGCTGCAAGTCTAAGAAATCATTAATTAAATTCGTTAAACGTTTTGCTTCTTTCTCAATTGTACTTAAATACCTCTTCTGTTTCTCAGGCTTCAGTTCCCTGTTCAACATGAGCTCTGTGTACCCCAGCACACTTGCTAACGGTGTCCGGAGTTCGTGACTAACGGTACTCACAAGCTCTGACTTCATCTGATCCACTTCGTATTGAGAAGTAATATCCCTGTGAACAAATAACGTTCCAAGACGCTCTTCTCTGCGGTAGATCGGTTCTGCATATACCTCAATAATTCTGCGATCAGGACCAGCCACCTCATAACGATATTGCGAACTCTTCTGTGAAGATTGAAAAATTGCCATCTCGAAAAAGGCGACAACAGCCTCAGGATCTTCTACGCGCTCTTTGAAGAAGGTAACCCAATACGAGAAAGGCTGATTCAAACAATCCTCACAATTATCCGCTTCCATAAAGCTACACAACTGGCTGTTATATTGGATAAGTGCCCCTTTTTCATCAATAAATTGAATGCCTTCATTCACATTATCAATAATATCTTGATTTAACTGACGACTTTGTTCTGTTTCTTCATATAAAAACAATTTCTCAAGTGACAAGGATACTCGACTCAGGATTCCCTCAAGCTCCTTTGTTTCTTCTTCATCAAAGGAAAGCCCAATCCTTGTACCGACAAACACGGCTTGAAGTTCTCCCTTCGCATCAAATACAGGAGCAAAAACATCGTAACTATACAGAGTTTCTTCGTGGTACCCTTGCTCTCCCTCGAGCGCCTCTCTTTTCAGAACATAAGGCTCTTTCGTCTCCTGAAGACGGACAACAACCTGCTCTTCAATATGAGCTCTCATCCGCGCACCCGCTTCATTTGAAATACTAATACTCGCATAATCCGAACTATCAAGGACTAGTAAGATCCCTTTATTGAACGAGAAAATCTGCTGAAGCTGGAACAAGACCGTCTCCAATAACTCTTCCATATTTAATGTGATCGATAAAGCATGATTCAGTTCGTTGTAATGTTCTAGCGTATGTTTCGTTCGGTTCGTTTCTTCTAAAAGGTGTTTCAATTCTTGTTCAGCTTCCACCATCTTCGTGATTTCGAACTGAATAATATAATATTGTTCAATGCCCTGATAATCATTTTTATAAGGAACAATGGTAGAATCCACCCAGTAGTACGTTCCATCTTTCGCCTTATTCTTCAGTTCGCCTTTCCAAATCCGCCCTTCTCTTAACGTGCGAATCATATTCTCATAAAATTCTGGTTGTTCTTCTGCGAATAAATTTGAATACGAGTGACCCATAATTTCTTTAGAAGAGTACCCGGACACTTCACAGAACTTATCATTCACATCTGTAATAAACCCTTTTGTGTCTGTTACAGATAGAATGGTTGCTTCGTTAATGGCCATATTCAAGTTCTTAATCTCTACAACCGAATTCTCTAATCGCTCTTGTTGTTCAGTTAGTTCATCTTGCTGGGCTTGGAGCTCTTCATTATGAGCTTGCAGATCAGCTTCGCGGTCCTGGATGACATGAGCCATCGAAGACAAAGCATTGGTCAGTGTCCCTAACTCATCTTGACGTCGAACCGTAGGAAACGACACCTCTTTCCCAAGCGCTAACTGCTCAGAAGCATCAGACAACTCGCTAAGGGGTTGGCCTATACTCTTAGACATCCGTTTCGTAGCAAGACTGATGATGACAAACAACATCACAATCAGTGCACCTAATGCGTATGTAATCCGGTTGGTCCTTTCTATAAACTCCTGGTGAGCCGCTTCTAATTCCCTCTCATTTGCTGCAACAATCTGCTTATTCCTTAAGAGAAAACTATTAATACGGGAAGTACCACTCGTATCTTGTGAAATAGTTACAAGCTCTTCATAATTTCCATCTTCAGCATAGGCAACAGCCGCTGGCAAGAGCAGATCCCAATATTCCTCAACGTATGCAGAAAGGTCCGCATAGACAAGCTCTTCTTCATTCGTCAATTCATATTCTTTCAACTCATCTAACAAAACAACTAAGTTCGCGTGGGCCTCCTGGCTCAACTCCCATTCACCCTCATTCAAAAAAGCAAGATACCCTCTCGCCCGCATAATCATCTCGTTATATTCTTGCTCAATATTCTCTGCGATTTCTGTCTGCCTAGAAAGCGTTTCTCTCTCTTTTAAATAGCTTTCTTTCACCTGAGCTTGAATCGCTAGAATAATAGATATGCCAATTAGGGCGAGAAAAAAGACAGCCATCATTATAAATAGAAATTGCCTGCGAATGCTTTTCCTGAAAAAGTCACGCATCAAGAATATCCTCCACAAGTTCAATTAATTGAAGAGGGCTGAATGGTTTAGCCATATAGTAATGGATGCCAGCAGCTTTTGATGCATCGACATCCTTTTGTTGATTCTTAGCTGTTAACATCATGATCTTCATGCGCTCTTTCCCGTTTAACGCTTTGATTCTTTCAGCAACTTCAATCCCTGTCATCCCTGTCATCCCTGGCATCATGTAATCTAATATAAGAAGATCGTATTCATTCTCCTGAACCTTCTCGAAAGCCTCAATCCCATCCTCTGCTTCCTCAAGTTCATATCCTTCTTCTTCTAACGTATCGACAATTAACATACGCAAGACTTCCTCGTCGTCCGCAATTAAAATACGCTTCACGTCCATTCCCCCTTAAAAAAGTAACCGCTGAGCCAGCCGCTTCACTCGTGCTTCTAGCTCTGAAACGCTAAATGGCTTCGTAATATAATCATCGGCTCCGAGGTCTAATGCCTTTACGATATCTTGATCTTTTTTTCTTCCGGTCAGCATAATAATGACGAACTGATCCACGGAACATTCTTCACGAAGCTTCCGCAACACTTCAAGTCCATCCATCCGGGGCATTACGCCGTCTAACAATAAGACAAACTTGCCATCTTGTTGGTACCATTTTGACTCAAAGAATTCTTCCCCTTCCCGGAAGGTTCTTAGCTCCACTTTATGCCCTTTAAACGTTAGCTTCCTTAAATGATCTTGCAGCAGTTCATGAATAATAGGGTCATCATCAATAATACCGATGCGGATCACATCAAGATTCTGCGCAAGGTCCCGTTTCTGCTCATCATAGACTTGCACTTGATTACGACCATTTCGTTTCGCCATATAGAGAGCCTGATCCCCATGCGAAATGATTTCATCCGTATGCTTAATCCGGTGGTGAACAGAAGCCACCCCTGAAGAAAAGGAACATGTAAATGTCGTACCATCTTTTTCAAATGGTTGCTCCGAGAAGACTTGTAAAAGGCGATCCACAATCATGCGCGCTTGTTCTCTGTTTGTCTTCGGCATAATCAACATAAATTCTTCTCCGCCATACCTGATAAAGTAATCACCTTGACGTTTATTCTTCATAATCGTTTCGGCGAACTGCTTTAGAACAAGATCACCAGTATCATGGCCATATGTATCGTTAATCCGTTTAAAACGGTCTAAATCAAGCATCGCAACGGAAAACGTTGTCTCATAACGCTCAAATTCTGCCCATTGGCGCTGCAACTCTTCTTGTAAAAACTTGCGGTTATATGCGCCCGTTAATTCATCTAACAAGATCTGAGCCTGAAGAACGCGCTTAAGCTCTAAACGATTCTGGATTAAAGCAAGCATTTCCTCGTTATCAAAAGGGGAATGAACAATATCAAATGCCCCAGCCTCATACGCTTTCTTCCGTAACATCGTATGAGGCGCATCTTCCACAAGCAGTGTAGGTACAAAACTATGTCTAGCCTTATTGGCAATACTTGAAAGCACGTGAAACCCGTGGTCCTCTTTTTGATGTAAATCAATGATGACATAATCAGGTTTCTGGCTATAGAACACTTCAACGGCCTTCGACTCATTTGCTGCGACCATCACCGCATAATGTTCTTCAAGCATATCTTTCAAATTTGATATACGATCAATTTGATCCCCAACAAGCAACACTAACGAGCCTCTCGGAGTCTCATCTTTTATTTTTTCAATCAAGGGTTCTGCGAGAACTTCAACGGTTGAATGCTTCTGTAATTCTTCTGTAAGTGGACTTAAGAAAGACTGCCACCTTTCTTGTTTCCATTCATAATCAACAGACGCAGGCAACTGTTGCATGAGATTCGTTGCCACCTCTGTTATAGAAGGTAAACCAATGGATGAAGCCGTTCCCTTTAATGAATGCAAAAACTGGTACATCGCTCCGTTCGTAATCGAACGATGCTCCCCCCAGCTTTGGAGAGTGGAACGGGTTCGCTTCAGAAATAGGGTCTGATACTTTTGCAAATGTCTCTCTCCTTGTCGTATAAGTCTATCTTTCTATTATCTTATATATGGATAATAAAAGGAAGAAGTTGGCTGTAGAAAAAGCTTGTTCTATGCAAAAAAAGCTACACCCATTTAATGTGAGTGTAGCTTTTCTTTATTAAGCATTCTTACTTAAAGATTAGAACCTTTCCTACTGTACCGTCATCACTTTGCCCTGTTACTCTGAAGTTTAATCCGTATTCAGGGACGTTACGTCCTGCATCAACTAAACCTGGGTTGGAGTAGTCTGCAAAGTCGCTGAATAATGGAGTACGCTTCGTATGGTTATCTTTAAGAGTAATACCATAAAGAGCTGTATGATCCACATACATCTTTTCAGTTTTATCTAGGCTAAACGCAGCATCGTGAACCTGATAACGTGTAGAAGCTACACTTCCATCACTCCAGTTAAGCGTCTTCTGATCCGCATCGACAACTCCGACAAAACCATCACCCGGGTGAATGCCTGTCCAGTTTTCACTATATTGCTTATCTACGTACCATACTACTAGACCATCATCGAAGGTCATTAGGCTATCACCGCGACGGATGTTTGCTAAGCCTTCGTCAACGCCGTTATGACTTCTCCATTCTAGGAGGTAGTAGTGATCGCTTCTCTTGATACCGTCATTTTTTGTAAAGCCATCTAAACCAAATTCAGCTTCTCCTTCAGCATCGTCAAATACAACTTCTTCCCCATCAACAACTATCGAAAGATCATCTGCATATAAACCAGGGTTGCTTACAGCGGCATCGGTTACGTACTCAATTGCCACTTCTACTTCCTGACCAGCGTAAGCAGAAAGGTCGAATGATGCGTCGATCCAGCCGTCTGAAGAACCTGTGATACCATTACCTAAGTTAGATCCATGTGGGTCTGTATTTGTTGTAACATCTGATGCAACTGGCTCACCGTTAACGGTTACGTAGGCGTAATCCCAGTCTGTTTCAATATCGTACCAAGTCTGGAATTTGAAATCTGCTGAAGTAGCATTTGTAAGATCAACTTTCTTCGTTAGGTAGGTATGCAAGTTATCATCGCTTCCACTGAAGTACTCATACTCACCACTAAAAGGCTCATTTATTACTGTTTCTTTTTGTGGAAGGTTTACTTTTACTACGTCATTATTTGTTCCTTTAGTTACAGCTTCATCAAGCAAGAACTCCGTACCTTCTCTAGTAACATCTTCTAAATCAATTTCTGATCCAGTTAACCAGTTCCCTTTTGTTCCTTCATTATCTACAACAGCAGATTCTTGAAGCATTTCCTTCATATAAGGACTAAATCCAGTAGGCATTGTACCAGGAATATCTCCTGCCCAACTTCCGCTAGACATGATTGACCAATAGCTTACCGGTTCACCTGCACCTGTGTACTGCGTATCATACTCATCCGGAAGACCTAAGTCATGACCGAATTCGTGCGCCATTACACCAACCGCACCGTCTTCAGGCTCGATTGTGTAATCATAAGCAGCCATAGATCCGCCCCAGTATGGAACAGTTGCTTCCGTTTTCGTAATCGGAGTTACGGCCCCAAGGTTCCAACGGTGAGACCAGATTGCGTCTGATCCTAAGCTACCGCCACCTGCTTCTTCACCCACACCAGAGTGGATAACCATCAGATGGTCCACTAAGCCGTCTGCTTCTAAGTAGTTTCCGTCACCGTCTAAGTCATATCGATCCCAATTGTCGTAGTCAGCAATATTTACTGTCGGATCTGCTGCAGCTGCCTCTAAGGCTTCTTTTACTAGACCACGAGCATTTACATCACTATCATCTTCAGTCGGATAGTTGCCACCATAAGCTGCCGCCGGTTGACTAGCTGTATACCATCCAGCAACTTCCCCTTCAACAGAATAGCTTCCACCAGATTGCTGCTCGTAGTACTGTTTCATAGATACATAGTTTTTCCCGTCTGGACCTGTCCAGCCACCTGTACCAAACAGCATATCCTGATAATGTGCACGGGAGTACGCATCTTCCCCTTCATAATACATATCCGTTTCATCAGCTGTCATAGAGTTATGAGGCTTGTCCGGATAATCCACTAGCAATACGAGGACCTTGTCCGTACGCATTTCACCATTATACGCTTTCTCTTCAACACCCTCTGGAGCATTCTTCTTCGCTTGTCCAAGTTTGTTTCCTTTACCGTTAGTCAAGCTGTTGTTTTCCATTTGCCCTTTAAGCTTATCTTTAGTAGTTTCCTCTTCATCATGAAGCTCTCCCACTTCTTTATTAGCTGATTCTTGCTTAGCCTGCAAGAATTGGTTTAACTTCTCCTGAGCTTCTGCCGGTGAAGCATTTTTCGCAATCGTTCCATTTTCTTTCAACATTTGAATTAAGCGCTCATCGTTTGCGATGGCTAAATCAAATGGTGATCCTCCTTCATGATGAACGTGTTTGCTTTTGCCAACCTCACTCGGTGAAGGCATAGAAGCATTAACGCTCGCCACTGGTCCAATCGCCAGCGTCAGCGCTAAAGCCGATGTTAATAATTTACCCTTCTTCATCCGTCATCCCCCTAAATTTCTGAATTTTTCGTTATTTGGATTATTCTTACTATAAACCAGGCTTATAGTTTAGAACAACACTTCATCTCGAAATAAAGGCAAAATGAGCGTTTAGACCGGTTTTATCGACACCTATCGACACGTTTTAGGTAGTCCATTCGCCTCATTTCACTAATTAATCGCTTCGACCCACTCACAAAATGATCCAGAAATAGAGAATACTGTGTTAAAGATCAGGATATGAGATAATACATATACCTACTACTTCTACAGAGGGGGAAATGGGATGAAGAAGTGGCCATTTGTACTAGGGGGATTTTTGCTTATACTAGCATTCCCTTTTATATGGTGGCTCTTAGAGCCTAAGCAGCCGTTAGAAACACTTATAGTGGATAAAACTGTCCCAAATGATTCATATAGAGAGCACAAAGGTCTAACATGGCTATTAAATTATGAGAAATATATGAAAGCTGACGGGGATGCCTATGAAACAAAGAAAGATTACGTAGGGTATCATCCTGGAGAAAAACCTGAAACATCCTCTTTACCAGAAGACTTAAGCACCTACCAAATGATTTACCTCGCTGATACATATGGCGTTTATGACGCTGATCTAAAGGGAGATAACAGCGACGGTGAGAAGTCTACCAAAGTAACTGGAGGATTAACGAAGGAAGAAGCCGAACAAATTGAAGCTTCCCTTTATGAGAATCCAGCCACCTTGATCGCGGAATTTAATACATTTTCAAGCCCTACCAGGGGTGACGCGCGTCAAACGATTACCAATCTATTAGACATTGAAGATTCAGGCTGGTCAGGGCGTTATTTCAAAGATTTATCTAAAGACTCAGGTAGCGAAATCCCTAAATGGGCCGTACGCGATTATGAAGAACAACAAGGACAAGACTGGTCATTCGAGGGAGCAGGTTATGTACTCGTTCATAGAGATAACACCATCGTGGTGCTAGAAGAAGATGAGCACGTATCTGGCGAAGGCATTCGAGCTACCTTTACAAATCAAGGGGAAGAACAATTCGGATTAAAAGAGAGCCCTCATTACGCATATTGGTTTGATATTGTGAAGCCTTATGATTCCAGCAATGTGATGGCTTATTATGACTGGGACCTAACCGAACAAGGGAAAGAAAAGCTAAGCAAGCACAATATTCCGAATCAGTTCCCTGCTGTAACACGCACAACGAAGAATGATTATCCTGCATACTACTTTGCAGGTGATTACGCTGATATGGAATCGCTGCCTCCCTTCTATCAATACAAAGGCGTAGCAAACTTTCGCAAATGGTTCTCGTTTGATGATCCGTCAAATCCTGAACCATTCTACTGGAAGACCTACGTACCAATGCTAAGAGATATTTTAAAAGAGGCAAAAACGTCACCACAGGAACAAAAAGAAGTGACAAAGAAACAAGTAGCCCATGAAGACGGGGTATCTTATCCTACAAGGGTTGGCGAAAAGCGTTTTGAAATCTATCAAAACGGAGAATGGAAGCCTGCGCTTATGAAAGGTGTAAATATTGGCATGGGGAAACCAGGTGCATTCCCAGGTGAGGCATCCATTACAGAGCGCGAATACGCTAAATGGTTTGAACAAATCGGCGAGATGAATGCAAATGCTATACGTGTATACACGCTTCACCCGCCTGGTTTTTATAGAGCGCTTAAGAACTATAACGAAGAAACTGATGAACCCATCTACGTCTTCCACGGAGCTTGGGTTGAAGAAGAGCCGCTCGAACGTCATTTAGACAGTTTCCATGAGGAAAATACAGAGTCGTTTAAACGAGAGATCTCTACCTTAGTGGACGTCATTCATGGCAATGCTGAAGTTCCAGAAAAACCAGGTCATGCGAGCGGCGTATACAACGCTGACATTTCTGAATACGTCATTGGCTGGATTATCGGAATTGAGTGGTTCCCTGAGATGGTCGAGAAGACAAATGAAAATCATCAAGATATGGGCGATTACTCAGGAGAATATGTCTACACGGAGGATGCACAGCCCTTTGAACATTGGCTGGCATCAATGATGGACTACACCATTCAATATGAAATGGACCAATATAACTGGCAACGCCCGATTAGCTTCACGAACTGGCCAACGACTGATTTTCTCGAGCACCCATCAGAACCTCTTGAAGATGAAGATCTTGTTGGCGTCAATCCAAATGTTATTCACACAAACGAAGATACATTTAAGCCCGGTATGTTTGCGAGTTATCACGTCTATCCGTATTACCCTGACTTCTTAAACTATGACGAAGAATATCTCTCCTACAAAGATCAGCGCGGAGAGAACAATAGCTACGCCGGATACTTGAATGACCTCGTAAGCCAGCATGATATGCCTATTCTTGTTGCCGAATTTGGAGTACCAGGATCTCGCGGGAAGACACACGGCAACCCATTTGGCTGGGACCAGGGTCACCATTCTGAACAACAACAAGGTGAAATCAATAAGCGCTTATTTGAAGACATTGTCGCTGAGGGCACACTCGGAGGACTCGTCTTCACGTGGCAGGATGAGTGGTTCAAACGAACGTGGAACACAATGGAACTTGATAATCCAAACAGACGTCCATTTTGGTCAAATGCACAGACCAATGAACAACAATTTGGACTGTTATCCTTTGACCGCTTAAAACGAACAGTGGATGGAAAAGGAGAATCATGGAAAGAGGCTAAACTTCCTTCATCTGGAGACGGAAAGATTAAATCGATAGCAACAGATCACGACGAACGGTACCTCTACCTTCGTTTAGAAATGGATAAGAGCTTTAACTTTAAAGATCAGTCGCTCGGAGTCGCTTTCGATACCATCCATGATCAAGGCATCACAACGTTTACCGATGAGCTAACGACAGACAAAGGTGTCGATTTCCTTCTAGAAATGAACGGCAAAGAACAAGCTGAACTCCTTGTCGATAGCTACTACGATCCTTTTTACTATCAATACGGAGAATCACTCTCCATTATTGAGCAACAATCATACGCTAGTACGAAGAATAACGGAGAATTTCACCCGATTCGATTAGCCCTAAACAAGGAATTAAAGATTCCAACGACAAATGAAACCATTCCGTTCTCCTCCTATGAAACAGGGAAGCTACAACACGGAAACGCAAACCCAGAATCTGAAGATTACAACGCCTTAACCGACTATGCCATCGGAGAAAACGATCAAGTTATAGAAGTCCGAATCCCATGGCAACTTCTAAACATCAAAGACCCAAGTCAAAAAGAACAAATGACAGACTTGTGGAAAGAAGGACTAAAAGGATCTCGAAACTTCGAGAATCTTTCAATTATGGCCTACACAAAACAAGGCGATAAAATCAACTCAAAAACCAACTTCCTCCCTTACACATGGGAGAACTGGAACGAACCAAAATCAGAAGAACGCTTAAAGAAATCCTATGACATTATGAAAGACGCATTTGAAAAAGCAGATTAATGAAAGACCCCCGATCGATTATGTAATCGATTGAGGGTCTTTTTTTGTATAAGGCAGTAATCTTGATATCAAAATATATGCTCGGTCCGTTCGTCTCCAAAATAGTCAGGGCAGGCTTGGGGACTGCGAGACTCCCGCGGGAAAAGGAGCCTAGGGAAGACCCCACAGAGAGCGCCAGCGAACGAGGAGGCTCTAAAAGAAAGGGGAAGTTCGACTAAAACCGTCACGTCCTGTGACAACGTCGAACGACCCCACCTCGTGTGGGGCCGCAGGAAAGCGAGTGGTCCCCAAGCCTGGCCAAGCACTTTTCACCGTAACGGACCATCCAAATTCTCTTTACTGCGATATCCCTTTTCGCTTCATTTCACCCCATCCTTGCTGCTTCCTCACAACCTGAACAAGCCCAAGCATACGCCAGAAAACAGTCAACGGACGATACCAAAACGTCTCCGATAAGGCATAGAAAAACAACCGAATGATATGACTCTCTTTCGGATAACGCCTTAGGCTCCACTCCTCTAAAAGGACAGCCCCCATAGAAAGAATCGAACCGTAAAGAAGTGCTAATGAAAACATGAGTATCGCAACTTGTACGTTAATAAGTCCTGTTAATATACCTATAGGTACTAGAATATAACCAAGCAACTCAATCACAGGTCCTATAAGTTCGATGAAGACGAAATAAGGAACAGAGATCAGTCCAATGCTGCCATATCGCGGATTAAACAACATGCGCTTATGATGCCAAAGAGATTCAAATAACCCTCGGTGCCAGCGGCTTCGCTGCCTTTTTAACATCGTGGTATCCTCAGGTGCCTCTGTCCAACAAACAGGATCAGGCACATAAACGATTTGACTCTCCTCCTTTTCTTCTTTCATTAAACGATGAAGACGAACAACAAGCTCCATGTCCTCCCCTACCGTTTCTCTCCGGTAGCCACCAGCGCGTATGACGGATTCTTTATGGAATATGCCAAACGCTCCTGATATGATCAGCAACAGGTTGTGGCGACTAAGTCCGATTCTTCCCATAAGAAAGGCCCGCAAATACTCAATCACTTGCATCACTACTAGAGGAGACTTCGATAACCCAATCTCCATAACTTCGCCCCGTTCAATACGACACCCATTCGCGATTCGTATGCTTCCCCCGGCTGCTATAACTTCCCCATCTGATTCAATGATAGGCTTCATGACTTTCAAGAAAGCATCTCGTTCTAGTATAGAGTCCCCGTCTAGCGAGCAGACATATGGATATCGAGAAACGTTAATCCCTGCGTTTAACGCATCAGCCTTGCCACCATTATCTTTATCAACCATGAATACGTTGCTGTGAATAGAAGACTGATAGATTCCCCTGATGGTTTCTGTATCCAATTGTTTCCGCACGACGCGAGGGATCTTTTTCATATCAAATTTATCAATCATAATATCGACAGTCTGATCTTTAGATCCGTCGTTAACAACAATGATTTCGTACTCACTATAATTCATACTTAAAAGCGCTCGAACACTATTATAAATACCAATTTCCTCGTTATAAGCAGGTACAATAACAGACACAGGCTTTGCATCAATGTTATCCAAATAGTCTTCATAAGGTTCTTTTTGGTTCAGGCCATACTGCTCCCGAAGCTGTCTTGAAGAAATAACAAGCATGACGGAATAAAACCCAATGACGACAATCATATAGGCGGCAAAAAGATAGGTAAATAGCTGAAACAAAACGTGCATCACTGCTCCTATGATTTCCATACAGCCCCCTCACTTTCTAACCATTGATACGCCATATCCCGGGCATAAGGATCTTCGCTCGTTTCATATACGTGCGCTAAAATCATATCGCCATCCTGATAAACGGTTAACGCTCCCCCAGCTGCTTGTCGAACAAACCAATTAGAGTCTGACAACAGGTTTACAAGGACAAACTTATACCTTTCCTTCTCGGTCACTTTAGCAATTCTGGCAACCATCATCCGTTCCTGGAAGTAGTCTGATGTGGCAAGAGCAAGAACAGCGTCATGACGTGATACGTAACCGAATGTTTCCAGCACCTTTAACAAGCTTATCCGAAGTTCGAAAGAGTCACTTTCAAGGCGCTCTTCTAAAAAAGAGATTCGGCTGTAATCTCTCGTCTCTCCGATCCATTCTACAACAGCCTGTTGGAACGATAGAGGTAAAGTATCACACTGTTCAATAAAGCCCTCCGTGTCTACTTTAGGAAGCCTGCGCAGTACTTCCTTGTACAAAAATTTAGGATAACGTTCGTGGGTACCTAGAAGATCATAAATAAGTTCTTGAGAACCAAGTGCGCTAAGTGTGCGTACCAGTTGGTAGTGTTCTGCTATATTTCTATACGTTTTATTTTTATATCGGTGCCACAACATTTCTTGAAAGCTTTGAACTTTAAAATCTTCTATCTGATAAAGAGCGTTCATACGTAAACTAAACCGTCGGTGGTGAAGCAAACGTGTATAGTAATCTTTCATCGTCCACTGAGCAAACGAATTCACCCGCATTTTCACAAAAGGATCTTTTAACGTGGCAGTCAGTTCTTCAAGCAACTCAGCAAGAACCTCATAAACGATTTGTTCATTTTGGATAAGTCTTGAATGCCCTTCTTCTCCTGATAAGACAACTTGTTGGACGACCGGCTTTAATTTCTCTTTATAAGATTTTTTCCTTCTTTCATATCGAATGTTTCTTCTCTTTTGAAGGAGCAGAAACATAAGGAACCCCATTAATACAAGCGCTAATGCAAGGACAAAAAGCGCAATCCAAATGATCGAAAAATCCATCAATGATACGTCCTTCCTTAAATGAATAATGCACATGGCAGTATATGGATAATCCCTTCAGAACTTTACACACTTCCGCGCTCGACTAGTTCAAACGGATAGATATCAGATGTAGGATTCTTACTACTAACTTTCTCGACAAGGGACATTCCCACTTCATGAAGAGGAAGCTCAATTGTCGTCAGATCCAGGGCTTCAGCAATAGGGTGATTATCAAACCCAAGAATCGCAACATCACGAGGAACACGAATCTCCTGCTTCTCGGCTTCCATCCTAAATCCTGCAGCTACCTGATCACTTGTAATAAGCAAGGCTGAAGGTTTCTCTTTAAGTGAAACATACTCATTCACCACGCGCTTCCCATCTTCAATCGTTAAGCAATTGTTAAATACCCAATTCTTTCGATAAGTTTCACCTATGTATTCCAATTCTTCACAGTATGCTTTTTCTCTTAGACTACTATTCGTCCCATTCCTTCGTCCAATACAATAACCGATGTGTCGATGACCTTTGCCTATGATATAGCGCATGCCATATCGGAAAGCTTCATAATGGTCGACCGATACGCAAGGGATACGAGTGTGCTCCGATGACTCACACACCACAATCGGCCCGAATCCCTGGTATCCCTCAACCGAGCTCCAGTCACTCGTACGAGAAAGGATAATTAAACCGTCTATTTGCTTACGCTTCAACGCTTCTAATGCCTTGCTCTCTTCTTCTTCCTGATAATTGGTCTGATAAAATACAAGGTTGTAATCACGCACAAGCGCCTGGTCTGCAATTCCGTTAAGCAACGTAGAAAAATAGGAATGGTTAATAAACGGAACCGCAACACCTATTAACCTTGTTTCTCCTTTAGATAAATGAATCGCATTGATATTTTGGTAATACCCTAGCCCCTCCACCGCCTTCTCTACCGCCAGCCGCTTCTCTTCTGTGACATAAGGATGATTATTCAACACACGCGATACCGTCGTCACCGACACCCCAGCCTGTTTCGCCACATCTCTTATATTCGCCATACCCTCACCTCATCTATATGTAAAAAAACTTGCTATGAAACGCGTTTCATACCCTATAGTAAATTTAAACCAATCAAAAAGAAAGGAAGATTTACTATGATGATCGGAATCCTAACCCTCATCCTCCTATGTCTATTCGAATGGGGAATCGTCCACTACCTTCACAACCAAAACAAACAAGAACCACAAACATATTACGAAACAATCTTCTACGACTTCCATGAAGAATAACACACTAAAGCAATAAAGGGTGCCAGACACCCGTTCACGCTTTAAAGAACTGAAGGGTGTCTGGCACCCTTTACTGTATTAACGTAAAGAAGGTACCTGTCCGATTGGGACAGGTACCTCCTGGGTTGAACTATTATTTAGAAATCAAAGTTGTCTGGGTTTGGTCCTACGCGGTGGTTTTCGTTAAGTTCCGTGATTTTCACCACTTCTTCGTCTGTTAGTTCAAAGTCGAATACATCCGCATTTTCTTGAATGCGATGTTGTTTTGTTGATTTTGGAATCGTTACGATCCCGATTTGTAGATCCCAACGAATGACGATTTGCGCAGCGGTTTTGTTGTATTTTTCAGCGAGCTCTTGAATAACAGGCTCTTCTAGAATTTGACCTTGCATAAGCGGACTCCATGCTTCCACAACAATGTCATGCTTCTCACAGTAGTCACGCACTTCTTGTTGAGCAAGCTTAGGATGAAGTTCAACTTGGTTAATGACAGGTGTTACTTCCGCATCCTTCAATAAATCATCTAAATGATGAGGATGGAAGTTACTTACGCCAATCGCGCGGATCTTACCATCATGATAAAGCTTCTCCATCGCCTTCCAAGATTCTTTATATTTCCCTTCAACAGGCCAGTGAATTAAATATAGATCTAAATAGTCAAGACCTAGCTTCTCAAGGCTCGTCTCAAATGCTTGTAGCGTTTCTTCATAACCCTGGTCTGAGTTCCAAAGTTTAGATGTAACAAAAATCTCATCGCGGCTTAAACCAGAATCCTTAAGCGCTTGACCCACGCCTTCTTCGTTCTTATAAGCCGCAGCTGTATCAATGCTACGATATCCGTGTTCTAATGCCCATTTAACAGAATTAATGACTTCTTCGCCATCTTCTGCTTTAAATACGCCTAACCCCAAACGAGGCATGTCTACACCATTATTTAGCTTGATTGTATCTTGTAAACTGTTCATGATTATTACTCCCCCTCGGGTAGTTCTTGAGCTCATGTGCTCAGCTGTTTTTTAGCGTATCATCACCATAGGCATAAATACAAAAATTTCAGCTTAGCTATCAAACATTTGTTCAGAGTGTGATCCTGACCACGAGCCCCTTTTTCTTGCATTCCGCCTCTACTTCCGAGTGATATCACTGCTAAATTTGTAACGATCCGCACGATACGCTGATTTCACGACTTCAAAAGGGGTTCCATCTGTTAATACTGAATTCCGCTCGATCACAAGCACTGGTGAAGAGAGTGGAACCTGAAGCAACTCTGCTTCCTGCTGATCCACGATTGTCGCTTCGATCACCTGCGTTGCTCTTCCAATTTGGTATCCGTGAGTCGTCTCCATATATTCATAGAGAGAACCTTGCACACTATCCTGATTTAATCCCGGAGCCAATTTTGCCGGTATAAACGTCGTCTCAACAGCCATCGGTTCTTGGTCTGCAAAACGTATACGCTGAATCAAAAATAACTCCTCTTCTTGCTGGATCCCAAGCTTACCAGCCATATCCGCTTGAGCTGGAACGACGTCAAAATGAAGCAAACGACTGCTTGGCATCATTCCCCGTGCTTTCATATCTTCTGTGAAACTCGTCATTCCTTGTAACGTTTGTTCAATCTTTTGCTCGGCCACAAATGTCCCACGACCTTTTTCCCGATACAAAATCCCGTCGTTCACCATATTCGTAATCGACTGGCGAACGGTCATCCGACTCACATCATAGGTTTCAGACAATTCTCGTTCAGACGGAATCATATCCCCAGGCGCAAACTCCCCTTGTTGAATTTGCTGCTTAATCTGCTCTTCAATCTGGTAGTACATCGGCATTGGGGAACGTTTATCCAACATGAAAAACCCCTCCTCTTAATCTTAGATCTTCTGATAAGCAGACAAGTCCACAATCAGCGTCACATCAGGATGGGAATGAAGCGCTGAGGCCGGGAAATCCTCACTCACTTCCCGAGAGAGAAGCCTTCTGATCGCCTCCGCTTTCTTCTCACCGCTCGCAATAAGAACGATTCTCTTACTCTTCATAATGGATTGAATCCCCATCGTAATCGCTTGACTTGGCACATCACTTTTCGATTTAAAAAAACGCGCATTGGCATCTCTTGTCGAATCCGCTAAATCTACAACATGCGTTTCACTCTTAAACGAACTTCCAGGCTCATTAAAACCGATATGACCATTATGGCCAATCCCGAGTAGCTGAATGTGAGGCGGTCCCACCTGCTCAATTAACGCCTCATAACGTACACATTCCTCTTGTAAATTCGACGCCTGACCGTTTGGAATATGAGCTTTTTCTATATCCATATTAACATGTTGAAATAGCTGTTCCTTCATAAACGTGTGATAACTTTGCGGATGATCTTTATCAACCCCGACGTATTCATCCAGGTTTAAAGTTGTCACACGAGAGAAGTCCAGTTCACCTGCTCTGTATCGTCTGATTAACTCCTGATAGGTCCCTCCAGGCGTTCCACCTGTCGCAAGCCCTAGCACGCTCTCCTCATTCTCTTCCATGCATTGTTGTAACAGATCTGCTGCTTTTTGACTCATTTCTTGATCGTCTTTCGTTACGATGATCTTCATGAAAGCTCCTCTCCTTTACGGTAACTAATAACTCCTCTACAGATCGTCGCCACCACGTTCATCGCATCATCCATCAATACAAAATCAGCGTCTTTTCCGACTGCTATGCTTCCTTTTCGGTCAAATACACCAAGTTGCTTCGCCGCATTCTCTGACGTAATTTGAACCAGTTCATGCTTCGTCAAATCACTAATGGATTTCATACGCTTCGCCGCTCCTTGAAGCGTCAAGATACTCCCTGCCAATGTCCCGTCCTTAAGTCGGGCTTCACCGTCTTTTACATGGACGTCTTGGCCACCAAGGTCATAAACTCCTTCAGGTAAACATTTGGCGCGCATCGCATCTGTTATCAAAATGGTGTGATCAGAGCCTTTTTGCTTGTAAGCAAGGCGGATTGCATCAAGGTGAACGTGAATTCCATCTACAATCATCTCTGTCATCAGCTCATCATGCAGCAGCGCTCCTCCCACTACTCCCGGTTCCCTGTGGTGAAGACCGCTCATCTGGTTAAATAAATGAGTCACATGCTTCGCTCCATGCGCGACAGCTGCTTTCACTTGATCAAACGTTGCGTTCGAATGTCCAATTGAAGGCACCACACCTTCATCTGATAAATACGTAATAAAATCAAGGGCCCCATCCTCTTCAGGAGCAAGCGTAACGAGCTTAATATGTCCACCGCTCTTCGTTTGCCATTTTTGAAAGAGATCCACTTTCGGTGACACAATGTGCTCAAGCGGCTGAGCTCCTGCTTTATCTTTTGAAATAAAAGGACCTTCTAGATGGATACCTAGCATTTCAGCCCTACCATCTGGCTTCTGACGGCCAACATAACGACCTGCATTTTCAACAGCCACTTCAATCGCCTCATGAGACTGTGTCATCGTCGTCCCAAGAAAACTTGTTGTTCCTTCTCTCGGCAGCACGCGACTCATTTCCTCTAAAGCGTCTTCCGTTCCGTCCATCACATCACAGCCATTTGCTCCATGAATGTGCACATCAATAAAGCCGGGATACAGAGTAAGCTGGTGACCCGCCCCATCGATCAAGACCTCAGCCTCATCTTGGATTTCAGTAACTATCTTTTGAATTCTCCCGTCTTGAATGAAAACATGGCCGGTTTGAACGGTTCCGTCTTCTAATAAAAGTTCCACGTCCTTAATCATATAAATCTTAGACATATCAGCCCTCCTCATTAGAAAAGGAGAGCTTGGACTCTCCTTTTTCTTGATTTATTTTTGTATCGTTACGATGTTCGTGGTTTGTGAATCCTGAACTCCCGTCTTATGAAGGGTTAAGGACTCACCATCCAGATTCGTGAATACAATTGGCGTTACGATAGAAGGCACTTTGTCACGGATTCTATCAAAGTCAACTTTAATAAGAGGCGTCCCTTTCGTCACCGCTTGCCCATCTTCAACAAGAAGCTCGAATCCTTCTCCCTGAAGTTTCACTGTGTCGAGTCCAATATGAATGAGAACCTCAATACCACTCTCTGTTTCAAGTCCAATCGCATGCTTAGTCGGGAATACGTTCACAACTTTCCCGTCTACAGGAGAAGTGAAGGTATCCCCACTCGGATCAATAGCAAAGCCCTGCCCCATCATTCCTTGAGCAAACACTTCATCCGGAACTTCAGACAACTCCATCACACGACCTTCAATCGGCAAGGCAAAATCTTCTCCAGCTAAGGATTTCTCAGACGCCGTCTCTTCACATGGCTCTTCACCATCAACCGTTTCATCTGGTGCTTCTGTATCTCCACGATCCATCCGCTTCCGCATTGCATCAGCAACAAACTCAACTGTTGTTCCGACAATAACCTGAAGATTCTTCTTGCTCATTTTCATGACTCCACGAGCACCGAGTCGTTTAAGCTTTTTCTCATCTACTTTGTCTTGGTCCGTAATCTGCATACGTAAGCGCGTCGTACAGTAATCAAGACTTTCGATATTGTTCATACCACCAAGGGCTTCAATATAGTGATAAGCAACCGCATCATAGTCGCCCTTCTCCGTCTCGATTTGTTCGTCCTCCATGTCTTCATCCTCACGACCTGGTGTCTTGAGGTCCAACTTAATAATGAGGAAATAGAAAATGACGAAGTAGATCGCTCCCATCACGAGTCCCAGACCAGCTAGTAACAACGGATTTTGAGCTAATGTAAAATTCAACAGATAATCAATTAAACCTGCCGAGAATCCAAATCCGTGTCGAATATCAAGTAAGTAGGCCGCAATCATAGATACACCCGTTAAGAGCGCATGAACAACGTACAACAAAGGCGATAAGAACATGAAAGAGAATTCAATCGGTTCTGTCACACCTGTTAAAAAAGATGTAAATGCAATACTAAACAGCAAGCCCCCAACAGCGGCTTTACGCTCTTTCTTCGCTGCCACATACATGGCCGCACAAGCTGCCGGCAAACCAAACATCATAACTGGGAAGAATCCAGCCAAGAAATAACCCGCTTCAGGATCTCCGTTTAAGAAGCGGTTAATCTCCCCGTGGAACACCTCACCTGAAGCTGTTGTATACGTACCGAAATCAAACCAGATAACAGCGTTCATAACGTGGTGCAGCCCTACTGGGATTAAGAGACGATTTAAGACCCCATAGATCCCAACACCAGCTGTACCAGCATTTAAAATCCAATTCCCTAGTGCATCAAGCCCATCCTGTACAGGCGGCCACACAAACCCTAGCACAAACGCCGTCGCGACCATCACGAGCGACGTAATTATCGGGACGAACCGCTTCCCACCAAAGAAAGCAAGCCAATCCGGAAATTTCACATTGTAGTACTTGTTGTACAGCAAACCACCAGCAATACCGGCAATCACACCACCAAACACCTTCATATCTATATCAGGGTCAATCGACTGAGCGCCCTCTGTTAAAACAAGGTAGCCAATCGCACCAGCAAGCGCTGCTCCTCCGCTTCCATCGTGAGATAACCCCATCGCAATTCCTATAGCAAAAATAATAGCAAGGTTCCCCAGAATTCCGTTCCCCGCAGCGGTAATGAACGGAATATCCAGCATATCTTCCTTCCCAAGCCGCACAAGTAACGCAGCAGCAGGAAGTGTCGCAATTGGAAACATTAAAGACTTCCCAATGCGTTGCAAAAAGTTGAGCATAAGCTCCCTCCTTAAGATCATAATAACAATGAAAACGCTTTTTATTACGTATAGAATACCACCCAGATATCTAGTTGTCTATACCAGTTATAGTATGGGTGGAATGTTGCTATATTATGTTTTTGAGTTGTCGGGATGCTTTGGGGCTGGTTGTGACACTTTGGGGTGGGCGTCTCGACGCTTGGGGCGGGCGTCTCGACTCTTTCGGTGCTCGTCTCGACGCTTGGTGCCGGCGTCTCGACGCTTGGTGCCGGCGTCTCGACACTTTTGGCGGGCGTCCCGACACCTGGCGCGGGCGTCTGGACACTTTCGGCGCTCGTCTCGACGCTTGGCGCGGGCGTCTCGACACTTGGCGCCCGCGTCCAGACACTTTCGGCGTTCGTCCCGACTCTTGGCAGCCGCGTCTGGACACTCTTAGCGCTCGTCTCGACGCTTGGCTCTGTAATCCGGACACCCGCAAAACGGCCCAAACCTCAAGACACAAAAAAAGAAGAGCTTTTCGCTCTCCTTTTAAATACAATCTATTTTGCTTTTTTCTGCTTCGCGTACTGATCCTTAACAAAAACTAACCCCAGTTCATAATGATCATCTTCATACATCGCACGTTTAGCAAAGCGAATTTCACCCGCTGTATCACGAACGGCAATTTTGCAATAAGCGAGATTGGACTGAACAGCATGGTAAAAGTCCTGCTCATTCGTAACATGTAAACCATTCACCTTCTCAATCGTTTCCCCTACAATTAAGTTCATATCATCAGCAGGAGAACCAGGTATTACACCTAAAATCGGCAGTCCATCATAACGTGGTGTGAAATAAGGGTTTCTCCCCTGGTCCCGCCATCTTAGTAAAAATGAACTAATCTCTCGCCCAACAGGTGCAACGAGCACAGCGACAAGTGCCAGAATTGGATAATAGAAGCTTGCTGCAGCCAAGCCAATCACACCAATCGATAATACAACCATTGATGCACGCATCGTTAGGGCTGCGTGTCTCGGAGACACACCACGGACCACATGTTCAAACCCTAATAGAATCGGCGCCATCATTAAGCCATATGTTTCATCACCAACAGCAAGCATCGGCCACCACTCAACAAAAGGCTCAATCGCTCCTCCTGGAATTAAGAAGAAAACAGGAAGAAAACCAAGTCGCTTCAAACGATGCTGACCAATTAACTTACCCCGTCCTCCTTTTACATATTGCGGGAAGGAATCATTATTCTGAAATCGTTGATACATAATCGCTTCAACCATTAATAATACCCCAAGTAATAGCGCTAAAGCTGATAAACTCGTGTCTTCTAAAACACTTACCCATGAGTCAGGAAGGAACGATCCACTGAACTCCGGGATCCATAATAAAAGCACTGCAGTTAGTGCTAACGTATAAGCCGGAGAAATCCAGTAAAACCGAAGAGACAAAGTAAGAAGAATAACAACAGCCGACCACAATAAGACAACAGGATAAGGAAGGGAAAAACCAACTGCTATAGAAACAATCGATAATATAAGTCCAAATAATAAACTTAACCCAATCGTCTTACGCAACTCCGCAAATATATTAAAAATCTTACTCCCAAAATCCCGCCTCTCCCGCTTAATCCGCTTCACAGAAGCCAATAGCAAAAGCAACACGGTCCAATAAACAATCGGCTGCAAAAACAACCGCCCAAACCCTCTCCCAAGTTCCAAAAACCAATCAGAAATCATGATGTAAACCTCCTATAATGAAATGCGCAGGCGGGTGCCCAGGGCCGTACGGATAAGACAAGACGCGGAAGTGAGCTTGCTCACTGCAGTGGCTTGTCTTATCTCGCTAGGCCCTACCCGCCGAAGCTGGACAATGAAATGCTGAGGGCCGCGCTTAGACACGGCAGTCATAAGACAAGCAGCGCAGTGAGGTGTTCTTCCCTCACGGAGCTGATTGACTTATGTACCGAGTGTCTGCGGCCCGAAGCTGGACAAATCGAAATGCGCAGGCGGGTCGCCCAGGGCCGTACGGATAAGCAAAATGACGGAAGTGGGCTTGTCCCACTGCAGTCAGATTGCTTATCGCGCTAGGCCCTACCCGCCGAAGCTGGACACTAATGAAATGCTGAGGGCCGCGTTTAGACACGGCAGTCATAAGTCAAGCAGCGCAGTGAGGTGCTCTTCCCTCACGGAGCTGATTGACTTATGTACCGAGTGTCTGCACAAGCGAAATGCGCAAGCCACACACAGCAAGCAAAAGCCTCATTCACTCTCCCCCAACCCTAACATCTATTCATGAAAAAAATCCGTAGCGATATGCTACGGATTTAATTCGATACGAATCGTTAAATTCCTGCTACCTTATTCACTAAACAATACGTTTAGAGCTTTTTTCAATTGGGTGTCGTTCTCTTTGTTTTGAACTTTCTCAATGACTCTAGCCTGAATTTGAGAAGCTGTTTCTTTGTTCACTTCACCCGTTGATTTAAGGTCATTTGCCTTTTGGAAGGCCTTCACCGCTTGAACGGTTTCTTGACTAAAGTAACCATCTTTACGTCCTGGTTTATAGTCAAGCCCCTCTAACATCTTCTGAACGTTAGCGACCTTTTCGCTATTTTGGTCAAACGATAGTGGTTCATCTTTAATCTGAACTGGGTTGGTATAGAAATAATCAGGTAAATCCGCTTTAATAGTTGGCTTGATTCCATCTTTATGAATCCAGTTGCCATCTGGAGTAAGCCATTTATAAACGGTTAGCTTCATACTACTGCCGTCGCCCATTGGAAGAGGTTGTTGAACAGTACCTTTACCAAACGTTTGATTCCCGATCAGTTCATAGTCACCCGCTTCTTTCATCGCGCCTGCTAAAATTTCAGAAGCAGATGCACTACCTTCATCGATTAAAACAGTAATAGGGTACTCTTTTTTGCCTTCTCGTTCTGTGAAGTAGCGTTCTTTTTGGCCTTCGCTATTCTCTACTTGAACCATTGGCTTATCTTTCGGGATGAAGTTCTTTAATATCTCTTGAACCGATGTGAATAAACCGCCCGGATTTCCGCGAACATCGATAACAAGTCCCTCAATTCCTTTGTCTTCTAGCTCTTTAAGCTGTGTATTAAAATCTTTCGCTGTGTTTTCAGAGAAAGACGTGATTTCAATGACACCTGCTTTTTTGCCGTCCACTTCTTTTACACTAGAATAAACCGTTTCAATTGGAATCGTGTCACGCACAACATCAATCGTTAGTGGCTCCTGAACGCCTGGACGTTCAATTTCTAGGGTAACCGTTGTGCCTTTTTCTCCGCGGATTTTTAAAACAGCGTCATATAAATCTAAGCCTTCGATGTTTTCCCCGTCGACACTTAAAATTTGGTCTTTTGGCTTAAGGCCTGCTTTTTCAGCAGGGGAACCTTTAAACGGAGATACAATCGTTACTTTTCCATCAACCATACTTACTTCTGTTCCGATTCCTTCAAATGAGGAAGAAATGGAGTTGTTGAATTGCTCCATCGTTTCTTGGTCCATGTACACGCTGTATGGATCTTCTAACGTATCGAGCATGCCTTGAATCGCGCCTTCTACTAATTTTTGAGACTCAATGTCCTGAACATACTTGTCCTGGATTAAAGAATAAGCACGGTTCACTTTGGAAAGCTCACCATTATTATCTTCTTTCAATCCATCGAGGATATCCCCGAGCGACTCCTTTGAACCTTGATTTTCATCTGTAGAAGCCTGACTCTCGCTGTTTGTCACTTCGCTCTTAGCCTGTCCTTCACCAGGCTCAACGAGTTGGACGCCCGCATACGTAATGATTGCCCCTAATACCATAGAAGCAACGAGCAAGACGGCCAGATACCGTTTTCTTAGGTTCATACCTTTCACCTCGAATAAATCGATTTTCGCACCGAAAATGCTACACAAATGGGCATCACACCGCCTTGTGAGATGCCTTATATTCCTACTATATGCCAGAAACAAACCCGACATGTCCACGATAAAAAAGAAAAGCTTTCTCCTAATTCCTTACCTACTAGTGTACACCATTTTTTGGAGCCACAAAAGATGTAACCTAAATATAATATGAATCATACATCTTTTACATAGCAAGACCGACATTCTGGCGTGATGAATGTCGGTCTTCCTTCTTATTTATCTTCAATCCACTCTAAGATGCCATTTAAGTCCTCATAAATCTTATCTGGTTCTAAGTTTAGCTCCTCGACTGGTAAGCGGTTGCGATTAATCCAAGCCGTTTGGAAACCGAAGTTTTTCGCACCTGAAATGTCCCATCCATTTGACGACATGAAAAGGACTTCTTCTCGCTTCACGCCAAGCTGATCTAGGGCATACAGATATGAATCCTGGGAAGGCTTAAATTGTTTAACACCATCAACACTTAATACCTTATCAACATAATTCGTTAATCCTGCATGTTCAAGAAGAGGAGTAAGCGTTTCAGGGGTTCCGTTTGAGAAGACTACGCGCTCATAGTTCTCAAGTTTTCCAAGCACCTCTTCCACCTCTTCATAATGATCTAGATGTAAGTAGGCATCCATAAGGGCATCACTTTGTTCCTGCGTCATTTCCTCACCATGTTTCTTCACCGCGTAATGAAGTGCATTCATCGTAACAACAGGAAATCGGCGGTATTTCCCCATGACCTGATATAAGAAGAAATACTCAAGCTGTTTCTGCCTCCAGGACTGACTGATCGCTTCACCTTTTTCCGGGAAAAATTCTTCACATTTCTCTTTTACGGTATGTACGTCAAAGAGTGTACCGTATACATCAAAGATATAAGCTTTAATTGGTTTCGTCATTTATGGCTTCATCCTTCCTAGTGCTAGACGTTTCCTTTTATGAATCTAGTGGTTCTAATGCCATATAATCTCTCCATAAAAGTCTTCTTCCATTCTTTACCCTTCACCTGATCATCATAATCTCACGGGGACCGTTTGGATAAGCTTTGTTAGAAGACATAGTATGCTAGCTTTATAGTTACGAGGATATGAGAAATGTCAAACCTTACACATACGAAAATAAGAGCCACACCTCGAGAGGTGTAGCTCTTACCTTGAACTTTTCTATTGTTTTAGAAGTTAATATACCTTGATGGATTTACAGCATTGGTCTTCGAAGCGTTCCAAGGCCCAACGTGAAGTTCAAAGTGTAGGTGTGTTCCAGTGGAGTATCCGGTATTACCCATTTCACCAAGGACTTGGCCTTGCTGAACCGATTGTCCACTTGAAACGGCACGATTTTGCATGTGCGCATAAACCGTTGTATAAACTTGTCCTCCTTTTAAGTGAGAAAGGAATACAACGTTACCGTAACTTGAAGAATAATAGGATTTAATAACCGTCCCTGACGCTACAGCTTTAATTGGATTAGATGCACCTGCGCGACCTAAGTCAATACCAGGGTGTTGTGTTCCCCAACGTGGGCCGAAAGTAGATGTAACAGGTCCAGCTGCCGGGCGAATAAATCCGCTTGAGCTTGGAGCAGACGGTGCTGGTGTTGAACTTACATTGTTACTGCTGCTTGATGAGTTGCTAGAGCTACTTGAGTTGTTGCTAGAAGAGTTGTTGCTAGAAGAGTTGTTGTTTTGTGCTTTTTGTTCGGCTTCTCGTTTTGCTTTTTGTTCCGCTTCTCTCTTCTGCTTTGCTGCAAGTGCTGCCGCTGCTTCACGTTCTTCAGCTTCTTGTTTAGATTGTTGCGTACGTTGGCGTTCAGCTTTAATAGCTGCTGCTTGGCCTTGAAGGATTTCTGCTTGTTCCGAGAATTCCATTTTCTTATCATGAAGCTCTTGCTCTTTTTGCTCTAAACTATCCATTAGCTCACGCTTTTGGTCTAGCTGCTCGTCAAGTTGAGCTTTAAGAGATTCTAACTGCTTCTTCTGATCTTCTAAGTTGGACTTCTTCGTTTCAAGCTGCTTCTTCTTGTCTTCTACTTCGACTTTCTTTTCTTCTAAAGCCTTTTTCTCAGACTGATGCGTATCTAATATCTTTTGGTCCTGGCCCATGATCTTATTTACAGCTGATGTGCGATTTAAGAAATCACCGAAATCTTTTGATTCCATAATCACTTCTAAATAACTAATGTCTCCGCCATTTTTTTGAAGGGTACGAAGGCGATCTTTCAAAAGCTGCTCTCGTTGCGCAATGCTTGCAATTAATTCTTTAATCTCTTTTTTAAGCTGTTTAATTTCTTTTTCAGTTTGTTCGATTTCGTTATTTGTTTTAGAGATTTGTTCTTCTTTTGCGCTAATGTCACTTGCTGTATTCGAAACTTTTTGATCAAGTTCTTTCATCTGTGCATCGATTTTTTCTTGTTTTGCAATATTTTCACTAAGCTCTGATTCTGTTTCGTCTTTATTTTCAAGCGCATTCGCTCGTTTTTCATCTAATTCAGCTTGTTTCTTTTTCAACTCGTTAATTTCCTGTTGTAATTCTGAAGAAGATTTCGCCATCACTTTCTCAGCAGAACCTGCAAACGTTCCTGCTAATAAAAGTGCAAAGATCGAAAACATGCTTACTATCTTTCTCATATTCCGCCTTTCCCCTTCCCTGTCTAAGTGCTGTTTTATACTTTTAGGAACTTGCGGACACTCATCACGCTTCCCCATACGCCAATGAACGCTCCGATCGCAAGTAAGATTAATGCTAATTGCCATGCTAGTGGATCAAATGGAATAATCTCCACAAATGAGAAGTTTATCTTCTCTCTTAAGTTGTTATACACATAGTAATAGGCTCCTAAAGTTACTCCAATTGGAATAAGTGATCCCAGGATTCCGAGTAACATGCCTTCAATGAAGAACGGCCAGCGAATGAAGCTGTTCGTTGCTCCAACGAGTTTCATAATACCTATTTCTTTGCTTCTTGCTGTAATGGTAAGTTTAATCGTGTTTGAAATGAGGAATATAGCTGTAAATACTAATCCTGCAATAAGTCCGATCCCAATGTAACGTGCGTATTGGGTGAATTTCAACAACTTCTCAACTACCTGTTGCCCGTATGTAACTTCGTCGACGTTATCAAACGTGGCAATTTCGTCTGCAACATCAAATGTATCGACAGGATCTGCTGTCTTTACTACAAAGACATCATTGAGAGGATTATCCTGCTCAAATAACTCCCACTGCTTGCCATCTTCACCCATTGTCTCCATTAGGCTCTCAAGCTCTTCTTCCTTAGATGAGAATTGGAGACTTGATATTTCAGTGATATCTCTAATTTTCGCTTCAATTTTTTGAATATCTTCTTCTTGGGCTGTTAAATCAACAAGAACTCTAATTTCTACGTCGTCTTCAACATTGTTCGCCATCTGATTTAGGTTCAACATCAGTGCAACGAAAATCCCGACTAATAGTAGAGTTGTCGTTACAGCACCAATGGATGCTACTGTCATCCAACCATTTCGGTAGATGTTCTTTCCGCCTTCACGTATATGCCTACCTACCGTTCTAAGCTTCATAACCGTATTCACCTCGATGCTCATCGCGTACAATTCGACCATTTTCGACTGCTATAACGCGCTTCTTCATGGTATTTACGATGTCTTTGCTGTGTGTTGCCATAATAACGGTTGTTCCACGTGCATTAATTTCTTCGAAAATCCTCATAATTTCCCAAGACGTTTCCGGGTCTAGATTTCCTGTTGGCTCATCTGCAATCACCGTCTTCGGATGATTTACAATGGCTCTTGCAATCGAAACTCGCTGTTGTTCACCACCGGATAACTCATCAGGAATATGACGAGCTTTGTGTTTGAGGTTTACAAGATCAAGGACTTCCATAACACGGCGACGGATATTCTTTGGTGTTTCCTCAATTACTTCTAATGCAAAAGCAATATTTTCATAGACTGTTAATCTTGGAAGCAATTTAAAGTCTTGATATACAACGCCGATATCTCTTCTTAAGTGTGGAATCTTACGTTCTTTCATTTTATTTAAATAAACTCCATTAATCGAAATGGAGCCGCCAGTAGCCTTTTCTTCTCTATACATCATGCCGACAAGTGTTGATTTACCTGCTCCACTTGGTCCAACGACATAAACGAACTCACCTTGTTCAATTGAGAGGTTCACTTCATTAAGAGCAGAAACCCCATTCGGATATGTTTTCGACACGTCTTTCATTTCAATCATTAGCAAACCACCTGTACATGTATGATTAATCTTGATTGTCTGTTTGTCCATATTCTGTCTACATTTCTAAAATTCACTTCGTCTTTTGTCCTACTCATTATAACATCTATTTTCTATTTTTTTAGACATATTTTTATTACATTTTCATTTCAAATGTTGTCATATTATGAAATCTGCTAGGGAAGCACAAGAAATTTGTCACCGTACTGGAAAATCCACAAGAAAAAAGCCCAAAGTATTGAATACTTTGAGCTTTTTCATTACATATGTTCGGGTAAATGAGTCCTTATTTCTTAGATGCTAACCAAGCAGAAACGGTATTGGTCTCTTCCTCACTCAGGTTCTGAGCTGGCATACCGCCTTGACCATTCTTGATAATATCTGCGATCTGACTCTTGTCTAGCTTTGAACCAATTGTTTGAAGAGATGGACCTACTTGACCAGATAGATCGTTTGCATGACATCCAGCACATGTTTGCTTATAAATCTTCTCAGCAGCTGCTGTATCAACAGCACCTTCACCGCCACCTTCGCCTTCAGTGCTTTCGCCACCATCGGTACCCGTGTCACCATTTGTTCCTTCTTCTGTTTGTGTGTCTTCGCCATTGTCAGTAGTGGCATCTTCTCCACCATCATCGCCACCGCCACCACATGCACTAAGTACAAGAGCGGATCCGAATAACAGGGCTAACAGTTTGCTTTTCATGTTACTTCCCCCTAACGAAGTAGTGTAGTTTCCATCAAGGATATTATAACCAATTCAGGAAGTTTTAAAACCCTCCCCAAGTACCTCAGCTGCATCCATTGCAATAACAAAAGCTGAGGGGTCAATACTCTTAACGGTTTGTGTCAATTTGGTGAATTCACTCTGCTCCACCACGACCATGATGATATGGCGATCTTCATTCGTATAACCGCCTTTACCGTTTAACACGGTTACACCACGATCAATTTCCTTGATGATAGCTTGCCTCACTTCTTCTAATTCATTCGAAATAATCATGACATTTTTTGAACGATTTAAACCAACCTGCACAAGGTCGATTGTTCGGGAAGTAGCAAATAAACCGATAAGAGCAAATAGACCCTTTTCAATGTCGAACACAATGGCTGCCGTTGTAACAATTAACCCATCTACCATAGCTACACAAAGTCCTAGTGGTATGTGGGTGTATTTATGAATAACTTGAGCAATAAGATCTATTCCACCAGTTGAAGCGCGGCCTCTGAACACAATACCTAACCCTATTCCAACACCCATGCCTCCGAATATTGCGGCAAGAAGTGCATTCTCTGTAGCCGGTTCAATTCCACTTGTCAGCTTAACGAAAAATGGCAACGCCAGTGTCCCAACTAATGATTTAGCACCAAAGTTCTTGCCAAGAATAATAACGCCTAATATAAATAGCGGAATGTTAAGGGCCCACTGAACATACGCCGGATCCCAGCCAAACAGCCCTTTCGTTATGGTACTGATTCCAGCCACACCACCAGAGGCAATCTCATTCGGTAGTAGGAAAATATTAAACGCGGTAGCCACAAAGGCTGACCCCACAATCACTAACGTGTACTCAATAATATGCCGTAGCCATTCTGGCATCGGCTCTCTCCGATACTTCTTCATCATCCCCAAAAACCCCTTTCCTTTAGCTCACTACATAGTGCCAGACACCCTTTAACAGAGTAAAGGGTGTCTGGCACTCGCTGTTACGGTAAAGTGTGAAAGCGAACCTGATTGTCCTTTCTTTGATTGTGTGCATTTGAGGACGAGTTCACTCACATATGTATTCATTTTCGTAAAAGTCCGATATGGAGTATAGCACCAAACCCTGAAGGTGTAAACGACACCGAAATAACGTATTAGCGCGGTAAAGGAGTGCAGGGTGTCTGACACTCTTTAGTGTTTTAGAGCAACGCTTGGTGTCTGGCACGCTTTAGTGCTTTAGTGCATCACTTGGTGTCTGGCACGCTTTGGTTCTGTAAAGCGCAAAAAAGCCTGCCGGGTGGGCAGGCTTTTTTTGTATTAGTTGATGAGGGAGCGCAGGTAGGCGTCGATGAATGGGTCTAGGTCTCCGTCCATGACACCTTGTACGTTTCCGACTTCTTTGTTCGTTCGGTGGTCTTTAACCATGGAATATGGGTGGAAGACGTAGGAACGAATCTGGCTTCCCCAACCGATTTCTTTTTGTTCTCCGCGGATTTCGTCCAGTTCACGCTGCTGACGTTCGATTTCTTGTTGATATAACTTCGACTTCAGCATCTTCATGGCTTGTTCGCGGTTTTTGATCTGAGAACGTTCAGACTGACACGTTACAATCGTGTTCGTTGGTGTGTGCGTAATACGGACAGCGGAGTCTGTTGTGTTAACGTGCTGACCGCCGGCACCACTTGCACGGTACGTGTCTACTTTAAGATCTTCTGAACGCACTTCAATATCAATCTCATCATTAAACTCTGGCATGACCTCACAAGACGTGAAGGATGTATGGCGACGGCCTCCTGAGTCGAACGGGGAAATACGCACGAGACGGTGAACCCCTTTTTCCGCTTTCAGGTAGCCATAAGCGTTATGACCTTGAATGTTTAGCGTTACGCTTTTCACACCAGCTTCCTCACCTGGAAGGTAGTCCATCGTTTCAACCTTAAAGCCACGCTCTTCAGCCCAGCGTGTGTACATGCGAAGAAGCATGCTTGCCCAGTCCTGAGACTCAGTACCACCAGCACCTGGGTGGAGTTCAAGGATCGCGTTGTTTTTATCATACGGTTCACTAAGAAGCATTTGCAGCTCAAATTCATTAAGTGCTTCAACTAGCTTTTTCATGTCTTCTTCAAGCTCTTCAGCAAGCTCTTCGTCGCCTTCTTCTTTTACAAGCTCGTAGGATACCTCAAGGTTCTCTAAGGACTCGACGTGCTCTTCAAACTTGTGCACGTATCCTTTTAAGCCGTTTATTTCACCAATGACCTTTTGAGCCGTTTCCTGGTCATCCCAGAAACTCGGGTCAGACATTTGCTCTTCTAGTTCAGCAATGCGCTCTTTCTTTGTATCGAGGTCAAAGAGACCCCCTGAAGTCCGCTAAACGATTAGCCATTTTGTCAATCTCTTGCTTAATATCTACTAGTTCCATGACATCACCTCATCTAATTTTAAAACCACTGTAAATAGGGAAGACACCCTCTTCGAAAAGAGCGTGCCCTCACCTATTACTGACCATGACAGTTCTTGTATTTCTTACCGCTACCGCAAGGACAAGGGTCATTGCGCTTCACGTGGTCCGTTTTTACAACAGGTTTACGTTTCTTCTCTTTTTGTTGTTCTTGTTCGTCTTGTCCGCCAGAAACAGCTTGTGCTCCTTTGGCTACTTCCTGGCGCTGCAGGTTCTCACGAATTTGAGCTTTCATCACGTATTTTGAAACTTCTTCTTCAATGGCCGCGATCATCTTCTCAAACATCGCAAATCCTTCGAACTGATACTCGCGTAACGGATCGTTCTGACCATAAGCACGCAGGTGAATACCCTGACGCAGCTGATCCATCTGATCGATGTGATCCATCCACTTTGTATCAACTGTGCGAAGAAGGATAACTTTCTCAAACTCACGCATTTGATCAGGCGTTAGTTCTTCTTCTTTCTTATCATAACGTTCCTTCACTTTTTCCATGATGAGTTCAATCATCTCTTCAGGGTCTTTCCCATTTAGGTCAGACGCTGAAACGTCGCCTTCTTCAAGGATATTGGCGTTTAGATACGTGACAAGCGCATCAAGCTCCCAGTTCTCATCCATCTCATCTTGAGTGTGGAGAGCAACTTGACGCTCAACCGTTGATTTCATCATCTCTTCGATAATCTCACGCAAGTTTTCAGAGGTTAAAACGTCGTAACGCTGCTTGTAAATAACTTCACGTTGCTGACGAAGCACATCGTCATACGCAAGAAGTGTTTTACGAGCATCAAAGTTATTACCTTCTACGCGTTTTTGCGCGGATTCAACCGCACGAGAGACCATTTTACTCTCAATTGGCTGAGAATCATCCATACCGAGACGGTCCATCATGTTACGCATGTTATCAGAACCGAAACGACGCATTAATTCGTCTTCCATCGCAAGATAGAACTGAGATACACCAGGATCACCCTGACGTCCGGAACGACCACGAAGCTGATTATCAATACGACGTGATTCGTGGCGTTCTGTACCCATTACAGCTAATCCACCAAGCTCACGAACACCATCGCCAAGCTTAATGTCTGTACCACGGCCGGCCATGTTCGTCGCAATCGTAATGGCACCTTTTTGACCTGCGTTCTCAATGATTTCTGCCTCACGGAAGTGGTTCTTCGCGTTTAAGACGTTGTGCGGGATCTTCGCTTTCTTCAAGTAATTTGAGATGAGCTCGGACGTTTCAACCGCAACAGTACCGACTAGAACAGGCTGTCCTTTTTCATAGCGTTCTTTAATGTCCTCTACGACAGCTAAGAACTTCGCATCGGTTGATTTATAAATCATGTCCGCTTTGTCATCACGAGCAATTGGCTTGTTCGTTGGAATCACAACAACGTTCATATTATAAATGTTACGGAACTCTTCTTCTTCCGTTTTCGCTGTACCGGTCATACCAGAGATCTTATCGTACATACGGAAGTAGTTCTGGAATGTGATCGTTGCAAGCGTCTGGCTTTCGTTACGGATTTGAAGGCCTTCTTTCGCCTCAATCGCCTGGTGTAAGCCATCGCTGTAGCTCCGACCTTTCATTAAACGACCCGTAAATTGGTCAACGATCACAACTTCTTCTTCCTGCACCACGTAGTCCTGGTCACGAAGCATAGACGTGTGCGCTTTTAACGCCTGGTTAATGTGGTGAGTAATCGACACGTTTGGAAGGTCATACAAGTTCTCGATATTGAAGAAGCGTTCTGCTTTGTTAATCCCTTGTTCTGTTAGTTGAACACCTTTTGTCTTCTCATCATACGTATAGTCCTCTTCTTGAGTAAGGGTACGCACGTATTGGTCTGCCTGATGGTAAAGGTTCGCAGACTTTTGCGCAGAACCTGAGATAATAAGTGGCGTACGCGCTTCATCAATTAAGATGGAGTCCACTTCGTCAATGATCGCGAAGTGAAGTGGGCGCTGTACCATTTGTTCTTTATATAACACCATATTGTCACGCAGGTAATCGAACCCAAACTCGTTGTTCGTACCATACGTAATATCGGCAAGATAAGCTTCTTTCTTCTCTTCCTTCGACATGCCGTTTAAGTTCAAACCGACAGTTAGACCAAGGAATTCATGTAGTTGACCCATTTCACTAGAGTCACGTGTCGCCAAGTAATCGTTGACGGTGATAATGTGAACGCCTTTTCCAGTGATGGCGTTTAAATAGGCTGGTAAAGCAGAGGCTAGCGTTTTACCTTCACCCGTTTTCATCTCAGCAATGTTCCCTTCATGTAAGGCCACTGCACCTGATAACTGAACTGGGTAAGGGCGCAATCCTAATACACGTTTCGCTCCTTCACGAACGACCGCATAGGCATCTGGTAAAATATCATCAAGATCTTCACCTTTTTGATAACGCTCTTTAAATTCTTCTGTTTTCGCACGAAGATCCTCATCTGAGTACTTCTCATATTGAGGTTCTAAAGATTCAATCTGATCGACAACTCGCTGCATCTTCTTAAGTTGGCGTGAGTTATCGTCTCCAAATACTTTTTTCAGCAAAGCACGCATGTATAACGCTCCCCTATTTATAGAAATCCGTTACTTAATTATTAGTTAGATCTGACAATAATCATAACACTTTTAGGTAGGAAGTGACAACTTACTATCAGGAAGCGCAGGCGCCTTGCTCACCACCGATAAGCTTAAGGCAAAACGGGCTATAAGTTGCTTTTTACTTATAGCCCGTTTTGCCTTAAGACCTCGAGGTGGTAGGCGCCGGAGCTGGACTACTATCCCCTATAATGAAGAAAAGAACAGCCCGAGGATGAGCTGCCCTTTTAAATGAGGAACTTGCGAGGAATCGTGCGAGGGAGGTGAGGCTGCAAAAACGGGGGTTTAAACTTGAAGGTGATGAAGCTCGACGCGACGCTGTCGTTGATCCAGTTCGCTAACCTTTCGATTGGTTACAGCGAGGATTTCCAATAGCTGCGTGATCAGCTCTTCCTGCTTTTTAACTTTGTGATACAGTTCAGTATAGGAAAGCTCATCTTTCTTCATAGGCACGCCTCCTTTCATCGTTACCTAATTTATACCATGAGAGCTTTTAAGAGGGCCAACGACAGAAATTGAAAAACTGCAACGAAGAATCCCGGTAAATTAGGGTTTCTGGTTGCAGTTTTTTAATTTTGGTAAGCTGCGGGCTAAAAACTGTTCTTTTTCGAGGAAATGTGAGGAAATTTTTAAGGGGAGTGTTTCCGTTAACTGTAGATAGAGGAAGGTGGTCCGAGAAATCACTCGCTTTCCGCGGCCCCACACGACGTGGGATCGTTCGACGTTGTCACAGGACGTGACGTTCTTAGTCGAACTTCCTCTTTTATTTACGAGCTCCTACTGCCGCAGGAGTCTCGCAATTTCTCGGACCACCTTTGCCATATTAGAATTAACGGAAATATGCCACCTGCTGGGTAGTATCGGTTAAGTGCCTATTACCCTTATATAGCGGGGGCCGTTAGACCAAATCAAATCAAGTGGGTTACTGGGGAACGGGGAGACTCCTGCGGGAGAAAGAGGTCGACGAGACCCCGGACTGAACGAAGTGAGGGAGGAGGCTCGACAGCTCGCCCGCGGAAAGCGAGTCGTTCCCCAGTCACCCCTATCGCTCAACAAACGTAACGGCCCTCCCCATACAAAAAAGCTGCCTCCTAAATAGGAGACAGCTTTTCCTTATTCTTTATTAATTTGGTTCGATAAGACCGTATTTGCCGTCGCGACGACGATACACTACGTTCGTGTTGTTCGTGTCTGCGTTTGTGAAGACGAAGAAGCTGTGGCCTAGCATATCCATTTGTAGAACGGCTTCTTCAGAGTCCATTGGTTTTAGATCAAATCTCTTGTTTTTAACAATTTCAATATCTTCATCATCATAAGGATCAGCTTGCTGTGAGCTCTTTTCCATTTCCGCGAAAACGTATTTTGGTGCGCCTTCGTTGCGGAATTTACGGTTAATTTTTGTTTTGTGCTTGCGGATTTGTCGTTCTAACTTCCCTACCACAAGGTCAATGGCAGCGTATAAGTCCACGTGCCGTTCTTCAGCACGGAGTAAGAGATTTTTCATTGGAATTGTAACCTCGATTTGCTGCTCATCATTATAGACACTTAAATTGACATGTACCTCTGATGTAGGCTCCTCATCAAAGTAACGGCCTAACTTACCAATCTTCTTCTCGACGTAATCATTAATCGCCGCCGTTACCTCAAGATTTTCACCACGAATGTTGTACTTCATAGAAAGTGTCCTCCTTTCATCCTTATGTGTACTTATTCTACCACAACTACTAGAATACCTGCTATAATTTTTAGAGTTTTTTGAATACTTTGTGTCAGTAATTGTTGGAAAATAGGATAAGGATGGTTTATTAGGGATACTTCCCCTTTATGTGAGCTGGTTAAACTGCCGATTCTTACTTTTCTTTTGAAAATCGACAACAGCTTTTGTAAGGGCTTCCCTTACTTTTATTATACATCAGAACTATGCAGATTGAGACGTATTATGCTTGGCGAATTGGTGAACTTTCTGTGGAGGAAGTGTGACGGATAGAATGGTCCGTTACGTTAAAAGTGGTTGGACTGGCTGGAGGCCAACTCGCTTTCCTGCGGGGAGCTGGGAAGTCTCCTCGTTCGCTAACGCTCTCTGCAGGGCCTCCCCTAGTATAAAAGTTCTGGCGTGGTGCCCAGGGCCGTACGGACAAGACAGCTTTTTGGAAAAGGCGTTAAGCCTTTGTAAAAAAGATGACTTGTCTCGCTAGGTCCTCCACGCCGGAACTAGATAGGCTCCTTATCCCGCGGGAGTCTCGCAGTCCTCCAGCCTGTCCTGATCTTAAGTGGATAACGGCCCCCTGAGAAAGAACTAGATCCCATACCATCAGACACAGAAGCAGACAAGGGGGGGGCAGCAACTTACTTAGATAGTCGATTTATAAAAAGAAACCCGCTACCTAAGCAGGTAACGAGTCTAATGTTGAATATACGGTTTTAATAGTTGGTGCATACTCAGTCTCCAACTTTCAAAGTTCGGGGCGACTTTTCCGCTGATGAGTGATTTCTTGTCGAGGTTTGTTGGTTTCTCGAACCATTCTGACATCATTTCTACGATTTCTTGAAAGTCGACGATCTGGTATTTCAGCTGTTCTGTGTCGCCAATGAAGGCTGCGAGTTGTTGGTTGCCTTGGTGGAGCTGTTGCATGGCTTGGACGAGGTCGCTGAAGACTTGGTCGACTTCGGGTGGTGCTTCTTCATCCAGGTGCTCTTCTATGTAATCGAATCCTTCACTCATGGTGTGAAGGAGCTGGTCGTACTGTTGTAAGAATTGGACTTTCTCTTCTGTTAGTTCTGCCATACTGTCACCTACTTTTTCTTATCTAGAAACATGCCGTCGTATGTGGAGACGCTTTGATACGGATTGGTATATTTCTGATTCGATGTCTTTCGTTTCTTCATATGAGCAATTTCTGTTTTTAGTTGTTTCATATGAATAGCTACGCGCTCGTCTACTACGCTGTTCATCCGGATGATTTCTTGTCCCTTTTGGCGTTCTTCATCTGTGTATGGGCCTTCTAATCCTTCTATCATCTTGTCCCGCTTCTCGAGTAATTCTGTTAGCTTTTCGACAAACGCTTCTCGTTCTGTTGCTTTAGGGGGCGTTTTTGCTAACTCATACAGTTCTGATGTGATGTCATGAAGTTGGTCAACCTGGCTCATTACGCATTTCCACCGGCGCCGAACTGTTGCTGACGAGTTTGTTTCACAACCTCTTTCCACGTGTCACGAAAATCTGTCATGATCTCAAATGCTTCATTTAAAATGATAGAGTCATTCTTCAGGTTCGCTTCCATTAAACGACGATTCACATAATCATAAAGAGGCATGACTTCCTGCGTAATGGAATAATCCGGGTTCATTGTCACCATAAGCTCCTGCACAATCTTTTGAGCCTTTTGGATATTCGTATTGCGAAGCTCAATATCCCCTTCTTCAATGCCTTTTTTTGCTAGTTTCATAAACTTTAAGGACCCGTTATACAGCATCAGTGTTAATTCGCCCGGTGATGCTGTTTCAACGGAATTGTTTTGATATGCTTGATAAGCCTGTGTAGACATATCCGTAGACACTCCTTTTATTATCCAAACTGACTCATAAGCTGAGCCGATTGTGAATTTAGCTTTTGAATGGCTTTTTCCATTTCGGTAAACTGCGCCCAGTAGCGGTCTTCTACTTGGTTCAGGCGGTCTTCAAAATCATTCATTTCGTCTTTTATAGAGTTAATTTCTTTCCCGATTCTGAAGTTACTGCCAACACTCGTAGATTTCCCAGCTTTGCCTTCAATTTGCTTCATGCCATTGCTAAGAGATTCCTCGAGTTTTCTAGCAATCCCTTTCTCATCCCCTTCACCATAAAAAAGCTTATAAACAGATTCAGGGTCATCCTGTAAAGCCTCACGCAGTTTACTTTCCGTGATTAAAAGCTTGCCTCCATCCCTATAATTAGAGGATGTTTTAATCCCAATATCAGTGATCGTGTCATAAGAACCACTTGTTTCGACAGATTCATACCATTGATTTCGCATCGAAAAAAGCGTACCCTCAATAGCCGAATCATTGCTTAACAAGCCCTTCTTCGCTTGTTCTTCCCAAAGCTCTATCTCTTTTTCTTCCATCGCTTCTTTCTCTTTATCGGTCAGCGGCTTGTAATCACGATTCTTCCGTTCACTCACTTGCTCGTTAGCACTCTCGATAATCTCGTTGTATTTGGCAACGAACTTCGTTATTTTATCAACGGCATGGTCGACGTTATTGTTTACTGTAATAGAGGCGTTTTTTCCGTCTGTTCGATCTTTGAATTGGAAGTTTATGCCGTTTAGTTTGTAGGAATTATCATGAGAGTTTATAGTAAGAGCATTATTGTAGGTGAACTTAGCATCTTGTCCACCAACTTCAGCCTTCACCCACTTACCTGTATCCTCATCTTTCTTACTATTCCAAACACCAAGGGTATCCGTTAAAAAGGCTGCAGTACCCCCATCAAATCCGATTTCAGCGCCTCTAAACCGGCTTGAGTCTGTATTAAAGTTACCAGTCTCCGTACGCTCTAACACGACTTTATCCGCTTGTTTATCGTAGAAGGCTCGAACACCTAAATCAGAGTTATTAATTTCAGAAAAGACCTGATTCAACGTCATGTCTTCTGTAATATTAAACGTCTGAGGATTCGCTGTACCATCTTCGTTATACGTTTCGATTGTGAAAGAAAGATCAGCTGGCAAAGCGTTTTTAAAGTTCATGTCTTTTAATGACGTATTTAAATCAAGTCCATTTCCGTCTGAGATCTTTTCTTTACTTGTGTTAATCGCAGCCGTTGCTAGTTGATCCACTTTAATACTATAGCTCCCGTTACTAGCAGCTGGGTCAGCTGTTGCGGTTACAGCATCAGACATACTTGAACTAGTAGACTTGGTATTGTAGACACTGGAGAACTTCATATCTGATGCCATACGCTCTAGCTCGTCAAAGCTTTTGTTCATATCACGATAAGCATCTCGCTGCCACGTCAGCCACGTTTTCTCTTGCTCCATCTTATTTAGCGGGATTCGCTCAGCCTTCATTAAATCACCGACAATTTTGTCAATGTCCATTCCAGTAGCTAATCCCCCGATTCGCATATCACTCATTCACAGGTCACCACCTTATACTTTTCGATCCACCAAAAATCCTAGAAACTCTGCCATAGAAGCATAGATGTCTAATAGCTTCTTAGGCGGAATTTCTTTAATCACTTCATCCGTCTCTGGATTTACTAGCGTTACGTAATATTCTTCTAATTTATCATGGAATTGAAATTTAAGTTCTGTTTGTGCAGGCTCCATAAAATCATTCATGCTTTGAATAATTTCTTGAGCCTCTTCTTTGTTTAATGCCTTTTCTGTTTCCTGATAAGGAACGTTTGATTCTTTAACCTCAACCAAACCCTCTGTCGATGTTGTATTTACATAGGTGCGCTCAGCCCGTTGCAGAAGTAGGGATTCATGGACCATGTTACCCACTTTCACTGGCAGCCAGCTCCTTTTCACATCTTTATGTTTTATATCGGTTGTATCTATTAATTGTTAAGTAGAAAGCTATTTTAATTATGAGGAAAGGAAACAAAATGGTTCATTTAAGGGTATAGTGTAATGAGGATCGTTCGGCCCTTATTTTAGAAGAGAGGTGAAATCATTGCCCATGCATACTCAGTATAGTGATCAATTTTTAGAGTTTATAACTGGGAAGCTTTTAGGAGATGGGAACATTGTAATTCAAGATGGAAGAACCCCACGATTCCGCTTCGCCCATACAATAGCGGATCGGGAGTGGGCTGTAAAAGGATATCAGATTCTTCAACAAACCATAGAAACACCCCCACCTGTTTTTAGACGAGTATTTGATAAAAGAACGAATCGTTACTATAGGCAATACTATGTCCAATCCAAATCATCAGAAGGAATGAGCGATTTAAAAGAGCTATGGTATAGAGATAACAAAAAAATTGTTCCTATAAATTTTATAAAAAACTACTTCTCACCCTTCTGTCTCGCTACCTGGTACCAGGATGATGGACATTTGAAAGTCTCTAAAAGTACACCTCAAAAAGTGATTTTGTCTACTGATAGTTTTTCCAATAAAGACGTTGAAAAATTACAAGAATTACTGAAAGACATATACTCCCTGGAGTTTCATATTGATGGACAAAATCGTCTCCTTTTATATGACCAGCCCTCAATTTACTATTTTTTAACTGTGATTAGGCCATATTTATCACCTTGTATGGAACGAAAAGATATATTTCTAACCTCTCAAGAAACTAAACACCCCAATGCACTAAGAACTACCATTTATCTTCCGGACACATTTAAATTAGTTAACCCTACTTCTGAACTCAAAGATTTATTACACCATTTAAAGGAGATCAATAGAAGCTTAAGAACCCCTTCCTTTTATTACAAGATCTATACTATATTACAAAGTGAAAAAAGTAATACTAACTCAGTACGTAACAGTTACCAAGTTAAACTCCCTGGCGATCTAGTTGATGATCTAAAATCGTTCAAAAGAATAACAGGAAGACAATACGGCGAAGCCACCTATCTTTGTTACTTACAAAAAAAACGGTCGCCTCTAATGAGGCGACCATTCTGGTTAAAATTAACGTAATAATTGAAGTACTCCTTGAGGCTGTTGGTTTGCTTTTGCAAGCATTGATTGAGAAGCCTGAGCAAGGATGTTTTGCTTCGTTTGGTTCATCATTTCTTTGGCCATCGTGCCACAATCACTCTCATGATTGACCAGACTATATCTTCACCCTCTTATATAATAGTAGGGGTCGGGCACTTCGGAAGAGTTTAACCTCCCTACGGATTTCATCACCCTTAACGGTGGTTTATCCTAGTCGTTGAACCTTCTCCATCCTTTCGGAACAGGAGCTTGGCTGCTGATTGCCCAATCCTTTTATTTCTCCACGTTCACGTTTGCCGTTTCCAGCTCCGTTGTCGCATAAAAGGCTCTAAGGGGTTTCCAGCAATTCACCCGATTGTAATCCTAACCGTTACCAGGTAGGACGACTGTGCTTCATCACTGCTTAAGCAGCCGAAGCATAATCCACGTCGCGGATTCGAGATTCCGCAGCTGTTAGGTTTTCAGAAGATGTACCTAAGTTGTTAATTGTGTGATCTAAGCGGTTTTGGTATGCACCAAGGTTAGAACGCTGTGCAGAAACATCTTCAATAGCGTCATTGATTTTTGTAATTGCTGCTGAGGCACCTTCATGAGTTGATACGTCTAATGCTGCTTCAACAGCCGTGTTATCAGTACCATCAGTAACCGTGTTAGTTGTCGTGAAATTGCCTGAACCAGCTTGACCAGTTAAACCAAGAGCATTTGCTCTCATGTCTTCTATTTTAATAGACATGCTTTGACCTTCATTAGCTCCAACTTGGAAACTCGCAGAGAACCCTTTTCCGCCTTCTTGAGTAATGGTAACTTTATCAGTTCCATCCGAAACTGCTGTATCAATTCCGCCTTCTTTTGCTAATATCTTAGCAATGGCATCAGCTTGAGCACCTTTATCACTGTCAGTAGATGCATCAACATCAAAATTAGAAGAATCATTACCAAACGTAATCGTCCTATCCCCTACTGTTAGAGTATCGCCTGCAACAAATTTTGTATCTACTTTTAACGAAGGATCTGCTTCTGCAGTACTAGCTGTATCCTGTGTAATTGTAAAGTTTCCAGCTTGAGTTCCCGATTTTGTAATATCAGTACCCTTGGCTTGGCCAGCCTTTTCACGAATTGTAATTGTTCCATCCTCATTATCTGCGACTGTATATGTTTCACTAAACGTACTGTCGTTTGCCAATACGCTGGCGATTGCTGTCGCTTGTCCAGCTTTCGTTGTGGTTGTAGTGGTATTAATCTCTTCCCCACCACCATCTGCTCCATCAATTTTTACGCCGGCAATCGTAGCTGTTTCACTATTACCTAATGCTGTATCTACAGAAACAGTCCATTCACCTGTAACTTCTTCAGCAGAATCAGTTAATGTTACTCCGCCCGTTCCTGTAGTACTAGCAGTTAGATCGGCTGGCTGCTCTCCACCATTAAGTAGTTTTTGGGTGTTAAATTCAGTAGTATTACCTACTCGATTAATTTCTGATGTTAATTGGTTAATTTCTTTTTGTATTTCACCACGATCTGTCTCAGTATTAGTATCGTTGGATGCTTGTGTTGCAAGTTCACGCATACGCTGAAGAATACTATGAGTTTCGTTAAGCGCACCTTCAGCAGTTTGAATCATAGAGATACCGTCTTGAGCGTTTGTCTGCGCTTGCTCCAAACCACGAATTTGACCTCGCATTTTCTCTGAAATTGCTAATCCTGCAGCATCATCTCCCGCCTTATTAATTCGAAGACCTGAAGATAATTTTTGCATTGAATTTGAATTTGCCTGGTTTGCCGCTCCTAATTGACGATAAGTATTCAACGCAGCAATATTATGATTAATTCTCATTTAAAATTTCCTCCTTGAATATAAAGCTTCACGTCCCTGTGAAACTTAATTAAGTATTGTGGCTAAAGTCTAAAGTCGGCCGCCTTTATTCCTTAACCTTCTACACCTTTTATCGGCAGGAGTTGACAAAGGTTTACTCTTTTTTGAAACTTTTTAGTAGATTAACAAGTTCATCTGAGGCAGCGCTGGCTTCTTTATTCTCTTCCTGAATCTTTATGTAGATCTCTTTTCGGTACACATCCATTGACCTTGGAGCGTCAATCCCAATTTTCACTTGCTCCCCTTCAACTGCAATGACCTTAATTTCAATATCATCCCCAATTTGAATGGACTCGTCTTTCTTTCTATTCAGTATGAGCATCACGGTCACCGCCTTCAGCTATAAGATGTCTGGTCTTGTAGGATGTATTTGTTAAAATCAATTGCTTCGCCATACCTGTTCTGGTATTCACGATGATAGGAGCTTGAAGGTTTGCTGTTGTTTCCTGAAAAGGTTCACGCAGAGTTAGAACAGAAAGAACAGACACTTCTTCAGGACTTTCTATTCCGAGAAGATCTAGAGTTTGATCTTCTAACGTAAATTCATAATTAGTGAAAAAGACATATGGATTCGCCACTATTAACGACATCTCAGCAGATTGAATAGATTGCAAGGATTGGTATACACCACTTTCATCAACAGGGAGAATCACAAACTCCATCTCCCTTTCAAAACCGGGCAATCCATTAGGAAAATAAACCACGTCTTCTTGCTTCACTTCCACTTCACCGAAATACTTTGTTTGTATGTTCATAACTCACCACTTCTTTATTTATAGTTTCATTTCAAATCGATACCCTTGATACTTCAAATTTTAAAATCAATTTCCACATTTGAATACTGTTCCATACGGCTCGTTACTTGGCCACGCTCATATTGAAACTGAGGCTCTCTTCTATTTGCTTTGAGAATAGGTTCATTTCGCTGAACATCAATTTTAGCTCCACCTGTTTCAAATGAGAGATCAACCAAATCATAAGCAGGGCGTCCACCAGCTTGTATAGTAAATTGCCAAAGGCCATCTACTACCCTCTTCGCCTGCGAAGCAATAGGATTCCCTCCGTTTTCAATCCTCATCAATTCATCACCTTCTTGAGCTATTGTGGCTATGTGCTCTAGTCCTGTTTGCTTAGCACGATTCGCGTATTCTTCTGCTCGCACAAACACGCTCTTCAAACCAATATTTTGCCAAGCTTTTGTTTGATCAATGGATAGTTTAGGAGGCTCTTGCTTAATAGATAGATTTGCCCCGGGCTGTTGGATCTGTTGTTCTGCTTGTGGTTGCTTATATGTATGCTTGGCATTTTGTATCGTTAAACCTATCTTGGCAGGAGTTGTTCGTATTTGAATTTGAGGAGTTTGCATGATTTTCACCTCTAATTAGAATAAAAAAGCTATCTGGTGAACAGATAGCTTATCTAAGAAAGTCCATTAATGTAGGCTGGATAATACGTGCCCCTACACTTAGTGCAGCTCGGTGAATACTTTCTTGCGTCTTTAATTTCGTTATGACTTTTTCTAATTCTGCATCTTCGTTATCAGAAAGAATACGGTTCGCCATCACTTCCTGGCTCGATAGACGATCTTCAACGAGTTCAACCCGATTCATACGCGCCCCAAGGTCTGCACGAGTATTGACGACGTTGTTGATATTTTCATCCATCTTTGCAATGGATTGATCAAGGTTATCTCCTGAGCTCAGGTTCGATACAAATTCATCAATGTCAGAAAAAAGATTACCTCCAAACACTTTACTTCCGTCTACGTTCACGTTTAGTTTAGTGCCTGCTGACACTTCGATGTTTACTTCTGCTGTGTTAAATTCTTTTTTCAAACTCCCATCTGCTTGGTCCACTGTCACTGGTGGCTCCGTAGTATTTTTCCCATTGAAGATGTATTTGTTGTTGACCTTTGTATTAGCCATTTCCTTTAAATGATCCCTTAATTGTTTCACTTCCTCAGCGATATTCTCTCGCTCGCCAGTCTCATACGTATCGTTACTAGCTTGTACAGCTAACTCACGTAACCGTTGCAGAGCCTTGGTCGTCTTATCAAGAGCCGCATCCGAGTTATCCATCCAATTATGAACTTCCCCAATATTACGTTGAAACTGCTCAATCTCCGTCAACTGAGTACGATAGTTCATCCCTTTCATAGCGACAACCGGATCATCTGAAGGGCGACTGATCTTCTTACCAGTAGAAAGCTGCTCCTGATACTTCCCCATCTGCTCATAACTTTTACTCATATTGCTCAACATGTTGTTTGTTAACATACTTTGCGTCACACGAATTGTCATTCATCACTCACCTACCTTCCGACTCGGCCCATGCCGTTAATGACTTTATCTAGCATTTCATCAATCGTTGTTAAGTTACGCGCAGCTGCGTTATAAGCGTGCTGATACTTGATCATGTTAGACATCTCTTCGTCTAACGAAACACCACTTACTGACTGACGGCGCTCTTCCACTGATTGTTTCAACGTTTCTGAGTTTCCTTCTAAACGACGAGCTTCCTGAGATTGTACCGCCATCTCTCCGATTACACCTTCATAGTAGCTCGTAAAGTCAGAGGCACTACCTGCATTGTCGTAATCAAGATTTGTTGATCCAACACCAGCAAGATTCAGAGCATTATCTCCGTCACCTTTAGATCCAGATGTCGAGGCAGCTATTTTGCTGACACTTCCCATGATGTCTTTAGAGACTTCCATATTACTTGCAAAGCCTTCTCGCGCCATTCCCTCTGTAAAGAAAGGAATATCCGAAGCAGCGGGATTATCAATCTCGTGAAGGCTCTCTCCACCTTTATGTACTTTATTAAATTCTTCCGCAAATGTATAAGCCATGTTATCTAATTCTGTAAGCATACCAGGATACAAGCCTGCTTCATTTCCATTCTCATCCTCATATCCGTGAGCCTCTACCAAACTTTGAAACTTCCCGGTAGAAGTGAATTTATCTGCATCTATAGTAGTCCCACCAAGAGAGATCGTGTCTACAGAATCTTTCACACCATCTTCTGTTAAGCTCAATGCATTAACCGAACCGGAACTTGGATCAACTAAAGGCGTACCGCTAAATAAGTCTTTTCCATCATTTCCTACAATATCGATCTTGTACTTGCCTTCAGCTATTTTAAGAGAAGATTCTCCACTGCTTACAGGCGTGACTTTAATATCAACTAATGTTGAAAGCTCGTCCACTAAACGGTCACGTTCATCGTATAGATCATTCGGAAGGTAGCCATGAGGCTCGATTTCACCAATCTGATTGTTAATATTATTAATCTGCGTTGCAATCGAGTTAATCTCTTTAGTCGTTACATCAATCTGATTTTTAAAATCACTCTGTATTCCTTTTAAGGAACTAGATAAGTAGTTAAACGTTTCAGCTACCGCTACCCCGCGCTGGCGCACCACAGAGCGTGCACCTGAGTCTTCCGGATTCACCGCAAGATCCTGAAGCGACTGCCAAAACTGATCCATCGTCTTCGAAAGCCCATTCTCAGACGGTTCATTCATTATCTCTTCCATCTTCTGCAGAGCCTCTGCCTTCGTCGACCAGTACCCTGCTTTCGTATTCTCGCCGCGAAATTGGGCGTCTAGAAAGCTTTCTCGAACACGCTCAATCGTTCCCGCTTCAACACCCGATCCTACCTGTCCTGGAATTTCAGGACGGTTCCGTGATGCTGGTGGGTACGGGGCTGTTTGTTCGAAATTAACGCGCTGCCTAGAGTATCCTGGCGTGTTCGCGTTTGAGATGTTGTGACCTGTTGTATATAAAGCCGACTGCTGCGCGTACATGGCGCGCTTGGCGACCTCTATTCCATTGAAAGTCGAACCCATTGCCTTTCTCCTCTCCCCTTATGCTTTCGAATCAAACATCGAACGGTTTGATCCGCTTTTCGCTTGCTGTCCCTTTGGATTACCGTAATTCATATCTTTTGCTTGAGGCTGAATCATATTAAGCGTGAGGTCTACAAACTGAAGCGACTGCTTCGTTAATTCTGTATTGAGCTGCTCTTGTTCTTTTAACTGAGCAAGAACTGTTACGAATGATTCAAATAGATTCGCTAACTCATCTTTCTCACTGCCATCCGGTAACACTGCCAATATAGTAGAAACCGTTTTTTCTTCAGCTTGTGGAGAGTGGATCCGAAACCACTCCTCCACTAATTGACCACGCTTATTCTCAATCCCATTAATGCCTTGTATATGTTTTCGCTCTTCTACAAGCAACCCTTGAAGCGTATCAATGTCGTCTGATTTCAGCGCTTCTGTTTTCTTCTTTGAGAGGTTTAGTAGACTCTCATGTAAAGCATAGTGCTTTTTCATCACTTCCAAAATAGGTTGTACGGACACGTATCATGCCCCTCCTTTAGCGATTCTTCCAAAAGTTAATCATCTTCTCTGCCGTTTGTTTCGCATCAACCTGGTATTCACCCGAATCTACTTTCTGCTTTAATGCTTCAATGTGCTGTTTGCGAGTCTCTTGAGCCTTCTGATGTTCCTGCATTTGCTTCGCTTCGTTTGAAATCTCTATTTTATCTTTTTTAGCGGTCGTCTCCGATGCTTGGTGTTGATTTTGAATGTTCTTTTTGTAAGGGTTAAAGTTTGAATGATTTGGTCCATTAATTTTCATTCCGCTCACCTCTTTCTTATTTCGATCCGTGTAAAGAGTCTACCCTTTATATCGGTATAGAAACGGATTTGTTAAGTGAGTCTTATTTCTTAAAATTGAAGTACGTTACAACTTTTTGATTGCGCTTAGTAAGACTTTCAACCTTGTCTTCCTGATCTAAATCACCCTGAATGTCTTGTAAGCACTCACCACATATTTTACCATCTGTTATCAACGTTTGACACCGCTCACACGGATAAGCCAAATTCGGAAACATCGATGTCCGTAATCGCTGCTCTTTCACAAACTTCATAATAAGGTCCCGCTCTACTCCAGTCGCATTCGACACCTGGTCAAGCGTGGCCGTCCGGTTCTTTTGCTTCCGTACATACTTATACACCAGATCAAACTGTGCCTCTTCTTCTTTATAGCAATCCTGGCAAATATCCTTCACATTTTTTACAAATAGCGCATTACAGCGCGTGCAATTTGATAACTCTCCCATAACCGTAGTCCTCCCTTTTTCTCTCTGTGTAGTTTTTATATCGACAATTTCTTGAGATTCGAAAGGGGGTTTTTTAGTTAGCCACGTATTAACGTGAAAGAAACTACACTTGGTGCTCCCGCTTCTTTTAGAAGCTTTGCAGCATGCTGAAGCGTTCGTCCAGTTGTGTAGATATCATCTATAAGTACTATTGGTTGAGTAATGGAAGTTGTAATTGTGAAAGGATTATCTGTCGTCATCCGATCATAACGAGACTTCTTCGATTGCTTTTCAGAATGAACGCGATATAACGGATTTGCTGTTTCGAGAGGTAACAATCTAGCTAAGGCTTCAGACTGATTAAAGCCTCTTTCCGCAAACCTTTCTTCAGATAGAGGAATTGGAACAAGTACTGCTTCCTTAGAGATCTTGAGAGCCTTGAACCGCTTCATGAAATCTTCTTTAAATACATGAACTAGAATATAATCCCCACGATACTTCCATTTTGCGACCACTTCTTTTAAAAATGAGTCGTACCGATAAAGGGACGTGTTCTTCTCAAGAGGCGCTCCGCCCCAGCGCGCACAGTCATGACAGATCTCTCTTTCAGCCGTCTCACGCGAACACTTCGGACAACAAGGACCCTTAAGGAGGTGCATCTCTTCCTTACAGTCCTGGCATAGCACCTCATCCCTCGGAAGTTGAAAAAGATTGTTCCAGTTTAATTCTTTAATAATTTCCTGGTCACACCACAAGCAGTGCATCTATTTCACTCCCCTCTCAGCAAGTTTATTCATACTGCGTATCGAATCACGAGCATTCACCATCGCATCAGATACCCCGTCATGAAAGAAGACAACATCTCCATCAGGATCTTGAGGACTCCGCCCAGCTCGCCCAGCAATTTGAACGAGCGCCGCTTCATCAAAAACATCATGACTAGCATCAAGCACAGCCACATCAATAGACGGAAACGTAACACCCCTCTCAAGGATCGTCGTTGTAATAAGAAGATCCACTTCTTCTTCTCGAAAGCGCCTAATTTTCTCCTCCCGATCCGGATCTCCACTATGAGCGGATATGCTACCAGGTAACTCTCCTTTCAATTTCTCTGCTTTTTCAATCGTTGGGGCAAAAAGAAGCACACGACGCCCCGCTTTTTTCTTCTCATTAAGCCAAGCTTTAAGAGCTTTTGGAATGATTCGCTTCTTAAGATCAAAACTGGCGCGAAAGACTGGAACAGGCAAAGGATGACCATGGAATCGTTGAGGAACAAAAACGGTAGGAAGGAGTTTAAGGTGAGAACGAATTTTAAGGTCTAAACGAGGAGTAGCAGTGAGGTAAATAAGGGTAGAATCAGGCTTAAGAGCCCTTGCGGTAGAGTAAGGTAGCATAGGATCAGCGTGGTACGGAAAAGCATCCACTTCATCAATGATCATCACGTCAAAAGCCCGAGCATAATAGAGCAACTGGTGAGTCGTAGCCAAGAGGAATTGAGCCCCCTCATCCACCTCCTCACTCCCCCCATAACGGGCAACGATCGAAACATCAGGAAAAGCACTCTCAAACCGAGGCTTCAACTCCCTCACCACATCAGCCCTCGGCGTAGCAAGACACACCCGCTTCCCATCAGCAAACGCCTTCTCAAGCCCAGCAAACAACATCTCCGTCTTCCCCGCCCCACAAACCGCCCAAACAAGAAGACGAGACCGCCCATTAACAGCCTCCAAAATCCGCTCAGAAGCAACCCCCTGATACCGAGAAAGCTCCCCCTCCCAAGCACAAGCCTCACTTATCCGAGGAAAAAAAGCCCCAGGTCCCGTCCAAATATAAAGCGACGAACAAAAAGCCACCCGCCCCATCTGCACACACTTCCGACAATACACACAAGACGAACCACACCCACAAGGCCAAGAAGCAAAAAAACGTTGCTTCCTATTCCCACAACGATGACACGCATAATCGAAATGTTTCTTCGTAATAGCAGGGAATTTGATTAAATGCTTATTTTCAAGAAGAGTATGATGATCATCAGGAAGCTGATGATCAAGCAGAAGTTTACCAGAGAGGGATAAAGCATAAGGAGATATTTCATCATGAGGATTATTAATGTTAGGTGGAAAAACAGCAGAAAATCGCCTCTCAAACCGCCCATCCCACCAATTGATCAAACGTTTGATCAAGAGAATTCCTCCTTTTATATAAAGGGATTTGTAGTTATAAAGTAAAAGATATGATTTTTAAGCATTGGTTGGAATAGATCAACGAGGGGGGTATGAAGATTGTAGTTAGAGGAGTCTTTTAATTATTAAATCTCAATAAGGTTTGAAAGATAGAGGGGGCCGTTAACCATAATAAAGCCAGGGGTGGTTGGGGAACGAGGAGACTCCTGCGGGAGAAAGAGGTCGACGAGACCCCGCAGGGCATGCTTTTTGCCCGAGGAGGCTCGACAGCTCGCCCGCGGAAAGCGAGTCGTTCCCCAGCCACCCCAAGCACTCAACAAAAGCAACGGCTACTTCTATTTCTCAAACCACCCAATACCAAGCGCACCCTCACCCAGATGCGTCCCAATAACAGGCCCAAAATAACTAAGCCCAAACTCAACATGCGGATACTTCTCCTGAAGCTCATCCAAAATCTCCTGAGCATCCTCTTCACGATTCGCATGAATAATCGTCGCCTTCATCGGCTGACCTTTTTCAGCAACCTCTTCAAATAAGCCCTTCACACGCTTCACTGCCTTCTTACGCGTACGAATCTTCTCAAACGGAACAATAACCTTGTCCACAAAATGAAGTACTGGCTTCACCTGAAGTAAGCTCCCCACAATCGCTTGAGCACCATTCAGACGCCCGCCGCGATGCAGGTGAGATAAATCATCTACCATAAAGTAAGCACGTATGGAAGATTTCATCTCGTTCATTCGCGTTAGAATTTGTTCTGGTGTCGCACCATTATCAGCCATTTCGGCAGCTTCTAATACGTAAAAGCCCTGAACCATACAGCTAATTTCAGAGTCAAAGACGTGAAGGTCGATAGAATCAACCATATCATCCGCACTTGCAATCGCCTGGTACGTTCCACTGATGCCACTTGAAAGTGTAATCGCCACAACGGCATCATACTCGGCAGATAGCTCATCCAATTTATTCGTCACAACACCTATAGAAGGCTGGGACGTTTTCGGTAACTCCTGAGCACCACGTACCATTTCGTAGAAATCACCAGTAGACAGATCAACTTCCTCCCGGTACGTTTCACCACCAATTGTCACGCTCAGGGGAACCATATGAATGTTCCAGCGGTCCCGAACTTCCTGAGGGATGTAAGCCGTACTGTCGGTTAAGATCGCTGTTTTCATCTTATCGAACTCCCTTTTTATTCAAATAATATCAATTATGTATACCCTATGAAGGTTGTCTTGTCGTTATGAAAAAACGGTATAACTACCCTCATTCTACCTTAACTCAACACCCATTGCACCCTCTAAATTAAAGACTCTCCCCCCTTTACCACAGCACAGAATCACAGCGTGCCAGACACCCTGCAATCTGCTAAAGTACTAAACGGTGTCTGGCACCCTTCATTTCACTAAAGCGTGAAACTCCTCTGAGAACGATAAAAGGCTCTGGAACCGTCTAGGTTCCAGAGCCTTCCTTGCACTTTCTATAATTAAAGTACCTCAACCCAACCATTCTTAATAGCTGTAACAACAGCCTGGGTGCGGTCGTTTACGTTCATTTTTTGTAAGATGTTACTTACGTGGTTTTTAACCGTTTTTTCGCTAATATATAAGGACTCGGCAACGCCACGGTTACTCTTACCATCTGCTAGCAGTTGAAGAACTTCACACTCACGGCGAGTAAGTAGGTGAAGTGGCTTACGATATTCAATCGTACGGCTTTGCTGGCCGCCGCTTGCGCTGCCGCGTCCGCCTTCTTCTGATAAACGACGGTATTCTTTAACAAGGTTGTGCGTTACTCGTGGGTGTAGGTAAGAACCACCTTCACTGACCACTTTAATCGCTTCAATTAGGGCATCAGAATCCATCTCTTTTAGAAGGTAACCTTGGGCACCTGTCTTTAGAGCATGCGTTACATAGTTCTCATCATCATGAATCGATAGAATGATGACTTTCATATCTGGGTATTTTGCAATTAATTCAGCTGTTGCTTGTACACCGTTCATTTGTGGCATATTAATGTCCATTAGCACTACGTCCGGACGATGTTCTGCTACTAAGCTTCCCGCAGATTCACCATCGTCTCCTTCAGCAACTACATTAAAGGATGGTTCAAATTCTAGAATTCGCTTTACACCTTCACGAAATAATTTATGGTCGTCGATTAATACTATATTCGTATTCATGGCTCGAGCCTCCCGTGTCCATTATCCATTTATTTTACTATTTCATTAAACTATTATCCTTAAACAATACCTGCCGCGTCACACAATCGTCTCGGGTGGGAATACTAATCACTTATTCGTAACCATTACTTTTTTTCTATTATAATACAAAAGGTTGGTAGAATATAGTTTTCTATTTAGTTCAAAGGAACTTGAATCATAATGACTGTTCCGGATCCTAGCTGAGAATCAATTGAAATCTCTCCGTCTAGCATCTCTACCCTTTCTCTCATGCCAACAAGACCAAATGACTTTTCTTTCTTTTGGCTTGTGTCGAATCCTTGTCCATCATCTTTTACAATAATATTAACAAGGGAGCGCTTCAGTTCGAATTTCACTTCAATCTTAGAAGCTTCTGCGTGTTTCACAGCATTTTGCACAGCCTCTTGTACGAGTCGAAATAGTGCAACTTCATATTTAGGATCAAGACGTTTGTCCTCTCCATAAGCTGTGAACGGTATTTCCATATTATTATATTCTTCAATGGTGCCTAAGTATTTTTTTAGCGTTGGCACTAACCCTAAATCATCTAAGGCCATCGGTCTTAAATCGTAAATGATGCGACGCACTTCATAAAGCGCAGACCGAACCATGCCACGCACTTCCTTAATTTCTTTAAGAGCCTCATTAACGCCTCTCTGCCTGAAAGTACGATCGATTAAGTCAGAACGAAGCATAACGTTTGCAAGCATTTGAGCGGGACCGTCGTGGATTTCCCTCGATAAACGACGACGCTCTTCTTCTTGAGCTTCAATAATTTGAAGACCAAACGCTTGCTTTTCCTTCGCATCCTCCAATGCCTCTGACACTTGTCTAAAGTCATCATTTAAGTAGTTAAGAACAACTGATATCTTCCCACCTAATGCATCGGCACGTTCGACCGTATCTTCAAGTTTTCTTAAGCGACGTTCTAATTCATCTCTTCGCTGCCGAAGTTGTTTTTCCTGCTCACGCTTAACGGAAAGCTGCATTTGGAGTTGATGCGTCTGTTCATACACTTCGCGAATTTCCTGCTCAGAGTAACGGTCGAAATGTTTACTAACTTCCGATAATCGCATTCTTGAGAAACGCACTTGTCGTTCAAGCGTATCTCCCGCATCTATAATTTCAACAACTTGTGTTTTCGTGTCTTTCAGTTCACGATCAAGCTGTTCGAACTCATTTCGGGACTGCTCGCCGATTTGAAATATTTCATCTTTACTATTCGTCACAGTATCGATCATCTCTTGGATGATGGAATCAAGTGCTTTTTCACCAATTTTACTCTCCGGCATAAAACGTCTCCTCCATCTATGTTCACATACTCATTCGTTTGACCCATGTCTATTTTTGGGGGTATTTCTTAAAAAAGTTGAAATTCATCTATATTTTGGCAATAACGGTCAATATCGTTTGCCGTTCGACATCTACATCTTTATAATGAAGTTTTAGGAGGTTAAATGCAAGATGCTAAACAATTATCTTACAGTAAATGGTGAAGGATTTGAAGAAATTGTTATCCAGAAATCTCGTTTTATTGGGTATGTAAAGCGTGTAGAAACAGAAGAAGAAGCTAAAGCATTTGTACAAGAAATCAAGAAAAAACATAGTAATGCCACTCATAACTGCTCTGCTTATATGGTGGGAGAACACGATCAAATACAAAAAGCACACGATGACGGTGAACCTAGTGGAACCGCTGGTGTGCCCATTTTAGATGTTTTGAAGAAAAAAGGATTAAAAGATACTGCCGTAGTCGTTACCCGTTACTTCGGGGGAATTAAACTTGGTGCAGGGGGATTAATTCGCGCTTATTCAGGCGCGACATCTCAAGCTCTTGAAACAACTGGTATTGTTAGGCGCCAGTTGATGCGCACAATGAAAGTAACTGCAGACTATACACTTCTTGGCAAGGTCGAAAATGAGCTCCGAAACAGCCAATATGCTTTGAAGGGGATTAATTACCTTGAACATGTGGAATTAGAAGTATATGTAGTCGAAGGTGAAGAAGATGTGTTTACATCTTGGATGGTCGACTTAACAAGTGGCCAGGCTGAGATCACTCAAGAGGAAGTTTCCTATATGGAAACGGATGTCACGACTGAAAAAGGAGACTAAATTCATGAAGCGTAAAAGAACATCCAAGAAAAAGCTTTTTCTTTGGTCCTTTATTGTTCTTTTCTTACTAGGAGCCGGAGTAGCTTCCGGATACGGAGCTTACTTAACCGACAAAGCAAAAAACGCCACCAATAGTGCTCAGTTAGAACTGAAGCGAGGCGATATGTCCGCTAAGCGCGATGAAAAGGTCGATCCATACCAGGATAACATCTCTATATTATTATTGGGCGTGGATGATAGCGAAAAGCGAGACTTTGACAGTCATGCACGCTCAGATGCTATGGTCCTTGCCACGTTAAATGAAGAAGAAAAGTCTATCAAACTCGTAAGCATCCCGCGTGACTCTTATGCCTATATCCCTCAAATGGATCAGCGTGATAAGATTACACACGCCCATGCTTACGGAGGAGTCGATTACGCCGTATCGACTGTTGAGAATATGTTCGACGTGCCTGTTGATTACTATGTTCGCCTTAACTTCAATGCCTTTGTAGAAACCGTTGATACACTTGGCGGTATACAATATAACGTACCGTTCAATCTATCTGAGAAAAATAGTGAAGATAGGGACGGAGCTATTCAACTTGATGAAGGTACACAGGAAATCACAGGTGAAGAAGCACTAGCCCTTGCCCGTTCCCGCCAATATGACAGTGACCAGGCTCGTGGTAAACGTCAGATGGAGATCTTGCAATCGATCTTCGATGAAGCTTCAGACGTTAAGTCCGTTACGAAGTATGGTTCTTTAATTGATTCAATCGGGAACAATATGAAAACAAACATGAGTTTTGATGAGATGAGTGCCTTACACAACTATGTACTGAAACAAAATATTTCATTTGAAACGATGCAATTAGACGGAGAAGGAACGTTCATTAACGATTTGTATTATTTCAAGGTTAACGATAAAAGTCTCACATCCATTCAAAATACACTGCAAACTCACCTTGATCTAAATGGTACAAATAATACAATAGATGAAAAAGAAGACGGGGACACGTACGCTAAGAAACAAGAACCTACATCAGAAGATAAAGATGAAGAACTGTAACTAAAAAAGCTGGATGAGAGATCAGAATCTCTCATCCAGCTTCTTATTTCATTAGTCTTACTTCGAAGTTTCAACATCCAGCTCGGATTCTTGAGTAGAATCTTCTTCTGGCTGCTCATCCGTCGTTTCAGATTGCTCTTCGTCCTCAACCGGTTCAGGCTCTCCCGTCAGAAGATTGAGGTCTTTATTCCCCAACGCATTGTCAGCACGGTACATATGTCCTGCAATCTTTTGACCCCAATATGGATCAGATGCGTATTTGACGTTCATGCCTTCTCCTTTGTTTCCAAGGTAGTCCCCATTAGCCTTATAACCTGTTCCAGTTAGGTAGCCTTCTAAAACAAACTCCGCTGCGAACATAATATTGTCTTCTATTGAATTAAATTCAAAGGCGTTCCCATAAGGGTTATCATCCGTTGCATTTAACCCATATAAATTGTTTTTATCTCTTGCGATTGAACTATTTCCCCACGCACTCTCATGAATAGCATGAGCCATCAAATACAAAGCATTCACTCCATATTTCTCTTGTGCTTTAATAAATGATTCCCCGTGGCCGGATAAGACGCTATTATCGACAGGAGAGTACTGATCCATGTATTGATTTATTTCTTCAGCTGTATAGTCTGATTTCGTTAATAAGGATAGATAGTTGAAAAGAGGCGTATCTTCTTTACCTAATGTCCAACTACCATCCGGTTTATAAATTTTTTCCCCTTCATCCATCCATTCTGGTGCTTTCCCATAACGATATTGCCCATAATAGCTTCGAAGTTTGTGATACAAATCTCCACCCTTATTGACATAATAAGACTGACTACTAATAAATGGTGTAGGCACTAGTTGAATGTCACTAGGCTTTGCATACAGAACTTTCCCTGATAAACGGACCTTCAAAGCTCCGTTCGGATTAGTTTCCATGTACTCTACTTCACTACCTCCACTAACATAGTTCACCGCAGTGCGATCTTTCAGGCGTTCGTCTGGATAGAGAAGCGTATAATGTTTCGTATAAGCCTGCCCCTCAGGCATCCAAATCACTTCACCGTTCTGAAAGAGCACTTCCGTCCCATCTTTCTTCGCCTTATTCTTAGCTTCTTCAAATGAATCAAAGGAAATGCCATATGTATAAGATTCAACCGAATGCATTTGTGCGATTTGATATTCTTTTGATACGTGGAATGTTTTCTTAATAGACGTTTCCATCATTTTGTTACCTTTCTCAGAGCGCAAACCTTGATTAACATGTAGTTTGTAGGAGTCACCGATTGTATAGTCCTTTGCTGGATGGACCTCAATCGTAGTCCCATCCTGAGAGGGTTTCAATTCCACAGGATGCCGTTCCCCTGTTGATTGATTTTCAACATATATATTCTCTTCTGTAATGGTCTTTTGTTTGATCTCAGTGTCAAAAACAATCGTCCACACTTTATCAGATGGGATGTTGATTACCTCTTCCCACTCTTCCCATATCGACTCAGCTTTCGCTACTTCCGTTGTCCCGAGCAACGTTAGCAGGAAAACCAAACTAAATACCCAAACTATTCCCTTTCTCATCTCAGTATTCCCCTCCTGATTTCTTATAATCTACCATCTATTATAATTAGAATCGACCTAGATTCATAGAAGTTTAGGGAATATTTGAGATTAATTTGTAGAACCTTAATATTTTTTAAGACTAAATACCGAGAAATATTCTAACCATTAGACAGAATATTTCCCGGGAAAAGCTCTTTTGCTATATTTCGACGGAAAGATCTAACCTAGCTTGTTGGCCAATAAATAACCTGATGTCCCATTAAGCCCTCCTCCCGGCCAGGTTGCGGCACCTACCATATAGAGGTTTTTAATCGGGGTATGATATTTTGAATATCCTGCAACAGGACGAAAAGCATAATTCTGATGAAGATGATGGCTTCCACTTACACTGTCCCCGCCAACTAAATTTGGATTGTCTGCTTCTAGATCCTTTGGAGACAACACTACCTTTTGAGAAAGCACATCACGGACGTTAGGCGCATAGTGAGCGAGCTTATCAAGAACACGTTCTGCGTAGGCTTCTTTCATCTCTCTCCAGCTCCCGGGTTCAATCTCGTTCAAGCTGTCCCGATCCACTTCTGCTGGTAAGGCACGCACTTGAATCCAAATCGTATGCTTTCCTTCAGGAGAGCGAGATGGATCAATGGTTGTCGGTTGGCCGACAACCAGAAGAGGACTATCAGGAAGAGTCCCATTTAAACTTTGTGTGTACGTACGCGAAAGGTCTTCTACGTAAGGACCAATATGAATATAAGCAAACTCGCTACACTCTTTCCCAGCCGCCCACTCTAGCGGCGCATTGAGCTCAAGGTGGACCATCATCGTTCCAGGTCCATACTGATAGTTCTCTGCCTTTTCGACATAAGAAGAATGAAGGGTCTCAGGGTCAAGTAGTCGTGAGATTAGCTGAGTAGGTGTAATGTTACCAATAACGGCTTTCTTTGCATAAGCGATTTCACCTGAGGTGAGCTTTACACCAACAGCCTTCCCTTGCTCCACTAGAATTTCATCTACTTCAGTCCCTGTCCGAACCACTCCACCTCTTTTCTCAATCCCTTTGATTAAACTGTTAATCAACTGCTGAATCCCTCCTTTTGAGAAGGCCATACCGTTGCGCTGGTTCAGAACGGATTCTAAAAATGGAAAGACGGCTCCATTTGAAACGTCAGGGGCAAAGTCCAGGTGAAATCCCCAGGGTACAATAAGAGATTTCACTTTCTTATCCGTAAACCAGCGATCAACGAACTCCCTAGGGGACTGCAGCAACTGACTACCAAGCTGGAGAAGACCACTGATCTTGAAATGCCTATACATCTTAAAGAACTGCTTTCCCGCCTCAAAGGAAGGCAGTTCCATCTTCATAAGCGGCATAAAATGTGGGGCCGTTCGATCAAAGTAATCGTTTAACCTGGACCATGAATCTGCATCTTCCTGAGAAAGAGCAGATAAAGCCTGATACGTTTTATCACGATCCTGGTGCACTCCGATTCCAGTTCCATCCGGGAAGACACTTGCGTATGGGTGATCACTGACTACCGGTTCAAATCCATTCTCAGAAAGCTCTTCTTTATACTCCCCATAGAAATCTGAGCCTAAGAAAAGACCGATATTCATGGCATACAAATCGTGGGTGAATCCGTTTGAAGTGGCTGATTTCGAAGCTCCTCCTGGGGTATCAGCTTTTTCCAGCACAAGAACCCTCCACCCTTTTTCAGCTAACAAGAAAGCTGATATCAAACCGTTGTGACCACTACCAATTACGATTGCATCTACATTTTCCATAGGATCCCTCACTGTCTTAAAAATGATCTTAAACAATACCACCACTAAGAGAAGATAAACAAAATTGCGCACATAAAAAAGCACCAGAATCTACATAGAGAAGATTCTGGTGCTTCAATCGTTTATCGTTTCGTACGATAATCACGAATTAAGTTTAAGATTGGACGGTAATTTTGACTAATTAACCCTGTCACTTCAACGACTAGTTCAATTAAGATGAGCAAGGTAAATATGACAAATACGGATCCAAACATAGTGGCTTGGGAGAATATAACTGCTGCTAAACTAAACAGAGCAGCCATTGCATAGATCATAAGCACTGTTTCAGGGTGGCTATACCCTAATCGCAATAAGCAATGGTGCAAGTGTGATTTATCTGGAGATGATAACGGTTTGCGCTGAACAAACCTTCTCACAATAGCAAAGATTGTATCAGAAATTGGAACGCCTAGAATAATAACCGGGATAATGAACGAGAATAACGTAATGTTCTTAAATCCAAGCAATGAGAGGACACTTATAATAAAGCCTAAGAATAAAGCTCCTGTGTCTCCCATAAAGATCTTTGCTGGATAAAAGTTGTAGATCAAGAATCCTAGCGTACTTCCCAGTGTAATAAGCCCGATGATGGATACAAAGAAGTCACCCATTGCAATCGCCATACCTGAGATGGTTAATAAAGCAATCGAAGATACCCCTGCTGCAAGACCGTCAAGTCCGTCAATTAAGTTAATCGCATTCGTGATGCCCACAATCCATAGGATCGTAATCGGCACACTCATCCAACCAAACTGCAGCGTATCTCCAAATGGTAAGTTAATGTACTCAACTTTAACATTACCAGCTTGAACCACAATAAGGGCAGCGGCAAGTTGACCAGCAATTTTCCATTTCGGGGATAATTCCTTCATGTCATCAAGAACACCTGTGACAATAATAATCGTACTTCCGATTACAAGAGGCCATGTGTATCCTGAATCTGGGAAGAATAAGAGAACCCCAGCAACAAAGCTTAAGAATATCGCTAAGCCACCTAAACGTGGCATTAATTTTTGGTGTACTTTTCGTTCATTCGGTTTATCCGTCGCTCCAATTTTCACAGCTAACTTCTTCACAACGGGTGTGATGAGGATTGAAGCAATGAAACATAATAATAAGGCCTTAAACTCCATTTAAAAGACCCTCCTCGGTTCTAGTATGTCCAACTTTAATGTTCAAGAAGCAGTTATTACTTTCCAAATTCATGTATACCATTCCACTTTTCTGAGCAAACTACCATTAGGATTATAACACAACGTGCCCTCGTCTAGAATATCGGATTTACATCTTTATTTACCTTTTTTTGTCGACTTCAAACGACATTTCTCCCAAATGTATGTATAAATCCAGTTTAAATACGGGTTTAATCTTTATGTTATTAGACGAAAAGCAGGCTATAAAAGTTTCACTCTTAAGTATAATAAATAAATTTCGTTAGGATCCGTTTCATTTATGACTGTTGTGGGTATTTAAAAATAGAGGACATCCTTAAGTAAATAAGGATGCCCTATCATTAGTTCACTTCGGCTTCGTAATAATCAACAATTCCTTCTGTAATAGCTCTAGCATAAAGATCTCTGTAATAATTGGATGTAAGCTTTTCGTAGTCTCCACTATTTGTAATAAACCCAAGTTCAACTAGTACACTTGGCAATGTGTTGTAGTGAATAACGTAAAATTTATTATCCTTCACACCACGGTCATACATACCTGCAATGTCGACAAGTTTCCTCTGGATGTATCCAGCCAACGCGCGACCTTCTTCCACATTACTCAATTTCCTTGAATCATAGAATACTTCTGAACCTCTTGCACCTGGAGAAGCTGCATTTGTATGAATGCTCACAAAGAGATCACCCTTAACCTCCTGAGCATAGTCTACGCGCCCTTGAAGAGTTAAGAACTCATCTGCATCTCTAGTTAAAATTGGTGTGGCTCCACGTGCCTTTAATCGTTCTGCCACTCTTTGAGAAACATCGAGATTAATTTCTTTTTCCTGAGCTCCCCCACCTTGTGCTCCTGGGTCATGATCACCGTGGCCCGCATCAATGACGATACGTTGTCCTTCCACAGCTGTGCCGCCTACTTTCCGAAGCTTCATGTATGTCTTATGTACATATGCTTTTTGACCATTGAACTCAATTTCAGTCCAAAAATCTTCAAAATTATATACATCAACTACGTCACCCCGCGAAAGACTTCCTAACTTCTCAGAGCTAGCATTCGGTTCAGCTCTCACATTTAGAACATCCGCTGTTACCGTTCCAGTAGATAGTACTGGTTTGTCCTCAATAGTAGGCTCTTCATAAGACTTAATACTAAAGTTCTTCCTGTAACCCTGATCCATCTGCTTCCCTTTATCAGATGAAATGTCATTCTCTACTACAAGTTCATAATACCCACTACTAACGTATCCATCCTCTGGTGGATGAACGACTACCTTTTTACCATCTTCACTTACTTCATACGAAGGGATGTACTTTCCATTGTTTAATGTTTGAACATAAATGTTTTCTTGTAACGTTGCTTGATTGATTGGTGTATTGAATTCGATTGTCCATGTCTTATCCGGTTCTACGTCTGCTTCTTCCGGCAATTCTTCCCACACTGTCTCTGCTTGAGTCATCACCGGTACGAAAAACAAAACAATTAAACTTAGAAGTGCCCCTACGATTCTTCTTGTTGTCATCTAAGCTCCCCCAATTCATCATTATCTAGCATAGATAATATCATGAAAAACGAGGAAAATTCTATCCTTTTTGATAAATTAAGGTAAAAATATAGAATTATTTACATAACTTTGTCGATTTTTACCCACATACTATTGACCCTTTACAAATGAAAATATAACTAGAATTCAATCTCCATCCTCCTTCCAAATCTAGTAAGACCATGATGAATATCCTGAAATTTCGTGATATACTAATAATCGGTAATTACAGACATTGAGGAGCGTATAGTATGCTTGAGACAATCAGGAAATATTATGGAGATAAGAAATCAGAGCGTCAGTTGAAAATCTATGAAAAGAATGTCGAAACGATAAATGAATGGGAACATAAAATAGAAAGACTCTCAGATGAAGCATTACAGTCTAAAACGACAGAGTTTAAAGAGAGGTTAGCAGAAGGAGAAAGCGTAGAATCAATTAAAGAAGAAGCTTTTGCTGTTGTAAGGGAAGCTGCCAAACGTATATTAGGGATGCGTCATTATGACGTCCAATTAATTGGTGGACTTGTATTATTCGAAGGAAACATTGCTGAGATGATGACAGGTGAAGGAAAGACGTTGGTCGCATCCTTGCCGAGTTACTTGCGCGCTTTAGAAGGAAAAGGTGTACACGTCATCACAGTTAATGAGTACTTGGCTCAGCGCGACCGAGAATTAATTGGACCGATTCACGAATTTCTAGGACTTACTGTCGGGCTCAATATTACCCAAATGTCACCTGATGAGAAAAAACAGGCCTACCAGGCTGATATTACATATGGAATAGGAACAGAATTCGGGTTTGATTATTTGCGAGATAACATGGCACAGCAAGCTTCCCAAAGAGTCCAGCGCCCCTATCATTATGCCATTGTCGATGAAATTGATAGTGTCTTAGTAGATGAGGCAAAGACTCCCCTTATTATTGCCGGAAAGATGATGGCAAGTGCGCAGCTACACCGCGTTTGTGCTAAGCTTGCAAAATCATTCAAGGCTGAGGTTGATTATAATTTTGACGTAACGACCAAAGCGACAAGCTTAACAGAGGATGGAATCACAAAAGTTGAGCGTGCATTTGGCATAGACAACCTATTTGACTTAGAGCACCAAACGCTTTATCACTATGTGATCCAGGCCGTTCGCGCACATGTCATGTTCAAGCGTGATGTCGATTATATTGTCGACGAAGGTGAAGTTAAATTAATTGATATGTTCACAGGACGTATGATGGAAGGGCGCACGCTTTCTGATGGCCTTCACCAAGCAATCGAGGCTAAAGAAGGGCTTGAAATTACGGAAGAAAATAAGACACAAGCCAACATTACCATCCAAAACTACTTCCGAATGTACCCGATCCTTTCAGGAATGACGGGCACAGCGAAAACAGAAGAAAAGGAATTCCAACATACGTACCACATGGACGTCATACAGATTCCAACGAATAAACCTGTGATTCGCGAGGACTTAGAAGATTTGATCTACGCTACGAAAGAACAGAAATATGAAGCTATGGTTAACGAGGTAAAAGACCGTTATAGCAAAGGCCAACCTATTTTAATTGGAACAACATCAATCTTGCAATCTGAGACTGTCGCAAACTATTTAGATGAGGAAAATATTCCTTATGAATTGCTAAATGCGAAAAGTGTGGAGCAGGAAGTTCGTCTCATTTCACTAGCAGGTCAGAAAGGTCAAATTACAATTGCGACAAATATGGCCGGGCGCGGTACAGATATTATGCTTGGAGAAGGTGCTGCTGAAACAGGTGGTCTCCACGTGCTTGGAACAGAGCGCCACGAATCTCGCCGTATCGACAACCAGCTTAAAGGTCGCTCAGGCCGTCAAGGGGACCCTGGTTCGACACAGTTCATCATTTCAATGGAAGATGACATGTTGCACCGCTTCGCTGAAGAAGAAACAGAACGCAAGATGAAATCACTTAAAACAGATGAGAACGGGCTCGTTTTAAATAAAGATATGAACAAGTTCATTGATACCGTTCAGCGAATTTCAGAAGGAAGCAATTTCAATATTCGAGAGTTTAACTTAAAGCTCGATGATGTGATCAACGACCAACGCGGAGTCATTTACACATTGCGTAACCAAATTCTAGAGTCCAATACTTCCTTAGAATTTATCCTTCCTTATATAAAAGACTATCTTCTTGAGATCGTAGAGAAAGAATGTCCGGAAACCATCGTACCTGAAAAATGGAATATCGGTCATCTAGAAGAAGAAGTGAACCGCGCAGCTCCTTTAATCGAAACGAACATGACAGAGCAATCCTTCGAAAGTATGGAAGATGTGAAGGAGTATGTTCAGAAAGTAGCAGAAGAATATACATCTAAGATTGATGTGTTACGCAAAAATATAATGCTTCAGAATCGCTTGAAACAAGTATCTATTGCTGTTATTGACCGTCAATGGATTCGTCACCTAGAGATCATGAACCGTCTTCGTGAAGGAATTGGTATGCGCCAGTATCAACAAGAAGATCCACTGCGCCTGTACCAGAACGAAGGGCTCGATGTGTTCCATCACACCATGTTTGAAATGAAACGAGAGATGGTGCTTCAGCTCTCTAGATTTGTACAAGGAATCAACAACGGTAAGAAAAAATAACGACAAAAGGAGGATCTAACTACCGTGTTAAATTTTTTAAAACGCAACAAGAAAAATCAAGAAGACTCCGAAAAGCCTTCTAACGATTCTACCGTAGATGCTGAGGACTTATTAGATGGGGTGGAATCAGATTCTTCCTCTGAAGAAGTAGAAACCGAACTGTCGATCAACCCTAATTGGAAGTTAGGGGAAGAAGATATCTACGTTTACCGTTTCATGAACAACGAAAACCCTCCTCTTCTGCCTAACCAATTGTCATTGGCGGCCTTTGAGCTAAAGAAATTAGAGGGTGATATGATCGCTGCTGGGGCGTTTGTCCGTAGCTCTCTTAATAAGAAAATCACATTTAATAGTACAACCATCCTTCTGATGAAAAACGATGGAACAAAGCTTGGGCGAAAGCAATTTGACTTATCTGAAGTAGGGGAACTTCCGGCGCGATCCAGTCGCCCTCACCTCTTCTTATTTGACAAAAAGGACTTATTTGTCCCAATTGAAGAAGTTCCAGCTGATGATTGGAAGCTTGCTTTCGAGATGAGGAAATCCTCCCAAAAGCATACGCTCGAATTAGCCGACAGTTGGCAGGAATCAATGGCCAGTGAAGAGTATGAGAAACTGAAAGATTATACAGAGTCCCTTACACCCCCTAAGCCAGGTGAGGTGAACTTTATGGGATTGCGTGCTCATGAGACAGACAACGGGGACTTACACGTAACGATGTTGATTCGTAACGGAAGTTCTAAAGGCATAAACCTCCAACAACTTCCTCTTCAATTCGAAGATGCGAGTGGAGTTCCTGTTGCTAAAGGTGGATTCAAGCTACAAGATTTCAATGTTTCGGCAAACACGAGTAAGCCATGGACATTTATTTTCCCGAAATCGATCATTCAAACGGAAGAGCTTGACTTAAGCACCTGGAAAGCCTATCCCTTACAAAATCAGCAATAGAAACAAGAAAAGCTGAACTTCTCCAATGAGAAGTTCAGCTTTCTTTGTTTAGAACACGGTTAAGTAGATTACTTGTTTTGCTCTTTACTAAGCTGTTTCGCCTCTTCAAGAGCTTCAATGTTACTCTTGATTAACTGGTAAACACTTATGTTTGGATTGCCCACGGATTGCTCTGTACTTTCTAGTTGATGAAGAAAGAAGCTAGCAGAAAAAGAAAGAAACGCACTCTTACTAATTCCAAGCTCTTGTGTCTTTTCATCTATTTTATTAAACAAGTCCTCTTCAACAGAAACACTTATCTTTTTCTTAGCCATAACAACGACCTCCTCATCTAATCATAAAATTGTGATTTATTGTTGTAAAGAGTCTCACGTCCTACCAAACCTCGAATTACCCTCTCTCCACGAATTCTCTCATGATATACTAGAAAAAAATAGAAAAGGAGGTGTATACGTGGAAAGCCGTCTCAGAATTCTGGTCATAACCTTGGTTTCTTTCTTAGCTCTCTCCTTCCTTCCATCTATCATTCAAGCGAATGATAACGAGGAAGAAATGAAGGAATACATAAAAAACGAATACGTAGATGAACTAGATCCTACTCTACTAGAGCATGACCTACCTACGATTTTAAATCATTTAGATGTGTATTCTACGTATTTCTCAAAAGAAGAACTAAGAGATTTCAAGAACAGAATCAATCGAAAATATGTAGGAATCGGGATTGCAGTTGCAGCCCATGACGAAGGCCTCCAAGTCTCTGAAGTTTACAAACATACTCCTGCAGAAAAAGCTGGTATAAAAGTAGGTACTATTATTTTATCAGTTAATGGGATCATTTTGAAAAGGGAAGATCTGGAACAATCGATCGCACATCTGTCAGGTGAACCCGATTCTACTTTGACGATAACCGTATTACAAGATTCTAAAACCAAAACCTTAACGCTAACACGGGAAGAAATTCAATTGCCAGCTGTTACAGGAAAACGAATCGGAGGAAAAACGGGGTACCTCAAGATTCATATGTTTAGTTCTTCGACACTTGCTGAGCTCGAACGCCTATCTCAATCCATGGGCAATGTCAGTCATTGGATCATTGACCTCCGCAACAACCCAGGTGGATATTTGACAGCCGCTCAACAAGTCTTGGGGTTATTTCCGAGTGTAAAAACCGCTATGCACGCCCAGTTTAGAGACAATACATACCAATATAGCGCATCGGATCTCACGTATAAGTTAGACCATCCGACATCTCTATTAATCAATGAAAATAGTGCTAGCGCTTCTGAGATTGTGGCGGGTGCTCTAAAAGATTACAAAGCCGCTACTCTTTACGGAGAGACTACATTTGGAAAAGGGTTAATGCAAGAGCTAAAAGAATTTAGTGATGGCAGTGGCGTTAAGCTCTCCATCGCCCGTTTCTTTACTCCACAGCACAACACCATTAATGAAGTTGGTGTTGAACCAGACATCCCTACGTCCACCCCATTACTAGATGCTCATTCAGAGGCTTTAAAGGAGCTAAGCTATGATAGATTTAATAAACTCTCAGTAGATCGGGATAAAACATTTACCATTAACACCAACACTTCTGTAAACATGGAAGAATTACAAGCTGCTATTCACCTATTTCCTTTAGGCGGTACCGACTTGCCTTTCACATTAAATCAAGAAGATGCTGATACCTTCGTGTTAGATCCAGATCAGGACCTGGAATTAAATCAAACATATCGGTTACTGATTGAGCCTGGGTGGAGGGGAACGAATGGCATCTCTTCTACTAAAGGGATTCTGCAGCCCATCTCCGTACATCCATAGAAAGCACCCTTTCTATGCTTATATGGAAAACATAATCAACACGAAACATTTACAAAACCAATGAAAAAGGCTGTTTCTATTTATAGAAACAGCCTTTTTTTTATTCTACCTGAAAGATTTTATAAACCTCTTCCTTCATGTGGACCCCTTTTGAAGAAGTGACTTCATCTGTAATGAGGAGCTTGTAAAATTGAACCCCTTCGTACCCTTCTTCTGGAGCTTCTACATAAACTTTAGTTTGATCACTACTAAGACGAACTTCAATGCGATCTACTATATCTCCATTAGCATCGACTACATAGATAGATTCTCCTGAAACAGAGGAATCGAGTAGTGTGGTATTAAATTCGACTCTCCACCCTTTATTGTCTCGAACGTACTCGTAGTCCGCTGGTTCATCGATTTCCGTATCTTCAGAATCATCATATGAAGCGCGGAGTCTGTCTAAGAAAATCACACCTCTATTTTTATTGTCCTCGTCTATTTCTGCAATGTAGATCCGGCTTACTGATAATGGGAGCGCTGCTGTGTCAGGGATCTCTGCGGTCACATACTGCCATCCGCTCCAGTCGAGCTCTCCTTGTTCAGTGAAGCTGATTGTAACCGTTTTACCGTTACCATCGATTAATTTCCCACGAAGCCAATGATCATGGTCATCCCCATACACCCACATGCCTATATGGTCTGGACGGCCATCTATAGAAATTGGATTCTTTCGAGCGATGTAAGAAGCGGCTGTCCCGGTCTGTCCCGTTACGAAATCGTACTCAAATCGCATAGATGCGTCACCCGCAACAAGAGGTTCAAAACCTGTGCTCAAACGATTCGCCCCTTTTGACCGTACTGCATCAAAGGACCAAGCATTATTACTTGTGAATTCGTCTAAAACTTGCGCTTCTCCTCCAACGGTTACAGAAGTTTTATACTCGTTTCCGTTTAACGTTGCTACAACTGAGCCTTTGGCAGCTTCATTACCTGCAGAAAGGGTTCCATCCTGATTAATGGTCCCGATCGAACCTTCAGTTGACCATTCCACCGTACTTTTGTCAAAGATAAGTTCTTCATTATCTAAATACGCATTAGCATGAAAATCCTGCTTTGTATCTGTCCCAAGTCGTACATCACTTGGAGAGATCGTAAACCGATCCACGTCCTCTACTACTTCAACAGGAAGCTCTTTTGTTGCAGTGCCATATGTCACAACAATAGCCCCTGAACCTTCACGATCAGCCACGAAGCGATTCCCCTCCATACGGCCAACGTTGCCGTTCACAGAGTAACGGATATTACTTTCATTTATAGAAATCGGATAATTATATTGGTCAAATAACGAACCCACTTCTACCTCAACGGATGACCCGGCCATAATCTTCCCTTCCCTCGCCTTTTGAGCTTCCAGGTGAGTCGGCTGGCCATCTGTAGCCGTATTGACGGCATGAAGGGTTGTGGAAACAGAGCGCTGCCATCCGTCTGACGGAGAGTTTACAACACTCGGCAATGTATTCCCACGCTGACGTACAGCCATCGTTGTAGAGCCTCCGCCATCTAGATTCATAGCTTGATAGATTCCTTTACTTTCTAAGTATTCGGCAAACTCAGTAAGGTTCATGCCATCGCTGTATCCATTTTGGCGACCATCCACGGTGGCAAAATAAACCTTAGAACCGTCCTTACTAGTTCCAACCGCCGTGCGCGGATGACGTTCACTTGCACGATAGCTATCTTCATTCATCGAAATATCAACTTGTCCATTTTGTACAAGCATTGGACCACTACCTAGCATATACTGCGTATCCTTCCATGCCGATGGGATATCAATGCTTAAGGATAGATCGTCACCAACTTCAATATCACTATACCTTGAAGCAAGCGCACCACCTTGGATGGATAACACGAAGCCATCATCAGGTACTTGCGTTCGACCTTCTTTTCCATATAGTCGAATTTTTGTAACATTGCCTGTTACTTGTTCGCCGAAATCAACTTCGGAACTATCTAGTGGTTTATCTAAATTGTCCACGGTGATCTCAATTCCGTATTTATTTGATTTGGTCCAATCGAAACGGTAGGACGGTGTGTAGACGATGATCTCCCCTGCCTCACGGTCCTTATTCACAGAGTCAACGTTTACCCTGTCTCCATCATGCTCAAATTCCATATCAAAATAAAATTCGCCAACTTGTGCACGGCCATTATCATCCATTCCAAATGCAGTAGGAATGCTCATATACCCATTCGAATCAGACGAGATCGCTCCTAAGTTAAAGATCGACTGGTCCTCCGAAACGAGATAAGCCGGAAGGGCATTATTCGTGTGGAAAAACGAGCCGTTAATGGAACCAAGGACGCGATTTCCTTCCTTACTAATGGACTTTGCCTGTGTCGTCACAGGACTCAATGACGGAAATGGAACAGGATAATTCATCTGAACAGTATTATAAGATTTGGATACATCCACTTCCATAATATTAGTCGTCTCTTCTAAGTATCCGGAATCCATTTGCTCTTTTCTATGAGTCACTCCCGGAGCAACCTCATTATTCTCTTTCACTTGATAACTGGCAGCAGAAACACTCGGCGATTCTGCAGTCCAGTCTAGCATTGGTATATTGTAAGCCGTCCCTATGATTGTAAAGATCATCATTAAAGAAAGAACGCGAACAAACCAAAGCTGTCTCGTATCCTTATGTAACATTCGTCTCCCCCTTATATGTCTGTAAAAAAACCAAACTACTAAAATAATACAGTTTAGTAAGACATTTTCTCAATAGACTTATGTAGGATTTTCATAGATTTTGACGAAAAAAGGGAGACAAATGCTAAAAAAGTAGTTATTTCGTAATTTTTGATGACTTGTCCACACAAAAAATATGGTCCATAAAGAGCGAGTACTTAGTGATCTCCTCGAACCATCGTAATTTCTTTTATAAGCTGTTGGATTAGCTGATCTGTATTTGCAATGGAAGCTTTCTCTGTATCATCTATAATCGTTTGCAAAATACTTCGCAAACGTTCTTGTGTTAGTGAATTCATACCTTCCACCTCTCTCTTTTTACATGATACGGTGGTCGGTGTCCATGTGATACAAAATTAGGCTTGCCTTTTACAAAGAGGATGGCCTCTTTAAGCGATGCCTTAACCAAAACAAACCGCATGCGAGTAGAGCTCCTGCTGTATCAAGCAAAACATCGCCCGCATACGGCGTTCTGTTCGGAGTAAATCCCTGGTGAATCTCATCGAACACGGCATACAAAAACGTGAACAAAAGGCTCATTAAGGCAGACCTACCCCAAGTTAGATTCGTAGTTTTGCGAAGCGCAATATAAAAGAACACACATAATAGTAGAAATACACTCACGTGAGCCCCTTTTCGAATGAAAAATTCCACAAGACCATTCACACCAAGGACCTTCACGCTCACTTCAGAATGATGATACGTAAATTGAATCCAATCAAGCATAGGAGCCAAAAATGATAAGTCCAACACGTCACTCATAAACGGTTTAATATCCTGCTCCTCATAAGGCGTCGAAGAAGAATAAAAAATAACCCCCATCCACACCAAAGGCCACAACCAATACCTCACAAACACCCCCCCTTTCCCGCCTATCTTACCACACTACAACACTAAAGCGTGCCAGACACCAAGCTTATCGGTAAAGCACTAAAGCGTGTCTGGCACCCTGCTTCCTGGTAAAGCGCTAAAGGGTGTCTGACACCATGCTTCCTGGTAAAGCACTAAATGGTGTCTGACACCATGCTTCCTGGTAAAGCACTAAAGCGTGTCTGACACCATGCATGGCTTTAAATGGGGAAAGGATGGTTAGGAGTTGGATTTTGGTGGATACTGGGATTATAATGGAAGTATGATAATGAGAGGGGTTGTAGTGTAATGTCGATTAAAAAGGCAATCATTCCAGCTGCTGGACTTGGGACAAGGTTTTTACCAGCCACGAAGGCGATGCCAAAAGAAATGCTGCCCATTGTGGACAAACCAACCATCCAGTATATTGTGGAAGAAGCAATTGATTCCGGAATTGAGGATATCATTATTGTAACCGGAAAAGGGAAGCGGGCAATCGAGGACCATTTTGATCATGCACCTGAACTTGAAGATAATCTCATAAGTAAAGAAAAGTTCGACCTCCTTGAAAAAGTAAAGCAACCATCTAAAGTTGAAATTCACTACATAAGACAGAAAGAACCAATGGGACTGGGTCACGCTGTATGGTGCGCCCGTAAGTTTATCGGAAACGAGCCGTTTGCCGTACTTCTTGGTGATGATATTGTTCGAGCTGAGACACCTTGCTTGAAACAACTCATTCAACAATATGAAGAAACGAAAACATCCATTGTAGGTGTTCAGAGTGTTCCGGATGAAGAAACTCATCGTTATGGAATTATTGATCCCGATCACCACAGCGGCGATCGCTATCACGTTCGTCAGTTTATTGAAAAACCTGCACAAGGTGAGGCACCTTCAAACCTAGCGATCATGGGTCGCTATATTCTAACCCCTGAAGTCATGATGTTTTTGGACAAACAAGAACTCGGCGCAGGTGGTGAGGTTCAGCTCACAGATGCTATTCAGAAGTTAAATGAGATTCAGCGTGTCTTTGCTTTTGAATTCCAAGGAGATCGCTACGACGTAGGCGAGAAGCTTGGTTTTATTAAAACAACGATGGAACTCGCTTTAGAAAGAGAGGAATTGCGAGATGATCTCCTCACTTTCATGGATAAGACGTTAGAGCGTTATAAACTTGATCATTATTAAAATGCCGACCGGGGGACCTACCTCCGGTTTTCTTTTTTCCATAAAAATAACTCATCGTGTTTTTATCTTCAAAAAAAGAATTTTAAATGTTAATATTTTAGTTTATTTAAGAAAAAACTAGGTTAATGGTAGGGAAGATACTATACTGAATATATTTCGTTAAAAACAACCTATACATTGATTGACAGACATCGGAATGATTCGAGTATAATATTAAGCACGCTATTTTATTAGGAGGCTTTTATTAGAAAATGGGACAACCACAGAGGAAGAAATTAGATAAGACCCTTAAGCCCCACTGGGTTTGGGCAATTGCATTCGGTTCCGCCGTTGGGTGGGGTGCTTTTGTACTACCGACAGATTGGCTTGCGGGCAATGGACCATTACCAGTAGTCATTGGTTTCTTGTTGGGAGCTATACTAATGACAGTAATCGGTGTAAGCTACGGATTTCTCATTAAACAATTCCCTGTATCAGGAGGAGAATTCGCTTATGCTTATATTGGTTTTGGCCGAACCCATGCTTTCGTTGCAGGGTGGTTCTTAACGCTTGGTTACATATGTACAGTTGCATTAAATTCCTCGGCTCTTGCCTTATTAGGTAAGTTCTTATTCCCGAGCATTGTGAAAGTCGTCCCCCTTTATACCATTGCAGGTTGGGACGTTTACCTCGGTGAAATCATTATTTCTACTGTTACATTAATCGTTTTTGCTTTCTTAAATATCCGAGGCGCCAGCTTTTCTGGGCGTTCTCAATTTATCTTCACAATGGTCTTATTATCTGGAGTCATTTTACTTGCTATCGGAGCGATTGTAAGCGATCAAGCGACTGCTTCTAATATGCAGCCACTCGTTGCTCCAAGTAAACCAGCTATCGCATCGATCTTGGCCATCGTAGCTATCACTCCTTGGGCATATCTTGGTTTTGATAATATACCGCAGGCTGCAGAGGAATTCGATTTTCCTCCTAACAAGGCCTTTAAATTAATCGTCTATGCATTGCTTGCTGCAGGACTTGCTTATTCTGTTATGGTGCTTACCGTTTCTAGTTTAGCTCCTTGGCAAGAGTTAGCCGGATCAGCCTCTGCGTGGGCAACGGGTGACGCTATTGACAGCATATTCGGTCGCCTTGGCATATTTATTATCGCTACAGCATTAATTATGGGTATTTTCACAGGCTTAAACGGATTCTATCTATCCTCAAGTCGTTTAATGTTTGCGATGGGACGTGCTCGTGTTTTACCACAAATGTTCCACCGTCTACATCCAAAATACAACACACCTTACGTTGGAATTATCTTTACTTCGATCTTGTGCTTAATCGCTCCTTGGTTTGGACGCGAAGTACTGTTATGGATCGTTGATATGTCATCCATTGGTGTAACCATTGCATACTTCTATTGCTGTGCAACAGCATTCCGTATGTCGAAATCAAAAGTTCAGAAGACCTTTGCCACTTTAGGGATTATCAGTGCCGCTACATTCTTCTTCTTACTAACAATGTGGTTCTTAGATTCTTCTCTATCTGCTCCATCCTATATCGCATTAGCTGTTTGGGCAGGGCTAGGACTTCTCTTCTATCTCTTTAAACAGAAAGAATACAACGCTATACCACGTAAAGAATTGAACTACTTGATCACAGAAAAAGAAGAAATCCCGCAAAACAAATAAAACCAACGAAAGCCAACCGCTACATTTTCAGCGGTTGGCTTTTTCATTTCTCTAACACATTACCACTGTAAAGCCCCACACGGTGTCAGACACCCTTCAGCTCTGTAAAGAATCACAGCGTGCCAGACACCCTGCAGTGCTTTAATAGACTGCAGGGTGTCTGGCACGCTTCACTTCTCTAATACAGTGAGGTTTGTGGCGGTCGAGGGTATATATTACGGGATTTGCTTCTTTTGTCCTTGTTTTTGTTAATGGGTGTTTACATTTGAGTCTTTGTGATGATTTTGTAATTTTTACTAAAATAATCATTTTGTCAGTGCAATCGGTTCCATCCTTGCCAGTACAAGCTCATAGTCCTTTATACCCCTATGTTTCAGAACGATTACAACCATTGCAACACTTGTAAAACCCCGCTATATTAAGGAGGCAATCGATTGCACAATGAATCTACACAAAAAAATCTACTTTTATGAGGTGACAGATCACATGTACAAACCATCTAAGCGCCTGACCCGCTTATTCGCTACAACGGCAATTGCTGCAACGGTATTCACTGCAGCTGCACCTAACGTTCTAGCCGTGACACAACCACATCCCGACCAAGAGCTAAATCAAGAAAATGTTAAGAAGCAAATGGAAGTTCAATCCGTTGAGCAACTAGAAGACGGTGTGAAATTAACATTAACTGACCAGAAAGAAGCCTACATACGTTTATTCGCTGAAGATATGGCGAAGGTTTCGATCCTTGAGCAAGGTGAAGAAGAGTACTTCTCTGAAGGAATTGCAAAGAAAGAATGGGACGCTCCTTCTTTTGACGTAGAGGATGAAGGAAATGTTGTAACCCTTTCTACTGATGAAATTACGGTTAAGATTAAAAAGCAGCCGTTCGGCGTTAAATTCCTAGATAAAGAAGGCAACGTCATTAACGAAGATTACATGCAAAACGGGGCTGGTTACGATAACGACAAGCCTTACGTTTACAAGAAGACAAACAAAGACGAAGCTTTCTATGGTTTCGGTGAACAAGCTGGCCTTAACGTGAACCAACGCGGTGAGAGCATCGGGATGTTCAACACAGATGCTTATGCTTATCAGACAGACACGAAGTATCTTTACACTTCAATCCCATTCTTCATGGGCCTGAAAAATGATAAAGCATACGGAATCTTTTTCGATAACACCAACCGTTCTTATTTTGAAATGGCAAGTGAAAGCGACGATTACTACTACTTCTACGCAGATAACGGGAAATTAACGTACTACTTCATGTACGGGCCTGAAATTCAGGATGTATTAGATCGTTATACAGAACTTACAGGAAAAATGGAGAAACCAGCGAAGTGGACTCTTGGCCTGCATCAAAGTAAATGGGGCTATACAGCTGAAGAAATTGAGAATGTTGCCAAAACATACCGCGAGAAAGAAATCCCACTAGATACGATGCACTTTGACATCGACTACATGGATGAGTACCGCGTATATACATGGGCTGATGATTACGCAAGCGAAGAACTTCATAACAACCTAGACAATATGAACTTCCACAAAATCGCAATCAATGACCCAGCTGTTAAGAAAGACCCTGGCTATTTCATGTACGATGAAGGAACAGAGAACGAATACTGGGCGAAAAATCCAGACGGTACGAATTTCGTAGGCGAAGTTTGGCCTGGTGACTCTGTGTTCCCTGACTTCTCTAAAGAAGAAGTTCGCGACTGGTGGGCTGATCACTCTAAAATCCTTTATGATCAAGGCATTGACGGAATATGGAACGACATGAACGAACCTGCTGTATTCGATGGTCCATATCACACAGCTCCACTAGATGTTACATTCGGCGAAGGTGAGAACAAGCGTACACACGCAGAGTACCACAACCTTTATGGTCATGACGAAGCAGAAGCAACGTACGAAGGTGCGATGCAGCACAACCCTGAAGAGCGTCCATTCGTTCTAACTCGCGACATGTATGCTGGTACACAGCGCTACGCAGCTCTTTGGACAGGTGATAACGTAAGCCAATGGGATCACCTTCAAATGTCCATCCCAATGAACGCAAACGTTGGTCTTTCCGGTCAGCCATTCGTAGGTAACGATATTGGTGGTTTCGCAGATCGTCCAGACGCTGAAATGTACGCTCGTTGGATTGAAGTTGGCGCATTCCTGCCATTCTCCCGCGTACACTATGACAGTGATGCGAAAGCAGCGGTTAAACAAGGACAAGAGCCTTGGGCATTCGGTCAAGAAGTTGAGGACATCAGTAAGAAATACATTGAAATGCGCTATAAGCTAATGCCTTACCTATACAATACGTTCGTAGATGCAGCTGAAACAGGCTCCCCTGTTCAACAGCCACTTGTGTATCAGTTCCAAGAGGATGAGAATACGTACGACATTAGCGATCAGTTCATGTTCGGTGAAGAAATGATGCTTGCTCCTGTTGTGAAAGAAGGACAGACAGAGCGTGATGTTTACCTTCCTGAAGGTGAAAAATGGGTAGATTATTGGACTGGAAAAGAGTATCAAGGCGGCCAAACGATTCACACGGCAGCTGAACTTGACCACCTGCCAATTTACGTGAAGAAGGATGCAATGATCCCTACACGCGAAGTACAACAGTACACGGATGAAAAACCACTCGAGAACCTAGTACTTGATACGTACCTAGATGAAGAAGCAAGCTACTCTTTCTATGAAGATGATGGCGCGACAATCGATTACAAAGACGGTGAGTATAACATTACAAACCTAAATGTGGTCCGTAAAGGGAAGCACATCGAATTTACGCAAGAGAAAGAAGCAACCGGCTATGACAGTGAGCTTGACTCTTACACACTTAAGTTAAATAATGAAAAAGCACCGAAGAAAATCAAAGCGGCTCGAGCGAAATACGCTGAAGTTTCTTCTGTAGAAGAAGTAAAAGCACAGCAAGAAACGTACTTCTTTGATGAAGAAACAAGCACACTTTATGTAAACGTCCCTGCTAATGAAGATCATAAAGTGAAGATCTTAGGTGGCAACAAGGATCATGAAGATGAAGAGCGCGATGATGACGAACGTGACGAACAGCGTGAAGATGAAGAGCGCGATGATGACGAGCGTGACGAACAGCGTGAAGATGAAGAGCGCGATGATGATGAACGTGACGAGCAGCGTGAAGATGAAGAGCGCGATGATGACGAACGTGACGAGCAGCGTGAAGAAGAAGATCACGAAGATGACGAACGTGACGAGCAGCGTGAAGATGAAGATCACGAAGATGACGAACGTGACGAGCAACGTGAAGAAGAAGATCACGAAGATGACGAAAACAGTAATGATTGGAACGCTACCCACACAAGCTGGGAAGATAAACGTGACCAAATAGAAGAACGCATTGAAGAGCGTCGCAGCACGTTTAGAGAACGTATTCAGCAATTTAAATTCAAATTCAGTGGCGATAACAATAGCTTCACTTTCTTTAACATTTTTAACAGATAAAAAAGTACCGGCACCCCCTTACCCTTGCAAATACTTGCGAATTGTATAAGGATTGCCTGTACCACTCACATCTGAAAAATGGTAAAGTGTTATAGGGAGCATATCATGCTAATGTAAAAGCCATCTTAAGACTAACAGGCCTTCCTGTTAGTCTTTTTCTTTCAAAAAAATTGAACATAAAGGAGGGAATGGGATGAAAAAGAAACTCTATTTGCCGCTTATTTTTCTAGGTGTTCTTATCCTTTTACTTATACCGGCAAGATTCCTATGGTCCGAAGACGAAACATTTGAACCCCCTAATGAAAAATCCCCAGTTACGGACATTACAGTAGACACGATTCAAACCAATTTAGCAAGGTATGAACCTGGCCAATCAATCAAGTTTGATGCTGTACTCTCTGAGAAACCGAAGAACAGTTTAGACATGAAGATCACATATTATCATCTCAACGACGTTGTCCATGAGAAGATCATCCAAGTTGATGAAAAAGAGATCAGCTGGGAGTGGACAGCTCCTAAAGAAGACTTTACAGGTTATTATGTTGAAGTAAGTCCTCTTCATAACCAAGAAGGCAATTCAACAATTGGACTTGATGTTTCCTCTTCATGGGACAAGTTTCCTCGTTACGGTTTCTTGTCTGATTTCTCCGAGAAGCCTGAAGAAGAGCAAAAATCGATCATCAACCAACTCAACCGATACCATATTAATGGCTTACAGTTCTATGATTGGCATGACGAGCATCACCAGCCTCTTAAGCTAGAAGATGACAAGCCCCTTTCCTCATGGGCAAATATCGCCAACCAACCCGTCTCATATGGAACGGTCCAATCCTACATTGATTTAGCTCATAACAAGAGTATGATGGCGATGTCTTACAACCTGCTTTACGGCACCCTCTCCGAAGCTGAAGAAGATGGGGTGAAGAAAGAATGGCGTTTATACAAAGACCAGGAACAGGAGAACTACGCCGTTCACGAACTTCCTGATGACTGGAAAAGCGATATTTACTTAACGAACCCTGCTAATGGAAGTTGGCAAAACTATATTTTTAATCAGCAACAAACCGTTTTTGATCATTTAACATTTGATGGATGGCACATCGACCAGCTCGGCTCAAGAGGCGATGTGTATGATTACAATGGGGATCCAGTTGCTCTCGACGAAGCATTCAAGGGTTTCTTGAAAAATGCGGATGAAACATTCGAAGATAAACAGCTTGTCATGAACGCTGTGAATCAGTTTGGCCAGAAGCAAATCGCCAACTCCTCTGCACCGTTCTTATATACAGAGTTGTGGAATCCGTTTAAATCATACCAAGAGTTGAACAAGGTATTAAAAGAAAACGAAAAGCTTTCTGAAGGTAAGAAAAACACTGTGTTAGCAGCTTATATGAACTACGACAAGTCTGACCAGGAAGGAACGTTTAACACACCTGGTATTCTTTACACAGATGCACTGATTTTCGCTCAGGGCGGTGCTCATTTGGAATTAGGAGAGCACATGCTTTCGAAGGAATACTTCCCTCATAATAAGTTGGAGATGTCTGACGAGCTCAAGAACAAAATGGTCAATTATTACGACTTCATGGTGGGTTACGAAAACGTCTTGCGCGATGGTGTCACATCAGCTCCGTTAGAGATCACCACGGAGAACTGGGTTCGCTTAACTTCTCAACCTGAAAAAGGACAAATTTACACCTTTGCCAAAGAGCAGGACAACCGTAAAATCGTCCATTTTCTGAACTACTTTGATGCAACTCACATGAACTGGCGTGATACAAACGGCACGCAGTCGGAACCTTCCGTGAAAGGCGATCTTACTGTCACGTTTCAGGAAGAGAAAGAAGTAGACGAAGTATGGATTGCCTCACCAGACTGGAATGAAGGCCTTCCAACCAAACTCAACTTCACCCAAGAAAACGGCGAACTAACACTCACCATCCCAAAAATCAAATACTGGGACATGGTCGTTCTGGAATACAACTAGCACAGCAACACTCTAAAGCAATGAAGCGTGTCTGACACCCGCCGTTGCTTTACAGCGTTAACGCAAGAAACGGTGTCTGACACCCTTTATCTCACTAAAGGGGTCAGGCACCGTTTTTTCTATAAGTGCTGGTTGAATGTTGGAATGGATTCAAGAGAAGGTCCTTCTTTGATTTGCAAAGGCTTTAATAAGTTGTCCATCCCAATTTCATCACGAAGGGTTAGCAGTTCTGCTAACGAAAGGTTCGTATCCATTTGTTTAGTCAAATCAGTTGCGAGTTGCTTTAAAGAAAGAAGCGTAAGGAATGACATTTGGGTCATATTCTTCATCACCCCTGCCACATCTACACTCTCTGGATTTTCTAACGAGACACCTTCATCAGCTATTTTCGCCATAACCTCTTGAACTGCTGGGTTTTCCATCGTTTGATCCATCATATCCTTCATAGCTTCTTGATCGACGCGAACATAGTAATCCACACTTTCCCCAACCTGTTCTTCAAAGCTTTCAATCATATCCAATGTGGATATCTGCGCAGCAACCTCTTCCACGTTAGAGACAAACACAGTATGCTGATTCGGTTTATAAGACAAAAGCGCAAGATTTGCTTTTTGTTCATTAATATCTTGAATCACTACGACCGACAAAGCATCCGATTCCATCCCTGGATCGTCTTCAATATCTAAAGGACTCACTTCAGGAAAATCATGACTATATGAGCGCGTCTGACTTTCAGTTGTTTCCTCTTCTGTTACATTTTCGTCTTCACCTGTAGAAGAGCGTGTCCAAAAATCTTCATTTATCATAATACCAGCCAAAAACAACAGTAGCGCCAGACTAAACAGGGACCTCCCAAATCGCGGCCTCATACACATCGATCCTTTACCTTTTTACCACCCATTCTAGCCAAACTCCCCCACACACATACCTAACAGCCGAACAAGAAAAACGCGCTTTAGTCCTTTAGTCAATCAGAGGGTGTCAGACACCCTTTACTACTGCACAGCATTGATGGGTGTCTGACACGCTTCTTTGCTTTACCACACAATAGTAGAGAGAGGAGTTTTGTGTTGGGGGTGGGTTGTGCGGTACAATGGCAGTATTGTATAAGTACGTTTATGGTTAGAAAGGGAGTCTTTTTGATGATTGATATTACATCGACGGAAGTGTTGGAACTAAGCGGTTGGTTAACCTATCAGCGTGGTGCGAATTATTATCAGGATGGATTGGTGAAGTATATCAATCGTTATGTAGGGACAGACCCAAATCGTACCTTCGTTCATGCGACTATAGAAGGTAGCCGAATAGAGGATTATGAAGTTCATCTCACGTTTTCCACCCAATATGGAAACTACGAGCGCGGTCGTTGTACTTGTCCGGCTTACGCAGATGGACAGGCCATGTGTAAACATATGGTCGCAGCTTTGCTTGAGACAATCGATCGTTACACGAATAACACCACCGTGTGGAATAAACAGAATGATTCTCTCACAGACCGTGGGATTTTTGCTCAGCCATCTGCAACAGACACGGCTAAGCAGCTGAACCTTGCTTCATCTTTTGTCGATGAACTCATGGACTACATGGCGAGTGAAGAGGACGAAGCTGGTCTCTTCCAGTCTTCTAAAGAACCCCTCTATCTGCAGTTTGAGCTTGAGAATATCGCTTCCCGCTTCGCACAGCGAGACAGCGTTGAGCTTTCCATGAAAGCAGGAACATCAAGGCTTTACGTCGTCAAAGACCTTGCTGAGTTCATTGATGCGTGGTACGAGCAGGCCCCCCTCTACTTCACGCAATATTATACGTACGATCCGGAACAGCAAATTATGGCCCCGGAGGATGCAGCTGTCTTAGAGAAGCTATATCCTCTAGTTAAGAGCCAACAAATGTACGCTGAAAATGACTTTTACCGTTCCAGCAGCTCAAAGAAAACGATCCGAATACCAGATCAATTCCTTACAGAACTACTGACTCTTTTTGAAGAATGTGACTCAGTTGTCCTGAAACACCATAAGTCAGAGATTCCGTTTAAAGTTGTGCACAATACGTTCCCTGAAAATTTCCTCTTATCAAAAGAAGGTGAAAACTTCTCCCTTTCCATAGCTGATAATGGATTCTTAGCGCAACCAATCGGAACGGCTCCTTACCTATATAAGGATGAGCTTATTCATAAAGTTAGCGACTCTTTACGCCCAACGGTTCTTCCGCTTTTCCACCATTTACGCGAACAAAGCTCCAATCGCCAGCTTTTTGACCGAGAGCATATTGAGCAACTCGCAGGAACGGTGTTTCCCATTTTGGAAGCTCACAATCTCCTCCAGGTGGACAACGGAATAACGAGTCAGATAAAACGCTATGACCTGGCGCCCGTTATGTATTTAAATGAGCAAGACGGAAGCTTACGTGCTGATCTTGAGTTCCATTATGGGGATGAAACGATTAATCCATTTACTGGTGGACGCCAGGACTCCGAACAACTTTTATCCCGGAATATGAAAAAAGAACGCCAGATCATGAACCTAATTGAACAAGCGAATTTCCACTGGAATGGGTCTGTCCTTTCCTTAAGCGGCAGTCAAAACCTAGGGCGCTTTTTCTACCGCATCTTACCTGAGTTAGAGAAGCGCGCAGATGTGTACAAGGCACCTGAAGTTGACGAAATGTACAGCAGCCTTCCTGAGGAGGTACCTGTTTCACTCGACGTTGATGAGAACTACGGCTGGTTCGAAGTACGTTTTCCAACCGACGACTTAAGTGACGCTGACATTCAACAATTATTCCATTCATTGAAGGCAAAAGAAGACTATCATCAGCTTAGCAACGGGAAGATCTTGTCGCTTGAGGACGATGCATGGGATAACACGCGCAGCCTTTTTGAAGACCTTGATCTTGATGGAAATGATATTCAGGACGGCGTGATGCACTTACCGAAATATCGTGCACTTCAGGTGGACACTTCAATAGGGGTTAAACAAAGTGAAGCGTTCCAAAAATTAATTGAAACCGTGAAAAGTCCAGAAACGTTAAATGAAACACCACCAGACAAGTTACAGGCGAACCTTCGTGATTATCAGCTTCGAGGCTTTCAATGGCTTCGCGCCTTGTCTCGCCATGGTTTTGGTGGTGTCCTAGCAGATGAAATGGGGCTTGGGAAGACACTTCAAGGACTAGCTTATATCGTAGCAGGCCGAGAAGAGCGTCCTGACGCCCATCCGTTTCTTGTTGTCGCGCCAGCTTCTCTCATTTATAACTGGGAACAAGAAGCGAAGAAGTTCACACCAGATCTAAATATACGCGTAGTGGCGGGCTCTAAGCAGGAGCGTAATGCCATCATTGAGGATTTAAGCGGGGTCGATTTAATCATTACATCGTACTCGATGATTCGAAGAGATGTGGAGCAATACAAGCCCTATTACTTTCAAGGGATGCTTCTTGATGAAGCGCAGTCATTCAAGAACCATACGTCCTTAACGTATAAAGCGATTCAAGGGGTTCGAGCTGAAACAGCCTTCGCTCTAACGGGTACTCCTGTTGAGAACCGGGCTGAGGAGTTATGGTCCCTCTTCTCTGTCGTCATGCCAGGGTTATTGTATGACCGAAAAACATTCAAGAACCTTCATCAAGGTATGGTACAGAAGAAGATCACGCCATTTGTATTGCGCCGAACGAAGAAGGAAGTGCTAAAAGAACTTCCAGACAAGATTCAAACAGTGCGCTATACAGAGTTAACAAAAGAACAACGCCAACTTTATATAGGGTATCTGAACGAGGTGCAGCGTCAGACGAAGTCTCAATTACAAGGCGAAGGTTTCCAAGCAAATCGCATGCAAATCTTGAGCAACTTAACACGTTTGCGCCAGATTTGCTGTCACCCATCCTTATTCATGGAAAACTATCAAGGGGACTCAGGAAAACTTGAAGAACTACGAACGTTCATTCAAGAAGCGCATGCTAACGGCCAACGAATGCTCATTTTCTCGCAGTTCACATCGATGCTTGGCTTAATTGCTAAAGTAGTTGAGGAAGAGAATCTCACCTACTTTTACCTAGACGGTTCCACACCATCACAAGATCGTGTGAAAATGGCCACCCGCTTCAACGAAGGGGAGCACGACGTCTTCCTTATCTCGCTAAAAGCAGGAGGAACCGGGCTAAACCTGACAGGTGCAGATACAGTCGTCCTATACGACTTATGGTGGAACCCAGCTGTTGAGCAACAAGCTGCAGACCGCGCCCACCGCATAGGGCAGAAAAAATCTGTCCAAGTCGTCAAAATGATCGCTCAAGGGACCATCGAAGAGAAGATCCAGTCCCTGCAAGAGAAAAAACAAGACCTATTCGACACGCTGATCCAGTCCGGAGAAGGCAACCTCACCGCCCTATCCGAAGACGACATCCGCGAAATCCTATCCATCTAAGCCACCGGCGCTTTATTACTCTAAAGCAACACATGGTGTCTGACACCCTTCAACGCTCTAAAGCAACGCACGGTGTCTGACACCCTTCAGTGCGGTGAATTAGAAAAGGCCTGTCGCACTCACGAATGAGTGCGACAGGCCTTTTGTTTTATTTTTTATAGAAGTATTCGTCTAACCATTCTTTGAAGTATTCAAAGTCATCGTAGACACGGTTTTTGTAGAACTCAGACCAAATGTTAAGTTCTTTAGCAAAGCCATCAAAATCTTCACCAATTGCATTCACTATAGCTTTTTCACTGTGATAATCTAAGAACCCGTGCTCAAGGTCGGTATCTGCTCGAGCGTGGATTTTTGCTGATATTTTACCCATTGTTTTAACCGTTCTCTTCACTTCTTTATGCTCTTGCAAGTGCTTTTCCTTCAGATCTTTCTCATAAGGGGAGCGCTCGCGCACATAGAAGTCCCGGTTTTGCATCGTAAAGTAACCTAAATACGGGTCAGACATGTGATGCATCGCTTGTTGAGTAGTGATGACCCGCTTCCCTTGTTGTTTATGGGATTGCCAGAAATCCTCATCATACGGGAAGAAATAAGCTGGAATCGGTGCCCGCGCTTCTTTTGCCTCTAAAATAATGTCATCATGATGCTCATTATCATGCTGACCTTCGATTAAAATGTAGAAACGCTTCAATCCGGTGGAGCCAATACCGGCACCTTTTTTCTTCACGATGTCCTTAATGTCATAGTGCTCGTTACTTTGAAAGCTCTCTTCTGCCAGACTCTCCAAGTACATATTCCATATCTTCACAATTTCCTTATATTCGTTATTCGACACAGAGTCGAGCTTCGTTTTTTCACGGTCGAAAACACGATTCCCCTCAGCATCAAATGTTGTTTGTTTATCTAATTCATGCGTAGCCTGTCGCTCCTCAAGCTTCTTAAGAGCCTTCTTGATCGGCCCCTTCGTATGATCAACAGTGAAACGAGTCGTAACAGGATCTTCATCCCCTTTTACGAACTTATTCATCTGTTTGTAATAAGCTTTCAAGTATTTCTCCACGAGATCATCTTGAGATTCCTTGTCGAAACCTTGCTGTTCAGCAAACAGGCGGATACTGACCACCATGCGTAATACATCGTAGAGGTAGGAACCAAGGTACCCTTCGTCAAAATCATCTACGTCAAAAACAATTTCACCGCTCTCATTTTGGAAAGCACTGAAATTGTCAAAATGAAGGTCCCCCATAATCCAAGTAGGCTTATCCTCAGGAGTATGATAGCTAAACGGAATGTTTGTTACGTCATAGTAAAACAAGTACGCACTACCTCTGAAAAAGCTATAAGGATCCTGCTTCATCTTGTTATACTTTGCCTTACGATCCGTTTTACTTAAGTTCATCAAATAGCCATCAAACTGCTCCAAAATCGTATGCAACGTCTGCTTGCGTAAATATTTCTTTGTATCTTTAATACGTTCACCAGAATGTTGAACCATACCGCTACCTCCTTTTCAACCTATTGTGAGTCATTCCCCTCACCCCGTAAACCAAAACTAGGCAAAACTTGGCGACTCTGCCACTGTTACGCACTAAAGGGTGTCTGGCACGCTTTATCCTACTAAAGCTTATCAGGCGGCTTTTGGGTTACATACTGTTCGTAAGTTAAATGTGGGGTTTGGAAGTATTTTAGCGTTTTAGAAGTGTTAATTTGATAGGGGTTATGCTGCGTGATGTAAGCATTATAGCTGCTCCATCGGTAGTCTTCAGGGGAACTTACGAGGTTCGCCTCTACAGGGTTCCTATGAATGTAGCGACTGCAGAAGAGGAAATAAAAAATTGAATCAATAAACTCCGATCCATACCTTCCTTGAAATAAATGACCGCTTACGTCATGCCGATCGTTAAAATACCGGGCATATCTACTTTGGATCGACTTCATGATTACACCAGGAGGAACATCTATTAGCTCAATCAAAAGGTGAACATGATTGTTCATTAAACAGTAGGCATATAAATGAAATGGATATGACTCCTTCGCCACCGCAACATAACGCATGTATTGTTTAAGATCACGCTCATCCCTAAATATCTCTTGTTTTCTATTTCCCCTAGCTGTTATGTGATACATCGCACCAGAATGCCAAGTTCGATTGTTACGTCCCATACTTTCACCTCCCTTCTCTCACACCTAACTACATTAACCAACCACAAACAAAAATCCTCCCTCCCTTAAAAAAAACACAAGCTTTAATACACTAAATAATTGAAGCGTGTCAGACACCCTTTGTTTCAGCATTGCGCTAAAGGGTGTCTGACACGCTTCAGCGCTTTATAAGAACACAGCGGTTGTGTCAACTTTGTTAATAATCATCATTTTGTCACATTTTTCATCATGAGGTAGGTTGTATTTCAATCATCACATCACTATGATTTAAGGTAGATGCTAAAGAAAGGAGGATCGCTATGCTACCTGTTGATCGATTGAAGAAGATCCAAGAGTGGCTAGAAAAAGAAGAATCGCTCAGGGTTAGTGATATTAGCACGAGACTAGGGGTTTCTGAGATGACCATATACCGTGATTTAAAGCCTTTACTCGATCGTAAAGAGGTTGTGAAAACTTCAAACGGTTTCGCATTAGCTCCTCCGTCGCCATTCCATTCAGACACAACGTATTGTTCGTTCTGTCACAAACATAATGGACAACAACAATCCGTACAACTCTTCATGAAAAATCAACCTATGGAAAAGACGTGCTGTATGCATTGCGGACTTTTGAGATACGAGCACACGCGGGACCAGGTAACACAAATTCTGTGCAGAGACACTCTGCTTCAAACCACAATTAGTGCCATTAATGCTACTTATATTGTGGATTCCGAGCTACCTTTGCGATGTTGTCAACCACAGGTCTTACCATTTGAAACGAAAGAACATGCTCTAAAGTTTCAAAAAGGATTTGGAGGCAAACTGTGTTCATTTGATGAAGCGCTCGAAGTCATACACGTTAAAATGGGCGGCTGTCATTAAAGCCTATCTTATAACTATTTTAAGGAGATGTATTTATATGAGAAGACGACAATTTGGACTTATTTTCTTTACGTTCTCCCTTTTGCTTCTTGCAGCATGCGGGGGACAAAGCAACGGAGACAACGATAGCCAATCCTCCTCTGATGATGAAGAGGTTAAGATGCTAAACGTAGATCTAACCACAGATCCAACAAGCGAAAACGTAGAACCTGGAGAACCTTTCACAATTCAAGCTGCTGTTACTTATGGCGAAGAAGAAGTTAATGACGCCGAGGAAGTTCGTTTTGAATTCTGGAAAAAGGGCGAAGAACACGAAGAAGTTGATGCCGAGTTCACCGAAAACGGAAACTATGTCCTGGAGAAAACAGTAGAAGAACCAGGGGTATATTACGTCATTTCACACGTCACTGCTCGCGGTATGCATAACATGCCTCAGAAAGAAATTGTTGTAGGTGATGTAAATCCTGATGAAATAGAAGAAAATGCTGAGGGAGAAGATTCCCATTCTGAGTCTGAGGAAGGGCATGATGATCACAACAGCGATGAATCAGCTGGCCACGATCAGCACGGTCATGGAACGAATGTCATGGCACACATCATGCTTCCACAAACAGTGAAAGCAGGCAAAGAAGTAACCCTTACAGGTCATTTACAACAAGACGAAGCACCAGTTAAAGGCGCTGAAGTTCAGTTTGAGATTTGGAAAGAGGACAGCGAGAAGCACAACTATGTCGATGCTACTGAGCCAAAAGACGGAGAATATCAAGCGGCATATACATTTGATGAAGCCGCTACTTATCACGTCAAGCTCCACTACAAAAAAGACGACATGCACGACCACAAAGAAAAAACAATCAACGTCCAATAACACTAAAAAGGCAAGCCTCAAGAAGGCTTGCCTTTTTAATCCCTTTACCACACCACCAGACCAAAGGGTGCCTGACACCCTCTGTTACTTCACAGCGCTAAACGGTGTCTGACACCCTTTAATTCTGCAATACACTAAAGCGTTTATGACTACATTTGGTACTATAGTACGCGAAAGGGGTGACAGAAGGGGTTGAAATCTTTTATAATAGTGTTTTGGTATGACGGAAATATAGGAAATATTCATCGGAGGTATACATCATGAAAATTAATCGAAATGACCCATGTACATGCGGTAGCGGTAAAAAATATAAAAAATGTTGCGGGAAAGAAAATGCAACTGAACTAAATGCGAACTTAATTCGCCAAGAATTAAATACCGTTCAAAATCAAATCATGCAATTTTCTGTAGACCGGTTCTCTTCAGAATTGCAGATTTTAATGGCTGACTTCCAGGCTGAAATGGAAGATGTAGAGGACTTGAAAGAAACCCTCACGAACCTTTACTTATCCTGGGTAATGATCTACTCCCCTATTAAGGAAGAGAAAACAGCCCTTCAATGGTATGTAGAGAAAAATGGAAACAAATTAAAACGCCAAAAAACACGTGATCTATTAAGCACGTGGGGGCAGAATCCACCTTCTGTATTCAAAGTTGGCGAGCCTATCACAAGTGAAGTTAGTACAGTAACGGACGTCTTCACAAACGAAACCTATAACGTCCTATTTGAAGAAGACAGCACACCTGATGAGGACAGCCTTGTATTAGGCCTTCCGATCTTAACAGGTGATTACTATGAATTCTTCCTTGTTACGTTTATCGTACAGCCTCAGCTTGAAGAGAAATTCATGTCAGAAGTAGATGTAGAGACATTCAAGGCAAACCCTGAAGCGCTGAAGGAATCCTTCCCTGAAGTTATTAAACTAACAGCAGGATTGTATAATACAGTTGATGCATCGGAACGTATTAGCTGGCAAGACGACAAGCAAAAAGAAGTCCTTGATCTATTCCTGAAATCAGAAGGTATGAACGAAATTACTGAAGAAGAAGAAGAAACAGCAACATTCTTCTGGTACCTATACTGCAAACGTCAGGAACCAACAATCCGTAAACCAGAAATATATGCTGGCGCTCTTGAGTATACATTGCGTTCTCACCTAAATGAGTGGACACCAATTTCTCAAAAAGACGCAGCAGCTCAATACGGCACATCCGGTACAAGCATCTCAGCAAAATACCGCGATATGACGACCGCCCTATCCGACGTGATCGACGAAGCACACGAAACCCTACAAGAAGCAGCACAATAATACTTTACAGCACTAAACGGTGTCAGACACTCTTTAGCGCTGTAAAGAACCACATGGTGTCTGGCACCCTTTAGTTAACTAAAGGGTGCCAGTTTTTATTTAACTTGGTTTTCCAACGTGCCAATTCCTTCAATACTAATAGTCATTGTGTCTCCGGATTTTAAATATTGGGGTGGGTTCATTCCTTTCCCTACACCACTCGGCGTGCCAGTGGCAATCACATCCCCAGGCTCTAAAGTCATGCCTGCCGAAATGATTTCTATAAGCTCAGCAATAGAGAAGATCATATCCGTCGTGTTTCCATCTTGACGGATCTCTTCATTTATATAGGTTTTAATAGATAAATATTGTGGATCATCTATATCTTCCGCCGGCACAATTGCAGGACCAAATGGAGCTGAAGTATCAAGAGATTTCCCTTTAAAGAACTGTTTATGCTTCTTCTGCAAATCTCTAGCTGTTACATCGTTGACGATGGAATAACCAAATATGTAATCTTTCGCTTCTTCTTGTGTAAGGTCACGCCCTTCTTTACCAATTATGACAGCTAACTCTCCTTCATAATCTAACTGACTCGTAAGCTTTTCATGCACCTCTACAACTTCACCGGACCCCACCACTGACGTAGCTGGTTTCGTAAATAAAATCGGATCTTCCGGTATTGAGCCAGGATCTTGCTGCGTCATTTCTAACGCATGTTCCTTATAGTTCTTCCCTACGCATATGATATTTTTGGGTGGTAGAAAAGGTGCCTTTACTTGTACATCCTCATATCCCACACTCTCCCAACCTAATACTTCTTCCCTATCAATCCGAGCGCCAGAGCGAATAAATTCTAACAAGTTAGGATACCGCTCTGTCCACTCACTAGAAAAATGGACACGCTGATCCACTTCTACGCCCCAAGTATCTGAGCCATTTAATTCAAACGTAACAAACTTCATGAGAAACCCTTCCTTCAATAAGATTTCACTCATTCTATCATTTCTCCCCTTAAAAAAGGTAGTCTTTATCACTCTATCGTAATACATCGTGCCAGACACCCGTTACTGCCCTAAAGCACTAAACGGTGTCTGACACCCTTCACTCCACTAAATAACAAAATTTTGAGAAAAGAATGAATAAAAGGTTCAGATTTCAAGGTGACGGGTGTAGAATTCCCTTATTATCGATTTGTGAGGAGTGAAACAGAATGAAGATGTTAGAGAAAATCAGTAGTTTTATGGGGAGTTCTTTTGCCATTTGGGTTATATTATTCGCGGTCTTATCATTTATTTTCCCTGGAGGTTTCACTTGGATCGCTCCTTACATTGTGCCGCTTCTCGGAATTATCATGTTCGGTATGGGACTGACGCTTTCGAAATCCGATTTCGCCGAAGTGTTTAAGAGGCCTAAAGACGTAGCAGCCGGTGTGGTTGCTCAGTTTACCATCATGCCATTACTCGCATTTGCACTAGCGATGCTACTTCCTGTTTCACCAGAAGTAGCTGCAGGGGTAATCCTGGTTGGGTGTTGTCCTGGAGGAACATCCTCAAACGTAATGACTTATTTATCAAAAGGAGATACAGCTCTATCAGTAGCAATCACAGCTGTTTCTACTTTATTAGCACCACTATTAACTCCAGTGCTTGTCTTGTTATTTGCAAGCCAGTGGCTACCAGTGTCAGCAGGTTCTTTATTCCTATCGATTGTAAAAATCGTCATCGTCCCAATCGTTCTTGGACTAATTGTTAAAGCCGCGCTAGGCAAAAAGAGCGAAGCCGGTATTAAAGCAATGCCTATCGTATCAGTAGTTGCCATAGTTGCAATTGTGGCAGCTGTTGTAAGTTTGAATCAGGCTAAAATCGCTGAGACAGGAGCGCTGATCTTCGCGATTGTCGTTCTACACAACGTACTCGGTTACGGTGTAGGCTACGGGATCGCAAAGCTTATGGGGATGGATCCATCCAAACAACGCGCTGTGTCTATCGAAGTTGGCATGCAAAATTCAGGTCTAGGTGCCTCACTAGCAGCTGCGCACTTCAGCCCACTTGCCGCTGTACCAAGCGCCATCTTCAGCGTATGGCACAACATCTCAGGACCTATTATCGCCACCCTTTACCGTAAGCAAAAAGAAAAAAGCGAAACCAAGCAAAACCTAACAAAATCCGCCTAACCAAAGCGCCCTCTCTATACAGAGGGCGCTTTATTACATCACAGACTCACAGCGTGCCAGACACCCTGCGACACTCCACCGCACTAAAGCGTGTCTGACACCCTTCACCACTCTAAAGCACTTCCGCGTGTCTGGCACCCTTCTCTCCTTTAAAGCATGACAATATTCCCATTTCAGGTGTTTTCTTGCCTTTTCTGCTAAATATTGATAAAATTATATGAAAATTTATAAAATTCTTAATGCTAGATTACTAGAGGAGGATCACACCTATGAAGCTCTACCTATCAGTGGATATGGAAGGAATCACAGGTTTGCCGAATATTACGTATATTGACTCGGCAAAGCATAATTATGAGCGCGGACGAAGAATTATGACCGAAGAGACAAATTACGTCATTCAGTCAGCGTTCGACAACAATGCGAAAGAAATACTCGTAAATGACAGCCACTCCAAAATGGACAACCTTCTCATAGAAGAACTCCATCCCGAAGCAAAGCTTATCACAGGTGACGTTAAACCGTTCTCGATGATGCAAGGACTTGATGACTCATACGAAGGAGCCATGTTTGTAGGCTACCACGCCCGAGCTGCACAAAAAGGCGTGATGTCTCATTCCATGATTTTCGGTGTACGTAATTTCTACATAAATGATGTTGCCGTGGGAGAACTTGGTTTAAATGCATATCTAGCAGGCTATTACGGGGTTCCTGTACTAATGGTAGCCGGCGACGACCAGGCAGCGCAGGAAGCAGAAGCACTTATTCCAAACATAACGACTGCTCCAGTGAAAGAAACGATCTCTCGCTCTTCTGTAAAGAGTCTAACGCCTATAAAAGCAGGAGAACTACTTCAACAAAAGACAACACAAGCACTTCAAAACCGTCACAACGTAGAACCACTCGTTCCACCTAAACAACCTACATTACGAATTGAGTTCACCAACTACGGAGAAGCCGAATGGGCAAACTTAATGCCTGGCACAGAACTTGAGCCCAATTCAACGACAGTGAAATTCCAGGCGAAAGACATGCTTGAAGCTTATCAAGCCATGCTCGTCATGACAGAACTCGCGATGCAAACCAAATTCCGTTAGGAGGAAAACAACTATGCTCAAGTACATTGTGAAACGTTTTTTCCTCATGATCCTAACGATCTTTATCATTGCAACCTTAACTTTCTTTCTCATGAACGCCATACCAGGGTCACCATTTAATGAAGAGAAAACGAGCAATGCCGTCGTTCAAGAAAACTTAGAAAAACACTTCAACCTAGATAAACCACTTCCAGTCCAATATGTACTCTACCTTAAATCCATCATTACTTTTGATTTCGGACCATCTATTAAACAACCAACAGAAACAGTAAACTCCCTGCTTGGCCGAGGGTTTCCAATCTCAGCCGAACTCGGAATATGGACCATCCTTGTAGCACTCGTATCAGGAATCACTCTAGGCGTCGTCGCTGCACTACGGCATAACAAATTAATCGATTATACTGCCATGACGATAGCGGTTCTTGGAATTTCCATACCGAACTTTGTGTTAGCAACGCTTGTCATCCAAGTCATTGCAGTAGATCTTAAGCTACTACCAGCTGCCACATGGAACAGCCCACAGCACATGATTTTGCCTATTATCGCGCTCGCAACAGGACCGATGGCCATCATTGCAAGGCTGACCCGCTCAAGTATGCTAGAAACACTGACTCAAGACTACATAAAAACCGCACGCGCGAAAGGATTATCTCCTTTTAAAATCGTCGTGAAGCATGCGCTACGAAATGCGCTTATGCCTGTAGTCACCATACTTGGAACCTTACTCGCAGGGATCTTAACAGGGACATTCGTTATTGAGAAAATCTTCGCCATCCCTGGCATGGGTAAATATTTCGTCCAGGGCATCAACCAGCGCGATTACCCTGTCATTATGGGTACAACCGTCTTTTACAGTACATTTCTCGTCTTGATGTTATTCCTAGTCGATATCATGTACGGCGTTTTAGACCCTCGTATCAAATTGCATAAAAAAGGAGGAGAATAGGGTGCTCACTGAAACGAAAGAAACCAAAGACCAACACACACCCTCCACCTCTTCGGAAATTCCAGATGAATGGTTTAAACCGAAAGAGAAAGACGCCGAGGGCGCCGAGACCGTGGTCCGCCCCTCTCTTTCCTATTGGCAAGACGCTTGGCGACGCTTAAGAGGGAATACGCTCGCTATGGCAGGACTCGTTTTTCTAATTTTACTTGGCCTTATGGCGATTTTTGGTCCGATTTTCTCCCCTTACACAGTAAGTCAGGGGAATTTGCCCGAACAGAACTTGCCCCCATCTGCCGACCACTGGTTTGGCACAGATAACCTTGGCCGCGACGTATTCACAAGAACATGGTACGGAGCACGCATTTCCTTATTCGTAGGCCTTATGGCTGCTATTATCGACTTCTTTATCGGAGTTACCTACGGAGGAATTGCCGGCTACAAAGGAGGACGCACGGACAACGTCATGATGCGAATCATTGAAATCTTGTACGGCCTTCCGTACCTGCTCGTTGTCATCTTACTACTAGTTGTATTAGGCCCAAGTTTATTTACGATTATCGTTGCCCTAACCGTAACAGGGTGGGTCGGAATGGCCAGAATTGTCCGAGGACAAGTGCTACAAATCAAACAAAATGAATTCGTACTCGCCTCGCAATCATTTGGAACAAAGACGAGCCGTATCATTCGAAAAAATTTACTTCCAAATACGATGGGACCAATTATCGTACAAATGACGCTAACTGTTCCAACAGCCATTTTCGCAGAAGCCTTCCTTAGCTTCTTGGGCCTTGGCATACAGTCACCATTCGCAAGCTGGGGTGTTATGGCAAACGATGCATTAGGCGTTATTTTATCAGGAGATTGGTGGCGACTTTTCTTCCCAGCATTCTTTATTTCAGCCACAATGTTTGCGTTTAACGTACTAGGCGACGGACTACAGGACGCACTCGATCCGAAGTTAAGGAGGTAACCTCAAGTGGAAAAAATACTCGATATCAAAGACCTCCACGTTTCGTTTACAACCTATGGAGGCGAAGTCCAAGCCGTTCGCGGTGTCAATCTGGACCTTCATAAAGGAGAAACACTCGCCATCGTTGGAGAATCAGGGTGCGGGAAAAGTGTAACCGCCAACAGCATTATGAAGCTCATCCCTTCCCCGCCCGGAAAAATCACAAAGGGTTCGATTCATTTTAAGGATCAGGACCTGACCAAGATGTCCAATAAAGACATCAGAAAGATTCGCGGCGTAGATATCTCAATGATCTTCCAAGACCCTATGACCGCGCTCAACCCAACCCTAACAGTTGGTGATCAGCTTACTGAAGGGCTTAAGCAACACAAAAAGATCTCATCAAATGAGGCGAATGAACAAGCCATTGAAATGCTGAATCTAGTTGGAATTCCAAATCCAAAAGAACGCATGAAGCAACACCCGCACCAATTTAGTGGTGGCATGAGACAACGCATTGTCATCGCCATGGCGCTTATTTGCGAGCCAGAGCTATTAATTGCAGACGAACCAACTACAGCTCTTGATGTTACGATTCAGGCCCAAATTCTCCAGCTTTTTAATAAAATTCAGGAGCAAACGGGCGTATCCATTATATTAATTACGCATGACCTTGGTGTCGTTGCAAAAATCGCTGATCGAATTGCCGTAATGTATGCCGGTAAAGTCATCGAGGTGGGTACCAGAAGAGAAATTTTTTATAGTCCACAACATCCCTATACACAAGGATTATTGAATTCTGTCCCTCGCCTTGATCAGCGGGGCGATGAATTAATTCCCATCAACGGTACACCGCCAGACTTATTCTCACCCCCAAAAGGGTGTCCTTTTACAGCACGGTGTCCAAAAGCCATGGAAGTGTGTGAAAACGTGTACCCCGTTCATACGAAGCTTAGCGAGACGCAAGAAGTGGATTGCTGGCTTCAGGATGAACGAGCAAAAAAATATATAGCTACATAAAAATCGAAAGGGGAAATTAGTATGAAGAAATGGTTAATGCTTCTACTCACAGTCCTATTCGCTTTCACCCTGGCTGCTTGTACAGCAACAGACAGCTCTGGTGACGGAGACAGTGACGAGACAGAAACAGAAAGCGAAGACAACAGCAGTGAAACAAACGAGGAAGCGAGCGGCGATGACGTTACAACGCTCAATCTAAACAACGGACAAAACCCAACATCGCTTGATCCTCCAAAAGGTTTCGATTCAGCTTCTTGGAACGTATTGAACAACTTAATGGAAGGTCTTACTCGTCTTGGTAAAGAACACACTCCAGAAGCAGCTACAGCTGAAGACTGGAAGGTTTCTGAAGACGGTACCGTTTACACGTTCATGATTCGCGACAACGCGAAATGGTCAAATGGTGACGATGTTACTGCAGGTGACTTCGTGTACGCATGGAAACGCCTTCTAGATCCTGAAACGGCTTCTCCAGCAGCTTTCCTAGGTTATTTTATTAAAGGCGGCGAAGCATTCAACAAAGGAGAAGGTTCTAAAGAAGACGTCATGGTAGAAGCTGTGAGTGAAAAAGAGTTAAAAGTAACGCTTGAAGCGCCAACTGGTTACTTCACTCATGTCATCTCAAACCCAGCCTTCTTCCCAATTAACGAAAGTGTTGCAACTGAAAACCCTGAATGGTTCGCTGAAGCTGACACATTCGTAGGAAACGGTCCTTTTAACCTTGCTGAATACAATAAAGATAAAGATATGCTTCTGAAGAAGAACGAAAACTACTGGGACGCTGAAACCGTTACTCTAGATCAAGTTCACTTCGCTATGGTAGACGACACCAACACCGAATACCAGCTATTTGAAAGTGGTGACCTTGATGTTTCTGAAATCCCTTCAGAAATGTCTGAGGAGTTAATTAATAGCGATGCGGTTTCCATTACAGAACAAGCTGGTACGTACTTCTACCGCTTTAACGTAACAGAAGAACCGTTCCAAAACGAAAAAATCCGTAAAGCATTCGCTCTTGCTGTAGACCAGCAGGAAATCGTTGAATTTGTCACGAAGAATAAAGAACAGCCAGCTTATGGTTTCGTTTCTTACGGATTCCAGGACCCATCTGGGAACGACTTCCGTGAACAAAACGGTAACATGCTTGAAACAGATCCAGAAAAAGCAAAACAGCTACTAGAAGAAGGTATGAAAGAAGAAGGCTATGATGAGCTTCCTGAAGTAACCCTTACGTATAACACTAGCGAATCACATAAAGCGATCGCTGAGGCGCTTCAACAGAAGTTCAAGACTGTTCTAGATGTAGAAATTGGCCTTGAAAATACAGAGTGGAACGTGTTCCTCCAAGACCAAAAAGACTTGAAACACCAACTATCTCGTAGTTCTTTCCTTGCTGACTACGGTGATCCAATCAACTTCTTAGAAAGCTTCACATCTGACTCTGTTATGAACCGTACAGGCTGGTCGAATGATCAGTATGACCAACTCATTGCAGATGCTAAAGCTGAATCAAACAATGAGAAGCGCTGGGAATTGATGTATGAGGCTGAGAAAGTATTATTTGAAGAAATGCCGATCTTCCCGGTTCACTTCTATAACCACGTGTTCCTTAACAAAGACAATGTATCAGATATCATCCGCCACCCAGTTGGTTATTTAGAACTGAAGTGGGCTTCTAAAGAATAACGCACATAAACAAGAATATAATTTGATCGAAAAGAGGCTCCCATTCCGGGCAAGCCTCTTTTCATCCTACATAAGGAAGGAAGAACGCTAGTGCTTATACCGAAACGCTTGAAAAAGGGCGACACGATTGGCGTCATTGCACCAGCCAGCCCTCCCAACTTAGACAATGTGAAAAAGGCGATCCCTTTTTTCGAACAAAAAGGACTCAACGTCAAATTAGGACCAAACGTATCTCGTACATACGGACATTTAGCCGGTACAGATGAAGAACGATTAAAGGATCTGCACGATTTCTTTCAAGACCCAAACATTGATGGCATCATCTGTGCAGGCGGTGGATATGGTACAGCCCGCATCGCAGATTTGATTGATTATGATTTAATACGAAACAACCCTAAGATCTTTTGGGGGTATAGCGACATTACATTTTTACATACAGCTATCAGGCAACAAACCGGACTTACAACGTTCCACGGTCCTATGCTTGGATCTGACATTGGGAAAGAAACCTTCGACGACCAATCAAGAGCGATGTTTGACCAACTTTTCTCTCCTCAAACGCTTAACTACGACGAATCCTTCTCCCCTTTACATATGATTTCAAAAGGAGAAGCTTCGGGTGAAATCGTCGGCGGTAACCTTTCATTACTCGTTACCTCCATCGGAACTTCGTTTGAGATTGACACAAAAGGGAAACTGTTACTTATCGAGGATATTGGTGAAGAGCCATATCGGATTGACTCTTTTTTAAACCAATTAAGACAGGCAGGAAAATTTGAAGATGCTGCCGGAGTGATTGTAGGGGATTTTTCAGAATCAGACCCGAAGAAAGAAGCTTCCCTCTCCTTAGATGAAGTGTTGCATTTTTATTTTGCCAATCTAAACAAACCTGTTCTATCAGGATTTAAAATCGGACACTGCCTCCCCCATTTCGCAATCCCTTTTGGGACGAAGGGGACCCTGTCTACTCCGAGTAAGACCCTTACTATTGAACCAGGCGTGTATTAACACTTCGAGAGGATGAACAACACCATGCAGATCAAATCGATCGAAACGTACCCTGTTGCTGAACCCCTGAAGAAGCCGTTTAAGACTGCTCTTCGTACAGTAACGGTTGCAGAAAGTATATATGTAAAAGTAACGTGCGATAATGGAATCATTGGTTGGGGTGAAGCACCACCAACTCATGTCATTACAGGTGAAAGTGTCGCAAGCATCGAATATGCCATTAGTCATATTATAAAACCTCTACTACTTGAGAAATCACTCTTGAACAGAGAAGCGCTATTCGAATCCTTAGCTCAATCAATGGTTGGCAATACAAGTGCAAAAGCCGCTGTTGATATGGCGCTTCACGATTGCTTCGCTCAAGCATGTGGACTGCCCCTTTACCAGTTGCTCGGCGGATACAAATCAGAACTCGAGACAGACTATACGGTTAGCGTGAATGACCCAGAGGAAATGGCTGCTGATGCCACACAATATATTCAAGATGGCTTTAATGTTTTAAAAGTTAAAGTGGGCAAAGATGAAATTGAAAAAGATATTGAGCGTATCAGAAAGATTCGAGAAAAGATTGGCCATGAACCCACCATTCGCCTTGATGCGAATCAAGGATGGACAGTGAAAGAAGCTACTTATGCGATTCAACGAATGGAAGAGTTAGACCTACGAATTGAGCTTGTTGAGCAGCCTGTAAAAGCACATGATATCGAAGGGCTAAAGAGAGTAACCGATGGGACTCAAACATCGATTATGGCCGATGAGAGCGTTTTCTCCCCCCATCAGGCGAAACAAGTGCTAGAGACGAGAAGTGCTGATCTTATTAATATTAAACTCATGAAATCAGGCGGTATTCATCAAGCCATGCAGATTAATAAACTAGCAGAAAGTTACGGCGTTCCTTGTATGGTTGGTAGCATGATTGAAACGAAGATCGGCATTACAGCTGCAGCTCATTTTGCCGCCAGTCAAAAAAATGTTCGCTTCGTAGACTTTGATGCGCCACTCATGCTTTTGAACGATTCGATTGAAGGCGGCGTCATGTATAACGGTCGCCATATAACATTTTCAGAAGGCGCTGGTCTTGGCATCACATCTGTAAACCTTGATCAAGTTCTTTCCTAAACCCATAAGGAGGCAATCCAAATGAGTCAAGAGACAGTAACAAGCACGACCTGGGTCGTCCAAGTACCCGTTGCAACCGTATGGACATCACCAGAATCCCCACGTGAAATTGATGCACCAGGCATTTCAAATCCGATCGACTTACAACAATGGCACACCAGTCTAACGTACGAGCCTAGGCTTGCCTTAAGTGACGAAAACTTAATTCAATCCCAGCTTTTATACGGCGAAGAGGTTTTACTAGTCGATATCCAAGGGGAGTGGGCACACATCATTGTTCCGACCCAACCCTCCAGAAAAGATGAACGAGGCTACCCTGGCTGGGTTCCTCTCACCCAATTAAGAGAACTGCCAAGTGAATCATGGACAGGTAATGGAGTGGCTGTTGTAAAAACAAGACAAGCTACTTTATACGACCCCTACAAGAAACCTTTCCTTGATGTGAGTTATTTAACGACACTCCCGGTGCAAACGAAAGAAGAAGATTTCGTTGGCGTATTAAGTCCACACGGAGGTGGCTATTTCTCTGTTGAGGAGGTCGCGGTCTACCCTTCCCTTGAAGATATTCCAAAAGGGACAGGTGAAGATATCTTGAAATCTGGCGAGGTATTTGTCGACCTCCCATACTTCTGGGGTGGCATGAGTTCGTTTGGTTACGATTGTTCAGGTTTCACCTACAACATGCACAAAGCTCAAGGGTACGAAATCCCTCGTGACGCGCACGACCAAGCCGAAAGTGGCCAACAGGTAGACCTTGATCACCTACAGCCAGGTGACTTGTTGTTCTTTGCCTATGATGAAGGAAAAGGCAAGTTACACCACGTCGGCCTTTACTACGGAGATGGGAAAATGCTTCACTCCCCTAATACAGGTAAAAACATCGAGATCATTGACCTTAAAGACACGATCTATGAAAAAGAACTGTGCAGCGCGCGCCGCTATTGGGAGGAGAAAGAAGAAGACGTATGAAAAACGAAGCAATCTTACAAGTAAAAGATATTAAAAAGCACTTTGATCTTGGGCGCGGACAGGTATTGAAGGCAGTAGATGGCATTAGTTTTGACATCTACAACGGTGAAACATTTGGCCTTGTTGGAGAATCAGGCTGTGGGAAATCAACGGCAGGACGTACCATTATGGGGCTCTACAACCGGACGGACGGTGAAGTTCTCTATAATGGGAAAAACGTTCACGAGCTTCAAGGGAAAGAAGAATTTGAACTGAAGCGCAACATGCAGATGATTTTCCAGGATCCCTATGCGTCTTTAAATCCCCGTTCAACGGTTGCTGAAATTATCGCAGAACCGCTAGAAGTTCACGGTATTTATAAGGATCAAAAAGAAAAAATGAAGCGCATTTATGAGCTTCTTGAAGAAGTCGGCTTAACCCGCGATCACGCAAACCGCTATCCGCATGAATTTAGTGGCGGACAAAGACAGCGAATTGGGATTGCACGAGCGCTTGCACTAGACCCTGAAATCATCATCGCTGATGAACCCATATCAGCACTTGATGTTTCCGTTCAGGCTCAGGTTGTGAATCTATTAGAAAAGCTCCAAAGAGAAAAAGGACTGACGTACCTATTTATTGCCCATGATTTGTCGATGGTTCAGCACATCTCCGACCGTATCGGCGTCATGTACCTTGGCAATATGGTAGAACTAACAGATGCTGAGGAGCTTTATAAAAACCCGCTTCATCCTTACACGAAAGCCCTACTCTCTGCCGTCCCGATACCGGACCCTGATATCGAGGACGAACGAGAGCAGATCGTTATAGAGGGCGAACTGCCAAGCCCGATTAACCCGCCAAGCGGCTGCGTCTTCCGTACACGCTGCCCGATGGCCATGGAAGCCTGCGCTGAAACAGTACCAAAATGGCAACAAGTTACGAAAAACCACTACGTTGCCTGCCACCTCTACAACGAGGACATCGAAGACAAAACCCCAATCAACGACACAAAAAGCGGCATGACAGTAAACATCCGCTAACCATAAAAACCGGCTCCCTTAAAAGGAAGCCGGTTTTTTAACGCCCTTTCGCTTTACTACGCTAAAGCGTGTCAGACACCCGTCTTTGCTCTAAAGCACTGAAGGGTGTCTGACACCCTTCACTTCTCTACCAGAGTAACGCATTGATTCTTTTCTTCCTTTTACTAAAAGTTTAAAAATTTTATGTTAAAACATTCCTAATATATTCCGATAAACAGTAAGTCGGCCATTGTTCCTAGGCATGACTATTCACCTCACCTTAAACAAGGCTGATTACTCTTTGTGCATTAGGAGGACAAGCATTTACCACAATTTAGATTTACAACCATTTAGCAAAGAGGAAATTGAACAATTGCTACGGGAGTTATGCACATCAGAAGAATTAATCAGAATAGAACAAAATCATCGTAGCGTCGTTATATTCACACCATCAGGAGGCCAAACTTGAAGAAATCAAAAAAAGCAAGAAAGTTTAAACTTAACACCGTAAAATCAAAAATGATCGTCGTAATGTCCCTTTTAGCCATCATCCCTCTTCTTACATTAGGAATTGTTTCGATTATGAAAACAGAAGCGATTATTAAAAATGAAGTGAAAGAATCATCTCTTCAGGTTGTGAGAGAAGTAGATAATGGTCTGACAAACCTTTTTGAAGGCATCGAGGGTCAAATGAATTTATTGGCCAGCAATATAAATTTCACCGATTATTACAGCAATGAAAATAACAGTACTTACGCTTCTTATTTACTACAAGGGACACGTGATACCCGAGAAGATTATAAGCACGTTTATTTTGCAACCGACCGCGGAGATTTGCTCATGGCGCCTAAAGAAGCTTCCTCCTCTCTACCAGATGACTTTGATCCAACCAGTCGTCCTTGGTACAAAAACGCTGTCGGACAGCAAGGAGAGCTTATTATTGGCGAGCCCTACCAAGATGAATCAACCGGTAACACAATTGTAACCCTATCCAAATCTGTTGAAAAAGAAGGCAAGGTCGCCGGAGTAATCGGCATTGATATTAACCTTACCGATATCGCAAAAATGACAAATGATATCGTAATTGGGCATGAAGGCTACGTGGTCCTTGTGGGCAACAACGGGCAATTAATCACTCATCCTGACACATCTTTAATCGGATCAGATACCCTTAAAGAGATCGGGATTTGGGCTCACCTCAGTCAAAATGTAGAAGGAACAAAAGAGTATACGTATAACGAAGAACACAAGGCCTCTGTCTTCACAACAAATGAAGTAACAGGCTGGAAAGTTCTATCCACGCTAGAAAACAGTGAATTTGCACAACGAACAAGTAGTATTAAAACCATTACGCTTGTTATGTGCATCGTCTTTGTCATCATTGCCTTACTTACAGCCTGGATCGTCAGTCAAAAAATCTCTAAAAATATTAACAAGGTTCGAAGTTCCTTTAATCAAGCAGCAGAGGGAGATTTGACTACTCGTGTATCCTTGAAAGCAAATGACGAGTTCAAAGATCTAGAGCATAGCTTTAATGAAATGATGGATGACTTATCAAGTGCATTGAGTTCAGTAGAAAGCTCTTCTAATACAACACTTGAAACCGCTACGTACCTTTCTACCATCACAACAGAGACATCAGCTTCCATAACGCAGGTGGCTTCTGCAATTGGAGATGTCGCAGAAGGAGCTTCCTCTCAAGCTGAGAATTCTCAAAAAAGCTCAGAAGAAATGAGTGAGTTATCCAACCAGTTGGACCAAATAGCTGAAGCAACAGAGGAAATGAATCAAGTCAGCACCCACTCGGCCGATCTTGGAACGAGCGGACTGAAACAAGTTGAAATTTTGACTCAAAAATCTCAAGAAACAAAAGACTCCTCTCAAACAGTAGGATCGATTGTGGAGGAGATCGATTCAAATATGCAGGAGATCAATGCTTTTGTCACAACTATCTCAAACATTACAGAACAAACGAATTTACTAGCTTTAAATGCCTCAATAGAAGCAGCCAGAGCCGGTGAACATGGCAAAGGTTTCGCGGTCGTAGCTGAAGAAGTGCGTAAATTAGCAGAAGAATCTAAAGCCTCCGCTAATCAGGTAACGAGCATTATAGAAAAGATTCAAACCGTTGTAGACCAAGCAGTTCAAGCAGTAGGAGAGACAAACGGAATCGTCGAGGACCAAGAAGACGCAGTCAAACAAACGAAAACCATCTTCTCCGATATCGTTACTGCCTTAAACGGGGTTGCTACTCAAGCCCGCACTGTAAAAGAGTCCGTAGTCATAAGCCAGGAAAATAAAGAAGCAGTGCTTGGCGAAATACAAAACATATCAGCCCTATCACAACAAACCGCTTCCTCATCCGAAGAAGTATCCGCTTCATCAGAAGAAATTTCAGCAACCATGGAAGAGTTCGCAAAGCACGCAACAGGCTTACAAGACCTATCACAACACCTCGACCAAGAAATGAAGAAATTTAAATTTAACTAAACTAAAAAGGCATCCTATCGACAGCACTTTATTACTTTAGAGAACCACCGGGTGCCAGACACCCTTTATAGCTTTAAAGCACTGCTCGGTGTCTGACACCCTGAACTACTTTACCGTACAAAAGCTCCCAGAAGACAATTCAAAAAAGTGATGCCTTATGAACCAGGCATCACTTTTTTGAATTAATTATCCTGTTGTCCGTCTACTTCGAGGTGGTCTTGAAGCGTATTGGTATGGTCATTTAATTCTTGCTCAGATGGCAAGTAGTACCACAAGCCATTTATACGTTCACCTGTTCCTTGCTCAAATCTCATTTGATCGATGTTATGCTGCATTCCTTTATAACGTTTTTGGATGCTTACCATCTCTTCAAAGGTTAAGTTCGTCTTAATCGTCTCACCGACCGCATTAAATAGACTATCGAACTTCCACATGGATTGCACGCGAGCACCTTTATCGATAACTGCTTGAATGATTTGCTTCTGGCGATCCTGTCGACCAAAGTCACCACGCGGGTCTGCATAACGAATACGAGTATAAGTCAATGCCTCTTCCCCATCTAACGTAATTTCACCCTCAGGGAATGTATTCCCATTCTCCGAAAGTTCATAAGGGTTGTCCACCGTAACACCACCAACGGCATCCACAATTTTTTGGAACCCTTGCATGTTCACTTTCACATAATAATCAATCGGGATGTCCAGGAAATTCTCAACTGTATCAACAGCCATAGGGACTTCCCCCCACGCATACGCATGATTAATCTTTTCAACCGTTCCTCGACCAGCAAGTTCTGTTCTCGTATCACGAGGAATGCTTAACATCTTGATAGACTCTTTAGCTGGATTCACCGTCAATACAATCATCGTATCCGATCGACCTGAATCACTCTCTCTTTCATCAACCCCTAGTAACAGAACGGAAAATGGAGGTGCGTCTTTCACATCATCTTTCTTTGAAACCACATCAACACGCTTGTCCGTGTCCCCCTCTAGGGGTTCATACACTTGGTCCATCGTAGTTTGAAAAGATTGATAGATTGAATAAGCATAAACCAATCCTCCTACAATGAGGACAGCTAAAATCATCATACTAATTTTAAATAAACGGCTTTTTTTCTTCTTTTTCTTTCTATCTTGCCTGCTACTCACTCTTTGCTCGCTCCTTCTTAAAACATGTAACTCTCCACATTTTACCATAGACCACTCTAATTGGGCGCTACCTATTATTTCCTAAAACAAATATCTTCTTAACCATTGCTTGTTCTCATAATCACATATGATTCCCACTTAAATTTCACTATAACAAACTTTTAAAGAACAACTAACCCCACAAGAAAACTGTTTAAAAAATCCTATTAAAGAAACTAAAAACAATTCTTATAGAACCCTCAACAAATCTATTTTATCATCGTATTATATAGTCATAGCCAATTGACTCCCTTAAGGACCTGGAAATACTCACCGTCTTAACAGGACTTAGGATGAAATAGTCAGAGTGCCCTGACTATAAGAGTCACAATTGCTATTGCTGTTGCTGAAGCCGACCCTTTCATAACTTTAGGTCGGCTTCTTCTTCGTTCAAGAACTTTATCACATTAAAGTAACAACGCGTGTCTGACACCCTTTATCATAGTAAAGCGAAAGATTCAAAAAAAGACGGCCATTACATAGGTAACAGCCGTCTATATTATTAGGATCAGCGCATGAGTAGACCCATCTTGGCGTATTCCCACATAACACCTTTGTTCAAAGACTTCACGTCTCTCCAGTGTATGCGCTCGGTTTGAAGCGATGTGAGGAATGAGGTGCCTTCGTAGAATTCTTCATTAGGTTCATCCGCCACCCATTCTTCGAGCGTTAAACCTTCCTGAACTTCTTGTAGGTTGTACTCATCCATCCCTAGTTCTAAATAGCGCTTCTCCACTAAACCAAGATCATTCATCACCCATGCGTAAGGACCTTCCACAACTACCTCATCTTCTACTTGCTCTACTTCTTCCGAGTCATCTGGTCCTTCCTCTTGCACTTCTTCACTTTCTTCTTCTAGCACTTCATCTTCTAACTTCTCATCAGATACAAAGTCTTCCATCCCATCAATCGGTAGATGAATCCAATTTTGATAAACGGTGATCGCATTCTGTACCTCTTCAACTGTTAGATAAACCGTACTATGATACCCTGGCAAAACCCCATCAATGGATTCATTCAACTCAACTACATAAGGATATGAGCTATCCCCTAGCTCACTTGAGCCTTTAATTGGGAATTCATCAGCTGATCCCACTTGACCTTCCCATGACTGTTCGAGCTTATCAATCGTTCCACGCGCCTTCATTCCTTCTTGAATGTCCACGCGATTCTGCTCATCAATATCCCCAGCCAAAATTAGTTGATCCGACCGAGCAATGGTAACAGCAGGGTCTTCAAGGGAGTAGTCCAGCTCTTTAATCGTTCCATCAAAGAGGCTGGTTACTTCAATCACTTGTCCATATTCTTCTACTTCATCCAGCTCATCCTCAAGCGCCTCAAGCTGTGCTTCTTTTAACGCTAATTCTTTCTCTGCTTCTGCTTCAGCCTGATCTTTGTTTACTTCAGCATCTGCAAATGGACGCGCGTCAGGCTCTTCAGTATCTGGAACTTCAATATCCTCAACGTCATCGACATAGTCCTCTAATGCTTCAACTTCTTCTTCTAAACCAGAGATTTGGCTTTCAAGTTGAGTCACGGTTCCCCAATAATCCCTAATCACATACGAGAAAAGCGGGTCCCCAAGCTCAACCTCTTCTCCTTCTTCTACAAGGAATTGTTTGAAGCTTCCAAGGTCTTTATCGAAATAAACATGTTCTTCAGAAGAAGGCTGAAACACACCTTCCTCCGTAATAGCATTTTCTAAATCAGCGGTAAATGGCGTATCCCATTTTGATATGTAAGACTTCCGTTCGACCTCATCTTCTGATAATACGACTAAAATAATATTCGCTACTACCAGTAAAATTGTGGCCAAACTGACCGTCCATACCTTTGTTTTTGTCTTCATTTCAAAACCTCGCGATTCCTATGTTATAGAAAATATACATCAACGTGCGCGATTGCGGCTGTGGCAGACCAATAAATCATATGTAACATAATAACTAGAAGCCATGCTTGCCATCTCTTCCACTTCGTAAAGTAATGAACAGTTTTGATCTTAAACCAAACGATCCAAAGCTGAACCACTGAAATCGCACCAAAGAAATAAATAATCCATGGAATGTCTGTAAAATATGAAGTGATAATGCCAAACGAGACTGGAGAGACATACCAATCAAGTCCAGTATTTACAAGCACTACAATCCAAAAGATTCTCTCTATTAAAAGGACCATTAAAATCGGAAGGTGTAAGGCTATTAGTTTCCGATACGGAATTCCTGTGAACATCCATAATAAGAACGGACTGCCAAACAAAATCAGGATCGCGAAAATCAATCCAAATAATGCTCGTCCAAACAAAAAGAATAGTTTCCGAACTTCATAGTCTTCGAATGTAAGAGAAGTCGCCCGAGTAGAGATTACATCCATTCCAAGTCCAAACCAGGCACTACTTATGTAAACGAGCATAGTAAGAAATATGAAAAGAAAAACACGGCGCCAAAGATGGTCTACTTTCTCAGCATGATACATACGAGAAAAAGTATTTTCGCGCCTGAAAAATAAAGGTGCCACACGAACTTGATACATCAACCTCATCCTTTTTTTGAATTCGAAGATACATATTCTGATAGATGATATGTAAAATATGGCATACATCATCATGTACCACATTTTATCACAAATGAAGCTCACTTTTATAGATGGCGATAGTAATATATTTTAAAATTCAACAATTCCCGACCGAAAGCAACGTTCTGCATAAAAATTTCCTCGGAAATACTCATATTTCCGAGGTGGCTTCTATTGACCAGCTCCTATTCATTTTTCCACCCTCCCAGATCATCGATATGAATCTCGTCAGGAAGTTCTCTTGACGCATCCGGTATGTCTCGTGGCTTCACATCTACTCCACTTGCGGAGTAGATCACGATACGCAACGTTCCGCCTTTCACATTGGACCGGATTAAGAGGGGTTCATTATAGTTGTTTTTAAAGGTGAAATCAGGACCCCACCAGCTAACGGTTGCATCTCTTCCCGGAGGAACATACGGCACTTGTTTACTGTGTGAATAACGCTCTACAATTTTAATCCTTGCATGATCGACAGCATTAAATAGAGTTGAGGAAACCTGACAAATGCCTCCCCCTATCCCTTCTGTTACCTCTCCTTTTACGATTACAGGCGCAGGCTTATATCCTTTTTCCTTTGTCCGTTTTCCGACCACATCGTTAAAAGAAAAGACTTCATTGGGAAACACGACATGGTTATCGATTGCGTCAGAGGATAGCTGAATATTGTGCGTTCTCTCCTCATTGTTGGAATTAAAATACGTAGCATACTGTCCAATTTGCTGCGTGCGAATGTGTGCAATTAACTCACTGTCTACTTTAGGATGAACGGTCATCATAGGAATGCTAAGCTTCTTTTGGTCAGGGTGATACAAAGCCTCAATGAGTTCAACTCGGAACTTCTCCTGATACAACTTAGATCCAGACTTACCTGGGACAATCTCTCCAGATTCCCCAACTTTCGCGTTTACAGGTGGTTTTCCTACTTGTTCACTAAGCTCGCGACTGAGTTTCTCTATAGCCTCTAGATTCATAAATGGCTTACCAACCACATGCACAAATTCACCAACTCGTACTCTCTCTAGCTCCTCACCCTTATGAAGAATAGAAAGCGATGATTCATCACCCGCCCCAATTCCCCCTCCAAACAATAAAGATAAACTTAATAAGGCCATTTTCATATCCATACCCTCCTCCTGATAGTATGGATAACGAAGACCCGTTTCATGTGCATAACTCACGCCTTTGCCACTGTACTTAACTAAAGCGTGTCTGACACCCTTTAGTTTGCTAAAGAAAAACGAAGAGCTCAAAGGGGGCTCTTCGTTTTGCATTGGTTATTGGATTTTGAACGATAAGGCGCTGTTCTTCCCTGCACCTTCAATAGAGATTGAATACGTTCCAGGCTGTATACCTTCCCAAGAAGGGATGATTAGTTTGTTTCCATTTACAGAGACTTCGACTGGAAGCACATCTCCGTTTTCATTCAGAAGTTGAACAGAATGGTTTTCAATAAGCTTCTTCTTCCCTTTTGATTTTCCATTCTTCTTACCCCAGTTTTTATCATCTCCAAAAGCAATTAGAACCGTTTGCTTTTCTTTGTCTCCTGAATCATCTGTAAGAGTGACTTGCGTTACCCCTTGGCTTCTTGTGGACAAATCACCTTTACGCGTAACATATGCTACAGGTTTTTTCATGACTCTCCACTCTTGCTGCATCGCAGGTGCTTTCTTAACTTCACTTAAATCCATCTGCACCAACACTGGGTCGTGATCACTTACTCGACCTTGCTCCTCTGTAAAGTCAGCATTTAGGTGAACGATATCTACTTTTGTTTGGTCTTTCAAATGATCCGCAACCAAGATATGATCAAGGGTTTGTGAATTACCTTGATAGTTATACGTATAACGCTCATTTTCAGGAAGCTCTTCAATCATATTAGCCAAGATGCCCCCTTCAAGCACTTCAAGCGGTGCTGAATCTTCAAAGTCATTAAGATCACCGAGAACAACAACATTAGCATCTTCATCTTGTTCTAATACTTCCTGCACAAAACCGTTAACGACTTCTGCTTGTTGGAGGCGTTGCTCTTCACTTCCTAATTGAGCAGGCTGAATACTACCAAATGGAGCATCATCCCCGCCTTTAGAGTTGAAGTGGTTCGCCACCACGATGACATTTTCTCCATTAAATTCGAATTCTGCAGCTAGTGGTTTACGTGAATCTTCAAACGCTTCATTTGTCGGCTCAATACGACCTGGATTCAGCGTTAGATTCCCTTCTTCCGATACTCCAACATCTGTGGTCGCATCCCCTTTAGGCTGATCCGTTAAGGAAACGCGCTCTGGATTATAAATAAATCCAACTCGTATATTACCATCAGGCTGCCCGCCATCTTGATTGTTTTCAGGAGCAATATCTGTGTACTCGTATTCAGGCCCACCATTCTTAGCAATCGCATCAATAAGTGCTTGATAGTTAGCGCTCGCATCTGTATCTCCTTCACTCGCTCCATTGTTATCTTGCACTTCTACGAGACCTACAATATCAGGAGCATCCAAGCGGTTTACAATCGATTCAGCAATTTCGTCCGTTTTCTCTGGGTTCTCAGAGTCCGTGGCGTAATAGTTCTCCATGTTATAAGTCGCAACCGATAATTTTTCTTCATCTTGCTGAAGTGTAGTCGTTTCACGCTCAAAATCACCTGGGTCGACCTCCGGAAGTCCATCCACTTCAAGCTTATAATTGCTAAACTCATAGCCAAGCACACCTGTTACCGGGCTTTCGAATGTATCTCCGACTTTAACCGGCGCCATGTCCTGGCTATAATCATCAATGATAATTCGCTCTGGATTCAGACTCGGTTCGACAATAATACCACCAGCCGGCGTGCGTACTTTATCAGAACCGTTCGGAACCGTAACAGCCGTCTCATCATAGTTTGTGTATTCCGCTCGCGGCATCACTACCGTCGCATCTGGTGCAGAAACGCGCATACCCTCTAAGCTTTCATAAAAATCAATCGCATCTTCTGATGGATCAAATAAAGAGAACTGGTCATTATCGATGACGTTATAAGGAATTTGGCGACCGTCTTCTCCTAAAATAACAGCCTCAGGGAGTTCAACACCGCTTTCTTGAACACTCACGCTTGCGTCGGTAATTTCAGTAAGCGTTAGATCATCTGAAAAGTCGAACCATAGGAAGTTGTCTTGAGTATTTTCCGTTACCTCTCCAGAAACGTACACTCGATCGCCAACCTCGACATCTAAAGAATCCTCGTTATTAACATAAATCCCTTCAGACGTCTTCAAATCCTCATCAGCTTGCCCCGGTAGCTCTTGCATATAGAACCCATTACCGCCAGTCGTTCTAGTCACAATTCCTTCAACCCCAGATACATTCACTCCAGCATATAAAGACTTATGTGTAGCACCTTGAATGTCATGGATTCGAACTTCACCATCAGCTTTAAGCACCTGATAGGAATAAGTTACAACCGAAGACGTTCCTTCAGAGCCCACCTGAACGGCCTTGATGGTTGTATCTTTTGTAATCGTAATCGGCCCTGTGTATTTCGTACTTTCTACAGTCGGCTCCGAACCATCCGTCGTGTAGTAGATATCTCCTTCACTAAATGCCGACAAGGTAACCGTTGAACCAGCTTGCACGCCACCTGAAGCCGGCATAGCCTGTATTGGGTCTGCTGTTCCGTTTGAAACAAATTCAAGGTCTTCAGCACCACGTGGTTTTACTTGAAACGTTCCTTTAAATTCTGATGAAATGCCCGTAACATTTAACTCCATGCCTTCAACATAAGGAAAATCATCATAGGAGTACCCCGTCCGATTATCCACACGAACCGAAACACTCTCCCCATTTTTACTAGCCAAAAATTCTAGAGTTCCGAACCTGTTGGCCTCTTCAATTTGACTAATCGTCACGCCCTCTAGCTCAACAAGGCTGCCTTGATTAACTTCTGATACCTCAGATGGAGAAACCACTTGCGGAGCAGGTAAATCACTTGTATCTTTCACGTTCAAGTTTGATACATTCACTAGCTCAAAGACACCATCATATTCTGTTGTGTTACCTGTTATTTGAATAACATCGCCTTTATGAATGTCCTCATTGTTATATAAATCTTGATATACATAAATGCCTGCTGTCCCGTCCTGAATATAGAAGCCCTTGCTTCCCCAAGAACCAAGGTCTGTCGTGACTACCCCTTCAATCGTTACATCTGTTTGTCCCGTTCCTCCTGCTCGAACGTCAGCGATAGACGTAATGGGAACAGCTTCATCTGTTTGATCCTCATCACCTGGTTCTTCACCGTCTGAAGTGTCCACCCCATCCATCGTGTGAGTTCCTAAATAGTCAGCTGTATCTTTTGGAAAAGAGTCCCACTCTTCACTAGTATCGTAGGCGTCATCAAAAGTCAGGTCTCCTCCAGTAACAGACGATTGACGGACTAACGTCACATCTTTAGCGAAGTCACTGCCATCTCCAAGTTGACCGAACGAATCTACGATCTCCCCGTTAAAATATAGAACATACCCATCGTTTCCATTGTGTTTAACCGAACCGCTTGTTTGGTCCGCTACATTCAAGAAAGCAGACGAAGCCTGATCATTCACAATCGTATACGTTTCACCAGGAGCTACTTCTCCAGTTAAATCAACCGATTCACCCTTGGCATTCCCATTGAAAAACACTTGCAGATCAAATTGACTTAAATCAACCGCCTGGCTTGTCCCATTAAAAAACTCAATCGCTTTGTTATAGCCGCCACCTTCAACATATTCAGATATAATGAGTCCGTCTGTATTGACATCTTCCCCACTCACAACGGCAGCAGGTGTAAGTCCCCCAATCGTTAACGCCATTGCCGAAGCTAAACTTAGCCCTTTCTTCACACTACGATTCTTCACATCCCCATCTCCCTTATCGAATAATAAATCCTAACCACAATTTAACAGCAAAACATTAACTCCATGTAAAAAAAACACTAAATTCTTGCAAAATAAGACAAAATTCACACACCAAAATCCCCCTTCACCCATCTAAAGAACTATAGCGTGCCGGACACCCTTCAGTCCTCTAAAGCAACGCCGTGTGCCTGACACCCTTTATTCCTTTACTTCATTAAAAAACGGACTCGCCAAAAGCGAGTCCGTTAGTAAAATAGTTTAGTAGACTCCTACGTTGTTCCAGGCAGAAGCGACGGAGTTGGCTGTTGTTGAGCCATAAAGATCTTGTGCAGATTGGATAAGAGACTGACGAGCGTCAGAGAATGTACTGTTTGGTGTTAAGTAAACAGTAAGGGCACGGTAGTAGATCTCCTCAGCTTTAGACTGTCCAATCGAGTTGATGGTATAGTAAGCCGCTTTGTTCGGGATACCACTGTTGATGTGAACCCCGCCCCAGTCTCCTTGCTCGGTATTTGGCAAGTCTTGATAATCGTCCATATGAGCAGGTTGGTCATATTGGGTTGGGTTGGACATACTGCGTAATGCATCTCCTGCAACACCTGGTGTATACACATCTTCACCCATTAACCAGTCCTCATTATCGACGAAGTAACCGAACACGTCTGAGAAGGATTCATTTAGTGCACCTGACTGATTTTCATAGACAAGTTCAGCTGTTGTATCTGTCACGGCATGTGTTAACTCGTGAGCGACAATGTCGTTCGCTCCTGATAGATACGTAAACGTTGATCCATCTCCATCACCATAAATCATCTGATTCCCGACCCACGCCGCGTTATTGTAGTTGCTTCCAAAGTGAACAGAAGACACAATATCAGCGCCATTGCCATCGTAACTTTCACGATTGAAATTATCATAATAATAATCAAACACTTCACCAGCATAATAATGAGCATCTACTGCTGCTTTTTGGCGCTCACTGTAGAACGTGTTACCAGAATCTGTTACATAATAACCTGGCAAACTATACTGTCCGCCATTATTATTGTCATATGTGGCAATGACACCACTCATTGGCTTTGTCACATCATATAAATAGTACGTGCTGTTGGCGTAATACGTATTAAGAGATTTCTGATCACCTAACACGCCAGTTCCGCTACCTGTAGCTTTATGAACTTTATTCATAGCCTTTTCAATTGAACCATCCTCTGCGTTCACCCAGATTTGCCAGTTTCCTGGAGTTGGCTCAGCAAATTGAAGCTGCACATGGTAAGCCAATGTGTACTCTCCATCTTGCGGAAGGACCACAAGCTCTGACTTTTCTGTTAAATTGTTAAAGGCCTTTTCTCCTGGAGCTGATTTCTTTATATCCGCTTCAGAGCGTTCCACATCAATCTGGCTCCATGCCGCCTCAAGCGCTTCCTTCTTATTCAACTCACGCTTCTGTTTAATTTTCTCAGGAGCATCAGGATGAAATTCTCCATTAATAGCCGCGATTTCACCTTGTTGATCCACGTGTACAATTACCCTTGACTGATCGATTGGTACATTATGTACAACCGGCTGATAAACATAATGCTTCATACCAAGCTCATCTGTTTTGACATCTTTAAGTTCAAGTTGAGACTTAGGATTTTTCTTGAACACATCTTTATTTTCTTTAAAAAATTTATCTACATCTTGCTTACTATTAATTTTTTGAGATGATAGTTTACCAGAGATAAAAGAGGGCGCTTGCTCTAAAACCGACTGATCCAATTGAATATCCGCTTTTGGCTTCAGTTTCCATGCCGGATCCGCTTCTGCATTCACTGAAGCTCCACTACCAATAAGTAACCCTGCGCTTAATGTGACCGCTCCCGCGATTGTTTTCCAGTGTTGTTTCATCGTTCCTTCATCTCCCTTTTCTATAGAATCTACCTTTATTGTATCGGATGACTCTATTAAATTCTTTGAGAAAACGAAGACGAAAAACCGAAATTCAGTCCGTATGTTGCAGAGTCATTTTCGAAAACATGACGAAAGAACCAGGAAATTGTCGTAAGATTTTAATTCTAAGGAAAAAGGCAGGTATTCTAGCCGAAAAAAACATGCGTTCGCTCCTCTTAATTTCGAAATAAAAAACGAGCCTCATCTAAGAGGCTCGTACCTTGTCATATCTATATACTTTTCAATCCCGCTCTTTAATAAAGGCTGGAACACGCATAGAATCAAGTACGTTTTTCCTTTTATCCCAAGACTGGAACTCTCCGATGATATGTCCCCGTTGTACAACCTTACATTCTAATATGTATAATTCCTTGTCTCCCTTGGTCTCTAAAATCAGATCTGTATCCCCGAGACGCAAGTGGTAATCATGAAGAACAACCCCCACGTACTCATGACGCTTATGCTCTGTGCTCTCATGATTAACCACCATTACTGCTACCTCTTCTACTTTCATTTTACTGTATGCAGCGTGATCTTCGAGCCTTTGTTTGACTTTTCCAGCCGTATCTTTCGCCCAGTTCTTAATGTTATCCGTTAATGAATTCACTTGCTTCAGTCCCTTCCCAATTTGTATCTATCTTTCCCTCATTCAATGAGTATTACCCGTATTTTGATAAAAGATGCCTTTAGCTGAATCCGCCTATAAGGCAATGTAACCAATGACCTACATTAATCCCCATTATGTAGTTAAAATGGAAGCAAAACACTGGGCGTACATATTTTTTCACAAATCCCTCCGGCTATCTATGTTATGGTTAGATGAGGAGTGAAAATGATAAAATATTTATAAATTGAATGAACCATAATAATATTAAAGAAGAGCAACGAAGGAGTTAAGCCAACATGAATATCTTATTAACAGGGGCGACTGGTTTTTTAGGTAAACAGCTTACGCTACGATTACTAGATGAAGGACATTCGGTTTATGCCATTGCACGAAATCCACGAAAAGCAGGCAGCCTTATACAAGCCCTTCCAGAAGAGGTTCAAGCCAATCTCCACATTATTGAAGGCGACCTCTCGCAAGATAAAGCTGGCGTCAGTTCTACAGACCTAGCCTCCTTAACGAACCATATTGATACGATCTATCACAGTGCAGCCTACCTATCGTTTGACGATAGTGAAAGAGATAAAACATTTCATATAAATGTAAGCGGAACCAAGAATATGCTTGATTTGGCGCAGGAAATTAACGCTCAACACTTTTCCTATATCAGCACAGCCTACACACTCGGAACCAAACTGTATGCCAAAGAGGAGCTTCATCCTGTAGATCAGGAGTTTGTGAATGCGTACGAAGAAAGCAAATGTCATGCAGAACACCTTGTATGGGAGTACAAAGATGTTCTCAATGTGAATATCTTCCGCCCCTCCATCATAATTGGCGACTCAGAGACGGGCGAGGCAGACACAAGTTTTGCTTTATACGGAGTCATCCGAGGACTTGAGATTCTAAAAAAACGTACCGATCGCAAAAAGGATCAACAGGATAAAGTATATAAGTTTCTTTGCACGGAAGAAACGTCACAAAACTTCATCCCGGTTGATTATGTTGTAGACGTTCTAATCGCAGCTCTCAGAACGCCTGAGCCAAACCAAATTTATCACATCACAAATCCAAACCCACCAACCAATCGATTGCTATTTGATATGGTAAAAGAAAAATTAGACTTCCCTAATATCGAAATGGTTCCTTCTGATTACGAAGGAGAGCTTTCAAAAGAAGAATTGAAATTTAACGAGCCAATGAAGGTATTCCGCCCTTATTGGAACAAGTTGCTTACGTTTGATGACACCAATACTCAAAGCTTACTTCGCAAAAATGGGATTGCCCACCTAGATATGAACATCGAGATGATTGAACGCATCCTTTATGGAAATAGATAAGAAGAAATGAGGAACTTATGGAGATACTCCACGATTCAAGTTTAAGCTACAAGACCTTCGTAACGGACTCTTCAAAAGATTGGGTCGTGTTTTTACACGGCCTTGGGGGAGATTGGAACATCTTCCACAAGCAAATTGACTATTTTAAAGATCACTTTAACCTACTCTTTATAGACCTGCCAGGTCACGGGAAAAGCCCATTGATCAAGCGCAGAAAAAATTTATTATCTTATACTGCGAAGAAAGTCCTTACACTTATGGACAGCCTTTCCATTTCATCGGCTCACTTTCTCGGAGTCTCACTAGGCACCATCATCATGCAATCGATCGCCATGACACAGCCTCATCGTATAAAATCGATGACGCTAGCAGGAGCCGCCGGTAAATGGCTGAAATGGGGAGAGTTATTAGGCAGGGTGACCATATCTTTTCCATTCAGTCACCTCCTGCCCTATATGGTGCCCTTTAAAGTCTTCGCGCATATTGTGTTGCCAAAATCTAATCACAGCAAATCTAGAAATATATTTATTCGAGAAGCAAAGAAGCTTGGCCGGTATGCCTACCTAAGTTGGGCAAACGTGATCCGAAATTCGTACAAGACCTATGAACGCCTTAAGGATAAAACCAATAACATTCCAAAGCTCTACGTTTCCGGCGATGAAGACCATATGTTTATACAGGGAATTACCAACCACGTAAAACGCGAATCTCTCGCCAAGCTTCACATTATCCAGAAGTGCGGACACGTCTGCAACCTTGAAAAAGCAGCCGAATTCAACCAAGTCGCCTTCAATTTCATTAGCGGAATCTCAGCAGAATCTGCCTATGCTGAGATATCTTAATTAGCACCGACGGGGCCATATGGTATTGAGAGCTAGGGGTGTCTGGGGAACGACTCGCTTTCCCGAACCACCTTACACCCAATCAAGCTAACGGAAAGATTCTCTCAGCTTCAAGTACCATATAAGTCGCTATTCAATTAAAAAAGGTAGAGATGCACTCCGCATCTCTACCTTTTCTATGTATTGATCAAACGTTTGATCAATTACTCCGTGACCACTGAATTCTGCAAACGCTGCTTCATAAGTTCAATAATATCGTGTGCATTCGTTTCTGAAGATCCTTCTGTTCGCTGGATCACTTCTCTCATTAATTCAATCCATTGAGATTGTTCATTCACCTTTAAAAACCCCTCGCCGTTTTACATAATATGTATAATATATCACACATTGTCGTAGAAGCGTAATAGAAATTGTCAAAAGGAAACATTTGGTGTTTATTAACGGGGTTTCGTTTTTCATTTACAATAGACCTTCTAGTTGATTGCCTCCTAAAATTCCCCATAGATTTTTAACCCTCGAATCTATACACTAGGGAATGAAGATCAACCTTTAATAGATTGGATTTGAGAAATAATGCGTAACAAAAAGATACGATCCATTTCCTTTATACGTTTCTTCGCTATGCTTTGCGTAGTGCTTGTACACGCAACAGGAACGTACATTAGCACTCTACCAGAAGGCGGAGACGCTTTTCAGAAATATCATTTCCTAAACCGAATCGTAAGAATTGAAGCAAGTTTATTTATCTTTATGACTGGCCTTGTGTTTTTCTATCGTTATTATGCACAAGAAATGACTAAAGAGGTCTTAAAGCGTTTTTACAAGAGACGAGTTACATTTATTGTAATACCTTATCTCATGTGGGCAGTCTTTTATGAAGTGTATGGATTATATATAGGATACCGTGATCTGGCTCCTCTAGAGTCCCTTATCCGTATTCTTGAAGGAGATTCTTATTATCACCTTCACTTTATTTTCCTAATCGTACAGTTCTATCTTGTGTTACCACTCCTTGTATGGTTCTCCCAAAAGATGAAGTGGTTCAGAAACTATATGTGGCTCATCGGTGGGGGTATTCACTTAGCCTTCTTCCTACTCAAAGTGAACGTCGACTGGATTACCTATCCGGTATTCTTAAGCTTAATCGGACCATTTCTATTAGGTGGTTGGGTTGGCATCAACTACGATAAGGAAAAGGCAAAATCTAAGAGCAAGTGGACCTTCCCTATTGGAATTGTTGCGTTAATAGCAGGAGTAATATCTGTACGAATTCATTACTATATGTATATGGCAGATACACTATACATGCCTCCACTCTTAGCCACCATTCCATCTTTCATTTATTTAATGGTAGGGGCTTATATCATCTTTAGGATTGCCGAACGTTTAAGTGAACGCCTATCACAACCTAAATTGAATTTTGTTAATCACGTAGCTAGCTACTCATTTGGCTTTTACCTCATACACCCCTTTGTATTAAAAGAAGTGGCCAGATGGGTGCCAACACATTCTAACTACCTGTTTCATTTGGAGATTGGTGCACGATATCTTCTAACTGTTGGAATCTGTTATTTGATTATTCGAATCTTCCATCAGTTCATTCCGTTTAGCCAAATCGTGTTCGGGAAACTGCCTGCATTGCCTAAGAAATCACATCATGGCAAAACTGTAGATCAAAGCCATGCTCCTTCGTCCTGAAGGAAAAAAGACAATGAGTCTATCTATTAGGGAATAATTGGTGTTCCGCTCATTTTAGTAGTATAATAGACCAATCATAAGAGTATAAAGGAGAGTAAAGGCATGACCATTAAAAAAGCCATTATTCCAGCGGCTGGACTAGGAACGCGCTTCTTGCCCGCTACGAAAGCTATGCCGAAAGAAATGCTTCCAATCGTGGACAAACCAACAATTCAATACATTGTTGAAGAAGCAATTGAATCTGGAATTGAAGACATCATCATTGTAACCGGTAAGGGAAAGCGTGCGATTGAGGATCACTTTGACCATGCTGTTGAGCTTGAAGATAACTTGATGACAAAAGGCAAACTTGACCTTCTTGAAGAAGTGAAGCAATCTTCAAAAGTAGAAATTCACTATATTCGTCAGAAGGAACCTAAAGGACTTGGACATGCTGTTTGGTGTGCGCGTAAATTCATTGGGGATGAACCATTTGCCGTTTTGCTTGGTGATGACATTGTCCGTTCGGAAACACCTTGCTTAAAACAAATGATCGACCAATATGAAGAAACCCGTTCATCTATTGTTGGGGTTAAATCTGTCCCTGACGAAGAAACTCATCGCTACGGAATCATTGATCCTGATGGACAAAATAATAATAATCTCCACCATGTGCGTAAGTTCGTAGAGAAACCAGCACAAGGCGAGGCACCATCGAACCTTGCGATTATGGGACGCTACATTCTAACACCAGAGATTATGAGATTCCTAGAAAAGCAAGAGTACGGAGCAGGCAACGAAATCCAACTAACAGATGCGATTCAACATTTAAATGAAATTCATCGTGTGTTTGCCTATGAATTTGAAGGCCGCCGCTATGATGTTGGAGAGAAATTAGGCTTTATTAAAACAACAATCGAACTCGCACTTGAACGCGGAGAACTACAACCGGAATTATTGAAGTTCATGGAAGAACTCGTTCAGGAAAAAAGCGTGAAATCCTAACATACTAGGAAGCGACTCAGAGCAATCAGTTCAACTGATTGCTCTTTTTCGCGTTCTGAAAACCTTCTCCTACTGCGTTAACTTAGACAACACGAACAATTCGAAGCATGAATTGCTCCCTTTTCGGGAATGATTCACTATTAAGAAAGATAGAACATACATTATTAGTTCTACTTACGTCTGTGAAAAAATAAACGAAGATAGAGGTGCCACTATGGAGAGAATTGCCGTTCTTCTTCCTTGCTATAATGAAGAACAGACAATCGGGAAGGTTATTGATGACTTTAAATCAGAACTTCCCCACGCTACGATCTATGTTTATGATAATAACTCATCTGATCGCACTTCAGAGGTTGCTGAATCTCATGGAGCTGTTGTTCGGAAAGAATGGAGACAAGGGAAGGGAAACGTGGTCCGTTCCATGTTTCGTGAAATTGATGCCGATATTTATGTGATGGCAGACGGGGACGATACGTATCCACCAGAATATGTCCATGACCTTATTCAGCCGATACGAGATAAGAAAGCCAACATGACGATTGGCGATCGCCTTAGTAACGGAACGTACTATGATGAAAACAAGAGACAGTTCCACGGATTTGGCAACCGACTCGTTAAAGGTTTAATTAATCGATTATATAAGAGCGATATTACAGACATCATGACGGGATATCGTGCGTTTGATCAGTTATTCGTCAAGTCTATGCCGGTTATGAGTTCTGGGTTTGCGATTGAAACAGAAATGAGCATTCATTCTCTGGATAAGAAATTTCTACTCAAAGAAGTTCCGATCGATTACAGAGATCGTCCAGAAGGAAGTGAGTCGAAGTTAAACACCTTCTCAGATGGTATTAAAGTTTTACGAATGATCTTCACCTTATTTAAAGAGTACAAGCCGTTCCTCTTCTTCTCACTATGGTCGCTCCTTTCCATTGTGTTAGGGTTAGCTGTCGGTATCCCTGTTATAACAGAATTTTTAAATACAGGATTTGTATCAAAAGTTCCATCAGCCATACTCGCAACTGGATTTATGATTCTCGGTGTGCTCATATTTGCTTGCGGACTCATCTTAGATGTCATGACAGCAACGTATCGCAAACAATATGAATTAGAACTCAACCACCTTTATGATCGCATAAGGAGGAACGAAGATGAGTAACGGTAATGCTCTATTAACTTGGATAAGTGCTGCAGTAGCTAGTTTCATTGCTACTGGAGCCCTCATTTCCTTCTACGAGCCCTTCTACTCTCTAACATTTGGGATCGGGCTCTTTTTATTTGTTCTGTTTACTCTTCTTTTCTATCGATTAGCGCGTAATGCGAATCGTTTTCACGGAATCTTACAATCTTCATACAAGAAATGGACGCTACCTTTTGCATTATTGTTCCCAATGCTTCTAATGGCCAGCTCTGCACCAGACCAATCCCATATAGAATCGAGATTGATGATTGTCGTCATTTATCTCCTTACATATGTTTTGTACGTCTGCCTTACCCTGACCCTGATGGAGTTTCTCTTTCAATTTGATCCAAAAGGAACAGCCACCCCATATAGTTTTGTACTTTATTTTGCCATTCCTTTTATAGCCTGGATGGTATACTTTATTGCTTTCTTCCCGGCTACGATGACCCCTGACTCCCTATCTCAGTGGGGACAGGCCCATTCCTTTGAATGGAGCAATTGGCATCCCCTTGTGCATACATGGGTACTGACCGTCCTTGTTCAAATTTGGGATTCACCAGGCATCCTGGCCCTCTTTCAAATTACAGTCATCTCCTTGATTTGGGCATACGGTATGAAGTCGATTGAAAAATACGGCGTTTCGTACAAAGGCTTGAGCCTTTTCACCATTGTAGTAGCAGCCTGGCCTGTACTTGGGATCTATTCCATCAGCTTATGGAAAGATGTCCTCTACAGCGCCGTTCTCTTCCTATTCTGCATCTTGATGTTTAAGATGGTCTTTTCTAAAGGAGCATGGCTACATCGAAAGCGTAACCTACTCCTCTTATTCATCACATCTTTAGCAGTCGCTTTCTTCCGTCACAATGGATTCCCTGTCTTTCTTGTTATGGGAGTCTTCTTATCGCTTGTATTTCGAAAACAGTGGAAGCCACTTCTTGCTAACTTTGTAGCTGTATTAGCAATTTACTTGGTGGTAACAGGACCGATCTTCTCCGCATTAGACGTCCGACCAACGGAAACGAAAGAAGCAGTCGGCATTCCAACCCAACAGATCGCCAATATCGTCATTAACGGAGATCTGACGGAAGAACAAGAAACATATGTATCTCGCATTATGCCTCTTCAAGATTGGGAGAAATACTATCATCCTTACAAAGTCGATCCCATTAAGTTCTCTGGTAAGTTTAATGATACGGTGATCGCAGAAGATATGGGTGAGTTTCTTAAGATGTGGAGCGGCATGGTTGCTAATAACCCAGTACTAGCCGTCGAGGCCTTCCTTCGAGAAGCTTCGATTGTATGGCAAATGCACGAACCAGAAGAACCCGGTTACACATCGAATTTTGTGACCAACATCTTTTATAACAATGAATATGGCCTAGAAAATAAAGTAATCTCATCTAAAGCTACCGTGGCTACGCAAAGGTACTTGGACAAAAGTGAAACCTATTTCCTTACGACAATTTGGAGACCAGCGAGCTACTTGTTAGCGATTTTGTTCCTTACGTACACTGCCTTCTTGAAATACGGAAAACGTGGAAGTGTATGGCTCATTTCCTTACCAGTTCTGTTAAGCGTAGGATCTGTCGCAGCAACGTTACCGGCGCAGGATTTCCGATACCTGTTCTCTAACGTACCTCTTGCTCTCTTCCTGGTAGCAATGGTTTGGATAGGTCGAGAGGAGACAACGCAATCACATGAGTAGATTCAAACAATCGATACGAGAGAACCGCAAAGGCATTCTGCTGATGACTCTTGCAGCTTTCCTTACATCTTTAGGACAAATGTTTTGGAAGCTCTCAGGAGCCGGCATTAACCCAGAGCTTATTGGCGGTTTCATCTTTTACTTCCTGGGAGCCGTGCTGATGATTCTATCCTTCCGGTTCGGAAGCTTATCGGTACTCCATCCGCTTCTAAGCTTAGGTTATGTATTCGCCCTCTTCCTCGGGGTCTTCCTCGTAGGAGAAACCATTGAGACCGTTCACGTACTAGGCGTCCTCCTCATAATCGGAGGCGTGGTTCTCATTGGAGGTGGTGATCATTAAACTTCTATTAATTCTATTTATGACACTATTCGGATCGCTTGGAGGCTTCTTTTTCAAAAAAGCAAGCGATCACCCATTAGGCATTAATACGCCTTTTATTATGAAGCTTGGCACAGGCGGAGCGTTTTACCTGGCCGGAGCCATTCTCAATATTTATCTATTGACGCTCCTGCCTTACACCGTGGTATACCCGATCACATCAGTCACCTACATCTGGACCATGATCCTATCCAGCCTATTCCTGAACGAAACCATTACCATCAAAAAAGGAATCGGCGTCCTCCTCATATCAGCAGGATCCGTCCTACTCGTACTCTAGCGTGAACTTTATCAGAGTAAAGGGTGTCTGGCACCCTTTCTTGTTTCACCGTGTTAAAGAAAAAGAGCTCATCCGTATGGCGGGTGAGCTCTTTTTCGCGGTTCTCTATCACACTTTCTTTCGCAAAGCCCTCCGCTCTGCATACGGAACACACTTCTCGCACACGAGCACTTCTTCTCCCCAATCGCTGTAATACTTCCTCGGAGCTTGGGGTTTTTGTTTACAGATAACGCATTGCTTAGGTTTGAATAGCTTCTTAAGCTGTTCGAACATTCCTATCTCCCCCTAAAATATATTACCTTACTTTTAGTATATAAGAACAAAAGACCTATTAGGAAAGCAGTTTGCTCACCTCTCCTGTCCAAAGCTTTAGACATAAATGACTTCATTAACTAATAAGATAGTTTTGTGCGTTTTAACCTTTTTAGAAAGGAGTCGAAGACATGCGCTTTTGTACAGAATGCGGTGAGTCGATGGGTGAAGGTCAGGACTTTTGTACCGCTTGTGGTGCAAAATTTCTTACTAATATCCCCGAAGCCCGTTACAAGCGGAACCCGCCTATGTCGAAAAAGAAGAAACGGACTCTCACCTCACTAGGAATCCTAGCTGCTGTCTTGTTGATTGCTCATTTTACCCTTTCTACAATTTTTGACCCAACGAAAAAAATCCAAGCCATGGATCAAGCGATGAAAACGAACAATGCCTCCGCGTTCTTAAATGAAATCACCCTAGAAAACAATGCTTTATTGAACGAAAATGAATATTTCACCTACCTTACTGAGGCAGGATGGACGACGATGAAAGAGCAATTATCCACCATCATTACTTCAAACGAGGCCAACAGAACAGGCAAGCAAGTCACAGATGATACCGGAAACGCTATTTTCCTTGTAAAGAAACGTGCCATCGTTCCTAAACTCTACTATACATACGATATCAAAGCCATTCCCGCGACCATCACAGTTAGCTCCGATATCGTTCCATCCACCATCACAACCGAGGACCATTCCGCTAAAATCTCAAGCACAAATACATTCTATAATCTCGCAAAAGCTTATCCAGGAATACACACATTAGAAGGGGAAGCCGAAAATAGGTTCGGAACGTTCTCTAATCAACTTGACGTACAAATCGAACATCCATCAGGTAAACAAGAAATCTTGTTTCCATTCAACTACAAGACTTATTCCCTAACGAGCAATGAAATGGGCGCCACTCTCTTTATTAACGGGGAGAGTACAGGACTCCCTTTAGTTGAGTTAAACGAAATCGGCCCTGTCCCACTTGAAGCTCCTTTAAAAATCCATGCCCAGTGGATCTCACATGGTGGTGAAACCATTCAATCCGAAGTCATCGATACCCAATACGTTCAAGGAGATCAAATTAAACTACAAATTCATAAACCAAGAGAAGCGGCAGAGACACAGGCTGTTCAAGAAGAACAAGCAGAGACCGATCATGTTGATTCAGGAGCAACCGCAGACGGCGCAGCAGATCATGTCATTGCCTTTCGAAGCGCCTATGAACGTGCATTGAATGAACACAATTTCAGCTTAATGGCCTCCTACTTACAAAAAGGCAGTCATGCAGAGAAAGAGCTATATGATTATATAGTAGATCTTGAAAAATCCGTCTACACCTATGATTTCAGAGAAAACAACGTCATTCAGGCGAAAAAAGTGAGCGAGCAGTTAGTTGAAGTAGATATGGAAGAAATGTTTATCTTCACGAACCATCTTGGCGAACAAACCCGCTATGACAGAACGAAACGTTACATGGTGGTGTTTGAAAATGGCTCTTATAAGATTCAAAAGATCCTTATAAACGATACGATCCGAAAAGACTTATAAAGTTATGGAAAGGATGAACGCGATGATCTGTTCAAACTGTAACCACGAGCAGGAGAGTGGAAAGTTTTGCGGGAACTGTGGATTTGAACTAAGTGCTGGAGACACTTCGCCCACACCAGGTATTGAGCCAGTCCCTACGTCTTCTCCTGCTTCAACAGCAAGAGCTGGAACCGCACCCCCACCCCCAAACGAAAACGTAGAAAAAGCCAAAGCCTTCTCGAAAGGGTATTTTCAAGAAGTAATGGGGTATGTGAAGCAGCCGAACAAAGCTTTCTCCGCTTCGGAGAGTCAGTTTGGTCATGGTCTTGTGACGATTGGGCTATATGTGGTTTTGTTTGTGATGAGTATATATGTTGGAGCAGATAATTTCCTTCTTTCCCTTATTCCAGCAGAGGATCTCTGGTTAATTGAGGGGAGCGCTGAATTATCGTTGCCATTTTGGGAAATAGCAAAGCCTGGATTGCTGTTCATTACCGTGCTTTTAGCGGCCTCACTTGGCTCTATTGCCATCTTTAATATGATCCTGCAAAACGGTCAATCCTTAAAGCTCTCCCTTTCAAAGTTCGGAAATCTTCTCTCTCCATTGTTAGCTTTGAACGGAGTGGCACTGCTTCTTTTCCTTACTGGAATATCTGTAAAATTGGCTGTATTTTTACTGGTTGTGTCTTTAATGCTCGTCGTCACTCTGATCCCGAGTCTCTTTATCTACCATTACTCTTTAAGAAGCGCAAAGTCTCAACAAGCCTTTTACTGGGCGGTACTAGCAAGTCTGACTTCAACAGGGATTGCCGTTCTTTTCGTCTATAATCGTTTTAAAACTTTTATTGATGAATTAGGAGGGTTTGGCGTTTGGTGATTGTGAGAAACCTTCTATGTTGGCCTTGGGCTGATATAGGAGGTTTTTTGTGGGTGGGGTACTTTTGGCTTTCGTTTGGACGCTTCGGCGCGGCGTTCCGACACTTGTGGCGCTCGTCACGACGCTTCGGTGCGGTGTCCTGACAATTGTGGCGCTCGTCCCGACGCTTCGGTGCGGCGTTCCGACACTTGTGGCGCTCGTCACGACGCTTCGGTGCGGCGTTCCGACACTTCCGGCATTCATCCGGACGCTTCGGTGCGGTGTCCTGACAATTGTGGCGCTCGTCCCGACGCTTCAGCGCGCTGTCCTGACACTTTTGGCGCTCGTCAGGACGTTTGGCGCGGCGTTCCGACACTTCCGGCATTCATCTGGAAGCTTCGGTGCGGTGTCCTGACACTTTTGGCTTTCATCCGGACTCTTCGGCGCGGTGTCCTGACACTTTTGGCGCTCGTCCGGACGCTTCGGCGCGCTGTCCTGACACTTGTGGCGCTCGTCCGGACGTTCCGACACTTCTAGCTTTCATACGGACGCTTCGGTGTCCTGACACCCCATTTTATGTCTAAGCTCCTTTTATGGGCATTTCATCATGAAGGATGCAACCACTTTTCAATGTTATCTGGCATCATGTACGTACGAGTGTTTGTAGCACCTGTATAAGTAAGCTCCATTCGAGATAACATTTTGGAAACAGCACCAGCAGAAGAATGGCCTAAAAAATCTCTACATCTTTTATTTGTTAGAGTGGATCCAAATAATAGAAAATAGTCTGCCAAAGATAAAAGATGCGCTTTTCGAGATCGATCATTACATGAGGAGCACTCCCAAGATTGCCGAACTCTAAACATAGAATACTCCTTACACTTAATACACATAACACCTTTTAGTACCTGAGATGTAGGCACTGAGTAAGATGATAAAATATTTGGATGGTATGGTACATCTTCGCTAATGAGGGATTGAGCCATAGTATTCATATTGAAGGTTCCTCGATTTTTATAGTGGTCAACGACCTCTTTTAAGCGATCAACTGTTTCCGTTAACATGGTGATAGGAATTGAAAATTCATTCTCAAATTCTAGCAGGGTTTCAGGGTTACTAATAACAACATGACAATGCAGTGGGTATGCGTATACACCTCTTAGATGTAGCCAATTTTTCAGTAATTCACGTTGACGTTTTACTTGGGAAAGTGGATTAGAATATCTTGCTTTCACACCGTTGAGGGTACGTACGAATTGACCTGATTCATTTTCCAGGTGAAGAGTGCCTGCAATATTTTTTACTTCTAGAATAAAGCCGACTTGTGGAGTTAAAATGAGGGTATCAATCTGAAAGTTTTTATGAAGAGTACGCAATCGGATATCATGTAAAATACGAAATTGATGGTATGGAAGTAAATCTAGGTGATAATCAAGCGCCTGCTCTCCCCTATAACCAGCCCACCTTTTTCCTATGGAGTCCTCTATTTCTCTTCGTTTAGTATGCTGATATGGCAACCTGCGAAGTAATGCTTCCTCTTGCCTGAGCACTAATGGGACTTGTCTTTGTTTCATCTTCAACATCTATCACTTCCTTTAATGTAAGAATATAACAAAGATAAAATAAGAAAAGCATTAATGCAACAAAATAGTTCTTTTTTAGAACCGCCCCGCTTGTCACGATGCTGTCTAGACACTTTACACACGCCGCCTCGACGCTCTACTCCGCAGTCCGGACACTTAACACGCTTGTTCCGACGCTTTCTGATCCAGTCTAGACGCTCGGGCTCAGCATAACGACGCTCGCCAACCCGGTCCGGACACTTTCCACACTTGTCGCGACGCTTTCTGATCCAGTCTAGACGCTTGGGCTCAGCATAATGACGCTCGCCAACCCGGTCCGGATACTTTCCACACTTGTCCCGACGCTTTCTGATCCAGTCTAGACGCTTGGGCTCAGCATAACGACGCTCGCCAACCCGGTCCGAACACTTTACGCACGTGTCTCGACGCTTTCCACTCCTATACAGACATTTCAGCACGCCGTCCCGACTCTCCTACCCCAGTCCGGACACTTAACACGCTCGCCCACTCCCTCTCCAGATTACGCAGATCCCTTGCAAATAATTAACAGAATATTCATACTGATATCAAGTACATACAAACACTAAACTAAAGGAAGTGACCAAACATGACCCATTCAACTCAAACGTTGAAGCAAGAGATTCATTCAGAAACGCTCTATGATTTACAGTTTGTCGGAGATCCGCAGGTTTCTCCAGATGGGAGCAAGATTGCCTATGTGACGACGAGCATTAATAATAAGAAGAAATATGATTCTCACCTATTCGTTTATGACCGAACAACGAATAAATCTACCCAATGGACACACGGGGAATCGCGCAATCAATCGCCGCGCTGGTCGGCAGATGGGGAGTCGATTGCTTTTATCTCAAATCGATCTGGTAAGAATCAGCTCTATGTGATGCCAGCTGCTGGTGGTGAGGCGCATCAGGTGACGACATTGAAAAATGGTGCCGCGAATCCGGTCTGGCACCCTAGTGAAGCAAAGCTAATGTTTCAGACGTCCCTTGAGGAAGGCGATGATCTTCATAACAGTGAAGACGAGAAAAAAGACGAAGAGTTGAAGCCTCACATCGTTGATCAGCTGCATTATAAAGCAGACGGCAAGGGCTTACTTGACGATAAACGTTCCCATATCGTGCTGTATGACAGCCAAACGGGAAAGCTTGAGCAAATTACGTCCGGGCCTTATGACCACTCTGATCCGTCGTGGTCGCCAGATGGATCGACGATTGCGTATGTCCGGCCCCAAGATGATCAGCCAGGAAGTTACATGTTAGCTGATCTTTATATTCAAAAACTCGGTCAACAACCTTACCGCCTCAACGAGAAAAGTGGCGGATTTGCGAAGCCAATTTTTTCTCCTGATGGCAAATCACTCTCCTATTTTGGACACGGGTACGAGTACGATGGTGCGACGTTGGCGAAAGTATGGGTCACAAACCTCGATACCAACAAGACGAAATGCCTGACAGAATCGGTGGATTTAGAATGTAGCGATGTATTGATCTCTGATTTACATTGGGCCAACCCTTCTCCTGGTGCAGTATGGACACAGGATGGACAAGGCCTTTATTTTCAAGGTAGCGAGCATGGCAATACAGGAATCTACCATTCAGATCTAGCTGGTGAAGTGACTAAAGTAATTGGCGGGGATCGTCACATTTACGCGTTCCATTATGCCAAAGACACCGGTGAAGCGATTATCGGAGTAAGTGATCCAACGCATATCGGGGATCTTTTCTCAGTTTCTCTAAAGAACAAGCAGGAACAACAGATTACACGTAGCAACGATTCGTTCCAAGACACGTACGAAATCGTTGCACCTGAATCGTTCACTTATCAAAGCAAAGATGGCCTTGAGATTGAGGGCTGGCTTATGAAACCTGCGAATTTTGATGCTTCTAAAACGTATCCGCTTGTCCTCGAGATTCACGGAGGTCCTCATATGATGTATGGAAATTCGTTTATGCATGAATTTCAACTGTTAGCCTCAAAAGGATATGCGGTTCTGTACACGAATCCTCGAGGCAGCCAAGGTTATGGGCAATCGTTTGTGGATGCTTGCCGGGGAGATTACGGCGGAGGCGACTACGAAGATGTAATGGCAGGAGTAGATGCAGCGCTTGAGAAGTTCTCATTCCTTGACGAGGGGCAACTGTTTGTTACAGGTGGTAGCTATGGTGGCTTTATGACGAACTGGATCGTCGGAAAGACCAACCGCTTCAAAGCAGCTGTTACGCAACGCTCGATTTCCAATTGGCACAGCTTTTACGGAGTGAGTGACATCGGGCACTTCTTTACGAAATGGGAAATTGGGAATCACTTCACTGAAGATCCACAGAAATTGTGGGACCATTCTCCGATTAAGTACGTGGACCAAATCGAGACACCTCTTTTAATCATTCATAGCGAGAATGACTACCGCTGTCCAATCGAACAAGGTGAGCAGTTGTTTGTCGCGTTGAAAAACCAAAACAAAACCACCCGCTTCGTCCGCTTCCCAGAATCGGATCACAACCTCTCAAGAACTGGTTTACCGAACCTAAGAGTTGAGCGATTGAACCAAATTGTTGGTTGGTTTGAGGATTATAAGGCATAAAATATTGAAAAGTAGATTCCTTAAGGAATCTACTTTTCTCATTTAAAGCACATCCATAAATACCTATTATTTGAATATAGTAGAAATTAAGAGTAAGCTTGGGTTAATTCTCAATGAACGACCTATTAAAGAAATGAAAGGAGCATGTCTTATCCGTACCAAAATAGTTTTGGCTACCTTACTTACCCTGCTTACACTGATGTTACAGCTCCCGATGGAAGCTTCAGCCGAGGCGAAAGATGGAGAATGGGAAACAAAGAACGATGTACCACTAGATAAAACATGGACAATTGAATTTAACACGAGCATTCAATCTAATGAGGAAAACGAAGAGTTTATTTACGTCACTGATGAGAGTGGCACCGAGATCAATAACGACATCACTATTGATGAAAACAAAATAACCGTTGGCCCTCCTGAAAATGAGTATGCCGAGGGCACCACATATACGTTACATATCGAAGAGGGCGTTTCCTCAACTTCAGGCATTCCTTCAGACAAAACGGTGACCATGCCTTTCACAACAGAGGATTCTTACACATTTAAAGCTGGTGAATGGACGCGAAATACGGAGTACAATGAAGCATTTTTGAATGTAAAACAAGTGACGGATGGAACGTTTGACTTCACGCTAAACGCCGTTTCAGGTGCTCACACTGGTTTGATTGAAGGCACTGCAACCATTTCAGGAGAAGAAGCTACATACTCCGACGAGCAAGGTTGTACACTCACCTTTACGAATCCAGGAGACACCATTACAGTTAGCCAAACTGATGAATGTTCTTGGTATGGCGGCGCCGGGGTGGTGTTCTCCGGAGATTACACAAAAGGAGACACAACGGATACTACACCTCGTTTTGTGGAAGTTGGCCTTTTCACAGATTCTGAAAATGAAGCATTCAAATCACTAGTTGGAGATCACTACAACCTATTCACAGACTCGTTCCAGGTTGTAACGCAAGAAGATGTAGCAGACGACTTTGGCGGCGAAGCTTACAGCGGATTCGTCCGTGGCGTCGTCAATTCAATGAATGGCATCGTGGTAAAAAGCGATAATGGTGAGATCTATGCAGCAACGCTTGGGAATGTTGAAGCAGGCGATTACATGAGTGAAGAAGGTATCCTCTACTTTACTACAGATAAAAATCATGCTGACCATCTTCCAAAAACGATTCTAAAATGGAAGAACAATCTTATGAATAATGAGAATGTCTACTATATGAATGACAGTGGCGCAGCATACTTTGATGAAGAGTTTGCCCAAGCTCTACAAACCGGGAAGATTAAACACGTACCATTCCAAATCGGAGACTCTATGGATGATGTTAAACAGCTTTTCGGGGACAAAGATGAAATAGGATACAACGGATCTATGGTTGCTTTCTATGATAACTTGAGCTTTGCATACGGACATGAGTTGAACTACGAAACTAAGGACACTATTCAGGTCATCTATAAAACGTTTAAAGAATCCACCTTTACAGCTGAAGATGTAAAAAGCGTTCTTGGCCCCCTTACATACGAAGGGGTCTTCCAAAAAGAAGATGCCTATGTGTTAAGGTATGACTTCACAGGACCAGAAAACGAATATAAATCCTTTTTCTATTTAGAAGGCAAATCGGGAGACAGTTACTTAGATCGCATGAATATAATTAAGAAGTAATACTAGACACAAAAGGTGTAGCGAATAAGCTGCACCTTTTTTTATACCTAAATTTAATATAAAACTCCCCTCTAATTGTATTTTTTGTATAATCATTATACACTTAAATACAGATAGCCCCACTAATCGACAACATACCCACAAAGGAGCATGATTCAATAATGCGACCGTTTCTTAGAATTTTTATGCTAGCCAGTATCTTTGCTCTTATACTCATCGTTCCTGCTCAGGCTTCAACGGACATTGCCAAAAGGTGGGGGCAAAAGACCAATGTGGCGACGGATAAATCCTGGACCATCATCTACAACACTCCCCTTCAATCCACTACAGAAAACAAACAAAACATTTATGTTACAGACATAGACGGCTCAACCATCCCTACTGATGTATTAATAAAGGGAAAGAAAATAATCGTTTCCCCTTTGAAAGGGACATACAAGCCTGGTACTACCTATACGCTACATATTAATAAAGGCGTCTCGTCCACATCAAGAGTAAAGTCATCAGATTCTTTCTCTTTACCTTTTACGACAAAAACAACTCAAGTAGCATCTTCTTACTTTGATGAATCTTTCCTTTCACAGCTTGAGTATGGCGTATTAAAAGGAATGGAAGCAGGGATCGGTTCTTCAAAAAAAGAGGTTACAGAGGCAGAGGGTCGTACACTTATTTCTCGGAAGTCGAATAGCGGAACAGTCTTATCGTTCCAAGGAAAGTATGAAGAGGACTATTCCTACACACTCATTGATGATGTCGTAACAGGCGCGTCTCTTAGCATTGCAGATAAGTCCCTTCATATCGAAGACCTCATTAGCGTTATGGGGAAAAAAGGGTTAGAAAATAAACTCGACATCCCCGGACACTACACGCTAGCTTACCCTCTTAATTCAGAGAGAAGACTCGTGGCCTTTTTAGAAACAACAGAACGATCGTCTCCTATTACACATTTATTTATTATGAAGTAATCTTCGAGAAATAGGCCCACTATATGGTTAGGAGTGTTTTGGTAGTTAACTAGAATGATTGGAGGGATTCGATATGGTTTTTAAAAAGTTGAGTAAGAAGGACCGATCCACCCATAACATCACTTTAACCAACTTACAACTAAAGATGGAAAAAGATAAGATGGATAAGAAGGTAATTGAATCACTCACCCTCGTTTTTGAAAACAGATTGACAGAAATGGGAGTAGAGGGGTTCCAAAAATGGCTAAATGACCTTCACTTCAGGACACCAGAAGAATTCTTAAACCACGATTATGCTCTAGCCATTTACGATGAGTCACGTTCATGGTTTGAAAAAGAAGTTATCAAGTTAGAGAAAGAAACAGGATTACCCTGGCAAGAACAAGCTGAAGATCTGAAGAGCGAAGATGAAAGAATACGAAAGACACAATTAGTCCTAAGACACCGAATATCAGAAATGGTACTCGATTTGCTTGGTTAACAACGTCAAGAATAAAACAAGGTTTGCTCTCATGCTATCCCCTCTTTCCTCTCAGCCCTTAAAATTGATCAAACGTTTGATCAACGGTTAAATTGGCCGTCTTACTACCTTATTTATGAAAGAGGCCCCTCTTCTTTAGAATACAGAAGAGAGGCCTATAAAAGTTTCGTATTAGTTATGCTCCTACAGAACTAGGCCCAGGAGTTACAATTCCCTCAGCCTGTAGCTTGGCTTCTTCTTCAGGTGTGGCAGGTCGGTACCCCTTTTCTAACAATTCCTTAATAAAGATCTTGTTGTAGACGAACGAGAATATAATACCCGGAACCCAAGCACCTAAACCAAACGTAAAGACACCTGCAACCGCAGCAAGAGCGAACATAATGACCGCCCACTTCAGATCTCCTCGAATTAATGCAGGAATAAATCCAAAGAAAAACGTTGTCCAACTGAACCCCAACTTCACTTCTTTCACCAAACCCGCATCGTTTTTTAACATCACCTGCATACTGTCGCCTCCTGGTGGAAAATAAGTACCCCTTATTATATTGAGGAGGCTTATGCCATATGACTGAAGAAGGTTCGTTTAGTCAAAAAAACACCCCTGGTACAAATACCAGGAGTGCACTCACCCATATTTCAATTTCGTCGCAATTTCTTCCATAAATATAAAGAAAATCGTTCTTGTTTTTTCAAATGGAAGCAATGCATCGCTTTGATTAAACTTAGACAAATGGAAGACGTAATCAGCCAAGGAGTTTTGAGTATTCACGTACTCTTCTAAAATAAGCATAATTTCAGCGCCTTTGTCCTTGGACTTCTGAAACAGAGTTTCAAAGGAAGAGAATTTACCGGTTACAGATAAAACAATCAATAACGTCTCATTATCCACCATTTGTTCTGCGTAATCTTCGCTATGGGTCACTTTTATATTTTTATCCGAAACAATATCAAGTTTGTATGCAAAGTACTCAGCACTGATAAAGGAGGGGCCTAAGCCATATATAATAATTTTGTTATATTTGTGATAAATCGATACAAAATCATCCACGATTTTTTTATCAAAGTTTTCTAAGAAAAGCATTAAGCGTTGTATTTCTTCCGTTCTTTGATTGCTTTCCCACTTGATCTGATGACCGCTAAAATAGAGTTTGTACTGCTTAAAGTTATCAAAGCCTAACTTCCGAACGAGTGTGGATACTTTAGAAGGGGCTACTTCACATATCTCCGCAGCCTCAATGATCTTTAACTTATCATTTTCTGCGACAAGTTCAGATACTTTTTGATGCACTTCTTTTTCAAGCTTCGTTAATTTATCCGTATCTAACTTTAACATCTACTTTCCACCCCTTTCTTTGTTCCACGAATCAACACTTCTTAATTAACCATACATCCCTTTTATACGCAAGAAGACCCGAACTTGTAAAGAAAAGAACCATTACCATTTCGACTGCTTATCTAAAATGGCAACGGTTCTACAACTTTAATTAAATAGTGGATAGATTCGCTTGTTGATCTCATCCGTATAAGGACGTATATGTTTCACGACTTCTTCATTTACCTTCGTATAGAACTCATGATTCGAATCATTTGGCGAGAACGTAGTTTCTGTTTCTACCATTTCCTGTACCGCCGATTCAAAATCACGATACACGCCCAAATACTGAGTCGTGCAGATTGCTGCTCCTAAGCACGCACTGCTACTGCCTGCTCTTCGGTGGACGGGTAATCCAAATAGGTCAGCAAGAATTTGCATCATAACATCACTCTTTGACCCTCCCCCGATAACAACGAGTTCATCAAGTCCAATCTTCATTTCCTCTAGCATATCATCGATATTGTTCTTCATATTAAAAGCAATCGCTTCTAAAATGGAACGATACATGTGATAGCGTGTGTGGCGTTGGTCAAATCCGATCATCATCCCTTTTCGATAAGGTTGATCAGGAGAAGCTAACCAGTCTAAGATCGTGAACAAGCCATCGCTTCCGACAGGGACTTCTTTAGCTTTTTCATTTAAGAACGCCTCTTCAGATACGCCTTTTTTGTTCGCTTCTGTCGTCAGCTCTTCTCCAATCAGATTCTTAAACCAGCTTACTGTCCAAAGCCCTCTTCGAATGCCGTTCGATTCATAGGCATATTTAAATGGAATGGAAGCGAAAGTTGGGAAGAAATTCTCTGCATTCTCCACATACTGATCGCGGATGAGCATGGATGAAATAAACGTGCCAAGAGAAATCATAATGGAACGCTCTTGATTAATGCCTGATCCTAATGCTTCCACCGCTTTATCATTCGCAGTTGCCACAACAGGGATACCTTCCTTTAACCCAAGGTCACTTGCAAGGTCTCCGCGGAGAATTCCTAACTTCTCGCCAGGCTTTACGAGGTTAAATAACATATCCCTCGTTAGTCCTTGAGCTCTGATGTCCTCATCATCCGTTGACCAATCAAGCGTTTCACGGTCGACGGGCCAAAACACTTCACAATTGGCAGCTGTATCGTTGTATTCACCAGTTAAGCGCAAACCAAGATACCCTGAAGTTGTCGTGACATAGTGAACCTTGTCATCTTTATGCTCATATGGTTTCGACATTCTGGCGTCCATCCAGCTAATAACGGGATAGGCCAATTCGCCGTTTTTGTCTAAAAGAACGCGACAGCAGCGAATGGTACAAAGTCCGATTCCAGTAATGGCGCTCTTGTCCCCTTCGAAATTATCCAGACACTGTTGAACCGCGTCATACAAGCTGTCCCACAAGTCGTCATCAGGATGGATAACTACATCAGGTTCAGGGGATAGTGTTTCTTTAAGAGCGCATGAACCATAGGCCATTTCGTTTCCCTCTAAGTCGAAGATGACGACTTTTGTACTCTGTGAACCGCTGTCGATTCCCATAATATACTGAGCGCTCATGGTCATTACCCTCTGATGTACTTTTTCACTTCGTTTGGTTGAGGGAAGATAGTTCCATGGTTCATAATCCCGTTTGGATCGAACGCTTCTTTAAGTTTCTCAAGCATGTAGTAAGCAGAACCGTGCTCTTCTTTTGTCCATTCTGAGCGATACTTACCGATGCCGTGGTGGTGACACATGGAGCCGCCTTGCTTCAACGTCTCTTCAATGATGATTTGGTGGATCGGATGATGATAAACGAGCAACTCATCTTCAGGAGCACAGTTAATCTCATAATTGTACACGAAGTACATGTTCGTTCCGTTCAAGTAACTATGGGAAGAGTGGCCTCCAAGCATCGTTAAGTCTTCTGCACGGTCAAACTCATTCCTCACACGAGCCATAACGTTGTTATAAATCTTAATAACACTTTCCCAATCTGCCGAAATTTCTGTTGTGAAGCCGTCATGCTTGTCGTGTTTCACCATTTCTTCGATTTCAGCATCAATCTTACTCTGATCCCAATTTAAGTTATTAAACCAGTCCTCAATAAGAGAAGAATCGACCTGTTTTATAATTCCTGATTGGAATTTCTCAACTGCTTCATCGATTGCCTCACTCGTTGCTTTTACAATGCCTTTTGCACCTTCTGCCATAAAAATGAGCACGCACTTTCCTTCATAAAAGTGCCCAAAGTGGTTACGCGCATCCTCTTCCGAATAACAGCGAGCAACAGATGGACGGTATCCATTGACCATCACTTCTCTCAGGATACTAATGCCTGTTTCCATATCTTCAATTAAATAACCATGGAACTCATTGTTCTCTGGTGTGTACTTAAAGATCTTCACCGTTACTTCAGTGATATAGCACAGCGCCCCTTCATTTCCAAGTGCGATATGGCGAATATCAGGTCCTCCAGATCTTCTTGGAACGTTTTTGATCTTCGAAATGTTACCTTCCGGGAAGACGCACTCTAATCCAACCAGCATATCTTCCATAGCGCCGTATAGAGTAGAGAATTGGCCGATACTTCTCGTTGCCACAAGTCCGCCAAGTTGAGCGACTGGTTTAGACTGAGGAGAATGGCCAGTTGTGTACCCTACTTTACGCAGTTCGTCTTCAAGGGTTTGCAGTTTCACACCAGATTGAACCGTCGCTTGCATGTTATAAGTATCGATATCGATGATGTCATTCATTTTAGAGCCATCAATGACGATCGTTTTCTGTTTCCAGTTCTCAAGTCCACCCTCAGTACCTGTTTTACCGCTTCTTGGGATGACGTTAATCAGATTTTCGTTACAATACATAAGCAGTGACTTCACTTCTTCTGGAGAATGTGGATACACAATCGCTAGCGGCTTTGGAACATCAAGTACATTTTTCGACTTCGGATATTTTTTATAACGATCAGCGGATGCGTCGTATAACGCTTCGTCGTCCGTTACAATTTGATCTTCTGGTAATAGGTCTTTTAATTCCTCAACGGTTTGATTTGTTTTCATTGTCATACAATCAATCTCCTTTATAAAAAATCTATCATTTTATGTTTCTATCGAACTAAGTAACCACCATCAACATTTAACAACGTTCCATTTACATAATTGGATGCGTCTGAGGCCAGAAATACGATCGCTCCCATTAGGTCGACAATATTCCCCCACCGGTTAGCTGGTATGTGGTCGAGAACTCGTTTGTTCTTCTCCTCATCAGCTCCGGTTGCTTTCGTCACATCCGTTGCGAAATAACCTGGTGCAATTCCGTTAACTTGTATGTTGTACTGAGCTAACTCATCACAGTACGCCTTCGTAAATCCAGCTAACCCATGCTTTGTTGCGGCATAAGCTGGTGACCACTGACCTCCAAGGTAAGAAAATAAGGAACACGTATTAATAATCTTACCGCTACGGTTAGGGATCATATATTTGGCCGCTTCATGAGCTAAATCGAAAGGAGCCGTCAGATTCACGGACACCATTTTGTCCCACTGAAGCCGAGTGAAATTCGTTACATCCGGCTCGTTTAAACCAATGCCAGCATTATTGAGAAGAATATCCACCGTACCAAATACACGAACACACTCTTCTACTACTCTCTTACAAGCCCCGTCTTCAGTAATATCCGCAATCATTAAGTGATACCGAACGCCTTCAGCTTCGATTAATTGTTTTGTTTCTTCATCTTCAATCATACTTACAACGAAGACATCTGCTCCAGCTTTCGCAAGTGCAAGGGCAAAGCCTTGACCTAGTCCAGAGTTTCCACCCGTAACCAGCGCCACTTTTCCGTGTAGTTGAAAGAACTGCATCGTAAAATCCGTAATATCCATTTTCTCGGCGCTCATTCTATCCCGCCATTCTTTTTGGTTGATTTTTCTGAACTCATTGTAAAACGACTCTTACGTGAAAAGCAACCATTTTGAACAGAAATTTCTCTTTTAATGTGTTTAATTATATTTTATAGAGAAATTTCTCAAGACAGAGGGACAGGTACCTCGTCCCTCTGTCCATGGTTGAGGCAGATAATATGAAAAGATAGAATGATAGATAAGAAGGGAGAGGATTACATGAACGAAGAACAAATTTTTCAACAAGTAAACCTAGTAAGAAAAGGAACATTAAAAGAATTAGATAGTGTTACAGAAGAGCAGGCGGATCAGCAGCCAGAGGGGGTTAAAAACACAATTCGCTGGAATCTTGGCCACATTTACGTTGTGCAAAATGCCTTGATTGCTAAGTACGGAGGCAAGTCAATCGAAACGCCATCCCGCTACCTTAAACTTTTCGCACCAGGAACAGCACCTTCCGATTGGCAGGGAGACGTCCCTTCTCTTGCTGAACTAAAGCAGCAACTTGAGGAACAGCCAGCTAGATTAAAAGAGGCTCTTACAGGACAACTGGATGATGAGTCAACCGGAGACTTCTTATCTCTTCAAACGGTTGGGGAAATTCTCAACTTCTCGTTGTATCATGAAGGGGTACATACCGGTACGATTAAATCATTAAAGGGCAACATGACTGACTAATGGGCCATGGGGACAGGTTCATTCTCCCTTCGCCCCTCGAAATACTTGACGGGACAAGGTACCTGTCCCTTCATCCCTAAAAAAAGCCCCTCTTTTAATAAAAGAGGGGCTTTTAAATCTTCTCTTATTTCATTGTTTCTAAGGCTGCTTCCTTCAACGCTTTCGCAAACTCCTCAGCTTCTAAAGCTTTTGTTCCGCCACCTTGCACGAAATCTGGCTTCCCGCCGCCTTTAGCTTCAATGAGAGGCATGACGTGTTGAGATGCTTCTTTCATATTTCCTGAAACATCGGATCCTTGCGCGAGGACAAACTGAAGTTGATCTTTCTGCTCACTGACAAGAACAACGATCCCATTAGGAGCCTGTTCAACAACCTTCTTTCCAAGGTCCTGCAACGTCTTAATCGTTCGGTCCTGAAAGACTCGTTGAACGATCGACACATCCCCCGTTTCTTGAGGTGCTGCTGCCAAATCCCGCGCTTCGTACTCGAGAAGTTGAGCTGTCTGTTCAGCTAGTTGTTTATCTTTTGCCTTACTTTCTTTTATTAAAGAAGATACTTCCTGCTCCAATTCTTCTTCCGGACGCTTCATTAACGTTTTGATTCCGGTTAGGAAACTGTGTTTCTTTTCCAACTGCTCGAGTACACGATTGCCGCATACAAACTCGAGACGCACGTTTCTCTTCTGACGCGTCCATCCGAGCAACTTCATCATCTGTACTTCCCCTGTTGAACGTGGGTGCGTGCCTCCACAGCCGTTGTAGTCAATATCGGGGATAATGACAAGCCGTACCGCTTCATCAACAGAGAGTGATTTACGGAGTGGGTATTGATTCGCCTCATCCACCGTCATCCATTTCGTTTCAATCGATCGATTCTCTTGAATCACTTCGTTCACACGTTGTTCCACTTTATGTAGCGTTTCCTCCGAGAGGGATTCTCCGTCAAGATCAATAGAGACGGTATCTTTTCCGAGATGAAAACTTAGAGTTGCCAAATTAAACTCGTCTTGCAAAATAGCAGACAGGATATGCTGACCAGTATGCTGTTGCATATGGTCAAATCGCCTTGACCAGTCCACTACACCATTTACCGTACTCGCTTCTTCGATTGGGAGAGTGACATAGTGACGAACCTCCCCACCTACTTCTTCTACGTCAATCACTCTAACGTTATTCAAGCTACCCGTATCATGGGGCTGTCCACCACCAGTTGGATAAAAAGCCGTTTCCTCTAACACGACATAAGGACGACCACCTTCATCTTGATCTGCTTTAACAAGTTTTGTTGTGAATTCTGTTTGATAGGCATCCCTATAAAATAGTTTCTCTGTCACGCTTACAACCTCCCATTTCGTTTAAAAACTCGTGTTTCTTGATTCAACCGGAAAACGAAGCTCCACCTTGGTCCCTCGTCCTTTCTCAGAATCAAATTCAACCTTACCGTGATGAGCCTTAATAATTTCAAGAGAGATAGAAAGACCCATTCCAAGACCGTTTTCCTTAGAGGTATAGAAAAGTGTTCCTATATTCGAGACTTGGTCCGGGGTCATCCCTTCCCCTTCATCTTCAATCGTCACCTCCACCTCGTTACTTTCTAGACGGTGAACCAAACGAACCTGGACCACACCACCGTTTTCCATAGATTCGAAGGCATTCTTAATGAAATTGATGAATGCTTGTTTCATCTTGGCCTCATCAATTGTCATCACAAGATCTTTTTGGTTGGATTCGAACTCGATCCTTACGTTTTGAAGCCGAGCGCTGCTTTTCATTAGTTCGATTGTTTCCTCTAAAAGATCATGAAGATTACAAGGAGCTGGCTGAACGGATGATGGCTTTCCAAGTAGAACAAATTGGTTAACAAGGTTCTTCATTCGATCGAGCTCTGATGTGATGATTTCTAAATATTTATTCTGAGCATTGGTTTCTTTCAACAATTGTGTTAATCCAATAATGGATGTAAGTGGGTTGCGAATCTCATGGGCAAGTCCTGCGCTAAATTTGCCAAGGGTCGACAGCTTCTCGGATTCTATAAGCTTCTCTTGAAGTTCGTAATAGTTCGTCATGTCACGAAATTGAGCGAACGTGCCAATCACCTCGTCCCCGTCGTATACAGGAAGGACATCAAGCTGACAAATTTTCTCCCTCTGCCCATCATCAAACGAAAGGGTGACTTCCTTATTCTCGAGCTTTTCCCCCGTCAATAGGACATGATCCACATACGGTTTGATGACGTATGTTTTGGTGTCCCCTTTATCAAGACGCTCTTCCATACTATATTCCACTAACTTTTCCAAAGCAGCATTGTAATCGGTGATGCACCCTTCTTCATCTGTCATAATCATACCAAGAGGCGTTGAGTTAATCATGATCTGATTTAAAATCTCAAGTTTATTGTTCTTCTCCTGAAGTCGAAGTTCCCGTTCAATGGAGTCGACCGCTGATGAGAGGAGTCCTAAATGAAACTGACTTTCATAATCCAAGGTTGTCATAATGGATATCGTTCCTGAAATTCGAGCATCCTCCCCGTAATGAAAAGGAGCTGAATAACAAGCAATGCCGTGCAAAGCTTCATGGTAATGATCTCTTCCAACAAGGCCAATTGGTTCCTCATGAAGCAGAGAGAGCGCAATGGAATTTGTCCCTGCAACTCTTTCCCGAAATCGAACACCGTTATGTATACCGAACGCATCAATCATCTCCATCATACTCTGATCTCCAAACTTATGGATCATATATCCCTCTTCATCGGTAGTAGATACAATAATTGGAGTTCCGTTCATATAATAGATGACTTTCTCCATAAAATGCTGAATAACAGGAAGCGCATTTTCTAACTTTTGTTTGCGTTCCTCAAGTTCTGCATCTGTTAATTCTATTTGCAAGGCAGGAGCCTCTGTCGGCTCTAACCGATAGTCTTCTTCACATCTTCTTTTTGATTGTTCAATATATGTATTGAAACCCATCCTCTCCCCCCTATCTGTCTATACAATTCTCTGTCATAACTGTATCACAGATAAGATGCCAATAATAAAATAGATCTCAAAACTAGGACCTAACGACAAATTCAGTGCTATAAAAGGAAAAAGTATGGAATTAAATACTTTTTTAGTAATAATATATTACCATTTATATCCTAACGTGTTATAATTCAAGTAGAACTTATGTCGACATGTCAGACATCCTACCAACACAGATATTGGGGAGATTCAATATGGAATTCCAGTATTTTATAGAGGAACATACGTCAACTGAAGAACTAAAAACGAAAATTACGGATTTGCGATCCACAATGATTGAAACAGGACTTACTCATGGTTTAAGCCATGATAAGACGATTGAACTTAGCCAGAAATTAGATCGATATATTACAGAGATCCAAAAGCGTAGTTATAATCCAATTATGTAAAAGCCCAAAGCTAAATGCTTTGGGCTTTTATAATTCGCGGCATGGGGACGGGTACCTTGTCCCTGGGTCCCTCTTATACCTCTCAACTAACTGCACGGCAAAGTGATAGTGTTCTTTAGGAACTTCGATGATGACTTCGCATTCATGGTAACCAAATTCGAAGAGATTTCGCTTATTATACGGGATGGAATAGTGGGGTTTTACTTGATTCGTTTCTAATAACCAATATAGTTCCTGAGCCAGACCTACTCCTGATTCTTTTGTTTGGAACACTACCGAAAGTTCATCGGGCTCTTCATACTTGTAGATATAAATCGCTAACCCTACACATAACACCAACAACACCGCACTTAACATCTCCACCACACCTCTTCCTAGCAGGATCAATCTAGTTAAGAATATGATTGACATTCCGAGTATAAATTACACGCCAAAATCCTTTTTTCCTTCTAGAGACTGGGGTTACGGGGACAGGTACTTTATCCCCATGTCATCCCTACTGAGCCTTTCTAGCTCAAGAAGGGCCCTTCTCTGACGCTTTACTGGATGTATCACCTAAAAAGGTTAGAGAAGATGCCGATCTGTGACGTTCTCGTAGATGTACCCCTCTAAAATGTAACAGAACCATTAAATCAATGACTTTTTATATAATTACTTCTTTATAAGGTCACAGAGACCCTCCCTCTGTGACCTTTTTCTTAAAAATCAGTAAATTACCGGCTTAACGTTATTATAAATAAAACACAAAAGCTCCTTATGATATAAGGAGCTTCTGTGTTGGTATTAACCTATTACTTCAAGAGGCGAAGGGACGCGGAACCTGTCCCTCATCCCTCTATAGATACATGTGCACGCCAGGACCGAATGGGATGCCTATGAGTGCGAAAGCTAGTAGTAATACAATCCAGACGGATAAGAAGATGATGCTGTACGGTAGCATTAAGGAAATAAGCGTGCCAAGTCCAGCCTTCTTATCGTATTCTCTCATAAACGCTAACACGATAATAATATACGGGTTCATTGGTGTAATAATGTTAGTAGATGAATCCGCAATACGGTAAGCTGCTTGAATGAAAGCGGGATGATAGTCTAAGATATAGAACATTTTAATAAAGATCGGTGCTTCTAGTGCCCACTGAGCTGACCCACTGAAGACCAGAAGGTTCATAAGGGCTGTTAAGAATACGAAACCAATAATGACAGGTATTCCTGTTAAACCTAATGATTCCAAGAATCCAGCTCCACTCACAGCAATCCATGTGCCAATGTTTGTCCAATCAAAGTAAGCAATGAACTGAGCTGCAGCGAAGATTAAGACGATGAATCCTGACATATCTTTAATGGCTTCTCCCATAAATGTGGAGATATCTTTCGTCTTCGTAATCTTATTAACCGTAACTCCGTACGTTACCGCAACGGCAATAAACATGAATAGGATAATCGGAATGATTCCATCTAAGAATGTGGATGGAATCATGCCTCCTGTTTCGTTACGTAACGGAGAATTCGGCCAGAATAAAGCAACAAGCAATAGCCCAATGTAGACAACAAGTGCAATCGTAGCATTCTTTAACCCCTTCTTCTCTAAAGGAGTTGAAGCCTTCATTTCTTTCTTCAGATCTCCCTCATATTTACCAAGACGAGGTTCAACGATTTTCTCGGTTACAAGTGCACCTGTTATGGATAGAACAATAACAGAAACGACCATAAAGTAATAGTTATCCACTGGCGTTACGACTACGTTAGGATCCAAGCCCTGCATGACTTCCGTAGAGATCCCTGATAACAATGCGTCTGTACCCGCAACAACCACGTTCGCTGTAAATCCAGAACCTACCCCAGCAAACCCGGCTGCCAGTCCAGCAAGTGGGTGTCGACCGAGTGTGTAGAAGACCATAGCTGCTAGAGGTGGAACAATTACAAACGCTGCGTCAGAGGCTAAATTCCCCAGTATCCCGACGAAAATAACCGCATATGTCGTTAGGCTGGCTGGCGCCTTGAGAATTGTACTCTTAATAGCTGTCTCAATGAGACCTACCTTTTCAGCTAAACCAATTCCTAACATCATCGCCAAAACAAGACCTAAAGGTTTGAAGCCTGTAAAGTTTTCAAGCATCGAAGTTAACATGTACTGAATACCTTCAGCAGACAACAAGCTCTTAATCGCTACTTCTTCACCAGAGCCTGGCTGAACCACGGAAACCCCAAATGAAGAAACGACCCAGGAAAGTAAAATCATAAAGAGAGCGAGATACACAAATAACATAAATGGATCTGGAAGCTTATTCCCTGCTTTTTCAATAACATTCAAAAACTTAGATAAAAACTTAGACTCCTTTTTCTCTTCTTGTGAGACATTTGTATCTGGTAATGACATATACCCACCCTTTCTCGTTTTTAATGGTTATATTCCTTTATTCTTCCGTAAATAGGAATAGAAAGAAGGGGGGCGTTCCCCCTCGTACTTATACATTTTGGACAAGGGAAAAGACTTTTCTTGGCCTTCCCCGCTCGCCGGATTGAGCTTCACCACTTTGTTCAACAAGTCCGACCTTTTCCATCTCATTAAGAATTCTCCGACCATTTCGTTCTGTACTTTGCAACCAACGAGAAAGGTCTTGCGATGTAAAGGTCGGTCTTTGGTAGTGATGTACATAAGAGATAATTTTTGAAACAACACCAGGACTAAGTGGCGCACCTTTTAACTTCTCGGCCCACTCATGACCAGCCCCTACCGTTTGATAGGAAATTTTAGCTCCTTGTTGTTTGAGTGTGATTTCTTGATATTCATCCACAATTAAAAGCGTAGGCTCTTCAAAAGATTTATAATTTCTAAAGCCTAGTCGGACGTTTTGCTCCGCTTGTGACACAGTTTCTCCAATACCAATTGCGATGTTCACCTGACTAGAGGTTTGCATTTCAACGTTTTGAATGAGGGTAAATAGTTCCTCTTCCACTTCTGGCCCCATCTGCCCTCTGGTCGTAAAGATGAAGAACAAACCGTCGCCTAGTTGCATCAGTGAACCATTTGTTTTCTCGGCTATACTGAGCAGGAACCTTCTTAAATCTAGCTCCTGGTGTTTCATCCGAAACGAATAGTGAAGTTCTTCGAGCTTATCCAATTCGAAGTCAATCCGACACCCGATTGTAGCTACCTGTGCATTGCGCAAGCGCTTCGACTGGGCCCGTTCTTCTAAAAATTGAAGGATAAGTTTAATAGATAAATAGGAAGGCGTTACTCTGAACACCGGTACCCCTAATTCTTTTAACTGCCTGTAGACGGTCTTAATGGAAGTGATCGCAACTTCTGTTTTGCCTTCTTGATACAGAGTAGCGTGGAAGTCCACTAGTTCATTGGAGTACTGATACCCCTCAAATGGATGGTTGTAATACGTCAGCGATTGAAGATCATAATACGAAAGAATCTTATCAATTTCTTCATCCGTAATTGTATCAATACTCACTTTCTCAAAGACTTTCTTACTCGTAAGCTGCGCTTCTAGTAAGATCCCGAAAAAGCTAGAACCATGTAGAGGTGGATAACTTCCCTCTTCTGGCGTAATCAAGTTTTTTTCATAAGCATACGTATAATTGAGAATTCCGGAGAAAAACCATTGATCCACTTCATATCGATGTGCCGATAAAATGGCTTCCACATCAGATAATTGATTGTAGGTATAGGAAACGACTTCAATTCCTTCAAATTCATCTGTTACATATAAAATTTGCTCAAGAGAGTCCGATGGCGCGATGACTCCGATCTTGGTTTTCACATTCATCACCTGTCTCTACCTTTAAGTATTCTGCTATAATATGGCTTCCTTTTTCTAAATCGGCCATAGTGGCATATTCTGCAGGATGATGACTAATCCCTTCTTTACACGGAATGAACAGGAGTGCTGAAGGCCATCTTAACGCCATATTCATGACATCGTGCCCCGCCCCACTATCCATGCTCATCGCCTTATAGTCTAGAGACTGACAAATCGAATGCAGTTGTTGTTGCATGGATTCATCTAAAGTAACAGAATCGTTATCGACAGCGACTTCTACACGGAAATTAACATTGCGTGTAGCTTCGATGTGTTTACAATACTCCCCGATATCTTCTGCAAGAGCTCGCTTCGCCACGTCATCTACACTTCTGATATCAATGCCGACCTGGACTTCTCCTGGGATTACGTTCATCGCATTTGGTTGTACATTTAATGTACTAACCGTTGCAACGAGTTGTTTCTTACTTGCGTCGTTTCGTTTCAGAGCTTCTTCTTCCACATAAGAGATCAGAGGAGCTACTGCCGCAAGAGCATCCTGGCGCTTGTGCATTGGCGTTGTACCCGTATGGTTCGCCATTCCTTGAGCGGTTATTTTCAAACGGATGGGACAAGCCACACCTTCTACAATGCCAACATCCGAGTTATGGTCTTCCACTTGTGTTCCTTGTTCAATGTGGAGTTCTAAGAAGCTTTGTAAATAGGAAGATGGTTTCTCTGCTTGATCGATCGTGTCCCAGTTCAACCCAAACGACTCACAAACTTCTTTGACTGTATGCCCATCTTGATCGGGAACATTGGCTAACCCCTCTTTATCAAACAATCCGGACACCGCTTTACTTCCTATTGTAGATACACCGAATCGGGCGGATTCTTCAGAGGCAAAGCAGATCACCGCAATGTTTTTCTTAGGTGTGACGCCCTGATCTTTCATTTGCTTCACAGCCGCTAACCCTGTCAGAACGCCTGCGACCCCGTCATATCCTCCGCCGCCATGGACGGTATCAAGGTGTGAGCCTACTGCAATCGTCGGTACATCTTCTCCCACATCCCACGTTGCCCATTGATTCCCGGCTTCATCTTGCTCTACTGTAAGCCCAAGTTCTTTTGCAACACTTCGGAAAGCTTCGTGAGCCTTAGCTTCTTCAGGGCTATAACTCAGCCTTGAAAATCCATTCGGTTGATTCATGTCACTTGTCGTGTTCAATTTCTTTAACGTATCATCTAACCAAGCCTGCACATGTATGACCCCCTTTTACAATGTTGATGTATGTCTCTAAAGCTACAGGTAAAACCTCTTCGTCAAAATCAAAAGACGGATGATGATGACCGAAGGCTAACCGTGTCCCAAACAACATATACGTAGCGACGCCACCTTGTTGTTGCACCTCATTCACCATAAAGCTCGCGTCTTCAGAACCGGATACAGCTGTAACAGGAAGAATCTCTTGAATGACCGGACTCCCAATACACCTTGCTTGAACGGCATCCACAGCTTCTTGACTACATTCGAAGGAGGACGTTTCTCCAACTTCTTCAACCTCCGTTGCAACATCATATAGGTCTCCAACAGATCGAATCATACGAGTCGCTTCAGCGTAGACGAAATCTTGAATTGCCCCTGTTTCGCCTCTTGTCTCAAGTTCTAAATAGCCACGATCAGCAATAACATTCCTGCCTGCTCCAGCTTGCAGTTTACCAACGTTGATCCTTGAGGCCCCTGCGCTGTGTCGCGGAATGGTGTAGAGCTGAGTAGATGCTGTCGCTGCAGCTAAGAGAGCATTTTTCCCCTCTTCAGGATTCATTCCGGCGTGAGCTGAGCGACCTTTATACGTTACGTTTAACTTCGAAGAGGCTAAAAAGCCCTCGACAGAAGCAGCAATCGTCCCTACCGGCATAGAATGTATTCCAATGTGGCCGGTATAAAACTCATCCACATTTTGCAACCATCCTTTGTCCGTCATCGCTTTCGCCCCTCTTCCTCCCTCTTCTGCTGGTTGGAAAAGAAGGGTAAATGTACCTGATAGGGATTCGCTATTTTTACGAATAAAATGAGCCAACGCGATCCCTATTGCCGTATGTCCATCATGACCACAAGCATGCATGGCTCCGTCTACCTTCGAGTGGAACCCTTCTTTAGAAGGAAGGTGTGTCGAATCATGTGTTTCCTGGATCGGGAGGGCATCGATGTCGAAGCGAAAAGCGCTATGTTTACCAGGCTTTCCGGTATCCCAAGTAGCAACGAGCCCTGTGTGTCCGCCTTCCATGAGTTCCATCCACGTAGGTTCAACTCCCCATTCTATAGCCTCGGCTTCATGCTTTTCTAATTCTAGCTTTGAAGGAACGCCTTTACGAGATTCAGAACGTAGTGCGTCTTGTCCTATGTGTAGAGTGAAGCCAAGTGATTCTAGCTCTTTTCCGATTGTAAAAGTGGTTCGATATTCGAGGAAGCCAAGTTCAGGTTGCTGATGGAGCGTGCGCCGCCAATTTTTTAGAATGGTCTTTAATGATTCCTCATTCACTTGCTTCACCTTCTTGCAGATGAACGAGTGTGTCACTAGCTACTTGTGCTAGCATCGCACTTCCTGAAGAGAGAGCCTTTTCGTTTAACATAAAGCCTGGGTTATGAAGTCCCATTTGATCTTCTTTTGAGTCAATTTGCGTTCCTAACCAGATGAAGGCGCCAGGGTATCGATTTAGGAACCTGGAAAAGTCTTCCCCTGCTAATACAGGATCGACGGTTGGCGTTGACTCTGGACCTAGAATCTTTTGCGTGGAGTTACGAGCAACTTCGGCCCATTTCGGTGTATTAATGGTAGCAGGGTACCCATCTAAATACGTAATGTCCACTTCTCCCTCGAAAGCTTCCGTAACGTGTTCCACAATAGAGTGAAAACGTTGCTTCACCTTTTCTTTAACGGAAGGTTGATACGTACGAACTGTTCCTTCTAAGGTGACTTTATCTGCGATCACATTGTGGGCGTATCCCCCGTGAATGCTACCAATCGTCACGACGGCCGATTCAATTGGGTTAACGTTTCGACTAACGATCGTCTGGAGACTTGTGATGATTTGGTTGGCAATAATAATCGCATCATTTCCATCATGAGGCATGCTAGCATGTCCACCCTTACCTTTAACGGTGATCGTGAATCGGTCTGATGCTCCCATCATTTCTTGATCACGAATTCCAACTTCTCCTACAGGAAGACTTGGCCAAACGTGTTGTCCGTAAATCACATCTGGCTCATAGTCATCAAACACACCGTCTTCCATCATCTGAGCCGCTCCTCCTGTGGGGGAATTCTCTTCAGCCGGTTGAAACACAAGTAGCACAGTACCAGCTAGCTCATCCTTACGTTGATTCAGTGCATAACCTGCACCAAGTAACATAGCCGTATGGGCATCGTGACCGCATGCGTGCATAACTCCGTCTCTTGTTGACCGGAAATCATGATTCGTTTGTTCCGTAATAGGAAGAGCATCGATATCCGCTCGTAAAGCTACCGTTCTCCCCTTTTGCTGCCCTTCAATAATGCCTAACACACCCGTATCCGCATAGCCCGCTTTAAACGGAATACCGTATTCCTTAAGCTGATCCTGGATAAAACGTGATGTATTCCATTCCTGTGTGCTTAGTTCAGGGTTCTGGTGTAAATATCGACGAAACTCAATGATATCGTTTTCAATTGATTTTGTTATTTCTTGAAACGTAGCAACCATTCCGACACTCCTTAATTAAGGACATATTCCATAAATGTTCCTTAAATTGATGTTATATAACACTATAAGGGAAATCAGACGATCTGTCCATGTTAATATTTGAGAATTCAGATACTTTTATAGAACAGAAGGGGGCTGGGGAGACACTTCCGTAGGCCGGTGGAACAGGTACATTGTCCCTTTGCATAACAAAATATCTGTTTGCAGAAAGCTCTTTCGGCTATGGACTCTTTCTCTGACGTTTTGCATGATATAGAGTAGAAAAAGGTCATTTATTAATAGACCGCAATGCTACATTCATCATTTATAACAAATAAAAAAACACAGAAGTCGTTTCCAAAGAAGGACCTCTGTGTTGATCGTTACTCTTTTATATTTCGAAAGGCGAAGGGACGAGGTACCTGCCCTCCCCCGCTCCTAATCAATCGTTTCAATTTTGTAAATGAAGTAATAATGTTTATACAAAGCGAGTACGACCATAAAGATTCTAGCAACTAGAATATCTACCATAATGAACGAAGCGATAATAAAACTATCCGCAATAATATTAATCCGGATCTTTTCTTTCTTCGTCAGGCCTTTCTTTTGCAGAAAGGCTAAGACATATTTTTGATAAACCGTTGTGTTTTGAAACCAGTTTTCGATACGCTTTGAACTTTTTGAGAAACAAAAAGCCGCAAATAAATAGAAAGGGCCGCCCGGGAGTACAGGGAGGATGGTACCTGCAATGCCTACACCAAGTGAAAGGATACCTAATAAAGCAAAGACAAGATTTTTTATATGTTTAATAGTCATCACCTTTTATTTCATAAACGAATTGTATTCACTCATTATTCTTATTCTATAACCCAAATAAATTGTACGACAAATGAGATGAATTGTAATGATATAAGATTACAATTGGGTGAACTTCACAAAAATTTCAGCGGAGTTCTTCCCCTTATGCGTCCGACACAATACCCCGCAAAACAAAAAGAAAGCCTCCTCATCAAGAGAAGACTTTCTCAGTAATCCTATTGCTATGAGCTCCAAGGGGCTAGCGTTTATGCACCAGGCGATCTACAAACCCTTTCTTAATCAAACGTTTGATCAAGAAAGGGTTTCTTATCATAATTCTCCACATTAACACGCCGGGACAAGGAACCTGTCCCTCCATCCCACATCATGAACGATTCACAACATTCACAAACGATTGGATAGACTCTTCAAGCGTAGAATAATCCTCAACGATTTCATTCACTTTCGTATTCTGTTCTTCCACACTAGCCAGAACTTCCTCAACACCCGCTGCCGTCTGTTGAGTAATAGAAGATACCTCATTGATTTGATCACTTGTTCGTTCAGACGATTCTAGTAATTGCTTTATGATTCCATCAACGGCCTGAGATTGAGCGACCACGTTGTTGCCATTTTCTTTAATGATTTCTAGCACATTTTTAATCTCCAATGAGTTCTGTTGGCTTGAAGTCACCGCCACTCTTCCCTCTGTAACTTTCTCTACTGAACCAATAATATTGCTTTGGATCTTTTCTAATATAGAAGCGATTTTAACAGTAGAGGCTTTTGACTCCTCAGCTAGTTTCCTAACTTCATCCGCTACAACTGCAAAGCCTTTACCATGTTCACCCGCTCGGGCGGCCTCAATCGCAGCATTTAAAGCCAAGAGGTTTGTTTGTTCAGAAACATTATTGATGACAAGGATGATATCGCTAATTTCATTTGCTTCTTCCTGAAGTTGGTGCATTGAATCTTCCGCTTCCATCATGATGGAATTCACGCTTCCAATCTCCCCATTCAAATGATTCATCTGATCAAATGCTTTATTTGCTACTTCAACCGATTTTTCGGTATTTTCCTTCATGGAGTTTGAACTTACATTCACATCATCTACATTTGACTTACTTCGATCAACAAGGCTAGTGATATCCATAACACCCGCTGCTTGGTGCTCAATGGCTGAGGCCATTTCATTAAAAGTTTTGGTCACTTCAGAAGATACACGACCTGTTACTTCTATATTACCCTTTAAACTATCACTAAAGTTACTAAGCGTTTCTAAGGAACCTTGTACTTGTGTAACCATCTCTTCAGCACGCTGCTTTGCTGACAGAGCTTCTTCTTCGTTCACACTCGACTCTTCCTGAAGCTTCGTATTCAGCCTTGCCTGGAACATTAGAAAAGCCGTCACTAACACGATGTATAGAATAAGAGAAATTAAACCTTCCACTCCGTAATTCGGGAACATCTCCGTGCCAAATTGTAAATAAAACAGAACGGTTAAAGCTATTTGCAAAGAGGAAATGACTGCAATTGGTTTCATTAATTGATAAACGGATATCACCGCTAAATTATAATAAACCATTAAGTATGAAATCATATGCGGGTTGCTTTCAACCATAAAATAGGTGATTAATGTAAGACTGAACATGACTATGTACATCACATACTTAACGCCAATTTCTTTCCAAGTTAAGATTGTACCTATTGTTGTAAAAGTACCTCCAATCCCCACAATAATCCCTGCAATCAACCAATCCGCATGACTTGTGAAGTTTGTTAAAAGACTCAATACAATAGAAAACCAAGATAATTTAATAATTAATTTGTTACGATCGTTTAATAACGATAATTTTTTATCCTTCTCCATGAAACTGTCCCTTCTGAAGCTTATTTAGGCAAAATAGCCCACTTTATAATATTACTATAATTTTTATAATTTTTCCTTAATTTCGGGACAAAGGGACAGGTACATTGTCCCCACCCCCTCCTCTCAACGCCTATAAAATAAGCCTCTGTCTAGTTGATCAAACGTTTGATCAATTAGACAGAGGCTTATGAATAATTTAGATTTTCTATGTTTCTACTAGTTAAACAGCCAAACGAATGACGCCTATAATGACTGCCCAGACTGGTACGCTAAGTGCCAATGCCCACAAAAAGCCTTTAAAGAAATTTCCTTCTTCCTCCATTCAAGCTCCCCCTCCCAGACCCTTTTAGAACCATTATGGTCAACAAAAGAGAATCATAAACTGCCGGGACACTGTACCTGTCCCTCCGGCCCACCAACTGGGACAAGGAACCTGTCCCCTCATCCCATCAGTTTGTGAACAAACCGTGAACATGTAAGCGCTCTTTTAGTGTCTTTTGTTTCTTTTTGTGAAAAGTTTCACATATGGTATTGATTCCATATTCAAGAAAGTGCACAATAAGATTGTGAAGAGATTCACATAAAACATTTTTCTACGGAGGAATTCAAAATGACAACTAAAAATGTAAACCGCGTGGCACTAATTGGAGCAGGATCCGTAGGGAGCAGCTATGCTTTTGCCATGTTAAACCAAGCCGTAACAGAAGAATTAGTAATCATTGACTTAAACGAGGACAAAGCGATGGGTGACGCTATGGACTTAAATCATGGAAAAGTATTCGCCCCTAACCCTACAAAAACATGGTACGGACAATACGACGACTGTAAAGACGCCGATATTGTGTGCATCTGTGCAGGAGCCAACCAAAAACCAGGCGAAACTCGATTGGATTTAGTGAAGAAGAATCTATCTATCTTCCACACAATCGTAACGAACGTGATGGCTAGTGGCTTCAATGGGATCTTCCTTGTCGCTACCAATCCAGTCGACATCTTAACATATGCAACATGGAAATTCAGCGGATTGCCAAAAGAGCGCGTGATTGGCAGTGGTACAATCCTTGATTCTGGCCGCTTCCGATACATGCTTGGCGAATATTTCGAAGTAGCACCATCTAATATTCACGCCACAATCATCGGTGAACATGGTGACACAGAACTACCTGTCTGGAGTCATGCGACCGTAGGAGGCGTACCCGTTTTAGAAATGATGAAACAACGCCCTGACTATAAACTTGAAGACTTGGACGAGATTTTCACAAACGTTCGCGATGCCGCTTATCACATCATTGAGAAAAAAGGCGCCACCTACTACGGCATTGCAATGGGACTAACTCGAATTACAAAAGCGATCCTAAACAATGAGAACAGCATCATGACCGTGAGTGCCTACTTGAACGGGGAGTACAACACAGAAGATGTCTATATCGGGGTTCCAGCTGTGATTAACCGTAACGGGATTCGCAATGTGGTGGAAGTGAGCTTAAATGCCGAGGAAACAGAGCAATTCAGCCATAGTGCTCGCGTATTGAAAGACATCTTAGAACAAAATTTTGAAGCATAACGATTATTCTGTAGTAGAAAGAGATGATATCCGATGTGGTTACAACAGTACGATCCATTTGGAAACGAATTAATCAGTGCATTTATCGCATTTCTACCAATCTTGTTTTTCTTTCTCGCCTTAACAAAGTTTAGAATGAAAGGCATACTCGCTGCCTTTCTTACTCTTTGTTTGAGTGTGGCCGTGTCTGTCCTATTCTTTGATATGCCGCTTGCCCAAGCCCTATCCGCTTCTGTATTAGGCGTCGCGAAGGGGTTATGGCCGATCGGTTACATCGTCATCATGGCCGTTTGGCTTTACAAAATTGCTGTCCGGACCGGTAAATTCACCGTAATACGGGCTAGCATCGCAAATATTTCAGAAGACCAACGCTTACAGCTATTATTAATCGGTTTTAGTTTTAACGCCTTTCTTGAAGGGGCTGCCGGCTTCGGTGTACCGATTGCGATCAGTGCAGCCCTGCTCGTTGAACTCGGCTTCCGTCCACTGAAAGCAGCCGCCCTATGTTTGATCGCCAATGCCGCATCCGGCGCTTTCGGAGCCATCGGGATCCCCGTCATTGTTGGGGCACAGATGGGCAACTTGGAAACGATGGAACTATCTAGAATGCTCGCATTTACGCTACCTATGATTTCTTTTGCCATCCCATTTTTACTCGTCTTTATTTTGAATGGTGTGAAGGGAATTAAAGAAACACTTCCGGCTCTACTTGTCGTAAGCGGAATTTATACAGGAACTCAATTGTTCACTATTTTATTCTTAGGACCTGAACTAGCTAACATTTTAGCAGCGCTTCTAAGCATGGCGGGACTTGCTCTATTCTTAAGAAAATGGAAACCAAAAACGATTTACCGTGAAAGCGATGCACCAGAGACTACACAAATGGAAACCTATTCTCTTAAGGAAATTGTGAAAGCTTGGTCTCCGTTCTATATCTTAACCGCAACGATTACGATCTGGAGCTTACCTGCTTTTAAAGCGTTATTCAGCGAGGACGGGCTTTTAGCGAACACGACAAAAATGATACCGATGCCGTTTCTGCATGAGACCATTATGAAAGCACCACCGATCTCTCCAGAAACGGTCGCACTAGATGCATTATTCAAATTAGACATCATCTCTGCAACAGGGACCGCGATCCTTGTAGCTGTAATGCTAACAGGATTATTCAGCTCTGCGATTACATTACCGCAAGGAATGAACTCTTTAAAGCTAACCGTAAAAGAATTATGGGTACCGGTTCTGACGATTTGCTTCGTCATGGGCTTTGCAAATCTATCAAACTTTGCAGGCCTCAGCTCTACCATTGGATTAGCGCTATCTAAAACAGGCGACCTGTTCCCGCTCTTCAGCCCAATCTTAGGCTGGCTCGGTGTTTTCATTACAGGTTCAGTAGTAAGTAACAATGCCCTATTCGGTCACTTACAAGTCGTAACAGCTGAACAAATCACAGCCAACCCAGCCCTACTGCTCGCAGCAAACACAGCCGGAGGCGTTATGGCCAAACTCATTTCTCCTCAATCAATCGCCATCGCGACTGCTGCCGTTAAGCAAACGGGTAAGGAGTCTGCCCTATTCCAGAAGACGCTCTACTATAGCCTTGGGCTACTAGCTGTTGTTTGTGTATGTACGTTTGTTCTCTCTTTGATGGGAGTTTGAGCCGGGCCAGGGGGACGGGTGAACTGTACCCCTGGCCCACAAAAAACGCAGGCTGATCTATCAGCCTGCGTTTGAAAGCACTTATTATCCTACCACCAACTATTTCGTCTCTCGAAGGGACGACGAAACTGTCCTCACGTCCCGCTTAAACAGTAGCTTTAGTCGTTCTGAAACGAGGTAGATGCCGTAACCTTGTAGCATAATGAGGGCTGGCATGGCGAAGAAGCGGTATCTCGTTTGCACTTCGATAATCAAATGAATCATGGCATATCCGATCACGAGCAGTACAAAAAGAAGAGATTTCATTGGAATCTCTGAGCGCTTGCTCAACAGCAACCTCACACTGGCTACTACTCCAAACACGAAGAAAAGAGTAAACATTACCTTATCAATCTGATAAAGGAGCGTCTTTAAATTTGGAGCTTCGATGCCTGTTAAGCCCCAGTAGAAAGATGAATCGTGCTCCTCTCCCCACATAATTTGGAATTTATTTTTCATGAGTACAAGCACTTCACCTGGGTCAGAGAGCCTTTCCTCAATCAGTTCCCGCTGCTTCTGTTCTCGCTCTTCTTCATCTAAAGGAGCAAGAATTTCAACATCAGAACCAGAATACGTTCCGTCCGTTTCATGGTTTAGCCCTAACACGAACTTCCATAGAGGATCACGGTTTTCAAGCGGATAATCTGTAACTCCAGAAGACATAAAGGCCTGACTCACGGAGAATTGAATGATGAAAAACAAACCTATTATCCCCGCTAATTTCCCAAGAGATTTTAGTTTATGGTCACCTTTTAACAGGTACACGACGAAGATATAAATCCCAACCGCTAGCAGTACAAAAGGACCAATCGGACGGATGATGTGCCCAAACGCCAATAGAACTCCAATACCAATCCAGCTCCACTTACTGACCTCAAAACGCTCTACCAACAAATACAAGCCAGCAAAGATTAAGAAGGTTGCTAAGTATTGATTCGTTAAGACAGACGTCATCACAATCGACGGAAGATAGATCGCATAGAGGGAACCTGCAATCCGACCGGCTACTTCGTTGAAGACGGATCTCCCGATTAAGTATACAAGCCATACCGTAGCGGTCCCGAATACTACATTGAGCATCTTAAGGACCATAATATTCTCACCAAATACAGAGATAATGACCGACTGATACATAACAAACCCTACTTGATAAACCCATCTTGTAAAATAAGCATTTTCTGAAAAAGAAAAGTCGCCATTTGAAGCACTAACGGATGCATTGTACAACTTAGCAAAATCCGATAGAAGCGATGTATCAACATTCAGAACCCAAACAAGCCGTATAATGAATGCCGCAACCAGCAGAAGGGGCACAAAGGCAAGGTTAGGAATTGGTAACCTCAATAAGGCTACTCCTATAAGTAAAATCAAGATTCCTACTAGCATGAAGAGAATCAAGTCCCTCAAGGAATAAACATCTTCGATCATTGTGAGATTTGATAGAAATCCAAAGAAGAAAAACAAGACCCCTACAAGTAAAATCACAATGACTGAAAAACGCTGAAAAAGAGATAAGAATTTGCTCATGCCTTTACCTCCTTTTCTTGTTTCTCAGCAAAGATCAGGTACTTGCTTGCAAAATAATTAAAGATCACCACGAAGACATTCGCCACGATTTTAGAAAGCAAGCTATCTTGACTCAGAACGTCAATAAGCAGAATCATCGTTCCAAGATCGACTCCTAATGAAAGGATACGGAAGAAGATAAATAAAATGAATTCGCGTGTGCTAGTCCGGGCAGAAGTGTCCTTACTCTGAAAGACAAATAGCTTATTCGTGATAAACGCGAAAACAACGGCTGCGACCCATGCCACAGTCGTCGCTAATTTGTAATCTACACCAAGCCCGCTTTCAAGCACGGCGTAAACAATAATATTAATAAGGGTCGTTAACCCACCAAACACTAAATACAGAAACAGTTCTTTCTTTTTACCCATAAGACTACCTTTCGCCCCCGTGTTGAGCGGAATGTTGAACCAAGTCAGATCGATTGGTCACTTTCTCTTCATTATATTCATCCACAAAATATAGCGGCCTGATCTTGGTTTCATTAAACACGCGCCCAAGGTACTCGCCAATAATGCCAAGAACGATGAGCTGAATACCGCCTAAGAAAAGAATGGCGCTCATGAGTGACGGATATCCCGCTACACTTTCTCCGTACAGGAGCGTCTTAGAAATAATCCATACCATATAAAGGAACGCAAAAAACGACACACCTATGCCTAAGAAAGAAGAAAGACGAAGCGGGGCTGTCGTGAATGATGTAATCCCTTCGATCGCCAGGTCTGTTAATTTCTTATAATTCCATTTCGTTTCACCAGAAACACGCGGGTCACGGTCAAAGAGAATTTCCTTTTTGTTATAACCGACCCAACTGAACATCCCTTTTGTATAACGCTGTGATTCTCTTATCTTTTTAAGGGCTTCTACGCAACGTCTATCTAACAGACGAAAATCACCCGTATCCTTTTGAATCGGTACATCTGACATCTTCTCAAGTACTTTATAGAAAAGAGTAGAGGTCGCCTTCTTCACCAAGCTTTCCCCCGCACGACTTCTACGCTTTGCAAAAACGTCGTCATATCCTGCTTCCCAGTACTCAATCATCTCAGGGATTAGTTCAGGTGGATCCTGAAGATCAGCATCCATAATCACAACCGCATCTCCCTTGGCATGATCCAATCCGGCAATCATGGCAATTTCCTTACCAAAATTTCGAGACAAATCAACAAAAGACACACGCTTGTCCATGTCTCTCAATTCTTTAATGATCGGGAGCGTCTGATCCTGACTCCCATCGTTTACGAATAATAGTTCAAATGAATAACCCTTCTGGCCATCCACTACACCAAAAAGTCGCTCATATAAATAATGAAGTGATTCTTCTTCATTATATGCAGGGACCATAATCGTTATAGTCTTCACAACGATCTTCCTTTCACAATTCTTAATCATTCTATTATCTGTTATAACAGACCCCGCCAATTCTATTAAACTTCCAACGGCAAAGTCCATAACAGCTTCACAAAACCTCAGATATTTGAGGATTATCCTTCAATATTATAGCACCACTTTCACTTTATGAACGAAAGTCTCACAACTATTTTTTCTATGATCTATCATTACAAAACTACTGAATCATAACATATTTCCTATAAAATGTATAATAGGGGCAAAGGGGGGACAAACCCCTTGTCCCCCTTATGAACTTTCCTAACCCAAACCACAAAAAAGCAGGCTCTAATATGAGCCTGCTTTTATTGAAAAGTTCTAAACTATCCCTCATTTATTTCGGCAGGCGAGGGACGTGTCCATCCGTCCCGTACCTCTTCGTTTTGTACCACTTCACTTCTTGATGCAAGAGTACTCTTTTGATTTCTAAAAACATGGAGAAGACGACGAGCAATACCCAAATTTGAGAATAGGTGAAATACATACTGGTCACATTAAAGGCATTTCGAATCGTTAATTGCCCTTCTTCTAGACTTAGCGCTAGTAAATTCTCCAAAAGAAAGACAACAAAAGCTAGTAGGAGTAAGAATATAGAGACAGAACCTGCAGAAATATCGATTACTTTAAATAAATTCAGTAGAAATAATACATGCGAGAGTACGATGCTTCCCATAAAAATAAAATATGTGAAAAATAAATAGCATAAGTCCAAGAACACTTTCTTACGTTTCAACTTAAACGATTGTCTCATATACTTTACGATTACATACTGATTGCCCCTGGCCCATCTTAATCTTTGCTTCCACCAAACGTCCCATGTTTCTGGCTCCTGTTCCCACGTTACAGCATCAGGGGAGAATTTTATATAATAGCCTAAGTTATACACGCGGATGCTTAACTCCGTATCTTCCGATAAAGCTTTCTCATCCCATCCACCTAACGTTTCAAGAATACTCTTTCGAATCGCAAAGTTAGTGCCTGGTATGGTGACCAACTTAAACCAAAACCATCTCCCCGCCTGGGCTAACCACTGGAATCCTATCGTTTCGATATTAATAAAACGCGTTAACAAATTTCTCTCCGCATTCATCACCCTGAATTTCCCTATTACAGCTCCTGCTTCGGGATCTTGTTGCAATTTTGAAGCAAGGTTATAAACGGCATCCTTCTCTGGCCTGTTATCCGCATCATAGACGACAATGAACTCGCCCTTTGCAATCTTAAGCCCTTGATTAAGAGCACCTGACTTCCCTTTTCCAGCTTCATAAGGGGAATTATGAAGCACCTTCAGAAACGGATATTGTGAAGCATAGGCATCCGCAATAACTCCCGTACGATCAGAGGAATTGTCATTAATGAGAATCACTTCTAGTTTATCTCTAGGATACTCAATTTCGACCATGGCTTTAAGTGTATCTTCAATAACAACCTCCTCATTATGAGCGGGGATCAAAACGCTTACCGTTGGACAGTTCTCATCAGTGATCCCCTTTTCCACTTCCAACCTCGATTGCTTCAAGACAAATAATACGCCACCCTGCATTAAAAACATGTGGTAGACGAGGACAAACCAGATAAGAAATAACGCGACATAAAATAAAAAGTCAGCTGTGATCATGGCTACTCGCCTCCATTCGCTTCCGCTTACGAGAGAAGGTATAGATATAGATGAAGAATAGTGTAACCATCATCATAGACAAAGCCCCGATGATCCACAGAGTCGTATTAGCCCCATTCTTTACAAGAGGTTTATAAAATTCCGGACTCGAGAATAGCAATTGTCCATAATCAACATCCACGTCTACCCTCCCATCAGAAGAGGCAATACGTATATGATCCGTTTGCGCAGCATCTCCTTGCTCCTTCAAATCAATCCAATAGATATCTGGAATGGTTTCCATAGTAGCCATTAGTTCTTTAAAGGGTTCCACACCTATAAAAGGGTGATAAAAGGCAGCCATCACACCATCTCTAACAATTTGCTGGGACTCTACAGCTGACTTAACTCTCTCAATCGCTTCCGGATCATCAGGAGGAATATACCCTAATGTTTCAGGAAGGAACGTCATCCCATTAAGGAAAGAAGGGGACGAAATGGACGGAGACGGGTTCATAATTCTCCAGTCCTCATCACTTAATTGCAACTGACCTACGTAGGTAGAAAAGTAATTTGATACAATCCCATACCCATTTTGACTCATCGTGTAGTGCGGAGGTTCAAATGCTAATGGGTAAAGACCATTACTCACTAAATCATGAATACCTTTTTCAATCTTCGTCGATATATAATCGGTCTCAAACTCCTTAACCTTGTTTACATACTCCTCGTATTCTTCCTCTGAATCAAAGTCACTCTCCTCCTTCTTTGTCACTTCTTCTGTAGCAGGAGCAGAAATCGGCATATTATTTTCCACGTCCCAAAACTCAAATCCTTCCCCTGTTTCATCATCTCGATATTGATGAGTGTAACCGTGCATGATGATACTTCCGCCTTCTTTTTGCATCTTTTTGAGCAAATTCAGAAGCTTCGGTGAATCGGATAGATGAATCTCACGCTGCGTTTCCGGGTTGCGATAGACTGGAACGACAGAAATCATGTAGGGGATGCCTTTTTCACTTAATAGATCTGCTATTTTTTCTAGTTCTTCTGGGTCAACCATTGGATGGATATCTTCTAAGCGGAGGTAAGCGGGATGCAAGTGGGTATGAGGCACTTGGAAAAAGTCATGGAGAACTTCTGCTAAATAAGGAGAGAAAATATTATCTATATAGGGCGTTGCAAAGTAGAACGATTTCTCGTTCTGGATATACAGTGGAATAGGATTCCCTTTATGAGAGGCGGATATCCATACACGAGTGTCAGGTTTCTTTAAGATTACGTGTTGAATCATCTTACTATCAATGAGCACCTTCTCCCCTTCTCCAATCTGCAGCTCATCAATTTGACAAGATTCTTCCGTTTCAAAAAAATTAAATGAATCTCCTAATTTGGAAGTATTGTGACCCATCGCAAATTTATGACCATTAAAGCGATCAAAAATAGATTGAACTCTACTCGGCACAACTCCTTTCACCTCACCAAAATAAAATAAGTGAGTAACCCCTTCCACATCTCTTTCCACGACAGATTCACTACTCATTACAGTAATATCCTTAGTAAAATGACCAACTAGCATATCAAGCATTCGTTGGTGTTGGGTCACCTGCCCGTCCGGTGTTGTATAAATAATCAGCACCTTAATATGATCTCTATCATTCTCAGCACTCGCAATGCCAGGATTGCTTGTAAGCCATAGAATCACAGCAAGGGTGATGAGCAAGACTTGTCTTAATGAGGAAACTTTTTTAAACCGGTGTTTAACCATCCACTTCACACTCCTTATATGCTCCTCTTCACTATTGAACCTATTCCTTTATACCTATAAATAGACATAAAACTTGGGACAATTATGTAACCGAGAACCGGAGTAAACTAAAAATGAAGGTCTACTTGGGAAAACTGCGGGGCAGAGGGAAAGGCACCTCGCCCCTTCGTTTAAATAATAAGTCGTCTCATCGCCTCCCCATACAGGCTAAGAAAGAAGCAATTGGACAGTTCTCTCACTCGCTCGAACTGATAGATAGACAACTTACATATATTTGCTATAATTGTCGCAGTTATACAATTAAACTTATAAGCTAAAGGAAGGAGATCAATATGAGAACACTATTCAAAGCACCTATTCGACTTTTACTCATTGTTTCGATGGCCGTAATATCTGCGTTAAGTTTTACAAACTTCGTTTCAGCAGAAGACTTCGGTCCATCCGAGTGGACGCAATACAGAATGAATCCAGAGAACAATCCTGTCTTCCACAATGAGTTTGAGGAACGTTTGAAGAACATTATTGATACTAACGACCAGATTCGCTCCACCCCCGTAATCGTTGGGGATAATGTATACATAGGAAATCACAACACAGGCGATATCTATTCCTATAATTTGATGGAAGAAAAGATGAACTGGCAAGCTCAGGCACCGAACTGGATTCACTCTGAGACGATCTACGTAGACGACCAATTATTCGTCGGTTATGGAAACCGTTTTGGTGGCCCTAACGGAGTGAGAGGCACAGGGGAAAGTGGCATGTTAAGCCTTGACCCAGAAACGGGAGAAGTCTTGTGGAATTTCAAGACAAAAGGTGAAGTCATGCCAACACCTGCTTATCATGACGGGACCGTATATATCACAACCGGGGATGATCACCTTTACGCGGTCGATCCTAAAGATGGTAGTGAGAAATGGAAGCTTAAATTAGGACATGTTGTCAGTATGTCTTCCCCCAATATTAAGGACGGGATTCTGTATGTCGGCGCAGGAAGACCCACGCCTTACACCTTTTTCGCTATAGACTTATCAGCTCAAGAAGTATTGTGGAAAACCGAGTTCGATAACGTATACGCAGGACTCGATGACGTACCCCCTGCCATTTACAAAGATGATCTCGTAATCACCACAGCCTTAGAACCATCTGATAAGGGTAAAGACTATCCAGAACACTTCATGTATGCAATGGACCTTAAAACGGGAGAAGTGGTCTGGAAAGAAAGCTTCGGCTCAGGCGAAATGGTAAAGAACAATAAATCAGGCGCTCCTATGATCTATCAAGATAAAATATTCGTAGGAAGCCCGATCACCCGAACCTTCTACGCGTATGACGCCAAGAGCGGAGAGCAGTCATGGTCCCATGAAAGTAACATCAATAAAGCACCCCCAGTAGCCGATCAAGATGTTGTCTACTTCACAGATGCAGAAGGCTTTGTCTATGCCTTTAACACAGAAGACGGTGAATTATTAGGAAAACAAGAGTTGGGCGGTACACTAGCCCCATCCGGACCCGTACTCATGAATAATCACCTCATCACAGGCAGCCAGGATTCAAATGTGTACGTGATTCCAACGGGTGACATTACTGGGATTGATGAAGAGAAAGACGAAAGCGGAGAGGACTCGGTAGAACAAGAAACAGATGTCACAAACTCATCTAACTGGATTATTTCTATCGTTGTTGGAGCTATCGTTGTCTTAGCTCTAGGCATTTATGGGGTAAGGAAATGGAAGAAGTAGGGGGATATAGGGACAGGTACCTCGTCCCTATAGTAGCCATCATTCCCCTACTTGATTTATACTTTAGATAACAAAAATTGAAAAGGAGTGCTTTGCTGGTATGACAAAAAGAGAGCTAGAAGACCAAATTAATGTTGTAAAATCAGACTACATACGAATCCAGGGAGATTTAGAAAAGATGGAATCCGTTGGTGGGAATACGGAGAAATTGGAGAAACAATTGAAACAGTTGGAAGATGAGTTGTCGGAACTAAATAATCAGTTGGCTAAGGTTTAATGGATAGTCGTTGCACAAATTGATCAAACGTTTGATCAACAAAAAAAAGCAGAATGAAATCCCGGTCTAATTGGTTTTCCTTCTGCTTTTTAATTATTTATTTTACACGCTCATTTTATTTCGGCACTCTAAGGACGAGGAACCTCTCCTGCTTCACCACTAGCCTAGACGGCGTACCCGTCACTCCCATATCAACACTGGACTAAAGAATGCTCGAGTTATGTTTCCTATATAGTTTATCGTCAAGGTTATTCAGATCTCTATTAAGATCCTCAAGTTGACGTTCGTTCTTCCTGGCGTCATTGTTCATTTTGTTTTTCATCACACTCATTTCTTCTTCATGTTCCGCCTGCAGGAAGTCCATTTCTTTTTTCATTTTTTGTTGATGTTTTTGTAATTCTTGTTTGTACGCTTGCTGTTTTTGGGCTTCCTTTTCATCATACCAAACCAATTGTGCCGCTTCTTTGAAATCTTCTGCACGATCAGATTCCAAATGATCTTTGATAATCGTGAGTTGGTTGTAGGAGTACTTGTCAGCAGGCAAAGAAAAATCCGCGTATTGTTCTCGAATAGCGAAAATCTCCGGAACATACTGATCCTTTCTTTGCTTTAACTCTTGTTGGTTCTGCGCTTCTAATGCTTGAAACGCCTTTTGCTTTTCCTTCTTTAAAGTATTCATGACTTTGGCTTTATGCTTGCTTTTGGTTCGTCTCACCTTTTCCTGATGATCCATTTCCCGTTTGTGATCAACCTTATCTATATATATGAAGACAAAAAGTAGCGCTATGGCGAATGGAGCGAAATAAAGAACCATTTTACCAGAACTCGGCAAACTGGTTAGCAACCAAAGGAAAGCGACAACGCCGAGAATTTTGGCAGGCAGTTTAATGCTTCTGAACTTTTGGGGTTCCCGAAGATCTTCAAACTCCATCCCCATCTTCATGTATTCTTGTTTTAGCTGTTTGATGTCACTCGGGATGTATAACTTGGGGTTTTGCTTCGGACGATCTTTCGTTATTTCAATTAGCGATTCTTCTTTTTCCTTTAGTGGTAAAAGGTTTTTAATCTGCTGTATAGTTTCGGCTTTGCTCACGTGAAAACTCCTTCGTTTCATTTTTTCATTAATTAGCAGTTTGGGGATGAAATTAATAGAATTGCTCTTGCAAAAGGACTTGGGGCCATGTATCAGTGTCCCCGTGAGTTCCCCCACCTGCCCAAATGTGACACCCTAGTGCGATAACCTCTCCCCCTCAACTTAACTATCTCTTCGTTGTAGTTCTATATACCTTATTTCGGATAAATGTCACCTATTTCAATACTTTCTTACAAGAAAAAAATTAATCAAACGTTTGATCAAAAAAAGAAGGATCGTCCAAACCTGTCGCGTTGCTTGTGTTTCATTTTGACAAGCGAACGAAGAGCAGCTTTCCCCTTCGACAAAAAATTCTTCTTCGTTGGGGACAAGGTACCTGTGTGGACTGTACCCTCGCCCCTCTCACTAGGGCAATAAACCCATCCTTATACCCTCCCTTTATTAGATAAAAATACCTAACTTGTAATTTTTATGGTATAATAGTTTCGTTTTATAATAAGAAGGGAGAGAGTACATGAATATTCCGAAAATGGTAAGAACACTTGCGTTGTTGCTTATGTTATCGTTTGTAGCGAATCCTCTTCACACTCACGCAAAAGAGATGGATTCAAAAGAGGTACAACCTAATAAAGAATGGAGAATCGACTTTAATATTGCAGTTGATTCATCTAAGTTATCTGATGAACAAATCTACGTAACACACCCATCCGGAACAAAAGTAAGCACAACTCTATCAGCTGAATCACCTAAAACGATTCTCATCCAAAGCAAGAAAGGTTACAAAACGGGAGAATCATACACTTTACATATCACACCAAAAGTAGTCTTTGAAAACGGTGGGAAGTTAAAAGAAGAAGTCACCCAACCCTTCACAATAAGCGGGGATTCTGAACCTACCCCTGTAAACTCACCTCTCATTTACACAGATGGAAATTCAATCTTTTATTCAGCTGAATACAACCAGAACGGAAACATTAAATATCACAAGCCTATTCATACTGTTAGAAATGCTGAGGAAGGACTGGCCTCGTTTGAAGACATGGGCTCTTATCTACTGTTAGACGAAGAAGCTAACCGTAATGAAATTGATGGGATACCTAGCTATTTTGAGTATCAAGAAAGAATGATCGGAAAAGTACAGGCTCATGAAACTGAAGCGTACTATACTGAATATCAATACGAAGGATTTGCTACTGGCGGAAGTTGCGGCGGTGGCGGCGCTGAATTCTATCAACTATTTAAGCTAGATGGAGATAATGGATCAACTAAAGTATCCGAAGATTACATTTCCTCTATTGTCGAAGAACCGTTCACCATCATTAACAATTCAGTCTACTACGCTAGAGTGAATGATAAAGGCATGAGTAACTATGAGTTAGTGAAAACTGACTTAGACGGAGAAAATGCTGTTACACTCTTAGAAGAAATTGATAATTTCTGGATCCAAGGCGATAAAGTCTATTATACAAATGAGCAAACATTACATGCTATGGATCTAGATGGATCCAATCAAGAAGAATTACCGACTAAAGGCGAATTATATGAGGATAACGCTTGTGGCGTGAGTAATTACACAGTTGGGTCGAATGGCATTACTTACGAAACTTATACCGATGAAGGATCTGTTAAATATTATTATGATTTTGAAACGAAATCCGAAACACTATTAAACAGTATAGGTTTCGAAAAGGTCCTTGCAGTAGATACAGATAATAACGAATATATCGGTTTAGATTACGGAAGATGGGATCAACCTAACAACGATGTTATCAGCATCTACAATCTTAGTACGGGCGAAAAGAAAAAAGAGCTAATTACTGACCTTGACTATGGAAACTCCCAATTAGAGGTCTTCTCATCAGAGCGCAGAGTACAATATATTAAGAGTTCAAAACTATTACAAATCTCGTATTAAAACAAAGCCTCCCCCAAACTAGGGGGAGGTTTTCTCTACAGGGGGAAGGGAACAAGTACATTGGCCCCTTGCCTCTCTGGGATCTCTCCTTTACATTCTAATAAACATGTCGATTATAAGAATATAAATACATATTAAGAGGGGAATACTTATGCAACCAGAGTTAAGCCGTGAAAGAATAGTACGTTGTCCTAAGTGTCGATCTGATCAGATTACAGGTAACAAAAAAGGGTACAGTTTCAAACAGACAGGGAAGATGTTTATAACTATGAGTGGTATAGGTCTATTAATCTTAATCATTAGTAATTTACTGAAAACTACATTAAGTACGCTACTAATGGAGATAGAAGTTCTCTATCTTTTATTCACCACTGCGCTCCCTATTGTATACTACATGTGCTTTATATCCGCACTGCCAGTTAGTTTGTTATATGGGTTAAAAGGTAGGAACAATTTGAAAAACAGCTGTATGCAATGCGGAAGTCAATGGGCTCCGAAATAAGCACGAGGACAGAAGTGATGCTTACTAAATACACAGGTATATCGTCCATTAGTATTATTCTTCAAATCAACAAAAAGCAGCAAAGCACTCCGCTGAGTGCTTTGCTGCTTTAACCTTTATATCTCTGGATAAACGGGACAATTCACTTGATCCTCTATCCCATGCGTTTTCCCTATTCGCAGGAAGAATCAATCAGCAATAAAGAAATCCATTTTCACGTTTTCCTTCAATACCTTTCCATTCTCCCCTTTGATATCTTTGATCCATAGCGTGTAATTTTCGCCTTTGTTATAGGATTCTATGGCTTTCATAGAAATTTTACTAGAATCTCTGGAACGATCAATAATATAGAGAGCCGAAATAATCTCCCCGTGCTCATTTGTAATAAACATGTTCTTGTCTGTTATTGTCGAGATGTCTATAGGGATATTATATTCAACTGCCCACACTTTTTCAGGGCTAACATTGTACTGAGAGTTCCAGACCTTAAACTCTTCAGCGTTGTCCGGAACAGAGCTTGTCACCGTTACTTTTGTTTCAAATTCTATACCTTGATAATTCCCCGTTATAATAGCTTCCCCTTGACTTCTTGTATGAATTTTACCTTCATCAACAAAAGCCACGTTATAGTTGGAAGTTTCCCATTGCACGTTTTCTGAAGGAATCATTACTTCTTCCCCACCACTATGCCCTGTAAGCTGTAGCTCGTATGAATCATTTAATGTAAGAGGAGGAACAGGGGTAACTTCAATCTGATCAAGATGCTGAATGTTGTTTAATTCAGATGAATCCAAAAAATATAAGGTGTCGTAATCATACCCGACTATTTTTTCGTTGTCAGGAGTGAAGTATAGTGAATCTACACCTCTAGCTGAAGAAATTAACTCACCTGTACTATAATCAAAGATAAAGATATCCGATCCTAAGTTTGCCGTATTCTTGTCGCCAATCATAGCAAAGAAACGACCTTCATTACTTAGAGCAAAATGCTTCTCTAAGGAGTTCCCATAGATTGCTTCAAAAGAAGGAGCCTCTTTCAATTTGTTGTAATCTCCTTCCACATCAAAGATAAATGGATTATAGTCAGTAACCGAAGCAATCAACTGAGTCTGATTTGGAGTATAGGATACTTGTACATCATAACCATACTGTAATGATTCAAGATCATAAATTGTTTTAACATGTTCACTTGTTTCCGTATTTCTAATATGTATTGTTTTATTCTTAGTAGCAACGGCCAACTCATTATCTTTTGAGTTAATTGCTAAGGAATTAATATGAGAGTCGAATTTCATTGTATTTACTTTTTTTCCCGTTTGTACATCCCAAAAGTACAGTGTTTCCCTTGAGGTAGTGAGAATCGTTTCATTGGATAAGAACTTTATTTTTCCTACAGAAAGTTCAGAGCCTACGTTCATAATGATCTCTTTTGAATTTTCATCCCATAGATCTACCCCATCTTTATACGAATAACGGGAAGCGATCATTGACCCATCCGGACTATAGATGACCTCTTTTGCAGTTCCCCCTGCATCAACCTCATCTACTAATTGAGCTGTAGTTGTGTCATAAAACTTTATTGCATCACCATTTATTCCAACTACTGCCGTATTCCCATCTGGTGATAAATCCATCGAGTATATAGCATTTTCCATTTCGACTGCACTCCACACAGGAATCGTTACATTTTCAGACTGAGCAGAGACAGTTTGGTTTCCTAGTAAAAATAGTAATACGACTCCAATAAAAGCTTTCAAAATTCGATTTAAATACAAGTCACATTTCCCCTTTATAATCTTTTATACTGAGAATAAATAAATATCCTTTCAAAGATTCATATACGTTAAGCATAGATTTATACAAACTTACCGATACTCACTTCCTCCACCCCAAATAGATCTACCTCCAGTATGACCAGTCTGCTCATGAACTTCTTCATCAACGAGCTGGACTACTCCAGGCTGCTCGTGGTGATGCCATGTGTATCCTTCCGGGGTTTGTCCCTGGGCGAGAACCTGAACGTTCGATTGGCTTAAATTTAAATCCTGAGCTAACCCAGGATTATCTTGTATGGCTTGTAACAGTGTCTCGTTAGCAATATCAAAATGAACATCATCACTTGCTAAGTACAGCTCTTCTTTAATAATGACTTCAAAATCTGATTCAAATACTGGAAATGTCCCTTCGACCCATTCTCCATTCGATAGTTGAACCTCATGTTGAGCAAATGGCACACCTGTTTCTGGATGATCTGCACCAATAAGCGCATCATTCCTTGTATCTAACTCTTGTGCTTCAAGTGCATCTGGCCCGTCCACAAAATCAACAACTCCAATAGCCAAGCTGGATACTGCAACCACTTTACCTACATTCTTCAGACCTTCGGCAGATTGCTCCCAATTCCCGCTCCTCATTCCTTTATATGCAGTCCCTACGTTTTGTGCTGTATATTTTGCCGCAGTACTGACTCCTTTAATCGTTCTTCCAGATGAATCCTTTAAATCATGCCAACCTCTTTGTTTGTAATATTCATCTTTCTTAACTACACCATAAGTCCCTTGAACAGCACCATCAATAAACTGACCAGCATTGTCCAACGCTGTTTTAGATGCTGTTTCAACACTACCACCAACGTCTTCCATCCACTCACCAGTTCGTTTCCACTTTGTACCGACAGCTTTACCGGCGACCTTAGCAGCTCCACCAATTACGCCACCACCAACTGTCCCAACACCCTTTCCTACTTTACGAAATACATCCAATCCCTTTCTCCCCTTGTAACTCCAGTCTAGAATTCCCTTTACCATTTTAAAGTTTACGTTCGGATACCTTTTGTTTTGACAGATTGCATTACAGTAATCTATGAAAACTTTTCGAGAGTTCGTCCACCTCCCTCTCTATATTAAAAGTATTTCTCAGCCAAACATCAAACTAATGAGTCTTATGTACCATAACCTATGGATTATTTTAGCATACTTCCCCATATTTTCATGCCAGTTTTTCAACTTTATAGAAATAAATACAAAATATGATAGTGTTATCGCTGCATTTGAAGACTTACTTCATGAAACGAATTAAGGCCGGAAGCATGTCGACTTCCAGCCTCTAACTAACCATATTCCTTAATCAAATTCTTCTACCGTCACACCACTTATCCATATTTCCTCTTTGGTGTCAGAGTGTATGACCATGTACCAGGTAACACCGTTATCGGCTGTTGAAGTGTCGAAGTAGTACATTTCTATCCCTTCATCGGCTACATAGGCGATATTTTTTCCTGAGTTATTTGCCGGGATCTCCGGAGAATAACGCAAGTTGGCTTGAGCTGTGATTACACGTATCGTCCCCAGGGGATCTCTCTCTTTGTCAGAGGCCACGTCTGCCTCATCTTCATCGTTGAAAATAGAAGAGCTTTTATAAGCCTCTACACGTCCAGTCATATTACTTGCCTGTTCATTGTAGAAGGACCATCCCTTATTAGCTTGAGCTTTAAGATCATCCTTAAAGAGGAAGCCAGGTATAAGGATAACAAGAGCAGTAAGTATAACAGCAATTGCACTCACTTTATTATCTTTTGTGAACTTCAGAGTAAATCCTCCTTTCTATGAACTGACTTTTATATCTTTATCTGCTTGACTTAATAACCATAAGATTGGTTTGTCCGCGCTCGTCAGTTCATTACTATTAATAGCGGAACTCGCGAAGAAACGATAGTTCGAGAACTTGTCATCAATTTTTCTCAAGAAGTTATTCATCCCGGCATCCTTGAGCATGTTATAGCATAATTGGTGAATGGCTCCATCGATAGTCTTTAAAGAAGGATTTGCAGAAAGTAACTCTCCGGCTGCTTTTTCTCCTATTTTTTCTTTTAGATTGTAGGCATCCACTTTGTTAATAACAAATGCAACAGGCTGATGAATCTTCTTGTGAGGCTTAATGCCATAACGCTCACTGAAGTAAACCATTAACCGATCAAGAATCTCCTCTGATGGTGCATCACTTGGCTTGATTTGGTTATAGTAATTCTGTTCCTTTTGATATTGTTTTGCAATGTCTATAATAGAGAATGGGTCAATAATAAATACGTTTCCATGATTATTCTCATAGTAATCATGCTGCTTTAAACTATTTAATTCATTAAATGATTCTCCTGCTGGATCGTACAAATATACCATTTTATCCGTTACCCATTTTTGATGGGAGATAAAGAAATTAAAGGCTGTTAATGGCCCATTAGTGGTTTTAGATGGCAACATCCCTCTACCTAAATTAGAAGAAACAGAATCGAAGTTTCGCTTCTCACGATCATTCAAAAAACGGATGCCCCAACTTTGTCTTGGAGCCACCCCATCCATGATCTCTTTTGTAGCAGAAATCATAAAGCATGTTTTCCCTACTGAAGGACCTCCAATGATTGGGATCGAGATTGGCGTAGACTCTCGACTTTGTTGGCCGGCGTTACACCCGGAACACTTTGCTTCCATATTTGCTCTTCCATTAAAAAAAGCAGTAGGCAGTTTCTCTCCACATGTACACGTTCTCTTAAAAATTCCATACGCACTTGGTACAAGCAATGTGTGTTCCCTTGAGCAACCACTACACACATAGCTGGGTAACTCTGATGTATGGTGACAATTAGGGCATAACGTTTTAACCTTGTTCCACTTCCTATACCCTTTATCCATGCTCCATACAGCGAACTGCACTGTATAGATTGGTAAAGCAAATAGCCCAACTAGAGCCAAATGGACAATAGAAGCGAGGATTATGAGGGTGCTCCCCACGATAAAAGCCACACCGCTTGCAGGAAACCAGAAAAAGGCCGAGTACACCAAGGGAATCCAACCATAATAGGTTGTGTGGTTTTTAACATTCCGAGTAAATAATCCAGCCATATCGATCTGCTCTTCTAAGCTTTTCAATAATGACGCTTTCCAATCATAGAATGCCTTATAAGTTAAATAGCTCTTCTTGGCTGGTTGTATGTTGCTATGGTGATGAGACCCTTCTTTCTCAATCTCGCGCCATACCTGCCGAACATACACTTTAAAAGTACGAAACACAGCATAAATACTTCCGAAGATAACCATATAAACACTTACTACAGGGAAAATAGCGACTCCTACAATGGATAAAAAGCGACTCTTTTTGTGTGGTTCATAAACGAATGTGACGGCTAGACTCAAAAGAAACCCTATTGAAACATAGACCCACCAGTACTGAGACACGAGGTATCCAATACCTTCAGAACTGTAAGTGAACACTACGATATCATTAAGGAACTGAGTAGAAAAAACATTCTTCCACCCGTCCATATACTGGATGAAACTAAATAGAAAGCCTATCCAAAAACTAAAGAGTAATCCAGTTAAAAATTCAATTGTAGGCTTTAAGGAAAAAGCAACAACTGCAGCCAAAATTAGCCCTACAACGTTTTCAGTTATTTGAAGATTCCCTAGCGGCCAAAGTGTGATGCCTGCTAATGTAGCATAGAAGGTCCAAAAACTCGTTTGGCCGAGCGTCACTGCGTTATTCTTATAGCCCTTCCAGTGCTCCTTTAGGATTATGACCGAGGGAACGACCACTCCTATAATTACATTAAACAGAAGTGGTTCGAACTTAAACTGCCAAACCGCAAGCGCAAATACAATGATGATGACATCTAAGATTAAAATAGTACGATGGTTTAATAGTTTCTTCATGGACTTCATGGCCTCTCCTCCCTTCATGCATTACATTTTTATTATTTAAAACGGTTTTTAATTTTTGAAAGCAATGAACGTTTCTTCTCTGATGCACCAGATTGAATGACACCCCATTTGCTTTGGAACGTCTCACTCTTCTTATATTTAGGATGCTTAAGGATATACTCATTCGCTTTCCTGAATTCACTCTTGTTTTGCTGAAAGAATCCAATTAGGTCTTGATCTAGCTTCTGATACAACTCTTCCCTCGACTCAACTCTTCTTTTTGAGAAATAATGAAGTAGGAAGGTATGAATTGTTGCCATTTTCGCGTTTTTAGAAAGTTTAATATGACCTGAAAGAGACTCAAAAAATATGTCAATTCTCTCAGGTATGCAAACCTTTTCCAACACACCAAAACGATTGGCCTCCGTCATTTCCCGCTCAAAATAAAGGGGGAGACTCCAATCCAAATAACTCTTATATCTTTCTACTGACAAATCATTCAGTATTTTTATGAATGATTCATCCAGTGCATGGGCTTCAATTACACCCTTCTCACTTATGGCTGAAGTTGCACTAATTAAACGAATCGTGATCAAGTTTGCTTTCAGTTGGCGATCATAGTTGATTTGTTTAACGAGTGTGGCTACCTTCTCTTGTTTTTCATTTATCCCTGTAAAACGGAGCGAATTATCATATACTTCTATAGCATTTCGTAGCTCTTTTTCCCCAACCTTCGTGTCATATCTACTCATAAAGAATTGAACAAGCTGTTCTTGAGGTGAAGTACTATGTAACACTTGCTTTAACACATGATTAACTAGCTTTTTGTAATCATTATTTAGGACTTGTATTCTTGTAAATAGATTCTTATATGAATCTTCCAAAAGTTGAACTGGATGATTTGACGCCTCCAAGTTGTGGTATATGCCATTTAGAATAAGTGGCTTTCCGTTTTCTTCCCGTGCAAGAATCTCTATCGGACGCACAGAGGCTTGCACGTCTTTATGTAGAATAAGTAGAAACTCATGAAAAGCGTGTTCGATCTCTTTTTTATAAGCCGTGTTGTTATGTATACAATCTGTGTAATATTTAGAAACTGTATGAACAAACAGGCTAGGAAGAGCGTACATCTTCTGTAACACAGCTACTTTATTTGTGGATTGATTCTTAGATGATAATAAGAACAGCATATAAACCATTTGTTTTTGAGGAAGCTCCATAGATTCCCAATCTCTTCTGAGTACCAGAAGATGATCCAAAATCTGATTAAGATAGAACGCAATTTTGCTTTCGTTAGGCTCTGTCTTTAAATAATTAATTAGCTCGGAAATACGGTCATGAAGAACAATAGCTTCTGAGAAGCTAGTTGAGCGTCCCAACCTGCTATTTATATCTTGATAGTAGTGGCGGGCTTTTTGAATATCGTCGGGTTTATGGGCATCTACAAGGGCTTGGTCTAATGTAGTCAGAACAAACGCATAAACTGCATACATATGCTCGGATTGTTTCGTTTTCTGTGCTCCTTCTAGCAAAAATAAGGCTATTGAATGGGCTTGATTCAACGACAACTCAAGAACATCGCTTTTCAAGTGATCTTCATTAAACCAATACTGACTCAGTTTATCTAAAACTTGAGCAAACAATTGCTCATCACCATGTTCTCGTACAAAATCCATAGCTTGAACGAGCTCATCTTTCTGTAAGTCTGATATGCCTCTTTCCATTAAGCGCAATACTGGTACTGCCGCATTTAACCTGGAGTCTAAAGTCGTAACCCCACTCTGGTTTAACAATTCAAATAGAGCATGGAGCGATTTACCTCGTCTTATGTTGTCAGCCACATACGTTGCATAGGGGGCATCGTTATCCATAAGCAGTACATTGCTATTCTCAAAATCAAAAAGATAATAAGGGTGTTGAGACGCCGGTCCTGTCGAAAAGCGCGTACCCGACTCCCATGTAGAATTTAAGAGGGCTGGATTCTTATCAGGATTATGAGTATAGGTTGTTAGTGTAACGTGGTGTGCTAGCTTAAGCGGAAGGGCATAATGAATGGCCGCAAACCAAAAAGGCAACGTTTCTGGTTCATCCATAATCATGAACCTTTTCCTTGCCTCTGGATTCGTTACTAATGAGCTTATCATCGCTCTAAAATGCGTCATTCGATCTCCTTCTTTTAGAAACTGAGCAACACGCGAGAAAGAGAGATCGGGATTCTTCGGCAGGTCCTGTAGAGTCGGCAAGGTTTCCGGAGTTTGTTCACTATGTTCCTCATCTGTCGTCAGCTTCTCTTTAAATATAGGAGACTGATAGTAGGCCATCGGATAATCAGGCAATGAAGCTCCATCGAAGACCAGTACATGAGAGAAATAATTCCCATACCTTTCAGAGTAGTCTTTACCTACATATGTGGATTGGAACACGCCATATCGACCTGTGCTGAGCTTAAAGAATGTAAAAGACTTTGGGAACTGCCCCTCTATTTCTTCTGGGGTAGGTTGAGATGGCAACGTACTTGGAGGAACATAACCGACTAGATTTTTTATTTCTGAAACCTCTGATGAGGAGATTCCTTCAGACATGTTATAAGCCTGAAAGCCAGATCCATTTCCGATACCTCGTTTGGCTGATGTATAATACAGCTGTTCAATCTTCATCGATTCCCTCACTTTCTATTCACGCCTTTGATAATTTGATTCTTATACAATAACCATAAGAACGGGTCCTCGACTCGATAAGGATTTAACTCGCTAAATCCTGGACCATTTCTAGGATCGTGTCCTAATGCAGACAACCCAAAATAAGCAAATTCTTTATAATTGTGCTTGAGCAGGTTAGGAATGTTTCCTTTTGTCCATTCTTGAACAAGCCCTTCCATTTCACGATTCACATTTTCAAAGTCTACAAGATCAAAACCATTCGTTTCTGTATGTTGACCTTTTTGATTCAATTGACTAGAAGGATCTAACAGTGGCTGAATGGCATCAATTTTTGAGAAGCTTAAAGCCATCGGGATTGATATCTTCTTACTAACCTTGATATTCAACATATTCCGAATCATGTTCGTGGTACGTGATAGGATATCGTTTACATCTCCATTTGGATTATCCTGAGGCAGTGTAACGTTTAACTTATTCTCTTGAATTTCTTCACGCACAGACTCAAGCTGCGTAGGATCTAATAAACAAATAACACCAGCAGAGTTGGATATATAGCGGTTATGCTTCAGCATATTGGTTTCGTTATGTAAATCTTCCCCCGCTGTGTCAAAGAAGGCTAACGTAATGACTTTCTTCCCTCGTACTCCACCATCAATGGACAATGTATACAAAAGTGGACGTTTTACGTCTTCATTCGAATTAGCTGAATCCGTAACGTTCAAGGTCCGCTTCTCTCTAAAAAGAGGGTTATAGAAACTTTCTTTATACCGACGGATCGTCTCATCATTCTCCGGTTGTAAGAAACAGTTGTATGTGTTGCCAATTTCATTATTTATGCGTTCAATTAGCATGGCAATATAATGACTCTTCCCCGTCTCTTTCCCACCAATAACCGCAAAAATATAGTCTTCATAATCTGCGATTGAAGACGGAAGTGCAGAATGACAAGTCGGACATATTCGAATTCGTGTTGACGGGTTCGTGTCGCACTCCATGCAATTTGTGGAGCTTGGCATAGTTGGTTTAATCATAGCCATGCCTGACTTTTCTGGTGTAGGAAGAACCTTTTGTTCAATCGGGGCTGTATGATACCCCCAGTAATCTCCATACACTTCGTCCTGCTCCCGATGATTCTCGTTCGAACATCGGAATTTCACTTCATGGATTTTATGCTTTGTGAAGCAGTATGGACAAATATACTTTCTTTTTAATAATGCCACTCGATTTCCTCCTTTGAGTTGAGTAGGAGCTGCCAACGATTAAAAGCTTCTATTTACGTAGCCAACTCCTTTTTATGAAAGTTGATGGGTGGTTCCAGGCTCTGAAACAATTCTAAAGTTTTGAGCGTCTTCTTTTGATTCAAAGAAGAGCTTGGCATAACAATCGTCTTCTATGTACTCAGTTAGGTTCTCAATAATATATTCGCCATCATGTTCTTGAGTACTTTCGATCAATTGAATGGCTTCACCGTCCGTTACACGATTAGGTGTACGACCTTTCTGTTTCACTAATTTAAGATTTGGTATGCCAAACTCCGGAACCTTGATTTTCAGTTGAGCTTCCTTCTTAAAGAGCATCTTTCTTTGAACGGAGAGCGAGTACCTAATTTCCATTGGCTCCCTTTCTGTGAACAAGAAAGTCTTTGGTTTTGAGAAGATCTTTTCCCCATTAATCTCTTCCGTTACATAAATGGTGACAAAAACATCTTCGCCCTCACTAAAGGAATCTAATTTATAACCGCCGAAATTCTCATAAGAAAACTTGGAGCATTCTCGCTCTTCAGCATTAGGATCCTGGAATCCAATAGGACTGTACCTGATCGTTACCTTTTGCGATTCCTCTGGCCATTGCCACTTTAGAATAAGCTCACCTTGAACCCGCTTTCCGGTTAATTGTGATACCGGCTGGATTGATTTTAATTCAACCGATTCTCCAACAAGGGCGTAGTCACCGATGACCCGAACAGGAAGAATATACAGAATGCCGCTAAAGTCACGTTCTTTCATAGCCGTTACCGATGATAGATTACGAATGACTTGACCATTTGCTTCACGTTCAAGAGAAGCATAAGGCCAGCACTCCTTTTCCTGATACGTATCAAACGGGATTTCAGAATAAAGCAGAGCCACTTCCCCTGTTTCTTCGCTACTTTGAGTCCAGTTAAAGTAAAACTGTTCCTTCTCTTCTGTTACGGAGATGGGATGTACTGTGTCTGTTGAATAAATGGTTTTTAATGTGGAACCATTTGAAAAGAATGGCATACCTTGATCATCCGCATATTGCACGAAGACTACGTAGCCGTACTCCTTTTCTAATTCAACGTTTTTATCTAATACGCCATTTTGTTTAACAGCACTTAATTTAGTACCATCTCCTCTTTCTTTTGGTAGTCCCCCTTCTTTACGCCAAACTTCGATTCTTGTCCTGCCTGGTGACTTCCATGACAATTGAATCCCTTCATCTGTCATTACTGCTCGCAATTGGTCCACTTCAGAAGTTTTCGTAAGGGGGCCCACAATAGAACTTTTATCAGAAACCTTATTGCCCCGAAGAGTGTGGAGATAATAACGATATCCCTTCCCAGCTTCCGCCTTTTTGTCGTGAAACACATTGTTCGTAGTTGAGGTAACCTTCTCGGCAGGTGAACTCCCTTCCTGACGATACACTTCAAATGTGACAGTATCTTTCGTATAAGGAGAGATCCACTCTAATTTGATTGCATCGTTTGTGAGCCCAGAACGAATTTGACTTGGAGGTTCTGGCGGAAACTTGCTTAATTCCGTATGAGCAGCAGTAAAATCAGCACATTCATCAAGCGCAGCGAACAGAAAGGAAATCTTGTCCTTATCCTTATCAGCTGCCTTTGCTTTTTGAAGATAAGCTTCTGCACTATTAAGCTGTCTCTGGATCGTGCGCTCAAAGTTTGTTAGATCGTCATGCATAGGGGATAGTTTTTTTAGTACATTCAATTCACGCTCAGCTGTGAAAAAGTTGCCATCATCAATTGCTACCTTCACTTTATTCTCTTGCTTTTCAATCATGCCAAGATTATGGGAGATCTCATTTGAAATGGGTTGAATTCTTTCATGCCCTTTCCAATAGAAAGAAGCCTTACCCACCATCTCTTGTGCGTTGGCATAATCTTTCTTGAGTATGGACCATTCTGCATCTTTCAGATATTTCTCTTGATAATACATGCTCAAAAAAGAGAATCCACAGTTTGAACAATGCTGGCTAGAAGAAGACGAAACGGTTTGGCATTTATTACAATGTACCTGCAAAGTTTGCCCACACCCAGTACAGGTAGAGCCTTTCGCTTTATTAACGAGCCCGCAGTACCCACACTGTTCCACCTCAAGAGTTGGCTTCTGTTTTGGTTGCTTCGACTGAATCGATATCTGTTCTTCCTCACAGAATTCTTTTAGTCTAAGCTCTGCATCAGCTGAGGTCAGTCCCTCATTCATCGCTTGGACCTTCAATTCTTCAAATGTGCTTTTTTCAATCTCACCTGAACTTCCGGCAATTTTTATGTATTCATGAATACGTTCAAACCGACTAATGCGTAAAGATTCATCGTATTTTAGTCTAGTCTCTTGATCTTTGAAAACAGTCAGAGCATGGGATAGCGCATTTCTCTTCATATCAAGTTGTGGTGATATCTTCCCCATACTCATGATCGTTTTATATTCGGCATTCGCTTTATCGTATAGTTCTTTCTCCCCCGTAGCATCAGAGAGCTCAAGCAAATCATATAAACTTTTGGTTTGCCCAATTTTAGGTTCTTCAACAAGATCTGTAAGAAGTTCAGCTATCAATTTCATCTTTTCTTTCGTAAGAGAAGGCCTTGCACTAGCTGATTGGTTCTTTCGTTTAGAATTCTCTTGATCTTTTTTGATTGGAACATTAACTACATTTGATAGGATGTCATCCTCAGAAAATTTTAAGTCCTTTTGAATCTGCTCGACTTCACTTTCTAGGATAAAACCTTTCGTAGAAAGAATTAGAATGGCCCGGTCTAACTTCTCTTTTCTTGCCTTCTCTTCTTGTACTCTTTGTTTCTCTTTAAATTCTTTCGCAGCACGAGCTTCATCTTGTCTAAAATTATAATCCTTAAGATCAACCTCCATCTCTTTAAATAATTTAAGGTTCTCTTGCGCTTGAGCTTTGTACTTAGCGTTTGATAGTTTCTTTGTCCATGAGGACCGTTTTTTCTGTATGGCTTTCTTAATCACGTCGTAATCGTGCGTAGGTGGGTCATACGGTAGTTCTAGTAGAAGGTAATAGTTTTGCTTTTCCATTTTGTTTAACCGCTCACCTCTTTCCATCGTTTTAAAGATCTTTCATAAGAAGCACCAGTGTGCAGAGACGATCTTTCTACACGACTGGTACTTTCTTTTACTTATTTAAAGAATTGCAAAGCCCCTTTCCCACTCTGGGATTTAGGGCTTTCAGTTAAGACTTGCGCAATCTTTGAGAAGGAGCTGACGATTTGTGTGAGATCTGTGGCCAAAGCATTCTCATCGGTTGTTGCAATCTGCTTTAAGAAGTTCTTGTCAACAGAGCCGAAACCAATGGCAATAACCTCAATATCCTCAAAATGGCACTGCCCAGCTAAATGAACAGCCTCATACTGTTTCGCCCATAATCCATCTGTTAACACAATAAGGAACTTCCGACCCGTTTGTTTCTTCAATAAATGGAGAGCTTCCGTGAAAGGCTCTCCTTTATTTGAATAGCCTAGCTTTCCGTTTATAAATAAAGGTGTGAGTGCGTCAATTCCGTTCATGAGTTTTCTGTAGTCACTAATAAGGGGAAGGGTCACTCTTGCAGTGTCTGCAAACCCCATAACCCCAACGGATGAGTGTTCTAAAGACATTTCTTTCACGAATTCTTTAGCTGCTTTCTGTGCTTCTAGTAATGGATCACCTGCCATGCTGTAAGACAGGTCAATCGCCATCATCACTGACGTTGGTTCAACAACCACTTCCTCTTCCTGCACCGGTTCCTCATCAAGCCACGCTAAGTCTTCTGGGACAGACTCAATACGTACAGGAAGATCGTTACCTGTACTCTCATCTGTGGCGGTCACCTGAACAATTCCATTTGCATCATAAGAATAAGCCACATGAATGATGGCTTGATCATGTTGAACATGAGTAATATCCGAGATGACATATTTTCCTAAAACATCACATTCAAGGGGCTGTTCACTTTCGCCTTGTGTGACATACACCTCAAGAGTATTCGGGGATGCAGCAGACGTTTGAATTCGATAAGGTCTCGTTTTCGTAGCCGGAATGGGCGTGTTTTTGTGAATAATCGTTGAATTTATGTACCGGCTGTGGTCATCGTTAATGGCAACCATTCCTAGACTGTGACTCATTACGTCTTGGACTTTCTTTACAGATCCAATAGCAAAAGCTGGTTTGGATTTCTTTTTTGCAGATTGATCTACTGCAGCTTGGATTGCTGCTCCGCAGGCTACGACTTCATCCACATTAATACTTGCTTTTGGTCTTTTGCCAGTTCGCTCTTCAAGAAAATCAGCAACCATTGGCATTCTTGTAGAACCTCCGACAAGAATGACTTCATCAACCTCATACCAGTTCACTTTTGCATTTAGCATGACTTGATTGGCTAAGTTCCACGTTCGTTCTAACAAATGCTGTGTAACATCCTCAAAGATGTCTTTTGTGATTTCATATTGTCCAACATGTCCGTCATAGACTACTTTAACGACAGCCCGATCTAGAGATGTAAGCTTTTTCTTCGCTTTTTCGCTACTGACCAAAATAGAATGAAAGGCATCATCATCTTCCATTGGGTCCACCCCAAATTGTTCTTGAAACTGTTCAGAAAGGTAGATGGCCAGACAATCATCCCAATCTTTCCCGCCTAGTGCGTGGTCACCATCTGTCGCCATAACGTCAATCGTAGCACTTGTGACTGAAGCGAGTGTGACGTCAAACGTTCCTCCTCCGAGGTCATAGACAAGGACCTTGCCTGTGTTTTTCCGGTCCATTCCATAGGCAATTGCCGCAGCTGTCGGTTCATTAATAATCCTCAGTACATTCAAACCTGCTTGTTCTCCTGCTTTCACCGTAGCTTCACGCTGGCTGTTATTGAAATATGCTGGAACGGTAATAACAGCATCTTTTACAGGGCCACCAAGAGCTTTCTCTGCATCTTGTTTCATTTTTTTCAACACAAGCGAGGAAAGAGAGATCGTGTCGTATTCTACTCCACCATAATCTAATAAGAAATCCGGATCTCCCATTGAGCGTTTAAAAAATGCCGCTACCTGCGATTCTCCGAAAGCTTGATATTCTTTCGCTAACTCACCAACAATAGGCTCATCTTCTATATAAACTACTGAAGGGGTCTGATTAGACCCCTCACTGTTTTTTAAGACGACCGGACTTCCGGATTCATCTACAATAGCCATGACTGAATATGTTGTCCCTAAGTCTATCCCTAATGTATAACTCATCACGAGCCCCCATCGCCTTTAACTTATTTGTAACGCACTACTTCTAACTTTTGCTTCTTCCACTTCTTCAAGAGTAATTATGGAAGAGGTTTCAAGTGTCGCATTCACTTGTCCGTTGTTTGTAAGTTCTACCCCTGTAACTTCTAAGCGTCCATCTTCATTTAACACAAACTTCACGCTAATTGGGGCCCCCTCTGGTAATCCATGCGGCAACTCAAGAACTGCTTCTCCTATATTTACCGCGTTATCAATCTCTACATTTTCATCAGATAGTTCATTCTCCATAACTTCTAGCAACGCTGTTTCCTGATCAGCTTCAAGCGTTCCGAAACTTTGAGTAATTACACTTGGCAAAGAATCATTTTTCTTAACGAGGTTAACGACTTTTCTTTCTCCATCTACAATCGCAATAATACCAAAGCTCTTACTTGTTACATTTTTAATGGCACGCTTGATATTGCTTTCAATTGATCCTGGTCCTATAGCAGGAGCAATATTCGCAAGCTCGTCTATAGCCTGCTCTTCTGCTTTGGCGGTATCTTCACTTGAACCTCCGCCCGTGCTTTCGTTAATTTCTTGCGCTCTTGTTTTGACCCAGTCCTGCAGAGATCGTTGCATGCCATATAATGCAGCGCCCTTCGCTACCGACTCATCCGGGTCAAAAACGGTTAATTGAACATTAAATTCTTGAGTTAGACGTGCTTCAATTTGAGGCATACGAGTAGAACCACCGACTAGAATAATTTCATCTACCTGGTCAGCGCCTTCTCCCTTTTTCTTCGCTTCTTCTAACATGAGGTTCGTCAGTTCGATGGTACGTTGAAGCAAATGCTCAGTAATCTCTTCAAACTTCTCTCTAGTTAGCTCAACACGAACACTTTCAGCTCCGTGATTGAAGCGGATTGGTGCTTTATTGCGTGAAGATAATGTCTTCTTAGCAGACTCAGCACTTAGTTGTAGCTGTTGAGCTGTTTCTTCATCTTCTAAAATATCTTCATCAGAACCTGTTTGTTCTTTATATTGATCAACTAAGTAAGAGATGATCGCATCATCCCAATCTTTCCCTCCAAGGTTATGGTCTCCACCAGTAACAACTACTTCAATTGACTCTTGTGAAATGTCAATTAAGGTAACGTCAAATGTTCCTCCGCCAAGGTCATATACAAGTACTTTCTTATCGTCTTCTTTCGTCATTCCGTATGCCACTGCCGCTGCTGTCGGCTCTGGTATTAATCCAATTACGTTAAGTCCTGCTATTTCACCGGCACGCTTTGTAGCTTCGCGCTCATTCACACCAAAGTATGCAGGTACGGTAATAACCACATCTTCAATATCTTCGCCCGTGCTCTCAGCAGCATCCTGAACAAGCTTCCTCAACACATAAGCAGACACCTCTTCAGGGCGATAATTCTCATCTCCATGATAAAATGGAATATCTGTACCCATCTGGCGTTTAATAAACGAAACAACATCGTTCGGATAAAGTTTTGAACTTTCCTTTGCTGCTGTACCTACCACAACATTCGGTTTGTCTTCTCCTATGTCTTCAAAATATACAACTGAAGGCGTAATACGTTCCCCTTCTGAGTTTGATAAGACAACCGCCTTATTGTGTTCATCCATATAGGAAATACATGAATACGTTGTGCCTAAGTCAATTCCATATACTTTTTTAATATCACTCATTGTATAGCTCCTTTGTATCTAACTTAGATATTCGAAAAATTTAAGACTATGTGTTATGAATTCTTTGGCTTTTCGTAGACAAAGACATTCACTTTTTCATTACGAAATACTTTACCGTCCCATTCGTAGCCTTTACCTACGACTTCTGCAATTTGCTTATCTTTCGTTTCATCATCGGTCTTAATGGTTTTAACAATCTGTTGCTTCTTGCTATCAAAGGTTTCACTAGTATGCGTGAAGGATTCGATCCCCTGACGATAAAGAATGTCATCAACATCTAAAACTGAATCATCTAGCGCACGCAGAAGTTTCTGTGGATTTAATTCATCTTCTTTAGAAAGGCGATCAACTTGTTTCTTTGTACGATCTGCCATCAAGATCAGATCGTTGATAACGGGTTTGATAATATCTTTAATTTGATCTTCTTTGTATGTCTGTAATTCTCTATGTAAGCTATCAATTACTTTTTCTTTGCTCTCATCTTGTTTAACCTTAGATGTGAATTCTCTACTTAAACCTTCAAACTGCTTCTCAAGCTTAGTGAAGCCTTCATAGACCATCTGCGTTAAATCTTCTGCGCCAATTTCTCGTGTCGCGGCATGCTGCTCTGAAGGTTGTTTTAGCTCTTGAACTTCTTCCTTAAGGCTTGCTACATCTGCCTTCAAGCCTGGAATGATGCTATTTTCGAGTTTGAGCTCTTCGATGTAATCCTGGAGCTTTTGTATGCGTTCATCCTTCTCACTGTGCGTTGTAAGTTCAGAAAGGTCTTGTTGATCCAAGATCGCTTCACTCGAATCTGGTTCACTTAGATCCACATGAGTGGTAGATGAAACCTCTTCGGTCTCCGCCTTCGGATTTTCTAATTGTTCCGTTTCATAGTTATATAGACTTGGTTCATTAGATTCATTCGTCGCTTCAGTAGTAAAATTATTATGTAAGCTTGCTTCTTCAGGAGTTAGGTTTTGTTCCTGATCATATATGTTTCGTTCTCCTTCTGATTGCCTTGCATGACTAGGTACAGGCTCCCTTTCATCTCTTTCCACGGACTGTTTATTGAAAGGGTTGAATTTAAATCTTCCACCTTTTTCTTTCAAAAGTACTTCCTCCCTTAATTGTAAAGATCGAACTCATACTAAACGACTATCATTGTACTATAATACTGAAGTCTTTAGTAGGTTATAAATTACATTTCTCACACTTTATTACTAGTATTGTAAATACAGCATTTTTATTACCAATTAATTAGTTGATTGGATGAAGAAAATTAGGGAGAGTATATAACCAATAAAAAAGTAGCGAGCTCGTAAGCCCATGGGCCGCCTAAGGCCTAATTAGAATTAAGTAGAAATATAGGAATAATTCAATAAACAACTTGCATTCGACCAAAATCGTGGTACATTTTATTCTGCGACAATTAAACTACTTAAAAAATGAAGTGAGTTAACAAATGCCAAATGAGTTATATCTAAGAAAGTTGAGAGCGAGTATATGTATTATTTATGTTTACTATTGAACTGAAAATCTTTTTAAAACACACTTTTCACGTCACTTCCATTCAACATTTATTTCTGTTTGTAAGAACCAATTGCAGTGATACCAGTTCATCATTAAAAGGTTTATGCAGAATAAAGTATCTTGGTGATATACAAAAAAGAATCTTAGAAAAATTTATGTAGGAGTTTCAGTATGAAGTACATTCTAAAAACTTTTGAATTAATCATTCGTTGGACTACAATTTTATTGTTTCTTTATTTTTTGTATGTGTATATGTTTCCTGAATTAGACCTCTTCAATTATAAATCTCCAGTTACTTACATAACTTGGTTTACGTTCATCTTCGGTATTTATACGCTCTTTAAAGAGATGAAGAATGAAAGAGCTAGTGAAGAAGAGGAATTTTCATCACTCATTCATATTATGAAAGAAGACAATTTTGAAGATATTAAAGTTAGGATTTGGATTGCAGGCATATCGGTTTATATAGTTTCTTTCTTGATAATAATTTCCGTTCATTGGAAGTTGTTTGGCCTAGTTCCCGGTTTAACAAGTATAAGTGCTTTCGGTATACCTTTATATATCCCTTTCTACTTCAGTAATTCTATGTTAATTTCTAAAATTATTTTTAAATACTTTAAAGATAAAGAACTAAAAAAAGTACTGGGACGGTTATAGTGCTACCTGCATTAAACCATTTCTCTTGATCAAACATTTGAACAAGATGGAAAGATTATTAAAATGCTGATAAGTACTACTAACAAAAGGGTGTTGTTCATCTTCTTTTCCAAACAAAAATAAAGCAGGGAAGCTAAGTTATCAACTAAGCTTCCCTGCTTTGATCTGAATTCTAATGTGTAAATGGAATGCATAGGTACCGAAACTTCCCCTGTCCTCCCCTCTTGCTATTAAAACATGGTGAAAATAAGAAGGAATAATACTCCAAGCACATTCCATATTATAAGATAATTCATCCCATCAACAGCATCTTCATAAACGTGCGTAACCAAGTTCCCCGCTCTCTTATCGAACCAAAATATATAGCGACTTGCATCGATTGGAGCATACGGCATGGAAGAAGAAAAGAACTTCAACTTAGGTCTTATAGTAAGAATTAATAGAATCATAACGTAGAATGTAAGACATAAGCTGATCAAGACAAACAAGTTAGACAATATTCGATAACGTTCTGCTTGTTCAAAGAGTTGAACATAACCTCCAAAATAATCTTTGAATAAAGCGAGAATTAAAACAAGAAAACCACCCTGAATAGCGATAAGAATACTGGCTTTTTGATCTAGAATTTCAATACGACGCTCAGCATGTTCCAAAGCACTCTTAATGAACTCTATTCTCTTTTCGAAGGATGCGATGTCGATCACACTCCCAACCCCTGACTATATTTTTAATTCGAAATTTAAGTCCTACTACTAGGACTTTCTTCTTCAAAACGTAAATGACCTTCTTTTGCTAGACGCTAAACGAAACTTTATGAATCAGGGGGATAGGCACACTGTCCTTTTGCAAACCAAAGATAATAAATTCTAGGAAGCGTGGGGACAGTTCTAGTGCTTCATTCAAACCGAAAATTCACTAAAAAAAGAAGCATCGGAACCGTCCCCGTGCTTCTTACTAAAGGCGATGTAAGATCTGCATGCAGTGATGCCAGTTGGAATGTTCAAGGTTGGTCTGAAAGATTCATGGAGAACAAATTATAGGTCAGGTACATCGTCCCGTTGTCTCTCAATATCCAAAAACGAGAGCGAACTAAAAAGGATCAAAGTACTCCAATGAGTACTTTGATCCTTTTATTTTTCTACCTTACATTAATAACATACTCGGAACAATGCACCTGTCCCCTTGTCCCACTGCAATTTTAGTAATTCTATTTAACCGTTTTAAACTCCCTAAATACATTCGTCCCTAAAGGCTCCCCTTCAGTAGACTTCAACCCCTTCACATACAGCGCATATTCCGTGTCTTTGTCATACTCACCCTCAGGAGTTGCTGTGATCATGGTTTGGTCAGAGGATAACGATAAATCGATACGTACACCTTTTCCATCATCGGAAACAATGTAGACATTACGCTCATTTACTGTTGCTGGGTCAATCTCAGTATTCATTTCAATTTTCCATGTTTTATCCAAAGACACTTCCGTCATCTGCTCACCTTTTGGATCAAATTCCTTTTCCTTTTGTTCCATATTCCTTAAGTTAGCTGAAGCTACGTATCCATTGTAGTGATCGCTTTTAACTTCATAAGCTACAAAATGTCGATAGATCCACTCTGTTGGGTAATAAGGACCGCTTACAATTTCCAGTTCCGAGTAATATGGAACTCGATCAACCGGACTACTCGTAAATGATTTATTGGTTCTTAGATTTCCATAGTCATAGTTGTCACTCAAATCATAGTTATTCATTACATACACTTGATCTCCAGGTTGGAACATTTGAGTAGTATATGAATTTGCTCCATTCCAACTATATTCACCTTGTTCTGATTTGAAGCCATCTTCAGTATCGAAAGAAAAGTCTTCAGGTATCGCGGCTATTGAAACTCCACTATATTTTTTTATATTGGTGAATACCTTTTCTTGATAGGGCTTTTCACCATTTTCATAATCTCTATCAGGGTTATTCAAATTTGAATACCCATTATAAGCCATAATAGCAAAGTACCACTGTTCTAAAATATGGCGGTTACTAGCACCATTTATGATAGGCAAAGCAGGATTTGAAGCAAAGTAATCCCACTTCTGATTTAAAATATCAGCGCCTACCCTAATATTGTACTCCGTATCAGTAGCCAAACGAGTTTTATCTACACCCGTAAGGTCATGATTCGTTATTTGCATGATCCCAATGCCACCATCTTCAACGATTTGAACGGTACCATCTTCTTTGAACTGCATCATATTGTTTTCCCCGGCAGCAATCGCCTTTAAAATTTCAGGCGGTATATCTTTCTCAATCGCAATCTCAGTCAGTAACTTGTGTTTCTCCTCGACTGATAATTCTTCATAGGTTTCTTCCTCTGCTGATACAGATGTTGTAAGACCTAGCACCAACATAAATGAAACGATCAACCATTTCATGGCTCTCATATGCTTTCAACCTCTCCCGTTATTTAAGACGTTTCTAGGTATATAAAAATGAATAGATTCATAGATTATGTAGTTGCCTCAATCTTACTCAAATAGCTCACCCGAATTAAAAACGTCCTTTTGGATATTATTTCAAAACCTTCATTATAATTCAATTAGAAGATTTGCATAAGAAGTATTGAATTCTCTTTCTATCAACAGTCTAAATCTATGAAAAAATAAAAGAAGCACGGTAGATAAATCCCGTACTTCTTACTTCTCAAAAATAGTCTCCTCAATCCTCTCACCCAAATGACGCCCAGGCTCATCCGGAAGACACAAGATCCGCTGCCCAACGGTTAGATCCTGAACCGATAGTTCCCCTTCACTCTCTTCCCGAACAAAAACACTAGAAGAATTCTGAAGCGTGGCAGAAATCATTCCGTCCTGACCTTCACACTCCACTCTTACAAACGGACGCTTCTCAATCTTCACTCTCCCAACGTACCGATCTATTTCCACCTCAAGGCTAGAAAGCGTAAGAGGTTCTCCTGGTGTTACCTCATGAAGGTAGAGCATTCGATCACCTTGATGTAAATACTGATGAAACGCACCACAGTTAATTCGAAACGGTCTTGCGGGATAATCCCCTGTTTCGCGATTCTCCGAGAGAACGTGCACATACCCGTGACCCGTGTTGCCTACAAAAAGACCTTCTGCAGGTGCCAAGATATCAGTAAAATCTAAACACACTCTCATGCCTTCTCCTACTTCTATAATCTTTGTTACTTCAAAGTACTGAGTTTGTCCCTTCATTTTTGCACTCCTAACACAGAACCATTTGCAACCTTTATGACACTCCAGTAGAAGTGTACGATATGTCCCGCCAAACTATCTTCTCACAACATCAACACTCCACCAAAAGCCGATAGGATCAATCCTATCCCAATCCCTAAAAACATAACCCTGCTCTTATCAGACACGCCTCTCTTCCAACTCTGCAACTCTCTATCCTCTTTCAATCTCCGATCCACCCGTTCAGCAGACCTTGTTCGACGCTTCAGCTGTTTAAAGCCACTCGTAAACAACCGAAAAAAGCCGGTTTGAATAATGTGAAGAAAGGTTCCGATGGTCAGACTAATCAATCCCCAGTAAAATGCTGTGTTCACCATATGTATTAATTCAAAATCCCCCAGTCCATAACATAGGGCAAGAATGATTGCCGACAACGCCATTGGAATAACAAAAAACATCTCTTCACTCTCCTCTTATATAAAGAGCTGACCTCTTTCCTAAGGTCAGCTCTTCTTTACATTATTTCTTTTCAGCCCATTGCAAGTAAGGCATGCCGTTTACCGGATACACAATTCCTTTGTAATCTTGTGAAGTTAAATAGTTTTGAGAATAGTGGTATACAGGCATAAATGGAAGTTCTTCCATCAAGATATCTTCTGCTTCATGAAGCTTCTCCATTCGTTTCGCTGGATCTTGAATTCCTTTTGATTCAGCCATTAAAGAGTCGTACTCTTCGCTTACCCAGTTTGTACGGTTGTTTGGGCTATCTCCAAGATAATAATCAAGGATCGGCGTTGGATCAACATAAATGCCAATCCAGCCCATACGAGCCATTTGGTAGTTCCCTTGTTTCGTTGTATCAAGGTAAGTGTTCCACTCTTGGTTATTCAAGGTTACTTCCACACCAAGATTCTGTTTCAACATTTCTTGAACGCCTTCTGCAATCTTCTTATGGTTCTCTGATGTATTGTACATCAATTCAACTGTTGGGAGTTCGTCCCATCCTTCTTCTTGTTTCGCTTCTTCGATTAGTTGCTTCGCCTCATCATAATTTTCTTCGAAATAGGCTTCTTTTTGTTCACGGAAATCTCCGTTTGGTGTGTCTACTCCATAAGGTACGAAGGCATAGGCAGGGTCTTCGCCGCCTTGAGAGATGTTTTCGGTAATCGATTCACGATCGATTGCCATCGTAAAGGCCTTTCGAACTTTCGGATTTGTAAATGGTTCTTTGTCCACGTTGAACATGTACATGTACGTTCCGAAGTACGGCGTAATCTTGAAGTCTTCGCTTCCTTTTTCTTGGGCGATGACATCTGTTGGCAGTGTATCAATCATATCAAGCTCGCCTGATTTGTACATTTGATAATACGTATTCGCATCATTCACCATTTCCCATGTAATCTTCTCCATGGACACATCTTCTTTGTTCCAATACTCTCCGTTCTTCTTCACAATAAGCTGACTATCATGATCCCAGCTATCAAGGGAGTAAGGGCCGTTACTGACATAGTTGTCTGCTTCAGCAGCCCAGTCTTCATTGTCTTCTACCACTGATTTATTAACTGGGTAGTACGTCCAGAACGCAAGCAGCTTCTCAATAAAACCAGTCGGCTTCTCAAGCTCAAACTTAAGCGTCTTCTCATCAACTGCAGTAACACCTACGTCTTCAACCGAACCGTCACCTTTGTTGTACGCTTCAGCCCCTTTTATGTAGTACATATAAAAGGCGAATGAACTACCTGTTTCAGGCTTTAGGACACGTTTCCAGGAATATTCAAAGTCCTCAGCAGTAATAGGATCACCATTTGACCAATTAGCGTCTTCTTTAATGGTTACCGTATAGGTCGTTTTGTCATCAGATACTTCTACTTCTTCAGCAAGCCCTTTAATAATTTCGCCTTCTTTATTTTCTGTATAAAGACCTTCGTATAAGTGGTCCAAAACCCATCCAGACGTTGTATCCGTCGCAAGTGCTGGGTCTAGGGATGGTGGTTCACTCTTCGCGTTCACCGTAATCGATTGTTCCGACTCACCTTCACCTTCTCCTGATGCATCACCACCACACGCAGCAAGCATGGGTACAAGTACAAGCACAAACAGTACTCCAAAGAACATTCTCTTCATTTCTCTCATCCTCCTATTCATTATATAGATGACAAGCGACCCAATGACCCGCTTGCTGTTCTTTCCATTCAGGAACTACTTCACTACAAACACCCATTGCATGCGGACATCTTGTCCGGAAACGGCATCCGGATGGCGGATTAACAGGACTAGGGGGATCCCCCTCTAGCAGAATTCGCTCTCGACTGTTTGTCACCGCCGGATCCGGGACTGGATTAGCGGATAGCAAGGCCTGCGTGTAAGGGTGAAGGGGTTCTTGGAACAATTGATCACTATCAGCAAGCTCCATCATCCCACCGAGATACATGACTCCTATACGATCGCTGATATGCTGCACCATCCCTAGATCATGAGCAATAAACAAATACGTCAGCTCCGAGTCCTGTCTTAGATCTTCCATTAAGTTAACGATTTGTGCTTGAATCGAGACATCTAACGCTGAGATCGGCTCATCCGCTACGATAAATTCAGGCTCTACAGCCAACGCCCGCGCTATTCCAATCCGTTGACGCTGCCCTCCACTAAATTCATGAGGATACCTTTTGGCATGATCCGCCTGAAGCCCGACCCTTTCTAAAAGCTGAAAGACTCTTTCTTTACGCTTCTTGCCTTTTAATAAGCCATGCGCATCAATTCCCTCTGCGATAATATCCATGACCTTCATTCTTGGATTCAGAGAAGCTTGTGGGTCCTGGAAAATCATCTGCATCGTTCGGTTCGCTTCACGAGCTTCCTTACGCCCAAGAGTCGATACGTCTTTTCCTTTATACGTAACGGATCCTGAAGTAGCACCTTCTAGTCCTACAATCGTGCGACCAAGCGTTGACTTTCCACTTCCACTTTCTCCTACAAGCCCTAACGTTTCTCCCTTTTGAATGGAGAAACTGATATCATCAACGGCTTTAAGCGTTTGGTTCCCTCCAATTGGGAAATGCTTTTTCACCTGCTGTACGTCTACGAGTGACTCTGACATTATCTACTCCTCCCCGCCATTGCGACTTCCTTCGGCTTCTTAGCTCTAGAATCATTCAACCAACATTTAGAGGCATGATCGCTGGTCAAGTACGTAGACTCCGGCATTTTCTCTACACATATATCCATCGCATACTCACACCGAGCCGCAAACGGGCACCCTTTCGGTGGAGAGAACAAGTCAGGAGGTGTCCCTTCAATCGGGATTAGACGTTCTCGCGCCCCATCTTGTCGTTGTTTTGGAATGGAACCGAGCAGCCCCCACGTATAAGGATGATTTGGATTCGCAAAAATTTCTTCAACCGAACCGCTCTCCACAACCACGCCCGCATACATGACCGCCACACGCTGCGCAACTTCAGCGACCACTCCTAAATCGTGGGTGATGATTAAGATAGACGTATCCAAGCGTTTCTGAAGGTCTTTAAGCAGGTCAAGAATTTGAGCCTGAATGGTTACATCAAGCGCTGTTGTTGGTTCATCTGCAATAATAAGCTGAGGTTCACAGGCAAGGGCAACTGCAATAAGAACCCTTTGTCTCATTCCTCCACTCAACTCATGCGGATACTGGCTATAGCGCTCCTCCACATTCGGAATACCGACTAAGGTCAGAAGCTCCAGCACGCGGCTTTTTCGTTCCGTTTTAGATAAGTTCGTATGCAGTTTTAAGGATTCGTCAATCTGGTAACCGATCTTCATCGTAGGGTTTAGAGATGTCATTGGATCTTGAGAAATAAGACTAATTTTAGATCCTTTTACTTTTTGCATTTCCTTCTTGGAATACGTTAGCAAGTCGTCATCTTCAAAAGTGACCACTCCTGAGCTGATGCGGCTGACTTTCTTCGGTAACAATCCCATAATCGTCTTTGCTGTCACACTCTTACCAGAACCACTCTCCCCCACAATAGCTAGTACTTCTCCTTTATTAACGTGGAAGTTCACACCGCGTACAGCTTGCACTTCCCCGCCATAGGTCTTAAACGATACGTGCAAGTCTTCAACTTCTAATAAACGTTCCATCTCACCCCTCCTTTAATCACTTGATTGTGGATCGAGCGCATCTTGTAATCCATCTCCAAATACGTTAAATGCAAACATCGTTAACGAGATGAGGAAACCAGGGAAGAACAAACGCCACCACTGTCCGGTTAAGATGACACCTAATGCATCATTGGCCATCGTTCCCCAGCTTGCAATCGGGGCTTGTACCCCTAAACCGATAAAACTTAAGAAGGACTCTGCGAAAATGGCATTTGGAATCGTAAATGTCAGGTTCACTATAATAATGCCGATCATATTCGGAAACAAATGACGCCAGATAATCTTTCCATGAGAGGTACCAAGTTTCTGAGCAGCCGTTACGTATTCTTGCTCTTTTAACTGAAGAATTTGCCCCCTTACAATCCGCGCCATGCCGACCCAACCTGTAATGGATAAAGCGAGAATAATGGTCCATAAACCAGGTTTCATAACAACTAGTAGTAAGATCACCACCAGCAAATACGGTATACCATATAAGATCTCTACAATTCGCATGAGGAAGCCATCAATTCGGTCCCCCAATTTCCCTCGACCAGCCATATAACCTGATATACCTCCAACCACAAGGCCCATAATGAGGTCAATTAACGCGGCTGCAATTCCGATTGTTAAAGAGATTCTGGCCCCGTACCACGTACGCGCCCACATATCTCGCCCAAGTGAATCCGTTCCAAACCAATGCTCAACACTTGGGGCCAGGTTCTTCGCTTCTAAGTTCTGATCCGAATAACTATAAGGAACCATGCCCGGCCCAAAAATTGCGAAGAACGTAATGATTACCAAAATAAACATTCCAAGTACGGCAAGCTTATTTCGTAAAATGTTCGTCACGGTTTCCCTGAACTGACCGACACTCGGCCTGACGATCTCATTTTGCTTGAACCGATTGCGGTCTACGGGGTGAAATAAATCTTCTTCATTTCTCTGTTCGATCATCTCTACTCCCCCTTACTCGATAATTTAATTCTTGGATCCACTAATCGATACGAAATATCCACAATAAACAAGGTCACAATGAGAATCGCACTGAAGAAGATAGTCGTGCCTAGGATGACAGGGAAATCACGATTGAAAATGCTATCGACGAAATACTTCCCAATCCCTGGTATGGCAAAGATCTTCTCAATGACGAACGTTCCTGTAAGAAGAAACGCCACTAAAGGGCCGATAAAAGATATAACGGGAATGAGCGCGTTACGAATACCGTGCTTGATCACAATCCCGATCGTACTGACCCCTTTTGCATCTGCGGTTTTTATGTAATCCTGATTCATCACTTCAAGCATGCTCGACCTCATGAAGCGAGCAACGATGGCGAGCGGGGCTGTTGCTAAAGCAACCGACGGTAACACCGTATGCTCCCAAGTTCCCCACGAAGCTACAGGAAGAAGCCCCCAATCTACGGCAAAATATTTAATCAAGAGAGGCGCCAGAATAAAGCTTGGCACCGAAATCCCTATAATAGCTACCCCCATGGAGAGGTAGTCCAGTAGGCCGTTGTGATTAAGCGCCGCAACGATTCCTAATATAAGGCCAAAAACAATGGCAATCACAAGAGCTTGTATGCCGAGTAACGCAGATGCCGGAAACCCATCCGCAATCAACGTGTTCACATCCCGCGTTTTTGATTCAATGGAAGGTCCTAAATCCAAGGTGGCGAGATTCTTTAAATAAAGAAGATATTGAACGGGAAGGGGCTGATCGAGGTTGTATTTCTCCCTCATATTCTCAACGACTTCTTCCGGGAGTACGTCAGCATCCGAGGCAAAAGGATCCCCCGGTATAGAATGCATGATAATAAACGTCAACGTTGTAATGACCCAAATCGTCACAATCATCGTTAGGAATCGCTTAAGAATGTACATCTTCTTCCTCCTTTCTTTCTGTTATGCATTCACGTGGCCAAGTACTCCATTCGTGGCAGACATCGCAATAATGACAAGCCCCCACATTTGCTTATAGGCCGTTATGTAATCCTGACAAGTAAATCGAACGCTTTCTGTCCCCGTCATTTCAACTGTAGGAATGGTTGTTGTCATCAACGCCTGTTGAGATCCTTTAAACGTTAGGTCGAATGTAATTGGACCGGGTACTTCATATGGCGTGAACGTATCCAGTCGTTGTACCGCAGCCTCCGACTTTTCTTCTATTTCTTTATGAACTTGCTTAGGTGAACGAAGATCAGCAGCAAAGCGGTCGATTCCGCGCTTTGTCACTACACTCTCGACATCTGGCAACGTTTCCTTCACTTCATCAACGTAAGCATCATCGCCTGAGATGAAAATTGATGGGACGTTGTAAAATCCTGCCGCCCCGGCATTCAATTCCGTTTCACCAACTACTTTCCCATTCACTTTCATTTCTTTCACACAAATGCCCGCTAACGTGTGGCTAATGGTGGTTCGCTCAGAACCTGATTCACGACCGTGATGACCCACGAACATCATGCCATCAACCGTCTCATCAAGGCCTTCTAACTGACACATCACGCGGTTACTCCCTGAAATGAGGCGAGCCCGTTCATCGAACTCTTCAATTAAAATGTTCGACATATTCCCATGCCCATCTGCCACAACCACCTCTGTCGCCCCTCCGTTAAAGGCACCGCGCACAGCTGCATTTACTTCTTCGGTCATAAGCTTCCGGAAACGTTGGTACTCATCATTTTTCTTCAGTTGCACATTTGTGGCCACACCAGAAATTCCTTCAATATCTGCTGAAATAAAAATTTTCATATGGATCCTCCTGAAATCTTATTTTTCATTCTTTAAATACTCAGCAATTCCACATCGCGACTGGAATCGTTCCCACACCTTCTCCTCCGGGACAGATTAATTGTCCCTTTGTCGCCAGCCTCCCTTTTAACTGAATTTTCAAACATGTATGTTTAAAAAAATATATCTATAAATATTCAAATGTATTTTTATGGACATCCATTTGAACTAGGACGTTAGTCGATTGGATATGTGGAATCTGATAGATCTTCTTGACCGTTTCATTGAGTTCTTCATAGCTTCTGACATTAACCTGACCAAGCAATTGGTATTCCCCCGTTAGTGTCGTAACATAGCGAATCACCGGGATATTCGTTAACGATGTAATGACTTCATCTATGTGTTGTGGAACAACTTGAACCTGTACAATAGCACCAATCTTAATCCCTAATGTAATAGGGTTTACGACTCCTACAACCTCCAGGATATTGTTATCAACCAATTGGTTATAGCGTTTGCGAACGGTCTTTTCTGTTACGTCCAGCTCACTTGCGATTTCTGCAAAAGACATGCGCCCATTCTTCGACAATTGTTTAATAATGCCTTTATCCAATTCGTCGATTACAGAATCGAATTCCTCTGACGACATACTCCATTCCGCCTTTCAGTATAATTTCTATGAAATTAGACCTAATCCGAACCTTTATTTCGAATTAGCTCCCTATTTACATCTCTATCCATTTCGTATAGTATCGAAATTGTAAATTTGTTAATAGTATAAATTTTCAGTTAAATTAACGCAAGAGATTTTTACCAATTTATACATTTTTTATTCAGGGGTGATTTTAATGAAGTTAATTAAGAACGGAACGATTATCGTCGGAAATGGTGAGACGCTTACGAATGCGAGTGTACTCATTGAAGGTGGAAAAGTAACTCAAGTTGGAGAAGTTGAGCTTGGCGAGGAGCCTGAACAGGTCATCGATGCAACCGGACTCTATATCACACCAGGGCTTATCGATGTGCACACGCACCTGGGCGTACATGAAGAAGGGATCGGACAACCTGGGCAAGATTTTAACGAAACAAGCAGCCCTATTACCCCAGAAATTCGAGCGCTAGATGGTATTAACCCTCGTGACAAGGGGTTTGATGATGCACGAAAGGCTGGCGTCACAACCGTTCAGGTGTTACCAGGAAGCGCGAATGTCATCGGAGGTGAAATGGTGACACTTAAGACAAGTGGGAACGTTGTAGATGAAATGGTGCTCCGCAGACCTTCTGGCATGAAGGCCGCTTTCGGTGAAAACCCCAAACGCCTTCACGGCTCAAAAGGCCATGCACCAGTAACGCGTATGGGGATCGCAGCTATGTTCCGCCAACAGTTAAGAAAAGCACAACAATATAAGCAAAAGCTCGAGCGCAGGGAGAACGTTGAGGATAATCTTGGCCTTGAAAACTTGGGCAAAGTCCTGGATAAAGAAATTCCGCTCCGTGCCCATGCCCACCGTGCAGATGATATTGTGACCCTCCTTAGACTGGCTAAGGAATTTGACCTAGACATCAGTATCGAGCATTGCACGGAAGGCCATCAAATACCCGATTACATTGCCCAATTTAACTTCCCAGCAGCCATCGGACCTACGATGTCCACTCGCTCCAAAGTAGAACTAAGCGACAAAGGCTGGGAAACAGCAGGCATCCTAAACCAAGCTGGGGTCTCTGTTTCCATTACTACCGATCACCCTGTGGTTGGTATTGAGTACTTACGGATGAGCGCGATTCAAGCTCATAATCATGGCTTAGAAGAAAAAGATGCGTGGAGATCGATTACGTTAAATGCGGCTAAGCATTTAGGAGTAGATGAGCGCGTCGGGTCTTTAGAAGCAGGAAAAGATGCCGATGTGGTGCTTTGGAACGATGACCCGTTTAATGGGAGTAGTTATGTGTTGAGGACATTTGTGAATGGAGAAGAGGTTTATGCATTAGATTAAACTGTCTCGTGTAAAACAGATTACTATTTTCTAAAATAGCCCTATAAAAAAAGGCATGTAACGAGCACTCGTTACATGCCTTTTTTCAATGGCTCATTAACCTTTGACTATTTAACAATAATTTAATCTTTCGTTTCATGATTTGCATTAGACCATAAAATAAATAAGCCAGCACCGGTACATATCCCCGCAATTGTTTACCCCGTATTTTCTTCCTTTAAAGTCAAGTACTCTTCTCTTAACTGGTTAAACTCTCTATTATAATGCTCGGTTAATTCTTCCCCTAAGCGCTTCTTTCCACGATCAATGACATTCCATATCGAACGAACGATCTGACCAGACCCCTCATGCACGCCGTATCCAACTTCATCATCGATCAGCAGGTAAAATTCTAACAAGCGACAGTGTCCCTCGTACTTTAATGCTGTTTCTTTAATATTGCTATCAACAGACAATTTGCAGTCAATCCAAATATCATCATTGATGACGATATCAGGACGTAGAAAATGCGTGTTGGAATCATGTCCTTTCACCGGTATCGACACTTGGAAATCCATTGATTTATGCTGGTTAATCATAAGCAGCACTTCTTTCACTTTCGATTCAAAGCGCACACCTAGCTGAGCGAAGGCATGAAGGTTGTGATTCGTCTTCTTTCTGCTTGCTGTAGGCTTCTTGGTCTTGGCAGAAGCTTTCTTCCTAATGCCAACATATTTCCGAAAGGCCGCCAATTCCTTCGGATGATATTTATGGAACGTGTCCTTAATATAGTTATTCGCAGCGGGACTAAAGGAATTGAACCTTGTATGATGATCTTGCTCTAAGAAATCAATGTAGAGCTCTTTAGCTCGCTGAAGCTTCTCATGTCTTGTAATTCGTTCACGATCGAAGTAATTGATCTTTTCAGATTTACTCAAATGGAATCCTACCTTTATAAGATAATTTCGTTACATAAAGTATAACAGGAGAAGTAGCTATACTTAACTTCCAATTTACAGGTAAGCACCCAGGCATTAAGCGATCACCCTTGATCAAACGTTTGATCAAGGGGGGAATGCTCACTAAAATGCTTTTCAGTACATGACCGCACTTATGACTCCTACTCATCCATACAAAAATAAAGCAAGATCGCTACGTGCATTACATAGCTCTCCTGCTTTATTTGGTAATCTACTATATGAATAAGGCATTAGCAACCTTCCTATCCCTTATTCTTCTGCACCTCAGCCCGTTTTTGATCAAGATACTCAGAAAGAAATTTCCTTACTTCCGCTTCTGACTTCCCTTCCTGGAATAACCGATCCGCTATTTCCATCATTTCATCCTGAGCTTTCAGCGCTTCTTGCTTTTGATGATCTTCCATAACAAACTCCTTTTGCAATTCTGTTCTACACCCTTGGAGTATACATTCGTCTTAGGATAAGATCAATCACAGACCCTTCCCACCCCACTTAATCCTAAAACGAAAACCTTCCACAAGGGACGGGTACCTTGACCCTCTTCTCTTTTTGAAATTCTACAATAAGAAAACCCTTCTTGAATGAACATTCGATCAAGAAGGGGTTCTTAAATTACAACACCTTTTGTTCGGTCTCTTAAGTACAGAAGAAAACAATCAATGTCACACTCGCTGGGACAATGAACCCGTCCCCCCTGTACCACTAATGGTATATCTCTATACTAGAAATCACATAATACCCATACTCATCCACAACAACCGTATAATCCTTAACCCGCTCATAGACACTCCAATTACCTGCAGCATTCATGAAATCAAACACTTCATACGTGCTGACAATCGCATAGCCGCCCTCAACCACCACATTTGTGACCTCGTTGGAAGTAAAATCAAACTCCATTCCTTTCCCTTTCGTGTCCTCAATGTAATCATAAAGCTCCCAATAAGCTTCACCCTCATACTCTAAGAAACCTTCAATATATGAGAAGTCCTGGTAATCCAAAGCCTGTTCATAGCTATTCCGAAAACTAATAATAAAATCGGACAACTCTCTCTCTACATCAGGGTAATAGTCCCCTTCTGATTCATCGTTATACTCACCTTCGTACGTATCATAAGAACCAGACGTAGCGTATCCTTGATCATATCCGAATACTCCATTGACCTCTGCAGCTGTCATAGGCGATTGGGACCACTGGTTCAGAAGGTCCACCATCGTATACATAGGCATGGAAAAACCGATGGATTGGTCATCCGAGAGGATCGCCGAATTGATTCCGATCACTTTCCCGTTTTCTGCACTTAGCAACGGGCCACCGCTGCTTCCGGGAGATACTTGAGCATCAATTTGGTATAGGTTCTCATAGGCATACTGAGGGTCATCAAATTGACGCCCTACACCTGTCAGGTACCCAATTGAAGCTGTATTCTGTAAACCGCGCGGACTGCCTAGAGCAATGACTTCCATTCCAGTCATGGATTTTTCTAATTCAATAGGAAGAGGCTTTTCTCCTTTTAAACCATCGACAGATAGTAAAGCAAGATCATATTCATTTGATACCCCTATAACCCTCGCAGGATACCGGACTCCGCTACGATTTTGTACGATGACGTCTGAGTAGCCATAAACAACGTGCGCATTTGTCACAACCTTGCCATTATCCCGGTACAAGAACCCTGAACCTTGACCATCATTCGTTAAAACGGTATACACTTTGGAAAGCGCCTGGTCAATTAGTTCTTTCTTATTGACTTTGTCTTCTTTTACTTCCGTTTCTTTTGTTTCGGGTTCTTGCTTAGAAGGAGTGGCAACCGTCTCCTCCTTCTCTTGCAGGGGCTTTTCTACCTCCGGCTTCTCCTCTTCAGAAGGAGGTTCCTCTTGCACTGCAGCCTTTTCCACACTCGACTTCACGACTTCCTTTTCTTCTTGACCTTGAAGATATATAAAAATCACCGCTGTCCAAATAACACAAAAAAGAACCAACACACTACCAAAAACCCACAACAGTTTGTTGTTTCGTTTTGGAATACTTGTAAGCGAATACCCACAATTCACACAAAAACGGGCTTGTTGGATATTTTGAGATTGGCAGTTCGGACACTTCATAAGCTCCTCCCCCTGTCTATATCATAACCATATTATACCTTATAGTAGTTATTTAGAACGATAAGAAATGAAAATGATGGAGTTAAACAAAAATAAAAAGAAGCATGGGACATACCCCCGTGCTCACTATGCCATTTTGCTTTATCATGGGGATATCGATAGTTAGGAGATGATCATATCATTCGTGTAACGAACACACCAAAATTAGCAGGCCTGAAGATTAGCGGGGATCCTCAAGATTTAGAGGAAATTTATGACGCCCTTCACTCAATCCTTCCTAATGAGGGAGAGGATCCAAGCTTTGAAGGCTCGAGAACGCGGGTTCTTGGTTTTTGCTATGAAATAAGGCATGCCATGCAAGGAAATCGGGACATTGAATTTGTCCATAATCATATGACACAAGAGAAGATGAAGTTTCATGAAATCATCAGCAATAATCAAAATGTGCATTATTCCTTTGCCATGTATTACCCTGAAATGCTTTATATCACCGCTGTGCTTAATGTTTTCATAGAGGGATTCTCTCGTTCACGCACAGGTTTCCCATCTAATAAACATACCATTCTCGTTCAGTATCTTCATGCTTGTGTGAAGGATTGTTTACAAGAAGTCTTGTCCCCACAAAAGTTCCGGAATGCTGCTCAAGCGCTCACAGGTCCTCATTATCGCTTTTCAAACTTCCGCACCCAGTACGTGGATCTATTAAATCTGCGTTATTTAGAATGGGATGCTGAAAAACGGCAGCAAAATCTATCCATCATGGCGAAACGACTAACAGAACGAGGGAAAGAATATCAACAGCTAGAAGAAGAAGTATATGAAGCAGCTGCCCAACATCAGTGTCACCCAGATGAGATTAGATTAAAAGAGGACTATCCAGAGAGTATTGATTGGTAAGTTCATGGGGACAGGTGTAGCGCGGGGACGGTTCTGGCGCTTCCTTTGATCACTCACCTTAACTAAAAGTGAAGCACAGGACCCTTTTTTGCCCTTCCCCCAGAACAAAAATAGGTATAAAGTCTTCAACTATTACCAATCAAACCGATATACACCTATGAACGAATCTCACAAAATTAGATAAAAACTAAACATATAAAAACCATTCTCTTAATTCCACGGAGGGATTTAATGATTTTCACACTCATAATACTACTCATAACCACCTTACTCGCTTTCCTTACAGGACTGTTCAAACCAAAGTGGGCACTCCCCCTGGCCGCTCCTTCTAAAAGGACTCGATTTAGAGTGTTCCAACTATTCACCACTGCAATAGCTAGTATCACCATAGCTCTACTAGGTTTGATCTTTAACTGGCACATATCCTTACTATCCTTCACTCTTTTTGCAGGTGTATTTTTCTTCCTTGCCCTGGTGACAGGGATGATACGCCCTTCCCTAACAAAGACCTTAGGAAAAAATAGTAGAAAAAACATCTTCCTACAATATAGCGCCGCTTTCCTGATCACATTTGTAGCTCTAATCTCTGTAGCGAACCTTTTAACAGAGATAACAGAAGACGATCCCAATATAGTGGCCGGGACTTATGATGGAAAATATACAGACGGACTAAAGCAAGGTCACGGAAAACTAAGCAACCAAACAATCTCCTACAAAGGGAACTGGGAACATGGGAAAAGAAACGGTTTTGGTAGAGAAGTAACAGATTGGGGCTTCCTCTATATTGAGTATGAGGGGCAATGGAAGAACAACAAGAAGCACGGAAAAGGAAAACGTGTGATTTCATTTTTATGGATGGACACAAAGTACGAAGGAGAATGGAAAAACGGAAATCGTGAAGGGAATGGCCATTTTGTTGACCGAAGTGGCAACATTTATGAGGGAGAATGGGTAAATGATCGTCCCCAAGGCTTTGGTAAGATGACTCTATCAAACGGAGAAACCTACACCGGTGAGGTTTTGGACTTTGAGAGACATGGATATGGTAAGGCCGTGCTAGCAGATGGTGAAGTGCAAGAAGGAGAATGGGAAGAAGATGAGTTTATGGATTAAAGTACGATCCTCGAAAACATAAGCAGAAGGATGCCTCACCTCTTCCAGGACGTATCAGCAGTATAACCTCAGGTAAGAGAAGTTCTTTATTTAGTTTAATTACATAAGAAAACAGGAGTTGACTACTATTGCTTGAAAATCTTTTCTTTCTTTTAGCCCTTATTTCATTTTTAGCTATCATCATCGGCATCATTAAGCCCCCACTCGTTTTATGGTGGGGAAAATCCAAAAAGCGACGTCACGTCCTGCTTCAGTATGGACTTATTCTGATCATTTCTATATCCGCTAGTACATATATCTATGAAACTAGTCCAGAACGAGTGGAGCAAAAGAAAGTCATTGCTTTAGCCGAAGAGGCCATTACAAAGGGAGAGTATGAAGAAGCACGCCAATATGCCAATCAATCAGAAGACATTCTCTCTAACAGCTCATCCAGCCGAATCATTGATACAACAAACGCTCTAATCGCATCCGATCAATCCTATAAAGAAGGATCTGCTTTAATGGAGCAAGAAGATTATGAAGGCGCCATCGCCTCCTTGTCAAACGTTATAGAAGATGACACAAAGAACTTTGAAGATGCCCAAATGGCATTAAACAAAGGAAAAGAGCAAGTAGCTCAAAAGTACACAGGAGACTCGCTCGAGCATTTAATGAAGCATGACTATACATCTGCCCTACAGACCTCTGATGACGGCATTCAATATTCGAATAACTCCGGAGATTTATATGCTATACGAGGATTAGCTAAAGTCGCGATCTTCCTCAAGCAAAATGCTCTATCACACTGGGCCGACGAATTTTATTATATTAATAATGAAATCTTCAACGAGCCTTACAACCAGGACAACCCGGAAGAAGTATTACGTTTCTTGAAGAAGCGAGACCAGGCTCACCAGCAGGCCGTTCAATACTTAGATCAATCAAATGATGTCGTTGAGAGTTTTAGATCCGATATAGAAAAAGCCATATCACTAGGCACATCGTTCTCGGACTTAGACCTTTTTCTTGATAAGCAAGAGGGAGTAAAGGAGCTTGTTAAACAAGGAAAGAATTATCACGATAGATCCATTGGATTATCCGACGAAATCAGGGATTCAAAAAAACTGGTCGATAAAATCCAAGATACATCCTCATCCTCTGGAGTCAACGCTAACAGAGTCTTTAACGGCCTCGTTTCTTTTTACGGGGAGACGGCTCAAAACAGAGTTTGGGACAACCGTTTTGAAGCGGACGAACCTTTTGAAGTATTAGAGAAACAACAAGCCGTAGACTCAAGAGAGAATTTCCTTCATGGCGTCGTCAATCTCTTAACTGATTCAAAAGATGAAAAGCTAATGAAATTACAGCAAGAATTAGAAGAACAGATGGCTGATATTGAATCTTTGACTAACGAGGTGGAATCTCTGGCATACGAGACGTACAACACCGCAGAACGTGCAAGTGTAGATGTGAAAGACTTAAAATCAGTCGCAAGAGGTTTCACTATAAACAATAAAGATGAAGCGGTGGCTTTATGGACGGATGGACAGAGCAAAACAGACGTCGCCAACGTAAACTCAACTCCAAAAGAGCAAACCACCCAACCACAAGCGAATATTAAGAACAAAGACGATGCGATACAGTTTATAGCTGATCTAGTCTATCAAGGTTCAACAGAAGACTTGATCGTGAGTAAACTTCAACAAAATGTATACGTGGTTGAACTAGCCCCAGACCTTGGAAGCGGCCTTTTGACTACTCTTAACGCTTACTTGATTGTGGATGGGAAAGTTGTTGATTTCTTTGATAATGAAGAAGGCGATCCTGAGGCTTTTTGGGAGACGGTGGGGGATTATGAGTGAATCGGAGCGCAGGGACGGATCCAGGCGCTTCCTCACTTACATTTCAGCAGTGGAAGCGCGGGGACGGTTCTAGTGCTTCCTACCACAACCCCAAAAAAGAAATAATAGAGCCAATCACCATATCTCTCAGATCAAAAAAAGCTCTTCCCTAATATAGGAAAGAGCTTTTGAATGATTTATTTTTTTACAACGTTAGCTGCTTGTGGTCCACGGCTTCCTTCTTCTGTATCGAAAGAAACGGCTTGACCTTCTTCTAGCGTTTTAAAGCCTTCTTCATTAATTGCAGAGAAGTGAACGAATACGTCGTCTCCACCTTCTACTTCAATAAATCCGAAACCTTTGTCTGCGTTAAACCATTTTACTGTACCGTTATTCATTTAGATTCCTCCACGTGCTGTTTGCACGAATATTACCATTCTTGCTCTAACAATTTCTAAAGATGCTTCAAATTCTCATGTTTATTATTCCGAACAACAATTAGTTAATTACAACTTTATCATGGCTGTGGAACAAACGATATGAACAATTGTGCTCATATTCATCTTCCCATGAAGCACGGGAACCGTCCCCGTGCTTCCATTTATCTTGAAAATTCCATTTCCACAGATTGTTTGAGGAAATATCCATTCTCAGCTTTAATATGTTGCGAAATGTGTAACGTGTATGTCTGACCTTGGTAGTATCCATATTTCGAATCAACCACAATCGTTTTCCCATCTTCTGATAACGCAACGTCTATGGTTACTTTCGATCCATTCTCTTTCGTTACATATACCGTATCTTCGTTTACAGTGGAAGATTGTAAGGATTCATTAAACTCAATAGTAAATTGCTTATCTCTTGGGATATCAGTCATGCTCTCCCACTTCTTCACGGCAGGTGACGCGGCTTTTGTGATAGGCCCTGTTTCATTTTGATGCATGGCTACAGCAAATACCGTTTCGTCTTTCTCAATTTCAAAAGGCTCCGTGTATTTCTCCCATTTTTGTAGCTGATTTTGATCTTCAGCGAATTGATAGGATTCTTGGTTACCGTTTTTCAGGTATTCTACTAGCGACGTGTTGGTCGTATAGTAGATGTCCCCAGCTCCATCAAGCTCCAAGTTGACTTGCTTTTTATCATCTTTAGAAATGACTTCTGATGTTACTTTGTTCGGTGTAGTGGAGCCACCATGATCGTTGTCGTCTCCTCCACCTTCATCTCCGTCGTCATCCCCGCCTTCACCATTATCATCTTCCTTTGAAGGCAAAACGGTAAAGGTTGTGGTACCTTTTTGACCGATTGCGTTCACTTCTATGCTGTAAGTTCCTTCTTTATCGTCTTCAGATACAACATAACTGCTTTGATAGTGTCCTTCCTTGTTCGTAACCATCTGATCTACTCTTTTTGTCTTACCGTCTTGTAAAACCCTAAGGGCTACAACGGCATTCCGCTGAGGGTTCCCTTCATTGTATACAATTCCAGTGATGCTAACCGTTTCTCCTGCTGTATATTCTTCTTTATCCACCTCTACTACGGGGCCGGTGCTTATTCCAGACATGTCTTGGGGTTCAGCTGCCGATGATGTCGTGCTTGGTAAGACGGTTACTAGAAGAAAGACAAATGCTATGATTCGATAGAACCATGAAGCTTGCTTTTTATGCATGTTCTTATTCCTCCTGCCTTATTTTTTCACAAAGTCTAGACGTACGTATGTTTGAATGGGGTTCCTTGCTTGCTTTTAATTATGTCCTTAAAATAAGGTAGGTAGAGGGCTCTATGCCCCTCTACCTCCATCGTTCTTTATTTGACCTCAAATGTAACACCAGATTTAACCGGAGCAGCTAGTGGTGTCATGTCCCATCCACCCCACACATAAGACTGAACCGTATATGTGCCTGCAGATAGATCATCTAGATCCACTTCATATCCTAGTCCATTTGTGCCTTTGGCATATAATTCATCCATGATCATAAAGCTATTGCTTACTACTTGATCGTCCTCATCCAATACTTGAATAATAAGCATCGGGCTTACAGAGAAGTCTTCTAAGTTCGTAATCTCTGCTTTAATTTTTGCCGTGCCGTTTGATGAGAAGGAGACTTGTTCTTCCCCACTACCATTCAGTGTTTTTATGTTATGAATCTTCGTAGAGTAATTGTAAACGGTAAAGGTTGCAGATTTTTCTGCTACTTTGTCGCCACGTTCATCCGTTCCAGTTGCTTTAACCGTGTACTCCCCGTTTAAAGCAAATTCCCCAGGAGTGAATACACCTTCAAAACCTTCTCCTTCTGCTTCATACGTGGCTACTTCTTCGCCTTCAGGGTCTACTACACTTACATCCCATTCCATGGCAGAAGAAGCTGCTCCCGTAATGGTTACAGGACGGTTTTGACTTACGTTTTCAGTAGAGCTTACTGTTAATTCTTCTATGGTTGTTTGGGGTGGCTCTTCCCCTTTAGCAAGTCTGTAAATGTTCACTTCTTTTGTAGTAACATGACCACCTAGGTCTTCTAAGCGTAATAAGAAACTATTTTCACCTTGTTTTAACGGTAAATCTAGTTGCATGTTCTCTTCATGTCCGTCCATACGAAGAGGCACATCAAAATCGATATTGTACTCATGGTTATCGTTCACGTAGAAATCCATTTGGCGATAGTTATCTTTTAACGTAACATCCAATTCATAATTGGATACGTACGATTCAACATAACTTGGTGTACCGCTGTTCACGACAATCTCACCAGGGGTACTGTCTACGAAGATGGTACGGGTAATGGAAATGTCGTTCCCCTTCACATCTTTCGCACTTACTGTGATTTCTTTCACACCATCTTCTTGATACGTAACCATTGTTTCAAAATCGTATGCCCCAGTTTCTTCATTTTTAACAATCTCTACAGATTGACCATTCACTGTAAAATCACTTACTTCAGTAGCATCTGTTACGTTACCCGCTACACGGATCTCTTTTGAACCATAGCCTGTTAGTGGTTCAGGTGATGTTAGACTGATAACTGGAATGTTATCGTCGTAAGGAAAAATGGTAGATTCACCAATGTTCATCGCAAAGTCGACAGCTACAACGGATACGGCAGTTCCTTCTTCACTTCCTGTCAACGTGTACTCTCTCTCTGTCAGAAGACTTTCTAATACACTCTCGCCATCAACATATACGTCATACCCTCGAATACCTGAGCCTTCTTCTGTCGTTTCCCAAGTAATCTTATTGTCCTTTTCTACAAATGTTACATCGACTTCTGGTTTCACTGTATCAATGACAATTGGAACCTGTTTCGTCTGCCATTTAGCATCTTCATAATCCACTTTTGCTTTCATTTCATAGAAATATTCTCCATCTTCCACCTGATTGAATTGAACGGTTCCATCCCAAAGGCGATTAGGATCGAAAGAGTAATAGGAGCCATTTCCTGCATCGTAATAGTTTTTACGTACATAATTGTCTTCACGAATGGTACGTAACTCTTCTTTGTTTTCGTCTAAAATATTGTATTCTACTGTTCTAGCATTTCTTAGGAAAGAAGGTAATGGAATTACAGCATCATTGTATCCGTCACCATTTGGAGAAACGGCATACTCATCATCAGCGTTTGGCGTCATAAATGCTGTTTGCTGATCCAACATGCCTGCAAATCCATAAAACGATTCTTCTCCTAAATCAACATTTCCATCGAAAATGTCCGGCTCATCCCATTCACCATAAAAACCTACATATGGAACAGAGATGTCTGGATACGTTTCATTCGTTAATGTTACGAATCCTTCAATGAAACTGTTTTCTCTTAGGTCTTCACTGGTTCCTGGCATTGTTGCATTGGATAGGTCGATTGTGACATCGATCGTTTCTGTACTGTTTGGCTGGATCGTTAGTACGCCATCTTCATAATTAGGGTTATTCACTTTCACATCAGCACCTGTATCCCCAGCAATTAACAGGTTCTTACCATCTTTTTCAGTATCAGTTAAAACGGATGTATCAATAGAATACGAGATTGATTCATCACTATGGTTTTCCGCTTCTAGAGAGAAGGTGATTTTCTTGCTTGTGAAATCTTTTAATTCCACTTTTGCTTCCCCAGAATCTTCTTCTGTTACTGAAATTGGTGTGTTTACTGCCGCAAAGGTTTGCATCATTCCTGAACCTTGGCGACGTGGTGAGACTGGTTGTTCAGAATCGTCAAAGATGACATCTGCCGTGTTCATTAATAAGACTTTTGCAAAGGAAGAACGCTGTCCATTTTCAAGATCAGGGAATTCTTCTTTAAGGTATTGCATCACAAGAGCTGAACCACCGGAAACGTGAGGAGCAGCCATAGAAGTACCGCTCTTTACGCCGTATTCATTATCTTGGAGCGTAGAGTAGATGTTGCCACCTGGCGCTGAGATTTCCGGCTTCAGCTCAAGGCTTGGTGTTGTACCCCAAGAACTAAACTCTGTTAGTTGCCCTACTTCAGGTCCTTCTTTTTTATTTGCCGTGGAGAACGAAACATTCTCAGCACCATTTGAAATGGCTGCCTCAATAGCCGCTCCATCTTCTTTTGAGATCATCATGAACGGGATAATGTCCCATCCTCCTTGATCCTTATAGAAGGGACCATTACCGTGGTCATATACGATAATCCCTGCAGCACCAGCTTTTTTGGCATTTTCCGACTTATCATAGAAAGAAAGCTCCCCGCGCTGTACAAGAGCAATTTTTCCATCTACATCGACACCTTCATAATCTTCAGGATGACCCACTTTTCCTCCAATGCTTACAATTGGAAGTTCCGTAGCTTCAAAAGAGTCATCCCAGTCATCTGCCCCATAACCAGTAGCTGTTACGTCTCCTACTGTAATGGATGTTTCATACAAGTACGTGTAGTTCCCTGTAGCTGCTACTTGAATACTGTTTTTGGAGAGACCAGGCGACCCGACTACACCAATGTCTGGGTTATCAGCTAGTGGTAGGGTTGGCCAACCATAACCAATGTGTCCGGAGTTACCTGCTGAAACAGAAACGACGATGCCGTTGTCTACAGCTTTCGTAATGGCTTTGTCTGCAATATTTTCAGATTCATAGAAAGCTGCCGTACTACCTAAACTCATATTGATCACATCTGCACCTAGTTTGATAGAGTCATCAATTGCTTTTAAATAGATATCTTCCCAAGTAGAAGGGAAATTAGGGTCGTTACTAAATACTTTCATACCTAGTACTTGTGCTTCAGGAGCTACCCCTTTAATTTCACCATTAGCAGCCGTTGTACCAGCAACGTGCATGCCGTGCATACTAGCATTTGGTCCTACATCTAGAATTGTGTCGTTTTTATCGTAGTAATTATATCCATATGGAACTTTCGTATTGTAGTATTTTCCAGGGAGGTCGTTTTCTGAAACAATTGCTTCAGTAGTTTCTTGAGTTAGAGAGACATCGTCTGGTGATGTGATGTTGAAGTCCTTATGTTCAGGATCTACTCCGCTATCAATGACGGAAATAACTTGTCCTTCACCTTTGAATTTCGCATCTCCCCACGTTTGGTAGGATTGAATAAAATCATGGCTTTTATCCATGTCTGGAAGTTGAGGTCTGTTGTACTTAGTTGATATGTACACATCTTCCACATTAGGTAGGTTTCGAATTTGTTCAATTTCACTCATTTTCACTTGTCCACTAAATCCATTAATGACGGTTGTAAACGTTTCTTCCACGTCTAGCGTCACTTTTTCAGATTGAATTTTCTCTTGAACTTTATTTTGAATAGATTTAGCTTCTTGTTCTAATTCTTGTTTCTTGGATTCTGACAAATCTTTATATAACATACCACGCTTGGTGGCATACTCAATAGGGGAATCCCCCTCCATTTCAACGATTACTCGAACGTTGTTATCCATTTTCCTCATTAAACTCTTTTGGTTTTGGTTTTCAGAAATAGATCGTTCCGGTTGCAACTTTTCGTATGTCTGTTTGGTGTTCAGGTTCAAATTTTTGGAACTATTTGCACTTACCGGAGAAACGCTTGTAAAGAAACTTGTAAACGCTAACAGAAGAATCGATATTACGGATATAATACGTTTAACATTCAATACCCTTATCCCCTTTCAATTTTGGTTATGCAATAATCTACAATTTAGGCCCCCTTTTTTTCGGAAAAAACATTTTTTGTGAAAACATTGTAATAATACCATATATACCTGATTAACTGTAAGAAATCGACAATCTTTGTCAGTATGTTACAATTACCTACATAAGCTTGAAGCGCGGGGACGGTTCCCGTGCTTCCTCCCTTACATTTCACCATGAAGCGCGGGGACGGTTCCCGTGCTTCCTCCCTTACATTTCACCAGAGTATGAACGCTAAAAGGTCAGAGAACAGATGGACCTCTCACCCTTTAACAAAAGTGTAACTTCAAAAGGTCATTGATTAGGCTAATCAATGACCTTCTTATCCCTATAACCACAAAAAAGGTCACAGATACGCCTATGAGATGCTCCCCCTATGGTAGACAGTATAAAAATAAAACTGTTTATCTTAGGGGGTTTTTGTATGTCGAGAAGTTCTTTTTCTCCTGTGGAGAAGCTTACTATTATTAATCTTATTCGTAACGAACATTATCCCATCAATGAAGTTGCTTCTAAGTATAACGTGTGTTGGGCTACGATTCGATCCTGGATACACAAGTTTGAAACTCTTGGAGAAGCTGGACTTGAAGAAGCAAAATCAAACACATCCTACTCAAAAGAGTTTAAGCTGAATGCGGTCAAAGCGTATTTATCAGGAAGGTACTCGATGCGTGAGGTGGCAAGGAAATATGGGGTTTCCAGTTATTCCTCTTTAAGAAACTGGGTGAATGATTATAATGGTCATAGAGTATGGAAATCCAAAGGAGAAAGAAGGCAGAACTCTATGACTAAAGGGCGTAAGACGAATTGGGAAGAGCGAATTGAAATTGTACAGAACTGCATTAAGAATGGGAAAGACTATCAGAGCGCAGCTGAGGACTACTCTGTCTCTTATCAACAGGTTTATCAATGGGTGAAGAAATATGAAAGTGGAGGCGATGAAGCTCTTCAAGATCAACGAGGTAAAAAGAAGAGTAAAACCGAGTTAACACCTGAAGAAAAATTCAAGTTAGAGAAGAAGCAACTCGAACGTGAAAATGAACGGTTACGTGCTGAAAACTTATTCTTAAAAAAGTTAGAGCAGATCGAAAGGGGGCGAAATTAAACCAAATTCGTTTTCAGGATAAGTATGTCGCTATCCAAGAGCTTCACGAACAAGAGAACATGAGTATCCAATTACTTTGTGACACCGCTGGTATTTCACGAGCAGCTTATTATAAATGGAAAGATCGAGTTCCTACTCCGCGAGAACTTCAGAATGAGGAAATTCTTAAGGAAATGAAGAACCTTCAAGAGAAGGTAGATGGAATCTTTGGCTATCGTCAAATGACCCTTCAAATGAATCGAAAATTTGAAGAGACACTTAATCACAAGAGAATTTACCGTTTAATGAAGCTGTTTAAAATGCGTTCTGTCACACGAGTGAAAAAGAAAGTCTATAAACGTTCATCACCAGACCATGTAGCAGAAAACGTTCTGAATAGAGAGTTCGAGGCTGAACAACCAAATGAAAAATGGGTAACGGATGTCACAGAGTTTAAGTATGGTCACTCCAAAAAAGCTTATTTGAGTGCGATCCGTGACCTTTATGATGGATCTATTATAAGTTATGTTTTTGGGCATTCCAATAATAATGATCTCGTGTTTGAAACGTTAGATAATGCGATCACAAGTTTAAACGACGAGTCCCCCCTAATCCATAGTGATCGTGGGTTTCAATATACTTCACATGGGTTTAAACGAAAGATAGATCAAGCAGGAATCTACCAAAGCATGTCTCGAGTGGGTAGGTGTATAGATAATGGACCAATGGAATCCTTCTGGGGAACACTTAAATGTGAGAAGTATTATTTACATAAGTACGATACGTACGAAGAATTATCTTCAGCCATTGAGGAATACATATACTTTTACAATCATGAAAGATACCAAGAAAAATTAAACGGCCTTAGCCCTATGGAATATAGAGCTAAAGCCGCTTAAGTCTTTATATTATTTCCACTGTCTACTTGACAGGGGGCACTTCACTATCTGTGACCTTTTTACTTTACGTATTAATTTCTAAATAATCAAAAAGAAGCACAAGAACCTCCCCTGTGCTTCTTAAACTAGTTTTCTTTTCAAACATTAAAAAAAGAGCACAATAACAATCATAATTGTGCTCTCAGATCCCTAATCTAGTAGTAATCAATGATTTCTACGGTATATCCATCCACATTTGGATCCCCATTCGTGCTCATTAACGTCTCCCCATATTAATAATCCGGAATAATTAACATGGAAATGAGGAGGATCATGATCATTATAATATAAATGTATTGAAATCCCTCCAAAATGACTAATGGTTGTCATACATTCATCCCTGCTTTACTTCAATTTATTTATGATGTTTATAACTGGATGGAAGACAACCTACTTAACCACCTTCTTCTTAACCAATCCACTATTCCCCCTCCTCATCGTAACCGCCTCCCACAACGCCTCATCCGACACCGCTTCCTCACCTCTCAGATCAGAAATCGTCCTAGCCAGACGGTGCATCTTCATTTGTACACGATTACTCCAATTCTCTTTTACCGCTCTGTTCTGAAGAAACGACTTCTGCTCCTCTGTTAAAGGGATCATCGTTCGTACTTCTTCTATAGACAGGTCAGCGTTACAACACACTTTCCCGTGCCGTTTATACTGAAGATCACGCGCTGATTGAACCCGCTTCTGTATCTCTGAGGAACTAGGAGCGTCTTCTTTCCTTTCTTGCTGGAGATTCACCGGGGTTAAATGAAGGATAATATCGATTCGATCCTGAACAGGACCTGATACTTTGTTCTGGTAAGCTTGGACATGCTTTGGGGAGCAGGTGCAGTAATGAGTCGTGGCGCCAAGGTAGCCGCAAGGGCAAGGGTTCATGGCGGATAAAAGCAGGAATTTGGCGGGATACGTAACGGTGGCTTGGGCACGACTGATGGTTACACGTCCAGATTCGAGCGGCTGACGAAGCATATCGAGCGTTTTCTTCGGGAATTCGGCTAATTCATCTAAGAAAAGAACGCCATGATTGGCTAACGAAATTTCACCAGGCGCTGGGTTCGAACCGCCACCAATGATAGAAACAGCGGATGCGGAATGGTGCGGGGAGCGAAAGGGTGGTCTTCCTAGCGAGGATAATGAGGTATTGGCGAGTTCATATAAGCTTACATTCTCAAGCTGTGACTCTAGTTCTAACTTTGGCATAATGGACGGGAAACTCTCGGCTAATAAACTCTTCCCACAGCCGGGCGGACCGATCATCATGACGTTGTGACCACCTGCAGCCGCAACCTCAAGCGCACGCTTCGCCTTCTCCTGCCCTATGACTTCTTTGAAATCAACACCAGGAAAAGAAGCTTGGTCCACAGCCAACTCCGTCTTAGGAGGAACAAGTGACAAACCGCCTCCTCTCGATAAATGATCAACGAGCTCCATCAGATATTCGACGTAGATAATCTCAAGCCCATCAATTTCCTGTATCGGAACACTGCAATCATAAGGGACAAAAAGACGTTTGATTCCTAGCTTCTTTGCTGACATGATCGCAGGAAGAATGCCTCGAATTGACTGAACTTTTCCGGTCAACGACAAGGACCCAATGAATGCTGTATCATCTGGAATCACGCCCTTCAGTGTACCGAAACATTTAAGAATGCCAATGGCCATGGCCACATCAAACATGGGGCCGTGCTTCTTCTCCTCGGCGGGTGACAAGTTCACGATTACTCTTCGATCGGTAAAATTAATACCAAAACCTTTTAGAGCGGCAAGGACTCGTTCTTTCGATTCCTTCACCGCAGCACCGGGTAAGCCAACCACCACAACAGATTCTACGCCGTCTAGCTTTTCTACTTCTACTGTTACGGGGTAGCCTTCAATACCTTTTAGGCCGATACTTTGAATGGCTACTGCCATCGCTACACCTCCTCATGCACGGGGGACGGTTTTCGTGCTTCCTTATATAATAGGGGTTCTTCCAAATTGATCAAACGTTTGATCAATAGCAAAAATCTAGCTTGAGAACGCAGAACTATAATACAAAATCCCTTTTCATCTCTTACATTATTAGTGTTGGAATTCAAGCTTTAAATAACAAGTTCGGCGACACACCAAGGATCCTCGCAGCTTGGCGCTGTGATACTCCATCAATCTTTTTAACTTTCCTCAACAAATAGTTCCGCTCTTCCCTTGGCAAGCTCTTCACTTGAGGGATCGCTACCGCACCAAGGATCTGCAAAATTTCTACCCGTGCCTCTTTGTCTGATAACCGCTTCTTCTCTTTTTCAAAGGGCTTGAGAAACTGGTCGTCATTGCTTCTCTCATTAAACTCTCGAAACGCTTCACGTGGTGATGGCTTACTCTCAGAGAACATCTCCAGTACAAATCCTTCATTTAAAAGACCGGACGGAGAGACCGATCTCCCGTAGTACCCCCTGCAGCTACTCCACTCCCACTCGTCAGGAGATTGAACCATCCCTGCCTTGACTGGATTTTGATGAATATACCGGGTCACCGCCAATGCATAACGAAGATCCTCCACCTTCTCACTGCGGAATCGATCCTGAAACAAATGCCCTGTCGTTCGGTACATCCAGTTATAGTACTGAGCATAACTGATTCCAATCCGCTTCATAACTAGTGAAATGCTTTCGTCTCCTTCTTTCAATAGGAGGTGGAGATGATTATCCATCAGGCACCAGGCATATACTTGCATCTCAGTACGGATCTTGTACTTCAGCAGTGTGTTTAAAAATCGATGGCGATCTTCATCACTATGAAAGATTTCTTGTTTATTTGCTCCGCGTAAGATTACATGATAGATTCCATTCCGACTCTTCTTTCTTTTCCCTCGGGGCAATTGATCACCTTCTATTAGAAGAACCTTTAATGTATTATCGATAGTTTACTCCTTTGCCTTTGGGAAAGCGAATGTACACTATTTGAATTTAGGATCGAAATAGGAGGACTAATTTGGAATTCCGCCTAGCAAAAAAACAAAAATATCCAAGTATCACGAGCCAAAATGAAGAATTTAACGAGATCCCCTTGCTCAACAATTCATATAAATAGCTCTTGAAATGAAAAAGAAGCACAGGAACCGTCCCTGTGCTTCTTAAAACCATGGTAAAATTTACATCATATGCTTACATTTAATCTAAAGCTAACTTACATTACTGTCAGGAGCGTTTTTTATGAGTTATGTTCAACCCCCAAGTAAAAAGATCCAAGGAAGATGCATGGTCTCCATTCCCCAACTGAAACATTCTGAATTTATGTTTTTTTCTGTGGAAAACGGCTATATTTACCTCACCCATGCTGAATGGAATCGCATCCCTATATCTTCCATCGATGAAATGGTGAACTCTTCTGCAGGGTGCTGTTTGAAAGGTTCTTTCTATCAACAAGAGCAGTTTATAGATGAGATAGACATAATTATCTCAAATGACAAGGTGCGTCATACATTTATTCAAGATGTCGGACTCTCAACTGAATCAAATCAAGGAAGATTGATAAAAGGGGCCGGTGAAAACGCAGAGAAGATGGAAGTAGAAATAAAGAAGTCTGTTACAAACAGTGATACCATGTTAGAGGTGAAATCCTTTGAGACAAAGAAAACACTTTTTGTGCTTAATACTTCTAAAACGCTATATCAGAGTGGAAATACCCTTTTAGCTTTTGACTACATCGGATCCCCCTATTATATAGAATTTAAAGAAGATTCTATCCCATTGGACTTAAGCATGTTTACCATTAATCACAATATCTATTTCCATAATACTTGCTTACTAAATGGATCTCTAGGTACTGAAAAAATGGAAAATCTTCAGGTGAGCATCCTTTTTAGGGATGAAGAGGTTCTATTTATTAAGGATTATCATGAGATCTACAGATACCACTTCGACCAGCTACACATTTGCGACCAAAGAGGAGACAATGTAACGCTCGCTGTTACTTCTAATGACCGAAACGTATCTTTCATGAAAGTCACACTCCCTCCTAAAGGGATGGATTTGATACAAGATTTAGACCATGATACGGGAACCGATCTCATATATATTCAAAACCAACCCTATCAAGTAACTAAGGAAGAAAAAGGATGGGTATTGGTTCAGTCGACGGACTCTTATCATGAGATCCCCTATTCTGATATTCGAGAAATCAAGGTCCAAAGACAGCCAGACGAGACCCGTTTAGCCTTAAAAATCGATTGCTACTCTCACCAAGATCTAGCAACAGCACCAAGAGAACAAGTAGCCGTCACCATTGCACCAGTTGCACTCCGACCATTAATCGTGAATAGGACAATCCAACTAGAATGTGCACCCAATCAAGCACAAACGTTGCTACGGGCCCAGTATAGAGATTCCAAATTACCGCTGTTATCGAAGGCTACTCTAAATGATTTATATACGAGCTGGAGCAGGCACATGAATGACCTCCTGCTCTATCACTTTTTTGGCGGCTTAGTCCTCCTTCAAAGAGAAATCCATGGCATCCAAAAGAATGAGAATCTTTCTTCATCGACCAAAAGGGAACAGCTCTTACACTTACTATACTATGGCATGGCAGAACAAAAGCGCTTCATCGATCGGGTTTCAGTTGAATTCCCTGAAAAGGTTCTCCATGAGGACAAGAGTCTCTCGAACCAGGTCCCAATTGAACAATATGAGCAACTCCAGTCTCGTTTATTAGCTCTATCATCCCAATATCGTCGTCATCTAGTTGAAGTCCAATCGGCTTTGAGACCTCTATCTTCTGCTATTATTCCAAAAGCAGAAATAGATGAGTACGATCCTTACAAGAAGAAAGGTTATGGAACATCTCTAGCTTTGGGAGGACTTGGGCTTGCCACTGGCGGATTAGGGTATGTAGCAGCCGCAATTACGGCTTACAACACATATCAATCTAATAGAGAAAAAGAAAAGAAGAAACAGCACCAAGAAAAGAGCGATCAGCTAAAGATCGATTTCCACCTACATCAAGCACTTGATGCCTTTGATCACCTAGTCGAAACAATGCTCCCTTACTATGTGGCACAAGTTAGCAAGTCCTTCTATCAGACTACAAAGAAGAACGTTCCCTTTATCTTAAATGCAAGCATTACTAATCTCGAAACGAGGAAGCAAATCATTTTCAACAAACTCACAGATGCATATGCGTTGAAACACTTCCCGTTAGATCTACAGGAAGATCTCTATTTAAATGACATCTTAAAGAGTCTTATGGTAAAAAATCAAGAACAGCAGCAACTGCTTGAATAATGGAGGAGGAATGAAGATGATCAATAGAAATCCCTTTAGACCAGAAGGATGGCAACAAACAGACCCTTTCCTTGATATGAACCAAAATCATATCCCTGACCAACACGACCTATTTGAAGACTTAGATCAAAATGGCATGGCTGATGAGCACCAAGTAACTTTAGATTTAGATAAAGACGGTGTTCCGGATCACAATGACATCACGCTAGACTTCGATGAAAATGGGATTCACGATGAGTACGACGTTGAGTTTGATATGGACCATGATGGAATGAATGATATAAATGATCTGAATGTGGATTTAGACGGGAATGGGATCACTGATGGTTTGGTGTAACTTAGAAGCGCGGGGACGGTTGTAGTGCTTCCTACGTAATATTTTATTAAACTAAAAAGAAGCATAGGAACCGTCCCTATGCTTTACTAATAATTAAATGTTGTACATATCCTTTATTTCATTAATTTCAGTCACAATATCTTTGTTCGAATCTTTTTCTAGATTACTTATAGTATCCTTAATTAATTTTCGTGAACTTGCAGGTGCCTCATTCAATATATCTCCTATATTATCCCTGATAATACTTAAAACAGTCTCCCTCACTAAAAGGCTAGAGTAATTAGAAAGCTCTAACAATTTTTTGTAGTACCATGTGATTTTATCCGTGTACTGAAAGCTGATTAAAACCTCTTCAATAAGTTGATTATCTTCACCTAAAAATATTTCCTCTGCCTCTTCAATCGTCCATGAGGGATTTTCCTCACCATTCTCCACTTCAAAATTGAAAGTTCTAAGTTTCTGCAGAAACTCATCAAAATTCTCAGCAACTTGGATGATCTCTTCAAGTTCTTGATCAATATATATAACAATAGGATTTTTATATTGATAATCAAGCGCAAACCATTGGTTTCCCTCTCCACTAAAAATTATTAAGTTATGAGGAAGCCCCCACTCTTTACTTAAATAAGAAGAATCTAATATACCCGGACTGCCTCCTCCATAAATATGATCTATTACCAAATAGTCTTCTTCATTATCTAAAATCACTGCATTATGTTTTAGATAGCCCCCATTTTGAGTTAAAAGAACATCTTTATAACTCGTGGGTAACTGTTTGCTCAAGGTATTTTCTATCTCTTCTAACCCGTTTACCGTAATTGGAGATAATCTATAAATGTCTTCTTCATTATTCTCTATATCCCATATCATCATCTATAATAATCCTCCTAAATGTTATAAGTATATTTTCGATATAGATTTTTCATTACCTTCCACTAATTAGAATTACTTATTTACAAAATACCCCTAAAATATAAAGGTAGCGATCACTTTGTACGTGAAGAGTGAGGAAGGTTTTAATGCATCCTTCCAACCAATATATTCATATAGAAAAGAAGCACGGGAACCGTCCCCGTGCTTCCTCTTTTTTCAGAATTCCTACCAGCGGGTTCTTTCTAGAATTGCTCCCTCATAGATTGAAAGATATAAAGAGGTGATCATGATGACGAATTTTATGAAGACGCATTTAATTCGATTGAGAAACGGCGTTTATGTTTCCAAGAGCGACCCGAACTATTTGGAAAAATATTTACGTTTTTACCCCGATGACACAGAGAAGGTAGTAGAGTATGCCGACTCCCTCCTCGAAAAAGGAGAGAACGAAAAGGCGATGAAATGGTTCGAACGCGCTGCTTCACAAGGGAGTTATCGTGCCCTTCAAATTCTTCGGCAGCACAAGGAAACAGAGAAAGTCAATCGGGCAAAAAGAGCTCTCAAGCTTGAACAAGAACGAAACCGTCAAAAATGGATTTCGAGGGCTTATCTATTCACCCTTTTAGGATTCGCCCTGCTATTATTTCTCATAGCTCTCTATTTCTTCAAGGAACGTTTCTATGTTCACCAAACCGAAGAACATATCTACACGACGCAGACATTCCATCACGATGTGTATCCGTTTTCTGAAGTAGATCCCGAAGAACAACTTCACCTTCTTGTGGTCGCCAATTCATTAAACCAGTACCGTGATCTTCACGGGTTCTATCCCTCTTCCTTGGATACGCTTGTGTCTCTCTATCCTTCTAATTACCTCAGTTCCATCCCTTCCTCCATCAAAATAGAGAAAGCGGGGCATCACACTTTTCTGGTCGAAGGGGGCTTTCATTACGAATTGAAAGGAGCTTCTGAAGAACGACTGGAACTCCATTTTGACAAAGAGGCAAATGCTTTAGGTTTGGTTCACAACGGAACCCCTTTGTTGGCATTCCTTGTTGCCTCGGGCACAGCGCCCCTTCCGTTCAAGGAGTCCTCTGTCTTAAAACGCGTCGTGAATCCCAATGGAGGCGATACCATTCTCGGAACAAGAGGGCTTGTTTTGCATGATGACTATGCATTACATGGCACAAACGACGGAGGTGAAATCGGATCCCGTGTCACGAAAGGATGCTTGCGCTTCGAAAATGCAGACATTGAAGCCCTCTATCCCCTTGTGTCCCTCGGCACCCCGTTTAAGGTTCTACCTCTTGCGAAACCTCCGCTTTTAACGGAGGAGGATATCCCCTTTTCTATGACTGGACCCCCTATGCATACAGAATCTTCTCCTGAGACCGCTTTCCATTGGAAGCATTAAAAAAGGAAGTGAAGCGCGGGGACGGTTCTCGTGCTTCTTTGTAAAAAGGGGGTCTTCTTACTTGATCAAACGTTTGATCAATCTTATACATCTAACGGGAGACCCCAAACTACTTGGATCTCCTTCACCTTTAGACGTTGAAACAAAAAATTCAACTAAAAACCACAGAAACCGCCCCTATGCTTCCGCTCAATGATATCTTTTAGTCCAAGGGAGGATTCACTTTATATGAACCACAGCAAACGAATACTGTTGTCGATCATTTTATATCTCATTCCCTTTATTTTGATTGTCTTATTTGTTCCACCAGGCCTTGTTCGGTCTGGTCTAATAGGAGGGATTGTATTTTTTACTATTATGACTGTGCGCCTTATAGACAAGAAAGTGTCTAAAACAAATTAGGAGCTGTTGTGGTTCAACCTAATAATACCACGGGGAACTGGACCACTGGTTCTCAAGAAAACCTTCCATATGCTTTACTTCATTTTATTTATGGTGGTTATCTCCTAATAAAAGACATCTTCACTTAACCACCTTCTTCTTAACCAACCCACTATTCCCCCTCCTCATCGCAACCGCCTCCCACAACGCTTCGTCCGACACCACTTCCTCACCTCTTAAATCAGAAATCGTTCTTGCCAGACGGTGCATCTTCATTTGTACACGATTACTCCAATTCTCTTTCACCGCTTTGTTCTGAAGAAAGGACTTCTGCTCCTCTGTTAAAGGGATCATCGTTCGAACTTCTTCTATAGACAAGTCAGCGTTACAGCACACTTTCCCGTGCCTTTTATACTGAAGATCACGCGATGCTTGAACCCGCTTCTGAATATCTGAGGAACTAGGAGCGTCTTCTTTCCTTTCTTGCTGGAGATTCACTGGGGTTAGATGGAGAATGATATCGATTCGATCCTGAACAAACAGGACCTGATACTTTATTCTGGTAAGCCTGAACATGTTTAGGGGAGCAGGTGCAGTAATGGGTCGTAGCGCCAAGGTAGCCACATGGGCACGGGTTCATGGCGGATAAAGGCAGGAATTTAGCAGGATACGTAACGGAGGCTTGGTCTCGACTGATGGTTACACGCCCGGATTCGTGCGGCTGACGCAGCATCGCCATGAGGACGTATGGATAAAAATTTTAATATATAAATAGATAATATCTTGCCCTATTCTTGCTTCGAACAATAAAAAAGCCCCCACCAATTAAGGTAGTAGGCCACTTATGACGAGTTTCTTCTATATATAATTAACTCTAATTATCTTGCTCACCAGAAAGCAAAACTGCTTTATCTTCTTTTAAAATGCTGTTTGACTTCTTATAGTTTCTGAAACCATATTGTACTTCAGATACAACTTGGTCTGTTCCAGAAGTTATAGGCTCTGCACTTAGTTGATAGTACATATCAAATTTTTGTAGTAACTCCACTTTAACTAACTCAGGTGGTGTTACAACAATCCATTGAAACTTCAACTCTTCAGCGATAGCCAAAATTGGATCAACGATATGATCACTAACAGCTACACTAAACGGGTTATCTGTTATTAAAATCTTCCAGTTGCTATTATCTTCATTTGTTCGCTTAAACGATGTAAGCATCATTAATAATAATGTCCTTGCGCTAAATAGCTGTCCACCACTTCCAGCAGGATCTGTTTTGGAAGATTCATTAATTGTTTCCCACTCTGTATAGAACTCTTCCTTTGGCGGCTCATACAAAAAGCTATTCTCCTCGTGTAAACGATATAGCCATAAGGTTGGATATTGGTAATTAAATGCAGATAAGATGATATTCTTGGTACTGATCTTTTCTTTTAACACCCTTTGCGGAACATCGTTTACATCTTGAAAATCAGCAAATATCTCTGTAATAACCTTGTCAAACAAATCATCAATAGCACCTTTTATTTGCTCAGTTTCCCTTGGAAGTAAATTATCCCTTTTTAATTTTACAAGCGGAAATGTTAACCGGCTTTTATTTGTAATACGCATTGCTTTAATCATTTTTCGTAAGTGCTCTACAATTTGAAGTGCATATTTACAAGCGTGTTCTACCCACTCCTTTTTAGCTTCTTCTGCTGTGTTTCTTTCTTCCTCAGCTTCAGCAATTTCATTACTTGCCAATAAATCTAAACCTTCGATAGATGCCTTTACTTCCTGTAATTCTTCAAAGTCCATATCACTATATACTTTTAAGGCAACATCTTTAATTTCTAAAACCCACTCACTTCGTTCAAAAACTTCTTTCTTCTTTCGATGGATTGATTGTACGGCCGACTTTTTAGTATTTACATTTTTTTGTGATGTCTTGAATGTATTAATCCAATCATCACCAGTTTTGATAGGATCCTTTTTGACTAGTTCCTGCAAATAAGATACAGGATTTAAACCACTGCTAATATTCAGTGTATTTAGAGTTGCACTAACTTTTTGCAAGGTGCTGGTAAAACCACTCAGCTTATCGATCAATTCCCTAATAATATCATTTGCATCTTTTATATCACTTTTATTTTCATCAATTAAATTCTGTATTTCAATTTTCATTTTAGAAAAATCATCTGACTGCCACATTTCAGGTTGTTTCCCGCAGTCTTTAATAATAGATGCTTTCATGTCACCCAATTCATTTTCCAATTTATTTTTCTGAGAGTTAGCATGTTTCATATCCGATTTTAATAGAAGAAGCTCGTCATCAATTTCTTTTACACTTTGTTTCTTTAATTCAAGCCTTTTCTCTAATACCAGCATGGGTTCTTGTGGTACTTCATAGTTCTTCCACTCCCCATTTAATCGGGATAGTGCTTTCTCTTCTTTATTTACAGCCTTTTGAGAAAGTTCTAGTTTAACTCCTAACTTCACTAACTCAGTATTACGACTTTCCATTTCTTGTTGCACAGCTTTCCATTTGTATGTATGGGACTTTAGGTTATCTGCATCCATAGAAAAATTAGGTTGAACATCGCAAAGAGCTTCTGTTCTTACATCTTCAACGTTGACCATAGGAAGCACTTCCTTGACTGTATCAACTAAATTATTCTTACTATCCTTCCAGTCACGATAAGAATCTTTCCAATCCTCAAAATTATCATTTAGTGTACCGAGTTCCTTTTGTTTAGAACTTATTTTACTGTTCATGCTTTGAATCTTAAGTGACAGCTCATATTCTCTTTGCTTTTCGGTCTCGTATATTTTCTTATTTTCTAACCAAGTTTTGAGGCTTTCTATTTCTTTTTTCAAACTCTCTATTTCATTTGAAAAGGAGACGAGTGCATCTGATATATCTATTAGTTCTGCTTTAACGAGCTCTACTTGCTTTTCTACCTCAGGTTTTTCTCTTATTTTTTTAACCAGCTGTGTTTGAAGAGTATGATATTGTTTCTCTAATTCAATAGCGGTAATACTATGGTCAAAGGATTCTAGTTCTGCAACGACTGTTGTAAGTTTATCGATATATTCCTTCGTGTTCTCAATCTCTGATTTAACTTCATCGCTTTTTAAGTATAAAGCCTGTTTATGTTCTGACAAATTGCCATCATGGATGGATAATTCTGCTGCCCTCTGATCTAAAATAACAAACTGCATATCACTTGGCTTTTCTAATTGATTAACCCCAAAAATAGGAATAGGGACACGGAAAAACTCTTTATTGAGCTTTTTAATTTCATCAACATATGCCTTATTTTGATTGGGCACTATTAACCCGTATTTTAAAAGGGGATGATATTTATTAAGCTCCTCCCGTTTTTCGGGCTCTTGTTGTTTTATGTATTCATCTCCGAATAAAACAGGAACTCCTTTTTCATCTAGTAGGGATTTCACTTTATAAACTTCCTCACTCGGAATTAAATAAGGTTTATCATTTTGTTTCACTTCAAATGCTATTTCATATATTTGAATGTTTAACTGATTTAGAGTAAGTTCCCACTCACTTTTTCTGTTTTTTAAAACAGGTATCTCCTCATTCAACCATTTACGAAAATCTTCTATTTCAACAGGATTCATGCGAAGAATATTCCATACCTTTTGCATGATCGCATGCTCTTTTTCTTTTTGATGATCCCGTTGTTGTTTGATTCTCTTTACTTCTTTTTCTTCTGATATTATTTCCGCTTCTAAAGTTGCATGTCTACGTTCTAATATAGTTTTTTCATCCGCTTTTTCAGTTTGCTCTTTAGTTAATTTTGCATGTTTTTTTTCAGTGCCTTTTAACTCTTTACTTTTTTGCGAATGAATTTTGTCGATATCGTAATAAAAATATTCGCCATATATTTCTTTTTGTTTATCAAGTTCCAGTTTGAATTTTTCAATCGACTTTTCAATGACTCCTTTTTCAACTTCATATTTCGTAAGCTGCTCAGTAAACGACCTAACTTGTGTGTTTATAGTTTCGCGTAATTCAATAATATAGTTTTTGTAAGCTTCACTTTCCGTACTTATTCTGTTGATTTCCATAAGTATTGCATTCCATTCACTTTCAATTTCAACTTCAAGCTGAATTTGCAGTTCTTTTGATTCACGATAATCTTGTGACTGTTCAATGGCATTTATTTTTCTACGAAAATTTTGAAGTTCCTGTTCGACCTCATCCCATTTCTTTAACTGTAGTTGAAGTTCCGCTTCATCTTTTTGGTTTGTTAAAGTCACCTTTTCTTGTTCTTTATCATTTTGTATTTGTCCATAAGATAGGAGGGATGCATTGAGTTCATTTAACTCATAATATTTAATTACATATTGCAGATTTCTTTGCTTCCAATCCAGCTCTTGCTTTAGTTTATTTAGCTCTTCTAATTGCTCTCTATGGTCAATAATCTCCTTTTCCAATGAAGAGTTTTCGTTATTTAAGGCAGTTAATATAGAACGCCCTTCGTCTATATGTATATCAAATTTTTCTCTTTCTTTTATAAGCTCAGTCAAACTTAAATTAACTTCTTCATTATGGTTTTTAATTTCAGCATATGCGGAAGCATTCTTTTTCAATTCAGGAAGATTTTTAGTTATTGAAGCGATATTTTTAAACAAAGTAATAAGGTCATTTTCTTCACCTTTTTCATTTAATCTAGCCTCAATTGCTGGAATGATCATTTTAGAGAAAAGGCCATGATTCGTTGTGGCATTCTTATCCTCAAAGTAATTTGCTACTCCGCCCTCATATTGGTTAATGTCAATTAATTGTTCCCAATCCTTTTTTATGACCCCATAACTATCCAAAGTGCTGTAGAATTTCGACTTAGAATTTTCGTTAAATGTAAGAAATTCTTTTTTATTTTCCCTCAGATACTCTAAAAATTCACCGTAAGGCTTTGGTGTGCCTTTTTCTTTGTTGTATAGTGGAATATTATCAATTGTGAATGGATCATATAAACTGTACCCATACTCTCTTACGAATAATGTGTATAGAGGTTCACTATCATTTTTTTCATTTAATTGTGAAGTCATAGCTACTCCAACCAACAAGTGCCTGTCCAAATCTAAATGGAAGTCTATACAACTATAAAATGTATAGGGCTTAAATTGACCATTTTTTGCATAGAAAAAGTGGTTAACTTTATTCTTACCACGACTCCAAGCAGTCTTCGGAATTATAGGTTGAAATAACAGCTGCAAGAGAACACCTTTACCAAACGTGTTCTTCGCTGTGATGATTGCATTTTGTGGTCCTTCATCAGAGCTAAAGTGTAATACTTCATCTTTGTAAATTCTAGTTTGTTGTTTGTAACGTGGACCAACCACTCGGTATTTATTTATTGCTGTCATTAACCTCATCCTCCTTCCTTTGTTTAGCTTCTACTATGGCATCTCGTAACATAGAATACCTTTCATAATTATGGAAAAGGCCCTCGATTCTTTCATATAATTCTGGATACGCATAGACAATATGTTCGTCTCCCTCTAGGATGACATTTAATAAATTGTCATTCTCTAATAGATTTAATGCTTTTTTCATAATGCTAAATTTATTTTTCATAGAAGGGGTTATCTTATTACTATCATCTTTTAAATCTTTACTTAACCAGAACTCCACTTGTTCCCTAATGTTCATTGCCCACTTCTTTTCGTAGTCCTCGTCAGTTTCAACCTTATATTTCCAATAGCTAAACACATTAGTTATAAGCTCTTCTAGTCTATAAAAGGATAAACCACGTAGTTCATAGCGCGATTTCACAGATAAGTCACCATCAATTTCACTAAGATAAATCATTAATATATTACATAACAAATAGAACTCTTTTTTATTTTCAATATCACTGTATTTCTCCTTTAAATGGGTAAAAGATGTAGCAAATATAGACTCTTTCCCATCGGATATCAGTTGGAGCTTTTCGTGTCCTTCTAAAATAATCGTTCCGAAACTTCTTGCGATTTGCTGAACCAAGTCATGTACCTGAGTGTCATCAAAGTAAGACCTTATGACACTTTCATTTCGATCAACCATTTTATGCTTCATCAACTTAGCATAAATATCTGTTGCCATTTTTATTTTTTCTGCGGCCATTCATTATACTCCCCTTTTATATCGCAGTACGTAGGAAGACATCTGAATATCTTCTGTCACGATTTTCTCTCCAGGTTCATACGTTCCATAAATTACTTTTCCTTCAAAGAACCTGATATCACCATCTATTTTTAGCATCCTTTGTAATAGTGTAAACCGTTCATCATTGTACTTTCTATTCTCATGTAGTTCCCCAACAGACAATTCAGATTGAGCAAATAGTGGCCAAAAGTCAATAGCATCACGACTCCACCGCTCAAAAGAACTAATATCCTTTGCAAGAAATTCACCAGTACTAGCTAACTCTTTAAATATTGGATACCAACGATCTACTACTACATCCCAATTGACTTCATGCACATACTTATGCCATGGCTCTTCTTTTTCTTCTTTGAAGTCCGATTCTATCAGTTCTTGTTCATGTACTAATTCTTGTTCCTGCCATATCCACTCCATTGGAAAAATGACATCTTGTTTTGGAGAGAACAATGGACCTAATATCAAATCATATATATCTTCACTTGGGATACCATCCTTATACATATGCTTTTCCCATAATTCCTGATGGAAATTAGCAGTCTTCCTATAAACAAGGGCTAATGGATTGTTTTTGCGTATATCTAATTCAATGGCAATATTTTTATAAACCTCGTCCGTTAGACTAAGGTGTAATTTCGAAGTAGAAAATATTTTGTTTTCTAGCTCTAAGTGTTCCAATCGTGATAGTTCGTTTCCTCTTTCAATCATTTTTAAAGTTGCTAACATCTTTTTGTATAATTCCTGCGCTTCTTCTGATTGGGTCCGAACATCTTCTTTAGATTTTTTTCTAACTTCCCTATTAGTTAATAACACCTTTGGATTTCTCTCTAGTTCGTATCTATAATCCTTCTCTTTTGCTAATAAACGTCTTATTCTCAATGTTAATGCGTCCAATACACCAACAGCTTTGTTAACCCTGCCGGCTCTAATGAGTTGTAACGTGTATAGCTGTTCAACGCTCATATCCATTTCTTCTTCGAATTCTCGAGACATTAAAATCAATCGGATGCTCTCATCGGTCAACTTATAAACGACTGTACCTTTTTTTAATTTCGTATATTCGCGATCTTGTTCTAAGTAAGAAAAGCGTTGCTCCACAAAAATCTGTTTTTCACGATTATAATAATGACCTTTAAAGGAATCCATTCGCTTACTATCACCTTGATAAAAGATTCCGTTCCCTAACCGGATTGCATCATCTTCTTCATAGCCTAGTTTAAAAGTTTCAAGAATTTCACGCACAACCTCATATATATCATCCTTAGTTCTAGCTTCATCATCACGCAGCTCTCGATAATAGACTTCCAACAAAACATTTAGCAATATATCACGAACATAAGGATTTAGTTTCTCACCCAGATTCATACCCGCACCAAACAAGAAGATAGGGTTTAACGACCTTTTTCTTTTCTCTATCCCAATCCATATATCCTCATTAAGCATGATTACCTTCCCCTTTTAATAGTAGGTCAATTGGTAGGACTTCTTGAGGGATACGCTTATCTTCATTCCAAATTTGATAAGCAATCGCAGTGAAGTCTTCATTATCCCGGCCCATTTCATCCAAGAAATAGTTAAAATGATCGTTGTTTTTCTGCTGATCCTTTTTTATAGTGGTCGGACAATGGCATTCCTCCACCATCTTGTAGTAAATTTGTTTAGCTAAAGTTATGTCAAACTCCGGGTTATTAATTTTCAGACGAGCATATATGGAATATCCTGATGGGTCCATATCACCTACATAAAGAAAATGAAAATCGCTGTGCTCTAATATGTCTTTTATGTATTTAATGCTTGATTCGATATGTGTTCCTTCTGCGTATATAATCATATTTAATTCCAGGCCCACAATTGGTTTGTACATTCTAAATAATCTTCTACAAGCATGGAAAAACGATAAATTTTCAATGATTAAAATACGTTTAATTTCAGTAAAACTGCTAACTCTAGGATGTACAAAATATGAGAATGGCTCACCATAGTTCTCAATTTTCAAATCGTGCTCAGTTAATTTTAATCTACCTAAAAGGTGTACACCTTCTTCATTAAGGAATTTCTCATCCTTAAATAATTGATAGGACCGACTCGCTTTAGATTCCCACTCCCATTTATCCTTTTCCCCTAAAAAATTATAAATGCTTAATATGTTCTCCCAGGTTGATACATTCTGCTTTTCAGGATTGGTGATAAAATAACTAATATCTAACCGATCTGACACTTGGAAAATTTGTTCTTGGGTCCATTTAGGAATAGCCTTTGTTCTAATGATTCTCCACCTTATTGGTAATGGCGGTTTACGGTTATTAGTTGTTTTGATATGAGATTTCATTGGTTTAATCTTTAAGGAGGAACTTAGTTCATTTATGGTGGTGTAAAATAATTCATATCCTACATCATCCTGGTAATCATTAAGGCTGTCATATCTATCAATAATATAGTTCTCCAGATCTAAAATATTGAACTCTACGTTTTTATGTTGATTTAAGTAGGCGGTTATTAAATCCTTCATTTTCTCAATTTTGTTCATTTGCCACTCACCTTCTTTCTCCAAAAGCTTTACCACCTTTTATCTCTTTTATTTCGACTTTGAACTATAATCTACTTCTTCCTCGTTCGTCGGATCTGTAATTTTAACCTTTTCTCCATTTGAATTAACGCGATAATAGCCTGTCTCATCATGATGAAAGTTTCCCCCACAATTCTTTAAGTAGGCCTTTCCATATTCACTTTCGAAATCAAATGGATTAAGTCCAAGTGTTTTTTCGGCTTCAACGATAGCGAGTTGGATAAAATCAGCAGCTAAATTTGCTCTGCTAGTTTCTAATTGTTTAGCGATATACTGTAAACGAAAATTCGTTTCATTTTCTATAGACACTGAAAACTTTACTGGCTTAGGTATCTTTTCTATTTCCAAAATTGCTACACGTTCATTTACGTATTTTTCAATTGAACTCATTTTTGACTTCTCCCCTTACCCCTTAAGATAATATATATAATATTGTTTAAAAGAATACTAAAAGTATTATTGATGTAATTATCTTACACTCACACAACACCGGTCAAGAAATATTTTCCAATAAATACAATTTAATAAGCTGTACTACTTTTTTAGATAAAAGTTTATTTCGATAGTGGACTAATACTTCTCTTTAAGTTTTCACTTAACCAATAAACTATTTAATTACTAAATACTGTATAATTGTCTAAAAGATCGGAAGATTAGAAGGAATTGTTAAGTTACTATTGGAGGAAATAAGTATGTACATTTTAATAATAACGAATTCGATGGACCTTACCGTCGATAGTATTATCCATCGTTTCAGTGAAAAGGTTTGTTTTTTTCGTTTTAATACTGATAAATTTAATGACTATGATATAGAGGTTACTAATGTCGATACAGTTATTTCAAATACAATAACAAACATTTCAGTTAATATTAATGATTGTCATGGGGTTTATTATAGAAAGATTACTTTACCGGATCTCCAAGGTTTTGATGCTAAATATAGGAATCTAATGTACAAAGAAATGATGACTATAATAGAAGGAATAGCAGAAAATGCTGGAAAAGTAGCATTAACTAGACCTTCAATTCTTAAAAAAGCTGATAACAAGATTGTTCAAATACAGATAGCAAAAGAAGTTGGTTTTACGGTTCCACCCTCTCTACTTACCAATTCAAATAGATCGGCCCGAGAATTTGTAGCAACTCAAGAAAGCTCAATTGTAAAACCTATATCAGTTGGAAGAGTTAATACAAGCCAGACCGCTAATTTCATTCAAACAAATATAGTCAAAGATACAGGAAATATCGAAGGACTTGAATTTTCACCTGCCTATTTTCAGGCATATATGGAGAAAGATTATGAAGTACGATTAACCATTGTGCAAGGTGTATGTTTTGGTGTTAAAGTGGAATCTTCGAACAATGTTGACTGGCGTAAAAAAGATGCCAAAGTACACTACAGTAAAATTAAAGTTCCAGAGGATATTGAAAATAAATGTTATGAAATGATGGACAAGCTCGACATACATTTTGCTGCATTTGATTTCATAGTAAACAAACAAAATTATGTCTTCTTAGAACTAAATGCAAATGGTCAGTGGCAATGGCTTGAGGAAAAGCTGAATCTAGGTATTGCAGATAAAATTGTGGAGTACTTAACTGGAGAAGATAAGAATGATGAGAAATAAAATAATATTATTCCTTTGCAAGATTTTATCGTATAGTCCCATTATAAGAATATCTGATGATTTGCGATTTGGAGAAATTAAAGAAAGTTCCCTAGGGCGATTAAGGATATCTTTCCTAAGTTTTAATTGGGGTAAGAGGATCGTTCATTTAATCACTTTTTGCTCTGCCACTAAGGAAATAAAAATTTCAAAAATAATTAAATTAGAGGAAGTGTGTAATTATCCCAACGATGAAGCAGATGAAGCTTATGATACCTATAAGGTAGAACTTGAGACAGTTAGTGATGACAAAGTTTTAGTTCACAAAGAAGCACTTATGTACAAAATTAACCAGTTGGAAGGCACAAAGAATAAGACATTTAATAAATATGTTGCTTACATAGCAATAATTGCTTTGATATTGCCGCTATACGGGACACAATTGGGGAAACTTCATAATCTCACTGATGACTATAAGCTATTATTTTTAGTTGCTCTCGCCTATGTTCTAGTTAATTTACTCTTATTTTTCAATGACTTTATGAAAGTCAGAGGATATAATAGAACCCTATTTAGCACAATCCGGAACTCTGATACACCATTGAAAGAACTTACCGAGTTACTCTATTACGAGTGGCGCACTATTAAAGGTGAAAGTAATTTTCAAGTCACTTTAATTAAAAATATAGAAAAGTATATGATATATTTTGTCTTAATTAGCGTTTTCCTTCTTGCTGCTCATACTGCTGAACAACATATTTCAAAAGTACACAGTAGTATAGATATAGAAAAAAGCAGTTCACCATCGACCCTTATCCATTTAACTGAGCCCCAGTCTAATGGTGATTTTCTGAAGATTAATGATTTAGAGCTTACTAACATAAAAAATCGATTGCTATACAGCAATATTGATAAGCTAATAATTTTGTATAATGACGAAACTTCTAGCTTCTCAGCTTTAGTGAAATTCCTAGATATGTATAATGACGGATCTGCTGATATAATAGAATTAAGAGATACCAACACGCAAATGATTTCAGTTATAGTAATTGAGGAGGATTAGATGAAGAAGCCGTATATTAGCCTATATGCTGAAGAGTACCCAATACAAGAGAATATTACCTTGGTATATGACCATTTGACTCAAGTAAATTACTTGGATAAAGAAAAAACTGTACACGCTGCATTTTTTGGACCTCGCGATAAATCCATTGAAACAAGAGTTATTGAAAATAGTGATGATGAAGAAAATTACGCAGGGCCTAATACTACAAGAGCAACTGCTACCTTAGAAGACACTGATGAAGATAACTATCAATTTGCAGGGCCAGATACAACTATACTTAGTGAAACCGTAGAAAACGGAGACGACGTTGAATGTCAACTCGGTCCACCAACTACTAGACAAACTTTTGTAGTTGAAAATGATGATGAAGATGAAATGCTAATGGGCCCTGATTCTACTCGTATTACTAAGACTCTAGAAGCAACAGACCCTGACGAATATCCCATCATATAAATTAACTTTCTACACAACTGTATGTAACCAACCTTTTATAAGCACTGCTAAAACCATCGTAACACAGAGATACGATGGTTTTTTTGTAAGTACCCTAAGTTCCTATTACTATATTAAGAATAATAATTATTCACTAACCTTGAACCGTGCTCGTGCTTCCTCAGTTTCCTCAGTCTCTAGCAAAATAACCTGGCGAATTCTAATAAATTCAGTTTACCGAAAATTCCATATAATAGAAGGTTTATTATCAAATTTGTTGAACTTTGTAAAAGAGAGGAGGTGTAATAATGGCAAACAAAGATAATCAGTACGTTGTAAGACATGGAGATAAATGGGCTGTTCGTGGTGAAAACAAATCAAGGGTAGCAAAAACATTCGATACTCAAAGGGATGCTATAAGTTACGGAAGAGAACGGGCCAAAAGCAACAGTTCAGAATTAAGAATTCAAGGGAAAAATGGTAAGTTTCGAGATTCTGACAGCTACGGGAATGACCCAAACCCACCAAAAGATAAAAAGCATTAGCCAGCATATCCGGAGCTGCCAAGTAGAAATAACCCACCAAGTATCCGTATAGAATCCTATACATCAACTCGGTGGGTTCCTTTGATATCTTTATACTTCTTCTTTTAATTTATTTATTGCTACTTTAAGTTCATAATCTACTACATCTGGAATTGCTGAAGCGCATCCAGTTAAAGTGTAATGAAATTCTTGTGTGACTTTTTTATTTTTCATTATCTGATCCAGTTCAATATCAAATACTAAAAAGTAATGTGAATCCTTCATTCTACATACTGGCAGTAGTTCAAATAGTATAAATGGATCGTAATGATAAGGTACAAAAATTTCAAATGAAGCTGATACTAACAATGCTTCTTGATTCCATAACGGATGAACTTGCTTTTTAGTAAGATACCAGCCCTCAGGCATCAATTGAACATATGTTTTTCCTGACTCCCTATGAACCTGTATTAAACCTAATTGCCTTGTTTGGTCAAATTCCATAGCCGTGTCTGAAATAACAGTCATATCAACCCATTCATCTGGATTTTGCTGATATTTGGAGATTTTTTGTAAAAATAAAATTCCCCTCCTCCCAACTTGCTTCCCATAAAATGTTTCTAAAACCTTGTCTACAGTTTGCTTTTTCCATTTAGTATAAGCTGAGATATTAAGTTCATATAGATGTTTAGTTTTCTGGATCAATCCATAATTAACTAACGTATTAATTACTTTCCAAACTGTTTCCTTGTCCATGATTAACTCTTCTGTCAAAAGACGAACATTACGATCATTTTTTCTCTGCGTTAATTTCACATTCTGTTCTCTTTCAAAGTAATTAAGTAATAAAACACACTTTAAGAAAAAGCTATGGTTAGTACCTTCACTAATTGATGAAAAAGTTATAACAAACATCGATCTTGACCACTGGATTAAATTATCTTTCAAATCACCTGGAAGCTCTTTCTCAACAAGTATTCCATATTCATTGAAGAACTGTGCTTGTTCATCAGTAATTGGCTTTTGAATATGTGCAAAAAGTAGTAAATCATATATTGTCTTTTCACTAAAGCTTTGTATTACACGATGAAATTTTTTTGAATCTTGATAAAATGCTGCGATATCCTTTGCAATCCATGATTTCGTAGCATCTTTAAAAGGTTCTATTTTTAATTTGTTCAAGATATCATCTAAATGTTCTTCATCTAACTGCAATAGGGCTTCTCTATGATTCAAAAAATTCCCCCCTATCCACTAACTCCTCAAAGGTAAGAATTCGATAATGAAACCCATAATTGATAAGTCTTCGTCTTCTTTTGGAATAATGTCTTTCCTCATCCGTATTTAATGAAACGAGAGAGTACAATACGGCATCTTTTTTCCACTTTTCTGCCGGCAGTAATTTCCCCAGCCGAAGATATTCTTCCCTTTCAGACCCTTGCTGATGGGATAAGGCAATCATCACTTCAACCATGGAAAGTGGCATATTTTCAATAAGTTTTGAGGATGTTATTAATTTATCAATCTCTCTACTGTTAAAAGAACTTATAAGGTATTTTTGCTTTTCCTCACCTAACTGATTCGTCAATGTATCTATTTCAATTTGTTCACTACATGCTGTTGTAACCTCATTGAAATAAGAAACAACCAATAATCTTTTTACTTTCTCTTTTTTTAATAAAATGGATAACGCCTTATATTTGTTAGAATTTAAAGTGTCCGGATTTACTTTCTTATTAGGATCTCTAGCTATATATTCACGCCGCTCATCTGGAGGCAAAGGGATTTTAACTTCTACGCACCTCACTGGAACTTGGTATCCTCTGTTTACTAGGGTTCGGTGCAGTACTTCATACCACCTTGGTCCAATTAATGCTAAAACAAGATGACCATTGCTATCAGATCTTGCAAGAGTTGATGCTAAAGCTAATTTATTTGTTGATTGAATATCTGCTGTTCTTTCATGCGTTGGAGTTGGAAGTTTATGAGCATCGTCATATATCACAAAACCAAATCCCTCCAAATCCTCTACGTGATCAGCAAGAATTTCATATGTTCCAATTGTAATTGGTTTTAAGCTTTTGCCTTCCTTACTAAAGATTGTAATATTGCTCTCAGACAGGTCTGTCTTTTCGATAAGTTCACCTTTCCACTTCTCTGCCCTATGTTTATCTTCAACAATTATTAGTGTTGATGTTTTTAATGCCTCAATGATTTTAATTCCAACTCGGACCTTCCCTGAGTTCGGTGGCATAATTATCGTTCCTCCACCACCAGCTTGGTGGTTAAAAGTTAAATACGACTCAACTGCAGCATGCTGGTAATCCAATAGACGAAGGTTTATGCTGGTAATATCTAATTCCTCTCCAACTTCATATACAATATCTTTTGCAAATAATTCATGCTCAAAGAGTAGTTTCTTAACCTCTTTTCTGTACCGAGCTTTAAACAATAAAGTCTTCGGATCCGGATGACCTACGATTTTACTTTGAATTCCCTCAATGGCTTTAATTTCGCTTATTAACTCTTCCGTTCTTGCCTGTAATTGCAACCGATCATCATCCATGAAAAATTGTAATGCTCCAAAATGGTTCATATTCTGTTTAATAGTCTCTTTTAACGAAGTTGGTACTACATTTTGAGATTGTTGCTCTAAGAAGCGAATAATATAGTCTACTTCTACCCCTTTTGCTTTTGCAGTCCATAACGCGTATGGAGTTAAAGCATATGTATGAACTTTCTCGGGTGCTTGAATTAAATCTGCGAATTCAATTAATTCCTGACCGATTTCTCCCTTTTCATCTAAACCTTCCAACAAATAAATATTCCTGCTGTCAGGATGAATGACCAATGGTTTTCTATACACTTCTCCACTTCCTCATTTAGATATTGTCTTTAGGTAATCCATTAATATATGAATAATTGAAGAAACTAACTCGGAGGTTGATTGTATTAAATAAAAGGAGAGGTTTTCATTCACAAAAACAAGATAAAATAATAGAAAAGTAAAAATATAGAGTAATATGTCTTCTGTAAAACTACCTGTTTTGTATGTAATGGGGAGTTTAGGACGAACTGATTTAAATGGGGAAAGAATAGGAATGCTGCTTACTGAAAAGAAGTCTCCAATTAAATGAAACAGATAGCCTAATGAAATACCAACTGTAAAAAAAGATGGATAGATTATAATAACAACTGATACAAGCATCCAGGCGAATAAACTATGTGTAATGCCTCGATGACCATATCTTTTTTTAACGTGCTTAGAAAGACCAAAGGATCTACGACCAACAAAAGATTGTGGTTCATCAATATCCGGCAGTAAGCTACCGAAACATATCCCAATTACATATCCAATATGAAAAGGATAACTTAACATAATCGATAAACTAGCACCTGCTGTTAATGAGCTTACGATGTGTGTTTTATAACGCAAAATAACCAAGCTCCCCATATGAATTTATTTAATGGATATGCTTGGTTATATATGGATAGAACTTTTTATTTCTTGATAAGCGCGGGGACAGTTCTAGTGTTTCATTCAAACTGAAAATTCACTGAAAGAGGAAGCACGGGAAGCGTACCTGTGCTTCCTTTCATTATTTTTGTTTTTCGAGTTTAACTTTTGTAGTCGTTCCCATAATGGAAACCTCATAACTTAATACTCCATTTTGATATGTCATGGTTTTAGTGTCATCCTGAGATGCAAGCATAGCACTATCAGTTTTACTATGGTCATTTTTTGAATCCCATGTAAAAGATTTGTCAGCAGTTGTCGGAGCGATAAAAGAGCCAGCCCAATAAAGTGATTTTGTGTCTCCGTTATCACTTACCCAGTAAATTTCGATAGTATCATCACTTATTGTAGCGGCTTGATAAGAATCTTCAGAGTTACTGTTTAGTTGCTTCCATTCTCCAGTTAAGTCCGGTACTTGCTTTTCAGAGGATGTTAGCTTGGAGCTACATCCGGTAAATAGCGTTATAAGTAGCAGCACACTAAATATAATAATTGTTAGTCTTTTCATTAAGCTTTCCTCCTAATCTTGATTGATTCAACTTTTCTAACGTTTTACCATCTATGTTTGGAGTACCACGGGGACGGGTCACTAGGTATATGATTGGAAGAAACAGTGAACCCAACCGAAGGTATTTGCTCTTTGCAGGTAAGGTGCCCGTTAATATTAAGCTTGTATTTTTATGTAATATAGATATGTTAAATATAATTATTAACCTCACATCGGCTTAATTGTTTTTCTACTATCTACAAATCAAAGTGATTTTCCGTTACTTTTTCAGCGTATCTCATCATCCATTCCATATGCCCCCCCCCCTTCTATCCCTTATATAATTCTAGGTACTCAAAAGGATTCCTGCAAAATTATGTATTATTTGGTGTTTAAGAAACGCGAAAATGGTTCTGGTGCTTACAAAGAAGATATTAATGCTAAAAAGAAGCACGAAAACCGCACCTGTGCTTCTCAATTAATTTTCCAAAAAGTTTATATTATATATTTTTTTGGTACTTTTTTCGATCAAAATGTAGTCTAATATACTTATAGGCAGTTATGATTTTAAAAATAAAAATTAGGAAAGTAGGTATTTTTATGTTAAAACCCGTACAATCAATTGCTGTGATCCTTTTGCTTTTCTCGCTGGTGTTTCTATTCTTTGGCTTCAACAAGCTTACTCAGTACAGCAACCCAGAAAGTGAATATGCTGATGAGGAAGAGTTTGTAAATGTATATGTCGGCGGAGATGCATATAACTACATTATTAATGGAACGCAAGCCACAGCTTACTTTATTTTGAGCGGAATAACTATAATTGGAGGAATACTTCTGTTTATGTATCAAGCGCAAATCGATGCAAACAACTTAATGAGAAAGCGGGCAGATTTGCTAGTGAAGGACGTTCCTTCAAAAGATGATCCTGTTCAATTATAGATGTACCCGAAGTACCACCCCCAGAAGTACCACAGGTATAAGTACCACGGGGACGGGTCCATTGGCACCCCCAATCATGTGCAAAGGGACCTGTCCCTGTGGTACTTATATTTTGATGACAGTGTGCGGAGCTTTAACAAATTAAGTACTTATCATCAGTCCCGTACCGTCCCAAGCTTTCCCCCAACAGAAAAACCACTAAAAAATTTTTAGTGGTTTTTCTGTACCTCTTTTATGTCTGCTCTTTTTGATTTAAGTATTTAATTACAAAATAATTTAAACCGACAGTAATGACAATTGAAACAAGATAGTAAATTGATCCATTTTGTTGAGAAATGAATGAATCTTCTATATTTGTCCACCAAATAAACGCGACTGCAAACATTGTAAAAGTTTGCCCCACACCAATAGTAAAAGCAGCTTTGAAGTTGTTTATCTTCTTATAGGTTGTAATTGATGTAAATAATGATAAAAGCAAAGAAATTAGTATAAATCCTAAATAAATTAGTAGTATCATAAACCCTCCGAGGAAAAATACTCAAACCTAAGTTTATTGAGTATTACTAACTATATCAAACAAAATATCTTATGTGAGTGCGTCATTCATTAATACCACACCACTATTCTCGTACTTCTTAAAAAAGGGACAATGAACCTGTCCCTATGTCCCGTCCAGGACCTCTCCCGCGCTTCCATTAAGCTCTCTCTAATAAATTTCTATCTTGTGCTGATTCAAATAGCTTTTTAATTTCTTTCACATCAATGCCTTCTTTATACAACTGATCCGGATCTAAATCTAATTCCCCAGGCCAGGTGACCGTCTTTAAATCAGGGTCTACATAGACTTGATGGAAAACGTCTGGTTCTCTTAGTTTTTCAAGAACACCTTTCATAAGTGGTTTTATATCCACAAACTTTTTGGATCCATCTGAAAAATCGATGAGCAACCAACCTTCTAATTCTGGGATCACCGCTGCCTTATGAATAAGAATCATAGAAAACACCTCCTACTATAAGGGTGGTATTTTGTCCGGCACTTGGTTATGTCTACAATCATTCCATGCCTTCATCATATCATCCTTATGAATGTCCAGCCATTTTAAGACCTCTTTCTCCTTTCCTCGGGGTAAAGGACTATCATCATTTACATACTCACCTGTATCTATTTCTATTCTTGTCAATAATCCGGAATAATTAACATGGAAATGAGGAGGATCATGATCATTATAATATAAATGTATTGCAATCCCTCCAAAATGACTAATGGTTGGCATACATTCATCCCTGCTTTACTTCAATTTATTTATGATGTTTATAATTCGATGAAGACATCCTCACCTAACCACCTTCTTCTTAACCAATCCACTATTCCCCCTCCTCATCGTAACCGCCTCCTACAACGCCTCATCCGACACCGCTTCCTCACCTCTCAGATCAGAAATGGTCCTGGCCAGACGGTGCATCTTCATTTGTACACGATTACTCCAATTCTCTTTCACCGCTCTGTTTTGAAGAAACGACTTCTGCTCCTCTGTTAAAGGGATCATCGTACGTACTTCTTCTATAGACAATTCAGCATTACAGCACACTTTCCCGTGCCTTTTATACTGAAGATCACGCGCTACTTGAACCCGTTTCTGAATATCTGAGGAACTAGGGGCGTCTTCTTTTCTTTCTTGCTGGAGATTCACCGGGGTTAAATGAAGAATGATATCAATGCGGTCCTGAACAGGGCCTGATACTTTGTTCTGGTAAGCCTGTACTTGTTTGGGGGAGCAGGTGCAGTAATGGGTCGTGGCGCCAAGGTAGCCGCATGGGCACGGGTTCATGGCGGATAAAAGCAGGAATTTGGCAGGATAGGTAACGGTGGCTTGGGCACGACTGATGGTTACGCGTCCGGATTCGAGCGGCTGACGTAGCATATCGAGCGTTTTCTTCGGGAATTCGGCTAATTCATCTAAGAAAAGAACACCATGATTGGCTAACGAAATTTCACCAGGTGTTGGATTAGAGCCGCCTCCAATAATGGAAACAGCGGATGCGGAATGGTGTGGGGAGCGAAAGGGTGGTCTTCCTAGCGAGGATAATGAGGTATTGGCGAGTTCATATAAACTTACATTCTCAAGCTGTGACTCTAGTTCTAGCTTTGGCATAATCGACGGGAAACCCTCGGCTAACAAGCTCTTCCCACAACCGGGCGGACCAATCATCATAACGTTGTGACCACCAGCTGCCGCAACCTCAAGCGCACGCTTCGCCTTCTCCTGTCCTATGACTTCTTTGAAATCAACACCAGGAAAAGAACATTGGTCCAAAGCCAACTCCGTCTTAGGAGGAACAAGTGACAAACCGCCTCCTCCGGATAAATGATCGACGAGCTCCATCAGATATTCAACGTAGATAATCTCAAGCCCTTCAATTTCCTGTATTGGCACATTGCAATTATAAGGGACAAAAAGACGTTTGATCCCTAACTTTTTTGCTGACATAATCGCAGGAAGTATCCCTCTGATTGACTGAACTTTTCCGGTCAGCGACAGGGAACCAATGAAGGCTGTATCATCTGGAATAACGCCCTTCAGTGTACCGAAACATTTGAGAATGCCAATGGCCATGGCCACATCAAACATCGGCCCATGTTTCTTCTCCTCGGCGGGTGACAAGTTGACGATGACTCTTCGATCGGTAAAATTAATGCCAAAACCTTTGAGAGCAGCAAGAACTCGCTCCTTTGACTCCTTTACTGCAGCACCGGGCAAACCTACAACGACAACAGACTCCACCCCGTCCAGCTTCTCTATTTCCACTGTTACAGGGTAGCCTTCTATTCCTTTTAGTCCGATACTTTGAATGGCTACTGCCATCGCTCCACCTCCTCATGCACGGGACGGTTTTCGTGCTTCCTTATATAATAGGGGTTCTTCCAAATTGATCAAACGTTTGATCAATAGCAAAAATCTAGCTTAGAGAACGCAAAACTATAATAAAAATCCCTCTTCATCTCTTACGTTATTAATATCGGAATTCAAGCTTTAAATAACAAGTTCGGAGACACACCGAGGATCCTCGCAGCTTGCCGCTGTGATACTCCATCAATCTTTTTAACTTTCCTCAACAAATAGTTTCGCTCTTCCCTTGGCAAGCTCTTCACTTGCGGGATGGATACCGCACCTAGGATCTGAAGAATCTCTACCCGTGCCTCTTTGTCTGTTAACCGCTTTTTCTCTCTTTCAAAGGGCTTTAGACACTTGTCTTCATTACTTCTTTCGTTAAACTCTCGAAACGCTTCACGTGGTGATGGCTTACTCTCAGAGAACATCCCCAGTACAAACCGTTCATTTAAAAGACCGGACGGAGAGACCGATCTCCCGTAGTACCCCCTGCAGCTACTCCACTCCCACTCGTCAGGAGATTGAACCATCCCTGCCTTGACCGGATTTTGGTGAATATAGCGGGTCACTGCCAATACATAACGAAGATCCTCCACCTTCTCACTGCGGAACCGATCCTGAAACAAATGCCCTGTCGTTCGGTACATCCAGTTATAGTACTGCGCATAACTGATTCCAATCCGCTTCATAACGAGTGAAATGCTTTCGTCTCCTTCTTTCACTAGGAGGTGAAGATGATTATCCATCAGACACCAGGCATATACTTGCATCTCAGTACGGATCTTGTACTTCAGCAGTGTGTTTAAAAATCGATGGCGATCTTCATCACAGTGGAATATCTCTTGTTTATTCGCACCTCGCAGTATGACATGATAGATTCCATTTCGACTCTTCCTTCTTCTCCTTCGTGGCAATTTATCACCTCGATCATTGGCACGTTTCGATTAAGAACTCCTCCCCCTTCTGCTCATAGCTCTCAGACCAACTCTTTCTTTTCGATTGAATGAAACCAGTTTATACTTTTGGCTAACAAAGCGCGAATTTCCATTTTTCAAACATGGCTTAGAATAAGGAGGATATCTTTGAAGTTCTGTCTAGCAAAAAAGCAAAATCGACCATATGTATTGAGTCAAAATGGTAATTCGATTAATCGCTGACTCTGATACGATTCCGCACGTTTCTCCGCTAAATTTGTGATTCAAGAAGCGCGGGGGACGGTGCTAGTGCTTCTTCAGGATCAATTAGTTCACCTAAAAAGGAAATTTAATTCCAAACAAAGAAACATATGATACAATCAGGCTGTCTAAATTTTCAGGGTAATGATTGACTTTATTTAACGTAAGAGCGATATGATGAACAAAGAGGGATGTAAATTATGGAAAGTATAATACCTATTATTTCAATTGCTACAATTGTATTAGTTATCGGAGTTGTTAAGTTTAGAGACTATAAAAAACACAAAGCTAATCCTGTGAAAAAGTGGGAAGGGAAGTCTGACAGAGAGATGAAAGCCGAAAAGCAAGATGCTGAAAATAAAGCAGAAACTCAAAAGGGTATCGGAAGAGCTGGCGGTCCTTTTGGAGGAGGTTCTGGCGGAATTTAGGTTTTTAAGTTAGGTAAAAACAAATAGTAAGAAGGGGTGCGTAGATTTAACGGTAGCCCCTTTTTTATATCAACAATAAACTTGAACAGAGTCAATAGAAAAGGAAGCGCGGGAACCGTGCCTGTGCTTCCACAAAATGAAAAAGAAGCCCGGTTACACCCGTGCTCCACCATTACTCACCTGACTTTTTATTTTTTTCCCTTTTCTTTTCTTTCTTTTTCTTTTTTTCCAAGAATCGTTCCTCATCTTTTTTAGTAAGATTAGGTTTCTTTCGCTTGAATAGCGGCATAAGGTACACCTCTTTTTGGTAACCATTATGGTCAAAAGCAAGCACCTATTATACTTCTATTCTTCTAAAAAGTGAGAAACTACATCCTCGTCATACAAGTCATGGCACATGTAAATGAGGTCAGAATGATTATCTACCTCGTCGGGATCTAAACAAAAAAACCCTCTCTTTTGATACCACATGTAGTGTAAAAAGAGAGCGTCTAGTGTTAAATACCTATGATTCGTTTGTCTTGCAACACGCGCAATTTCCTCTAACAAGTACGTACCAATTCCTTGTTCTTGGTAATCTTCCTGCACAGCTAGTTTAGCTACTTCAATACATGGAACAACTAAATCAGGAAACTCAATCGTACTATCTACTAGTGTAAAATAACCAATCAGATCTTTCTTAGGTGAAAGTAGTAAACTTGTGTTCCCCTGAAATTCAATTGACTTATAGTATGCTTCTTGCCTTAAGAAGTTGTCTATTGAAGTATTTGTAGAAAGGAAAGATTGAAGAATCATCCAATCACTTTCATCGTTATAAAAGGATTCTATGGGCTCAATTACAAAATGACTAAGCATTAACTACCTCAACCTTTAACGACATTTAAGATATCTAATTTCTTACTAGATCCTCTGCGTTTCTCTCTTCAGCATTACCATTTACTCTATCAATTACTCTTTTCTTTCTTTGAAATTCTACGAGCTTTTTTCTTCTCATAAACTTATCTTGAGCCATCTTACTTAACTTGGGTTTATCTCTCATAAATAAGCTCATCACACGCCCTCCTTTATTGTAAGGACTTATATATTGAATAGTATCACTCTTCTATAGACCACATCAAGAAAAAAATACCACATTCTAACAGACAGCTTGGGTTCCTTTCTATTATTTTTCCCTATTATCATTAGCCAAAAACCTTGAAGCTTGAGGAGGATTGGAGACCAGTAAAAAGCACCAAACCGCTTTTTACTTAGTCCACATCATCTGTCTCATCAAAGAACTTCATTACAAATTGAGATCCTTCATAAGTCTTTACTATCTCACCAAACTGTTCCCAAGTATAGGGACGTCCATCTATAACCAACATGGGTCCAGAAGAACTCACCCCATTATAATCAACAAATCCAACTGCCTGATCTTCAATGAGTGAGTGGTATTGTTGACCATTGGGAAATTCCTTTTCCTCAATCCATTGTGTAGCTACACCACGTTTCACTTTATCTATAAGTCTCTGAAATAACTCACTATGATTACACTCTAACTCCCCATGAACAGCAAACTGATAACCATATTCTCTATTTTCTGCAGCTTCTAAGAATATACCATTCGGATATAGTCGCTGTTGAACGTTAAAGGTCCTTTTGGTGTCACAATAATCACGGGCAACAACCTCTTCAGGAATCCCCTCTAGCTTAATTCCCATTTCTTCAGAAACCATCTCGTTATAACAAGATCCACAAAATTCCTTCTGACGATCACTTGTTATGACGATGGTAGCTTCTCTATATTCACAACGATCACATAAAATCAATATTATTCCTCCCCCATTATAAACAAGGACAAAGAACATATCCCTATATTTGGTCGTACTCATTATACCATGCAGGGGGTTGTGGAAAATTTTATGTTTTTGAGGAGCTCGGGGGTGGTTCTGGTGCTCCCTTAAAAGAAAATATTAATTCTAAAAGGAAGCACGGGAACCGTCCCCGTGCTTCCTTTAGAAGACTTTTCGTATTGATGAAAAGCCTTTTTGAGTTTCTCTACAGCTTCTTTCTTTAATGTACTATTTAGCATAGATTCACACACTCCCTATTCGTTATTGTAAAATGCATAGGTTTTTATTCACACAACCATTTTACTATAAACCCTCACAACAAAGTAGTTATACTTACATATTTTTTACATATACAACCTATTATTGTTAGTCTGTTATTCAAGAAGGGAAAAGCAGGAAGCGCTGGTATGGTTCTAGTGCTTAATTAAAACTTAAAAGTCCATAAAAAAAGAAGCACGAGAACCGTCCCCGTGTTTCCCTGAGACATAATGAAAATTTGGGTTATCCCAGCATGATGTAATGCCAGTCCTCGCTAAAAATGACAAGCCTCACTTGCTCAGTCCTCCAAATAGGTAGCTCTTTAAATGAAAAAGAATCCCCCCCACGTTTCCTAGAACCAAAAAAAGCTCTTCCCTACTATAGGAAAGAGCTTTTAGTATGATTTATTTTTTCACAACGTTAGCTGCTTGTGGTCCACGGCTTCCTTCTTCTGTATCGAAAGAAACGGCTTGACCTTCTTCTAGCGTTTTGAAGCCTTCTTCATTAATTGCAGAGAAGTGAACGAATACGTCGTCTCCACCTTCTACTTCAATAAATCCGAAACCTTTGTCTGCGTTAAACCATTTTACTGTACCGTTATTCATTTCAATTCCTCCACGTGCTGTTTGCACGACTATTACCATTCTTGCTCTACCATTTCTTAAGATGATTCACATTCTCATGTTTATTATTCCGAACAACAATTAGTTGATTACAACTTTATCATAGCTTTGGAAGAAACGATATGAATCATCGTGCTTAGATTTACTTTACTAGGAAGCGCAGTAACCGTCTCTGTACTTCCTCCACTCAATAAGTTTTTTCAATAACATTTTTATTGATATTTGGGTAGCGCTCCTCTATTTTTTCAACCTCTCCCCTAATTGCAGATTGATAATTATCATTGAACTTTAAAATTCTAAACTCGTTTTCAATTTCATTTGAGGTTTTTAATGCTCCTGTCATATTTAAAATATGGAAATATTGAAGAGTCCCGCCAACATAACGTTCTTCATGATATTTTCCAAACAAATTCACTTGAATCTCTGTTATATCAGCTACTTTAATAGTTTCTTTTCCTGCTTCATTGAATTTAAATATAAAATAACTCATAACTTGGTTCACTCTCGAACTAATAATCATTGTTTTATAAGTATCTTCATCGAAATTCATATCATTATAATCCGAATTTTCAGTCGAAAAAACTGTATCTACTTTTTTTCTTATGCTATTTAGATCAGTTTTGACTTTTTCAAAATCGAATTTTTCCAATTCTCTTGTGATAAATTGAATCCTATTAGCTGACTCGTCTAACTTTTGAATACTCGTTTTTTCAGAAAGACTTTGATAAAGTGATATAAATATAGCAAGTACACCAATAATAATCGATATTAGCGCAGAAGAGATTGAAACAATATTGATCATGGCATCATTATTAAAAAAAGCTAATCCTCCAATAAAGCTGGTTATAAGAAGCCAGATAATAAAAATATAATTTAATTTAATGATTTTATCGTTCATAAAACACCTCCCACCAAACTTTTCGACAATTATTTAGGGATTCCTGCATAAAAAGACACCCACAAAGGTGCCTCTCAATATTATTATTCAACTGTTCTGGCCAAGGTGCTTTGTCGCTGCATCCTCCCTCCCGGTTTAACAGATAGATTTTTCTAATTCCAAATCATGCAAGCAGTGGTATTTCTGGTATAACTGGCATACCAACATATTCTACATTCCATTTCTATGTTATAAAGAATGATTATCCGTTATTAGCGGGGAATTTGAAACCGTTGTTAACAATCTGATAGATTTCACGCAATTCTCTTACATAAGACCGAACTGTGCTTTCTCCAACTTCCATATAAGGATATCGCTCCAGTAACCAATCCCTAATTTGAGCTGCACTTAAATGAGGATACTCTTCCATTCATGCAATAATCCAATCCCGATATGGATCTAACTTCCTAGCTTTGCGATGAGGATCTTCTACTTCTTCATATAAAGCACGGGGACGGTTCTAGTGCTTCTTTCAAAGAAAATAATAATTCTAAAAAGAAGCACAGGAACCGTCCCTGTGCTTCATGCGGGAACCGCCCCCGTGCTTCACGCTATTAATCATTTCGATTGTGATTAGTATTGAACTTGAATTGACCAAATTCTATGCTAACACTATTATTTTTATATATAGCCATATATGTTGCTCCCACTAATCCAATTAAAACGAATGTTACACCAGTAACAATAGTTCCTTTATTTCTTTCAGATAATTTGTCAAATATATTAGTTATTGTGTTTTCTTCATTCATGCTATACAACCCCTCTTTCTATTTTTCTTTTTTGAAAAAGATCTCTACATAAGTTTCAACAGATGAATAACTATGGTCTGAGACCAAATTTTTGTTACTAAACTTATTGAGGCATGTTAGTTCAAAATGTTCTAGTACTTCTACCCATTCATCTGTTTCAGCTACCACCAAAAATATAGCGCCTTCAGGCAATTGGTATTGTGAGTCATTAAAGATCCTGATTTTTTCATTATTCTCAGCTATCTTTGTTGTTATATAGTCATGGACTTGTAGTAATTTACTCCCCCTATAATTTTTCCGTTTGAATTTTGTTAATGCTTTTTCGGATTGCTCCATTTCGAAGATTACTTGAAGTTGCTTAATCAAAGAATTATAGACGAACTTAGTTACTAATAATCTTTGAAAAGTAATTTTGTCCATAATTTCTGGCTCAATATAACTAACTATAGAATCAGCTAATGCTTTTACTGTTTCAATGTAATCCATAATTGGTTTACCTTTAAATTGCACATTTCGCAAACACTCAAATTCTTCTTTTTCCAATTAGTAACACCTCCTATCTCTATAGTACCTTTCATAAAAAACTCAGACATATTTGGCTACAAATGTAGCCGAATTTTTAAAGATGCGCCGGGACGGTTCTAGTGCTCCCTTCAAGCACTAAAAAGAAGCACGGGAACCGTCCCTGTGCTTCTATTATGCGATAAGCAGCTTTCTTTTTAATAGGTCAGAAATGGTATTACTTCACCCACGATTCATCCCATATTCTCGGATCTGTTTCTAATTCAAAATTTGCTACTTGAACATGTTCTGTTAGAGGATTAACTCTATAATTTAATCCCGCATATGATAATATTTCCTTTACGGGGATCATGACTACACCATTCACAGATTTAACCATATTAGAAATTAATGTTTCTTCACCATTTACAGTAATAACTGGTTTTTCAACTTCCCATTCAATAGTATTGTTCTTATAACTTAAGCTGCTTTGATTTTCTGAAATCACAATGTCCTCTACCTTGGAGAACATCCCTTTAGGAGAAGCATAGAGAGTTGAATCATCTACAAAAGATTTCTCAAGCAAATTTGACATAACGACTTGATCATTGAGATAAACGGCAAAGTCTTTACTGTATAATTGAAAATCTAGTAAAAACTCATCTTTACCTTTGGGTTGGCGAGGTAACTCCTTATGAAGATCTTCCATCCCAATGGATGTAGGCCTAAGGATTTCATCATTTAATATAGGAGAATTATAATAAGCTTGTCCATCAAATGAGATCAACTCGTATTGTGGATAAAAAGTATTAAGTTCTGAGAGTAAGTCTCTTCTTAATTCCACTTTTTCTTCTTCTAACCACTCCTCAAATGGTGGAAAGTCTTCACTTCCCATCCAATCCATTGATTTCTTATATTGTTCAACGAGATTTGTAACAATAATGTCTTCCCCAGCGGGTAAGAATTGAAGACGTTCAATTTTAGTGTGAGTACCATAATGCGTCTCTAGTTCTTTTACTGTCATATTCTTATAATCTACTTCTGGTTCTGGAACTGGTTCATGCTCTACTTGCTCTTCGATAGTAAAGTCTAGTGATTGCGGATTGCTGATAGAACGGTTTGCTAGATCCTTTACACCATCAGTTACATGAATAGTATATGTACCTGGTTGATACTTTTGAGAATTGGTTAATTTCACCGTAGAATACCAGTCCATAAGACGCTCATCGTTGCCATCGTTGAACATCTTCTTCATCTTAACATCAACGGTTTCAATCTTTTCACCTTCGTTATCTACGATGTAAATCGTAGCGTCATTTACACTGATAGGATTAATAACCTTGTTAAATTGAACGGTCCACACTTTATCATTCTTAACTATACTTTCTGCGGACACAGAGATTGATGTAGCAAAAAAACTAAGTGCTATTAAAGCTAAATTCATTGCAAGCCTTGAGACAATAAATGTCCATTTGTTTTTCATCTTTCTCATAATAAATCTCCCTCTTCCTCCTCATTACTCCCCTTCAATAGTTACGTTTTTACTTTTGGTATTTGGATCATCCACCTTAAAACCAACAAACGAACTATTTACACGCGTTAGTAGGCTGTAATTATCACTCACTTTTAGTCCAGAGAAAGTTGTATCAAAAATAGTTTGATGAATGATCTGTGGTTGAAAAGTAACTAGATTCCCAAACTCGATTGGTTGAGTAGCGATGACTTTATCGCCATCAATCTCATTTGTTTGTGCATCAGAATTTTTCGGTAACTCTACTTCACCATTTTTCACTGCCGATAGATACGTATTAAACTCCGGATACATATCAAAAAATTCATCAGAACCTTCGCCATAGTATGTATGATAATGCTCAGATGCTGCAGCCTCTAAATCAAACGTCCTGACACTTTTACCACTTACCAATGCAACTTTCATTTCTTCTGTATTTTGCCCTAATTTATCAAGTGAAATATCCAAAGTAAATTGTCCTTCTTCTTTTGATTCTGCATTTTCATTTACATAATGAATTATATCCTCATCTGAAAGCTCAATAATCTCCTCGATAGAAAGATCTGAAAAGTTACTATACCTCTTCACTTCCCCGTCCCCAAAAATATATACGTCACTCACATTAGAATTTTTGCTTGGATTATTACTCGTTCTAAACCAAACAGAATATTCCTTAAGTCCTTCACTCATTGCCATTAATTCTTTTGGGGAGGAATCTTGTTGGCCATCTTGTATAGGTGCCTCCTTAGAATTAGCCTCCTCATTTCCACATGCGCCTAAGATCATTAGAGCACTAATTACCACCAACATTGCAAACCAATTTTTACTTACGCTCAATTTCAAAACCTCCATACTTTTTTATGTATATATATAGGAAAATCGAACCAGTATTAGTTTAACTGTTTTCTCTTAAATTTCCAACTATTATTTATATTCATACCCTAGAAGCACAGAGACGGTTCTAGCGCTTCTTCAAAGAAAATAATAAATCTACAAAAAAGCACGGGAACCGTCCCTGCACCTCTTAAGTTGGACCCTTAATTGTGATAAAAAGGAAAAATGTGTACGAATTAGACAATCAGAAGACCGCATATGTTTAACTGAGGTGAGGGTGATGACAACTAGGAGTATGCTGATATGCCCAAAAAATATCGTTACCTATTATCAGGATGAAATTAGGAATGAGGAGAGGGCAAAAAAAATAGTCCAAGCACAAAGGGCTAGAAAAAATAGAATTATTCCATTGGTTGCCGAGGAAGTAGCTAAAGGGGAATATGTACTGATTGAGAATTTTACATATTACTCTGCGCTATTGAAAGCTCAACCTGAAGTTCGAGTACCATGTCTTGTTTATCCAGGTACAAGCGACGAAGAACGACTTCTTCATATCCTTAAAGTAAGTATTCCTTTGGATAAAGGAACAAGCTGGCTTTTCAAAAACGAGCATGTCATGAAATTAAAACAAGACTATGACTTATCAGAAAGGGAGATTGCCAGAAAAGCTAATTTTACTATGGCGACTATTAACCAGTACATTCTCGACACACGTATCACTCCGCATATAAGAGAAAAAGCATTTGAAATGGAAGCAAAATCAGTACTGGAGAAAGTATGTAGCTCTAAAGATATTCCCGCAGAAGTAAAAGCCATTCTATATGAAAAATCTATTATTGAGCAGGGGAATGCTAACAGGTTAACTGGGAAGAAGTTTGACTATATGAAGGAATTTTGTTCAGCTTGTAATCTACCTCACTCACTATTAAAGAATACAGCTGAGTTAGAAAGCCTTATAAATAAACTAGTATCCTCTAACTTTGAAATTAGTGATCATATGATCAGTTTATTAAATACGTTTTTGGGTTTTGATACAACTGCTTATCAAAGCAAACAGGAGAAATATGAGGAGGTTTCAATACATTAATAAAGCAAAAAACCAACAAGCGGCAATTCACAGTGGAAGCTCGGGGACGGTTCTGGAGCTTACCTAAAAGAAAGTAATAATTCTAAAAAGAAGCACGGGAACGTCCCTGTGCTTCCTTCCACCAGACCATCGCAAGGCTTCACATCCGCTAACGATGTGTGCCAAGGGACCCGTCCCCGTGGGACTTTAACCACCCACGGGACAAGGAACCTATCCCCTTGCCCCGGTCCAAATATTGATCAAACGTTTGGTCAATAAAAAGTTACCCATCCCCTAAACAAACCCACCACTCTCCTCAACCTCATTAATCGAAACAAAATACTCCCCCGACAACTTACCCAAATGAAGCGGCAAAGGCAGCAGGGTATGATCGTCCGTTTGAATGTTACTTTCCCTCAGCAAATGCGTATGGCGCACGACTTCTTGGATCGATTGTTGGTCTGACACCTTTGGCACGAACACTTCGACAGCGGATTCTTGTCTGAACATGGTGTTTTTACCTACTCTGGAGGAATGACGGGTCACCTTCATGCCATTGCTTTCTTTCATGGTAGCTGGCTTACTCACGATTGAGATGTACGTATGCCCATTGAACTGAAAGATGCCTGATATGGTGGCTGTTGGATCTTCTTTTACAGACCAGGACGGGGTTTGGTCGCCAGCTCTTAGTTGAATGAAGGTCCAATTATCCGGAGTTTCTGAATGGGCATTATGCCCGCTGTGTACTTTGTTATTATGGAAAGACTTCATGACGTCGCTACAGTTCTGCTTTTCCATCATGATGTTCACTTGCATGTTTTTGATATCAGGAATCTTTTCAATCTCACGATAGATGTGCTCTTCTTTCACCTGGTGGATGCGATTGTTTAAGTTGAAGCCAACCATTTGTAATAATCCTTCTCTATAATCCAGCCATCCTGATTTAAAGGAAGGGACATTGATCAGCATAGCATCCTTAGTCACAGCGGTTAGTACAGGAATTTTTAGTCCCTTACTTTTGAAGATGCGGATTCCTACTAAGCATAAATCAGAAAAAGGATCGCCCAGTTCTAACTTGGATACGCCAAGTTGACGCATCAGATCACGTAAGCCTGATTTCACCTTACTCTCGTAAAACGAAGTCGTCTTCTTTGGCTCTTTTGGGTTAATGAATTGAGTCAAGCGGCCATTCTCAGCGTAGATCTTTCGCAAGTGATCTTTGGGGTCGATTTTATTTTGAAACTCTTCTTTCGGCTGAATCTCGAATAAAGCCAAAGTCGGGATCGCCTCGCCAGTTAACGTTTGTCCAATAGTACGGTTCATGTCTACTAAAGCTTCCCGGTCTGGTAAATGGAATGCCCCTTCTCCCCATTGATCATTGATCTGCACGTACTTGATGGCGGACGGGGATCGATACATGAAATCGACCTTGGTCGTCGGCTGCTCCTCTAGCATATTCACGACCAAATCTTTCGTTAACTCATCTTTATAATAGACTTCTAGCTGCCACTCCCCGTGGACATCCACCTCTTTCGTGACAATGTCCTTCCGAATTTGTTTAAGGGCCTTTGGAAACTCAGGAAAATAACCAAAACCGCTCCAGTGAGATTGTAACTCGTCACGGATTTGTTCACTGATCTGCAACCTCTCTTTCATACTCATACCAGGCTTTACGTTCGTCGTTTTCTTTAAATGGTTTCCATACGGCACGAAAACAGAGCATCCCTCATCTACACTTAAGAAGCTATAAGGATCATTATTCAACTCTTCCTTAGCCGGCAATTGTTCATCTAATCCGTATTTCCTTAGAAGCTCTACTAAAAGACGATCCCAGCCCTTATCCCATCTAAAATCCGTTTGAATAAGCGGGCTTTCTTTAAGCGTTAAAATACCTTCCGGGAACTGAACGTAAGGGTGCACGGTTTGGCCCTGGGTCCTTGTGTAGATGTTCTTCGCCCACCTTTTGACTTTAGGGTGGATATGCAAGAAGTAGGTTCTCTCATAGGGGATGGTTTCTAAACTTAGATTGATTTCATAAGACCATTTCTCTCCCCTATAATCAAAATAACCGTCTTGTATTAACTTGGGCCCTTGCTTTGTATGAACCTTCTTCAGGTAAAAGCTCTCATAAATATGGCCCCCGTCATTCTCCCAATCTTCAATGACCAAACGCTTCCCCTCAAGTTGGTTGATAAAATGATTCTGAACCACATGGTACTTATCATTTAAATGAGCAGGCTGATCCCCTTCTATTAATGGAACATCCTCCGCAAATGATTCTATGTGAAGGTTAAACGAAGGAAGCGTAATTCGGGGATATACAATGGAAAACCAGGTCTCTATTAAATCAGCCAGTAACTCCTGACTGACCTCGCCCTCTATATAGATCCATGGTTCGTTCACGGTACGCTCATTTATATAATTGATGTGCAGCACATCGGGATGCACCACTCGTATGAAATCAGCCAATTGTTTAAGCGGTTTATTGATTTTTTGGGTCGATTTAGCTTCGATACGAATCGCCTTATAGACTTCTTTCGGAAAATAAAGAACCTTACACTCGATGTGGATGGAATCTCCTTCAAGTGGTATAGAGTTTAGTCTTAGCGTTTTGGATGTATTCGTCAATGCTCATCACCTCTAATTGATTTAATCCTTCTATACGTGACCGGTATAGAACGTCCATAATATCTGGATTGCTTTTTTTTAACCTGTTTAATTCCTTTTTCCATCCTACAAGCATACTCGTCTTCCACGTATCCCGTTCCCCCATGGCTTCCCTTGGTGAGAAACTGGCATCCGCATAGATCACAATGGCACTTACATTCCCTCGAATAAGCCGGCCTTCAAATTGATGACAGACCGTATTCGTTTCCATTAACACTTCTTTTCTCTCTCTGTCATCTAACGCTATGTATCCATATTGGTTAGACAAGTACTTCGTCATCCTGGCATAGGCCGTTGTTCGTATACTACCAAACTCAGCACCTAATGTAGACGCGGCTAAATCTTTATCCTGGTAGGCGTTTAAGCTGGCAGCGTTCACCCTGTAAGCCAGCGCCGTAATATCGTCAGGGACCGGGTAAGGGCGAACAAGATAGATCGCAGCACCAAAGGCGGCCACAGCTTCATGATTCAAAATGTTATGGCCTCTCTCCATAGATAATAACGGGGCAACAAGGACCTTTATTCTACTTGATTTCAGTTGATCAAGCTTCTGTCGTTCAAAAAAGTACTCTTCACTTGCCGAGCTTTCCTCAGTTCTATTGGACAAGGCAGCAACTTCTCCATCTTCAAACATTGTGCTCTTTCTCAGTTCACTCGCTACCTTCTTTGCTTCCACGTAAGAGCCCACAATCAGAACGATTCTTTTTCGGTTTGCATCTAGCTCCTCAAAAAGACGGGGGAAAAAGCCTCTGCGAACTAATGTTGAAACGGAGCGCTCGAGTGCTTGTTCTCTCTCGTTCCCATACCTCCCTGAAACCTTCTCAAGAGGCATGAATCGGTAAGTGACTTTCGAAGGCTCCTCTTCTTTCAGGGATAAAAGGTGAGAAACCGGAAGATCAATATGGTAACGAGAGCTTCCTTCAGCAAAGTTGGTACCGCTTAACAACATAACGTTTGTACCTGATTGATCGTACGACGTGAAAAGCCGATCTAAGTGCGTAAGTAAATAGCGTCCTACCCCAATATATCTTAGAAGCTGCAAAGAACCTTCCCCATTCAAATTAGTGTCCTCATGATAACGAAAGCCAAATTGGAACCCGATGGGCGGCAGAGGAACGACGCCCTCGTATTCTCTTAAGCGATCACTAAAGAGCGCACTGTCTTCAAGTTCTTGTATCCTCATTTCTTGCCGGATATCCCCGTAATGTCGAGTCAATAATGCTAATCTCTTCTCGACATTCAACGTATAAAAAGCAAAATCAAGCCACTCCAGGGGTGGAGTACTGTCAAAAGAGAGTGAAACCTCCTCCTCAAGTACCTTCATAAAACGCTCGATTTTACGCTTTCTCATGGTTTCATCCTGGGTCTCCACAGCCTCCCAAAAGGCCAAATCAAAATCGGAATCCAAATCAAGGTCTTGTTTGTAATGCGAAGAAGCCCTTTCCATAGCCCTAAATACTTCCCCCGCCAAGTGTGCCTTGTCCTCAGAAGCGTCCTCCCACTTCTTAACTCCTGCGATCTTGGCACTAATCACTCTAAGGAGTGTATATGAATTAAATGTTTGCTTTCCTACTAAACCCTTCAGCCTTTCGCGCCTCTCTATCGATTCCATTCGATGAATCATATTGTCCACACAATGGGTAGCAACGGATAAGTGGTTCCGCCAACTATTAATATTTTCGTATTTTGTGAGACGAGGTTGGCTTTGTATACGCTCCATAACCGCTTGATGAATCGAGTTAAGCCAATGATTTTTCTTCCCTCTGATTTTGGTGTTTGGTATAAATATTTGGTCGAGACGTTGTTGAACACGGTCCGCCTCATCCACCATCACTAAATCGGAAGTCGATGTAACATATTCAAGGAGCGACATTTCTTGTTGAAACAATGGCTGTGGCAGCTTCATGTAAACAAGGCTCTCAATCGTACTCACCACTACATCCGCACCTTCTAGGTCGTGAAAGGCATTGTGGTAATCACACTGCTGAAAATACGGGCACCATTTTCGCTCTGCTTTCTTGCGGTCTTCCCCTTTCTGGACGAGTGACTGACACGGAGGAGGACTGAAATGCTTGTCGCTTGGTTCATGCTGGCTATCTCTTACAGGGCAGCTAGTAGACAGGTAACGAAAAGCTTTACGTTTATAGACATCAAAAAGAAGAGTAGATTGGTCTTGTTCAGTTAAACTAGATAAGTATTGGCTGACGTGATTATTACGATTATTTCCACTTAACATCGGAACGGCGTCCACACCTAAACGACCGAAGAAATCTACGAGCTTTAAAGCTTCTGTAACATCTTTCACCACAAGAGTCGTTCGTTTTTTGGAGTGTTCTTTCGAAAGCTGATACGCAACGACTTGCATGAGGGTCGATTTCCCAACAGAAAGAGGACCTGCCACGTTTTCCATCCCATTGACGTAGACTCCTTCCTTCTTCTCCATTTGCTCATGATGTTCATCAAAAGATTCCATCACAATTCTTTCGATTCGCTGCCGCATATCTACAGACCGCTCATTTTTCTTTTGCAAGATCGCATCGATTTCATCTGCTGCTTCTAGCAACTTATCTTTAGGCAGCCAGAGGGGACGTTGGCTTCCCGGACTTATCCTTTTTCGATTGTTTGATGTTGATTGGAGAAAAGGTTTTGATAGAGAAAGCGTCTTCCACTCTTCACCATCCTGAAATTCGTACACTCCCTCTTTCGCGAACTTTGATGGACGTTCCTGGTGTTTTAGAAGCTCTTGAAAATATTCTTCAAATAAACGAGAGCGTTCAGAAGTGGTCGTCCCCATCCATATAATGGTCTCTATATTTCCATTAAACTTAATCTCCACCGCCTTTTCGAACCCCTCAAGATCTTTATACTTCCTCACAATGCTTGCAAACTTGGTGGAACTCTTCCACCTTGCCCCAGTCATTTCCCTGAATCGATCGAGCTGTTCTTTGGTTTCTACTTCTAGTTTAGGGAAGGAGGGCATAATCGGGGAGGCAAATAAGTGATGGAGCTTTCTAACTTCAATCTCTTTATCCTCAGGCCATATCCTTTTCAAGAACCATACAGAAGCTTCTAAGATTAAGATCGAAGCAGCATCACGTTCCTTTTCTGCAGAAGAGGAATGATCAGAGAGGACTCCTATCAACTCTTTCATTGGCGCTCTGAATACTTGACTAAAAGTTTGGCGCATCTCTACTCACCTCTACTGCTTTTTGATATGTCTGATACGACTTCATCTTTTCATAAAGCTTCTTCTCATGCAGAATTTCATATTCGACACTTCCCTCCAGGAAATTCTGAACAGCACGGACGTATTCTGCAGGGTAGTGCCTTGGAATGAGAATGATTTTACGCTTCACCTTTACATTTAATTTGGAGAACGGATCTTTTTGTTTAAGATGGGTCATGAGGTCATAATGGCTGTACCAGTCCTTCGCATCGATTGCCCATCGCTCTCCTGACTTCCACGTAATTAAAGTATCGGTTTCATCTTTATTAGGATATAGCTGCACATCGTCAATGGCATACTCTTGTACTTTCTTATAAATCCGATGCTCCGGGATCCCTGGAATCACGAGAAATTGCAACACCCCTTGTTTAACTCGCTGCATCCCCCGCGTATACGGCACCGCTTTCGGTTCCCATTTCCGATTCAGACGGAAAATAAAATCCCGACACTTCTCCCTATTACAGCTCCACTCTCCGCGCTTACGATGTAAGGTCCATCCACAATAGGGACAAAGATAGATAGATTGTTCATCTATGCATTCTTCTGGTATCGATTCATACATGCGGAGAAGAGTGTTAATGAACGCTTCAGGAACCTTTTTCTTCCCCAACAGCCAATCTTTCTGACTAAGCACGGGATAGTGAACAGGAAAAGAACGTAACTGAACATACTCTTCGTCCTCTACCACGTTCATGGCATTCACGAATGACTCTGTTTCTAAGTAACGTCTAGGGTCCTCTTCTTCAGACAGTGGGATTGCCAGCTCATGGCAGAATTCTGTAACGCCGTTTTCGTATAAAATAGGCTCTTCATCATAGAAGTAGTCTTCCATAAATAATGTTGAAAGTTCAGGATACCCCCACTGATTCAAAGGAGTTTTCATATAACGAAGCTGAAGATCAAGCGTATCCGGAAATTCTAGTAGATTCTGTTCCACCGAATAACTTCGTAAAATCGCCGTCGCTTCTCTCCATAGAGATGGAAAGGCATGGAGCTTCCCATCTTTCATCGATTTCTCCATGATGACGAGTGAGGTCGCATACTTCCTAATAGCATCTTCCATGTCATAAGCAGATGTTGAGGGACTAGTAAAAGAGGAATCTGATAGATAATCCTCCAAAACCTCTAAAGAATATCGTCTATGTCCACTTTTCGTTTTAAACGATGGCTTAAGCTTTCCCTGCATGTCCCAGTTACGCAGTGTGGGTACGGTAACCCCGATGGCTTTAGCAGCTTGGCCGATTGTTAAGTGTTCAGAAATTTTAGACACCTCCTATTTTTATTTTTAACACATTTATATAGGTTTTGGTAGGATTTATTTCAAATAGGTATATAAGACTATATAAAAACAAGAAAAGCGGCAGGTGTCAATAACGGTTTAAATTTCCCTAATTTCAACGGAATAAAATTCCCTAATATCGTCATAATTGAGCGGGCTGTATGCCTGCTTTTTTCTTTTCACGAAGCCTGTAAGAGTCACCTCTTATATTAAAGGTTGAAGAATGATGAACAATCCTATCTAGAATTGCAGTTGCTAATACTTCATCCCCAAAAATCTTACCCCACTCTACATAAGACTTATTGGAAGTTAGGATCATTGCTCCGGTTTCATACCTTTTTGAGATGATCTGAAAGAATGTATGTGAACTTAATTCGTCAAAACCAAAATAACCTATTTCGTCTACAACCAAGATATCTGGTCTACAATACCTCTTAATAATCCGTTGGATTAACCCTTGTTTATTGGCTTTTTGGCATTCTGCTATAAAGTCATTTGCCGTGATATAAAGGGCTGTATGACCTTGTGTGAGGGCCTCTACTGTCATAGATATGGCTAAGTGCGTTTTCCCTACACCAGGAGGCCCTAGGAGGATAATATTCTCACCATGATGTATGTATCGTCCGGTGAGAACTTCTTTAATACGTTTCTCGTCTATACTTGGTTGAAAGGCAAAATCAAAATCGTGAATGGTTTTTATATAGGGAAGTTTGGACTTTTTAATCCTTTTGTTTAACTCTGTTTCTTCCCTGTGTTCAATTTCCTTAGATAAAAGCGTGTATAGGAAGGTAGAATATGATACATTATCTTTAGATGAATCTTCTAAGATTCCGTCTAGTTGGTCAGCTGTGTAGGACCACCCTAATTGCTTGAGTCGTTCAACTAAGACTGTGGTGTTCATGTTAGATCACCATCCTCTAGTTGATCATAAATTTGAAGAGAGCGTTGCTCTACTTCAAGATTTGAGGGCTGTAAACGACTGTGGGTCGCCAAACCAACAGAGGTCGTTTTCAGTCCTTTATAATGTTCAAAATGAATATGTTCTTTTGCTTTTCCATCTAAGATTGGGTGGCTTGCAATACGTTCGTTTGAGTCGAATATCTCCAGATGATGATCTAAAGTTTCTTTAATTTTTACTTCTTGGCCCACGTACCTGAAAGGTACGGAGTAACGGTTACCTTTATACGAGACAAAGCAGTCTTTACTAACAGTTCTAAGTTCCCAGTGATTAATAGGGAATAAAGGTTTAGTGTTTGATTTAGCTAAGTAACGTTGTTCTTGTTGAAAGCGTATCTCCGGTGCTTCTTGTGTAGTTTGATTAATCTTTCGATTAGCTGTTCGATCTAACCATTTTCTTACCTCATTATTTAATCCTTCAAGACTTTTAGGCAATCTTCGCTGCATAAAATTCTTCTTCAAGTAGCCCACTACGTTTTCTACTTTCCCCTTAGTTTGAGGCCTATAAGGCTTACAGGCTTTAGGAGCCACTCCATAATAAGCTAGAAACTCTTCAAACTTTCTATTGAAACGGATCTCTACTGGACTATGTTTAATAACAGCTGTTTTCATATTGTCATAGAGTATCTGTTCGGGAACACCATTAAAGTAAGCAAATGCATTCATATGACATTTCATCAATGTTTCTAGGTTCATATTATCCGTAAACTCTATATACTTCATTCGTGAATAACTTAATACCATTGTGAATGCACTAATGTCTTTCATCTCTCCATCAACTTCAAATTTCCCTACGTGACCCCAATCCATTTGAGCTTGTTTCCCAGGAGATGTTTCAAATCTTATCGTTGCTTGTTTTTTAGGCTGAGACCTAAATGGTCTCACAAAGTCTCTAAGAATCGTCATCTTGCCGGTATAACCTAAGGATTGAATCTCTTCAAATAACACCGAACAATTCGTTGTTCCTTCTTTAATTCTTTCTCTTAAGTAATCTTTATAAGGATCTAGCTTACTGATCTTTTTAGCTGATCTATCCTTTCGTTCGGGAAGACTATCGGCTTTTATGTACTTTCTAATCGTTTTTGGATCAAATCCAGTCTCCTCAGATATTGCTGTAATTGACCAACCTTTTTGATAAAGTTCCCTAATCATAAAAAACTCCCCAATCTGGACCATCACTCTACACTCCATCTCTATGTTATATAGAATGATTATCCGTTATTAGTGGGGAATTTGAAACCGTTGTTATTAGGGATTTTATCACCGTTGCTAACACTTGCCACCAGTCCACCACAAAGGGTTCACTTCCCCCTCACGATGTGTGCCAAGGGACCCTTCCCCGTGGTACTTCCAGATAGGTATTCTGTATTTAATCTAAATCATTTTAAACAGAAAGGAGAGGCGAGTACGGTTCTAGCGCTTTATTCAAAACAATTCACTTAGAAAAGAAGCTTCCTCCCATAAAAAAGAAGCGCAAAAATTGTCTCTGCGCTTCTTTATCTATTACACATTCACCTTCGAATGTTTTTGAACAAGCTCCTCCATAAAAGCAAGCATGTCATCTTTTAATTCTTCATTCTCAAGTGCCATTTCAATTGTTGTTTTAATAAATCCACTCTTCTCCCCTACGTCAAAACGCTTACCTTCAAAGTCATAAGCAAATACACGCTGGATATCATTTAACTTCTCAATTGCATCCGTTAACTGCACTTCTCCACCAGCGCCTTTTTCTTGTTTATCTAAGAACGACATAATCTCTGGTGTTAGGATATAACGTCCCATAATGGCTAGGTTAGAAGGTGCCGTACCTTGCTCAGGCTTTTCTACAAAGTGACTCACCTGGTAACGGCGGCCTTCTTGTTTCTCGGGGTTAATGATACCATAACGATGGGTCTCTTCATCCGGAACGGTTTGTACACCTATTACAGATGAATGGGTTTGTTCATACTGATCCATCAACTGTTTCAAGCCTGGATTATCGGAACGAACGATATCATCACCAAGTAATACAGCAAACGGCTCGTCTCCGATAAACTTACGTGCACACCATACCGCGTGGCCAAGACCCTTTGGTTCCTTTTGACGAATATAGTGGATATCTACTTTGGAAGGCTTTTTCACCTTCTCAAGTAAGTCGAACTTCTCTTTCTTTATTAAGTTATCTTCGAGCTCAAATGTAAAATCGAAATGATCCTCGATAGCGCGTTTACCTTTCCCCGTCACGATAATGATATCTTCAATTCCAGATTCAATTGCTTCCTCTACTATATATTGTATAGTTGGCTTGTCTACTATGGGTAGCATTTCTTTAGGCATCGCTTTTGTCGCTGGGAGGAAACGTGTTCCAAGACCTGCAGCAGGTATAATCGCCTTTTTTACTTTTTCCATCTTCCTTACTCCTCTCAAATTATATCTGGTTATAGTTTATTTAGTTATTAATAAACAATGCTAAAAAAACTTCCGAGTCTATTAATTAACGGGACGCCACATGCCATTTTTAGTACATCTTTGAGAAAGGATGCGGCGGAGGCATCGTTCTCGTGCTTTGCCTCCTCTTGAATTTACTATAATTAAGTGGTAAATTTAAATTTATTACATATGCATCAGGGGGCATATTTGGGTGAAAAAAAGAATAATAGAAATGTCTAAAAGAATAGTACACGATACAATCGTAAACTGGATAGGTGGTTCTTTTCTTGTTCCACCTCCACTGAGGTATGTCATATACAGAGTGGCGGGTTTGAAAACTAATACTGTTAGAATACGACCAAATTGTCTTTTTAACGGTCCTAACATCTACATCGGTAAAGGAACATTTATTAATTACAAATGTTACTTTGATAATGCTGCAGGAATAAAGATAGGTAAAAACTGTGCATTTGGTATGGAAGTACTTCTATGTACATCTACGCATGATATTGGGAATAGCCTTAAAAGAGCTGGAGAAACAGTGCAATTACCAATCGAAATTGGAGATGGATGCTGGATTGGCGCTAGGGCAAATATACTCCCAGGCGTCAAAATAGGTGATGGATGTATAATTGCTGCTGGATCTTTAGTTACCAAAGACTGTGAACCGAACGGACTATACGCCGGGTTGCCAGCCAAGAGAATACGAGATTTAAATTGATAAGACAAGTGCTATAACTATCTTTTTTTAAAGTAACAAGTTATTATTCCTTCCGATTTCTGATTGATCCGATAAATCAATCTTTTTTGGAAAACAGCGCACTTTAAGTTATGAGGCACAACACTTATAAGTAAATTTATGCGTTGTAGCCTTCTAAAAGACATACAGGATATTCTGAAGAAAATTTGTATAAAGAATTATAATAATGAAGTTTGAGGCAACAATGTTAACCTATTTCATTAAGGAATCGTAGTTACTAGCATAGGAGCTTCCTAAGTGTGTTTTTTCTTTATTTGTATAAATAATTTATTATTCGGGTAGATACTAACTAACTTTTAATCTGTTAAATCAAAAAAAATAAACAATGCTAATATACCTGAATTCATTAATTAGCAAGTGGACTTTTTCATGCCAATTTCCAAGTTCTTCAATATCCAGAATACTAATTTGTTTTATTGGAGAATTGTGTTTTTGGAGCTTGCAAAATATAAAAGTGGAAATGCTACTGAAATTTCCAGTATATTCAGTTAGCAATTATATATGATTTATTAAGATTCTTTTTCTTTTCACCTTTAACGAACTTCTAATTGCTCTAAATCTTCTATCAAGGTAGTCATTGTGCTTTAACTTTTTAATCAATAAGATCTAATCAGAGCATCTTTTGTTGATGTAGGATAAACCTATTCCCTATTTTATATTATAAGTTATCCACATTTCTTCCTTGATCTTTCAAGCATTTTCTTCTATAAGGCTACGATGGTAACGGTCTTTGACAAGTAATCTTAAGATGAAAAAGCAAAAGAACTTATCTGGTTGACTGTTATATAGACTGCAAACGAAAGCTGGCGATATAACTACATCACTCGTTTGCAGCCTATAAACCTTGAATCAGAACAACACTCTTCCTACATTCATAATAACCCATAATGAATACTGGAGGGGGCGAATTCTTCGAAACATAAAGTGACAGTTGATCCATTTATCACATTAGAGAAATAAATCAACTCAGTTTTGGTGCACACTCCCGCTCTATTTCCTTACATAAAATTAATATGATGTAGCTACTTCTACACTCCCCTGCTTTTCTTGAGTTACTTTTTGTACTTTTCTAATTACAGCATTACGTCCGATAGAATGATACTCCACCCCCGCTTCCTCCATTGCTTCTAATTCATGTATATTCCTTCCATCATACACTAGTGGTGTGCTCATCAACCTTGCAAATTCAATTGGCATAATTTCTTTGATATTTCCCCATTCTGTTAGCAAAAAACATACATTAGAACCCTCTAATGCCTCCTTAGGATCACCTACATACGTAATACTCCCTTTTGAGATACGACCTTCTGGGAAAACTTTCGAAAAGTTGTCTATACCTACAGGATCATAGGCGTAAATATCTGCTCCTTGTTCTAACAACAATGAAACATTTGCAAGTGACGGGGCTTCACGTAAATCATCAGTTCCTGGCTTAAATGTTAATCCAAGAACAGCAACTTTTAGTCCACTAAATGTAATGAGTCTATTGCTTGCTTTATTAAATAATTTCGTTTTCTGATCTTTATTCACATCAATAGCAGCACGAACCGTTTTCAGTTCATAATTATTTTGTTCTGCAAGATAATTAAGTGCTTTTGTGTCCTTAGGGAAGCAAGAGCCACCAAAGCCAATCCCGGCATTCAAAAACTTGCTACCAATTCGTTCATCAAAACTCATCCCTTGCGCCACATCTTGAACGTCCGCACCAACAAGTTCACAAAGATTTGCAATGTCATTCATATATGATATTTTCAATGCCAAAAAGTCATTAGATGCATACTTAATCATTTCAGCAGATCGACGATTAACTGATACAATTGGCAAATGGAATGGTGCATATATGGCCCTTAAACGATCTTCTGCCCATTTACTCTCGGTACCGATGACAATACGCTCTGCCTCTAGCGTATTACGCACAGCTGATCCTTGTGCTAAGAACTCGGGGTTTGATGCTACTTCGATATGGACGTTCTCAGCTTTAAAGTCTTTTACGAACTGATCAATTTTGTCATTTGTGCCGACAGGTACAGTCGATTTAACGACTATAAGACAGTCTTTTTCAACATTTTCTGCAATTTGGCGAGCTACTGTAGCGATATACGATAAATCAGCGGCCCCATCTTCTTTCTCTGGTGTTCCTACACCAATAAAAATTGCATCCGCATCTTGGTAGGCATACTGGTAGTCTGTAGTATATTCTAGACGCCCAGCAGCATAGTTTTTCACCATCAACTCTTGTAGCCCTTCTTCATATATGGGAGAAACTCCTGTCTTCATCATTTGGACTTTTTCTTCATCTACATCCACACACTTAACTTGGTGTCCCATTTCAGCAAAGCAAACTCCTGCGACCAAGCCAACATAACCAGTTCCAGCAACAGCAATTTTAAACATATACTAACTTCCTTCCTTAACTTCAAATAAATAATATTATATTAATTCACACTTATTGAACGTTGATAAATAATAGATTAATTATTAACCATCAAGTTTCAACAAATATAATGAAAAAAATTTAATGTTTGCCCTCAAAAATCTTGATATTTTTAAAAAACATCTTTAAACATCAGTCATATATCAGTTTAGGTTTTCTTTAGGACAAGCAGCCCAATAGATTAGCTTCAAATTGAAAAAAAGGCTACCTATACTAGTTCCTTCTATACTTTAACGCTACTACGGTATTTCTCATATCTCCAAGCATCTCGACACATATCCCTTATATTTTGTTGTGCTTCCCAATTTAATTCCCTTGAAGCTTTAGTCACATCTGCATAACACACTCCAATATCACCCGACCTTTTATCAACAATTTTATATGGAATATTAATATTATTGACCTCTTCAAAAGCCTTAACCATTTCTAATACACTAGTACCGTAACCAGTTCCTAAATTGTAAACATGGGCCCCATTTTTTTTGTTTTGGAGAGCAGCTACATGACCTTTTGCTAAATCCATGACATGAATATAATCCCGAACTCCTGTACCATCTACAGTACTATAATTGTCACCGAAAATATTTAGATTTTCTAATTCACCTTTTGCCACTTTTGTAATATATGGCATTAAATTATTTGGAATCCCTCTCGGCTCTTCCCCAATCAAACCAGAAGAATGAGCCCCTACTGGGTTAAAATATCGGAGAAGTGCTACAGAAAACCTTGAATCTGAAACACACATATCCATTAGTATTCTTTCGCTCATAGCTTTTGTTTCCCCATAAGGGTTAGTGGTAGGGAGTAAGTTCATATCTTCTACAAAAGGAGAATTTTGATCTCCATATACTGTGGCAGAGGAACTAAAAACAATTTTATTTACACTATACATTTGGCAAGCTCTAGCAATTACCAAGGTGCTCAAAATGTTATTATAGTAATAGTCTAAAGGTTTATTAACAGATTCCCCTACTGCTTTGTAGCCTGCAAAATGAATAACCGCTTCTAATTGATGGTTTTTAAAAATTGAATTAACCTGCTCTTCATTTGTAACATCTATCTCATAGGTTATTACTCTCTTACCCGTAATTTCCATAACCTTCTCAAGTATTTTGGACTCACTGTTACAGAAGTTATCTGCTACGATTACAGAATACCCTGATTCTAATAGGGAAATACAAGTATGAGATCCAATAAATCCTGCTCCACCTGTAACTAAAATATTCATATTCTTGCCCCTTTCAAAACTAGGTGTAATTTACAAAAACTCTATTTATCCCTTATTTTTAAATAATGAACCTATTACACTTTTTCACTTATAGGTAAAGTATTCATAAAGTAAACTGCTAGCATTATTAATATTTTTATCACGCTAGCTATTAACATTCCTATACAAAATCCAATTAAGTCGTACAAGTTATAAAATACCATTATACATATTATGTATACTATTAAGTTAATTGCGTTAATAAATAATTGCCAATTAATATGCTGGAATGTAAGTAAGAACGGATGTATTATTGAACTAATTACTCCCATAATTGCTGTTGCCGTTGTTATATAAATTAAATCCAACGAACTTTGGGCCCATTTAGGATATAATAAATTTAAGATAGGCTCACTAATAAATATAATTATTCCATAACCAACAATACTCATGATTACGGTTAATAACATTATTATCAGGAAATTTTTATTATTCACTTTCTCCACTTTAGTAAGATAACTTAATATAACTCCACTTATTGGGGTTATAGCCATAGATATTATTTTTCCCATCAATGTCGCAGAGTAATATACAGAAACAGCTGCCGGTCCAAGTAGTGGGAATATCAACAGTTTATCTGCGTACATTAATATAGTTTTCATTAGTACGGACAGAAATAAAACCACGCTCTTATATGTAGTTTTTTTAAATAAACCTGTTATTGCAAAAGGTTCAGTAATCAAATTAGAGTTTCTTATAATATATATCAAGCTAAAACTTGCTCCAAAAACATAAATCAATTGCCAAAACCCGATGAAATAAAAAAATAATACACCAATTAAGTAGCCAAAACTTAATACAATATTGTTAACTAAAATAGCTTTATAATTTATCGTTATTCTAAAACTTACTATTAAATACTCTCTTAATAGATTAAGGCCAGAAAATAATATTACTAACAGAACACTTATAAAAGAGAATCCCTTCTCAAAATATATTGTTCCAATAATCATAATTGTTGTATTTAGTAGTATGCTTATTGTTAAGAGTATTTTAAAATCCCCAACAGCATCATTCTTTTTATACTCCTGGTTCATTAGTAACCTAATATTATTTAACACATTTCCGAATGGCAAACTAAACAACGTCGCCATACTAATCACCGTTATTGCTATACCATATTCTTCTTCACCTAGACGCCCACCAACTACAGGGAGAATAATCAGTTGAAGCAGAAGTATTGGCACTGCTGCAGCAATAATATTTAATATTGAGTCTGATAATATTTTTTTATACATACTTGCTCCTCTTCCACTAATTTAAGGTTGTATTAGCAAACTATCTATACGATAGTACAGTAATTTGGTGCTGTGGAATATATACTATGAGGTTTTTAGACTCGAATTAAACTCTTTATTATCATTACCCTCTCTAAGAAATAAAGCGCTAAATACTAAAAAGAAAAATAAACCATGTGTTAGTAACAAAGTAGATAAAAAAGCAGTATTTAGATAATATATATAAACAAAAACAATACCAAAGTATTTAGGAGATATTTTAATCATTTTTATAAATAAGAATACTCCACAAATTAACACTGAAAAGAAGATGCTTCCTGGTATTCCAAATGAAACATACCCTTCAGTAAATACCCCAACATTTGCGTTGAGTCCTTCTAAGCCCATTACAACTTCACCGACATACATTGACAGCGAACCACCTATTTTATCCTCTACTAAGCCGAGCCCAAGTGGCGAATGAGATAAGTATGTATGGTTACCTGTAAAATGATCTATATATATATTATTTAGAAAAGGAGGTACAAAAAACACTCTTCTAATAAAGCTATCTAACAAAAACACATTCCCAAGAATCGCCTCCAAAGCAATGCCAAAAAATGAGAGAAAGCTGATTGACTTAAGAAAATTAACAACTTTCTGCGTATAATTCCCCTTATAAAATAGTAGCAATGCGAACAAACCAATAAACACACTTTTTAAAGCACCGCATAAATAAACATAAACAATCATTGAAAAAAACAGCGTTACTTTTAACCACTTTCTATATTCTATATTCCTCACAATTAAAACTGGTAAAATAATTCTAACTAATGGGGCATATATATATCCCGTTAATGGTATACTTATGTTTCTAAATAGAGCTCGGGTTTGGTATACATCTATTAATAACAAATTTTTTAAGTCAATATACTTATAATAAAGTATAATAAATGGAGAAATTAGTATTAAACTCAAAGGAGTTAAAATTCGGTCAACACGATTTATTTTTTTGTTGTCAGTAAATACTTTCTTTGACCTAGAAACTAATATTAAACAAATTAATGTAATAGATATAGTTAAGAGTTGCACGATACTTGAATTCTCCGAATACTGGTAATATATTACCTCTCCCGCAAATAAATAAGTAAACATAATATTCCATACAGCAAAAATAAACTTATCTTTTATGAAATAATTTAATAGAAGCATTAATATTAAAATAACAGTTCCTATTAATAATTTTGGGAAATTAAAAGTATAAGTAAAACCCATGTAACTGAATCTATCTGATATAACAAGAGCATAGGCTAGGTTCAACCCTAATACTGCAATAAATTGCCATAATATCACTTTTTTTATACTATTCATTTGACTCACTATCCTTCTCATTAAGAGCCTATTACTAATCATTCAAATTATTTTTTATTAGCATATTTAACATTACTGTATATATCCATATATTCCTTTGTGATATCTTCCCAATTAAATTTATCACAAAGCTTATAACTATTATATGAAATATCTTTATAGTTTCTCTTAATATCTAATATACGTGACTTTATATCAAAAATATCTTTCCCGTCTACACTATAACCAACTACTCCTTCTTCAAATTGCTTATCAAACCCTTGCCCTTTTGTATATATAACTGGCAACCCTTGAGTCATCGCCTCCGCATAAGTAAGCCCAAAAGTTTCTGTCATAGAAGGCATTACATAGATATCTGCTTTTCTATATTCCTTTATAAGATCTTCACGTGATAAAAAAGGAATATATTTCACAAAATGATAGCCATTTATTTTATCTAAAATATCTTCATCCAAGACCTTTCCAATAACTGTGTAAGTTGTTTTTATCCCTGACTCATTTAAAGATTTAATGGCTTCACACACTGCAAGTTGATTTTTCCTCTTGCTCAAATACCCAACAGTAATAATATTTAGGGAGCTCTGTTCATCTAACTCATCCCTATAGTATTTGTTTTTTAGGAAAAAAGAATTTATACCATTAGGTATAATACTACTTTTAGAAGAAAATTCAGCTTGCAAATTCTCCGGAATATATTTTGAATTCATAAGATCTAAATAAGATTCTGAAAGGTATACGATTTTTTCAGCTTCATTTAGAATTTGTAGACCTAAACTTCTTAGATGGATTTGATATTTAAAGAAAACATTAACATCCACATCACGAACTGCAACAATATAAGGTTTGTTCCAACGCTTCTTTGCTTCAAGAGCAATGTAGCCATTCGAAAATAATGTATGGGCATGGTAGAGGTCAAAGTCAGTATTTTCATATAAGTTCAAGAAATCTTTAAGGACGATCCTCTCTTTTAAGTGAAATAACAACCTATGCCAATTTCTGTAATTTAGCCTCACATCCAAGTAGGAAGCTTCAACATTAGGTAATCCTCTCTCTTTCGCACGAAAGTAGAAAACCCTAAAATCTAAGCCTTCTAATAATTGCTGTTCCATAAAATCAATATAAAAACTGTCATAGTTTGAACATATATGACAAACATTCACTTCGCTCACCCCTTGTATCTTGCCTATCAACTTTCCATGCTATATTTCACACTTATGCTATTTTATTCACTTCCTACATAACTAAAGGTTTCAGACCATTTATCTAAAATATACTCTTCATTAAATTCACCGTTTTCACCTTTGAATAAAGAATTCAGCGCCATTCTTTCTAATTCACTTCTATTTTCATCTAAAAAGATTAACTTATCTACTAAAAATTCTATAATATTTTCATCTAAATAATCTGAGTATATTGTGTTGTCTCGATTATTCCACACCAATTCGTTTGGAAGGTTATTATAATTGAAGAATCTATATCTCGGCTGGGTTAAGTATCCGTTATAATTATCTTCCACCATTTCTGGTAGCCCGTATATATCGGTGGTAATAACTACATTACCTGATTTAACAGCTTCTAAAATAACAAGTGGAAAGCTGTCTTGTCTGGAAGGATTTAACACAATGCAAGAGGTGTTGTAAAACTCATACAGCTCCTCTTTACTAAATCTAAAATCAAACACGTTCACGTTATCATTATCTTCAATTTTCTCAAAAGTTTCTTTATCCAATTTATTTATAGGAGTTATTATATTAAGCTTTATGTTTTTTTTCCCCAACCCCCACAACTTGTTAAATGCCTCTAATATATCTTTTCCACCCTTCAAATTAAAATCGGAAGAAATGTACAAACATTGAATAACAGGTTCCCTACAACTTAATTTGACGCTTTCTTCACTAGTCAAAACGTTAGCTTTAGCCAGGGGGTAAATTTGTTTAATCTCAACATTATCAGGTATTTCATAGAAATCCCTGATCGTCTCTTGACATGCCTTAGACATACATATGATTGCTTTTAATTTAGTATCATTTAAATACTTATTTAATTTGATTTTACTAATTAGAGCTTTATTCCTTTTTGTTGAATAATGTACTAACGCTAAGGGGTTTTCTAAATATATCACATAGTTTTTGTTTGACTTCAAAAATCTATTATAGCTAAAAACAATATCACAAGATTCATCGTTAACCTTAATTCTTTGAATTAAACCTAAGTAGTCTGCAATACGGGATTTGGCAATCTTAGCCATCATTTTCTTTTTCGTGGAGTTCACTTCATGAAATTTGTTTTCTTCATAAATGAACTTATGATGCTTCAATTCAGATTTAAAGAGGTTTTTTAGAAAACCTCTTCCTTTTGTCGCTACATATATTTTCTTCACAATGTCACTCCCAAAACACTTTATAGACTTTGAAAACTTTCTACCTAGTACTACCAGCTTTTTCCCAAAATGGCTTCGCTTTCCCAGAGAGAATGCTAAATACTCCTACCCATTGAGCGAGAATAGTCGAGCAATAGTAATAAATCAACACCATATATTTATTATTGCTTCTGGTAAATACATTTACAACTGCTAATAAATAAAATAACACCTGTAGACTAAATGTTAATATATATATCCACGAAGTTGTTGTTAAAAGGAAATTGGATACAAATATTAAAAGGTGTGAAATCCACAGTAAATATCGACAAGTTCTGTGACCAAAATAAAAGTAAGAAAACCATTTGTACTTAGGAAAATTCAAAATTCGTAAATCCGGGAGAATATGTTTTAAAATTAGTCTATTCATCCTGACTTTACGTCTGAATTCATCTTCAATAACCTCTCCTGCTTTCTCATAAACGATCGCCTCGTGGTTAGATATAGCTCTTTTTCCCATTAGTGCAAATAGTTGAGGCATTGCAGTGTCATGACTTTGAATTGGATTAAAATCGTAGTAGTCTTTCCTTCTACATGCATAGAGAGCCCCATTTCCAGCAGTAATTGTCTGAATTCTCCCTTCAATTTCACGCATTTCTAAGTCACTGTCCCAATAATTTGACTCAACATTACTTACATCAGTTGTCTGATTGTTTACGTATGTGAGTTTTCCCGTTACGTACGCAATATCTTCTGAGGTAAAAGAAGCCATTAATTCTTTTACAGAATTGTTTTTCATCATTGAATTTGCGTCAGTCATCACTAAATACTCAGTAGTAACAACCTTTTGAGCTTCATTTTGTGCATTTGTTTTCCCTTTTCTATCTTTCGCTTCATATAGCCAAATACTCTTTTCAGGATGACTTTTTATGAATTGTTTTACAAGTTCATTTGTTTTATCTGTACTGTTATCTGAAGCTATCAAGAATTCAATTTTATCTTGAGGATAGTCCAGCTCAATAATATTATTAAGCTTATCCGTTATCACTTGCTCCTCATTGTGAGCGACTACCATAATAGTGACTGTTGGAACGTGAGAATAATCCTTTTTTATTCGCCTATTCTTATAAGCTCCCCCTATAAATTTTAATGATAATGGATATCCAACCATCGCCCAAAATATAATAAAACCACTTAAATAAAATATAATCTTGAATAGTATCTCTATCGCCATATATACTCTCCCAGTATTTTTCTATCCTTACATTTGTATATTTAGTTCTTTCAAGGTAAATATTGATTCACTTTCTTTTATATTGTATAAATAACTCTTATTTACATGCATTCCATTATTACGATAGATTCTAATTGTTTTTAAGGGATAAATACTAGATATAAAGAAATCTTTAGCCGGATTATCACCAACATACACCATTTCATTAAAGCAAATATCATATTTCCTTACTAAAAGTTCGAATGCTCTAGGATGGGGCTTCCAATAGTCCCTACCTATTTCGTCTGTCACTATAATTTCATCAAAGTAAGCATCAGCACTTATAGCACTCAACTTTTTACGTTGTCCACTTGCATATCCATCCGTAATAATACCTGTTTTAATCCCATGAGACTTCAACATATTTAAACATGGCACAACATCCTCAAAAAAATCTATGTCTGGAAAATGATTGCGGTACTCCTCAACAAGCTTCTTAACATCTGATTCTGAGTATGATATATCCATGTTATCTAGCAATCTATTAAAAACATTTTTAGAACTTTCATTAAAGAGTTTTATTAATAAATCGTAAACTTCGCTTTGTTTTTTTAAATACTTATCACTTATTATCTGAGATATATGCTGATACCCACTTCTAACATAATCCATCTCAGAAATTAAGGTGTCATCTAAATCAAAAACTACCGCTTTAATCATGATTAATCTCCATATTTTTGTTCAGTATAATACTTTGATCAAACCTTAAGAACGTGATATTTTCCTTGTAATTATCTTTAAAGTCGAGTTCCTCACCCATTAACAAACGAAACAAATACTCACAAGAATCCGCACCACTCTGTATGCTCATTGGAGCTCCACCTCCAAAACGAGGATTAACTTCTATATATTCAATCCCATTTTTGGTTTTCATTAATTGGACAGTAATATGTCCAATAGGTTTAAGTACTTCCATTAGTTTAATAACGTCATTAATAATTTGCTTATCTTTTACAATTCTCCCCTTTGCAATTTCTCCACCTCTTGTCGCTATTCTCAAACGAGGGACTACAGAGATCACATTACTTTCAAAGTCTAAAAAGACATCAACTGTATATTCCTCTCCCTCCATATAATCCTGAACCATAGGAGAGTCAATTAATTCCTTATAAATAGATAATTCTTTTTTGTTATTCACTTTGAAAGTATTAACACTAGAACTCCCTGATTTAGGCTTTATAAACAATGGGAAAGTTAGACTTTCATCTTCTAATTCGTCAGCACTATACATTTTAGGAACGCCAAATCTGTTATCTTCCATAAACTTCTGAGTACTAATTTTGTCTCTACAAATACTAATAACGCTATGGTTAGAGATTAGTACTCTCGCATCCGTATTTTCCTCAATGTAACTTTTATTTTCAGCAAGTAACAGCAAATCCGTATCAATAGTTGGAACGACCAAGGAAATATACTCATCTTTACAAGTTTTAATAATAGACTCAATGTATTCAGGATGATCAATACGGGGGACTTTTACAGTTTTGTCTGCAAAATAAAGAGCTGGAGCTGTATCTGAACAATCAGCAGCCACTACATTACTCTTTACATCTAGTTTCTTTGCAGCGTTTTGAAAACACTGCACTAGCTCGACTCTTCTACCTGCACTAAGCATTAAAATATTAATTTCATTCATCTTTATCCTCACCCTTATTTCCCTCGAAGTACTCCATCGTAGCAGCAGTCTCCGAGTTAATCCCTTCTCTAACAAAAACTTTCTTCACGGTAGAAAAAATAATCTTCCAATCAAACAAAAAACTCACATGATCTACATAATAAACATCCAAATTAAACTTCTCTTCCCAACTAATAGCATTCCGGCCACTAATTTGAGCCAAACCAGACAAGCCTGGGCGAACCTCATGGCGTCTTTTTTGATGGTCATTATATAAAGATAAATACTGAATCAATAAAGGTCTTGGTCCTACAAATGACATATCACCTTTCAGGATGTTAAAAAGCTCTGGCAATTCATCCGCAGAAGATGATCTTAAGAACTTCCCAAACTTCGTAAGCCGTACATCATCTGGAAGAAGTTCACCATTGTCATCCTTTTCATCTGTCATAGTTCTAAATTTGTACATCTTAAACACATTTTCATTTAATCCTGGTCGCTCTTGTTTGAACAAAATCGGACTTCCGAGTTTCCATCTGACCAATACAGCCACCACTAGAAAGACGACACTTAATAATAAAATAGCTATTAAGGACAATACAAAATCCATGGGTCTTTTAACAAAACGGTTATAAACAGTGCCTCTCATTATGCATTCCACAATCCTTTAATAATAGAAATAACTCGTTTCAAATCTTCATCAGCCATCTTCGTATCAGAAGGTAAACAAACCCCATTCTCAAACAACCGCTCAGCAACACCAGCCCCTACAAAATCATACTCCTCAAAGAAAGGCTGCATATGCATCGGCTTCCATACCGGTCTCGACTCAATATTCTCTTCCTCAAGCGCATCCATCACATCAACAGGTCGAACATTCCCAGTTAACGTCATCGCACTCAACCAAAAGTTAGGCTCATCCCAATCATTCACCGGCATAAAGTTAACACCTTCAAGATCACCAAGCTCTTTTTTATAAGTCTCGAAGATGTACCTCTTCTTCTCCACACGCTCATCCAATACTTTCAACTGACCTCGACCTACACCGGCAACAACGTTACTCATACGATAGTTAAACCCAAGCTCACTATGTTGATAATGCCTAGCCTTGTCACGAGATTGTGTCGCCCAAAAGCGTGCTTTTTGAACTCGTTCCTCATTGTTTGAAACAAGCATACCCCCACCTGAAGTAGTGATAATTTTATTTCCATTGAAAGAGTAGATTCCGTAGTCACCGAATGTGCCGGTCTGTTGACCTTTATAGTAACCACCAAGGGATTCAGCTGCATCTTCAATAACTGTAACGTTATATCGATTACAGATGTCCATGATACGATCCATATCAGCAGATAACCCGTACAAGTGAACCACAATAACCGCTTTAACTTCCGGGTATTTCTGAAATGCCTCTTCTAACGCATCAGGACAAATATTCCACGTTTCTTCATTACTATCAATAAATACAGGCGTTGCATTTTGATAGATAATTGGATTCGCTGTTGCTGAGAATGTGAGGGATGGGCAAAAGACGATGTCTCCCTCCCCTACTCCAGCTGCTTTAAGCGCAAGATGAATCGCTGCTGTACCTGAAGAAAGTGCTGCTGCGGCTTTTGATCCTACTTTTCCAGCTAATTCTTCTTCAAATTTATTAACGTTCTCACCTAGTGGAGCGATCCAGTTTGTGTCGAACGCTTCTTGTACAAATTGTCTTTCATAACCTTCATCACTCATATGTGGAGATGAAAGGAAAATCCGCTCTGGCATAGTTGATGTCTTCCTTCCCTTATATGTAGATTGAACGAGTTTCTTCTATATAATATGTATTTAATTAAAACGTAAATAAATCTTCTATTTAGGCTACTTACAAGGCTTCCTTGAAAAAGAAAGCCTTATAAGCACCCTTGTTATTTTACTGCCATTAAGGACTCAGGTACTTCACCTTTTGCAATAGAGAGCACTCGACCACGTAGCCGATCAGCGTCTAAGTCTGGATAATCGAGTATACAGTCATGAATCTGTCGAATGTCTAAGTCAACAGATTTCCCCACATAAATCTTAGGCCATACCTGCTCATCATGAACCTCATCATCCCCAAGAAGCTCCTCATACATCTTCTCCCCAGGACGCATCCCCGTATACTCAATTCCAATCTCCTCAACTTCAAACCCAGATAACTTAATCAGGTTCTCAGCCAGATCAGTAATCTTAACAGGCTCCCCCATATCAAGCACAAAGATCTCTCCACCCTGCGCAAGGGACCCAGCCTGAATCACTAGACGAGATGCTTCCGGAATCGTCATAAAGTAACGAATCATATCCGGGTGCGTAACCGTAACCGGTCCACCCTGTGCAATTTGCCTCTTAAATAGAGGAATTACACTACCGCGGGATCCGAGTACGTTACCAAAGCGAACCGCAACAAAACGGGTATTACTTCGCTTATCCATATCCTGAACAATCATCTCAGCCATACGCTTCGAAGCGCCCATTACGCTCGTTGGGTTTACGGCTTTGTCGGTTGAGACCATGACAAAGGTACCGATTCCATGTGCATCAGATGCTTCTGCAACGTTCTTTGTTCCAATGACGTTGTTCTTCACTGCTTCTTCAGGGTTACGCTCCATTAATGGAACATGTTTATGAGCAGCAGCATGGTAGACAACGTCCGGTTGGTGTTTCGCCATGACGTCCATCATTTTTTCTTTATGTTGGACATCCGCAATTTCAGTAACAATTTCAAATCTATCTTTATACAGGTTACGTAATTCCATTTCAATTGTATAAATACTGTTTTCACCGTGACCTAGTAAAACGATTCGTTTCGGTTCGAACTTACATACTTGGCGGCAAATTTCAGATCCGATTGAGCCACCTGCACCAGTGACAAGAATCGTGCGGTTGGTGAGCGTATCAGAAACGCTTTCCATTTCGAGTTCGACTGGTTCACGACCGAGTAAATCTTCAATGGATACGTCACGCACTTGGTTGACTGAGATGTTACCCATAATAAGGTCTTCAATCATCGGCAAGATCTGCACGTTTTTCACAACACTTTGGGCTTCAGTTACGATTTCTTTAATGCGTGCTTTATCTACGGATGGCATTGCGATCACAATATGGTTCACTTGTTCGTACTCCGCCACAGTAGAAAGCTTATCAAGTGTTCCGAACACAGGTAGACCGGTAACTTTTAGACGGCTCATTGTAGAGTCATCATCGACGAAGCCAACTACTTTAACGTTAGCCGCCTCGTTCTCCTGCATTTGGCGGGCAAGCATGCGTCCAGCAGATCCGGCTCCGATAATGAGTGTCCTCGTTTGTCCTTCGACAACAGGAACGGACGGTTCTTTGGACTCTTTTAGTTTAGAGAGTGAAAAGTGAAAGCCGTATGTTTTATAGTACTTCCAGGCGAATCGGACACCACCGATTAAGATAATATGTAGCATCCAAGTGACAACAAGAGCTCGTTCATATGTATTCTGGAAAACTAGGAGCTGTATAAAGGCTGTACTTAAAATGGAGAGGGTGACAACTCCTCCAATTCCAACTAGCTCTGGTACACTGGCATAGCGCCATACCCTTCTGTATAAACCAAAGATGGCAGAAAATACATGGTGGGTAATGAGTAAACTGACGGACGCAAGAATCATCTCTGTATCGAATACGTTTGTATAAGGATTAAGGAAAAAGTGCGACATAAAGATGGAGAAGGATACGATAGCGGAATCAATGGCTATTAGTAGAAGTAATCGTTTACCAAACGTCATTCAACAACACCTCTTCTCTCCTTACGCTTGTTCTTAGATGGCTTTGACATGAAACCATTTGTACTGAGTAACTGACTCACGTACTGACCTCCTCTCGTTAATATGACGGTTTATTCGAAATAAGTACACGTTTACGGGCTGCTCACTGATGTATCATGTCCATAAACCTGCATTTATGGCAAAACATTGTAGTGGTGTAAGTTCTATACAAAGATGAACATGAAAAAGTACGGGAAAGTGTTCATTCCCGCTCATGTTATTTAGCAAGTTCCTTCGATGCTATCATAGATTCGGCCTACTTTGTAAGGGTCTTCTTACATAGGAATAGATCTATCAAAACGAGCCAAAGGTGCTACACCCGTTTTGATAGGATAAAAGATATGGCGATTCCCACTATTTCAAAGCCGAGACACCATCATAATATTCAAAGGATTAACGCTTATTAAAAATCCCCAAAAACTTCTTCTGCTTAATCCGACTAGGAACGTCCATAAAAGCAACTTGCCCTTCTAACAGAAGTTCAGCGTTATCCATAAACTGATAACTCATATCTTGTCCAAACTCTTTATCGATCGCATCATACGCCTTACTCATAAGAAAAGCACGGTTCGTCGTATTATGTGCATCAGAAGCAACAAAGTGTGTTAGATTCGCTTCAATCATATCAAAGGTGAAATTCGCTATCTTCTTACCGAATTTTCCAGCCACACTTGCAGCGGTCACTTGCGTGTACGCCCCGTTCTTCACAAATCGGTATAACTGATCCGGATGTTGGATTAGTTCACGGTTTCGTTCTGGATGAACGATCACCGGCTTATATCCAGCTACTTGTAAATCAAATAACAATTGACTTGTGTATCGTGGAACTTGGTCCGACGGAAGTTCCACAAAGACATATCCGCTTGTCTCATTTAACGGAAGCAAGCGACCTTTTGTAATATCATCTACCATATCACCATGAATTCTCGTTTCTTGTCCCGGGATAATCGTAATCGGCAGATCACGTTCTTGTAGTTCTTTATTTAAATCTTTTACAGCCTGAAGAATTTCTTCTCTCGTATTCTCATAAGCCCCATTTTGGTCATGGGGAGTGGCTACTATTGTTCGAATTCCATCTTTGTAAGCTGCTCGAGCCATTGCGATACTATCTTCCATCGTTTGGGCGCCATCGTCCAAACCAGGTAAGATATGACTATGGATATCGATCAAAAGTCTCACCCTTCCTCTACACCACCTATACTATGTACCTAGCACAGATGGTTATAATTGATGCGTTTACTAATTATACCAAGGGCTTATCCTTTTGAAAACAGAGAACATTGTCGAAAATTCTTCCATTTTGCAAAATGGTCTAAATTTCCTATTAAATTTTCAAAATAAACACCTCTATTGTAAGAGGCGATTATTTATGTTAGCTATTTTTCACCATAATAATAGTAATATTGGCTCTCCTTCACGCTCTTGCCATTCAGAACAACTCCTAGTAACTTCGCATGTGCGTTATCGAGAAGTTCCTTAGCTTTCTGAGAGGCTTCTTGCTGTGTGTGTTTACTACGAACCACGAGCAACACACCGTCTACAGCGTTAGCAAGAATTTGCGAGTCCGTTACGGCCAGAACAGGAGGGGTATCAAAGATAACTATGTCATACGTCTCTTTGGCTTCCTCTATCAACCTACTCATCGCATCAGAACCAAGAAGCTCAGCCGGATTAGGTGGAATCGGACCACAAGGCATGATACTTAAGTTCTCTACTTCCGTCTCAGAAACAACCCCAGATAGTTTATTCTGTCCAACCAGGTAGCTACTGAGTCCTACCAGATTACCTACGCGGAACGTATAGTGCATCGTTGGTTTACGTAAGTCCCCGTCAATCAGAAGGACTTTCTTTCCTTGCTGAGCAAATACGGTCGCGACGTTTGAGGCAGTCATGGACTTCCCTTCAGAAGGACCAGAGGATGTAACAAGCATCGTACGAATCTCTTGATCGACTGATGCGAATTGGAGATTGGTACGGATGGTTCGATATTGCTCTGAAATCGGTGATTTAGGATTTAGATTGGTTATGAGGGTTCTTGCGGCTTTTTGCAATACTTGTCTTTTCTTACGCGCCAATGGAATCACTCCTTGAATTCGTTCTGTTCCGCGCTCTTGATGAATGAGGATTCGATACGTCTTCAGGCTTCACCTGTGAGATGACACCAAGGACAGGAAGGCCAAGTGTTTTCTCAATATCTTGTTCATCCTTAATCGTGTTATCCAGGTACTCTAGTAAGAAGGCCAGTCCAACACCAATCATCGCTCCAAGAACAAATGCGATTGCGATATTCAGCATAGGATTTGGTTTAACCGGGGACGGATTTATAACTTCTTCCGCTTCTGAGAGAATTTGAACGTTATCAACATTCATAATGTCAGGAACCTTATCCTGGAACACTTTGACTACCGTATTGGCAATCATCACTGCGTTCTCATGAGATGGGTCTGTTACGGTTACCGTTACAACCTGTGAGTCCTGACCGTTTGATAGCTGAAATTTCTGAGCTAATTGATCTGTGCTAAGATCAAGGTTCATGTCATCAATCACTTCATCTAATATGATTGGACTCTTAATAATGTCTCGATATGTATTGATCATTTCAACATTTAATCGAATATCATTTACGTTATACGTACTGTTTGAAGCTGCTTTCTCCTCTTGATTGACTAAAAACTGCGTACTAGATTGATAAATTGGTGTTAAGAAGAAGAAGCTAATTACTCCGCTGATCACAGTTGCCATCACAATGATCGAAAGAATGAGTAAGATTCGTTTCTTCAACACCTCAAAGATTTCCTTAATAGAAATCGTTTCTTCCATTCGTATTACCCCCTGATATTGTATCTACTTCTTTACACATGGACATATTATAGCATAATCCTACTTTTTTTAATGTAATGTTTAAAGGATCTTTACATAATTTTGTCGATAAAATGAAGAAAGGCCGGGCCCCATGGAACTATAGAGGCACAGCCTTTCTCATAATTTAAATCTTTAGTCCTATGTCTACTTCTTTGCTAGTCAATCGCTACGCGGTGAGGTAGTCTAACAAAGCTTGAGAGTTTCGTAACTTCTCCTTAGCAAGCCTGCCCCAGTTCTTGACGGCGTTCAAGGTCGTGTTCTCCCTATCTGCGATTTCTTGTAACGTTTGCTCGCACAGAATAAAGCCATCGAACCATTTGAGCTGGTTATCCGTTAAGGCACGGCTGATTTCTTGATATACATAAGGATCGATGAGATTAAACGATAGTTGGTCATAATACACAGCTTCTTCTTCCAAAAGAAGAGCACACTGCTCATCTTTCTCTGCGAGTCGGTTGTCCTTACGCATCTTAGAGATGAGTCGATTGCGTACGATAAAATACACATAGGACGATAACTTCCCTTTGTCCTCTTGAAACGATTGGACCGCTTCCCACAGCGCCAGAACCCCTTCCTGATAAAACTCCCCGTAAGGATCCCGAATGCGTAGTTTATGAATGATGTGATGGATCATCGGTGTGAACTGGTCCATCATTCCCTCAAATTCTAAATCTTCTCTAACCACTCTTTCCTCGTTTCCAAAAAGCGCGCTTTTTCCATGTATTCCGCCGGTAAGAGAATCATATAACGAGATGAATATTCCATCACTTCGACATACGTTGCGTTCATTCGCCCAAACGTTACGTTTCCCACCCTGAAACGTCAAAAGTGGACACGGGTTCTTCCTGTTACCCTATAAATTCATTGATTTTGTATATTAAATGTAATTTTTATGGGTATTTTGACATTTACAGTTGAAATATTTGGAATTATATAACTATAATATAGGTAATGTTGAGGTGAGTGCTCTATTCCCCATGATGAAAGGCCTTCAGAATCTCTCTAGTAATTGACCTCTGGCGAACACAGATGTGAGTGACCAATGAATGACGGGAGGAGGATCGGTGTTGCTTTTTATAAGACACCGTGTAATGAGTAGGCTTATAGAAAATAAATGTTGGGGGAACGGAATATATGAATAAAGATAACGGGATTCTTACACTGGAGAATGACATCGTCACTCCATCGACAATGGTGCTTGCGCCTCATCATCATGAATGGTATCAAGCCAGAATTTTGGATCGCTATGCTGGAGAAATCTATTCTAAGGAAAGACCGTCTAAGATTATTGAAACGTCTTGTCTGCACTGGATGACGTCACCTGAGGGGATTCGGAGGGCGATGAAGTTTCAGTTGGATTATCACAAGAAAGCACCACTTGCAATCCAACCCGAGTTGAACATCTTCGCCTTTCCGACCATGTCACCTGAGCAATTCGGATGCATTTGGATCTTTCCTTGGCACGTATGGAAAAAGGGCGGAGACAAGCATGGTTCGTACATCATCTTCTTGAACGGGGATCGTATGGACTTTCCTGTTTCCTATTATGTATTAAACAAACAATACCAGCGTACGTGTGAGGCTTTCTTTAAATACAAGAAATTTGTAGCCGAGCAGTAGCGACGTACTAAAAGCATCATCTCCGCTTCATCCCCCTTCCTCTGAGCCAGAAAGCCCGATGCTTTCTGTGTTTCCGTTCTATTTAAAAAGGTGCTCGCCAGATTCGCGAGCACCTTCCTTATTCGTGATTAGCCAAAGGACCACTTATAGCCTTTTACTCATCACCCTTATTTCACATCAAAACGATCCGCGTCCATTACTTTCACCCATGCATCTACAAAGTCACGCACAAACTTTTCTTGGTTGTCGGCTTGCGCATACACTTCCGCATAGGAGCGAAGAATGGAGTTGGAGCCGAAGACAAGATCGACACGTGACGCTGTACGAAGAAGTTCGCCGCTCTTGCGGTCGCGACCTTCGTATTCGTTGTAATCAACCGGCTCCCACTTAATACCCATGTCTAATAGGTTCACGAAAAAGTCGCTAGAAAGTGTTCCGACGTTGTCTGTGAATACCCCATGCTTTTTATTCCTATAGTTAGCACCAAGCACGCGCATACCACCGACGAGGACCGTCATCTCAGGCGCGGTCAGGCCGAGTAACTGAGATTTGTCGACGAGAATCTCTTCAGGGCTGAGCGTATATTCTGCCTTCTCGTAGTTTCGGAATCCGTCGGCCATCGGCTCAAGAAATTCGAAGCTTTCTTCGTCTGTCATTTCCTGCGTGGCGTCTCCGCGGCCCTGGGTGAATGGAACCTTCACTTCAACCCCTGCCTTATTTGCAGCTTTTTCAATCCCCGCTGAACCACCAAGCACGATCAAATCAGCAAGGCTCACGTTTTTATGAAAGTTCGTTTGGATCTTTTCATAGACAGAGAGAACCTTCTCAAGCTGTTCCGGCTCGTTCACTTCCCAGTTGCGCTGCGGAGATAGACGGATGCGTCCACCGTTCGCTCCACCACGTTTGTCAGACTGGCGATACGTGCTCGCTGCAGCCCAGGCGGTTTTGACGAGTTCACTCACCGTCAGTTCAGAGGCGAGGATTTGAGCTTTCAAGTCTTCAATCTCGGAATCTGTCAGCTTATAATTAACGTCTGGAATAGGGTCCTGCCAGACAAAATCTTCTTTCGGTACTTCTGGTCCTAGATAACGAGATTTCGGTCCCATGTCACGGTGAAGCAGCTTGAACCAAGCTTTCGAAAACGCGTCGGCAAACTCTTCTGGGCGCTGGTGGAAGCGACGAGAGATCTCTTCGTACACCGGATCTTCGCGCAGCGCTAAGTCCGCTGTCATCATCATAGGCTCTTCTTTTCTAGAAGGATCTTCAGGATCCGGTACCATGTGCTCTTCTTTCATATCTACCGCTTTCCATTGGTAAGCGCCAGCCGGGCTCTTCGTTAGCTCCCACTCGTAGCCAAATAAAAGATCGAAGTAGCTCATGTCCCATTTCGTTGGTGTCGGCGTCCACGCTCCGTGAATCCCACTTGTGATTGCATCCCGACCCTTGCCGCTTCCGTGCGTACTGTTCCAACCAAAACCTTGGTCTTCCATGTCCGCAGCTTCCGGTGAGGCACCGACATGAGCGACTGGATCCCCTGCACCGTGGGCCTTACCGAATGTGTGACCACCAGCTGTTAGGGCAACGGTTTCCTCATCGTTCATGCCCATACGGCCAAACGTTTCCCTGATGTCTTTGGCACTCGCAAGGGGATCAGGGTTGCCGTCTGGACCTTCAGGGTTTACATATATCAGGCCCATCTGCACAGCAGCAAGGGGTTGCTCAAGCTCGCGTCCTTCTTCATAACGGTCATTGCCCAGCCACTCCGTTTCACTTCCCCAGTAAATGTCGTGTTCTGGGTGCCAAACGTCTTCGCGACCTCCGCCGAATCCGACCGTCTCAAGACCCATGTCTTCTAGCGCAACGTTACCAGCCAGGACAAGTAAATCTGCCCAGGATAGTTTATTGCCGTACTTTTGTTTAACGGGCCAAAGCAGGCGACGTGCCTTGTCCAAGTTGCCATTATCCGGCCAGCTGTTCAATGGAGCGAAGCGCTGCTGACCTGTAGAGCCACCACCACGGCCGTCAGCGGTACGGTATGTACCAGCCGCGTGCCAGGACATGCGAATGAAAAGCGGGCCATAGTGTCCATAATCAGCAGGCCACCAATCCTGACTGTCCTTCATCACTTCTTTCAAATCTTCTTTCACCGCATTGAAATCAAGTTTCTGGAACGCTTCTCGGTAGTCGAAGTCTTCTCCCATAGGGTTCGGCTTGCTGTCGTGCTGATGAAGAATGTCCAAGTTCAGCTGATTCGGCCACCAATCTTTGTTCTTCGTACCCACTTTAACCGGAGTAATTGCACTCGTTTCCTCCTGCTTAACCTGTCCATTTCCCGTAACCGGGCACCCTTCTGCCTGGCTGTGTTGCATTTCATTCTTGTCCATAATTGATGCTCCTTTCTATTTGTGAAAAAATTAAATATGTTCTTAGATTATAATTATAATAAATAACTTCGCAGATTAAAAGTTAGAACTAGTAAAATTCAGTACTTTTTTGAAAGATAACATTCAGATAAACAAAACGAGTTATATCATCGTACTTGTGAGGCTTTTTTAAATACAACAATCCGTACTCGAGCAGGAGTGACATACTGCTGTCGTCACCCTCACCCTGCCCCAATGTTCTAGGGGGTCACTTCTTCCTGGCTTTCATTCTATTAAATGAGCATAATAAAAGACGTTCGCTAGATGCGAACGTCTTTTATATGAAACTTAATGATCTTGTAATTGTATCTTTTTTGCAGAATGAATATACCCTCTAATAACCGTATATTAAAGTGATGCTTGATTAATCCTGAATTTGAACTTGTACAATCTGAGCGTTTACAATATCTTCTTCTGAGAAGACTAGCGGAATTTGAAGTGCGTGAAATTCATTCACTTCCTCATCATAATCCAGCTTGACTAGCTTTTCCTGTCCATCCAAGTCCATGCTTAAGTATAAGTTTTCTACACCTTTTAACTCTTCTAGCGAGGAAGCGTCGATTTTTAAAGCTTGCGCAATTCCCGCTACATTTTTAACAACCGGATTGTGATCTTTTACCGTTACACTCATGTTGAATCCCCCTTAACGTTATGTTTCTTCTTTCTATTATGAAAGAAAATACTTCCGTCTTCAATACTTCACTTAGCCTTTCACAAGGACTTTCGATTTCTTGATCTTAGCTAATTCTACTGTTGTTATTTGAAGGTTCAAGAAGCTGTTTGTTTCTTTATCGTAAGTAAGTTCTATGTTTTGGCCATCAGCTTCTAAAGAAACTTTAGATTTTTTTGTAGCACCTTTTAGCTCTTTCACTTTAACCTCTACACCAGTAACGCCAGGCAATATTTCTTCAGCATTACCCTTCACCTCTGAAAATGTATAGGTTTTGACTTCCGAGGAGCTATCTTTGGAATCTTCTTTAGCGTCATTAGATTTCTCATCTTCTTTACCCTTACTTTGATCGTTAGAATTTGAAGAACTGGACACGGAAGTATCATTTTCAGAATCTTCATCAGTGCTAGAAGAATCTGAGCCTTGATCCGATTCAGAAGATTCTACGTCGTTTTCTTTAGATGTGGACGAACCCTGATCATCCTTATTCTCTACAGACCCTTCCTCTCCTTCTGATTGATCCTCATCAGAAGATTCATTGTCCAGATCTTGTTGATCTTCCTTATTCTCACCTTCATTAGTGCTATCTTTTTGGGTATCTTGTTCTGTATCTTTTTCAGTACCTACCTTGGTACTTTCTCCAGCTTCGCCAGCTTCTTCTGCTTCTTCACTACTATCAGAGCTGCATCCCGCTACAATAATCGTTAATGTTAACAGCATCGGGGTTAAGAACTTCCTTAGCAATGCTAACTCCTCCTACTTCTTAAATATTCTTTACATGCTAAATTCTAGTATAACATGTGGGAGATTTATGTAATAGTAGATTTCCAATTATTATAAAGAAGGACGCCTTACCGCATACTAAATTTCAATTATTTGGGTAATCGAACTCTATTTAATCTAGGTTTGTTCCCATACATTAATAAAATTAGTTTAATATAGAAATAGTTCCACTAAAAGGTTGTGTTTTGAGTGAATTTTAACTATTCTTATAAAGTTGACTATAAGTCTAAATAACCAGAGAGGAGAAGTAAAAACCAATCAAACATAAAATAGGAGTGTTGAAAACTTGTTCAAAAAATCTTTGCAAGGACTTTTCGCAAGTCTACTTATCTTACTAACTATTGTTACAGTATCCACAAATACAAACGCAGCATCTAATACAATACCATTGAATTCTAATCTCCAAGATGGAGTAAGTGATTACGACGATGTTCACTATAATGTATGGTCATCCGAACACCCTTTTGAATTGGTAAATGGGAAAAAGTCAGCGAATGGTATTGGGTTTGAACCTCATAGATACTCTGAATTAGAAGAGAGTATGTACGCTAAATACTACATAAAAGAGCATGACTTCACTACATTTGAGGCTACCATTTCACTAGAGAAGTCATGGACTACAGGAGATAACGGAATTACAGAAGCTGTCATCTATGCTGATAATGAGAAGATCTACTCCAAGACATTTACGAACACATCAGGGGTGGAAACAGTCAAGATACCTGTTCCTAAAGGCACAGAGTACATCACTCTATATGCTGTACAGGATGCAGGAAACCAAGGGAATCATGGCCTCATTTATGATAACCCAAGACTTACTTCGTCACTAGCCCCAACAGAAAAAAAGGATCAATTAAGCTTAGCTACGATCGGTACTGCTTCATCGTCTGATTATGACGATTCTTCCTATGGTAGTTGGTCTAAATTTAATTTACCATTTCAGCTAAGTGACGGCAGTCTTACACGCCGCGGTTATGGTTTTGAACCACATAGATATAGTGAAAACGAAAGCAGAATGTATAGAAGCTTTTATATAAAAGACTATTCTTATACTACTCTTGAGACGACCATCTCCATTGATAAGAAATGGACAAAAGGGGATCGTGGTAAAACGCAAGCTATCATTTATGCTGATGACACGGAAATTTATAGCGCACAGTTTAAAAACACTACATCAGCTAAAGATGTAAAAGTACAAATTCCAAAAGATACAACTTATCTTTATCTTTATGTCGTACAACAGAGCGGGGAACATAACCATGGTTTGTTTTTCGAGAACCCTGTACTGACAAATGAACTACCTCTTATGTCTGTTGGAGACTTTAAAGCATTATCATCAATAGGATATTCCAACACGTACGATTACGAAGACGTTCATAAAGGGAACTGGAGGTATAACCGACCTTTTGAGATAGACGGAGAACTGATCTCACGCGGGTATGGATTTGAGCCTGATAGGTACGGTGAACCCAGCAATATGTATGCTGAATTTTACATAGGAGATTACACATACTCAAAATTAAGAACAAAAATTAGTCTTGATTCTAAATACCTCACTGGTGACCTTGGGACTACGAACGCTTCAATCCTTGCTGATGGTCAAGTTATTTACAGCGAAGACTTCACAAATGACAGAACTGTAGATAACGTAGAAGTAACGATCCCGCCAGGAACCAAAAACATAACTTTGAAGGCTAGTATGACCGGTGGTGACGGAAATAACGCAGGAGAAGACAATCACGCTATTATTTTCGCCTCCCCTATCTTAACGAACAGCAATCCAGAGGAAGATATCCGTGAATACAAGCAATGGGAAACCAAAACAGATGTAGACGTTGTTAAAGATTGGAACGTAGAGTTTAATGTTCCAATGGATATTGACACAATCATTGAGAAGAACGTTTACATTGTAAACGAAGATAATAAGATCGTTCCTATGCTTTACATTATCGACCGTAAAGACAATGCTACAAAACTAACGGTTTCACCTGTTAATGAATATAAGAGAGGCCAGAAGTATACGCTTTGGATGAAAGATATCAAAGGTACCAATGGTGTTGTTCTAGGTGAAAATGTGAAAATGGACTTTTTGATTGAGAAATAAATAAATTAAAAGAGGCAACTGACACAGTTGCCTCTTTTTAGTGCTCATGTTTGTAGGTATATAGTCATAATTAACGCTTTCAACTCCTCTTCCATCAAATATTTGCATGGGAGATAATTAGACGCATACCCAAATCCTTCTTTCAATCTATATATAATTCAACCAAAATAATTAGATTAATATAGAAATAATTCCATTTAAAGGTTGCCATTTGATAGGATTTTAACTATTCTTATAGAAACGACTATAAGTCTTAATTCCTAGAAAGGGGGAGCACAAGCGTAAACCAACCATATAAAAGGAGTGTAGGAACCTTGTTTAAAAATTCTTTAAAAGGACTTTTCGTAAGTCTACTGATTTTATTAACTGTTGTGACACTATCTGGTAACACAAATGCAGCGTCTAATTCAGTTCTATTGAATTCCAGCCTCGAAAGTAAGGTTAGTGACTCTGACGACGTGTTCTATAATGGATGGTCGAATGAAGAACCGTTTGAGCTAGTAAACGGTAAGAGCTCAACCAATGGCATTGGCTTTGAACCTAGTACTTACTCAAATTCAGATGAGAGAATGTACGCTGAATACTACATACAAGAGCAAGACTTCACTACATTTGAAGCTACCATTTCACTGGATCAATCCATGACTACAGGAGATAACGGAGTTACTGAAGCTGTTATTTATGCTGATGATGAAAAAATTTATTCTAAGACATTCACGAACACTTCGGGAGTGGAGACTATAAAGCTTCCTGTCGCTAAAGGCACAAATTCTATTACTTTATATGCTATACAGGATGCCGGGACTCAAGGTAACCACGCGCTAATTTATGATAATGCAAGGCTTACTAACTCATTAGCTTCAACTGTTAAGAAAGATCAATTAAGCTTAGCTACCATCGGTATTGCTGAATCATCAGACAGCGACGATACTCACTATGGGGTATGGTACAATGCTCCGTTTCAGAAAAGTGATGGGAGTCTTCTAGCTCGTGGCTATGGTATTGAACCTAGTGCCTATAGTTCAAATAAAGATAGAATGTATAGTAGCTTTTATATCGAAGACTATTCGTACACGACTCTGGAGACAACAATCTCCATCGATAAGAAATGGTCACAAGGTGACTTAGGTAAAACCCAAGCTATTATTTATGCTGACAATAAGGAAATCTATAGCGCGCAGTTTAAAAACACAACTTCTTCTAAGGATGTAAAAGTACAAATTCCAAAGGATACAAATTATCTTTATTTTTATGTAGTGCAGGACGAAGGAGAACAGGGGAATCATGGTGTATTATTCGAAAACCCTTTACTTACAAATGAACTCCCCCTTATATCCATAGGAGATTATTTATCACTATCATCCATAGGATACTCAAAGACCAACGATCCGGATGACGTTCATTACGGAGATTGGTATTCTAGCCCTTTTGAAGTAGATGGTGAATTGATTTCAGATGGTTATGGCTTTGAACCTTCTACTTACGGTGAGCCTAGTAATATGTACGCTGATTTTTATATAAGCGATTATACGTATTCAAAATTAAGAACAAAAATCAGCCTAGATTCCAAATACCTCACCGGTGATCTTGGGACTACTACAGCTTCAATCCTTGCTGATGATCAAGTTATTTACAGTGAAGAATTCACAAATAACAAGACAGAGGATGATATAGAGGTAAGCATTCCACCAGGAACCAAATACTTACGTTTAAAAGCAAGTATGCCTGACAGAGGTCGGAGTGATGTAGGTGAAGATAATCACGCCATCATTTTCTCATCTCCTATCTTAACCAACAGCAACCCTGAGGAAGACATTCGTGAATACAAAGAATGGGGAAAGAAAACAGATGTAGACGTTGATAAAGATTGGAATGTAGAGTTTAATGTCCCTATGGATATAGAAACAATCATCGAGAAGAACGTGTACATCGTAAACGAAGATAACAAGATTGTTCCGATGCTTTACATCATTGACCGCAAAGACAATGCTACAAAACTAACGATCTCACCTGTGAATGAGTACAAAAGAGGCCAAAAATATACGCTTTGGATGAAAGATATAAAGGGCACTAATGGTATTGTGCTTGGTGAAAACGTGAAAATGGATTTTGTTATTGAAAAATAAATAAACCAAAAGAGGTAACTGAATTCAGTTACCTCTTTTTTCTTTCATATATAATAGTGAGAAAGTTTGTAAACAAAAATCACCCTTACTTTTGGAACGATGATTTTTAGCAGTTAAATTATTTAAACATATCAAAGAAATTAACAGTATATTGAAGAGTCTTATCATTTCCATTACGATCTTTCAATCCTTCTATCGTAACTTCATATAAGCCTTTATACTCCTTTACTTCCAGTGGATCAGGCCTGAATATAATACAATAACGTACCCCCATCAATCGACTGTTCACATTAAAATATTCTCCAGATACGTTACGCTCTTTCGCATCAAAATAATTATCCTTCTTATCAAGCGTCCATATTTCACCATCTGATAACCTCTTTAATCGAACTTCTACTTCATCCATACTTGGAAGTTGATAGTTATGGGGATTTAGAGACACTGACCAAGGTGCATCACTTTTAAAGAATTCATTTGGAAAATATCTATTACTGCTAGGCCAACCTATGAAGTCATACTCCACCTTATCCTCTCTGCTTTTATCAAAAACTTGCATGGTTGAATAAGTATAGTGGAAATTCTCATCAATATCATTGTTCATTGCGAATCCGAACGCAATATTTTTTAGCGGAGGATTTAATATCCACCGTCGATGACCAACGCTATCAATGTTGTTAGAATCCTCATCCATCATATAGCTATAAACTGAGCCTTCTAACGTTCCCATTTGAATCTCATCTTCCACTTCATATGCCCAATTATAGTTTTCATGCCTATAATATACATGCAAATTACTACGTGAGGTAGACCTATAACCAATATTAAAAAATTCTTCACTCATATCAGAGGGCTTTGGTGGGTGATGACTTAATAAACCATTCGCAGCTAATAAAACAGCACCATATTGTGCTTGTTGGTTTAGAGATTGATCGAGTTCTAAATCATCAGGTAAGCCAGACAGATACCTCATAAAATTAGTCATATTCAAACCATCTTCTAAAAATCCCTGCTTGATTCCGCCTAATTCGTATGGAAAAGATATGCTAGGATACGAAGAGAAGGGATTACCTTCAAATGTGGGCTTGTATAGATTCCACTTCGCCATGATCTCCTCTTTTGTATTGATCATTTCTGGACCTATCTTGATGGTAAAATCCATACGCACTTCTTCCTGTAACTGCTTATTTCTTACTGATGCAACTCCCTTGTTAATTATTAATGTATACGTCTCCCCACCTATATATCCTCCATTTGGTGCTTCAACAATAGCTCTTTTATCATCATTACTCACTGAAACGACAACATCAACCTCATCCTCAGTTGAATCCTTAACTCTTATATTATTAAAAGTCGATCTATCCATTTCTGTGTTGAATTGTATCGTCCAATTCTTATACGGGTTAACCTCAGTTACCGGCTTGACCCATATAAAGTTAGTAGATGCACTACTGTTACTTGAAACCAATAAAAAGAAAACTATAAACGTAAACATTGATACACCATACTTCATTATCTTCATAACCCGCTTACCTCCACCAATATATCTAATTTAATTGAATAGCTCTTCAAAGCTACATAATATATATCGGGTCGTAACCCTTAATTTCAAGCGTTGTTTTACTTTATTTTACAAACCATCCATATTGCAACATAACAAACGCAAAATGATCAATTTCAGTTAATACTTACTTTACTACAAAAAAGATACAAGAACTGATTTAAGACTTTCATCTTCTTACTAATTAAAAAAGTAATACTCAAACAAATAAACAAAATAAATACTTACAGTAAAAAAGCCTTGTAAAGACATTCTCCCTTCACAAGACTTTGCATTAAATCATTAATTTTTAGTTAACTCTAGAGTATAGGTTCTCAGAAATAGTAGGGCTACTGAATCCATCTTCATTTACTTTATTAATAACCTCTTCTAATCGACTGTATACGTGAGTTAGTGTCTTTAAATCTTCTTTATTAGATTCCGTCCAAATTTTATAAGCTTTAAGAAGAATTTCATCCCCACTGCTGGCCCAGTCAAATCCGAGTGCATATCCCACCTGATAGAAATCATCAGCATTCCCAGCATTTTTTAGTTCAATTATTTTTTCATTAAGAGCCCTAATTTCATTATTAAGTAAATCTTCAAGTCTATCTTCATTGTTAAAATCTAGAGTAGACATTCTTCTCGCGACTAGTTTTCTTCCACTATCTCCTAGATTTATATAACTTTTATATCTCTTATCAATTAAATATGTCTCCACTGAATCCACTTGATTTTCATCTGAATCATTTATCCCCCCATTTAAATTACTTTCTGAAAACTCCACCGGGTAGTTTTGGCATCCTTTTTTCAGTGCTTTTATCAAAAACATACATTCATAGTACTCTTCTGTCTTATTAGAAAAGCATTGCAAGCGTTCTTCTATAACTTTGATTTGTTCCATGTTAAGCTTTTTAGAATCATTTTTTAATGCTGTTAGCAACTGCGAGGTTGAGTCGCAAATGTCAACATAAGAAGTGGCTGTTATTGTCATATCCTCTGCAAAATTAACGTGCATGATTTCCTCTGTTGCTAAAGTTCCATTTAAGACGGGCAGTGTAATCAAGCTTTTCCCTCCTTTAATAGATTGTAATAAAAGAGCCAGCCTATAGGCTGGCTCTTCTTATTATAGTTTATTATAGTGAGCTCAGATTAAAAGTTATTAACGATTTGAGTGATAGAAGAATAATCTCCTACACCATCTTCATCTGCATCTGTTCTGTTGTTAAGAACATTCTCAGCAGCAACAAGTTGCTGTGAAGCAATAAGGACTCGTATTCTTCAATGTTAAGCTCATCTAATACTTCATCCATACCAGAGATAGTGTTAACAGATAAATCATTAACTGTAGCAATTCCCGCTTCATATTCTGAAACATCTAAAGTAAGTGCAGCTTTAACTTCTGCAGTACTATCGAATTCATCGTCACCCGCAAGGAACCATTCTGCTACTTCTAGACGTTGAGTTGATGTTAAATTGTTATAAGCATCAAGGTCTAGGTTAACAAGTAGTGGCTCTAGGTCACTTACAGTAGTAGCTGCATTGATTTGTGCAGTATCAAATAGGTTTTGAGCCAACTCAATGTCGTCTTGGTACCCTTCACTATCTGCACTAGTATCATATGCAGATGCATCTAATAGAGCCTGAGCTGCGTCAATTTCCGTTTGAGCTACACCTTCAGCAAGTACAGTTTCATCCGAGTCATTTGTAGTTGTTAATGCGTCGATTGCTGTTGTTGCTTCTTCAAGATTAATTGCGTTAAGCAGATCTTGTGCTTCAGCAATGGCTGCCTGGTATTCTTCACTATCTGTTTCAGTATCGTACGCAGATGCATCCAATAACTCTTGTGCTTCATCAATATCAGCTTGAGTTACACCTTCAGCAAGTACAGTTTCATCCGAGTCATTTGTAGTTGTTAATGCGTCGATTGCTGTTGTTGCTTCTTCAAGGTTAAGTGCGTCAAGCAAATCTTGTGCTGCTTCTAGATCGGCTTGGTAACCTGCTGCATCCGCTTCAGAATCATAGCTCGTAGAATCCAGTAGCTCTTGAGCTGCGTCAATATCTTCTTGTGTTACGCCTTCAGCAAGGATAGTTTCATCTTCATCATTTGTAGATGTTAATGAATCAATTGTAGCTGCAGCTTCTTCAATGTTTAACAATTCTTGTGCTTCATTAAGTTCGCTTTCATACGAAGCAACTTCTAAAGAATATTCAGATTCCAAGTTTTCAATCTGCTCTTGAACTGAGTCAATGTCTCCCTGAGTCACGCCCTCTACAAGGACAGTCGCGTCTTCATCATTTGTAGTAGTTAATGCATTTAAGCTAGTTTCAACACTATCTACTGCATTTACTCGGTTAACAACTGTTTGAATCTCTTCTACAGTTACAGAACCATCAATTTCTGTATCATACTGAGCAATTAGGTCAGCGTTAACATTTTCAAAGCCGTTATCATTTAATGAAGCCAATAGACGAACTTGACTTACAGTGTCAGCAGCTAACACATCATTTACAACTGCTACACTCTCTAGACGTTCTTGAAGTCCTTCAAGAATATTGTTTCCTTCTTCATCTACTAAATCAGAAGGGACAGTTGCGATAGCTTCACGAGCTTCTTGTAACTCTACGTCACTAGCTGGGTCCGCTTCAGCTTCTTCAACTGCAGTTACAGCAGTATCAACTACATCATTAACTGCACCATCAATTGCTTCTTGAATATCCTCTGCAGTAAGGTCTGCACCCACAATATTAGCATCATAAGTTTCAATGTATTCTTCACGAACGTTTGAGAATACTCCAGTTTCTTCACCAGCTTGAAGAGCAGCTAAAAGTTCAACTTGTGTATCTGCATCCTCAACATCGTTTACAGCGTTAACTGTATATACATCCATTTGGATTTCTTCTACAGTTTCTTCTGAACCGTCAATAGCAGTGCTATAGTCTGCAATTAGATCCGCATCAACGTTTGTGAAGAATCCTTGAAGAGCTGTATTTAGTTGTACTTGGTTAGAAGCAGATGTTACGTCTTCTACTACTGTAGAAAGAACTTCTTCGTTAGCAGTTACTTGAGCATCTACACGAGATTGAAGTTCAGCTTGTACTTCTTCATCAGCTACAAGAGCAATCGCTTCTTCTGCAGAGGTTTGAGCTTCTGTTGCTGTAGCTACATCAGCGAATGTCTCAATTGAAGTATCTTCGAAAGCTACTACCGCTTCAGTTGCATTTGTAACAGAAGCATCATAGCTTACAGTGAAGTCTTGAACTTCTGTTTCGTTACCTGCTTCGTCCATTGCTTTAACAGAGATTGTGTTTTCGCCCTCTGTAAGTTCAACAGTGTAAGTGCCATCTTCGTTCATTTCAACTTCTTCGTCACCGAACATAACTACTGGAGTTACTTCTTCGTCCATGTTGTCTGTTGCATCAACAGAGAATGTTAGAGAAGAACCAAATACAGTGGAGTCTGTTGTAAGACCGTCTACTGTTACAACTGGTGCTTCTGTATCAGGAGCTACATAAGCTTCAGAAAGTTCTACATCTGTGTACTCTTCACCATCGTAAGAGAATGTAACTGTAGTAGCACCGTCTAGAAGAGCTTCTTCAAGAGTTACTTCAGTAGTCTCACCGTTAGACCAAGTAACTTCTAGTGTAGTAGCGTCAAGTGCACTTACAGAGTCAACAGTGATTGCTTCAGCAACTTCTACTGTTACAACTTCTTCCGCAGATACGTTGCCTGCTGCATCTGTTGCTGTGTAGGTAACTGTGTATGTGCCAGCTACTGTAGTATCAATTTCTTCTACAGCATTGCCTTCAGAATCCGTGATAACAGAAGTTACTTCTACTTCCTCATCTACGTTATCCGTAACGGTTACTGTTGGTAGAGTTAATTCCTCTCCATTTTCAAGAGAAATAGTAGACTCACCATCTAGCGTAAGAACTGGCGCTTCTGTATCAGGTGCTTCTGCTACTTCCACAGTTATAACTAATGGCTCAGCTTGGTTACCAGCTTCGTCCGCAGCAGTATAAGTTACAGTATACTCCCCAGCCACAGTAGTATCGATAGATTCTACTGTCTCTCCGTCTTTTGTAATTTCAGTATTCACTTCAACGTCTTCGTCAACGTTATCTAAAGCAGAGATTTCAGGAACAGTAAATTCAGATCCATTTTCTACTTGGATAGTAGCTGTACCTTTGTATAAGAATTCTGGTGCTTCAGTATCCTCTTTAGGTACTCCAGGGATCGGGTAATCGCTAGAATCAACTAGTTTTGATTCATCAAGCATTAGTTCTGCTAGAATTTCGAACGTATCTTTATCTTCTGTAGTTACAACAGCTTTAGCTAGTGCTTCATAGCTTACAAATGTATCCTTATTAACGCCTACGGATACGATTGTGCCTTCTTGTAGTAGGTCGTATACGTCTCCACTACCTTTAACCATTTGTCTCGCAAGATTATCGTATGTTACAACCTCTACAGTGCCGTCTACTTCGATTGCTACATACTCTACAGTTACTTCTGCTGCATCAACTGTTGTTGCTGGTACTGCTGCTGCTACCGGTACTGCTACCGGTACTGCTACTGCTGCTGCCAAAGCCGCTGACGTCATAACTTTTAGTTGGCTCTTCTTCATGGTTAAAAATCCTCCTTGGAATCTTGATAAATTTAGTAAATGTCTGTTACTTCAGGTACGACTGGTTCATCTGTATAAGGATTACCTTCAGGATCAAATCCTGTGATTTCCTTATAATTCGAAACCTCGTTTTCTGGAACAGTACTTTCAGGATCTTGAGAAAGTTCATCTAAAATTGTCATTGGATCCTTGTCCGTGGTAATGACTTTTTTAGCGAATTTGGTATAGCTAACATACGTATCATCAGCCAGTCCAATAGCTTGGATTGACATTTCTTTCTCAGTCACGAATTTGTACATGCCACCATTCTTTGTAATGAGAGCTCTTGAAAAATCATTGTAAGACTTATAAAGGTTTTGACCATCATAAGAGAATGATAGATTTTCAATAGAGACATCTGCTGCGTCTACTGTCGTTGCATAGACAGGAGTGATTGCTAGAGACGCTGCAATGGCTGATATAGACATCCATTTAGTCGATCGCTTCATTCATTTCACCCTTCTTAGTTAGAAGTAACTGTAGCGCCCATTAATTCTTCCTCTGAATAACCTGAAACCTGGAAGTTTGCGAATGCATCAAGCTCTTCATCATATGTTAACTCTGCTACAGAATCTTCACCGATCATTAGAGTTACTGTATCTTCCTTCGCTACACCTTCGGCTTGAAGTTCATTGAAGCTGATATCTACTGTGAAGACACCCGGAAGAGTAGAGTTAATCCCACCATTCAAGTCTGCAACGGTCTTAACTTCTGGAGTTTCAACATCTACAATCCCAGCTTTCAGTTCTTCAACTTCATAACCAGATACCTGGAAGTCTGCGAATGCATCAAGTTCTTCATCATAAGCAAGTTCAATAGTCTCATCGCCAACTGTTAGCGTTACCATTGAATCCTTCGTAGCATCTTTAAGGTTAGTTAGTGGAATTGTTACAGAGTAAACTCCCGGAAGTGTAGAATCTACTGATCCTTCAACGTCTTCCAATGTATCTTGTGGAGGAACTGGATCCGGCAGTACATTGTGAAGCATTTTAGCGAAGTCTCCACGTTTAATTGGGTCACCTACACCAAAGCTTCCATCTTCATAACCGTCAACAACACCAGCTGCTGCTACTGCGTTGATGAATGGATATAATTTTGTATCCATAAGGTCTGTGAAGTCTGCATCAGGAACATTTTTCTGCGGAAGATCAAATGCTTCTGCAATGATTTTAGCCATTTGCTCACGAGTAAGGTTTTCACCATAACCGAAGTCAGTCTCAGAATGACCGTCAAATACTTCTTCGTTTACTAGTGCCTGAATTTCACCTTTTAGACGATCGTTTACATCTGTGAATGTGAAGCTAGAAAGATCATCTACTTCTTCAAGACCAAGTGCGTTGAAGATCATTTCAGCTGCTTGGCTACGCGGTACGTACTCATCACGTTTGAATTCACCGTCTTCGAAACCACTGATGATACCTTTTTGATATAGTGCATTGATATGTTCGTAATGCGGCGTGTCTACTGTTACATCAGAGAATGCGTCAGCGGCTGTAGTAGCTTCTGCTGCGCCTGCAGATGCTGGTGCCACTGCTGCCCCTACTAGAGCTGCGGATGCGGATGCAACAACAAACTTACGATAAGACTTTGGTTGAAATGCCATGGAAAATTTTCCTCCTTAAATTATGTACAAATGTACATGGTTATATATGAGACTAGTAGACTACTTTTTTACCATCTACAAGCCCTTGTTCACACAAAACTACAAACTATGTACTAATCTGATATTAGTAGAAAAGTTTGGCTAAAATGGAAATACTCACATTAGTCATTCTAACAAATCTGCTACTTTTTTCAACTAATAAATGAAATAATTGTATGTATTTTTACAATCATGTTAAAAGACTAAGAAATTTGTCATAAAAAAGAGAGAAGTAGTCCTACTTCCCTCTCTTATTTTGCAAGTTTTCTTGCAATTACGTTATTCAGTATATCATGGTATTTTTTACCCTGACAAGTATTTTTTTCCTGCATTTGTGATGTACCTTTTGCACCACAACTCTTATGCATGACTGTGTTTCGTATGCACATAATTAAAGACGAGCCCTGAAATTAACCAGAATAAGACGTTTATCTGTGGAATAAAGATAAGGTTGTTAGCAATGTTCTGGCCGGCAAAGGTGCCTGCACCTACAAATAGTCCAACAAGCAACAGCTTCTTCAACAGATCTTCGCGGTGTATTATATATTGCTTCACCATAAAGATGTAATAGTACACATAGATGGCCAGGAAGCTTAAGAGTCCGATCGTTCCTGTTTCGGATGCGACTTTTAGATAAGAGTTGTGTACAGAGTACTGATCGTGACCGATATAAAGTTGAGGATATTTCGTTACATACTCTTTATAACGCACATCGTAGTTCCCGATTCCTACACCAAGGACTGGGTTGTCTCTATACATATAGTACCCTGTTTTCCAAAGGGTTGTTCTTGAGACAACGGCTTTGTTTGTGAAGGATTTGTTCTTCTCATCCTTTTCATTCAATTTGCCGCCATCGTCATCTTCCACTCCATCACCATCACGATCTAAACCACCACTTGGTGATTGGGTGTCTTCAGGGAAGAACGACTGAACAACAAACATGGCCGATTTCGTTCGGTCTTGCACATCTGGAAGGTTGTACACAACGACTGCAAGAATGATACTTGCGACGATCATGTGGATCGTAAATAGCTTCTTGTAGAAACGCTTCGGTACAAGGAGTGACGTCAAGATAATCGCTAGCGCCATAATGAGCCATGCTGAACGTGTGTAGGTGAAGATTTGGTTGATGACGTAAATTCCGAATAAACCAAAGAACATCAGCTGCCATTTTCGCTCTTTGAAATACGCAACGGCTACGAGCATGATGCCTGGTATGACAAAGTTAATAAAGCCAGCGTAGTAGTTTGGGTTCCCCATCGTTGCCATGACGCGTCCGTAAGCTTCTTCAAGTGCGTAGACGCCTGCTGTGTTTAGGTTGATAGCGAAAACGTACGTTAAAATTCCCCATATTCCAACGAGCGCAAGGACGACTGAGAATGTAACTCCGATTGTCTTGAACTCGCTCCTTGAGAAGTTTACTTTCGTGACGATATAGAAAAGGACTGCATAGGATAGGTAACGAACCATCTCTTTAATACCCGGGAATAAGGATTCTGCCTGGGTTAAGGAAATGACTTGAATGAAGAAGAAAATGCCGAATAAGACCATAAATGTTTTCATAGAGAGGTCGTCGTTTAGTTTAATGCGCTTTGTATACCATTCATACGCAACAACAATGGTTAGGACCGGGATTAGCACAACTTCAGCAGAGATTGGCAAGGGTCCTGCGTACACTTTTAATGGGACAAGTGGCATGATGATTAGGTGCAAGAGCACCAGGTAAAACGTTATTGAATGTTTCTGTGCCATGTGGTGGTACACTCCTCTTTATATTTTGCAATTCGTACATAAGCGAGGAAACAAAGAAAGAGAAGGCTTCATCCAGATCGTACAGACGAAACCCTTCTCTAAAGTTTCACGCTTCTAGAAATGTTTTATACATTTTTTCGGTTGCCTCAGCAAGTTGTTCTAAAGAAAAGTTACTAGAGGCATATTCGTGGAACTGGCGACCCATGGGAGCGAGCTCTCCCGTTTCTTTCTTATTGATCGCTCTTGTGAAGGCACTCTTCAGAGCCTCTGAATCTTTAATCGGAACAACCCATCCATAGTCGCTCACCATATGCTGGACGCCACCGACGTCTGTCGCAATAACAGGCGTGTCTTCGCGTCCTGCTTCAAGTAAAGCGAGTGGAAAGCTTTCACTATACGAAGCAAGCAGCCCAACGTCTGAGATCTGATAGATATCCGGCACGTCGCTTCGGAAGCCAAGAAAGTGGACCTGGTTCTCGATCCCTAGTTCCTTCACGCGACTCTTCAAGGATTCTTCCTCGGGTCCTCCACCAACCAAGAGTAATTGGAATGAAGAATCTTGTAAAGACTTTACAGCTTGAAACACTTCTTCGTGTCCCTTGATCGGATGAAGACGGGCCACCATTGAGGCGACGAAGTCTGATTCGTTCAGGTTCAACTCTTTACGGGTTAGGTTCCCTTTTGCATAAGACCCTTTAGAGAAATCAATTCCGTTATAGACGGTTGTGATTTTCTCTCCTGAGATACCTAAAGATATCAAATCTTCTTTAAATCGTTCTGAAACGGCAAAAAAATGATCAATCCGGCTAATCGCCCACAGATTGATTTTCGTAAAGACCTTCCCCTTTATGCCACCCTTTAAGAAATCGAGCTTCGGATCACTGTGAATCGTTGTGATCCACGGAATATTGGTCGAACGTTTGATCAAGGCTCCATATAGGTTCGCTCTTGGGCCATGCGTATGTAATAAGTCATACCCACCGTTCTTTAGGAACCGCTTCAGCTTACTGATCACTCGCACGTCATAGCGCGAGCTCTGGTCAAGAGGATGAACGTCGATCCCTTTCTCAAGCGCTTCTTCGTATAGAGCCCCTTTTTGCATAACCAAAAGGGAAACGTCTTCTTTATTAAATTGGGAGAGTAATGTGAGGAGGTGGTTCTTCGACCCGCCTGTTTCCCCACCGGAGATTAAGTGAACGACTCTCATGATGACGAAGTGCCTCCTTTACTTTCCTGATAGACACGTTGTTTGAAACTTAAGTTTTTGAAAAGGGCAAGTAGTAAGGTTGCCGCTTTATTCACTTGCTTGAAATACTCGGAGTAGGCATATTGGCCATACACCGCATCGAAGCGATTCGTAAATGTCTCTTGGTCGAGTTCTAAGAACGTCTCGACGACCTCAACATTAGGCTGTTCGACGAGCCGGGATTTGTAACGGGCTAGTGCGAGAAAGCCGTCAAAGTCGATTGTCTGAGATTTGAATATGTCGACCGCTTCTGTCTTTACGTCAAAGCTCTTTGTGATATCCACAACGCAGTTGATCTCCTCTTTCGGAAGCGCCGTGTTGATTTCATACAAACGTACTTTGGGACTTTGAGGTACTTGTTGAAGCGTATCGCGAAGCAGGTGACCCGTTTCGATATGGTCGCTGTGGCAGTCCACGAAAACAGGCGCATAGACAACATCCGGCTGTAACTCTTCCATCACTTCTTTCAGACGAGCTTGTAAGCTGTTGGTGCTGGCTAGCTCCCCGTCTGGTTCATCAAAGAAACGAATGTCCTGAATTCCAAGAAGCTCCTGTACGTTGTAGGCTTCCTTACGTCGACGCTCGATGAGCTCAGACTGATCTAAATCAGAGACACTTCCGGCTCCGTTCGTTAAGAAGATTACAGTTGTTTCGGCACCGCTTTTAATATGCTGATGAATGGTACCCCCGGCGCCAATCGTTTCATCATCGACGTGTGGAGCCAACAACAAAACACGCTCCTCCTTAAGGGGAGCACATTCGAGCTGACCTTTATAATAGCGTTCCAACACAAGATCTGTAATCGGATGGATGATCGGTGAGATCGATTGTAATATCTTTCGCTTCATAAATGTAATCTCCTTTAACCTAGAACGAGTCTATGTCTCCCGGGGTAATGTACCACGCTTCATCACGCTGAAGGTGGGTCGTGTCTTGACTGATGTCCTTCCCAACAAGGGGCATCGGACTGTCTTTATGGATGAAACCATGTTTCTCGAGCGCCTTGGCAGAAGGTGTTGCTTTTAAGGACCATGTCTGAATGACATCTACATCTTTCAGTCGCTGTGCTGCTTCTTTTAGTAGCATGTCCCAGTCTTCTTCCTCACGTGCTAGCCAATCGATGATAAAACCATTGGTGTAGTCCTGTTTCTCTTCAATCGAGTACGTGAGGTACCCTCTTAGTGTTTGCTCTTTGTAATAGGCGAATGTTTGGTACGTTTTCTCTGGATGCTTGTTATAGCGCCAGTTTAAGTACTCGGCATTGCGAATAAGGTGAGCCTGTGCCTGGTGCTTTGTTTCTTCAGCCAATTGGTCAAACGTTTGATCAAATTCTGAGACGTCCTCTATTCTGCCGCCATGCGGCTTTAGCTTACGAGTCTGCCATTTCGATATTGGTGCATCAAGTATTTTGAACAACTTGAGTGGCGCGAGCTTACTAGACAGGAGTGCCACCGGACGCTGCATAAGAACATAACGCGGCATATCCGTAAGATGAGTTGCGCCTGTATAGCGCAGGAACAGTTCTTTCGCTTTTTCAGCTGGGAAGCCGTAGAGGAAATCGATTCCTTGCTCGGTCGCTTCTTCTAACAGCTTTTCATTTAGTTTCTTATAGATCCCTTTGCCCCTGGCATCGGGGTCTACCATCGTATCCACACGAAGACCAACTGTTCTTCGTTCCCCATTGATCCAAGCATCCGCGATCCAAAGGGAAATATGACCTAAGACCTCCCCTTCTTCCTCAAAGATGAGAATCCACGGATTATGAGCGTTAGGGTGTTGGAGAAACTTCCATTCCCATTCTTCGTTTGAGCGCTCTTTGTGAAAAACTTTCGTAAATAAAGCCTGGATTTTGGGCTCATCTCCTGGCTGGTACGTTCTGATTGGCATAAGTGTCATCCTTTTTATAAAGTGCAAAGAGGCCTGACCGCTTGCCAAGCCTCGCGATTTATTTCTTCGTTACGATCTTAAAGAGGAATTTCGGCAAAGCAAGCTGGCGTTTGAAACGTTTCGGATCCGTCGCTAAACGGTAAAACCATTCCATCCCTACTTTACGAAACGGAGCTGGCGCGCGTTTCACATGACCTGCGAAAACGTCGAAACTTCCACCAACACCCTGGAACACTTTAACCGGAAGTCGGTCTTTGTTCTCGCGAATCCACAGTTCCTGCTTCGGGGAACCAAGGGCGATGAACATGACGTCCGCTTTAGATGCTTGAATCTTCTCGATTAGTGCTTCCTGGTCTTGTACATAGCCATTGTCATAACCGGCCACCTGAATGGCTGGGTATTTGGCTTGAATGTTTTCGATCGCTTTTGAGACCACTTCTTCCTTCGCTCCATAAAAGAACACACGATACCCTTGATCGGCTGAGAGTTTCAGCAGATGGTCCATCATATCCACACCCGTAACACGGGAGCGAACTTGTCCTCCTTTTAAACGGGAGGCGAGCAATACGCCTACCCCATCTGGAATCTGGAAGGTTGAACCGTTAATAAGATCACGAAGGGTCGCATCTTCCTGCGCCTTCATGATCTTCTCCGGATTAACCGCAATAATAGTGGATTGTTCTCCTGCCTGAACGCGTGTCTTCAGTTGATCTGTAATCTCGTCATAGGACAGAGGGGAGACTTCCACTCCCATGTATTGTTCATTCTTCATTGATGATCCCTCTTAGTCTATTGGCTTTAGTCCGGTTAAGTGTCCAATTTGGTAAAGCGTCATGTCTTGGTGATCAGGTACGCAGTTACGGGTATCTAAGACAACCGGTGTTTTCATATATTGAGCGAACAAGCTTGCATCCATTTCTTTAAACTGACGGTGATCCGCTAATACAAGCGCAACGTCTGCATCTTGCAGGGCTTCTTCCACGCTGTGTAGCGGGATATCTGTCATGTCTTGTTTTACAAATGGGTCATGCGCCGCTACGTTAAAGCCTTTCTTATGACTTTGAAGGCTTCTTGTAATTGTCACGGCCGGACTTTCGCGAACATCGTCTACGTTCGCTTTATAGGATAAGCCAAATACGGCGATTTTAGGGTTTTGAACGTTCTCGGTTAACGTTTCAATTTTCTCCACAACAAATGAAGGCATGGAGTCATTAATTTGGCGAGACGTTTGCATCAGTGGCGTTTCTTCTTGCGCTTTCTCGATAATAAAGTAAGGATCAACTGCGATACAGTGCCCCCCTACGCCTGGTCCTGGTTGCAGGATGTTTACACGTGGGTGCATATTGGCAAAGTTAATCACTTCGTGTGCGTTCACGTCTAATTTATCGGATACTTTCGCGAGTTCATTGGCTAGGGCAATGTTCACGTCACGGAACGTATTCTCCATTAGCTTAGACATCTCCGCTGTAACGGCTGTTGTTTCATGGATGTCACCTTGAACAACTAAACGATATACGTCTGCCGCTTTCTTCGCGCCTTCTGGCGTTAGCCCGCCGACAACGCGTGTATTATGGATCAGTTCTTCCATGATCTTACCTGGAATGACACGCTCTGGGCAGTGGGAAACGTATAGATCATTGTCTTCTAAGTTCCAGCCTGCATTTCTTAGAACAGGGGCAACGACGTCATCAATTGTACGTGGTGGGATCGTCGATTCCACAATAATCGTGTTGCCTTTCTCAAGAACAGGTAGAATGGTTTCCGTTGCCTTAGCCACATAGTCCGTATTAGCTGTCTTGTCTTCATGGACAGGGGTTGGCACGGCAATGATAAATACATCCGCTTTTTGCACTTCAGTTGAGGCTGTTAACTTCCCGGACTCAACCGCTTCTTTCACGACTTCCGGTAAGCCTGGTTCTTCTATGTGAATCTTTCCTTCGTTTAATGTATCTACTACTTTCTTATTTACGTCAATGCCTACTACATCGTAGCCAGCTTTTGCGAACACAGCTGACGTCGGAAGCCCAATGTAGCCTAGGCCGATTACACAAATTTTAGTCATAACGGTCTCTTCTTTCTCCTTTGTTATTTGATTAGAGTATAGCAAACAATTCCAACCTTTGCGAATAGTTATTTGCGTCTGAATCGCGAATGTTTATTTCATTTTCTGACAAAAGGTGCTACTATGAAAATTGAGTTTTTAAAGCAGAAAAGGAATGGAAATGAACTTATGAAAATTGTGATTTCCGGTTTTTATGGATTAGGTAATACAGGAGATGAAGCCATCCTTGATGCTATGATTGACAACTTACGATCATCGCTCGATGACCCTGACCTCACTGTTTTCTCCCTATCCCCTGACGAAACCGCAACTAAACATTCAGTAACAAGTATTTACAGAGGCTGGCGCCATGATTTTAAGAAGAAGGTGCGTGCATTACGTGAAGCTGACCTTCTATTAAGCGGCGGTGGTGGCCTCCTTCAAGATACATATCCTACTCGTATTATTTTCGGACCTCTTCCATATTATTTACTTATTGTATTATTAGCCAAGCTTTGTGGCACAAAAGTGATGTTCTTCTCTCAAGGAGTGGGTCCAGTCACAAGCACATACGGTAAGCTTCTTATGAAATTGTTCGGTAACCTGCCTGATTTTATTACGGTAAGAGATGATTATTCCAAGAACTACCTTCAAGAGCTCGGCGTCACGCGTCCTGAGACGGTTGTCACATCTGATATTGTATTTGCTTATCGCGGACAAGAGGACCGCTCTTGCATCGAGTCTCTTCCTATAGAAGAGAACCAGTCGATCGTCGGCATTAGCGTCCGCCCCTGGTTTGGTGAAACGTCTTATCAGAAAGAAATGGCTGTCTTGGTCGATCGTTTGATCAAGGAGAGAGGCGTTACACCTGTGTTTATTCCTATGGAAGGGGAACACGATGCAGCTGTATCTCGTCAGATTCAAGCGTTGATGGAACACGGTGAACAAACCTTTGTGTTAGGCTCTGACTTCACACCGAATCAGTATCTACAGTTTATGAAAGAATGTAGTGCGGTGATTGGGATGCGCCTTCATTCGTTGATTTTTGCAACGCTTGCATCAGTCCCCTATGCCGGAATTAGTTACGATAAAAAGGTTGAGAGTCTGGCGAAACGAACCGGGATGTGGGAGTATTCCACGACACTTGATGATTTCACAGCTGAAGATCTCTACCCGAACGTGCTTCAGCTCTTAGATGATCGTGAGCGATTAGTTGCTACGTTAGATGTTGAGCGTCAATTGTTACGGGATGCAGCGCTTGAAAACCTGGCATTAATGAAGAAGCATTTCGTGTAGATTGGTTCCTCTCTAAAGCTTAGGCATTTTCTTTTGCTCGTGTATGGCTTACAATAACAGTAGGCCAAAACTTTACATAATTGATATTTTATAAGAAATAGATAGTGAACGGTTCAAAAGGTAAAGTGCCCTCTTTACCTTTTTACACTTTGTATACAGACCAACACGTGATTTCGTTGACTCGGAGGAACATTATGCGTATTCTACTCGCAACAGTATTCAATTACCCCCACACAGGGGGACTATCAACACATATGACAACTTTACAATCAGGGCTTCAAGCTTTAGGACATGACGTGGAGACGCTGTCCTTTAGCGACCTGCCTTATTATAAGCAACAACTCTTCGCAAAAGGGCCTAGTTTCTTTATGAATCGGATGTCTCCTGGGAAGGGTATTTTGCTTGGACATAAATTACGCCAAAACATGCTGAAGGAAATGATTAAGAAAAAGCATGAGCAGAATCCCTATGATTTAGTGAACGCCCAGGATATATACGCCACGTTCGCATCTCTTGAGGCCGGGTTAAATACCGTCACAACGGTTCATGGTTACATGACGTTCGAGGCCATTAGCCGTGGATCCATTAAGTCAGAGAGCGAAGAAGCAAAAGTTTTACAGTTGAAGGAAACGGAAGCCTACCAAAAGACGCGCCAGGTCATCACCGTAGACTACCGCATCCGCAACTATGTACGTGACCTTGCTGGTGTAGAAGGGATTCGTGTGCACAATTTCATCGACGTCGATCAGTTCCTTCCGCAAACAGATCGTAAGCTAGAACTTCGGCACAAGTTCGGCTTCAGAGAAGAGGACAAGCTCATCTTCATCCCACGCCGTTTAACGAAGAAAAACGGGGTCATTTACCCAGCAAAATCTCTATCTCGTATTCAGCAATCGTTCCCTAAGGCTAAAATCATTTACGCCGGGAGCGGCGAAGAAGAACAAGCTGTAAGAGACGCGGCTAAAGCCGGCGGTACAGAAAGCGATGTTCACTTTCTCGGTGACATTCCTCATGAGATTATGAAAGACTATTATGCCATGAGTGACATCACCATCATCCCATCTGTCCACTCAGCAGGAGTTGAAGAAGCCACATCCATCTCAGCCCTTGAGGCAATGGGGAGCGGCGTACCCGTCATCGCTTCTAAAGTAGGCGGACTAAAAGAAATTATCGAACACGGCGAAAACGGCTTACTCGTACCCGAAAAAGACACCGAAGCCCTCGCCGATGCGGTCATTAACCTATTATCCAATCCGACGTTCGGAGACCGCATCGCGTTACAAGCTCGTCTAAAAATCGAACAAGAATATTCTCACGTATCAGCCGCCACATCCTACTCAAGCATTTACGAAAAGATATTGCAGTACGCTTAAGTGGGTAGGGCCTTTACGATTATTGAGTGGTAGGGGTGTCTGGGGAACGACTCGCTTTCCGCGGGCGAGCTGTCGAGCTTCCTCGGGAAAACCACCCTGCGGGATCTCGTCGACCTCTTTCTCCCGCAGGAGTCTCCCCGTTCCCCAGACACCCCGGGCTATTTTCTTGTTAAAGGCCCGGCTATTCCCGGCTATTTAATGTACGTTAAAGTATTTACGGCTCTTTACTAAAAAGCGTCTTATCCTTAAGTTCTAAAGAACGCTCCCTTTCTAGGGGGCCCGTTATCCACATTTGGCTGAGGGGAGGAGGGAGTTGCGAGACTCCTATGGAAGAACGGACCTTCGAGACCCCACAGCGAAGCGAGGAGGCTCGAAGGTTCGTCCATGGAAAGCGAGTAACTCCCTCCTCCCCGGCTCCGCTCATTTGGCGACGGGCCCAAGCGTTAAATAACAAGTATATGAAGAAAGAAGAAGGTATTCAACATGTCTGGATTAAAGAAAACCGCAATCTGGATTACGATGCTATCACTATTGTTGAAATTACTAGGGTTTGTAAGGGAGAGCATGATGGCCAGAGAATTTGGTGTAAGCGAAAGCACCGACGGCTTCTTGCTTTCCTTTACTTTTGTCACGCTGATTTTAGCGCTGATTGCAAACGGATTTAATTCCGTTTTCCTCCCCCATTACGTGAAGCATCGTAAGTCAGATGTAGAGAAAGCTGAACGAAATGCGAACAGCATATTAAACTATACGACGATCTTTTTCCTAATCGGATCGGTGGCAGCGTATTTCCTTGCGCCTTATATCGTTCCGTTCTTATACGGAGACCGATCAGAGTTAACGTTAGAGATTACGATCGAACTGACGCAAGTGTTCTTTATCTTTATGGTCGTGATCGCTTTAAGTGGTGTGCTCGAGTCTTATTTACAGGCACGACGCATCTTCGTTCCGACACAGATCTCAAAGATTATGGGAACACTCATGGCCACACTCTTCTTGGTCTTCTTCGCAGATCTCTGGGGCATTCACAGCATGGCCTACGGATTTGTATTTGGTACATTCCTTGGTGTTGTCATTCAGTTTGTTTCCTTAAAGCGAGGCGGATTCAAATGGACGCCGAGCTTAAAGTTTGATGAAGAGTTTGGGCGCAATTTCTTAATCTTGTTAGCCCCTGCCCTCCTTCACTCATCCGTCGGTCACATTAACGTGTTCGTGAACAAAATGTTCGCCGCTCGTATTGATACAGGAGCAACGACGTATTTGAACAATGCATCGCTCCTTATGAGTATCCCGAGTACAATCTTTACAACAACGATTGTTGCGATTATCTTTACACTGTTATCTGAACAAGCTCAGCAAAAAGAAAAGTTCAAAAACACCCTTTATATGGGGTACCAAATCGGAATGATGACCCTATTACCGATTGCTGTCGGGACATTCCTCGTTGGTAAAGCGGCGATCTCCTTTATTTATGAAGGTGGTAAGTTCACACCAGAAGATACAGCGAATACGTATTATGTGCTGCAACTATACATTCCGATCATCCTGACACAGGGTCTCCTTGTTATTGGGGTGAAGGGATTATATGCCCAGGAGAAAACGAAGAAATTACTAAGCATCAGCTCAACGACGATTATCTTGAATGCTGTGCTGAACTATGTCTTCATCCAGCCAATGGGCTACCCAGGACTTGCGTTATCAAGCTCTGTTGTTGCGGTGTATTACGTATCGGCCGTTACGTATGCGGTGTATCAGGATTATGATAAGGGTGAATTGATGAAGGTTCCAGCGCTGTTCTTTAAAGTGTTGATTCCTACGATTATCATGGCGATTCCGATTTACTTAATTCAAACATTCACAGATATTGAGTCGCTTTATGCCCTATGGGAACTTCTTATTCTCATTCCAGTTGGAGTTGTCTTTTACGTAGTTGGTCTTTATATCTTCTACCGCGAAGGCTTCGGCCAGCTCATGCGCCTAGTGCGCGATCGCAAGAGTATTAAGCAAGGCTAATATATACACTATGCACCTTCCGCTTATGCGGGAGGTGTTTTTGTTTGCTAAAGATGAGAGTAAGATGGGCCGGGGAAAACACTCGCTTTCCTGCGGCCCCACACGACGTGGGGTCGTTCGACGTTGTCACAGGACGTGACGATCTTAGTCGAACTTCCTCTTTTTATTATGAGCTTCCTCGTTCGCTACGCTCTCTGCGGGATCTCGGAAGCCCTTTTTTCCACGGGAGTCTCGCATTTTCCCCGGCACATCTTTGCTGTAATTGGATTAAACAAAAACACTAATGCAATAGTAGGAGGGCCTATCCAAGCTACAGTGGAGCATGCGAGATTAGGCATCTTCTCGGAAGAAGCTTCGTAGCACAACCTCTTGTTAAGTAGACGAACTACATACCAACACTTCCTAACCACCTTTACTATTTATAGACGGAACGGAAACATGCCATATAAGTGCGAGGGAGCTGCATTTTCTCTGCCACGCTCTAGCTATCGGGGCCGTTAGCACAAAACATAGCCAGGGGTGGCTGGGGAACGGGGAGACTCCTACGGGAGAAAGAGGTCGACGAGACCCCGCAGGGTGGGTTTTCCGAGGAGGCTCGACAGCTCGCCCGTGGAAAGCGAGTCGTTCCCCAGCCACCCCAACCACTCAATTTCAGTAACGGCCTCTCCATACTCAGTTTTAAACACTCTAAAAAGGACAGGCCTGTTTGGCCTGTCCTTTTTGGTTATGATTCAGTTTTTGCTGCTTTTTTGTTGCCTCTACTAAACAGACGAACAATGCGCTGTGATAGGTCGTCGAAGTACGTGTAGACAACTGGAATGAGCAGGAGTGTGAAGAAGCTTGAGACGGTGAGTCCGAATATGATCGTAATCGCCATCGGCTGCTGTGCTTCTGCTCCTTGGCCTAGCCCTAATGCTAGAGGAATCATCCCGAGTACGGTTGTGAGGGTGGTCATTAAGATCGGACGCAGTCGGCTTGGACCCGCTTCTAAAATCGCTTCGTAGCGGTCGACACCTTTTCGTCTGACGATGTTAATGTAATCCACGAGCACAATCGCGTTGTTTACTACGATTCCGGCGAGCATGATGACCCCGATGATGGCTGGTACACTAATTGGTTTATCTGTAATGTACAGGCCGCCTAGTACTCCGATGATGGTCGCTGGCATGGAGAACATAATGACAAATGGGTACAGGAAGTTCTCAAATTGAATGGCCATAACGGCGTAGACTAGGAAGATCGAGAAGATCAGGGCTAATGCAAGGTCTCCGAATGAGTCGGCCATATCTTCTGCCTGACCACCAATAGAGTAGGAATAGCCTTCAGGGAAGTTAATCCGTTCAAGTTCTGCTCGGACATCTTCTGTGATACTTCCAAGGTCGCGATTTACAATTTCGCTTGAGACGTTGACTTGTTTTTGTTGATTTTCACGTAGCAATGTTGCTGGTCCTTGAACTTGTTCAAGTTCAGCAACGGTTGCTAATGGAATCATATCACCAGTACCGGTTTGAATTTTCATTGATTCTAAGTCACTAATGGTACGGCGTTCTTCATCAGGGAGAATGATGCGGACATCTACTTCGTCACCCGCTTCACGGAACCTAGTAGCTGTTTGTCCACTAAAGCCAAGCTGCACCTGGCTCATGACCTGCTGATAGGAAAGGCCGTATTGAGCCGCTTTGTCACGATCCACATTGACCTGAATTTCAGGGCGTCCTTCTGATGCTGATGATTCAGGATTGTGTACCCCTTCCACCTGATCGATCGTCCAGACGATTTGATCAGCTAGCTCTCGTAGGACTTCATATTCTTCTCCATTCAGCTGAATCTGGACTGGTGATCCGCCACCAAGTCCTGCAGACATTTCACTAACGGTAATTTCAGCTCCGACAATATCGGAGAGGTCTTCATCGATTTGCTGCATCACGGTCGACGTTGTTCTCTCTCGCTCCTCTGGCGGGATGAGCTGAATGGTGAAAGATGCTTCGTTTGAAGTGGATGAAAATCCTTCAAAACCTCCTCCACCGATGCTTAAGTAATTCGATGAAATAATCTCTTCATATGGCTCTAATTTTTCATCAATTTGTTTCGTAATCGATTCGGTTCCTTGTAATGATGTGCCAGATGGTGCTTCAACTGTTACCTCGATCTGACCTTGATCAGAAGGGGGTATGAACTCTGTTCCCAGTTGAGGTACAAGGAATCCACTCCCGACAATGGCTAAAATCGTGACGATGACGGTGATTAAGCGATGCCTTAACACCCCTCTTAGCATGGAGCGATAGCCATTGTTGACCTTATCCAAGAATCGGTCGAACCAGTAGCGTCGGCCGTTATCTTTCATTGCTTTGGTTAATAGTTTCGATGACAGCATTGGAATGAGCGTAATCGAAACGATGAGTGAGGCAATCAGAGAGAACGATACGGTTAACGCGAGCGGCGTAAACAGTTCTGATGCGATTCCTTCAACGAATACGATCGGCAAGAATACAACGAGCGTTGTCGTCGTTGATGCAATAACGGCTGGGGCTAGTTCTGATGCCCCTTCTTTCGCTGCTTCTTTTAACGAATATCCTTGCTGCCTGTAGGCGACTATATTTTCTAAAATAACGATCGAACTGTCGACCATCATTCCGATACCGAGGGCGAGCCCTCCCATCGTTAAGACGTTCAAGGTGTTGCCTGTAAAGTACATGAGCGTGAACGTGGATATAATCGCAATTGGAATCGATATCCCGATAACAATCGTTGCGCGCACACTTTTCAGGAATAAGAGCAAGATGAGCACGGAGAATATGCCACCGAGAATAATGTTTTGTACAACAGATCGAATCGACTGTTTAATGAAGGTGGACGTGTCAAAGACGATATCCATGCTTACATCGCTTGGTAAGTCCTCCTCTACATCATCCATCGCTGATGCTACATTGTTTGCTACTTCAACGGTGTTCCCGTCCGATTTCTTTAAGACAGACAGCACGACAGAGGGCTGTCCGTTTACACGGGAAATCGTTGTGACGTCTTTGAAGGTATCTTCAACGGTCGTCACGTCTTGCAGTTCGAGTTGAGCGCCTGTTGGTGATGTGATTATGGTTTCTCTTACATCTTCAATCGACTCAAACTCGCCTTGAATCCGTACTTGGAGGTCCTGATCCCCTTTTTCAAGTACCCCGGCTGAGGTCGATTGGTTGGCAGCGTTAATGGCCTGAACGAGCGTCTGGCTGTTTAAGCCGTACTGAGTCATTTGGGCGCGGTCGATTTGCACTTGCACCTCACGCGTGCGCCCTCCTTCTATGCTGACAGAACCAACGCCGCCTTGTCGTTCAAAGTATGGGACAATGTTGTCTTCTGCAATGCCTTGAAGGCTTGAGGCGTCTTTACCAGATAAGCCAACCCACATGACTGGGATCTGTTGCGGGTCAAAGCGCAGAATGCTCGGGTCGCCTGCATCTTCTGGTAAGATGCTTTTAATCTGGTCAACTTTTTCCCTGACGTCTAGAAGGGCATTGTCTAAGTTCGTTCCGTTCTCGAACATCAGGATGACAAGTGAAGAGCCCGGCTGTGACTGAGACTGAACGGTATTAATTCCTTCTATTGAACTGACGGACGATTCGACGGGTCGGCTAATGAGCTCCTCCACTTCCTGAGGAGCGGCGTCTGGATAGCTGGTCGAAACGACTGCGATTGGAAGATCAATTTCTGGATAGAGGTCGATCGTCAAGTTTCTAAGGGAGACAAACCCTAAAGCGACGATCGCCACGACGATCATAAATACGCCAACAGGCCGTTTGACGGAGGTTTCGACGAGTTTCACTAGTCTACCTCCTTCATGATGCGGATCTTGTTGTCATCAGACAGAGTCAGCTGCCCTTTTGTAACGACTTGATCTCCTTCCGTTACGTCGCCTTTGATCGCTGTTAAGTCAGACTGTGCTCGTACCACTTCAACAGCTATCTTCATTGCGCGCTCTTCTTCAATGACATACACATAGGTTTCTGTATTTTCTTCCACGACAGCAGAGGTCGGAACGAGGATATGATCGGAAACAGTCATCTCTGGAAGCTGTAACTTCGCCATCATGCCAGGTTTGATGTTCCCATCTGCATTCGTAACGGTTGCCTCAACTGGATACAAACCGCTGTCGTTAGTTATAGAAGAAATATAAGATACTTTAGAGGTCACTTCTTTCTCTAGTGAACTCACATAAGCAGGAATCTCTTGGTCTTTTTCAAAAAGAGAGAGTTCTTTTGCTGTAACAGATACTTGCAGGTTAATTGGACTAATGGAAACGATCGTGGCAAATGGCTGTTGACCTGACACCATGTCCCCTACTTCGCCGTTTACAGAAGTGACTTCGCCAGAGACGGTGGCTACAATAGCTGCGTTATTCAGTTGTCCTCTTGTTTGTTCAAGCTGCGCCTGGGCTTGTTGGACTTGTAATTGTGCTTGTTCGACACCGACTTCCGCACTTTCTAGTTGAGATTCTGCTTGTGTCACTCCGGCTTCCGCTTGGCGTACGGCTTGTTCGGCGCTTTCTTTCGCTATTCCTGACAGCCCTTTTTGTTGTTCTTTCGCATCTTCTAGCTGGTCACGCGCATTCGCAAGGGCTTCTTCAGCTGTATTGCGCTGATTGCGGGCAGATTCTAGCTGCTTCTCTGCTGATTGAACTGAGATTTCTTGGATGCGAATTTGATCATTCACGTTTGATGCGCTAACTCGGCCTATAACATCTCCTCGTTGCACAGTGTCCCCTTTTGAGACGTTCACTTCGACTAGTTCACCCGTCGACTTCGGCAAAATTGGAGCGTTCTTACTCGGTACCGCTCGTCCAAATACTTCTCGCTCAACGACGAGGTCTCCCTTACCTACTTGCGCTACCTCAACAGGTGTGACTTGCTCTACCTGTGACTCTGTGTCTTCTGATGAATCGTCTGAGCATGCTCCCATTACGAGTGTAAGTACAGCAAACGCCCCGGCTAATACTTTCTTGTTCATTCTTCTCGTACTCCCCTCTGTTGTCTCTTACAATAAGGAAATGTTCAGGTGATCCGCGATCTCCTGGCAGTCCTGTTCCATTTCCGGCAGGTCTTTAAAGTGGGCAAGCATGCCCTGGATTACAACTCTTTCAGGCTTTTCTTTATTTACTTCTGTCTCTATAATTTCAAGTGCGTGCGTCAGTTCTTCGATGCGTGTTTTATGTAGTGGTAAAGCGGCTACTTTTTCTTTCATATCGCTTAGCTGATCTTGAATCGTTCGTTCTTTTGAAGGAGTACTGAACCCCATCGAAATCGATTCCACTTGATCTCTTGAAATTTGTGGAGCATCCGATTCTTCCATCATGCCTTTTATAGCGTCGTCAACGCGTCGCACGATGAAATGAGACAAACGTTCTGAATCTAGCGGCAGGTTATCAATGACGAGCCATTTGAAATAGCTGTGCATCAAGCCTTCTAAAAGAATCGATGCATCAACCATCTTTGGCATTAAGGCATCGCCATAAATATTAAGAAGGTTCTCGTTGCTCCATCTGAACGTCTGCTTGCGCATTTCCATCATAAAGCTATTGGCTTCTGATTTTATATCCACGTTATCTCGCATGTGCATAATGATGAATTCTTTATTATCTTGAAACGCTTCAATGTACACTTGAATCTGGCGGGCTAGTGATTCCTTAGGCGGCAGCGCTAGCTTTTGCACTTCAGCAATCCGCTCAACGAGATCGTTATAGTAGTAGTGGTGAATTTGTAAGGTAAGGTCTTCTTTTGAGGAGAAATGTAAGTAAAAAGCCCCTTTTGAGACCCCACTTTGATCGGCAATTTCTTGTATGGATGTCGAATGGAAGCCTTTTGTTGCGAATAGCTTCATTCCGGTTTCAATGATGCGTTGTTTCTTTTCATTCATGTGCTTCATCCTCTCTCCCTCTAGCATATCATCCCTTGTCGGGGTAAGATAGAGGGTCGGACATGACTGGTCAGTCACGCCATGGATACTATACTATATTCGAGATGGTTTTACAATACCTTCCACCGTTCGAGCGCGTATTGTGATGGTCTTTTTTAGTATGTGCGGGAATGTTTGAGAGGATTCGTTTTTGTGTGAGAGGATTGTTTCCGTTTGCTTGGGTTGAGAGTAAGGTGGTTCGGGAAATCACTCGCTTTCCGCGGCGAGCTGGGGAGCCTCCTCAATCGCTACGCGCTTTCCGGGGTCTCCCCTAGGCTCCTACTGCCGCAGGAGTCTCGCAATTTCCCGAACCACCTTTGCCATATATGAATAAACGGAAACATGCCGTATGTGGGGGAGGCCTACCTACACTTAAGCTGCGGGGCCGTTCTCAAACTACTGCAAGGGGTGGCTGGGGAACGGGGAGACTCCTACGGGAGAAAGAGGTCGACGAGACCCCACAGAGAGCGCTAGCGATCGAGGAGGCTCGACAGCTCGCCCGTGGAAAGCGAGTCGTTCACCAGCCACCCCTACTCTCCATAAACGTAACGGCACCATTCATACTAAGGTATCTCAGTTTCGAGCCCAAAAAGAAAAGCCTGCTAGGGGCAGGCTTTTCTAGGACTTTAAGTATAAGGGACGGGAGAAGGTGGCGATGGCTAGGCCGGTTAGTTGCATTTGGCGCTTAATGGAGTAGCCTGATGTGGCAATGTCCATGATCGACTCATCTGTGAAGACAACTTTACTCCCACCTTCTCCTTTATTCTCTTCGTATTGCTTAACGTGGTAGAACGAGATCCAGCCACAGTACATATTTCTGGGGGACATTGTTGGAAACATAAATGTCCCTTCACTCGGGTTTACAGGTATCGGAAGCTTACTCTTTGTCTGTAGTATCTTCTCCATCGCTAACTGTCTTCCAACAAACGTGGATCCGCCTGTTAAACAGGACTCGGATATAATCTGTTTAGGCGTTTTCGTACAGTAGATCACACGGTTTGGTTCAAGGATTTTAGATAGATGCGTTGGATGGAGATTAGAGAAGACACCCATTGTATTAGCATTAATTATATAATCCTCTCTTATTTCTTCCCCCATTACTTCCTCCTTATAGAATATTTTTACATTTATGTGATTATATTATACCGGAATAAGGCTTCAATTTTTAGAATTTTTTGTTCAATTTACGAAAAATTTTACATAGCTAGTATTTTAGATTCATTTTTCGGTCGTTTTAGACTCTTATCTGATATAATTTAAACACCATTTATTGGGAGGGATTGCTGACATGGGGGAGATGCGTCCTGCCATTGGTACATACGGAGTGAAGCGCCAAGCCAATCTTTCATTGATGGACCGAGCGTTAACTCGTATGGAGACAAAAGGCTCTGAGGAAGTAAAAATGGTGGAGGAATCGCTGCGCGAGCCCGAACACCCAACCCTCGGCGCCGTTATTGACACAAAAGCATAGGGGCCCGTTTAGCAACGTATAGACTGGACTGAACCTGAGTAGAGATCAAGGAAACACGAAGAGCGAAAGTGAATCGATGTTGACCGATCGAACGGAGGTGAGGGATGTCTACTAGTTGCTGGGCGCCAGAGATGGAAAAACCACTACCTTCAAGGTAGTGGTTTCTTCTATTATTCGTTCATATCTTCATCAGTGTTGTTTGTTTCGCCTTCTTTATCGCCTTGCTGCATGTTTTCATCTTCTTTTTCCATGTTTTCTTCTTCATTTTGGTTCTCTTCTTCATTCATATCTTCATCATTTTCCATTTCATCTTTGTTCTTCTCTTCTTCCATCTGCTCTTCCTCTTGCTGTTGTTCTTCTTGTTGCTGCTGTTCCTCTTCAGGCGTTTCCTCTTCAGTATCACCACAAGCCGCCATCAGTGAAAGTGCCAGCGCCGAAGCACCTAGTTTAAATAACCAACTCTTCTTCATGTTCATTCCTCCTAAGTATAGTGGACGCTCCTGAGCAGAAGCTCTGCCAGAAGGGCCGTTGTACTATTTGTTAGAATGAGCGTATTTTGGAAAAGTATACATCGGTTTTTACACTTATTGGGTTTTTGTTTTTTACCTTATTCTGAAGACTGGATGGTGATACAACTTGGAATGGTCCGTTATGATATATGTGCTTGGGCAGGCTTGGGGACCACTCGCTTTCCTGCGGGGAGCTGGGAAGTCTCCTCGTTCGCTAACGCTCTCTGTGGGGTCTTCCCTAGGCTCCTTACCCCGCGGGAGTCTCGCAGTCCCCAAGCCTGCCCTTCCGTGTGAAAGTTGAACGGACCCAGCAAGGTTTTCACAGAGTTCAATGCAACCACACTGGGCATGTTTCCGTTCCTCCCAATATGGAAAAGGTGGGCCGGGAAACTGCGAGACTCCTGCGGCAGGAGGAGCCCAGGGGAGACCCCGGAGGGAGCAAAGCGACTGAGGAGGCTTCCCAGCTCGCCGCGGAAAGCGAGTGGTTTCCCGGCCCACCTTACGCTCAATCAACGTTAACGGAAACATTCTCCTCAAAACAAAACGCCCCAGAGTTTACACTCTGGGGCGTTTTGGGGTTAGTCTTCTTTGTCGCCTAGGGCGAACATGATTTCAGCTTCACACACCGTTTCACCTTCGATGGTTTTGGCTGTGGCTTTTCCTTTGCCGATGCTTGCTTTAGCGCGGATGATTTCCACTTCTAGTACGAGCGTGTCTCCAGGGCGGACTTGGCGTTTGAAACGACATTTGTCGATGCCTGTGAAGAATGCAAGGCGGCCTTGGTTTTCTTCTTTCTTTAGCATCGCCACTGCGCCTACTTGAGCAAGGGCTTCTACAACTAAAACGCCTGGCATGACGTTATAGCTTGGGAAGTGGCCTTGGAAGAAGGGTTCATTCGCTGTTACGTTCTTTTTCCCGACAGCGCGTTTGCCTTCTTCTAGTTCAGTAATCTGATCGACTAGAAGAAAAGGGTAACGGTGCGGGATGATGTCTTTAATTTGTTCGATATCTAGCATAGATAGGAAGCCTCCTATTCAGTTTTCGTTACGATATCTATAATATGTTCCCACGTTTCAAGTTTCAAGACGTTTGTTGGAGTTCCATCTCCAATTACACCGTATCCAATCATTGCGCCACCAACAAGAGCAGCTGCACTAATGACCAGAACGACAATAATTCGCAACCAGATTGGGAAGATACGACGACGATAGCGTTTTTCAGACTTCTTTTCTTTGTCCTGCTTTTTTACTTTGTCGGTCTCTTTCGAGGCTTGGTTCTTCGTCTTTTCTTGATTCTGTTGTTGTTTTTGTAGATCGCGTCGTTCACCGCGACTGGTTGGCTCTGTTTGCTTCTTTTCTGGCATACCTACAGACTCCTTATCCATTCGTTTGGCGCTACTACGCGTTTAACGTAACTGGTTCACAAGTCCCATCATTTGGTCGCCCATGGCGATGGAACGACTGTTAAACTGATAAGCGCGTTGCATCGTAAGCATATCTGTCATTTGCTTGGACATGTCTACGTTGGATGTTTCAAGTGCTCCTTGTCTTGTATTCGTGTTTTCAGGAGCGACTGCTGCGACGATTTCATCTACTGTTATATCTTCTATTCCCTCTTGCGGAATCCGAAACACATTTTGACCGGCAGCTTCTAATAAACGGGGACGTTCTGCGTTTACAATCGCTAAACGTCCTGCTTCATTTTGCTCACCGTTTTGAGTAAGGACAATGGAACCGTCTTTTCGTATCGTCATGTCTTCAAATGTATCGTCCATCACAATGGGACCATCTTCACCAAGAACAGGATTCCCATTTGACGTCACAAGCATGACTTCACCGTCGTTTGCTGGAGAGAATGCGAATGAACCGTCACGAGTATAACGGGTCTCCGTCTGTCCGTTAACGGTTACTTGAACTTGAAATAGATGCTTCTCATCTTGCAGAGCTATATCTAACGCCCGGTCTGTTTCTTTAATGGAACCTTGCGACAGATCAATATCCGTATGTGCCAGTTTAGCACCTGAACCCATGCGCAGTCCATCTGGTGTTAAACGATTCGGATTTTCACCTTCATCTTCAATGTTATCGATCTGTTGATAGAGAAGGGAGGCAAACTCGGAGTTTCGTGTTTTGTACCCTGGTGTTTCCATATTGGCTAAGTTATTTCCGATTAAATCAAGCTTCTGCTGAAGTTGTCCCATCGTGACAGCCGCTTGCATTGACGATCTTAGCATATCTTGAGATCCCCCTAACGAACTCTCGCAATTTCATTCACAGCCTTGTCCATGCTTTGGTCATAGGCTTTCAGTACTTTCTGATTCGTTTCGAATAGACGGTAGGAATTCATCATCTCCACCATCGTTTCGGAGGTATCCACGTTGGACCGCTCCAGGAAGTTTTGTTGAATAGAGAAGGTAACGCCATTTGTTGTTCGTGCATTTTGAACAACCTGACCCTCTTCTCCTTCAAACCGGAATAAGTTGCCGCCATCTTTGACCATTTGGTTCATATCTCTCGTATATGTAATACCGAGTGGTGTAACTTGTCCACCCGCTTCTAGCACGCCATCTTCAGTAACATTGAAATCCATACCGCCAGTCTGGATTCTGTTACTGTTAGAATCGAGCACGTAGTTTCCCGACTGAGTAGTCAGGAAGCCTTGTCCATCCACGGTAAAATTCCCGTTCCGAGTGTAGCGCTGTTCACCGTCTGAACCTTGAACGGTAAAGAATAGCGCCCCAGTCTCATCAGGGAGGTCCCCGTTTACAAGCGCCATGTCGGAGAGGATTCCTGTTTCTCTAATATCGCCCTGAGCAAAATTCGGAATCTCTTCTTGAACGTAAACGCCAGTGTTCATACTTCCGATATCCTGGTTCATAGGTAGATTGAGACCACCAGATTGCGTAGGGATCTCTTTGCTGCCCATCTTTTGCATTAATAGTTCTGGGAAAGCACGCATCGTTGACTGATCGGCCTTATATCCAGGTGTTGTCGAGTTGGCTAGATTATTGGAGAGCGCTTCTTGCTGACGCTTGAGAGCGATCATGCCTGAAGCTGCTGAATAGAATCCTCTTAACACGAGACTTGTCCTCCTTTAGGTTTAGACAATGCTGTTTTTCGGTAATTTATCGATGTTCTCAAGCATAATGCCTGTGCCTTTAGCTACACAGTTCATTGGCTCTTCTGCCACAAGAACAGGAACTTTAAGCTCTTCAGCTAGCAGTTGGTCCAGTCCGTGAAGTAAAGCTCCACCGCCTGTTAGAATAACACCACGGTCGATAATATCCGCAGATAGTTCAGGAGGAGTACGTTCTAGCACTTGTTTAGCTGATTGAACGATGACTGTAACCGATTCTTTCAGCGCCCCTTCGATTTCTTCTGAGTACACCGTAATGGTGCGTGGCAGACCAGAAACCATATCACGGCCACGAATGTCGATCTGTTCTTTACGGGATCCAGAGAAGACCGTTGCGATATTCACTTTAATATCTTCTGCCGTACGCTCACCAATGAGGAGTTTGTAGTTTCGCTTGATGTATTGAAGGATCTCATGATCAAATTTATCTCCGGCCATTTTAATAGATGAGGCGGTGACAATGTCGCCCATAGATAGAACTGCGATATCTGTGGTCCCACCGCCGATATCTACTACCATATTACCGCTTGGTTGGAAGATGTCCATGCCGGCCCCTATTGCAGCGACTTTCGGCTCTTCTTCAAGAAGAACACGCTTTCCGCCACTCTTTTCAGCCGCTTCTTTAATGGCTTTTTGCTCCACTTTCGTTATGTTCGTCGGACAGCAAATGAGCATACGAGGCTTAGACAAGAATCCTCGTACATTAATCTTATTGATAAAGTGCTTAAGCATTGCTTCTGTTACGTCAAAATCAGCAATAACCCCGTCTTTCAACGGGCGAATCGCTTCTATATTTCCAGGAGTACGCCCAACCATACGACGGGCTTCATCCCCAACTTCTAACACTCTTCCACTATTGCGATCCATCGCTACAACGGATGGTTCATTAAGTACGATACCTTTACCTTTTACGTGTATGAGTACGTTTGCCGTACCCAAGTCTATTCCGATATCTCTTGCAAACATGAGATATTGATCCTCCCTGCTCTTCTGATACTTCCGAAAACAGATTTCTTCTAATGATATATTTTATCACAAATTTCCACATTTTTAGTCAAAATTAGAGAAAAAAGTTTCCATACCAAAAGAAATAGGACTTTGGGAGGACCACACTTTTATCCGGCCGTATTTGCCGGTTCTTCCTGACTTGATTTCGTTTTATACTTCTTCTTCGTCGCTTCCCCTCCACGAAGGTGACGAATTGCTTTATGATAATCCAAAATCCCCTTAACCTCACTAGCTAATTCAGGATTAATCTCCGGCAACCGCTCCGTCAAATCTTTGTGTACAGTACTCTTAGACACTCCAAATTCCTTAGCAATGACACGGACGGTTTTCTTCGTCTCCACGATATATTTCCCAATCTTGATTGTTCGCTCTTTGATGTAATCGTGCACACCACTCGCCTCCTGATGATTGGATGTCAAAGGTGTGAAATGAGACAAGGCACTAGGTTATAAGTATATGTTTAGTATGCAGCTTCTAAGATGCAGGCTCTTCTATGTCCGTTAAGATAAACCTCTAAAGACTCTCACCCCAAACCTTTCTATAACTCGGTTTGTAACAGAATATGTTTCACAAAAACCCTTTATGCTTAAAACATCACAACGGACAAGGACTTTAGCCACATTTCTTTCACAAATCACCCAAAACCACCCCTTTAAAGCACAAAAGCGTGTCTGACACGCTTTCATGCGGTAATGTGCTAACGCGTGTCTGGCACCCTGCTGTTTGTTAAAGTGTTGAAGACAAAACGAAACCGAACATCGGTGGCGAAACCACCGATGTTCGGTTTAGTAGATGAACTATTGTACAATTTCCATATCAAGATCACTCATTGCTCTGAGAGGAAGTCTTGCGAAGAAGTAATGACTCTGTTCATTTACAAATCTAAAATATGAATCTAACAATATAGACTTGTCCTCTTTCGCAAGTCCAAGGTAATACTGCTGAAAAGGAGAAGGGTCTTGAATACGTTCTAAAATACTAATAGCTTTATCCTTCTCACCTCGAGCTATTGCCAGATGAGCTATTTCTGAGGAGTCTAGTGTAGAGATCCCTTCAACTCTTCCGTTTTCTGCTGCTATGAATGGGATATTATTATTCTCTAATGCAAATTTGAGTGCACTAATATTATATTTTTCTGCAACCGCTTGCGCTTCGGCAATGTGATAAAATGCGGCGTCATACCCTTCAAAGAGGTAGGTAAGGGATAGGGATGAATGAATTTTCCCTATTCGTTCCGGCGAAAGGTCTTCTTGTAGAATTTTAAAGGCATATTTACGGGCGATGATTAACTCGTTATTCCTCCAGTGATAACGGAATAACAGATATTTATGGCGTACATCCAGGTAATCTTTCAAAAGAGAAGGTTCTAACTCACTCAATTTGTCTTTAAAGCGGTCTATGTATACAGCAAACATACTAAAACGATGAGAATCAAAATAAAGAATCGATTGAATTAAATCGACATAACACTCCTGTTCCCCTGTAACCAGTACAACTGACTTTAAATGTTCAAAAGCTTGGGAAACGTTTATTTTCTGTAGTTTATAGTTGAGGTAAACATCATACAGCTGCCCCCATGATCGATCCATAATATCGGTAGAATGCTTATTTTCGTTGATTAACCATTTTAGCTCAGTAATCAAGTCGTTAACGAACAAAAATTCCATCCCATGTTGGCGAGTTTCAGGGGTTTTCCTTTCCAAACAAATTTCTTTAAGGATATGTAGTGCAGAATCTCTACCATGAATCCTATACAACGTATTCTTTAACATATGTAAGGAAACATTTTGTGAAGACAATTCATTGATAATCACTTTAGCAGTCACTGATATACCCCCTCCATTCTGTACAGATTACGACACACTCAAACAAGGTCAAACTAAAATTACCAAAATTTCAGATTAATTAATACCCTTTCTACAAAACAAGTACTAAATCGACAAAACCTCCATTTCAACCACCCCTTTTGGCTGATATAACAGGCTGCCTTTAGCTCTCTGCTGCACTAGAGCGTGTCTGACACCCTTTAGTCTTCTACTGCATCAGCGCGTGTCTGACACCCTTTAGTGCGGTAATGCAAAAAAACCACCATGTAATGGTGGTTTTTTGTGTTCTTTATGCGTTTGTCATAGAGATTGAGGATTCTTCGTCGTCTTGGTTTGGTTGTTCTGTTTCAGGTTGTTTGTCTTCGTCAGTGTCAGTGGATTCTCCATCCTCTTCACCTTCAGAACCGTCTTCAGTTTGACCTGGCTCTTCGACTTGCTCTAGGTCCTCACCTTGCTCTTGGCCTTCGCCTTCAACCTCAGCACCTTCTTCTTTGTCCGCTTCAGCATCAGCGTCCGTTTGGTCGCTATCTTTAAGTTTGCTTAGTGGTTGGAAGAAGTAATCTTCTGGGTTAAGAGCTTGGTCGCCGTTACGTACTTCAAAGTGTACGTGTAGGCCACTTGCCTGTCCTGCTAGACTACGTCCAGATGTTCCGATAACATCGTCTTGATTAACTTTGGCGCCTACTTCTACAAGCACATCACCAAGACTCATGTAACGAGTTTTAATGTCATCTTCGTGAGTGATTTCGATGTATTTGCCATATAGTGCATCTTCTTTTACTTCCGTTACAGTTCCAGTTGCAGAAGCGACTACATCAAAAGATTCGCCATCTTCTCTTGCAATGTCAATTCCGTTACTTTGGTAAAATTTGTTGTTGAATTGAATGATGGCCTGTTCTTTCTCTTCGCTGCTGCTGTCATGATCGTAGAACTTTGTTTTGATGACAGCTTGGTCCTGGTTTAGAACTGGCATGTTTAAGTTCTCTTTCAGATCCATTACTGGTACGGAATTGTCATCCTCGTAAGAGTACTCAATGCCACCTTCTTGTTGGCCTTCTTCAGGTTGTACGTTATCAACATCTGTGTTCATACTTTGGAAAACAAGTACACCTGTCAAAATCAAAGCTGCAGCAACTAGATAAACACTTGGGAAAAACCATTTTTTGCGGAAAACACGTTTCCAATTGTTTTTTGAAACGTTTTTGTTTTCTTCCTCTCTCATTTCATCATCACCTCAGGAATCATTCTGATCAGAAAGAGGAAGAACTATACATTTTTTATAAAAAATTTTTTAAACTTATTTTTCGACAAACTGAAAATCTTATACGCTTTTTTTATTTGGAAGCCATTTTAGGCAAATAAGAATCCACTTCTTCTATGGCTACGCCTTTGTAAAAGTGGGTTACAATCTCTTTATATGACTTGCCTTCTTGCGCCATACCGTTTGCTCCGAATTGGCTCATGCCTACACCATGGCCATAGCCTTTTGTCGTGAAGACGAAGTGACCATCTTTATGTTCAACAGTGAAATCAGAGGATTGAAGATCAAGGGATTCTCTGATCTCTCTGCCAGTGAGGGTTTTGTCACCAATCGTTGCTTTTGAAATGCGATTACTTTCTGTTTTCTCAACATTTGCTAAGACAGGCTGTGAAGAATCGATTGTTACGGCTAACAGCTGCTCCATTTGTGCTTCTGAGAACACCTTCTGATCTAGATACTTCGGTGATGTTTCATCCCACGGACTTGCAACACTCCGTAAATAAGGGATTTCATTTTGCCAGTAATCTTCAGAGTTTTCCGTTTGCCCGTTAGAAGTTGAGAAGAACGCAGCAAAAATTGGATCTCCTTCAAATGTTAAGATCTCGCCCATCGTTTCTCCTACTGCTTGACGAATCTTAGACATCTTCCAGTCGTAGTCTGCTCCCCATACTTGGCGCAATTCTGCATCATTCTTATAAACCTGATGCTGGACGGTGTCTGTGACGTCCGCTCCGCCCTGTAGCTTCTCTTCACCTTCCACAAGGTAACGTACAATATAGGTTCGTGCCGCCAGGGCTTGTGCCTTCAATGCTTCAAGTTCAAAGTCTGCTGGCATTTCAGAGGCTACTACTCGCGAAACATACAGTTCGAGCGGTACCTCTTCAACTTGATTGGCTTGATTGCGAAGGACCGATACGACGAAGGCCGGGTTACCCTCCAAATTGTACTCGTCTACTACTTCTGTCGACGCAGTTTGGTCTGTGGCTACTTCCATAGGTTCATGTTGGATAAATGGTACGACAATTAACGTCGGGAGTACGAGGATCATAAGAATTAATGCACTTATGAATAAAAAACTCGGCCCCTTCCACATCTTCATTAAGAAGCCCCCTTTTCTAGTTACTCTACTATCTAATCTATACACATTTTGCCTTTAGTAGAACAACACCTATAAAAAAAGCTACAAGTTTATGTGGTGAATTGAGCTAAGGTTGAATAAGGTGAAGCAATGATGTTGGCATGGATTGATTTTCGAGAGGGGTGGCTGAATTACGAGCGGTCTCGGAAAGTTTATGGATTATCACTGCCGAATTGCATGCGGGCACGCCAGAAAGCCACCAGAGCATAGAACTCATCACAATAAAAAGAGACTACCTCAACAAGTGAGGTAGTCTCTTAGCGATTTGATATCTAATTAAGAAGATAATGATGATTTAACGTCAGTTTCTGGATGCTCTTCTTCTTCATCAATTTCGTCATCAATGCGTTCAACATCTGCACCAAGTGCTGCTAATTTGCCTTCAAAGTCGACATAGCCGCGGTCTAAGTGCTTCAAGTCGGTAACGCGTGTGTGACCGTCCGCTACTAAACCAGCTACGATAAGAGCAGCGGCTGCGCGAAGATCTGTAGCAGATACTTCTGCACCTTGCAAGGATGAAGGGCCTTCTACAATAACAGAACGGCCTTCAATCTTCAGGTTCGCGTTCATGCGACGAAATTCTTCCACATGCATGAAACGGTTCTCAAAGACAGTTTCTGTAATGACACTTGTGCCTTCTGCTTGCAGCATAAGGGCCATCATTTGTGACTGCATATCTGTTGGGAAGCCTGGATGCGGCATTGTCTTAAGGTCAACGGCTTTTAGCTTCTCAGGTCCAATAACACGCAGACCTTCGTCTTCCTCTTCGATAATGACACCCATTTCTTCCATTTTGGCCACAAGGGACCTTAGATGCTCTTGTTCAGCACCTTTTACGAGTACGTTACCTTTCGTAATCGCAGCAGCAACCATAAATGTTCCTGCTTCAATACGGTCAGGAATAATGTTGTGCTCCGCGCCTACAAGCTTATCAACACCTGTAATGCGGATCGTTTCTGTACCTGCACCGATAACTTTAGCTCCCATCTTATTCAGGTAGTTAGCTAAGTCAACGATTTCTGGCTCTTTGGCGCAGTTTTCAAGAACGGTTTTGCCTTCTGCTAAAGCAGCGGCCATCATAACGTTCTCCGTTGCACCAACACTAGGAACATCAAAGTAAATACGAGCGCCTTGTAGGCGACCTTCGGTATATGCTTCAATGAAGCCGTTTCCGACATTTACTTTTGCTCCCATAGCTTCGAACCCTTTTAGGTGCTGATCAATTGGTCGAGAACCAATTGCACACCCTCCTGGTAGTGCTACTTTTGCATGCCCATAGCGTGCTAATAATGGGCCTAATACAAGGACAGAAGCTCTCATCTTGCGAACATACTCAAACGGCGCTTCTGTTGTCAGCTCTCTTGATGCATCAATTGTAACAGTGTTGTTTTCTACGTTTACGTCAGCATTCATATATCGTAAAACTTCACTAATTGTATGAACATCAGCAAGAGCGGGTACGTCTTTTAAGATGCTTTTTCCTTCACTAGCGATTAAACCTGCTGCGATGACAGGCAGAACAGCATTCTTTGCACCTTCAACTTTTACAGTGCCTGTTAACTTGCTGCCACCGCGGACGATGATTTTTTCCAAGGTCATTCCCCTCCGCGTCCATTTTCTCTATATTAATATTCACTCGTTATTATCGGCGTTCCAAATATGAGGGTTGTCTTTGCGCCCATTCCTTGCCGAAGGGCATACTGAACATTCATCGCCCCATTGTCCGAGTAAGGAAGCGCCTGATTCCATTCATTTGTAAATCCGGTTACTGAAATAAAACCTGGTTCTGTTATTGTTTGTAATTTCTCGATTTCTAGTCTTGTACTAAATTTTTCAAGCAGTAAAACACCATTCATTTTATCATTTTTATCCGCTTTCACACAAGTGAAAATTGTGGTATTTTCTTGAAAATAGGCCGTTTTAGTCTGATTTAGTCGACGTTTTACGAATTCAGCTGTGTCTTCGTCCCATGTATGGCCACTCATTTTATAAATGATCTCCGCATATGGGGCTGCCTCTTTAGATACAATCACTATAAACTGTTCGGATTCAACCATTGTTTTTTGATGGTTCTTTACGACTGTTTTCTTTGCAGTCTCCGTGTCTTCTTTTGAAATTGTAAAATTAGGTTCTGTTTCTTTTAGTTGTTTCATAAGCGTAGGAAGGTTCTTCTCCTGAATTTGTTCCTTCATGACAATTTCCCAATGTGTCATAGAAAGCCCTTCTTCAGAAATGAATGTGGATATATCATGGAGTGGTTGCAATGGCGTCTGGGGTCTCCCGCCAGCACTTATTTGAGAAACATATGAGTTCAGTGTAACTGCCAATAATATCACAATAAAAAATGGTTTCGTTTTGTTTAGCATTTCTACCTCTCCCCTTGGAAAAAATCGTATTCCCAGTATCAACAGGAGAGGGGGAAAACATACTTGAAACCCTTCGACAGTTCTCGAGAGAAAAACTGCCTAATGCGGCAGTTCTTCTTATAATAAAAACTTTAAATTCTGAGACCATTGCAAGTAATCTAAGAAGAAGTTACTTACAGCTGTTCCAATCGTAATCGTAAGAAACATAAGAAGCACTCGCGCTTCGAATATCCTTCCCTTCTTGATTATGCCATCTAAGTTAATTGCTTGTAAAAGACGCCAAGTAATCAAAATAAAAACAATATGAGAAATCATGTTCGTAAGCGATTGATATCCTACTAAATCCATCTGTCGTCACACCTTTCAAGACCATTCAATGCTTTGTCATTTAAACTGTGACATTCGCAATGAAAATTGTCAATCCAGGGGCGCGACTAGGTATACCATTCCTCTTTCTGAAGCCCACTAAACCTATTAGGCTCAAGAAAAGTTAATTCCTTTTTTTACTATCGGGTGTTATGTTAAGATTTTGAAGTTTATGGGAGCTTTTACTTTAAAGGACTTATGCATTTTTTGGTGTATGGGTTGGAGGTAAGGGCTTCAGAGCACCTATACTACGAGGTCCGTTCACCTAATTTACGCGAGGGCAGGCTTGGGGACTGCGAGACTCCCGCGGGATAAGGAGCCTAGGGGAGACCCCGGAAAGCGCGTAGCGATTGAGGAGGCTTCCCAGCTCCCCGCAGGAAAGCGAGTTGTCCCCAAGCCTGCCCTACCACTTTTATAGTTAAGGACCAGGGAGCACAAAAAAAGTCTTAAGCTAACATCTTGTCAGCTTAAGACTTTTCTAATAGATCTAATCGGTTGAGGGCACGTTTTAGTGCTAACTCGGCTCGGACTAGATCGACGTCATCTTGTTTGGAGTTCTTACGGCGTTCAGCACGTTCTTTCGCTTTGCGAGCACGGTCTACGTCGATGTCTGTTGGAGTTTCCGCTGATTGGGCAAGGATTGTTACCTTATCAGGACGAACCTCTACAAAACCTCCGCTTACGGCAATCATCTCAGTGGATTTGCTACCTTTTAGGCGTACTGCACTGATTGCTAATGGTGCAACTAGTGGTATGTGCCCTGGCATAATCCCTAACTCGCCACTTTCCGCCTTACAACTTACCATCTCAAATGAGTCTTCTAAAACCGGGCCATCAGGAGTGACAACACTCACAGTTAGTGTGTTCAAGATTACCCCCCCTTTGGGCTGGAATGAAGCGGCATTTGTTGGTAACAGAATGCCGCTTTTTTATTATTGTTCCATTGATTTTGCTTTTTCAACTACATCTTCAATGCGTCCAACTAGGCGGAATGCGTCCTCTGGAAGGTCATCATACTTACCTTCTAGGATTTCTTTGAATCCTGTAACAGTCTCAGCAACTGGCACGTAAGAACCTTTCTGACCTGTGAACTGCTCAGCAACGTGGAAGTTCTGAGACAAGAAGAACTGAATACGACGCGCGCGGGATACAGTCATCTTATCTTCATCAGATAATTCGTCCATACCAAGGATCGCGATAATATCCTGAAGCTCTTTGTAACGCTGTAATGTACTTTGTACTTGGCGTGCTACTTCATAGTGCTCTTCACCAACAACAGCTGGGTCAAGGGCACGAGATGTCGAAGCAAGTGGGTCTACGGCTGGGTAGATACCTTGCTCAGAAAGCTTACGCTCAAGGTTTGTTGTCGCATCTAAGTGTGCGAACGTTGTGGCTGGTGCCGGGTCCGTGTAGTCATCGGCAGGTACGTAAATCGCCTGAATAGAGGTTACGGAACCTTTTTCAGTTGATGTGATACGCTCCTGAAGTTGACCCATCTCTGTTGCTAGAGTTGGCTGGTAACCTACGGCTGATGGCATACGACCAAGTAGGGCGGATACCTCAAGACCACCTTGTGTAAAGCGGAAGATGTTATCGATGAAGAATAGTACGTCCTGACCTTGTTCATCACGGAAGTATTCCGCCATTGTAAGACCAGAAAGCGCAACACGCATACGTGCACCTGGTGGCTCGTTCATCTGACCGAATACCATGGCTGTCTTCTTGATAACTCCTGAATCTGTCATTTCGTAGTAAAGGTCGTTCCCTTCACGAGTACGCTCTCCAACACCTGCGAATACGGAAATACCACCGTGCTCCTGAGCGATGTTGTTGATTAACTCCTGAATTAATACGGTTTTACCTACACCGGCACCACCGAATAGACCGATCTTACCACCCTTGATGTAAGGAGCTAGTAAGTCTACAACTTTAATTCCTGTTTCAAGAATTTCAGTTTCTGTAGATAGTTGATCAAATGTTGGTGCCGCGCGGTGAATTGGGTCACGACGAATACCTTCTTGAAGTGGTTCGTCTAAATCAATTTTGTCACCTAATACGTTAAAGACACGTCCAAGTGTAACGTCACCTACTGGAACGGAGATTGGCGCACCTGTATCAACGACTCCTAGTCCACGAGTCAGACCTTCTGTAGAAGCCATCGCTACTGTACGAACCGCATTATCTCCAAGGTGAAGTGCTACTTCTAGCGTAAGGTCTACGCTACTTTCGGATTCATCTTTTGCTTCGTGATGGACCGTTAAGGCGTTATAGATCTCAGGCAAATGGCCATCTTCGAACTGAACGTCTACAACGGGTCCCATTACCTGTGTAATGCGTCCTTTACTCATGATTTCCCTCCTAACTTACTTTCACGTTCATCCAGGGCTCGCCTATTCTAAGGCTGCAGCTCCACCGACAATTTCGGTGATCTCCTGGGTTATGGATGCCTGACGTGCACGGTTGTAGGATAATGTAAGATCTCCGATAAGATCGTCCGCATTATCTGTTGCAGCTTTCATGGCTGTCATACGAGCAGCATGTTCACTGGCTTTACCGTCTAACAAGGCTCCGAAGATTAAACTTTCAGCGTATTGAGGAAGAAGTGACTTCAAGATTTGATCCTGGTCTGGCTCATACTCATATGAGCTTAGCTTCTTACCTTCTGTTGAGATATCTGTTAATGGAAGTAATTTCGTTTCTTGTACTTCCTGCGTAATTGCACTTACATAATGGTTGTAGTAAATATACAGTTCATCAATAACACCGTCGGTATAAAGCTGGACTGCTTCGCTTGCAACATCTTTAATGTCAGCAAACGCTGGCTGATCCGCAACTCCTGTAATCTCACGCTCAATCGGCATATCGCGTTTTGTGAAGAAATCACGACCAACACGTCCCATTGGAATGACTGTATATTCATCCTTTGAGCTATGTGTATCTTGAACCTTTTGATACACCTTACGAAGCACGCTACTGTTGTAAGCTCCTGCAAGACCACGGTCTGATGTAATCACAAGGTAACCTGTCTTCTTAACAGGACGTGTGTTTAACATCGGGTGACTCACATCACCACCACCATTTGCAATCGAAGCCACAACTTCTTGAATCTTATCCATATAAGGATTGAACGACCTTGCGTTTTGCTCAGCCCGATTCAATTTAGAAGCTGAAACCATCTCCATTGCTTTTGTGATCTGCTTCGTTTTCTTCGTAGAACTGATCCGATTCTTTATATCTCTAAGGGATGCCACGCTGTTTCACCACCCTTTCTTCAAAGGTTGCTTATCTGATCTTTAAAGCAGCCTCATAGGCCACTTTAAAGACCGATTAAAATATTATTCAGATACGACGAATGTCTTTTTAAAGCCTTCGATCGCGCTGTTGAAGTCTTCTTTTTCAGGAAGTTTTCCTGTTGTGCGGATATGCTCATAAAGTTCTGGATTGTTCTTGCCGATCCAAGTTTGAAGTTCATCTTCAAAACGCTGGATGTTGTCTACTGGGATATCATCAAGATAACCATTAACAAGTGCGTAAATAATCGCAACCTGCTTCTCAACAACAAGCGGTTTATGAAGACCCTGCTTCAGTACTTCTACCGTACGCTCACCACGGTTCAGTTTGGCTTGTGTTGCTTTATCAAGGTCAGAACCAAACTGGGCGAATGCTTCAAGCTCACGGAAGGATGCAAGATCCAGACGAAGGGTTCCTGCAACTTTCTTCATCGCTTTAATCTGGGCAGAACCACCAACTCGGGATACGGACTGACCAGCGTTAATGGCTGGGCGTACACCTGAGAAGAACAAATCAGATTGCAAGAAGATCTGTCCATCTGTGATGGAAATTACGTTTGTAGGGATATAAGCTGAGATATCGCCTGCTTGTGTTTCGATAAATGGAAGGGCTGTTAATGAACCGCCACCTTTTGCGTCACTAAGCTTCGCTGCACGCTCAAGTAAACGAGAGTGAAGGTAGAATACGTCACCAGGGAATGCTTCACGACCTGGAGGACGACGAAGTAGCAAGGAAAGTTCACGGTATGCAGCCGCTTGTTTAGAAAGGTCATCATATACAACAAGAACGTTCTTACCGTTGTACATGAATTCTTCACCCATAGATACACCCGCATATGGAGCAAGGTAAAGAAGTGGAGCTGGTTGTGAAGCACTTGCTGTTACAACAATTGTGTAATCTAGCGCTCCGTGCTTGCGAAGTGTTTCAACCGTACCACGTACTGTTGATTCCTTCTGACCAATCGCTACATAAATACAGATCATATCCTGATCTTTTTGGTTAATAATGGAGTCAACGGCAACCGTTGTTTTACCCGTTTGACGGTCTCCGATAATTAACTCACGCTGACCACGACCGATTGGTACAAGAGCGTCAATCGCTTTGATACCTGTTTGAAGTGGTTCGTCAACGGATTTACGGTCCATAACACCTGGTGCTGGAGATTCGATTGGACGAGTTTTGCTTGTTTCAACTGGTCCTTTACCGTCTACAGGTTGTCCAAGTGGGTTAACAACACGTCCTAGTAGTTCCTCCCCTACTGGTACCTGCATGATACGTCCAGTACGACGAACTTCGTCACCTTCACGAATTTCTGTGAATTCACCAAGAATAACGATACCGACGTTGTTTTCCTCAAGGTTCTGGGCCATACCCATAACGCCGTTTGCGAATTCAACGAGCTCACCAGACATGACGTTATCAAGGCCATGGGCACGAGCAATACCGTCACCAACCTGGATGACTGTACCTACATCGTTGACTTCAATTTCAGAATCATAATTTTCAATTTGCTGCTTAATCAGCGCACTGATCTCTTCAGCTTTGATGCTCATGCAATTTCACCCCTATCATCATTTGTGCGCAGAAACCAATTTCCGCTCGATTCGCTCTAACTTGCCGCTCACACTTCCGTCATAGATACGGTTCCCAATGCGTAGCTTTATGCCACCAAGTAAGGAAGGATCGATCACGTTGTGGATGCGTAGAGACTGTTTGTTAAGTTTTTTAGAGAAAACGTCTTGAACCATTTTCTCTTCATCTGGACCTAACGCTCGAACTGAATAGACTTCCGCTTCTGCAATCCCGCGCGCTTCGTTGGTTCGCTCAATAAACGCATCAACCATAGCCGGAATCATTTCCTCACGGTGACGATCGATTGACATCTCAAGCGTGTTCGTCACTTCTTCGGAGTACCCTTGAAACACTTCGCTAAGAAGCTGTTTCTTCTTGTCCTTCTTAATACGCGGATGCTTCAGGAAAGAATTTAGTTGCTTATTGTTACGAAAAACTTCTCGAATCGTACGAAGTTCTTCTTCAAATGTTTCGAGTTTCGATTTATCTTGTCCGAGTTGAAAAAGAGCCGTTGCATAGCGTTTTGCCACTACTTCGTTACTCATCGCTCTTCTCCTACTTCTTTAATGTACTCATTGATTAGTTTCTCTTGGTCTTGCTCAGATAATTCTTTCTCAATTACCTTGCTTGCAATACGTACGGACAAGGAAGCCACTTGGTCTTGAAGGGCTTGAATCGCTTTTTCTTTCTCAGTCTCGATTTCTTGACGAGCTGATTCTTTAATACGCTCACCCTCAGTGCGGGCAGCTGTAATAATATCTTGTTCCTGCTCTTTGGCAGTTTTCTTAGCATCTTCGATAATTTGATGTGCTTCTTGACGCGTTTTCTTAAGCTCTTCTTGAGCTTCATTCGACATACGCTCAGCATCTTGGCGGTTCTTTTCAGCCGTATCAATTTCATTGGAAATGTGATCTTGGCGTTCTTTCATAACGTTCATTAAAGGTCCCCAAGCAAATATGCGAAGAAGGACTAAAAGGATAATGAACGTGAAAAGAAGCGTGGCCATATCTCCCCATGCAACGCCGGTAGCTTCTGCCTCAGCGCCTAGAATTAAAAATCCAGTTAATGACTGCACACCATTCACTCCTTTCACACTTATCTGTAACAGGCATTACATTAGAAAAACTCGGCTTTTCACTCCCCGTAAGGGTGAAAAGTCGGAGTTTTCTATGTATCTTTTATTCTATTCATTTTTTTAAAGGTATAAGGAATGGCGAAGACAATACTGGTCGTACTCCGCCATTTGATTCAAAGACTATTAGCTTCCCATTACGATAAATGCGATAACAACGCCGATGATTGGAATCGCCTCTACTAGTGCAACACCGATGAACATTGTTGTTTGAAGGGCACTACGTAGTTCTGGTTGACGAGCGATCCCCTCTACCGTACGACTTACGATTAATCCGTTACCAATACCAGCACCAAGTGCTGCTAGACCTACTGCGATTGCAGCTGCTAAAGCTCCCATTTGAAAATTCCTCCTCTAAGATATTAAATAATGCATTACTTAAATTTTATAAATTAATGGTCGTGACTCACTTTGTGAGACATATAAACCATTGTTAACATAACAAAAATAAAGGCCTGAATTGCGCCGACGAACACACTGAATCCTTGCCAAGCAATCATCGGAATGAGTCCGCCAAAGAATCCTCCTATACCAGAGGTCATCAATCCTGCTAGTAAACCTAAAAGAATTTCACCAGCATAAATGTTACCAAATAAACGGAGTCCAAGTGTTAAGGTGTTAGCAAACTCCTCAATAACCTTGAGTGGGGCCAAGAAAGGCATTGGACGGAGAAAGTCTTTCCCGTACTCTTTCACCCCTTTGATCTTGATCCCGTAGTAGTGTGTAAGCACAACTACCATTGTGGCTAGTGTAAGTGCTAATCCAGGATCCGCAGTTGGAGATTTCCAATAAATCGTGTGATCCACACTAATCATTGTTATAACCCCAAGCATGTTTGAAACAAAGATGAACAGTAGCAAAGTTAATCCCAAAGGTAAAAATTGCTTCCCTGTCTTCCAGTCCATGTTGCTTCCAATGATCCCCTTCACGAAATCAATAACCCATTCCATAAAGTTCTGCATCCCTGTTGGCTTCCGTTTTAAGCTGGACGTTGCTGACACAGCCAAAATGAAAACAATAACAGCGCTGACAATAATCATTAGCACGTTGGACATGTTGAAATCCAGCCAGGATATGCCAAGTACATCTGTAACCATAGGTTGTTTGTGATCCAAATTCTTCACCTCTCTTCCTTGGGCTAATCTTGTGTATCTCTAAATCTAGAGAATAAAAATTCTATCATAATAACAACGTACGTTGTCATTAATCCAATAACGACTGCAATTAAGTGGAAATGTTGTGAATATTGAAGTGCGATAAGAATGGCTAGACCTGCAGCAGCAAACCTTGAAAAGGTTCCTAAAGCCCGACTAGTTCGGTTCTCTGAAGCAGCTTGTCCCATATGATTAATCTTACGCTGCATTAGCCAGAGGTTAAAAAAACTAATAACAGCTCCAAGGAGCAAGCTCAAAAAAATGACCTGGTAGTCCGTAAACCCAGCACCGAGTACAATCAATGCGAGAAGGTATAACATCCATTTTCTTTGGCGGGTAATCATCTGTTGGAATTGTTGTGGCATGTTTAATCTTCTCCCGTGTATTTTCGCACTAAATAGATCGTGCCATATGTACCTGCGGCTAGTCCGGTGAAAAGACCTAGGATTAAAAAGAGTGGTGATGTGGTAAACTGGTTATCAAGCCAACGTCCAAAAAAAATTCCTACTAATGTGCATCCGGATAGTTGGGATAAGATCCCACTCGTTAATGCCATTGCTTTAAATGGATTATCGTTCGAGGCCATGAAAACAGCTCCCACCAAGTTTTCATAGAAATCTTAAAAATTTTGTCGATTTATGAAAACCTTATCATTCCGCTTAAATTAGCATACAATAGGGGTTTTCTATTGTCAATCCGTTTGTGAAGAAAAGTCATCGCTGTAAAAATATGTGAGAACATAATTCTTAATATCACAAATTCATTATTTCACAAGTGCACCCGTATTGTACACAAATCCCTTGCGGAAATCAAAAGTATTTTTTGGTTATTAAACGCTTACTCACTTAAATCATTCAACTTCGTTTCAATTATGAAGTTTTTGTGAATTTTTTTAATAGAGGCTGTTCTAAAAGTTACGTTACAAACTTTTAGAACAGCCTCTTTTTATAGGACCTATGTCTTTCTGTTAAAACACGTCAGAATCAGGCGAATTTTGTTGTGAAATCTCACTTAGTTCTTTTTGTAACAAGAAAGCATATTGGTCGGACATGCTTGATGGGCTTTTGGGCCTTTTAGGCTGTCGACGCGTGATTTTGTGCCGTGCCTGACTGGACTTAGGCCGTCACGCCTTGCTTTTAAGCCGTGCTCAACTAGGTAAGAGCCGTTCAGTCAGAATTCAGGCCTTCTTAACTAAAGAAGAACTTCCCCTCCCCTCTTTTTAAGGAATGGTTTGGCCAATCGTGATCGGTGTTTCGAATGACTGTGTTACTCCGTCTTTTTTAACTGTTACAACGGCGAGGTAGGTTCCGTCTTGCCCGACTTCTTTTTTATTAAGCGTTCCTTCTACTACGCCTCGTTCAACATCTTCGTTTGTAAATAGCGTTCTAATGTAGCGAAGCGTTTCTGGGTCATACAAGTCCACTTCTAGTACGTCTGCTGCTAATGGGAGATAGAGTTTGTACTGATACTCCTCATCTGAGAATGGCTTAAGTGAGAACTCTAGTCCCATGGCGCGTGGAAACGTTGCTTCTTTTGTTAGAGCTAAGTAAGGGAGTTGATAGGTTTTGTAATTATCCCTTAACTCAAGCCATCCTTGAACAAATGATTCTTCCGTTTGTAAATTTCGCTGGTGGATGGCTAATGATATGGGGACGGTTTTTTTTTCACCAGGTTGAAGTACAAAACTCATAGGCAGCTGGAAACGCACGCCTCGTTCTTGTTTCGGAATGGTGAATCGGTAATCTTGTGTTTCGTCACTAGCATTTTCCACGGTGATTGTGGTTTCCCGCGTTTCTGTATCATCGAGTATTCGGCCGAAAGCTAAACGACTATTGTACAAAATCGATGAAGGCTTTATGGCTTCTAGTGGTTCAATGCGACCCATCCCTTGTGAAATCGGCTGAACGTTTTCTCCGTTCTCTTTTTTTAAAACAGTAGCAGTAGAAAGGAGTGCTGCTTTTAGTTTTTCAGGGCCCCATTCAGGGTGCGCCTCTTTAAGTAATGCTAGCGCTCCAGCGACATGAGGAGATGCCATACTCGTTCCTTGAAGGTCACGATAGCCTCCAGGCACTGTGCTTTTAATGGCGACTCCTGGCGCAACGATGTCAGGTTTAATGTCCCAATTCCATGTCACAGGTCCTTTTGAACTAAAGCTTGCCATTGTATCCTGGTGCGTCTGGTACTTCGTTTCTAACCAGTTTTTCGTATCTGCAATTTGCTTCTTCAGCCATTTGCCTTGTTGCTGTGTTAGGGAAGCGACAGGGATGTTAACTTCTCCTTCGATTGCCCCTTGTAGTTTCCCGTCTTCATTGTTATAGATGAGAGCTGCTACGGCTCCGGCTTTTTGAGCCATCATGGCTTTTTCAGTAAACGTGATCTCTCCGCGTTCAAGTAAGGCAATCTTGCCACGAACACTGGTTGAGATTTGCTTGCCGATACCGGCTGAAGCAACGGAGTACGTTTTTCTAAGATCCCACGGAACTGAGCCCATCATCGGTGAAACGGGTATCGCTTTACGAGAAAGAGAATCGTACAGGTAGGGGATTTGAATGGGAGGCGTCGAAGCTCCGACTGCAATGGACTTAACTGCTGTCGCGGGAGAACCGACCGTCCATTCGCCAGGACCTGAATTGCCGTTTGAAATGACCATGGCCACTCCCATATCTACAGCTTGATTAACGGCAATACTTGTAGGCCAGTCTGGACCGTTCACAGAACTTCCTAAGGAGAGGTTGATAATATCCATTCCATCTTCAACAGCCTGCTCGATCGCTGCAATGACTTGAACAGATGAACCAACTCCACCCGGCCCAAGTGCGCGGTACCCATACAGTTCAGCATCTGGGGCCATTCCTTTAAGCTTTCCATCGGCTGCAATAATACCTGCAACATGCGAGCCATGAAGCGTTGGCTCCCCTTGCGTTTCTAGTGTTTCCATCGGATCTTCATCAAGATCCACAACATCATAGCCCCCCTTATAATTCTTCTTCAGGTCAGGATGCGTGTAATCAATGCCAGTATCAATCACCCCAACTTTAACCCCTTTACCGGTGTATGGCGTTGATCGAAATGGATCCTTATCTTCTAAAACGAAAGGGACACTTTCATTTATATGTACCTGATACGTTTGCTCAGGGAAAGAATGCTCCACGAAATCCGACTTCTCTACCCGTTCTAAATCACGGACTGTTCCTTTAAGTGCTAATCCTTGAAGAAGCGTATCGTACACATGAATGACTTCAACACGAGGGTGGTACTTTTCAATATACTCTTTCCACTTGTGTGCATCATCTTCGACCTCTATAATAATCGATTCCAGCTCGCGCTTTCCTGAAGCAACCTCGCCTGGAACATTTATAATAAAAAGCCCCACAAGCATTAAAACCACAACAACCTTCTTCACAAAACCACCACCCTTTTACCCTATCTTCTGAAAGAACCCTCCCCTTCATACATACAAAAACACTTTTATGCTGTGCAGTAGTGCTGGGTGTCTGACACCCTTTAGTGCTGTACAGTGACGCTGGGTGTCTGACACGCTTTAGCGCTGTACAGTGACGCCGGGTGTCTGGCACGCTTTATTGGGGTAAAGAAAAAAGCAAGGGGCGCGGGGGCCTCTTGCTTTTTTGAGTTAGTCGTCTTTGGTTGTGAATGGTTGTGGTTTTTCTTCTTGGTAGTTGAAGAAGTAGCGCATGGCTTCGGCGATGCGAGCGGATGCTTGGCCGTCTCCGTATGGGTTGGAGGCTTTGGCCATTGCTTCGTATGCTGTATCGTCTGATAGCAATTCGTTTGCCATGGAGAAGATGTTCTCTTCATCTGTTCCGGCAAGCTTCAATGTTCCTGCTTTAATTCCTTCAGGACGCTCGGTTGTGTCACGAAGGACAAGAACCGGTACACCAAGAGAAGGCGCTTCTTCTTGAACGCCACCACTGTCTGTCATGATCAGGTGAGATCTTGACGCGAAGTTGTGGAAGTCAATGACGTCTAGTGGTTCAATTAAATGAATACGGTCATCGCTGCCTAAGATTTCGTTGGCTGCTTCCTGAACCGCTGGGTTTAAGTGAACCGGGTAAACCACTTCAACATCTTCATGTGTATCAACTAAACGCTTGATGGCTTTGAACATGCCGCGCATTTTGTCACCTAAGTTTTCACGACGGTGAGCCGTCACGAGGACAAGACGCTTATCTCTCGTCTTCTCTAAGATCTCGTGTGCATAATCATCTTTAACGGTTGTTTTAAGCGCATCAATCGCTGTATTTCCTGTAACAAACAAGCTGTCTTCAGATTTATTTTCATCCAATAGATTCTGCTTGGATTGATTCGTTGGCGTGAAATGAAGATCGGCCATAACGCCTGTTAGCTGGCGATTCATTTCTTCTGGGAATGGAGAGTATTTATTCCACGTACGCAGGCCTGCTTCTACGTGCCCGACTGGAATCTGGTTGTAGTAAGCGGCAAGGCTTGCTGCAAATGTTGTTGTTGTATCACCATGCACAAGCACCACATCTGGCTTTGTTTCCTTCATCACGTTGTCTAAACCTTCAAGCGCACGCGTTGTAATCTCTGCTAGAGTCTGACGCGATTTCATGATGTTTAGATCATAATCAGGGGCAATACCAAAGATATTCATCACTTGGTCAAGCATTTCGCGATGCTGGGCTGTCACGGTTACAATTGGTTCAAATTGGTCTGAACGTTTTTTTAGTTCCAAAACAAGAGGCGCCATTTTAATCGCTTCTGGTCTTGTCCCAAAAATCGTCATTACCTTAATTCGTTGGCTCATGTCGTTCACTCCAAACAAAACTTTATTTCGTTCCGAACAGACGGTCTCCTGCGTCACCTAAACCTGGTACGATGTAACCTTTTTCGTTCAGTTTCTCGTCCATTGCTGCAAGATAGATGTCTACATCAGGGTGTGCTGCATGAATTTCTTCTACACCTTCAGGCGCGCCTACTAGACACATCAGGCGGATTTGTTTAGCGCCACGCTTCTTAAGAGAGTGGATGGCTTCGATCGCAGAACCACCTGTAGCAAGCATTGGGTCTACAACGATCATTTCACGTTCTTGAACGTCGCTTGGAAGCTTCACGTAATATTCAACTGGCTTCAGTGTTTCCGGATCACGATATAGTCCTACGTGTCCTACCTTCGCCGCTGGAATAAGGTCTAAAATACCGTCTACCATTCCTAGTCCTGCGCGGAGAATTGGGATGATAGCAATCTTCTTACCTGAAATCACTTGAGATTTCGCTTCTGAAACGGGTGTTTGAATGGTTACTTCTTCTAGTGGTAAATCACGTGTTATTTCAAACGCCATTAAAGCTGCTACTTCATCGACAAGTTCACGGAATTCCTTCGTTCCTGTTTCTGTCTTCCGTATGTACGTTAGTTTGTGCTGAATAAGAGGATGATCAAATACATATACCTTACCCATGAGCCGATCTCTCCTTTAAATGAATAGTTTGCATCCTTAAAATTGTACTGAATTATGGGATGCGTTTCAAGGTGAATCATACAATCTCTCGACAAAATATTCTAAAAGTCATTTGGCATTTGTGACGGTTTTGTGAATTTTTTCTTCTATTATATAGGCGATACATATCCCTTTTTAGTTTACCACAAGGTTTACTGTTTCATGAGCGAAAAGGTTCCTCTATAATTTTGTAATAGAATTAGGAATAAAAAGGAGAGAAATGGATGTCAATTACTCAAGCTAATCCTCAAGATGCAGAAGCCATTTTACGTTTACAAAAAGAAGCCTATCTTCAAGAGGCCAAACGGTATAACGACTACACTATACAACCCCTTACTCAAACGCTTGATCAAGTAAGGGCCGATTTTGACGAGGCTTTTATTCTCAAGTACGTACATAACAATCAAGTGATTGGTTCTGCTCGCGCTAAGAAAGAGGGAGGAACGTGTCACATTGGAAAAGTCATGGTTCACCCTGATTACCAAAAACAGGGCATCGGACGTGCGCTTATGAACGAGATTGAACGTCTGTTTGCAGGCTGCACTTTCGAACTGTTCACAGGAAGTAAGAGCCGTGAGAATATTACGTTCTATGAAAGGCTTGGCTATGTAGGTTATAAAGAAGAAAAGCTTCCACGAGAAGAAACTGTCTTTTTATTTATGAGGAAGTAGATAACGCTCAAGAAAATACCAAGCGCTTAAGGGAATGACATCAACACCCTCCCCTTTCTCATAATGAGCAACTAAAAACACTCCAACTCTACAGGAATTGGAGTGCTTCTCGTTTTTTATTCTTCTGTTTTGTTTAATAGTTTCTGCGCCAGGCCTGATAGGTTGTCGGTTGTGCCATGGATATCTTGGATGGCATCGACAATCTGATCGAGGTCTTCTTTATTTCGATTGAACATGTCCACGTACTGGTTCATTTCCATCTTCACAGTCGCCAAGCCATTCGTTACTTGCTTCATGTCTGTTTGAGATTGTTTCGTAGAGGCGTTCATCTCTTGCATGGAAGCTTGGAGCGTTTGAATGTTTTCGTTGCTTTCGTTCGTAATCGTATTAATTTGATTACTCATTTGCTTGGAGTTCTCAGCTAATTTGCGTACTTCTTCGGCTACGACAGCAAACCCTTTCCCACTCTCTCCAGCACGAGCTGCTTCAATTGAAGCGTTTAAGGCAAGGAGATTAGTCTGATCGGCAATGCCCTCTATTTGGTTCGTAATCGACGTGATCTGTTGGGAAAGATGATCCAGCTTCTCCATCGTTGCCATGCTGTTATTAAACTGCTCCAAAACAGTTTGGAACGAAGCAAGCATTTCATTGACTTTATTGTCGTTCATTTCCGTTAACGAGATCAGGTTCTGACTACTCTTCTGTGTATTCTCTGTGTCCTTACGAATACGGTCTGCTTTCTCAGAGGTTTCATTCATCGATGCGTCTGTCTGTTCCACAGAAGCAGCTACTTCCTGGCTGATCGCAACGAGTTCTCTGCGAAGAAGTTCATTTCGATCGTTCGCTTCATTCGCTTCTACCGCTTTTACAGCCAGGTAATGATCTACGACGAGTTGACTGTCTAGGTTCATAATGTTTGTTACGGCCACTAGGATATCAGAAAGTTTATGAGGCTGGTCCTGATACGACTCAACCACTTTTGGAATAAGTAGATTGCTCAGTGCCGAATAGGTAGCCAAAAACCACGCCACCGGAAGTTCGACCCCACCATGAGTACGCCCGATCCGCTTTCTCATGTTCAAATACGCTTCATCAATGTTTCCGGAAAAGGCACTGTCAAAATACTCAACGAATACTTGCTTTAGCTTATCGTGAGAACTATGATTCGTAGCAATCGCATTAAGCCGAGGATGGGCATACAAATGCTCCAACACCTTATCTAAAAGCTGATCACTGAGTGCTAATACACTTGGTTTTACTTCCTTCAACGTAGCAAGTTGTTTATCTGTTAAGCTCATATAACTTAAACGCCCAGTTAAATCTTGATCATCTACTTTTACGGTCTCGCCCATTTCTGAATAGGCATGAACCGCTTCAAACCTTGGCAGTTGTCTCTTTTTTGTAAAAATACTCATCGTGATTCCCCCTTTATTCCTTCTTCTTATATCGGCTTTAGGGAGGCGAATCTTAATCATCGTTGCACATTTGGTTTGTTGTACCTGCGTCTGGGCATTTTTGTGAAAGTGGGTTGAGGTTTTTGATGATAAGTATTTTGATTTTTGGTAATTCGGGGAGCTCTTTCGTAACTTCGCTCTCGCTTTGGTAAGTTCTTCTCCTGGTTTAGTAACTTCTCTTGAGGTTTTGGTAACTTCTATGAGAGATTTCGTAACTTCTCTCGACTTTTGGTAACTTCGAGGTCCTATTTAGGAAATCCGCACTCGCTTTAGTAAGTGCTACGTCTGTTTAGTAACTCCTCTTGAGGTGTTGGTAACTTCTATAAGAACTTTCGTAACTTCTCTCAACCCTTTCATAACTTCCAGGACCTCTTTAGAAAATTCTATCTCGTTTTAGTAACTTCTATCACCTCTTTAGTAACTCCAACCTCCCTTTAGCAAGTTCTCCCCCCTGCTTTCGTTACTGCTCCATCCTCTTCAGTAACTTGAAGACCCTGTAACTCTCCAATACTAAAAAAACCGCCTCTCCCAAAAGGAAGAGGCGGTTCAATAAATTAAGCATATAGTTCAAAACGAGATGTTAAGGCAAGCACGCGTTCGCGGGCTTCGGCTAGTTTGCCTTCGTCTTCGTGGTTGTTCAGGGTGAAGGCGATGATGGATGCGATCTCATCCATTTCTTCTTCTTTGAAGCCACGGGACGTAACGGCTGCTGTTCCGATACGGATGCCGCTTGTGACGAATGGGCTCTCAGGATCGAACGGGATTGTGTTTTTGTTTACGGTAATACCGATGTCATCAAGAGCTTTTTCAGCGACTTTTCCAGTTAGGTTTAATGGACGCAGGTCTAGTAAAAGCAAGTGGTTGTCTGTTCCACCTGATACTAGACGAACGCCTTCTTTTTGCAGGGATTCGCCGAGACGCTTGGCATTGCTGATGATTTTCTCGGAGTAGTCCTTGAAATCATCTTGGAGCGCTTCTTGGAAGCTAACGGCTTTGGCTGCGATGACGTGCATTAGCGGGCCACCTTGCATGCCTGGGAATAAAGATTTGTCGATTTTCTTAGCGTACTCTTCTTTACAAAGCACCATTCCACCGCGTGGGCCGCGAAGGGTTTTGTGCGTTGTGGTTGTAACGAAATCGGCATATGGAACAGGATTCGGATGGTGGCCTGTTGCCACTAGTCCAGCTACGTGCGCCATATCTACAAGCAGGTAAGCTCCTACTTCGTCTGCGATTTCACGGAATTTCTTAAATTCAATGGATCGAGGGTACGCAGAAGCACCGGCTACGATTAGCTTTGGTTGTACTTCCCGCGCTTTCTCACGTACCGCTTCGTAGTCGATTTGTTCTGTTTCTTGGTCAACGCCGTAGTCCACAAAGTTGTACAGTTTGCCGCTGAAGTTGACAGGGCTGCCGTGTGTTAAATGGCCGCCGTGATTTAGATTCATCCCAAGGACTGTATCGCCTGGTTCTAATACTGCAAAGTAGACAGTCATGTTAGCCTGAGCACCAGAGTGTGGCTGAACATTGGCATGGTCTGCTCCGAACAATTTCTTCGCGCGGTCGCGGGCAAGATTCTCGGCGATATCTACGTGTTCACATCCACCGTAGTAGCGTTTACCAGGATAACCTTCTGCATATTTGTTCGTTAATACAGACCCTTGTGCTTCCATAACGGCTTCAGAAACAAAGTTTTCTGATGCAATCAGTTCGATTTTCTCCTGCTGACGCGTTTTTTCGAGTTGAATGGCCTCCATAATCTCTGGATCAACTTGTTTTACGTGCTTCATGTGTACGTCCCCCTTTAAATTCGTTTCGCCCTTCCTAATCACAGGTTACGGACGATTGTTGTTCTATTGTGTAAACTGCCCGGTTGCCACCAATTAACTTCGGACGTGACCTCACGGATGTTACGTGAGCCTCTCCGATCTTCTTTTGCTTAAACCTGACAGGTACAGCCACTTTCTTAATGTGCATGCCAATGAATGTGTCTCCAATGTCGATGCCGGCGTTGGCTGTGATCTCTTCAACAACGACCGGGTCATTTAGGTGATGATACGCATGTGTCGCCATCGAACCGCCTGCAGAACGGACCGGTATGACAGACACCTCCTCTAAGCGGTGTTCGCGCATGACCTCTCGTTCTAGAACGAGCGCTCGATTGAGATGCTCACAGCACTGAAAAGCTATGTGAATCCCGCATTGTTCCTTCAGACGCATGAGTTCTTCGAAAAGGTCCTCAGCAATACGTGCGCTTCCGCTTGTTCCGATATGTTCTCCTGCGACTTCGCTTGTGGAACAGCCCACAACGAACATGTCGCACTGGTTTAAGTATGAACTGTCGATCCACTCATCGACAATATGCTTTATGTCCTCTTTAACAGTTGTAGCCATGGAAGAATCACTCCCTTTAGTAGGATATCAGAAGCACAAAAAGGAGAAGTAAAAACACGTATGCTTTTCTTCCCCCTTTTCTCAATTATGCTTCGTATTCACTAATTTTAGAGACGCGGTTTGCGTGGCGTCCCCCTTCAAATTCTGCACTTAACCAAGTCTTTGCAATCTCGCGCGCAAGGCCTGGCCCAATGACACGCTCACCCATTGCTAGCACGTTAGAATCATTGTGTTCACGCGTTACTTTAGCCGTAAATAAGTCATGAACAAGTGCACAGCGTACGCCTTTTACTTTGTTGGCAGAAATGGACATACCAATGCCTGTTCCGCAAATTAAAATCGCACGATCAAATTCGCCATTTGCTACGCGCTCGGCTGCTGGGATTCCGTAGTCTGGATAGTCAACAGAACCTTCACAGTCACAGCCGATATCTTCAAATTCAATGTTCATTTCTTCTAATAGATTCGTTACTTCTTTACGAATGTTCACGCCTCCGTGATCTGATGCTACGATTACTTTCATGGTGATCATCCCTTCTCAATATCTCTAATTCGAAATCGGTGGATTTGTTGTCTTAATCCATCCGCTTGTTCGCCCAGTGCATGAGCGATCTGGTCAATTGATTCTATAAGCTCCGTCTGATGCTGTACGGTGGAGCTGGCTTGAAGCGTTCCGGCTGAGGTTTCTTCTGCTATGGCTGAGACTTCCTGAGATTGAATGGCTGTCGATTGGAGCGATGCGAGCTGTTGATCAACAAGAGCAGAAATCTCTTGAACTGCTAGTGCTACTTCATTTACAGACGTAGACATATCCGCGATCGTCTTGTTTGTTTCCTCGCCTCTGTTTGCTTCCTGGCGAGCGAATTGAACCTGATCGTTTATTTTATGAACGACCTTGGAGACGTCTTTTTGCATCGTTTGAATGAGGTCTGATATCCCTTTGACTGCTTTTCCACTCTCATCTGCGAGTTTCCTTACTTCTTCTGCTACAACAGCAAAACCTTTCCCATGTTCTCCTGCTCGTGCTGCTTCGATTGAAGCGTTTAAAGCGAGTAAGTTCGTCTGCTCGGCGAGGTTTCCAACAAGGGATATAATGTCCTCTACTTTCTTCGCGTTCGTCTCCATACGTTCAACCGCTTCTAATGACAGTTCTTGTTCCTCTGCAATCGACTGAATGCCTTCAACAAGAGAATACACGACCTTCTCGCTATCATTCAATGTCGTAATCATGTGAGTGGACATATCTTGAGAGAGCTTGGCCTTGTGCTGTACCTTGGTTGCAAGTTCTGTTGTTTCTTCGATCGCTTCAGCGGTTTGCTGAATCGCGACAGAAGAGCTCTCAGAGCCTTCAGAGATTTCATCGATCGTCTCCGAAATGAGCCGCGCTTGGTTCGTCGCTTGCTCGGTCGCCTCTTTAATGGCTGTGACAGACTTGTTCGTTTCGCCAAAATTGTGATCGATATTATGTACCATGCCTCTCAAATTGGTCATCATTGTTCCAAAAGCCGTACCAAGGGAGCGGATTTCATCGTCTGATTTAGATACAGCGACTTCGTCCGTGATATCCCCAAGAGCTGCTTTGGCTGCAGTCTGTTCCAATTTAAGGAGAGGCTTTGTGATAAATCCTGCCGCCACATAGGCAAGGATGCCTGACCAGAGAATGCCTAACGCGAAGGTGATCAACGTAAAAGGAACGACAGAAATGCCGATTGTATCCTTGATCCGATCATAGAGTACATAGATAAACCAAGCACTCGTTGAATACGTAATCACCGCAAGCGTTGTAATGAATACAACGAGCTTTAACCGAAGACTAAACCGATACCTCTTTTTCTCCTCCAAACCTGCCATCCCCTTACAAATCCTTTGTCCTACTTATTGTCTAATTTTTTGATAAGAAGTTCAACATGTTTTTCAATTTCTGTAAGCGTTTTTTCATACGTATCTAGGTCTCCTCCAAATGGATCAGAGATGTCTGAATTTGGGAGGTTGGCTTCGATTTCACGAATAAGTGAAATCTCTTCATTTAAATGTTGGATAAGGGCTTGTTCAAGCTCTTGTGGTGAGTTATATTTTTCACGATTTTTTTGTAAAAAGACGGCCTTTCTATCTTCTAACGTAGAATAGGCTTCTTTCAGTTGCTGCCATTGGTTATGATCATTTTGAAGAACATATTCCTTTAACGTGAACACGTTATCTTCATAGCGTGGATATTCCATCACGACGCTTTGCTTGTGCTGAGCTGTCATCGTCAGGACAATATTTGCCCATCTCATTAGGTCTTCAGAAAGAGGCTGCGATTCATGATTTAAAGAAATTCCTTTCTTCTTCAACACCTCTTCTGTACCTTTCGAAGCTTTCGAGCCCTTATGAGCGAAGATCCCAGCAGATCTCACTTCAATGTCTTCATGCTTTTCTCTTAACAATGCCTCTGCCATCGGACTTCTGCACGTATTCCCTGTGCACACAAACAAAATATGCTTCATTCTCAATCCTCCACTACTTGTGCTTATCTTACCTGCATTATAACATATCCATCCGGCTCTCGTCGGTGAGAGAAATCTTATAAATAACACTCCTTTACTCTTGTTGAGTAAAGGAGTGTTGGTTTGTTAAAAAGGCTTAAATTGATGAATAATCTCTCCGTTTTTATTTCGGTATTCAAATATATTGGTGAGTCCATCTCCTCGAGAAGGATTCTCTACTCTTCTAACAGTGAGGCCCAGCCCTTCATAAAAAGGAAACGCATACTCGGTACGCCCTTCAAAACCGATTTTCCAGTCTCCTTTTGTATCAATATAACCGGATTTCTCACTTGTAATGGCATATGCCAATCCATCCACATACCAGCCAATTTTTTCAAATTCGGCATCAACCACCATGTGGCCCCCTTTGTTAATAACCCCACATTTCTCATCCAGGCAAACCGTAGCAACGCCCTCGTGGAATGGATAAGCACGCTTATATTGAGGATCAATTTTCATGTTGCCTTCTTTATCGATAAAGCCAAATTTCCCATCAACTTCGACAGGAGCCAGTCCCTCAGAGAAGGCATACCCTTTCTCAAATGTTCTGTCCATTACTTGCTCTCCATTGGTATTAATATATTGGTATTCCCTATCTTTAACGACAAGAGCAATGCCCTCATTAAAATGAAAAGCTTCATCAAAAGCAGGATCAATTAGCATGTCACCATTTATATCAATAAAGCCCCATTGATTATCTTGGTAAACAGGAGCGAAGCCTTCTTTAAAATCTTTAGCAGAAGGATATTGAGCGGGGATGACCAGCTCTCCTTCATAATTAATAAACCCAGCAGCCCCATTCTTGACTACAAGAGCACGTTCGCCATAAAAAGCACGGGCTTGTTCATAGGTTGGCTCAATAACCCACTCTCCGCTCTTATTGATAAATCCATATTGCTGCGTTTCACCTGCGTCTCCCTGCATAATTGGATACAGGTCTTCTGTGAAGTGATACCCTTTCACAATATGATGCGGCCCCCGACCATTTATACCTGACTCTTGTTGAATATTATATAACGGATAGAAACTATCATAATCGGTTTCAAGAACCATCTCGCCTACCCCGTTAATAAAGCCTAACTCAATCTTGTTACCGACTGTAAAATAAAGCGTGTCCTTTGAAGTAATCTGACTATAAATGAAAAATGCAGCGCTCATAAGAACAATGAGAATTCCGGCTATGAGCCATGTTATCTTTGGCCGTTTGAAGCTTTTTCGTTCCGTTTTCTCCGAAAATAAAAACGGGTCTTCTGACTCCGCTTCTTGCCGAACAGGGATAGTGGGCACACTCTCTACCGTTGTTTCGTGTGATGGTTCTGGACTTGTTTCTTCCTGCCCCTTTTTAGGTGTTTCGTATGTATGCTGTTGCGGTTCAAAATCGAACATCGATTCTTCGTTTTTGTTTTGTATGTATTCTTGGTGCTGTGTACATTTCTCGCACGACTCCCCCTTCTCAATCGGGGCGCCACAGTTCTTGCATTCTCCCACCACTTCACCTCCACAATTTTCCTATATCTATTACTATTGTAGCAGGAAGTGGGGTGTTTTTTCGATAAAAAAGCCGCCCGAAACTAGTTCGGACGGCTTCATACATTATACTGCGCAGCGGTTTGGACCGACTTCCATTTCGCGTCGTTCGTCTGCGTCTGGTTGTTTTTTACCCATGTTCGTTTTACGAATTTCTTCGTGACTGTTCGGCTGAGGCGGTAGATTATCCGTTACGAGATGACGAAATTCACTTTCGTCCTCAACTTGGAGACGATCATTTTTCTTATAAAGGTCTTCAAGCTTAGCTTGAACGGTACCTTGTTCATTGATTTCTTCCATCTTGCCAAAGTGAGCCGGGAGCACGGTTAGGTTCTGGGAAACCTCTTTATAGCGGCTGTAAAGCGTTTGGCGAAGGTCTTCTACCCAGTCTTCCGCTTTCCCTGCAAGGTCAGGACGTCCGATGGATTGAACGAACAAAATGTCTCCCGTTAACAGGTATTCCTGGTCGACGATGAAGCTTGTGCTTCCGATTGTGTGGCCCGGAGAATAAAATGCCGCAATCGTTACATCGCCGACTGAGATTTCCTTGCCATCTTCTAGAGCGCTATAAGAGAACTCAACTCCGACATCATCCTGTTTCGGGAACCAATACGTGGCTCCGTTTTGATCAGCAAGCTCTTTACCGCCTGAGATATGGTCAGCGTGCAAGTGTGTATCAAGTACATGTTTGATGGTGACATTTTGCTTCTTAGCGAAGTCTTCATATTGACCCGTCATGCGGTTCGCATCTACTACAGCAGCCTCTCCATTTGCGATAATCATATAGGACAAGCAACCTTTACCTAGGCGAAGGAATTGATACAGTTCACCTTTTCCATTTAGGTCGCCAATTTTGACGGGTTCAAGGTGTTCACTCCAAGAAGTCATGCCTCCTTCAAGATACGTTACTTCTTCAAGACCTGCTTCTTTTAGAAGGTCGACTGCTTTTTGTGAAGAAATGCCACGCGCACAAACTACGTATACAGGCTGATCGTTTGGTAGCTTTTCTTTCACATCACCTGGGTCGCTCTCGAGCTGTTTGAAAGGGATATTCAGACTTCGAACATTGCGGCCTTCAACGGCCCACCCTTCGTAATCTTCTTCTTTCCGAATATCTAATAAAAACACTTCTTCATTGTTTAAGATCTTCTTAGCTAATACATCAACTGTTAATGGTTGTAGTGCCATTTAAACCCCTCCTGTTCATAATTTAGAAAAGAATGTCCCACCAGATTTTGATGGCTGTACCGATAATGAGTACTGCAAGAATCGTTTGTAGCACTTTCGTATTGGCTTTTTTCCCAGCTTCCGCTCCAAGTTGTGAGGTGATGATGCTCGCGATCCCAATTGCCAACGCAGGCAAGACCGGGACATCACCAGAGAACAGTTTGCCCGTCACAGCACCGATGGATGAGATAAATGTGATTGCCAGTGAGGAAGCGATCGTCATCCGGGTCGGTATGTGAAGGATGCTTAGCATAATCGGGACGAGCAAAAATGCCCCACCTGCTCCGACAATCCCGGCTCCAATTCCGACAAGAAAGGCGGAAATAGAGGCGACCCATTTGTTGAAGTCCGGATGATCGCTCCCCACTTCTTCTTCGTGAGTAGGGATAAACATCATCGCCACGGCTATGAGGGCAAGGATGCCGTAGACAATATTAACGACTTTTTCAGATAAGTAAGAGGCACCAAATCCTCCTAATAAGCTACCGAGGAGAATGCTTATACCCATGTAGAGAATTAACTTCTTGTGAAGGTAGTTCCCTTTTCGGTACCCCCATACGCCTCCAAATGAAGCCACGAAAACCTGAACAGCCACTATGCCAGCAGCCGCATGAGCGCTAAATGCTGCAAAACCGAGAAGTGGCGGGATATAAAGCACCATAGGATAGTTGACAATGGCGCCGCCAATACCAACTAAACCAGACACGAAAGAACCTACAAGTCCAATAACAAAAACCGTGATCAATAATGACCATTCCATACAACTAGCACCTCTTTACCTGCCACAGCTTCTCTCTTAGTCTGCAATCCCTATCCACTTTTTATCCTTAAAATTACGATCACAATACCTATACCACCACATGTACTCACAAAACCTAAAAATACCCTCCACCGCTTTAGAGCAATGAAGGGTGTCTGACACGCTTCTTTGCTTTAGAGCAGTGCAGGGTGTCTGGCACGCTGTGGGTCTTTACAGTGCTAAAGAAGCGCGCAGCTTTATAGGATGAGTTGGAGTCCGAATGCGCAGAGGATGCTGCCTCCGAACATTTCGGAGTATGTACCGAGGAGGCCTTGTACTTTCTTACCTAATAAGAGTCCGCCCCATGTCAGTACGGTGCTTGCAAGACCAAATAGAATTAACGTAACGAGCGTTCGGGCCCCGGACATACCAAGGCTTAGCCCGACTGAGAAGCTGTCTAAACTAACGCTTAAGGAGAATATAATGAGGCCAAAGCCAACAGGTGTGAAGGCAGGAGTTTCGTCTTTGGTGAAAGAAGAATAAAACATCTGAGCGCCTAATATGAGAAGCAAAACGCCACCGGCCACCGTGGCTACTGAACCTAGTTGAGCAGATAAGAATCGCCCGAGCACCATTCCACCAAAAGGCATAATCACGTGAAACATGCCTACTGTGAGCCCAATGGTCCCTATTTTACGAAGGCGAAGCGGGATCATTCCCATGCCAAGTCCTATTGAAAAAGCATCCATTCCTAGTGCGATCGCCATCATGGCGAGGGTAATCATTTCCCCCATAATCGATACCGAATCCATATAAAAACTCCCCCTCGGGACATGCTAGTTCAGCATATGCGACTGAGGAGGAGTTTAGAAGAATCTATTCATCTTGAGTGATCACTTGTGTCGCCGCTTTCTTGAGTCGGTTCATGACCGCATAGCCCATTCCGTATTCGGGGAAACTCTCACATAGTATGACATCAATCGTATCGGTTGAGAACGAACGGAGCGCGCCATATAAGTGGACGGCCACTTCATTTAGATGGTCACGGGAACCACAGATTTGAATTTCATCTGCTTGTATATGACCTGCGTGTTCTTGGCTTACAATCACCCCAACACGCTTATCATTTTGCTGAAGTTGATCAATCTGGCGCTGCAGAAAAGCTAGGTCGCCTTCCACTAACCACAGAGGAGCTTCTGGGGCATAGTGGGTATATTTCATCCCTGGTGACTTCGGCTTTTCCTCTTGATTGATTAAAGCTGGATCAAAATCCGTCGGCCCTACAACTTCCTCAAGGTCCTCTTTCGTAATTCCGCCTGGTCTTAAAATCACCGGGCGATCACCTGTGCAGTCAACTACAGTCGACTCCACACCAACACCTGTAGGGCCACCATCTACAATTCCAGCTACACGGCCATTTAAATCTTTATAAACGTGCTCAGCTGAAGTTGGACTCGGACGACCTGACCGGTTTGCACTCGGTGCAGCGAGGGGCAGACGACAAGTTTGTAACAAGGCGCGCGCTACTGGGTGATCAGGAATACGGACACCAACTGAGGATAAACCAGCCGTTACATTAGAGGCACACGAACCGTTACTTTCCAAAATAAGGGTCAATGGGCCTGGCGTGAAGGCATCGATTAACTTGTGAGCCATTTTTGGAATATGTGTTACTACTTCTTCAATCTGCTCTTTATTCGCCACGTGAACAATAAGAGGATTGTCCGCGGGACGGCCTTTAGCAGCAAAAATCCCTTGAACCGCTTGTTCGTTCAGCGCATTCGCTCCAAGCCCATAAACGGTTTCTGTCGGAAAAGCTACCGCTTGGTTATCTCGCAGAAGTGCCGCTGCTTCTTCTATTTGTAATGAATCGACGTTACTGGGGTCGATTGTCCAAAATTTCGTTTCGGTTGTACTCAATTGTCGAGCATCCTTTCTTGTTTGCCAACATTATTCTCTTATTATGAGCTTTCTTAGCCCATTTCCGCAAGTCCTCTACCTATTCTTATGAGTAAGATCTAGATTAAACGGGTAGAGTGTAATTGTGAAGCAAAACAAATGTATGGAGGGATTTTTCATGAAAGTACTTTATACAGCAGAAGCAACAGCAAAAGGTGGCCGTGAAGGTTCGGTCTCCACGTCAGATAATAAAGTTGAACATAACCTGTCTACCCCTGAAGGTCTTGGCGGCCCAGGTGGAGAAGGTACGAACCCTGAGCAACTATTTGCTTGTGGTTATTCAGCGTGCTTCGATGGTGCGTTAAATCTTGTTGCGGACCAGTCTGGTGAAAACATTGAATCCACGGTAACAGCGAAAGTCGACATTGGTAAAGGCAATGACGGATTAGGTCTTGGGGTGCAAATCCATGTTGAGATCAGCGGTGTGGATCAGTCTAAAGCAGAAGAGCTTGTGAATAAAGCACACGATGTATGCCCTTATTCACGTGCGACACGCGGCAACATTGAAGTATCACTAGAAACGAAGGCTGTGTAAAGCAGGCTTTAAGGAACGCAGGAAGAGGCTATCCTTTTGGATAGCCTCTTTTTATATAGCAAATGTGAATAAAAGGGGGGTTCATCCACATATTTGCACAAGTTATTAACAACATTTATCCACAGGTGTGAATAACTAAATAGCTTTTGATGTATAACACCACCAGTTCCCTGTTTGGGCTGGTCGATCTTCATCTTTTACGGGGACGTCGGATGAGTCGATCTGTTGATATTGATACGTTTCAAGCAAAGGCTCGAGCGTCCTTTGGTGACTGAACACAAAGAGTTTACCAAGTCCTTGTTCTTCTACATGCTGCTGAAGCACTTCAAAAAGCGTCAGGACAAGCTCTGGTCGTACACCAGACTGAAAGTAGAGTGACCTTAGCCAAATCGAGCCTTCTTCAACAGGAACAAGAGCTACAAATCCTTGCTGTTCTCCATTCAATGTTACGATATGGCCATGTTCCATTAGTCTTTCCCGGTCGGTAAGTTCCTCCATTTTATCCCCAAAGAAGTCTTCCATTGTGGATTGTTCATAATCTTTTATATGAGTTAGTTCAATCATTTTAATTCCCTCCCTAGCGTTCTTATTACCATCTATATGAAGTACTAGAGAGGTTATGATAGATTTCTATAAAAAGTTGAACCATTTACTCAAGAAGAACTTCACTTCCACTTCTTCTCGCTCAGCTTCTGCACTTGATTCTACTTCAGTCTCTTCGATTTCTTCCGGATCGCTAGACTCTTCAGGTTGGGCTGGCTGTTGTGACTGCTCTGGTTGGTCCGTTGCCTCTGCAGCTACTGATGTACCGTTGTTGAAATCAAGGAAGCAAAGCGGCGGGAATAGAACACACCACCAGTTCGCGCCATCTCCCTTTCCTAGCGATATAAGAATGGCTTCATACTCACCAGCAGGGTATAAATAAGTTCCGTATAGTTTAGCTGGGAACTTCACTTGTTTTCCATAATCCACAGTGTAGCTTTGCTTAATGCCCTCTTCTTTCAACACGTTATCCACAATTTCTTCTAATTCACCTAAACGACTTTGGATTAGCTCACGAGCTGCTTCAATAGATGTTAACTCTTCTACCCATACAGTGATTTCAGCGTTCACAGCATCTCTTACTTTACGCTTAATCGCCTGATCTTTATCCCCGTCACTATTTGCTAGAATGCGTAAACGAATCGCTTGATCTGGAATGACTTGAATATCTGTCCCACGATCTGGTGCTTCATTATATCCTTCAAGCGTGTAAGGAAATAACACTGCACAAAGGACCACCAACAACACAACGCCAATTGCCTTCTTCACGTTCACCTTCTTCAACATATTCATATCCCCCGTCCCCTTTTCGTTTTGCTTCGTCCTTTTCTCTTACAAACAGTATGAACAACGGGCCCCAACCCTATACACACAAATCTACTAAAAATAAAAACTATTACTTTAGCAAACTGAAGCGTGTCTGACACGCTTTGGTGCTGTGCTAGAGTGAAGCGTGTCTGACACGCTTTGGTGCTGTGCTAAAGTGAAGGGTGTCTGGCACGCTGTGGTGCTTTAAAGCATGGGGAGATAGAAAAAGCCTGGCTCGTTTAGAGCCAGGCTAGGATGATTCGGTCTTTTTGATTGATGTCTTGTAGGACATGAATTGTTGCATTTGGGAAGGTGTCGGCAATGATAGTCGATACTGCTTCTCCTTGGTTATGGCCGATTTCAAAAGCAAGGAGAGCTTCTTCCGCTTTCACGTGTGGCACTTGACTTACAATGGTACGATAAGCGGCTAAGCCGTTATCTTCTGCGAACAGCGCTAATTCAGGGTCGTGGTTTACGACTACATCTGATAGGGATGAGCGATCTGACTCTGGAATGTAAGGAGGATTGGAGACGATCACATCCATCTTGTCCCCGGCTTTCATAATCGGTTCAAGAAAGCTCCCTTCATAGAATCCGATATCAGCTTTATGTGTTGCTGCGTTTTGCTTTGCAACGTGCAATGCATCTGGGGACAGATCGACAGCTCGCATTTCTACATTTGTTAGCTCAAGTGCTAATGTAATGGCGATAATTCCACTGCCTGTCCCTACGTCCACCATGTTCAAGTTTCGATCGTGCCAAGCTTTTTTTCTCAATTGCTCGGTGACAGCGACAATCAGTTCTTCCGTTTCAGGGCGCGGAATTAAGACGTGATGATTCACTTTAAAATCACGTCCGTAAAACTCCTCGAGTCCAATCAAATGCTGAACGGGAACGCCTTTTTCAGCGTGAATATGGATGTCTCGCTGAAACTGATTAAAGATCTCTTCGTCTACCACATCCTTCGCATTAGCTAAAAGCTGAGCTCGACCGCACTCTAAATAATGCATCAGTAACAAGTCCGCTACATTCTTTTCTCGCTTGTATTCCGTTAAAAAAGAGGAAGCCCATCGACGGGCTTCCCAAATAGTGTGTTTCGCCATTTTATTCTCCGATCGAAGCAAGCGCTTTTGTCTGTTCTTCTAAAATAAGCGCTTCTGTAATCTCGTTTAAGTTTCCTTCGAGAATTTTATCAAGCTTCTGAATCGTTAAACCGATGCGGTGGTCCGTCACGCGGTTTTGCGGGAAGTTGTACGTACGAATACGCTCTGAGCGGTCACCAGAACCAACAGCGGATTTACGGTTTTCATCGTATTTCGCTTGTTCTTCCTGTTGGAATTTCTCATAAATACGAGCACGCAAAATCTTCATCGCTTTCTCTTTGTTCTTAATCTGGGATTTTTCATCCTGACAAGAAGCAACAATTCCAGTTGGTTCGTGCGTTAGACGAACAGCAGACATAGTGGTGTTTACACTCTGTCCTCCTGGTCCACTTGATGCGAACGTATCAACGCGGATTTCTTTTTCATTGATATCCACTTCTACTTCTTCTGCTTCTGGCAAGCAGGCAACAGTCGCTGTAGATGTGTGAATTCGACCCCCAGATTCCGTCTGAGGAACACGTTGTACACGGTGTGCACCGTTCTCAAATTTAAGCTTTGAGAATGCGCCACTTCCGTTGATCATAAAGATAATCTCTTTATAACCGCCTACTTCACTTTCATGAGCTTCAATGACTTCTGTCTTCCATCCATGTGCTTCCGCATAACGAGAGTACATGCGGTATAAGTCGCCAGCGAATAAAGCAGCTTCGTCTCCACCTGCAGCACCGCGGACTTCCATAATAACGTTCTTCTCGTCATTTGGATCCTTAGGAATAAGAAGAATTTTCAGGCGCTCTTCCATCTTCTCTTTCTCATCGGAGAGCTCAGAGATCTCTTCTTTTGTCATTTCTTTCATTTCTTCATCAAGATCTTCTTCTAACATGGCTTTAGCTTCATCAAGCTGCTCTGAAGTATCTTTGTATTCACGGTAAACTTGAACCGTTTCTTCAAGTCCCGCTTGCTCTTTCGAGTATTCACGTAGTTTGTTTGAATCGCTCACGATTTCCGGGTCGCTAAGCAATTCATTTAGTTTTTCATACCGATCTTCTAAGGTTTGAAGTCTATCTAACACTTGCATCCACCTCTTTTTTGTCCATAACATTCTAATTATAGTATAGGCGATAATGGGAGTCAAAAGAAGTCATAAACGCACATTTTTTTAATCCTCCCCTATTTGCCTTCCTCTTACTATGTAAAAAGATCAGCCACAAAACAGCTGATCTTCCATAATCCGCTTTACCACTCTAAAGTACTACACGGTGTCTGACACCCTTTAGTTTACTAAAGTTAATCGACGATCTTGACGCGAATGTTGTATCGAGGGAGTGCACGTTGAATGGCGGTTTTGATTTTCTTAGCTTTTACCATTCGTTCATCGTTGCTCTTGATCTCCTCTTCAACTGTAACTCGAACGCGGACAACATCTTTGTTGAATGTAACACGCCGAACCGTTACGCCTTCTAGTGTATCTACTGCTTCAAAAACTTTTTCCTTATCTTTCTTAAGTCCCCAAGTTTCGCCTACTTGGTTGATCTGCATTGGATTGTCGGATTGTAAATTACGGGAGCGTTTGGGCTCGTGTTCCATTAATGAATCCGTATTCTTTGCAAAGAACTGAACATCACGCACTTCATCTGTTCCTTGTGGGTTTGAGGCACAAGCACTTAACAACGTTGCTGCGGCTAAACCTACTGACACTAAAGCTGCTCTCATGGAGAAACCTCCTTCTCGGCTTGTTTCTCTTAGCTTCTCCATAAGCAAAAAGACTATGATACATCTCCAGTAGGTAAATCGAGGAAGAAAAGGTAACTTTTCTTTATTAACGTACTGAAGGGTGTCAGACACCCTGTACTGCTCTACCGCGCGAAAGCGTGTCAGACACCCTTCATTGTTCTGCAGTGCTAAAGCTAAAAAGCCCTTTCCTGCACAGCAGGAAAGGGCTTTTGGTTAGGATTTTTGGGTTTGGGTCGCTTTTACGACGTGCCTGGGTTTGTTGGGTACTTCATGGTGATGACGGCAACGAGGTTCATATGATTCGGAAGCTCCGACTAGAATAATCGGTTCGTCATATGAAGCTGGGCGTCCATCAATTAAGCGCTGCGTCCGAGTTGCGGGGGAGCCACATACTGGGCAGATCGCTGATAATTTTGTAACGGATTCACTGACTGCCATAAAGGTTGGCATACATCCAAACGGTTCTCCACGAAAATCTAGATCCAAACCGGCTACGATGACGCGGTGACCTCGATCAGCAAGGGTTTGAGCAACCTCAACTACATGCTCATCAAAGAACTGCACTTCATCAATACCTACAACATCTACATTTTCATCCACAACATCAAGAATATCCGTTGAATGTTCCAGTGGTCGAGCTAAGACAGACGTTCCATTGTGACTTACGATGGAATCCTCTGCATAACGGTTATCAATCGCTGGTTTAAATACTTTTACGGAAAGGTTTCCGTATGTAGCACGGCGGACGCGGCGGATTAGTTCTTCTGATTTCCCTGAAAACATACTCCCACAAATCACTTCAATCCACCCGCTGTGTTTCATCACATGCACAAGCCGGTCTCTCCCTTCTCTTCCTCGTTCCTTTTTTATCTTGTACCACTTTCGTGTGTACTATTAAAACTCTATGGTCAAAAGGGGGAAATCGCCTATAATTTGGTCGAATATTCACCCTTACAGCTATTCATGGCATAAAAAAACAGGCAAAAGGTTAGACAATTTGCCTGTTTTTTATCTCCAAAAACTAAGCGACGAATCGTAACTTAGCCAAGGTTGTATTTTTTCTTAAAGCGATCTACACGGCCACCAGCTTTGTCAGCTTTTTGCTTACCTGTGTAGAATGGGTGTGAAGCTGAGCTAATTTCCACACGGATTAGTGGGTAAGTGTTGCCATCTTCCCATTCAACTGTTTCATCGGAATGTAACGTTGAACCCGTTAGGAATTTGTAGTCAGAGCTCGTATCTAAGAATACGACCTTACGGTAATTCGGATGAATTCCTTCCTTCATGCTTTTCCACTCCTTTTTGCCCTGAATCCTTTGGAAACAGAGTTATTCCAAGAGCTTTTAATTGGCTGGATCGACCCAGCCGAACTTAAACTCACATAAAAAGATTATAACAGTAGCCCTTGGTAAATGCAACAGCCATTAAAATACTTAAAACGGCTGCTTTTTTTCTTTAAAATAGCTAAAAATCCTAGTTGGAACGACGTGAGCTTGTCTTCCCTTTCATCTCTTCATCCATGAGTTGGAAAAATTCGTCGTTATTCTTAGAAGATTTTAAGCGACGTAAGAAACGGTCAACGAAATCGTGTTGATCACCCATCGTTTTCCGGATTGCCCAGATCTTCTCAAGGTGTGATTTCGGCAATAGCAGTTCTTCTTTACGCGTACCTGAACGTTTGATGTCGATTGCAGGGAAGATACGGCGTTCTGCAAGGGAACGATCCAAGTGAAGTTCCATATTACCAGTACCTTTGAACTCTTCGTAAATAACATCATCCATACGAGACCCTGTATCGACAAGTGCTGTCGCTAAGATTGTTAAGCTGCCACCCTCTTCAATGTTACGAGCCGCCCCGAAGAAGCGTTTCGGACGGTGGAACGCAGCAGGGTCAATACCACCAGAAAGTGTACGACCGCTTGGTGGGATGACTAGGTTATACGCACGAGCGAGACGCGTGATACTATCCATTAAGATAATAACGTCTTTCTTGTGTTCTACAAGGCGCATCGCACGCTCTAATACAAGCTCTGATACTTTGATATGATTTTCTGGCACTTCGTCGAACGTTGAACTTACAACATCCACATCAGGCTGCACAGAACGCTCAATATCTGTTACTTCTTCAGGACGCTCATCCACAAGAAGAATAATCAATTTCGAATCAGGATGATTTTTAGAAATGCTGTTTGCAATTTGCTTTAAAAGCATTGTCTTACCGGCTTTTGGTGGTGCCACAACAAGGCCACGCTGCCCAAAGCCAACCGGTGTCATGAGATCAATGATTCTAGTTGATAGCTTTTTAGTCTCAGTTTCAAGCCCCATCATACGATCAGGATATAAAGGCGTCAAGGCCGGGAAGTGCACACGCTCTTTTGCTGAATCTGGGTCTTCCCCATTTACCGCATCAACGTGAAGAAGGCCATAGTATCGTTCATTTTCCTTTGGTGGACGTACTTTACCAGATACTTTATCGCCATTTCTAAGATCAAAGCGACGGATTTGTGACGCTGAAATATAAATATCTTCTGCACTTGGAGAATAATTAATTGGACGCAAGAAACCAAAGCCTTCAGAAGGAATAATTTCTAAAATTCCGTCCATGAATAGGAAGCCATCTTTTTCGGCTTGCGCCTTTAAGATCGCAAAGATTAATTCTCGTTTCGTTAACTTCGCATAATAAGAGACTTTGTATTCACGAGCTAAGGAGTATAATTCCTTAAGATTCAATGTCTCTAGATGCGATATGGATAGTGAAACGGACACAATATCACCACACCTACGTTTATTTATTTTTATAATCTATGAAAGGAAACAGTTCGAATATAGCTTCTGTAATGGGTAATAAATGGATCTTTTTAAATGAAGGAAGTCTTTAGAAGCTAGAATAGAAGTTTGCCAACGGGGTTTAAAAAACGAATAAACTATGGATGCTTTTTAAACAACTATCATTTTAACCCTAATCCATCTGTTTATTCAACTCTAGATTAAAAAAAATGACTGCACCCTTTTTAGGAGCAAAATGATTTTGATGTAAGAGGATCTAAAGAAGGGATCATGAATAGGTAAGCGACTACCCATACTTGATGAAGCAGTCGCTCATTCTATCCTCATTTACTGGTTTGATTTATGGCTTAATCACTAGATTTGGTTTCTTCTTCAGAGAATGATCACCGTCAATGAAACGAACCGTTCCAGACTTCGCTCGCATAACAATCGTTTGAGTCGTTGCGTGTACACCTTTGAACTGCACACCTCTGAGCAACTCCCCATCCGTTACGCCTGTTGCGGCGAATATGGCGTCGTCTCCACCACAAAAGTCATCCATATGTAACACTTTGTGAATGTTATCGATACCCATCTTCATACAACGCTCTTCTTGTTCTCTATTCTCCGGGAGTAATTTCCCTTGAATTTCTCCACCTAAACATTTTAGAGCGGCTGCTGCTAAAACGCCTTCAGGTGCTCCTCCGCTTCCGAACAAAATATCAACGCCTGTATGATCAAATGCCGTATTGATTGCAGCTGCTACGTCTCCATCTGATATAAGCTTGATGCGCGCGCCAGCTTGTCTAATCTCCTCGATCAGACCTTCATGTCGCTTACGATTTAGCACAATGGCCACAACATCTTCTACATCTTTGTTCTTCGCTTTTGCGACAGCTTTTAAATTCTCTTCTACAGAAGCATTTATATCGACAGAGCCGACAGCTTCTGGACCTACGGCTAGCTTTTCCATATACATATCTGGTGCGTGAAGAAGTTTACTATGATCTGCAACGGCGAGTACGGATAGAGCATTCCACGTTCCTTGAGCAACAATGTTCGTTCCTTCTAGAGGATCGACCGCTACATCAACACGTGGTCCGTATCCATTTCCGAGTTTCTCTCCAATATAAAGCATCGGAGCCTCGTCCATTTCCCCTTCGCCAATTACGACAGTACCTTTCATGGGAATCGTGTCAAAGACGTCACGCATGGCACTTGTTGCCGCGTCATCCGCTTCGTCTTTCTTTCCTCTTCCCATCCAACGAGCTGATGCTAGGGCAGCAGCCTCCGTTACGCGTACTAATTCCATTGTTAAACTTCTTTCCATGGTAATTCCTCCCCTTGTTTGTAAACGTGAGCGGCGAAGAAGCTCCCTCCCACAAGAGCTCCTCCTTCACGTTTATGCGATGCTTATTTCCCACATCTCCATGGAACACACTTTATGAATTTTGAAATTGTTCGATTTCGGCTTCAGTCATTTTTTCACGCCAGATCACAGCGCCAAGATCAGATAGCTTCTCAACTAAATTCTCATAACCTCGGTCAATGTGCTCAAGACCTGTAATTTCTGTTACGCCGTTCGCCATTAAACCAGCTGCGACTAAAGCAGCGCCTGCTCGTAAGTCACTAGCTTTTACCTTTGCCCCTTGAAGGGTAATCGGTCCATTCACAATGGCCGAACTACCTTCGACTTTAATGTCTGCGTTCATACGACGCAGTTCATCAATGTGTTTAAATCGTGCTTGATAAATCGTATCGGTTACAACGCCTGTCCCAGTTGCCTGTGTTAACAGTGAAGTAAACGGCTGTTGGAGATCCGTCGGAAAACCAGGATAGACAAGCGTTTTAATATCCACACTTTTAAGAGGGTTTGAACGCCTGACAAGCAGCTGGTCATCACGCGTTTCAACCACTATGCCCATTTCTCTTAACTTGGCAATCAAGGACTCCAAGTGAAGCGGTATGACATTATCAATAATGACTTCTTCACCTTTAGCAGCAGCCATAATTGTGTAAGTACCTGCTTCAATTCGGTCCGGAATAATTGTATGCTGGCAACCATTTAAATGGTCTACGCCTTCAATACGAATAACGTCTGTACCTGCACCTTTAATCTTTGCACCCATGCTCGTTAACAGGGTCGCGACATCTATAATTTCCGGCTCTTTTGCCGCGTTTTCAATAACGGTTCGTCCTTTTGCCTTTACAGCAGCAAGCATGATGTTTATGGTAGCTCCTACACTTACGACATCGAGGTAAATGCGTGCTCCACGTAATTCCTCTGCTCTCAGGTAAATCGCACCTTGCTCATTTGTCACTTGAGCTCCGAGTGCTTCAAATCCTTTAATATGCTGATCAATTGGACGAGGGCCTAAGTGACATCCCCCAGGTAAACCGATAACAGCTTTCTTAAAGCGACCTAACATCGCCCCCATAAAGTAGTAAGAAGCACGAAGCTTCTTTACTCGTCCGTTTGGCAGGGGCATAGAGATCATGTCTGAAGGATCAATATAGATATCTTGGCCACGCTTAGAAACGCGTCCTCCGATTTCTTGCAGCAAGTGGCTTAGAGTGTCAACATCAGATATATTCGGTAACCCCTCAATGGTAACAGGCGATTCAGCTAATATAGCTGCAGGTAATAAAGCTACTGCACTATTTTTTGCACCGCTGACACGTACCTGGCCCTTGAGCGAGTGACCTCCTTCAACAAGTAATTTTTCCATGACGGACTCCCTTCTTTCAGTAAAGCCTAATTTTTAATAGGCTTATTTTGCACAATATTTCCAAGTTCATGCAAGAATTATTTATTCCAGTCGTTGTTGAACTTTTCAATACCTTGATCAGTTAATGGATGTTTCACTAATTGATTAATGACTTTCAATGGAATGGTGGCAATATGAGCCCCATGTAAAGCGGCTTCTGTTACGTGCATTGGATGACGTACAGAGGCAGCAATAATTTCTGAATCAATGCTGTGGCGGTCGAAAATTTCTGCGATTTGCGCGATTAAGTCCATGCCGTTTTGACCGATATCATCTAAGCGACCTAAGAATGGTGATACGTATGTTGCACCCGCACGCGCAGCTAAAAGCGCTTGATTGGCATTAAAGATCAGCGTGACGTTTGTTTTGACGCCCTTTTCTGATAATTTTTTAACAGCTTTTAACCCTTCAAGCGTCATTGGAACCTTAATGGTAATATTCTTTGCAATCTTCACTAATTCCTCTGCCTCGCGCAACATTCCTTCTGCATCTTCTGCCATTACTTCTGCGCTAACAGAGCCTTCTACTTCGTCTGTAATCTCTTTTAAACGGTCATGAAACGAAACGTTTTTCTCTTTGGCAACTAGTGAAGGATTTGTTGTAACTCCTGCTAGGATTCCTAATGCGTTTGCCTCACGGATTTCGTCAATGTTTGCTGTATCAATAAAAAATTTCATGTCGATTTCCTCCCCTAATGATGTGTGCATTGTTTTTTCCTTGTCCACGCGCCATTTCGTGGAAAAGGTCTTTCTTTTAGCTCGAATGAACTAGTACTTTCGAACGATAAAACGTTTTCATTGTATATAAAAGGAAACCGCCGATTTACACGGCGGTTACTCTTTTGTTTACTATGCCTTCTGAGAAGAACCGAATTCGCGCATTTTACCGATTACAGTTGCTTTAATCGCATCGCGACCAGGGCCCATGTATTTACGAGGGTCGTAAAGGTCTGGCTTTTCAGCAAGAACTTCGCGAATCGCTTTACCTTGGGATACTTGGTTCTCAGTGTTTACGTTAATTTTAGCAGTACCGAAGGAGATTGCTTTTTTGATGTCATCAGTTGGGATTCCAGTACCACCGTGAAGAACTAGAGGCTTGTCTACAAGACCCATGATTTCTTCCATACGGTCGAAGCCTAGGTTTGGTTCGCCTTTGTAAGGGCCGTGAACAGAACCTAGTGCTGGAGCGAATACGTCAACGTTTGTTTCATCAACAAGTTGTTTACACTCAGATGGGATTGCGTATGCTGCTTCAGCATCGTCAACGATAATATCGTCTTCTTGACCACCAACACGGCCAAGTTCTGCTTCAACAGATACTCCGTGAATGTGAGCTAATTCAACAACTTTTTTCGTAACAGCGATGTTTTCTTCTAAAGGATCATGAGAAGCATCGATCATTACAGATGTGAAACCAGCGTGGATCGCTTCCGCACATTTTTCAAAGCTAGAACCGTGGTCTAAGTGAATCGCAACTGGAACTGTAGTACCGTAAGATTCCATAAGTGCCTCTACCATTGATACAACAACTTTGAAGCCACCCATGTAACGTGCTGCGCCTTCAGATACACCTAAGATTACTGGAGATTTCTCCTCTTCAGCAGCCTGAAGAATCGCTTGAGCGTACTCCAAGTTGTTTAGGTTAAATTGGCCAACACCATAACGGTTTTCTTTAGCCGTTTCTAACATTTCTTTCATTGATACTAGCGGCATGGACTAGTCCTCCTTTATATACTTTCACAGAATCTCAACGTATAGTGTATACACCCACATACGTTCCGATTCTCTGATATAGGAATTTAACACCTTTTCCATGTATAGCATACCAAGTCCGTACCACTGGTGCAACAACACAATCAAACGTTAACGCTTACATATAAAAATTTCCCGCAACCTCTTGTTTATCGCAAAATATTCAAAATAATCTCTCTAATCTTTTGTACATCAAAAGGCTTTCCAACAACTGATTTTACAAGAGAATGGGTGTGAGCCCCCTGCAGGTCATCCTCTGCTAAACCGCTCATAAGTACTGCTGGAACTTGATAGTCTTCCGACTGTAATTCATTTAGTACTTCAAGACCATCTTTTATCGGCAATTTATAGTCCAGTAACATAAGATCTGGATGTTGTTCTTTGACGAAATCGATTGCTTCTTGCCCAGTTTTAGCTTCACCTACGTTATATTCTAGTGTTTTAATGACTTCTCGTAATAGCATGCGTATTCCAGGTTGGTCATCAACCACCAATACTGTTTTCGTCATAGTACCCCTCCATCCGAATCTTTCATCTATTTTTATATGTACGGCCTCTACGTTATGTACATTCGCCCATAGTATGGTTAATTCCTCCCTCTTTTCTAGAAAACCCTTATATTCCCTTTTTACCAATTATTTTACCCAAGGCGAAAAACTCGTTACAATATGAGCGAGTTCACGCAAAAGGAGGGCATGCCGGTGCTTAAAATGTTAGCTACTCAAATTACCGGCCTTTTCAGAGGTATTCATGAAAAGGAAGAGTTTCAAATAGAAGATGTCGCACGTTCCCTCTCTCAAGCTATTGTTGGAGATGGATCCATTTATGTGAAGGGATTCGGGGAGATGGAAGCCATTGAGTCAGAAGTGCGCTCGGGTCCTGAACCGTTACCGAAACAATATGTGTACGAACCATCTGTGCAGTTAAGCCACTTAGACCGGGTTATTGTTGCGGCTCGTTTTGCAGATGATGAAGCGGCTCTATCCTATATTCAAAAGGTGCAAAATGAGGGTGCAGAAGTGATCCTGATCGCTGCAGCAACGAAGGAAAAGAATCCAGCGAAAGACCAGGCTGATTTCTTTATCGACACGAAAGCAAACGGACCGCTTCTTCCATTTGAAATGGACCGCGTCGGATTCCCGAGCACCATCGCAATGTTGTACGTCCACCAAGCCCTCTTCGTCACCGTCAAAGAAATCACAGACGAGTACGACATCGACTAACAGCGCTTTACCACTATAAAGTAATGGCGCGTGCCAGACACCGTTTAGTGCTCTACCGCAGTGCAGGGTGTCTGACACCCTTTGTTCTTTTACTGTGTTAAAGCTAGTGCTATAGAAAAAGCCTGCCAGGGGTCTGGCAGGCTTTTTTGGTATCGTTTTTTGCTTATTTCTGACATGCTCCGATGAAGCCGTGGAATAGGCTTTGTGGGTTTGTCGGGCGTGATTTGAATTCTGGGTGGAACTGAGATGCGACGAACCAAGGGTGATCTTGAAGTTCAATGATCTCAACAAGGCGACCGTCTGGGCTTGTACCAGAGAATAGGAAGCCTTGGTTTTCCATTTCTTCACGGTACTGATTGTTAAATTCGTAGCGGTGACGGTGACGCTCATAAATCACTTCTTCGCCGTATGCTTCTTTTGTACGAGTACCTGCCGTTAACTTCGCAGGGTATACGCCTAAACGAAGCGTTCCGCCCATATCTTCTACGTCCTTTTGTTCAGGAAGAAGGTCAATGATTGGGTGAGCCGTTGTTGGGTCGATTTCAGCAGAGTGTGCACCCGTGTAACCAAGTACGTTACGGGCAAATTCTACTGTTGCTAGTTGCATACCTAAGCAGATACCAAGGAATGGTACTTTCTTTTCACGAGCGTAGCGGATGGCTTCGATTTTTCCTTCAATGCCGCGGTCACCGAATCCGCCTGGCACTAAAATACCGTCAGCGTGAGAAAGTTTTTCCTCAACGTTTGAAGGTGTCACTTCTTCAGAGTTCACCCAGTCAATTTTAATATCGCTATCAAAGGCATAACCTGCGTGTTTTAGTGCTTCAACAACTGAAATATATGCATCCGGAAGTTCAACATATTTACCAACTAGTGCAATTGTCGTTTCCGCTTTTAAGTTCTTCACGCGGTCTACAAGTCCGTTCCACTCTGTCATATTCGCTTCACCGCAGTTTAATCCGAAGTGATCACACGTAATTTGGTCAAGACGCTGTTCTTGAAGCATAAGTGGTACGTCGTAAAGTGTCTCTGCATCTCCAGCTTCAATAACTGAGTTCTCATTAATATCGCAGAATAGTGCAATTTTGTTTTTCATATCTTGGCTGATTGCGCTCTCTGTACGAAGAACAATCACGTCTGGCTGAATTCCAAGTGAACGCAGTTCTTTTACAGAGTGTTGCGTCGGTTTTGTTTTCATTTCTCCTGCGGCTTTAATGTATGGCACAAGCGTACAGTGTAGGTACATCACGTTTTCTTTGCCGATGTCACTCTTGATCTGACGAATGGCTTCTAAGAATGGAAGAGACTCAATGTCCCCTACTGTTCCGCCGATCTCTGTGATGACTACGTCTGCGTTCGTTTCTTTACCAGCACGGAAAACGCGCTCTTTAATTTCGTTTGTGATGTGAGGAATAACCTGTACCGTTCCTCCTAAGTAATCACCGCGACGCTCTTTCTTGATGACAGTAGAATAAATTTTACCTGTTGTAACGTTGCTGTATTGGCTAAGGTTAATATCGATAAAACGCTCATAGTGACCAAGGTCTAAGTCCGTTTCAGCTCCGTCTTCTGTTACGAAAACTTCACCGTGCTGATATGGGCTCATCGTCCCTGGGTCTACGTTAATGTATGGATCAAACTTTTGAATCGTTACCTTCATTCCACGGTTCTTTAATAAACGACCAAGTGATGCTGCTGTAATCCCTTTACCAAGCGAAGAAACAACCCCACCTGTTACAAAGATATATTTCGTTTCTGCCATTTCGTCATCCCTCTTCCTTTATTTAATCCTTAGGAGGTCTTCGATACTTATATGCTACACATTTCATTATCTTTTTATAAAATAGAAAAGCGCTCCCGTTAAATCTAACGGGAGCGCTTATTAATTCCGATCTCTTTTAGAGAGCCCAAATAAAATAATACTGACTCAGGGTAAGAAAGTCAAGAACGCTTATAAATCTTTGTTCTCTTCTTCTTCCTCTTCCTCATCATCATCTTCTTCATCGTCGCCATCATAAACATTCTTTTCCTCATCGTCATCATAGCTTGGATCTGTGTCTTCGTCTTCTGCTAAGTCGAAGTCTTCATCTAAGCCACTATTCTCTTCTCCATCTTCGTCGAGGTCAAGTTCTTCGTCGTCAAGGTCAAGATCGTCTTCAATTTCTTCCTCTTCGATGTCTTCCTCTTCTTCAACAGGAGCTGCTGCTGCTTTTTTCTTCTTAGGAGCAGCTTTCTTTTTCTTCTTAACTGGAGCTTGAATTTCTTCTTCTGCTTGTTCTACTGGGTACCAACGCTTTAGTCCCCACATGTTAGAACCAATGGTAAGGAAACGGCCATCTGTATTTAAATCCGTATAGAATTGTGCAATACGGTCCGTTTTCTCTTCTTTTGAAAGTCCTTTAATCTCGCTAATTTTATTAAATAGGTCTTGAAAATCTAGCGCTTGCTTTTCGTCAAGTAGGATCTCATGCGCGATTTCTAGCATAGACATTTCAGCAATTTCGTCGTGGCTATAGTTTTTAAAGCTCACGTACAGCACTCCCTTTATATCAAATATTTACTCATCATAACATAATAGTATAAATTCTACGTTGCTCGCTTTCAACCATATCATACATTATAAACAATTGAATATTGTTTATGCTAGAGTTTCGCCGAGTTTTTTCACAAGAACCCACTGATCCCCTTTAACACACTACAGCACAACAGGGTGTCAGACACCCTTCACCCCTCTACTGCACTACAGCGTGTCTGGCACGCTTTATCTCTCTACCTCATCAGAGCGCGAGAAAGGGGAACCACATAGGTTCCCCTTTTTGTTACATGTTGCGGCGGTATTGGCCACCGACTTCGTATAGGGCGTTGGTGATTTGGCCGAGACTTGCGACTCTTACGGTGTTCATGAGCTCTTCGAAGATGTTGCCACCGCTTGCGGCGACTTCCTTCAGTTGCTTCAGTGCTTCTTCTGTAACCCCTTGATGTTTTCCCTGGAATTCCCGTAGAGACGTAATCTGATGCATCTTCTCTTCCTTCGCCGCTCGGGCAAGCTGCATAGAGTTGATGTCATCCTCTGATGATGGATTCGGGTTCAGGTACGTATTGACGCCGACGATCGGTAACTCACCACTATGTTTCTTCCCTTCATAGTAGAGTGATTCCTCCTGAATCTTACCACGCTGATACTGACGCTCCATCGCGCCAAGTACCCCGCCGCGGTCGTTTATCCGTTCAAACTCTTGCATAACCGCTTCTTCAACTAAATCGGTTAGCTCTTCCACAACGAATGATCCCTGCAAGGAATTCTCGTTCTTCGTAAGGCCGAATTCTTTATTAATGATCATCTGAATCGCCATTGCCCGGCGGACCGATTCCTCAGTCGGTGTTGTAATGGCTTCATCATATGAGTTCGTATGAAGCGAGTTACAGTTATCCTGAATGGCGATTAACGCCTGAAGCGTTGTACGAATATCGTTAAAGTCAATCTCCTGCGCATGCAAGGAGCGACCTGACGTTTGAATATGATATTTCAGCTTCTGACTTCGTTCATTTGCCCCGTATTTATCTCGCATAACAATGGCCCAGATGCGACGGGCGACTCGCCCAATAACGGTGTATTCCGGATCCAGTCCATTTGAGAAGAAGAAGGATAGATTCGGAGCAAACTTATTAATATCCATGCCACGACTTAAGTAATACTCCACATACGTAAATCCATTAGCCAGAGTAAAGGCAAGCTGCGAAATCGGGTTCGCTCCAGCTTCTGCAATATGGTACCCAGATATAGAAACAGAATAGTAGTTTCGCACCTCATGATCGATAAAGTACTGCTGAATATCCCCCATCATCCGAAGAGCAAATTCTGTCGAGAAGATGCACGTATTCTGTCCCTGGTCTTCTTTTAAAATATCTGCCTGAACGGTTCCGCGGACGACTGATAGCGTCTCTTCCCTGATCCTCTCACGTTCTTCAACGGATGGCTGTCGACCTTCGCGCTCCTTAAACTGCTCTAGCTGCTGATCGATCGCTGTATTAAAGAACATGGCCAGAATAATTGGAGCAGGTCCGTTAATGGTCATGGACACAGACGTTGTCGGCTGACATAAATCAAACCCGTCATACAGCTTCTTCATATCCTCAAGCGTACAGATGGAAACGCCACTCTCGCCGACCTTCCCGTAAATATCCGGACGCTCATCCGGGTCTTCCCCGTACAACGTCACCGAGTCAAAAGCTGTACTTAAACGCTTAGCTGGCTCGCCTTCTGATAAGTAGTGGAAGCGGCGATTTGTGCGCTCTGGCGTTCCTTCTCCAGCAAACTGACGAGTCGGATCTTCCCCTTTACGCTTAAATGGAAACACTCCGGCTGTAAATGGGAAAGCGCCTGGCACGTTTTCCTTTAGCATCCACAATAACCGGTCGCCCCAGTCTTGATAATGAGGGAGCGCGACTTTCGGGATCTTTAATCCTGACAAAGTTTCTGTATTTAAGTCCATCGTAATTTCCTTGTTACGGACTTTAAATGTCATATTATCCTGGGCATAGCGTTCCTTCGTCTCATCCCAATCTTCTAGCATCTTCTTGAAATCTGGTTCAAGCTTTTTCTCATAGAAGGCTGCCATTTCATCCACTTGTTCCCTTAAGTCTTCATTCTCTAAGACACTTACGGCACCTTTTAGCTGATACCACTTCCTGGCCACTTCACTCTGTTTGTGAGCCTCTTCGTGGTACCCTCTAACAGATTGCACAATATCACGTAAGTATTGGCGTCGCTCTGGTGGGATGATCAGATTTTGCTTCTCAACATCTGTTACCCGTTCAAAAGATGTGCTTTCCTGCCAATGATGCGTTTCATTAAGCTTATCAACCATCGCAGCAAACAACGTATTCGTGCCTGGGTCATTAAACTGACTCGCAATCGTCCCATACACTGGAAATGCTGATGGGTCCTGGTGGAACAAACCGTGACTTCGTTCATACTGCTTCCGGACCTGCCTTAACGCATCAGCGGATCCTTTTTGTTCAAATTTATTAATGACGATAAAGTCAGCAAAATCAATCATGTCGATTTTCTCAAGTTGAGACGGCGCGCCGAACTCTGCTGTCATGACGTACATGGAAAGGTCCGTTACATCCGTAATCGCCGCATCTCCCTGACCAATGCCGCTCGTCTCAACAATAATCAGGTCAAAACCAGCCACTTTCACAACATCGATCGCTTCTTTAATCGATTTCGACAGTTCACTTCTAGAGTCACGTGTTGCAAGTGAACGCATGTATACCCGGTCCGAGAAGATCGCATTCATACGTATGCGGTCTCCGAGCAGCGCCCCGCCGGTCTTTTTCTTTGTGGGGTCGACGGAAAGAATCGCTATCTTTTTGTCCGGAATCTCATTTAAGAAACGACGGATTAATTCATCCGTAAGAGAACTCTTTCCTGCTCCTCCTGTTCCTGTAATTCCAAGAATCGGCGCCTGTGAAGGTTTCTCGGCCAACAATTGCTCAACAGCTGAAGCCACTTCCTCATTTGCGTTGTCGGTGTTCTCCACATACGTAATAAACCGGGCGATGGCCTGAGGACTGCCATCTTTTAAACTCGCAAGCCCTTCATCTAATTCAAGAGGTGTGACATAATCACAATCTTCAAGCATTCTATTAATCATACCTTGGAGTCCATATTGGCGGCCGTCTTCCGGTGAGAAAATCCTTGAAACGCCGTATTCATGAAGTTCTTTAATCTCTCGTGGGATAATAACCCCACCCCCGCCTCCGTAAACGCGGATATGACCGGCCCCTTTTTCCTGCAGTAAATCCACCATATATTTAAAATACTCGACGTGACCACCTTGATAAGATGAGATGGCAATCCCTTGCGCATCTTCGTGAATGGCCGCATTTACCACTTCTTCTACTGAACGATTATGTCCGAGGTGAATAACCTCAGCCCCGCTCGCCTGAAGGATCCGGCGCATAATATTAATCGATGCGTCGTGACCATCGAACAAACTAGAAGCCGTTACAAAACGAACGGCGTTCTTCGGCTGATAGATTTGTGCTTGTTCCATTTCATTTCCCTCCTACTTAGATAGGCTCTGACAGTGATAATCCTTGAAACAAAAAATGCATCTGTCGTTCTGTGTACGATTGCAGGGTAAATTCCTTCTGGAGCACCCAGCGCCTGAATCCCCACATCTGTCCCTGAACGAAGATGTTATTGGCCAAAAGCTTGCGGTCTTTCTCATGAATCGGTTCCGGAAGGCAGTTCTCGATGACGCATTCAATCATATGGAGCATGTCCCGCTCCTTTTGCAAAACATAATCTTGTGCATCTTTTGGAAGAGACTTTACTTCCTGATACATCACGACGACCTCATCCTGCATGTCATCCATCAGTTGAAAATAAGATCGGATCGCGCGCTCAAGACTGTCCATCCCCGTTTCATTCATATCAATGACAGCTTCCATTCGTTCTTTAACATGTTCATAGATGAAGTCACAAACGAGGAACAATACATCTTCCTTCGTTCGGATGTATTCATAAAGCGTTCCGATGCTGAAGCCAGATGCTTTGGCCAGTTCTCGTGTTGTTGTCTTATGAAAGCCTTTCTCTTTAAACAAGGCAACGGCACCTTTGATCATCTGGTCGCGCCGCTTCTTAATCAATCGTTCATCTTTAATGGATGATGGCACCTTCTTCGTCACGAACTCCCCATCCTTCCCCGCTGCTTCTTCCATTCTTCCAGCCAGGCACTTGCCTGTTCATACGGATCAAGATTGTCTTCTTTTAATTGTTCCTGCTTTGCCTCATCCGCTTCTACGAATGTCTGCACGTCTTTCCACAATTCCTCTCGCATCAGGTCATAGACCTCAAGCTCAAGCTGGTCCTTCCGCTTTTTCCTGCCCGCTTCGGTTTCATCTAAATACGTGCGATGCTGAACGAACTCTTGCCAAAGCGCGTTAATTCCTTTGTTCTCCGTTGAAATCGTCTCAATGATCGGATTCACCCATTCGGTGTGTCCTGCAATCATCAACAATTCTTCAAGTTGCACCTTCAGCTTCCGGACACCAGGAAGATCCGCCTTATTCAACACGAATAGATCCGCTATTTCCATAATGCCTGCTTTAAAAATCTGCAAGACATCTCCACTGTTCGGTGTGAGCACAACAGCCGTCGTATCGACCACTTTCATAATATCGAGTTCCGACTGGCCAACTCCTACTGTTTCAACGAGGACGACATCGAATCCGTATGCATCGCAAATGCGTATGGAATCTTTCGTAGCCCTTGATAACCCTCCAAGACTGCCACGCGTTGCCATACTCCGAATAAAGATACCCGGGTCTGTAAAGTGCTGCTGCATGCGGATTCGATCTCCAAGAAGGGCCCCTCCGCTAAACGGACTTGTTGGGTCAACAGCAATGACCGCTACTGTTAACCCAAGCTCCCGTAAATGCGTTAACAGACGATTAACGAGCGAGCTCTTCCCCGCACCAGGTGAGCCTGTAATGCCAATATAATGAGCCTGTTTCTTTATCGAAAATACATCACTAAGGAGGGCCAACTTGTCAGGATGGTTATTTTCGACTAACGTAATGGCCCTCGCCATCGCCCTGATGTCTCCTGCCTGAATGCGTTCAGCTAGCTCGTGCATCGAACCTTCCTTTCTATTCCTTCGTCAACATCCGTCCAATAACGAGACGCTGAATCTCGTTGGTGCCTTCATAGATTTGCGTAATCTTCGCGTCACGCATGTAGCGCTCGACCGGATAATCCTTCGTATACCCATAGCCTCCATAGACCTGCACCGCTTCAACAGTTATACGCATGGCCGCGTCCCCTGCGAATAGTTTCGACATCGCGGATGCTTTCCCGTAAGGCTTTCCTTCTGATTCAAGCCACGCCGCCTGATATGTAAGAAGTCTCGCTGCTTCTACTTCTGTTGCCATATCGGCTAGTTTGAAAGAAATTCCCTGGTTCTGGGCGATCGGTTTACCGAACTGTTCTCGTTCCTTGGCGTAACCGACGGATGCATCAAGCGCTCCTTGCGCAATTCCAAGTGCTTGCGCGGCAATCCCATTACGACCACCATCAAGCGTAGTCATCGCAATCTTGAACCCTTCTCCTTCAGCTCCAAGCCTATTTTTCGCCGGAACTTTACACTCTTCAAAAATTAACTCTGTTGTAGGAGAGGAACGAATGCCTAACTTTTTCTCCTTCTTACCGAAAGTAAATCCAGGTGTTCCTTTCTCTACGATAAAGGCACTTATCCCTCTATGTTTTGCGTCTACATCCGTTTTGGCGAAGACAATATACGTATCAGCGACGCCGCCATTTGTAATCCATACCTTGCTTCCGTTTAATACGTAGTGGTCTCCGTCTTTCTTCGCCGTCGTACGCATGGACGCCACATCAGACCCTGCCCCTGGTTCAGAGAGCGCATAGGCACCAAGCTTCTCTCCTCGTGCTAGTTCGGCTAAGTATGTTTTCTTCTGTTCTTCGTTTCCGTATTTATATAGCGGCCAGCTTGCAAGGGAAATGTGAGCAGAGAGTGTTACCCCTGTTGAAGCACAAACGCGCGAGAGTTCTTCTACCGCAATTACATAGCTAACGTAATCAGATCCGATCCCTCCGTATTCTTCCGGCCACGGAATCCCCGTTAGTCCAAGTTCCGCCATCTTATCGAAAATTTCACGGTCAAAACGTTCCTCTTCATCTCGCTCCGCTGCTGTTGGTTCAACTTCGTTCTTCGCAAAGTCACGTACCATTTTACGAAGCATTTCTTGTTCTTCTGTTAATTGAAAATTCATCCTCGTTCCCCTCCGTTACTTAGCTAGTAAATGTTTGCTAATGACCATACGCTGAATCTCGTTCGTACCTTCGTAAATCTCACATACCTTCGCATCGCGGAATAAGCGCTCTGCGTCGTAATCTTCTGTGTATCCATAACCCCCATGAATCTGCACAGCCTCAATGGCTGCATCCATGGCTGCTTTTGACGCATAGCGTTTTGCCATAGAGGCCTCTTTGCCACAAGAAATACCAATGGATCTAAGAGATGCGGCATGATAGGTTAATAGTTTTGAAGCTTCAAGGGACGTTGCCATATCCGCCAATTTAAACGAAACACCTTGTTGCTGTGCGATTGGCTTACCAAATTGCTCGCGCTCTTTCGCGTAGGCAACAGATTGCTCAACCGCTGCTTCTAAAATGCCGAGAGATTGAGCTGCAATGCCGATTCGTCCAACATCGAGGTTGGCCATGGCAATCTTAAACCCTTCTCCTTCTTGCCCTAAAAGCTGCCCTGCAGGAATATGGCACTGGTCGAAATTAAGCTGCACCGTACCTGACCCGTGCATGCCCATTTTCTTCTCTTTCTTTCCTACCTCAAATCCAGGCGTTCCTCGCTCGACGATAAAGGCTGAGATTCCTTTAGACCCGGCTTCAGGATCAGTTCTTGCGAATACGATAAATGTGTTGGCATCCGTTCCGTTTGTAATAAACACTTTGGACCCATTCAGCACGTAGTGATCGCCATCTTTCTTGGCTCGCGTGCGAAGTCCACCGGCATCAGAACCTGCGCCTGGTTCTGTTAAAGCGAATGCGCCGATGTATTCACCGCTAGCTAGCTTTGGAATATAGGTTTTCTTTTGCTCTTCTGTTCCGAAATAAAGAATTGGATTTGTCCCGACTGACGTGTGGACGGATAATATGACACCAACGGAGCCACTTACCCGGGACAGTTCATGAATGGCAATGATGTAAGAAGTAAAATCCATTCCTGCACCGCCATATTGCTCAGGTATCGGAACTCCCATCAACCCCAGTTCTCCCATTTTCTCAATGAGTTCTGTCGGGAAACGATCTTCTCGTTCCATTCGCTCCACAGCAGGAGCCACTTCACGTTCGGCAAAGTCACGGACCATTTTGCGCATCATTTCTTGTTCTTCTGTAAATTGTAGGTTCATGATTTAACCTCCTAGCTGTACTGGTAAAACCCTCGTCCGGACTTCTTACCAAGCCATCCTGCTTTCACATACTGACGGAGAAGCGGACATGGTCGGTATTTGCTGTCACCGAATCCTTCATGAAGGACTTCCATAATGTATAAACACGTATCTAGACCGATAAAATCAGCAAGCGTAAGCGGCCCCATCGGATGATTCATACCAAGTTTCATCACTTCATCAACCGCTTCAGGTGTTGCCACGCCTTCATACACGGTATAAATCGCTTCGTTAATCATCGGCATCAGTACTCGATTCGAGACAAAGCCCGGGAAGTCATTAACCTCTACAGGTGTTTTACTTAACTGCTTCGTAATTGTCTCAATCGCTTCATAGGTTTCATCACTCGTTTGCAGTGCACGAATGATCTCAACAAGCTTCATCACCGGGACAGGATTCATAAAGTGCATCCCAATCACTTGAGATGGCCGCTCGGTCACTACCGCGATTTCAGTAATCGGTAAAGAAGATGTGTTAGAAGCTAAAATGGCATGAGATGGTGCATGTTCGTCTAGTGTTTGAAATACTTTCGTTTTAACGTCCATATTCTCTACTACCGCTTCGATCACAAGGTCACAGTCATAGCTATCTTCAAGCTTTGTCGTTGTTTGAAGACGCTCTAATGTTGCTGCTTTTTCCCCTTCAGATATCCGTTCTTTCTCAACAGCTCGGGAGAGTCGCTTCTCAATCCCGCTTCTCCCTTTCTCAAGAGCGTCTTCTGAAAGGTCGTTCAATTTCACTTGAAACCCAGCCTGTGCAAAGACCTGAGCGATGCCGGCTCCCATTTGTCCAGCACCAATGACCATCATTGTTTTCACATTCATATCTCGTGTCCTCCCCCGTGTTACTGTTTCGGTACTTCAATCATGATGGCATCGCCTTGACCGCCACCGCTACAAATTGCCGCAATTCCCGTTCCGCCTCCACGACGTTTTAACTCATACATAAGGGTCAAAATAATGCGTGCTCCACTCGCGCCAATCGGGTGACCTAAAGCTACAGCACCGCCATTTACGTTTACTTTCTCTTCATCTAATCCAGCAATCTTCCCACTCGCAAGGGACACAGCAGCAAATGCTTCATTCACTTCAAATAGATCAATTTCATCAATGGATTTGCCCGTTTTCTTCAAGATGGCGTTGATGACGCGTCCCGGTGTTTCTGGGAAATCCTGCGCTTCAACTGCCACTTCTGCATGACCGATTACCGTAGCAAGTGGTGTGTATCCGTTCTCGTTTGCATACTCATCTGACATCAGAAGCATGGCACCTGCACCGTCATTCACACCAGGTGCGTTTCCTGCTGTGATCGTTCCGGTCGGATCAAATACCGGACGTAATTTCGCTAGAGCTTCAACGGATGTGTCTTTACGAGGCGCTTCATCTTGCTCGACAACAACTGGGTCGCCTTTGCGCTGTGGGACTTCAACTTTGGTAATTTCATCAGCCAATTTGCCCTCTTCCATTGCTTTAACGGCTCTCTGATGGGAGCGATAAGCCCATTCATCCTGTGCTTCTCTGCTCACCTCATACTTCGTTGCTGTATTGTTGCCGTAGTTCCCCATATGAACGCCCTCAAATGAACACGTCAGACCGTCATGCACCATCATATCTTTCACTTGCTGGTCGCCCATCCGGAAGCCCCAACGTGCTTTCGGTAGGAAATACGGTGCGTTCGACATGCTTTCCATACCTCCGGCCACAATGACTTGTTCATCTCCTAAGCGAATAAGTTGGTCGCCAAGCGTGACGGAGCGCATACCAGATGCACATACCTTGTTAATGGTTTCTGTCTTTACTTCCCACGGAATGCCAGCGTGACGAGCAGCCTGCCTGGAAGGGATCTGCCCTTGCCCACCTTGTAGAACGGTTCCCATAATGACTTCGCCCACGTCTTCTGGTTTAAAATTCGCTCGCTCTAGTGTCGCTTTAATCGCCGTACCACCAAGTTGTGATGCCGTTAACGAACTAATTGATCCTCCCAATTTACCAAAAGGTGTTCTTGCTCCTGCTACAATCACTGTCTTCGCCATACTTTATTCCTCCCTTATTTGATAACGCTTTCAAAATTCCCAACAACTTTTCTTCTTTCGACAACGTTACTCCACCCTGATTGAACGCTCGTTCAACATACATGCATAAAAGAACTTATCAGGATTCCAACCAAAATGAACCTGTCCCTTATGAACCACTAATCAAGGCTTTCTTTGAACAGAATGAGGAGGCGTCCAAATCAGTGGACGCCACACATCCTTTATAGTCACTCTATTTCGACAATTAAGCCGTTTGTTCCTCTTTTTCTGAACCGAAAATGGAACGAGCTAAGATTTCTGCTACATCTTCTGTTGCCACATCTTCTTCTACTTCTTTCGCTTTTGTTCCGTCACTAAGCATTGTTAAGCAGAACGGACAGCCACTAGAGATTGTCGTTGGCTCTACTTTTAACGCCTGCTCTGTTCGGGCTACGTTCACGCGGTTCCCTGTTTTCTCTTCTGACCACATTAAGCCTCCACCGGCTCCGCAGCACATTCCGTTTTGGCGATTACGCTGCATTTCAACGACCTCAACCCCAGGAATTTGCTTCAGGATATCGCGAGGTGGTTCGTACACTTCGTTATAACGACCAAGGTAACAAGAATCATGGTACGTAATCTTTTCTTTTACTTCGTGACTCGGCTGTAAGCGACCATCTTTCACAAGCTCGGCTAATAGCTCCGTATGATGATACACTTCAGCTTCAAAACCAAAGTCCGGATACTCCTGTTTGAATACGTTATAAGCGTGCGGATCGATCGTGACAATCTTCTTCACTTCCGCTTTTTCAAATTCTTTAATGTTCTTCTCGGCAAGATCCTGGAATAAGAATTCGTTTCCTAGACGGCGGGCTGTATCCCCTGAGTTTCGCTCTTTGTTACCAAGTATCGCAAACTTCACACCCGCTTCATTTAACAAGCGAGCAAATGACATTGCAATCTTCTGTGAACGATTGTCGTAAGAGCCCATTGAACTTACCCAGAACAGATACTCAAATTCTTCTCCGTCTTTTTGAAGCTCCTTAACGGTTGGAATGCGAACAGATTCGTTCTCTTTCTTCCAGTTCTCACGCTCTTTCTTAGAAAGCCCCCAAGGGTTCCCTTGGCGTTCAATGTTCATCATGGCACGTTGAGCATCTTGGTCCATCTTCCCTTCCGTTAGCACGAGGTAACGACGAAGGTCGATAATCTTATCAACGTGTTCATTCATAACCGGACACTGGTCTTCACAGTTACGGCACGTCGTACAAGCCCAGATCTCTTCTTCTGTAATGACGTCTCCGATTAAGCTAGATGTTTCAACATTCTCTAAGCTTGCCGCTGTTTCATTTTGAGAAGCTTTCGCCATTTGAGCCAGTTGATTCCCGTTTGTGTTTGAGAATGCATAAGTTGGTACCCAGGGTGACTGACCTGTTACGGCGGCTCCTTTTTCTGTTAGATGATCACGTAGTTTAATGATTAAATCCATAGGACTTAGCATCTTGCCTGTACCTGAAGCCGGACAAGCGTTTGTACAACGTCCACATTCTACACAAGCATATAGATCAATCATTTGCAGATAAGTAAAGTCTTCGATCTTGCCTGCTCCAAATGTTACTTCTTCTTCATCTTCCCCTTCGATGTCGAAGTCGATCTTTTCAAGCTTCCCTGCACGTTTATCCTGCGCCATAAACACGTTCACAGGACCTGCGAGTAAGTGAGCGTGCTTGGATTGTGGTACGTAAACAAGGAATGTAAGTAAAATCAATAAGTGGACCCACCAAGAGATAAAGAATATGGCGGCAGCTGCCGTTTCGCCAATCCAGCTAAATAGAAAGGCAATCCCTGAAGCCACTGGCTCAGACCATGTTAACTCTTCCCCGTGCCAAATAATCTCCATCCCGTTTCCAAGTAAAACAGACACCATTAATGTACCGATAAAGATTAGGACTAGACCAGCTTTCAAGCCACGTTTCAGACGAACGAGCTTCTCGATGTAACGACGATAAAACGCCCAAACCACGGCTGTAATAATCGTTAAGGTCACAAGTTCCTGGAAAAATGTGAACCCAGGATAGAGCGGACCTAGCGGTAAATGACCCTCCTCACTAAGACCTTTAATAATAAAATCAATGGCACCAAATTGAACTAAGATGAAGCCATAAAACATCATGACGTGAATGGCGCCCGATTTCTTATCTTTCAATAATTTCTTCTGGCCGAACACATAGACCCAAATATCCTTCAGACGTTCTTTTAACTGCAGATCAAAATCCATTTTCTTGCCAAGTTGAATGTAGGCAATACGCGTTCTAACAACTCGTACAAACAAATACAAACCGTAAGCGGTTACAATTAAAAACATAATCCAATTTAATAACAGTAAATCCATTCACTGCGCCCCCTTTGTTTATATGCGTGTTTTCTTCTACCTTCTCCATAACCCCTTTTGGACATAAACAAGAAAACAACAAAAATATTCTGACATCTATATCCTTATATTACAGAATGAATGAACATTCAGTCAACATCTTTCCTTCTTATTTATGTTCAATTTTATATAATTCAGGGAAAGATAGAAGTATGCTTACTTATTTGAAAGCCTTGAAAGGAGCTTATCTCCGTTTATGATCTTTATATATATTATTGCAGCCATTGCTATATTAATCGGTCTACTATTATTAGATTTCTCATTAGGAAAAAAACATCACAGAAAAAACGTACGCTTTCTCGATTTCCAAAGTACAACAGGTGATTATCAAATTTACACAAACGGTGACCCTTTGTTCGAAGACCTCTTCCAAGACCTAAGGCACGCTAAGAAGAAGATCGATATGATGTTCTTTATCATCAAGACCGATGAGATTAGCCAAGAATTGTTGGAGATCTTAAAACAAAAGGCAGAAGAAGGTTTACAAGTTCGCTTACTCGTTGATCGGATTGGCAGCTATCGCATTAATTCAAAAGTCATTAAGGATTTAAACCAATCAGGAATCGAGTTTGCCTATAGCGAAAAACCAAAATTCCCTTATTTCTTCTACCGGTCACAACGGCGTAACCACCGCAAGATTACAATTATTGATGGTGATGTAGGATACATAGGAGGCTTTAATGTAGGACGAGAATACTTAGGTAAGGATGCTGAGCTTGGCAAATGGCGAGATTATCACCTTCGATTACTCGGAGATATTGTACAGCACCTTCAATCTACGTTTTTCGATGACTGGTACCTAGCGACGGGTCACCATGATGAAGAGCCGGTCCCTACTGAAACGGAAGGAGAAAAATGGATTGAAATAGCCGCAACAGATGGTGTGCAACTTGAAGATGTCTTTGAAAGCTTAATCTGTCAGGCGAAAGAGGAAATATTCATCGGTACACCTTATTTCATTCCGAGCGAACGTTTGTTTAAATGCCTGACTGATGCTCTAGAGCGCGGGGTCAATGTAAAAGTAATCGTGCCTATGAAGGCCGATCATCCGCTTGTGAAAGAAGCAGGTCTTCCTTATATGATGCGTCTCATCGATGCAGGTGGCGAGGTGTATATGTTTGATCAAGGTTTCTATCACGCCAAAGTGGTTATTGTGGATCAACAATTATGTGATATTGGAACAGCTAACTTTGACCGTAGAAGTCTGTTTTTAAATAAAGAAGTCAACACAATTATTCATAACCCGCGTTTTGTGATGGATCTGCGTTTGGCCTTTTTAAGAGACGTACAGGACAGCCAACCCCTCAACGATCACCTGATCCAGCTCTTTACCATTCGAACAAAAATCAAAATAGGAATCGCTCGCTTGTTCCGCCCCCTACTTTAAGAAAGGATGACATTCATGCGCATACGCTTTGGATTTGTTTCCCACACGTTGTCTCTGTGGGAGGCGGTCCCTGCTAAGACTTTAACATTTAAACGCTATTCCGCCATGACACAGGATGAGCGCAAGGATAAACTATTAGAGGTTACAGCTAAAAATTTATACCATACGAAGCGTGCACTCTGGTTTAGCAGGGCAGCTGAAATTCCGCTCTACCGATTCTCTTCATCAATTGTGCCTTTGGCCACTCATCCTAAAGTAGCCTGGGATTTCGTCACCCCTTTTAAAAAAGATTGGAAAGAGATCGGTGATCTTGTAAGAGCGGGTGGTCAGCGGATTAGCTTTCACCCAAATCAATTTACGGTATTCACAAGTGATAAGCCACACATTACAGAAAATGCAGTAACTGACATGGTATACCACTATAAGATGCTCAAAGCGATGGGTCTTGAAGAAGAAGGGTTCATCAACATCCATATTGGCGGAGCCTACGGGGATAAAACGTCTGCTTTAGACCGATTCCACCAAAACATTTATGAGATGCCAGATGAAGTCCGTAAACGGATGACAATTGAAAATGACGATAAAACGTATACGACCTCAGAGACGCTCGAAGCTGCTGAGCAAGCTGGTCTTCCTGTTATGTTTGACTACCACCATGAAATGGCGAACCCTGGTGCGGAGGATTATGAATCTCTCCTCCCTCGTTTGTTTCAGACCTGGTCAGGTACTGGCTATCCGCCTAAAGTTCACATTTCTTCACCTAAATCAACTGAGAAGTACCGGGCTCATGCGGACTTCGTTGATCCAGAATATGCGCTTCCGTTTTTAAAAGCATGTAAGAAAGAAACCGACGTTCTTGATGTAATGATTGAAGCAAAAGAAAAAGATCGCGCCCTCCTCCAGATTGTGGAGGATTTAAGCGCGATCCGTGGTGTGAAACGTGTGCGTGGTGGTGAAATTGAGTTTTAATTATTTGAACCAAGATTCAATTAATGGACTTACCTGCTCGTAGGCTTTAAAGCCCAGGTAAATGCCTACAATACCCGTTACACCTGCTAAAGCCGGTGGCGCTGGAATGGGTAGTTTAAAAAGAGCAAATATAAAGCCAACTAAAAATCCTGTAATAATGGAAAGAAGAATTACTTTCATAAAGATGTGCCCCTTTGTTGTTATAGGTTGGTTTTAGTATAGTCTTTTTTTAAGTTTGTTATCAAGATGATTTATGTATCGTCATGTATGTTAAAAAAGGGATCTTCATGGAGAAGATCCCTTTTTCTATACACTTACATTCTTTCTGGAGCGGATACCCCAATTAGTTTCAGTGCGTTTTCGATTGTTTGACGAGTCGCTTCCATAAGCGCCATACGTGCTTGTGTGCGCTCTACTTGCTCTGTATCTAACACTTTCTCAGCGTTGTAGAAGCTGTGTAAGTCAGATGCTAAGTCGAATACATACTGCGTCACGCGGTGAGGCATGCGCTTCTCAGCAGAATCAGCCACTAGTTGTGGGAAGTCACCCAGACGCTTCAATAATGCTTCTTCTTTTTCTGAAGAAAGATGGGTGCCATCGATTTCTTGTGTGAATTCGAAGCCTTTCTCTTTTGCAGAACGAAGCATGCTGCAAATACGTGCGTGCGCGTACTGAACGTAGTAAACTGGGTTGTCGTTTGATTCAGACTTCGCTAAGTCCATATCAAAGTCAAGGTGAGAATCACTAGAACGCATGCTGAAGAAGTAACGCATGGCGTCGATTCCGACTTCATCCATAAGTTCACGTAGTGTGACAGCTTTACCTGTACGCTTACTCATCTTCACTTTCTCACCATTTTGGAACAGGTTCACCATTTGGATGATTTCCACTTCAAGTGTACCCTCATCATTACCAAGCGCTTGGATCGCCGCTTTCATACGCGGGATATATCCATGGTGGTCTGCTCCCCAAATGTTAATGAGCGTTTCGTAGCCACGCTCTAATTTGTTTTGGTGGTAAGCGATGTCTGGCGTCAGGTACGTGTAACTGCCGTCATTTTTAATAAGAACGCGGTCTTTATCATCACCAAAGTCAGTGGTGCGGAACCACGTAGCACCGTCTTGTTCGTAAACGTAGCCTTTTTCCTTTAGTGTCTCAACAGCTTGTTGGACTTTTCCAGAATCGTATAGAGATGTTTCAGAGAACCACTCATCGAACGGAACGCGGTACATCGCTAAGTCGTCTTCGATTTTCTTTAGTTCATATTTTAACCCGTATTCGCGGAAGAACTTCAGACGCTCTTCTTCTGATGTGTGCTTCCACTTGTCACCATATTCCTCTACAAGGCTATTACCAAGCTCGATGATGTCTTTCCCGTTGTACCCGTCTTCAGGCATTGGGAAATCTTCGCCAAGCGCCTGCATGTAGCGCGCTTCCATGGATGTAGCCAGGTTGTTGATCTGGTTACCGGCGTCGTTAATATAGTATTCACGAGTCACGTTGTATCCTGCTTTGTCTAAGATGTTGCAAAGCGTGTCCCCTACAGATGCGCCACGCGCGTGGCCAAGGTGAAGGTCACCTGTTGGGTTTGCTGATACAAACTCAACTTGAATCTTGTGGCCGTTGCCAACCTGACTAGAACCATAGCTTTCGCCTGCTTTCAGGATGGTTGGGACAAGGTCTGTCAGGTACTGATTGTCCATAAAGAAGTTTATGAAACCAGGACCTGCAATCTCCATTTGTTTAATGGATGCTTTCGATTGGTCAAAATTCGCCACAATATCTTCCGCGATTTGACGTGGCGCTTTACGTGCAACACGAGCTAGCTGCATCGCCATGTTCGTCGCATAGTCGCCGTGACTCTTATCTTTTGGCGTTTCTAATACAACAGGGGGTAATTCACTTTCACTTGCTAATTCGGCTTTCAATACGGCTTGAATAATCTCATTCTTTAACTTTTGTTCCGTCTGTTCAACAATATTCATGATTGGCCCTCCTCTTTGAATCGTAAGGATAAACGATGACGTTGTTTCTGTTGTCCGTTCACTTCTAAGTCGTAATTTATTTTCAGCATGCCCTTCAAGACGTCTTTAGATTCTTGGAAGGATATCGTTTTCGTTGTCGTTTGCAGATGAAACTTTCCGTACTGGTGGTGATACACACTTTCGGTACTTTGTTTCTCACGGAATACCTGATTCATTCGTACAGGACCCGTCCGACGAATGATGACTTTGTCCGGGTGAATCGTTACAAGGTTATCCACTTTCGTCTCATCCTCTGTCTTCTCTGTGAAACGAATAATGTGAGTATCCCCTTTCTGAACATAATCCCCGGGCTCGTCTACAACAATGTTTTGCTTCTGATCTTCATCTTTAATCTCTGTCTCTAGTCGAACACGTACAAGAGTACGATCCTCCGCCATCATACGTCACCTCTTCTTTCTAACCAGTCGTCAATCCCGATCTTCTTAACTTAACCATTATAAGAATTCCAGACGAAAAACTCAATAGATGATTACTAGAAAAGCGCAGGGGGCTTGCCCAGAGGCGTACGGATAAGACAGCTTTTTGGAAAAGGCGTTAGCCTTTGGATAAAAGATGACTTATCTCGCTAGCCTCTAGCCCCCGGAGCTAGATCCAGAAAAGCGCAGGCGGGGTGGTCAAGGGCGTACGGATAAGCAAGCTACTGGAAGTCTGCGCAGCAGACTGGAAGTAGATTGCTTATCACGCTAGCCCTTCCCTGCCGGAGCTGGATCCAGAAAAGCGCAGGCGGGGTGGTCAAGGGCGTACGGATAAGCGAGCTACTGGAAGTCTGCGCAGCAGACTGGAAGTAGATTGCTTATCACGCTAGCCCTTCCCCGCCGGAGCTAGATCTAGCTAGAAAAGCGCAGGGGGCTTGCCCAGAGGCGTACGGATAAGACAGCTTTTTGGAAAAGGCGTTAGCCTTTGGAAAAAAGATGACTTATCTCGCTAGCCTCTAGCCCCCGGAGCTAGATCTAGAAAAGCGCAGGCGGGGTGGTTAGGGCCGTACGGATAAGCGAGCTACTGTAGGTCTGCGTAGCAGACTGGAAGTAGATTGCTTATCTCGCTAGGCCCTCCCCGCCGGAGCTGGATCCAGAAAAGCGCAGGGGGACGGAGTCTGGACACTTTTGTCGCACGTCCTGACATTTTCGCCTTTTGTCCAGACACTACCTACTCCCGTTCCGACACTTCCGCCTTTTGTCCGGCCACTATCCACGCGCATCCTGACACTTTCACATCTTGTCCTGACGCAATCTCCTCGCCTCCAGACACTCTGCGCTACCGTCGAGACACTTTCCCCCAGCGTCTCGACGCTCTCCCCACAAGAAAACTGTTCAATAAAAAAAGACCCGGCATCAGCGAGTCTTCCACAGTAAAAGTTGCATATTATAATCTCTTCAGTTCACTTAACGGAATTCTAGCAAATAAATAATGTCCCTGCCTGATAAAAGCTTGGTGAGATTTTGTAAGAAGTTCTTTATCTTTCTTCGCTTTACCTAAGTAATAATTCTGGAACGGGCTTCGGTCTTCAATCGGTTCGAGTATATCGATCGCGGTTTGAATATCACCTTTGGCGATTGCTAAGTGAGCTTGTTCAGATGGATCATTTGTTGTAATCCCTTCGTGAATTCCATTTAATGCTGAAACGAAAGGAATGTTATGATTTTTTATACTTTCAAGATAGCGCGTGTCGCCAGATTCTTCGGCAATACGCAACGATTCATTCACATGATACATGGCTTGTTGATAGCTATCGAGAGCATAACTAATAGCTAATAAGTTGTGAACAAAGGACTTCTTCCTTTGATTAAAGGTCTTATTTAATAACCTAAATGCATATTTCCGACCTAACAGCAGTTCATTCTTAGAAAAATGGTAAACGAAAAAGGCTTCATCCAATCGTTCCTCATAACAAAGTAGTAAAAAGGAATCACGGACTTGTGCCATTTCCTTTGCAATAGCCTCGACATCGTTCCCCACCTTGCCATACTGGTTTAAGTCTACATGAGCATACAATTTTAAGAACAGCATAATAACATGAATCTCTTTACTGAGGGGTTTGATTCGATCTAGCTCCATCAGTATTTCATTAGGATCGTTATAAAGTGTTTTTCGTTCTAATACGATCTTATAAATCTTTCCCCATTGCTGGTTCAAAGGATTTGAGCTGGATTCGTTAATTTTAATGAGCCTCCCACAATCCTCGTGAGACCCTATAATATACAGAAACTCTAACCCTTTGCGCTGGTTTTCTTCACTTTGTGACGTTAAACAAAAATACGTCAAGTATTCTAGCACTTGGGCTCTATCATACTGACGCGACAGAATCTTATATACAGCAAAAATCGGCGCCTCTTCCGGCTTCTGAAAAGGGCTAATAATGGCTTCTATATTTATACTCCCATCCACATCTCCACTTCCTTTATCGGCGTCTATCTTAGCTGTTGTTGCTTTTCGAATGTTTGCACAAAAACCATTTTTTCACAAATCGAACAGACTATCAAGAAAAAAGCGCACTTTATTACTGCATAGAACCACAGCGTGCCAGACACCCTTTATTACGGTGAAGTAAAGCAGGGTGTCTGGCACGCTTTAGTTAGGTATAGTTTTGATGCGAAAAATCCCCTTCTCTGTTTAGAGAAGGGGATTTTGTTTATTTGGTCCATCCGAGGAGGATTTCGCGAATCATTTTGCTTGCTGTGATTTGGGTTTGTTCAGAAGGGTCGTAGGCTGGTGCGACTTCTACAAGGTCTGCGCCGATTACATTAATGTCTGAATCTGCGATCATGTGAATGGCTTCTAGCAACTCTTTCGATGTAATGCCTCCTGCTTCTGCGGTTCCTGTTCCTGGTGCATGTGCCGGGTCGAGTACGTCGATATCAATCGTTACATACACGTTTCGGCCTGCGAGTGTTGGGATAACCTTCTTTAAAGGCTCCGCGACATCGAACTTCGCCATGTGCATGCCGCTTTCTTTTGCATACTGGAATTCTTCACGCATTCCTGAGCGAATTCCAAATGAATACACATTCTCAGGACCTATTAAATTACAAATTTTTCGTACAGGGGTGGAGTGAGATAGAGCTTCTCCCTCGTACTCTTCGCGAAGATCCGCATGTGCATCAATGTGGATCAAGGCCATGTCGTTGTACTTTTTGTGAACGGCTTGAATGATCGGCCACGTTACAAGGTGCTCTCCACCCATACCGAGTGGGAATTTCCCTTGATCGAGAATCTGGGTCACATAGTCCTGAATCATATCCAGGCTACGTTGTGGATTCCCAAATGGCAACGGAATGTCGCCAGCATCAAAGTACGTGACCTCTTCTAGATGCTTATCGACATAGGGGCTATATTCTTCCAAACCAAGTGATGCTTCACGGATTCGGTTCGGACCGAAGCGGGAGCCTGGACGAAAGCTAACCGTCCAGTCCATTGGCATGCCATATAAAATAACGTCCGACTCTTCAGCTGTTGGTCGGCTCATAATAAATACTTTACCTGAATAGGCTTCGTCAAAGCGCATCGTATCTCCCCTTTATTTAGTTAAGTCTTGGACGAACTTCGGAAGCACGAATGCCGCTTTGTGAAGCTCTTTTGTATAATATTTTGTATCGATTTCGTGGAAGCGCTGATCGCTCACTTCTAATGGATCGTACGTTTTACTTCCTATTGTAAATGTCCATAATCCGCTTGGATACGTTGGAATATTAGCCGTGTATAGACGAGTAACTGGGAAGATTTCACGAACATCACCCATAACCTGCTGGATTAAGTCAGCTTTAAACCAAGGGTTGTCCGTTTGCGCAACAAAGATTCCGTCTTCTTTTAGTGCATTTGAAATGCCTGAGTAGAATCCTTTCGTGAATAAGTTCACCGCAGGTCCAACTGGTTCTGTTGAATCTACCATAATCACGTCATAAGCTCCCTCACTCTTCGCAATGTGCATAAACCCGTCATCTACTTTTACTTCCACACGGGGATCATCAAGCGCGCCTGCAATCGACGGCAGGTACTGTTTCGAGTATTCGATTACTTTGCCATCGATCTCTACGAGTGTTGCTTTCTCAACACTTGGGTGCTTCAGCACTTCACGAATCACTCCGCCGTCGCCTCCACCTACAACCAAAACATGCTTAGGATTTGGGTGAGTAAATAACGGTACGTGTGCCACCATTTCGTGATAGACGAACTCATCTCGTTCCGTTGTCATCACCATATCATCAAGGGTCAGCATGTTTCCCCACTCTTCTGTCTCTAGCATTGCTAAATCTTGAAATTCTGTCTTTTCTGTATGGTGCGTTTTATTAATCTTCGCTGTGATGCCGAAGTTTTCAGTTTGCTTCTCTGTATACCAAATACTCATGTATTCATACTCCCTTCGCAAATCGCGTTGTCTTTTTTTATAAAAGTTCGATTATGAAAATGTCCCTAACATTATACCATTCGATGCGGCTTCCATTTGTACCTTCTTCATTGTTATCTTGCACGGATGAAAACCTTTCAAACAATCAAATTATAGAGAAGCCCGGGAAAAAATCAAGTCTTTTTTTCCTTGTCTTTCAAGCGAATGTTTAAAACCCTCTCCTCTAACCCATACTGATTGTACTAATAGGTTCGTCTATTTATAAGGGGAGATCGTTCCATGAAACTACGAATACCTCACATTTTATATGAAAATAAACCATTGAAGTGGATTAGTTTAACGACTGCATCCCTTATTACGCTTTTTATTACAAGTTTAATAGGGGTTCTTTTGTATTGCTATATAGCAGGCCCTCCACTATTAAAAAATGATCAGAATACGATTTTTTACGCCCAGGATAAAAGTGTGATTGGAGAAGAACATGGCGGTGAGAATCGCTATTGGGTTGAGCTTGAGGAAATGAGCCCTGCTTTTATTTCAGCCACCCTTTTAACAGAAGATAAGCGTTTTTACGATCACTTTGGATTTGACGTGAAGCGAATCGTAGCGGCTGTCATTCAGGATATAAAAGCTATGGCGAAGGTTCAAGGGGCCAGCACAATTACACAACAATATGCCAGGAACTTGTACTTATCACACGAAAAAACATGGACTCGTAAAATTAAAGAGGCACTCTATGCAGCTCGTTTAGAAATGTTTTATGAGAAAGATAAAATTTTAGAAGGTTACTTAAACACGATTTACTACGGTCACGGGGCTTACGGGATTGAGGCCGCTAGCCGGTACTATTTCGACAAACACGCTGATGAAATTAATTTAGCTGAAGCAGCTCTTCTGACATCCATTCCGAAGGGGCCTTCCTACTATTCTCCATATGCAAATCTCGAGAATGCGAAAGCAAGGCAGTCTTTGATTTTACATCATATGAAGGAAAACAATGTGATCACGGAAGACCAATATATGACGGCTTCCCAACAAACCATCAAGTTAGCTCCTCAATCCGAGACGGTTGTCGCTGAAGTGGCTCCTTATTTTCAAGATCGTGTCATGCAAGAGGCGACCAGAATACTTGATCTAGACACTGAGTCAATTCGGTCTGGTGGCTATCATATCTATACAAGCTTGAAAATTCCGATGCAGGAAGAATTAGAAAAAACGGTTGAAGAAAAAATAGATCCTAAATCAGACATTCAAATCGGCGCTGTCAGTATTAATCCAGAAACAGGCGGGATTCTTGCGATGGTCGGGGGGCGCTCTTATACAGACAGCCCTTACAATCGAGCCGTTCAAGCCAAGCGAATGCCTGGGTCTACCTTTAAACCATTCCTCTACTATGCAGCACTTGAAAACGGCTATACACCTGCAACAACATTGCTAAGTAAACCGACGTACTTTGAACTAGAGGATGGGACCGTTTACGAGCCTAGTAACTACAACGGCTACTATGCCTATGAACCCATTACATTAGCTCAGGCTATTGCTCTTTCAGATAACGTATATGCGGTTAAAACGAATGTGTTTCTTGGTGAAGAGACACTCGTCGAGACAGCAGAACGTATGGGAATCTCAAGTGATCTTCCAGCTGTTCCTTCCCTTGCACTTGGTACCGCTTCTGTATCTGTGCAAGAAATGGTTGGGGCATACAGCTTATTCGCCAATGGTGGCGTTGAAGTCAAGCCACATACTATTGAGAAGATCACGGACTCTTATGGACATGTTGTTTATGAACGCAAGAAGGGAAATGAAAAGCAAGTCATCGACCGGGATAAAGCGTTTGTGTTAGCTCATCTGATGACAGGGATGTTTGATGAATCGCTGAATGATTATATGACCGTAACTGGTTCTTCCATTGCCAATCAGTTAACTCGTACGTATGCAGGGAAATCGGGGACGACCAACACAGATAGTTGGATGATTGGATTCAGTCCTCAAGTAGCAACAGGTATTTGGACAGGCTACGATGAGAATAAACCAATCGTGAAGACAGTTGATCACGAGTACGCCAAAGATATATGGGCTACTTATATGGAATCGGTCCACAAAGATCGTCCATACAAGACCTTCTCTCCTACAGATGGTGTAGTGGGTGTCTATATTGATCCAGATAGTGGTCAGTTAGCTACACCGTATTGCCCGCATCAACGTCTCGCTTATTTCGAGGAAGGGTCTGAGCCAACGACGTATTGTGAACATCACTTCCCAGGGGATGCTCCTGAAGGAAGCTTACCGAATCCGCCAGACTCTAAAGAAGAGAAAGAAAAGAAGAGTTGGCTTTACGATTTATTCTTTTAATATAGAAAAAGGTCGGCTGTGTGGGCCGACCTTTTTCTGTGTCCTAATAAACATGTGTGGTATCCATGTGATTCATATTTTACAAATTTCTATCAAAATACTCAAGATTTTCAATCATTATTCAAATTCTATTCACAAATTTTACTGTTCAGCAGGAAGAGCAGCCTTTAATTCATCGGAAGAATTTGCCCACATATCCGCATTGTGAGAACGTAAAAAGTCTACCAGTATTTTCTTTGATGGATCATCCATGTTCTCTACGATAATTTTTCCTTTTAACGATTTATCCATATTGTTAACGTGCTCCGGAAGCGACTTATAGCCACGTCGTGTCTCATGATCAATGACCATTTCACAGCCGGTCACACCAGCATAATAAGGTCCGTTCTCGTTATGATCAACTGTAACCCAGACAATCCAGAACGTCTTCCCGTTAGGAGCGATCTCACGGTCTGGCTTAAATTTGATTCTTCTCTCAAGCTTACTACGTGCGTGCATAGCACCCATATCAATGTAAGCCTCTCCCTCATTTGGATCGATCATAACAGGCGACATGTTCTCTAAACTTACCGACCCAACACCGTAACCACCATGACCATCCGTAGAGTCATCCTTTAAAATCGTAAACTGATTCTTCTTCTTGTTATTAGACTGATCATTTGAACTCATCACGTGATCCTCCTTCTTACACGAAATCATTTATTCCCTTATTCTAACACATCCACCCACTCCCCATCACCTCCCACAGCCAAAGCAACACACTAAAGCAACAAAGCGTGCCAGGCACCCAGCACTTCACTAAAGCGTTGAAGGGCGCCTGACACGTATCACTGCACTAGAGCACTAAAGGGTGTCAGACACCCTTTAGTGCTCTAGTGCATAAAAAAAGACCCTTGCGGTGGCAAGGGTTTGATTAGTTGAGAAGTCGGTCGATGAAGCTCCAGGCTTGTTGGAGTTCGTCGTCTGTATAATTCATCTTTTTCTTTACGGCTCTGACTTTTTCTTCACATTCATCGCGCGAGAGTTGATCAAAGTAAAGCATCGTTGAAACGAGCTCTAAAAAACGCGAGCTTTCTTCGTTCATATTGTGGATGTGTTCGGTCATGTCCTTGAAAGGCATGTCCTCGTAGTGAGTTAAAAATTCTTCTCCACCCTCAGTTAAGCTGTAACGGTATTGATGGTAGTTGCTCTTCTTCTCATGTGTCTCTGATAAGAAACCAAGGTTACACAACTCCTCCACGCGTAGCGTAAGTTCCTCGGAATACGGTCCGTAGAAATGGAACTCATAGCGCTCTTCGAACGGATACCCTGCCTTCTTTAAAATATAGATCATTTTCTGTAGTCGTTTACGGCCGACAACTTCTTCACATTGTGAAAAAAACCGAACCAGCTTGGCGTGATTATTTAACACAACGGCTCATCTCCTATCCGTACAAGATTTCCAAAATACGTTTCTTCGTTTTACTCCGATTGGATAACCCTTCAATAAGATCTTTAGGGAAATATAGCTTGTGATCTGTACGTTTCTTTCCTGAAATGGATTCTACGATGTCTGACTGTCTTGACAACTCTTTTAATTCACCGTTTGGTCGCAATAAGTGAATCGGTAAACGTTCGCCTTCTTCCCCAGGACGATAAAAGTCATAAGGAAGGTCCGACGAGGAGTCTACTACGAGATAGTAGTCAGGATCAATCCCTGCTTTTTGGAAAAGCTTATGCAATTCCATCCATTCACTCATTTGCTGGTTTGGATTGAATTCAACGTATTTGAATAAATGACGATCCACAAAGCGTTTACACAGATCGCTTAAAACCGGGTCTATCTCATCTTTCCAAATTTGGAAGTAATACATGACAACATTTTCATCTAACTTTAAATAATCCTGAAGGTCCACTTCACCCGCAAAAAAGGACGTAAAGTGATACGGTTCAAGATAGAACGAGTATTGATTCTCATACAATTCTTTCGCTCTATGTAAAATCTTCGTGAGGATAACTTCCGCACTTCTTGTTACAGGGTGGAAGTATACTTGCCAATACATCTGATAGCGGCTCATTATATAATCTTCGACAGCGTGCATGCCACTTTCCTTCACAACGACCTGATCTTCCATCGGTCGCATCACACGAAGTATACGCTCCATATCAAAGTGACCGTAGCTTACTCCAGTAAAATACGCATCTCGCTGAAGATAATCCATCCGATCAGCATCAATCTGACTCGAAATTAAACTAACAACAAGCTTATTCTCATACGTTTTGTTGATGACTTCTGCTACTTTATGGGGAAAATTGTCATCCACTCTTCTTAATATGGCGTTTACCCCAGTGTCTCCAAGGATAATCTTTCTTGTAAAATCTTCATGATCAAGCTTAAATACTTTCTCAAAGCTATGGGAAAATGGGCCATGACCCAAGTCATGGAGAAGCGCTGCAGCCAGACATAGTAAGCGTTCATCTTCATTCCAATTTGGTCGGTTTTCAAAATTATTAATGATACGGCGAACGATTTCATAAACCCCTAGTGAATGATTAAAGCGACTATGTTCGGCCCCGTGGAAGGTTGTATAGGACGTCCCGAGTTGCTTCACTCGTCGAAGGCGCTGGAATTCCGGAGTCCCAATCAGGTCCCAGATGACGCGATCTCGAACGTGTACATACCGATGAACAGGGTCTTTAAATACTTTTTCTTCGTGTAATTTTTCGTCTTTATACGCCATAACATTCTGCCCTTCCTATTCCCGACAATATTTGTTCTATTATATACGATAATTTCCAATTCATAAAGCATTCTGGCGATCTTTTGTCCTCTACCCATTTTAGATGGTAGCTCCACCATGAACAACCCCGCAATATGTCAAATCGATATATTTATGAGGAGAGGCCGTTACGTTTGTTGAGTGCTTGGGGTGTCTGGGGCACGACTCGCTTTCCGCGGGCGAGCTGTCGAGCCTCCTCGGGAAACCCACCCTGCGGGGTCTCGTCGACCTCTTTCTCCCGCAGGAGTCTCCCCGTCCCCCAGACACCCCTGGCTATAGTTATACGAACGGCCCCGCATCTTCAGGGTGGTAAGAGTTGCGGGATTTCCAAATATGGTATGTTTCCGTTATCCCCATATATGGCAAGGTGGTTCGGGAAATTGCGAGACTCCTGCGGCAGTAGGAGCCTAGGGGAGACCCCGCAGAGAGCGCTAGCGAACGAGGAGGCTTCCCAAAAAGAAAGGAGAAGTTCGACTAAGATCGTCACGTCCTGTGACAACGTCGAACGACCCCACATCGTGTGGGGCCGCGGAAAGCGAGTGATTTCCCGAACCACCTACGCTCAGGTCATATTCTCTCGATGACTGTCCTATTCTTGATGATGCATGTGGGTGGATTTTTGGTATAATAGGTCTGTTAGTTTAGCACGTAAAGGAGACCGATCATGCAAGAGATTCATGAACTACTACAAACCAACTCCTATCGATTTATAGATCAAAGTGAGCTCGGGCCGACTTTTTCTGCGCTTCAGTCGTTCGCAACGGATGATGCGTTAGCTATGAGTGTTGGTCAGGGGCGTTCGCCGGTGACAGCTCGTTTGTGGGTGCATCACCAAACGGTTGTATTGGGAATTCCTGATGCTCGCCTTCCTTCCATTGACGAAGGATTGAGTTTCTTAAGTGAAAAAGGATACCAAGCGATTGTCAGAAATTCAGGCGGTTTAGCGGTCGCACTTGATGCAGGTGTTCTCAACCTTTCTTTTATCTTCCCTGATGCGAAGCAGGTTGATATTCACGACGGTTATGAAGCTATGGTTTCATTTATTCAGAAGCTATTTGAAGAAGAAGGGTTCCCAATTGAGGCTTTTGAAGTCAAAGGTTCCTACTGCCCTGGTACGTATGATTTAAGTATTAATGGTAAGAAATTTGCTGGCATCTCTCAGAGGCGTGTCAAAAACGGCAGCGCTGTCCAGATCTATTTATGTGTAGAAGGAAGCGGTTCTGATCGAGCAGAACTGATTCGTCAGTTTTATGACATTGGCATAAACGATCAAGAGACCACATTTGATTATCCTACCATCAAACCTGAAACGATGGCTTCCCTGTCTGAATTATTCGGGAAAGAGCTCACCGTTCAAGATGTACGAAATCGAATTCTTTACCTTCTCTATAACTTAAGCGGTCACGTCGATACTAGTCCCTTAGATGATACTGAGATGGGCTGGTTTGATAAACGGTTTGATCAAATGGTTGCCCGTAATGAGAAAGCACTGCGCTCCCTTAAATAAGGAATCGCAGTGCTTTTTTCTGATAGGAGGGTTTGGTGTGTTTCCGTTGCCGGGCGGAGTGGAAGGTGGTCCGAGAAAACACTCGCTTTCCGCGGCGAGCTGGGAAGCCTCCTCGTTCGCATTCGCTCTCTGTGGGGTCTCCCCTAGGCTCCTACTGCCGCAGGAGTCTCGCGTTTTCTCGGACCACCTTTGCCATATTAGCAGGAACGGAAACATCATCTCCTCCGACCCCCTAAAGTAAATAAAAAGAGGAAACCATGATGGCTTCCTCTTTCAGGGATAAATCTTAGCTTATAGAGACTGTGCTGCTGTGATTAGGGAAAGCTTGTACACATCGTCTGCGCTACAGCCGCGGGATAGGTCGTTTACGGGTTGGTTTAGTCCTTGAAGAACTGGCCCAACTGCGTCGAATCCGCCCATGCGCTGTGCGATTTTGTAACCAATGTTCCCTGCTTCTAAGCTTGGGAATACAAATACGTTTGCGTCTCCGTTAAGCTCAGAACCTGGTGCTTTCTTTTCTGCTACAGATGGAACAAATGCAGCGTCGAATTGGAATTCGCCATCAAGTGTAAGCTCAGGGTTTTGTTCTTTCGCGATTTTTACGGCTTCCGTCACTTTTTCCGTTTCCGGAGATTGCGCAGAACCTTTTGTTGAGAAGCTAAGCATCGCAACACGTGGGTCGATGTCGAATAGTTTCGCAGTGTCCGCACTTGCTAGAGCGATCTCTGCTAGATCCTGACTGTCAGGAGAGATATTGATTGCACAGTCAGCAAAAGCGTACTTCTCTTCGTCTTTTACCATAATGAAGATTCCAGATGTTTTCTTTATGCCTGGTTTAGTCTTGATAATCTGAAGAGCTGGGCGTACTGTATCTGCAGTAGAGTGAGCTGCGCCACTTACAAGGCCATCTGCTTCTCCCATGTAAACAAGCATTGTACCGAAGTAATTCTCATCTTTAAGAATCTCGCGCGCTTTCTCCTCTGTCGCTTTTCCTTTACGACGTTCAACGAAGCTCGCTACCATTGCGTCAAATTCGCTATAATTGTTTGGATCTAAAATGTCAGCACTTCCAAGATCCAAGTTTAAATCTGAAGCCTTCTGTTTCAATTCATCAGGGTTTCCTACTAGTACAGGTGTAACTGCACCTTCTTGAGCGAGCTTAGATGCCGCTTCTAAAATACGCTCATCAGAACCCTCTGGAAGCACGATACGCTTCGTTGTATTTGATAATTTATCTCGTAAAGAGTCGAACAGGTTACTCATAATGTTATCCCTCCAAGTTCATATCTGTACTATATGATAAATCTTTTTGTGTGCAATTGAAAGGAAAGAGGAAACCATATTAAAATTTCTTTATTTTCAGACGAATGCACTCTTAAACCCAACCCCACACACCTGCTATCTTCAGCGTTTCCAAATTGTAAAGAAGTTATGTTATAGTAAAAAACGGAAGAAAAAAATCATTAATTCATTTATATAAAGGAGAGAGTGTCCATGCCAGAAGCAGTTGAAACCTTAGACGGTTGGTATTGTTTACATGACCTTCGTTCTATTGATTGGACGTCTTGGAAGCACGCATCAAGCGACGAGCGGGAGTCTGCTATCCATGAATTCCACCAACTTTTAGAAAAGTGGAACCAAACGGAACAGAATAAAGAAGGAAGTCACGCTCTTTACACCGTTGTAGGCCAAAAAGCTGATTTCATCTTAATGATCTTACGCCCGACAATGGAAGAATTAAATGCGATTGAAACAGAATTTAATAAAACAAAACTAGCTGAATATACAGTTCCTTCTTATTCTTACGTCTCCGTAGTGGAATTATCCACCTATATGGCAAGAGGAAAAGACCCTGAAACCGATCCTGAAATCCAAGCTCGCTTGAAGCCAATCCTTCCAAAATGGGAGTACATTTGCTTCTATCCAATGGACAAGCGTCGTGATGGTGACGACAACTGGTACATGCTTCCAATGGAAGACCGCGGAAAACTTATGTATTCCCACGGTATGATAGGCAGAAAGTATGCCGGCAAAGTCCGTCAGATCATTACGGGTTCAGTCGGCTTTGACGATTGGGAATGGGGCGTAACGTTATTCGCTCACGACGTTCTTCAATTTAAGAAACTTGTATACGAGATGCGCTTTGATGAAGTAAGTGCCCGTTACGGAGAATTCGGTTCCTTCTATGTAGGTAACCTTCTGAAACAAGACGAGATCGATTCGTTCTTAGCCATTTAACGATCTTCTCATTAAACGATCGCGAAAGTGTTAAACAACACCTTTCGCGATCGTTTTTTATTTGCTCAAGTATCTTGTCAGGCGTGAGACCAAACCAGTCAGAGAAACTCGAAACCCACATGCAACTCTCTCTAAGCATCCCCCATTCTTTTGTTCATATCTATCTTCACCATTACATAAACATGTTTCTAAGAGGATTGTGAGATTTTCAGATCACAAGAAACAAATCCTCACGTCTGGTCATACGCTTACTTCATATATTTTTTCTTATTGAAACAAGTAAGTTTACGACCGTCGTTCCTCATAGGCGACCCAAAGAAATTAACCGGAACGACAAAATGGTGTGTAAAAGTCAGGGGGATTTGAAGCAATTCATAAAATCTTTTCTATCAACGGGGTCGTGGAGAATGATACTTATCACTGAAAGGAGTGCAGGCTTACATGGCTAATCAAAAGCAAGGCGGTTCTTATGGTTCAGGTCAGGGTGGTCAAGGCTCATATGGAGGCTACCCTATGCAAGGGGTGCAAGGGATGCAGGGAATGCAAGGAGGACAGCCGATGATGTACCCCTATTACCAAAATCAAAATCAGATGGGAATGGGGCAAATGCCTCAACAGCCAGGCGGGCAAAGTGGTCAACAGCTCCCCCCTTCACAAAACGGTGGGAACTTACCTCTTGAGCAAGAGTCCTATATTGAAAATATTCTGCGACTAAATAAAGGCAAGCTAGCTACCGTATATATGACATTTGAGAACAACGAAAACTGGAATGCCAAAATCTTTAAAGGCATCATTGAAGCAGCCGGCCGCGATCATATCATTCTAAGCGACCCAGAAACAGGCATGCGATACTTACTGCTAATGGTCTACCTGGATTACATCACATTCCCAGAAGAAATCAACTACGCCTACCCATTCGGAGGAAATTCAAGTAACAGACCAAGGTAAAAAGCGAAGGTGGATAAAGAGAAAACACTATCAAAGCCCTCACATCCATCACCGAAATTACACATATCCGTCTCGTTTAGAACCCTAAACAACAAAACGGCTGACCCTATATAGGGTCAGCCGCATTTTCTACTAAACGTAAAAGGAGCGTTTGCTATGAAACATCCGTCTCAAAAGTTCGCCCAGCTTCAATATTTGATGCTCGCCTTAGCAATCTTTATAGGCATCATTTCTCTCATGAAAGATGGGTGGTCCATTTTAACCTTATTGATGTTTTACACGCTTGCCTTTAGTTTTGTGTTTGAAGGAATGGCCCATTTTGCTCAAAGAAATACAGCCGTATTCATCGAGCAAGCTTTACGGGCAGCCATCATTTTACTATTCTCAACGATTCTCTATTTTTAAATGTAGCGGATAACAGCGTAACCAAGAATGATCCAACCGACTAAGAAGGCAACGCCTCCGAATGGTGTAATCATGGCGAATAACTTAATGGAGGATACACTATAAATGTACAAACTACCGGAGAACAATAGGATACCGATAAAGAAAGCCCATCCAGCAGACGCAATATTTCCGGTAACTTTGGTAAATAAGAGCCCAACGACTAACAATGCCATCGTATGGAACATTTGATAGTTGACTGCCTTCTCCCATGTCTTAATCATTTTCTCCGAAATCCGACCCTCAAGGCCATGAGCTCCAAAGGCCCCTAGCGCTACTGCAAGAAAACCGTTAATGACACCTAAAAGTAAAAAAACTTTCATGTTCCTCTCCCCCTATTTCCTATTAAAAATCAAATAACGAGCTCCCGTTCGCCTCTTCATGATCTATTTCTGGTTCTGGTTTTGGCGCAGCCTTTGGTGACTCCACCGTTCTTTGTGGTTGTACGTATGGTTGCGGGGGTGCTTGAGTGTAAGAAGCAGACCCTTGTTCATCTAATATTAAATCACTAAGCAGTTTAACCGCTCGAACATGTTCTTTAACCTTCTCTGGATTTCGTTGCCCAAGACTTGCTTCTTGAACCTCTTTCATCATTTTCTGCAAAATTTGATCATATGAAACGGACATACCGTTGCCTCCTTGCACGTTCTATTTCTAGTTATTATGTGCTTGTTTCTCTCAAAAAAGTATAACACGGATTCCTTTTATTCTCTCTACCTGTCACAAATTCTCCAAGGTACCTCTAATAAAATCTAGGCTCTGTGGGGCCGTTGCGCTTATAAGTGCTAGGGCAGGCTTGGGGACCACTCGCTTTCCTGCGGGGAGCTGGGAAGCCTCCTCAATCGCTACGCGCTTTCCGGGGTCTCCCCTAGGCTCCTTATCCCGCGGGAGTCTCGCAGCCCCCAAGCCTGCCCTGACGTTTATTGGTTGAACGCCCCCTCAGGACGGGTGCATTAAAGCCCCGCCTACCAAATGTGTCTCACTCCCGTCTTTCACCATTCAGCGAAGGAGGAGGCTCGAAAAGGAAAGGAGAAGTTCGACTAAGATCGTCACGACAATAGCCAACGTCAAACGATCCCGCGTCGTCTGAGACCGAGGAAAGCGATTGATTTCCAGGACCACCTTATTCTCAATTTGATACACACAAAGCGTTAGCAGAGCTAAAGTCTAAGCATTGAGCCCTCATGATGAGATATTTTGTCATATTTCCGGGGAAATACGGGAGTGTTGGCATGAGAGGTCGAATTTATTTTTTTGAATCGCTTGCTCTTCTATGAGCAAATGGTCTATTCCCTAAGTCACAACCCCTTCCCACAAAAAAGAAACCGCTCGGCTTCGAACGGTTCCTCCATTTCTTACGTTTTCACTAATCTTACTAATTCGATGCCTTCTTCTGTCATGACAGAATCACCTTCGTAGTAAAATCCATATTTCTCATATAAATCAATGGCAGGGGTGTTATTTCTCCCAGTCATGACTTCTAATGGTAATGGCACTTCTTCAAGTAAATGTTCTAGCAACCTAGAAGCAATCCCTTGTTGCAAGTAATCAGGATCCACTGCTAGCCTGGCTAGGACATTTACTTCACGTAGTTCTTCACAGCCGATAACTCCTAAAAGTCTATTCTCTTCTCGATAACCGAAGAACATCTCACTTGTATTCTCGATTTGCTCGGCTGTGTCTGCCATCGGAGGCAGCTTCTTAACACCAAGAAGCCTGGCCTCAATGGGATAACTCCTTTTCTGTAGCTCAATAATCTCCTTCGCTACATCAGGGAGGTTGTTCTGCAAACGTTCGATCACTTCATCACCTCATTACAGGATCCCGACAGACGATAAGAAGATAATCGCAATACAAACGGGCGCTACAAATTTTACTAGAAAACGCCAAATGTGTCGAATAGGGCCTGCAGAAGCCATATCTGTTGCCTCAAAAGCCTCCGCCTTTGACCAGTGCCAACCGACGAATAACGCGATAATTAAACCACCAAGCGGCAGGAAGACATCCGAAGCAACAAACTCCATTGAGCCCATAATATCTCGATCACCGATAAGTGTAACGTCAGACCATCTTCCCATACCAAGAGACGCTGCAACTCCAAGGAGATACATTAGCGAACCAAGAACGGCACTCGAGAGCGTACGACTCCAGCCAAATTTACGCATAAAGTAAGCTACAGGAACTTCTAAAATTGAAATCGAGGATGATAAAGCCGCTAAACAAAGCAAGAAGAAGAAAACAAGACCCACAATCCCACCAAACGGCATCTGTTCAAATACCCCAGGGAGCGTAATAAAGACCAAGTTCGGCCCTGATTCAGGAGAAATATTAAATGCAAATACGGCCGGGAAGATCACAACACCCGCAATAATGGCAAAGAATGTATCCATTAAACCGATCCCTACTGTTGCAGAAGGTAGCGATTCATCTTTTGATAAGTAACTCCCATATGTCATCATTCCTCCCATACCAAGACTTAGTGAGAAGAATGCTTGACCTAAAGCAGCTAAATAAACCGAAGGATCTTCTAGAATTGACCAGTTAGGCTGGAATAAGAACTTCAAACCCTCTAGAGCACCTTCTAGTGTAACGCTATATGCAGCTAGCATAATCAACAATACTGCTAGCGTTGGCATAAAGATTTTACTAGCACGTTCAATTCCATCCTTCACTCCTGTTAACACAACAAGAATTGTGATGACCATAAACAAACCGTGCCAAAACAATGGGGATACAGGGTTCGTTATAAACGTACCAAAGGCCGCCTCATACCCGCCACTTGGCGCGTTAAAAAATGAAGTATTTAGATAATTCCAAAAATAATAAAGAGACCACCCCGCTACCACGCTATAAAAACCTAGTATGAGAAACGAACAAATTAAACCCATATACCCTTGAATAAACCATGGCTTTTTAGGTGCTAATTTTTGATAAGACCCTACCACATCGCTTTGGGCTTGTCTTCCGATACTAAATTCAGACAATAGAACCGGAATCCCTATCAGCAGCACAAATGCTAAATATAATAAAAGGAAGGCACCTCCTCCATTCTCTCCTGCTACATAAGAAAAGCGCCAAATGTTACCCAGTCCGACCGCTGATCCCATGGCAGCTAGCATAAACCCTAGTTTGGACTGCCATTTCTCTCTTGCCATAAACAAAGAACTCCCTTCACTCATTTTCTCTGAAATACGGAAAACTATATCATAAATCTCTTGGATTATCGATATACTTTCAGACATTTCAAATGATTTACATTTTACAGACGAATATCAAACCTCGAGTTTGAAGACTGCTGCGATGAGGGTTGTACAGCTTTCTTATGAAAAGCTCTACACGGTGAGCCGGTCGTTTTCTCTACAAAAATGGACGGTATTTCTTTCGTCTTGAATCCGTACGCTTTACATCCCCTAGGAAAAGCAGGGTTCCACGTCGTATAAAAATGCCTACACTGAAAACAATTCGCTTTTTTCTTCACCTATTTTCCCCTTCCCTAGAATCGCTATACTGCCATCAATCTCTCCATGTGATAAAATGATAAAAATCCCAAACAGAGAGGAGAGAAGCTATGGGTCGTTGGTTTAGCAATGAGATTCATCAACCATTTGAGCCACTGATGACAAGCCACATTATGATTCTCACCCTATTCTTTGCAGGGCTCCTAACACTCTTTTTTAGCCACCGTCTATTCAAGCGTTCTACGCGTTATACGGCCTTCATCAGATGGACGTTGTTTACCATTTTACTACTTTCGGAACTTACATATCAGCTATTCGCTATTACAAACGATATCTGGAGCACGAAAGAATTCGTCCCACTGCATTTGTGTGGGGTTGCTTCCATATTAGCCATGATTGCTCTTGTAACAAGAAACAAAGCCCTCATTCAATTTAATTTCTTTATAGGCATTATACCAGCGTTTCTGGCTCTTCTCACACCAGAACTGCCCAATGCTTTTCCTCATTATCGTTTTCTAAAATTTTTCTCTCATCATATGGCGATCTCTTGGGCAAGCTTGTTCTTAATCCTAACATCAAATGTCACCATTACATTCCGCTCGCTATTAGGAACCTTCGGAGTGCTCAATCTGTACGCTATTGTTATATTTTTTGTTAATAGAGAGATTGGATCCAATTATCTATTCCTTTCAAGTGCCCCAACAGCGGAGACACCATTGGACTTATTAGGATCAGGGGTTTGGTATTATATTAATTTAGAAATACTTACTTTCTCCGTCTTTCTTCTATTATATTGTGCTTATCGCGTGACCCTATCCAAGAATAAGAGAATGTTTCCGCTTGCCTAATTGAGCGTAGGGTGGTTCGGGAAATCACTCGCTTTCCACATCCCCTCTGCCATTCGTTCTTTTGCCCAATTAAAAACCGCCCGGGAGGAGGATCCCAGGCGGTTTCGATGTGTATCTATTAACTTGTTTGCTGTTGTTTTTGTGGTGTTGTAGAGAATACTTCTGGATATCCGTAGCTTCCGTGCTCACTCATATCAAGACCAAGAAGTTCTTCTTCTTTAGATACACGCATGCCGCCCATTGCCTTTTGAATAATCTTAAGGAAGACAAAAGAGACAACGAAGGCATATAGTCCACTAGCTCCTACACCTAAAGCTTGAACACCTAATTGTTCAAAACCTCCACCGTATAAGAGTCCTGCACGACCGCCATTGGCAGCTGCAAGTTCTGGTGTGGCGAAGAAACCAGTTGAAAGAGTTCCCCAAACACCAGCTACACCGTGTACAGATAGAGCAAAGATTGGATCATCAATCTGCTTCTTCTCAAAGAAGGACATGCTATAGTGTACAATTACACCCGCAATAAGACCAATGACTACAGCCGCCCAAGGAGCTACAAAGGCACAAGATGCTGTAATAGCAACAAGACCAGCAAGCGCACCGTTAAGCATCGTTGTGATTTGCGCTTTCTTCGTAACGATCATCGTAATAAACATTGCAGCAACCGCCCCTGCCGCTGCAGCTAGTTGAGTATTTAATGCAACATATCCAAAGAACGCCCCGTCAACTGATACCGTACTACCTGCATTGAAACCGAACCAACCGACCCATAATAGGAGTACAGCGAGTGAAGTATAGACCTGGTTGTGACCTTCGATTTCATTCACGCTTCCGTCTTTGTTGTACTTTCCACTTCTAGGCTTTAAGATCATCGTGGCCGCAAGAGCTGCCATGGCACCCGTTAGGTGAACAACGGTAGATCCTGCGAAATCCTGCTTACCGTGTTCCGATAACCAGCCTCCTCCCCAGATCCAATGCGCAACAACTGGATAAATGAAAACAGAGAATAATACAGCGAACCAAATATAAGATGATAGCTTTGCACGTTCTGCAAATCCTCCGAATGCGATCGTTAAAGCAATTCCTGCAAACGCTAACTGGAAGACAAAGAAAACTGTTTCAGCTAAATCTCCCCCGGCATCAATCGTACCACCATAGAAGAAGTTAGATAGACCTACAAAAGCGTTGCCTTCCCCAAAGATCATTCCATATCCAACTGCCCAAAAGACCAAAGATGAAATTCCGAATGTAAAAATCGTTTTTCCAGCAATGTGGCCAGCGTTTTTCATACGAGTTGAACCTGCTTCTAAAAGAATAAAACCACCAATCATTAAAATGACCAAAACGGCAGATACCATCGTCCATAAACTGTTCATCATGCCTAATTCACTCACTGTAACTCCTCCTTAACGTTTTATGTTAGGTTTTCTAACATGTTCATGTATATAATATTACAAGTTTTCAGATAATTGTCAACAATTTAGACCAAAAAATAAGAAACGCCTGATTTATCAATGATAAATTAAGCGTTTCCATTGTTGATTTTATTGGATTTTTTAGGTAAACGAAAATTTGAAAAAATAGGCGCGTCCGGATGCCCACCTTTTACAATAAAGTCCCTAATCATTTCTGCTGCGATGGTACAATACATTGTTCCATTTCCTCCGTAGTTTAAAGCAAAGAAGCTACGAGGAAATTCAGGTTGAGGGCCAATAATCGGAAAGCCATCATGTGTACTTCCAAACACCGCCCCCCAGTAATAGTCAACGTTAACCCCTTCTAAATCTGGGAACAGGGAGAGTAATGATTGAAGAAGTTGATCCCGTTTCGATTGCAGGTGACGCTCTCTTTGATCTTTCTTTATATAAGGTTCATCTAATCCACCAATAATAATGCGATTATCTGCTGTAGTCCTTGCATATAAATACGGACGAGCTGTTTCCCAAATTAAGCATCGATCCTTCCAACCAGGAAAGTGAGTCACAGGTTCTGTCGCCATAGCGAAAGACGTCTCTAAAACTGCATTCTGGTTTCTCTTCATTTGTTGCGCTTCGTAACCCGTCGCATAGACAACAAATTTTGTGCGGATTGTATAGTCCCCTTTCACAAGAAGAGTCACCTCACCTTCACGTTCACTGTGGTCTACCACTTCCGTATTTTCAAATACTCGAAGACCTTCATTTGCACTCGCCTCAATAAGTCCCACTGTTAACTTAAATGGGTTAACTTCAGCATCCCCTTTTGCGTATATGGCACCAGGCTTAGAGAAAGAAAAGGACTGTTCCACATCATTTCTGTTCATGTAATCTACTTTGAATCCATATTTCTTTAACGTTTTATATTCTTTTTGAAGAAGGGAAAGATCTTGTTCAGAAGTAGCAAAATATAAGCTATCGCGTTTAATAAAATCTGGGTCTATCTTACATTCTTGAGCTAACGCCTCTACTTTATCGATCCCCGCCAAGCAAAGTTGGTAGTAACGAAGGCCATTGTGTTCTCCATATGTTTCTATACAAGACGTCAAGGTCTTATCATTCGAAAACTGAAGCAGTCCAGTATTAGCTGATGTAGAACCGTGTCCAATTTTCCGTTTATCGACAACGACCGTATCTATGCCAGCTCTTACAAGCTCTCTCGATATAATTGCACCAGAAACACCACCCCCGACTACAACCACATCACAAGTTATATCCTCAGTGACTCTCGGGTACGAATTCTCTTTTGTCACTGTATCCACCCACAATAATGACCCTGATTTCAAATCCATAGCCATCACCTCCGCTTCTTTTTATGGCTTTGTTAAAAGTAGTAATCTTGAAGACTCGAAGTTGAGAGAATGTTTCCGTTTGCTTTAATTGAGTGTAAGGTGGGCCTGGAAACCACTCATCAAACATAACGGTCTCTTCCAGCTAAACTATATTAACTTTACCGATGCTTATATCGATCACTATCGACACTAAATATGCACAGAGCCTTTTCACAAGAAAAATGGTAGGGCTAAATAAAGAACTGCTGCTACTCCGGCTGCCATTGCGGCTGGCTTAAACTTGAACTTCGCGTAACGCACGGCGTTTAAGTTTAAAATGCCTGCTGTTGTGTTGGTGTTGTCACTAAGAGGGGAAGAAAAAGCTCCAAATGTTCCACTTGCGAATACAGCGCCGATGACGATTGGTAACGAACTCCCACTAACAGTAGCAATTGAAACCCCTACTGGCATTAAGATCCCCCATGTTCCCCAAGAAGAACCGATGAAATAAGACAGCGCGCATCCAATTAGGAAAACGAGCACTGCGACGAAAGAAGCTGGTATCCATTGAAGGGACTGAGAGATGGTTTGAGCGAAGTTAAGGGCTTCTGATCCTTTACTCAGCCCCCAAACCATAGCTAGCAAGAGGATAACACTCATCATTTCATTGCCTCCATTCACGAGTTCATTCATTTGCTTCCTTAGAGGATAAGATCTTATTTTTAAATAAATGATGAACCATGCAATGGAGATCACTACTGCTAACACCATTGCATCTAACACACTTGCATTTATTAACGCTTCAAACCCTTCAGCTCCTTCCTTTTTCACACCGAGCATGTACATGAAGAAAAATGTAAAGATAATAACACTAACTAACGGAAGAATGAGATGCCAATAGTTAGAAGGAAGGTCTTTCGATACAGATGGATGACAATCTTCCCACTGATCATCGTCCTCTTTTCCCTGTTGTTCGGAAGCGTTATTTTCAGCATCCGTGGCTTGCTTTTTGCTCTTATGAAAGAAACTTAAGTAAAACCCAATAAGAATCATAGAAATGGCGAAGAAATTATAGGGAATACTTCTTAAGAAAAACATGTACGGATCCCCTTCTATCCCATTTTGGTCCATTGATAAGCCAATAACAGAAGACATGTAGCCCACAAAGGCCGTTGCTACAGGCACAAGAACGACAAAAGGGGATGCCGTTGTTTCAATAACAAATCCGAGTTCTTGTTTTGTCATAGGTAACTTCTTCACCATTGCTTTCATAACTGGAGCAATCGTTACAATCCGAAAGCTCGGAGCACTGAATGTCCCAAGAGCTGATAACCAAGTGAGAGCAAAAGCCCCTTTTCGGCCTGAAATTTTTTCCGTTGCTGTTTGTACAAAACCCTTAATACCGCCTGAGATTCGGACTAATCCTATAAGTCCAGAAAAAGCATAAAGGAAAATAATAATCTTTAAATTGTTCGGATCAGACAACCCTTTAATTACAAAATCAAGTGCCTGAGTCATACCCCCTAACCAATCAGGGGTAACTAGGTAGCCGGCAACCACAACCCCAAAGAATAAACTAGGGATTACTTGTTTCGTGGCAATGGCTGCTATGACTACGACAATAAAAGGAATAATTGAAAACCAGTTCATACGCTTCTCCTCATTTCTAGAATTGCTGTTCATAGCATGTGAGAAAGACATCATTTTATGCCTGAATTCATTAGTGATCGATAATTGGCGAAGGCCGTTACCATACGAGGACTTGGGCTGGTAAGTTAAACGGCCACGCATTCAATAACTTCCCCCTTCAAACACTCACAATCTAAAAAAGTGGCCACTCTTCTAAAGAACGGGGTTACAAAAAACCTTCAAGGACGTACGTAATTACGTACGTCCTTGAAGGTTTTATTTAAGGAATATAGTTAAAATTCTCACTATTGTTTCACGTGTAACTTTTCGACAAAATCCTTGGTATGTCAGCATTTCACGACGTGATTCTGCATATAAAATTACCATTTATGCCTTGGGGAGGGTTATAGAGTAAGAAATCACCATCTGTTCTAAAAGTGAGGGGAATCTATGATGGAATTTAAATTACTAGTAGCTTCATTATTCATCTTTTTAACAGGGTGCAATTTAAGAGTGTTGGATCCTAAGAGTGAAACAGCGCGTGACCAATCTCTTTGAATCAAACTAAAGATTACATAAATGTATAAAATTCCCTTATATTTCAAAGGCATCATTGATTTACTTCTTTTTGTTTAATTATTATAATGATTTTTAGAAAATGGAACTTAAATGGAGGATTGAAGTACTATGACTCAATCAAATTATTACTCTTTCTTTCAAGCACAATTGCAAGCTCACTCGTCTTCGGTTGCTTCCGATATTCTAAATTTACTAGAAAAACATTACCCAAAAGAATATGGCGGATTAGAAGATAAGGAACATGAAGAACTGATTTCTTTTTTAAACAAGCTCGTTAACATGATTGGAGAGAACATTGTTGAGAAGGGGGATTCTATTCAACGTGCGACAGATCTCGGGGAAAGGATCGGTGAAATTGTTAGCCAACGAGAAGGTGTCTTATCTGACTATATAGCGAAGCTAAGCCTATACAAAGAAGCCATCTGGACCTTTGTCGAGAACCAGACGCGCGGGAGAAATGAATCTTTTAAACAACTAATGGACATTGTGAATCGCATTGATCTGTTATTTAATTATATAGTGCATGGATTTACATTGGCTTTCTCTAAGGCGGACCAACGAAAAGTAAATGATTATGAAGAAAAGTATTTGAAGTTATCGACCCCTATTGTGCCGATTATGGATCATGTGGCTATATTACCTATCATTGGAGAAATCGATGAGAAGCGCGCCAATGTGATCATTGAGGAAACATTAAGGGAGTCGAATGAGCTTGATATTGATTGGCTTGTTATTGACTTGTCCGGAGTTTACCAGGTGGATGACCTTTTCATGAGCCACTTAGAGAAGTTACTCACATCCCTTGAGATCCTCGGTCTCAAACCGATCTTAACTGGGATGCGCCCGGACTTAAGCATGCGGGCCGTTCAAATGGGGCTCGTTTCTAAAACAAAAGAAGATGTCACTACAAAGGCTACGTTAAAACAAGCCGTGGCTATGCTGTACGATCAAACTACAAAATAAAAGTATATATGTCTAATAAACTACAAAAAGCTCAACCATAATTGGATGAGCTTTTTGTCTTAACACCATTATCCTTCAGTTAAAGCTTTTTATTCCTCACCTGGATCAGTTGATGATTCATGCAGTTGCTCTAACTTCTGTACTCGTTCCTCAAGTGCATGGTATTCTTCTTTCGTCACGAAGCCAAGATCACGGATTTGCTCGCGGAAGTAGGCTTCTGTTTGAGCGTTCCACTTTTCGTTTTGAGCTTCACCTTTTTCACGGAATTCACGAATGGCTTCTTTAGCCTCTGTTGGACTCATCTGCCCTTTTTCCACCATTTCGTTATACACTTTCTCCACTTTCTCTTTGCCATTTAACGCAGCACCAATCCCGATTAAAAACCCTTTACGTAGTAAATCACTCACCCTTATTCCTCCTATCTTTTGTCGTAATCTTAATGGTTCTAAAGTGAACGCTTGCTACTAATATAAAAGCGGCAAGGCCCGTTGCTCCTGTTATAAATCCGATATACATGTACAGTGATGCAAGGTTCTCAAAGCTATATAAAGCAAACACTCCTCCACCTATAAACAGGAAGAAGGATAGAAACGCATAAAAGAAGTAGTAGTGATGAAACATCTGCCTCTGTTGCTTTCTCTCCTCAAAAGCTCTTTGCCTTGGGGCATCTGTTAAGTATTCGTTCAAGCTTTTTGGCAAGGATAGAAAGGGCTTCGCTGTATCTTTTATTACTTCCTTATATAAGCTTGCGTCTGATTCTCCACCAGACACCCACTGCTTAATAACAGGTTTTCCCCACTTCATTAAATCGATATCCGGATATACTGTCGTTAAAACTCCAATCACGATGGATGCTGCTCTACCAAGAAACGCGTAGTCTGCTGGCATTTGTATAGGTTGTTCTTTCACAAACTCTTGGAGGTCCTTCATAATTTGATTCAGCGCTTCCTGATCAAATTTCTCAAAGTCACCCTGCAAATACATATCTGCTGTTTCTTTTAATAGTCGTTTAACCTTTTGGCGATTTGCGTACGGAAGTAGGAAATCCATATCTTCCAAGGAACCAATGACCTTATCGTAATCGTCCATGATAAATCCTTGTATGATCATCCGAATGTAACTAGCGTCTTCTTTACTAATTTCACCAACCATACCGAAATCAATCATAACAATGGTGCCATCAGAACGTACCATTAAGTTTCCTGAGTGAGGGTCCGCATGAAACATGCCATCAGAGACAAGTTGCTCCACAAATAAATCAAATACTCGCTTGGCCAAATCTTCACGCTTTAAATTGTTTTCCTGTATGAATGATTCGTCTGTAATTTTTACTCCTTCGATCCATTCCATCACAAGTACACGTCTGGTTGATAGTTCTTCATGATAATCAGGGACATAAACTCCTTTAAATCCAGAGAATCGCTTTTTAAAGTATAGAGAATGCTTTAATTCTTCGGTGAAATCAAGCTCTTTCCCCATAACGTATACCAGTTCACGATATAATGCGCCAAGATCCGCTTTCTTGCCAATAGAGGTTAAGCGGCCCAGTAACCAGAATACGATCCGAAGTGCCTTAAAGTCGGTGTGGAAGATTTTCTCCACACGGTATCGTTGGATTTTCACAGCCACATCTTGACCATTATGGAGCTTACCTTTATAAACTTCACCAATTGAAGCTGAGGCTACAGGTTCATCTCCAATTTCCTGAAGATGCTTGTAAACGTCTCCTCCCCATTCTCGCTCTAATATTGCTTTTGATTTTTCAAAAGGAACGGGCTCGACCCTGTCGACCAATCCTTCTAATTCCTTCAAAAATACTGGAGGGAGAAGATCAGCACGTGTACTTAAGAATTGCCCGAATTTAATAAGCAACCCCTCAAGCATTAACGACTTCTTCCTATATTCTTTCGCTTGTTTCACTAGTAGTTCTTGCCATTTATTTCTTGTTTGTTCGTCCCAAATACGATGAAAACGCTGAAACCAAAAGATCTGCCAGAAAAATTTTAAAGCCATTGCTACGATAATAGTAATTCGATAAAGTGCATTATACCTCAACTGCATCCCTTCCCCCTCTCATCTCTCTGTAGTATTTGTACCCTTTTTCAGCACTCACAACCCTCTCGTTTGGGGTATTGTATGTATTTTGGTATGGTGAAAAGAGACCATGGGAAGGATGTTCCCTATATGGGCAGGATCCAAAACCTAAAGAAACATCAGGAGGGAACTATGGAAATTCAACGTCTGCAAGATGACCAGCTCACGGCTGTAAGCAAGTGGCTAGCTCAATGTAACGAACAAGACGTTCACTATATTGCTTGGTTAGAATCAGAGCCGAGTGCGATTGAAGCACAAATAGGAGCGTTACTTCAATTCAATGAGCCCCATGCTTGGGTCGCTGTGGAGGAAGGAAGAATAATAGGTTTTATAGGACTAGAGCCGTTTGAAGGTGAACAAGTTGGAAGATTGCTTGGACCATTTGTCTATGGAGTAGATGCCTTGAACGTGATGGAAACGCTTTGGGAAAGGGCGCTAGCAGAATGGAAGAACCTTTATTCGGAGCTGAAAGTCGCTTTCTTTGAGCAAAACCAAGACGTTCTTCACTTTTGTGAATCAAAGGGTTTTAAGCTTTATAACCGGGAGAAAAACTTGATTCTCCTTAAACAAACGTACCTTTTCACTCCCCTTAGTGAACATGTAGTCCCTTACGAGGGATCCTTTGATAAATTGCAGCAGTTGCACCCAGATGCTGCCTATTTCAACGCAACAGAAATGACTTATTTAATCCAAGACCCGCATTTTTCATTATGGTGCTATAAAGAAGAAGACACCGTAAAAGGGTATATTTTCTTTGAACAGATTGAAGGCATGGACGAAGGTGAAATTTGCTTTTTGCAGGTTGAAGATAGCGAACAAGGTCAAGGGATTGGTTCAGCCTTAATCCGGTATGCTTGCCATCAAGCTTTCCTAGAGCAAGATTTATCCGTCGTAACCGTTCCGGTAAGGTCTACGAACCCTCAAGCTGAGAAGTTATACAAAGAACTAGGGTTTCAAGAACACACAACGATTGTTGCGTACACAAAAACGATTAACTAAGGATGAAAAAGATTAAATTTTCCAATTTTACAAAAAATATTCTAAAACGTCTTGATTTTGTTGCGAAATCGCTTACAATTATATTAAAATCGTTAAAAAACTAGATTTGTAGGTGACATAATGAGTACGTCTATTAAACAGGCCACAATTGAACAGTTTATGAAAGTTCGCTTACAGAATCGCAACCATGATTACTTACATCCATCTTATTTGATGGAGCGCCAACTACTTGTCGCTGTCTCACAAGGGGATCCTAAGAAAGCCCATCAACTCTTACATTCTATAAACGAAGAACGAGCGATTATATCGCCGAATCCAACCCTGCGTTCCGTAAAAAATGTCCTCGTTAGTTCTTGCACCCTTTTTACACGCACGATTATTCATAGCGGTGTTCAACCAGAAGATGCGTTCTTGTTGAGCGATCAGTACTTGGAACAGATCGAAAGGATCAACGATGTTGATGAACTCTTTCAACTCGAAAGAGACATGCTGACGAAGTTTATTGAGCGCCTCAACAAAGAAGAGACTCTTCCGTACAGTAAAGTGGTTAATCAAGCAATCGCATTTATTCATGACCACATTTTAGAAGACCTTACACTCGATTCAATTGCTCAGAATAGTTTAGTTAGTCCAAGTTATTTATCTCACTTGTTTAAGAAAGAAGTAAGCGTATCTGTCGTTCAGTACATCAATCAAAAACGAATTGAGGAATCCAAATACTTTCTTCTTCACACTACTACTCCTATTTCCGATATTGCTACCCTCTTTCAATTCTGTAACCAAAGCTACTACACCTCCTTGTTTAAGAAGTATACAAACGTCACGCCAAAAGAATTTAGAGAATCCTATTCTAAAGTCGGACAAGAAACCGCTCTATCTTAAAAGTAGTATGTATGTAAAAGGACCCGGGATCACATGCCCCCGGGTCCTTTTCAGTCTTATTGTCGAGCCGAATCTAAGATGCGCCCTTCTACTTCTTGTTCCATAATATACACCCTTCCACGACGTTATGGTTCGTGTTAGAAGAGGTAGATTGTAGAATATAGAATGAACACAAGATAACGAGCAGGGAGTGAACGTAATATGAATCAATTAATCCAGCAATCACTAGAAGCCATTGGAGACACGTCTTCTATTCAAGAAACAACGTCAATATCTGGCGGTGACATCAACCAGGCCTTTTATGTTCGCACCAAAGAACAAGAATACTTCGTAAAAACAAATCAAGACGTTCCTGAACACTTCTTTCGCGTAGAAGCAAAGGGGCTTTCATTCATTCGTGATACGAAGGCAATCCGCGTACCAGAGGTGTATCACTATGATGAACCAACAGGAAATGAGCAAGTTGCGCTCGTGATGGAGTGGCTAAAAGGAGAACCAACCGGTGATACAAAAGAGCGCTTAGGGCGCGGGATCGCCAACATGCATAAAGCTTACGGAGAGAAATTCGGCTTTGAAGAAGATACTTTTATCGGCGCTCTGCCACAGCCAAATCGCCTTGTAGAGGACTGGACAACCTACTACCACGACTATCGTCTTGTTCCTCAATTCAATATGGCTGCAGAAAGAGGACAGTTACCACTAGAAAGAAAACAACGGTTAAAGAAGCTAATGGAACGCTTGCCTCAGTGGCTCACTCATGAAGTGAAACCTTCTTTACTCCATGGAGATCTATGGGGCGGAAACTGGATGGCTGGTCCAAATGGAGAGCCATGTTTAATCGATCCTTCTGTTTTTTATGGTGATCATGCCTTTGAATTAGCGTTTACTGAAGTATTTGGAGGATATTCTGAAGGGTTTTATAGAGCGTATCAGGAAGAAATGCCTTTTCCTGAGAATTATGAGGATATCAAACCTCTCTACCAGCTGTACTACTTGATGGCTCACCTGAATCTGTTTGGTGAGGCCTACGCCGGTAGCGTGGATCGTATCTTGAAACGTTATGTGGGATGACGTGTACCCCATCCATAATGGAAGGGTTGAATTCAATACGGTTTAGTTTTGCAATGTATAGAGAAACGTTTCCGTCAGCTTTTATGGAGCTTAAGGAGGGCCTGGGAATCACTCGCTTTCCGCGGGCGAGCTGTCGAGCTTCCTCGTTCGCATTCGCTCTCTGCGGGATCTCGTCTAGCTCTCTCTCCCGCAGGAAAGCGAGTTGTCCCCCCAACAAGCCCTACCACTCTTATGGTAACGGATCTACCTGACCAAAAAAGCACAGCTGGGTTAGCCAGCTGCGCTTTTTATTTGGATGGGATGTATTTGGCTTCTTTTTGTAAGGAAGAGAGAAATGCGTGGAGGTCTTTGGAGAGTTTTCTCGCTTCTTCATGGGAGATTTTATGGAAGTTAATTTTTCCACCTGGTGGGAGCTGGGCAATTTTCCATAGGTCAGCTCGAACGATGTTGCCGATGGTGACATAGCCTCCTGTTGTTTGACTGTCTGCCATTAAGATGACAGGCATTCCACTTGAAGGAACTTGTACGGTTCCGAATGTGACTGCCTCAGAGATAATATCTCCTGTATCTTTAAAGGTCATTGCTTCTCCGTCTAGTTGAATGCCCATACGGTCTCCTGTAGAGACTGTATACGTGGTGTTAAAGAACCCTTCTATACTTTCTTTTTTTATATAGGATTCGTGTTGGCTTACAACAAGCCGAACGTCAACTTCTTTATCGTAGGATGGGCGCTTGTCGTGACTCAGCCCTATCTTTTTACGATTGACTTGGTTTGAATGGCTATATAGTTGATCCCCCGATTGAATATGACTCCCCATTTGCCCTCGTTCATAAACCGATTGACTTCCTAGGATTGAATCAGAATCTAATCCTCCTTGAACCGCTATGTAAGCTCTGATTCCTTCGACAGGGCCTTTAAATGTAAGAGTGTCCCCTTTTCTCCATATAAATGTGGACCATAGAGGAGCTCTTCGGCCGTTCAACTTTGCATCTAAGTCTGCTCCTGTTATGGCAACAAGATGATCATGAGATGCTTGGAGGGTTGTGCCTCCCATGGTCACTTCCAAGCAAGCAGCTCCCAAATCGTTTTCGACTAATCCATTCCCAATTTGAAGGGCAACCTTATCCATCGCCCCTGATATCGGTACACCGTAATGTTGATACCCAAAGCGTCCCAGGTCCTGAATGCTTGTTAAAATCCCTGCTTTTTCTATTGAACATAATAGGTAGGACACGTTTAGGATCCCCCCACTTTTTTTACGCTAACATTGTGATGTTCTAACACGCTTTTAATGTGTTCTGCATGATGATAGGCTGAATCTCCATCTCCATGAAAACAAATCGTTTGGGCCTCTAACGGAATTTGCTTTCCATCAAGAGATGTTGTGCAGCCGTTTTGAACAATGGAGAGGACTTGTTTCTCGATTTCCTCTAAACTTGAAATCACAGATCCTTCCATTGAGCGCGGGGCAAGGTATCCCTCTGATGTATAGGCGCGATCGGCGAATGCTTCTTGAGCCACCTTCAGCCCCATGTCTTGGCCTGCTCGAACGAGTTCACTATTACTAAGACCAAATAGAATCAGGCTCGAATCAAAATCCCGTACAGCCATTGCGATTGAGCTTGCCATTTCATAATCTTTGGCTGCCATATTGTATAAAGCCCCATGTGGCTTCACATGTTGAAGTTCCACACCTTTCACTCTGCACACTCCAGCAATCGCACCGAGTTGATAAGTGATCAAATTATAAATCTCTTTACCACTCATATTAAATTCACGACGACCAAAACCAAATAGATCAGGAAAGCCCGGGTGCGCTCCAACAGCTACCCCTTCTGACTTAGCCCTTTCGATCGTATCTGCAATAACGTTGTAATCCCCTGCGTGGAAACCACATGCCACGTTTGCCGACGTAATTACTTTCATCAATTGCTCATCTTCCCCTACTTGAAAGGCGCCGTAACTTTCTCCAAGGTCTGCATTAATATCTAGTTGTGTCATCCTTACGCCTCCTTGTCTACGATTTCAATGGTGTAAGATCCATTCTTAATCCGTTGCTTAATTTCTTCATATTCCTTATGTTGAACAGGGCGAAAACGAATATAGTCCCCCATTTCAATCAGAAAGGGATCTTCTCTAGTAAAGTCAACAATTTGGACAGGCGTTTGTCCAATAATATTCCAACCACCTGGAGAACCAATAGGATAGACCCCCGTCTGGCTTCCTGCAATGCCTACAGACCCAGCTTCTACCCGAGCACGAGGCTTCTCTAGACGAGGAGTAGCAATACGCTCATCCATTCCCCCAAGATAAGGGAAGCCAGGCAAAAAACCTATCATATACGTCAGGTAATCTCTCGAAGAATGAAGGTCAATGACCTCTTCTGCTGAAAAGTTATTGGCTGAAGCGACTTTTTGCAAGTCTTCACCTACCTCCCCACCATAATATACAGGTAGGATAACAACTCTTGATGAGGCCGTTTCGTCTCTTGCATCCGCAGAAGCCCATATGTTCTCTAGTTTCTCTTTCATTTGATTAAAAGAAATTAGTGTCTCATTAAAATAAACCGTCAGTACTGTATAGCTTGGGACAATATCTGTGATGGATTCTACTGTATGACGTTTAATAGATTGGTAAAGCTTTAGAATTCGTTCATGTATTTCTTGTGAAATATGATTTGGAAAAACGACCTTTATACCGTTTTCTCCAAACGGTACGTACTGTATATCTCTCATTATTATCACCTGCTATTCTATACTCTCGATACATGTTCTAATACCTTGAAGCAGATCACGATGGGACCAACTTGGGATCCGTTTATGCTTAACAGCTAAATCGTGAGAAGCAGGGATATGAATAAATCCTGCCTGAGTATTCATATTGTGAGATTGTATATAAAACAAGGCTTGATACATGACATTATTACACAAATATGTACCTGCTGTATTTGAGATATCAGCTGGTAGTTCTTGTTCTGTTAATCGGTCTACCATCTTACGAATCGGCAAAGTAGAGAAGATCGCATCAGGACCATTCTTTTCGATCCACTCATCTCGTGGGGTTCTCCCTGAATTATCAGCATCCCCGTCATTACAATTAATAGCGACACGTTCTGGTGTGATCTTGTATCGACCACCTGCTAGACCAAGAGAAATTACGGCATCTGGTTCAATTTCTTGAATATGTTGAACAAGTTGTTCTCCAGATTGATTAAACTCTACCGTTAAAATCTTCCCCACTATTTGATATCCATTGATTTCTTGTCCATCAAGCTCCTCGACGATCTTCATCGTTGGATTAACCGGAAAGTCTAAAAACGGTTCAAAACCGGTTAAAAGCAGTTTCTTCATCGCTGTCATTCCTCCTTAAGTATGGAATAATCCACTCCTAAACCCTATTCCATACGCCCATATAAAAATCCTGCCACCCTAACCCGATGACAGGAAATCCTTTACCCCACTACCCAAACAGCGCGTGCCAGACACCCTTTAGTGAACTAAAGGGTGTCTGGCACGCTTTACTCTGTTAAAGATAAATTGTTACTTGGCTTGGTTTGATTTATTGGGATCCATAAAGAAGGTCGTTAAGGTCATTAATGCCAGGAATACGATTACGACGCTGAAGCCGCCTGTTTTACCATACACTTCTGAAGCAATTCCGACGATATAACCTGCAATACCGCCACCAATTCCGGCTGCGATATAGATTAAACCAAGAGCTGATCCTCCTGCTTTTGAGATAGATGTACCAAAGGCTGTACCGGTCGGAAATAGCGTGGAGAAGAAGAACCCTGCACCAGCGAATAACCACGGAAAGCTGTTTGCGAATAGGAAGCTGATCCCAATCATGACAACAGAACCTATTGAGAATACGATTAGAATAATGCGTTCATTTAGCCAATTCGTTAGATAAGCTACCCCTAAACGTCCGATCATAAAGAATACGGAGAATAAGGACAGGATTCCTGCCACCATTGCTTCCTTATCAGCCGTTGACATTCCTCCTAAATCAAGACCTTTAAGATATGATGGGAAGAAGTTCATAAAGGATACCTCTGCTGATACTTCAAGCATTAAGAAGACCATTAAGAACACAAACTGTGCGTCTTTCAGCATAGGGATGAATGCTTTAATATCAATCTTCTCAGCACGGCCATCTGGGAAGTTTGTAGATGTTACATAGATAATAACTGCGATTAAGCTGGCTGCAATTCCGATATAGAAATATCTCCATGAAGCGAATTGGAACATGAAGTTTAAGAACTGTGGAAATACAACCATACCTAGACCATAAACACCCATGGCTAAGTTAAACATTCGATTTTGTTTATCTGGATAAGCGGATGGAATAATTGCATTTGATGCCACTCCAAGTGACCCAAGTCCAAAACCGACAATCATATAGAACCCTAAGAAGAACGTAATATTAGGAGCAATTCCTGTTCCAAGGAACCCAATCCCCATGACGATTGAACCGATAATCGTCATAATTCTTAAGCCCTTTTTATCGGTATAATAACCAATTAGTAAACTTGCTAATGTAAATCCAAGCTGAAATATAAATACGACAAGACCAAATTGACTCATATCAAGACCAAGGTCTTTCTCAACTTGGTCTAAAACGATCCCCTTTGTATTCGTTACACCACCAGATATAAACTGGGTAAACATTAATATGACCAGGGCGTGTATGCTTTTTCCTTTTGTTGACATCGTTCAGGCCCTCCAACTATTTCGGTATAGTTTTAATAAGTGATTCTGACGGAGTGATTCCCACCACACTTCTCTCTAAAACTCCCAAAAGCAATGACAACGTTTACCTATAAGAAAAAAATTTATCTCACGATTTCCTTTAACACAATAAAGGGTGTCAGACGCGCATCTACTCTTCACCGCAGTGAAGCGCGAACGCGTGTCTGACACCCTTTATTCTTATATAGCACAAAAGCGCCTCTTGGGCGGTTATGTGCGTTTATGTGTAGGCCCTTCCTTTACCAGAGTCACTTATTTCAATGAGGTCTTCTGGGTAGGGCTGGAAATAGGTTTGTCCTAATAAGTAATCATCTTGAAAGCGAATCACCCAAGATTTTAGTATGCCGAGCACCGTACTAAGAGGAATTTTTTCATCATAATACTTGTCCAATTCATCAAGAAAGTATTGCTTTTCTCCTCTTGTCAGTTCGTTTTTGAAATACCCCATTATATGCTGACATACATTTACATTTGATTTTCGACTTGGAGCTCTTCTTAACATCCAACCTAATTTCTCTTCATAAGCATTAAGAACTTCTTCAATCGATAATTGATCATGATTGGCTACAATTCGCCCCATGTCTTTTAATGTCTTTTGGTTGTAAGACATAAATAAGTACTTGTTTTCAGAATGAAAAGCAACTAGGTGCTTCATAGATGGCGTTTGCTTCATTTCACGAAAGCTTGCTAAAGTAAAGAGTTTGGTAAAGAAATGCTCCCTGATCCGGAAGTTCTTAAGTCGTCCTTCTTCTTCAATTGCTAAAGCTTCGTGCTCATTTAGCACTTCTTGAGCGAATAGACCTTTTGTCTTTCCAACTACAGGAGACTTTTCTAATTTATCATAGACTTTTACATCCTGAATCCCACATGTCGGTGATCGATTCTTAAGTAAAAAACCATCTACATCTGGTAAAGAACTAAGAAATCCTTTGGCGAAGTGAGTCATAGAATCTGTTAAATCATCCCCGCTCGATGGTTGCATCAGACGCTCTTCTTCCCCATTCCGAACAATCCGAATAACGTCACGTGGAACGCCGAGTCCGATTTCCATCTCAGGGCATACAGGTATAAATGTTACATATGGCATTAATCGTTGAACAACTTTGTCAGGAATCAGTTCACCATTGTATCGCACATGATCGAACTCTAAGCATTTACTCACGACAAGTTTAGGTGTTGCAAAAGTTCGCATATCAAAATCCCTCATTTTTAGAAATAGTGTACGTTCATTGTAGAAGCCATTCCCGTTCTATTCGAATTTCAATAGTTTCTATTGTTTCCTTGAACCGATTATTTCATGACTTCTGTTTTAGTCCGATGTTATTTTATAACGTAATTATAATCGCTTTCTTGACTAAGTTTCCGTCTGCTTTAATGGAGCCTAAGGTGGTCCTGGAAATCACTCGCTTTCCGCGGGCGAGCTGCCGAGCCTCCTCGGGGAAACCACCCTGCGGGGTCTCGTCTACCTCTTTCTCCCGCAGGAGTCTCGCAATTTCCAGGCCCACCTTTGCCAAATGGGGAGAGACGGAAACTCGCCACATTTGGAGAGTATGGGGTCTTAAGGTCTTAAGGTCTTAAGAGCAACTATAAAAAGCGGGTCAGTTCACCTTATTCACGTCAGGGCATGCTTGGGGACTGCGAGACTCCCGCGGGATAAGGAGCCTAGGGGAGACCCCGCAAGGCGGCTTGCCGGCTGAGGAGGCTCCCCAGCTCCCCGCAGGAAAGCGAGTTGTCCCCAAGCCTGCCCAACCACTCTTTTGGCAACGGACCCATCCTGATCAAGTGTCTCAACTTTGATTCGTTCAAGATTACCGCCCTAATCTTGAACGAACCTATTATAAAAAATAACAACAACATGAACAGATCCTAATGAATACATCGTTTCTTTACGTATAACTATTCACTTCCATAAATTTTTATTAGCATTTCATCCGTTATTGTATTAAAATGAATTCTGTTGCATTTTTATGTCGGAAATACTGTGTACCTGGAGGATTAGAACCATGAATTCAAAAAATAAATTTCCATTCAAACCAATGAACCATTTCCTATTTATTATTCCATCTTTTATCGGAATTCTTTTATTTATGACGCCAATAAAATTTGAAGATAGTATCACGATACCCATTGCACACTTTGCATCTAATCTTCAAACAGCGTTGCAAGGTCAGTTACCTGCAATTATGACGTTTATTATTACCGTCACAGCTATTCTGACGCTAATCGCGAAGTTGACAAATGGACAGGCTGTAAAGAAATCACCCTTCTTTACTGGACTTTTATTCGTCCCGTGGTCTTGGACGATCATCCGTTTATTCGGAGCTGTCTTTGCCATTATGACCTTTTACAAGTTAGGTCCAGAAGAAGTGTATTCAGGCGCTACAGGGGGACTTCTGCTAGGCGGAGAGGGTAGTTTGTTACACATCTTATTTACTGTCTTCCTATTCGCAGGAATGTTCTTGCCACTGCTTTTAAATTTCGGACTGCTTGAATTCTTTGGAATTATACTAACGAAAATTATGCGACCGCTCTTTACTCTTCCAGGTCGCTCTTCAATCGACTCGTTAGCGTCTTGGCTTGGAGACGGTACAATTGGAGTCCTGTTAACAAGTAAGCAATATGAAGAAGGGCATTATACAAAGCGTGAGGCTGCTGTTGTAGGGACAACATTCTCAGTCGTTTCGATTACCTTTACTTTAGTTGTCATAGATCAGGTAGGATTGAGTCATTTGTTTGCACCATTCTACGGAACTGTTCTTTTAGCAGGTGTCATTGCAGCGGTGATCATGCCCCGCATACCACCTCTTTCAAGAAAAGAAGATTCATATGTTAGTGGTGAAGAGAAAAAGCCTGAGCCTGGAACGCCAAAAGGCTACAATGCTTTCTCTTGGGGATACTATAAGGCCGTCGAACGTACGAAACACGCGCCAAGCCTTCCTCAGTTTATAAAACAAGGTTGTCAAAATATTTTAGACATGTGGATGGGTGTTGCACCAATCATCATGGCGATCGGAACCGTCACACTCATTATTGCAGAACACACACCGTTCTTCTCATGGATTGGAATGCCTTTCATTCCTCTATTAGAACTGTTGCAAATACCAGAAGCAGCAGCAGCGTCTGAAACGATTCTGGTTGGTTTTGCTGACATGTTCCTTCCAGCTCTACTCGGTAGCTCGATCGAAAGTGAAATGACCCGCTTCATTATCGCTGCCCTTTCTGTTACTCAGCTCATTTATATGTCAGAAGTCGGTGGAGTTGTATTAGGATCTAAGATCCCAATTGACTTTAAAGAGCTATTCATTCTCTTTATTGAACGTACTCTCATTACACTTCCTGTTATTACACTTGTAGCTCATCTGATATTCTAAGAATGTTATATAAAAACCCTTGAAAAGATACGAAACTTTTCGGGGGTTTAATTGTATTCAAAAGGCAGGGGAAGACTCCCCTGCCTTTCTTTATAAAACGTATCCCCCTGAGAGGCAAAGCTTTCATTGGGTACGGTTTACACATTATTGACCAAGTTTTTGAACTACTTTTCGGGCAGCCGCTAAGCTTGATTGTGGGTTTTGTCCCGTTACAAGATTTCCATCTGCTTCAACATGTTCCGTGTAGTTTGGTTCAGCCATGAAAGTAGCGCCGAGCTCTGTCAGTCGGGTCTCTAGAAGGAATGGTACTTTACCGTCTAGTCCTTGGTCCTTCTCTTCCGCGTTGGTGAAGGCTGTTAGGCGCTTACCATCGATGAGTGACTTCCCACTATGATCCGTTACGCCTACAAAAGCGGCAGGACCATGGCATACGGAACCAATTACTTTGTTTTGCTCAAAGAAAGGTTGCAAGGCCTTCTTAATAGCCTCATTATCAGGGAAGTCTACCATTGTGCCATGTCCACCTGGCAGGAACACTCCATTATATTCGTCAGGATTCACATCGCTAAGAGTTGTCGTATCTTTAAGAGGTTCCATTACCCCTTCCCATTCATCTGGCTCCTCGCCAGAAATACTATTGGGATCAATCGGAATTTCGCCACCTGCCACGCTTGCTACGGTAACGTCATATCCTGCTTGTGTAAATTCCATATAGGGTTCAGCAAACTCTGAAAGCCATAAGCCTGTTTGATGATCATCGTCTAGCACACCTGCGTTCGTTACGATCATTAACATTTTATTTGCCACTTTTTACACACTCCTTTTATCGAACACGCTTTTATCTTCGTCTCTACATACTTTATTTACACCAAATGAACGTTTCTAAACGTCATGTTGCATATTGTATACATGTTTAACAAGATGGCATTTGGGAAGGTAACACGTAACCACCCAGCAACCACCCTACACCTCTTTCTATAACAAAAGAAAAGGAGAGTTGAACAGTTGAAACATACACGTCCATATTCTGTTCACCGTAGACATTTAATCATATTTTTTCAGACCCAAGAATGGGTGAAAAATTGGCGTGGAGCCAGGAAGCCGAGTATCCAGACCCTTTCCCTTTTCACTGGATATTCTGAGGAAAGTATTATTGAATCTATGGAATTCGGGCATCCTTCTTTGATTGAGAGAGAGCCAGAATTTCGACACTACGTAAAAAGCACAACAAGCGTGTAATAGGTGGGGGCTGGGTAACTGTCTGATCCCTTTTAAGGAAGTCCTTTATCTGACAGGCAGGCATGGAAAAGAGGCGTCTCTTATTAGAGACGCCTCTTTTTTAATCCATTATTTATATAACAGCCTATTCCCTATGAAGAACCTGAGTGCACCTTCGTAGGATACTTCTTTACCTTCCAGCCTATTGATCTCCATTGAATAATTGGGGAAACAAAGGATACGACAGGTCTAGATACGAAGAGACCCATTAATAAAAGGGAGAACGTCGCTAAATACACTAAATCAAAAGGGGAATAAACGGATATTAAATCATGTTCACGAATAACTTGAATGACGAAACCGTGTAATAAATAGACGTAAAGAGTATAAGCTCCGTACTTTGTCCATGTGTACGTTTTTGTTGGAATCCAAGATAGTACACTAAACGCCATTAGTATGCTTACAATATAAGTTCCGAATCGGATGAGACCTCCCCACTCTGGCATTCCAAGGGTTACATAAGATTTTGATCCAAAGAACCACTCTGTTTCATATGAAGGTCCAAATATAATGGCTAACGCTACAGAAAGCATGACTCCAAGAGCTAGCACTTTGGTTCTTGTTTCACGAAGCCAATTTAACTCTTCTGAACCAATCCAATGACCAATAAGGAAGAACGGGAAGAACACAAATGTTCTTGATAGGCTGAACGAATGATCAATCCCACTCATATATCCAACTAGTACTCCGATTTGAATAGAGATCAATATGGCTACATGCTTAGGCAATCGCCTGTACCAATAAAGCATAATATGCCAACAAAACAGACTAACTAAGAACCATAGCGCCCATTGTGGCTCAAATGGAGGTTTCCACCATCCCGACTTTCCAATTAGAGCATAATAGATTGTATAAATAGCTTGAAAACTTAAATATGGAAGCAGGAGTTTTTTAAATAATTTTCCCACATATGCTTTATTGATATTTGCTTGAGCGAAATAACCTGAAACAATAATAAATGCAGGCATATGAAATGTGTAGACCCATTGGTAAAGCACACTATATATTGAATGTTGATCCTTATACGGCTGAATAACATGACCGAAAACGACAAGGAACATTAGAATCCATTTCGCATTGTCGAAATAGGCTTCCCTTTTCAAAGTAACCCCCTCCTTCAGAACGGTTACTATAGTCATTCGTAAAAGGTGGGGGTTTTAAGGAGGATGTTACCAAATTGTAAGATGCGTAAAATGGAAATGTAATGTTTATTAAGAGGTTTTCTTTGAAGTTGACTTCTGCTCGCTCCCTGTTTTAGCAGACTTCTTCTTCGTTGATTTCTTTTTCGTCTTTTTCTGATTCTTATCAAGAGACTTTTCTAGTGCTTCCATTAGATCTGTCACGTTATCAGGAGTTGGCTTTGGTTCAGCGGTAGATATGTCTTCATTATTTTTCTTAGCTTCTATAAGGTCTAATAGAGCTTGGCGATAATCGTCCTTATACTGTTCAGGATCAAATTCACTTGTTAGCTGTTCTACGAGGGTTTTAGCCGTTTCTAATTCTTTTTTCCCTAATTCTGTTTCTTCTGGAACATTCGGAACTTCTTTCACATCCCTTACTTCATCCGGATAGTGGATCGTCTCCATGACTAATGTGTTCTCATACACTCTTACCATGGCTAACTGTTCCTTAGAACGGATGATGATCTTAGCTACTCCGATTTTTTCCGTATCTAAAAGGGTCTGTCTCAGAAGTGAGTAGGCCTTCGTTCCACCTTCGTCAGGAGAAAGGTAATAACTCTTTTCAAAATAGATGGGATCAATGTCGGATAGTTTTACGAAGTCCATAATTTCAACAGCTTTATTTGACTGTTCTTTCCTTAATTCCTCTAGTTCTTCATCATCCAACACAACAAACTTATTCTTTGCATATTCATACGCCTTCACAATCTCTTCTTTCTCAACTTCTCGTTCACAAACCGGACACGTACGTTCATATTCAATAGGTGACTTACACTCTTCATGGAGCTGACGTAGGCTAATATCTTTGTTTTCTGTTGCGGAGTGTAATTTAACCGGGATGTTCACAAGTCCAAAGCTAATGGTACCTTTCCACATTGTATGCACGCGCTTCACTCTCCTTTTTCTTTTAGCGTTTGCTAACGGGTTTGGTTTTATGTTGAGTGTGAGTAAATCATCTTGTCTTACGTACACTACTATAAAAGGTTTTGTTTTGCCCTAAATGGAGAGACGTTCCGTCAGCTTTAATGTGGCGTAAGGTGGGCCTGCCCTAGCCCTCATACGATAACGGACCCAGCCCTGCCACCGCTTTAGCAAAGCCGCAAAGCCATATAATAAAGGAGGTTCTTATGTTGCAGCCAATGCTTCCAACACTTTCATATGACATACCAACAGGAGAGGATTGGATATATGAGGTTAAATATGATGGGTTCAGAGCCTTGCTTCATTGGACGGAGGATGGTGTGACGTTGATGAGCCGGAATGGGAATGATTTGTCTGATCGTTTTCCTGAGATTATTAATGAGTTTTCAAAGCAGACTTCTTCTGTAAAAGAGAGCCTTCCTCTTTTATTAGACGGAGAGGTCTGTATACTGAACACACCTTTTCAAAGTCACTTTCCCTTGTTGCAGAAGCGAAATCGAATGAGAAGTGAGCAATCTATTGCACAAGCTGCTGAGCAACGTCCTGCGACTTTTTTAGCATTTGACCTCCTCAAGGAAAAAGGAAAATCCTATACGAACTCTCCTTATCATGAAAGACGAGAAATGCTTGTGGAGTGGAAGCATTGTGTACATGTTGTGGACAGTTATTCGGACGCTCGAGAAGTACAAGATCTTGTCTTTTTACATAGGGGAGAGGGATTGGTCGCTAAAAATAAAAAGAGCTTATACAAAGAAGGGGAAAGAAGTGAAGATTGGATCAAAATTAAAAATTGGAGAACGATTCAAGCTTTCTTAACAGCCTATAAGCCTGAGAACGGTTATTTCACAGCTTCTGTGTATAACGGGGATAACATTGTGGATGCAGGATCTGTGAAGCATGGTCTGTCCACAGAGGATCAACAAACTCTTCAAACTTTCTTTACAAATAAAGGGGAGAAAAGCGGAAAAGTATATACGCTTGAGCCGAGCATCTGTGTGGGGATCCACTGCCTTCATGCCCAGAAGAACGATCTACGCGAGCCTATGTTTTCTTCATTTTTGCTTGAGTTATCCCCAGAAGAATGTACGAGGGAACAAATCGAGTGGGATTTAGCCCTTTTTCCACATGTGGACTATTCAAATACAGAGAAAATACTGTGGAAAGACTCCCATTTTCAAAAAAGACATCTCCTCTTATATTTAAGGAAGATTGCTCCTTACATGCTTCCATTTTTAAAAGATAAGAAATTAACGGTTATTCGATTTCCTGATGGAATTGATCAAGAGTCATTCTTCCAAAAGCACTTGCCAGATTATGCGCCAGACTATGTAAATCGTATAGAGGGCTCCGAGGAAACCTACATGGTTTGTAACGATTTGAACTCTCTACTCTGGCATGGAAATCAAGGTGCCATTGAATATCACATCCCATTTGGGACTGCACAAGCATCAGCCCCAGATGAGATCGTTTTTGATCTTGATCCTCCGGAACGAGAATCCTTCTCCCTGGCTATAAAGGCTGCCAACCTTCTTAAAATCATTTTTGACCGACTGAACCTTGAAGCTTTTGTGAAAACGAGTGGTGGCAAGGGAATGCAAATTCACATTCCAATCCAAGCAGGAAGTTTAACATATGGAGAAACCCGCTTATTCACTGAACATGTGGCACAATTACTCATTAACCAGGAGCCAGATCTTTTTACAATCGAGCGATTAAAGAAAAAGCGAGGGAACAGACTTTACATTGATTACGTCCAACACGCAGAAGGAAAGACCATCGTCGCCCCCTATTCACCACGCGGCCGTGAAGGCGCAAGCGTAGCAACACCTCTCTACTGGTCAGAAGTGAATGAATCATTAGATCCTTCAGATTTTCACATTGGAAACGTTTCGGAACGTGTGGAAACTAGAGGATGCCCATTCGCCTCCTACCAAAAAGCACGTGAAACGCAGGATTTACAGTTGGTTAAAGAACTCATCGAGGAAGATTAGTTAAGGGTTGGTCCGTTAGCGTATGGGAAGGCTAGGGCAGGCTTGGGGACAACTCGCTTTCCTGCGGGGAGCTGGCAAGCCTCCTCGTTCGCTATCGCTCTCTGTGGGGTCTTGCCTAGGCTCCTTATCCCGCGGGAGTCTCGCAGTCCCCAAGCCTGCCCTGATGTTAATAAAGTGAACGGACCCGCTGATTGTAGATGCCTCTCCCCAATCGCCATATATGGCTCGTTTCCGTCTTTGCACATTTGGCAAAGGTGGGCCTGGAAACTGCGAGACTCCTGCGGGAGAAAGAGTTAGACGAGACCCCGCAGGGTGGTTTTCCCGAGGAGGCTCGACAGCTCGCCCGCGGAAAGCGAGTGGTTTCCAGGCCCACCTTACGCTCCATTAATGCTGACGGAAACGTCTCTATTTAACTCAAAAAAAGACCTCGTATTGGAACGAGGTCTTTCTACATTTATTTACTTACCGCTACTTCACTGCGGGTTCTGGTCATTGAAAATACAGCTGTTCCAAGAGCGATTACTATGAAAATCCCGCCCACTGTTGCGTTGTATTCTACGGATGATCTTTCAATGACAATACTTCCAATCGACGATCCAAGGGCAATTCCTAGGTGAAGTGCTGAGTTGTTTAAGCTCTGCTGAATGTCTGAAGATTCAGGGGCTGATTCGATTAGATAGCTCTGCTGCGCTGGTGTTACGGCCCAGCTGAGCATACTCCAGATGACCATTACGATTAAGAAGAGTGGGAATGAGAATGTTGTATAAGGAATTAGGAAAATCGAAACCGCAAATACGGCAATAATCCCTAATACAGAAGGTTTTGTACCAAAGCGATCAGCTAACATACCACCGACACCCCCGCCTAGTACGGCTGCTACACCAAATATAAGGTACACGATACTAACCCACGTTCCATTTAGACCCATTGTCGTTTTTAAGAAAGGAGTTAAATACCCGTACAACGTCAAATGGCCTGCAAGAAAAAGAAACGAGGTCATTTGAGCAAACAAGATTTTGTTATCTTTCAACGTCTTCAGTTGCTCTTTCATCGGAATCGAAGGTTTAGGTGCAATACGTTCCATAAAGAAATAAACCCCGGCCATTGAAAGCAACGTTAAACCTGTAATCAGGATAAAAGGAGCACGCCATCCAAATGCGTTCCCAAGCATTAATCCAAATGGAACGCCTAATACGAGCGAACCGCTGATTCCCATAAACACAATCCCAATTGCTCGTGCTCGGTATGCTTCACTTACAATGTTAGATGCAAGCGTCACACAAAGAACGACAAGCAATGCACCACTAGCAGCTGAAACCATTCTAGCTGCCATCAAAATCGAATAAGATGGAGAAAATACAGCAATTAAATTCCCTATCAAGAAGACAACAAGTGTCCATAAGGTCAGTTTCTTCCGTTCAATTTTAGCAGTTAAAGCCAATAGGATGGGGCCAGCAATAGCAAATACAACTGAAAAAATAGAAATCAATAGACCTGCTTTTCCTACTGAAACACCAAGATCTCCTGCTACTAAATCTAAAATACCACCTATAATAAGTTCGACCATGCCCACTACAAAGGCTACGATCGTTAACAGATATACACGCTTATCCAAGATGTCTCGTCCTCTCCATTTAAGTTACCACTATCATGGTAACTTTAAAATCTAAAAAGCACAAGACCCAAATCTCTCCACCTATGCATCAAGGTTTCACGAGGTTCAGATCGCGGCTCAAACCACAGTCTTCATGAATCCCTTGCTTCCCCCTACTAAACAGTAGATCTTAAAACGAAATCTGCGCTAGGTATGCTAAGATAGAACTAACGACTAGAACGTAAGGAGCTAATGAACCATGCTTCAACCATTTGGATTTACACAGTATGAAAGCAAAGTATATGAGGCACTCATTTCTGTTAATGAGCCTTTGGACGCGACAGGGGTTGTGAAGCGTTCAGGCATTCCGCGCTCGAAGGTATATGAAGTGCTTCAACGCATGAGTGAAAAAGGAATGATTTTAGAGTCAACTGTGGATAAGAAAAGGCAATATACTGCCTTACCCATTGAATCGACAATCGACAAGCTAAAATCTGACTTTGAAGCCAACGTCGAGCATTTGAGAAATGTTCCTATAACAGAGGCCCCGTCAGATGATCGAGTATGGACATTGAAGGATGACCAATCGATTCAAGCTGTTCAAAAAGAAATGATTAAAGGGGCAAAGGAATCGATTATCATTTCAGGCTGGGCAGATGATTTGCGTGTTCACCTCCCCATTCTTGAACAATTTGACCGAAACGGAGGACACGTGGAAATTCATACGATTGGCGAATTGGATACCAGCATTGCTGATGTATCGGTTTTAGTTCCGAATTCCATGCACGAAGCATTAGAAAGAAGCCGTATTCTAATTATTGATAACCAGGAAATGATTTTTGCTGGTATTGAACAAAACGCGTGGCAAGCCATTCAGACTCAATCTCGTCCTCTCGTTACATTCTTCAAAGAATTTTTCTATCATGATGTTGCTTTAACGGAAATTACTAAAAAATATAGCAATACGATTTTAGAGGACCCTTCCATTCGAGAGTTACTGTTAAAGTTGCGCTATTAACCTAAAAATCCCGTCCATTTATAAATGGACGGGATTTCGTTTTACGCATGCTTATTCTGTAAAGCCATCGGTCTCCTAAAAACCTAAACAACCCAACCGCGTGCGTACATTGCATCACCCAGACGTTTCACCGCTAAGTAGAACGCCGCGTGGCGCATGCTTTTATCAATTTCTTCCTTCATGTCATACACTTCTTGAAAGGCAATGGACATGTCTTTCTCTAAGCGTTCATTGACGACCTCTTTTGCCCAATGGTCGTGCATATCGTTTTGCATCCATTCAAAGGCAGAGACCATAACGCCTCCTGCGTTACACAGGATGTCAGGGATAACAAACACGCCATTTTCGGCTAAAATATCGTCCCCTTTTTCTGTAGTCGGGCCATTTGCTGCTTCGGCCACAATCTTCGCTTTAATCTTTGGCGCTGTTTCTTCCGTAATCTGGTTTTCAAGCGCTGCAGGAATGAAAATATCACAATCTATATCAAAGATTTCTTTCGGGTCTTTTTCTTCTGCGTATCCTTTTAGAGATTGATTGTTTTCCATATATTCAAGCATGTCAGGAATATCAAGGCCATTTTCGTCATAAACGAGCGTATCCACGTCAGCTACGGCCGTGATTTTCATGCCTTTTTCTGAAAGAGATTTGGCTGTAACAGAACCTACATTGCCGAATCCTTGAATGGCGACTTTTGCCTGATCAGCTTCCATATCTAACTTCTTCAAGGCTTCTAATATATTTATAACCACGCCTTTTCCAGTCGCTTCTACACGCCCTTCAGATCCCCCTATCACTGGAGGTTTCCCTGTAATAAATCCAGGTATATTACGTCCTCTTAATTTAAAGAATTCGTCCATCATCCAGCCCATAACACGTCCATTTGTATTAACATCAGGTGCCGGGATGTCTTTCTGTGGGCCTATAACAGGTTCAATCTGCTGGATGTATTGGCGGCTTAGTTGTTGAAGCTCGCGTTTAGAGAGTGTACTAGGATCAATTTGAACGCCACCTTTTGCTCCCCCAAAAGGAAGTTTTAAAATAGCAGTTTTCATCGTCATCCACATGGAAAGGGCCACAACTTCTTCCTCACTTACATTTTCGTGAAAGCGAATGCCTCCCTTACCTGGTCCAAGTAGATCGCTATGAACAGAGCGAAAGCCTGTGTAGGTTTCTACAGTACCGTCATCCTTCTCAAGGGGGATCGATACTTTAATGCAGTGCTTCGGTTCCTTTAAGATTTGGTAGACTGAAGAGGATAAATCTAACTCTTCTACTACCTCGTTGATCTGTTTACTAAGCCAATCTAATGTACTCACAGAGGTCACTCCTTCGTCTTAGTCTATAAGACCTCTTCCCAAAGTGGACGCTCCCGAAACCAAATTATGGTTCTCTTCTTAAAAAATTAAGAAAACGCTTCACCAGATTGTCCTTCTGCTCAGGTTTGGATTGGGGTTTATGTTCTTGTAAAAAAATCTCCTCACAGTCGACCGCATGCTCGTAAGTAAGAACTGCTCCTAGATCTGAATTTGCTTCTCTGTTATTAACGACTGTATACCCCAGTCCATATTTCAAAGCTAAATCACGATAATTCTTGTAGTAGCGAGAACTAATCTTACCGTTTATCAAAAGATGTGCTTCTTTATTGTTTGCGATCTTCTCTTCCATGTCTTTTATACCTTTTTTCTTCATAACCTGACCTTTAGTAAGGGCAAAAACTACTCGTTCTCGAATGGTTCCTAAGAAACGCTTCCTCTCAGACGGCTTCGTCTCAGGTGTTCCATAAATTCCATTTTGCAGATAATCTTCTACTTGTTTGTCACTCATGTTCCTCATCCTTTGTTTCTGTTCTGGTATTTAGATTCCCCGAATATCCGGGAACCATGTGAGTCCTTTCACTATGTATCTTCTGTTAATTTCTTATTTGTTCCATATAAGTATATGAACCAGTATAACGTTTTTGTTTACTTGGGATGAGATAAGGATTGCCGGGGAAAACACTCGCTTTCCTGTGGACGAACTCCCGAGCTTCCTCGTTCGCATACGCTCTCTGCGGGATCTCGGAAGCCCGTTTTTCCACGGGAGTCTCGCATTTTCCCCGGCAACCCTTTGCGTTATCAGATTAAACAAAAACGTCGCCATATCACTTTTATAATCTCCAGCAATTAAGCTACAGGGTCGTTTACCAAACCAGGTAAGTACAATCTAGGTGACTACGAGAATCCCGCGGGAAAGCGAGTTGTCCCCAAGTCTGCCCAAGCGCTTATATGGTAACGACCCTATCTGGACTAATCTACCTCAGCTACAATTCTTAATAAAATCTGTTATAAAAATAACAACATTAAACTTTATCGGAGCCTAAGGAAAAGAAGAAAAGCCCAAACACAGGGCTTGGGCTTTTCGTTTATTCTTTATTCTTTATTCAAAATCGATGGCCCAGTTTCCGTTGCGGAAGATTGGCTCGGTTGTACCGTCTTCATAGACACCGTCGATATCCATATCGGATGAACCCATCATAAAGTCTTCGTGTACCATACTTTCGTTGACACCATGTTTGGCTTTCTCGTCTTCGCTCATATTAGATCCGCCTTCTACGTTCGTAGGATAGGCGCCACCTAAGGCTAAGTGACATGAAGCATTCTCATCATATAACGTGTTGAAGAAGATCAGACCTGACTGGGATATAGGAGAGTGGTGTGGGACTAGTGCTACTTCTCCTAAACGACGGGCTCCTTCGTCTGTATCAAGGAGTAGTTTTAACGTCTCTTCTCCCTCTTCTGCCTTAAAGTCTACAACTTTTCCGTTATCAAATGTTAGTGTGAAGTTTTCAATTAGATTACCTGCATAATTTAATGGTTTCGTGCTCGTAACGGTACCATTGATGCCTTCTTTATGTGGCATTGTAAATACCTCTTCAGTAGGCATATTTGGATTAAACTTCACTCCGTCTTGAGATTTTGTATCGCCTCCATGCCAAATGTGGTTATCAACGAGCTGTACAGATAGATCTGTGCCAGGGGCTTTGTATACAAGCTTTTTATACTGCTTTTCATTTAAATAAGCACGAGCTTTGCGTAATGTCGCGTTATGCTCTTCCCAGGCTGCGATTGGGTCTTCCTGATCAATCCTTGTAATCTTAAAGATTTGATCCCATAACTGATCGATTGCTTCCTCTTCAGTAGCATTAGGATAAACCTTCTTCGCCCAGTTTACAGTAGGAACAGATACGATTGACCACGTGATTTTATCATTCATCACATACTCCTGGTATTCTTTCATTGCCTGTCCGCCTGCCTTATTGGCTGCAGCGACACGAGTTGGGTCGATGTCTTTTAATAGATCAGGGTTAGGAGCATAAATCGAAAGAACAGAAGCACCGTCTTTTGCATAACTCATAACCTCATCCACTTTCCATCCTGGAACAGTCTCTAATACTTCCATTGGAGCGTTTTTCATCTTCAAGTAAGTTAGGTCTTCATCAGACCAACGAACGTGTACATCTTTAGCTCCTGCTTCATACGCTCGCTTTGCTACAATACGAACAAACTCAGCATTTTCTACGCTAGAATTAATGACTAGAGCTTGTCCTTCTTGTAAGTTAACACCCGTATGTATCGCAAGATCAGCATATTTTTGCAACTGTTGTTCTGTTGGCTTCATCGTAACATTCCCTCCATCAATCGCTTTTTTCTTATTATTTCATATTTTCAAAACCTTGCCTAGTAAAGGGGACTTTGGCAAGGTTTTATCCTTCATTAGGAGTCCTTTTGTTTTTCAAAAACTTCAATCGCCCGTTTGCGCATTGTTTTATGATCGACACTTGGTTCAGGATAATCTTCACCTATTTTGCAATTGTATTTCTCCTGCTCTTCTGCTGACATCTTAGAAGGTTCATGGATATACTTCTTAGGTACATCTTTTAGTTGAGGAAGATAGGATTTGATGAATTCTCCTTCTGGGTCAAAACGTTCAGACTGTCGGGTTGGATTAAATACGCGAAAGTACGGAACAGCATCTGTGCCGGTAGATGCCGCCCATTGCCATCCCCCTATGTTTGAAGAAGCATCATAATCAATAAGACGCTCTTCAAAATAGCGTTCTCCTTTTCGCCAATCAACTAGATAGTCTTTCGTCAAGAAGGAAGCTACGACCATCCGCAGACGATTGTGCATCCAGCCAATCGTATTCAACTGCCGCATGGCTGCATCCACGATCGGATAACCTGTCTGGCCCTCTTTCCATTTCTCAAAGTAATCTTCATCCTGATTCCAATCGATGCCTTGATACTGTTCACTCACTTCCTCATGCTTACTGTTTGGATAGATGTAGTGAATCATATTATAAAAATCACGCCAGGCAATTTCAGAGATGTACGTTTCTAATCCTTTTGATTCCCCACCTTTCTCCTCTTTCACTTCCATCGCTTTATGATAGACCGTGCGGGGAGAAAGCACACCATTTTTTAAATATGGCGAGATCATACTTGTAGCGTTCTTCGCAGGAAAGTCACGATTCTCTTCATAATGGTGCACCTTATTGTGGAGAAAATGGGCGAGCCGCTGAATGGCTGAGCGCTCTCCTATATGCTTCCATTCTCTCGTGCACTTTGAAAGCAAATCTCGGAAAGCTTCCTCCCCTTCCTGAAATTGATCTGTGAAATCCACTCCTAACTCTGAAAGCTTCTTCTTATCAACAGAAAACACTGCAGGCTTATCTAAAGAGGACCACATTCGGTAATAAGGTGTAAATACTTTGTAATAGCCGCCATCCTTTTTATGAACTTCTTCAACTCCATGAATATGCGCATCTACAAAGCTTTCAACTTGTATGTCTTGAGCTTCCAGCCACTTATTAACCGATTGATCGCGCTCTCGTCCAAAACCAACTTCATCTTTATTATAAAATACGGATTGAACCGTAAAGTCTTGATCAAGTAATTGCTGAAATGCTTCTTCCACTTCCCCTGTAATAAAATGAATCGGAAACTGATAATAAGCAGCTTGATGAACAAGATCTTCTAGAGTCCTGAAGAAATAATCATGACGAATCGTAAACTCATCGTTTAGAGACGGATGTATATGAAACAAACCCATCACTTTAGCCCCTGATTGTTCAGCGTCTTTCAGTGCATAATATAACGCCTTATGATCACTCAAACGTAAATCCTGCCGAAACCATACCACATTTACCTTATTCATAAGGCACCTCCTATACCAATCTATACCCTCATCCTAACCAATCCGCATCCCCCACATAAACTCTCAATGCGTCCCCTGGCACAACAGCATTACCATTTCCCTTTAAAGCAGCAGAGCGTGCCAGACACCCTGCCGTTCGCTAAAGCGGTAAAGGGTGTCTGGCACGCTGTATTGCTCTAGTGTGGTAAAGGTTTTTGGGTTAGGTGTTGGATTGGATGAGTTGTTGAAAGATGGTGGTGGCTTTGGTGTGCATGGGTTTTTGGCGTAATAAAATGGAGAAGCTTCGTTTTAGAGTCGCTTCTGGTATATCAATGATTGCAAGGCTATCCATAGCAATCTCTTTTCGTATGGTCCATAACGATAAGAAGGTGACACCAAGTCCTGCTTCTACTGATTCTTTAATAATTTGAGTGCTACCAAACTCCATGCGCTCTATTGGTGATATGGAGAGATTATGAAACATTCGTTCTGTTGCTTCACGGGTTCCTGAACCCCTTTCCCTCGTAATCCATATAGCTTGTTCTACATCACTCAACGTTACATGTTCCTTCTTCGCCAAAGGATGATTGATGGAGGCTACAATTTTCATTTCATCCTCAGCAAATGGATGAGGATTAATAGAGGGTTCATCCACATCACCTTCTACAATTCCGATATCAAGCTCCATATTTGCTACTTGCTTTGCGATATCCTGTGTGTTCCCAATATTGATACTTGGGTGAATAGAAGGATACTCTTTCCGCATTTTTGCAATAATACGAGGTAGTACATATTCTCCAAACGTGTAGCTTGCTCCAATGGATAGCTCACCTTTTGGTTCATTAAACAACTCATGAATTAAATGATACATCGTGTCTTGGTGACCAATCATTTGCTTAGCGTGTTCATAAACGATCTCTCCTGCTTTTGTCGGTACTATTTTTTTATAATTACGGTCCAATAACTGTACACCCATTTTAGACTCAAGGGACTTAATGTACTGACTTACTGCAGGTTGTGTCATATATAAGGATTCAGCCGCTTTAGAGAAACCTTTTTGCTCCACTACAGTAATAAATACTTTATATGTATCATTCACCTTTATCACCTCTCTACTATAAGTGTTTACTTATAATCTATATTAACATGATTTATTTAACTTATACCCGTAAGGAGCGTAACATAAATGAACGGAGGTGCACGTTATGTATACATTCTTATCCCGTTATCCATTCTTAGGTGGAATCGGATTTACTTTTATATTAGCTACTATGGGCGTTCTCCTTGCAGGGCTTCCAGGGTTTCAATATATAGGGGCTTTAGCTACATCCATTCTTTTGGCGATTGTGTTTCGCCAAGCATTTGGTTATCCAACTGCCCTTCAGTCCGGTCTACAATTCTCAACAAAAAAATTGCTTCGGGTGGCCATTATTTTATTTGGCTTAAAGCTCAACATAGATGTTGTGTTAAATGAAGGTCTTGGCTTACTAGCCAAAGGAGCTGGCACGATTATTGTAGCCATTGTCGTAACGATGGTTTTATCAAGATGGCTCAAAGGTAACTGGATGATCTCCATGTTACTTGCAGTCGGTACCGGTGTGTGCGGAGCTGCAGCGATTGCGGCAGTATCCCCCATTTTAAAATCAAAGGAAGAAGATACCGCATTGAGCGTTGGAATTATTGCTCTTGTAGGAACAGTGTTTGGGATTGCCTACACGATTGTCGGTCCTTTTCTTCCAATTACATCTGAACAATACGGTATATGGTCAGGCTTGAGCTTACATGAAATCGCACACGTGGCACTGGCTGCTGAACCAGCTGGTGAAGATTCGCTTGGTATGGCACTTCTTGCTAAGTTAGGACGCGTTTTACTTCTGATTCCCCTTTCTTTCATCCTTGTATTTTGGATGCGTCGGAAGCATCATGATGATGCTCAAGCACAGGTTAACTTCCCTTGGTTTCTAATTGGTTTTATCATTATGAGTGTAATTGGAACATACGTTTTGGGAGAAGTAATTCCAACTTCCGAAGCTTTCTTAAAGGGCGTGTCAAACATCACTACATTCTTATTAGCAATGGCAATGAGCGGCTTAGGACTAAATGTAAGCATAGCTAGTATTAAATCAAAAGCGATGCGACCACTTGCAGCTATGCTAATAACATCCATTTTCTTATCCATCATCACTTATTTTGCGTTATAAAATAGAACCGGGACATTCGCCCTTCCCCTTTTAATGAAAACGCATATGGTATGAAAGAGTACTATATTTCAATTTAAAGAGGTGGAACACATGTCTCAAAATTATGGTGGAGGATTCGCCTTAGTCGTTGTGTTATTTATTCTTCTTATCATCATCGGTGCGGGCGCGTTCAGCGGCGGATACGGATACTAAAATGAAAAAAGCGGGCGCTCCTTCCTAAAGGGGCGTCCGCTTTTCTTATGATCCATCTCCACCGCCTGCTACTACGGCTGAGCTACTTGCTAGCACAGCAACCATAGCCGCCTGCTGTGCTTGAACAATTGCTTCTATTGCTGTGTATAAATTCGTCTCTGTTACATTTGTGTCTTCTGTAATTTCACTAACGACTATATTTGTCGTGATTTTTACGTTCATGTCCGGATACCATTTAAATAGTTTCTCCTTATCAAGCTTACTAGAAAGTTGCTTTACAGTGCTAACATGCGATGCTCCGTTTTCTATTAGAGAAAGCATACCCATTTCCGGATAATACGCTTGCTTTCCTTTTAAGCGAAAATCTACAAAAGTTGATTTCACCTTTTGAACTCGCTCCACGAGAATCTTCTCTGACTCCTCTGAAGGGAGGGCGAGGATATGACTTAGAAATTGCAGCTGATTCCCTTTCGTAAACCCATTCTCATTTAAATGAGCATAAAAGGCCTCCACATAATTAATGAGGGCATCCTCCTCTTTATCCACTTCCCCTAACAGAACAGACAGCGGGTAGTCCGTGTTCGTTGTAAGAAATGGGTGTTCTACGCGCATTCCCTTATAGATTGACCGTGCACGCTGAACAAGCGGAAGATTAAGTTCTCCATGTTTTAAAAAATGTACCATAGCGGCAATATAGGTGAATACCCCACGCTGGAATCTCTGATCCACGAAAGCCTCATACACTTCTAAGTACTTATGAAACATTTCTTTAGGGGTATCAAAATGAATATCAAGCATCGCGGCTGTTGTAAATCTAGTCTGAGATTTTAAAGTTGAAAACAAACCTACTTCATCTTTAATATACTCACTCATATCTAAGAATCGATCCATATTAAACTCTTTCTCATTCACGACATACATGGAAGCAATCATCATATAGGTTTGATTATTTGAAACAGACCACTTTATCTTCCTCTTTAACTGACTCACGATCTCTATGTATCTCTCCATTTTACGCTCTAAACGTTGCTGATCCATTCAAACACGCTCCTTACCGTTCGGTTACTACTATAATGTACGAGCGTATTCTGGATTTTGTTTCAAAAAATAGAAAAAGGAGGCCAATTGGCCCCCTTTTCGATTCGTTTTATTGTTCAAAAGCCTTATTTAATGTTGCCATTTCAATAGCCGCAGTTGCTGCTTCCCATCCTTTGTTGCCTGCCTTAGTACCAGCTCGTTCAATAGCTTGCTCAATCGTTTCAGTTGTAATAACACCGAAGATTACTGGTACTCCTGTTTGCATAGAGGCTTGTGAAACGCCTTTTGCTGCTTCTCCACACACATAATCAAAGTGAGGAGTGGATCCTCGAATAACAGCGCCTAACGTAATTACTGCATCGTACTTGCCTGTATCAGCCATGCGCTTGGCGATCATTGGAATCTCATATGCTCCTGGTACATACGCTACATCCACGTCACTCTCTGCCACACCATGACGCTTCAGGGCATCTTGAGCCCCTTCATTTAGTTTACTCGTGATAAAGTCGTTGAATCGACCAACGACAATCCCAATTTTTAACCCTGTTCCTACTAGATGTCCTTCATATGTTTGTCCCATGTACGATTCCTCCTCGAATTAATAGTGAAATAGGTGTCCCAATTTAGATTGCTTTGTGCTTAAATAGCGTTCATTTTCTAAGCGTCGGTCCATTTGAATGGGAACGCGGTCAATCACTTCTAAACCATATCCTTTTAACCCTGTAATTTTCTTAGGATTGTTCGTGAGTAGATTTAATTTGGTAATACCAAGATCTTTTAAAATTTGTGCTCCTATCCCGTAATCGCGGAGGTCAGCAGCAAATCCTAATTTTTCATTTGCCTCGACTGTATCAAGGCCTTGCTCTTGTAGCTTATAAGCATGCATTTTGTTCAAGAGTCCAATTCCTCTGCCTTCCTGACGCATGTATAGCAATACACCTTGGCCAGCTTCATCAATTTGCTTTAAAGCAGCATGTAACTGTGGACCACAATCACATCGGTAAGAACGAAATACATCACCAGTAAGACACTCTGAGTGCACACGAACAAGAGTTGGTTCGTTGGGCTTAATATCGCCTTTTACGAGAGCGACGTGTTCTTTCCCATCAATCTCATTCGAATAGCCAACAGCTCTAAACTCTCCGTATTCCGTTGGGAGATTAATTTCAACTTCTCGTTGGACGAGCTTATCTTCACGATTTCGATATTGAATAAGATCTTGAATGGTAATCATCTTTAAGTTATGCTCATCGGCCATCTGACGGAGATCTGGTACTCGCGCCATTTCGCCGTCGTCTTTAATAATTTCACAAATGACACCAGCGGGCTCTCCACCTGCCAATTTAGCCAAGTCTACCGCCGCTTCTGTATGGCCAGCTCGGCGAAGAACACCACCTTCTTTCGCAAGAAGAGGGAAGACGTGACCTGGACGCTTGAAATCTTGAGATTTAGCTTCCGGGTTCAGGAGCTGTTGGACCGTAACAGAGCGTTCTGCAGCTGATATTCCTGTTGATGTAGTTTTATGATCAATGCTTACTGTAAAAGCTGTCCCGTGTGGGTCGGTGTTCCGTTCAACCATTGGAAAAAGCTCTAGACGATCAGCCAGTTCTTCCGTTACAGGAGTACACACAAGCCCTTTCCCATATGTGATCATAAAGTTGATTACTTCAGGTGTTGCATGTTCAGCAAGCGCGATCAGATCGCCTTCATTCTCACGATCTTCATCGTCACACACAATGACGACTTTTCCTTGTTTCAAATCGTTTAGCGCATCTTGTATTGAATCGAACATATTCGTTCACTCCATTTTTTACGGCTTATTTAAATCCGTTTTCTGCTAGAAACCCTTCTGTAATCGAAGAGGATTTCGCTTGTTGCTGTTGCTTAGATAGGAAATTAACAACGTATTTGCCAAGCATATCAATCTCAATATTTACACGGTCCCCTTTGCCTTTATCACCGAGAACTGTGTGCTCTACTGTGTGAGGGATGAGCGAAATGGAAATGGTCTGCCCTTCTACACCAAATACCGTCAAACTTGTGCCATCCACGGCAACTGACCCTTTATAAACAAAATAGTCCATTAAATCTTCCGGAAGCTCAATCGTATAGTAAATGGCATTGGAGTCTTGTTTCTTATTCGTAATTGTTCCGACACCATCTACGTGCCCTGAAACCATATGACCGCCAAAACGACCATCTGCTTTCATTGAGCGTTCCAGGTTCACCTTGCTCCCTGTTTTGATCTCACGCAAATTCGTTGCATGAAATGTCTCAGGCATTACATCAAACCGCGCTTCTGAGGAAGTAAAATCCGTTACCGTTAAGCATACGCCGTTAACGGATATGCTATCCCCAAGGTGGACATCTTCTAAGACGGTTTGAGCCGTTACCGTGATTTCCATTGCTTCTTGTCCTTGTTTGATTCCTTTTACAGAACCCATTTCTTCTATAATTCCAGTAAACATCGTTTCACCTCTAACGGTTAGGTTTTGATACGATTTTCAAGTCGTTGCCAAGATGAACGACCTCTTTGATTTGAAGGTTTAGAGCTTCTCTGAGGGCCTTGATTCCTTGACCGCCAACCGGCGTTGGGGCATCTTGACCTCCGATCATTTTAGGAGCGATATAGGTAATGACCTGCTGTACAGAACCTGCTCTCAAGAATGCATCATTTACTGTCGCTCCTCCCTCAACATAAATGGAGGTAATCCCTTTTTCTCCAAGCAGATGGAGAGCCTCTTCTACGGTTACACGTGAATGGGCTACAGTGAGGATATCCACATGTGGAAAAGCTTTATATTTTTCTCTTTGTACTTCCGTAACGTTATTGCCTGTTACTAACCAAGTTGGGGCATCGGGGTTTTGAATTAGGGGTGTTTCAACAGGAGTGCGCAAATGCGTATCCAGTACAATGCGAATAGGATTCTTTCCGCCATCAGGTAAACGCGTCGTCAGCCTAGGTTGATCTTGAATGACCGTGTTTACACCGATTAAAATGGCATCGTGTTTATGACGATCATGATGGACATCGTCCCTCGCATCTTCACCTGTGATCCACTGGCTCTCACCCGTAACCGTTGCAATCTTCCCGTCTAGAGACATCGCATTCTTAAGAGTCACGTAAGGTGTTTTCGTTGAAATGTAGTGGTAAAAGACTTCATTCAAATCATCAGCTTGTTCTTTTAATACATTGATGATGACTTCAATGCCTGCTTTCTTCAGCCTCTCTACACCTCGACCAGCTACCTGTGGATTCGGATCAAGAGTCGCAATAACAGCTCGTTTAACACCTGCTTCTACAATCCGGTCTGCACAAGGTGGAGTTTTGCCGTGGTGACTGCAAGGCTCGAGCGTCACATAAATGGTTGCTCCCTCCGCATCACTTCCCGCCATGTTCAATGCATGGACTTCAGCGTGCGCATGCCCTGCTTTTAGGTGAGCCCCCATACCAAGCACCTCTCCATTCTTAACGACAACAGCTCCAACGGCTGGATTTGGTGAAGTCTGGCCTTGGGTAGCCTGGGCCATTTCTATGGCTGTTCTCATATACATATTATCCTGGTTCACATTCCCACCTCTTGTCTAATTCCATATAAAAAACCCTGAGGAAGATACACTTACCCCAGGGTCTAAATTGAGTGTTTAAAAACGGACATACGTCCAGAATTTTCTGACTACTGCTGATTTTATACTTTTCACCAGTAAAGTCTACTCCTATTCCTTCTCCCATCCGGACTTTAACCGTCGGCTCTGGTTTCTCACCAAATCAGCCGCAGAGCATGCTCTGCGGGTCGCGGGCTAGCAAGACGAAGCTTGATCACCGCCGGTTGGGATTTGCACCCGACCCCGAAGGAACTATTCGATTATCAATATTCCATTGTACACTTACACTATAATTTATTTTACAATCTCACGCAACGAAAAAACACCCCACCATGCGCTTTATCACACTAAAGTACCAATGCGTGCCAGGCACGCTTCACTATACTAAAGTTAGACGTTATTGAATCGAGAGTGTTGGTTCAAGCGAGATCTTCACATTGCCTTGTACCGCTCTTGAGATCATACAGCTTGATTCCGCCTTTTCAACAAGCTTCTTTAGCTTCTCAAACTGAGCGTCAGTCGCCCCTTCTTTTAGAGAAACTACAGGACGGTGAATGATTTCTTCGTATGAAATGACACCTTTCGTTACATCTACAATCCCTTCTGAGGTCATGCTCATCTCATGAAGAGGGAGTTCAGCGCGTTCAATCATTGCGCCAAGTGTGATGATATAACACGTTGCTGCCGCTCCAAGAAGCATTTCATCAGGGTTCGTACCGACTCCTGGTCCATCCATCTCTGGCGGAATTGAAATTTCGGTTTTCAATCGATCTGTCTCTATTTGACCAACAGTATTGCGCCCACCGGGCCATTCTGCTGTGAGTTGAAAAGAATGCTTTGGCATGGTGCTGCCTCCTTTAAGAGTAAAACCTAACTATACCCAACGTACCACACCTCCCCCTCAAAACAAAGCCACCCGCTTTACCACAGTAATGACCTGAAGGGTGTCAGACACCCTTCAGGTCTCTAAAGCACTGACGCGTGCCAGACACCCTGCAGCCCTCTAAAGCATCAACGCGTGTCCGGCACGCTTTAGCCTACTAACGTAAGACAGTGTAAGGAGGGTGCTGTATAATGGGTGTAAAGTTTCGTGAGAGGGTGTATGGATATGGAGCGGTATGATGTAATTGTTGTTGGGGCTGGGTTTGGAGGATTAACGTCAGCTGCAAGGCTTGCTAAAAAGGGATATTCGGTTGCTGTGCTTGAAGCTTCTAATGAGCTTGGTGGTTGTGCTGGTAAATTCGACCGCCATGGTTACCGCTTCGGTGCTGGCGCTACCGTTGGGATGGGGTTTGAAGAAGGTGGTGTATTAAAACGATTGTTCGAAGAGCTTGAAATAGAACTACCTCCTATGACCTCTCTTGAAACGATCATGAACATTTATACACCAAATGATACGATTCGTTACTATCAGAAAACAGACCAATGGTATCAAGAGGTCGACAGAGCATTCCCAGCAAGCAGCCAACAAGTGAAACGATTTTATGAAGAGGTCTTTAGGATCGGATCTCGCATTGATAAGCTGCTCTTAGATCTACCCGTATTCCCACCAAACCGGTGGAAAGACTGGCCAAAGCTTCTTAAATACGTGAACCCCAATTCAATCGCACTCACTCCATACATGACTCAAACGGTAATGGATCGGCTTAAATCATATAACCTTCATCAAAGTGAGACATTTATGTCCTTCCTAAATGGACAGTTAATGGACAGTGTTCAAACGACTGCAGACCAATGCCCAGCTTTTCTTGGATATGCAGCCCTACAAACGTTTCATAAAGGCGCTTTTTCTGTAAAAGGAGGCCTTGCCACTATAGCCGAAAAGTTGGCGGAGTCCATCAAGGCGAATGGCGGAGAGGTTCTACTTAGAAGACCGGCCCTCCATATTACCCCAAAAGATGGACGCTGGGTTGTCAAAAGCCGCAGAGAACGCCAATACGAAGCCTCTAAAGTCGTACTGAATAACTCTCTTCATAACTTCCACCACCTGTTCGACCAAAGGGTTCATAAGCAATCCGCAATCCAAAAAGACAACCTCACCTCTTCCTGGGGAGCGTTTATGCTTTATATAGGAGTAGAAGACGTCTTTCCAGAGGACGTGTTATATCACCAAATCATTCAGGATAAAGCGAAACCACTGTCAGAAGGAAACCAGTTTCTTCTCTCCCTGTCTGGTAAGGATGACACTCAAATGGCTCCTCCTAATAAAAGAGCGATTACGATCTCTACTCACACAGAGGTTGCGCAGTGGTGGAAGCGGGATGATTATGAAGACTTAAAAGATAAGTATACCGAACGAATACTAAATGGTATTGAAACCCATTTTCCTGACTTTAGATCTACCATAAATGTCTTAATGCCAGGCACACCGGTTACATTCGAACGGTTTGTTAAACGAGATAAAGGTCGAGTAGGTGGATACATCCCAAATGGAAGGTTCAGTTGGTTACAACACCAATCTGTTTATACAGGTCTTACAGGCATTTATGCATGCGGGGATACTGTTTTTCCAGGGGCAGGCACGCTTGGAACCTCTCTATCTGGATGGATGGTAGCTGAGGAGATTCAAAAAGGCTAACACTCGTAGGAAGCACGAGTGTTAGCCTTTTTTACTTGTATCTAAGGATAACCAATTCACGAGAACAAGAAGAATACATAGAGCGGAAAAACAATAATATATAAATTCTGGCATTTCTTTCATCATAACTGCAATTATAGGAGGACCAGCAGCGACGCCAACAAAGCGAATGCTACTATAGATCGACGTAATCGTTCCTCTTTCCTCCTTAGGCACACCCTCTGTAATGTAAGCATCCATACAAGGTAAAGCAGTTCCGATACCAGCCCCCGCCACTGACAAAATAACTAAAAACAGAACTAACCCGGTGTTGTCCCTGATGAATAAGAAACTTAGCGCAGCAATGCTATTACCCGCTACAATCAACCACTTCATCATGACTTTGTTTTCCCCGATTTTACACCCTGACGTGTAAGATGCGATGCAAAGAAATAGAAGAGGAACGGCTAAGTATAATCCTTTTGCATATCCCATCTTCTTAAAATCATCTTCCAAAACACTAGAGAAATGAAAAAGCAACCCAAATAATATAAACATCAGCACACCACCCGTTACAAAAACGGAAAAGATCCAGTGCTTATTTTCCATTATTAAATCTTTCGTATTCTTTATAAACTTATGCAATGTTAATTCCACTTCTTTTTCCTCTTCTTTTGGGACCTTAACTAGGAAAATAACCAGTAAAATGGAGACCAAAGACAGAATTGGTATAAACAAAAACGGAAGGTACCACACAACAACAGCTAAAAAAGCTCCCAACACAGGACTAAGCACTTTGCCAAATGTATTTGCCGTTTCAATGATCCCAAGTCCTTTACTTATTTCTTTTTGCTCCTTGAACATGTCCCCAACTGTCGGGATGACGACAGGAAATGCTCCAGATGCTCCAATGCCTTGTATAAACCTACCTACTAAGATCAGCCAATACGGATTTGGTAACGACCAAGCCGCAAATGTTGCAATTCCACCTCCTACTGCTACCGTAATAAGACTCGGAATAATAACTTTTTTCCTCCCCCATTTATCAGAAAAATATCCAAACACAGGAATAAGAGGAATTGCAATAACTGAATAAATTGTGATCACTAAGCTAGACTGAAACGAAGTAATATTCATCTCTCGTTCCATAAGAGGCAGAACAGGAATTAACATGGAATTTCCAAGGGTCATCATGAGAGGAATCGATGCCAGAGCCAGTAAGTCCCACCGTTTGTCCTTCATACACATTACTCCTACTATTAAAATTGTTCTTACAGCTAATTTGTGTAACAGACATTAGGTTCAATACCCATCATTTATTGGAAGTTCCTACTTCGATATAACGCCTAGCACGAGGCGAACAGTCTCAGAGATGATACAATGGAGAAAAAGGAGAGGATTTGCATGAAACAATTATCACACGATGCATTTAAAAGAGCTCGTAACTGGATCATGATGAAGGGGCGACCTCTTGAGAAGGCGCTTTTCGCATACGAATTTGAGAACGGAACAGCGGATGAGGTCTTAAACGCTTTGCACGTCTATCAAAATGTGGACGGAGGTTTTGGTCAAGGACTTGAACCAGATATCCAGCTTCGGGACTCATCTCCTATCGCAACTTCTGTTGCCCTACAACACTTAGTTCGATTTGCAGATGAACCTAAAGCAGACACGATGATCCGTGAAGCAATTAGATATTTAGAATATTCGTTCCTAGAAGAAAGACAGGGATGGCTAGCAGTACCAATGAAGAGTAACGACTACCCTCATGCTTTTTGGTGGACCGTTCACGAAAACGGAATGTCTTGGATTGATGAAAATTGGGGGAATCCAAGTGCAGAGTTAATCGGGTACTTATATTTATTTGAAGAGTACGTAACGGCCTTACATATTCCAAAACTCATCGATCAAGCCATGCAACATTTCCTACAATTAGAATCGTTTGAATCAGAACACGAGATCTACTGTTACTTACGCCTGTTCGCCATGATTCCGTCCCAGCGCACAGAAAAAGTAGAACGACAATTAACAAAAGCCGTACAATCTCTTGTGAAATTAGACAGGGAAAACTGGGAGAAGTATGTTCCTTTCCCGCTTAAATTCATCCCATCACCTGATTCTCCTAAATTCGGGATTCCGGACTTTAAAATTGAGGACAACCTAGATTTCTTTGTAGAGAAGATTGAAGAGGATGGGAAGTTAACCCCGACTTGGGAATGGAATGATTACCCTGAAGCTTGGGAAGAAGCACAGCAAGAATGGAGCGGTATTCTTACAGAAGGCACCCTTAGTGCTTTGAGCCGTTTCGATCGACTTTCAAACTAACAAAACCCGGTTTCGCTACAAAGGCGAAACCGGGTTTTGCTTTATTCTGTAATAATCATACTTGGTGCTTCTGTAAGGTATTCCATAAGATTATCTACATCCGCTTGGACTTTCTGCCACTGATCGGAAGAGAGTGCTTGTTGTAATATTTCCTGATTATCAAATTCAATCTCTACGACTAAGTAAACGTCTTCCTTTACATTCACCGTTTGTCCAACAGAGTGAATAACAGTATTCCTTACACCCTCTACAGAATTAACTAAGGGTATGTGGACTTCTTCGTGTTGATCTTTAAATTTCTGTTTATCCGTTGGTTGTGGGTACATGACCAAAATCTTTGCCATCGTTTCATCCCTCCTGCCTTTCTACATTCCCAATTAACCTAACCCACAAACGACCAGGAAACTATAGTGGGACCATCCCCAAATCCATGCATAATTTCCAATAGGGCACGGCATAACTAAAACAGATAAGAAACGAATAATGAGGTGAGTAGTGGTGGATACAGTTATGCTTGCACGTGCTTTATTTGGCACGTCGATGGGCTTTCACATTATTTATGCCACCATCGGGGTAGGCGTTCCCCTGATGATCATTGTGGCTGAAATCATGTATATTATAACCAAAGATGAAGACTACAAAATTATGTCGAAACGATGGACGAAAGGCTTTGCCATCCTCTTAGCCGTTTCCATTGCCTCGGGTACGATTGTCGGGGTTTTAATTTCGCTATTATTCCCTGGTTTTATGCAAATTGTTGGCCAGGTTATTGCACTGCCTTTCCAAATTGAAATCTTTGCCTTCTTAATTGAAGCTGTGTTTATGTCCATTTACCTTTATGCAGCGGATCGTCTGCCAACATGGCTACGTTTAATCAGTATTACTTCCGTTGCGATTGGCGCTGCTGCATCAGCTATTTTAATTACAGATGCGCACGCGTGGATGAACACACCAGCTGGTTTTGAAATGAATGCCAATGGAGAAGTCATCAATGTTGATCCTTGGAGAGCCTTTTTCAATCCAAGCTTTGTTGTGACCGCTATCCACGTCACGGTTTCTGCTTATATGACGGTTGCCTTCTTGGTTGGATCTATTGCTGCAGCTCGCCTTTTAAAGAGCAACATTTCAGATCAGGAACGCCATTATCATAAGAAAAGCATTACACTTGCGATTTATATCGGCGCAATCATGTCCCTTTCTACTGCAATTAATGGACATGAAACAGCTCAAATGCTTCATGAATACAACCCTAGAAAATTAGCGGCAGCTGAGGGGTTATTTGAAACGACTACACACGCCCCCCTCTCTGTTGGAGGCTGGACGTCGCGTGAAGATCAGGAAGTAAAGTATGCGATCGAGATTCCTTACGCCTTAAGCTTCCTCGCCGGAGATCGATTCGACACCGAAGTGAAAGGACTTAATGAGTATCCTGAAGAACTGTGGCCCCCTCTGTTCGTCCATACGTTATTTAACGTCATGGTCGGGATTGGTACTATGCTTATCGGTCTATCCTTTTTGGCGATTTTCTGGAGGTGGATTCTGAAAAGAGAGCTCCCTGGATGGATGCTTGCGCTATTTGTAGGCGGAGGACCTTTAGCAATTATTGGAATTGAGGCTGGGTGGTGTTTCAGCTGTATTGGCAGACAGCCATACACGATTGTCAATGTCTTAAAGACTAGTGACGCAGCCACACAAGCTAACAATGTCGGAATCCTTTTCGTTTTATTCGTAATATTATATGCGATTCTCCTTGTCGTTACTGTAGCCGTGATGGTCTCCTATTTTAAGCGTCATCCTGTTGAAACAGAACTTGTCGAGAAAGGGGTATAAGAAATGGAAGAATCCTTACTTGCAGTCACTATTCTTTGGAGCATTCTTTTCCTTTACTCCATTACGGGATCTATGGACTTTGGAGCTGGTTTTTGGGGGATGGTTTATGGAAAGAAAAAAGATTCCACGGCTTCTAAAATCGCCAACCGATTCCTATCTCCGACATGGGAAGTAACCAATGTATTTCTCGTATTATTTGTTGTTACTCTGGTTGCTTTCTTCCCTTTTGCAGCCGGAATGTTAGCAACTGTTCTTTTGCTCCCAGTTGGTTTGGGACTAATTTTACTGACCGTTCGTACGACGTTTATGGTCTTCGAAGGAAAAACAGAGCGTTTCAAAGATCTTTTACGCATCACATCCGGGGTAACAGGAGTGTTACTTCCCGCTTTACTTGTAAGTATCTTGCCGATTACACTCGGAGGATTTATTGCTTTTGAAGAAGGGTATCCTCAACTCCTATACGGGAAGCTCTTATCAAGTGTAACGGTCTATATGCACATTGCCTTTGGACTGAGTACAGCCTTGTTTTTGTCAGCGTTATTCCTTGCCGACTACGCACGTGAAGCAGGAGATGACTCGGCTTATCATACGTACAGACGTCACGCCATTTGGCTTGGTCCTTTGTCATTAATCGTTGCTGTTTTAACCATCTTCACCATGCCACCAGAAGCATCCTGGATCGTTGATAATTTCCGTGAGAACCTTTATGGCTTCGGCATGTCCGTTACACTATTTTTAATCGGATACGTGTTACTGTTTGTGAAGCGACCAAATGGGCAACTTGGATATTCACGCTTATCTGTCGTGTTCGTTGTGCTTCAATATGGGTTTGCCATTTATGCTTATGGCTCTGCCCACTTGCCTTATATGGTCTATCCACACTTAACCATTGAGGAAGGGTTCACAAACCCAACGATGTTCAATCAGTTGCTAATCGCCTATATCATCGGGCTTTGCATTCTGATTCCGGCTTTCATTCTTCACTGGAAGTTGTTCCTGAAAGATAAACGATACTTAAAGCAAGATTAGCTTGAAGCGTGAGCATTACATGATAATGCTCACGCATTGAAGACTCGAGACTGAGACAATTAGCCAAGGTCGCCACGGAGATTGTGAGACTCCCTTTAAAATAATCCCAGAAACCAAAAAGCAGTACTAGTGCAGATGTTCTCATCTGCACTAGTACTGCTTTTACCTTGGCAAAATGGTTATTCTGTTTCCACGTTTCTTTTCCCAGCAATTAAAATATAGATAAGCGGTCCTAACAACGGGATAAACCCAAGTGGCCAGTAGCTTCTTAATGAGCGATCGTTTTGATAATACGCATGATGGGAGATGCCGAGTAAAGAAAGAAGTGTCAGCATCATAAAATCAATGGTCATTGTATGTACAAAACGCGATTCCCAAAAGGCTTGTTGATAGTCTGAAAAACTTCCATAAACCAGGCCATATAGCAGTAATGCTATTGATATAATGAAAAGGGTGAGCGGAAAATATATATTAGTAACGGTTCGATAAAGCCTTTGTGACGTTCGGTTAGTCCTATTACGCTTCTCGTAATGAAATATAAAATATGGAAATAAAGCAAAAGCACCTAAAGCGAATGAACCAAGGACAAACGGCCACGCTGGTATAGTTGCCTTGTCTTTTGATACTAAGAGAATCCCAAACACCATAGGCCAGACTCCTAACAGACTAAATACAGTTACCAATAACGGGTCAGGTGAGTCCATCGTGATCATTTGCTTGAGATAGTTCGTCCCCCCATCTTCTATAGGAGCTAAGACAAAGGCATAGACGATAAAAAGAAGCCAAGTCGCTAACATAATTGATTTCAGTTGTCTCATTAGCGTTCAGCCTCCCAGTCTTTCTTAAACCGTTCAACCTTCCCTTCAAGATCTTTCATCATTTGTAAAAGACGGTCCAAATCTTCGGCTTCTGCATCCGTTGCGTCCATTGCTTCAACGACTTGAGACAAAATTTGAAATCGGTTTGTTAAATATTGAAGCTGTGATGCTTTATCTTGTACTGATTTCCCCATAGAATCCCTCCTCTCTATTCTTTTCTCTAACCACTACATTAGTAAACCTTTTACTAAAGCTTAGCTCCAATCGAAACCCCCGCGACCTTCCGGAAATCTAGGGATTTCTTATCATGCTAAAATTTTTCTTGATGCAAGACAGGTTTCCTCTATTTCTGCTGCTAGCATCGGCTTATAATAATAATATCCTTGTATATAATCGCATAAATACGAGAGGAGAAGCTCAGCCTGATCAGCCTCTTCCACCCCTTCCACCGTCACTTCCATGCCTAAATGTTTAGCTAAATGAATAATAGTCGATACAATAGCTTGTTGCTTCCTATCCTCGACCAACTCGTCTACAAACGATTTATCAATCTTCAATGTATCAATTGGCAGTCGTTGCAAATAGTTAAGTGAAGATAGACCTGTCCCAAAGTCATCAAGCGCAATACGAACACCAAATGCCTTTAATTGATTAAGTGTATTTACTGCCTCTTCGATATTCCTCATAACGGAGGTTTCTGTTATTTCAAGCTCCACCTTATTTGGATCGATTTCATATTCGCTAATCAACTCGCTGACCATCTTAAAAACATTTCCATATTGAAAATGAATGGCAGAAACATTAATAGAAATCCGATCAATAGGAATATTCTTCACTTCCCATGTTTTCAATTGCTCGAATGCAGTGCGCATGACCCAATCTGTAATGGTAACAATCAAGCCATTCTTTTCAGCTAGAGGTATAAATTCCCCTGGAGATATAAACCCAAGTGAAGGATGATACCAACGTATAAGCGCCTCTATCTTGGTAACCTCTAGTGTTGAGGCAGTCACTTTAGGCTGATACATGAGCGAGAATTCGTTGCGCTGGGCTGCCTGTCGCATCTCTGAAAGCAAGAAACGCCCTCTTTCATTTGAATGGATGGAAGGATCATAGATTTGAACTGTGTTCCGCCCTATATCTTTAGCAAAATGAAGGGCTTGTTCAGCTTCACTGAATAAGTCATCTTCACAATCAGGATCAAACAACTTCATACTCGCCCCAACAGAAAGGGTCGTTTTAAACTGGAATTGTTCATAAGAGAATGTCATCTTCTTAACTTTCTCTTGAATGTTCTCAAGCATGACTCTAAGTTCACCATAAGATATGTCCTTTCGAATCAATACACCAAACCGGTTTCCGTCAAGACGCGCAATAGTGATGTTCGGTTTATCAAAGGACGTAATGGTTTCTGCCAATTGATAGAGCACTTTGTCTCCTGCCTTATATCCAAATGAATCGTTCACCCATTTAAAATGGTCGACGTCGAACAGAATACAAACGACCTTATGTTGTTTGTTCCTTGCCTTTTTTAATAACTCTTCATACTTCATGAGAAAATGCAATCGGTTCGGAAGCCCCGTTAAAAAATCATAATACGCTAAGTGCATCGTACTCCGACTCTCTACTCGCGAAAGCAAAATAACAGCTGATAATACTAGGGACATAATTAAAGAAACAGATAAGATGAGGAATACTTTATTTCCACCCAATTCACCTGATGGAATCGTTCCCTCCTCTACAGAAAAGCGGACCGCTTCCATACCTGTATAGTGCATAGCCGCAACACCACTACCCATTAAAATCGCACTCAATCCTTTCATCGCTAAGGACTGTTTCAATTGAACAAGTTTAAACAGCCACAGGGCAACCAAAGAGATAACAATGGCTACGATTACAGAAAGGTAAACAAAGAATAGGTCGTATTCCATAACTGCCCCAGGTATAATCACGGCCCTCATCCCAATATAATGCATTGAGGAAATCCCTACTCCCATAAAGATCGCGGAAATAACGATCCGGATCCTCCCTACCAATTCTTTATCAAGAACATAAAATGCAATGTAAGATGCTCCAATTGCCGGAAGAATGGAGAGAAAGGTCATCCACCAATTAAATTGAATGGGTATCCCCACATTAAAAGCAGTCATACCAATAAAATGCATCGACCAAATGCTTAACCCCATTGTTGTAGCTCCAACACCTAACCAAATCTGTTTCATCTCTCTCCTAGAACGCGTAATGTGCTGACAACTATCCAAAGCCAAATAGGAGCCAATGACGGCCACTATAATCGAAAGTAAAACAATTTCACCATCATAGTTCCCCAGTAATTCTTGCACGTGTACCACTCTCCAAAGTCGCTGGGTCTTTTTATTTAGATTTTATTACAAAAATGGAAAATGTGGAATGGTTTACAGAATAAGGTGCGTTTTTTTCTGTGTGTGCCTTTTATAAAATTTGAACTTAATTGATCTCTGTTCCAATTATTCTACATAAAAAAGCCCTCTTTCAGGCTTTTTAAGATATGTATACGTAAGAAAAGAGGAGCCCCATTTTGGACCCCTCTCTTATACAGATTATGAATGTTGGGTTGTGGACCTTTCTGATTCCTCAGAACTTGATAAGAACCACCCACCTACTGCAATGAGCACCAACACGCTATAGAAAATGGCCTTCCACAATACGGAATGGGCGAAATCATGCGAAAGAATGTGTAGTGATGGGTGAGCCAGAACGGTCACGACAAGTTTCACGCCAACCCAACCAACAATGATGAAGGCAGCTGTTTCTAACCCTGGCTTACGCTTCAGTAAGTCTACAAACTTGTTCGCGGCAAACCGCATTATGATAATCCCGATCATTCCACCTGCTAAGACAACAAGAAACTTCCCGCCATCAAGACTGCCGATGACTGGAAGAGGTGTTTCAGGTAAGGAAACAGCAAGAGCAACAGCTGCTAAAATAGAATCAACCGCGAAGGCCATGTCTGCTAACTCTACTTTGAAAACCGTCATCCAAAAACCGCTCTTCTTTCCTTCTGTTTCCTCCGTGCCCTCATCTAACTTCTTCCGCTTCACCTTCTGTTTCCAGAGATGGTTGATTGAGATGAAGATGAGGTATGCTGCTCCAATTGCTTGAACTTGCCATACATCAATAAGAAACGAAATAATAAATAACGACCCAGTTCGTAAAATAAACGCTCCTGCTAACCCGTAAAATAATGCCTTCTTACGTTTTTCTTCAGGTAAGTGCTTCACCATTACCGCTAGCACAAGAGCATTATCCGCCGCCAAAATGCCCTCTAATAGGACTAACACGAGCAATACCCATCCATACTCAAATAACAACTGAAGTTCCATGTCTTTTCTCCTTTATCTAAAAGTATAAAAAATAGCCTTTACCACATGTGGTAAAGGCCATCAAAAAAAGACCTTTACACAGGATTGTGTAAAGGTCTTGCTAACAACGTGAACGTTGCCAATAAAGCCGGAGATCTCTCTCGCAATGACGACTTTATTGTACAGCTACTCCCCTTTAGGAAGGAAACGACTATTTAATTACCTTTATCATATTCTGCCCTCGCAGTTTTGTCAATAACATAATAGTCTTCACTTGTTGTTTGTTAGCATACACCTTTACAATCAGCTGTGATTGACCACTCTTCGTGCGAAGAAGAGCACAATCTTAACCTTTACACCTTACTTGTTTTTACTACGCATCCATTATCCCTTATTACAAAAAGAGTTCATTATAGATATCAGTTTTCCCGACTCAGAAGCAGGTATCCTAAAAACAGACATAAAAAAGACACTTGTTTTCACGCGTAGGAAAACAAGTGTCTCACCTATTACTTCACTGATCCTTCAATGACACCTTCCATTTTAGAAACCATTGCTTCTTTCAACTCATCCAACCGTTCCAAACTTGTTTCGTAAGCATCTGTTTTTACCCCGAAGTAGCACTTGATCTTCGGTTCTGTTCCAGATGGGCGTAGGCAGCACCAGGCATCTTCTTCTAAGACGTATTTTACTACATTCTCCTGAGGTAGTTGAATCCTTTCAGATTCACTTCCGTCTAAAAATGTACGGGTTTGATCCGAATAATCTTCCACAGCGATTACACGATAGGAACCAAACTGAGTGGGTTGGTCTTGACGGAAGCGGTCCATAATCTGCTGAATCTTCTCTGTGCCCTCTTTCCCTTTTAACGTAAGAGAATGTAGGCCTTCCAAGTAATAGCCGTGCTGCTCATATAGTCCTGTTAATGCTTCATAAAGCGTCTTACCTTGCCCGCGCCAGTGTGCAGCTAATTCACTTGCTGTAATCGCTGCTTGAACCGCATCTTTATCGCGAACATACTCGTCCACTAAATATCCATAACTTTCTTCAAAACCATACAAGAACGTTCCGGTTCCGTTTTGATTAAAGGATTCAATTTGTTCTGCAATATATTTAAAGCCTGTTAATGTTTCAATCATACGAGCATTATAATGCTCAGCAACCTTACGCCCCATTTCGGTCGTAACAATCGTCTTAATGACCGTAGCATCTTCAGGGAGAGGCTTCGTCTCTGAAAGGAGGTAGTCAATCGTTAATGTACCAAGTTGATTACCCGTTAAAACTACATATTCCCCCTCTTCATTCTGAACGGCTACTCCTAAGCGGTCGGCATCTGGGTCTGTAGCAATCAGAAGGTCTGCCCCTTTTTCTTTTCCTAGTTCAATGGCTTTAGCAAAGGCTTGGTGTTCTTCAGGGTTTGGAGAAGAGACTGTAGAGAATTCTGGGTCTGGTTTAGCTTGCTCTTCAACAACATGTACGTTCTTAAAACCAGCTTGCTCTAATCCTTCCAACACAGGTTGATACGCTGTTCCATGAAGAGGAGTGAAGACGATTGAAATATCCGATTGTTCTTTAATCATTTGTGGATTACGAATAATTCCAAGCAAGCGATCCGTGTATGCTTTGTCCACATCTTCTCCGATCCATGTAAGCAAGTCGGATTGTTCAATTTCTTCCTGCTCACGCACCTGAACAGTCAATTCGCTCTCTACGTTATTTACGTACGATATTAATTTATTTGCCTCTTCAGGAGGCATTTGCGCTCCTTGTTCATTATAAACTTTAAATCCATTATATTCTGGTGGGTTATGACTGGCCGTAATCATAATTCCGGCTGCTGTTTGAAGGTGACGAACAGCAAAAGAAAGGTAAGGAGTAGGACGAAGCGACTCATATACGTACGCTTTAATACCATGTGCTCCTAGAACCCGAGCCGCTTCAATACTAAATTCTTTTGACTTGTAGCGAGAATCATAAGCGATCGCTACTCCCTTTTCACGAGCTCCCTCAATATGATCAAGCATGTATAAAGCAAGTCCTTCTACAGCTTTTCTGATTGTATACGTGTTCATACGGTTCGTACCAGGCCCTAACAGACCACGCATTCCACCTGTTCCAAACGCAAGTGTTTTATAGAAAGCATCTTCTAGTTCTGAAGGATTTTCTTCTAGCTCTTCAAGCTTCGTTTTGAGATCTGTTTCTAAATCCTCATATTGCTTCCACTGTTCAAATGTTGTTTTCCAAGTCACATGGATTCCCCCTCATGGTTTTAATGTCTTACGAATGTAGGATTCAAATATCATATCTAAAAGGAGTGTTAACGTTGATCTTGTCGTTATGTCAAAGCCTGCATATGAGGTCTTAGGCACCCTGGCATTCAAAGATTGGGATGTGAGCTGTGCTAGTGAGCTAGAATTTGCATTGGTAATAGCCACCGAATGGATCCGACGAGCATTCAACTGTTCAATCAAATCAAGCAGTAGCTCCACTTCGCCACTCGAGGAGATACATAACACTAAATCATCTTCTTCAATCCAGCTTGGCAATAGATGAATCATATGTAGCTCGTACAAATACGTACTTGTCTTATTCATCTGCATAAGTTTCTTGCTTACGTACTCTCCAAGCGGTTTTGTTAACCCAATGGCCACGACGACAATTCTCACAGCCTTCTTCATAGCATCAGTAACGTCTTCAATTGCTTGAGCATCAATTGAACCTAACGCGTGTTCTAAAACGTACTTATATTGGTCTACTATATTATCAGCTCTTCGAACAGAAGAAGAATGATGATCTCTGAGTACATACTTTAGCTCAGCAAATCCGTTCAAACCAAGATGGTGGCACATCCTTACAACCGTAGTCGTACTTACATTGTTTTCTTCCGCCATTTCTGTCAAAGACATACGCTTTGCATTTGGTAAGTGGGATTCAATATAGGCTAGAACGTGACGCTCAGCATGTGTAAGCAAATGTACTTTGTCTGTAAATAAATCAACTGGTGTCTTCATATTCTGGCTCCTCTGTGGACATTCGTGTTAAATTATAACATAATTCAGATAAGTAATCGCGGGTATCTTGGTGACAGATCACGACAAAAAAAGCGAAATACCACCAGTTCCTTATGTATGATCGAAAACTATCATTACGAATGGCTATACTCCTCATAGACCATTAGTAAATCCTGGGCCCATTCAATAGCTTGACGATACTCAATAAACAACGTCCCTTGGTCTACACTTAGTGAAAGACAAAGGTCACCAATGCCTTCCCAGTCCGCAACCTCAATTGACTTACATAATTCCAGTGCATGTCCATAAGGATTAGAGACCCCGGTAAGAGCATCTTTAATATCATGATGAAGGGGCAGATCCTCTATGCTTTCCTCCATCGGCCGTTGCAAGAATACATTAATAAACGATAGCATCCCTGTTAAGAAAAAACTAGAAGACTCACGATCCTCTCCTACTAAAAAGGAAACCCTCTCACATAACCTTGCACGTATGTAACATAACTTCATTACTTCATAGGGAGCAGAATCGGCTTTTGCCCCCATCTCTTTCAGCATCAGTACATATGACCACTTTTTCACCTCATCAAAGCCTAGTAACATAATAGCTTGGACTATTGATTTTATAGGTTCAATGCGTCGGTACGCTACCGAGTTAATTAATTTCAGTAATTTATAGGATAGAGAAACATCATTCTCTATTTTTTCAGCAACATTTGTAACATCTGGTTGAGGAAGAGCTAATTCTTTCATTAACTCAATATGTTGAAACGGCTGGAATGATGTATCATAAGAAGTCATAATGACCGGTTTGCTAAAAAAATATCCCTGATAGTATTCAAACCCTAATGATCTGCATTGTATAAATTCTTCATACGTCTCTACCTTTTCCGCTAAAAGTTCAAGCGTGTAGGGAGCTACTTGCTCTTTAAGTACCTTCATCCCATCTAGAGAATACTGACGAATATCTACTTTCACTATATCTGCATAGCGGAGTAAATCTTCTGTGTATGGATTATCCATTTGGAAAACAAAATCGTCCAGAGCGATTTGATACCCTTTATTTTTCAACATTCTGCACGTATGAACAAGTTCTTTTGTGAGTGGAATGTTTTCTAGTAATTCAATGACAAGTTGATTCTGAGGAAAGCAAAAGGGTAGTTCACTTTTTAATAGGTTCTCCGTAAAATTCACAAAGCATTTCTTCTGACCGGATATGTGTTTAAACCCCATATTGTAAAAACTGTTCATGACAACTTCAGCAGTAGCCTGATCCCCATCAATCCCCGCAAAACTTTGATCTGACTTAGAACCCCTGTATAAGAGTTCATAAGCCATTACATTACATTCATTATTAAATATAGGCTGTCGCGCTACATATACTTCCACAGAAGCACCCTCTTCTTACATACTATATACTCAAATATATCCCATAATTTACAAAATAGGAACCGTATAAAAAGAATTGCTTTCATTTTAGCAGGAAGCTCTGAAGCTGATATTACTAGATAAGGATGGGTCCGTTAGCGTATGTAAGGCTAGGGCAGGCTTGGGGACAACTCGCTTTCCTGCGGAGAGCTGGCAAGCCTCCTCGTTCGCTATCGCTCTCTGTGGGGTCTTGCCTAGGCTCCTTATCCCGCGGGAGTCTCGCAGTCCCACAGCAAGCCCTAATGTTAATTGGGTGAACGGACCGCTTATTGTAGGTTCTCTCCCCCACCCCACACCCCATATATGGCTCGTTTCCGTCTTTGCACATTTGGCAAAGGTGGGCCTGGAAATTGCGAGACTCCTGCGGGAGAAAGAGGTAGACGAGACCCCGCAGGGTGGTTTTCCCGAGGAGGCTAAAAAAGAAAGGGGAAGTTCGACTAAGGCCGTCACGTCCTGTGACAACGTCGAACGACCCCACGTCGTATGGGGCCGCGGAAAGCGAGTGATTTACAGGCCCACCTTAAGCACCATTAAGCTGACGGAAACGTCTCTATACAAAATCAAAACTATACATTATTAGAGACTAGTAAAAAGAGATGGGAAATACACGAATACCTAAATGCGAAAAAGGGAATTTCCATTTTGTATCGAACAATCTATAATTAGGATAAGACTTAAATAAGAAAGTAGTGGTCAGGAATGTACCATAAGAAGTGGTTTCAAACCTTAGTGGGGATCATTCTGGTTTGTTTGCTTTTTTGGATTTTAAAGCACATTGAATATGTTTACCAACCAATCTTTACATATGTAGGGGCAATCGCCTTCCCTCTTATTACAGCGGGGGTTCTCTATTATATCTCAAGACCCATTGTTCACCTTTTAGAAAGGTACCGGGTACATAGAATCATGGCGATTTTCTGCGTGTTTATTTTGTTCGTTATTACTGTCTACTTAATTGTGACGTTTATCGCTCCAATTGCACAAGAACAATTTACACGTTTTGTTGATAATTTACCTGCGATGATTCGTGAAGTAGAAAGCATTATTAACTATTGGCAAAGTAACCAGGAAATTATACCAGATCAGTTCTCTACAGCGATTACAGATGCTCAAAATGAACTATTCTCGAGAGCCCAGGAAATAACCGGAGCCCTTACAACCTTTGTAATAGGAATGGTCACATCACTTGTACAATTCTTATTCTTGCTCATCCTAGTTCCGTTCTTCCTTTTCTACATGTTGAAAGATGGAGAGAAACTCCAGCCTTTCCTGGCAAAATTCTTTAAAGATAAGCGGGCTGCTAGTTTGACTCGCTTGTTTAAGCGAATTGATCACACCCTTTCCTCCTTCATTCAAGGACAGTTAACGGTAAGTTTCTGCGTAGGTGTGTTGCTATTTATTGGATATACGATCATTGGACTTCACTATTCATTATCGCTAGCGTTATTCGGAATGGCTACAAACGTTATTCCATTTGCAGGCCCATATTTAGCGGTCATTCCAGCAATATTGGCTGCCTTTTTCCAAGATCCATTTATGATTTGGTATGTGATTATCATCATGGTTGTAGCTCAACAAATCGAAGGGAATTTAATCTCACCAAATGTTATGGGAAAAGCCCTGAGCATTCATCCGCTTACGATCATCACTTTAATATTAGCGGCCGGAAGCATCGCAGGGTTCCTTGGCCTATTATTCGTAATTCCGTTTTACGCTGTTGTAAAAACGATTATTGGTCACTTTTATGAAGAAACCTTCGATGGCAGAGAGATTTAAACACACACCGATTATAAGAGTTTTGAAAACCCTAACACCTTCTATTAAGGTGCTAGGGTTTTTTATGAGCTCTTTTCTTTCGCTTTTGTTAAAATAGACATGTTTTACATATACTACTGATCGAGGAAAGAAGGGGTTAAATGACCAATCAGCCAGAGAAGTTATGGAACTCATCGTTTATCTTTTTAATTCTAGCAAATTGGTTCACCTTTATGAGCTTTCAAATGCTTATCCCAACTTTACCTCCTTATATGGAAGATCTCGGTGGCTCAAAGTTTCAAGTTGGTCTTGTGACTACACTTTTCTCCATTGGAGCGATTCTAAGCAGACCATTTATTGGGCATTTATTGCAGACGCAATCGAGAAAACGACTCGTTCTTTTAGGGTCCGTTTCTTTATTAATTATTACGTTACTCTATTCTTTCACCACAGCAGTGCTCATCTTTTTGGCCTTCCGGTTTATTCACGGTTTAGCATGGGGGTGGTCGTCTACGACGAATGGAACAGCCGCTGTTGATTTAGTACCTAAGAAACGTATCGGAGAAGGCATGGGGTATTTCGGACTGAGTGTCACAATCGGCATGATTATAGCTCCTAGTCTTGGTATATATCTCTATCAAAATTTTTCATTTTCGGTACTCATCTATACTTCTGTTAGTTTAGGAACAATTGCATTTATTTTATTTTCATTAACGAAGTTCAGAACTCCAGACACTATAAAAAACAAAACCCTTAAAGATGAACCCTTTACATTTTGGGGCTCAATGATAGAGAAACGAAGCTGGTACCCAGCCATGATCTCTTTCTTCAATACATTTGGGTACGGCTCTATTGTTACGTTTATTGTTATATTTGGTCAGGAGCAAGGGATCGAACAAATCTATTTGTTTTACCTTTTTAATGCTGCTTTAGCTACAATTATGCGTCCCATTACTGGTAAATGGTTTGATCGTAAAGGACCTTGGCTGCTTATTATGGCTTGTTCTGTCCTTGCCTTCGCTGGCATGTGGACAATTGCTCTTGCAGATAATTTCTATTACATTATTGCAGCAGGTATTCTGTTTGGAGCTGGGTTTGGTTCAATGATGCCCGCCTTTCAAGCCTGGGTTATTTCTAAAACAACACAAGAGCGAAGCGGCATCGCTAATGGCATGTACTATTCCACAATTGATCTTGGAATCGGCTTAAGCGCCCTTCTTCTTGGAGTGATCTCAAATTACGTTGAAACAGCGACCCTTTTTAAGATATCTAGTGCTTCTTTTGTCATTGTTTTGATTTTAACCTTTTTAGATTATCAGAAGAATAAAGATGTGGAATGGGAAAGTGAACAAACGTAAACACTTTCCCCTCCGGTTACTTTTTCTCTTTTATTTCTAAATTTTTTAACAATTTAGAAATTGACAGGTTGCTATGGTGCTGTTACGATAACATCATATTTTGTAGATTGTTGTGACGATTCTTAAAAATTTGTCGAAACTTTCATTTCACCTGTTGCATCCCGCAACATATATGTAGTAAACTTTGTAATGTTTTTGCCGTTACCTTAAGCAAAATGCTTATTTCTACAACTTGGTCTAAATTTTCGAAAAATTTTGTCATATGGAAACTGTAACGGTTTTCTGACTCGTTGGACGTCTCAACGAGATTATGATCGACACCTACATGAGAGGAGAACCATATATGACGAAAAAAGATACCGTAACCATAGGTTTTATGCTCTTTGCTCTTTTCTTTGGTGCAGGGAATCTAATTTATCCCCCGCAGCTTGGTACAGAAGCCGGATCTTCTTACTGGTCCGCCATCGCAGGATTTATTATTACAGGCGTAGGCCTTCCGATATTAGCAGTTACAGCCATCGCATTTGTAAACGATGATGCGAAAGCTCTTGGAAGTCGCGTACATCCATGGTTTGGATTATTGTTTACTTCCTTGATTTATTTAGCGATTGGTCCGTTCTTCGCAATCCCCCGCGCCGCTAACGTGGCATTCGAGACTGGGATTAAGCCGGTAATCGGCTCTGCAGGACAAGGATCTTCTGCATTACTGATTTTCTCAATTATTTTCTTTGCTTTAGTCTTCTGGATTAGCTTGAATCCATCTAAGATTGTAGACCGAATTGGTCAATGGTTAACACCGATTCTTTTAATCGCTATGGTCGCTTTAAGTATTGCCAGCTTTCTTACATTTGATGCTCCTATGCAACAGCCAACAGGAGATTACAGTTCGACTCCGTTCTTTAGCGGGTTCTTAAATGGGTACCTGACTATGGATGCTATTGCTGGGCTTGCTTTTGGAATTATTGTCGTCACCGCGTTAAAAGAACGCGGCGTAACCGATCGTAAAACAACGATTAAACAGACCATTAAAGCTGGTAGTGTGACAGCCATAGGATTAATTGTCGTTTATGGATCCATCGGTTGGATGGGAGCTAAGATGGCTTCTATGGGTTCCTATAATAACGGTGGTGAAATTTTAGCAGATGGAGCTAACATTCTATTTGGCTCATTTGGCGGTTTGTTACTAGGTACCATCGTAGCTCTAGCTTGTTTTACAACGTGTATTGGTCTAACTGTTGCTTGCTCTCAGTTCTTCTCTAACACGTTTAAGAGTGTTAAATACACACATGTAGCCATTGTATTTACTTTAATTAGCTTTGGGTTCACGAACATGGGACTAAGCCAGATTATTGCGTACTCTGTACCGGCTTTAGTATTCATTTATCCGCTGGCAATCGTATTAATCGCTCTGTCCTTCTTCCACAGGCTATTTAACGGCTCGAAACATGTTTATCGTGGTGCCCTTATCCTAACAAGTGTGATCGCCATTTATGATGGACTTAAAGCCTTCTTAGGAGCAGAAAAAGTTAAAGCATTTACAAACGCTCTAGACTTCCTACCTCTCTTCGCTGAAGGTTTAGGTTGGGTTGTACCAGCAGCTGTAGGTGCCCTTATTGGAGGTATCATTGAAATCTTCGCAGTCTCTGCTAAAAAAAAACGTAACGTAACCATACAAGATGCAAGTTATAAAGCTTCTTCTTAAAAAGGAAGAGCCTCAATTCCGCTACTGGAGTTGAGGCTCTTATTTATTGTTCATGGTCTATATCTGTGTTTGTGAGTGCCCATATCTGTTGTTTATGGTACTGAAGCAGCTTATAAAAATGATCAAATAACGGCTGATCCAGATGTTGATATTGTCTTGCCAGCTGTTCAAATATAATCGCTTGCCTTGAATGAAAATCAAGATCCTGCATAGCCTCTCCTCCTCATCCTTTCTACATCCATTTATCATATGTATATTTGAGCTTATCTAATACCATTTTTCTATAAAAATTGGTTGGAATCTTCCCCCCTTTACAACGATTTGCGCTTGGTACAAGAAGAAAAATGGAACAAAAAAAGAGCATGGAATAGATTCGCCATTCCATGCTCTTTGCTATAGTTGTGCCTAAAGACTGATTTAGTTTTTAGCGTCACTTTCATTTTGTTGTTCACTTAACTTACTTTGAATTCTCTTGAATTCTTTACTTGGGGGCATAAGACTAACTAAAACATCTCCATTCTCGCCCTTAGGCTGAGACTTGTGAGTGTAGAAGAGAATCTTGCCAGATGGCTTAAGAATATAGAGGAGCAACGTCTCAGGATGTAGTTCTTCTTTATATTTAGCATAGGTATATTGCTCAGTAATATTCGTTTTCCTGAATACGAAGCCACCGTCAATCTTTTCATTAAGACGTTCCCACGTAGCTCTTTGGTTAAAGAGCAATCGGCCTCCAATCGTGTTCCCCATATCCTCAAGGTCGTCCCCACGACTGTTATGAAGCGTTAATTGGAATAAGTTACTGCGTCCAATCTCAGGTACAAATGTATTACAAACAAGAGCGTTATAAGAATCTAATTCAGACGCGGCAACCATATATTCATATGGTGTCATGTCAAGATGGTACTCGGTTTGCTCTGAAAGAATTTCTTCTTTCATAAACGGAATTCCTTCTTTCCTTGCCGTAACAAGGCGATGCCATGAAGAGTCTGTAATTAATACAGGCACCTTCAGATCTTGAAGAGATTTTGCAAGTCCAGTAGTAAAGCTTGATGCGCCAACAATAAGCACTCCAGGCTTTCCATCTATAGATAAGTCTAACTTCTTCGCTAGCCATCCTATTGAAAAACCGTGGGCACAAACTGTCGCAAATACTAAAGCGAACGTTAGAGATGTCAGGATTTGAGCATCCTCAAATCCAGCTTCTAAAAGAACGTTTGCGAAGTACCCGGCCACAGTTAGAGCGACGATTCCTCTTGGTGCAATCCAACCAACAAGAGCTCGTTCACCAAATGAAAGATCGGTCCCAATGGTTGAAAGCCAAATCGATATAGGTCGAACCACAAACAACATCAGTAGGACAAATGCAATAATTTGAATATTGAAGATTTCCATTAACGTTTCAACCGTTAGTGATGCTGTTAACATTACGAATATAGCCGATACGAGAAGAACGGAAATGTTCTCCTTGAAATTCCTCATATCTTCTATTGAAGAGATGTGCATATTAGCTAGTGTCATCCCCATAGCCGTTACAGCTAATAAACCTGTTTCATGAGCTATTTCGTCTGCTATCGTAAAACAAAAGATGACGACAGTGAACATCACTGGGGACTTCAGAAACTCAGGCACGTGTCCATGTTCAAACATCCAGCCTAATCCTTTTCCGAGCACATAACCAATAACACCAGCAAATGCGGAGGCTGCGAAGAACATGAGTAACGCGTTTCCGGTTACGTCATCCGCCATAAGAAAATCAATAATTTCAAAGGCAAATACAGCTAGCAAAGCTCCAAATGGGTCTACAATAATCCCTTCCCATTTCAGGATCGCTGCTGGACGAGGTTTTAATTTTGCCTGCCTTAGAAGTGGCAAAATTACCGTTGGCCCCGTCACGATAAATAGGCCACCAATAACAAATGCTACAGCCCAGGAAAGACCCGCGACATAGTGAGCTGCTAATGACCCTAACAACCAAGCCAAGAAAGCTCCAATTGTTACAATTCGAAAGACAGGCCTTTGGAGTCCTTTCACTTCTCGGAAATCAAGGCCTAAGCTGCCCTCGAACAGAATGATCGCAACTGCTATTGAGACAATCGGTTTAAATAGTTCCCCAAAGTCTTCCGCTGGCTGGAGCACTCCAAATATTGGGCCTACTAACAGTCCAACGATAGACATAACCACAATAGCAGGAATTCGGAATCTCCAACCTAGCCACTGTGAACCGACGCCAAGGGCGCCTATTAGCATAAAGTCAAATAAAATCGAGTGAAACATAGGTTCGCTCCTTTATGATCTTGTTGAAGTATGTGTATGGATTTCATTATCTTTCCCATTCTTTCATACGGACGATTCAAAAAACACAGATATAAAAATATTCTATACGCGCATCGGTCATCTGTAAATGATTTGGTTTGTAAAATTATTATGACAAAAATAAAACAAAAGCAGAAGCGCCCGTTTAGCAACGTATAGACTGGACTGAGCCGGAGTGAGATTACAAAACCCAACCAAAAAACCCGTTTTCTTTTGAAACATTCTTGTTCAAAAGAAAACGGGCGTAATCTTGTTACTATTTAACAAGCAGAAGGCTTCATCTGTATAACAATTTTGCCTTTAGCATGATGAGATTCACTTAGTTCGTGTGCATCCTTTATCCCTTGCTCACTAAATGGGAATTTATTACTGACAATTGATTTTACTTTGCCTTCAGAAATCAAATGAGCGATTCGTTGAAGTTGCTCGCCTTTAGGGTTTAAAAAGACGTGCTCTGCTTCTACTCCATACTCTTTGGCCTGATCTTCTTCCGGCACATCTGTAATGGAGACTAACTTACCACCTTTTCGTAACACTTGATAACTTTGTTCTTGAATGTCCCCTCCAAGGGTATCAAGCACGACATCAAATTCATCTAACACGTCGCAGAAGTTTTCTTCCTTATAATTAATGAAATGATCAGCGCCTAACGCTTTAACTAGTTCTTCATTTTTTCCACTTGCGGTGGTGGCTACATAAGCACCGGACCACTTAGCAAGTTGTATGGCATAGCTTCCTACTCCACCTGACCCTGCATGAATTAGAACTTTATCCCCTTCTTCAACGTTTGCAGCATCAAATAAACATTGCCACGCTGTTAAACCTGCCAACGGAACTGCAGCAGCGTCCTCAAAGCTAAGACGCTCAGGCATATGTGCTAAAAGATCTTGTTCAACAGCTACATATTCTGCATAAGTACCATTTGGCGTAGTAGCCGGTCGTGCAAATACACGATCGCCGACCTGATAGCCTTCAACATGATCACCGACTTCTTTGATGGTACCGGCTACATCCCAGCCCAGGATAATCGGGAATTCCCAATCTAGTATATCTTTCAGATATCCTTCACGAACTTTCCAATCAATTGGATTAATAGAAGTTGAATGGATCTCAATTAAGACTTGTTCTTGATTTATTTCAGGTGTAGGCACCTCTTTTTCATTTAACTGGTCTTTTCCACCATATTGTTCAATAACAACTGCTTTCATGATGAGTGATGCTCCTTTCAAGAATATCTTTTGTACTGTACCCGGAAATTCACAGATGTACGCATGGAAGAGAGAATTGAACGGTTTTCAGCTTGAGCCGCTCTCTTCGTTCTTGAGCCACTTACCAAGGACCGTGCCGATTGAGCGTAAGCCAGGGCGGGGCTTGAGCCGGTTTTCGGTTAACTTGAGCCATTATCCTCGTATTTTGAGCCAATATGACTTGACTTAAGCCGTTTTGGCTCATCTTGAGTCGTTATTTTTTGTACTTGAGCCGTTCTGAAGAAATTATGAGCCGTTATTGACTTAACTTGAGCCATTCTTGCAAAACTTGAGCCGTCCCCCCCCTTCTTGAGCCATTCTCGCAGAACTTGAGCCGCCGCTTCCCAGCTCAATCCGCACCCAATCCAGACCATCACCTCATAAAAAAAGATCGCCCGAGGGCGATCTTTTTCAAAACTTAGCGAAGTTTTTCATTTTGATATAGTTCTTTTGCAACCTTAGGTGCTAACCAAAGAATTGGGAAGAGGAAGATGGATACTGGTACCGCTGTTACTACAATGAACGATTGTAGTGCGTTAATACCACCATCTCCACCGCCACCGATGAAGAGTAGGATCGCAGCAATCGCACCCATTAGGATGGACCAGAATACGCGAAGGGAAACTTTCGGGTCTCCTTCACCTGAGACGGCCATTGCGATTGTATACGACATTGAGTCTCCTGTTGTAATAACGAAGATAATCGTTAGTAATAAGAATAACGGAGAGATAATGCTTGCAAGTGGTAGTTGCTCTGTAATGGCAATCATCGCAGCTGGCATTCCGCCTTCACTTAACTGTTCTGAAACAGATCCTGCTACGTCCATTTCATAAAAGATTCCAGCGCCTCCGACAACTGTGAACCAGAACGTTGTTACAAGTGGTGCAATAACACCAACAGCTAGGATGATTTCACGGATTGTACGACCTCTTGAGATACGGCTTACAAGAATCGCCATCATTGGCGCATACCCGATAAACCAACCCCAGAAGAATACTGTCCAGCTACCTAACCAGCCAGTATCTGCTCGGAACGTACTCATCGTAATAAAGTTCTCTGTGTAAAAACCAAAAGATGAGATGAATTTATCAATAATAAATCCACCAGGACCAAAGATGACTACGAATAGAATTAGTCCAATTGCTAAGCGAACGTTAAAACTACTTAGCGCCTGGATACCTTTATGAATTCCTGTAATAGCTGAGATCGTTGCCACAACTACTAGCCCCACAATAATGGCAAGTTGAGTTGTATATGTGTCAGGAATTCCAAATAGCGCTTCTAGACCATAGCTTGCTTGAAGTCCTAAGAAACCAATTGGACCAATGGTACCTGCTGCCACGGCAATAATAGCTGCAGCATCAATAATTGTACCAATAACGCTAGTACGAAGTTTTTCACCAAATAACGGGTAAAGAAGCGTTCTTGGCTTCATTGGCATACCTTTATGGTAATACCCATACATCATCACAATGGCACTTAATGTACCAAGGATCGCCCATGCTAAGAAGCCCCAGTGCATGAAGCTTTGAGCCAATGCTGGCATAATCGCTTCAGGTGTCATGGCTTCAATGCCACTGTTTATTGGTGGTACTGTCATAAAGTGATACATAGGTTCAGCAGCGGCCCAGAATACGCCCCCACCAGCTAATAAAGTAGCCATAATAATGGATAACCATTTAAATGTATTCATTTCAGGTTTCTCCATATTTCCTAGCTTCACTTGACCATATTTAGAAAATGCTACATAAAGTGCAATAATAAAGTTCAATAACATTAAGACTTGCCAGAAAGCACCGAAGTACTTAACAGACCAGGCAAACCCTTCGTTTACAAATGTTTTTACAAAATCCAGATTAATCATTCCGGCAATAACGAATGCGACTAGTAATCCGCCACTAATACCAAAGACGGGCCAGTCTATTTTTGAGGTTTTTTCCTCTTGTTTACTCATTTAGGGTACCTTCTCCTTTGAATTTTTTTACCTTGCAAACACAATGACATACTATCTCATACATAAATAGGTCATGTAAAGGAGGAAACTTAGTTCATTCTGAAGAATAGTATTAGCAAGGCATTCCCCTCCTATACACAAATTGACGATTCATCTTTCTCTCCCCGTCACCATACAGCTCAAAACGGATTCTCTTCATATCCCATTTTTTTACGTAAATTTATGGCACATTTCCTTTTTCTTCTCCACCGCTGCTCCTTACCCTACTTTCATCTATTTCCGCAGCTTCTTTCTCATGGTAAGATGGTACAAGATTAATTCGCACTCGTTTAGTACACCTATAAAGGACGGTTGTCTTATGATGAAAAACGCACATCGCGTTTTAGAACAGTACTTCGGCTTCTCATCATTTCGTTTTGGACAGGAGCCATTAATTGGGCATGCTTTAGATAGGAAGAATGCTCTTGGCATTATGCCTACTGGCGGCGGAAAGTCGCTTTGTTATCAAATTCCCGGCCTTCTTCTGGACGGAACTGCTGTTATTATCTCCCCTCTTATATCTCTAATGAAAGACCAAGTCGATTCCTTAAACTCTCATGGTATTGCATCTACTTATATTAACAGCTCCCTCTCGTATGAAGAGCAATCCCAGCGAATGTTTGACGTACAGCGAGGTCGATATCAGTTTGTTTATGTAGCTCCAGAGCGCTTTGATTCTGAAGGGTTTATTAGTTCTCTGCGTCGCACAAAGTTATCCCTCATCGCCTTTGATGAGGCGCACTGTATCTCTCAGTGGGGACACGACTTCAGACCAAGTTATCGCTCTGTGGTCGGACAGTTACAAAAGCTCGGGAACCTTCCTGTTGTGATGGGACTTACCGCTACAGCAACTGAAGAAGTAACAAAAGACATACAGCACCTACTTTCTATTGAAAACGAACATGTTGTAAATACAGGGTTTTCAAGAGACAACTTAAATTTTCAAATTGTAAAAGGAAAAGAGAAACACGATTTCATACAGGATTATATTAAAACCCGGCCCAAGGAATCGGGAATTATTTATGCAGCTACAAGGAAAGATATTGATCGCCTTCACCAATGGCTGAGTCGAGAAGGTGTGAAGGTCGCCAAGTACCACGCCGGATTATCTGAACAAGAGCGGAAATCTGCACAAAATCAGTTTATCCAAGACGAAGTAACCGTCATGGTTGCTACAAACGCATTTGGCATGGGGATTGATAAATCGAACGTCCGTTACGTTATTCACTATGCTCTTCCTATGAATATTGAATCTTATTATCAAGAAGCAGGTCGTGCCGGTCGGGATGGGGAACGGAGTGACTGTATTTTGCTCTTCTCCGCTCGGGACATTCAGCTTCAGAAGTTTCTTATCGAGCAATCGTTAATGGAGGAAGAAAAGAAAACAGAGGAATACCAAAAACTTCAGCAGATGGTGAACTACTGCCACACAGACAAATGTCTTCAGGAATACATGCTGACGTATTTTAAAGACCCCTTTCATCATGAACCATGTGGTATGTGTAGCAATTGCTTACACACAGGAGAGATAAAAGACATTACAAGAGAATCTCAAATTATCTTATCTTGTGTGAAACGAATGAATGAGCGCTACGGCTCAGGAATGGTGGCTAAAGTAGTTAAGGGATCTAAAAGTCAAAAGGTGATGGAGACTCGATTTCATAAGCTGTCTACTTACGGACTCCTTTCTGATTTGAAAGAGAAGGATATCATGCAGATGATCCAATTCCTTGTGGCAGAAGGCTATCTATCTGTTGAAGATGGAAAGTTCCCCCTCCTTCGCCTCACTCAAGAATCATTAGCTATTCTTAAAGGGGAAGAAACTGTTCAAATGATTATCGAAAACGCATCAAAAGCTCATCAAGAATTAGATGTAAACGAAGATCTATTTGAAAAGTTGCGTATGTTAAGAAAACGACTTGCGGAAGAACACAAAATCCCTCCTTATGTTGTCTTTTCTGATGCTACGTTGAAGGAATTGTGCCAAGCGAAACCTAAAACAAAGAGCGAGATGTTACAGGTTAAAGGTGTGGGTGAGAAGAAATTCGAGCAATACGGAGTGCTTTTCCTTGAAGCATTAGAAGAGGAAACTCATCAATATTCGTAAACGGTTCAGCGTATGAAAAAGCCTAGGAATAAATCCTAGGCTTAAAAAAACTCCGATTCCACTAGAGAAACGGAGTGCATATAGGGCTATGCCTGTTCTGCTACCTCCTGGACGAAGGTGTGAATGTCTTGTCTGGAATAGTGTTCCGGGACGCCTGGTTTCTCGTATAAATAGTTCGTAATACGCTCCACGTCCTGAGTGTAGGCTTCCATAAATCCACGGATTAACATAGCCAGGTAAGGGGTTGATGGTCTTGTGATCGTCATCTCGCTTAATGGTCTTGGGTTAGTAAAGGTGAAGATCGGATACCCTTCTCTGTCGCCTGCATGGAGAAGATTCCCGTAATAAGAATCTTCATCAATAACAAGAGAACCATTCTTCTTCACTTCCTCAATATCTACCGTCATGTCCTCTACACCATTTTCCTGTCGTACGACATCTTCGAACTGCTCCTCCGTAATCAAGTACATTCTTCCCCATGTCTCAGTGTTTTCATCTTTAACAGTATCAATAAACGCACCCGCCCCATCCCAGCGATCAGACCATCCTGAGAAATAGAGCTTATACGGTAAGCTGACCGGACTATTCTTAACCGGAAGTGTACAATCCCGGCTACCTACCTCTCTCCTATTCGACCCAGGAGGCTGTCCCCCTTCGATATAGCAACGAAAACGATTTTCAAATAAATTAGAGCCGAAACTGGCATACCATACGTAGTTGATTTGTTTACTCATTAAACTTTCCCCTTTTTCTGCGATAACTGCATGTTATAGATACTCCGATTATTCTAACAATTCTTCATCTTAAAAAAAAGTCTCCACTACTTTAGGGACGGGAATATGAGACGCGGAGTTGAGAGAATGTTTCCGTTTGCTTTAATTGAGTGTAAGGATGAACGAAAACACGCCATTTAGCGCGACTCCTGACCTCTGATGTGAATTGTGCGGGGCCGTTCACTTTTTTAAGCCAGGGCTTGCTCGGGGACTGCGAGACTCCCGCGGGAAAGGAGCCTAGTGAAGACCCCGCAGTGAGCGTAGCGAATGAGGAGGCTTCCCAGCTCCCCGCAGGAAAGCGAGTTGTCCCCGAGCAAGCCCAAGCACTCATAAACGTAACGGCCCCATACCACATAAAAGCGCTTAGAGTTGATGAACTCTAAGCGCAATCGTCTTGTTTATCTTCGGTCCCAAGGGAAGTCTGTGCCAAATTTACTTGCAAATTCTTTCGATACACTGCGACGTGCTTTACGTTGTGTAGCGCGATCTGCTGCACCGTCGTGTAACCATTTCTCTTGTTCCGTTTCTGGGTAAACTTGAGGTACTTGAGAAGGGTTATTGTTTTCATCAACAGCGACCATTGTTAAGAATGACGTCGCACATACTTTACGCTCTCCTGATAAAAGCTCTTCTTTCACGGCTTTTACGAACACTTCCATAGATGTGTTTTTCGTCCATGTTACAAAAGCTTCTAAACAAATTGCGTCACCTGCATTTACAGGGTATAAGAAGTCAACCGAATCTGTTGAAGCGGTCACAACATTACAGCGAGCATGACGGGTAGCTGCGATTGCAGCCACGTCATCGATATAAGCCATTAACTGACCACCAAACAGCGTTCCGTGATTGTTCGTATCTGTAGGTAATACGTGAGAATTTTTGACTACTAATGATTCAATACAAGGTTTTTTATCCATATCTACTGCCTCCTCTAATCTCCATTCATAGTATACCAACAATATTTCCTTCTATGTTTACGTGTCTTAAAAAGGGAAAGAAGATAACTTATATGAGAACGTTCCCTCAAGGACTCATCTTCACACTACTTTTTTGCTATAAAGCGCTCACAAGTATCGAAGAAAGTAAATGTAGCGAAAGCTTCCCTAATCAAAAAAACGCTTAGAGCATTCAACTCTAAGCGTGGTCCTTTAACTATTCATGTAATCTTTATTAGACGAGGATATTACTCAAGCGGTTTTGCATCATAACTCGACCCCGTCCAGTCTGTGAGATCCGAAATTGTCTGCCATAGTTTTGGATAGAATTCATATTTAACCCCGCGTTTAAGTGCTTGAGCAGGAATGCCTTTTAAGCTTTGGGTATTTAATCCAATCATGCGACGTACCAGTTGGATATGAGAATGCCTGAAGGATTGAAAGTTCTCATCAAATCGGATCAGTGCCTGCAAGAGGTCGAATAATGCTCTATGTTCATCTGGATTTTTATGGATGTCAAGTGGTGAAAGGCCTCTCGTGGTTAACAGCTTCTCACAAGGATCCCAAAGTGTTGGACCTAAACGAAGCACTTCATTAAAGCCAGGCGAGTCCTGACCACTCCCCTGTCCTAGAGCTAAACGAATCGTATGGTAATCTTTTGGACTAATGACTTTCACCATGTCAAATACATTCGGGAGGTGATCGAGATGCATATTTACTCTTCTTAGCTGGCTAGTCGCTTCTTCGATTTCATTGTGCTCCATATGAGCATCTGCTAAGTGTATATATTGAATCATTAATTTAAAATGGAGTTCTGCAATCTGATGAATCATTTGAAAAGTTAATTCATCCTGACAAGCCAGCTCACCCTCTGTTTTTTGAAGACTTAATAATTCCTCTGTACGAATATACTTCTCATAATCTGTTACCACTTTCCCTTTTGAATCACTCATACATGTATCCCCTTCCTTCATTTAGAAAGATCATAATGTTTATTAAGCGATGACACCTCGTTTATTCTCGTACTTCTCATAAAGCCTATGTTCCATAATTTCTTTCAACACTTGCATCGTTTCCCAAACTTCTACATACGACGTATAAAATGCAATTGGCGCTAAGCGAATGACGTTCGGTGAACGGAAGTCAGGGATTACCCCTTTATCTTTTAAAGCCTTACAGATGCGCGCCGCTTCTTTGTGCTCTAAACAAACGTGCCCTCCACGTCTGTCGTCCTCTATTGGATTTCCAATTTTAAAACCAAATCCTTGAAGCTCGCGTTTTAGTAACTCCATCATGTACTGCGTAGATTTTAAAGATTTTCGACGAATCGCTTCAATGCCCGCTTCATTAAACAACTCAAGAGAGCCGATGAGAGGAGCAACACTTAATAAATGCGGGGTCCCAATTTGATAAGCCCCTGCTGTCTGAGCTGGCTGAAAGGTGTGATCCATATCGAATTGCTTATCTTTATCAGATCCGAACCAACCACTTAACCCCGGTGTTTCGTTCAAGTGGCGCTCATGTACGAACAAACCTCCTACTCCTCCTGGACCGCTGTTTACGTACTTGTAGTGACACCAATATGCGAAATCCACTCCCCATTCATGAAAGTGATGGGGAACAACACCAACAGAATGACACCCATCAAAGCCAATCAAGATTCCTCTTTTATGCGCTTCTTCTGTTAAGCGCTTAATATCCAGGAGCTGACCACTTCGGTAAAGGACAGTTGGCAATACAATGAGAGCAATGTCCTCCGTCATCGCGTCGATGATATCAACTTCATTTATTTCCCGTCCGTCACGACTTTTCACTTGAACGAGGTGTTCATCAGGGTCATACCCTTTTAACTCAAGCTGACTCTTGAGAGCATAAATGTCGGATGGGAAATTCAATTCATCTGCCAGTATTTTCGTACGATTATTTTCTGGTTTATAAAAAGTTGCAACAAGCTGATGCAAGTTTACTGTCGTAGAACCAGTGACAATCACTTCTTCCTTCTTTCCTCCGACAAGACTAGCTGATTGTTCGCCAAGCTGTTCAGAAAGGTAATACCAAGGGTGTTCTCCTTCAGTCCAACCACCAATGCCTAGTTGCTTCCATGAATCTAGTATACGGAAAACCGACTGCTCAGCACGTTTGGATAATAGACCAAGAGAATTCCCGTCCATATAAAGTGTGCCTTCTTGTATGTAAAATTCATCGCGAAAATGTGATAACGGATCTTGCTGATCTAAGCTTTTAGCATAATCTTTTGACGTATCCATGTAACCATCTCCCTTTCCCTCTATAATAAGCCTAATCGATTTATGAAAACGCTGTCAATTAAGTGATGCATTTATCCAGTCAAATCGATGGCTATTTTATTTTAAGATTATATATGTAAAATACACAAAGTATAAAGTAATAAAAAAACAAGGATTTTCATAACGAAAATCCTTGTTTCTAATCTTTATTGCTTTGATTCTTCTATAATCGTCGACAGTTCTTCCCATCGTTCCATCGCTTCTTCAAGTTGTTCTTCTAGCTGTTGCATTTCATCCATCAATTCTTGTGCCCGAACAGCATCACTACCTGTTTCGGTAATTTCATTTTGAACTTCTTCATAACGAAGCTCTAATTGTTCAATACGATCTTCAATGCTATTCCATTCTTGCTGTTCATGATACGAAAGCTTGCGACGTTTCTGGCGCTGGTGCGGAGAGGCTTTCTTTTCCTCTTTTGCCTTTTGACGTTCCGCCGCTAATGCTTCGCCTTCTTCTTGTTTACGAATATCGAGATATTCTGTGTAGTTCCCTTGAAATCTTCGGATACGCGTGTCTTCAAAAGCGATTAAATGATCGACCACTCGATCAAGGAAGTACCGATCGTGAGATACCGTGATCACTACCCCAGGGAATGCATCGAGGTATTCCTCAAGTATGGTTAACGTTTGAGTATCAAGATCATTTGTTGGCTCATCCAGCAGTAAGACGTTTGGTTCTTGCATTAACACGCGCAAGAGGTACAAACGACGTCGCTCTCCACCTGAGAGCTTAGAGATATATGTCCACTGCATATAGCGAGGGAACATGAAACGCTCAAGCATCTGTTCAGCCGTAATCGTATCCCCTTCAATGGTTTCAACGACTTCTGCCTCTTCCTTGATGTACTCGACTACGCGTAGGGACTCATCCATTTCTTGGTGATCCTGTGTGTAGTAGCCGACTTTGACGGTTTGCCCCGTCGAGATCACTCCGGTATCTGGCTCGATCTTGCCTGCAATCATATTCAGCAATGTTGTCTTCCCGCTTCCGTTTGGCCCAATAATACCAAGACGCTCTCCTGGTACCACCAGATAACTAAAATCATCGACAACGGTACGGCCTTCATAGGATTTAGTAACACCTTCAAGTTCAAACACATCATTCCCTAACCGGGTTGAACCGATGGCAATATCAACCTCTCCATCTGCTCGGTCTACTTTCTGATCACGAAGTGCTTCTGCGCGGTCTTTCCTAGCTTTTTGCTTTGTACCACGCGCTTTAGGGCCACGTCGCAACCATTCAAGTTCCCGACGAAGCGTGTTTTGGCGTTTCTGTTCGTTTGCTCTTTCCTGTTCTTCGCGCTCTGCCTTCTTTTCTAAAAACACTTCATAGTTTCCGTCGTAAATATAAAGGTTTCCTTTATCCAATTCGTAAATACGATTCGTTACACGATTTAAGAAATAACGATCGTGTGTAACCACTAAAAGAGACCCTTTATATTGACCCAAGAAACTTTCCATCCATTCAATTGTTTCATTGTCCAGATGGTTGGTCGGCTCATCTAAAATAAGCAAGTCAGCTGGTTGAATAAGCGCTTTTGCAATGGCCACTCGTTTCTTTTGTCCACCTGATAAGGCACTAACAGATTGATCAAAGTTACGAATTCCAAGCTTTGTTAGAATGGTTTTCGCAACCGTGTTCGCCTCCCATGCATCATGCTCATCCATCTTTTGCTGTGCTTTGTAGAGGTGTTCTTGCTTTCTTTCATTTGTAGGTTCTCCTTCTAAATCACGTAACGCTTGTTCATAGTGACGCATCGTTTTCATGATTGTGGATTCACCGTAGTAAATTTGCTCAAGCACAGACAGATCATGATTTAGCTGTGGTTCCTGAGGCAAGTACTCGATATGAAAGTCATTGGCATGATCCATAGTTCCTTTTTCAGCAGAGTCTACGCCAGCCAACACTTTTAAAAGCGTTGATTTCCCCGTTCCGTTCACACCAATTAATCCTATACGCTCTCGTTCTCCAATCGTAAAGGAAATTTCGTTAAAGAGATCTTTATCTCCGTACGTCTTATATAAATTTTCCACTGATAAAATGCTCATATGTAGCCCTTCCTTTATCTAGACGTTTCTGATTAATAAACCTTTTTGACACGGCCTACTTGTCCGTCTTCAAGTCTTACTTTAATGCCATGAGGATGTGAACTTGATTTAGTTAATAAATCCTTCACGATTCCATGTGTTAGCTTTCCTGTACGTTGGTCTTGCTTCAATACAATATCAACTTCTTTACCTGGTTGGATGTCTTTTCGATTCTGTCCGTTCATCATTTGCAACTCCCATATCTTTTTAGTACTACCTATTATAAAGGATTTTAAGGATAAAAAACACAAAGAGCCATTTAGCTACCAAGGTGAGCACTTTTCTTTTGAACAAGTCATCGCCACGGTATAACTGTACTCACGGTTTAACAAACCACTACTCGCATAAATTTGTGAGAGTAACTTAAACTAAGGTGCATTTACTTCAAGGAGGTTACTATATGAGTAACAAAAAAGTTCTAATGGTCGTAACAAACCATACGAAAATCACTGATGATCATAAAACAGGCTTATGGCTTGAAGAATATGCTGTGCCTTATAATGCATTTAAAGCAGCCGGATACGATGTGAAAGTCACAAGTATTCAGGGTGGAGAAGTCCCTCTAGATCCTAATAGTATTCCAGAAGAAGAAGTAAGCGAATGGGCCGAAGCTCAGGAGCTTCTAAAAGATACGGCTAAATTAACAAAAGAGGATGCTCAAGGATTTGACGGCATCTTCCTTCCAGGTGGACATGGTACCATGTTTGATTTTCCTGATAGCGAAACGCTCCAGTACGTGCTTCAGCAACACGCTGAACAAGGCAATGTAATTGGTTCTGTGTGTCACGGTCCAAGCGGTCTTGTCAACGCCACTTACGAAAATGGACAACCGATTGTAAAAGGAAAGAAAGTCACTGGTTTCACAGATTCTGAAGAAATCGGAATGAATTTAGATCAGCATATGCCATTCATGCTTGAAACAGAATTGCGTAACAAAGGTGCTAATTTCTCTAAAGGAGAAGATTGGTCCGTTCACGCTGTACGTGATGGGAACCTTGTTACTGGTCAAAACCCAATGTCTAGTGAAAGTGCTGCAGAGAAAATGGTTGAAGCATTAAAAGAACAATAACCATTTGCTTTCACAAAAACAGAAAAGCGCAACTCCTGTTATAGGAGTTGCGCTTTTTATGATTTAAATTTCTTTGACCTTGTATACTTCACGTGTTGCTACTAAATCCGCCGTATTTTCTCGATACGTTTTGTAATGATCTGATTCAATATGGTGATTTAAAGCATCCATATCTTTATATTGTTCATGTAGCACAAGCGTCTCATCTTCAATCGACTTATGAAGATCATATTGCAGACAGCCCTCTTCTTGAATTGAAGCTTGTTGAGCTTTCTTTAATTCTTGTAGCATTTGCTCCTCCGCACCTTCTTTGGGTGTGAAAATGGCTGTAATAGAGATCTTATCCATATGAATCACTCGCTTTCTTTTCTAATCTGTTCAAACCTATCACACACTATTCACATTTCCTATCAATCCGCTTACTGGCTAGGAGAATACGGGAAGACAAGTCGGAATACCGCCCCACCCTGCTCCTTGTTACTCACATGGATTGTACCGTGACTTCGTTCAACAATGGCCCTTGAAATAGCAAGACCTAGCCCTGTTTCTCCTTCTTTCCCTTTTACAAATCTATGGAATAGTTGAGGGAGTAACTCCTCTGGAACCCCTTCGCCGTCATCTTCAATCTCTAATATAAACTGGTTATCTCCCGCGTATGCACGTAAGTTCACTTCAGATGCTGCGTGTCTTATTCCATTTCCTACAATGTTAATCAGTGCCTGGAGCATCTTTTCTTCGTCAACGTAAAGATGTTTGTTTTCCTCAACTGTAACGTTTAACGAGATCCCTTTTTCTGAAGCGAGGAAATACATTCGTTCTTTTGTGTCTTCGAAGAGTTGTTGGACAGGTGTATATACCGGGTTATAAATTCCATCTTCGCTGTCGAGTTTGGCTAACAGAATAATCTCATTAACAATCTTCTTTAACCGATCACTCTCTTTAACAATAAGATCTAAACTACGGTCTGCCGCCTCCCCTTCAAAGACTCCGTCTTTCACTCCTTCTGCATATCCTTGAATGGTCATAAGAGGGGTTTTCAATTCATGCGAAGCATTTTGGAAGAAGTGCTTCTGAGAGCGGATGTACTGATCCAATTCCTTGGCCATATCCATGACGCTCTGTTCGACTTCTCCAATTTCACCACTTGCGTTGACTGGTTTAATTTCATTGAATTGACGATTCTCAATCTTTTTCACTTCCCTCTTCAATCGACTTAGAGGGGTAACAAGTCGCTTCGTTAATAAGTAACTAAATAATATAGCTATGGCAATTCCAATTACGAAGACAATCATCATGCGCACAGCAAAGATGGACTGAATAGCCTGAAGCTCTTCTACAGGTGTAGCTAAGATTAGCAAGTATTCTTGTCCTTGGAAACGATAGCCGAGTTTTGACACTACATAGTTTTCCCCATTCATTTTACGAAGACCCTTTTGCTCGTCTTTTGTTTCAAATTCAGATGCCCAACTTCTAGCCGTTGGTTCTGGAAGATTCGTTGCCAGTGGAGAGTTTTCATCAGGATCCATAATCAAGATCTTATAGTCGTTACTTTCAATCAGTCGACTCAGCTTGCCTCTTCCGGATGGGTCTTCATATAAAAAATTTAAAATTAAGTTCCCGTTGGTTTGGAGCTCATCCTGCTGGTCTTGAATAAGGATATCAAGCAATAAGGAATAGATAAAAAAGGCTGTGACTGACATGATAATAATCAACAGCGCTGTAAAGGCAGCATTTAATTGATACAGTAGCTTCATCGTTTACGCCTCGCGTTCCCGTAAGCGGTACCCATAACCCCAAACGGTTTCAATAGGGACATCAGCAAACTTTTTCCGAAGTCGCTTTACTAAATCATCAACAGCTCGATCACTTCCAAAATAATCGTCGCCCCATACTTTATAGAGAAGTTCATCTCGGGAAAAAGCTCGATTTGTTTGCGAGACCAGAATTTGAAGTAAGCTGAATTCTTTAGCCGTCACCTCAACTTCTTCCCCCTGCCAAAATACCCTTCGTTCTTCAATAGAAAGGGTAAGATCCCCGTTCTTTAAGGTTGGCTCACTTTCAGTTCCCTGATTTTCTTTATCATGATACTTCTCCCATCGCTTTACCATTCGATTCACACGTGCTACAAGTTCACGAGGGCTGAATGGTTTCGTTAAGTAGTCATCACTCCCAAGCTCTAACCCAAGTACTTTATCGACTTCTTCATCTCGAGCTGAAATGATAATAATTGGAACATCTGATTCTTGGCGGATTCGGCTACAAAAGTCATACCCATTCATACCAGGAAGCATAATATCTAGCACCCACAGATCGGGAGGTGTTTCCTGCCACATGTCCCATGCCTTCTCGGCTGTATCTACACTTTCAGTCTTATACCCTTCCTTGTGTAAATAGGCTTCAACGATTTCTCGGATATGAGGATCATCTTCTACAATCCCTATAATCGCACCCTTCAAGTCTACTCCTCCTTCACATATTTTCTTTCTATTATTGTGCCACATTAGAGAAGTGGAGGCGACTGGTTCGTACGGGAGGGATGTGTAAATTGCGGGTGACGGGGGACTGCAGGGAGTTTGCTTATGACACTAGGTATCTAGGAGCCCCAGCTAGACATGGTTAGGGCCAATGAAGCCTGTGGGAAGTTTGGCCCCTGGGCACCCCCCTCCGCTTTTCGTGGTGTCTAGCTGCGGGCCGCAGACACTCGGGACATAAGCCAATCCCCTCTGTGAGGAAGAAACACCTCACAGAGGGGATTGGCTTATGCCTGCCGTGTCTAAGCAGCGGCCCTCCGCTTTTCTTTTTGTCCAGCTGCGGGGGCTAGGGGCTAGCGAGATAAGCAATCTACTTCCAGTCTGCTATGCAGACTGGAAGTAGATTGCTTATCCGTACGCCCCTGACCAAGCCCCCTCCGCTTTTCGTGGTCTTACACATTTTTTACACATTTGTTCCGAAGATTTGCCAAAGGTGTTGGTTAGAATATGAAGTACAAGATATTTAAAGAAATCATTTTACAATATAGAAAGGTGGTTACTTGCATGAGTGAGCAGTTTAATAATGAGCAGGAGAGGCGTAAGGGGGATCAGCGTAGTTATTATGGTTGGTTAGTTCAGTTTGCTTCTACTGCTTTTATTGTGACGGTTTTACTTGTGGGTGGGGCTTTTGCTTTGTTTAAGTTGAACGTGTTGCCACTTGAGTCGAATGTTGCTGCGCAGGATTCTGCTGAGAGTAATGGGGAGAGTATTTCCATTGAGGAGTCTAAGTCTGAAGGGGATACTTCAGATGTTGTTCAGGCGGTTAATAAGGCAACTGATGCTGTTGTGGGTGTAACGAAGTATGAACAATCTCAATTGTTTGCAGAAAACAATAAGGCTGGCACAGGTTCTGGGGTTATTTATAAGAAAGAGAACGGTGAAGCTTATGTTGTAACGAACCATCACGTTATTGAAAATGCACAATCTATTGATGTCACGTTAAGTGATGGGGAGAAAGTAGAAGCTGAGCTTTTAGGAAGTGATCCTTTAACAGACTTAGCTGTATTGAAGATTGATGCTAAACATGTGAAGCAAGTTGCTGAGTTTGGTTCTTCTAGTAATCTACAGGTTGGGGAAACAGCGATTGCGATCGGTAACCCGCTTGGTTTAGAATTTGCAGGCTCTGTGACGAAAGGAATTATTAGTGGTCTTGAGCGTACGATGCCAGTTGATTTGAATAAAGACGGGCGCGCTGATTATCAGACAGAGGTTCTGCAAACGGATGCAGCGATTAACCCTGGTAACAGCGGCGGGGCATTGATTAACAGTGCAGGCCAAGTTATTGGGATTAACTCTATGAAGATTGCTCAGCAGGAAGTAGAAGGATTAGGCTTTGCGATCCCTTCTGAAACGGCGAAGCCAATTATCGAAGATTTAGAGAAGAACGGTGAGGTATCACGCCCATTCATTGGTGTATCCACAATGGACCTTTCATCTGTTTCCGCCTATCATATCGAGAATACGTTGAAGCTTCCTGGCGATATTAAAGGCGGTGTACTGGTAGCAGATGTTGAACAAGGGTCTCCTGCGTCTCAGGCTAACCTGCAACAATATGACGTGATTGTTGGAGCCGATGGTGAAGAGATTTCAAATCTAGTTGATTTACGCAAATATATGTATGAAGAGAAAGAAGTTGGCGACTCTATGGAACTTTCCTTCTATCGTGATGGAGCGAAACAGTCAGTCACAATCACGTTATCTAAATAATAAAGGGGTTTTACGATGATGAAAAAGAAAGTACTCACATTTTGTGTAGCAGCGCTTGGAGCTTTAACGCTCTCGGCCTGCAGCAATGCTTCAGCTGACGGTGATGTCGTTGCTGAAACAGCAAACGGAAATATCACTAAAGACGAATTTTACAATAAACTTGTCGACCAATACGGCGACGCAGTATTAAAGGAAATGCTTTATGACACTGTTCTTTCAGAAGAGTACCCTGTTTCTGAGGAGGATGTTCAAGCTGAGATTGATAAAGTGAAAGAGTCTTACGGTGATCAGTTTGAATCTGCACTACAGCAAAATGGATTTAAAGATGAAGCTCAATTTAAAGACTTTCTAAAAACGCAACTGCAAAAAGAGAAAGCCACTACTCAAGGGGTAGAAGTTACCGATGAGGAAGTGAAAGAATACTACGAGAATATGAAACAAGAAGTGCAAGCCAAGCATATTTTAGTGGAAGATGAAGAAACAGCAAATGAAGTCATAGAGAAGCTAAATAATGGCGGAGACTTCGCTACCCTTGCTAAGGAATATTCCACAGATTCTTCATCAGCTGAAAATGGTGGTAACCTTGACTATTTCTCAACTGGTGACATGGTCTACCCATTCGAACAAGCTGCCTATAACCTTGAAGTCGGAGAAATTAGTGAGCCTGTTCAATCGGATTATGGCTACCACATCATTAAAGTAACGGATAAACGCGAGAAAGAAGACACATCTTCTCTTGGTACGTTTGATGAGATGAAAGATCAATTAAAGACAGAGCTTCTAAATAGACAAGCTAACACTGAGAAGCTCTCAGACATTATGAATAACGCGGAAATCAACATTAACAACAAAGTTCTTAAAGAGAAAATCTCATTCTAAAACCAATAAAAGGGGAAGCTTGCCCTCCCTCCCCTTTTCACATAGATTCAATAGAGTGACTGGTTTATCATAAATAGATTCTAGAACGATTTCCCCCTCCCCCCTGAGGCTGCTTATTCTATAGTAAGCAGCCTCTTATTATGCTTTAAAGCAAAAAAGCGTGCCAGACACCCTTTATCCTACTAAAGGGTGTCTGGCACGTGTGATTATTCCCAAAGGCTGATGCCTTCTTTGTTTTTAATTTGGTCTTTGGAGAATTTCGTTTTATGTTCTTTCTTTCGATCGCTGCGATAATCCAGAAGGACTTCCTTGGCAACCCCAGAGAGGCGAACGATGGCATATAGGTTAATAAGTGCCATAACTCCCATCGTAATGTCTGCTAGAAGCCATACAAGATTAAGCTTGGCCATGGCTCCAAAGAAGACCATCGCTAGAGCTGCAAGGCGATACCAAAAGATTCGTTTTGGACTGTTCTTAATAAATTGCATGTTCGTCTCGCCGTAATAATAGTTCCCAATAATTGAGCTAAAGGCAAAGAACAAGATGGCAATGGCAACGAATGTATTCGCCCAAGAGCCAATATGAGTTTCAAACGCCTGTTGAGTAATTTGAATGCCTACTGCATTTTCTTGATTCATATAAGAAGCCGGATCTCCTGAAGAGATAATAATAAACGCTGTGGCTGAACAAATTAGAATCGTATCAACAAATACACCTAGCGTTTGAATAAGTCCCTGTTTGGCCGGGTGAGATACCTCTGCAGCAGCTGCTGCGTTTGGTGCACTACCCATACCGGCTTCGTTAGAGAATAAACCACGTTTAATACCGTTTAGGATTGCCGCACCAAAGGCACCCCCTGCGACTTCTTCAATACCGAAGGCGTTCTTGAAAATAAGTACGAACATATCTGGTATAGCACCAATATTTGTAATTAACACATACCCTGCTAAAATTAAATATAAAATTGCCATAACTGGAATAAAGATCTGTGTCACTTTTGCAATACGTTGAATACCGCCGAAGATAACAGCAGCTGCCCCTATTACGAGAACGGCACCAATCAGCACTTTATTAATCGAAAATGACTCTTCAAATGCTAAGCGAATCGTATTTGATTGTACGGCACTAAATACAAGACCATACGTAAATGTAATAATAATGGCAAAAGCAATACCAAGTTTTCGATTATTTAGCCCTTTCTCCATATAATAAGCCGGGCCACCGCGATAACCTTCTTCATCTTTTACTTTGTAAACTTGAGCAAGAGTACTCTCTACAAAGCTAGTAGCAGATCCTAATAAGGCGATGATCCACATCCAAAAAACAGCGCCAGGTCCACCAACGGAGACTGCTAAGGCTACCCCACCTAAGTTCCCGGTACCAACACGAGAAGCCGTACTAATCGTGAAAGATTGAAAGGCAGATGTTCCTCGACCATCATTTTTTAATGACTCTTTCTCAAACAAAACACGAAACATCTCACCAAACAAACGGAACTGAATAAAGCGCGTGATGACTGTGAAATAGAGTCCAACCCCAAGTAAGACAGCAATTAAAATATAGCCCCACAAGGCTGTGCTGATGTTACCTAAAAAATCCATTAACATAGGTTTTCACTCCAAATTAAGTATTTCTGTAAAGTTCTTTCGATTTAAACTATCTTTTCATTATACTTAGCAAGCTTTTCAGAAGAAATAGTTTCAAAAAAATTGAGCACTTCTTCTTTATTCCATATAATCACCATCCTATTTACTGCTGTATTTCCTTTTGTTTACAATTTGAAACATCAAAATTGACAGCGCTTTCATTTTTGGGCTCTAAGCCGGAAGAGACCGTTATGTTTGATGAGTGGTTGGGCTAGCTCAGGGACAACTCGCTTTCCTGCAGGGAGCTGGGAAGCGAGTGGTTTCCAGGCCCACCTTATACTCAATTAAAGCAAACGGAAACATTCTCTCAACTCCGACAAATCCAGACCGATTCTTGAAGAATCCAAAAAAAAAGACTTGGAATCCAAGTCTTATAACTGTCGCACCAAGCCACTTACATGTCGTCCGGTGGCTATTCCAGAGCGGAAAGCACTCTCAAATCGAGTACGGCTTGCTTCATCGTCTTCATGTAAGAATGTATCACCCGCTATATATAAAGGAAGTGCTTCATGTAAGTTCAAAAATGGTTTATGAATAATGTTTGTTGATTGAGCATATCTCCATCTCTTAATCTGAACTGAACGGATGCTACTTATGGTACAATAGTCCTTTATCTTTTCTTTCATCTGGTGAATGATTTCACTTTCATCTTCTTCAAAATACTCCTTACTCCACTCTCCATCCATGTACATGCTTATAATACACTTTTCTGTTATTCCTTTTTTATAGTGGTCGACGATTCTTTCTACTCCACTTGGGAGGTTTTCATCCTTGTGCCCTGATGGGGGAAGAGACGTATTTGACGTTACTTCAAACAGTCCTACAAAGGCAGGATCGACGTTTATTCTTTTTACTTTTTCAAGAACATCAGAATCCACAGACACAGTACTTTTTTCAAGTAAAGCAATCGTTTGAGGTAGAGGGGACGTGATAATAAGAGCACCCGTAGTACAGGTTTCACCAGATTCTGAAGTAAGCTGGAACCCACCTATAGATTCTTTTATTGTGGTTATACGTGTTTCGAGCACTGGATCGAGATCTTCTGCGAGTCTTTTGGCTAATGTATTCATACCATCTATGCTTGTATATCTAGGATAAGGATCACCAAACCAGTGTTTGACCCATCCTTTTTCTAACCAGTCATCAACGGATTGTTGAAGTTCGTTCGAACGTACAGTAAAGAATTGGGCCCCATGATCAGCTTTGCCGCCTTCTATCCTCCGTGTAGCCAGGCGACCTCCAACACTTCTTCCTTTATCAATAAGCTGAACATCCTCTACACCTCTCTCCACCAAAGTTCTAGCGGCCATAATGCCTGATAGTCCTGCACCTATGATTGTTACTTGAGCATCTCTCATGTGAACCCTCCAATATCTCATCTACTGCCCTTATACCCCATTTCATGAGTAATTATGAATCCCTTCACACATATTAGCCCATCGGATAAATCTTCTGATATCTGTTTATGTTAATCCTTAAAGGAGGTGAAGGAAAATGGCTAAAAGACGTAGTCAGCCTACCAATGTGAATGATGTGAAATCCCGAAACGCAAATTCTGGAATGAGCTACAAAGAAGTTGAAGAATACCTCGCCCAATCGACAGGTGGCCAAAACACGAAACAATACAGCAACACAAACCCAGCCACTGTCAGAAGAAAATTAGAATCAAAAAACTCAGAAAGCAACCCTTATTAAATTAACCTTTCACCGCTTTAAAGCAACTAGACGTGCCAGACACCCTTTACTTGTCTAAAGCGTGTCTGACACCCATCATTTGTTTAAAGCAAAAAAGCGCCCTTTGGGGGGCGCTTTTTAGGTTGTTGTAGATGGTTGTGCTGTTTCATATAAATCTGTGTCTTCTCCGTCTTTTGGCTTAAAGAAGAGTTCCCGATCTTTATAAAGGAAGAATACAGAGAGTATAAATGCCAGCAAATCTGAAAGAGGAAATGCGAGCCAAACGCCTATTACACCCAAGTTGAACAGATTAGGCAATATAAGCACAAGTGGAATGAGAAACATAACTTGACGAGCAACGGATAGAATAAACGCTGGCTTCGCCATTCCAAGTGCTTGATAAAGCCCTCCACTCACCACTTGAGCTCCAATTAAAATGGCTAGAGCGAAAATAATTCTCATCGATAATGCTCCTGATTCAATTACAGCCTGATCTCCTGTAAAGATCTTCATTAACATTTCAGGGAACACCATCATGACTACAAAGACAATGAGGGAGATTACGGTGGAAACCTTTAAACCGAGCCATATAATTTCCCTGAGACGTCCGTATTGTTTAGCTCCATAGTTGTAGCCAATAATCGGTTGCATGCCTTGAAGAACTCCGATCATAGGCATAATGGCAAGCATCGTAACCTTTTGGACAATACCGAAGACCCCTACCTCGAATGAGCCACCGTAACGAATCAGCATAGCATTAATGGCAATCATCATCGCACTTCCGCCCACTTGGCGAATAAAGGCCGGGAAGCCGATTACTAACACTTCTTTCATTAAATCAAATCGTGCTTTAAAGTATTCTAATCCAACATCAAGTGAGCTCTTTCCTGAGGTGAAATAGCGAAGCACGACAAGCGTTACGGAAGCTTGAGAAATAACGGTTGCAATGGAAGCCCCCCGCACCCCCATGTCTAATCCAAAAATAAAGATCGGATCGAGAATCGTATTTAAAACCGCCGGAATAATCATTGTAATCATAGCAAACCGTGAATTTCCTTCTGAGCGAATAATATTGTTAGACGCAAAAGCAAACCCAAAAAAGATCGACCCAAGCATTATAGGGAATAAGTACTCTTTAGCATACGGCATAATATCTGGTGTTGCACCGAACAAAGAAAGCAACGGTTCCATGAACGTAAACGCACCAACAAACGAAATAATACTTACAACAGAGATCATAATCACGAGGTTACCAAGCACCTCGTTCGCATCTTCTTTCCTGTCTTCACCAAGGCGTCTAGAAATAACAGAAGCGCCTCCAATTCCAACAGCAGCTGCAATTGCCATGATAATCAGCATGATTGGAAAGCTAATACTTACCCCTGCAATACCGTTAATCCCAACTCCACGCGCTATAAACAACGTATCAACAACGTTGTATAATGCCATAACAAACATACCGATCATGGCGGGCACTGACAAATTAAGAAGCAGCTTCGGAATTGGCTCTGTGCCAAGACGTTGACTTTGCTGTTTCATCCCCCACTCCCCCTTTACATTACTCTAAATGAAATGACTCTACATTTTGTTTCATCTTCTTTAGCCAGGAAATGATGACTTGTTGTTCTTCCATTGTAAAACCTTCTCCGAGCTGCTTTTCAATTCCATCAATTAAACTCCATAACTGACCTTCTATTTCACTACCTTTGTCCGTTAAAGAAATAAGCTTTGTTCGACGGTCTTCTGGACTTTGACGCTTATGGATTAACTCTTTCTTTAACAAGGAGTCCACTAAACCATTCATTGAAGACCCTTTGATGTATAACCGTTTCTGCAAGTCTCCTTGTGCTTGTTCCCCGTGTTCAGACAAGAAATACAAGACCTTCGATTGAGCCATAGTAAGGTCATATTCTCTGAGCTTTTGATTATATTGATTTTGTATAAAATGTGAGACAACATTAATGTGATAACCTAGTAAATTGTGAATATCTCGTTTCATTACTTAGCCTCCTAAGTATTTTTTAATTATATTTCGAGACACGAAATTTGTAAAGGTTTTCGCGAGATAAAATTCCTCATTTACACAAATGAGCACTCTCACCTTTATTGAGAACCAGATTAATGAAATTCTTGTTATCCGCATGCCCCTTTATACAAAAAAAGAGCCACCCAAAGGCAGCTCTTATTCACTCATTTTATTCACTTTATCCGTACAGGCTTCCATTCCAGCCAATAGAACGCCCCTTAACCCCTCATCTTCTAAACGAGCGACTGCTTCTATTGTAGAACCACCAGGTGAACAGACTTCATCTTTCAATTCTCCAGGGTGTTTTCCTGTTTCTTGTACCATTTTAGCTGCACCAAGAACGGCTTGCGATGCCATTCGATAAGATTGCTCACGGGTTAATCCTTGACGTACACCGCCATCTGCCATGGCTTCAATGATCATATATACATAAGCTGGTGAGGAGCCACTAATAGAAGGAACAGCTTTCATCTGACCCTCTTTTAAAATCTCCACCTCTCCAAAGCTTTCTAAAAGCTGAACAACAACAGCGAGTTCTTCTTTCGTAACTTGTTTGTTAGGGGAGATCGCTGTCATTCCTGTTTGAACAAGAGATGGTGTATTTGGCATCGCCTGAATGACCTTTACTTCTCGGCCAAACGCTTCTTCAATATCACTTGAGGAGATTCCAGGAGCAATCGTGATTACAATCGCTTCATCTTTCACAGAATGGCGCACTTCGTGAATAACTGCCTCGTATGAGTACGGCTTCACAGCGAGTATAAGAATGTCTGCCACTTCTGCAATTGCTCGGTTATCGTTGTTCGTTTGAATTCCGAACATCTCAAAGACATGATCAAGGGTAGCGGGAGTGAGCGCACTTGCAATAATCTGATCTTTCGGGATCACTTCTGATCCAACCATACCGCCAATCATCGCCTGAGCCATCTTACCGGAACCAATAAACCCAACTGTTTGCTGCATTACTGTTCACGTCCTTTTATTTCGTTCATAACTACATATTCAGTATTTAAGCGTAACAAGCTCTTTAAAAAAAAGCAACGCGGCTGTTTTTGTACACTTGTGGTTAAATACGGTGATCAACGACCAGTGCTTGCCTATTAAAGTTATCATAAAGCAGCAAATTAACTCACTCAGCTTACCATCCAATCTACAAGTTTTTCCTTACTGGGCTAAGAACCCTCTTGCTTCAAGAGCATCAATGGCTTCTTGAAGGTGAGCTTCATTTTTTGAGGTAATCGTGTGCATATGAATTCCTCCGGTTAACTCCAACAAATAAGAAGCTTTTTTGGAAGCTACTTTTTGTACGAAATCTTCTACTTCTTTTCGGTTGGAGATTCTAAGGGTAGCCGTCAAATCGCCATAAACAGGGTGTTCAACCGAAACATCTTTAATGACAACTCCGTGGTCAACAAGAATGTTTAGCTCTTCTTTCGTTTCTTCAGGTGAGTGCACACACGCCACCGTTCTTTCAAACACTTCACTTGGTGCGTCTTTCATGTACAGATACCCTTGGCTCGTGGCAATAATCGGTTCGTTTTTCGCTTTTAAAAGGGAAATATCACCGACAATAACCTGACGACTTACATTGGCACGCTTTGCCAATTCCCCTCCTTTAATAGGAGTACCCGTCTCCCTCAATATGTGTAATAGAAGGTGTCTTCTTTCTTCTCCTAAAATCTTTCGTTGTTCGCTCATCTGCTTACTCCTTCTTTTAACTTTGACGTTATTGTACCACAGCAGCCGTTCTTTCTTCGATTACAGAACGCAACCACCCGGCTAACGCCCTCACATCTTCTGTTGTATGATCTCGCCCAAATGAGATACGAATAAAGGTTTTTGCCTCTTCTTCCGTTTTGCCCATAGATAAAAGTGTCAGAGAGGGCTCTTGTGCTCCAATCTGACAAGCACTACCCGTTGAAAAGTGGAATCCATTCCTATTGCCTTCTAACATTAGCCATTGGCCTTCTACATGGTGGATCATCATGCCTATTATAGGCACTCCTACACTAGGTCTAACGAAATCCAATCGATCTGATACGCTTGAAAGCTCCTCCATAAAGAGACGCTTCCATTCTTCAATCCTGAGCTGCTTCTCAGAAAGATTTTTCACACTTTTCTCTGCCGCTACAGCGAAGGCTGCAATACCTGGTACGTTTAGTGTACCAGCACGCATACCAGACTCATGAACACCGTTTGGTAAAAAAGGGCGGTACGTATTCGCGGTTGATAAGTATAGGCCTCCTACCCCTTTTGGTCCAAAAACTTTGTGACTTGAAATTGTAAGACTATCTACATAGCGAGTTACCTGTTGCACATCAATCTTTCCGAATGATTGGACACAGTCACTATGAAGGAATGCCCCTGCCCCCTGACAAATGCGAGAGATTTCTCTTATAGGTTGAATGGTACCAATTTCACTATTCACATGGTGAACGGAAACGAGCGCCGTATCGGTCGTAATAAGAGACTTTAAGATTTCTAGATCAACAATCCCCGATCCTTTAAGAGGGAGCTTTGTAACCCTATAGCCTTCTGCTTCATATTTCATGGCGGTGTTTCTGACAGAGGAATGCTCTCCTTCTGATAGAATAATATGTTTTCCTGGATGTGCTGATAAAAGCGCTTGAAAGGCTAAGAAATTCCCTTCGCTTCCTCCGCTTGTAAAATATAATCCTTTCGCTTCTCCCCCTATTAGATGAGCCAGCGTTTCTCGGCAGTGCTCTAGAAGGCGGCTCGCTTTTGTCCCTTCATCGTGCAAACTTGTGCTATTTGCAAAATACTCCTTTGAAGCTCTCATGTAGGTCTCAAGAGCTTCTTCATCGATCGGACAAGATGCAGCATAGTCAAAATAGCGCTTCAATGTTCTCACCCTTCCCAAAATCCGTATAAAACTCTTGTCATAAGTTTAAATCTGTGTAAATATAAGTGTCAAGACACCTGTTAAAACAGGAGGGACTTATACGATGGAACATGCTGATGTATTAATTATTGGCAGCGGAATCGCTGCCCTGCAACTTGCTACATATTTGAGCAGGGATATGAATGTGATTGTTCTCACAAAGTCGTCCATCGGGGAAGGAAACTCCCCTTATGCCCAGGGTGGAATCGCTGCCTCCCTAGCACCTGAGGACTCGCCGTTTCTACATTATTCAGACACCTTGGAAGCTGGAAGGTTTATCAATCGAACAGAAGCTGTTTTACAACTTACGAAAGAGGCTCCAGAAATCATAAGAGATCTAGTAGATCGAGGTTGTGACTTTGACGTGGATGAAAGCGGCAACCTTCTACTCGGGATGGAAGGCTCTCACAGCCATAAGCGGATCGTTCATGGCGGAGGCGATCAAACAGGAAAAACCATTGTGGATTGCCTGCGCCAGCATGTTGGCGACCACATCAACATACGGGAAGATGCGATGGCTTACTCACTTCTTCTTGATCAGGCCGGAGCTTGCTGTGGAGCAAAAGGACGTGATTCAGACGGAACGACGCATACATTTCTTGCCTCCCATACCGTTCTTGCAACAGGGGGATGTGGTCAGCTTTATTCTTTCACATCAAATGCATCTTCTGCGACGGGAGACGGCCTAGCACTTGCTTATCAAGCAGGAGCAAAACTGACAGACATGGAGTTTGTTCAATTTCACCCAACTCTCCTTTACAAGGATCAAGAGACAAAAGGGCTTGTATCTGAAGCCGTTCGGGGCGAAGGAGGACTTTTAATAAACGAATCTGGGGAAAAGATTATGGAAAATGTCCACCCCTTGAAGGACTTAGCGCCGCGCGACATTGTGGCCCAGACCATATACAAGCAAATTGAGAATGGGCATGATGTGTATGTCGATATTAGCGGGATCCCTAAATTTTCTGAGCGTTTTCCAGCGGTGACTAGTCTGTGTCATGATTATGGCGTACAAATCGAGTACGGAAAAATCCCCGTGGCTCCTGGCTGTCATTTTTTAATGGGCGGTATTTATACCGATGAAGTAGGTGCCACATCTGTTGAGGGATTATACGCCATTGGAGAAGTGGCTTGTACAGGAGTACACGGAGCTAATCGTTTGGCTAGCAATTCGTTGTTGGAAGGACTGGTATACGGAAAACGGTTAGCTCTCCATTTATCCAGCACTCCACTACCATCCATCCGAAAACCAGTAATAAAAACGCCACAACCAGTATCACCTGTTAATTTGCCTTCCATTGCAGACATTCAGAAACGAATGATGCGAGGTGCAGGCATTGTTCGAACGAAAGAAACGTTACGAGATTTATTGCAGTGGCTTGAGGAATTCCAACTTGATGTCCAGCTCGACCACACTGTAGATTCTTGCAACAGGGACCAAATCACTCGATTGTTTATGCTGACTACAGCTTGGCTTATTACCACCGCAGCGCTTCACCGAGAAGAGAGTCGTGGTGGTCATTTTCGAGGTGATTTTCCATTTGAGAAAAAAGCGTGGGAATCAGTCCATATCGATCATTACATGCAAATAAGGAAGGGTGAACCAGATGAATACAGTAAAGCTACGGCCATTACTTGAACAATTTTTTATTGAGGATATCGGAGACGGAGATCTGACGAGCGATACACTCTTTGGGAGCCATTCTACTGGTGAAGTGCAATTTACAGCGAAAGGAAGCGGGGTATTTTGTGGGCAGTCTATTATTCTAGAAGGCTATCAAATAATCGATCCATCTGTTGAGATCACTCTTCATTGTAAGGACGGAGAGCGGATGAATGAGGGGCAGATATTAGCTACGGCACGCGGCAATATGGCATCTTTATTAAAAGGAGAGCGTGTTATCTTGAATCTTATTCAACGCATGAGTGGAATCACAACCCTCACTACACTAGCTGTTGATACGTTAGATAGTCCTCACACTCGTATATGTGACACCCGCAAGACGACACCTGGGCTTAGGATGCTAGAGAAATATGCAGTTCGAACAGGTGGTGGCTTCAACCACCGGAACGGCCTGTATGATGCTGTCATGATTAAGGATAATCATATTGCATTTGCAGGTTCCATTACCGCAGCTGTAAAGCAGATCAGGCAACAACTCGGTCATATGATTAAGATCGAAGTCGAGGCTGAAACAGAGGCTCAAGTAAGAGAAGCCATTGAGGCTCAAGTAGATTGCATCATGCTTGATAACCAGACCCCTGATTCGGTGAGAGAATTACAAAGGCTCATTCCATCTTCCATCACAACCGAAGCTTCAGGAGGTATTACATTAGATAATCTGGCTAACTACCGGTCTACGGGTGTTGATTACATTTCGCTAGGGTTTTTAACACACTCTGTTTCTTCATTAGATATAAGTGTAAATGCAATTACTCATAAGGAGGCATTAGCATGAATATATTTGAAGCGGTAGAAAGCAAGCACCCGCTACTACCAGATACGTATAAACAGATGACAAGAGAAGAGCTTGAGGACCGTGTTATCGGTGTAAAAAACCGAATGGGAGACCGACTTTATTTACCGGGGCACCATTATCAAAAAGATGAAGTGATCCAATTTGCAGATGCGCGTGGAGATTCACTCAAATTAGCTCAACTTTCAGCTGACAATAAAGATGCAGAAGCGATCGTTTTTTGTGGAGTTCACTTTATGGCAGAAACGGCGGATATTTTAACGGAGACGAATCAACGTGTTTACCTGCCTGATATGCGGGCCGGCTGCTCAATGGCGGATATGGCTAATCTTGATCAAACAGAAAAGGCTTGGAGTAAGCTTCGCGATTTGTTTGAAGATACAATCTTACCCCTCACCTATGTGAATTCTACAGCTGCTATTAAAGCGTTTGTTGGAAAATATGGCGGAGCTACCGTCACTTCCTCTAATGCACAAGCTATGGTGAAATGGGCATTCACTCAAAAGGAACGCATCCTATTTCTACCTGATCAACACTTAGGCAGGAATACCGCCTATGACTTAGGGATCCCGCTTGAACAAATGGCAGTGTGGGATCCGATTTCAGAGCAACTACTATATGAAGGACATTTAGAAGACGTTCTCGTCATTTTATGGAAAGGCCATTGTTCCGTTCACGAGAATTTTACCGTTCAAAACATAGAACACCTAAGAGAAACAAAACCAGATATGAAGATCATTGTTCACCCAGAGTGCAGGCGCGAAGTTGTGGCAAAATCGGATGATGCCGGATCCACAAACCACATTATTCAAACCATTGAAGCCGCTCCAGCAGGAAGTTCGTGGGCTATAGGTACGGAGATGAATTTGGTGAACCGGATTATTCAGGAACATCCCGACAAGCACATTATTTCCCTTAATCCAAACATGTGTCCATGCTTAACGATGAACCGAATTGACCTCCCCCACCTTGCATGGTGCCTCGAGGCAATTGAATCAGGTAAACCTCTTAACCTTATCAAGGTTGACAGTGATATTGCAGAATATGCAAAGGAAGCTTTAGATCGTATGTTAAGCCGCGCTTAAGATAAAGAGGGTAGCCTTTTGAAAGGCTACCCTCTTTTTGTTTATCCTAGGACGTTACGCGTTATGAAAATGATATTTAACACGACGAGTGCTGCTGTAATACTCTGTTCTGTTTTCGATCCTGTTTTAAATGTTATAAAGAACCGATAATAGCGTTTACTAAATGGATAGAGGATCGGTATGCCCATTTTCGTTAAGAAATCGCCAAATAAATGCGATACAATACCCGTCAAAAATCCGGCTAAGTAAAACAACGGAATGTCTAAGTAAATATGAAGCATATAGCTATAGGAAGCCATTAAGGCTATAAACGCAATCGAATGGGTAAACTTACGATGCCCTGAAAATACGAACAACAACGGAGATAAAATCATTAGTAAAAACTGCACGGCTTGATTTAAGCCTGGCGTTAAGATCTCCACTCCAACAAGGCAAACAACTAGCATAAATCCCCATCTCTCAAATGGCCCACCAAGCTTAGACTTTGGTGTATCAATGTCTGGAATTAACGATCCGATCACAACAGCTGCAAAGAACAGAACTGTTGCAAACATCTTATTAGGGATTACGTCAAACATATTATATAACGTAATCGCACCGATCCCCCAAGTAATCCCCATTACTTGGTGACTAGACGCAACCACATGCATCCACCCTCTCTGATGTACTCTCTTTTCGCTGAACACCTGGTTACGAAATCCAATGTTACTCAATTTTAGAAAATAGCGCAAGACCAAACATTACCAGAATTACACTTTAGCGTACTGAAGGGTGTCAGACACGCGTCTTCGCTTTAAAGTGGTGACGCGTGTCTGACACCCTTCACTCCTTTACTGCATTAAAAAAGAACCTCTGTTTGAGGTTCTTTCAATGACTTAGATGGTTTTGGGTTGGCTCACTTGGTTGAGAGCTTGGTGAAGGTCTTCCCAAATATCTTCCCATGCTTCAAGACCGACTGAAAGTCTAACTAGAGAGTTGGTAATGCCCATCTTTTCTCTTATCTCTTCTGGCACGACAGCATGTGTCATGGTCGCAGGGTGTTGAATAAGAGATTCTGCATCTCCTAGACTAACAGCTTTTTTAATAAAGGTAAGGTGATTCAAGAATGCTTGTGCTTCTTCTTTACCGCCTTTTAATTCAAAAGAAATGAGCCCTCCTCCTTGTTTCATTTGCTTTTTCATAATCTCATAGTCTTCGTGTTGAACATCACCTGGATAATAGACACTGCTCACTAAAGGATGATCTTTTAAACGAGCAACGACTTTCTCCGTATTCGCACAGTGACGATCCATACGCACAGGGAGGGTCTTCAATCCTCTCAATAACAACCATGCATCGAATGGAGATATGATGCCCCCAATATCTTTCTGAGTCGTCATGGCCAATTGTTGAATGATGTCTTGTTTCCCTATTAGAAGCCCTGCAACGACATCGCCGTGGCCACCAATATATTTTGTAGCGCTATGAAGAACCAGGTCACAACCAAGCTCAAGCGGCTTTTGCAAGTAAGGCGTGGCAAACGTGTTATCGACTACAACTGGAATGCCTTTATCCTTTGCCACCTTGGTAACCATCTCTAAATCAATTAATTCCATTGTAGGGTTAATCGGTGTTTCGACGTAAATGCAACTCGTTTCCGGACGGATTAAATTTCGAATTTCTTCTTCCGTATCCATTGTAGAGAAAGACGTTGTAATATTGTATTTGTCTTCCATCATGGATAATAAGCCAAATGTACATCCATAAACCCCACGAGAACAAAGGATATGATCGTTAGCCTTTGTTAGACCGATTAATACAGCTGAAACAGCCGCCATTCCCGATCCAAATGCAAGGCCCGCTTCTCCCCCTTCAAGCTGAGCAATCCGATCCTCTAATGCCCTTACAGTCGGATTGCCTAACCTCGAGTAGACATAACCATCCTCTGTACCTGCGAATCGATTTTCCCCCTGCTCTGCACTATCAAAGGTAAATGTCGACGTTTGAAATAGCGGTGTCGTTAGGCTTCCTAAAAAATCTTTTGAGTCATAGCCTCCATGAATTACTTTCGTTTCAAAACCGTGCTCTTTCTTCCCCATCATGGTGTCCCCCTTTTTGCCTCTAAAGCCTTCTATTCACATCATATGAGATGTTGCCGAAAAATGAAAGCGTTTTCTTTTTGTTTTATAATGGTTTTGTTTCCGTTCGTTCACCCAAATAACAAAAAGGTTATAAGGAAGCCTTCTATACTACTACCTACCATAAGAAGAACTCGATTTGAACACCCCAACTCCTGTAGTCGGGACGACATGGCCATGCGTCGGGACGCGCGACCAAAGTGACGGGACGCCCAGGCCAAGTGTCCGGACGCGCGACCAAAGTGTCGGGACGACCGGGCCATGCGTCGGGACGCGCGACCAAAATGACGGGACGTACGAGCCATGCGTCCGGACGAGCGATCAAAGTGTCGGGACGCACGACCGAAGTGACGGGACGACCGGGCCATGCGTCGGGACGCGCGACCAAAGTGTCCGGACGTACGACCGAAGTGACGGGACGCCCAGGCCAAGTGTCCGGACGAGCGATTAAAGTGTCGGGACGTACGACCGAAGTGACCGGACGCCCAGGCCAAGTGTCCCGACGCGCGACCAATGCATCAGAACATCCCAAAACAAAAAGCGCAAACTGCCTCAAATAAGACAATTCACCTCTCCTTTCACTTTGCTAGGATTTCTCACCTAAGGCAAGACTGATTCCGATGATTCCTAACAATACTCCTTTTGCGACATTCAAACGTCTGCCTACTTGAGGGATTTTTGATATCCAATTTCCTACTTTCTCAGCAAAGAAACTTATAGTAGTGAAAATAATGAAGGCCTGTATTAGGAATAATACTCCAAGCCCGACCATTTGATATGGAACCTCCCAAGCTCCTTTTGAATGGTCAATAAATTGAGGAAATAGAGCAAGGAAGAAGAGAGAAACTTTTGGATTCAGGACATTCATAAGTACACCTCTTTTATAAAGCTTCTTATACTCAAGTGCTTGCTTAGATTCAACCCGAAGATCTCCTCCTTCTTCTTTGAACGCTTGCCATGCCAAATACAATAAATAAACCGCTCCAGCATATTTGACTACCATAAAAGCTAGCCCAGACTGATAGACAAGAGCTGTGATTCCAATAGCGGCTGCTAATGTGTGGACTAGTATCCCTGTACATAATCCAAATGTTGTAGCAATGCCTGCTTTTTTATTTTGAGAAATGCTTTGGGCTAACACAAATAGATTATCAGGACCAGGCATCAATGTAAGCACGACAGCAGCTCCTAGAAACGATAGTAAAAGATAAATACTCAAGTGAAACACCTACTTTCTTCTTTTGAATAGTATGTATGTAGGTTCTATATTAGCGGGTCAAAGATCATTTTGGAATACTTTTCTGCTACAGAGAGGAGAACAACATGGCTTATCAATGGGGTGTGGATTCTACACAAGAAGCCACAAAAGATTTATATGACTGTGTACTAAAGAATTACGGCAAGCCCAAATACTGGGGACGCTACCTATCAACTGTCCCTGAGGTTTCGGAAGGATTAACTGTCTCAGAAATTGAACGATTGCATAGTAGCGGTACGAAAGTTATGGCCATTTACAATAATTTCACAGAGGCCACAGGGTATAGGAAAGGAAAAGTCATTGCTCAAAACGCTGTTTTTCATGCCAGGCGTTTAAACTTCCCTAAAGGAAAGGTTCTGTTTGCGAACGTTGACAAGTCCTTTAAAGTTGATGAGTCGTGGATTCGAGGGTACGTGGAAGGTATGTACTCTTCAGGGTATCAACCCGGATTTTCTTGTAATCCTACAAAAGGAAAATTTAATGAAGCTTTTTGCAAGGCAGCCTCAAAGGATCATAAAGTGGCTGCACAGTCCGTCCTTTGCAGTGCAGAACCGGTAACCGGAGTTACAAGAGCACGTAAAGCACCGAAATATACACCTGCTAAACTTTCTTGCAAATCAAATGTATGGGGGTGGCAATATGGTCGTGACGCCCAAGCTTGCCCCATTAACACCAACCTCATAAATGACCGCCTTCTCAATTTATTATGGTAAAAAGGAATGAGGCTAAGGACCAATCGTTAAATGGTTACTTAGCCTTTTATTCGTACACCTCGCACATTAAAAATGTGAAGTTCGCTTTCAAGTTGTGTAAAAATTTAAATTATTAACCTTTATTTGCTAAGCAAATATTGCTATGATAATAGTACTAGTTCCTACATAATACGACAGGAAGCTTTGAAACCAATCTGTATTTGGGCGCTTATGGTTGGTCGAGCTAGTAGCGCAACCGGCCGCATTGATCTTATTCAATGGGGTTTTTTTAGCTTCAAAAGCCTTGGCATGAACATTGATTTATTTTCGTGATTTCGTTTCACCCTAATAATAGATTAATAGAACGTGATCCATCACAACCATTTGAACACGGGGGATTTTATGAATATTTTTGAACTTTTACAGAAAAACCGTTTATTTCACAATTATCAGCCCCTTCATCACCTGGCCGATGATGCTATTTATGGATATGAAGCTCTACTACGCTCCACTATTCAATCCAATCCTGAAACACTTTTTAAAATCGCTATGCAATCTAACATTCTCTACAAACTTGATACCATGTCGATCGAGAAAGCTTTCACGCATTATTCTAATCAACCTAACGATCAAAAACTATTTCTAAATATGTTCATGTCTACCCTTCTTCACCCCAATTTCATTCGATTTATGCATTCCATTCTAGAAGTCTCTTCCTCTCCTGCTCCATCTATCGTTTTCGAAATGAATGAAGCGAAGGAAGAGGAGGCCATGTGGGAGTCTCCCCTCCTTCCTATTCGTATTAACATGTTACGAGAGATGGGGATTAAATTTGCGATCGATGATTTCGGACAAGGGGCTACTTCATTAAAGAAAGCAGTTGAAATGGAACCAGAGTACTTGAAGCTTGACCGTTATTTTGCAACAGAATTAGCTACAAGTGATAAGAAGCAAAAACTGGTCTCCCTTTTCACCGATTATTTTAAAGGGGATACAACGGTCGTATTAGAAGGAATTGAGACAGAAGATGACCTTAAGTTAGCCAAAGAGATCGGGATTGATATAGCGCAAGGGTACTTTATCGGCAAGCCTCAAGCTCTTGTAGTCGGTTGAAAAATCCACACCATCCAAAAGACCACTGAATTGTCTTACCAATCAGTGGTCTTTGTTTTGGTTATAAAGCAGAGTTGCAGAAAGATCGAAGCTGAGACATAGTCCGTTGCTAGAAGAGTTCTTATGTGGAGGAATTAAAAATCAACAACCAACATGAACAGTGCCAAATTTATTGATCTTCCTGCAGTCTTCATCGTATAGTTCATCTCGCTCCACGGCATAGTAAATAATAGTACAAATGCCAAGGAGGAGCATGATGACACGTAAATCAAATGCCCATTTAGCCAATGAAAAAACCCTATGGATGAAGCAAACGGATTTGCCTGAGTTTGAATCGCTTAAAGAAGATATTCAAGTGGATGTGGGAATTGTAGGAGCAGGGATTACCGGTGTTACCCTTGCTTACTTGCTTTCTAAAGAAGGGATGAGTGTAGCTTTACTAGATGCTGATCGAATTTTACACGGTACGACAGGTCATACTACCGCAAAAGTTTCTGCTCAACATGACCTCATTTATGATGAGCTCATTCACCACTTTGGAGTAGAACAAGCAAGGAAGTATTACCGCGCTAATCAGGAAGCGCTAGAATTTATTCAGAACTTGGTAGAGAAGGACGAGATCAAGTGCCAATTCACAACAGAAGATGCTTATATTTACGGTATTAGCGAGGAAAATAATCACAAGATCGAACAAGAAGCGAAAGCCTATGAAATGCTCCGTATAGAAGGAGAAATCATTGATCGCCTTCCAATTGATCTATCTATAAAGAAAGGAATTGTAATGCGTAATCAAGCGCAATTCAATCCCCTTTCCTACTTACAACACTTAGTTAGAGAAATGACGAAAAGGCATGTCCGTATCTTTGAGCAGACTGTAGCTATCGATGTAGAAGAAGGAACCGAGCCTAAAATTGTTACAAAAAACGGAGCTAAAGTAACCTGTAAATCGATCGTTTCAGCTTCACACTTTCCTTTTTACGACGGTAAAGGCTTCTTTTTTAGCCGCATGTATGCTGAGCGTTCTTATATTGTAGCAGCGAAAACGGACCAACCTTTAGAGGGAATGTATTTAAGTGCAGATCAACCAAAGCGCTCTATACGAACGACATCCTTTAAAGATCAAACCTATCTATTACTAGGTGGAGAAAGCCACAAAGCGGGTCAGAGCAATTCTTCAAAACAACATTTTGATGCTTTAGAGAATTTCGGACGCAGGCATTTTGATCTATCTGGAACTTTACAGCAGTGGGGGGCACAAGACTTAATTACAATGGATAAAGTGCCATATATCGGCCATTTAACTTCCCGTCATTCTAATATTTTTGTCGCCACTGGATATCGGAAATGGGGAATGACAAACGGGACTGCAGCTGCTTTATTGCTTAAAGATCTGATTCATGAGAAAGAGAATCCTTATGAGGATCTGTTTACGCCTACACGTTTTTATGCTGACCCTAGCATCAAGCACTTCTTAACCCAGAATACGAATGTTGCTTCACAATTTCTAAAAGGTAAAGTAAGTTTCAATACACACTCTGTAGATGATCTACATCCTGGAGAGGGATCAACGATCATTCATCATGCTCAAAAAGCCGGTGCTTATAAAGATGAATCCGGAAACGTACATGTTGTCGATACTACATGTACACACCTCGGATGTGAAGTTGAGTGGAATGGAGAAGAAAAGTCATGGGACTGCCCATGTCATGGCTCACGCTTCTCCTATGATGGAACGGTCCTAGAAGGTCCCGCTGACAAGCCGCTAAAAAGATTAGATGAGTAATACAATCGGCCTTGCACATAAGAGTCTTACTGTTTAGTGTTGATTTGTTTCATATAAGGCGCCTTATGCGGAACACTTGGAGATGAGATATTTTAGTATGGATAGGCCCGTTACGTTTGATGAGTGCTTGGGCTTGCTCGGGGACAACTCGCTTTCCTGCAGGGAGCTGGGAAGCGAGTGGTTTCCAGGCCCACCTTACTCTGAACTAAAGCTAACGGAAACATTCTCTCAGCTTAGAGTCTTCAACAATCCTGACCTATTATTGAACAAGCTTGTTATAAAGAATAACAACATTAAACTTTAACAGAGCCAAGACAAAAAAGAAGCTGCCATATGGCAGCTTCTTTTTTACGAGATAAAGGTAGAGCTTAGAATGAGCGCTCTTCTTCAATCTCATGATATTTATCAAGAATGTACAACTTGCTTGGTTTGTGTTCTTGGGCCATTTCTTCTGCTTTCTCAATAGCCTTATCTTTCTTCTCATACTTGTCAGTCGGAGCTACGTCCTCCACTTTTACGTACCATTCTGTTGCATCTTTGTTGGGTGCTACTGTGTATTCTCTCATGTATATCGCTCCTTTTTTTGTGTTGGGTTATACCTATATGTTCCCAACCTCGAAGCGTATAAAACATCTATCCGAATAAATGAGTATGCTTTAGAAAATCTGCTATGCAGTAGCCCATTTACCTACGGTTTCTAGAGCGGATTGTTCCGGGAAATACTCAATGAAATAACGATAAAACAGTGCTTCTTGTTTACTACGGATTTCAACTGGAGCTGCTTCGTTCATACGAGCCAATTCTGAATCGGAGATTGTTTCATTGGCATAGGTTTCAAGCAAGTCTAATGCACCACTACCAGCTGAGAATTCTTCCTTTTTCCTCCACAATACCTGGTCCGGCAATACTCCATCAAATGATTCTCGCAAGATGGTTTTCTCCATTTGTTCTGCCGTATGAAGCTTTTGTTCAGATGGAATTTGTAAAGCCGTTTCAATTAATTCTAAGTCCAAGAATGGAACACGCAGCTCAATGGAGTGCGCCATGCTCATTCTGTCCCCACGTTGTAAATTAATATTATGAAGGGTATTAATGATTCGAATGATTTCTTCATTAAGAGATTCTGTCGTTTGGAATTGCTTCATATACTCATAGCCAGCAAATATCTCGTCAGCTCCCTCTCCAGAGAGAATTACCTTAACATGCTCTGAGGCAAGCTTTGACACAAAGTAATTCGGGATGGCACTTCTTACTAAAGAAGGTTCGTACGATTCCAAAGCATATACGACATGAGGGATGGCCTCTATTAGTTCTTCTTGTGTATATATGTATTCATAATGATCTGAACCTATTGCTTTAGCTACATCACGAGCACGCTCGATATCTTCACTTCCAGCTGAGCCGACGCAAAACGATTTCACCGTTTTCCCCTGCTCCTTAGCCTTCTTTGCAGCAATCGCTGAAATTAAGCTACTATCTAATCCACCACTTAAGAGCACTCCAACCTCCACATCTGCCAGAAGCCTTTTCTCTATCGCTTGTTCAAGCTTTTCTCGTATCGCTGTTGTCATTTCACGACGCGTCGTTTGAGCGGTTTGGTCTGGATGCTGAATCTCTCTATATCTTACAAAGCCAGTTTCTGGCGTATAATAAGTTCCAGGAGGAAATTCCTGCACATCATTTGTAACGAGATATAATGTTTTTAATTCAGAAGAGAACACATAATTCCCTTCATCATCTCTCCCGTAATATAAAGGCTTAATTCCTAATGTATCTCTCGCCGCAACGAATGTATCAGTCAGCTCATCAACTATGACGAATGCAAACATACCATCAAGCTTTTCTATACTCTTAACCCCTTCTGTTTCAATTAATTTTAACGCAACTTCACTATCGGAATGGGTTAAAAATGATGTTTGCTGCTCTAACTCATCTTTCAATTCTAAATAATTATAAATTTCACCATTACACACGATCCATTTTGACTGCTGTTCGTTAGATATGGGCTGAATACCATCTTCTAATCCAATAATGGATAATCGTTGGTGTCCAATATGGAAGCCTTCTAAAGGAACTTGTTTTCCTTCATCAGGTCCTCTATGTTTCATACTCTCTAGAATCTCTTTCATTTTATTCGTTTCTACATGTCCTGTTGTGGCGAATATGCCGCACATATTATTAGGTCACCTCTACTGTTTATTTTTGAATATGACGTTTATTATATAAGCTCTTCTTAAAAGAACCAAATACTGGACAATCCCTCATTTTTTTATTTTTAGGATAATTCCAACGGATCTTTCCTATTTTTTTGATGAGTTACGATTAGATCGTCTTATTTGGTTGTATTTAAAGAGATATACCCGTTTTTTCTAATAATGTGCTATATAACCTCAACTTTTTTTAAATTTGGTTCGAAAAGGTATGTAAAAAGATGAATCATTTCTCATATAATATAGATAATATATAGCCGATTTACACTATATAGAATGGGGAATGCGTGTTATGATACGGTACAATTGATAATTGTCAGGTGTGATCGACGTGAAACGAATTGCGTTAACTGTTATATTTTTATTCAGTTTCCTTATTATTCTTTTCTATTGGGTTGGTAACGAATCAAAAGTTAGTGATTCCTCTCTTAACGGTGAGGAGCCTCAAGAGTTCCCTATCCAAGAAGCGGATGGAGAAAAGCCAGAGGAAGAGAAAACCATCACTGAGGAACTAAAAGAAGCGGTCTCTACCGTTTTAGAGGGTGCAAAAGAAATCTTTGTGGAAGACAACATAAATATTGTGGCCATTGGCGACTCACTTACTCAAGGTGTAGGTGATTCATCAGGAAATGGTGGTTACGTAGGGATTATTGAAGAAACACTACAAGAAAACAATCAGGATTTTCAGATTAAGAACTTTGGTAAGCGAGGTAATCGTACAGATCAGTTACTAGACCGACTACAAGAAGAGGAGATCTCCTCCTCCCTTCAAGAAGCCGATGTAATCGTCGTTACAATCGGTGCAAACGATATTATGAAAATTGTCAAAAACAACTTCACCTCTCTTGCTTATGAAGATTTCGAGAGTGAACTTCCTCAATACGAGGATCGGTTATCTTCTATATTTAAAACGATACGCTCTCAAAATAAGGACGCCCATATTTATCTTGTAGGTTTGTATAACCCGTTCGAACAGTATTTCAGTGATATTCCTGAGCTTGACCAAATTATTTACGATTGGAATCGTATTAGTAAAGATGTTGTCGACCGATATGCGAATGTGAACTACATTCCAATTAAAGATTTATTTAGTGGTTCTACTGAAGACCTTTATTACGAAGATAACTTTCATCCAAATTTAAGAGGGTACAGACTAATGGCTGAACGCATTCTCTCTCATTTAAAAGAAGAGATTGTGCGCCAGAATGAAGAAGAAATTTAAAGACATCAGTTAGATTGGAGATGTCATATGTTTAAAGCATTGAAAATCAACAATAAGTGGAAGTGGCTATTTTTTATCTTAGCGATCATTAATATAGGAGTAATTCTTTGGCTTCTATTACTTGTTTATCTACCAACCTCATCTGTATCAGTTCCAAAGTCCATGCCTTTCAGCGATAAGAGGGCTGAATTTACAGTGATGTCTAGTAAGAACAATTTGAATCAAATCATTAATAGTTATTTGGCGGAAATATCTGATAAACAATCCATTGATTATTCAGTCTCTCTAGAAGATGATGTGGAGTTAACAGGAACGATTGTCGCTTTTGATAAAGAGTTGCCTTTAACAATGAAATTTGATCCCGTTGTACAGAAAAACGGAGATCTTATCCTTCAGCAGAAATCAATTACACTCGGCCGTCTACACCTGCCGAACAAAAAGGTTTTGGATTATATAAAAGATAACTATCCAATGCCTGAATGGATTATTGTAAACCCAGATGAAGAAAATGTTTATGTGGCCGTCACCCAGATTAACCCAGGGTATGAACTAGGCCTTCGTGCATCTACTTTCAATTTAAAAAAGGACCAGCTTGCTTTTGAACTAACGGTTCCACATGAAACATTTGGATTTAGCCAGAGCTCTTGGCTGAAGAAACTCATTAAGTAATAGAAATATATTATTAGGGCGTGGAGTGAGCGTAGTCTAAGCTCATACAAGCTATTCCATTGAATGTATATTAAAAAAGGCTGCCTAAATGGCAGCCTTTTTTACGCTTATGAACCCGTTTTAGCGGATTGATCTGAACTTGATGAAGAAGATGTTTGATTCTTCATCGCATGGTAATCTTCAGTTATAGCTTTATAAAACGAGTAAGCCATCATAATCATAATCATCGAAAATGGAAAGGCCGCTGAGATTAGAGCATTCTGCAAGCCTTGTAGCCCACCTGTGTAGAGTAGGATAGCAGCAGTTGCAGATTGAGCAATTCCCCAGCTAAACTTCACTGTTTTCGGAGGATTCAGAGACCCATTCGTGCTTTGCATACCAAGCACAAATGTAGCTGAGTCGGCTGAAGTGACAAAGAAAGTTCCAATTAAACATAATGCAATAATGGACGTAATCGTTCCTAATGGATACTCCATCAATGTACCAAACAGGGCTTGCTCTGTTGCTAACCCAGCAATATCTGCTGCGCCTGTTTGCTCAAGATTAATGGCTGACATACCAAACGTTGCAAACCATAGGAAGCTAACAAGGGAAGGAACGACAAGTACGCCGATAAGAAATTCTCGAATCGTGCGTCCCTTAGAAACTCGGGCGATAAAGATTCCTACAAACGGAGACCAAGCAATCCACCATGCCCAATAAAAGACCGTCCAGTCTTGAATCCAAGTTTGTTGTTCATCGTTATTCGGTGCAAGTCTAAAGCTCATATTGCCAATATCTCTGATATAGGATCCAATTGTATTTGTGAAGACATTCATAATGTTTAACGTAGGTCCTACAACAAGGACAAATCCAAATAATAAAAGAGCTAACACTAAGTTTGTGTTACTTAAATATTTAATTCCTTTACTCAAACCTGTATAAGCTGAAATCATAAACAACACCGTAACTACGCCAATAATTACGAGCTGTACCCAGAATTCATCAGGTGTATCTAATAAATAATTAAGACCCCCGTTAATCTGAGCGGCACCAAACCCAAGCGTTGTCGCTACTCCTACAACAGTAGCAAATATCGCAATAACATCGATTACTTTTCCGATAGGTCCTTTTGTCTTATCTCCTAAAATTGGCGTTAATGTCGCACTTACAAGTCCTGGTGCACCACGACGGAATTTAAAGTACGCTAACGTCATAGCTACGAGTGCATAAATAGCCCAAGCATGAATACCCCAGTGAAAATAGACAAACTTGAGAGATTCATTTAATGCCTCTGGCGTTCCAGTTTCCGCTGTAGGCGCATTTTTCACGTAGTGTGATATAGGCTCTGCAACGCCCCAGAAGACAAGGCCGATCCCCATTCCTGCACTAAACAACATAGCAAACCATGTCGGCATACTATAGTCAGGTTCATCTTCTGGCTTTCCTAGCTTCATTTTTCCGTAAGGACTAATAATCATAAAGATACAAAATAGTACAAACAACGCTACAACAATTAGGTAGTACCAACCAAAATGAACAGATAAATAATCCCTAATTGATAGTGTAACCTTTTTTAGTTGATCAGGAACAAGAACCCCCCAAGTAACAGCTGCGGCTACTATGGCAATTGTAATCCAAAAGACTGGTGAGACTTTTTGTGCTAATGATTTACTCAAATGATTACTCCTCTCTTATTTTATTTCATCCTGGTGTTATGTAGATAAGGTGATGGGAAGTTTTGGTGTCCTATTCCTTTACCCCCTTAGTAACTCAGTAAACAAGTTGATTATTTTTAATAATATTTCGAACAAACCGAACGAACGGAACATTCTTTACATGTAGCCTCTTTAAGCAAAAAAATTACAATCATGAAACCACACCACTCCCTCATATAATTGGGTAGAAGAGGTGATGTCCTTTGAAGGAAAAACAATCTCAGGTTAACTGGGAAAAGTTTTCAAAAACGATTGACCAGGTGTTAGGACAGGATTTTTGGGACGACATGCATCATGTCATACCAAAGCGAGGGCCTGCCTATGATTTGTACGATGCAGACAGTCATCTTGTCGTCATTGTGGACCTACCAGGCCTTGCCTCATCAGAGCACTTAACCTTGAAACAGAACGGAACGAATCTAATACTAGAGGGCCATGTCCCAACAGCCTTTCAAGCTTCAGAACAGCAAACATTGCATAAAGAGCGGTTTCAAGGCCACTATAAACGAACCATACGTATTCCATTTCATTTCACACCAGACGAAGTGACTTCCTCCTACAAGAACGGATTGCTAGAGATTCGAATCCAAAAGAATAAAGATGAAGATACCATTCCTATTCAAATGCCAAAATCTGAAGAGTAAAACATGGGGAATTCGTATAAACGAATTCCCCTTTTTAATCTCTGTTCCATTTATGGGTAACCGAATTTTGCTTCTTCTTCAATTCACATTACATAATTTCACCTATTATTATTCCACTTCACCTTCCAAACCTTGGTATAATGAGAAACAGAAACTATTGAGAAAGCAGGTGGAGTAATTATGAATATCATCGTATTTGGTGCCTCAGGTGGAACAGGCAAGGAGGTTATTAAACTAGCACTTGAGGAAGGACACCGTGTCACGGCTTTTGCCAGAACCCCTTCGAAACTATCGATTCAACACCCACATCTTCACATTATTGAAGGAAATGGCTTAGATCGTGAACTAGTCATTCAAGCAATGAAAGGGCATGATGCTGTTATTTCTACATTGGGGACAGATGGTTTGAAAAAGACCACTACTTTGTCTGAGATGACGTCTAATATAGTAGATGGCATGAATGAAAATGGAATCGAACGTATCGCATATACCGCGTCTGCTGGAATAGAAGATGAAATACCGGGACTCACAGGATTTATGGCTTCAAAGATCTTAAAAAACGTATTAGCTGATCATAAACGAGCGGTTGAATTATTAAAACAAAGCGGTAAAGCATGGACCGTTGCCAGACCTTTACGGTTAGACGATGGGACACGCACAGGTGAATACCGAATGGATTCAAAAGGCGTACCAACTGGCGGAAAACGTATATCCCGATCAGACGTAGCCCATTTTCTGTTGGAAGCTGTTGTGAAACACGACCACATTTACCGTTCCGTTGGACTAGCTTATTAATTGTTCTTCTTCGAATCACCTCTACTTAATCTCAAAATTTTCTATTTTTCCCTCCCTCTGGTATGATATTTAGGAAGTCGAAATATCGTCTGGAACGAAAGAAGGGTAAAAAATTCAGAATCAAGAAAAGATATCGAAACAAAACTTAATGATTATGTGGTTTGCTAACTTTTTTATCGCTGGTAGCATGACAATGGTTATGCCGTTCTTATCTCTTTATATTGAATCATTCGGAAACTTCTCAGAAGCATATGTACAACGTTGGTCTGGGTTAACTTTCGGAGTTACGTTTTTCACTGCTTTTTTATTCTCTCCCATTTGGGGAAGGATTGGAGATCGATACGGTCGGAAAACGATTCTCGTCCTATCGGGAGCAGGTTTGGCTGTAAGCGTCTTACTGATGGGATTTGTGACATCTGTATTCCAACTATTTATTTTACGATTATGTATGGGTGTATTTACCGGGTTTATCTCGACCTCACAAGCTCTTATCTCAACGCAAACTCCCAGGGAATTGTCGGGACAGGCGCTTGGTACCTTGCAAACGGGGAACGTAACCGGTAGTTTAATGGGGCCTTTGTTTGGGGGAGTGCTAGCAGATTCTTATGGATTCTCTAGCACGTTTCAACTTACCTCTATTACATTGTTTATCGCTGCGGTCTTCGTATTGCTAGGGGTTAGAGAGTTTCGCATAGAAACAGAAGATGAGGAACAAGAGACGTATTCACGAAAAGAGGTCATACGCCACATCCTCTTAAATCCTATACTCGTTACCGTTATGATCGTCTCCATGTTTGTACAAATCGCACACTTCAGTATTCAGCCTATTCTTGCGTTGTTCGTAAGTGAAATTCATGGCACGGCTAATTTAGCCTTCTTTTCAGGAATCGCTTTCTCGGCAGCAGGGGTCGGGAATCTGCTTATGGCAAGAAGATGGGGGAAGATAGCTGATTCTGTAGGATATGAGAAGATTCTCGTCTTTCTACTTCTTGCTTCAGGTATTATTTATTTACCCGGAGCCTTTGTAACGAACATTTGGCAGCTTATGATTTTACGGTTCCTACTGGGTATTACTATCGGAGGTATTATCCCTGTTCGAACAGCCTATATTCGTCAAGTAGCTCCCGTTTCTATTCAAGGGGAAGTGCTTGGCTACAGCACAAGTCTCCGCTTTTTAGGAAACATCATTGGTCCGGCACTTGGCGGCTTACTAGCAGGGGTTTACGGGTTCACCTCTGTTTTCTTTACGACAACCATACTCCTGTTACTAAGCGGTTTAAGCCTCGCCCTTATGATGCAGAGACAACCATCTACTGTAAATCGATATGGCTAGTATCGTATTACCCTCTCCAAAGCGCCACCCTCTTATGCTTCATGCGTAAGAGTGGCGCTTTTTGTATGTCCAACTGCCGGACGTCCAACTGAATAATACTCCATATTCTGTTCCATTACCTCCTCAAGAGAGTAACAGTTTCGGCCGTCGAACAGAATAGCCTCTTCCATCAACTCCTCATAAAGGTCTAAGGGAAGTTCTTTAAACTCCTCCCACTCAGTAACAATGGCGGCTAGTTCTGCCCCAGTCAAAGCTTCCTTCACGTTAGCAGGAAATGTAACAGCAGGAAAATGCTCTTTTGCTATAGGCATAGCTACAGGATCATAAGCTGTAATTAAAGCTCCTTCTCGTAAAAGACGGTCTATGATCACCAGGGATGCCGCTTCTCTTAAATCATCTGTCCCTGGCTTAAAAGCCAAACCAAGAATGGTAATGCGCTTTCCAACTAAGCTTCCAAAACGCTCCTTCATTTGGTCCACTAATTTATTTTGTTGCTTGTTATTCACGTGTATAACGGACTCCAATAAATCGAATTGGTGCTTCACATTACCTGCCATTTGAACAAGGGCTTTTGTATCTTTTGGAAAACATGATCCGCCATATCCAATTCCAGCTTGAAGGAACGATGAACCAATCCGGCGGTCCATCCCCATGCCTTTAGCGACAGCTTCTACATTGGCGCCTACTTTTTCGCAAATCGATGAGATTTCATTAATAAAACTAATTTTCGTCGCTAGAAATGCATTCGAAGCATATTTTATCATTTCAGCGCTAGCTAAATCCGTTGTCATCATAGGGATGTCAAATGGGGCATACATCTCCATGACCTTTTGAATGGCTTCCGGATTGTCAGAGCCTATTACGATGCGATCGCCTTCAAATAAATCCTTCAGGGCATTGCCTTCCCGTAAAAACTCAGGATTGGAGACCATTTGAACAGAGAAAGGGGTTCTATCTTGTATATAGTTCCTTAAACGTTGACAGGTCCCAACTGGTACTGTACTTTTTACAACTACTGTTACCTCCTGATTGATTGTCTTTGCAATACGATCTGCCGCCTGAAATATATACGTAAGGTTAGCTGATCCGTCTGGTTGCTGTGGTGTGCCAACGGCAATTAAAACGATTTCGGCATCCTGGATATCCTCATATTTAGAGGTGAACGAAAGTCTTTTTTGCTTCTGATTTTCTTGAATCATTGGCTCAAGGGATTCTTCGTAGATTGGAGAGCACCCTTTTTGTAAAAGATCAATCTTTACAGGGTCTATATCTAAACACGTTACCTCGTGACCAATATGAGACAAACCAACTCCAGTTACAAGACCAACATAACCTGTTCCTACTACCGCTATCTTTTTCATTTCTGATCCTCCTCACTTTCCCTATTTAAGCATAAGACATAATAGTGTCGTCAATCGCCACTTCATATTGAAGCAATAAATCTTCAAAAATCGACGTCCACGAACAGCCTTTAGCGTATTGGCGAGCACGAACCTCCATTTCCTTCAGAACGTTTTCCTTATGAAGTAAATCTGTTATAGCTTCTATAAATTCACCTACATTGCCAGGTGTACATAATTTTCCCGTTTCATCATGCGTAATAATTCCCTGTACACCGCCTGCCCTCGCTCCAATAACAGGTGTTCCTGCAGCCATAGACTCAAGCACAACATTTCCAAACGTTTCCGTTCTAGAGGGAAACACCATAAGTGTAGAAGTTGCATAAATGCGCGCAAGATGCTCCCCTTCTACATAGCCGGTAAATGTCATATTTTTTGGTGCTCCTGCTTTTAACTCTGCAGCCATCGGACCATCACCTGCAACAAGCCAATGAATGTGTTTCTGTAAAGAAGGAGGAAGAGAATCTGCAATTTTAAGAAACACATCGAGATCTTTCTCTGGCGCAAGTCTCCCCACATAAGTCAATATATAGGGTTCACCAATGTTATACATTTCTCGAACAGCTCCGTGATCGTAATCAGGATGAAAGAGCTGACAGTCTACTCCTCGACTCCATATGCTTATATTTTGGAAGCCTCGTTGGATTAAGTCTCTCTTTGTTTCTTCTGAGGGAACAAACGTCTGCTTGAAAGGAGCATGAAACCATCGCATGTATTTCCAGACCCACTTTGATAAAATGTGCAAATCATAATATTCTAAATAACGATCAAAGTTTGTATGGTAGGAGCCGACCATTGGAATACCTAATTTCTTTCCATAATAAAGGCCTGAAAAACCAATGTTAAATGGTGTAGCAATGTGGATAAGGTCAGGTTGAAATGCTTCCAATTGTTTACGAATATTAGACAGGTTCGGTAATGATAATCGACATTCGGGATAAAGATAAAAAGGGACGCTCTTAAAGCCTTTTATTTGCTCCGTATTTAAACTTTGTTGGTTTCCATCTGGTGCAAAAACGATATACTCCACATCTTGATCATCAAGATAATTCACAAATCGTTGAAGGGTTTTAGCGACGCCATTCACTTGAGGAGTAAAGGTATCCGTAAAAAAAGCAACTCTCATTATTCTTCCTCCCTGCCTTCCCTGTACTCAGAAAAGTTTTTGTTACTATAAGTATAGAAAGGCTTTATGGAGAAAGAATCAACTTACTGTAAAAATTGCTTCATGAACTTCGTCAAAATCCGATTATTTTCAACCATCCACATGTGGATAACTTTTTTACACCTACTATTCAGATGTGGATTTATGGAGATATCAATTTTAAAACATGAGAATACCCTAGTGGATATGTTAAAATAGAGTAAAATGCTCAGAATAAAGGAAGTGACATCATGCGTGTCGTAAACAATATTGCTGATTTAATTGGAGAAACTCCTTTAGTCAAATTAAATCGAATTGTACCTGAAGGTAGTGCCGATGTTTATGTGAAGCTGGAGATGTTTAACCCAAGCGGCAGCGTTAAAGATCGTGCTGCGTATAATATGATGGTCGAAGCCGAAAATGCCGGTTACTTGAAAGAAGGTTCTACTATTATTGAGCCAACAAGTGGGAACACAGGAATCGGAATCGCTATGAATGCGGCAGCTCGTGGCTACCGAGCAATTTTAGTCATGCCAGATACGATGTCGCAAGAGCGTATTAACTTATTAAAAGCATACGGTGCTGAAGTCGAATTAACCCCTGGCTCAGACAAGATGCCAGGTGCTATCCGCCGTGCTGAAGAGTTAGCAGAAGAGATCGAAGGATCATTTATTCCGATGCAGTTTAAGAATATCGCTAACCCAAATGCTCACCGCAATACGACGGCTCGTGAAATTATTGAAGCAATGGACGAAATCGGTAAACCTTTATCAGCTTTCGTAGCAACAGCAGGAACGGGCGGAACTGTAACAGGTACAGGAGAACCTCTGAAGGAACATTATCCGGATTTATCTGTTCACGTCGTTGAACCAGAAGGATCACCCGTTCTTTCAGGCGGAAAACCAGGAAAACACAAATTAGTCGGAACAAGTCCTGGATTTATCCCTGAAATTTTAAATCAAGAAATATACGACGAAATCTTTAAAATAACCGATGAGCAAGCTTATGAGGTAACTCGCCGACTTGCCCGGGAAGAAGGCATATTAGTTGGTCCTTCAGCTGGTGCTGCGGTTTATGCAGCTATAGAAGTTGCAAAACGTAAACAATCAGATGAAGCGGTCGTAGTCATTGCACCGGATACCGGGGAAAGATATCTTTCTGGTGATCTGTTCCGCTTTTAATCATTATAAGGACACTTGAAAAGGACGAAATCGTACACGATTTCGTCCTTTTTTATTGCTTGAGCTTCCCAGACTTCCCTCTTATTGTCATGGCCTCAGGAGCATATCAAACTGCGCCTTGCAAATACTACAAATGGGACATAAGAGCCTATAAATCAGGGAGGTCATAAATATGCAGAAGAAATTTGTTTACGCCCTAACCGCTGTTCTTTCTTTAGGGGTTTTAGGAGCTTGTAACAATACAGATAATGAGGAAAGCTTAAATGATCCAAACAACTCTAATGTAGAGCGCCTAACGTTTGAGAATCAGGGAAATGGTGATTCATATAGCGCCAATGATGGCAATGGCCGTTTTAATGTTGAAGGAGAAATGCGCCAGTACACCATCCCTGGCGGAGATATGAATGGAATGCGTGAAAACGTAGAAAAGTTTGTACCAGATCAATTTGAACAGTATATGCAAGACGGAGAAAAGCGACGTGAATATCGTCAAGGTAAAGGCGATGGCAATGGTCAAACACAGTACTCACAGCCTGACCAAAACCAAACACCAAATCAAAATAATCAAACGCAACAAAAACAACAAGCTCAGGAACAAAAAGAGCAAGCAGATAAAGCTGATAGTGGATTTAAAGCTAAAGTTGTTGAACTAACGAACAAAGAACGTAAAAAGCAAGGCCTTCCAGCTCTAAAAGCAGATGCTGAACTACGAGGGGTTGCACAGAAAAAATCTGAGGACATGGTGAAGAATGATTACTTCTCTCACAACTCTCCTCGCTATGGCAGTCCGTTTGAAATGATGCAAAACTTCGGGGTAGATTATAAAACAGCAGCTGAGAACATCGCAGCTGGCCAGCAAACTCCTGAAAAAGTTGTGCAACAATGGATGAACAGCGCAGGTCACCGTAAAAACATTTTAAACAAAAACGTGACTCACATTGGTATCGGTATTGCTGAAGGCGGAGAAATGGGTATTTATTGGACACAGATGTTTATTCAAAAATAAACAGAATAACAAAACCTCAGAACTCATGGTGAGTTCTGAGGTTTTCATGCTTTTTGTGGTCATCGTTTTTATCATTTCGGGCTATGGTTACGTCATTCCGTCGTCACTCCTTCAGCCCTCTTTGGATATAAGTAAAAGGCCCCCTCAAGTTCATCCACTCAAGGGGGCCTTTATCAATTATGCTTGCTGTGCAAGCTCTTCTTTGCTTTCTAACTCAACGACATTGCGTTGTTCGTTATCGCGATTGACGGTTTTTACATCTAGCTTACCATCAAACTTCTCACCTTCTTGAGTTGTGAACGTAACGTCCACATCTTTCCTCTCGTCTTTTCGATCTTCAAACATTTCATATTGCTCTACGTTATTTAACGTTAAGTCACAGTGTTTCTTTCCATTTACTTGTGTAATTACATACGTTCCATGAGCAAATCGGATCGATTCGCCGCTTTTAGTCATGTATACATCTTTTAATTCTTGTTCTTTTGCTGGCATGCCTTGATCCCTCCATGAATTAATGTCTTGTACTTTCTTCATTTGACGTTTTCACCACTTTTTAAACCTATTTAGCCGTTGCACAAACTTGAACGGGTCCCCATATGATACTAAAACGCTTGATATGGGAGGCTTTTGAAGAAGGTGAAGAAACTTCCTTTTTTTCACAAACCGTTAGCTCTATTTTTATTAGAAATGTGTGAGATTACGTATGAGCAATACAAACAGAAAGGGTTATTTGCCATTCCGGAGGGGTTTACGTTAGTCGAATCTTTCAAAGCAGCCTCCATACAAGAGATGGAATGGTTCGGCTTTATTATTGAAAGTGATGATGCTGTTGTGATTGCATTTCGCGGAACGCAATCAGAACCCGACTGGATTGCGGACGCGCGAGTGTATCAAACGCCCTTCCCCTACCTTGAAGACGCCGGTCTTGTTCATACAGGGTTCTTAACTGTTTATGATTCCTGCCGAGATGCAATTTTTGAAGCATATAAGAAGGTGTCACCTCATAAGACCCTATATATAACCGGTCACAGTCTAGGTGCAGCATTGGCCACCCTTCATGCACTTGATGCAACAATACACGCACCCTTCGATCAAATTGTCATGTATAACTACGCCAGCCCTCGGGTTGGTAATAAAGAGTTCACGATTCAATATCGTAAACACGTGCCAATAAGTATCCGTTTCGTGAACGTCCATGACATTGTCACTAAAGTACCCCCCACCATCATCTATTGCCCAATCACGAAACAAGTTTGGTATTATGCCCACGTGAAATCTCAAAGCTCATTCTCTATCCAAACAGAAACCATAGCAGGCAATCATAGCCTCGTCACATACAAGAAAGGGATCGAGCGATTTATGTAACTCTTATGATGTCAGATGCCTAGTCTGCAAAATTGTACAAAATTCTTCTTCATTTGGTATAACTAAACCTCAGATTCCCGCATACAATATATTAGAATATTCAGATAATATAAAGTTAGGGGCCCCTTCTCTATCTTTTGTCGGTGAACATAAGCTTCGTGTAAACAATTCTTAGAGAGGTGTGACGAATATGTTATCGATTAAGACCCTGAAGCCCTTTTATGTTAAACAAGAAACACGAAACATCCGAATTATGTTAGCTTATCAGTATTTCACTATTCATATTGATGGTGACGTTTATCAATTTGTCCCTGTTGAAGGTAGAGAGATCGTGGTAAATCGAAAAACAAAACGAATTGAGAACGAGAAAGATATCCTCGTTTTCCAAAAAGGTAAACATATGATTCAGATTTCCATTGCAGAACTATTAGATATACCGGAATTCTTAACACACGTCCACTCTATTGCCCATCGATATTTAACAAAGCAGCTACCTGTAACATTAGAGAAGTCAGGTGATGTTATTTATGAATTAGAACGTCAAAATGCTATGAGGCTTATTGATCAAGCGATTGACCACAATGATAAGGAAGCATTCTTAGAACTGTGCGACTATATGAATGAGAACTTCAACGTCTCACATGAAACGCAAAAATAACCCCGATCACTTCAGCGCTTTTTATTGAGGTAGTTAAACCACTTGAGGGAGCGTTATGAAGTGATGGGGCCTATTTTTTACTTATACGTATAATAGTCTGGAGGAATCTCTTGAATAAATCGACTCGGTTCATCCATTGTCACTAACGTTAGTTCGTGCATGGCTCTCGTACAAGCTGTGTAGAATAACTTCCGGTCAAGTTGAAGCTGATAGTTTTTATCTGACGCATTATAGAGAACCACTGCATCAAATTCAATTCCTTTCGCTAAATAAACTGGAATAACAAGAATTCCTTTCGTAAACGTGTACGTATCTTTATCCATAAGACGGACAGGAATGTCACATGACGCTAGTAACTCATAAGCTTCACGGCTTTCCTCAGCTGTTTTACAAATAATTGCGATGGTGTCATACTTCTTCTCCCCAAGTCGATACAACTCTTTTATTAGAGTATTCTGCTGGTCTTCATGGTTGTCTGTACGTATAACAGACGGAAGTGAGCCATCCCTGTTAAATGGTTCAATGGCTTCACCACCCGGAATCATCCCTTTGGTAAACTCAATAATCTGACGCGTAGACCGGTAACTTCGAAGGAGCGTCATATATTCGGCACGCTCTTCTTCATAAAGATCTTCCGAAAGAAGCGTTGGAGCATGTAGGGTATGGGCGTATATAGCCTGATTGTAATCCCCCAGTACTGTCATACGGCTATAAGGAAAGAGTTTTTTAAGAAAAGCAAACTGGAATGGCGAGTAATCCTGTGCTTCATCAATGAACAAGTAACGAATATGGGTATAGACGTGCGTCCCTTTAATTAGATCTTCTAAATATAAAAAAGGCGTAACGTCTTCATAAAACAAGTTCCCACTTTCAATATTCTCTCTTGTTCCCTTTGCTGCCTTCTCGGAAAGCCCTGTTTCAGAATGAAAGAATGATGTATAGATTGCTTTCATATTGAGGAATTTTAATTCATTAATTTTTCTCTTTATTGGTTTCGTATATTTTTTTACGATTGCTTTTGAAAGTATTTTCTTCTCTTGAATAGCATCGTCGAAGGTTTCTGAATTCCCCCTATATCCTGCTTGTAACTTCTGATGGATTTTTAAAAGTTCTTCTTTTCCTAATAGCTCTATTTCTTCCTCAACCCATTCTTTAGAGCGTTCCTTCTTCTCAAAGGCTTCCACCTGTTTAATTAGCCATTCTGCCACCATTTCAAGTCGATTTGGCATTGATATAAAGGAGTCCAAGTTATAAAAGTAATCATGTATGTTCTCTTTTGAAACAATCGTTGCTCCCCTAAACTTTATATTTTTGAAAACCAATCCATCTTCAGACAGAGATTCTGCATACTGATCAACGTCGTTTTTAAACTGAAGTGTCGCCTTATATTTCACACCTTCTAGCCGTGTCTGATATGCATCATTTTGTTCAGCAGTAAGCAAGTATTCAAGTTGATCATAAGCATCTTCAAAATTCAGTCTGGACTCCAACCGATATGCCATATACTCCTGAAAGGTTGTTTGTTCAATGTTTTCCTCTCCTAATTCAGGCAGGACATTAGCCACGTAGCTGTTAAACATAGGATTAGGAGAGAATAACATCATCTGATCTGCTGTAATCTTTGTTCGATATTGATAAAGTAAATAAGCAACTCGCTGAAGCGCTGCCGATGTCTTCCCACTGCCAGCAACTCCTTGCACGACTAAATAGGGACGTCTGTCGTATCGGATAATCTGATTTTGCTCCTTCTGGATGGTAGCGACAATACTTTTCATTTGTGTATTGGCACGGTTCCCAAGCACTTCTTGAAGAAGTTCATCACCAATCGTTATTCCTGTATCAAACATCCCTTTAATCTGGCCCTGACGAATGATGTACTGGCGTTTTACATCCATATTTCCCTCAATCGTTCCTTCAGGTGTTTCATATTCAGCTGGTCCCGGAGAATAGTCATAGTAAAGACTTGATATAGGAGCTCTCCAATCATAAACAAGGAAGTTCTCATCATTACGATCCATTAAAGAAGAGATTCCTATGTAAACTTGATCGGTTTCCTGCTCGTTGTCTTCCGTGAAATCAACACGCCCAAAATAAGGAGAGTGCTCCATCCTCCTTAAAGTCTTCATCTGGTCATACACGTGTTTATGGCTACGTTCTCTCTCACCAAGCAATTCGGCTTGTTGCCGGAGGCTGTTGTACGTTTCCATGATGTCATCGGGCTCATCAATATTGACTGTTACGTCTTCCCAAAAGGTCTCCCGTAGCCCAATAACTTCTTCCTTTACATCCCCTGCTCGATCATTTATATCTTCTATTTTCTGCTCAATTTCTTGCACAACTTCATCAACTCGTTCTTGTTCCCGCTCCCATTCATGATTTGGAGACAAAGGAAACTCCCCCTTTAGTTAAATGTGCTTAAAAGCATCTTTATTCCGTATATTATAAGAAAGCTAAAATGGTTTCTAATACAACCATTAACATAGCCGTTTCAAACCGTCCTTATTCTTCTCAATCAACTGCCTGTTGACCAAATTGAACATCCACAAGACCACGGTAAAATCCATTCTGGACCACCAATTCATCGTGGGTTCCTCGTTCAATAATAGAACCGTTCTGAAGTACTATAATTTGATCTGCTTGATAGATGGTATGCAACCGGTGAGCTATAACAAAGCTAGTGCGTCCTTTCATTAATGTCTTTAAAGCATCATTAATTTTCATTTCTGTCAACGTATCTATACTGCTTGTCGCTTCATCTAAAACCAGAATAGCTGGATCCTTAATCATAGCTCTGGCAATTGAAAGAAGTTGTCTTTGTCCCTGACTGATACTTGATCCAGAAGATTGTAAAATCGTATCATATCCATCTGGAAGCTTACGAATAAAAGAATGGGCGTTTGCATCTCGAGCGGCTTTTTCTACCTCTTCATCCGTCGCCCCAAGTCTTCCATACCGTATGTTCTCCCGAATAGACTTTTCAAATAAGAAGGAATCCTGAAGGACAACGGCCATTTGCTCTCGTAAACTTTCCCTTTTCACCTGTCTAGTATCCTTTCCGTCAATGAGGATCCTTCCACTATCAGGATCATAAAAGCGAAGCAGCAAAGAAATAATAGTGGTTTTTCCGGCTCCTGTCGGCCCAACTAATGCGACTGTTTCTCCTGGATTAGCGCGGAGCGTTATTCCATTAAGAGTCGCTTGATCCGTTTCGTAAGCAAATGACACGGACTCAAACCGCACATCTCCTTTTACCGCCTGTAAGCGATCTTCTTTCTTCTCCGTTTTTTCAGGCTCCTCATCCATCACTTGGAAGACACGCTCAGCACCAGCAACAGCCGAAAGAATCATATTAAACTGGTTGGCTAAATCGTTTAAAGGGCGAGTGAATTGTCTTGAGTAGGTTGCAAATGTAACAATGACCCCCACAGAAATAGACCCTTGGACCGCTAAATATCCACCAGCTCCTACGATAATAGCGAAACTTACATTATTCAGCATGTTCATAAGTTTTGGAATAAATCCAGTATAGGTCTGTGCCCAATATCCGGCTGTCTTTAACTGCTCGTTTTTGTCATTAAATTGAACGATTGTTTCTTTCTCTCGTGAGAACAGCTTTATGATGGCGTGACCGCTTAATGACTCTTCAATATACCCATTTAGATCCCCCAGATGCTTTTGTTGGTCCTTAAAGTAAACACTCGTGCGTTTCGTGATCCACTTCATTCCCACGATTAGGATAGGTACAATCGTTAATGTTAGAAGGGTTAAAACCGGACTCAACCAAATCATCATTCCTATGGTACCTACAAGCGTTAAAATACTTGTTGTAAATTGAATAATGGATGAATTAAGAGTTCTGCTGACATTTTCCATATCGTTCGTGAGACGGCTCATTAATTCTCCATGTTGTTGTTTTTGGAAATAAGAAAGAGATAACTTCTGCAAGTGGGAAAATAAATGATTTCTCATTGTATACACCGTATGTTGTGAAATGCCAATCATCCAATAATTTTGTAAAATGAGGGTCACCATCTGAAAGATATAGATTGCTGCTAATCCGACAAATAATTGTAATAGCGTTGTCGTTTCCACTTTTTCAATGACATGATCGACTGTTACCCCTAATACGTAAGGGCCTACTAACGAGAGAGCAGAACTAATCAATACCATTACCATTACAAGAATGAAAAGATTTCTTTGTCTGTCTACATACTTCCACACTCTCTTTAATGTAGCTTTTAAATCATTTATTTTCGGAGGTTTCTGTCCAATTCTAGAATGAGGATGAGATTTAGGAGTTCTCGACATAATGAACCTCCCCCTTCTTTTGCTGAGATTGATAAAGGGTTTGATAAAACTCATTGCTAGCAAGTAACTCTTTGTGATTTCCAACCCCTTGCATTTTTCCTTCATGAAGAAGAAGGAGCTGGTCGGCTTCTTTTACCGAACTTATTTTCTGGGCAATAATGAATACGGTGTAAGGAAGGTCCGTTAACTTGTTGAGTATGTCGGACTCTGTCTTAGCATCTAATGCACTCGTGCTGTCATCTAATACTAAGATGTCAGGACGCTTCATAAGCGCGCGTGCTATACAGATTCGTTGCTTTTGCCCTCCGGAGAAATTTACACCCTTCTGCCCAATCTTCGTCTCAAATCCATCTGGAAGTTCTTTGATAAATTCGTAAATCCCCGCATCCTTTGTCGATTGAATCAAGTCTTCCATTGTTGCTTCTTTGTTGCCCCATAGTAAGTTTTCTCGTATGGTTCCGGAAAAAAGGTGAGCCTCTTGAGGTACAACTCCTATTTTTTCTCGCAAGTCTTCTACTCTGATATCCTGACTATCCATACCACCAAAAGTAATCGTTCCTCTCCCAGGCTGATAGAGACGAGGAATAAGCTGCGCAAGCGTCGTCTTTCCCGATCCCGTTTCACCAAGGATTCCTAGCATTTTCCCCCGGGGTACTGTGAAACTTATATCCTCTAAAGCTGGATACGCACTTCGTGTAGGGTAAGAAAACGAAACATGATTAAACGCCACCGCTCCCGACTGATATGAAGATCCATCTTGATTTCGATCGTTTCCGTCATGTTCTTCTAATATAGACACAATACGTGAGATGGATGCTCTTCCACGTGAGAAAAGCATAATTAAGAATGAGAACACTCCAAATGAGAACATAATTCTCATTCCGTAATTCAGCACAGAGACGACTTCTCCAGGCTGCGTACCTCCTCCATTTAATCCATAAGAACCTAACCACAAGATTGCGATTAAACTCATGTTCATCCCGAACATAATCATTGGCATCGTCGTTTCCATAAGACGGAGTGCCTTTGTGTTCGCTACCTGTAATGGTCCGTTCGCTTCTTCAAATTGTTTCTGTTCAAACCCTCCGCGATCATAGGCTTTTACCAACCTCATATTAAATAAATTCTCTCTTAAACGATGATTGACTTGGTCCAAATTCGTTTGAACAGACCGGAATCGCTTAACCCCTTTCACCATCACAATAACCATACATCCAAGTAAAAGAGGAACGGCCAACAGCAAAACAGTAGCTAAACTCGGCTCAACTATGATTGCCATGACAAGCCCAAACAATATAAATAGTGGAGCGCGCAACATAATTCTCATAGCCATAAATAAAAGGCTTTGCAGTTGCGTAACATCGCTTGTCATTCTTGTAAGTAATGTAGACAGAGAGAACTTCTGAAGCTGAACAGGTGTGAAGTATTGTATCCTCTTAAACATCGCCTCTCTCACATCACGCGTTACTCCCTGACTGACATTTGCTGCGAAAAATGAGTTGGTAATACCTGCTATAAAAGCAAGAAGAGATAACCCAAGCAACAGTCCTCCCCATCCAGCAACAGCTGAAAGATCTTGCCTTAGAACCCCGCGGTCAATAATAATCCCCATTATTAAAGGCTGAAGAAGCTCAACCACTAACTCCAGCAGCATGAGAAGGAGAGCAATAACAGCAGAACCTTTATAAACCTTTATGTAGGAAAGAATAATACGCATTATGTACCCACCTTTTCCTTTTACATAATATTCAAACATTTTTGCGCAGAAAGGATCTATAAATAAACGTTTAAGTACTAAAAAAAGGTCTGTAACCGGACACTATCAGACCCTTCTTCATCCTTTATTTAGTTAGATCATCCCTGAACATCTTTGTAAGATTTTAATTTCTTCTTTCGTTGTTTGAGAAGCTTTTCTCCTCTCTCAATTGCCCACTGCAATGCTAATCCGTGAAGCACAACGCCCATTATAGATGTACACACAAGCATGACAACCGACTCAGTCCTTAATGGGAATCCGCTTTGATGTCCAAAAAACATCAGTTGCCTGCCTATCATCAAAATGGCTTCAGAGAAGGTGATCACCCCTGCCTCTAGCACCCACAACGTAACCGACTCAGCCAGCAAAATAATTAAAAATAATCCGAATATAAATACCTTAGATCTATACGTCAGCTTATTAATAAAGGGTTCAATATAATATTTCGTAATGGTTTTAATACGAAATAAGTAAATAATACGAACAATACGTGCCATTTGAAAGAATTGATCAAAAGGGATTACAGCCACCACTAAAAAAGGGTTTTGTTTAACAAACTTCCATTTATTCTCCGCTAACACTAACCGAACCATGAAATCCGTCATGAATATTCCCCAAACGACCCAGTTGATTGCAGAGTCGTAGGGGCGATCGCTCCATAACGTCATAATGGTTGCAATAACGAGCAGAATCATTATCCCCTCATACGTACGCTTGAAGATTCTCATATACTCGTCCTTTACTAAACCTTTTGATAGTAGTATATCACGAGGATAAAGAATCGGATCCATTCATATGGAAATTATTCTTTCCTTTGTTTTTTACTTTATAAAGGGACTGATCAGCCCTCTTCACCAATTCATCTGCTACAACCCCATGTTCTGGATATAAACTAATTCCAATACTTGCTTGTATAGGAATCTCAATCCCCTTTTCGGAATAAGGGCTTTCGTGAAATTGTTTAAGCAATGACTGTGCCTCTCCTTTCACAAAATCAATGGAAGGAATATCGTCTAAACAGATGACAAACTCGTCTCCTCCTAACCTGGCAGCAAACCCTTTGCCCTGCACAAATTCGTTCACTTCTTTAGACACATGTTTTAAGAAATCATCTCCAACAGTGTGTCCGTAACGGTCATTAACTTGTTTAAATGAATCTAGGTCAAAGAGCATAATGGCAACATTAAGTGTAGTACTCGATTGGATTCGCTCTTCCAATGATTGATAAAAAGACCTTCGATTGGGCAATTGAGTTAAGGAATCATGATAAGCCAGGAAGGAAACCTGCTCCGCCTTCTGCTTCTCAGAGGTAATATTCCGTATAATGATCATGAAATACGGCTGTTGGTCCACAAATAAGAAGTCTCCATCAATGAGTAAATGACGGGTTTTACCGTCTCTTACACTCTCAATTTCTGCCTCAAATTCCCGAACAGGCTGGCGTTTTTCAAATATTCTATGATAGAGATCAATCCATTCTTCTTGATGGGTAGTCTGGTAAGCCTCAAACACATTCCGGTTGCGAATATTCACATCTTCTAATAAGTATTGAGCTGTTGGGTTTGCTTCCTTTATGACTCCTTTGCTATCAACTAATATAATAGCGTTAGGATTTAAGTTAAATAGAATTTCATAACGTTTCGAGTAAGAAGATAGAAAGTCATATTTGACCATCGCCCTCCTTAACATGAAACACCAGACCACACCTGAGAAGATATATGGACGGGGAGGTAACCATTTCCCAAAATCAATATAACCAAATATAATATTCCAAACTAATACAAATGTAAATGAGTACAATAAGATATCCATTATACGTTTACGTTCTAACGATTCGATCACTTTTCTTTGCTTAAAAATGATATAAATGAAAAAGACCGTCAACAGATTCCCTGTTGTAATAGCTAAATAATAAAACGTATTATGGGTTGGAAGTTTCCAGATCCCTTGCTGAACGAAGTTAAGGCTATTGAACATATGACTCAATGAAAATACCGATAAAATCACAAATACAACAGGTACATAATAAATATATGGTCGTAAGCGGATGGGTATTCGATGTTTGAAGGAGGTCACTTCAGCTACAAAGTGGAATCCGAAACTTATCAAGAGAGCACCAACGTTGCCATACCAAAGTATTGCTAATGGTGCACTGTATTGGATGGGAAGCAAGTGGCGTATATATTCTTCTAAAAACAACAACATGTATCCTAGCACGATTAAACTGGCCAAGCGGTGGATCTTACTCTGAACATTACGAAGAAAGACTTCAATCGCCATATAAAACAGAAATAAGACAGGAATTAAATAGATAAAGAAACTCATTATAATCGATTCGACAGTCATACTACACACATCTCTTCATTGGTTTTCATGCATTACTTTTAGATTAGCATGAATTACTCATACAATTAACTTTTAACCCTCTCCTTAAACCAATCCTTGAGCATAAAGAACCACTCCCAATAAATATAGTTGTATCATTCAGACCGAAACCCTCTATTACGCATATTCATTTTAAATATCATTCATTTATGTTACAGTACTTCGAGTATCGAAATAGTAAAATCTCAGCAGGAGGAAACATATGAAAAAGGAATCAACCCCTCTTTTCAAACAAGGATATTTTAAAACGATTATCATTCTTAGCATTGCCGTTTGGCTTGTAGTCATGAACACAACCATGTTCAACGTAGCCCTGCCAAATGTGCTAAGTGATTTCAGTCTCTCTCCTTCACAAGGGGCTTGGATTGTATCAGGGTATTCCATCGTTCTAGCAATCTTTACGATCACTTATACTCGCTTAAGTGACTATGTTCCACTTAAACGATTACTTATGATTGGTGTTGTGCTCTTTGCATCAGCATCCGTTTTTGGATACTTTACACAAAATTTCATTTGGCTCATGATTGCCAGACTCTTTCAAGCTGCCGGAGCAGCTGCAATACCAGGACTTTCTTATGTATATGCCGGACGTTTTGTACCAGGGCATCACAGAGGACGTGCCATGGCTTTCATTGCTTCTGCTTCTTCTCTAGGATTCGGTCTCGGTCCTGTTTTCGGTGGGGCAATTACGGATTACTTAAACTGGAATTTCTTGTTCGTCTTTACGTTACTCGTTATTCTTTTGTTACCTGTTTTAAATAAACAATTACCAGAAGAGTCTTCTCAACCTGGTCATTTCGATAAAATGGGGGCGGTTTTAACCGGATTATCGGTTACTGCTTTGCTCTTATTTATATCTACCATAACGTGGTACTATCTGGCAGTTGGTTTGGTGTTAGCAGGGATGTTGTGGTGGCATTTAAATAAGAATCATGCTCCATTTATTCAGCCTAAATTAATTCGAAATAAACCCTACCGATTGATTGTCTATATGAGTTATTTAGGATTTACCACTCATTTTGCAATCCTCGTCTTAATGCCTTTAATGCTGAAAAATGTATATGACAAAAGCCCAACAACAGTAGGGCTAATCATCTTCCCAGGAGCTTTCCTTTCAGCTCTTGCAGCTGTATATGTAGGACGTCTAATAGATCGATACGGCAATATACGGGTGATGTTTCTCGCTCATGTTCTACTAACAGGATCGACGATCATTTTTTATTTCTTATCACCTATAAATGAATATATGATTATGTTTGGCTATATGTTTACAAGCTTTGGATTCTCAAGTCTATCGTCTAGTTCTACGAATGAAGTTTCTCACTTTCTACCTTCTACCTTGATTGGATCAGGTATTGGTCTTAAACAACTTGTACAGTTCGTTGGTTCAGCCTCCGGACCTGTACTGGCCGGTTTCTTCTTAGAACTCGGAGATGAGCAGTATTCCATGGCTTCTTTCCAGAATACATTCTTGTTTATACTGGTCCTCATGGTTTTATCTTGTATTATTTTTGGGCAGATGGTTAGAAGATCGAAAAAGATAGAAGGTTAGGGTACTTCTATAAAAATACCGGTTATTCAAAGTAAAAGCTGTCCCTTAAAGGACAGCTTTTACTATTGTTTATGGGATATCATAGCCTTGAGAGCTCGTGTAAATCTCAAACCATTGGTCTTTTGTGAGCGTAAGGTCAAGAGCAGCTACGCTTGACTTAATACGCTCTATTTTGCCTGATCCTACAATAGGGATGACCTTTGCTGGATGAGCTAGTAACCAGGCATACATAACCTGATCAATTCCTTCTGCACCAATCTCTCCGGCCACTTTATCAAGAGTAGTGCGTAAGCGAATCGCTCTCTCACTATCACTAGTGAACACATCCCCACCACCAAGAGGAGACCAAGCCATTGGGGCCAATCGTTTTTCCATACAAGTATCTAGTGTTCCATCATGAATATTCTCAAGATTGTATGGAGATAGTTCAATTTGGTTTGTAATAAGTTCTACATCTAAGTGAGACTCAAGCATGTCCAGTTGATGTTTTTTGAAATTGGATACACCAAAATGACGCACTTTACCAGCGTCTTTTAATTCACGAAAAGCTTCTGCCACTTCTTTTGGATCCATTAATGGATCTGGTCGGTGAATAAGTAACAGATCGATATACTCGGTTCCAAAAGCTTGCAACGAATTCTCAACAGACTTCAAAATGTGAGCTTTGCTCGTATCATAGTGATGCGATTGATGCTCTGGACGATTCTCAGATTCTAAAACAATCCCACACTTTGTAACAAGCTCCATCCTCTCACGCAACTCAGGTTTAAGGGCAAGCGCTTGTCCGAATAATGGCTCACATGTATAACTTCCATATATATCAGCGTGATCAAATGTCGTAATGCCAAGGTCTAAACATTGTTCAATCAGTTCGACTACTTCTTCATTCGAATAATTCCAATCAGCCAATCTCCAATGTCCATGGACAATTTGAGAAACTGAAAATTCTTCAGCAAGTTGAATACGATTCATAGATTTAACTCCTCCAAATATGTATATACTTCTCCTTTATCGTACTTCCTTTCCCCCAAAAACGCGAGGAAAGCGCTTCATCATAGTGAAGCGTGCCAGACACCCTTTATCTTCCTAAAGGGTGTCTGGCACGCACCTGTTAGATTCGGACAGTTCCGTTTTGGCTTTGGTAAATGGAATCAATGAGTTTAATATTTTCAAGCGTTTTAAATTGTAATGCATCGATTGATTCATGGTTTTCTACGATTCTTTCAAATGCTTCTATTTGAAGAGCATACTGATCACCTTCTTCTACAACTTCTCGTTCTCCATCCTTATTGGATATACGTATGACACCTTTATGATCATTTGCATCTGGACGATAAGCATGAGGAACAGTCATTCTACCTTCCGTTCCAATAATTTCATACTCATTCCGTAATGGTGTGTTGAAACTACAGTCAACCTGAACCAGAACTCCATTCTCAAGTTTCATTGTAACGAGCGAAGCTAGATCTACTTCATGGTCCTCATCGACATTTGATATAGACTGCACATGATCGGGTTTACTCCCCAACAAATGAAGAGCAGAATGAGTGCCGTAACAGCCTACATCCCAAAGAGCCCCTCCCCCTTTTTCAGGATCGAGACGAATGTTGTAGTTACTTCTGTCAAAGCTAAAGGAGAAGCTGGCCTTCATTAACTCCACATCTCCAATTTCACCTGATGCAATAATCTCTTTCACACGCTCATGTTGAGGGTGGAATTGATACATAAATGCCTCTAAGAAAATTACATTATGGTTCTGACAAGTCTGGATCATTTCTTCTACGTCACGATAGCTTAAAGCAGCAGGCTTCTCACATAAGATATGTTTTCCAGCTTGGGCAGCCTTTAAGACCCATTCTTTATGAAGATGATTAGGTAAGGGAATATATACGGCCTCAACTTGTTCATCATTCAATAATTGCTGATAACTACTATAAGCATTTGGAATATCAAAATGCTTTGCTACTTTCTCTTCTTTACCACTGCTACTTGCTACAGCCACAACCTCAGCCCCATCTGATCGCTGAATGGCTGGAATTAAAGCCTTCCTAGCAATATTTGCTGTTCCTAAAATGCCCCAACGCATGTTTAATCCCTCTCCTTTATAATTTAATAGCCTACATTTTCCTCTTAACGCATATACCCGTTCTTTTCCCCTTTCAAATCTTGCTATCTATTACCACGCTATTGATTTACTCATCATAAAGACCGGAAAATCAATCAACAAACGTAACGGCCCCATCCACACAAAAGGCCTCAGCTTCGAGCCTTATCTCCCGTATAAGGAGGGCTTATGCAGAGGGTCTATTTTTCTTGTTTGAATTTACAAAACATATTTAAAATACAGAATCTTATAGTAAAATAAGTAAAAGGTTGAATGACCAATTATGTTAAAGATTGGAGTTGGCTATGAAGGATTCTGTTATTACATCATGGAGTATTTGGACAACGATTGCTCTTATCTTGATGGGAATTACGATGCCCCTGTGGTTAAGTATTGATATGGTTGGCCTTTCTTCTGCGATGGAGAAATTGAACGAAGATCCATCCGGAAGTACGCTTATGATGACAGCTTTTACACTTGTCATGTTAAACACAATTCGTGCGCTCCCTCATTACCTTGGAGCTTTATTATTAGGAGATATACTTGGTAGAAAGTTCGAAAAACCCTGGTTAAAAGTTGCGGTTCCCTTCGGTGTCATCCCGCTTGTGTATGCCTCTATTAATTCATATAGCGCTGTTAATTATCACTTCGGTGGTCCCGCCTTTTTGATTTTAATGTCTATCGTTCTAATGCATATGTTGAGCCGCGATCAACTAAGACCGGTTCTCAAATCATTCGTTCTAGCTCAGTTATTATTTGGCTATCAATGGCTGGATACTGTTACGTTTTTAACCCCATTTGGCTTCGGGGGCGGCGCTATATCTTCAGAACTTAAAGACATTGCCGTTTCCCTTGAATTCGGGACGACTCTATCCTTTTATAGTATCGTTCTGTGTTCCATCTTTGTCATCAATGCGGTAATGCTTACCGTTTACTTAGCAGTGTCTGCTCAAAAGTGGAAGATCAAACAGGATTTAAACCGTGCTAGAGGAGAGATGATTGAATCAAGATCTGGACGAGAAGCCCTTCATCTGGTACATGATTTAAAAACCCCTCTTGCTCTTATCGAGGGACTAAATTCATTAATTCAGATGAAGACGAAAAACCAAGAGATCCTCGATTATACAGACAAAATCTCTGAATCCATCCAATCCACCAGCAATATGGTATCCGAGATCCTTTATGATGAGAAGAAAAACTGGTGCAGCATGAAGCGTTTGATTGAATATATAAGAGCTAATAAATTAAGCTACGCTGATATCTCTTTTGAGTTCGAATTAAATGCTAATGAAGATACTGAAGTACTTGTAAACAAAATTCGTATGACTCGTGCCATGGTCAATTTAATTGATAATGCCTGTGATGCTGTAGAAGGGATTCCTAATGCCCATGTTATTATCAGAACGGAAAAATATGGTGAAGAGATTTGGCTAGGCGTTGAAGATAATGGAAATGGGATTCCAAAGAGAGAGCAACAGAAGATTTGGAAGCCTGGGTTTAGCACGAAGAGCCACCCTGGTTTTGGACTGACTTTTGTCAAAAACGTCGTAGCCGAACACGATGCCGCCTTACATATCGAAAGTGATAAAAATCAAGGAACTTTATTCTGGATTCAATTGCCAAAGGAGCGTGTACGCTATGAACATTCTAATCATTGATGACGATTCGTCCCTTCGCTATATGTTACAAGAAATCTGCAATCATGCAGGCTGGGACTCGCAAACAGCAGAAAACGGAAAACAAGGTGTAGATCTCTTTAATCAAGCACCCTTTGACTTAATCTTGGTAGATTATCATATGCCAGAGATGGACGGCCTCCAAACCGTTAAAGAAATACGCAAAACGAATCCGTCGATCCCCATTCTGGTACTAACAGTAGACGAACGACAGGAAATTGCCGATCAATTCTTAAAAGAAGGCGCCACTGACTTTGCCTTAAAACCTGTCAAAGCACCGGACATGATCTCAAGAATCCAACTCCACGTCCAGCTCTCGAATATTAAAGAAAGCCAAAATCAAAACGACAACGTCTACAGCACAAAAGGCATTAGCAAAGGAACCCTCTCATACGTAGAAGAGTACCTAAAGAAACAAAACGAACCCACCTCAGTGGACGAAATCTCAAAAAAAGTAGACCTCGCCTACCCAACCGTCTACCGATACGTCATGCACTTGTTAGAAGAAGGCAAAGTCAAACAAGTCGTAAGCCACCAAAAAATTGGGAGACCGAAGAAATTGTATCAGTGGTATACCCTATGAAAAGCGCAGGGGGCTCGCCCAGGGGCGTACGGATAAGCAAAATGCCGGAAGTGGCGATTAACCACTGCAGGTAGTTTGCTTATCTCGCTAGCCCCTAGCCCCCGGAGCTAGACACCATGAAAAGCGCAGGCGGGGTGCCCAGGGCCGTACGGATAAGCAAGCTGCCGGAAGTGGCGATTAGCCACTGCAGGTAGATTGCTTATCACGCTAGGCCCTCCCCGCCGGAGCTAGATCATGAAAAGCGCAGGCGGGGTGCCCAGGGCCGTACGGATAAGCAAGCTGCTGCAAGTCTGCGTAGCAGACTGGAAGTAGATTGCTTATCTCGCTAGGCCCTCCCCGCCGGAGCTAGATCATGAAAAGCGCAGGGGGGTGCCCAGGGAAAAGAGGAAGTTCGACTAAAACCGTCACGTCAATAGCCAACGTCGAACGACCCCACCTCGTGTGGGGCCGGATAAGCAAACTGCCGGAAGTGGCGATTAGCATTAGCCACTGCAGGTAGTTTACTTATCTCGCTCGTCCACAAGTACCGCTCAATAGTAATTAAAAAAATCCTCCAGGCTAAGCTTCATCCACTTAGCCTGGGGGATTTTTTCATTTTTTTCTCTTTCTTCACTTAACTAATCCTCGTTACAATACAAATTATCATGCAATTATAAAAATTTAAACATCAATAAGGAGTTTGACAATCATGGAACATTTCGGAATCTTATCATTACTACCTTCCGTTGTTGCCCTTACACTGGCAATTTGGTCAAAACGCGTGATCCCGTCTCTACTTTCCGGGATCTTAGTTGGTACAATAATGATTGATATACAAGCAAACGGTGTATTACACTCTATTTTTTACTCAATCGTTAACCTATTTGGCGCTATCGCAGGTCATCCCGCTAACCCTGAAGAGGGAATTAGAGGGATGGGCATTGTGAAAGGAGCTGGAAGAGCAGAGTTAATTCTTGTTGTCTTCCTGCTTGGTGCATTTATTGGAGTATTAAATAAATCAGGCGGTGCCTACGCATTTGGGAATTGGATTGCTACAAAGGTTAAAGGGAAGAAAGGGGCGCAAGTATCTACTGCTGTTATGGGGAGCTCTCTTTTCACAAGTGCTTACTTTAGCTCATTAGCAACAGGGACAGTATTTAAGCCAATCTATGACCGTATGAAAATTTCCCGAGAGAAGCTAGCTTTTTTCTTAGATTCTACTTCCTCTCCTATTAATGTGCTTGTCCCTATTTCAGGTTGGGTTGCGTTCATGGGTGCTTTAATGGTTGATAATATCCCTAGTGTAGAGGATCCGATAATAGGAATCGCCAAAACGATTCCCTTCAACTTCTATAATATCGTTATCCTAATCATGGTATTTCTATTCGCATCGGGGAAAATTAAAGACTTTGGCCCAATGAAGAAGGCCGAAGAACGAGCCCAGCAAGCTCAATCTGACATTCCAAAACAAGGTACAGCACGGGCTGAAATGGCTGCCAGCACGGAAGCTGCAGACCATGCATCTCCGATGGATATGGTTCTTCCATTAGGAGTTACAATCGGCACTCTTGTATTCCTTGGTTTATGGAACTACACGCTTCCTTACTTTATCGCTATCGAGAAGTTACCATTAGACGGGAACAAAATGTTGTTAATTAGTTTTTCTTTAGGAATCATCACAGCGTTCTTACAATATACGCTCACGAAAAAGATGTCACCAATCACGTTTTTAAATGAATTATTTGAAGGCAGTAAAACGGTAATCCTCGGTGGAATTATTATTATTCTTGCCGTTACATTAGGAGATATTATGCGCGCCACTGCTCCAGAGGGAACTGGTGCTGCTGCGTTTATTGAGGAAGTTGCTGGAGGGGTAGTTCCTTCATCAATGGTGCCCGTTTCATTGTTTATTTTATCTGGATTTGTCGCTTTTTCTATGGGAACATCCTTTGGAACATGGGCGATCATGATGCCAATAGGTGTATCCTTAATGCTTGCTACAGGTGGCGATCCAATTTTAGCAGCAGCCGCTGTCCTATCAGGCGGGGCACTTGGAGACCACACATCTCCAATATCTGATACTAGTATTATGTCATCAGTAGGAGCTGATTGTGATCATATGAGTCACATCAATACACAGCTCCCTTACGCTCTTACAGCAGCCGGAGTGGCTTCTTTACTCTTTCTCATTACCGGAATTATTATGTAAATGCGTAACTCCTACCTCTTATGGTAGGAGTTTTTTACTGTATTTTCATTCATTCGAACGACTAATTAAATGAGAGCTAGATTTTCGTTAACAAAAAAGCGTTACTGGTTAAAGCACTTCCAGTAACGCTTTTTATACTCTCCCTTTGGTCTGGCAAGTCGGGCAGTAGTAACACCGCCTTGATGCAGCTGTAATCTTTCTTATTTCTGTCCCATCAACCCGACAAGGTTTTCCTTCCCTATTAAATACAAAGTGTCGATACTGGGAGCGTTTCTCGCCTTTGGCTTTTAAACGCTCTGCAAGGTGTGCATCAACAGTAATGCCGCCCGTTTTATAGGATCGATCCATTAAAGTAATGACCGCTTCAGCAGCTTTCTCTATTTGATGAGTTGTACAATCTATGGGCCGTAGTTCAGGGTGGATTCCTGCCACAAAGAGGATCTCACTCCTTAAATAATTTCCGATCCCCGCCAAAAAAGCTTGATCCAACAACAAGGAAGTCCACTTCCTTTTACAAAAACGGTTAGAGGTAAAGCGTTCTGTTAAGTCCTTTACCGTAACGTGTTCATTTAAGAGATCTGGACCAACTTTGGATATGAACGGATGAAAGTCAACCTCTTCATCTCTAAGCACTTCAATGTCTGATGCACTATAAAGCAGAGCCGATTTCTTTTCATTATGAATGGCCAATCGTAGCTGACGATTTGTTTTAGGATAGTTATAAGATTTGCGAACATACCATTTCCCGTAAAGTTGGTTATGAGAATAAATCGTATACCCATTGTTAAAACGAATTAGCATCGCTTTACCTTTTGTATCTACTCGTACCACTTCACTATTAGCGAACAAGGATTCATACTCTTGGAGCACTTCAAAAGCAAAAGAGACTTCTAAGACCATTGAGGCTTGAAGAGCTTTCTCTACCTCATCAGCTGCTCTTCTAATTTCCGGACCTTCAGGCATTCCTTCACCTCCACAGTTTCCGTTTCCTTACCTTTTTAGAAATTTGGTTCATCACTTCAGAAAGCACAAGACCTATTGCAATCGCACCCGAGATCATAAATACTTTCGCCGCAATGGGAAGAGCTTCTCCGTAATCATTCTGAACAAAGTTGCGCATGGCATCATAAGCTAGTCCCCCAGGTACTAAAGGAATTATACCCGCCACGCTAAAAACAACAACAGGCGTTTTATACCTTCTCGCGAAGAACTGACTAATCATCGCAATAACAAAAGATGCAACAAACGTTCCTGTTACGGCATCAATGTTTGCTTGTATAAACAACATGTAGATGACCCACCCTAAGGAGCCTACTAGTCCACATTTCAACAGTGTGCTTTTGGGCGCTTGAAATATGACCCCAAAGGCTGCGGAGGCAATAAAGCTTAATATAAATTGTTCCATAATCATCAGCGTCCAACTCCATCTTTAAAAAATTGAAAAGGCAATCGCTACCCCTCCCCCAATGGCAAAAGCGGTTAGAAATGCTTCAGCCCCTTTTGATAGCCCTGAAATTAAATGACCTGCCATTAGATCTCGCACAGCGTTCGTAATAAGAAGTCCAGGAACAAGGGGCATTACAGAACCTATAATAACCTTATCCGTTTCATGCCCAATGCCGAATGACATAAATGTAAACGCAAGGGTACCAATAAACAATGAAGCCAAGAATTCAGCAAAGAACTTAATTTCAAATAGTTCATGTAATAGCAATAACACCACAAAACCAATTCCACCTGAAATACAAGCTGGTAGGAAATCATACCAATTTCCTTGAAACATAATAGAAAAGCAACCACTAGCCAGCGAAGCTGCTGCAATTTGTGTTCCCATCGAGTAATAAGAGCCGGAGGTATCGATTTCATCCAGCTGTTTGTATGCCTCTCTAAGCGTTAAATCCCCGCCTGTTATGTTTCTTGAAATGCTGTTTGCCTGGGTCACTTTATGTAAATTCGTCGTCCGATCTGAAACTCGAACAAGTTTCGACGGTTCCGTTCGACTTAAAGAAAATACAATGCCTGTCGGTGTCACAAAGCTTTGCGCATCTTCTTTCCCATAGGAAGCTGCAATTCTTGTCATGGTATCTTCAACTCTATATGTTTCCGCCCCGTTTTGGAGCATAATTCTACCGATGAATAAACAGAGTTCTACCATTTCCTGTTGAGTACTTCTCTCTTCCATACGCCTCCTCCTCTCTTGTGATATACACGTGTCTAAAGTTTATCCGATTACGGGCAAGAGAAGCAACAGCTAAAATCAATATGAAAAAGCCAGGTGACTCACTCACCTGACTTGCACTAACCTTTAGAGTTTCTGTTTGAGTTCGCTCCTTATCAGAGCAAAATAAAAAGCGACCCATTTGTAAGGATCGCTTTAACTATGATTTATAAATTTAATAGAATAAACCCACCTATTCCAGCTAAGGCACCGTAGAGAAGTGCTGGTCCTAGTGTTTTTCGGATAATATCCCCTTCTTTACCAGCCAAGCCTACGACTGCTGATGCGGCTACTACATTATGCACGCAAATCATATTCCCGGCAGAAGAGCCCATTACTTGCACGGCTAGAACGATATCGCTATTCATATTCGTTTGGGTAGCAATACTATGTTGAACAGGTGCAAAGGTCAAGTTCGATACGGTTGCGCTTCCTGTAATGAATGATCCAAGCTCTCCCAGATACGGTGCGACAAAGATCCACATGGAACCAAATCCACCAGCCAGTGACTTGGCAATGTATTGAGGCATACTAGCTAACTCGTTGCCGTTAATTCCGGAATTTGTGAAGACTTGGACTAATGCCAATGTAAAGAGTAGAGCTAATCCTGCGTTTTTGATTGAACCAACAGCTTTTACTGAAGCGCTCGCAAATGTTGAAAAAGACTTTCTCTGAATCACTAAAGCTACTAAAGCTGCTACTACTAAAACTGTTCCAGGAGAATATAAGACTTGCCATCCAGAAGAGATCCCTTCAAATCCGAGGATACCTTCCCACGAAAGGTCTAGAACGTTTAGCGTAAATTGTTTTACTGGAGTTACAATGCGTGTAATCAATAATAGTGCTACAACAACTAGGTAAGGAGCCCAAGCAGTTAGTAAACTCATAGGAGAAGCATGTTCATCTTCTTCAAAATCTTCTTGTAATGCTTCTTTCCACTCTTCTTTCGGGAGCAGGATCCCTTTATTGGCAGTTACTGTAGCAACGACTAACCCTGTCAATGCTGCTAATATGGATACAAATTCATGACCGAACCATGTAGCATATAAAAGAGCTGAAATCGAATACGTTAACCCAACCATTAAAGACCATAGTAACAATGGTACGGAAGATTTAAACCCTTTTCCCTTGCCAAAGAAAATGGTTAATATGAGAATCAATATAAATGGAACAAAGGTTGCTCCTAAGAGATCAATTTGAGTAACTTTCACGGCAATTGTTTGAAAGAAATTTAGGTCAGCGCCTGGCACATTACTAAGCCCAACTTGAACAGGTGTACCTACTGCACCAAAAGAAACGGCTGAGCTGTCGGCAATTAGAGCAAGCGCTGCGGCCGCCATCGGTGTAAATCCTAAGGCTACCATTAAAGGACCTGTAACCACAGCTGGTGTGCCAAATCCTGCGGCCCCTTCAATTAAAGAACCAAAAAGGAAAGCCACAATGACGACTTGAACTCTCATATCTTTAGAAATATTCCGGAACCCCTGATTTATGCGCGTAACAGCTCCTGTCCCGCGTAACGTTTCTAAGAGCACGATGGCCCCGAACAGAATGAGAAGGATCGTTAAAGCTTTATGAGTGCCTTGCAATATAGAAGCTAGGATAACATTACTCCCCACTCCCCATACTGTAAAAGATAAAAGGATCACAATAATGGCGCTAAACAACATTCCTTTTACAGCTGACATGCGAAGCAAAACTAAAAAGATAAACGGAGCTATGATGGCACTTAAAGCACTCAATACAAGCATAACGATTTCCTCCTCACTTTATATAAAACTTACACTCTACGAATAAGCAATTTTATTTGTTAGTCGTCAGATGACTGACTCTATCTTAATCATATGTCGAAACATGTGAAAGCTCAATAGATGCTGGTGACAGAGTTGTGTGCATTGTGTGTCGAATTCGTTACAGCATTCCTTCACACGGTTTTACTTGCATAAACGGCGGTCTTGGTCTCTTTTGGTGCCACAAGAACAGGCCACCAAAACGGAGCACCTCTCCAACCGTGCTCTTTCTTTCCTTGCTGATGGAGAAGAATAAGAGCTGGGACATCTGCAGCCACATTACGCGCTACAGCCAGCTCCCCTTGTCCATTTCCAGGAGTATCTGGAGATGACTCAAAGCGCCCGTTCTGATCTAGTCGTTTAATTTGACGACCTTGACGCATGACAATCCACACATACCCCTTTTCCGTAGATTGGTGTTCATTAGAAAGGTAATGAAGCATAGATTGGTAATCTTCAAGATTCCACTCGTAGCCATGTTCCATTTCAATCGTCTGGTGGATATGAGCAAGAATTTCACTCGCCGCTTCTACCGGTATGAGAAACGCTTCCCCCTTGTGTTTAACAGCAGAAACACGCCATTTCTCAAGCTGCTTTGTTACGTGATTGATCGTCTTTTGGATGTGAGTTTTGTAGCCGGTTTGGAACCCAACAGGTAACATACGTTTATGAGGTTTCATCATTCTTATATTTGATAAAAGGATCTTATTAGGGCTGCATGGTATGATTTCTTCCATCGAATCTTTCTGGATAAACACTACCCCCTGATCATGACCACCTCGCTCAAAGGACTCCCTAAGCTCTGTATCAAATTCATGAATCCGCTCCATAATGTCGTAAATACTCCGGGTCGTGTAAAATCGAGTTACCGCCACATCCTCAATTGGCCGAGCCCCATACATACGCGAGTGCTGAAGAACGGTATCTTGTTGGAAAGACTTTGGATTACGTCCATAGAAGAAGCCGATTAAGTTGCCAATCGTAATCCCACGATCTAATATTTGTCCTCCTATGAACACATTCATTGGAGCTCGTAGTTGGAGCTGCCCTGTGTGATCAAGAAGCTCATTCACATCCTTCTCTGAATTGACAACGGAACTGACCACATGTTCTTCTAATACAGCCTTCCGAACTTCGTAAAATACTTCCTGAAAAGAAGGGTGAGGACCATCCACCATAGAAACCGAACAAATCAGATCTTTATAAGAGTCTTCTATGAGGTCACGAAAAATGGGATCATCGTTTTGAGCGCTTTCTTTAAGTTGAGCGTCCATTCGATTTAACAATTCTTCTTGCCAGGCATGGGCCATTTTTCCCCTCTCCGTATGAATCATAAATGAATATTTCTCCATACGAAGTCCGCTTTTTCGTTGCTGCCACCTACGGATTGAACTCCCCACGATGAAGTTAATGAATGCTTCTCTGATATTGTTAATGTTTTTTTGATAGAGAAGCTCATTAAGTTTTATTCTGCGCCTGTCCAGTTTCTTCATTACTTCAAGCTCCCGGTCGTCTACCTCATGAAAAAGGTAAGATGCTAAGTGATCGTCATCTTTAGACCTCTCGAAGTACATCTCTCCACCTACGTACTGATCATGAACAGGCACGAGCTCGGTAAAAGCAGGGCGAACAGGTTGGAACAGTTTATTCTCATGAATTCGTCGCTCTTCTGGTTGTAGGTACAAGGAATAAGGTGTTGCTGTTACTTGCAAGTAAGAAGTTGATGTGAGGACTTCACGTAACTCGTCAATCTTCCCTGAAATAACGCGCATTTCTTTTATATTAGCTTCTGTATTTTTTTGATAGGCAACACTTGCAAAGTCTGCCTCATCATCGATGAAAAGGATCCGCTTAGAAGACAAATCAGGATATTTCTCAAACAATGTCTGTTTCAATCGATCCATATTTTTGGTTTCTTTCTTAACAATGAATGCGAGCTTCTGACGGCGCTCCCACTTTCTTAAGTTATCAGGTAAGCCCATAATATCAAAGACACGCATTTGATCATCTTCGATCTGAGAAGAGAATTCCTGTTGAACTCGGACATAGGTTTGTCTAGCCAATGCATTGGTGCCTTTTGTAAGGATGATAACAAGATCATATCCATTATCGTACGCTAGTCCCATAATCCCTAGGAACGTACGGGTTTTCCCTGATTGAACCTTACCAAGCAGCATACCCGGACGGTTAGAACTAGTATGTTCCTTCACTAAACTCTTGACCGTGCTCTCAATACACTGGGTTGTTACTCTATTGTATTGTTTCTCTTTCTTTAAGGTTTGATAAAATTGACCATCTAATCGGATAGACTGATCAAGGCTGACTGACATAACGGTCACTCCTCTATAATCTTTCCATAAAAAAAGCCATTCCCCTCCAAACAGAGCAATGGCTTTTCTTTAATCTACGTCCTAGTATAACAAATCTCTCTGGAGTAAGGCAGGGGGAGCAGGTCGCTAATCTGAGCACAGGATTATTCTCTTATCAGTAGCAAACTAACACCCAAGGTTCTCCTTTGTATCGTTTTGTATTAAAATGAAGGGGCTACGATAGGAGGCGTTACAATGGAACATAAAGATATCAAATTAATCGCATTAGATATGGACGGGACTTTGTTGAGTCCGAACCATGAGATTTCTGAAGCTAACAAACAGGCTATTCACGAGGCAAAACAAAAAGGGATTCACGTTGTTATTAGCACGGGCCGTTCCTTACCCAATTGCAAAGAGGTTATTGAACCATTAGGTGAATCCGCATATCTTATCACAATTAACGGCGGTGAGATTTATGATGAAGGCTTCAACCTTGTGGAACGTAATCCTTTAAGTGGTAAGGATGTTCGACACCTATGGGATTTGACCAATAAGCACAACGCATTTTTCTGGTCTTCCACTGTAGAAGGACGCTTCAACAGCCATGAACCCTTTGAAAAGGAAGTTGAAGATTATGAATGGCTGAAATATGGATTTGAGTTTGAGGACCCTGAACTTAGAGAAACGATTCTAAGCGAATTAGAGAACAGTGACGCGTTTGAAGTTACGAATTCAAGTCCTACGAATATTGAAGTCAACCCAGCCGGGATTAATAAAGCTACTGCGCTTCGAAAAGTGACGGACTGGTTAGATTTAACTATGGATCAAGTGATGGCAGTCGGAGACAGCGTCAATGATCTGGCTATGATTCGCGAGGCTGGATATGGTGTAGCTATGGGGAATGCTCAGGATATCGTCAAAGAAGAGGCTCAGTGGGTCACAACGACCAACAAAGAAGATGGCGTAGCGAAAGCAATTCGTACAATCTTAGAGCAATAAAACTTAGAATAGAAATAAGGAGCTTGTAAATGAACAAGCTCCTTTTCTAATCTGACTCTCGTAGCGGCTCCGAAATGACAAGATCTTCTGGTACGTCTCCACCACCGCTCGGTGTAAATGGGATATGAGACAGGTCAGCTTCCTTGTATTCTACATAAGCACCTCCGCTCGCATTAAAAGAAGAGGATAGAACTGTCCCCTGAACCTTCCCACCCCCTGCAATAGTAAAGCTTGCATTCGGAGCATATAAAATAGATGAATACGTTCTTGCACCTCCAGATATTTTCATCCGGTCTCCACCAGTGAAAATATGGCCCTGGAAACCACCGCCTCCAGTAAGTTCTATATCAGCAGTCTCAGCATATAAAGAACCATATATCATTTGATTTCCAGAAAGCTTTACTTTTCTTGCTTTATGAGAATCTCTTAAATACACATTTAACTGGCTAATTGCACCCCCTTGATTAATGGTACTCCCAGACCCCATTGATATCTCATCTTGTACATAGATCGTTAACTTTCCCGAACCCTTAATATTGATATGACCGTTACTGACATTAAGATGCCCGATCACAAGGGATTTGTCCTTATTTCCTACATCAATATTCAACGTATAATTACTACCCAGCTTAACTTCTGAAAAAGTAGCACTTTCCTTTAAATCAAGCGTATAATTCTCTGCCAACCAACTGTCTACCTTTAGCTTACCGTCTTTTATAACATCGTGTTTATTGTGTTGTGTACCAATTCTCTCATCAGGATAAACGGGATATTGGGGATAGGTAGGAAAAGGCGGGAGTTCAAATGGGACGGGCTCATCCATAGGTATGGGTGGCGGTATATTCATGTAATCCTTTGCATCTATGGCTCTATTTTCTGCCCCTTTAGGAACATAAATATCTCCATTAACTGAGGTCCCCCCACTAAAAGATACCGTACCAGAAGAACCCGAATTTGTACCCACGTTCCCTTTAATAGTCGCGCCCCCTTTAAGGGAAATAGTAGTCTCCGTAAACACTGCCATATTACTCGGGATAGAGAGACCACCTTTTTCTTTCCAATTTACATAGAAAAATTTCTCTACAGTCCTTGATCGCTGCCCAATGACCCCTTCTGAAAGGATGCGGTACGTTCTTGGGTTTTGATTATTCACTTTTTCTATGGTTATATTAGCTTCAGGTTGTTCGTTAAACGTTTTTTCGAATGAATCAATTGTAGTCGTTCGTATAAGATCGCTTTCTAATTGATTATAAAATTCGCCCAGTTTATCTGTGTTCTTATAATAATAAGTGATTCGGTCCTCTACATTTTTCATTTTCTGCGTGATCCCTGCTTCTGCTATGTAAAAGGAAGCCTGGTAATCCCGCTCACCAGACGTCATTTTTGTATTATTCAACACAAGTCCCATTAAACCCAGACCTAAAACAGATAATACTACGAATACCATAAGGACAATAGGTAGGGCCATTCCTTGTTCATTCCACCTATTCTGTTTTTCCATACGATTACTCCCTTATATAAAGATCGGTTGAAAGTGTAGCAACCTTTTCAAATTCATTTGGAAAACTCTTGATTGTAATTGTAATCTTTCCACTTTTTTCTTGAACTGAAAATTCTTCAATATCTTCAACCAGTACAGACTCACCCTTATATAAGTTCTTTCCTCTAAGTTCAAACGCATGGGAATTCGTTTGTAGGGTGTCTGAAGAAACTGAAACCGTTTCAGCTCTCCTCACTTCTTTCGTAATAACATTCATGGCGTAACGAACATTAGATTCGTTTTCAATTTGAGCTGACTGACTGACAAATTGCTTCTGTCCAAACATGTGAGCATTGCTAATTAAGAGAATGACGATTCCTAAAAGTGCTAAAGCCGCTAATAACTCAACTAACGTTACACCCTTTTCATTTCTAAGTGACGTTCTCATATCAGTTCTCCCACCTATAGATCGTTTCCATCTGAGCTTCTAACCTGGATTTTGTCGCATCATTATACACTTTCACTAAAACGTTTGATAGCTCGTTTTGAGGCTCTTTAATCGAGAGGTATACATAATAATCATTTACAATTTGTTCATAGTGGTACCAGTTATCTTCTGTTTTTACTAGATTCATATTTTTCACTTGGCTCTTGGCATTTTCAAATGTGTAGGTAGTGCTTAAGTGATACACTTCTTCCATTTTAGACTGGGCTAAATAGGTGGCATCTAATACATCTGTTGAAATGGATGAAGTTTTCATTGTTTGGGTAAACATGGGCAGGAAGGCAAGAATGATAATGGCTAGGATCGCAATAGAGGCAATAATTTCGATTAGTGTGATTCCACGTTCAGATTTAAAATTGTTTATTTTACACATCATCTGACAAACCATCCTTCTTTATTGAATCACAAACTTTATTACTACTATCGTACCATATTCCCCCACCTCTTTTATATTCTCAATAAAAGAAAGCCAACACCTAGTAAGGTGTTGGCTATACGACTATCATTCTACTTTAACAATGATCGCTGTTAATGGATCTAACGTAATGGAATCACTTGTTAATTCAAATCCACTCGGACTCTGTACTTTTTGAGATCCTGCTTCGTCGTTGTCGACAAGAACTGTGCCTTTCGTTAAGTCCGTATCTAACGTAAGGTTTCGAGTCTCGCTATCTGCATTAACAAACACATAATAGGAGCCAGTTCCATCTGTTGATTGAGCTTTGTATGCTACAACTAAATCTTCATCCTGGATTTCAGGTGCAGCTATTCTTGTTACATTTTCATTAACCAGTTCCATTTCACCTAATCGAAAAGCGTTTGTAGACTGACGCAATTTAACTAATCCAGCTGTGAACTCTTTTGTTGTTGTACTGACTGGATAATCTTCTTCGTTTGTAGCTTTGGCCCAGTTGAACATATTAATGGCGTCAGATGAATCATAGGAATCATGGATAAAGTACCCAAACAGATTCCCTTCTTCATCTGTAAGCTCGTGATACTTCTGTTCAGGTACTCCTTCACCAAACCACTGTTTTGTTCTTCCATACTCTTGGCCAGCATGAAGGAACGCGGTGCCCTGTGAAGTCAATACCATCGTATTCCCTAGACGAATGCGCTTATGAATCTCTTCATGATTCTCTGGAATACTTGGATCCTTTTGAATGGACTGCGCAATAACATCATATAGAGGCAGGTTGTCGTGGGCTGCTATATATTGCACCATATCACCTGGATCATCTGCTGGTGTATTGGATGGCTGCCCTTTGATATTGTTGAAGATTGTATCGATCGAGCGAGCACCACCTGTGATAAAACGCGGTTCTCCCTCTGAACCAAAACCGGACTTCAACTCGTTACGCATCTCATCAGAGAACACTCCAACGTCATTTGTTTCATCCATCCAGTCCTGGTCCGCACCTTGCCCTTCTAGAGCTGGTTCTGCTATTGCACCACCAAAGGTTCTCCACCCTTCACCAATGAAGAGAGCATCAGGGTTAATTTCTGCAGCTGCATTATAAGCATTCTGGATCGATTCGTTATAGGCATCTCCCATCATATCAAAACGCATTCCATCAATTTTATATTCGTCAAACCAATATTTAACAGAATCAACCATTAACTTCTCAGCCATCTTATGATTAGCTGCTAGATTGTTCCCAAACCCTCCAATAAAATTCCCATCGCTATCCTGATAGAAATAATAGTCTGGAACAATATCGTTTAGAAAGTCGGATTTAGCCATATGGGTATATACGACATCTAATACGACACCCATGTCTGCTTCATGAATTTCGTGAATCATTTGCTTTAGCTCTTTCACTCTTTGTTCTGGATCTGCAGGGTTTTCAGAATAAGCACCGTCTGGGGAAAAGTAGTTATGAGGATCATAACCCCAGTTGTATGAATTATTCGCCGCAGAATATTCGAGCTCTCTCTCATCCATTGCTGTTTCATCCCCGTAATACCAGGCCATTACAGGCAGAATTTGAACGTGTGTGACACCTAATGACTTTACATACTCCAGCTTTTCACTAAAGGAATTAAATGTGCCCCACTGATTGTCTAATTCTCCTGAAATAGATGGGTCAGACGTGAAGTCTCTTACATGCACTTCCCATATCACAGCATCTTCTCGTTTCTCAAATCCCGGAATGTCTGCATGGGTAAAGTTCTCAGGGTTCGTCTGACTTAAATCAACGATAGCTGCTTTCCCTGTCTTGTCCCCATCTGGCCCCGCTTCTCCTTTCGTGTCGACAGTAAAAGGAGCCATAGACTTCGCATATGGATCTAAAACGGTTTTCGTTTCTCCATTATTCGTAACCTCATACTGGTAATAGTACCCTCTAAGGTCATCTATCCCTAAATCAGTTGCTTTTGCATCCAACGTCCAAACGCCCTTATCTCCTTTTGTCAGAGTCATCCGGCCAATGGATTCATCCCAATTCTCTTTATCATAAAATGTCGCAACCACGTTACTTGCTGTTGGTGCCCACAGCTTCATTGTTGCATCACCATTGTGATACGTAGCACCGAGGTCTTCCCCTTCATAGGAATAAAGCTCATCGATCATTCGCCAGCCTACATCTGCTGAAACCGTACGCCCAGCATACGTAACTTCGAATGGTGCCATCTCAGGTGTAATGGAAACCTCCAACTCTACGGTTGTCTCATCAACAATTGTAACTCCTTCAACCGGTACATCCTCACCTTCTTTATCAACAATAGTAATCGCATCTTGTAACTGACCTTCTGTTAGTCCTTTCGTCATTGTATAACTTAACAGAAGTTTGTCTTGTGAGAGTACCTCAGCTGATACAAGTCCTGTAGGGGTCTCCCAATAAGGAGAGGTATAAACCGTATTATCCCCTTCTTGGATCCAAAGGCGATTATATTGATCAAGCAAGGAGAACACCTTGTCTCCTGCCTCTTTTTCTCCACTTTCCTTATCTAGTACAAGGAAACCTAATTCTTTAGCATCTTCTTTTAAAGTAACGTCAACATAGGCGCCGTATTCATCCACTCCATCAAACGACAAGGCACCCATTGGCCAATCTTCACTAGGCTCTTTAACATCTTCCCAAATCCAAATACCTAGATTGTCGTATGTCTCATCTTCTCGAACGTAATGAATGCGAACCTCATTTTCCTCAAGTTCTACCGGTTCATAAGGGAGCACCTTTTTTCCTCCTTGTTGCACCCATACTTCCTTTTTATCGGGCGTTGTAAGTTGTACGCTCTGATCTTCTAGCTGTTTCTCTCCACTTCCCCGATTTACGACTAAGAAACCAACATTTTGCGCATTCTCTTTTAATTTAATATCCACGTATGCGCCGTACTCATCTGTTCCTTCAAAAAGCAGAGCTCCTTTAGGCCAATTTTCTGTCGGTGAAGTCACATCATTCCATATCCACACACCTAAGTCTTCATACGATTCCTGATCATTCTGATAGTGTATACGAAGAGTGCCTTCTGGTACTTCCGATTGTTCCTCATAATCCCCAGGTCCCACCAGAATGATATCTCCCTCTACCTCTAACCCTTCAGGAACAGTAACTCCTTGAGCGAGATAGAGATTACCTTTAACGACTATATTTGTTAAAGATAGCTCATTTGTGGCAATCAGAGCGTTTCCATGAATGGTTTTTCCTGAATACGCCTCCGGCTTGTTAGCTACTACATCGAAGATCTGGTTACGTATAACAGCCAATTGAGATCGTTTAATCTTTTTATTTTGATGAAACTTGTTATTGTTATACCCTTTCATATATCCGGCTTCAACCATCGCCCCAACCGCATTTAGAGTTTCTGAGTCCATTTGCTTTCTATCTTTAAACGTGACATGCTCTCCTTTTCCCTCTGTATCCATTTCGAGAACAGTAGTCATCACTTTAACAAACTCTCCTCTTGAAATAGGTTGTTGCGGGCGAATAGAGGGCTTCGATGTATCCGATACATATCCAGCTGCCATTGCCTTTGCCACTGCACTTTCGATCCAACCTCCATTTACATCCTTGAAAGGAACTTCTTCTGTGTCACTAAATAGAAAGGTGTTATTCAAAATATGATAGAACTCAGCACGCGTTACCAATTGTTTATTTCCTTCTGGCTTCCATAGGTCAATTGCTGATTCATTCCCATGACCTTTTTCATCTGTCATAGCGTATGTAACTCCCGGTGTTAATGCCATACTTAGAAGCAAAACTACTACAATCCCTATTCTGAAAGCTTTCTTCATAAAGCCTCCCCTTCCCCATGAACGAATTTCCTTATAACGGCGCCCTAGTGCAATCGATTTCATTTTAGGCAACCCTTCGCCTCCACTATCTATAAGATTAAGACAGTGACAAAAAAAGTTTACTGCAAATAAAATGAAAGCGTTTGCACAAAAGTGGTTTAAAAACTAGTAACGTTATCTGAATCTATTACTAGAGCAGGAGCGAAGCTATAAAGTTATCCATATTAAACCAAAATATAGATATGTTGTAAATCCTACTTTTGACTACCAACTAGTATATTTGGCTTACAAACTAGTTTTAATCATGTTTTTTAAATATTGCCATACATATGGATTAGCAACTGTTTATAGGGGGAGATCTCTTTGCTTCCATTATGGAAAAAACAACCTCAATCCTCTACAAAGGAATTGATGAATGCTCTAAAAATGAAGACAATTAAAGACGATCTGCTACACAACTCCATTCAACCTTTAACAGCATTCGAACAAAGCATTGTAGACGAAATCACTATAGCTACTCAAACTCACAATGAATCAAATATCACACGAACGAATCAATACCTATCATTTTATAACACCTATCCTGAAATCGAGTGGGCTCTGTTAGCTCACCTTGTTTCAAGAAACAGTGGTTGGAGTATGACCGACTTAAAGGGAGAATGGTTGTCTAAACTTCTATCAGAGAAGGAGCAAAAGAACTACTTCAGGCTTTTAGAACGAGCAAATTGGCTAATCTTCCAAGATGCATTTCCTCAACTCCTTCTCTATCACTATAGCCTTCAACATAATCAGTCCTTATTTCATTTACTAACACAATTTAACGTATCCTGTTTCATGGAACCAATATGGAACTCCTTTCTAGAGAAACAAGACCGTTCCATTTTGTCTACTGCACTTATCATGAATGAACAACACTATATCGAGAAAAGGGTAATCCATAACCCTTTTTTTAAACAAGCCGTTTTGGACACCTTAGATTTTAAAATACAAGAATGGCTCGGTTTAACTCAAATATTATTTCCATATGCCAATAAGGGGAAACAAAAAGAAATTCATTTTAGTGGACATACCGTTTATCAATTCGCTTCCATTTCAAGTCGTATCAATTTTGGAAAAAAACTTTATGCAACTCTTTTCTCCAACTCTAAGCGGTTACGCTCAATTGTTCATTGGGCAGAGAAACACCCTCACACCGGATCACGAAAAGATTATTGGCCGCACCTTTTCCATACCGTTCGGGAATCACCACCAGGAAAGCTTTCCATTAAGCTTGAACGCTGCCGAATACGAAAAGGAGCTACTCGTATATACAGCCCACCTTTAAACATAGCCTGGGAAATAATAGACCATTCCCCATCTTCTCCAGATGATTGGTTTACTCATTGGGACCTTGCTTCACCTTTACTTACACCTCCTACTTCAACAGAAGAAAACATAAAAGAAGCTCATTGTGAAGCACTGAGTAAAATTGAACTGGCTGTAGCAGCTAAGCAGATTATCTTCCACAGGAGGGAGTGAACAACCAACGTAACAAGAAATAAAGGAATTTACTACTTAATGAAGAAGGGGTAAGGAAAGCATGATAAAGGAAGTGAGTCTTTGCATTGCAAAAAAAGGATACGTGATTACGGAGTAAAGATAGGTCGTTTAGAAGCGGGGAAGAACAATAGTATTACAGATGTAGCCGGGGTTACGGTGGGTCATGCAACCATCGATGATCAAGAGTGGAAAACAGGTGTAACGGCGATTATGCCGCACCAGGGAAACACGTTTCATGAGAAACTAATCGCATCTTCCTATGTCCTTAACGGGTTTGGTAAAACAGTAGGGACTGTCCAATTAAACGAGTTAGGGACTCTCGAGACTCCCATTTTATTAACGAATACGTTAAGTATTGGGGCAGCTACTGAGGGGCTCACAAAATACATATTAGAGCATAATAAAACGATAGGTAGAACAACAGGGACAGTGAACCCTGTAGTAGGTGAATGCAATGACATGCTCATTAATCATATACGAGAATCAGCGGTTACTAGTGAACATGTGTATAAAGCGATTGAGACAGCATCTGCGACATTCGAGGAAGGAGCAATTGGGGCTGGGCGCGGGATGGTATGTTATGGATTAAAAGGTGGTATTGGGACTTCTTCCCGCCTAATAGATCTCACCCATGGAACATATACAATAGGCGTTCTCGTTTTAGCTAACTTTGGTCAAATGGAGGATTTAAACGTGAGCGGCACTCCCGTTGGACAATCCATACATGACCACTTGAGTCACTCTCCAAATGAACCTGATCGAGGATCCATTATGATTATTGTGGCTACAGACCTCCCGGTTACAGACCGTCAGCTAAACAGAATCATTAAACGCACGAGTACTGGACTAGCCAGAACAGGATCGACCATTGCTCATGGAAGCGGGGATATTGCTATTGGATTTTCCACCGCCACAAAGATCCCTCACGATAAACCAACCGTACCAATATCCATATCTTCTGTTCATGAAGAAGATTTAAACCCTGCTTTTCGAGCAGTTGGAGAAGCGACAGAAGAAGCAATACTTAATGCACTCGTTACAGCTGAAACGACTACTATGCGAGACGGGCGTGAAGCGATGTCTCTTGTAGAAGCAATGGAACGGCATGGGCTGTCTTTTGAACAATAGTCTAACTACCTCATGATAAACATATAAAAACGACCAGAACTCGACTCTGGTCGTTTTAATTTTGAACGATTAAAGAAGTAAAACTTCCTAACTTGTTGTGAATAAATAGGGCTTAGATCAATGCAAACGTCTAAGCAGCATACATTCGCTTGATGAAAGGGTGAGAGATAATGTATTCTCTTTGGTTTTATATACAGATTTATGGCAAATATCCTGCCATCTTCCCTTTTTAGCCGGTACGGTGATTGATTTCTCTTCATTAATATTTCGATTAAAAACAAACATCAACTCTTCATCTGATGCTTCCATTCCGAATTCATCTACTCCGTTTTCAATTGAGCGAACAAACATATATACATCAGGATCCTGGGCTTTCGAAACCCAACTCCCTGTTCGAAGAGCTTGGTGTTCACGTCTAATAGATCCCATCATTTTGTACCAGTTCAGAAGATCTTGATCTTCTCTCCCCCATGGATAAGACTTTCGATTATCTGGATCTTCTCCTCCAGTTAAACCTGCTTCGTCTCCATAATACAAAGACGGCACTCCCGGAAAAGTATAAAGCCACAAGCTCAACGCTTTAAGCTGTTTAGAGATAAGTTTTTCCTTTTCATCTATTGATTGAACAGGCAACGCCTCTTCTAATAAGGTTTTTATCCGCTCTACGTCATGACTTGAGAGCATGTTCATCACAGCATAAAAATATTCTTTTGGATAATGCTCCCGCAATGTAACAAGTCGGGTATGCAGTGTGATTGCGTCCATCTCTCCACGAATAAAATCGAGCATAAGTGCTCTTAAAGGATAATTCATAACAGAGTCCAAGACGCCTCCGAGAAAATAATCTCGCCGCTTTCCATAAGCAGTTTTGTTTGATGCATCTTCCCACACTTCTCCTAAAAGAACACTATCAGGCTGGTGTTTTTTTAGCTTTTGATAAATCATACGAATTAGATCGTCCGTTAACTCATCTGCTACGTCTAAACGCCAATGGTTCATCCCTGATCGTTGCCATGTTCTGATGACGCTATCCTCATCATGGACAAGAAAATGCTGATAACTCTTATCTTCTTTATTCAGTGTTGGTAACGTTCCCACACCCCACCAGGCATCATACTCATCTGGATACTGGTGAAACGTATACCACGAATAATAAGGGGATTCTTTAGATTGATAGGCTCCAACCGAATCATATTCTCCGCGCTGATTAAAGTATATGCTGTTGCTGCCTGTATGGCTGAATACACCATCAAGCATAATTTCAATGCCACGATCTTTTCCCTCTTTAATCAACTCTTCAAAATCTTCTTTCGTCCCTAAGAGAGGGTCGATTTTATGATAATCTCCTGTATCATATCGATGGTTACTTTCCGCCTCGAAGATCGGATTCAGGTAAATGACTGTTACACCAAGAGACTCTATATAGTCAAGTTTTTCAATGATCCCTTTAATGTTCCCCCCAAAGAAGTCCCACCTTACAACTTCTCTTCGCTCATTGCGAATATAGTAAGGATCATTATCCCAATGGGCATGAATAAGGCTCGTTTTAGGGGCTTTCGTCATTTCAATATCCCCAGAGGCACGAAATCGATCCGGAAATATTTGATACATTGTAGCGTTTTTCCACCAGTCTGGTGTTTGATAGGAGGGGTCATAAACGGTGATTTGCCAAGAAGGGGGATTATCCCCATACACCATACCTTCTCCGCTTTCTTCGGCACTTTTACGACCATAATATAAGGAGCGGTCTTCTGTTTCAATTTCAAAGAAATACCAGACTAGTTGAGGTTGCTCAGGCATTGTAATGGTCACTTCAAACCCACTAAACTGGTGTTCCTCACTGTATAAGTCCATTTCCTTAATATGTTCTTCATTTGTTTGATCATAAATATAATGGAGACTCACTCGTGATACATGTTGGCGGTGATGCACGTCAATACTCAATTTTACATGTGATCCATTTGGCGCTGCACCAAATGGATCACGATAGACGGTTTCAAAACTATTATGATATATATCCAAATGCTTCACCTGGGCTCCCTCCCCCAAAACCTATCCATTCAGCATTTTTGCTTCACTGATCTTCCATATTTCATCTGCATAGCTCTGAATGGTATAGTCACTTGAAAACGCACCGGAATGAGCAATATTCAATAAACTCATTTCATTCCACTTTCGTTGATCCAAGTAATCATGGCTAATCTCTTCTTGAGCCGCCACATAGCTATTGAAATCTTTTAGCAAGAAGTACTCGTCGTTATGTGTAATTAAAGCATGATATAACTCATGAAACGTAGTGTCCCCTTTTGAGAAAGGACTATAGTGATAGAGTTGGTCCACAACCCGACGAATCCGTTTGTCGTGATTATACATCTCCATGGCATCGTAAATCCCTGTTTGGTAATAGCTGAGCACTTCTTCTGAGCTTAGGCCAAAGGTATAAATGGCATCGTTCCCAACCGCTTCATGAATCTCTACATTAGCTCCATCCATCGTACCAAGCGTAAGAGCTCCGTTCATCATAAGCTTCATATTCCCTGTGCCAGAGGCCTCTTTGCTAGCTGTAGAGATTTGTTCGCTAACATTTGTTGCAGGTATAATCTTCTCAGCTAACGATACGGAGTAATCCTCCATAAACACGACTTTAATCGTATCTTTCGTGTCAGGATCATGGTTCACCACTTCGGCAATGGTATTAATTAGTTTTATAACTTTTTTAGCAAAATAGTACCCAGGAGCTGCTTTTGCTCCAAAAATGAATGTCCTTGGTGTCATTTCTTTTGAAGGATTTGCTTTTAGTTCATTATATAAATGCATAATATGAAGGGCATTCAGGAATTGACGCTTGTATCCATGAAGTCGTTTAATATGAACATCAAATATTGAGTCCGGATTTACTGTAATCCCGTGATCCTTCTCAATCCATTGAGCTAAATTGAGCTTGTTCTGCTGTTTGATCTGATGCAATTCATCTAAAAAAGCCCCATCTTCCTGATAAGCTAGTAGCTCCTTCATCCTATTCGGTTGACGTTTCCACTCTTCTCCTACCGTATTGGTAATGAGTTCAGCAAGAGATGGGTTCGCATGAAGCAACCACCTGCGATGTGTGATCCCATTCGTTTTATTATTAAAGCGTTCTGGAAATGCCTCGTAAAAAGCCTTCATTTCGCGCTTCTTTAGAATATCAGTATGAAGCCTGGCGACACCATTAATACTATGACTCCCAACCATGGATAAATGGGCCATTTTGACGGTCCCATCTGCAATAATAGCGAGTTGAGCAATCCGATCAAAGTCCCCTGGGTCTTGCTCCCATAATGATTGGCAAAAACGCTCATTGATTTCCTCAATAATCATAAAGATTCTCGGTAGCAATGTACGTATTACATCAACTGGCCACGTTTCAAGTGCTTCACTTAGAGTCGTGTGATTGGTATAAGAGACAGAAGATTGGGTAATCGACCATGCCTCTTCCCATCCTAACCCCTTAACATCCATAAGAATTCTCATTAGTTCCGGTACGATTAGAGCAGGATGAGTATCATTAATATGCAGGGCAACTCTCTTGCTGAAGTCAGTCCAAGGAAGATTTAAATCTTCAAATTGGGCTATAATGCTTTGCAATCCAGCAGAAACAAGGAAGTATTCTTGCTTTAGGCGCAATTTTTTCCCATCGTCATGAGAGTCGTCTGGATAGAGGAATGATGTAATTTCTTCTAAATCCCGCTGATGACCAATAAAATTCCCGTGCGCCTGTTCGATATGAGCCTTTGTTAACAAATCTTCTTCTGAAGGCTCTGCACTCCATAATCGGAGCGTATTTACTGCCTCTTCCTGGTATCCTACTACAGGGACATCGTAAGGGACCGCTTGAATTCTTTGGCTGTTTTTATAAGTGAAATGGAGGTCTCCATCTTTATCTTTAAAAGACTCAATTTCTCCACCAAATTGCACTTCTACAGCCTCTTCTTCACGTCTCACTTCCCACATATACCCATCTTGTAACCAATGATCCGGGAGTTCAACTTGATTTCCATCTACGAATCTTTGTGTAAACATACCATTTCTATAACGGAGTCCAACTCCATGTCCAGCCAATCCGAGAGAGGCTAATGAATCTAGAAAACAAGCTGCTAAACGACCGAGTCCACCATTTCCAAGTCCGGCGTCTGCTTCGGATTCTTCTAGGATAGGCATTGTAAGACCAAGGTCAACAAGCCCTTCCTCTACTACGTTTAATACTCCCATATTTAGTAAGTTGTTCCCTAGTAAGCGTCCCATCAAGAACTCCATAGAGAAATAATAGACTTGCTTTTCACCAGAAGCTTGATAGGTTTGCTCCGTTTCCTTCCATTTCTTAAGGAGCCTTTCGCGTACCAAATGACTCAAAGCACGATATGCATCTTGTTCTGTTGCCTGATCCTTTGTTTTACCAGTTTCAGACTCTAAATTCTTAACAAAAGCCTCTTTAAACTCTTCTTTACTGCTGAACATACTGGGATCCTCCATTCTGATGCGTTAAACATATACTTTTTGCATCGATTGATATAAGTCCATATATTGCTTCGCAGAATTCTCCCAGGAATATTGGCTTTTCATGACGTTCTTTATTAAACTTTTCCACGTTGCTTGATCATGATAAATGTCAATGGCGCGACGGATGGTAAATAACATATCGTGTGCATTAAAGTTTGTGAAGCTGAACCCATTCCCTTCGCCTGTGACCTCGTTGAATGGATGCACAGTGTCTACAAGACCACCTGTCTCTCTAACGATTGGTACAGTTAAGTAACGTAGAGCTAACAACTGTCCAATGCCACACGGCTCGAAACGAGATGGCATCAAGAAGAGGTCACTCCCTGCATATACTTGTCGAGATAACGATTCACTAAAGGTGATGTTGGCTGAGATTTTGTCTGGATACTTATGTTCAAACCACTGAAACATTTGTTCATAATATTGTTCCCCTGTTCCTAACAGCACAATTTGAACATCCACTTCTTCCAACAATTCATCTAAGATTCTTCCAATAAGGTCAAATCCTTTTTGCTCGACTAGACGAGAAACAATCCCAATCATCGGAATCGTTTGATCAACCGGAAGTCCCAGCTTCTCTTGAAGCCACATTTTATTTTGAGCTTTCTTTATTAGTGAACTACGATACGGGAAAGCAAGTGATTCATCTTTCATAGGGTTATAGTCTTGGAGGTTAATGCCATTGACAATGCCAGTAAGTCGGTGAGAATGTTTGCGAAGTACTTCATCTAGGTTTTCCCCATAATAAGGTGTTTGAATCTCCTCGGCATAAGTTTCACTAACCGTTGTGATTGTATCTGAGAAATTTAGAGCTCCTTTCATGAAGCTAATATTTCCAAAGAACTCAATACCATCGACCGTCATTAAACGTTCATCCAGATCCATTAAGTCATGTAGAACGGATTGAGGGAAGATACCTTGATATTTAAGATTATGGATCGTGAAAACAGTTTTCATACCTTCAAATACAGGATCTTCTTTGTAGTGAGTGTGTAAAAAGAGCGGAATCAATCCCGTTTGCCAATCATGGCAATGAAGAACTTCTGGCTTCCAATCCAAGACGCGAACCATCTCCATAACGGCACGATTAAAGAAAACAAAACGCTCCGCTTCATCCTCATACCCATATAAATTAGAGCGTTTGAAATAATACTCATTATCCACAAAATAAACCGGAATTCCTTCGTACTCTAAATATTCTATCCCTGCATACTGTTGACGCCATCCTAACTGAATGGTGAGTGTATCAATAAGTGTTAGTTTATCTTTCCACTCGTCTTTCATCTCCTGATACTTTGGCAACACAACCCGTACGTCAGCTCCTTGGTCTTTCAACGCCAGGGGCAACGATCCTAATACGTCAGCTAGTCCTCCTGATTTAATAAAGGGTGTACACTCTGATCCAATCATCAATACATTCATGCTAATCACTCCTCTTAAAATGTATAGAAAACAGTAAAGGGGCTGCCGGTATGGAGATTAGGCAGCCCCGCCTTTTCCTTTTACATTGTTTTACGTTTTGCTACAACAAATGGTTTTTCAGGCGCTCCAATAAGGGTTCTACCTTCTGAGATGGTACAATCTTTATCAAGGATGACATTTTCTAATACTGCGTGATCTGCAATTTCACATCGTTGCATAATTACAGAGTTTTTAATGACAGCCCCCTTGCCTACTTTTACACCTCTGAAGAGAATGCTATCCTCCACATGACCTTCTACTACACATCCATTAGCGACTAATGTGTTCTTCACATCAGAACCTTGCATATATTTCGAAGGCGCTTCATTCTTCACCTTTGTCAGAATAGGTGCATCATCTTTAAACAGACGATCGTGCTCTTCTGATTTTAATAAATTCGTACTGTTTCGGTAATAACTCTCTAATGAATTCACAAGAGCATGTGCGCCTTTGTATTCATAGGCGTGGACATGAATTGTAGTTATATGACCTTTAATGGCATCGCGGAAAAAGTGGGAATGTCCATGTGCAATAGCCTTCTCCACTAAATCTTGTAACACGCTCTTTTTAATTAGAAACATTTCCATGTAAACGTTCGGATTATAATGCTCGTTATGAAAGGCTTCTACTCGGTTCCCTTCACCAATATTCAACTTCTGAGCCAATTGATATTCAGGCATCATTTCATCAGCCTTTTTATAAATAACGGTTACATCTGCATTCATTTCTTTATGCTCTTTCAGTACCTCCTGGAAATCGATATTACAAATGTGTTGAGATCCTGAAACGAGTATATATTCTGCTGAAGTGCGACGTAAAAAATCGATATTATTATGATAATGCTGAAGGTCACCTTTTGATATATCAGTTGGGTCATTCCAGTCAGGTGGCAGGATAAATAATCCCCCACGCTTACGGTCGAGATCCCACGCTTTTCCTTGTTCAAGATGATCCATCAGAGAACGATATTTTCGACGAGCGAATACTGCAATAGACTCAATGCGTGAATTTGTCATGTTTGATACGGTGAAATCAATCATACGATAGCGCCCGCCGAAAGGAACGGCCGCTCCGCACCTGAAATAAGTTAACTCATTTAGCATATCCTGTTCATGATCTAAATTAATAATACCCGCTATTCGTTCCATAACATTTCCCCCTACTTATTGAGTCATTGCATAACTGTTCGCCATAACGCTTCCTTCTTCAGCAACAAGGGTTATTTCGCTGCCTAACGCAGGATCACCAATCACACTGTTATCTTCAATAACGCTACCTTCAGATATAATAGCGCGGTGAATTTGTACATTTTCACCTATCTTTACGTTCGGCATAATCACAGAATCTTTTACAACCGCTCCCTCTCCCACATGTACACCGTAAAATAAGATGGACGTATCTACTGTTCCGTAAATTTTACACCCTTCATTAATGAGCGCGTTGCGGACACTAGATGTGGAGGCTAAGTACTGAGCGGGCTGATTTGGATTTTTTGAATAGATTCTCCACGAAGAGTTATTCAAATCTAAATCAGGCGTTTCTTTCAGTAAATCCATATTGGCTTCCCATAAGCTATCTACTGTCCCAACATCTTTCCAATATCCCTCAAATGTATAGGCTTTTAATTTCTTCTCATCCTGAAGTAAAGCAGGGATAATGTCCTTACCAAAATCATGAGAAGAATCTGGATTAGCATCATCCGCAGTTAAATACTCCTTCAACACATCCCACTTAAAGATATAAACCCCCATAGAAGCTAAGTTACTCATTGGATAAGCAGGCTTTTCATCAAACTCTACAATGTCACCATTCTCTTTTGTATTCATAATGCCGAATCGACTTGCTTCTTCCCAAGGCACCTCGATCACAGAAATAGTAGCATCTGCGTTTTGCTCTTTATGATAATCAAGCATTAAAGAATAATCCATCGTATAAATGTGATCACCTGATAGAATTAATACATGCTCAGGATCATATTGGTGGAGAAATTTTAAATTGCGGTAAATCGCATTCGCTGTACCTGTATACCATCCTCCGCCCTCTGCTTGCATGTAAGGTGGTAATACGGAAACACCACCATATTTCCGATCCAAATCCCAAGGTGATCCAATGCCAAGGTAGTGATTTAAAACTAATGGTTCATATTGGGTAAGGACCCCAACCGTATCAATACCTGAATTCGTACAGTTACTTAAAGGAAAATCAATAATACGGTACTTTCCACCAAAAAATACAGCAGGCTTAGCCAGTTCCTTCGTTAAAGACTTTAACCGTGTTCCTTGGCCACCAGCTAACAACATCGCTACACATTCTTTGTTTTTCAAGACTTGTCCTCCTCTAGTAAAGAAGTTCTTTTCAAGAAGCTTACACCAAGTGGCGGGATGGTCATCGTGACGTGTTGTCCCTGACCTTGCCACGGTATAGAGTTCGTATGGAGCGGCATGTCATTCACCTGACCTGAGCCACCAAACTGCACATCATCACTTGTGAATATCTCTTCATAGAGCCCTTCTGATGGTACACCTACTTTATAATCGTGATAAACAACTGGGGTGAAATTACAGATCACGACCAACTGATCATCTGAACGGCTATTACGAATAAAGGAGACGATACTTTGCTCATAATTATTCGGATCAACCCACTCAAAGCCCTCCTCTTTATGGTCCATCTCCCATAAAGCTGGATGATCTTTGTAAAGTTTATGAAGATCACTCATGTATTGCTTAATAGAAGCATGAGCATCAAAGTTTAATAGCTCCCAGTCCAGATCCTCCATGTCTTTCCACTCATCAAATTGACCAAACTCAGATCCCATAAATAGTAGTTTTTTACCCGGATGTGCATACATAAAGGCCAAGAACGCACGTAGATTGGCAAACTTTCTCCAATAGTCTCCAGGCATTTTATTGAGTAACGATTTCTTACCATGTACAACCTCATCATGAGAAATCGACAATACAAAATTCTCAGAGAAAGCATAAAACAAAGAAAATGTAATTAAGTTATGATGGTATTTTCTATGAATTGGATCCATCTCCATGTACTTCAACATGTCATTCATCCAGCCCATATTCCATTTATAATTAAAGCCAAGCCCTCCTACATAAGTAGGCGCACTAACTAATGGCCACGAAGTAGATTCCTCCGCCATCATAAGGACATTCGGTACCTCTTCAAATATGGCTTCATTCATCTTTTTAATAAAAGAAACGGCTTCTAGGTTTTCGCTCCCACCGTACTCATTGGGTTGCCATTCTCCATCTTCTTTACCAAAGCTAAGATAGAGCATGCTCGCTACAGCGTCTACACGAAGACCATCCAAATGGTATTCCCTCAGCCAATAGATCGCATTAGAAATAAGAAAGCTTTGAACCTCATTGCGCCCAAAATCAAACGTAAGAGTACCCCACTGTGACTTCTCAGCCTTCATGGGATCGCTATATTCATAGAGAGGTTCCCCGTCAAACCTGCGTAAACCATGCTGATCTTTACAAAAGTGTCCCGGAACCCAATCTAAAATAACACCAAGTCCATTCTGGTGGCATTGATCTACAAAGTATTTAAAATCATCAGGCGTTCCGTAACGGGAGGTTACCGCAAAATATCCTGTTGCTTGATATCCCCATGAACGATCAAAGGGGTGTTCTGTAAGAGGAAGAAGTTCAATGTGTGTGTAACCAAGTTCTTTCACATACGGAATGACCATGTCTGCGTACTCCCGATATGTATAAAAGACTTCAGGTTCAATGTTTTTCCAAGATCCAAGGTGAAGCTCGTAAATAGATATAGGTGATTCATAGAGGTTAGTTTCTTTTCTTTGGTCCATCCACGATTGATCATTCCACTCGTAATGACCTAAAGGATGTAAAACAGAAGCTGTATTGGGTCTTAACTCGCTTGAGAAAGCATAGGGGTCTGCTTTCAATTGTAAATGCCCGTGAGGCGTTAAAATTTCATATTTATAAATAGTACCTTTCTGTAAATCAGGAATGAATGTAGACCATAGGCCATTTTCATTCAATTTCTCCATAGGGTGTTGTCGTCCATCCCAGTCGTTAAATGTGCCGACTACGTTTACTTCTACCGCATTCGGCGCCCAGACCGTAAACCGTACCCCATCTTGACCATTTTGTTGTTCCATATGAGCACCAAGAAGTTGATAGGCATAACGTAGATTTCCCTGGTGAAATAAATAGATATCGTGATCCATGGTTGTCGAAGTGACCAAACTATCACTCACCCTTTTCTCTCTGTGTAAGAGGATTTTTTATTTGTAAAACATCTTACAATCTATGCTTATTGTTATTATAGAATCCACTCAAGGCCATTACAATAAATAGTTATTAAAAATTTCTGAAAGTTTTGTCGAAAAATGTTTACTTATATCGTTATATAGGGAATCGCTATCGTTTCTCCTTTGAATGTACTTAATAATAGAGATTTCGGCTCTCTCATTCTTCATCATAATAAAATATTACAGTTACATTTCAATTTTCTGATAGTTTTTCTAGTCTTCCTTTTTTGTTTTTGATAACCTTTAAAGGGGTAAGCGTTTTCTAATAGTATAGTAGTGACTATGAATTGGTGGTGTTTCGTTATGAAAAGATTAGTAATCGTCGGTGGCGGCTACGGTGGGTTAAAGATTCTACAAGATATGCTTGACGGTGGGTTGCCAAAAGACGTTCATATTACAATGGTAGACCGTAATCCTTACCATTCACTTAAAACCGAATTTTACGCAATAGCTGCTGGGACGAAAGCAGATAGAGAAGTGCGTATTGATTTCCCAGAACATGATCAAGTTGATTATGTATTTGGAGAGGTTATGGAGATTAATATTCAGAATCAGCACATTGTCGTTCGTGAACATACAGATCCTGTTCCATACGATGATCTCGTCATCGGTCTTGGGTGTGAGGACAACTACCACGGTATACAAGGTGCCCCTGAATATACGCAGAGTGTACAAACCTTCAAGAAAGCAAGGAAAGCCGGGTACGAAGTAGGAAACCTTAATGCACATGGGAAGGTAGCTGTAGTCGGGGCAGGATTAAGCGGAATTGAGGTCGCATCTGAAATTCGTGAGAGCCGTCCCGATTTAAATATTCGGTTATTGGACCGTGGGGAAACCGTTCTTCGACCTTTTGACCCAAAAATTCAAGAGTATGTAGAAGATTGGTTCAAACGAAATGATGTAGAAGTCATTCATCATGCAAATGTAGAGTACGTAGAGCGTGACGGCGTATGTAACAATGGGATATGCTTTGTAAATGACGTAACCATTTGGACAGCAGGGGTAAGACCTAACCAACTAGTTCGTGCCTTACCATTCGAGAAAGATCCACAAGAGAAAATCATCATCAACGATTACTATCAAGTACCTGAACAGCCAAATGTATATATCGTTGGAGATTGTGCTTCATCGAATTATTCTCCTAGTGGCCAATTAGCAGGGCAGCAAGGGGAACACATTGCAGCCATTTTATTAGCCCTTTATAACGGAAAAGAGCCCGATAAGCCAAAAGAAATTAAATTAAAAGGTTCTCTTGGTTCCTTAGGAAAATCAGATGGGTTTGGGAACATGATGCAAAAGCCTGTAACAGGACTATTACCACGCCTCGCAAAATCAGGTGTGCTGTGGCTCCATAGAAGACACTAAGTGAAAGACGCTTAGAGTATAGAATACTCTAAGCGTCTTTATATTTTCCAGGCCCACCTTACGTTCAACTTGGCTTAGGAAACATAATATCTTAAGATGCTACAGGATTATAGCTTCTTAATGAAGACAACTTTCAAGTAGTCTCCTGGTTTATATTCTTTGGTCGTCGCAAAGTCTGAGGGGAGGGTGAATTGTTCTTCAATTTTGTAACGATGGCCTGTTTCTTTAAAGGCTTTTTCAACAAACCCTTTAAATTTCCCCATGCCATAGCCACTATAGTTCGTTGATGCGACAATAATCCCGTTATCTTCTGTTATCGCAATGGCTTGTTTGAGCAAGTCTTTATAATCTTTCGCCGCACTGAAACGATGTTTCTTAGAACGGGCAAAGCTTGGAGGATCAAGGACAACCATGTCAAAGGTTAATTGCTTCTTCACCGCATATTTGAAGTATTCAAATACGTCCATAACCTTAATATCATGTGCTTCGTAATCAATTCCGTTAATACTGAATTGCTCGACCGTTTTCGGATAGCTCCTGTTAGCTAAGTCAACGCTTGTTGTTTTCTGTGCTCCGCCAAGGGCTGCGAAAACAGAAAATGCCCCTGTATAAGAGAAAGTATTTAAAACCGTTTTCCCTTCCGCATAGTGATCGCGAATTGTCTTACGCACCTCACGCTGATCTAAAAACACACCTGTCATTGGACCTTCATTCAAATGCACAGAAAACTGAACATCATTCTCTTTTACGATCATTGGAAATTCGCCGCGCTCGCCAGTTACAAAATCATCGTCGTCGATATATTTCCCACCTGTATTAAATCGTTTCTTCTCATAGATTCCTTTATAATCAACCAGCTGCTGGAGAGCCTTAAGGACTTGGTTCTTGAAAGCAAAGATCCCTTCGCTGTACCAGCTCACCACGTAAAAGCCTTCGTAGTAATCAATCGTCAAGCCTCCTACGCCATCTCCTTCCCCATTAAAGATCCGAAAAGCCGTTGTAGAATCATCTTTGAAAAAGTCGCTACGTTTTTGAAGGGCAATCCCAATTTTCTTTTCAAAAAACGATTGGTCAATGGCTTCATCTTGCTGTCGTGTTAGCATCCAGCCGTATCCTTTATTTTGCTCTCCATAGTATCCTTTTCCTATAAAACGACCACGCTCATCAATTAAATGAAGGATTTGCCCTTCTTCACTTAGAATTTCAGCATTCTTTAAGGCTTCCTTCTCAATTAAAGGGAACCCTTCTTTCACCTTTTTTGCATAGTCATGTTTAACTTTTAATTTAATTTCTTTCTTCATATTCTCACCCAATCTGCTAGAGATGTGTACCTAGTCTTTAGTAAACCTAGCTTATTCAAATTATGACGCTGTTTCAGCCGTTTCATACCGATGTTTCCCATCATATCAGAAGAACGAGCTATTGGGTACAGTACAAATATGTACCGTAAGCGCTTCATTGACTCACATACAGACATATTATAAAAATCCCTCAAACTATAAAAAAGCCCTTTCTGAAATCTGCTTCAGAAAGAGCCTTTCTTTCTCCTACTATAGTGACTTCAAGTAAGAAGTAACCGTTTCAATTCCATTCGTGAAATTCTCTAAATGAATATGTTCATTAGGAGCATGCAAGTTTTCTGATGGTAAACCAAAGCCCATCATCACAACAGGGGATCGTAGCACTCGTGAGAATACTTCTACGATCGGGATCGATCCGCCTTCTTTTGGAAACAGAGGTGCCACTCCATAAACTTGTTCATAAGCAGCGGCTGCTTTTTGAATCATAGGATTACTTGAGTCGAGTGAAACGGGCTTCGCCGTTATTAGCTTCTTCGTTTCAAAACTTGCCCCTACTGGTTTATGTTTATCTAAATGATTTAAGATCGACACGTAAACCTCTTCTGGGTTTTGTTCTCCTACAAGACGACAACTAATCTTCGCATGCGCCTCACTTGGTACAATCGTTTTAAACCCTTCCTCATGAAAACCGCCAGCTAGACCGTTAATCTCGAGAGTTGGACGGATACCTGTACGCTCTTGGAAGGTAAACCCTTCTTCACCGTAGAAACCTTCTAACCCTAACTCTTCCTTCGCCTTTTCTTCATCAAAAGGAATAGAAGCTACTTCTTCTCTCAATTGTGTGGTAGGATCTTGCACCCCTTCATAAAACCCTTCGACGGCAACTTTCCCATTTTCGTCATGGAGGGAGTCTAACAATTTCACGAGACTATGGATCGCATTTGGAACCCCGCCCCCGTACACACCTGAATGAAGATCCGTATTCGCTGTTTTCATGTTTAGTTCCATAGCTAACGCTCCGCGAAGAGATGTACAAATAGCAGGTTGACCTTTTTCGATAAAGGACGTATCCGAAATTAGAACAGCATCTGCCGCTAATTTCTCCTGATTGTCTTCAATAAAAGGTGGCAGGTTCGGGCTTGCCATTTCCTCTTCTCCTTCAATACAGAACTTCACATTCACCGGTAGTTCGCCATTTTCTCGCATCAGCTTCTCTACAGCTTTTACGTGAATAAACAATTGACCTTTATCATCGGTTGCCCCTCTTGCATAGAGCTTGTCATCTCGTATCGTGGGTTCGAATGCAGGTGTTTCCCAAAGTTCCTCTGGAGAAGCAGGTTGGACGTCATAATGTCCATAGATTAATACCGTAGGCTTTCCTTCTGCATGAAGCCAGTCTCCATAGACAATCGGATGCCCCTCGGTTTCGATGACCTCCAAGTTCTCAATCCCTGCTTTTTGAAGAGATCCTTTTAACCACTCCGCTGCCTTTTCTACATCTTCTTTGTGCTCCGGCATAGATGAGATACTTGGGATCTTTAAAAACTCATTTAGTTCATTTATGTATTGTTGGTTATGTTTCATGATCCATCCTCCTTCTACATATCTTGTCCCCATTATAACAAGAAAAAGTCCAATACCTCGAAGACTCGGTTTCTTAGTTTGAGATAGGATGCATGATTTTAAGCATAATACAAAACATAAAATTAATTGGATCAAAAAGGAAGACAACCCATGACAAATGTCATATATTTCACCTGACGTTTATGTCTTATAAAGCGTTTGCTGTTCATTTATGATTAGAGGAACAGTTCAATCAATAAGCTTGCTTGAAGGAGTTATCATATGAATCAGAATCAAAAAAAACAACAACAAGAATTAAAAAAGAGTGTTGCGGCTTTCGCAAAGCCTGATTCAACCGCAGGTATTAAACAAATGATTAACACATTTGTTCCATTTATCCTTGTTTGGTATCTAGCGTATCTTAGCCTGGAGATTTCTGTATGGGCTACCATTCCATTAGCGATGATTGCCGGTGGATTTGTCATACGAATCTTCATAATCTTTCACGACTGCACACACCAATCCTTCTTAAAAAACAAAAAAGCGAACCGGATTATTGGCACAATAGCCGGTATTATTACACTGTTTCCATTTGAGAAATGGAAACGCGATCACAACATCCACCATGCGACAAGTGGCAACCTGGATAAACGGGGCACAGGCGATATTTGGGTAATGACCATTGAAGAGTATAAAGAAGCATCTTTCAAACAGCGTGTTGCGTATCGTTTGTATCGTAATCCATTGGTGATGTTTGGGTTAGGCCCACTATACTTGTTCCTAATAGCCAATCGCTTTAATCGCAAAGGTGCGAAGAAGAAAGAGCGCATGAACACGTATATTACGAATGTGGCTATTGTCATCCTGTATTCTTTCATGATCTGGGCAATCGGCTGGCAGGCGTTCCTAATCATTAACCTGCCTATATTGTATGTATCGGGTGTACTCGGAATTTGGTTATTCTATGTACAACACCAGTTCGAAGATTCTTACTTTGAAGAGGAAAGCGAATGGGACTTTGTAAAAGCAGCCGTTGACGGAAGTTCTTATTACAAGCTTCCAAAGGCATTACAATGGATCTCTGGAAACATTGGATTCCATCACGTGCACCACTTAAGCCCAAGAGTGCCAAATTATAATTTAGAGAAGGCACACGATGCTACACCACCATTAGAGCATGCTACTACAATTACACTCAAAACGAGCTTAGAATCCATTCGTTTCCGTCTTTATGACACTAAGAACAAAACGTTCGTAAGTTTCAAAGAGGCAAAGTCACGCTTAAAAGAAGCAAAGGAACAATCGATGCTTGGACAAAAGCGTCCTACTCTCCAAGAAAAATAAGAAACCAAGATCCCTTCCACTTTGGTTGGGGTCTTTTTTTCTAGAGTATACATACGCCATACAAAAATCGTATTTCCCCTAAAATGTTGCCGGAAAATGAACTAAAATGGCAATGAGTGACAGAGAAAACCGATGTAAGATATGCTTAAAATGAGATTAAATTAAACAAATGTAGGAAGGAGGGAAATGTGGTGCAAAATTGGTTTCACATCATCCCTAAAAATACCGGTCTTAGCACGTATGTATGGATTATTTTCTGTTTACTGCCATTTTTCTTTATCTTCCGTGCTTCTTCTGTGGCAGAAATATTATTTGGCATTTTAATGATTGCATTGTTCTTCGTTGCATATTTACGTTCATTCAACTCTGAAAGTGGTTTTGCCTACGTCTGGGTTAGTATTGAGATTGCCATCAGTCTAATCATGACCTTACTGTTTGGCTATGTGTACTTTTCATTATTTCTAGCATTCTTTATTGGAAATATCCAACATAAAGGAGGATTTCTGTCTCTTTATATTGTACATCTAACTACAACACTCGCTGCGGCAACCACTGTCTATATTGCTCAGAACGAATCCCTGTTTCCACAACTCCCTTTTATTATCATTACCATTATTGGCGTCATTCTCTTGCCTTTTACCATCCGGTATCGCAACCAACAACAGAAGCTTGAAGGGCAGTTAGAGGATGCAAATGAGAGGATATCCCAACTTATGGTCATTGAGGAAAGAGAACGGATTGCAAGGGATTTACACGACACTCTAGGTCAGAAGCTATCCCTAATTGGTCTTAAAAGTGATCTCGCAGGGAAGTTAATTCATGTTAAGCCTGATAACGCAGTAAAAGAAATCCAAGACATAAATCAAACGGCACGAACCGCTTTAAAAGAAGTACGTGAAATGGTTTCAAATATGAGAGGATCTAAGCTCAATGAGGAAATCTTTCGGGTTCAGCAAATTATAGAAGCAGCAGAAATGACCTTTACACTTGAAGGAAATCCAGAGCTTTCTCATACTCCCTTGTTAGCAGAAAATGTCCTCAGCATGTCCTTAAAAGAAGCGGCCACGAATATTGTTAAACATAGTGAGGCAAAGACTTGTCATGTAGCGATCCAGCAGTCAAGTGAGGAAGTGATGATTGAGGTAAGGGATGATGGAGTTGGTATCTCTAATAAAATGGATTCATTAAAAGGGCATGGGCTTCAAGGGATGAGAGAGCGCTTGGAGTTCGTAAATGGATCGCTAGATATACAAAGTTCTAACGGCACAACCCTTACCATCCGTGTACCAAATGTTGCACATCAGACAGAAGAGGAGGAATCGATGTGATACGAATTGTCATTGCAGAAGACCAGCGCATGATGCTCGGAGCCCTTGGTGCGCTCTTAGATCTTGAAGAGGGAATGGAAGTCGTAGGGCAGGCCAATAACGGTGAAGAAGCTTGTAAGCTCGTTAGGGAACAAAAGCCAGACGTGTGTATAATGGATATCGAAATGCCGATCAAAACCGGATTGGATGCTGCTGAAGAGTTAAAAGATGAGGATTGTAAGATTATTATTCTCACAACCTTTGCAAGAGCCGGTTACTTCGAACGCGCACAAAAAGCAAGAGTAAGTGGATATTTATTAAAAGATAGCCCAAGTGAAGAACTGGCTACCTCTATACGTAGAATCATGCATGGCCAACGCATATTTGCTCCAGAACTTGTGGACCTTGCTTATGGAAATGAAAATCCATTAACCGAACGAGAAAAACAGGTCATGCAGCTTATGGCCGATGGGAAAAACACCAAGGATATCTCAAATGAACTTTATATCACTCCCGGTACAGTACGCAATTATATCTCTGTGATTTTAGATAAGCTCGAAGTAAGCAACCGAATTGAAGCCATCGCGCGTTTTAAGGAAAAAGGCTGGTTTAAATAAAAGCTTATACGATATTCAAAGTAGGGTCGGGAGTGATGAAGACTCGAAGCTGAGGAACTTTGTTAGGGTAGGTCCTTTGCCATAAGAGAGTTTGGGCAGGCTTGGGGACAACTCGCTTTCCTGCGGGGAGCTGGGAAGCCTCCTCAATCGCTACGCGCTTTCCGGGGTCTCCCCTAGGCTCCTTACCCCGCGGGAGTCTCGCAGTCCCCAAGCCTACCCTGACGTTAATTTGGTGTAAGGACCCGCTTATTATAATTGCTCTTAAGCCCCCCTACCTCACAAATATGGCGCGTTTCCGTCACTCCCCATTCGGCAAAGGTGGGCCTGGAAATTGCGAGACTCCTGCGGGAGAAAGAGGTCGACGAGACCCCGCAGGGTGGTTTCCCCGAGGAGGCTCGACAGCTCGCCCGCGGAAAGCGAGTGATTTCCAGGCCCACCTTATGCTCTATTAAAGCTGACGGAAACCTCTCTCCACCTATCGCAAAACATCTCTATCTTCAGTTTCAAGTCTTCCATATAAGGGAGCTTATGTGGAGAAGGCTAGCAATTGTGGCGATATAAAGAGGAGACCTCCCATGATGGTGGGAGGTCTCCTTTTTATTTAACCCGAATGTTTTCCATCACTCTTACTTCATAACGAGGACGGGACAAGTAGCATGCTGGACAATGTTATTACTTACACTGCCAAGAATCATCTTCTTCACATTGCCAAAGCCACGATTACCCACAATAATTAAGTCCATGTTACGTTCTTTGGCATATTCACAAATTCGTGCACCTGCATTTTTTTCAACCTTACCTACAATGACATCGGTGATGACCTCTACGCCTTCTTCTTTCATTTCTTCTTTGAGGCGGTTCATGTCGGTCCGGTATTGTTCGGCTAATTCATTACCGATACTTTTAGACATTTGTGCATTGGTGAAAGGACCTGACGTGCGCACAACAGAAACGACGTGAATTTCTGCATCTGGAGCATCAGCAGCCTGGCTTTTGGCCTCTTGTAATGCCTGTTTACTCATCGCACTACCATCATATGCTACGAGGATTTTCTTACGCATGATCAACCCTCTCCTTTGCCATAGAGTGTGTGTTTATACTTATATTTTAACATATTTTTTCAGACACTTCAGAGTATAAAGTTTTCTCTAATCAGTTCTTTAATTCTGCTTCGCTTTAGAGAACTCAACGTCAAAACAAAAACCGTTCAAAGCGACTCCCCCTGAACGGTTTTTGCAGACCTTAGTTAATCATATTATTTCTGTAAAACGATTAGCTATAGCTGCTTTCTATTAAGTTTTTGAGATATTCCTTTTTCAATTGCCGTAAGCATTTGTTGATCTTTAGGTGCTGTAAACGTAATGGCAACACCGTCATCACCGGCACGTCCTGTCCTTCCAATCCTGTGAATATAGCTTTCAACATCTTGTGGAATATCATAGTTATAGACGTGCGTTACTCCTTCTACGTCTAAGCCTCTTGAAGCTACATCTGTCGCTACTAGTAATTGAACCTTTGCTTCTCGGAACTGTTCCATTACTTTTTCACGCTTCTTTTGAGATAGATCTCCGTGCAATTCATCAACCTGATACCCCATGGCTTTTAACTCACCGTAAAGTTTACTCACCCGTCTCTTTGTACGGCAAAAGACTATTCCTAAGAAAGGTTGTGTTTCTTTAATAACCTTTCGGAGCGCTTCTTGTTTTTTACGATCAGTCGTCTCGACCACAAATTGTTCAATTTCTTCCACAGTCCGCCCTTTTGATTGAATGCGAACTTGTTTTGGGTGACGCATAAACTTGTAGGCTAATTTGTTAATATCAGATGGAAGGGTCGCAGAAAATAGCGCCATCTGTTTAACGTTCGGAGTACTACGCACAATTGTTTCAACATCTTCAAAGAAACCAAAATGAAGCATCTGATCCGCTTCATCTAGTACAAGAGAGGAAACGTTCGATAGGTCAATTGTGCCTCTTCGCATATGGTCTAACAGGCGCCCTGGTGTACCAATGACAACCTGAGTTTTATCTAGTTTTTTTACTTGCTGCTGTACATCTTTACCGCCATAAACAGCAAGGACACTAACCTCTTCAGAGAGTCGTTCTAACTCAGCTGTGAGCTGAAGAGCCAACTCCCTTGTAGGCGCAACAATAAGAGCCTGTATAGTAGGATCTTCTATATTAATCTTCTCGAGTAATGGCAGTAAAAAGCCATACGTCTTACCAGAACCAGTTTGAGCTTGAGCAATTACGTCATGTCCTTCTAGCATCAAAGGGATGACTTCCGATTGAATATCTGTTGGAGTTGTAATCCCCATTTCTTTCAATCGCATAATATTCGTTTCATGCAATTTAAATTGATTAAAACTATTCAAAGGCGTATCCTCTTTCTTTTTTTCATCGTATCCTTCTATTGTATCACTCTCTAAGAATACATATATACCTTTTCTTAAAGAGTTAAGGTTTCAATACTATAAGACATAGGTAAAAAGAGTACGAGTATACGCGTACTCTTTCCCTCTACGATCCCCCTTTTTACATCTATTCATACCAGGGCATCTTAACCCGTCCAGATACCTTTATCTTCCCATCTCTTCCTCCCCTCTCATGAAATAGAGTCACCCTTTCTAGAGTATCTATTTTTAAACGCTCCATTCCCCCCTTAAAAAAGCGTTAACGAGCACCAGACTATGAACGTTAGGAACCTATGGTCCACCCCTTCCTTTGAAGTAAATAATCCACTCAAATACTTGGTCAATGACGGTAAAGTCTACCTGTCATTAAGACACATATGGCAACTCATTAGATCTTGACCGAACCCTGACCAAATACACGATAAGCTCGTCGATTTTCCTTCTCGGACTCCCCCTGGCCTTACACCAGAACTCTTTGGCCTGACCTAAACTATTCATCGATCGGAAGTCAAGAACTCCTACTCTTCCCTTATATCCTCCACTTTGAACAATCTCTTGTGCGAAGCTTCTCACCGACACAATTTTAAGGAATTCTTCCGAAACCGAAGCAACTTTCACAACAGCAGCTAAGCCTAATACCCACATCATACTCCAAACAATCGCAACCATACTTTTCATCTTACATCTCCTCCTCTAATTTTATCTTTGTGTTTCATTTGCCTATGCCTATTAAATTGGACGAAACCTCTCTATTTCCTTTTTGATTCGTTCCTCAAATAGCGGCATTGTTTTACAGAATGACTACAATTGTCGTCGCTCAAGTAAGAATCCTAGCCAGAGTCGACTTCACATGTGCTAACTCTCTTAGATCCGACATGATTTTAATGGTATTTTTTAAATAAAAAATCTTGCTCATTAAAAAGAAATTTATAAATTAGAGGAAGTAAACATGAAGGGAACCGTGAACCAACATCCTTTTGAAAGAACAATGGTTCAATCGGTTTATGTGGACGAAAAGGGCAATTATTTGGACAATAAACCCTAACTATTTTATGATAAAAACGCCTGCTCCTTTAACTAGAGCAGGCGTTTTTTCACATGCATATACATATAGGTTTTCGTACAAAATAGAATGCTCAGACGTTTAACGGTGCACTAGAATTGGTAAGAATATAAGTAATGAGAATGATAATCGAGTTTTTAAGTTCCAACCACCATTAACACATTTTATGCAAAGCCATTTACTGCACTTGGCCGATTCAAAGCACATTAGAAGCTTAAAAATACCTGAACAGCTTGACAAATTTTCGAATGTATATAATAATAGTTTTTGAATTATAATGATTTTAAACTAATAATTTTTACACAAAACAGAGGAGGATTTTTTCATGTCATTAATCGGTACAGAAGTACAACCATTCAACGCAAAAGCATTCAAAAACGGTGAATTCGTTGACGTAACAGAAGAAAACTTTAAAGGTCAGTGGAGCGTTGTTTGCTTCTATCCTGCAGACTTTTCTTTCGTTTGCCCAACTGAACTTGAAGACCTTCAAAACGAATATGCTGCACTTCAAGAACTAGGTGCTGAAGTTTACTCTGTTTCTACAGATACTCACTTCGTTCACAAAGGTTGGCACGATAGCTCAGAAAAAATCAATAAGATCACTTATACAATGATCGGTGACCCTTCTCAAAAACTTTCTCGTAACTTTGAAGTACTAAACGAAGAAGAAGGTCTTGCTGATCGCGGTACTTTCATCATCGATCCAGATGGCGTTATCCAAACTGTAGAAATTAACGCAGGCGGTATTGGTCGCGACGCAAGTAACTTAGTAGGTAAAATCAGAGCAGCTCAATACGTTCGCCAGAATCCAGGCGAAGTTTGCCCAGCTAAATGGGAAGAAGGTTCTGAAACTCTAACACCAAGCCTAGATCTAGTAGGTAAAATCTAAAGGAGTGCACAATATGCTTGAAGCAGATATTAAAGCTCAATTAAACCAATATCTAGAACTATTGGAAAGCGATATCGTGCTTAAAGTTAGTGCAGGTTCTGATAAAGTATCAAAAGACATGCTAGCTCTTGTTGAAGAGCTAGCTTCTATGTCTTCTAAGATTACATTCGAGGAAGCACAATTATCCAGAACGCCTAGCTTTAGTGTGAATCGCGTCGGAGAAGATACTGGAGTTACGTTCGCAGGTATTCCTCTTGGACATGAATTTACTTCTTTAGTCCTTGCTCTTCTACAAGTTAGTGGCAGAGCTCCTAAGGTAGACCAAAGCGTTATTGATCAAGTTAAGAATATTAAAGGTGAATATCACTTTGAAACCTATGTTAGCTTAAGCTGTCATAATTGTCCTGATGTCGTACAAGCCGTAAACATGATGAGTGTTTTAAACCCAGGCATTACGCATACAATGATTGACGGTGCAGCGTTTAAAGAAGAAGCTGAAAGCAAAAACGTTATGGCTGTTCCTTCCTTGCATCTTAACGGAGAATTCTTGAGCGGTGGCCGTATGACACTAGAAGAAATCTTAGATAAGATTGTTGAAGGTCCTAGCGCTGAAGAATTCAGTAATAAAGACCCATACGATGTATTAGTGGTCGGTGGTGGCCCAGCTGGTGCAAGTTCGGCCATTTATGCAGCTCGTAAAGGGATTCGCACAGGCATTGTAGCTGAACGTTTCGGTGGTCAAGTACTAGACACAATGAGTATCGAAAACTTCATAAGTGTTTCTAGCACAGAAGGACCGAAGCTTGCTGCTAGTCTTGAAGAACACGTGAAGGATTACGACATTGATGTTATGAACCTTCAACGTGCAAGCCGCTTAGAGAAAAACGATGGTATGTTCGACCTTGAGCTTGATAACGGCGGTGTTCTTAAAAGTAAAAGCGTAATCATCTCGACTGGGGCTCGCTGGCGTCAAGTTGGCGTTCCAGGTGAAGCAGAGTTCAAAAATAAAGGTGTTGCATACTGTCCACACTGTGATGGTCCATTATTTGAAGGTAAAGACGTAGCTGTTATTGGCGGAGGTAACTCTGGTATTGAAGCAGCTATTGATCTTGCTGGAATTGTTAAGCATGTTACGGTTCTTGAGTTTGCTTCAGAACTTAAAGCTGACCAAGTTTTACAAGACCGCGCAAACAGCCTTCCGAATGTAACCATTCACACGAATGCACAAACGACAGAAATTACAGGTGACGCTAACGTTAATGGCATTACGTATGTGGACCGGGAAACGGGCCAAGAGAACCACGTGAAACTTGAAGGTGTGTTCGTTCAAATCGGCTTAGTTCCGAATACGGAATGGTTAGACGACTCCATTGAGCGTAACCAAATAGGCGAGATTGTTGTCGATAAACACAATGCCACAAACGTACCTGGTCTGTTCGCCGCAGGTGATGTGACAGACGTTCCGAATAACCAAATCATTATTTCCATGGGTACAGGAGCAAATGCTGCATTAGGCGCATTTGATTACTTGATTCGCAACTAATAATGATAAGCAAAAAAGTCGCTACTCCTATAGGAGTAGCGACTTTTTTTATAGTACCTGAATGCACAAGCAAAATCTAACTGGCATCTTCTATGATGTCTTACTGATTTCACCTTCATCTGTTGAAAGATAACTGTGCAGAGGCTTTTTATTTAAGCCTAGTGCCTCATCTGTAGTTTTATGAATGTCCTTAAGAAGCTCTGGATGATCAGCTAATACTAATCCATAAGAAGGGATCATTTCTTTTATTTTCGGTTCCCATTCTTTAATCTTTTGAGGGAAGCATTTTTCCATTAGCTCTAGCATAACGTGAACGGCTGTAGAAGCACCTGGAGAAGCTCCTAATAGTGCTGCAATGGAACCATCCGAAGAACTGACCACTTCTGTACCAAATTGTAGAGTACCTTTCCCACCTGAGTCTGTATCTTTAATGACTTGTACTCGTTGACCTGCTACAGCTAGACTCCAATCCTCACTTTTGGCATTAGGAATAAATTCTCTCAATTCTTCCATACGCTTTTCTTTTGAGGAGATCACCTGTTCAATCAAATACTTTGTTAGAGAAGCATTCTTCACACCTGCTGCTGACATAGTTACAAGGTTATCCGATTTCACAGATGTAAATAGATCAAGCAAGGAACCCGTTTTTAAGAACCTTGGAGAAAAGCCTGCAAACGGACCAAATAATAAGGATTGCTTATTGTTGATAAACCTTGTATCTAGATGGGGAACAGACATTGGCGGTGCCCCTACTTTTGCTTTTCCGTATACTTTAGCATGGTGCTCAGCGATAACTTCAGGGTTATTACAAACCATAAACAGCCCGCTTACAGGGAATCCACCTATTTGTTTTGATTCAGGTATCCCAGTCTTTTGTAATAGGTGAAGGCTCCCTCCACCTCCGCCGATAAAGACGAAGTTGGTTATATGATACTCAATTCGCGCCTGCTCACGGTCGTACACCTTTACTTCCCATGTCCCGTCACTTAACCTCTTAATGTCCTCTACACTATGCTTATAATTGATCTCAAGATTGTTATCCTCTAAATGATCAAACATTTTACGTGTAATCGTTCCGAAGTTTACATCTGTCCCAGAATCCATCTTAGTTGCTGCTACTGTCTCATTTGATGAACGATCCTTCATCATCAGCGGCATCCATTCCATTAATTGCTCCATCTTATCGGAAAACTCCATCCCTAGAAACTGCGGATGAGCAGACATCGTTTGATAGCGCTTTCTCAAGAATTCCACATTCTCTTTCCCTTGCACGAAACTCATATGTGGTAATGGCATGATGAATTCCTGTGGATTTCGGATTCGACCTTGGTTTACAAGATAAGACCAAAATTGTTTAGAAACTTGAAATTGTTCATTTACTTTTATAGCTTTTGAAATATCAATTGAGCCATCTTCTTGTTCTTTTGTGTAATTAAGCTCACATAATGCAGCGTGTCCCGTACCTGCATTATTCCATACGTTCGAGCTCTCTTGTCCTGCACCATCCAACTTTTCAAATACTCTGATTTTCCACTCTGGTACTAGTTCCTTTAGCAAAGATCCCAATGTGGCACTCATAATGCCTGCACCAATTAAAATAACGTCAGTTTTCGCATAGTTTTTACTCATTAGCCTATACTCCCTATGTCTTGCAGAAAAAATGTAGCTTACATCCCCGCCCCGGGTACTACACCTCTTCTAGTTATTTTCAATCTACTACTAGTGTACCACTTTCCAAAAATATTGAAAATTACTTCTATTGCAACATCATAGTCTACGTGAATAAATACATGGAGTAGATTACTTACATTATGAACTTTTTCCTTAGATACGATACGGTTATAAACAAAATAAGTGATAATTACACCATTAGCCATACGTTAGTTTGTATACGACTTCCCCATCTATCACTCGGCCATCTGGTGAGAAGCCCAATTTTTCATATAACTTCATAGCCTGCCTGTTATCGGGTTCAAAGCTTAAGTAGATTACCTCGTGATTTTGATCTTGCTTAATCCGATCAATCAACTTCTCCATGGCCGCTCTCCCATATCCTTTTGACTGGTATCTAGCATCAATCATCAAACGATAGATCCAATATTCCTTATCATCAACATCCAAACAATACATCGTAAACCCAACCAACAGATTTTCAAAGTAAATTCCTAAACAAACACACTCTGGAAATGCTTTGGCCTGGGCAAGGGAAAAAACATTCGAAGCAACAAACGATTTCTGTTCATCTGTTACTTGCAAATGGATGACCTCAAAAAAATTGTGTCGATCTATATACTTGAACTGAATCATCAGACAGCCCTCCACAGAATATAGGTATGTACTCACATAGTTACGTAAGGTCAAGCGCTCATTTTCTTCATATTTAATAAATAAAATACAACATAGCTGAGGAATAAAATAGTTAAATAGAAAAGTTCAGGATAGATTAACCCTCCTCCACCTAAGCGTCCATCGGGAATTAAAACGTCAAACAGGAAATTGGTCAACAAGAACAGGAACAAAGTCGCCCAACTTTGAATAACTGCCTTTTGTTTAATGCTTTGCTTTCGCTCATCGTCTTTTGGTCCAAAGAAGAAGTCTCTACTGCCTGTTAACCAACCAATGACCAAAATCCAAATAATTGGTATTATAATGTAAATTAAAACAAACTCCATTTCCGTATCCTCCTTCTCGCTAAAGTTTCACGTAATTTTACTTATACTTTCTTGAATAAATAAGAGCAGTAAACGGCTGTACAACAAAAGTAAGTCCTACAACTATAAGCAAAGGGTAATTCTCTATATTACGTAAATTACCTACCCCTTCAGATACAAATAATATTAAGCCAGAAAAAACCATTAGACCATAGTAACTCATTTTGGTACTTTGTGTTTCTATATGATGCTCCAATTCATCCTTATTTTTATCCCCCTGCAATCCCCCCCATGTAAGGGAGTTCAAAACATAAGACAGTGCTAGGAAATTAAAAAATATAGAGGCCCCATCAATTTGCTCATATCTTAAAAACTTATATAAAGAAAAGCCTGAAATAGCTAAAAAAAGCGCACTAGAACTAATGACTGCAAATCTATTTGTCTCTCCCATGTACATCTCCCTTTTATTTGTATTGATTTTATGTCTTCTCGAATATAAATAATTGATCAACTGTCGTGTGAAGGTGCTGCGACAATTTAAATGCCAATGCTAAAGTAGGATCATATTTATCGTTTTCAATAGCGTTTATGGTTTGTCTAGTAACCCCACACCTAGATGCAAGTTCTTCTTGTGATATTTTCATACTTTTTCTACTAACTCTAATGTTATTTTGCACTATGTACACCTCTTAAAAAGTAAAAAGCTCTTTACTTTTACCATTATATTACATATGATTTACATGTCAAAACTTTTTTACGTTTCGTGAATGCCTATGCATTTGTTAATTTCATTATTTTCCATAAAAATTGAAACCCTTATACTCTCACTACCGTATATGCGAATTGAATGCAAATAGGCCGGAGAGTGGGGAAGGAGATAAAAAAATGATTAGTGTCGAGAATATCGAGAAGCAGTATGGTTCAATTCAGGCGCTGGATAATATCAGTTTTAAGATTGAAGAAGGAACGTGTTTTGGTTTGGTCGGACCGAATGGAGCCGGTAAATCAACGCTTATGAAAATTTTATCTGGAATCTTACTTAATTTTAATGGAGACATTCAAGTTAGAGATTGGTCTGTGTCTAAGGATCGACTTAAAGTTAAACAGCAGATCGGTTATATTCCCCAGGAAATTTGCTTAGAGGAAACGCTGACAGCTCAAGATAATTTGATTCTTTTTGGTAACTTGTATGGATTAAAAGGAAAAGCGTTGCAGCTTCGAATACATGAAGTGCTCGAGCAAATCGGGTTAAAAGACAGGGCTAAGGATAAAGTCATTACATTCTCAGGAGGCATGAAGCGACGTCTAAATATTGGCTGTGCGCTTTTACATAAGCCGAGCATTATTATTATGGATGAGCCCACTGTAGGTATTGATCCGCAATCACGAAATTCGATATTCTCCATTATTCATCAACTGAAAGCTGATGGCAGCACAATTATTTACTCCAGCCACTATATGGAAGAAGTCGAGCAATTGTGCGACAGTATTGGTCTCATCGATAAGGGACGGCTTATGGAGTTCGGGCGCATGGAGGAGTTGTTGGAGAAGTACGCGAAGCCTTCATTATTTATCTCAGGAGACAGCATTGAGACCGAGATGCTCCAACGTTTTGGAGAGGTAGAATCGAAAGGTAATGGCTATTTACTCAATAGTGATGAACCACTTCTCACTCTGGAGGAATTGGTAACGCACTGCCGAGAGCATCGTATAGAGCCACGCAGACTCGAACTCTATCACCCTAGATTAGAAGATATATTCTTCAATTTAACTGGTACCCAATTAAGAGATTCTTGAGAAAAGGAGGACTCAATATGTGGGCAATCGCTCGTACTGAATTGAAAAAGACGATTCAGGATAAAGGACTATGGTTTTGGACATTTGTTCTCCCTGTTATTTTCATTGTTGCTTTTGTGGCCATTTTTTCTGGAGATGAGAGCCAAAGCTATAAAGAAGTCGTGACTCAGATCATTCCTGGGTATACGATCATGTTTGCTTTCTTTATTATGATTTCAATGGTCATAGCTTTTGTAAAAGATAGAGAGCGAGGCATGGTTGCTAGGATTGCTAGCACACCTCTATCGACCCATCACTATTTTTTCGGCAAATGGCTGCCGTTCATCATTATCGTACTTATTCAAATTGCGGTTTTGTTCGGATTTGGTGTCGTTGTCTATGACCTGCCGCTCGGAAACCCTTTAGCTCTTATTCTATTATCATTGGCTCTCGCGTTTATCGTGACCGGATGGGGCATGGCCATGGCTGTAATTGTCAGAACCGAAAATATGGGGATCGCCCTAACACAGATTCTCGCCTTAGGTGGAGCATTGCTCGGTGGACTTTGGATGCCAGTCGAGTTTATGCCTGAGGTCGTGCAAAACATTAGTAAAGCCCTGCCTCAGTACTGGGCGCTTCAAGGATACAAAGAGGTTATTCTCTCAAACGGTGGGATGGCTGACATATGGCTGAACGTGCTGATCTTAGTTTTAGCAGGCATGGCTGGTGGTGTAATCGCTCTACTTTCTTATCCTCGTTTCTTACGACAATCGAGAAGCTAGTGTTCAATTAAAATAGCCCCCAGGCAGGAGTCCTGGGGGCTTTAGTTAATAGATAAAACTATACCAATACCTTTTACGTAACATTAGTTCGTATTCGGAAGTCCTTTTATAACAAAGTCGACACCTTCGCTTGATTCTTGTAAGTCTAATTCTATGTCTTTCGCTACATCTTGCATAGAAGATTCAATGGAAACCCGAATTCCATTTACCTCTAGTTTAATATCGGATTCAGCTGGCTCTTCAAGCCCAAGACCGAGTTGAGTTCCCCCACACCCTCCTGCAGCAAAAAACCTAAGGTTTGACGACTCTTCTTCATCGATTATTTGAAGCAGTTGCTCTTTTGCCTCGTTTGAAATTTTCATTTAGATCTCTCCTATCTTTCATATTAAATATTCTCATATTTGTGCTGACTATGATCTCTCTCCCATATAAGCCCCCTTATATGGAATACTCGAAGCTGAGATGAGATGTATTGCGATAGTCGGAAAGAGGTTTCCGTCTGCTTTAATGGAGCCTAAGGTGGGCCTGGAAATCACTCGCTTTCCGCGGGGTGAGGAGCCTAGGGAAGACCCCGCAAGACGGCTTGCCGGCTGAGGAGACTTCCCAGCTCCCCGCAGGAAAGCGAGTTGTCCCCAAGCCTGCCCAACCACTCTTTTGGCAACGGACCCATCCTGACCAAGTGTCTCAGCTTCGAGTCTACATGATTACTGCACTATTCTTGGGGGAAACACTGAAAATTTTAACATATATTGAAAGAAGCGTCTTTGTTAAAACATTTGGTTCCCTTGCACTTTTCGCCCGATACTATTAAAGTATATAATGATGGATTTCTATTCAAAATGGAAATCAATTAGAAAAAATATTTTCACTTTTAACTTTGGGAACTTGTTTTCCCTTAAGGAAAGGGTTCAGATATAATATGAAAGATAATTTTTGGCATGAGTTGCCGCGACCGTTTTTTGTTTTAGCACCAATGGAAGCCGTGACGGATGTCGTTTTTCGTCATGTCGTAAGTGAAGCTGCGAGACCTGACGTGTTTTTTACAGAGTTTACGAATACGGAAAGCTACTGCCACCCGAGAGGAAAAGACAGCGTACGCGGGCGTCTGACATTCACAGAAGATGAGCAGCCAATCGTGGCCCATATTTGGGGAGACAAACCAGAAAACTTCCGACAAATGAGTATTGGTATGGCTGAAATGGGGTATCGCGGAGTCGATATCAATATGGGCTGCCCTGCGCCTAATGTTGCAACAAAAGGGAAAGGATGCGGACTTATTCGTCGTCCAGGTGTTGCAGCAGAAATCATCCAAGCCTCTAAAGCAGGAGGGCTTCCTGTAAGTGTGAAGACCCGCCTAGGTTACACGGAAGTAGAGGAATGGCACGACTGGTTGAGGCACCTTCTAGAACAGGATATTGCTAACCTTTCTATCCATCTTCGTACGAAAAAGGAAATGAGTAATGTGGACGCTCACTGGGAGCTGATCCCGGAGATCAAGAAGCTTCGTGACGAAGTTGCCCCTGATACGCTTCTAACCATCAACGGGGATATTCCTGACCGTCAAAAGGGACTTGAACTCGTTGAAAAGTATGGAGTAGATGGTGTAATGATCGGGCGAGGAGTCTTCCATAACCCGTTCTGCTTCGAAACAGAGAAGAAAGAGCATACAAGCGAGGAGCTGCTTGATCTTCTACGTCTACAGCTCGATCTTCATGATAAGTACTCAGAAGAACTAGAGCCACGCCTCTTTAAACCACTTCGCCGCTTCTTTAAGATTTATGTAAAAGGCTTCCGAGGAGCGAGTGAATTAAGAAATCAACTGATGAGCACAGAATCTACCGACGAAGTCCGTGCTTTGCTTGATGAATTCACAGAGAATAATGGAGTGGAAGCAGAGAAAGGTTTTTCTATTTCTTAAGCAACTTCCGCTTTCTTCTATTCAAACTAATACTTTATATACGAAACGAGAGGAAATCCATTTAGGTCTTCCTCTCTTTTTTCATTGGACAAGTTCACTTGTATTTCCTTAATAATTCTTGCGGAATATGACAATAATCATCGGGACATTTGGTTAGGCGATCTTGATGCTCTTCCGCACTTTTCACGTAGTTTGTGAGAGGTAAAACTTCCACAACGATGCGATCAGCGTCCTCTCTCTCCCTGATAAACGCTTTCGCTTCGTCCAAATGTGCAGGGTTCTCACTATACACACCTGTTCTATATTTCACCCCAACATCCTCTCCTTGTTGATTCAGACTGTAGGGATCAATAATCTCAAAGAAATACCCCATCAATTCTTTTATGTTCACAACCGTAGGATCAAATGCTGCTTTGACACATTCTACGTAGCCGTCATAGTCCCCCTCTAGTGTATAACTCGTTCCATTCGCTCTTCCCGCTTCTGTTGACGTAACTCCGGGCAATGTTTTAATGAATTCTTGTACACCCCAGAGACATCCACCTGCAAAATAGACTGTTTCCATAGTGATTCACCTCTTTATTTAAACGATACTTTGTTTTATTCCTTAATCTACTCTCTATTTATGGTACGGTTCTCCTCGATTAATTCGAAAAGCACGATAAATCTGCTCTAACAACACTAGACGCATGAGCTGATGGGGGAGGGTCATTTTCGAAAAGGAAAGGGCGAAGTCTGATCGTTTCATAACCTCGTCACTCAATCCGAGTGATCCCCCTATAACAAAGGTGACTTTGCTTTTCCCGTAGGTTGCGAGCTGATCGATTTCTTTCGCTAATTTCTCTGATGTTAGCATCTTCCCCTCGATTTCTAGCGTAATGACGTGTGCATCGGGATTAATCTTGGCCAGAATCCGCTCTCCTTCTTTCTGTTTTACTTCTTCCATTTGCGCCTCACTTAAGTTCTCTGGTGCTTTTTCATCCGACACTTCGATTAAATCAATAGAAGCATAAGATCCGAGCCGCTTCTCATACTCTTCAATACCTTGTTTTAAATATTTTTCTTTAAGTTTTCCAACAGAAATAATGGTGATCTTCATAGCTTTACTCCTTCATTCCATTTCTTATTTGTATCGTATCATGAAACGGCGCAAGAGCATAAAAAACCCCAAAGCCTTAAAAAGCTTTGGGGAAATGTTTTACTTATTCATGGAGGAAAAGAAGTCTGCTAGTGGGTCATCTTCGTCGAACTCCACTTTTTCTTCCTTCTTATGAATCTCCTCTTGCAAGTGATCAAGATTGATATCATCAAGATCATCATCTGTTGTCCAGTTCTCCTCAGAGGCGGATGCCGCTTCATTCGCTTGCCAATTATGTTGTTCATGTGACAAAGCTTCACTCTGACCAGAGGCGATCGATTGGGACTTCGTCTGAATAGCGGCCTCTACTTGTTCTTGGAGTTCTAACACATCATCAAAATCATAAGCATTGTTGTGTAACGATGCATAAAGAGAGGTAGCGCGAATAGGATCCATAAGCAGTTGATAGAGAATACTTCCCATTAAAGCCTCAGAATGCTCGTGCTTAAGCCAATTTCGCTGCTCTTTCGTTAATGATTTCGGTAAAGAAACTGTAACGGTCTCTTTCTCCTTAGAACGTGTTTCTGATACGCCTTGTAAAACATACTGAGCGATTCGACTAGAGAAGTTTCGCTTTTCTGTTTCCTTCAGATGTTGGAGTTGTTTTAAAACGTAATCTGGTGTATCTGAGGGAATGCGAAACGTAATTGCCTGGCCTCGTTGAACACCTTTTTTAGAATCTCCCATGAAATCTTCCTATCTACTTAGCAGAAGTTGCTTCTTGTTTTTGCTTCTCCTGCTTTTTATCTCTGTTCGTCTTTCGCACGAAATCCGACACAAGCTTGTAATACGCATTGGCCATCATCCAAATGCTCTCATTTTCGTCTTCAAAGAATTCAATATTAAATCCATCTAAACTATTATTCAATGATTTCAAGTACTCTTTTAATACGGCAGATCCGCCTCCAACAAAGTAGCAAATCTCTGATTGAGAGTTTCGTTGCCAAACGTTACGAAGGTAGCGATACTGCTTTTTAGCTAATTCTAAAAGGATGCGATCCGTTATATCATGAACGCTAGTCCGACTTCCTTTTACCATGATATGATGACGATCATTTTTACGCGTAATAATATCTACGACATCACGACGACTATCTAACTCCACTCCGTGTTTGGTACGGATTTCGTCTCGTATAGCTTCTAAAGATTCTGCTACACCTAAGTTAAATCCTTGAGCTTTATCGTCATCAACGTTGCGGTTACGTATTACAGCGATATCTGTTGATAGACCACCAATATCCTGAATTAAAATCTGTTTATCAATTAAATCCTTATTAATGACATTTAAATCATTATCCATTACTAGGTTTACAAATGCCGCAAAGCCTTCTGGATAGACTTTCACTTCATCAAACTTAATATTAACTTTCATACCTTGATATCTAGGAGTGACAAGGAACTCTACCTGGTGCACCGACCCTAATAGTTGAGAGCGGTAGCCAACGTCTTTACCTTCTTTTACTTCCCTAAGTGGTAATCCTGTTCCAAGCGTGTAGTTCGCTTCGACTACATTACGGTTATTTCCGTGATGCTTTTGTGACTTGTCCTCTCTTGATACAGCATCAAGCGCCAAGGAAGCAAATAGCATAACAAGTGTTTGGTCTTCTTCAGATTTGCTACTTCCTGGGTCTAGCTCAGTAGGGTTACTACCTTTTGTTGCTAGATTTCCTACACGATAAATCGCGTTATTATCCTTTAGTGCAGGTGAATGCACGCGGATATGTAGGTTATCTACAGGATCTTTTTCGTCTAGTTCTTCTATTCCAATTACAGGACGATCTTCAATATCTCTTGCAATAACGTTTGGAATGTAAAGCTCCGAATCTAATTTACCAAATAATGCCTTAAGGGCATCATTACCAACATCTACAGCTGCAATTCTTGAATTTGTCATGAAACTAGCTCCCCTTCTTTTTTTGAAGTTAATGACTAGAGTCTCTCTTCCGTTAATTAAAAGATATAGAAGATTTAGATAACAGTCAATGTCTTCTTTTGTCGACAATTACGTATACATGTATACATTTCCCGTTTACATGTAAACACTTTATGTACACATCCCTTTAAATCAATGTGTGTACTGGTTTGTATACATGTGTACATTTTTGTGTACCCAGGGTATACATTTTTGTTTACTTGTATTCTTTTTTGTATACAAGTAAACATGTTTGTAAACATGAGATATTTGTGCCTCAAGTCACAAAAAAGAGAGAAGTTGGCCCTCTCTCTTCCTTTAATATCTATTCGATTGACGTATTCAAATTGTGACCACATTACAATTTTGAAAGATCTCCGTTTTGAATCCAACCTCTAGCTTGAAGGGCCAGTACGAGGTGTCGAATACCCACCATATAAGCAGCTTGACGCATCTCACAGCCTTTGTTTGCTTTCATCTCATAAACACGCTTAAAAGCTGCAATCATTTTCTCTTCAAGCTCTTTATTTACCCTCTCTTCCTTCCAGTAGTAGTTCATTGTGTTCTGCACCCATTCAAAATACGAAACGGTTACGCCGCCGGCATTACATAAGATATCCGGAATAATGAAAGTCCCCTTCTCCTCGAGAATCTTGTTCCCTTCTGGAGTTGTGGGACCATTAGCGGCTTCGGCTACAATCTTTGCCTGAATTAATGGGGCTGTTTCACTTGTAATTTGATTTTCTAATGCAGCTGGAATGAGTATATCTACAGGAAGAGCAAACATCTCCTCATTTGAGATGGATTCACACTCTTTAAAATCGGCAATAACATTCCCCTCCCCTATGAACTCTAATAAAGCTGGAATGTTCAATCCATCTTCCTTGTAGATTCCTCCAGAGACATCCGTTACAGCTACAATTTTAACACCTGATTCATGTAAGAATTTCGCTGTTGCACTCCCTACATTCCCAAACCCCTGTAAGGCAGCCGTAGCCCTAGATAAGTCTATATTTAAAGCATTCGCCGCTTCTCGTATGTGAATAACAACACCACGCCCTGTGGCATCTAAACGTCCTTCTGAACCTCCTATAATAATAGGTTTTCCTGTGATAAGTCCTGGAATATTGTAGCCACGAAGTTTGTCGTACTCATCAATCATCCAAGCCATAATCTCAGGGGTAGTATTCATATCAGGAGCAGGAATATCCTTCTCAGGACCAATGACTGGCGTTATCTTTCGAATGTAGCTCCTACTTAACTCTTCTAGTTCTCTTTGATTTAAGTCTTCGGGATTTACAATAACGCCTCCCTTACCACCTCCAAGTGGTAACTCAATAATAGCTGACTTTAGAGACATCCAAATGGAAAGAGCTTTTACTTCATCAAGGCTAACGGATGGGTGAAAACGAATCCCTCCCTTACATGGTCCTAGTACATCCAAATGCTGAGAACGGTACCCTGTGTAATTCTCGACAGAACCATCTTCTTTTCGTATAGGAATTGAAACTTCCATCACTCTCATGGGTTTTTTTAATATGTTGTATATACTTCTATCCAAACCTAACTGCTCTACTGATTCACTTAGCAATTGCTTTACGATTTCATAAGGGTTTTGATCATGTGTAGCAATATCTGCTTCTGCTTTATGCTTTTCCATAGCTTTCCCTACCTCTCGTCCGTTTACATATTCCTAATGTGTCACGGAAACTGCTTCCTTATGTAAGGATCCGTTATATTTATTTACTCATTTGGAAAGATAAGAACACCATTTTTTAAAGAGAGGACTATCAACATGAGTAAAGCAAGCATGAGTTTTATACTAAGATTGAAAATAGATAAGCGGACGGCTTCTTTTGGAAAAATTGCGACCGTTATTAGCTCAAGCGGTGGGGATCTAGTCGCAATAGATGTTATAAAGGAGAATAAACAAACTACCGTTCGAGATTTAAGTATTAACGTTGATCAAAAGGATGCTCAAAATCTTATTATCAATAAGTTAAGAAAGTTAGAAGGAATTTCTATTCAACATACAACAGATCGTACGTTTCTAGCCCATTCTGGAGGTAAAATACATGTCGTACCTAAAGTCAAAATCGATAACCGGGATGATATGTCTAGAGTATACACACCGGAAGTCGCCAGAGTATGCGAAGCCATAGATCAAGACGTCGAACGTGCTCACGAGTATACAATTAAGAAAAATGCTGTCGCTGTCATTTCAGATGGAACAGCCGTACTTGGTTTAGGCAAAATCAAACCAGAGGCTGCCATGCCTGTTATGGAAGGCAAAGCTATGCTCTTTAAACAGTTTGCTGACATTGATGCTTACCCTATCTGTTTAGACACACAAGATCCTGAAGAGATTATTACTATTGTTAAAGCCCTTAGGCCTACATTTGGGGGAATCAACTTAGAAGACATTGCTTCTCCTAACTGTTTCTCTATTGAACAACGTCTTAAAAAGGAATTAAACATCCCCGTATTTCACGACGATCAACACGGTACAGCCATTGTTGCGCTTGCAGGCTTATTAAACGCTCTTACACTTGTTTCTAAACCTATTGAGACTTGTAAAATTATCGTATGTGGCATAGGAGCAGCAGGGATGGCCATAACGAATATGCTCATAAAAGCTGGGGCTACGAATGTTATTGGTGTCGACGTAGAGGGAGCCCTTCATTGCCGTAAAAAGTACGAACGACCTGGCTGGAATGAATTTGCTAATAAAACGAATCCAAACAATGAAGAAGGAGAGTTATGCGAGGTCATTAAAGATGCAGATGTGTTTATTGGGGTTTCTGCACCTGGACTTTTAACACAAGCTGACATTAAACAAATGGCTAAGTCGCCTATTGTATTTGCCTTAGCTAATCCTAACCCAGAAATTCAACCTGAAGAGGCAAAACCTTATGCAGCCGTCATTGCTACCGGAAGATCTGATTACCCCAATCAAGTGAATAATGTATTGTGTTTTCCCGGGATCTTTAGGGGAGCGTTGGATTGCCGTGCCAAAGAGATTAATGATGAAATGAAACTTGCAGCAGCTAAAGCCATTGCTTCAACCATCCAAGAGGATGAGTTAGACGCTGAATATATCATTCCGAGTGTTTTTAACAGAGAAGTAGTGCCATCTATTCGTCAAGCAGTTATAAACGCTGCTATCACAACTGGAGTGGCCCAAATCGAACCTGATTAAAAACACTGAAAGGAGAACACCTATGAAAGAGGTAGATAAAAAACAACAGCAGGATGCAGAAGAGGCAACCGGGAAGAAAGAGATTGAATTTTTAGCGTTCCGTGGAGGCCCCTTCACAGCCACACTCCCACTCGTGTTCTTCATCATTTGGGCAATCTCTTTAAGCGTGACAAAGTTAGTAACAGAAGAGGCCCTTGTTTTAGGTATGGTTATTGGAGTAGCATTTGGACTCTTTTTTTGTAAGTCTGTTTGGAAAGATTACGCTCAAGGGCTAGTAGAAGGTATGGCTCAACCAATCGGTATTATTGCAGTGATTGCTTGGTTTTGGGCTGGTATGTTTGCTAAGCTTCTCGCAGCTGGAGGACTCGTAGAAGGTCTAATATGGGTAGGTTTTGAAACCGGACTTGAAGGTGGCTTTATCGCAGGACTGACTTTCCTTTTAGCTGGTGTCTTCTCAACAGCAGTTGGAACAGGATACGGAACCGTTGCGACGTTTGGTATTCTAATGTTTCCTGCCGGTATTATTTTAGGAGCTGATCCGGTTATTCTTTTAGCAGCTATATTAAGTGGAGCGGTCTTTGGTGATAACTTAGCTCCTGTTTCAGATACAACAATTGTGTCTGCTACAACTCAAGAGGCGGATGTTCCAGGTGTTGTGCGTTCTCGATTCAAGTACTCTATTACAGCAGCTATACCTGCCCTTATATTATTCATAATATTTGGAGGTGGAGAACAGTCAGGAAATGAAGAAGCATACAGGCAACTACAAGAGCAGGTCACTCCTACAGGCTTACTCATGCTCCTACCATTTGCTATCGTATTAATATTGGCTCTTTCAGGACGTCATTTATTAACTTCACTAACCATTGGCATTTTATCTTCTATACTCATGATTATTGTAATAGGAGTACCGCTTCGTAAGGTTCTCCACATCTATCGTAATGATGCAGGAGAGGCTGCAATTGGAGGAGCATTAATGAGTGGAATCGGAGGGTACTTTAACATGGCTATCCTCATTTTATTCATTCTAGCAGCAGCCCATCTTATGGAACTTGCAGATACAATGGAAGCCATAAAAAATTTCTTTCTTAAAATTATCAATGGTGTTGTAAAACGTGCTGAACTCTCGATTTTTGCCATTGTAGCTTTTTTAAATGTTTTTATTACAATTAATACTGCAGCAGAGATTACGGCAGGGCCCTTTGTACGAAAGATTGGGAAAGAATTTAATATACACCCTTACAGAAGAGCAAATTTCCTCGATACTGTATCTTCTTCGTTAGGATACATCTTCCCCTGGAGCGGAGGCGTTTTGCTAGCCTGGGCGACAATTAAAGGTGCAGCAAAAGATTATGATTTCTTACCAGTAGTTGGTCCAACAGAAGTGTTTCCTTTCGTCTTTCAAGGTTGGTTTCTGTTACTGGTTATGTTTATATCAGCCATAACAGGCTGGGGACTTCGGTATACAGGCAAAAACGGTGAGGAAATAAAAACGGAAAAATGATAATGAGGCTTCCTCTATAGGAAGCCTCATTTTTATAGATCTATTTTGTTACTAGTTCATGATCACCTTTAGGATCAATATTATGGTTTACGTGAAAAATATTATTAGGATCATATTTTTGTTTAATGGCAACCAACTGGGCATAATTCGAACCATAGCTTTCCCGTATAATGGATTCGTCATTTCCAGTAAGGTTCAAATAGGATGTCTGCTCATAGGAATAAGCTAAAAGAGACTGTCGCATCTTTTCAACCCATTCTTTTGCCTTTTGTTCTTGGCCGTCTTCATATATAACGTCCACCAGTAAAAGATATTGGCCATCACGTACAAAATACGCATTTTCGTTAGATGGGATTCGATTCATGTGCCCATGCGTTTCCCATAATTGCACCATTGCAGGGGCAGGGGATCCATTCATTTGGGTTACAATTTGATCAAGTGCTTCTTCTGTTAGCTCTTCAAGATAGAGTGAGGTTCCTGCGATGTTTGCATTCTGAGGAACCATAGCATCCAACTTCTTCTGAAGCTCCAAATACGGCATAACAGCCGTCATATCGGCCAGGGGCTGAGCCAATTCACGTAGAGGTTGTATAATAGGTTCACCTTCTTCAGAAGACCCAGCATACATACCCGCTACTATAATAACTCGACGATGATGTAGGAATTCCGGAATGAAAGGAGCTGGTGGTAAATCAATAAGAGTCGCATTTACACTGATTTCATCAGGTGCAGTTTCTAGATATGTATTTAAGTTTTGGAACACAGTTTTTACATCCTCGAAATCATACATGACATCAAGTGCTAACACTTCAGGTCCTATTTCATGAAGCTGAAACTCGAATGAAGTAACAACACCAAAGTTACCGCCACCTCCACGAATGGCCCAAATCAGATCAGGATGCTCCGTGTCGCTCACCCTTATATGATCTCCATCAGCTGTGACTAAGTTAACAGCTTGAATATTATCACATGTTAATCCATACTTAGCCCGCAGATACCCTAGCCCACCATTTAATGCTAATCCAGCCACACCTGTCTCGGATACGGTTCCAGTAGGTGTAGCTAGACCATACTTTTGTGTTTCTCTGTCAATATGAGCGAGTGTAGCTCCACCTTGCACGCGTGCAATTCGTGAATTCTCATCCACTACCACTTCAGTTAGTTCAGATAGGTCAATCATAATTCCACCTTCTGTTACAGCAGTACCAGCAACATGGTGACCTCCACCCTTAATCGAAATTTCTAAATTATGTTCTCTTGCATAGCGCACTGCACTTACTGCATCTGCTTCTTCTTTACATACCACGATTATGCCAGGACATTTATCCACAGCCGCATTCCAAATTTTCCGTTGCGTTTCGTACCCTTCATCACCTGAAATCAAAACCGAACCTTGTATTTGCTGTTTTAGTATATTAGTCATATTCCTCTCCTTACATCATTTTTATAAATAGTACATTATATGTAGGTGTATAAGTATATTATCAGTAATTTTCTTATTTTGGAATAAAATTCTTTGAAAAGGCTTTATGTGTAGTTCTAAAGAATTATGTCTAAAGGAATATAAAAAAGCGACAGTTTCTATCTTAGACACTGTCGCTTTTATACCATTACTATTGAAAAATTGTATGACTATTCAAACTTATCAACATGCTTATCCACAACTCACTTCGTTTACTAATACTCACAAGCAAAGTTACAATATAAACAAGTTATTCACAAAGTTATCCACATATACACAGATTCATTCCCTTATTTGGTGGAAGAACCTGCGTTCGCTACTATATATGTAGCTAATCCACTACAATACTCACACGTTGTGGATAAATTATTTGAGTCCTCCAACTTATTCAAATCAGGGAACGTTTCACATTCATCCACAATAACATCAATGCCACGATCTACATGGTCCTGACAGACAAACAGTTTCACATTTACACCTCACTCTTTTAAAAATAGGAAAAGCAGGAACGTATCGTTCCCGCTTTTAATAACTCTGATTTGAAAGCTTCATGGTTACATCTTGCTTTTGACCATCTCGATAAAACGTCACTGACATTTCATCACCAACGTTCTTATTCTTATACAAATGCTTTCGTAAATCAACAATACTTAGTATTTCTTTGCCATCAAGCTCTGTAATGACATCATACTGTTGCAGTCCAACTTGATCAGCCGGTGAAGCTGATTGAACGTTATCAATAACAACGCCTCCCTGAACATCACTAGGAAGACCTAAAACCTCTCTCTGTTGAGTACGAGGAACTTCTGATAAAGAAACGGCTCCAATGCCCATAAATGGCCTTGTAACCTCTCCATCCTCTTCAATGTCCTCCATAATCGGTACAGCATTATTAATCGGAATGGCAAAGCCAATGCCCTCAACTGCTGACTTGGCAATTTTCATGGAATTGATGCCAATCAGTTGTCCTTTAATATTAATGAGCGCTCCCCCACTATTTCCAGGGTTAATCGCAGCATCTGTTTGCATAACTTCTGCTTGCCAGTCCATTCTTCCATCACCGTTAAAATCTTGTGGGATTGCTCGCTGTTTTCCACTAATAATCCCTTTAGTAACAGACCCAGCAAACATCAATCCAAGTGGACTCCCAATAGCCATAGCTGGTTCCCCCACTTTAACCTTCGAGGAATCACCAATATCTATAACCTTATTTACTTTAGATCCATCTACTTTTAATACAGCTAAGTCTGTATATGGATCCGCTCCGACAAGTTCCGCTTCAATACGGGAACCGTCAATTAAGGAAACCTCAATCCGGTCAGCTCCCTGCACAACATGGTTATTGGTTACAATATAAGCCATGTCTTGTTCCTTTTTATATATGACGCCTGAACCTGTTCCAGCTTCTCCGCTAGAAGGTTGTTCCTGAATTAAACCGGAAGATTCACGTATCTTAACGACACCTACAACAGCTTCTTGTACCTCACTCACAACTTCTGTAACTTGCGTTGTAACATCAAGGTTTACACTTTCCGTTGTTGGGGTGTCTTCCTCTTCACTTGCTTGAACCTGATCTTCTTTATCTTGTGATGAAAGATCATACGGCAAGATATTCGATTGAATAAGAGCGGGTAACGCCAGCACGATTAACACAGCACCCAGAATCAGACCCACAAAAGTTGGCATAATCCATCCCGGACGCTTGTGTCTGTTGCTTGAAGAGGTTTGATCATCATAATAGCCCATTGAACCCTCAATCCTTTCTGAACCAGTTCTACATTGTATACTAGTCCCCCGTTACCTCACTACACACTTTCTAAACGTCATTCAGCGTGTAAATGGGTGTAGCATGATTCGGGTCTGTATCAAATAAGTCAATCGTATCCCCTAAAGGTATACCGCGTTCTGTTAACATGTTCCCGACAGACATACGTGCGAGGTCTTTCATGTTATTATCTTGACTTAAATGGGCTAAATAAATACGTTTTGTTGAATTGCCAATAATATCTGTTAAAGCAAGTGCACTATCCTCATTAGAAACGTGCCCTTTATCCCCTAATATGCGTCGTTTGACATTCCAGGGATAGCGCCCCATCCTTAGCATTTCTACATCATGATTCGACTCGAATATATAAGCATCAGCATCTTCAACTGTCTTCTTCATTCTTTCAGAAACATACCCTGTATCCGTTACTAACGCTACCTTCTTTCCGTTATGACGAAATACATAAAACATAGGCTCAGCCGCATCATGTGATACACCGAAGGATTCCACTTCTAAATCTCCAAACGCTTTGACTGTTTCCATTGAGAAGTCAAACTTTTGGTCAGTTGTTAACTTTCCAATGTGGCCTTCCATAGCCTTCCATGTTTTTTCATTAGCATAAATCGGTAAGTTGTAACGTCTCGCTAATATGCCTAATCCTTTAATGTGATCGCTGTGCTCATGAGTCACAAGAATTCCGTTTAGGTCGTTAGGGTCTAGGTCAACTTGCGACATAACACGCTCTAATTGTTTTCCGCTTAACCCTGCATCGACTAACAATTTTTGTTTCTCCGTACCAATATAAAAGGCATTGCCGGTACTTCCTGATGCCAGGACGCTAAAGTGCATACTCATGATTCTCCACCCCGTATTGGTTGTTCCAGTTCAGTCTTTTTCTTGTTCATTCGTTCTAAAAATTCGTCTTCTTCTTTAGCAATATATTGTCCATCAAGCCCATTTACAAAATAATTGCGCTCTTCATTTACGTGAATATTCCATGTAGGAGAAAAAAACTGCACACCATTTCCGCCTTCTTGAAGAGGCACTAATGTATAATATCCAATATCAAATTCTGTAACAGTATCGCGACTATAAATTTGATTCTTATCAAAGAGCGTACTGATTGCCTGAATCGGTTTAATTAGATCCTGCTCTTTACCAGTGCTTTTCACATCAACTAAACGCGTTTGCAAGTAGCCAATAAGTCCCGTCTTTTCCTCATTTAAGGACAAAAGGACAACTCCACTCTCATTAAAGTAGATCGGATTATCTTCATGAAGCTGAAAGAAAATGAGGACATTCCACTTCTCATTGTATCCCCAATATTCATACTCATCTCCAAAAATGATTTCTTCTTTTACAATACTAGAGATCTTACTATTGTCAGATTCTAAATCAATTTCAACCGGTTCATTAAACACTGAAGTTAATATCTTCCCGTTCTCTCCAATTGATGATTTCTGATTCTCTCTTTCCGCTAACTTTTCTTGATCTTCTTCTTTAAAATCATACCTATCAGCATATATACGCGTTTTCTTAGGAGTATCATTAGGTAGATTTTGAAGTTGAATATCCTCTGCTTCAAGTTGCTCTTCTATACTTGTATCAGGCAATAGCACAAGTTGTGCCTGCTCTGTCTTGTTTATAAACTGATAGACCAAAAAGACATCTAATATTAAGAAGCATAGAATAAAAAGTGTTTTAATTTGTCCCCACTGCATTATTCGTTGCCCCCTCAAGATCTAACTTTTTCCAATCTTCTCCTTCTTTAATAAACCATGCAGGTGTCATATAGATAACAAACAAACTGTCCACTTCCATGGTATACCCAATCTTAATATCCTTAATGACAGAAGAAAATTGATCTTTGTTTTCTTCAATGTAAGATAAAACCTCTCTCCCCGAAGAGAGTGTCTCTGTCTCTATCACTTGATTAGAAAGATTGTCCTTCACCCGGATTAAAGGGCGCCTATATTCTATTAGGTCCTGATTGCTCCACATTTGTGTAATAAGCCCCAACTCATTTTCATCTAAAACAGGATATCCGTTTTTATATTCTCGATAATGGATAGTGTTATCTCTAGAATTAATATTAAACAAACTATAAGACTCATCTGTCCACCCATTATAATCATTTATATGATCCAAACTCTGCTTAATAATTGCTTCTCGGGATATGGATTGTGACTCCTCAAATTTATATTGCTGAAACCTCATACGCTTTTCACCTGGGTATATTTGCAAGACACGATCATCAATATTGTAAAATAAACCATTAGTGCTTGAATTTTGTTGAACAAGCTGTGGATTATTAAATAATATATTCCTCATCGTATCTACTTCAATATTTCCGCCCTTTAGTTTTTCCTTAGGTAAGGTTACTTTAGATTCAGGCAGATAAATAGATTCAGGTAAATAAAACTGTACCTGACGATCATCACTCACTCTAAAATACTCCCTTTGAATTTCAGGATTTTCTAAATATTCATCGACGGAATTATATACGTTAGGGATCATAGCCTTCACATGTTGGTTAGCATTGTCATCTGAGATAAAATACACAGCGTTTTTAGGTTCATCGGGAGCAATAGATATAAATATGCGGTCTACATCATATGAAGATTTTAAGAGTTCCTCTATATCGTCATTCACCGTAAACGTAGTAGACAATGTACTTAGCGGAATACTGGCGGGATAGACAATTTCTATACCAGATTCTTTTTCTATCACACTATCCCCCGTAACCGGACCAAAATCAGTCAACCCCCATGTTAACACCTTTTTATATAACGCCTCTGATTCACTCCATTCATTTAATGAGAAGTCCCTCCCATTTTGATGGAATAATAAGAGCTCAGGCTTAATAATTGACGTTAAACTTTTTTGCGTACCATTCGATAACTTTGTCTCTACTTCTAATATATTCTCACCGTTGTTCAATTCATCATATTCAGGCTGATACGTCCAAAGAGCGAACGTAACCAGTAAGCTAATGGTTACGAGGAGCCCTAACACAATCGACTTTAAGTACTCCCACATTATTTTTCATCCCCTTGCGGTTGTTTCAGTAAAGGAAGTGTGAAGGTTACTTTAGTTCCTTCTCCTTCTTTACTATCGGCCCACACTTCGCCACCATGGGCATCAATCATTTCCCTGGAAATAGCTAAACCAAGCCCTGTACCACCTAAGTTTCTTGAACGAGCTCTGTCTACCCTGTAAAACCTTTCAAATATCTTTTCTAACTTCTCTTTAGGAATACCGACTCCCTCGTCGGAGATGGAAACATGAAGCTTTTGTTGCTGTTTCTTCACCTCTAAATTGAAAGTAATGGTTCCTCCTTCTGGAGAATACTTAATCGCATTAGAGATGATGTTATCCAACACTTGAGTCATCTTATCCTTATCGATCCAAACAAGCACTTCTTTGTCAGGCAAATGATGCTCAAAGTGAATGTGGTCATCTTGATTGATTTCAAAGCGTTCAGCTACTGTTTTAAAGAACCCAATAAAGTTTACTTTCTCTTTATGCAATTTGTAATCCTTATTATCCATCTTGGATAGCTGCAGCAAATCATTTACCAGACGAATCATACGCTCTGTCTCATTTTGGGTAACGTCTAAGAAGCGCGGAGCAATCTCTTTGTCTTCCCATGCCCCTTCGGATAACGTCTCCAAATAACTCTTCATTGTCGTTAGAGGCGTACGTAACTCGTGCGATACGTTTGCCACAAACTCCCGTCGTTCCCGCTCAATCTTCTCTTGTTCTGTCACATCGCTTAACACAGTGATGTAACCGTTCATTTCTTCCATTTCATATTGAACCACGGTAAAACTCGCCTTCAGTAAAAGCTGTTGATCGTCTTCACTAAAGTCGATAATAATGGATTCTTTATCATTTATGTCTGTAATCTTATCAAGTCGGTCGCTAATTTTCAGTACGCTTAGAAGCGGCTCTCCTTGAACATCTTCAATCTCTTGACCTAGTAACCTTGAAGCTGGCTCATTCATGAGAATGATTGATCCAGTGTGATCGGTCGCAATGACCCCTTCTGTCATGTTTGATAATACGGAACTGAGTTTCCTTCTCTCACCTTCTGTAGTAGCTTGTGAAATTTTCAACTTATCATTTAACTCATTAAAGGAAACGGCAAGTTGTCCAATTTCGTCTCTTCCGTACACATTAACCTTCTGAGAAAAATCTCCTGCTCCCATAATTTTGGCATGCTTTCTCATTTCCGTTATCGGCTTCGTAATGGTTCTTGCTATGACAATCCCTAATAAAACGGAAATGGAAACACCTAAAAATGTGCCATTAGCAAAGATTCTGTTAATATCTTGGAGTTGTCCGTATACACCTTCAAGAGAAGCTTTAATATAAATAGCTCCAACTACTACTTCTTGTTTTTCATTTCCACTCGTTTCTCCTCTTCCCTCAGTTTCTTCAGTTTCTTCCTCCTGATAAATGGGATAGGTCCTCACCAGAATACGATGACCTTTTTGGTCCACTTTGGTATCAGGTTCCATCACCCTCCCAAGCAAGAGCGTACGTTGTATTTCAGGAAGAGGTAACCTTTTCCCTACTTTACTCTGATCGGAATCTTCCGTGGCCCCTATCACACGGCTCTTACTATTCACCACAAGAAGTTCTGTTATATTTTCCGCATTAAAATCGTTCAGAATAGACTGTACTTCCTCTTCTAAGGTCTGTCCATCTTCTGAGGTTTGGCCATCTCCTGTTCGTTCCTTTGAAAAGGCTTGCTCCAATTGTATATTCAGTATATCAATGTTATTAGTAATGGATTCTTCAAAGTTCTCATTCAACTTTGTCTCAAGCTGCTGTGAGAAATAGGCACCGATTACTTGGATAGGAAACAAAAGCAAAAGAGTAATAATGATAATAAACTTTAAACGAATGGATTGAAAAAACCCCACCTGCTTCATATCCAATTACTCCTGTTCCGGATTTCGCAAGTAGTATCCTACTCCCCGGCGTGTTACGATCCACATCGGCGTACTCGGATTCTCTTCAATCTTCTCACGCAGCCTTCTTACTGTAACGTCTACTGTACGAACATCACCATAATAATCATATCCCCATACAGTCTCTAAGAGATGTTCACGCGTCATAACTTGTCCAATATTCTTAGCTAAGTAATGCAGAAGTTCAAATTCTCGATGAGTCAGCTCAATCTGCTCCCCATCTCTTGTTACCGTATAGGCATCAGGATGAATAACAAGCTTCCCAATTTGGATGTCATTATTGGCTCTACCGCTTTCTTCAGCTGGCTGCTGTTGGCGTCGAAGATTCGCCTTTACACGAGCAATAACTTCGCGATTACTAAATGGTTTCGTTACATAATCATCCGCTCCAAGCTCAAGACCGAGCACTTTATCGATTTCTGAGTCTTTAGCTGTGAGCATAATAATCGGCATACTTTTCGTCTTACGAACTTCTCGGCATACTTCCATACCATCTTTTCCTGGAAGCATAATATCAAGAAGGATAATATCCGGATCCTCCTGGAGTGCAAGTTGAATTGCTTCATCACCGTCGTAAGCACAAATGACATTGTAGCCTTCTTTTTCTAAGTTAAATTTTAGTATATCTGCAATCGGTTTTTCATCATCTACTACTAACACTTTAAAACTCATATATATCCCTACTTTCTTATTAGGTTGTCATGTAGTTCTTTAATTCTTAATTCTAACGCATTTTCATGTAAATGTCTTTTTCAATGGGATGACAATGCTTATGCTACTGTTTAATATCAAGACTCTGTTAGTGTTTAGTGTTGATTTTGTTCCATATAAGCCCCCTCGTCTTGCTATGAATAGAGAAACGCTCCCGTCAACTTTTATGGAACGTAAGGTGGTCCTGGAAATCACTCGCTTTCCGCGGGTGAGCTGTCGAGCTTCCTCGTTCGCTTCGCTCTCTGTGGGATCTCGTCTAGCTCTTTCTCCCGCAGGAGTCTCGCAATTTCCAGGCCCACCTTTGCCAAATGGGGAGAGACGGGAGCGAGCCGAATATGTTAGTTGGGGGCTTTAATGCAATCATGATGAGTGGCCGTTCATCCAATAAACGTTAGGGCAGGCTCGGGGACTGCGAGACTCCCGCGGGGTAAGGAGCTTATCCAGTTCCGGAGTGGAGGACCTAGCGAGATAAGTCATCTTTTTTACAAAGGCTGATCGCCTTTTCCAAAAAGCTGACTTATCCGTACGGTCCTAGGCACCACTCCTGCACTTTAAATTTAGGGGAGACCCCGGAAAGCGCGTAGCGATTGAGGAGGCTTCCCAGCTCCCCGCAGGAAAGCGAGTTGTCCCCGAGCCTGCCCTAGCACTTAAAAGCGTAACGGCCACATACACGACAACGTGTCTCAGTCTTCAACAATTCTTCCCTATTCTTGTGCAAGCTTGTTATAAAGAGTAACAACACCAAACTTTAACAGAGCCTAATATAAAAAAATCCTGCAACACAATTGCTGCAGGATTCAATCAATTTATTATTGGCTTACGTGTGAAAGGGGGTTTTCCAAGTTACCATCTTTGTAGACTTCAAAGTGTAAATGGATTCCTGTTGAATGACCGGTTGTTCCCATTTTACCAATAGTCTGACCACTTTTCACTGTTTGGCCAGTGCTTACTTTAATCGATGAAAGATGGGCGTAAATGGTTTTATATCCGTTGTTGTGATCAATAACAACTTTGTTCCCATATCCACCATCACGTCCAGCTTCTGTTACAACGCCATTATCAGCTGCAAGTATAGAACGATCACTTACTCCTGCGATATCAATCCCTTTATGATAGGCGCCCCATCTTGGACCTTGCTTACTGGTAATGACGCCGCCAACTGCAGGCCACTTAAAGTTACCTGTTCCACGTGATGGAATAACTTTCGTCCCTTTAACAACCACTTTTGTTACAGGTTCTTTCATTGTCTCTTCGTTTATAACGGTTTCACTAATAACCTTACCGTTCGTTTTGTTTATTTCGTATTCAAGATTTTTAGAGCCATCTTGGCCTTCTTGTTTAACTTCCTGCTCACCTTTATAAAGTTCATCTGATTCACGGATTTCAGTATCATACTCTAGCGTTTTTTCTACCCGCTTCTTTTCCGTCACAAGTACATCTAGATAAGGCTCGTAGTCTGTTACGTTTAGTTCTTGACCAATTTGAAGAAGCTCACTGTCTTTTAGTTCAGGATTTAATTCCTTTATATCTTCAGACGATAAATTATATGAAGAAGCAATTTCGCCTAGTACTTCGCCTTCTTTAATCGTGTGAACTTGGTCTGTTAATACACCTTGTTTTAGAAGTTTAACCATATCGTTCACCGTTAATATATCTTTAGGAGATATTTTTTCATTAGAAAGTGAAACTTTTTCTGATAAAGAAACGTCTATAATAGTAGAATCGCCAACATCTACTGGTTGTTCTTTTTGCTCTACTGACATTTTTTCAAATGCCTTTAACTTTTCTGAAGATATATATTGTGTTTTAATTTTTTCTAGGGCTTGAACAGCCTGTTCCTTTGATGCCACAAAGCCAATAGGCTTACCAGAAACTTCTATTTTCACACCATCAACTTTAATAGATAATTCATCTTCTAACGACTGAACAAGTTGCTCGTTATTAAAGGCGGGTCGAAACATTTTCTCTGGTACATATGTAACTTCCTCACCTACCGTTAATGGCAGGTCTTTATGCTTTTGTTCAGCTTTATCTATTTTTTCTTCTACATATTCTTGAACTACTCTTTTATTATCTACAATCCCTAAGTGCTCGCCATCAACATAAACGTGATACACAGTTGGAATCTGACTCTCAATGTTATCAGCATACACGGAGCCAAATGTTATTCCCACACCTAAACAAGTCGTTAACGCTATCTTCTTCCATAAAGAATTCTTTCTAGGTTGGTGATCAGCATTTTTGTTGAGAGCAGCGCTGGCTTTTTTGAACCACACAGCTTTTTCCCCCTACAAATTTTTGCTTTTATATAGTTAAATTTATTTTTACTTTAGCACTCTATCAATCTACCATATCTCCTACTGTCAAATAAATAGAATTCGAGACAATGTAATATACTTGTATTATAGTTGCCAAATTAATCCGAAAATTCCAGTGTAGCTAGAATATTTGAGTGTAAATTGTTTCTTTTAATGAAATAATATCTTACGAATAATAACCAAATGTTTCGCTATCGTTACATGTTTTTAGATGTAATACAAGACAAAAGTCCTAATCAAAGAACAATAAAAAACAGGGCCCTCTAAAGAGAGTCCTGTTATTAAAAAGTGGCTCGGGACGGAATCGAACCGCCGACACACGGATTTTCAGTCCGTTGCTCTACCGACTGAGCTACCGAGCCAAGTAGTTTCTTACTTCCACTATGTAGAAAGCTACATTGATAGGAATATATAGTGGCGGTCCGGACGGGACTCGAACCCGCGACCTCCTGCGTGACAGGCAGGCATTCTAACCAACTGAACTACCGGACCTCAAAATAAAGTAGAGGAATCTGAATCGATCAGGACCCCTCTATCAGGCAATGACCCGTACGGGATTCGAACCCGTGTTACCGCCGTGAAAGGGCGGTGTCTTAACCACTTGACCAACGGGCCAAAATAGAATGTCGAGACGATCTGTCTAACTGACAGCGATATTAATAATAGCAGGCTATCTTCTATTTGGCAATAGGTTTTCTATAAAAAATAATATTATTATATTTTTAGTGACTTACTATATCCTTCCCACTACGTATTAACTGAGAGAATGTTTCCGTTAACGTTAGTGTAGTGTAAGGTGGCTATTGTTGAGTAGTTCCCCTATAAAAAACGCCTGAAGTATAACTTATACTCCAGGCGTTTTAAACATTTAGTAAAGACTATTAACAGCAGTCCATTTTCTAACATGCTCCATTTGGCTATTTAAGCTTCGTAGACGTCCTTTAAGACATTCGTTTGGTTTCTGTCTGGGCCGACTGAGAATACGTTCAGAGGGATGCCTGTGAGCTCAGAGACTCTATTTACATAATGCTGGGCATTTGTTGGGAGGTCTTCGAAGTTTTTGACACTTGTAATGTCTTCAGTCCACCCTGGCATTTCTTCATAAACGGGTTCACAATCAGCTAAGATATTTAGGTTTGCTGGATACTCTTCCAAACGTTCACCCTTATACTGATAAGCCACACAAATTTTTAGCGTATCAATCCCTGTTAACACATCAATGGAGTTAAGGGATAAAGCTGTTATTCCACTAACACGTCTTGCGTGACTCACCACGACACTGTCAAACCAGCCTACGCGGCGAGGACGTCCTGTAGTTGTACCATATTCACGACCTATTTCACGAATACGATCTCCTGTTTCATCGTGTAATTCTGTCGGGAAGGGGCCATCCCCAACACGAGATGTATAAGCTTTAGAAACGCCCACAACGTGATCAATCTTTGTTGGGCCAACCCCTGAACCAATGGCTACACCACCTGCTGATGGGTTAGAGGACGTTACAAACGGGTAAGTCCCTTGGTCAACATCAAGCATAACGCCTTGAGCGCCTTCAAATAGCACAGGCTGATTTGAATCAATCGCATCATTAAGAAGTTTAGAAGTATCACACACGTATTGTGCAATTTGTTGACCGTATTCAAAGTACTCATTAAAGATTTCATCAACTGCCATCGGGTCAGACTCGTAAACTTTTTCGAAAAACTTGTTTTTTTCGATCAAGTTTTGCGTAAGCTTCTCACGAAAGACGTCTGCATCTAATAAATCAGCAATGCGAATGCCCATACGGCCCGCTTTATCCATATAAGCCGGTCCAATCCCTTTATTCGTTGTGCCGATCTTATTTTCTCCTTTGCTCTCTTCCTGAAGAGCATCCAACTTAATGTGATAAGGGAGGATCACATGAGCACGGTTGCTAATACGCAAGTTACTTGTTGATACATTTCGTTCGTGTAAGTATGCAAGTTCTTTTACAAGTGCTTTTGGGTTAATAACCATACCGTTCCCAATTACACACTCTTTATCATTATAGAAAATACCTGAAGGGATTAGGTGAAGCTTGTACGTATCCCCCTCAAACTGTATCGTGTGACCAGCGTTGTCACCACCCTGATAACGTGCGACAATCTTTGCTTTCTCGGATAAGAAGTCAGTGATTTTACCTTTCCCCTCATCTCCCCATTGTGTTCCAACTACTACTACTGAAGACATATATATGGCACCTCCGCCGAATTTCATTTCCGTAAAATTGACAACAAGAGTAGCTTATCAGCTAGAAAAAGAAAAGTCAAACCAAAACACGAACATTATTTATTTTATGATAATATACGTTCGTAATAATGTATATTTTACTACATGGAGTTACTTTTATTCTCATAAAAAAGAGGGAATCCCATTCAAATGTGGGAAACCCTCTTTAGGCGGGAGGAATATCGCTCTCGTCATAACGGTGCTCTAAATCAACGAATTTGTTATACTCCTTCACAAACATTAACTCAACGGTCCCTACTGGTCCGTTACGCTGTTTCGCTAATATGATTTCAATGATGTTCTCTTTTTCAGATTCTTGATCGTAGTAATCATCACGGTATAAGAAACCGACAATATCGGCATCCTGCTCAATACTCCCTGATTCACGAATATCAGACATCATCGGACGTTTATCTTGGCGTCCTTCAACACCACGAGATAACTGTGATAGAGCTATAAGCGGTACATTTAGTTCTCGTGCCAATCCTTTAAGAGCACGTGAAATCTCTGATACCTCTTGCTGACGATTCTCTTTGGAATTGCCACTTCCTTGAATCAGCTGAAGATAGTCAATAAGAATCATACCGAGACCATGCTCTTGCGCAAGACGTCTGCATTTTGAGCGAATCTCATTTACTCGAATACCAGGCGTATCATCAATGAATATCCCAGCATTGGATAAGCTACCCATAGCCATCGTCAATTTTCCCCAGTCTTCCGTTTCAAGCTTACCTGTCCTTAATCTTGTGGCATCAATATTTCCTTCCGCACAAAGCATACGCATGACGAGCTGGTCCGCTCCCATCTCCAGGGAAAAGATTGCTACGTTCTCATCTGTATGAGCCGCGACGTTCTGTGCAATATTTAAGGCAAACGCCGTTTTCCCTACAGAAGGACGGGCGGCAATGATAATAAGATCATTCCGTTGGAAACCCGCTGTCATACCATCAAGATCTCTAAATCCTGTCGGTAATCCTGTCACTTCAGCTGACGTATTGTGAAGTTGCTCAATATTATCATACACATCAATTAATACGTCTTTTATATTTTTAAATTTACCGGAATCTTTCTGCTGAGCTACTTCTAGTATGGATTTCTCCGCATCATTCAGTACCCCTTCAATGTCCTCTTCATTAGAATAACCATTCGTCACAATTGTTGTAGCAGTCTTAATGAGACGACGCAATATAGCTTTTTCTTCTACTATACGAGCGTAATACTCAATATTGGCTGCTGTGGGGACAGAATTAGCTAGGTCACTAAGGTACGAAACACCACCGATTTCATCGAGCATTTTCGCATTGGAAAGAGAAGTAGTAACGGTTACTAAATCAATAGGTTCTCCCTTTTCAGACAGGTGAGACATCGCTTCATATATGCGCTGGTGACTAGCGCGGTAAAAATCCTCAGGTTGAAGCAACTCTGTTGCTGTTGCAATTGATTGTGGTTCCAAAAAAATAGCGCCGAGCACCGCCTGCTCGGCCTCTATATTATGGGGCGGTGTTCGGTCATTTAAAAAATCGCTCAAGTCATCTTCCCCCTTTTCAGTTAAGAGGATGGATTAATTACTTCTCTGAAACATGAACTTTAATCGTAGCTGTTACCTCATGATGAAGTTTAACAGGTACATTTGTATATCCAAGAGAACGAATTGGTGAATCCATCTCTATCTTACGTTTGTCAATTTTAATGTCATGAGATTTCTTCAGTTCTTCAGCAATTTGTTTATTTGTAATAGATCCAAATAAACTCCCCTTGTCACCTGATTTAGCTTGTAGCTCAACTGTAAGGTTTTCAAGAGTTTCTTTTAGACGCTTTGCTTCTTCTAATTCTTCTTGAGCTTCTTTTTCTTTTTTATGATCGATTGCTTCTTGGGCTTTTAAATTTCCTTTTGTAGCTTCGACCGCCAAGTTATTTTTTAGAAGGTAGTTACGAGCATATCCTTCTGAAACGTTCTTAACTTCGCCCTTTTTACCTTTACCTTTTACATCCTTTGTGAAAATTACCTTCATGATTCATTACCTCCTTCAAAATACTCATCTATAATTTCTTTAAGTTGTTCTTCAGCTTGCTCAATTGTAGTATCGTCAAGCTGGGTAGCAGCATTGGTTAAATGGCCACCACCATTCATGCTTTCCATTAAAATTTGTACGTTAACATCGCCTAGTGAGCGGGCACTAATCCCAATACGCCCATCTGAACGTTCAGATATAACAAATGAAGCTACCACTCCACTCATGGTTAGCAATGTATCAGCTGCTTGCGCAATGATAACAGGGCCAAATGTGTCTCCCTCATCTGCCTTTGATATGGCAATTCCGTCGCGGTAAATCTTAGCGCTCTCAATAAGCTTACTCCGTCTCACGTAAACATCTAAGTCTTCTTTCATGAACTTCTGTACAAGCACCGTATCTGCGCCTTTAGAGCGTAAATAACTGGCGGCGTCAAACGTTCTAGAGCCAGTACGAAGCGTAAAGCTCTTTGTGTCTACTATGATTCCAGCTAAAAGAGCAGTAGATTCAAGCATATTCAACTTTAATTTCTTCGGTTGATATTCTAACATTTCTGTTACCAGTTCTGCAGTTGATGAGGCATATGGTTCCATATAGACAAGTGTAGGATCCTGTATGAACTCTTCCGCTCTTCTGTGGTGGTCAATAACCACTACATGTTCTGTTTTGTTTAAGAGTTTCTCTTCAATAACAAGAGAAGGCTTGTGGGTGTCGACTACAACAATTAATGTTTTCTTAGTCACAACCTCATGGGCTTCTTCTGGGTCGATAAACCTCGACCATAATTGTTCACTTTGCTGAATCTCATCAAACAAACGTTGAACTCCTGTATTGGCTTCATCTGGATCATATACAATAAATCCGTCTTTATCATTGGCCTGAGCCATTTTCAAAATCCCAATACAAGCACCTATTGAGTCCATGTCAGGGTTTTTATGCCCCATCACAATAACTTTATCAGCCTCTTGAACAAGTCCCTTCAGGGCATGGGAAATAACGCGTGCACGTACACGGGTACGCTTCTCCATTGGATTTGTCTTACCTCCATAGAAACGAACCTTCCCATTTTCATCCTTAATCGCTACCTGGTCTCCTCCTCGTCCGAGCGCTAAATCGAGACTAGACTGTGCCAACTCACCTAAGTCAGGTAGAGACGCTTCGCCTACCCCAATACCAAAACTCAGTGTAAGAGGAACATTCTTATCCGTGATTAGTTCACGTACATCGTCCAAAATATCAAATTTAGATCGCTCTAAGTTTTTCAGAATACGGTGATTTAAAACCGCGAAAAACTTATCTTGCGAGGAGCGTTTTAAATACACTCCATTTTCTTGTGACCATTGATTAAGAATGGATGTAACTTGTGAATTAATATGGCTTTTAGCAGTATCATCCATGGCTTGTGTAATCTCTTCATAGTTATCCAGGAAAATAATCGCTAAAACCGTTCGATCATTTTGATATAGATTCTGAACTAATGTTTGTTGAGTTCGGTCAAATAAATACAACAATCGTTCATCTTTTTTAACAACCGTCTGCAATTCATAGTCGTCCATAGAGATCCATACATCGTTCTTTCCTTCTTTAATCGCTGATACAAGCGTGTCCGAGATTTGATTAAGAGGTTCCCCTACCAATGTTTCCTGAGGAAAAAAGTGATTCATATAAGGGTTAGCCCATTCAATGTTATAGTCCTCACTAAACAAGACAATCCCTATAGGCATTTCCATCAAAGCTTCTTCGCCCACTTTTTTCACCCGGTATGAAAGGGTTGAGATATACTCTTCTGTTTCGTTAATCAAAAACTGTTCAGTTCGGACGCTATAGTAAATAGAAGCGATCAATAGAGCGGTCATGACTAAACCGAGCTTCCACTCATAATAAAAGATCAGCGCTAATAGAAGAATGGATAATGTATAAATCACCCATAAATGACTACTCAACCTTGGTTTTTTAAAGAAATTCGGCATGACCGTCATCTCCTAAACATAAAGTCGATCCTCATTGCTTTCCTAATCGTTCTCTTAATGAGAAACCTAAATCAATTATACCTAAAATTCGCATCGGAAACACTAATAGGTAAGGGAAAAGTAAAGTTAATACTACTCCGGTTATAGGAAGAGCATTGGAACGTTTTTTGTGGTGAGTGAAGGCAAACAGATAAGATAAGCCCTGTAGGATCATAAAGAAACCGGTGAGCGTGTACATGTTCTGCGCCACAACACCCATATACTCCTCTGTGGTCGGGAATACCCAACTCAGTACAACAGCTATAAAATAGTACCATAACACTGATTTTGGAAAGGTAAACTGATGGACCGGCGGAAATCGGAACGTTTGTTTTTCAATCTTACTCTGTATTCTAAACCCAAGCCATAAGGTAATAAAAGAGAAGACTATAGACGATATTGCCATAATACTTGGTAACATAGAGGGGAGGTTTTCAAATTGGGCCTGAACAATTGAAAGTTGTTCTTCAGAGACCCCCATATCTGTAACCATATTCTCAGTTGACTGAAAAGCTTCATCGAGCATTGATTGGAAAGCCTCTATTAAGTTTAAATTAAATAGAGCAATCATACTTAAATAGAAACCTACAATTCCAATGAGGTACCCAACAGCTCCTTGTGCCCATGCTTCATACGGACTTCTCTCTTGGTGTAGAGCAGCTCCCAAAAAGATTCCACCCACACCTATGGAAAGCGTAACAGGAATAGCTACAAAACCTAATATTAACATCGATGTAATCGATAAAAGTGCTATAAATAACAAAGATTGTTTCCAGCCATGTTTAGCAGCAAACAAGAAAAAAGGCAGAGCTAATAGTACCATTGAAAAAATAGACAAGACAGGAATCACAATGGTAAGTAGAAGGAGGAGGATGTAGACCCCACCATACATAAGGCTCTGTCGTAACATACTTGAAGATTTCATTTTCATTTACTCTCCTCTAAACCATCTATTGAATAAAATTAGATTAACATAAAACACGTATATGTTCATTAATAGTGTCACCATAATTCTATGTACTAAATCAATTGCTAAGGTTAACTTTACAGTGCTTTATAGGAGAACGCAAAAGTTCTAATTTTTAGGTAGTCTAATTGAACATCTTGCCCAATGCAATACTATAAAAACACACAGTTAAAGAAAACTAAGTTTAAAGAAAACCCGCCATTAGGCGAGCCTTCTGTAAACTGTTTTTATTGTTGCAAAAAAAGCACAGCGTTATATGCTGTGCTTTTAAAAGTCTTACGAAAGAATATTAGTCGTTTACGAAAGGCAATAGTGCCATTTGACGTGAACGTTTAATCGCTCTTGTAAGTTTACGTTGGTATTTAGCAGATGTTCCTGTTACACGACGAGGAAGAATCTTTCCACGTTCAGAAACAAAACGCTTAAGAAGTTCAACATCTTTATAATCGATGTGTGTAATTCCGTTTGCTGTGAAATAACACACTTTTCTACGCTTCGCGCGACCACGACGAGCCATAATTGAAAACCTCCTTATATTTTAATTAAAATGGTAAATCGTCATCTGAAATATCAATCGGTTCCCCATTATCAGCGAATGGGTCATCCTGTTTAGGTTGATTATTGTTGTTGTTATTATTGTTTGGACTATATCCAGATTGGTTCTGATTAGATTGGAATCCTTGTGAACCTGCGCCACCTGAAGACGAGCCTTTTGATTCTAAGAATTGTACACTATCAGCAACAACTTCTGTTACAAAGACGCGTTTGCCTTCTTGGTTATCGAAGCTTCGGGATTGTAAACGTCCATCAACACCGACTAAGCTTCCTTTACTCATAAAGTTCGCTAGGTTCTCTGCGGCACGACGCCACACGACACAGTTAATGAAATCTGCATCACGGCTACCTTGTTGGCTTGTAAACGGGCGGTTTACAGCAATCGTAAAGTTCGCAACGGCTACTCCGTTGGGTGTATAGCGCAAATCAGGATCCTTGGTTAATCTGCCGGCAAGAACGACACGATTTAACACAGAACCACTCCTTATTGATCGTCTTCGCGTACAGCGATGTGACGAATAATATCATCAGAATACTTAGCAAGGCGATCAAATTCGTTAACAGCTTGGCTGTCACCGTTGAATTTGATTACCATGTAGTAACCATCACGGAAATCGTTAATTTCATAAGCTAAGCGACGCTTGCCTACTTCTTTAGTTTCAGTAATTTCCGCACCATTATCAGTAAGAACATTGTTGAAACGCTCTACTACTGATTTTTGAGTTTCCTCATCTACGTTTGGGCGGATGATATACATGATCTCGTAATTTCTCATCCGACTTCACCTCCTTTTGGACTTAGCGGCCCTTTTACGGGCAAGGAGTAATTTCTCGTACAATTACTCACAATGTTGTATTATATCAAAGTTAATAGAAAAGCACAACCAAGTTTCCAATTTTACGCTTATACATTAAAGCGGAAATGAATGACATCTCCATCTTTAACTAAATATTCTTTGCCCTCTAAACGAACTTTACCATTTTCTTTAGCCACTGACATTTTACCAGCCTCTACAAGGTCATCATAAGCCACCGTCTCAGCACGGATAAACCCTCTTTCAAAGTCACTGTGAATGATTCCTGCTGCTTGAGGGGCTGTCATTCCTTCTTTAAAGGTCCAAGCACGAACTTCTTGCTCACCTGCTGTAAAGTAAGTAGCTAAACCAAGAAGATTGTATGACGCTTTGATCAGCTGATCAAGACCTGACTCTGCAATGCCTAGATCATCTAAGAATTCTTGTTTTTCTTCTCCTTCAAGCTCAGCAATTTCAGACTCAATCTTTGCACAAACAACAATTACCTGAGCATTCTCTTTTTCAGCAAACTCACGTACAGCTTGTACATGTTCGTTGCCGCTTGGGTCTGCAATTTCATCTTCCCCAACATTAGCCACATATAAAACAGGCTTAGACGTTAGTAAATGAAGCCCTTTTACAATTCTTTGTTGATCATCACTATATTCCAAAGCTCTTGCTGGTACTTCTTCTTCAAGGCCTTCTTTAATCTTTTCAAGAACGGCTTGTTCTGCAAGAGCCTCTTTGTCTTTTTGGCGAGCCATTTTCGCAACTCGATCAAGACGCTTATTCACTGTTTCTAAGTCAGCTAAAATTAGTTCTAAATTGATGGTTTCAATATCTGAAATTGGATCTACTCCACCAGAAACGTGTGTGATGTTATCATCTTGGAAACAACGAACAACGTGGCTGATCGCATCTACTTGACGAATATGAGATAAGAATTGGTTTCCTAACCCTTCACCTTTACTTGCACCCTTCACAATACCTGCGATATCTGTAAACTCGAATGCCGTAGGTACTGTTTTCTTAGGGTTTACTAATTCTGTTAGTTTCTCTAATCTTTCATCTGGAACTTCAACAATACCAACGTTAGGATCAATGGTACAGAACGGGTAGTTAGCTGATTCTGCACCTGCCTGGGTAATTGCATTAAATAAGGTTGATTTCCCAACGTTAGGCAAACCTACAATTCCTGTTGTTAATGACATTAACATTCCACTCCTTAAGGATTACCGTCCACATGAACGTCTGCAGTAACCCAATTATATTGCTCGTCTATACATATGACAAGGAAGCACATTAGAAAAACAAGGGGGAACTCCACCCTTGTTTTTCCATTTATATACTCGCTATTTTCTATTTTTGAGGTGTTCACTAATGTTATTTATTGATTTTCTAGTATACAACATAACATATACATAGATTTTCGTGAAACAACCTTCAAGCTCTTTACTAACTCTTAATTTTGCTTTTCTTCATGTTTCACAAGGACCTTCTTCATCTTGGTTTCAAAGCGTCGTCTCGGGATAAGGACACTATGCCCGCACCCTTCACACTTTATACGTATATCTGCCCCTAAACGAATAATCTTCCATCTATTCTCACCGCATGGGTGCGATTTTTTCATTTGAACAATATCGTTTAAAGAGTATAGTTGATCTGCCATTTGTAATCCTCCTTACGATGTTGTCTCCACGACTTCCTGTTCTTCCTGTCTAGAATACATGACTAAACGAGGGAAAGGTATTTCAATTCCTTGTTCATCTAATCTGTTCTTCAGTTCCTTGCGAAGCATACGAGCAATCGGCCAATGTTCCATTGGGTCTGTCTCAGCTATAATTCTTAGCACAACATCAGAGGAACCTAAACTTTGTACACCAAGAAGTTCAGGTGTACCCCTTAACTCCTGATATCGTTTAGGTAACTCTTGGAGCAAGCCTTCTATAACCGCTTCTGCTCGTATAATGTCTCCCTCATAAGCAATGCTGACATCAACCACAGCTATACTGTTATGAACCGAGAAGTTCGTCACTTCATTAATACTACCGTTTGGTATAATGTGGAGTTTTCCCGTCCAATGCTTAATTTTCGTTGTACGAAGTCCGATCTCTTCAACAAATCCTTCTGAGCTTGACGTTTGGACGTAATCTCCTACTGAAAATTGATCTTCAAATATAATGAAAAAGCCAGTAATGATGTCTTTCACCAAGTTTTGAGCTCCAAAGCCAATAGCCAATCCAGCAATGCCTGCGCCAGCTAGTAAGGTTCTCACATCAATACTAATGGTATCTAAAATCATAATCGCTGCCGTGAAGTAAACCATGTATGTGAGCGTATTTTCCAATAGCTTTACGAGAGTAAGCTCACGCCGTTGAGTAATTTTAAAAGGACCTTTCCTTCTTCGTTTAAAAATGTTTTGAATGACTTGTTTACCAAACTTAATAATAAAATAAGAAAGTATTACTATAACGATTATATTTAAAACGCCTTTACCAAGCATCACCCATAAATCTGGCCCAGTTACATAATCAACAGAACTCGTCCATTTACCTTGTAACCAATTCCACAATGTGCTCCGTCCCCTCCCCCATTAAACCTTCATAATAAACTATTGTATCAGCTTTTCAACTGATTTTGTATCGATTTAAGAAGGGGTATAACAAAATAGCCGAAAGCACATAGAGGTTTAACAAACCATACAGTGGATATAGATACTTTATCAATGTGGAGAAACCAATACTAGTTAGGGGGAGCATTAGTAACAGCGTAATGGCAGCCAGAAGCCAAAGAGGTCCTTTCAACCGATTTCTAAACCTTGTAATTAACCCGAGAACACCAGATGCTGCCGTTGTAAAAATGGCAATCCATAACAGAAAAGATATAAACAGAAACATCTCATAAGGGTAATGTTTAAGGATGGCAAACAAGGGAATTTCATAAAGTAAAATGTCATCTGCTATCTGAATAAGACTACTATTGTAAATAAACGATATAGAGCCTAGTACAAGACCGCTCCCAATACTTGCAATCCATATTTCTCCTTTATAGCGAACTTCACTTCCTACAGCGCCTAGAACAGCAATAAGAGGCAGGATATTAAGTGCAGTAAAAGGGAAAGCGGCTGGCCAATTACTCTGCTCTCCGATATGAGAAAAAATAGAGAGTTCTTGCTGAACAGAGAACAAAATCAACACATACAACAGGCCCCCAATCAGCAAAGGCAATATAATACTATTCATAGATAAGATCCCTTTAATATCCCACACGAACACTAGAATAAGAGGAACGATAATAGCAATAATCCCTAACCAATATGAGAAATGAAATGCCTGCCAAGTGGCTCCACTACCAGCTAGCATAATAACAGTTGTAGTGAAAAGGTAAAGAATGATCATTCCATCGTACAGTAAAGTTAAATGGTCACCTACAATTGTACGAAGAACAGGAAGGTAATGCTTCGACTTCTTCTCGAAACTTATCCTCAAGATGACGTAACAGGAAATTGTAAAGAGTATGGTAAAAATCAGAATAGCAAGTCCACTCTCATGACCAAAAAACTGCCATAATTCCCTACCTGAAGCGTATCCTGCTCCAATCATAGTCCCAATGATCAAGAACATCCATTTCATACCAGATCGAATCATATTTTTCCTCCTACCTTCTTTCTTCGTCTATGTATAGAATTCGAAAAATCGCTGTATACTAATAACAATATGACTACGGAGGAAAAGCTATGAATCTAAAGCAAAGACTTTTTTCTCAGAAAACAGAACATCGCTACCATTTTGAAGATGAGCAGTTAATGTTGGGTTTAACTCAGACACTTAAAGAATGGGTGCCTGCTAATCGAGAAATTGTCATTGTCTGTATTGGTACCGACCGTTCTACTGGTGATTCTCTCGGCCCTTTAATTGGGACGCTCCTTGAAGAGAACCATCTTCAACGTATTCACGTGTACGGAACACTTAGTGAACCTGTCCATGCCGTTAACTTGAATGAAAAACTTGAATTGATTCAAAAACGCTATCATCGCCCATACATTATAGGAATTGATGCATGTTTAGGTAAATTATCATCTGTTGGGAATATCATTTTAGGTCAGGGTCCTGTGAAACCAGGAGCAGCTGTAAAAAAGCAACTCCCTGACGTAGGAGAGATCCACCTTACAGGTGTGGTGAATGTTAGTGGTTTTATGGAGTATTTTGTACTGCAAAACACACGCTTAAATATTGTAATGCAAATGGCTAAGCAAATGGCCAAAGCACTCAAAACCTTTGATGAACATATGGGGAAGGCTGAAATATCAAAGCCTGTTACAACCGATCCACTCACACAAAAAAGAAAACGTTGGTTACCGATAAAGGAATAGCGCTCCATAAAAAAAGAGCAAGAACCTGAGGGTTCTTGCTCTTCTTTCATTTTCTAGAAATCTAAATCCCTAATTTCAGCCACCCATAAAGGATAAAGCCAATAAACAGTAAACTCGGTAACAAATTAGCCACACGTACTTTCGTTATATGAAGGATATTAAGTCCGATGGCAACGATTAAAATTCCGCCAGTAGCTGTCATTTCGACAATAAAGACATCCATGAAATCCTGGGGAATCCAATTATGGATTTGGGTAGATAACAAGGCTATCCCTCCCTCATATAAGAGAACCGGAATAACCGATAGCATAACGCCCCACCCTAATGTCGTCGTTAAAACAAGGGCTACAAATGAATCTATAATTGCTTTTGTCACTAACACGTCGTGGTCTCCCCGTATTCCACTATCAAGGGCTCCTACGACAGCCATTGCTCCGATTACAAAAATTAAGGAGGCGGTTATAAAACCTTCTGAAACAGAGGAATGCTTACCTTTACTGAACTTTGACTCTAAGAAAGCACCTAGTTTCTCAAACCGCTCCTCAAGTTTGAGCCACTCTCCGGCAAAAGCTCCAAACAGTAAACTAAGAAGCATTACAATAATCTGGTCTGTTTGTATTGCCATACGTAAACCAATAAGCGTTACAGCTAACCCGATGCCGTTCATAGTCGTTTCTTTCGTTTTTTCAGGTATCTTATTAAAAAATAACCCTATTAAACTACCTAATAAAATACCTATACCATTTACAAGTGTGCCAAATAAAATCATTGATTGTCTTCCTCCAACAAACTTAGCCATGTTTCATGTGAAACAGTACGATAAAAATCTGCTTAAGATATGAAAAAAGCCTGATGCTTGCATAGACAAGCACCAGGTATAAGTCTTTATTCTTCAAAGTAGTGTAGAATTCGATCCAGGTCCTCTTCAGAGAAAAATTCAATTTCAATTTTCCCTTTCCGTTTACCCTTCTGAATAGTAACCCCTGTTCCTAATCTTTCTTGAAGAAGGGACTCCCTCTCTTGAATAAAGATATCTTTTTTCACTTTTTTCTTCTTATTCTTTTGCATGTTCTTTTCATTTAATTGAATAATGTACTGCTCTACCTGACGTACATTTAATCCTTCTTTACGGATTTTTTCAACGAGCGGTAGGAGTTGATTTTTATCCTTCAATCCTAACAAAGCTCTTCCTTGTCCCATTGAAAGTTCTCCGTTATTAATAAGCTCTCCTACAGGTTTAGGAAGCGACAATAGACGAACTAAGTTCGCAATGTGAGGGCGACTTTTCCCTAGACGCTTAGCTAACTGTTCCTGCGTTAAATTAAGCTCTTTCATCAAGTTTGAATAGGCTTGTGCTTCTTCAATCGGAGTGAGATCCTCTCGTTGAAGATTTTCAAGTAAAGCCAATTCCATCATATGTTGTTCGGATAGATCACGGATGACAGCGGGAACAGTATTCAGACCCGCTTCTGTTGCAGCTCTGTACCGTCTTTCACCCACTACAATGTCATACCCTTTTATACTTTTCCGTACAATAATAGGTTGAAGGATTCCATATTGGAGAATTGATTCTTTCAATTCTTCAATAGCTTTTGGATCAAAAACCTTTCTTGGCTGATAAGGATTGGGACGACATTCTTGAACAGAAATTTCTTGTACCTTTTCCTCTTCTGTTACTTCCACTGATGGAAAGATGGAGCCTAGGCCCTTACCTAACCCTCTGGCCATTCGTCATCACTTCCTTTGCTAATTCTAAGTAAACTTCAGCGCCACGGGATTTTGGATCGTAAAGAATAATGGGTTGTCCATGACTTGGAGCTTCACCTAAACGAACGTTACGAGGTATAACGGATCCATACACTTTGTCTTGAAAGTACTTCTTAACTTCATCAATAACTTGTATTCCTAAATTGGTACGAGCATCTAGCATTGTAAGTAATACGCCTTCTATCATGAGTTGCTTATTCAAGTGCTTTTGCACGAGGCGCACAGTATTTAACAGCTGACTCAATCCTTCTAGTGCATAATATTCGCATTGCACAGGAATTAAAACAGTGTCTGAAGCCGTCAAAGCATTGATAGTCAGTAAACCCAAGGATGGAGGACAGTCAATAATGACGTAATCATATTCATCCTTTACTGAGTCAATCGCTTTCTTTAAGCGGACTTCACGTGAAATCGTTGGAACAAGTTCAATTTCTGCACCTGCTAACTGGATCGTGGCAGGTATAGCATCTAAATTTTCCACCATCGTAGGAACCTTCACATACTTCGCTTCTAAGTCTTCCACTAGCACATTGTATACACATTGATCCATATCAGCTTTTTCAATACCAACCCCGCTTGTTGCATTTCCTTGTGGATCAATATCAACTAATAATACCTTGTGATTCAAATATGCTAAGCATGCACTTAGACTTACAGCTGTAGTGGTCTTTCCCACTCCGCCTTTTTGATTAGCAACGGCGATTACTTTACCCATGATGTCACCTACCTCTAATCTGTCAAATCTTTCATTTTTATTTTATCATCTTTTAACCCTATAAGAAGAAATAAATCAGATAAAATCATAAACTAAAATCTCTAATCTAGTCCTTTATAGATCCTTGACTTCTTCTAGAGATAAAGAGTTTATGTGAAAAAAACCCACCTTATGTGCGTCACAAAAGATGGGGAGTACTAGCATCATGATTGTTTTTTAGGAATCTTAATAGTGATTTGATAGTAATCATCATAATCTTCTTCATCCGTTTCAAGATCAATACCTGTGTCGGAGACCATCGTAAGCGATTGTTTAATTGTGTTCATCGCAATGCGCATATCTTTACTAATCCCTTTTAACTGTGGCTTACGCTTTTGAGGCTTTTGTTCCCCTTCGCGCATCTTAGCTATCTTTTCTTCTGTTTGCTTTACATTAAGGGACTTTTCGATAATTTCTTGTAGCAACTGCTCCTGTTTTTCAGGATCTTTCAGTGCAATAAGAGCACGAGCATGTCGTTCTGTAATTTTTTTATCAAGAATGGCTTGTTGAACTACATCTGGAAGCTTCAGTAACCGTAATTTATTCGCAATTGTCGATTGGCTTTTTCCAAGCCGCTGCGCTAAAGCCTCCTGCGTTAAGTTATGGATTTCTAATAACTTTGCATAAGCCATTGCCTCTTCAATAACGGTTAACTCTTCTCGTTGTAAATTCTCAATTAAAGCAACGGAAGCGGTTTGTGCTTCATCCATTTCTCTGATAATAGCTGAAACATTCTCCCACCCTAAATGCTGGACAGCTCTCCAACGACGCTCACCAGCTATTAATTCATAACCAGCATTTTCACCTTGCATCTTGCGAACAACAATAGGCTGAATCATACCATGTGTTTGAATGGTCTGAGCCAACTCTTCAATCTTGTCATGGTTGAAAATTGTACGCGGCTGATAGCGATTCGGTTGAATAGTATGCACTGGTAATTGAATAACTTCATCAGGATGATAGTCTTGTCGTTCTTGATCTTTCTCTTCCGCTTCGGACTTATCCCCTATTCCAAATATGCGGCTGAATGGGTGTTTCATCCTTTGACACCACCTTTTCTACTTTCACCCTTTATGGGTACCCTTCGTGTTATCATCTAAGGTATGTTTCACGTGAAACAGCAAAAGAAACCATTATAGAAAACATCTCTTTTCGATAGAGATGCGAGGATCCATGTATTGTTCTCTTCTTTTATCCTTGAGAAAGGAAGGATAAAATTTTGAAAGTGCAAAAAAGCGCTGCAGCGGAGGCTGCCGCGCATATAACGTTCATTTGCGATTTATAGAAGCAGTCTTCTTCTATTATCGTATAATTCTATCTATATTTTAGCACATAATCTATGAAATGAGCAGGGAGAGCTTGAAAATCTTTTCAAATATTCCTGCCTCAGAAAACTACAGAGCTTCTACTCCTGATCATAATATGTATATATTCTCCACTTATTGACACAAATCCTTCTAACTCATCAACTCCCTTACATCATTCGATGAAATATAAGATTTTCGTAGGTCATCCATACACCTAGTACATAAGTTTAACGTATTCCCAATATAAGCGTTGGTATAAACAAATGGTATGAAAGCTTGTTTCAACAAAGTATTGAGTTAGACAGCAGTTGGAATGAAAGCAATAGAATCCTGACATGTTTTTAATGAAAGGCTTATGATAGATTAACAGAATTCTTACCTTCTCTACAAATAAAACCTTTAATTGAAGCTCTGTTAACAAGAAATACAAAAAACACATGAGATTTCTTAACCAGAAAACCCATGTGTTCAAAATTCTCTATTCTTTATTGTGTGAGAGGGCTTTTATTTGGAAGACCCGCTTTACGCGGATATTTCTTTGGTGTTTTACGACGCTTATGATAGATTCCGATATTACGCTCACTATCTTCTTCAGGTAAATAGAAAGTGTGATGGTTTTCTAATTCAGCACCAAGGAGACTTGTCGCAAAAGCTGCATCTTCCAATTCATCTTTAAAGGATGCGCCCTTCATTGCAACGAACTTACCTCCAACTTTTGTAAGAGGCAGACATAATTCGCTTAAAACAGATAGTCTCGCTACAGCGCGGGCTGTTACCATATCGTACTGTTCCCTAAACTGTTGGTTCTTCCCGAAGTTCTCAGCGCGATCGTGATAGAAAGCAACATCATCGAGATCTAGCTTTGTAGCTAAATGATTTAAAAATGTAATACGCTTCTTCAACGAATCGACAATCGTTACTTTTAGTTGCGGGAAGACAATTTTTAAAGGGAGGCTAGGGAATCCTGCCCCAGCTCCCACATCACAAATCGATAAAGGTTGATTGAAATCTAAATAAAAAGCTGCTGTTATTGAATCGTAAAAGTGCTTTAAATATACACTTTCTTCATCTGTAATAGCCGTTAGATTCATTTTTTCGTTCCACTCAACTAGGGCTTCAAAATAATCATGGAACTGCTTTTCTTGTTTATCATTTAGCTCAATCCCTTGATCTTGTAAAGCTTTAAGAAAGGTTTCTTTGTTCATGACACCGGTCCTTTCTGCTTAGGCTTCATCTCCAGAGACCTTAGCAATTTTTCCTTGTTCTATATAAACAAGTAAGATTGATACATCAGCTGGGTTCACACCAGAGACACGAGAAGCCTGACCTACTGATAAAGGACGAACCTCTTTAAGGCGATCCCTCGCTTCAGAAGCAATACCATGGATATCATCATAATCAATGTCCTCTGGAATCTTCTTGTTTTCCATTTTTCTCATACGCTCAATTTGTTGCTCTGACTTTTGGATATAACCCGCATATTTCGTATGAATCTCAACTTGTTCTTCTACTGCTTCAGGAAGTTCTTTTTTCTCCTCAAGAAGACTTGCGACCATTTCATACTTCATTTCTGGTCGTTTGAGTAAATCATACGCATTTACTGCATCTTTAAGAGGTGAGCCACCCGCTTGTTGAATGACCTCTTGAACCTGATCTGTTGCTTTAATCGTAATCCCCTTCAGACGTTCAATTTCTTCTTGGATCATACGTTTCTTATCTTGGAAACGACCATAACGATCTTCAGAAATCATCCCAATTTCATAACCAATGTCCGTAAGACGAAGGTCTGCGTTATCATGACGCAAAATAAGGCGATACTCAGCACGAGAAGTAAGAAGACGATACGGTTCATCTGTCCCTTTTGTTACTAAGTCATCAATAAGAACACCGATATAAGCTTGAGAACGATCTAGAATAACCGGTTCTTTGCCAAGTACTTTAGAAGCTGCATTAATACCTGCCATTAAACCTTGAGCCGCGGCTTCTTCATATCCAGAAGTACCGTTTATTTGACCAGCTGTAAACAAACCTTCAACTGCTTTTAATTCGAGTGTTGGCCAAAGCTGGGTTGGGATGACAGAATCATACTCAATCGCATAGCCAGCTCGCATGATTTCAGCTTTTTCAAGACCTGGCACAGTCTCGATCATTTGCTTTTGAATGTTTTCAGGTAGGGAAGTAGACAGGCCTTGTACATAAACCTCTTCTGTATTTCTACCTTCAGGTTCTAAAAAGACCTGGTGACGAGGTTTATCATGGAAACGAACAATTTTGTCTTCAACAGAAGGGCAGTAACGAGGCCCTGTACCTTTCACCATTCCTGAATACATTGCAGATGAACTTAAGTTGTCATCAATAATCTTATGAGTAAATTCATTCGTATACGTTAGCCAACAAGGAATTTGATCCATAATATATTCTGTTGTCTCATAGGAGAATGCACGGGGAACCTCATCCCCTGGCTGAATTTCTGTTTTTGAATAGTCAATTGAATGACTGTTTACGCGCATTGGAGTTCCTGTTTTAAAGCGAACCATCTTAATACCAAGTTCTTCAAGTTGAACAGATAAATCTGTAGAAGCGCGTTGGTTATTAGGCCCACTCTCATAGGCTAAATCTCCAATGAGTACTTTACTACGCATGAATGTTCCGGTTGTAACAATGACAGAGTCTGCTGTATAGGCGGCCTTTGTCTCTGTTACGACACCTTTACATACTCCGTCTTCTACCATAAGTTCTTTAACCATTCCCTGACGAATGGTTAGGTTTGGTTCATTCTCAATGACTTTTTTCATTTCTTGAATATATAAGTGTTTGTCAGCTTGGGCACGAAGAGCACGCACAGCTGGGCCTTTTCTTGTATTTAATAAACGCATTTGAATATACGTTTTATCAATTACTTTGGCCATTTCTCCACCTAAGGCATCAATTTCACGAACGACAACACCTTTTGCCGGTCCTCCAATTGAAGGGTTACAAGGCATAAAGGCGATCATATCTAGATTTAACGTCAACATTAATGTCTTCGCTCCGCGACGGGCAGCCGCTAATCCAGCTTCTACACCTGCATGACCAGCACCAATAACAATAACGTCATAATGTCCTGCATCAAAAGTATTCATGACTCTCTCTCCTTAACTCACTTTTATTTTCCTAAACAAAACTGAGAGAATAACTGATCAATTAAGCTTTCTTGAACCGTATCGCCTACGATTTCACCAAGAAGCTCCCATGTTCGGGTTACATCGATTTGAACCATATCAATCGGCATACCTGCATTCATTCCATCCATTGCGTCTTCTAACGTTTCTTTAGCTTGATTTAGCAGTTGGACGTGACGAACATTCGAAAGGTACGTCATATCACCCGTATCAATATCTCCTTCAAAGAAGATATCTGATATAGATGATTCTAATTGATCAATACCTTGCTCTTCAATTAACGACGTCGATACTATAGGATGATCACCCGCTACTTCGCGTAATTCATCCATGTCTATTTGTTGAGGCAAATCTGTCTTGTTTACAATAACAATTACATCCATGCCTTCAACTGCTTCAAATAATTTTTTGTCCTCTTGCGTGATCGTGTCACCATTATTTAAGACAAGTAAAATTAAGTCCGCTTCTTGTAAAACTTGGCGTGACTTTTCAACACCAATTTTCTCAACCAAGTCTTCTGTTTCACGAATTCCTGCGGTGTCAATTAGACGAAGCGGAACCCCTCTGACGTTTACATACTCCTCAATGACATCACGAGTTGTTCCAGGAACTTCTGTAACAATCGCTTTATTCTCATGAACTAATGCGTTCATTAAAGAGGACTTCCCTACGTTCGGACGACCCACAATAGCTGTTCCAAGGCCTTCACGAAGTATTTTCCCTTGTTTAGCCGTTCTTAACAGTCGTTCAATTTCTTGGTGAACCTGTCGGGTGTTTTGAATCATTAAATCGTTCGTCATTTCTTCAACGTCATCATATTCTGGATAATCAATATTGACCTCTACTTGGGCTAATACCTCGAGTAGTTCTTGTCTTAATTTCTGAATTAAATGGGATAGACGACCATCCATTTGCTTTAAAGCTACGTTCATAGCGCGATCAGTCTTAGCACGGATTAAATCCATAACTGCTTCTGCCTGGGATAAATCGATACGACCATTTAAAAAAGCACGCTTAGTAAATTCACCTGGCTCCGCTAAACGGGCACCTTGTGACAAAGTTAACTCTAAAACACGGTTTACAGAAACAAGACCACCATGACAGTTGATCTCTACTATATCTTCACGAGTGAACGTTTTAGGAGCACGCATGACAGAAACCATTACTTCTTCTACCATTTCATTCGTTTTAGGGTCTAGTAACTTTCCATAATGAATCGTGTGAGTGTCGACCTCGTTTAAATCTTTACCCTGAAACATTCCGTTTGCTACCGAAACCGCTTCTGGACCACTTAAACGAACTATAGCGATCGCTCCCTCCCCAACGGGGGTTGATATCGCACTTATAGTATCTGTTTCCATGCTCTCACCTCTTTCCTCATCTTAATTATATTTTATCCACAATTGTTTGATTTATATAGTCACTAACTTATTAGATTAGCACATAACACAATTCTTTGAAAAGCTTTTACTTCAAACTATTTGTATATACGGAGTGTTATCCACATGTGGATAATCTATTCTGTCTACTTCGCTTCGACCACTTGTATCGTCGATCCACGTGACTAGCCCTGATCACAAGAAATGCCCCCGGTCCTCGACCAGGGGCATCTTAAACGTTATTCGGGTTTTATAACAACATGACGATGCGGTTCTGAACCATCAGAGTACGTCGAAACCTGTTTGTTATGCTGAAGGGCAGCGTGAATAATTTTTCTCTCATAAGAAGGCATTGATTCAAGCGCAATCTCATTCTTCGTTCGAACGGCTTTGTCAGCCAAACGAGTTGCTAAACCAGAAAGTGTTTCTTTCCTTCTTTCTCTATATCCTTCGGCATCTACAATCGCCGTCAAATACTGATGACCATCCCTGTTAATGACCAACTGAGCTAATGACTGTAAAGCATTTAGTGTTTGCCCACGCTTCCCAATGAGTAAAGCAATTTTATCCCCTTTGAGCTCAAAAATAACTTCTTTACTCTTTTTCTGAACGGTTACATGGATCGGAGCCCCCATTTGGTTACCGACCTGTTCTAAATACTCCTTCGTTGCCTCAATCGCATCTTCCACATTAGATGTTTTCTTCACGTGTTCTTCCGTTACACGATAACTTTCACGTTCTTTTGTACTTTCTCTTTGGTCAGCAGGTTCTTCAGTTGGTTCTGGTGCGATTGAAACCGTTTCTTCTTTAGCGGTTACCATCATAACCTTCACAATAGCTTTCTTAGCACCAAACACACCGAAGAATCCTTTTTTACCTTCGTCAATTATTTCTACATTAACTTGGTCCCTCGAGGTGTTTAACTGCTCTAACGCTGAACGGACCGCGTCCTCAACTGTTTGTCCAGTAGCAGTTACTTGTCTCACTTACTTCGCTCCCTCTGTTTCTGTATCCTTCATCATTGGCTTACGAATAAAAACAGTTTGTGCAATCATAAATAAGTTACCTACTACCCAGTAAAGTGCTAGTGCTGCTGGGAAGTTTAATGCAAAAATACCAATCATAACCGGCATAATGTAAAGCATCATTTTCATTTGCGGATTTTGATCCATTGTCCCAGCCATCATTAACTTTTGCTGAATAAATGTTGTTGCAGCAGCGACGAGTGGCATAATGAAGAACGGATCTGGTGCACCTAATTCAAACCATAGGAAACTATGGGTTTCAATTTCCTGCGTACGAACAATTGCATGATAAAACGCAATTAAAATCGGCATTTGTAAAAGAATCGGGAAACAACCAGCTAGTGGGTTTACCCCATTTTTCTGGAACAATTGCATTGTTTCTTGTTGTAGCTGTTGCTGAGTTTTCTGATCTTTTGAGCTATACTTTTGTCTTAGCTCTTGTAATTGTGGTTGTATTTCCTGCATAGCTTTAGAGCTCTTTAACTGTTTAACGTTTAACGGCAACAGAATCAAGCGAATGATCAGTGTTACGACTACAATAGATAAACCGTAGCTTTCACTAAACAAGCCTGCGAAATACTTAATTAACAGCGACAGTGGATATACGAAATACTCATTCCAAAATCCTGTACTTTCAGATGTAATGTTTTGATCAATTTGCGTACATCCCGATAGTACAACAAGAAGTCCTGTCAGCGTTAATAAAAAAAGGACCTTCTTTCGCAACGTTTCTTCCTCCTTATTATCCCAAACGGTAATATTCCAGTAATACATGTATTCTATCATTAGTGACTGGCAAGCTTCTATATCAAATCTTAAGCTTTTACTGATTTCGCTAAAAGATTTGTTTTCTTTAAAACGTGAGACAAACTTTTCTTGATCTCTTGGAAGTTCATTTGATTTGTTGGCTTTCTGGCAATGACAACTATATCGTAATTTTGCTCCATTCGTGGCTCAAGTTCAAGAAAGGCTTGTCTCAAGTAACGCTTTATCTGATTTCTCATGACCGCGTTTCCGATTTTTTTGCTTACTGAAAGGCCAATTCGGAAGTGAGGTTGTTCCTCTTTTTTTACGTAGTAGAGCACCAGTTGTCTATTAGCAAATGAAGAACCTTTTTTAAAAACATGTTGAAATTCTTCATTTTTTTTAATGCGATATTGTTTCTTCATAATTTCATCCTCACTCTTAAAGAAAAGCGTAGTGCTCCTTAGGAAGCACGAGTTTCCAATCGTTTAGATATGCAAAGTATCTAGTCAACCAGTCACGACCATCAGTCGTTCCTACTTTTATTCTCAACATAAAAAACGTATTCCCCCTGCTTACAGCATATCCCCTACAGAAAAAAGTTATATCATACAAAACAGCATTTTCTTAAAGAAATATTAGATCAGCGCCACTATAGATGGCTTAGTGAGGAATACGTTTTATTTACGTTCAAACTAGAAAAAAGACCACTGACATATGTTCAGTGGCCTATGCAGATAATGTTTTTCTACCTTTGCGACGACGGCGCGCTAGTACTTTACGTCCGTTTGCAGAACTCATACGAGTACGGAAGCCGTGCACTTTTTTACGTTTACGGTTATTTGGTTGAAATGTACGTTTCATTGTATAGACACCTCCCTGAGGATTGAATAAATTCAAAAACTAAAAAGACAGTCCAATTCATTATAAGAAGGATAGGCATAAAAAGTCAACTTTCTTTTTAGGTTTGTAACGAATAGCTCCAATAGTTAGAAAGCATACTCTAGTCATGTCACCTTAAATGACCATTATGATCTTCTCGTATTTTTTTCATTCTCACTTCATAAGAATAATTTAGGATCAATTTTCCCCCGATTTATTCAACTCCATTCAAATCTATTCCCTTCACTTAAGAACTTAATATATAAATCCAACGTTTAAATCACTGGATCCACCCAAGAAGGTAAGCTATTTCTTTTACGTTAAATAAAGTGTTTAATCAGGGCATTATTTTCTGTACACTTTGTCTGTGAATAACTTTAAAACCGATTTTCGACTATCCACACCAATTATCGACAAGATAATCACAAAATATAGTGTTGTGGATAAAATTTATCTACAAGCAGTAGACAATGTGGATAACCAACCAAAAACCATTGCAACTCCGGGATTTATTTGGTATTATATTTGTGTTTTAGTAATGAATAACCTAACACACCAAACATTCTTTTCCACAGGTTGTGGATAAGGTGTGGACATCTATTCACAACGGTGTGCATTTACTTATCAACAATATTGTGGATTGTGCTTATAAGTTTAATGGAGACTGTTATAGTAACAGTTGTGCTTCCACAGAATTATAAGTCCTTAAGATTGCACAAAAGTTGTACAACCCACCTCCGGATCTCCTTTCTTCTATGTTTTATTTACTAAGAAAGGTAGGATACGTGAGGTTTTTTGTTTCATAGACTCTTCTTTATTATTTTTATGCTCGAAAGGGGTGAAATTTG